>NZ_JAUFRX010000016.1:0-3077 GCF_030755135.1 Mycobacterium sp. TY815 | reverse complement strand
GGCGGTGAATCTTCAGCGATAGATGGCGTTACATGATCCCGATGACGAGGGATTCGCGGGCGGCGTCGACGACTTCGCTGGTGACCGTGTTGAGCTGGTTGATGTCCATGATGCGATGGATCTGCGCCATCAGCCGGGTGGTGAGCCTGAAATTGCCGCTGGTGATGCGGATGATTGCGGCGCGGGCCTCGCGGGTGGTGAAGTCTTCAGGGTTGTCGAGGCCGAGGTCGGGCCACTGACGCGACAGTATGAAGGTTTGTTCGTCGCTGGACAGGGGTTGGTAGTGGTGCAGGAATCCGACGCGGCTGTAGAGCTGCGGGTAGCGGGCCAGTCGGCGTTCAATGCCGGGCATGCCGATGAGGATCAGGCCGGCGCCGGTGCGGTCGTGGTGGTCGCGTAGCGCTTCTAGGGCGGGGTTTTTCAGCCGGTCAGCTTCGTCGACGATGACCAGTTCGGTATACGCCCCGTCGGGTTCAACGAGGTGCTCAGAGCCGCGGTCGGGGTGCAGGGTGGTCTCAATGGCCCAGCTGAGCCGGGTGTGTAGGTATCGGACCTCTTTCTCGACGATGAGGGGTGTGTTGTGCACCTTGGGGGTGTAGAAGACGGTGCGAACGGCGAGAGCAGGTTCGGGTGCGACGGTCTGGTAGAAGCGGAAGTGCTCAACGATCGGTCTGACGGTGTCCCAGGAGCTGTAGTGGCGAGCCGACAGTGTTTTGCCGACACCGGGTGCGCCGTGGCATAGGCCGATGTAGCGGTCGCGGCGCACGGCATCGCAGAATTCAGCGAAGCGGCGGTGCTGCTTGGTGATAACGAATTTCGTTGTGGTAGCTGATGACTGCTCGGATGAGGCGGCAGCGGTGTGTTGGGTGTCCTGGTCCTGGATGTCGGCCATGACGTGGTCAGTCCTCTCGGTACAGCTTGAGCGCATGTTTGGGCGCCGATTCCTGGTCGAGGTCGGCTGGCCCACTAGCCGCTACGGCCATCCCAGGCAGCGGGTAGTTGCAGTCGGGCTGATGAACGGCGATGAGCTGGTCGACAACCTTGGCGCGATCACGAAGGCCTTGGCGTAGTTCGCGGCGGCGGGCGTTGCGGGCGGCAGTTATTTCCTTGAGCGCGACGGTGGTGTCGGCCAGCTCAGGGCAGATCGCCCGGCAGACGAACTTGTCGTCGTGGAAGATGCGGATCTCGGCCAGGTCGCGCGGGTCGTAGCGAATGGTGACCTGTTCGCCGACGTAGGCGGCCAGCACCGGGTCTAGGTAGCGCAGTCCTTGGAAGTGCACTCCATCGGGGTGGATTTTGCGGGGCTGGGCCACGGTGAGCAGCAGCAGGTCGAGTTGCTCCAACGAGACGGGCATCCTGGGTAAGAACCCGCCGCCCGACCAGCGCTGTGCTGGTGTTTGGCGGGTCTCGCTGTGCACCCGGTGGTGATAGCCGCCGCTGAGGAACCGCCCGATCACGGTGTCCAATTCGGGCAGGGTGAGCCGGGCCTGCCCGGCTCGATCAGGGGTTCCGCGTGGCGCGTAGCCGGGCAACGTCGACAGGCACATCTGGTTAACGCTGTTGAACAGCCGCTCGATCTTGCCGCGGCCGCGTGGCTTGCCGGGCAGGGAGAACACCAGTTGGATCTTCAGTTCGGCCGCTACGGTCTCCATATGCCGGGAGGTGAAGTCGCTGCCGTGGTCGGTGTAGAAAACGCCAGGGATGCCGCACACCGGCCAACCGGGATCGGGTTTGCGCCAAATCGCTTGCCGCAGCGCCAAAGCGGTGTTGATCGCCGAGGGTGCCTCCAAGCTGACCATGTAGCCGGCTGCAGCGCGGGAGTGGTCGTCTTCGATGACAGTCAACCAGGGGCGAGCCGGCTTTGCCGACGGCGTGATCACCCAAAGGTCCAATTCAGTGTGGTCGGCCTGCCATAGCTCGTTCGGTCCGCTCGCTTGACGCCGATACACCAGATCGAAGGTCTCCTCGTAGCGTTTGGTGCCTTCGTGGGCCAACGTCCGCAAGCCCGGATCAAGGCCTGCGGCGATCGCGTACACCGTGCTGTAGGACGGCACCGGCCAGTCACGTTGCGGCGCAATCTGGGTCACCTGGCGGTGAATGTTGGCCGCACTGATCGGAGGCCGTCGTAATGCCAGCCCCTCGATCAGCGTGACCATTTGATCGGGCAACCGGCGGCGGCCGCAATCAGAGCGTCCAGGACGGGCCAGCCCCACTAGTCCTGACTTGCGGTAGCTGGCCAGCCAGCGCTGCGCGGTGCGTAGCGCCACCTCACCTTGACGCGCGGCTTCGGTCAGCGATATCCCGTCGTCCAGGTGCGGGCGCAGCACCGCGTAGCGGGCCATCGCCTGTTCGCGTTGGGCCATGGTCAATGCGGTCTCCGCGTCGTCCGGCGTCTCAACCGGTTTTTGCGGGTGGGTCATGAGGCGGCCGAGCCGTTATTAAGGGCATTGCCCAGATGCCGATAAATGGTGGGCCGGGTGACGCCGAACTCGGCGGCGATCTGGGCGACGGTGTAGCGACGCTTGCCGTGGTCGTCTTTCTCGTCATACATCTGCTGGGCCAGCTTCACCTGACGAGGACCCAGTTTGGGTTTTTGCCCACCGGTGCGGCCGCGGGCCCGCGCGGCCGCCAGACCGTCCATGGTGCGCTCCGACATTAAAGCGTGCTCGAATTCCGCTACTGCGCCGAGGATTTGGAAGAACATGCGGCCAATAGCCGTTGAAGTGTCGATGCCTTGGTCGAGCACCACCAGATCCACGCCGGCGCCCTGTAGGCGCTTGGACAACTCGATGAGATGCTCCAGCGATCGGCCCAGCCGGTCCAGTTTGGTCACCACCAGCTGATCGCCGACCCGGTTGGCCGACAGCAGAGCTTTGTCGAGCTCTGCGCGGCGGGCCAGCCTGCCCGATACCTTGTCGAGGAAAATCTGGTCACAGCCCGCCGCGGTAAGCGCATCGCGCTGGGCCTCAGGGTGCTGGTCGCGGGTGGAGACCCGCGCGTAGCCGATCCGCATGGCCGGACCGTATCGCCAACCCCCGACAAGTTGACGTTGGCGCGGACACGGCAAGCGTTACAGA
>NZ_JAUFRX010000015.1:0-6993 GCF_030755135.1 Mycobacterium sp. TY815 | reverse complement strand
GATTATCAGTGCCAACTCCTGCTGGAGGTCCTCGAGCACCGCTACGCCGAGGGTGCGATGGGTGAGCAGCTGGGTGCGGTGGTGCAGCGTTTCGCCGCTGCGGTGCGCCTGCACCAAGCCCTGGCCGAAGACCCCGGCTACCGGCAGGCCCGCGAGCAGGTCCAGCGGCTCGGCGAGCAGTTGCGTCGCGACGTTGAGCGTGGCCAACAGCGCGACCGCGAACTCGCGCGGCTGCGCCAAGAAGTCACCGAAGTCTGGCGGTTGCGGACCCGTCTCGCGGAATTGGAATCCCTACTCGACGCCATCGCCGGCCATCCCGCACACGACACCGAACAGCACCACCAGGTGCCGATGAGCCGCCAACAGCGCCGCGCCGCCCAACGCGCCGCCGGCAAAACCCGCTAACCCCTAACCCGCCGCCCTGCACCCGCAATTCAAACCCCAAGCCTTGTTCTATGACATGACCGGCGGTGGTCAGCAAAGGGGCTTATGCGCGGCGCTTTCAAAGGTCGTCAGCCCGGCTCCAGCGATCCCTTACCGATGATCACAAAGCCCTGCCCGCATGGCTGCTCGCCCCGCTCCAATTCAGTCGCACAGTGGATCGCGGTTCAGTAATTCTGATCGTCGTTGTGTGGGGCGAGTCTTCTTCTGTGGGTCGCCCATTGATGCTGTATTTGGCGGTCGCAGTCATCTTCGATGCGGTGTCGCACGGCGGCAGGAACGGCGTTTCCATACTGGGGATGGTCGTCGAGCCAATCAGAGATTCTCTCCTCCACCATGGCGTGGTAGCGGGCGCGGAACGCTTCGGCATCAGGGTGTTCCCGTTCGGTTGCGTTCTTGTCAGAGACAGTTTCGTCGGCCAGGTCGGAGAGGTTCGGGATTTTCCCGCCCAGCAGGTGGGCCAGCTCCTGCCGGTTCGGCACTTCTCCGGTCCGCAGTGCTTTCTGTATCAGTGGGTGCAGCTGGGAGATATCAGCCATGTTCGTGGGCCTATTTTTAGATTTTTCCCAGCCACCCCGACCACGCGGGAGACAGCACGAAACCACGCCCTTGGGGGTCCTTACACGCGGTCATCTTCTTGTCATCCACCCCGCAGATCACTCCACTGACCGTGATCGAATGAAACGGAGGCAGAGTCTTTATCTGCTGGCCATTTATAACGTCCGACGCGGGTCCTTCGTTCGTTTGCTTAAGCCCCGTGTCCGTGCCGACCCAATTCACCATATTGATTCCCGCGGCTGGGTTTGAGGTGGCTGGAGGAACGCCGGGCAGGTTGTTCCCACTGCATTGCGCTGCTCCAATGGGAAAGTTGCAGGTGATTCCATCGGGAGTAAGGAAGTAGGTTCCCGAGCTCGGGTGCCCTGGTGTGGTGGTGTCGATCCGGTAGTCGGCGATGTTGACCGGTGTGTAGCCGCTGAGGTCGGGGAATTTTGACGGCTCTGCGTGTGCGGTGCATGCAGTGATTGCAGCAGTGAGGACCGCGCCGGCGGCAGCGATAGTGAGTGTTTTAGCGATCATGTTCGTCCTGTAGGCGTCGGCGGCAGTGTGGTCTATCGGTGATTCGGGTTCACTTGGAACTGCTCCACGGTGTAGGGGATGCCGGGGTTGACTGGTGTGGTGTTCCATTGGCTGACCAGGATTCCCATGTTGTCTAGCGTTGCCCCGGGCATGATGTAGCCACCGTAGTTCTGCGGCACTCTGTCTGGCTCACCCCATGATCCGCCTGCGGCGACCAAGGTGCTTGAACCCTTGTCGAAGATTTCGGACGGGAAAGCATTGCCCACGCGTACCTCCGTGTTCCCTGTTCCGCCGTTGAACCCGGACAGCACTGGCCTTCCCTCAACCTCCCGGAAGCTGAGTTCTCCGAAGTTATCGCGACTGACGCGGACGGGCTGTTGTTCAGGATTGCCGAATTCGTGTCCGGTCCAGGGTTGCCAGGCGTCGCGGTTGGTGATGTGGTCGGGGTCGACGCGGTACATGGTGACGCCTTGGTGGCGGTCGAAGCCGTCGGCGGCGATGTAGATTTTGCCGTCGTTGCCTTGGTAGCCGCTGATCTGTGTGGGTGCTTTGGCGGGGTCGCTGATTCGCAGGGGCTCTCCGGGCACACCGGCGGTGGGGTTGGGTATCGACGCCCAGGGTTTGTAGCTGCCGTCGATAGGTTTCCAGCCGCCGGCGGGATTGTTGGTGACCTCGACCAGCCAGGAGCCCCCTTGGGGTGCTAACCCTTCGTTGGTATTGGTGCCTACCACCATCATGTAGGTTCGCCCGTCGCGGGTGGTGATGCTGCCGGCGGGCAGGGCGTTGTTGGCTCCGGCGTTTTTGGCTGCCTGGGGCAGTGGGAACAACACATTGCTACCGTCCGGCCCGGTCAACGGCGCACCGAAGTGGGCGCGCCCGTGGGCGTCGAAGGTGACGGGCACTGCCACGGAGGGAAAGTGTTCTCCGTCGCCCATTTGTCCTCCGCGATAGGAGTCACCCAACACCGCGACGTATTGCCCGCTGGGCAGTCTGATGATTTCTCCGAGATCAGCTGCTCCGATACCGGGGATGTGCGCGCCGGTCCCAGCGACGGGGCCTAGATTGCGTACCTGTCCCGGGGCCAGCCCCGGCGGCAGGGCCAGTTGGGGGCCATTGCTGCCGCTGAGTGCGGCGATGGCGGCGCGGATAGCGGCAGCGGTGTTGGTGTCGGCGGTACCTAGCTCATCGGCCAGGCGCTGCAAAGTCACCGTTTCGGTGGCGGCCTCATTGGCCCGCTGGGACTGCACGGCGTTGATGTCGGAGTCATCTAGGCCCATCAGCTTCGCCAGCTTCTTCGCAGCGGCGTAGTCATAGGTGTCGGTGACGACCCAGTCCTCCGACACCGCGAAATGATCGGCCTCTAAGCCCTGTGCCTTGTTGTTGAGTCCGTCGATCATGGGCTGCATGGTGTTCTTGCCGTTCTCATAGGCATCGGCCAAGGCATGCAAATCAGCCGCGACGGTGCGATCCTGCATCAACTCCCGGTCAGCTCGGGTATCGGCGGCGTTTCTCGAAAGGCCCTCCCAGTCGAAGTCATAGACCGTCTCGTGGACTCGTTCCCCGGATTCGGCCAGCTGATTCGCCGCGGCGCGCAACGGTCCCGCCATGTCAGCTAGGGCGGTTGCGTTGGCCTTGGACACCACGCTTTTTTGCGGGCGACTCAACTCACTGATCCCCCCAGAAATACGGGCACGGGTCTAGCTGGGGGTCAGGTTCATCTCGCCCATCGCGGTCAGCCCGTCACCAACCTGCTGCGACAGCCACGAAGGCCGCAATAATCCCGGCGTAACCAGGTCCGCCAGAGCGAAAGCGTCCGCGGCGTTGCGAAACAACAACGCCATCTGCTCACAGCGCCCACCGGCCACCTTCAACGCCGACACCACCGCATCACGGGCCGCCGACAGCTGCGCGGCGGTAACAAACCCCGCGAGGCCCGCCGCCGCAGCGGCGGGGTCCGGCACCGCCAGCCCGCTCACCAAGGCGCTCTCCGTGCCGATCTTGCCGGCACCGGCACGGACACTATCCGGGGTCACACTGAAGTTCGCCATCACGTCCTCCCGAAAACCCGATCACCCACAAAGGGACATTGTTTGAGCAGGCACCCACCGTAGTAGACACCTACGTCAGCCCACTCACTTGTCCCGCGCCCATCGTTGTCTCACATCTAGAGAATGAAGACGGCTCAGATTCTGTCTCGTCGAAGGAGCGATGTCGTGGCGGCAGAGGACAGTCGTGGTCTGCTGACTTGCGCTCAGATTGATGGTGGTCGTCGGTTGATTACGCGCAGCACTTGCTCGGGGTGGTTGCCCGGCCAAAACGCGTGTAGAGCCCAGGTGGCGCCGGCGGCCGCGAGCCGAGAAAGGTCGGTCTCCGGGCGGGAGACGACCGCGATGTCGAACCCGTCGAGAGTCCCGCGGATGCCCCGAACACTGTCAGCGATGCGTTCGACGGCGCCGGTGTCGGCGCTGAGCGGAAAGATGCCGTCGTAGCGTGCGGCTCGCCGAATAGGTCGGCCCGTAGTGCGCGCGGTGCCAAACCATAGCGGAATTCGCGGTTGCTGAACCGGTCCTGGGGTTGTCCGCACCGCTATTGCGGTGATGGTTCCTTTGTGGTCGACGGTGCGGCCGTCCCATAGTGCGGTCAATGCGGCGGCTCCCTCGTCGAGAATGTCTCCGAGGCGCTTGTGACCGCGCTCACTGAAATTTCCCACTGATGCTCATCGAAATTCCCCACCCGTGTGGCTCCGCCGAGAAGGGCGGGCCTCCTTCCAAGCTGCTGGTGTCTGACGCCAGTTGCTTCACCGAAGGAGGCCCGCTTTCTCATGCTCACATGGGAGGACGATGTGGAAGTACATGCCCTACGCAAGCGTGGTTGGACGATCGCGGCGATCGCCCGCCACACCGGCTTCGACCGCAAGACGGTCCGCAAGTATCTGGCCGGTGACGGCACCCCCGGGGTACGCGCCCGGCCCGGCCCCGATCCATTCGACCCGTTCGTCGACTACGTCATGGCGCGGTTGACTGAGGACCCACACCTGTGGGCCCGGACCCTGTTTGACGAACTCGAAGACCTGGGGTTCGGTCTGTCGTATCAGAGCCTGACCCGCAACATCCGCGTCCGGCGTCTACGGCCGGTCTGTGAGGCGTGCCGGACCGCCACCGAGCGCCCTAACGCAGTGATCCCACACGCACCCGGGGACGAAACCCAATGGGACTGGCTGGAATTGCCAGACCCGCCGGCATCCTGGGGGTGGGGCAAGACGGCGCATCTGCTGGTCGGCTCGCTGGCGCATTCGGGAAAATGGCGCGGCTTCTTGGCGCCCTCGGAGGATCAGCCGCATCTGGTCGCCGGCCTCGACCGCGTCACTCGTGGACTGGGCGGGCTGACCCGGGTGTGGCGGTTCGATCGGATGGCCACGGTGTGTGACCCCGGCAGCGGTCGGATGACCGCGTCCTTCGCCGGGGTCGCCAAACACTACGGCGTTTCGGTGGCGATCTGCCCCGCCCGGCGCGGCAACCGCAAGGGCGTGGTCGAGAAGGTCAACCACACCGCCGCGCAACGCTGGTGGCGCACCCTGGCCGACGACATGACCGTCGAGGCGGCCCAGGCCAACCTGGATCGCTTCGCCGTACTCCGCGGTGACACCCGACGGCGGGCCAGCACCGACGGCCGCTCCTCGGTCGCCGTGGTCGCCAAGTCCGAACTGCTGGCCCCGGTGCCGGCGGTGTATCCAGTGATCGTGGCTGAGGCTCGCACCGCCTCGCGGCAGGCAATGGTGTCCTACCGCGGCAACCGCTACTCGGTGCCCCCAGAACTGGCCGCCGCCCAAGTCGTCGTATCGCATCCCGTCGGCGGCCAGTTCTGCGACATCGCCACCATGAGCGGCATCGTGATCGCCCGCCACCGGATGGCCGCCGATGGACTCGGCGTCATGGTGCGTGACAGCGGGCACGTCATCGCCCTGGACGCCGCGGCGATGGCCACCGCTACCACCGGGCGCCCCCACCGCCGCAAGGAACGCATCCCACCGGGCCCGGCGGCCAAAGCTGCTGCTGCACAACTGCTCGAAGCCAAGGACTCCAATAGCCTTGGCGCCCAATCCCCAATCGAATCAACCGATTCCACCGTCATCGATCTGTCCGTCTATGAGCGGGCCGCCCAGAACAGGACCATCCAATGACCCCCACGCCACGCAATGGCAAGACCACCACTACCAACGAGGAATCACCGTCGGCGGCGGCGAGCCGTTATCAGCAGCTGCGCTCGCATCTGGCCGAGCTCAAACTGGCCGCGGCCGCCGAAGCCCTACCGGCGGTGCTCGACCAGGCCACCGCCGAAGGGCTGTCGCTGACCGTCGCGTTGGAGCGACTGCTGGCCGTGGAAGTCAAGGCCAGCACTGCCCGCCGCCTAGCCGGCCGGCTGCGGTTCGCCTGCCTGCCGACCCCGGCCACCCTGGCCGACTTCGATGTTGATGCTGCCGCCGGGATCGACCGCAAACTCATCGACGAACTGGGCACCTGCCGCTACCTGGAGTCAGCGACCAACATTCTGCTCATCGGGCCGCCGGGCACGGGAAAGACACACTTGTCGGTCGGATTGGCAAGGGCTGCAGCCCATGCCGGCTACCGGACGTACTTCACCACCGCCGCCGACCTAGCCGCCCGCTGCCACCGTGCCGCGATCGAGGGACGCTGGGCCACCACCATGCGCTTCTATGCCGGTCCGACGCTGCTGGTCATTGATGAACTCGGCTATCTTCCGCTGCCCGCTGAAGCCGCCTCGGCGTTGTTTCAGGTTGTCTCTCAACGGTATTTGAAGACCAGCATCGTCATCACTACCAACCGCGGGGTGGGTGCATGGGGCGAGATCCTCGGCGATACCACCGTGGCAGCGGCCATGCTGGACCGCCTGCTGCACCGTTCCGTCGTCATCAACCTCGACGGCGAGTCCTACCGGCTACGTGACCACCAGGCCGCCGCCGAAACGCTGCGCCGGACCACCACCGGCACCCGCCAACAACTACACTGACCGCTGCTCACAGGTGAGGAATTTCGGCGAGCACACCTGGGGACTTTCGATGAGCGCCGTCACTTGTGGTCAGCGTCTTCACCGAAGGCGCTGTATTCACCTCCGACATCCCCACCGGTACCGAGCCCCAGGGTGAGCCGGCCTCGACTGAGGTGGTCGAGGGTGACCGTTTCGCGGGCGAGCTTGGCGATTCTGCGGCGCGGGAGTGGCGTCACCATGGTTCCGATACGGATGCGGCGAGTGACCGTCGCCACCGCGGCCAGCACCACCCACGGGTCGGCAATGTCCCACTCGCCCGGAATGGGACTCAATACGTGGTCCCAGACAAACAGTCCGCCCCAGCCGGCCTCTTCTGCTGTACCGGCGATGTCGGTTATCGCATGCGGATCTGCCAACGGGCCAAATAGTGGGACATAGATCGCATGTCGCATTCACTGTGATCTTCAG
>NZ_JAUFRX010000014.1:0-9920 GCF_030755135.1 Mycobacterium sp. TY815 | reverse complement strand
AATATGACCGTCTGAAGGCTCTGCTCGATCGCGGGCAACCGCTCTCGAGAGCCGACTGGACTCGGACGCTGCTGGCGACCGAGGTCTGCTTCGCCAGCAGCGTCTTAGGCGCCGGTCTCGAATGGGAAGCGATCGCCGGCGATGACGTATTCACCCTCGGTGTTCTGCGCCTGCTGCAACGCAAACTGTGGAAGGCAGGGGCGCTAGCACCTCAGGGGGGTCCACGCTACGAGCCTCCCGTGAACCTAAAATTCGAGGCCTCACCATGGCCGATCGACTCGACTGCTCAGCAGCCTGCGTCGCCTACCTGGGTGGCTTCGGTCACGACTCCCTGTCACTACACCATTGCCATCCCCGCCGGAACGACAGGGATCGCTATGGCGCTGATCGGCGGCGGGGGAGGCGGCGGCGCCTACCTCGCCAACGGCCACAGCAGGTTCGTCCCGCGAGGATCTTGCGGTGAATCCACGACCGCAAAGCTGCCGTTAGGGGGGCTAGCAGGGATCAAGCACTGCGCTGCAGGCGGGTACGGAGGAATTACTACCGATTACGCCCATCTGCGTCATCCCAGTCTGACCGCGGGACAGTCCACCGACGACGTCACGCCGCACATGTTTCCCAGGGGTTTTGTTATCCGCGGCGGCCGCGGCGGAGCCGCAGGCAACGACTCCCCCGGCGGCGACGGCCCCGCACCCGGCGCAGGTGGCGGCCCCGGAGCCCGACTCCGCCCCGACGGGCGCCCCTACGGCAGCTACGGCGGTTCTGGCGGGTTTTCCGGCGAATACCAAAGTCGCGTTGTGTGGCTTCCAGCCAAATCCACCGAAGCTGATGGCTTACAGATCACCGGCTTCGTCGGTGCCGGCGGTGCCGGCGACCCAGGCAGAGACAGGGACGATGGCGCCTTCGCCGGCGGCAACGGCGGCGACGGTGCAGCGTACTTCGCATTCCTATCCGACCCCCCACCCACCCAGGCGGTCCACGCCTCACCGGAAGTGAGCAAGCCCTCGCCCAGCCAGGCAAACAGCCCACCCGTGCAGCTTCCGCGCTTCGAAATAGAGCCCCTGCCCATCCGGCGCGCCGAATTCAAGCTCCCGCGCATGCTAAAACGATGGCGTCGGTGAAAGGGGTCGGTGTCCGCCGGCGACCGCTGACAGTGGACCGCTGACAGTGGGCACGTCTCCAAAAGCCACGCCGACCCCGCGCAATCAGTTATGGGATGACCAGGACAGGATCATTTGCTGGGTTCTGCAACTCCTGCCCGTAGCTGCGGTCGCTGTTGGGTGTTCGCGGTTGTGGTGTAGGTGCTGTTCGACCCAGTGGCGTTGTCCCAGGATGAGATCGAGGCGTTGGGTCGCGCTAGCGTTGGTAGGTGTGTTGGCGGGCATGGTCGCGGCGGATCAAAAGCCCGCGCGGACGATGTCGGGCAGTTGCTCGGGGTCGGTGGAGGCCGATACACGTTGAGCTGGGGCCTGCCTGCATCGCTGCCTCAAGATCGCCGACCGCGAGGATGAGGGTTAGTGGGTTTTGTCGGCGGCGCGTTGGGCGGCGCGGCGTTGTTGGCGGCTCATCGGCGCCTGGTGGTGTTGGTCGGTGTCGTGTGTGGGGTTGCCGGTGACGGCGTCGAGCAGGGATTCCAATTCCGCGACACGGGTCCGCAACCGCCAGATTTCGGTGACTTCTCGACGCAGCTGCGCGAGCTCGCGGTCGCGCTGTTGGCCACGCTCGACGTCACGACGCAATTGCTCGCCGAGCCGCTGGACCTGCTCGCGGGCCTGCCGGTAGCCGGGGTCTTGGGCCAGGGATTGGTGCAGGCGCACCGCAGCGGCGAAACGCTGCACCACCGCACCCAGCTGCTCACCGATCGCACCCTCGGCGTAGCGGTGCTCAAGGACCTCCAGCAGGAGTTGGCACTGATAATCCGAACTGAGAAACAGTCGTTGCAGGGTGTGCATCGAAGGCAGCGGCAACCGCGCATCAGGGTCGGGTCGATGCGCGCGGGGCACCTCAATCACGCGCACCGCGGCACCGGCATTGCGGGCCGCGGTGCGCTCGGCAGAGGCCAGCCGCCGACACCGCGGCGAGCACCACACCGGCCGCCGGCCCGGCCCTTTATCGGGCACATCAAAGCGCTGCCCGCACCGCGGGCAGGCCCGCACCGAGTCCGTGCGGGCCTCCAACACCACCGGGTCAGCACCCACTCCACACCCCCTAAATAATTACGTCCAGGACGAAACGTTATTGAAACATGACCTTAGTGCAAGAGGTGTGATGTTCGGCGGTGGGCAAATTTTGTGGCACCCTAAGTGCCGTTCGGGCCCGCGTGATGGGCGGCTGGCGGGGGCGTTGGGTTGAACGGGCGAGTTGTTCTGTGTGTGCGGTGCGGCGCGGCGCGCCTGCACGCTCGGTGTGAGCCCTGGTTGCTGTTTAGGTGCGCGCTGCGGCGACCCGCGCAGCCAGGTCGGCGGCTTCGGCAGCAGCAGTGTGGGTGTTGCGGCGCCATACCGCGGCGCGTGCGGCTGCGGCGGCGGTGGCACGCGCCGCGGTATGACCGGGACTGCCTAGGGCGGCCTGCGCGACCGCGCGGGCCGCGGCGTGTCCGGCGCGGCCGGTGAGTGGGGTGGCGATTCGCGCACAATCAGCGGCCAGCTGCTCGGCTTGGCGGGCGATGTCGGCGTGCCTGCTCACAGTGATGGCCGTCGGTGGACTGCTATGAGTGCGTTGTGACCGGTTGGCGAGTATGTTGCGGATCTGTTCTTGGGCGGCGGCGATCCGGGCTCGCGATGCCGCGGTGAGCGCTGCGGGTCGCGGCGTGTGGTCGAGGCTGTCGGCGGCGCAGCCGCTGGCTTTTGTTGGAGTCTTTGGAGCTGCCCAGGACAGCCGTCGTAGTCGGCTGGATAGGAATGCGCCGGGGTTGGTGATGTGGTCGGGCCAGGTCCATCCGCGTGCCCGCATGTCGGCATTGAGTGCGTCGGTGATGGCCCGTGCAGTCCACACCGTGGGGTCGATGCCGGCGGCGGTGAGGGCATCGCAGATGGTGCCAATGTGGGCACGGTGGAGGCCGTGGGTGCGGGCGACGAGGGCCGCGGCGAGGCGCTGAGTGACCAGGGGCCGGGGGGTGGTCCGCCTGGGGGGCCGTGCTGCAGAGGTGTTGCGTCCTTTTTGGGACATGTGGTGGGCGGGCGCGCTGGCGCGCCCGCTTGGTGAGTTCCTCCCTACGGGAGAAGAAAGACTAAGACCGCCTGACGGCGGTAGGTGGAAATCATGCGCAGCAGAGTGCGGCGCCGGGTGAGCAGCGCGGCGGGGTACCAGGTGGTACACCGAGGGCCGGCGGCCGATGCTGGGGGTGCCGGGTGAGCCGTGGCCGCGTTGGGCCTCGATGGCCCATTGGGAAGCTCGTAGGACTCTCCAGGCGGTGGTTACGGTGCGGACGTCACAACCCGCCCGGGAGGCGATTGTGGCGCGGGTAAGGGCGACGTGGCGGCCGGTGGCGTGATCGGCGTGCTCGGCCATCACCGCGGCGATCGACAGCAGCGTGGACGCGGTGATCGAGACCCGTTCGGCCGCGCAGAGCTGTCCTAGGGCCGGCGAGTGCGCCCATTGGTGCAGGCCCTCGAGCCAGCCGCTGCGACTGGTCCACATCGGCGCCCGCGGCGCGCACGCGCCGGCACGCTCCACCCAGCCGCGACGGCGTTCGTTTGCGAGCGCGCGCAGGACATGCGGCGTGGGCGCAATAGCAGCGCCGCCGAGCGGCGTCGGCCACCCACTACTGACCCGAGGTGATCGGGTGCTGAGGAAGTCACGATTTGCGCACTGATTGCGCGCCATTTCTGGAACGCCAGACAGACGTGCGCTACCGTGAGAGCTGTCCAGCAAGACAGTCCCTTCGGGGAAATTTGGGTACGGAAGACCCGAAACCGAGTTCCAGCTCGGTTTGAACCTCCAGACGTGGCCCCGCTAAGGCGGGGCCTTCGTCATTCAGCGGGGTATCCGCACACCAGCTATTCAGATGTCACGTATTGGCCCAGACAGGTCTGGCTATCAGCCCGGGCGTGTACCGGTCACATCGCCAGCGGCAATTCCTCCCTCGATTTGTGGAGTGCAAGAACCAGTTCGGGGTGCCCGACATGCTCGGCTAGTAGGTCGGCGACGTATTGGCCCATCGGGATGCCGAGCTCGGCCGCCCTCTGTTTGACGATGTCGTAGACCATCCGAGGCGGACGCGTCATGATCTGGGCGCGGTCACCTTTATGCGGTTGAGCCATGATCAGGACTCTGCCAGTCAAACCAAGCTGTAACTGATAACGACACGCGGTTAGTGCGGATCAGATGTGACGCGTCCGTCACGCGGTGCGGTAGCAAGCTCTGTGCGCACTCGCCGGGATGTATACGCAAGCGGGTGCAGAATTGATCTTGTGATGACGTAATGGCGTAATGACGTAATGACGTGTCAACGTAGTTACGTCATTACGCTGTGACGTATGGTGTGATGCATGCCTACGATTTCTTTGGTCCACACCAAGGGCGGCGTTGCGAAGACAACGTCCGCGGTGTACCTCGCGACTGCCGCGCAGCGCCGCGGCCGCGACGTCGTGCTTATTGATGCCGACCCGCAGGGGTCAGCTCTGGAATGGGCGGCGGTCGCCGAGGATGATCCATTGCCGTTTCCGGTGGTGCCGGCTCGCCGACCTCTTGACGTAGGCCGCCAAGATCTGACGATCGTGGACACTCCCCCGGGTACTGCGCAGGTAATTCAGGAAGCGATCGAGCTGGCTGATCTGGTTGTGGTGCCCACAGGGGCCTCACCGTTGGACGTCCGCCGGGTGTGGCCAACCTTGGAGATCACCGCGCACCGCCCCACGGCGGTGCTGCTGACCGGAGTGGATCTGCGGACCCGGCTAGCCGATGAGGTGAAGAAACTGCTGGAGGACGAAGGCGTGCCGGTGATCGAGACGCGGATTGTTCGCCGCGAGGGCATCCGCCGGGCGTTTGGGGCTACACCAGATCACCTGTACGGCTATGACGACGTGTTTGACGAGCTGATGGGGGCGCTGGTTCATGTCTGATTTGACTTCGAAGATGGCAGCACGGGTTAAGACAGAGCCGGCTAAGCGGGCCGCTGAAGCGTTCCGCTCCCCGACTGATGATATGCAGCGAGCCACGGTCTATCTGCCCCGCGCGACGGTGCGCGGGTTAAAGCAGGCCGCGTTAGACCAGGACACGAGCATGAGCAAAATCCTCACTGACCTAGCTGACCAATGGCTAGCCCGAAATGCGAAGACGTAATAACGTAAGTACGTTATTACGTCAGGACGTTGTTGCGTTAATACGCTCTGAACTACGGGCAGGCTCGCCTGACGGTTAAATTGCACGCCCACGAGTTAGCGTCTGCTTCCATGCGAGTGGGTCAACTCCTTCCACCCGAACCGTCATGTGCATCTTGACGTAATGACGTTTATACGTTATTACGTCAAAGATGTCGCCGTCGTCTCGATAACGAAGGTTTTCGAGACTGCGGGTGAGCTGCACTGAGAGTTGGGCGGACAGCATGCGGCTGCACATAGGAGCACTAACCTGGACATCTCCGAACCGCAGGTGGCATACTTTCAGTAGGAGCAAGGTACGGATTCTGCGGTTTCGGCCCCACGATCTGTCTGACCCCGGTAGATGGCTACGGCGCGCCGGGGTTGCTCTGTATCTAGGGGCAGTTCAGCACCCGCACGATGTGTTCAATCGGCTCCAGCAGGTCCTTCTCCTGATGCGTAATGTTGCGCCGGACCGCCGAGGACACCAGATCCGGAAGCCATAGCAGCTTTTCGTCCCGCGGAGAAACTTGCTTGAGTTGGCACTGACGGCAGATCACCTTCTCTGCCCGCAGCTCCTTGACGATCTTGGCGTCGAAGCTGCGCTCATGTTGTGTCTGACGCTGCTCGAGGACCATCAGGTGAACCCCATTGGCCAGCGGTTGTATCCCGGTGCACAGGCCGGCGGCGAGCTGCCCGAAGCATGCGCGTCGTGCGGCGTCTCCGCCGTCGTCCCCGAGGGGCATCCGACAGGAGACGATGCACACTTCCGTGCCGTTCTCGTCGCCCAGATAATCCGCCACCTCTACTGCCTGCTGGCGGCCGTCGCTGGTGAGAAGGCTTTCCGTCGTGTGCCAGTACCGATCCCCCACCACGTCAAGAAGGCCGTCGCGCAGCGGCTCCAGTTGGTCGCGATGAGCAACTACGGCTGACATCAGGTAGAAGGTCCGCCGGTTGGCTTCCAGCTCGAAGCTTTCATCGAGGAAAGCAACGTAGCCGCCAGGCGCACGTCGGTACGCATCGGCCAGTAGCGCCGCTACGCCGCCCTGCTGCACCCAACTTTTACTGGCCACGGGCACAATGCATTTCGACGCCGGGACGGTTCGGGTCGGCCAGCGCAGCCGAGCTACCCACGGTGTGACGGGTGGACTCGGGCCTCGGCGATCTGTTCGAGCTCCTCGGTGGACAGCAGGTAGTCGTCCCGGTGGAAACCTCGATCCCGAGCGTCCTTGATGCGGCGGTACTCAGCGAGCATCCGCATGTAGCTGCCGAGTGTCCGGTGGTGCGAATTTCCCCCATCGTTGCGTTCCAGCTGGGGTCGCAGTTCGGTCCACCGGTCGTCGCTCATCAGGAACTCGACGTAACTGGCCATGTGGCTTTCGAGCCTGTCCTGATAGTCGAAGCCCTGGAACTCCAGCTTGAACGCCATGTCTTCGCTGACCGGTGTTCCCTTCTTCGCCAGCCTCGCGATGCTGTAGGTGATCACTCGGAACATGTCGAGGATGTCGAGGACGCGGTCGCAGTCGAGCTTGGACAACTCGGTCCGGAACCCCGCGACTGTCCTCCAGTACTCCCCAGTGAAGCCCTTCTCGATCACCTCTGCTCGCTGGAGCTGGTACGCCTCGTCCCCGTCTTCGCCGTTGGCATCCTCGGGCAGCACACGTGCCAGGATGCGGTGCAGCAACGACAGCACCTGGCGGTCGGCGATCCGCATGGTCTCCGGCGCCGGCTCACCGTCGTAGTCGTCCGATGGCCGGTAGTCGGGGGGGACGAGCACCTCCAGGAGGCGGTCGCGGACGTATTCGCTCAGCGTGAGCCCCTCGGTGTCGGCCAGGTCTTTGAGCTGATCGCGGATCCGATCCTCGACGCGGATGTTGATGACGGCCACGCAACCCTCCTGTCTGTATGACGTAACTATAACACGTGTCATACAAGCATACAAAGACAGACACGGGGCGGTGTCCCGGACGGAACGGTGAGGTTTGCCGCGGATTGGGCCTACACCGCAGTTCTTAGACCGCCAGGCGACTGGACGAACAACGTCCGATAACCGCCGGCGGGATGCTCGAACGGCTCCCAGCCCAGCGAAGCCCAGGAGCGGTCGGCGCCCTCGCTGTAGGCAAGAGTCTGCGGTATGGGCGCCGCTCCATCAGGCTGCGCACCACCCGCATGCCCACGCCCCGCCCGCGAGCCGCGGTGGCCACCTCGAAGGAACTGGGTCCCAGACGCTCGCCTCCCATGTCGGGTCTGCTCAGTCGTCGGCCAAGCGGACGCGGATGGGGCGCAGTAAGCGACGGTGCTGGGGCTTGACCCAGAACATCATGATCTCCGCGTAGCCGGTGTTCATCGTCTCCACCCGTACGTTCACTCGAACGCCAGCCAGATCGAGTATGGGCACCTCACCGAGCCCGTGGTCGATCGCCGCCAGGAAGGGGTACGCCGATGGGTGCAAGCGTCGCGGGTATCGCGTGTTTCCGAAGCGCTCCATCCATTTTGGGGAGCGAGGCGTTTCGCGACGGTCGTAGCTGCCGTCGCTGTTGGGCATCTTGCTCAGGCACAGGACGTGGACGGCGTCCTGGTGTGTTTCGGCGTAGCGCCGAAACGCTGCTTGAAGAGACGATCCGTAGCGTTGGGCCAGGTGGGCCACGCTGGCTACGCCGATCTCCAGGCTCCTGGCGTCGTGGGTGAATCCGTGTCGCTGAAACAGCAGCTCAGCGGCACCCTGATTGGCTTCCTGCTCGAAGAGTCGGTTAGTTGAAGGACTTAACGTTTCTTCGTTGTCGGTGTGGACGAGCTGCTGCTGCCAGGGCAGCAGGTCGTGGGTGACCTCGTGGAGTTTGACGAAGTTCTTGCGTCCCTCGTGGGTGACCAGCTGGCTGACGTGGACGGTGCGCTCACGACGGTCTAACGCGCCGCGCAGGCCGCGGTATCCGCGGCGGACGAGATCGCGCAGCGGTTTGGGCATCGCGGCGAGCACCCCTTCGTCGAGGGTGAAGTCATCGGCCTCTAGGAGGCCGCGCGCCGACACGATGTCGTCCACCGGCGTGGGGTACCGGCCGTAGGCATCAGCGGCCTTGAGCAGCGCGTGAGTGCGTTGCTCGATGTCCTGTGCGCTATCGAGGTCCTCAAGCATTTCGCTGCCGCTGCTTGTGTCGTAACAGTTGGAGGTACGTGGTGAGAGCCTCCGCCTCCTGCTCGGTGAGACCCTCGGAACTCAGCGCGTGGGCCAGGGTGTTGCCGTGCGCCGTGCCGCCTGGCACGACGTATCCGGCGCGGCGCATCAGTTCGAGGTAGTCGGCACCCAGCGTTTCGGCAAGACCGTATAGCACCTTCGGCGATGGGCTCTTGACCTCGCCTCGCTCGAGTTTTTGCAGGTAGGCGGTACTGATCCCGGACGGCTCGGCCACGGCTTTCAGCGTCTTTCCCGAGAACTCGCGAAGCTCGCGCAGGGTGGGGCCGAGGAAAGCGTTGCCGGAGGTCATAGCACCATTGTAGGCGGATTTACACGATAGTAGAAAAAATGTGATACACTAAAGTAGAAAGCCAGGTACCAAAGTGTTCTCCCCTGCTCGGGGGCCGGGCGCACGAAAAAGGACACCGTCAATGGCCAAGGGACATCACCGCAGCGCGACGACCAGTCGCTACGTCAAGGCGTCCACCGCCGCGCGCAACCCCAGGACCACGGCCACCGAACGCGGCTGATCGCTTCTCCGAGCGGCGGGGATCTCCGGTCCTCGATGTACCGCCCCGCCGCTCAGAGTGTTCTCCACACGCAGAACCCTTCAAAGGAAAGTGAGGCCACCATGGCCATATCCGTCCCCACCATCACCTGCCCGTACTGCCGATTCACCTTCGTGAACGTCCGGGTCACCAAGCACGGACTCATCCGCTGCGGCAACTGCGGCAAGACGATGAAAATCTGACTCCGACAAGATGTTTGGCTCTCGCAGCTAGTCCAGCTGCGATAGATAGCGGTAGGCCGTGGCGCGACTTATGCCGAACGTCTTCGCAAGCTCGGGAACGGGCTCACCGGTCGCAGCGAGCCGGCGCAGTTGCTTCTGGCGCTCCGCGGTCAGTTTCGCTGGCTTCGTGGCCGGCAGTCGGCGGGCACGCCGGGACTCACGTGAGGCGGCTCGACGCTCGCGGCCGAGTTCGAGTTCGAGTTCGGCCAAGGTCGCCATGATCACGGCCACCGCCCGGCCGCTGGGTGTGCCGGTGTCCACCCCTTCGCGTAAGGCGCGCAACAGAATTCGGCGCTCACCCAGATCCGAGATGGTGCGGGTGACTTCGGCGACCGATCGGCCCAGCCGATCGATGGCCGTGACCACCACGGTGTCACCTTCGCGCGCGTAATGCAGCAGGGCCGCCAAGCCCGGCCGCCCGACGTTCACCGCACCGGACAGCTTGTCGGTGAACACGTGGCTGGATTCGACGCCCTCAGCGGCCAGGGCCGCGAGCTGTGCATTGAGGTCCTGACCAAGAGTGCTCACCCGCGCATACCCGAGGATCGCCGTCACACCATCACCGTCTCATCAACGTCCGACATCAAGGATCTGAGACACGCGGCGTGAGACGAGAAATGAGACACCCGCGACCTGGCTGTGATTTTCAGATGTGAAT
>NZ_JAUFRX010000013.1:0-9987 GCF_030755135.1 Mycobacterium sp. TY815 | reverse complement strand
GATATCTCTAGGTGAGCGGCGTGTGGAGTCGACGTCTACGACGGGGCCGCGGCTTGGCGTAGGTCCGTCGTCGTGGCCGGGTTATCTGTAGGAAGTCGTCGACGGTGGTGGGCTGCGCTGTGGCCCCGTTGGTTCTGGTTGGGTCCGGTCCGGCTATGACGGATGCGGTGTCGCCGCAGGGATGCGGGATTCGAGGAGTCGGCTGCGAAGTGCTTCGTTCTCGGTGCGAAGCTGCGCGAGTTGTTCGGTGAGTTCACGGTTGCGGGCGATCGCGGTGGCGAGTTTGGTGCGTAGCGATTCCAGGCTTGCCGCGCGCCCTGTTGCGGCCGTCGCCGTGGTGGTCGTGGTGGTGCGGAGGTTGGTGATGTCGTCGCGTAGTTGGCTGTGCTGGTAGAGGAAGCTGGTCGATACACCGGCGTCGCGGGCGACGTCGACGAAGGTGACGGGCTGACCGGTGTTTCGCAGTCGGGTGATCGCGCGGCGGGCGCGGGCGGTGGCGTCGGTGGTGCGGGCGGCGGCTGCTGCGGTCAGGCGTGCGGTGCGGCGTTCGCGGTCGTCGGCGCTCACTGAGGTTCCTGCGTGGTGTTCGGGTCGATTTCGCTGATCAGTTTGGAGACCTTGTCGAGCATCGCCGTGTTCAATTCGACGGCGGCTGCGTCGCCGCGCTCGTGAGCGTCGGCGGTGAGGCGTTGCAGTTGGTCGCGGTGCGCGATATGGGCGCCGAGGAAGACCCGGCCGCCGGGGTCGTGGAAGGAGCAGTCGAGGCAGGGGTTGGGCCGGAATTCGCAGCGTTGCGCCGTTGGGAGAGTGCAGAATCCGTTGGGCAGCGCGGTGGTGAACCGGGCCCGGAGCCGCTCCACGTCGGCGTCGGTGTTGGTCGTGTCTGTTGCGGCGCTGTTCCAGAATTCACGTGCTTTGCGGGCCAGGGTGTCGTCGGTGATGCGGGCGTATGCCGAGGTCATGGTGTCGCTGTGGTGGCCGAGGAAGTCGCGCACTTCTTGTTGGGTCCAGCCGTTGTTGAGCAGTGTGGTTCCGATGGTGTGCCGGAAGCGGTGCACATCGCCGCCGGAGATCGGCTCGCCGGTGATGGTCGAGGTGGTGATGCCGTGTTCGGTGAACAGTGCGGCGAGGCGGTGCCGCAGGCCGCTGGTCGACCAGGGTTGGGTGCGGCCGGCGGCGGCGTTGGACCGGGCGCCGGGGAATAGGTGCTCGGCGTCGGGGCCGTAGGTGTCGCGCACGCGGGTCTGCTGGTCGAGGACGATGGTTGCGAGGCTGTCCGGGATGGGGAATCGGCGCCAGGCCCGGGTTTTGGGCATCCAATATTCGATCCAGTAGCCCGCGTCGGAGCGGTGCAGGCAGTCGATGGGCAGGGCGACCAGTTCGGAGATGCGGCAGCCTGCCCACCGGGTGGTGGCGATCATCGACCGCAGGGTGGGGTCGGTTGCGGGGTTGTCGACGATCAGCGTGTCGACGCGTTCGATTACGTCCGGCGGGAACGGGCGGGGGCTGCGGGTCTTGCGGTGCACGTTCTCGCCTCGTCGGAGGAACACCGCCGACCCGAGAGCGGGCACGATCTGGGTGTCGTGCAGCGACTCCAGCAGGTAGGCGGCGGTATTGGCCAACCGCGCGTCCGCTTGGGTGTCCGGTCGCCGGGTCCACGCCAGGTAGTCAAGGAAGACCGGCCTGGTCACCGCGGACGGTTCCGGTGATTCGTCGTCGCGGGTGAGGAACCGGGCGAGCTGGCGGGTGGCGCGCACCCACTGGGTCAGCGTGCCCCAGGCCAGGGTGGCGGTGGTGAGCTGCCGGCGTGCGAGTTCTTTGACCGCGTCACGCAGCCACGGCACGGTCACCGTCGACCAGTCCACGGCGGTGTGTGTCGATCCGGATTGGGTGGCGTCGAGAACGAATTCGAATCCGTCTCGCCAGTGCCAGTGGTCGTCGGCCCACGGGTCCGGGTTGGTGGCGCCGTCGAGGAGTCGGAAGAAGCGCCGAATGTAGGGTGCGCACAGGGAGTCGAACGAGCTCGCGTGCGGCCAATGCTGCCGGCACAGCAGAAGCCACTCGCCGGCGGGTCGCTCGGTGAGGGAGTCGGTGATCCGGCCGTCGGCGGTGTCGATGAGCACCATCAAGAAGCGGCGGAGGCTGGTGTTGGGGGTCCAGTCGCCGCGGCGCACCTTGGTGGCGACGACGAACCGGATCTCATCGGCCGCGATCTGCGGTAGCCGCCGGAAGTCGACGATCTGGGCCGAGAGGTGGCCGCGCGGGGCGCCGACGGGTTGGGCTTCGAAGGTTGCCCATGCGGTGAAGTCGGCGGGCTGGCCGGCGCGGAACCATTGGAAGTAGTGCGCGTAGCACAATCCGCGCCGCTCGGCGCCTGCGGAGTGGGGGCCGCCCAGCCAGTACCGCTCGCTGTTGCATGCGTCGACGGCGCAGGGGTCCGCCGCCTGGCGGCGGCGGTCTCCGGCCGGTTCGACCACCTGCCACGTCGGCTGACACCACGGCCCGTCGGGTACCCGTAGCGGCGAACGGCGGCCTCTGCGCGTGGAGTCAGGGTGGGAATCAATGTTTCTCATGGCCTGCCTCGCGCTGCGGTGGCGCCCACACCAGCTGCTCGGTGCGGCGCAATCGGTCTGCCAGATCGTCGCTGGCGAGGTGGATGTAGACGTCGGCGCTGGCGGCGTGCGACTGGCCAAGCCGGGCAGCGATCTCAGCCGACGTCCATCCGGCCTTGGCCAGCGCAGTTGCGTGGGTATGGCGCAGCATGTGTGGGTGCAGCCCGTCAAGGCCCGCTACGGAGCCGATGTGCTCGATGATCTGGTAGGCGTTCGAGTACGACAGCGGCCCGCCGACCGGGGGCCGGGACAGGTTGACGAACACGTAATCGCTGTCCAGGTTGGAGATCTCACTGAGGAGGTAAGCGGCGTACAGGTCGAAGAACCGGCGGGGCGCGGCCACCGCGAATTGCGCTCGCTGCTTTGACAGCGCCCCGTTGGCGTTGTCCTCCCGGCGGCACACCTGCACTCGCTTGCGCATCGGGTCCAGGTTGGCGTGCCGTAGGCCTAACGCCTGCCCGACCCGCAGGCCCAGGTCATAGAGCGCGGAGAGCAGCAGCCGGTCGCGGTGGGTCGACGCCGCCGCCAGCAACGTCGCGAAGTCGGCCTCGAAGTCGATCAGCTGCACGGTCTCTGCCGGCTGCTTGCCCGGCCGGGTCAACCGGGAGACCGCGCTGGGGTGGCGTTGCTCGATGTGGGCCAGGAAGCTGTGTGCCCGGCGCGGGAGCCGCGACGGGTTGCGGGTCAACACCAGATCCTGCGGTCCGCGGCCTTCGACGCGGTGGAACTCGTAGAACTCGCGCACGGCCGCGCTCACCGCTTTGACCGTTCCCGGCGCCCGGCTACCGGACCGGGTCGGCAGCGGGGGCAAACCGGCCGACAGCGCCCCCACGAAATCACACAGTGCGTCGAATACTACGGCGTCCCAGTCGATTCCGCGTGCGCCCAGCCACCGGTAGAACAAGCTCAGGTGGCGCGCATACGAGCGGACGGTGTTCTGCGACCGGCCGATCGCACGCAGCCAGTGCAGGAACTGCTCGACCTCCCCGACCGGTAGGCCTGAAGCGTCTACGACCGTCCACGACGCCCGTCCGTGGATGGTCACCGGTGCCGCCTTCACTCGGCATCCCGGGTTTCCTCGGGGCGCCGGGGCCGCACCTGGATGTCGGGCCGCAGGTCTTCCTGCGGTTGGCGGGCCGGCATCGGCGCGGCTGCGGCGGTGTCGGCAGGAAGTGCCCCGGGCAGCCACTTCATGTCGCGCTTGCGCCACGTCGCGTATTGGGCCTGCACCTTGGCCATCGGAACCTCGAAGCGGTCCCAGTCGACGCCCGGCGCGCTGACCCAGATCCGGCGGATATGGGTGTCGGTGACGATGTCGTAGTCCCAGGTCAGCTCGCAATGGGTGGGATCGCCGATCAGGCCCAGGGTCGCCGAATCCTGGGTGAAGAACGCGGTCCGCCGCGGGGTGGTCGGTTCCATCTCGTTGTGGTGGATCATCATGTGCGTCTTGCCGCGGCTGTTGATCTCGGGCCAGCGGTAGGGCTTGACGACCGTGTGTCCGGGTGGATGCATGCCGCGGGTGCTCAGCCACACATCGGTGCCCGCCGCGACGGCGGCCGCAACATATGTGCCGCGCCCGAGCCCTTGCATCACGGTTCGCAGATGTGCGGAGTGCCGGGCCGACAAGGCGTTCCAGTCATCGACGGCGGCCAGCAGCATCGCCCCCACCCCGACCGCCACCTGGTTGAGCAGCCGTCGGGCCTCCTTGCGGGAGACCGGACGGTCGGGTGTGTTGGGTTGATCCATCGGAGCTGTCACGACCCCGCCTTTCAGCCGAAAACCTTGCATAGAATCGTGCGGACCGGGGTAAAGTTTGAGGCCGGAAGACACGCCGATCGCATACGGAGCAGCCGGTCTGCAGGCGTCACGGGCTGGAGTTGCGCTATCGTCACACCAGCCACACACGCCCCACGTCCGTTAGTGGGCGTGAACTGGGAAAACGCAGATCAAACGGTGTTTCTGCGCGAATTCGCGGCGGCGGCGGGCTAGTGTCGAAAGACAGCACCGAGACGGTTGGGGAGGCGATCTGTGACGGCACCGGACCCGTACGACGACGCGGCGAACAGCGTGATGGTGCAGTTGACCCGGTTGTCGCGTGGGTGGTCGAAAAAGCGCCTGGCCGACGAGGCCGGGGTGTCGGCCTCGCACGTCAGCAGGGTCGAGGCGGGGCTGCTGCCCCTGGCAGGGAAGGCCTTGCTCGACTACGCGCAGGCCATGGAATGCCGCCCGGAAGCGCTGTGCGTGCCCTTCACCCGGTCCCCGGCCCAGGGCAGCCACTTCCGGGCCAACCTGAGTGCGGCCGAGTGGAAGCGTGACCGCGTGTGGGCGCGCGCGAATCTTGTCGCGATGCGGATCGGCCGCCTGGTGTCCCGCGCCGACATCAACCCCAAGCTTGCGCTTCCCGATCTCGACCCGGCCGACTACGCCTCCGAGCTCGGAGAGATCACCGTCGCCCAGGTTCTGCGCCGCCTGTGGCGCGTCGCCGGCCCGATCCGCTCGATGACCGAATTGCTCGAAGCCGCAGGGGTGTTCGTTGTGGTCGATGGTTTCCTCGACGACGAGATCGACGCGGTGACCCTGCGAGCAAGCGAGTATCACCCGCACCTGGTGTACGTCAACGCGGCCCGGCCGCCCGACCGCATGCGGATGACGCTGGCCCACGAACTCGGCCACCTGGTCATGGATGCGATGACGCTGGTCAGCCCCGCCGAGGCCGAGCGGCGGGCCAACAGTTTCGCCGCCGAGTTCCTCGCCCCCATCGCCGACATCGGCTTTGACTTGGACCGCGTGTCAGTGCGGGCCGTGCATGAACTCGATGAGCTGCGCCTCACCTGGGGTGTGAGCGCGTCGTCGCTGGTCGTGCGGGCCCGCGAGCGAGGTGTGCTCTCCGACTACCAGTACCGCTCGATGTTCCGGCTGCTCAACGAGACCGGCCGCATGTATGGCCCCCGCCCCGGCGTGGCCGAGGAGATGCCCCGTCTCGTCGGCGACGTACTCGGCCAACTCGCGGCCGGCGGCTACACCGCCAGTGAACTCGACGACATTACGCTGCTCACCGGCGCGCAACGCGGCGCGCTCTTCGGCGTAAGCGACAGGCCCGGCGCCCGGCACCTCACGATGGTCTAAACACCGGGCGCGATCGTGGGCTGGAATCGCACCCCGGTCCGCGACGAGCAGTGGAAAGCGCCGGTCCACTGGACCAAGCAGGGGCAAGCCCTTGAGCAGGACCACGCCGCAGGCGGCCGCCGATGCCGTGTGGTGAACGACAGTGGTGGTGCGCTCGGACGGGTCGTCCTGCGGCGCAGATACCTGCGTATCTACGCCGAACTGCGGTGGCAGACCAACAACAAAGAATGCAGCACGTACCTCTGCCAGGTATCAGGCAAGAGCCGAAGCGCAAACCTGGCGGCCGCCTGGCGGCGAGCGCACAGTCTCGGCCTGACCGCTGCCGGCCGTGACGCAAAGGCGTGATAAGTCATCGGCAAACACCACACCTTGCTGACCTCCTCGCCTGGCTGGTTACGCGATGGATGATGCCGGTGGTCAACGCGATATCGCGGAGGCGGCTACTTCGGCCACCGGATCATGGTCCCGGCCTGGCTGTGCCAGTGGTTTGGTGCGCCCGGCCCGGACACCGTTGGCGATGACGACGATTTCGGCGAGTTCGTGCACCGCGACGACCGCGGCCAGGCCGAGCACACCGGTGAGGGCGAGCGGGATGAGCACTGCGATCAATCCCAGTGAGAGGCCGACGTTTTGGAGCATGATGCGCCGGGCTCGCCGCGCGTGGGCCAGGGCCTGGGTGAGGTGGCGCAGGTCTTCACCCATGAGGGCGACGTCGGCGGTTTCGATGGCCACGTCGGTGCCCATCGCACCCATCGCGATCCCCAAATCGGCGGTGGCCAGAGCGGGGGCGTCATTGACGCCATCACCGACCATGGCCGTCGAGGAGCGTTGGCGCAGTTGACCGATCAGCGCCGCCTTGTCTTCGGGCCGCAGATCGGCATGCACCGTATCGATCCCCACCTGGCGGGCCAGGGCTTGGGCGGTCGCTTGGTTGTCGCCGGTGAGCATGGCGACCTGATAGCCGCCGCGGCGCAGGTGTTCGACGACCTGGGCGGCTTCGGGCCGCAGTTCGTCGCGCACCGCGACCGCCCCAATGACCTGACCGTTGTCTTCGACCAGCACGGCGGTGGCGCCGGCGGCCTGCATGGCCGCGACGTGTTCGGACAAGGGTCCGGGGTCGAGCCAGCCGGGGCGCCCGAGCCGTAGCCGGTGGCCGTCACGGTGGCCGAGCAGTCCGGCCCCGGTCACCGCCTCCACATCCTCAGCTGGTTGGACCGGCCCCTCGGTGGCGGCGAGAATCGCTGCAGCCAGCGGGTGTTCGCTGCGGGCCTCCAACGCCGCCGCCACATCTAACACGTGGTCGCGGCTGTTGCCGTTGGTGGTGGCGACGTCGATGACGGTGGGCTGGTTGGCGGTCAGGGTGCCGGTCTTGTCTAGCGCGACGGTGCGCACCGCGCCGAGGGCTTCCAGCGCGGCGCCGCCTTTGACGAGGACGCCGAGCTTGGAGGCGGCGCCGATCGCGGCGACGACGGTGACCGGCACCGAGATGGCCAGCGCGCACGGGGAGGCGGCCACCAGCACGACCAGGGCACGTTCAATCCACACCAGCGGATCACCCAACACGGAACCGATGGCGGCGATCAGCGCGGCCGCGACCATGATCGCCGGAACAAGCGGTTTGGCGATGCGGTCGGCCAGGCGCTGGCTGGCGCCCTTGCGGGACTGCTCAGCCTCCACGATCGCCACGATGCGGGCCAACGAGTTATCAGCAGCGCTGGAGGTGACCTCGACTTCGAGCACCCCGGTGCCGTTGATCGATCCGGCGAACACATCACTGCCGGGTCCGGCCTCCACCGGAACGGATTCGCCGGTGATGGCCGAGACATCCAGTGCGGTGCGCCCCGAGGTGATGGTGCCGTCGGTCGCGACCCGTTCGCCGGGCTTGACCAGCATCCGGTCACCGACCCGCAACTCCGCTGGCGGGATGGTGATTTCGGCGCCGTCGCGCAGGACGGTGGCCTCGTCGGGCACCAGCGCCAACAACGCGCGCAGTCCCCGGCGGGTCCGGGCCAGTGAGTATTCTTCGAGGCCCTCGCTGATGGAGAACAGGAACGCCAGCATGGCGGCTTCGCCGACCTCGCCGAGGATCACCGCGCCGATGGCAGCGATCGTCATCAGCGTGCCGACCCCGATCTTGCCTTGCGCTAACCGGCGCAGCGTCGAGGGTACGAACGTGTAGGCCCCGATCGCCAACGCCAGCGCATACAGGCCGATTTCGACCACATGGGGGCCGCCGGACCAGCCGACCGCATAGCCGGCCAGCAGCACCACCCCCGCGGCTGCGGCCGCGCGTAGTTCGGTGATCTCCCAGAGCCGTTCGGGTTCCTGCTCGCCTTCGTTGCGGTCGTCGCTGCCGCAGCCGCACGCCTCGCTCATCGCGCTACCTTCCGTTCAGTCGGGTGGCCGTAGTTGGGGCACAAGGCGACGGCGTTGCCGGTCGCCTCCAACACCGCCTCGGCCTCGCGAAACATGTCCAGCAGTTCCGGCCGGGCCAGCCGATACACCGAGGCGCGGCCCTGGGGCCGGAAATCCACCAGCCCACAGTCGCGCAGGCACGCCAGATGCGACGACACCGTCGATTGCGCCAATCCCAACTCACCGGTCAGATCCACCACCCGAGCCTCACCACCAGCTAGGCGGCGGGCGATCGCCAACCGGGTGGGATCGGACAGACTGTGAAACAACGCCACCGCCCCCGCCAACTCGTCGCGCGATGCACTCGGCGGCGCAGCACCCATACTTTTCATCGACATATCGCGATGATAGCCTACAACATAGATTGATCGGAATTAGTCGATGACAGCGCTTGCGATTGATGAAGGCTGAGGTGGCGCGGTGAAGCTCAACACCATCGAACGGGCAGCGATGAACAACCCGATTCGGGCTGCCCATCAACACCATCGGGAAGCCGCATGGTTTCGCCGCCTCGCCGGTGGCGACCTCACCGGCCAGGACGTACTCGAGACCGGCTGCGGACGAGGTGTCGGCTCCGAAGTCATCCTCGACCGGCTCCAGGCCCGCCACGTCACCGCATTCGACCTCGACGACACCATGGTCGAGCTCGCCCGCAAACGCCTCCATCACAGGCCCGTATCCCTGTCAGTCGGCGATGTCTGCGACATCCATCAGCCGACCGCCAGCCACGACACCGTCGTTGACTTCGGCATCATCCACCACGTCCCGCACTGGCAGCTGGCCGTCGCCGAGATCGCCCGAGTGTTGCGCCCCGGTGGGCTGCTGTTGTTCGAGGAAGTTCCACGCCGCATGCTCGACACCTGGGCGTTCCGCACATTCACCGTGCACCCACGCGAAAACCGCTTCGAGTCAGACGAATTCGCCGCTGAACTGGCCCGCCACGGCCTGCACGGCACCGCCCGCATCGAACACCACCTTCGCGGGCTCCTCTTCATCGGGGCCGCCCGAAAGATCTGACCTGCCACCCCCGCGACCACGAAAGCCGACCACGATGTCCGCGATGTACGCCATCATCGCCTTGCTCCTCGTCGCGGCTTTCTGGCTGCTCGACGGCTACGTGCGAGCCCGTATTCAACGCCATCGCACCGGCGACAGCGGCATCCGCATCCCTCGCACACCCAAACAGTGGTGGGCCCGAGGAACCCTGGCCTCCGGCATGCTGCTGCCCGGCATCGCCGCCCCCATCGCCGAACTGCTGGGCCTGCAGCCAGTGCCACTGTTGGACCACGGGCCCAGCCGCGTCGCCGGCATCATGCTCGCCGCACTGGGCGTGTTCGCCGCGTTCGGCGCCCAACGCGCAATGGGATCTTCGTGGCGCACCACTGTCGACCCCACCGAACGCCCGCCACTGGTCACCACCGGCATTTTCGCGATCGTGCGCAACCCCATCTACACGTCGATCAACGTCATGGTTATCGGACTAACCTTTGCGGTTCCCAACGGTATTGCACTCGCCGGCGTCGTGATGATCATCATCGGTAGTCAACTGCAGGTCCGCCTGATCGAAGAGCCCTACCTCACCGCCACCCACGGCCAGGCCTACCGCGACTACTGTGAGGCTGTCGACCGGTTCCTGCCCGGCATCGGGCGGATCAGACGGGCGTAGTGTCACCGCCGGCCGTACCGACCAAAGGTGGAGCCACGGGGAATCGAACCCCGATTTGAGCCTTGCAAAGGCCCCGTTCTACCGTTGAACTATGGCCCCGTCATGGATATGACCGTGGCGGTATCACCGCTGGTCACACCCACTTTCATCTACCTCTCCTAGAGATAA
>NZ_JAUFRX010000012.1:0-16811 GCF_030755135.1 Mycobacterium sp. TY815 | reverse complement strand
TTCACATCTGAAAATCACAGCTACGCCCGCGTTAGCACCACCGGCCAAGACCTCGACGCACAACTGGCGGCGCTGAGCGCCGCCGGCGTAGAGCCGGCGCGCATTTTTACCGACAAGCTGTCCGGATCGGCGAAGAGTATTCGCCCGGGTCTGACGGCGATGCTGGACTACGCCCGCGCAGACGACACGCTCGTCGTCTGCGCGATCGACCGGCTCGGTCGCAGCGTCTTCGAGGTCACCCGCACCATCGCCGAACTCGGAGAGCGCCGAATCACGCTGCGCGCCTTGAGAGAAGGGATCGATACCGCGACATCAACCGGGCGCGCGGTGGCGGCGATCATGGCGACTTTGGCCGAGCTCGAGCTTGAGCTCGGCCGAGAGCGGCGCGCCGCATCACGCGAGTCCCGCCGCAGCCGCCAGCTGCCGGCCACCAAGCCGCCCAAACTCACTGCCGATCGCCAAGAACAGCTCCGCCGGCTCGCCGGGACCGGCGAACCGGTCCGAGAGTTGGCCGCTGCCTTTGGGATTGGACGTGCAACCGCATACCGCTATCTAGCAGCAGGATCAGCACCCAGGGAGCCATGAGTATGCCGGAAGAAAGTGATGCCGCAGGAGCAGGCCAAAGACCGCCCTTTACGCCCGAGCAGCTCAATGCCCTCACTGCCTCGCTGTTCGAGGGCCACATCGGCTTGGAGTTCTCCGAAATCGGAGCCGATCGCGTTCGCGCCAGTTTGACGATCGGTACCGCATTGCGACAGGCCAGCGGAGTCACACACGGCGGCGTGTACTGCTCGATGGTCGAATCCGTCGCCAGTGTAGGAGCGAGTATTTCGCTCAATGGCAAGGGCTACGCAGTGGGAGTCAACAACAACACCGACTTTTTCCGAGCAACGCGCGAAGGTGTTTTGACTGCCGAGGGCACCCCCGTATTCCGAGGTCGGCAACAGCAACTTTGGCGAGTCGTAATCAAGGGCGGCGACGGTCGTGAATGCGCCCAAGGCCACGTGCGCCTGCAGAACGTGATGGTTGACCCCGCAGATGCATTGGAGATTGGGAGGCCACTCGTCTGAGTGGCATCAGCCGAACGACTTCGCCGGCTGATCTAGACAACGTGAAATAACGGCGGCGGCGCTACGCTGCTGTGTCGTGGAAGGGACGCGCCTCGACACAGCTCGGATGATCCGAGCCGCCCGCCGGGTAATTGACCCGGTTTTCCTGGACACCCCGCTGTACCGCTGCGAGGCGCTGGAGCCCAAACTCGGGTGCGCGGTGAGCATCAAGCTTGAAACCGCGAACCCGGTGCGCAGCTTCAAGGCCCGCGGCGCAGAGGTCGTCGCGAGCCTGCTCGCCGAACAATGGCTCGACCGCCGTGGTGTGTGCCAGCGGGGGCAACCTCGGCCAGGCCCTCGCGTGGTCTGGTCGCGCAAGGGGCCTCGACGTCACGATCGTGGCATCCCGGTTTGGCCCCGCGGTCAAGCTCGATCGCATGCGCGCACTGGGCGCCAGACGCCTATCACCGCTGGGTCGGTGCCGGTGCCGAGGACCCGCTGACTCTTAATCAGCGGGTCCGGGATTCGAAACCTCTGACGGCGTCAAAAGTCCTGTCCTCGGCTAGTAACCCTTTGGTAACAAGCTTCGGGCGCTGCGGGGCCATCGAAGCAAAAGGTAACGTCACAGCAGACGCCTAGACATCCAGCAATCCATATTCCTGTATGTATGGATGGCTGTGTGTATGGTTACCCTATGATTTGGTCACTCGTACACACTAAGGGTGGGGTCGCCAAGACCACGACCGCGATGTTTTTGGCCGCCGCAGCGAGCAGGCGCGGTATCCCCACGCGCGTTCTCGACGCCGACCCGCAGGGTTCGGCGACCTCCTGGGCGGAACGAGCGGCATCAGTCGATATGCCGCTACCCTTCACGGTCACACCCGTGACAGCCTTTGAACTAAGAGGACTGACCAGCACGCCCGATGAGCTCATCGTGCTCGACACCCCGCCAGGCACTGCGGCGTCGATCGACGCGGCGATCGACGCGGCTGATTTAGTGATCATTCCGTCCGGGCCGCGCTCGGCCGACATTGACCGCGTATGGCCGACGCTGGACATCACCGCACACCGTCCCACCACCATCCTGCTGACGCTGGTCGATCTACGGAAAGTCGAGGCCACCGAGATACCGCTGGCACTGGCCGACGCAGGGGCACCCATTCTGCGCACCGTCGTGCGAGCACGTACCGCCGTTGAACGGGCATTCGGCAGGTGCATTCCTCGCTATCTGGGTGATTACGCCGACGTGTTCGAGGAGCTGACCACCGCAATGGCACCAGCACTCCAGGAGGTAGTGCAGTGAGCACCAAGCCGACCACAGCCGATCAAGTCCGGTCCTCGATCATCCGCCGGCCGGTATCTGCGGCTCCCAGCACTCGCGCGGCAGAAACCTTCCACCCCGTCTTGCCTGCGGCCACACCGGCAGATGCACCACCGCAACGGACCACTGTCGTGTACCCCCCCCGAATGCGGCTCGGCCTAAAGTCGCGCGCGGCGTCCCGCGACACCACGGTGACTGAACTGGTGCGCGTCGCAATCACTGACGGACTCATCGACGCGGCAGCGTTGGCGGAGTCGGCTCGACAGTTTCACGGCGTCAGCGGCCGACGGAGCACAGTGGACCTACCCGCTGACCTGCATAAGACCCTGAAAGTGACCGCCGCTCAGTACGACACCAGCGTGCAAGCGCTGCTCCTGGCGGCCGTCCATCGGACATACCCCGACCTCGCCCCCTGACGATTTGACTACAGCATGACAGCCATCAATCCATACATACATATGGATTGATGGCTGTCATGCTGTAGTCAACCAAGGTTTAGATCGATCCCTTCCTCGCCGAAATTGTCGTGAACGTGGTGGTGCCGGCTGTCAAGGCCAGGCCGCTACGCGGTCGACCAACGGTCGAGCCTTGACAGCCGGCACCACCACGCACAACAGCGGCCAGTACGAGGAAAGGTCGCAACTAACTGATCCGCTGCCTTTTTCAGAAGCTTGACTTTTCGCTGGTCAGCAGGAAACCAGCTGCAATTCGGTGTCGCGCGGGGGACCGTTGCACCCCGTATCGCTAGCGTCGCTGGCTATGCGGGTAGGTGTGTACATCGACGGGTTCAACCTCTACTACGGCGGCCGCGGGCTATGCGGAAAAGGTGCACCGGGCTGGCGATGGCTCGACTGTCGACGGCGGCTGAAAGTTGACCCCCTGGCGGCAGGTGAAAACTGACCCCCTGCCGGGGTGGTTGGTGATTATTCCTCAGTGGTGGTGGCCGCGGTAGGTGTGCGGCCGAGGTCTCGGTCTTTGAGGCGGTAGCTGTCTCCTTTCAACGTGATGACTTCGGCGTGGTGGACGAGGCGGTCGATCATGGCGGCGGCCACGACGTCGTCGCCGAACACTTCGCCCCAGCGGCCGAAGGCTTTGTTGGAGGTGACGATCAGGCTGGCGCGTTCGTAGCGGGCCGAGACCAGCTGGAAGAACAGGTTGGCCGCTTCGGGTTCGAAGGGGATGTAGCCGACCTCGTCGATCACGATGAGCGGGTAGCGCCCGAGGCGGGTCAGTTCGGCGTGGATGCGTCCGGCGTGATGCGCGTCAGCCAGGCGGGCGACCCATTCGGCGGCGGTGGCGAACAGGACGCGGTGGCCGGCCTGACATGCCCGCATCGCGAGACCGATCGCCAGGTGGGTTTTGCCAGTGCCGGGTGGTCCGAGGAACACGACGTTGTCGCGGGCGGTCACGAAGTCCAGGGTTCCTAGATGTGCGATGGTGTCGCGTTTGAGTCCGCGGGCATGGTCGAAGTCGAACTCCTCCAACGACTTGCGTGCCGGGAACCGGGCTGCTCGGATACGCCCTTCCCCGCCGTGAGACTCCCGAGCGGAGACCTCGCGCTGCAGACACGCCGCCAGGTACTCCTCGTGGGTCCAGTTCTCCGCGCGGGCTCGCTCAGCCAGCCGGGCGACCGAGTCACGCAGGGTCGGCGCTTTCAGCGCCCGGGTCAGATAAGCCAGTTCGGCGCTGACGTCACGGCCGGGCGTGGTTTTGGTGGTGGCCATCAGGCGGCTCCGCCGTCGAGATCGACCCCGAACGCCGCGTCGTAGGACGACAGGTCCCGCACCGCCACCTCAGTCTCGGCTGGCGGCGGCGGAATCTGGATTCGTCTGCGCTGCAATACCTTCGCCGCCTCGACATGGATCGGATCGGAGATCGTCTGATGGGTGGCCCAGATCCTGTCGTGGGCGGCGACGGGTTGCCCGTCGCAGAACACCTGGACCCGATCCAGATCGGCGCGGACCAGGATCCGGCGACCGACCGCGCTCGGGTGCACCGAGTAGTCGTTACCGTCAAGGCGGATGTAGTGATCACGCGGCAGCCGCAACGAGGCAGTCCATCCCACCGCCGGCGCGACCGGAGGCAGCGCGAGCATCGCGGCCCGATCCGCGCTGATCCGATCGGTCGGGGCGCAGCCCAACGCGCGGCGGGTGCGCGTGTTGACCACGGCCAGCCAGTCACTCATCTGGGTGTTGAAGTCCGCCGGCGAAGCGAACGTCCGCCCCGGCAGGAACGAACGCTCCAGATAGTCATGGGAGCGTTCGATCAGGCCCTTGGCTTCCGGATCAGCCGGTCGGCAGACGATGACCTTGGTGGCCAGCACCCCGCGAAACGCCTGGCATTCCTGGGTCAGCTCAACCCGCCCACCCCGCCAGCGACCGATAGCGCCTTCGCCGTCCCAGACCAGCGCCCGCGGCACCGCACTGAGCCGGTTGATCAGCTCCCACCACCCGGCGAACAGATCCTCGGTTCGCCGCGACGGGATCAGCATGGCCAGCAGCCAGCGTGAATAGGCACTGATCATCGTCAGCACCGGCAGTCGCGCCGCGGTGCGGCTCTGGCCGAAGCCGACCGGAATCTCCACGTCGGGAAACCACAGATCGCACTGGGCGACCTCGCCTGCGGCGTAGGCGGTGCGTGAGGCCGGATCCGGTGGCAGATACACCGGCCGCAACTCGGCCACCCGCGCTGAGAGCACCCGGATCGAGCGCTGCCAGCCGATCCGTTCGGCGATGACCGTGGCCGGCATCCTCGGATAGACCTGCAGCAGCTCCCGGATCCGCGGTTCGACCTCATCGACGATCGAACCCCGCGCCGGTGAGTCTGTCAAGTTTGATCGGACCCGGGAGGACACGTTGGGTTGGCCCCATCTTGGCGTGCGTTGGGCAACGTGCGGAAGGTGTTTTTTCGAGCGACGATGACGAGCGTCGGTGCGCTACTTGGGAACCGTTGGTGCTCCGTCTATCCAGCGGTGGTAGGTGTCTAGGTCCACGTTGCTGCCGCACACGATGGTGACGACGTGTCGGCCGGCGAACCTATAGGGGTCTTCGATGATGGCGGCGATGCCGAGGGCGGCCGACGGTTCGACGATCAGGCCGGCGTGGTCGTGGAGCATTTTCATGCCAGCGATGATTGACGTCTCGTGTACCAGGATGGCGTCGTCGGCGACGACGAGTAGGTCGTCGAGGACGGCTGGAATGGGATGTCGCCCGGCGACGCCGTCAGCGATGGTGTTGGTGGAGTCGGTGGTGATGACGCGGCGTTCGTGCCAGGAGTAGGTCATGGCCGGTGCGCCGTGCGGTTGGATGCAGATTACGTCGACTTCGGGTCTTATCGACTTCATCACGTGGCCGACTCCGGTGGCGAGTGCCCCGCCTCCCAGAGCGATTAGGGCGGCGTCGAAGTGGGTCGTGGCCCCGGCGAGTTCGAGGCCGATTGTCGCTGCGCCCTCGCAGGTTTCGATGTCCTGGCTGTCTTCGACCAGTCGAATACGCTGCTGTCGCGCGATGTCGGCTGCTCGCTCGCGCGCCATCTCGATGTCGCCGTCGACCAGCTCTAACCTGGCATCCAGTGCGCGGATGCGGGCGAGTTTGGCTGCTGGCGCAAACCGGGATGCCACCACGGTGACCTCGAGATCCCGGATTCGACCGGACCAGGCGAGGGCTTGGCCAAGGTTGCCCGCGCTCGCGCACACCAGGGCTCGCGAACCGTTGTCGGCTAGGAGGCTGGCGACCACCTCGGCGCCGCGGGCTTTGAAGCTTCGAACCGGGTTCGCCGTCTCGAGCTTGATACTCACTTTGCAGCCGAGGCTGCTCTCCAGGGCCTCGCATCGGTACAACGGCGTGTCGAGGAAAATCGGGTTGATCATGCCCCGAGCGGCCTGGACTCGTGCTGTGTCGAGGCGCGTTGATCCCACGACAACAGCGTATCGCCGCACCGTCAGAGACCAGCCCCGCTGGCATGGACCCGGGTACTGCTGAACCCAGGGTGGTTGAATCGGTCCGTGATCGTTGAGGATTGGTCAACGCTGGCGGGGCTGCATGAGATTCGGCGTGCTCGTAGTGGTCGGATCGACGGCTGGGCGGTGCCGGTGGCTTATGCGGTTGGGTTCCGGTGCGGGCACGAGTGGGTATTCCCATATGTGAACCGGCCGGGTGGGACTCACGGGTTGCCGGCGGTGATCTTGGCCGAGGTGGTGGGCTATTCCTGCGGGACGCGCGAAATTCCAATTTCGGCAGCATATTTGGCGCGGGCGATTGTTGAACTGCAGCCCGCTGAGGCGGCGACCGATGTCGATCACCCCAATCTAGCTGCCTGGCGCTCCATCGCTGCCGCCGATCCGGGCGAGATAGCTGCGGTCTTCATTGGCTCCCTTGATGATCCGATCGCGGGCCCGGCGGATGAAGCGCTACGCGCATTGATGGCCGCCGCACGGCCGCGGAGTGAGGATTGATTCTCCGGTGCGGTGAGCCCAGACCCCTCATTTCGCGGCGGTGTGTGCTGCTTTGGTGTGGGCCAGTCGGTAGGATTGGGTGCCGGTCTCGATGATGTTGCCGCCAAAGGTAAGTCGGTCCACGATTGCTGCGCACAGGCGCGGGTCGGTGAACGTTTTTGTCCAACCGGAGAACGACTCGTTTGACGCGATCGCCACTGAATTTTTCTCTTCGCGCTCGGTCAATACCTGGAACAACAGCTCCGCGCCGCGACGGTCTAGTTCCATATACCCCAATTCGTCCACGCAGATGAGATCGACTCTGCCGTAACGGGCGATCGTTTTCGCCAGGACCTTCTCGTCGGCGGCTTCGACGAGTTCGTTGACCAGCTTTGTCGCCAGGGTGTACTTCACCCGGAATCCAGCTTCAGCAGCCGCGGTGCCCAACGCGATCAGCAGGTGGCTTTTACCGGTGCCGGAGTCCCCGATCAAACACAAGGGCTGCCCGGCACGTACCCATGCGCTGGTGGCCAGGGTGTGGATGGTGGCCGGGTTGATGTTCGGGTTGGCCTCGAAATCGAAGTCTCCCAGCCACTTCTCCCGCGGAAACCCTGCGGCTTTGACCCGGCGGACCGAGCGGCGTCGGGCCCGGTCGTCGCACTCGGCCAACAACAACTCCGCCAAGAATCCCTGATAGGTGAGTTGTTCTTTCTCCGCGGTGGCCACCATGTCGGCGAACAACCCCCGCACCGACGGGAGCCGTAGTTGCCGACATGCTTGATCGACCGCAGCATCTGCGGCCTGGGCGCTCAATCCTCGACGTCGTCGTACCGGTGCGCCCATCAGCCGACCCCTCCGGTCACAGGCAGCGGGAATTGCGCAGTTCTGGCGGCGCGTCGGGTCAACAGATCGTCGTAGCCTGCCAGCGAGGGCACTGCTCGGGTGTCAGGCGGCAGCCCGGCGATCACCGCAGCCGGATCGGTGAGCCGCCGCTCGGTCAGGCTGATCACCCGCCGCTGCTGCTCAACGGGGGACGTGTCCGCTAGGGCTGCACCGACTGCGGCGCCGCCGCCGTGGTGGTGGGCGGCAAGGCGAGCTTCCACTGCCACCACATCAGCATTGGTGGACCCGACGTTGAGAGCGGCGCTCAACCCGGCAGTGACATCGGCGTGACGCATGTGCCGGTGCAGCAACAGCACGTCAATCAGTGCCCGGGTGCCCGCAGCATCACCGTGCGCTTTGCGGGCAGCAGCCCAAAACGCCTCATGGGCGCTGGTGAAGGTGCCGGCCGCCCGCGCCTGCACCAAGGCGGTAGCCCCCGGCAAAGCGCCGGGTTTGATCTTCAACACCTCCAAGTAGTGGTCCAGGTCAAGGACCTGAGCTCCTTTACGGATCGAGCGCTCGTGATGCGCGATCGGGGTGCTGCCATCGGAGACGAACAACTCGTTCGAGCGCAGCCGCACCCGCACTCGCCGGCCGATAAAGCGTGCCGGCACCGAATACTGACTGCTGCGCACCATGATTCGCCCATGCCGGTCGACTCGCGGTGCCAGGGTCAGCCCCGGTTCGAATCGCTCGGCAGGCAGCGCGCGCAGCAGTGGTTGCTCGGTGGCGAAGTCTTCACCGACGGTGCGGATGCGGTGACCGATCCGGCGGTCGTCATCGTCGCGGTCGGCTTGAGCCAGCCGCTCGTTGAGCTGTGCCAGCGACGCCACCTTGGGGACCGGGACGAGGTGGTTGCGTCGAAACCGTCCGCCCTCGCCTTCCACACCGCCCTTCTCATGCGCTCCGGCTAGGCCGGGGATGCAGTAGAACGCCTCGAAGCCTTGGTGTGATCGAAACAAGACCCAACGCTGGTTTTCGATCCGGTCGCGATCACCGAACAACACCCGACTCACCGCGGACTTCAAGTTGTCATACCGGATGTGGCCGGTCGGGATGCCGGCGAACTCGTCGAACGCCGCTAAATGGCCTTCCAGAAACGCTTCCTGGGACTGGGTCGCATACACCCGGTGCACAGCCTTGCCCGACATCGACAGCCGCATCGTGAACAGAAAGCATTTCGTGCGGCCCTCAGGCAAATCGACATACAGTTCAGCGAAATCGACCTCAGCCTCACGACCCGGCTCGTGGGTCTGCGGCACGAACGCCTCGATCAGCTGATCGCCTGTCTCCGCAGCGATTTCGGGCCGCCGCTTGGCCACATAATCCCGCAACGTCGAATAGGACACCAGGTCTGCGGCGTCATGCTCGTCGATCAACCGGGCCAAAATCCGCCGAGCAGTGTGCCGCTGCTTACGCGGGGCATCGCGATCAGTCCGCAGCATGTCATCAATCGCCCCGACGAAGGGGTCGATCTTGCGGGCCCGCCACCGCCGCGGCGCCGGTCGCGGTGGCTGCGCCGAGATCAACGCCTGCCGAATAGTTCGGCGATGCACCCGATGCCGCTTGGCCAGCGCCCGCACCGACAATCCATCCACCCGGGAACCCCGTCGGATCTGCTCGAACAATTCCACCCTGGACCCCACTCTGGCTCCTGTCATCGTCTCCTTACGGCGACGATGAAGTGGGGCCACTCAAACCTGACACAACCTGCCCGGCGAGTCGCGGTGGAGCCACTCAAACCTGACATTCCGCGACAAACGGGGGCCAGCCAAACCTGTCACACTCACGCCGGTCGCTCGTACTTCGGTGGCCCATCATCAGCCAGCGCCGACTTCACCGTGTTCTTCGAAATGTTCAACATCCGCGCGATCACCTTGATCGGCAGGCCCTCGGCCCGACGCAGACGACGAATCTCAGCCCAATCCTCCACAGACAACATTCCCTTGGGTCCTCCTGGCTCGACTAAAGCCAGGCCACCGCACCAGGGGGTCAAATTTCAGTTGCCGCGCCGGGGTCAGAATTCACGTGCCGCTGACATCGACGTGCGCGCACTGGCTGCTCGCCTGGTCACCAATCACTCAGCCTGGACCAACACCACGATTAAGCGGGTGATCTATTGCACCGCCGTCATCTCGGGTGCCGACAACCCAGTAGGTAACCGCGAACAAGACGTGTACCTGCGTGCCCTACAGCGCTCTCAAACAACCAGCCACATCGAACTGGGCAACTACGTACACCGGGTAGCGCGCGCGCCGCTGGCCACCCCTGACCGCAAGGGGCGACCCGTTCTCGCGCGCCCCGGCGGCCTGCTCATGGTCAAAGACGCCACCGGCCACGACGACCCTGCCGCGGTGTTCGTGGTCTCCACAGCCCGACGTGAAGAAAAAGGCTCCGACGTCAACGTGGCCTCCCACCTCCTGCTCGACATCCTTGAACAGCGCATCGATGCCGCCGTGATCATCAGCAATGACAGCGACCTCAAATTTCCGGTACAGACCGCGCGCGATCGCGTCCCGGTAGGCACCGTGAATCCTTCCCGCAGCCCACTCGCGGGAAAACTCCGCGGTCAACCGGGCGACGGCGTCGGCAACCACTGGTGGTACCAACTCACACCCGCAGACTTCCAGGCCTGCCAGCTCGCCGATCCCACCAACGGTGTACCCAAGCCCCCGCCGTGGTGACATGCCCGACAAAGGAGGGGAATTGCGCGCATGCAACGCACGTTGCATAATTACGCCATACCACCCGTCCCTGCTGGGGGCGGGTTTTTCATTGCCGTTTTGTGTTCGCGAGGTCTATGGCCCTCTTAGCAGCGGCTGTTGCCACACCGAACGTGTCGCGGCAGTCCATAACAAAAACATCACGGAGCTGGCGGCGTGTCGGTACCCGGTACCGCGTCTTTGCCCGCAAGATCAGGTACATGGCACAGCCGCATAAAGGTGATCGCGAACAGATCAAAGTACGCGCCGCGGCGGTCGTCTACGGCCGCCTACGCGAAATGGCCGCCGAGCGCGGCACCAGTGTTAGTCAACTCTCCGCGGATCTGCTTGCGATCGCTGTCGGGCACCCCGAAGCCGTTCGCGAGTTGGAGAGGGAGGTTTTGCCCTTGGCGATGTGAGCACCGCGCCCGACGCCAGTCGGGGTACAAACGCCAACAATTCCATAGCGGTGTGGACGACTCACTGATATGACAAAGGGCCCCGCATTGCGGGGCCCTGTCGGAAGGGTTTGAACCGAGTTAGCAGCTCGGTTCCGGGTCCGCACCCGTTGCCCCTGAAAGGGACGTGACTTGGGAGTCTCGTCTCACGGTAGCGCATATCTGGGCGGGGTTCCAGATTTTGCTGCGTGCCGTGATCCACTTTTTTCCCCACCATGTGTGGACAGCTCGGTGCGTGTGTATCGCGGCTGTACTGCGGCGTGGCCGCGGCGCGGTGTCATCCGCACGACCGGTGTTGCCGAGGTGTTGGCCAGGCGGCGCGGCCGGCGCCTGGCCGGCCGCGGTCTGCCGCCGCCGAGTGCCTTTGTGGCTTTAGAGCTTGACGCTGAGGCCTATGCCGGGGTGCCGTGCTGGAGCGCCGGCCCCACCGATTGGGCGCATCTCACCGTGGCGGTGGCCTACGACCTGCACTACCCGACGATTCGGCCGTCGATGTGTAACGGGGGCATCGCCAAACCCACCCTGATCGTGATCGCCGCGGCGATGGCCCGCTACGCCGACCGGAGCACCGGGCGGGGGTGCCGACCCACCAACGCCCAACTCGAACGCGACACCGGCTATGACGAACGCACCATCCAACGCGCGCATGAATGCCTGCGCCTGCTCGGGGTGGCCACTGAGGTCCTGCGTGGCCGCCAGCGCACCTACACCGAACGGATGGCCTCCTGGCGCATGGGTGATCGCCACCGCGGCTGGGCCTCGGTGTGGGCGCTGCACGACAACGCCCACACCACCCGGGCGGTGACCAGGCTTGTGCACAGCTTGTCACCCCACCTGGGACGGTCCCTACTAACCACTGAACCCTTCTGTTTGAGAAAGCTGGTTACTACCCGCGCGGGCGCTCACCGCGCCCGGCACCACGGCGCTACGCGCCGCCGCGCACCCGATGAGGGCGGCCGGCGCCTGGCGGGGCGGTGGCGCGCTGATCCGCATGCCCCACCGTGGGCCCGCAGGTTCAGCGCCGGCAGTTGGGCGGCGATGCTGGCCGCGCCGGCCGCCGCCGGCTGGACACCGGCGGATCTGACCGCGCTCGTCAACGAATGGTTGGGCACCGGGCACTGTATCCCGGACAATCCGGCGCGTCCGATCGCCCTGTTGGGGTCGTTGCTGGCGTGGTACACCGCCCACAACACCCTGAGCGCTCGGCCGGCCGCCCTCGACGAGGCGCGCGAAGCCCAACAACGCGCTGCCGCGCAAGCGCGGGCGCGCACCGCGGCGCGTGAACGCGCCGACTACGCCGCGGCCCGCGCCCGCGGAAAAGCCGCCGCCACTGGACCCGGGCGCGTCGCGGCGTTCGCCGCGCTCGCAGATGCCCAACGCGCGGCCGCGGCGCGACGCACTGCAACTGTCGCATCGTCCGCCGCCGCGTCGTGGCCACCGCTGCCCCAGCACCGATAGCTGCCCCAGCCACTCTGTCGCGTCGATGGTCAGTCGTCGCGACATTGTTCAACCCAGTCAAGCCATTGGGCACATTTGCACAAATGTGTGCGATGCTGGTGGTGCCGCCCGTCAAGCACCAACCCCAGCCGTTTGGCGGGCGGCCCCAGAGTGTGGTGGAGAGGTTGGCGGGTGTTGACGATTGCGAAGTTGTCGCGGTGGTCGATCGCGTATTACAACGACACCGCTAATGCGGTGGGGTTGGCCGCCCGGGATGTCCGGTGTGCGAATGGGGGGTTGGGGGAGTACTACGCCGAAGGTGACACGCGGGCGCCGGTGTGGGTGTGCGCCGGCGATTGGCGCACCGCGGCGGGGCTGGTGGGGTTAAGTGATGCGGCGCGGGCCGGTGGTGAGGCGGATACCGGGGTGGTGGGTCGGTGGCTGGATGAGGGGGTGGCGCCGTCGGGGGAGTGTGGTCGGGCGTGGGGCGCGGGGTCGGTGCATGGGTTTGATTTGACGTTTTGCGCCCCGAAGAGTGTGTCGTTGTTGCGGGCGTTGCACCCCAATGAGGTGATGCAGAAGGCGGTGGTGAACGCCCACACCGCGGCCCTGGCGGAGGCGTTGGAGTACTTGGCGGAGCATGCTGGTTATACCCGGGTGCACAACCCAGACACGGGGGCCAAGGATTTGGTGCGGCTGCCCGGGATTGTGGCGGTGGCGTATCAGCATGAGACGTCGCGGGCGGGGGATCCGCATTTGCATACCCATGTGATCGTGCCCAATCGCCAGGCCCGCGCGGACGGGAAATTGGTGTCGTTGGATGGCACCAGTTTGTTTCATGAGGCGCGGGCGGCGGGGGTGATTTATCAGGTGACGCTGCGTCGGGAGTTGCACCGCGCGATCGGGGTGGAATGGTCCCCGATCGACCCGACGACGGGGATGGCCGAGGTCGCCGCGATCGACCCGGGAAGTATTACCGTGTGGTCGCAGCGCGCTAGTGCGTTGCGGGCGTGGGCGGCCAAGAATCTGGTCGTGATCGACCCCGCGACCGGGCCCAGTGCGGCGCAGTTGGCGGCCGCGCAGAAAGCGACCCGGCCGGGCAAACCCGAGCAGTTGGCATGGACGCAATTACGGGAAATGTGGCGGGCCGATCGGCGCGGCTGGACGATTAACCGCGACGCGCACCAGGCGGCGCGCCACGCCCGCCAAACCCGCGCGGGGCGGGGGGTGTGGTCGCGCAGCCGGCTGGTCGAGGCGGCCGAGCAGCGGGGTAAAGCGGTGCTGACCCGCGCGGACTTGGTGGAGCTGATCGGGGCGCAACTGCCGGTCGATATCGACGGTGATCCGCGATCCCCGCGGCAGCTGATCGAAGCCACAGTAAACGAAGTTGGGATGCGGATTTCGGGGCCGCGGGCCGCGCATCAACGCGAAGGGTCGCAGCAGTTCACCCTGGACAAGATCCTGGCCACCGAGGCCCGGCTGCTCGAGCTGGTCGATGCCCGCGACGAGCGCGCGCAGCTCTACGGGTTGCGGGATCTGGATGTGGCCGGGCTGTCGGCCGATCAGGCGCGTGCAGTGACCAACATTGCCTGGTTGCCGTGGCTGATCTGCCCGCTGTCGGCGCCGGCGGGGGCGGGCAAGACCACCTCGATGCGGGCGCTGCGGATCGGGGCCCGCCACAGTGGTAAGCGGGTGTTGGTGATCGCGCCGACCGGTAAAGCTGTTGATGTCGCGGTCCGTGAAGGCGCCGGGGATACCGGGATGACCGTCGCCGCCGCGTTAACGGCGTTACGTGAGGAAACCCTGGTCTTGAATGAGCGCACGGTGGTGATCGTCGATGAGGCCGCGATGGTCGGCACCACCGAACTGCGGGCACTGCTGACCGCGACCACTACGGCTGGGGCTAAGACGGTGTTGGTCGGGGATGCCCACCAATTGTCCCCGGTCAAAGCCTGTGGGGGGATGTTCGCCCAACTCTGTGCGGATCTGCCCTGGACCCAAACCCTCTCTGAGGTGTGGCGGATGACCGATCCGGGTGAGCGTGCCGCGTCGCTGGCGCTGCGGGAGGGCGGGCCCGCCCCGGTGCGGCGCGCCGTGGGATGGTACGCGACCCATGGCCGGTTGCGGTGCGGGGACCCGATCGCCATGGCCGCCGACGCCCTCGAGGCGTACCGCGCCGACATCGCCGCCGGCAAAGATGCGCTGCTGGTGTGTGACACCACCGAGATCGCCGACGCCCTCAACCAGCGCCTCCACGACGACCACCTCGACGCCGCCCGCGACCCCCACACCCCGACGATCACCGCCGCGCGGGGACACCAACTCGCGGTGGGGGATCTGATCCTGACCCGGCGCAACACCCCCGACATCACGGTGTTGGCGGCCGCTGATAACACCCGACGCCCCGATGCCCCGGTCCGCAACGGGCAACGCTGGCAGGTCCTGGCCGTGGACCCCGCCGGTGACCGCATCGCCGCCCGCCGCCTCTCTGATGGGGCGCGGGCCGCGTTCTCCGGGGACTACCTGCACCAGCAGGTGACCCACGGGTATGCGATCACCGTGCACTCGGCCCAAGGGGTCACCGCAGACACCACCCACGCCGTACTCGGGGAGCGCACCAGCCGAGCGTTGCTGTATGTCGCGATGACCCGCGGCCGGCACACCAACACCGCCTACCTCTACGAACGCCACGCCACCGAGACCGCCCACGAACACCGCGAGGAGCCCGGGATGCATGTGCTGCGCCGCGGCACCACCAAAGACGCCGTCGGGCTGGTGCGTGCGGTGATCGCCCACCGCGGTGAAGCAGCCCATTCCGCTCATCACCTCGCCGCCGCCACTGACCCCCGCCAGCTGCCCGACATCGTGCGCGGCCTCCTGGTGCGGCGCACCCGCGACCTGCACGCCCGCCAGCGCACCTACCGCGCCTGGCACAACCAACAACTCGAGCACATTTTGGAGCAACGCCGCTGGGTTGAGCAGCACCGACACCGCACCCGCGCGCAGCACCAAAGCTATGGGCTAGAGCTATAGCGGGCCGATCACAGGCGGCGATCATGCCGCGCTGAGATGCCTTGGGGCGGCCGTGATGGGGGTGGGGCCAGCGGTGAAAGCGGTCCCCGGCTCGGACCCAATCCAATGGGAAATCCTTGCTCGGAGGGGACGGTGTGCGCCGAATCGGCCCAGCTAGGAGGCGTTCCTTTAGTACGCTAGTGCCAGACAGTGGGGGATGTCGCATCAAGTGGGTGTGGCACACGCGTAAGGGGACGGCGGATGGCTGCGGCAGCAACCTCACACTCGGCACCGTTGGAGGGGTATGTGCCGCGCTGCACCGCGGATCCGGAACGCTGGACCACCACCCAGCCCGACGCCCAAGCCGTGGCGCTGTGTGTGGCCTGCCCACGCCGCGCCTGGTGCGCCCGCGAGGCTTACCACGCCCCAGGCGTGCAGGGGCTGTGGGCCGGAATAGCGGTTCCGGAGTCCGGGCAGCGCGCCCGGGAATTCGCGCTGCGCCGGCTGCGGGCGGTGGCCGAACGCGGCGGCTATCAGGTCACCCCGCGCCGGCGCGGCCGGCCGCCGGGCTCCCGGAATTGATGCTCCGTTCATGCAAGACGGGAACCGTCACCTGACTGGTGGTATTGCTGTCGCGGATTTGGCGGAAATCTGTGAATTGGAAGGGCGTGAGTTGCCGTATCCGTTTGCGCTCACGCAACACTCGGCGAATGTTGACGCATCCTCTGCGACGTTTTTGGATCGTTTTGAATCCGGAGAATTTCGTGTGTTCAGGCGTTGGATGTCGGCGTATGTGGATGCTGACATCTGGGTCGAGTGCCGGGTTCATTACAGACCGGAGGAACGAGCAGACACCCGCATCATGGCGTACCGCGTCGGTGAGTCAGGCTTTATCGCCACTCAGCGGTCTGAGGCTGATGTGGTGGACGTCTATGAGTTGTCGGCATACGGATTAGGGGCGGCGATTGCCGACTTGGTTGAGCTGTCACATCCGGGTTCGCGCAACCGGATTGTTATTCCAACATATGTCGACTACTTCGCCAGGACGGCACCCGACCCTGAAGACGGCTACGCGACAACGTCGGTGCAGGTCCCAGTGGCCGGCTCGGCGGTGCAGCGAGTGCCGAGCGCGGAGGTGGCGGCGTTGGCGATTGTTCAGTCGCATAGCCGGCCCGCCCGCGCGTGGGGTGTGGATTGGGACAACAAGTTCCTCGTCTGGTTGAGGATAAGAGACGACGGCGACTACATCTACGACGAAGACTTCCGCCATGCAGTGCCGCTGTCACAAACGCAACTGAGAAATCGTATCGATGGGCTTATTGCCGAGGACGTGGCGCTCGTGCGGCGTCGCCGCGGACTCGGATGAAAGGCCATATCGCGATGCCCAGAGGGCAACTGTGCCGCTAGGCAGATCCGCCTTCTGGCCAACCAGGATAGGGCGGCAGAACCGGCGGCGGGGTGGACCTCGCGTAGCGTCCGTTGGGCCAGTCCGGCGGAGTACCGGGCGCTACCTTGTTG
>NZ_JAUFRX010000011.1:0-19312 GCF_030755135.1 Mycobacterium sp. TY815 | reverse complement strand
TTATGCGCTGTATTTGGGCGTGTCTCACTCGGATCCATGCGCAACCCCGTTACAGTGCCCGCAACCCTGACTACAGAAGGGCCGTTGAGGGGGACGCTGCCGGTGGATTTGTACTTCGCTGACTGGTCGCTGGTGTCGCGGCCGGACGGGTTGAAGGCGGTCGGCTCCAACGCCATCTCGACGCCACGAGTGCCCGACGGGACTCCGGTATTGGTGGACGATTCGATGCGCCCGGTGGAACCTTGGTGCACATTCCTGCGGCTGTACTCGCAGAATCTACGTCGGAACTCTGTTGTCGCCTATGCCCGCGACGCGCTCGAGTTCGGCCGGTTCCTAGAGACGAGAGGCGTTGGGGTGCTAGATGTCTCGGAGTCGGACCTGGTGGCCTACCGGGCGAACCGATTCGCTTCCGGGGTCTCGCCGCGTTCGTGGGCTCGGCAATTGGTGGTGATTCGAGCTCTCTTCACGTACTTGTACGAAACCGGGCGCAGAGACAGTTTGCCGTGGATTCAGGTCGGCAGCCGGTCGGTGGTGACTCCGCGGATTCCTCGGACTGAGATGGATGTTCGGGCGCTTTCTCACGCGCAGTGGGTCGCGTTGCGCGATGTTGGGTTCGGCGGGGAGTTGCCCACGGGAGAGCTGGATCGCTCCTACCGCGGCAGGTCTACGGTCCGAAACGCGTGCGCCGCCGAGCTGGCACTGACCACGGGGATGAGGCTCACCGAATGGAGCACCCTGCTGGACGTCGAGGTCCGATCGGAGGGGGCTGGCACTTCACTGGTGCTGGAGGCATGCGCGAAGAACGGCCGTCGACGCCGAGTTTATGTTCCGGCATCCACCGTCCAGAGAGTTGAGCTGTACCGCTGCACGGAGCGGAAATCGCTGGTGCGGAAGGCCCAGGCGAGCTTGCGCCGGAAACTGCCGAATATGGCGGTGGTCCACGACGTTGACCTGCCGGCGGGCAAGCTGGTCTACACGCTTAATGGTGACGAGCGGCGCGACGAGTTCGCGACGATTCCGCCAGAGACGCGACGCGTACTGGTGAAGGTGACTCCTGGCGGGATCGAGCCACTGTCGCTGTTCGTCGGTCGAGGCGGCCTGCCGCCATCGCAGCGGCGGTGGCACCAATACTTTGAGGAGGCCAACGACCGGCTGGCGAACTTCGAGGGCCAGGTTCCGATCATGCCGGTGGCGGTCACGCCACACGACTTGCGTCATACCTTTGCCGTGGTGATGCTGCGTAGCCTGCAGGCGCGTGCTGCGCAGCTCGAACGATCGCGTCCCAAGCACGGGTTCGGCACCATCAGCGAGCACATCATTCACAACCCTTTGTTGACTTTGCAGCGTCTGCTCGGGCATGCCGGCCCGTCCACGACGATGGTTTATCTGCGTTATGTCGATGAGTCAGACGAGCTCATTCAACGTGCCTTCGAGTCGTGGAGCGACAACGAACGTGACTACGCCAGTTACGTTCTCGCGCAAATTGAGGCACAACGGCCGTGAACGATTCCGACCGCCAGCCGCGTACTGTGACGTTTCCGCCGGGTGGTCCGCTGAAACAATCTCGAATCGATCCAGCCCAGTACGTTGCGACACGGCTCGTGGCTGAACTGGCTGACGCGTGGAAGGAATGCGCAGAGACCGCGTCGCTATCACCTGGCACAGTGTCCCGCCAATCCAGCGTGGTTCGTAGTGTCGGGAAGTTCCTTACCGCGGACGCGGACAGATTCCTGACATTGTCCGGCGACGGCGCGGACGTGGCCCGGCGGCTGCATGATTGGGAATCGGCGATGGTCGCCGAGTTTCCCCCGCCCAGCGTCCGAGCCAAAGACCTGGGCATGGAGCTTCGCAATCAAGTCGCCCGCTACCTGCAGTCCAACGGGATTCCCGGCGGTGTGCTGGCGGACTGGGCGAACGGCCAGGTGTTAGACGGACGGCCATGGCAGGAACTCCCGCTCGACGAATTCAGCAACAACGAGCGCCTCCAACTTGAGCAGACCTGCCGGCAGATCGTGCGCGACACAGAGGACCGTCTGGCGCGCGGCGACGCCCTACTTCGCGATGGCCACGATCCGCGGATCCACGGGTGGAACCGCGTGGAGAACGTGCTGTGGGCTTTGCGCAATGTGCCCTATGAGGATGGGTTTCACGTCCATCTCGCCGGATCACGACGCCAACTTGATCCGCTGGAGATCGACCGCATGTCGGGAGTGCGACGCGCCCCCGCGCGAATCAAGGCCCCACCACTGCTGACTGCCGTCGGCGCATTCCTGGCTCCCGATGCCGAGTATCTCCTGGCCATCCGGGTGTTACTGCATTTGCAGACCGGATGGTCGCCCGAAGAGAGCGCTCGACTCTGTCGCGAGGACATCGAGTTCGGCGTGGAGTCCGTGCGGGTTCGGGCGACAAAGGCGCGTGCCCAACGGATCCGATGGCACACCCTGGCCTCGCCGCGGGACCAGCCGTGGGGGTGGAAGGCTGGCGACCTTGTGCGGCGAGCTGCCCATGCCATGCGCCACGCCCACGCGCTGACGCCGGATCAACCGCTGTTCTGGGTGACCGGATGCCGGTCTGTCCGTGATCGGCTCGACCACGAGTACCCCCATTACGTGGTCCGGGAGCACCACTTCGGAAAACTCAACACGCTGAAGAATCTGATTGAGCGCCACAGCCTCTCGATCAGCCAACCCCACGACATGCGCCGGCTCCGTAAGACGGTCAAGAGTGCACGCGCGGCTCTGCTGGGCACTCTCGCCGGCGCTGCCGGCGACGACCACACCGTCGAGGTCTTCCGCGACCACTACGCGCAAACCACGACCGTTCACACGATCGCCGCCCAGACGGTGCTGCGTGCGCAGCAGAAGGTCCTGCAACGCGCCTCACAGGGACCAACATTCGTGGCCGCGACGGCAGCCGAGGTCTCCGAATCACCGACAGATCCCGAGCTCGCCGAAATTGCCGCCACCGTCGCCGCGGAGACGCCCACTGAGCAGGAACTGACGATCGCTGCTTGCCGAGATCCCTATGACGCACCGTTCATGGATCAGGGCTCGCTATGCCATGCCTCACCGTCGATGTGCTTGCAATGCCGTAACGCCATCGTATTCCGCGATCACCTTCCGCGCCTGATCGCCTACCGAGAGGCACTGGACGCCATCGAGAACAACACGCCGCCGAGGGTGTTCAGCGAGATCTACGGCCAGCAGAGAGTCAACATTGACGCCATTGTCGCCGAGTTCCCACCCGAGCAGATCGAGGCTGCCCGCCCGGCGGACGTCCATTTGCACCGCCCGCTTGGACAAAGGGCTGAACAATGACCAACGCACCCGAGCCGCAGACTTGTCCGACACTGACAGGCTTCGATCCCGACGAGCCGGTGTTACCCGCTGACCGCCGCGTGACCGACGGGCCTGACCCCCGATTCGGGGACCTCCCGCGCTGGGATCTCACCGCCAGCGGTCTCGCACCGAACCTCAATGCTGCACAAGCACATTTGCGTTTCGATGTGTATCCCGACGGGTGGGTGCCGATCGCCAAAACCCTCGCGATGGCCATGCTGCAACCGGTCCACCCCATAGTCAGGCGAGCCGGAATCTATCGTTCCAATCGGCCCTACAAATTGAAGTCCATCCGACATGTCCTCACCGAATTGAGATACCTCGCGGAATGGGCCGCCAGGGCCGGTCTCACCGCCGACCTGTCGGCCTGGACTCACGCTGACGGTGAGGCCTACCTTGCCGAGCGAAAGGCTCGATCCTTCTCTGCCGGCCGTAGCGCCAACGACCTTCTGCGTCACCTCGGTGATTTCCGGGGGCTCCTGCCCAACGGCGGACTTTCCATCCAGGTCGACCCGTGGGCTGCAAGATCCGGCGGCGAAGTCAAGACTCCCGTCATCCCGCCGGAAACCTTCTGGCCACTGGTACGCGCCTGCTGGACCTACATCGAAACGTTCGCCCCCGATATCACCGCTGCTCGCGACGAAATTGCGCTCCTCAATACGCGTGGACCCAAAAACCGGGAGGTCCGTCCCTCGACACGGGATATCGACGATGCGCTTGACGCCTGGCTGTCATCACCTCAAGCCTTTGTTCCCCTGCACATCTACACCTTGGGGCGCGCACGGGCGGGAGACATCAACTGGGACGGCCTGGGTCTCTGCACGGCACTTCGATTGAGCGGCACCAACTTTTACGGCAACCGCGGACCTGCTCGGCAACTTCGCGTCCATCAGGCGATCAGCCAAGGCGTGCCCACTCGATACGGCTACAGCTCGGTCCAACCCGCGGCTGTTGAACGGCCCGACGGCACACACGGGCCCTGGATAAGCGGCTTCGACCGCATCATCGTCAGCAAGGAACTCACCCAACTGCGCAACGCCGCATACATTTTCGTCGCGATCATGACGATGATGCGTGACAGCGAAGTTCAAAGCCTCGCCACCGGGGCCATCGGAACACATTACGGTGCCCCCGCCGTCACCAGCACACTGCACAAGATGCAGCCATACGGCGGTACACCTCAACGCTGGTGGGTCAGTGAACCTGTCGTGAGGGCGCTCAAAGTCGCCGAGCAGATCACCCGCGACGAGAACCGGCTCTTCGGCGCGGTGCGCGAAGGCGTGCACCGCGACTTGGCAGGATTCGACCAGTACGAACAGATCCGATCGTTCGTGGCGTGGGTCAACGACCATTCGCCCCAGAACGGCTTGGAGCCCATTCCCACGACTCCGTTGGCGCCGCATATGTTTCGTCGCACCATGGCCGTGATCACCGCCAACGAGCCAGACGGCGAGATCGCACTTGGGATCACACTGAAACACAACGCCGTTCGCGCACTTGCCAACGCCACCACGAGCGGGTACGCGGCGCCCACGCCTGAATGGGCCAAAGAATTCGAACACCACGTCAAGGAGGCGGCCGCCGGGGAACTCGTCGCTGACTGGGCACGTCACGCCCAAGGCGACCACGCTCTGCGCGGTCCCGGCGCAACAACCTTCGCCAACGGCCTCGACGACGTCACCGACCGCGCCAAGACCACCGTCGCCATCGGTAACGAACGCATGCTCCGAAACCTGCTGCGCGACGAATTCGCCACCATCCGACTCGGCACCCTCAATCACTGCCTCGGTGACCCCGCCAAAGCGCTATGCCTGGAAGGCGCATCCGCAGCCGTGAAAGCCGGCGGCCCGATCCCGAGCATGTGTCAACCCGCCACCTGCCGAAACTCGGTCATCACCGACCGACACCTGCCCATCTGGCGGCGCGAGGAATCCGACCTCGTCGACAAGCTCAAGGACAAGAGAATGGCACCCGTCCATCGCCAGCGCCTCGAAACCCAGCTCGCCGACGTCCGCAAAATCACCCACCAGGAGCCGAAGTGACCACCGTCAGTCCGGCAACCGAGAAGAAGCTCCGCGACGCGATGGAGCGCCTGCTGGCGGGCAAGTCCAAACGGACTGACGGCCGGCTCACGAAAGCCAACTTGCACATCGAAGCCGGCGTCAGCCGCGCAACCATGAACCGTGCCACTGAGGTAATCGCAGACTGGAACGCCAGCGTCGGCACGGAACCCGCTCCTCGTGACGCCGAGCTCGCTGGACTACAGGCCACGGTCACGGAACTCAAGAAGTGCATCGCGAGGCTGCGCGAACACAACAGCCACCTCGAACGCAGAAACCGGGCCGCCGTCACCGTGATCGCAGAGCTCAACGCGCAGCTTCAGGCCAGTCGGGGCGAGACTCCGATTGGCACCGTCACGCCTATACGGGACCGTGCAGCACGCAGACGAAGGTGATTATCGGCCAACCTCAGTGTTCTGTTGGACCGACGATAACGACTGCCCACTTCTCCTCCGTCTCCTCGCCGGCGTTCGCCAACCCAAGCCCGGCGTGCAACGGGCTTCACCCGCTATACCCGGTCAAAACCGGTCCAAATGGGTCTCTTCCCGATAAGCTCATCTCGCCCATGCACCGAGGTGTCGATTAGCTATTAGCCAGGAGGTGTCGCCCGTGCCCGAGCCGTGGCTGTCAGCCGACGACATCGCTACCCACCTTGGCGTCACCAAGGACACCGTGTACGCCTGGATCGCCGAGAAGGGCATGCCAGCTCACAAGCTGGGGCGCCTGTGGAAGTTCCAGGCAGCCGAGGTCGACGATTGGGTTCGTCGCAACGGGGCGACGGCCGCGGAGGACTGAACGTGCACATCATCGACAACGTCAACGATCTCCTGGGCGACGATCTCAAGGCTGAGGTGCAGGCTGGGTCGAAGCTGCGTATCGCTGCATCGACATTTTCCATCTTCGCGTTTGAGGCGCTGCGCAAGGAGTTGGAGCGTCTCGAAGAGCTCGAGTTCGTCTTCACCTCGCCGTCGTTTGTCGCCGCGGCGGCTACCGATCAGCTGCCCAAGGAACGCCGCCAGTTCTTCATTCCGCCGGGATCGAACGGGGAGTCGTCGCTCTACGGTTCTCAGTTCGAGATCCGCCTGCGCAACAAGCTGACGCAGCGGGCCATCGCGCGTGAATGTGCGGAGTGGGTGCGCCGAAAGGCTCGCTTCCGGTCGAACCGGACCGGTGCACCGATGCAGCAGTTCGCCGTTGTGGATGACAAGGTCGCCTACCAGCCGATCCAGGGGTTCACGTCTGCCGACCTTGGTTACGAACGTGGGAACGCGGTGTCGAACGTCGTGACCAAGCTCGACGATGCTCCCATGGCACGGCAATACGCCGCCCTGTTCGATCAGATCTGGAACAACCCCACGCAGCTCGAAGATGTCACCCAAGCGGTGTACGACCACATCGCGAGCGTGTACGCCGAAAACTCACCGGCGCGAATCTACTTCCTGATCCTGTACAACCTGTTCTCGGAATTCCTCGACGACATCAGCGAGGACGTCCTGCCCAACGACCGCACCGGCTACCAGGAAACGCAGGTCTGGCAGAGCCTGTACAACTTCCAGCGCGACGCCGCGACGGGAATCATCAACAAGCTAGAGACCTACAACGGCTGCATCCTCGCTGACAGCGTGGGACTCGGGAAGACCTTCACCGCGCTTGCAGTGATCAAGTACTACGAGCTGCGCAACAAGTCCGTCCTGGTGCTTGCACCGAAGAAGCTTGCGGAGAACTGGACCAACTACAACGCAAATCTGACCACCAATATTTTCGCTCGCGACCGGTTCAACTACGACGTCCTTGCTCACACCGATCTTTCCCGCACCAGAGGTGAATCGTTGGGTCTGCGGCTCGACCGAATCAATTGGGGCAACTACGACCTCGTCGTTATCGACGAGTCCCACAACTTCCGCAACGCCGACTACGCAGAAGAAAAAGAGTCGCGCTACCAGCGGCTGATGCGTCAAGTCATTCGCGAAGGCGTCAAGACCAAGGTGCTCATGCTGTCGGCCACACCGGTCAACAACCGCTTCAACGACCTGAAGAACCAACTCCAGCTCGCCTACGAAGGAGAGTCCGAGAACCTAAGCCAGCACCTCAACATCTCGACGACGGTCGAGAAAGTGTTCAGCGACGCGCAGCGCGTCTTCAACGAGTGGTCCAAGCTCGACCCCGAGGCGCGCACCACCGACCGCATCCTGCAGATGCTCGACTTCGACTTCTTCGAACTGCTCGACTCGGTCACCATCGCGCGGTCCCGCAAGCACATTCAGGCGTTCTACGACACCACCGAGATCGGTACTTTCCCGCAACGGCTCCCGCCGCGGTCGATTCGTGAGCCGCTCTCCGACCTCCCCGATGTGCCCGCATTCAACGAAATCTTCGGACAGCTTCAGGTGCTCACCCTGGCGGTCTACACGCCGCTGGCCTACGTATTCCCAAGCCGGATCGGCAAGTACGAAGATCTCTACAACGTCAAGGGCGGCACTGCGCGCTCTAATATCGGGCAGCTCGGCCGTGAGCAGGGCTTGAAAAAGCTCATGACGGTCAACCTGCTCAAGCGTTTGGAGAGTTCGGTCGAGGCGTTCCGGCTCACCCTCGCCAAAATTGAAGGGGCGGTCGACAACACTCTGATCCGGCTCAAGTCAAGAACGGGATCCTTGAACGACCTCAGCGTCGATTTCTCCGGCCTGGACCTCGATGTCGACGACGAGGACGACGCCAACGTCGAGGCCCTCTCGTTTGGCGAGAAGATAAAGATCGACCTCGACGACATCGACGTAGAATCCTGGCAGCGCGATCTGTGGAACGACCGCGAGACCCTCCGTGAATTACTCGACGAGATGCGCAGGGTCACACCGGATCACGACCTCAAGCTGCAGGAGCTCAAACGACTCATCGAGGACAAGGCCGCCAACCCCCTCAACCCGTTGAATCGCAAGGCACTGATCTTCTCGGCGTTCGCCGACACCGCCGAGTACCTCTACAAACAGCTCGCGCCGGCATTGAGCGACTCCGGGTTACACACCGCGCTCGTCACCGGCGGCGCCCACGCCGCGAAAACAACGCTGGGGACCGGCTACGACTTCCAGCAGGTCCTGACGTTGTTCTCGCCGAAGTCCAAACAACGCCACCTCACCATGCCCAAAGACACCGGCGAACTCGATGTGCTGATCGGCACCGACGTCATCAGCGAAGGTCAAAACCTCCAGGACTGTGACTATCTCGTCAACTACGACATTCATTGGAACCCGGTACGGATCATCCAACGATTCGGCCGCATCGACCGCATCGGCTCGACCAACGCCCAGATCCAGCTCGTGAACTTCTGGCCCGACATCTCCCTCGACGAATACATCAACCTCAAGGAACGCGTCGAGAACCGCATGGTCATCGCCGACCTCGCCGGCACCGCCGACGACAATGTCCTCACCCTTGAAGGCAGCGATGCCGCGTTCCGGAAGGAGCAGCTCCGCAAGCTCCAAGACGAAGTCATCGAACTCGAAGACGTCCGCACCGGTGTGTCCATCACCGATCTCGGTCTCAACGACTTCCGCATGGACCTGCTGGGATACCTCAAGGAGTCCGGCGATCTGGCCACCGCGCCGAAGGGACTTCACGCCGTGCTCCCCGCAGACCCCTCAAGAGGCCTCCACCCCGGTGTGCTGTTCGCGCTGCGCAACGTCGACGCCAACGAGAACATCAATCGGGGCAACCGGCTTCACCCGCACTACCTTGTCTACCTCGACGACAACGGCAACGTCATCGCTGACCACACGGAGGCCAAACACCTGCTCGACCTGATTCGCACAGGATGCCGGCCTCATGAGGAACCCGTCACCGAGGTCACCCGCGTCTTCAACGCTGCCACCCGCGAAGGCGCAGAGATGGGCAAGTACTCCGAATTGCTCACCGCAGCAATCCGATCCATGATCGACGTCACCGAAGAACGCGATATCGACAGCCTCTTCAGCGATGGACACACGACCGCGCTCACCCAGGCAATCGCCGGCCTCGACGACTTCGAACTCACCGCATTCATAGCGATCGTCGACGCCACCGAAGGAACCACATGACGGCCCTGCTCTACCGCTGGCCCGTCGCCGCCAAATTCGGTCGTACCGTCCCGAAGACCAAGTTCTACGAACACGGCACCGTCCCCGGTGCGGTACGTGACAAATTCGTTTCCGAGATCCAACGCATCACCTGGGCCTACAAACTCGCCCAATCCACCATCAACCTGCCCGGCAACGCAGACGTCCCCGAGATCCAAGTTTTCCAGATCGATACAAAGGGCGACGATGTCGGCGAGTCCGTGCTCGCGGCCATCGACAAAGCGGTGAAGACCCCCATTATCTTCGAGATAGTCACGGGCGAAGGAGACGAGCAGCGGGTCCGGATGGCTGCATCGCACAAGCAGGTCGGCCCCGCTACGCCGAAGCTCAGCGCCTACTACACGACCGACTGGCAACCCCCGGATGCCGAGCGGCAGCCACTACCGACAGCGATCAGCCTGCCGTCCCTGTACACCGCACTCCTCACGCCGCTGACTCCGGTATCAGCACGGCCAGGAGAGGAATTGTCAGACGTTGCTGCGAGACTCCAGGCCGTGCGCAAGCTCGAACGCGAGGTCGCCTCCCTGGAGCGCAAACTCCGTGCCGAGCCGCAACTCAACCGCAAGGTGGAGCTTCGGCGCGCCCTGAAAACTAAGCAAGCAGAACTGGAACAGCAGAGGTAGCAGGTGGAGAAACTTCGCATGACATCGCCCGACATGACCGAGGCCAATATTGACAGGCTCGCGGAGCTGTTCCCCAACGTCATCACCGAGACGCTCGACGCCGATGGGAATCCCAAGAAGGCCGTCGACTTCGACCTGCTGCGCCAGGAACTGTCAGATCATGTTGTGGAGGGCCCGCAAGAGCGCTACCGGCTCGACTGGCCCGGTAAGCGGGAAGCAGCCTTCGCCGCCAACGCGCCAATCGCCAAGACCCTTCGTCCGATCCGCGAGGAATCTGTCGAATTCGACACCACCGAAAATCTATTCATCGAAGGTGACAACCTCGAAGCCCTGAAGCTGCTGCAGGAGTCGTACCTCGGCAAAGTCAAACTCATATACATTGACCCGCCCTACAACACCGGTAACGACTTCGTCTACGACGATGATTTCGCCGAGTCAGCCACTGACTACCTCGCGCGATCCGGCCAGGCAAACGGGGAGGGCGCCAAGCTCGTGGCGAACACCGAAGCCAACGGCCGCTTCCACTCCGACTGGCTCAGCATGATGTATCCACGCCTGAAGCTGGCCCGCAACTTGCTCGCTGAGGATGGAGCCCTCTTCGTTTCGACGGGCGACTATGAATCAGCGAATCTACGTCGAATCTGCGACGAGCTATTCGGTGAGCAGAACTTCCGGGCTGACATTTCGTGGCAGAAGCGCTACACGCGCAGCAATAACACGCAGGATTTCACTACGGTGGTGGAACACATCCTCGTCTATGGTCGCTCCGACGCATTCGCAGTGAATCTTCTGCCACGTACAGACGAGGCCGACGGTCGCTACACAAATCCTGACAACGATCCCCGCGGACCCTGGAAGGGAGCATCCTTTCTCAACCCCGCAACGCCGGAGCAGCGTCCCAATCTTTGTTACCCGATTACGAACCCTAATACCGGCCAGGTGGCGACGCCGACGGCCAATGCGTGGCGACGCTCAAAACAGGAATTCGAGAGGCTGCACAGTGAGGGCCTTCTATATTGGGGGACGGATGGGTCTGCTCCCGTTCCTGCCATCAAGATGTTTCTCTCTGAAGCCCGCGGCTTGACTCCGATCAACTTCTGGGAGCACAGCTACGCCGGCAATACGGACGACGGTACGAGAGATCTAGCGTCTCTTTTCGGCAGCAAGCTGTTTGACAATCCGAAGCCCGTTCAGCTGATGAAGCGGGTGCTTGAGCATGCAACGGCTCCCGACTCGCTCGTCCTCGACTTCTTTGCCGGATCCGGAACCATGGCGCACGCGGTGCTTGCGAAGAATTCGGAAGATGGGGGCTCGCGTCGATTCATCGTGATACAGCTTGACGAGACTCCGGACCCGAAGTCGGAAGCGGCGAAACAGGGCTACCAGACGATTGCTGCTCTCTGCAGAGAGCGCATCCGGCGAGCTGGTAGGAGAGTGGTCGACGACGCCGGTCTGGGTGCAAATGAATTAGACGTCGGCTTCCGGGCTCTCAGAGTTGACACGACGAACATGGCGGCTGTCTGGCGAACACCGGACCAGACTGACCAGCAGGCGCTGCCGTCGATGGAAGACAGCCTGAAGCCTGGTCGCTCCGCCGAGGATCTGCTTTTCCAGGTGTTGCTCGACTGGGGTCTCGAACTGACGATGCCCATCGGTGTGGAGAAGCTCGAGGGCCATGAGGTCTACTTCGTCGAGGACGACGCTCTCATCGCGTGTTTCGATTCGGTTCTGAGCCATGAGTTGGTGCGGGCCATCGCGCAGCGTGGGCCGCTGCGGGCTGTGTTCCGCGATTCTGGCTTCGCCTCTGACGACGCTCGGATCAATGCGGAACAGATCTTCCGTGAGATCTCCCCGGCGACGGATGTGAAGGCCATCTGACACTGATGAAGCTTCAGTTCAAGATTCAGCAGTATCAGACCGATGCCGTGGACGCGATTGTCGAAGCCTTCGCTGGGCAGCCAAAGCATGATGGTGTCTCTTATCGGATCGACCCGGGCAGTGCGAAGCCGGCCACGGCCCCGATGCTCTTTGACCCGAGCGCGACCTCCGACTCGGGCCTGCGCAATGCCGAGATCGCGTTGACACCAGCGCAGTGGCTAGAGAATGTTCAGCGAGTTCAACGGTCGCGAAACCTGCCGCTGTCGGACAAGCTGGTGGACAGCAAGGCCGCTCCGGGTGCTCCGAATCTCGACGTCGAGATGGAAACCGGTACCGGTAAGACCTACGTGTACATCAAGACGATGATGGAACTGCACAAGCGGTACGGCTGGTCGAAATTCATCATCGTCGTCCCGTCGGTCGCGATTCGCGAGGGTGTGAAGAAGTCAATCGATTTGACGGCCGAGCACTTCCAGCAGATGTACGGCACTAAGCCTCGGTCTTTCATCTACAACTCATCCCAGCTGCATGAGTTGGAGCGGTTCAGCTCGGATGCCGGGGTGCAGGTGATGATCATCAACATCCAGGCGTTCAATTCGACGAGCAAGGATAACCGCCGCATCTACGACGAACTCGACGACTTCCAGTCGCGGCGTCCCATCGATGTCATCAGTGCAAACCGTCCCATCGTGATCATTGACGAACCGCAAAAGATCAGTGCGCCAAAGTCATTGGAAGCACTGTCGCGGTTCAATGCGCTTATGGTGCTGCGCTACTCGGCCACTCACAAGATCGAGCACACCAAAGTTCACCGCCTCGACGCGCTCGATGCGTACAACCAGAAGTTGGTCAAGAAGATCGCGGTGCGAGGCATCACCGTGAAGGGACTGGCCGGCACGACGGCTTACCTGTACCTCGATGCAATCGAGATCGCTAAGGGCGCAAAACCGCGGGCTCGCGTGGAGATCGAGGTACAGACCAAAGGTGGGCCGATCAGTCGCCAGGTCAAGCGCCTCGACGTGGGCGCCCACCTCCACGACATCTCCAATGGCATCGAGGCGTACAAGGACCTCTTCATTACCGACATCGACGCCAACCGCGACTTCATCGAACTCAGCAACGGTGATGTGGTCATCGCTGGACAGCTCTCCGACCGTGACGTCACCGAAGAAGCCAAGCGCCGCATTCAGATCCGGGAGGTGATTAGGGCTCACCTCGATAAGGAACGGGAGCTGTTCGCCCAAGGCGTTAAGGTGTTGTCGCTGTTCTTCATTGATGAGGTTGCGAAGTACCGCGATTACGACCGCGAGGACACGCTCGGCGACTATGCCCGGATCTTCGAGGAGGAGTACGCCGCGATCGTCGATGAGATTCTCGGCGAGCTCGAACTCGACATCGCAGCCGCGGCATACCGGGCGTATCTTCGCCGCGACGACGTGCATGCCGTGCACGAGGGCTACTTCTCGATCGACAAGAAGACCAGGCATGCGGTCGACGGGCCAGTGCACACGACAGGTGACGAGAAGGGCCAATCCAAGGACGTCGACGCCTACGACCTGATCCTCAAGGACAAGGAGCGGCTGCTATCGCTGGCCGAGCCCGTTCGCTTCATCTTTTCCCACTCCGCCCTTCGGGAAGGCTGGGACAACCCCAACGTCTTCGTGATGGGCATGCTCAAGAAAAGCGATAACACCGTATCTCGGCGGCAAGAGATTGGCCGCGGCCTGCGCTTGGCCGTCGACCAACATGGCGAACGCATGGACAACCCCGTTACGGTTCACGACATCAACGAGCTGACGGTCGTGACCGATGAGTCCTACACCGACTTCGTCGCCGGGTTGCAAAAGGAAATCTCCGACTCGCTGGCTGCGCGGCCACGCAAGGCAAGCGTGAAGTTCTTCACCGGCAAGACCATTCAGACTGAAGACGGCGAGTCGCTAGTCGAGGAAGCCCTTGCGCAGGCTCTCTATAAGTACTTGATCAAGAATGACTACCTGAACGACGATGACACGCTCTCCGACGAGTACAAGGCAGCGACAGAGGCTGGCACGCTGGCAGAGCCGGCATCAGAGATCCTGAAACCGATGCTCAAGTTTCTCTTGCCCTTGGTCGACTCGCTCAATATCGACGTCCCGGCCCCGACGGACGACCGCAAGCCCAAGAAGATCCCGCTCAATGAGGCCAACTTCGCCAAGAAAGAGTTCCAGGCCCTATGGCGCCGGATCAACCACAAGGCCGTCTATCAGGTCGAGTTCGACTCATCCGAGCTCGTCACCAAGTGCATTCATGCACTCGACAAGCATCTCAAGGTCGCCGCGATGCAATACGTTGTCCAAGCTGGCACGCAGCGCGACGCCCTCGAAGCCGACGACCTCACCAGCGGTGCCGGGTTCGACGTATCCAGCACCACAACCCACACCGCGACGGTGTCGGCCGCGTCCCAGGTCAAATACGACCTACTCGGTGAAATCACCGAAAAAACTCAGCTCACCCGTCGTACCGCGGCGGCAATCCTCAGCGGAGTCACACCGGAGACGTTCGCCAAGTTCCGGCTCAATCCGGAGCAGTTCATCACCGAGGCCGTCCGACTCATCAACGAGCAGAAGGCAACAGCGATCGTCGAGCACCTGACCTACGACGCGCTCGAAGACCGGTTCGACACAGCGATTTTCACAGAGAACCAGACCAAGCAGGACCTCACCCACGCCGGCAACAAGCTGACGAAGCACATCTACGACTACGTCGTCACGGACTCGAAAGTGGAGCGCGACTTTGTCACCGAGCTCGACACCAGTCAGGAGGTTGCCGTCTACGCGAAGCTTCCACGCGGGTTCTTCATCCCGACCCCCGTAGGTGACTACAACCCAGACTGGGCCATCGCGTTCACCGAGGGAACCGTCAAACACATCTACTTCGTCGCCGAGACCAAAGGCTCCCTCTCGTCTCTTCAGCTCAAAGGAGTCGAGGACGCGAAGATCGAATGCGCCCGGAAGTTCTTCGCATCGCTCAACGAGAAGAACGGCGAGAACGTCAAGTACGAGGTCGTCACGGACTACACCGAGCTGATGCAGCTCGTAACGGCGTGAGCGTAAGACGGACGAGAAGCTGTAATCCAGAGCGTTGTCCAGGAATCCGGGTCCTCTCTACCCACGTAGACTCGTCGTCCGCGATTCGGCTTCCTGCAACATCACATATTGGCGGCACCTCTTAGATGACGATGGGAGGTTGTGAATCGATGAGCCGAGAGCACTTCTGGGACTCCACAGAAGGCGCTGAGTGCCGCGCTATGTGGCGCGAGCTAACAACCGCCCGAGGCGGTGTTGCAATCAAACCGAAAGCCAAGGGGTCAGGTGGGGTTGCCCAGGAGCGAGCGTTGATCGTGGCCGCCGCAGATGAATGGGAGCGTGCCTATCGCGGTGGTGGTTGGCCGCGACCGAGGGCCGACGTTGCTCTCGATGTGTGGGCGGTCGCCAGCAGGAACGCGCCGCAGCCGCAAAATTTCGCCAAACGGTTACTTGATCAACTCGGATCCCACGCGAAAGGTAAACCGATTGTCTACCAGGATGATCGGCAAGTCAGCATGCTCTATGTCCGGGTCGACGAGTTCCCCGACGTCGAACCACAGATCTATTTCGCGGCGCAGCGCTCGGCGGTAATCCGCGACGAGATGCGCCGCATGCCAGACGACGATGACTTTGACGAGGTGCATCGGGATCAGCAGCTCGACCTCGACTTCCGGATGGAGTCCGCCGATGAAGCGATCGCCGACTGGCGCAACGACACCTCAGAATTGGGCCAGAAGCTCTACGCCATGGCGAAACGCAGCAAGCGCTTCGATCTCCAAGATAGCGTTCTGAAGACGACCGATTACCTGGCGCGTTCCCTCGTCCACAGCTACGCCGCCGTGCCGCCGCGATGCCCGCACCAGTTCCTGGAACTGACCGCCGAAGCGTTGGACAGGTTGGCGTTCATGCCGTATGGGTTCAACCTAGGCCAGCTGCCATCGCGGCCAGGGGAGACCGAGGCGTTCAAAGAGTCGGTGCACACTTTGGTGGCTGACCGGATGGCGCGATATCCCTACCTATATCCGCCGGACATGCCAGTCGGAGTAACGGCGTTCTTCGTTCCTAGCTCCTCGGGCAAGGACCTCGACAACATCTTCCGCCAGCTCGTCGTGCCTGCCCTTGTCGAACATTGTCACTTCCCCCGCGAACTTCGACACCCGTATGCGATGTCCGAGGATGGCGCCGGCAGTGGCGCCACGACATTGCCGCACATCGCATTCGTCGAAGGCATCGCACTCAAGGGTGTTCCGCGGCCACCAGGCACAGTCGTGATCGCGTTGTCCGGTGGCCAACGCTACGAGAGTTGGTGGCAGATGGCCCTGGATCGAGACCGCCGGTTCTGAGTGCAATGATTAGGAAAGGAACGCCGTCCGCCGATGTCGCTGCAAGCCGGCCGTTCTCCACCATTCGATGTTCTGGCCAGAACAGCGCCACCCGTTGTCTATCCGCAGCTGCTTCGACGGCAGACCCGCGGCCGCGAGGGCATCCCCGAGTTCAATCGCCAGGCGATCGCGGCGGTGAGCGAGCGTCCGCCACGCCGAGCAGCGAGCGCTTCCGAGCACGGCGCCGGGTCATCAGCATCACACGAGCATGCCGCGTAAGGCGTACCGGCGATGTCGGTGCCGGGTGGTAGGCATTTGTCATCAACAGAGGAACCTTGTATGAGCTTGTGTAGCAACGAAACAAGGCGGCTCATGCTGGGATGCCTCCTGCAGTTTCGACAGCCTTGCGCAGTCTGCGCTGGGCGTCGATGAACCATGCGATGTAGCGCGGCCAGTCGTCACGGTTCTCGATCGAGCCGTCGGCGTAATCGACGATCTTCTTGATGTTTCGGCCCTGCTGGGATTCGAACGCAAGCTCCGATCCGTAAACCCCATTGATGGTGTCTCGCAATCCATGGAGCAGGTTGAATCGGCGGTCGTTGATGTCGGGCTTGTCGCTGTCGAACGCCAGCTCGGATCGTATTCGGGCTGAAAATCCGAACCCGACACCGTAGACCGTGCCATCCGAGCCAGCGGGAAGTCCAAACCAATTGCCGGCGTTTGACTTTGCGCTCGTCCACGTGTCAAGCCCGGCATCGCTCAGCGCTGCGCGGAACTGGCCCCAGAACTCTTTGTACAGCACTTGCTTCGTGGATTGCGCCTGGACAGTCGTACGCGCCGCCTTCTCCCAATCATTCGGCATGACGACGACACGGAAGTGCGGCGCAGGTAACGAGTCACCGATCCGCACAGCGGACACCTCGACACCGAAGAACCGCGTCGCGGTGCTCGTTCGTTCGTTGAGCCATTCCAGGGCGGCGCGATGCTCGTCGTTGAATTTCTCGGTCAGCCACACGACATTGGCGGCGTCGGTGCCGCTCGCATAGGTGAGCAATTGGCCGAGGTGGTAGTGATCCGACTCCCCAAACTGGTTCTCGATGATCACGACATGTCCGTCGCCGTCGGATCCGAGTAGGTCGAGCCGGTATCGGCCAACGGGGTGCTCGGCGGCGGTGATGCTCAGAGTCATCCCCAACGCCTCGGCGAGCACATCAGCGTTCCTGAGCAACCAGGGGGTGAAGTCGAGGGCCTCGTGCGACCAAACATCGCGCATCGGGACGCGGTCCAGACGCCCGATCTTCCAATCATTCCCGTTTGGCGCGAGTAGTGCCTCGTCGTCGTCGAAGCCGTCGTTCTCCTCGATCATCACCAGCGCAGCGTACGTCCTGGCGGCGACGGATTTGGCCCGCACGCGCAAACGAAAGTGTCCGTGCCCAGCGATACCGTGAGTCAGGTGGAACAGGGTCCTGGGAGGCATGATGAGCGCGAGCCAGTATCGCCGGCAGCTCGAACGGAAGCGAAGTCAGCGGGTCGAGGCCGAGAAGAAGGCTGGCGAGTATCGGAGCAAGGAGTCGAAGAAACGGGCCGAGGCCGATAAGGCTCGGCAGGCTGCGGCGAAGACCAAGAGCGAGTCGACGGCCAAGAGCAAACTCCGCGAGGCCGAGCGCCGCGACGGCGAGGCAGCGGCTGCTGGCAAGGAAGCTCGCCGGTGGCAGACGAAGGCATCGGGTTACGCGAAAGACGAGTCAGCGTTGATAGCCAGGCTCGCCCGCGCCGAACAGTCTGAGGCAGATGCTGCCGAGCGGCGGCAGAAGCGGGATCAGCAGCAGGCTGACCGGCGGGCCACGGCGGAGCGCGCAGCACTGGACTCGAGGATCGTCAGCGCCGAATCGGCTGTCGCGCATGCGGTTCGTCAGTTGCGGTCACCCAAGTCGGAGAAACTCCGCGTGTTGATCCTTGGGGCTTCCTCTGCCGGCGAGTTGCGGGTAGGGCGCGAACAGAAGCGCATCCGCGCAGCTGTGGAATCCGCACTGCATCGCGATCTCATCGAGCTCGACGTGCGCCCGGCTGCAACGACCAACGATTTACTCGACGGGATCACGAAGTTTCGCCCCCACGTGGTGCACTTCTCTGGGCACAGCAACGAGGACCTTGTCGTCTTCGAGGACGAGCACGACGACCCACATGACGGGGTGATCGTGACTGCTCGTGCTTTTGCAAAGGCGATCGCAGCGACCGATGCCCCGCCGATGCTGGTGCTGCTAAACGCCTGCAAGTCTGCAGCTCAGATCGATGGCCTTGTTGCAGAAGTCGTTCCGTTCGCGATCGGGATGGCTGGCAGCATCGACGACGGCGACGCGATCAACTACGCCGCCCAGTTCTACGCCGCCATTGCCAATGGCCAATCGATCAAATCCTCGCATCTGTCGGGCCAGGCAGCGCTGGAGCTGGCCGGGCTTGACGGAGCAGACCTCCCAACACTCGCGTGGTCAGAGCACGTCGACCCGGCAACGACCATCCTGGTGAAGCCCCCAGAGTCCGACTGATGCCTTCATCGCACTCGGGTACTACGAACGGGCAATGCTCCAGAGATACGCTGGTTCCCGTGAGTAGAGGTGCGAAAACTCCGAAGTCCGAGACTCAGAAGTCGCGGGCGCACGAGAAGAATGCTCTGGGATCAAAGCCATCCGGCAAGAACATCGAGGCCCCCCAAAAACGAGCGTACCGGCCTGCTGCTGACGGGCCTGCAATCCCGGATGCATCTGCGATTCTGGCTGGTGAGACGTTCCGGTCGCGAAAGCCGAGCGAGTGGAAGGTTAAGCCCAACCGCCGGAAGCACTGAAGCATGTAGCGGCTGCTTCCTGACGAGCTGGCCGGTGGTGTGTCCGAGGGTCTCGTGAGACATTGAAATTTCGCATAA
>NZ_JAUFRX010000010.1:0-22279 GCF_030755135.1 Mycobacterium sp. TY815 | reverse complement strand
CCCAGGTCATAGTGTCTCATTTCTTGTCTCACACCGCGTGTCTCAGATCTTCGATGTCGGTGACCAGTGAGACAGTCATGGCATGACGGCGATCCTCGGCTATGCACGGGTCAGCACTGCTGGCCAAGACCTAGACGCCCAGCTCACTGCGCTCCGCTCCGCCGGTGTTGCTGCCGATCGAGTGTTCACCGACAAACTCTCCGGATCAGCCAAAACCGAGCGCCCCGGCCTGGCGGCGCTGCTCGACTACGCTCGCGAGGGCGACATCGTGGTTGTGGCCGCCATCGACCGGCTGGGCCGGTCCGTTGCTGAAGTCACTCGCACCATCGCTAGCTTTGGTGAACGGCGAATCCTATTGCGCGCCTTACGCGAAGGGATCGACACCGCCACCCCCACCGGCCGCGCTGTGGCCGCGATCATGGCCACTTTGGCTGAACTGGAACTCGAACTTGGCCGCGAGCGGCGGGCCGCTGCGCGCGAATCCCGGCGTGCCAGGAGCTTGCCGGCCACCAAGCCATACAAACTCAGCGCTGATCGCCAACAGCAGTTACGCCGTTTGGCCGCTACCGGTGAACCCGTCCGAGAGCTGGCCTGCGCCTTCGGGATTGGGCGGGCAACGGCATACCGTTACCTCTCGTCCCCACTGCCTGCTGCACCGCAATAACGGCCTTGGGGAGTTAGCCCCAAAAGATGCCGGTCGGGTCGCGGTCGATTTCGGTGAGCAAGTCTTCAATGCTTGGCGAGGCCGCTACCACGTCGTAGATGTGAAAGCGCAGGTTGCGGTCGCGCCAGTACAACGTCCACATCTTCTCGGCAGCGGTGTAACGGAGACGTGCGATCGGAAAACTGCTCCATTGCGGTCCGTAATCCTCGCGCCAGGGCGCCCGCCGCTCGACGATCGTGAGATGTCTTGGGGCGATGTCGCATTCGACGCGCACTTGATGGCGTGCGTGCTCGGGCACCCGTGCTGCACACCACCGCTGCACGCGCGCGACATCCAGTTCCGGCAACGCCACCACGTCACCAGCGGGTCTGGGCTGCGGTATTGAGCGCGTCGAAGGCGACGTCGAGGCGACGCTGGCGGCGCCGGTTAGATTCGTGGTTGGCTTCGGCGGCCACGAACTCGATCAGTTCCTCAAGATCGTCATTGCTGGCGTGTAGGACAGCGCCGCCGTTGCGGTAGGCACGCATGCCGAAGACCAGCCGTTCACAGTCGGGGTCGAGCAATAGCAGCTCGCGCAGTGCGGCGGCCACCTCATCGGCGATGATGACCTCGTTGACCGTACCGACTGCGGTGAGCCGCCGTCGCCGCAGGTCATAGGGCGAGTCTTCCCAGTTGCTGATGACTCCCTCGTCGGCGCATACGCTGCACCGCCACTGGATGGGTGCCGGCGGGTCGCACCGCACGATGGCGATCCGCCCCGGACAGGGTCGGTGGGCCGGTCGCCGCCGACACGGCAGCGCGCTCGTCCATCGATCACCGACACGGTCCCCGGCGGTGGCCGCCCGCACGATGTTGCCGAAGTGCTGCGCTAGGCGGCCCGCGGGAGCGGGGACGTCGTCAGGCAAGTCCAGGAAATGGTTCAGGTCGCTGACCAACATTCCGCAGAACTGTACCGGCCGTGGCCAGCGAAAGGAGACGGCGTGGATGGTGGGTATCGTCGCGCTGTGGGATCGAAGGCCGAACGCCGGGCCGCCAGGGAAGCCGTGGCTGGCTATCACGAGGCACGGCTGGGTGAGCTCATCGACTACGTCGCGGTCCTGATCGACGGCTACCGTGCTGGCGAGGTCGACGCCTACGCCGTCGACGAGACGATCCACCACTACCATCGGGCAGCCCGTGAGCTGTGGAAGTTCTGCTGGTCCGGTGGTGGAACACACATCGAGATGATCGCTGCTGTCCTCGATCGGATGACAACTGACGGTGAAACCATCAACTGGTGGGAGCAGACCTCGTCACGACAGCCGGACTGATCCCCCAGGGGGCGCGCCGCCGCGACGATGACGTTGGGATTCGGTCAGGCTGCGGTGTGATCGCCGTGGTCGAGTTTTTCGGCGATCCAGACCTTGATCAGTGACTGGCGGGTGACTCCGAGCCGGGTGGCTTCACGGTCGAGTTCGGCGACCATCCATGCCGGGAAGTCGACGTTTACCCGCCGGTGTTCCTCGCCGGGCCGCCGCGCTCGTGCCATATCCAAAGCGGCGGCCATGTCCTCGCCGGCGTCGAACCGCTCGTCGAACTCGTTAGCCTTCATAGATCGCCACCTCGCTTTCCCGGGAGCGACGTGCCGAGATGATCCGGACGTGTTCGTCTCGGTAGGTCACTACTGCTGACCAACATCGGCCGTCGATCTGACCGATCACCATCCACCTCGGCTCATCCGTCGTGCGTGCCGGAACCTCAATGCGGTGCGTATCCCGCCAAATAGACTGCGCCGCAGTGAAGTCGATGCCGTGCTTGACCAGGTTTGTCGCGCTCTTGGCGGGATCAAACTCAAACTCAAACATGTATAAAAATCATACCGTAATTACTCCCGCTTGAAAGGTCACGCACCGACCGGCCGACGACGGGTTCGACGCGCAGGCAACACAACGCTAGCTAGTCTTGCGACCGTTGCTATCCGCGCTATGCTAGCAAGACTAGCAATCGTAGTTACCGTCGCTAGCCCAACTACGGAAGATGCACATTATGCAGCCAAAACGGCACGCCTTGGCCAACCAGAAAGGCGGCGTCGGCAAGACCGCAACGACACTCGGCCTGGCCAGCGCCATCAGTCACCGCGGCGGTCGCGCCCTCATTGTCGACATGGACCCACAGGCCAACGCCACCGAAGGCCTCGGTGTATACACCGAGGAAGGGCAACTCACCACTTCGGACCTCATGGACCGCACCGAAGCCGGATCAGCCATTGATGCCGTCGTGGCCACCAACTGGGAAGGTATCGACCTCATCCCGTCCCATCTGGACCTGTCCAATGCCGAATCCAGCGGCGCATCCGATCTTGTGTTCCGCCTCGATGTCGCCTTTGAAGGCCTGGACCTCTCGCCCTACGACGCGGTGCTGTTCGACTGCCCGCCCAGTCTGGGCAAACTGCTGTTCGCCGTCCTGCTCACCGTCGACAACGTGTATGCCATCACCGAACCCACGAAAGACTCCGTCAAAGGCGTCACCAGGCTCGAAACCACCGTCCAAAAGGTCAAACTACGACCTAACCCACGCCTAGAGCTGGCCAAGATCATCATTTCTCGCCGACAGAACAAAGGCGAGCACATCGACCGTGAGCGCGAGCTGCGCGAAGCCTACGGCGACCTCGTGGCTCGCACCGTCATACCCGACCTCGGAGCCCGCCAAGACGCCCACAGCGCCGAAGTACCCATGCACCAATTCAAAGGTGGCCGAGCACTCAGCCTGCAAGTCGCCTACGACGACCTACTCGACGAACTCGGCATCACTATCGGAGCGCCCGCATGAGCACCACACGCAAACCCGCCATCACCCGCACCACCAGCCACCCGGCCGACGCCCTACCCGACAGGACCGCCGTCCTTGCCGCCACTCAGGCCGCACAACCGGCGCCACTGCAAGAGCCGGCGCCGCCGGCCGGGGGAGTGGCCGAGCGACTGACCGAACAGCACAACGTCAGAATCCGGCCCTCAACCAAAAGCCGCCTCGGAAAAGCCGTCGACAAACTCCGCTACGAAACCGGCGACCGCACCATCAGCATCGCGTCCATTACTGACCAGGCGCTCGACGCCTACCTCACCCAACACGGCTGCTAGCTAGTCATGCTAGCACCGCTAGCAAGCGTTCTAAGCTGGGCAAACAGGTCACAAAGGAACCCGCATGTCAGACGCCCGTCATACCGTAGGGGAAATGGAAGCGAATACGCCGCAACCGGGTACCGCCGAGCACTGGGCGGCATGGCTAGACAGATACGGCGACGATTACGCCACCGACGACGAACGCCGCGCCGCCTACCAAGACTTCAAGACGAACCTCACCCAGATGCAAGCCGTCTTTTCGCAGCACGATGACATGCACGTGGCCGGCTACCTCGAAGCCCAGGAGCGGGTGGCTAGCGGCGATGCGGCCGGTCCCGCCGACGCCGAACTGTGGGTTCCGGCCGATCTCAACGGCTTTGCACGCGCGGACTGGCTCGAAGGCTTCCGTTCGCACTTCGAGCCATAAAAATCATCCGGGAAGCTCCCGGCTGATCATCAGACCGAACGTCCTGATGCGTGCGCCCCTTCCTCGCCGCACATTGTGGTGATCGTGGTGGAGGGTGGCTGTCAAGGCCAACATGCCGCTGCGCGGTCGGACCACGGTCGAGCCTTGACAGCCACCCTCCACCACGCAGAAGCGGCCAGTACGAGGAGCAGGATGATCCTGCCCCTGTAGTTTTGTGGCTGAAAATCAATGCGCTTTCCGTAAACATGCTGGTAGCGGCCGTTCACGCCTAGGCGCTGCACGGTAGGTCGTTACCGTTTTTGCCCATGCACATCTACGTCGATGAGACCAAGCAGCGCGACTATCTGCTCGTTGCCAGCGTCCACGTCTCGACGGATCTCACCGCGCTACGTCAGACGGTGCGCGGTCTGCTTCTGCCCGGGCAGCGCTACCTGCACATGAAGGACGAGAAAGACGGCCGCAAGCGCACTATCGCTCAAGCTTTCGTCGATGCCGGTGTGCAAGCCACCGTCTACCGCGCAGGGCCTCACCACCGTAACGAACGTCAACGCCGATCTGCGTGTCTACAAGCCCTCGTTGACGACCACGCCGGCCTGGGCGAGGCGCGCATCATCTTCGACGAGGACGAAACCATGGTGAAGTTCGACAACCAGAAACTCATCGAATACACCCGCGCCGCCGGCTGTCGCGACACCCTGCGCTACCAGCACCAACGCTCCCACGCCGAGGCCCTGCTCGCCGTCCCCGACGCGATCGCCTGGTGCTGGGCGAAAGGCGGTCCCTGGCGCACTCTGATCGCGCCAGCGGTCACGGCCACCCGCGACGTCTGACTAGGCCCGAGAAAGCGCAAAGCCCGAGCGCCACGGTCGTCCGGCCGGGTCTCGGGCTCACTTCCTGAAGCTCAACGCAACAGGCACCTGTAAACGTACACCAATTTAAGACAATCTAAGACACCAATCTAAGACAACAGCGACCTCTTCACCGAGCCGCGCCGCCGAGTGGCCTCGGCTCCGGTCTGCTGGACGACAAAACCACACCTGTCACAAAAACATCACGGGCGACGGCGTGTCCTGTATCAGATACCGCGATCTTGCTGACAGGCTTCGAGACATGCCTCGACCCCGTAAAGGCGACCGCGTGGAACTGCTAACCCGCCCGGAGCGTCTCGTTTCCGAAAAGATCAAGCAGCAGGCCGCCGCGCGAGACATGTCTGTCTCGCAATACGTGGCTGACCTTCTGGCCATCCAAGCCGGCCACCCCGAGCTCGTGCGCGAACTCGACAAGGAGGTTCTGCCGCTGGCGATGTGACGACATGACGCCAGGGGTCTCAAACCTTTGTCTGACCGGCGAGCCTCTGGCAGATGCGACATCTAAATAGCTGGCGTGCGGAAACCCCGCTGAATTGACGAAGGCCCCGCCTAAGGCGGGGCCACGTCTGGAGATTCAAACCGAGCTGCGAACTCGGTTCAGGGTTCTCCGCACCCGTTCCCCGAAGGGACTTTGCTCTGAAAGGCAAGTCTCACGGTAGCGCATGCCTGCCCGGCGTACTAGATATGCCGCGCGGTCGGTGCGTGAATCGTGACCTCCTCAACACCCGATCACCTCGGGTCAGCAGTACACGGCCGTCGCCGCTGGGCGCCGCTATCGCACCCACACCGCATGTCCTGCGCGCGCTCGCGAACGAACGCCGCCGCGGCTGGGTCGAGCGCGCTGGGGCGTGTGCGCCGCGAGCGCCGATGTGGACCAGCCGCAGCAGTTGGCTCGACGGTCTCCAACGCTGGGCGCAGTCGCCGGCCCTGGGCCAGTTGTGCGCGGAGCAGCGGGTGTCGATCACCGCGGCCACGCTGGTGTCGATCGCGGCGGTGATGGCCGAGCACGCCGATCACGCCACCGGCCGCCACGTCGCCGTCACCCGCGCCACGATCGCCGCCCGGGTGGGCTGTGACGTGCGCACCGTAACCGCCGCCTGGCGGGTCCTACGGGCTTCCCAATGGGCCATCGAGGCCCAACGCGGGCACGGCTCACCAGGAACCCCCAGCGTCGGGCGCCGACCCTCGGTGTACCACCTGGTACCCCGCCGCGACCCCCGCCCGGCACAGCGTCGTCCTGTGCATGAACCTGTGCACGATTTCCACCTACCGCCGTCAGGCGGTGTTAGTTCTTTTTCTCCCGTAGGGAGGTACTCACCAAGCGGGCGCGCAAGCGCGCCCGCGCAGCGAGATTCAGGAAAGGGATTCAAAACCCGTGCAGTGTGCCCGCCCCGGCGGTCCACGCCGCGGCCACTGACCACCCAACGTCTTGCCGCCACTCTCGTCGCCGGTACCCACGGCCTGGACCGCGCTCACATCGGCGCCATCTGCGATGCGATCACCACCGCCGGCATCGACCCCACGGTGTGGACCGCCCGCGCCATCACCGCCGCCCTCAACGCCGACATGCGCGCTCACGGATGGACCTGGCCCGACCACATCGCCAACCCCGGTGCCTTCCTGTCCAGCCGATTACGACGGCTGAACTGGTCATCTCCCGAACAGTCACCAACAAAGGCCGGCGGCTCCGCCGCCGCCAGCATCGACCACACGCCGCCACCCGTGCCGCTCACCGACGCCTCGCGAGCCCGGATCGTCGCCGCCCAACACGAGATCCGCCGAGTGCTGCGCGAGCGCGCCCACCACCGCGCCACCACGCACCCTCACGACTACGCCACCGCCTCCGCCAGACGCGACAACCACACCACAGCCCGACACACCACGCCGCTCCCACGGGCTGTCCGCGCGAGACCCAAGAGCAGTAATTAGTGCACCTAGGCATGTTCGGGCTTCAGCCGGCAACGCAACATTAGTTAGCCCAGCTCCGTGCGCGTGTCGCCACCAGTTATGCTCGCAGGCGCAGCCCGCCGCTTCACACATTCCGGTAGTCGACTCTTCCCCACCGTCGTCTCCCTGGCTCTTACAGCAGCTTCGCTACTGTCTCTAGCAGCCTTCGGCTGCTTTCCTCCCCACCTCGTCTACCCTCCATCCAGCTACTTTCTTTACCACCTCAGAAATCAAGTGGCACATTTGCACAAGGTGTGCGAGGCTGGTGGTGGCGTCCGTCGGTTCGTCTTCCCTGGCGGGTCGGCGGGCGCCCCGGATCGCGGTAGTGGGGTGGTTGTGGTGTTGACGGTGGCGAAGTTGTCGTTGTGGTCGGTGAACTATTACAACGACACCGCCCGTGCGGTCGGTGACGCGATCGGGGACCGTCAACGGGCTAATGGGGGGTTGGCGGAGTATTACGCCGAACGCGACACCCGCACCCCGGTATGGGCATGCGCTGGGGACGCGCGCATGGCCGCCGAGTTGGTCGGTTTGGACGATGGTGAGCGTGCGGGTGGGGATGCTGATCCGGAGGTGGTGGCGCGCTGGCTCGATGACGGTGTCGCCCCAAGCGGGGAGTGTGGGCGTGCGCACGGCAAGAGTGGGGTGCACGGGTTTGATTTGACGTTTTGTGCGCCCAAAAGTGTGTCGTTGGTGCGGGTGTTCGGCGATGAGGTGATCGACAAAGCGGTCTCGGCAGCACACCAGACCGCGATCGGTGAAGCGCTCGAATATCTGGCCGCCCATGCCGGTTACACCCGCGTACACAACCCGGTGACGGGCGAAAAAGACTTGGTGAAATTGCCGGGTTTGGTGGCGGCGGCCTACCAGCATGAGACCTCCCGGGCGGGGGATCCGCACCTGCACACCCACGTGCTGGTGCCCAACCGGCAGGCCCGCGCCGATGGGCGGCTGGTGTCGATTGACGGCACGTCGCTGTTTCATGAAGCCCGCGCCGCGGGGATCATTTATCAGGCCACCCTGCGGTACGAACTGCACCGCCTCACCGGGATCGAGTGGGGGCCAGTCGACTCCGCGACGGGGATGGCAGAGATCGCCGGAATCGACCCCGCAACCATCATCGCCTGGTCGCAGAGGAGCACCCAGTTGCGGCAGTGGGCAGCATCGAATTTGACCGTCGTGGACACCGCCGAGGACTTGTCGCAGGCGCAGTTAGCTGCCGCGCAGAAGGCGACGCGGCCGCGGAAACCCGAGTCGGTGTCGTGGCCGGAACTGCGCGCACAATGGCGCGCCGACAGCCGTGGCTTGGCAGTGTCGCGGACCGCGCAACGCGAAGCCCGCGCCGCGCGCGAGCAGGCGGCGCGTGATGCTGCGGCGCGCCTGTCGCGCGGGAGGCCAGTGGTGGATCGGCGCGCGGTGGCGGCGATGGCTGCTCGCGCCGACAAAGCCGCGTTAACCCGCGCGGATCTGGTCGAAGTGATCGGCGCCCAACTGCCGCTCATGAGCGCTGATGCGGCCGGTCCCGACAGCGGTGGCGGCAGTGCTGGCGCGGGTGTGGGGTTGCCGCGTCAGCTCATCGAAGCGGCGGTGGATACGGTCGGGATGCGGCTGACCGGGCCGCCGCTGGCGCATCAGCGCGAAGGATCCGCGCGCTACACCGTGGACCTGATCCTGGCCGAGGAACGCCGCGTGTTCGACCTCGTCGATGCCACCAACATGCGGGCGATGGCCTGGGTGCGTCCCGAGCACACCGCCGCCGCGTTGGGCCTGTCCGATCAGCAGCATCAGGTGGTCACTGCGATCGCCGCCACTCCTCAGTTGGTGGTGCCGCTGAGCGCGCCGGCCGGCGCGGGCAAGACCACCTCGATGCGGGCCTTGCGCAGCATCGTCGAACGCCGCGCGAAAGCGCGAATGATCGTGCTCGCTCCGACCGGAAAAGCCGTCGACGTCGCCATAGCGGAAGGTGCGGCCAGCGAGGGCTACACGATGCACAGCGCCTTGGCCCGCCTCGAGGACGGCCGGTTGCAGTTGGGCCCTTTTGACGTGGTCGTGGTGGATGAGGCCGGCATGGTCGGCACCGACCACTGGCGCCACCTGCTCACCCACACCACCGAGTCCGGGACCAAAACTGTCCTCGTCGGCGACGCCCACCAACTCGAACCGGTCAAAGCCCGCGGCGGAATGTTCGCCCAACTCTGCGACGAATTGCCCTGGACCCAACGCCTCTCCGAAGTCTGGCGCATGCGCGATCCTGCCGAGCGGGCCGCCTCCCTGGCCCTACGCGACGGCGGGCCCGCGCCGGTGCGCCGCGCAATCAACTGGTACCGCGACCACCAGCGGCTCGCGTGCGGAGATCAAGTCACCATGGCCGCCGACGCCTTCGCTGCCCACCGTGCGGATCTCACCGCGGGGAAAGACACCCTGCTACTGGCCGATACCGTCGAAATCTGCGATGCGTTGAATCGCCGGGTTCACGACCACACCGTCGCCGAGCGCACTGCCGCTGGCAGGGACACCGCGACGGTGACCGGGGCCCGTGGCCACCACATCGCCACCGGGGATGTGGTGATCACCCGGCGTAACGACCCGACCATCACCGTCTACGAGGCGGACGACCGCACCGAGACCCTGACCGACGCACCGGTGCGTAACGGGCAACGCTGGCGCGTCGTCGCTGTCGACGACACCGCCGAGGCGCCCCGCATCGCCGTCCGCCGCATCGGCGACGGCGCATGGGCCGTCTTCGACCGGGACTACCTGCGCGAGCAGGTGCAGCTTGGGCATGCGGTCACCGTGCACGCCGCCCAGGGCGTCACCGCCGACACTACCCACACGGTGCTGGCTGAGACTGCTAGCCGCAACCTGGCCTACGTTGCACTGACCCGTGGCCGCGCCTCCAATCACGCCTACCTCTACCAACGCGACCCCGCTGAAACCGACCACACCCACAGCCACGACCTGGCCGGCGCCGAAGGGGTGCAGGGAGTGCATATGGCCCGCCGCGGCACCCCCACCGACGCCGCCCGAGCGCTACGCCAAGTCATCGGCCGCGACGACCCCGCCCACACCGCACACCAGATCGCAGCTGACACCCCCGCTCAGCTCCTGCCCGATCGGGTCGCTTCGCTGGTCGCCGAGCACCAACGCACGCTCACCCAACGCCGCAACACCTATCAGAAAACCCAACGCGCACAACGTGATCGGGCACTAGACCGAGACCTAGGCCTCGACCGAAGTCAAAGCCGAGAACAGGAACACGGCTATGACCTCAGCCTCTAACCACTCCGCCCTTCGGGCGGGCGCGCCCGCGCGGGACACCGGGGGGTTGTGGCGAATGGACGCACCTCGCGTGTGGTTCCCAAGGGCTCACCACCACGGTGGGTCAGCGCATTAGCGACGGCGACACGGTCGCCACCCGCTCTTCGATTAAGCCAAAGTGATACAGGTGATTCTGTTGGTTTCGCGTTGGAGATGATCCGCGTCGATGAAGGCGAGATCGTCGAACATTGGGCGATGCCAGTGCCGTAACAGGACGCGCCGACGCCTGACAGCAACCCGAAGGATGAACCGCTACCGGATAGAACAGCATTGAGCTCGCCGAGGGACTTCGCGCGAAGAATGTTCGTTGTTGCGCAACAAATGCGCGCGCCCGGCCCCGTCGAATGCGCCGTACCCACGGCGCATCCAAATAAGGACCACAGTCTCTGTGAGTTGGGGTCTCGGGCAACTACCGGGGTGCCGACGTTGTCCCTACCGTGCTGGTAATGACCACCCCAGCCAAGGCTGGGGACGCTATCAGATGGATATGAGATGTCTCACACGGACACACTACGGATTGGATTCGTAATACTCCTAGAGTTAACTAGATCTCGGTCTGCGCGCGGAAGTTCGGCGTGATTGTGTGTGGCTTTGTACCGCAGTAGGTAGCTGTCGGTGTCGCTTGGGGCCATTTTGATGGGCTTTAGCGACTGCTGTCTGGGGTGGTCAGGGGCTGTCTTAACGGGGAAGTACTGATGACCGATCTGGGCGTCCACGGTGTAGAACATTCAAGCGCCGTATTGGCGGCACCGATCGCGCCCACCGGGGCCGCCTCAATCATCCGTATGGGTTTTTGGCCGAGGGTGGCCGCTGTCCTTGTTCTCACCGTCGTCTCTTTTCCGCGGATTTCGCCGGCACACTCGCCGGCTCGCATACTGCTTATCTGCTCGTGGTTCCGGTGCTGGCCGTGGTGATCGCTGCGGGCTACCAGATCGCCCCGCGCGGGGTCTGCGACACCGAATCAGACTGGATCATCGCCGCACTTGTCGGCGTCTTCGGGCTTACCGCCATCCACATGACGTTCAACCGGGTGCCAACGTTTGCCGGGCTGCTGCACCTGGAGTCCATCGGCATGGTGATCTGGAGCTTCTGTTGCGCGGTGATGATGTTCGGTGCGCGGCACGTCGGGCGGATGTGGGTGCTGTGGTTGTTCGCCTTGTGTTCGGAGACACCGGTGCCGTATCTGTTTGTCGTCGCCAAGCTCGGTGGATCGGATACTGCCGCGGCCCTGCTGGCTGCCGTTATGGGTGCGGTCGCGGTGTTCTTGTCCGGCCGCACTATGCGGTGGCGACTGCTGGCCGCTGCATCCTGCCTGACGGTGGCTGTCACGATCGTGATCGTGCTCGACGGTCGGGCCAGTCTACTTTTCACGGTGCTCATCGCGGCGGGTGTAGTCCCCGTGTTGGCCACCACCGCGAAGTACCGTTTGAGCCCGATACCCGAGGCTGCATATTCCGGACGCCCGACGCTGCCGCGACGGTCACCGCTGACCCTGGCCATTCTGGTTGTGGCCGCGGTGGGCCTGCTGGTGTTGCACCCGCCCGCTGCGGCCAGCCCCGCACCGCCACGGGTCGGGCAAAGCGACTGGGTCGAACGTGCCGGGCTGGGCAGTGCGACGTCTTTTCCGTTCATCACCCGCTGGCTGGGCGCCGGCGCAACGTTGACCCGGTTCGACGCTCCCGCCGTCGACGGCGCGCCTACGGCCGTCGTCGACGTCATGACCAGCACTAATTACGGTGCACTGCAAGACTTTTCGGACATGGTCTGGTATCCCTCGGACCGACCGGCCAACTACGAGCGACCCGTGGCGGGCTCTGCGCTGCCCGCCACGGCCAGGATCGTACACAGCAATGCCGACGCGGCCACCACCGACTCTTCACCGCAGTGGTATGCGGTCACCTGGATCTGGCGGACGCCAGCCGGCTACCAGCAGGTCACCGTCGTCGTCAACCAGTCGGTGACGTCGCCGACAAGACCGCCTGCACCGCAACCACCATCGCTGGCTGACACGATCATCAAACCCGCGCTGTGGGCCGCCCGGGTGCAGCCCGAAATGGTCGGCGACGTGGATGCACCTGTCGTCGAGCGCGCCGACGAGGTGGTGCGCCGGGTGCTGGCCGCGGCGGGGGCCACCGGCTGATGCCTGATTCGCATCTACATTGGCACCGACCTGTTTTGCATCCCCACTTCTCGGCGCGCACAATTCTGGCCCGTAAATCGCTCATCCGACTCGTGGCTGCGCTGGCGGCGGTGGCCGCACTGATAGCGATGCTGCCCGCCTACCTGCCCGCGCTGCTCAGCACCATTGTCGTGCTGTTGTACGTGGCATCTACCGTGGACCGCAACTGGCTGCTACTCAAGGGGCTTCAGTCGCCGGCGACCGCAACTGGCTGCTACTCAAGGGGCTTCAGTCGCCGGCGATGGTCACGGTCAGTAATGCCGAGGCACTGGCCATCCCGGACGACCAGTTACCGGTCTACACCGTGCTGTTGCCGGTCTACGACGAGCCGTCCATCGTCGAGAACCTGATCAACGGGGTGGGCCAGCTCGACTATCCCGCCGACAAGCTCGAGGTTCTGCTGCTCGTCGAAGAGGACGATATCGACACCCAGGACGCGCTGCTGGGTCTTCCGCTGCGGTTGGTGCAGGTGGTGATTGTCCCGGACAGCCAGCCCAAGACGAAGCCCAAGGCGTGTAACTACGGGATGTCACTGCCCGGTTTGCGGGGCGAGCTCATGACCATCTACGACGCCGAGGACATCCCTGACCCACTCCAGTTACGTAAGGCGGTGGCGGCGTTCGGGCGGGTGCCCTCCGAGGTTGGCTGTCTGCAGAGTCGGCTCAGCTACTTCAACGGGACACAGAACCTGCTCACCCGCTGGTTCACGCTGGAGTACGACGAGTGGTTCGACGTGGTGCTGCCGGCCGTGGGCGCTTCGGGCTGTGTGGTCCTCCTCGGCGGCACGTCCAACCACATCCGGACAGACATCTGGCGGCGCGTCGGCGGCTGGGACGAATTCAACGTCACCGAGGACGCCGACCTCGGAGTGCGGTTGGCGCGGCACGGCTACCGCACGCTGATCCTGGACTCGGTAACTCTCGAAGAAGCTAATTCCGATGTCATGAACTGGATCCGGCAGCGGTCCCGCTGGTACAAGGGCTACCTGCAAACGATGATCGTGCACCTGCGCCATCCCGCCCGGCTGCGACGAGAAATCGGCACGAAAGCGGTCCTGCGGCTCATCAACATGACTGGCGGCATCCCGCTAAGCAACGCGATCAACCTGGGGTTCTGGTTTGCCATGCTGCTCTGGGTGACCGGCCGGTCGGCCATCGTCAGCGACCTGTTCCCACCGATCACCTACTACAGCTGTCTGGTGCTGTTCCTCATCGGCACGCCGGTGTCGGTCTTTGTCGGCCTCATCGTCACCGCCACGCTGGGAAAGCCGCACCTGTGGTGGGCGGCGCTGCTGGCCCCGCTGTACTGGCTGCTGCAGTCAGTGGCCGCCATCAAGGCGATCTACCAGCTGATGGTCCGGCCGTCCTTCTGGGAGAAAACGATCCATGGCCTGGCTGAAAGCCCTTCGCCGACAGGAACATCCGATCCCAAAACACTGGCGTCGAGTCAACGTGATGGACACCTGTGAATACAGTTGTGCGCCAGCTCTGTTGTGTTATCGCCGCAACCGCAGCCGTTGCGATTCTCGCGCTAGCGTCCGCGCCCGTCACCCGAGCCGACAACGGCGCCAAGGTCGCGATTAGTTGGAGTCAGCTGGGGCTATCGAGCCGCGTCGATCTGGTGGGATCGAATCAATCCACCGACGTCAGCGTGCCGGTGCCGCACGGTATCTCACCCACGGTGTTGACCGGAGTGGTCGGCTCGGTCGTCAATGCAACCGGGCGAATCGATGTCCTGGATGCGCGGGGAATGCTGCTCGGCAGCATTGCGATACCTGCAGACGTCGCGGCAGTGCCCTTCGTTGTGGACATCTCCGCAGCGGAAGTCTCCGCCGATATCGCAAAGCTGAGCTTTGTCATCCGCGACAACACCGCACACACCGACAGCTGTGTGCAGGGGCCCGCGGTGACATTGAGCCAACTGGCCACGACCTATTCCGGCCACTCACCAAGTCCGCGCACCGTGGCCGACTTCCTGCCCGGATACCTCGACCAGATCACGATCCAGGTCGGCCCGAATCCCACCCGCGACCAGCAACAGGCCGCGCTCGCGCTGGTCGCGAAACTCACCCACCTATACCGGCCGATGCCGGTTCGCATCGATGTCGACACCTCACCTGCACCCGCTGCACCCGCTGCGGCCGGGGCACCAGGGACACAGCGAACGATCTCGATCCGAGACGGCGATCAGCCCGGATTCGTCGTCGAAAACCCCGGTAGCCCCGCCGCGGTGCTGGCGATCTCCGGCCGGGGGCCCGATCTGCTGCGACAGGTGGAGTTGTTCGCCGCCGACCGCAGGTTCGATCTCTCCCAAACCCCCTCTGCCTCAGTGACATCAGCGACCCAGACGGTGCCGAATTCGACCGAGACCCTCTCGTTCGGAGAACTGGGAATGACCCCCCAAGCGTCGGTCCTGGGGACAACCACGCTGTATATCGGCTTCGACGCCGCCGCGTTCGCCGTCGGGCCGATCGACCGCGCGAGGATCCACCTGATCGCCAACTACACCCCGGTGACGACCGGTGACGCCTCGATGCTGGTCCGGTCCGGCTCCGTCATTCTGGCGTCGCGAACATTGGATCAATCGGGTTCAGTCAACCTATCCGCAGATATACCCCCCGCAGCGATCGCCTCCAATGTCGGCTTGGCACTGGAGATTCGCTACATCCCGCGCCAACAATGCGCGGCCCTTTACGACCGCATAACCTTCGCAGTTGATCCCGCATCAACGGTCACCGTGAGTCCCGGTACCAACAACCGCGGCGGATTCTCGGTCCTTCCCATGGCATTCACACCCGATTTCGACGTCGCAGTCGACCGTCCCGACCAGATCCGATACGCCGCGCAGCTCATCAACCTGATGGCACAGCAATCAACGGTCGTGCTGGCTCCCACTGTGACCAGCCTCGACGAGGCGGCTAAGCGGGGGACCGGCCTGCTCGTAGTCGCAGCAGGTGACAAGTTGACGCAAGCAGGGATGCGTCCCCCGCTGGTCACGACTGGCGCGGATGCCGTTGACGTCAACGGTAGTCCAGTCACCGGCATCGACCGCAACGGCCCGCTCGGGGTCATCGAGGCCTTCTCCCACAACGGCCGTATGGTGCTTGCCGTCGAGTACTCCGGTGACCGGGCATTAATGGACCGCAGCCTTGACTACATCCGCGGGTTGGAGGGCCGATGGTCCTCACTTAGCGGCGACGTGGTCGCCACAGGAGCCGCCGGCACCACCGTCAACCTCACCGTGCGCGCCGGCGGATCGTTGGCAGCCCAACCCGCCAGCGAGGGGTGGAAATGGTGGACGTGGTTCACGATTGCGGTGGGCGTGGCAGCTGTCTTGGCGGTGGTGTGGGTGCTGATCATCCGACGGCGACGCCCCAAGGGGTAGGCCCGTGACCGTTGCGGTCGGTACTGCCGCGCCACCTCCAGGGCAGGTAGCTGAAGAGCAGCCGGTGCCGCGTCGGCCCCGGTGGCGCCCCGTCACACTCTTCGTGCTGTTGTCGGCGGGCTATTTCGTGGGCGGCGCAGTTTTGATCTTGCGTTACAACATTTTCGAAGGGGACGGTATCAGCCGGGTGGCCAACGCCGGCTTCACCCTGATGAGCAGGGATCCCCATCTGTCGGCGATCGGCTTTGTGTGGAATCCGTTGCCCAGCCTCGTCCAGATCCCGATACTGCCGCTGAGCCGATGGTGCCCGGAACTCAAAACCCATGGGCTGACCGGGGTGTTCCAGAGCGCGGTGTTCATGGCCGGCTCGGCGTTACTGGTTCGCCAAATCGCGATCGACCGTGGCGCGGGCCGTCTCTGGCGTTGGGCCGCGGTCGGCTGCTTCGCTCTCAACCCGGTGATCGTCGTCTACGGCGGCATAGGCATGAGCGAAGCCGCGGAGATTTTCTGCGTCTTGTGGTGTGTGCGCTACTTATTGCTGTGGGTAGATTCGCAACGCGTTGGTGATTTGGCCTGGGCCGGAATCGCGTTGGGCGTCGGCTACCTGGTGCGCTACGAAATGGTCCCCGCCGCCTGCGGTGCGGCCGTGTTGGTCGCCGTCGTTGCTTTTATCCGCTCACCGCGACAGGCGCGGACGCACTCTGCGGTGCTCAGCGTAACGATCGTGGTCTTCCCGATCGCGACGGCGTTCCTCGCCTGGGCGCTCACCGGATGGATAGTCAACGGTGAATTGTTTGCGACCATGTCGTCGCAGTACGGCAACACCAGTCAAGTCGCGGTGGCCCGCGCACGCGGCGGCCTCGCACACGACGCTGATTGGTGGGTGATAGCCGAGCGGTTGTTCGCCATGCAGCCATTCGTCGGGATCGCCGTCATACTGGCTGTTGCGCGTTGTGCGCTGACCAAGGCGGCCGACGCCCTGGTGCCGGTAGTCACCTTCGGTGCCGTGCTGGCCTTTGCCTCGTGGGGCCAATACAGCGGGACGACGTTCGGCTGGTTTCGGTTCTACATATTGGCGATTCCCCTGGCCATCGTCGTCGCCTTGGTGTGCTGGAGGCCGACCGCGCGGCCGGTCGATAAGTGGCGGCTCGACACGCTTCCCAGCAAGCTGGGTGCCGCACTGCTGTGCGCCTCGTTGTTCGTCGGGATCCCGGTGACGACGAGGTCGATACTTAACGATGACAGCAATCAGGTGATGCTCGGTATCAATTCGCTTATCGATCCGCTGCGTTATCCCCCCGACGAGCAGTGGTATCGCCGGATTGGCAACGATTCCCGTCTGATGGCCGACTATCTGGACCGAAAGCACCTGCCGGAAGGGTCGGTGCTGATGGATACGTTCATGACCTGGGGGGTCTGGCTGGCCTCTGACAACCCCAAACAGTTCGTGATCACCAGCGACTACGACTTCACTGCCGCCCTGAACCGCCCGTGGGACCACGGTGTCCAATACATCCTCGTGACCAACCCGCCGTTCCGTAAAATGTCGGTGTGTTGTGGCAGCGTCTGTTGCTGTGGGACAACACGAGGTCGAGACCGGTTGGCGACTGTGCTGGGCAGAGCCGCGTAGCAGGTCCAGCAAAGACCCTGGATCCAGTCTGCTCAACCAGTTTGAGGACTTAGCCGCCCGCGAAGAGGCTGTTGGTATCCGTTCGGGTCAGCCGTTCCTTCTTGGCCCAGGTGGATTGCCTGACGTCGATGTCTTGGAGTTCTTCCGCTCAACGTCGTTCCATGCACTGGCTACCGGATCGCGGCACTCTTACGCCCTGGATCTTCGGCTGTTTCTGACGTTTCTGTCCGGGCAGGGCGTGGACTGGCGGGCTGCTACGGAGTCGGATCTGGAGGACTTCGAGCATTGGCGGCGTCGCGATGGCGCTAATCCTCGGCGGATCTCCTCGTCGAAGTTCTCCCGCGAACTCGCGGCGATCGGGAAGTTTTACGGATGGCAGCAGCGCCGCGGGGTGGTGAGGTCTTCGCCGGTCGCGATGCGGGAACGCGAACTGCCCTCCGGCGAGACCGCCTGGGTGCCAGCGCTTCGCCCCAAGGCTGTGCGCTCGGTTCGGCTGAAGTGGCTGACGCCGAGGGCTTATCGCCGGTGGCGCGATGTTGGCCTCGGCGGCTACTTAGCCGACGGCACTCGGGACGCTTCGTGGCGGGGCCGTAACGACGGCCGTAACCTGGCGTTCTCCGAGACGCTGTGGTCGAGCGGCTTGCGTCTCCGCGAGGGAGGCACGTTGCTCCTCGATGAGCTTCCCGAGTGTGAGATCGAGACACGTTACGCCCGGGGCCGATTGGCGAAGGCTGTAGCGAAGGGCCGCGGCCGCGACTATTGGATGCATGGTCGAGCGCTGAAGCTGATCGACAACTACGTCATTACCGAGAGGGCCGCCGCCGTCCGGCGAGCTCAACGAGGTCGCCGTTACGACAACCTCCCTGACATCAAGATTGTCGAGAAGATCGACCGATCGCGTCGTGTCCACTACCGGAGCCGTAGCGGTGAACAGAAGGTCACCCCGCTGGACGAACTCACCTCAGCAGACCGCATGAGGTTCTTCATCGAGGGGCAGGACGGGTTGCAGCCGTGGATGGTGTGGCTCTCCGAGGCTGGTATGCCACTGCCGTATCGGACGTGGCAAGCGGTCTTCGCAGACGCGAGCCGGCGGTGTACCGAATTTGGCGTTGATCTCGGCTGCCATCCGCACATGCTGCGTCATTCCTTCGCGTTGCGAATGCTGATGACCCTCATCTATGCCCACGATCGGCGCATGGGCATCACCCCCGAGGAACGCCGTGAGTTCCGGCTCATCTTCGGTGATCCGTGGGTGTTGGTGCAGACGCTGCTGGGTCACGCAAACTTGGAGACCACCCGCCAGTGCTACCTGGAGCCGGTCTCTGGCCTGCAGGTCGAGTTGTTCCTCAACGACGACGACCTAGAGGAGTCGTCGATCACTGACCTGATGAGTCGAGTGGCTCAAGCCTCGGCGAAAGTCATTGATGTCGAGGAGAACCCGTGAGTTCACGAACAGCCGCTGCTCTCCCGCAGGGTCGGTATTCCCGGCCTGCGCCCCTCGACGAATCCCTGCGGATCGTCACGTTCACTGACGAGGACGGCGGGTCGTGGAGTTTCGACTTCACCGAGCTGGCCGGCCCGGCCAGCTTGATCGACGATTTGGTCGAGGCGGTCGTTGCGGGTTCGTCGCCCGGCGGGCGGTGGCGGACCCGGATGACGGCCGAGGCCGCGGCGAGTATGGCCCGTCAGCTCGTTCTGTACTTGACCGCTGAGTATCCCGAGGTGGGTTCGGTCGCTGACATCTCCCCAGAGGTCTGGTGGGCGTGGCGGAAATCTCGAGAGGAGGCGTCGCGGTGGCCTGGGTCGGTCAATCTCGCCCGCTGCCTTCTTGCCGAGTCGCCGAAGCTTCCGGACACGACCCGTCGCGCTCTACGCGCGAAGGCATCCAAACCCCGAAAGCGCCTGCCGGAGAACGATGCTTACAGCCGGGCTGAGTTCACTCGTATTCAAACCGCGGCGAAAGCGCAGGTTCGGAAGGCTTCGGTGCGGATCGCCAACAATCTGCAGGCTCTGAACCGGTTCCATGAGACAGGCGAACCCGGCGTCTTCGTCGCCTCAGATCGACGCGGGGTGCGCTGGACATCGGGGTCTCTGCTGGAGTACCTATCGCGCCACGGAGCAATGCCCGCAATGCATGTCGCTCGGAAAGCGGTGAGTAAGTGCGCCTTCGACCTGCAGGGGATAGCGTCCCAGGGAGTGGTGGACTTCGGATCTGGCGTGGTTCACGCGTTGCGATCAGCGAGTCATGTTGAACGCTAGGCGATTTGGTGTTGTTTGGCAAGCGCTGCAGCGGCGTGTTTGGCGGCGAGGACCTTCCGTAGTTCATCCATGGAGACATCGGAGAGGTAGCGGCGGGTGACCTGCCACTCGTCGTGAGCTTCGATGACTACTGCGGTCGCCAGACGCAGGAACGCCGCCGGGTTGGGGAAGATTTCCACGACGTCGGCGCGGCGCTTGATCTCCTTGTTGAGCCGTTCGATCGGATTGTTCGACCAGATCTTCTGCCAGTGCGCCGTGGGGAACGCGGTGAACGCCAGTACGTCGGTCTTCGCCTCACCCATCATGGCGGCCACCTTCGGGAAGCTGGAGGCCAGGGTGTCGGTGACGCGATCCCATTGATCAGCGACCTCGATGGGGTCGGTGTGAGCGAAGATCGTCTTGACCGCCGCAGTCACCGCCGGGGCGTGTTTGGCCGAGACCGCGGTGTGCAGGTTGCGCATGAAATGCACCCGGCACCGCTGCCACGAAGAATTGGTGAACTGTTGTGCCACAGCGGCTTTGAGCCCAGCGTGGGCGTCGGAGATGACTAGATGCACCCCGGTCAGGCCACGGGCTTTCAGCGACGCCAGGAACTCGCGCCAGAACTCGTAGGACTCACTGTCACCGACCGCGGTGCCCAGCACCTCGCGGGTGCCGTCGATGGACACCCCGGTAGCCACCACCAGGGCCTGAGAGACCACGTGCGCTCCGATGCGGACCTTGCAGAAGGTGGCATCGCAGAACACGTACGGGAACTCGGTGTGGGCCAAGCTGCGGGTACGGAACGCCTCGATCTCCTTATCGAGGCCGGCGCAGATCCGCGACACCTCGGACTTGGAGATCCCGGTTTCGACGCCCATCGCGGCCACCAGGTCGTCCACGCTGCGGGTGGACACGCCGTGGACGTAGGCCTCCATGATCACCGCGTGCAACGCTTTGTCGATGCGGCGACGCCGCTCCAGCAGCGAGGGGAAGAACGACCCGGCCCGCAGCTTGGGGATCTGCACCTCGATATCACCCGAGGTGGTCGACACCGTCTTGGGTCGGTGCCCGTTGCGGTGCACCGTGCGCTCGCCCCTGCGCTGGTAGCGGCCGGCGCCGATCACGGCGGTAGCCTCAGCCTCGATCAGCGCCTGCAGCCCGGATCAGCTCGGCGAACACCGCCCCGGCATCAGCCGACTTCAGCGCATCAAGCTGGGCGAGCAAGGCAGAATGGTCATGGGTCATCGCGTCGTGTGTCCTTGTCGTGAGTCACTTGGTAGGTAACCCACTGACCACTACGCGATGGCCCACCCCAACAGCGTCAGCGACACACCCAGCAATAGGTCCGGCACCGACGACACCGGATTCCGAAACCCCACCACACCAGGGGACTTACCCCTGCAGGGAGTGACAAACCCCGCGCAAGCGCTCTTCCCCTCGATTCTCGAAATCTATTGCCTCATGGTCTTGTTGACCTGCGAGCGCGGGTTCAACCTGTCGGTCATGAACAACCTCACCGCCGACTCGTTCACCTCATCAGACCCGGTCACCGAGGAGTCCGTCCACACGGTGGAGGTCGACAAGCCACGCCGCGGATCCAAGCGCCACAGCGCGGAAATTCTCACCGGGGAGGCAGGCAAGCTGTGGGACACCGCAGTGCGGATCACCCAGCCCTGCCGAGACACCCTGCAGGTGCTGGGAACGCCCAGCGACAGGCTCCTGATCGCCCACCGTTTCAAGAACATGGTCAAGGGTGGACCCTTTCGTTCGGACTGGATTTTCGCCGGAATCGGTGAACGCACCATGGAGCCCTTCGGACTGTTGGCTGATGACGGCTCGCCGCTCAGCGTCTCCCTGCGTCGGCTGCGGCTGTCCGAACAGGTCCTCAACCAGCGTGCCCGCCAGAACAGCGACTCGGTCAGTGAGGATGTCTACCGCCACCGCGACAGCAGTGCTCCCGACATCGCCGCAGAGACGATTATCGGGGGCCAGCAGGACGCGCTCGACCACGCTCAAGCCACCGTCTCGGTGCGCACACTGACCGCGGCCGAGGTCGCCGAAGCCCGCCGGGACCCTAAGCCGGCGGCTTCCAAGCTCGGTGTTTCCGTGGTGACGCTGAACCTCATCCTCGCCGGCCAGCTCGACACACCGACCTGCTCCTGCACCGATTTCCACGCCAGCCCGTTCGCCGACGCAGCCGGCGACCCGTGCCCGGCGTCCTTTCTCACCTGCCTGGCGTGCCCGAACTCCGTCGTCACACCCGCACACCTGCCCCGGCTGGTGGCCTTGCACGATGCTCTGGACAACGTCGCCACCCTCGTCCCCGAGAACCGATGGCAGCTCAGCTACGCCGAGCACTACGGGCGGCTAACCACCGTGCTGCGCAGTAACGCGACCGCTGCGGAGATCGCCGCAGCCCGGCAATCGGCCACTGACGCCGACCGCACCCTTGTCGAGCAGCTTCTGAGCAGGAGCCTGGACGCATGACAGCAATGGCCAATTCGGCTGTGCACGAGAAGATG
>NZ_JAUFRX010000009.1:0-26764 GCF_030755135.1 Mycobacterium sp. TY815 | reverse complement strand
TTGAGCTGATGGCGGCACTGCTTCGGCAGACGGCTGACACCTTCGAGATCGCGGACCTCGTGACGCCGGGGTTAGTGAAGCCGCCGTGGATGTCCCAGCACGTCGGTGAGGGGCTGACCGCGATGGGCGAGATGAACCTATCCCGGCACTAGACATGCCCGGCCTGATCGTCTCGTGCAGGTGGGCGTAAGTGAGCCGCCCGCAAAAGAGCACCGTGTACAAAGCCAACGCCAACGCCCTCGGTGACATGGCCACGCCATTGCGCGAAACTGCAACCAAGCTGGCCAGCTCTGGGGAGCGGGTCCACAACACGGTGCACGACTTCGACTGGCAAGGGCAGGCCAGGGACGCCGCTGCGGTTCGCGCCGACCGAGAGTTGACCCAGGACCGTATCGTCGCCGCCGACATGAATGCGCTGGCCGATGCCTACGAAAACGGTAGGGACACCATGCAGCCCATAATCGATGGGCTCAAGGCCAAAGCCCAGGGCTTGGAAGCCGACCATTTCGCGGTGTCCGAAGACTGGGTGGTCACCGACACCTACGACTACGCCGCCGCCAAAAAGCTCGCCACGCTGATGGGCCTCGACGACTCCGCGATCAACGCGCTGCAAGCCCAACGTGCCAACGAAGCCGCCACCGAGACCGGCAACTTGCAGCGCCTCGCCGATGCACTGGGTACCGCCGACGCCGACACAGCCGCCGCGATCAACAACGCGACCGCCGCGCTGACCGGCGCGGGCACCCCGCTGGTCCTGCCGCCCGGACTCGCCCGTGGGCAGGTGGCCAACCTCGGCCCGGTCGCCGGGACCGGCGCCAACATTCCCGGCATCGGGGCAGCGGACTTAGGCGAGATTATCCAACTGCCTAACGGGCAATACGTAGCCGTCCTGGGGGACTCCTATCGCGGCAACCGGATGGGCGAAGGACAACACTTTCCCTCAGTGGCGGTGCCGGTCACCTTTGATGCGCAGGGCCGCGCTCATTTCGGCGCACCGTTGACCGGCCCCGACGGCGCCAATGTGCTATTCCCGCTGCCCCAGGCGGCCAAAGACGCCGGAGCCAACAACGCCTTACCCGCGGGCAGTGTCACCACCCGCGACGGCAGGACCTACATGATGGTCGTCGGCACCAATACCAACGAAGGCCTGGCACCCAAAGGCGGCTCCTGGCTCGTCGAAGTCACCAACAACCCCGCCGGCGGCTGGAAACCCATCGAGGCCAGCTACAAACCCTGGGCCTCGATCACCAACCCCACCGCCGGCATACCTGGAGAGCCGCCCCGGGTCAGCGACCCCATCAAGGCACCCACCCAGATCAGCGGCTACCAAGGAAAAGACGGCACCATCTACATCGCCGCCGACGGCTTCGACCGCCACCAAGGCGTCACCATGTACCGCGTCGACCCCGACCACATCACCGACCGCAACGCCTGGCAACCCTGGACCGGCACCGGGTGGGGCCAAGCAGGAGAAACCTCCGCACAACAAGCCCTACGTCTGAGCGGCGACAACTTCGGAGAGCTCAGCTTCCGCGAACTTGGGGGAAAACCAGTACTTTCTGGGTTCAACGGCAGCGCAGGGAACACCGAAGTGCATGTGGGCAGCGGGCTTCCCACCCAAATATTCGACAATGGCCGTGGTCAGGTCACTGTCGTGGCCGCGGGTGGCCCATGGGGTGAGCCAGGCGCGGTTCCACAGAACTACGGGGGCTACATCATGCCCGGTGCGACACTGGACAACATGAGGATTCTGGTCAGCCAATGGAACACCACACCAGCCAACCCGGGCATCCCCTACACCGTCGAGCAATTCCAAGTGAACCCCAACCAATGACCGCCGCCGATACCGCCGCCAGCGTCGAATGGACAGACATGACCGGCAAGACACTTATCGCCGCTGGTGCGGTTGTCGTCGCTGTGCTCAGCGGATGCACCGCACACGCCGAGCCCTCAAAATTCCCCGACCTCAGCGGCTACACACCAGTCAACATCGCCGACTACCGCATCGACATGACCACCCCAGGACATCCCAGTTCAGAGATTTACTTCCTCACCCCCGACGGCATTACCTGCAACTTTCCTATCGGAGCAGCCCAATGTAGGGGAAATAACTTGCCGGGCATTCCGCCTGCTGAGGGCAGCGGGGTGAATTGGATCGGTACCGACACAGGATTGAAGCAGACCAATGAAGGACCGGTATCAGGTGTTGTTCATGGTCAGCAGGTAAAGACGCTTCCTCCATTTCATTCCATCACGCTAAGTGGGGTGATTTGCGGGGTGGACGACAAAAGGATGACCGCATGTAAGGACCCGCAGGGGCGGGGTTTTGTGTTGTCGCCCTCGTGGTCGGGCTGGATACCTAAAGTCTGAGTGCGGGCCTCGACGTGACTGACATTTTGCACCTGCACCCCCTGATGCAACAAGCGCTGCGGACCGGCATCGTGCCCGAGCGTCACGAGTTGGCCCGCCTGCTGGGCAAGAACATCGACGACATCCCCGAACCAGACAACGAAGCGGCCAACCAGGAAACCCGGTCAAAACCGGAAGACCCTGACGCCGAGGCGTTCCGCGCCCGCTACCACGCGATGGTGAACGAAAAAATCATCGACTGGCTCGACGAGCACCCCGAACACGGCAAGCACGTCCCGGCCGAGCCAAGACAACGAATCGAGGATGACTGCCGCCGACAGATACAGCATCAATGGGCATTTCATCGCCGCAGGCTCGCAGAGCAAGACGAAGACTGATTAATTTAACGACCACGCCCTCGTTTCTCAGCCGCTCGTGGTGAGACAAGATCTGATCACTTTCGTTTCTTTAGAACTGAGACACTTACCCGCCGTACGCGTGGGATCATCCCCTCGGGTCAGACGCTGAGCATTGACTGGGGTCCGGCGGCTGGCCGCTGCCTAATACTTGACATGATCGGGCGCATCGCCGATGAGATCATCTGCGCTGCTCAAGATGGTTCCAGCTGCCCGCGGCCTAGGTAGGATCAACCCAACTACGACCCGTTAAAGAGTTGTGGGGATAGGCGTCTACCTGGGGGAGAGGAAAGTGGTGGATCATCTCCGCGTTGATCTGGATGCGTTGAGTCGATTGCTGCCACAGCTTCGCGAGCTTGCTGAGCAGGTCAAGGCAGGCATTCCGGGGCATCTCCTTGATAAGAACCAGGACATGGTGCCGTCGCTAGCGGCTGCCCATGAGATGTCGGCAACCACGCTGCCAGCAGTGAGACGGGCGGTGGCCGACCAGCTCACCAAAGTCGCTCAGATGGTCGAGGACGCCCGCCTAGGATTTCTGACTTCCGATGAGCAACCACCGGGGGCGAGCAATAGTGTCCCCATGCCACCGTCAGCCGCCACCCTGGCGTGAGGAAGCCGAAGGTTGACACCGACGAAGTCCCAGATCCTTAGCACCAACCCTCACAGGGTGCTGGATCTGCTTGATGACTGGCTCCGGACCATCGACACACTTGACCAGCAAGCCGAAACATACAACAGATACACCCAGCGCCCAGGGGGCTCGTCTTGGGAAGGAATGACCGCCGAGGCAACTCAAACCCGCGCCGGTCAGGATTACCGAGCGGTCGCCAGTTTGCGTGCCTGCGTGGAGCGCGCCACCACGCAAATCCGTAACACGGTCACTTCAACATTGATGCCGCCGCTGAGCAACGCCCAACAGATCATCGCCAACGCCGAAGCTTCACCGGGAGTCACGGTCAACGAGGACCTCTCGATCACCTACACCCCGCCGGCAGGCACCAGCCAGGAAACCGCCGACGCGAACAATAAAGTTGTTGCCGCGGCCGCCGCTGAACTCAAAGAATCGGCCCAAGAGTGGTGGTCTGCCGAAAATCAGGTGGCCCAACAGATTCGCGATGCGCAATCGGCGATCAGCAACGCAGCTAACTTCGGCCCGACCGCTCCCCACTTCAGTCGTCGCGCGCGCATCCAAACCGTCGATCGCCACTGGAAACAAGACCCCGCCCAACCCACGCCTAATCCCGCCGCCGATTTGGGCTTGCCCGACTACCAGCCGGGATCACTATCAAACGACGAAGCACGCGCCGTCTACACCCAGGGTGAACTGAATATGCGGCAACTTAACGAGCGGCTCACCCAACTAGGCCTCAACCCTGAACAGCGCGCAAAAATCATGTTCGATCAACGCAATTCGCTGCGAACCTGGGTTCGGGATCTCATGAGCAACCGCACCCGCGCCGCCGAGCTAGCCGCCTCCGAGCCCAACATGACTTACGAGCAGATCATCGCTAAGAATCAAGCAAAGGGTCTCGTCGGCAACAACCTCTACAACGCCATCATCGACAGCTCTACTCGTAGCAGAGCCAGCGTGAATGACTCGATGGGAATCGATCCCCAGCGCCCACCCCCACTACCGCCGGTGCGCCCTTCAGCGCCTATTGAGGGAGCTCCTGCCGCCGAACCACGCCTTGAACCGCCAGCCGCAGGCCGTGGCGGACCAACGGGACCCGAAGGCGGCACCGGCAGCCCACGAGCAGGCGGTGTCGGCCCGAACGCCGGGGCAGGCGGAACCCTCGGAGGAGGAGGCGGGGCTGGAGGAGCCCGGGGAGGAGGTGGGGGAGGAATCATGCGGCCATTTCCAGAGCCGGGCATGCCGCAATGGTGATGGGCCGGACAAAACTTGCTTAACCCAAACCACCCGTTGCGCTGCCCAGGGCAATCCGAGTCTGCCGCTTCAGCGTCTGCCTGACCGTATCGGGGAGACTCAAGCCGCCTCCTTGAATCTCAGAATTGACTTAGGGCGGACGCCGTAAAGCCGAGTTACACAACCACTTTGACCCAATCGAGTATTTCATAGCGGACTGCCTGGCCACCATTTTCACCAGAAAGGCAGCTAGTAGTGACTACCGACTCTCGCCAAACCGCTAACCTGATAGTGCAGTGGCGAACCCTCGTCGCCACCTGCAATGGCGCTTCACAATACGCTGACGATATTTGCCGGGCCGTACTTACCGGGTGGGACGAACCTCACCGGCGCTATCACAACATCACCCACCTGCGCGATGTGTTGTGCTGCGTCGACGAACTCGCCGCACACGCATCCGATGCTAATGCTGTGCGTTTCGCCGCCTGGTATCACGACATCGTCTACCGCGGCCAACCCAACGACGAACACAACAGCGCCCGCCGCGCAGAACACGACATGAGCGCACTGCGGTTACCGCCGGCACTGATTGGCGAGGTGGCCCGCTTGATCCGGCTGACCGCCCACCACGATCCCGCTCCTGATGATTACAACGGTGAAACGTTATGCGACGCCGATCTCGCGATCCTGGCCGCACCACCAGACCGCTATGCCAACTACACCAACGCTATCCGCGCTGAATACGCCCACCTCAGCGACGACGCGTTCCGGGAAGGACGCTCAAAAATTCTGCACGCTTTACTTGAAGCGCCTGCTTTGTATCGCACCCCTACCGCCCACGCGAGCTGGACAGCGCAAGCTCATACCAACCTGCACACCGAACTCCACCACCTCACCGGGTCAACGACAGCGCCAGCCTCCGGCGCATCCAACTCGCAGTAGTGCGAAATAACACGAACCTCACCTCGGCGCCGCCAACACGCCGCACACCACCAGCTAGCCATATCAGGACTAGAATCAAAACATGTCTAGCGCTGGACAATCCGCTGAAAGTCGCCTCGCGATTGACACAGCCGCGCAACCACATTGGATGCGCACCGGCTACAAATTCTTCCCCTACGCCGCCAAACAATCAGGACAGTGGTGGGTGCTCCGATTGAACTTCGGATTTCCCGAACACGACATGTACACCTTATTTGTTGACGCGAAGCCCGTCGTCGACATCACCGACAACCCAACCCACCCTGCCGCCCTGGTGCGCAGCATCGCAGCACTCAACAATTCCGCAACGCCCCTGCCCGTACTTGATACCGGCACCGCCAGCACCGTAATAAGCAAAGTTGCACGCTACGTTAACTACGGCAGCGAACACGGCGACCCCTGTGATTTTTGCTCTTATGACCACGACGGAATGACCCGCATGTAACCACCAAACCAAATGCAGCACAGCAGCCCGGCGAGAGATCAGTTCCGGGAGCCGCGTGGTCGGCCCCGCCGGCGTGGGGCAACGTGATAGCCGCCGCGTTCGGCCAACACCCGCAGGCGGCGCAACGCGAACTCCCGGGCGCGTTGCCCGGACTCGGGCACCACCACCCCGGCCCACAGCCCCTGCACACCAGGTACCCGATAGGCCTGCTGAGCGCACCACCCCCGGCGCGGACAAGCCACACACAGCGCAATGGCCTGCGTGTCGGGCTGTGTGGTGGTCCAGCGCTCGGGATCGTCCGTGCACGAAGGCACATACCCCTCCACCGGTGCCGACCATGAGGCCACTGCCGCAGCCATCGCCTTCCCCCTTGCCACTTGCGTCACACCAATGCGAAATCCCCATACATCTGGCACCAGCGTACTAAAGAAGATGCTTCTAGCTGGCCTGATTGGCGCACGTCATCGCCGATGACGATCCAACGCGCGACGGGTTCGGATCGCGTCAGGCACAAACCGCACAGAACCACAGGCTTCCGGAAAATCTCAGCCAGCACGATCACCGCCTCAAATGCTCCCGCTACAGCTCCAGCCCGTAGCTTCGATCGCGTTCGTGCTCGCGGGTGCGGTGTAAGTGCTGCTCCACCCAGCGGCGTTGTTCGAGGATGACCTCGAGTTGTTGGTCGCGCCAGGCGCGGTAGGTGCGCTGGCGGGCGTTCAGGGCGTGGGTGCGCCGCACCAGGAGGCCGCGCACGATGTCGGGCAGCTGGCGGGGGTCATTTGAGGCGGCGACGTGATGGGCGCTGTGGGCTTGTTCCTCGCGGTGGGCGATCACGGTGCGCACCAGCCCGACGGCGTCGCTGGTGGTGCCGCGGTGCAGCACATGCATCCCGGGCTGGTCGCGGTGTTCATGGGCGGTCTCGGTGGCTTGGCGTTCGTAGAGGTAGGCGGTGTTGGTGTGCCGGCCGCGGGTCATCGCCACATACAGCAACGCTCGGCTGGCGCGCTCCCCCAATACGGCATGGGTGGTGTCCGCGGTGACGCCTTGCGCCGAGTGCACGGTGACCGCATACCCATGCGTCACCTGCTCGTGCAGGTAGTCCCCAGAAAACGCGGCCCGCGCCCCATCACCGAGCCGCCGCGCGGCGATGCGGTCACCGGCGGGGTCCACGGCCAGGACCTGCCAGCGTTGCCCGTTGCGGACCGGGGCATCCACGCGTCGGGTGTTATCAGCGGCCGCCAGCACGGTGATGTCGGGGGTGTTGCGCCGGGTCAGGATCAGATCCCCCACCGCGAGCTGATGCCCACGCGCCGCGGTGATCGTCGGGGCGGGCGGGGCGTGCGGGTCGCGGGCGTTGAGAGTGTCGTCGTGGAGGCGCTGATTGAGGGCGTCGGCGATCTCGGTGGTGTCACACACCAGCAGCGCATCTTTGCCGGCGGCGATGTCGGCGCGGTACGCCTCGAGGGCATCAGCGGCCATGGCGATCGGGTCCCCGCACCGCAACCGGCCGTGGCCGGCGTACCAGCCCACGGCGCGCCGCACCGGGGCGGGCCCGCCCTCACGTAATGCCAGAGACGCGGCACGCTCACCGGGATCGGACATCCGCCACACCTGCGACAACGTCTGGGTCCAGGGCAGATCCACACACAGTTGGGCGAACATCCCCCCACACGCTTTCACCGGGGCCAGTTGGTGGGCATCACCAACCAACACCGTCTTAGCCCCAGCCGCAGTCGTCGCCGCGAGCAGCGCCCGCAACTCGGTAGTGCCGACCATCGCGGCCTCATCGACGATCACCACCGTGCGCTCATTAAGGACCAGGGTTTCGTCACGTAACGCTGTCAACGCGGCGGCGACGGTCATCCCGGTATCCCCAGCGCCTTCGCGGACCGCGACATCGACAGCTTTGCCGGTCGGCGCGATCACCAGCACCCGCTTACCGCTGTGACGGGCGCCGATCCGCAGCGCCCGCATCGAGGTAGTTTTCCCGGCCCCCGCCGGCGCCGAGAGCGGGCAGACAAGCCACGGCAACCAGGCGATGTTGGTCACTGCGCGGGCCTGATCCGCCGACAGCCCCGCCACATCCAGATCCCGCAAACCGTAGAGCTGTCCGCGTTCGTCGCGGGCATCAACCAGCTCAAGCAGCCGGGCCTCGGCGGCCAAAATCTTATCCAGGGTAAACCGCTGCGACCCTTCGCGCTGATGCGCCGCCCGCGGCCCCGAAATCCGCATCCCAAGCTGCTCGACCGTAGCCTCAATCACCTCCCGCGGCGACCGCGGATCACCGTCGATATCGACCGGGAGTTGCGCCCCGATCAGCTCCACCAAGTCCGCCCGCGTCAGCACCGCTTTACCCCGCGCTTCGGCCGCCTCGACCAGCCGGCTGCGCGACCACACCCCCCGCGTCGCTCTGGCTTGGCGGGCCTGGCGCGCCGCCTGGTGCGCGTCACGATCAATCGTCCAGCCGCGCGGATCCTCACGCCACAACCGCCGCAACTCGGCCCACGCCAACTGCTCGGGTTTGCCCGGGCGGGTCGCTTTCTGCGCGGCCGCCAACTGCGCCGGGGTCGGCCCCACCGCCGGATCAATGACGACCAGATTCTTGGCCGCCCACGCCCGCAACGCACTAGCGCGCTGCGACCACGCGGTGATACTTCCCGGGTCGATCGCGGCGACCTCGGCCATCCCGGTGGCGGGGTCGATCGGGGACCATTCCACCCCGATCGCGCGGTGCAACTCCCGGCGCAGCGTCACCTGATAAATCACCCCCGCCGCCCGCGCCTCATGAAACAACGACATGCCATCTAGTGACACCAGTTTCCCGTCCGCGCGGGCTTGGCGGTTGGGCACGATCACATGGGTATGCAGATGCGGATCCCCCGCCCGCGATGTCTCATGCTGATACGCCACCGCCACAATTCCGGGCAGCCGCACTAGATCCTTGTCCCCGGTGACCGGGTTGTGCACCCGGGTATAGCCGGCATGCTCGGCCAAATACTCCAACGCCTCCGCCAACGCCGCGGTGTGGGCGTTCACCACCGCCTTTTGCGTCACATCATTGGGGTGCAACGCCCGCAACAACGACACACTCTTGGGCGCGCAAAACGTCAAATCAAACCCATGCACCGACCCCTTCCCCAACGCCCGACCACACAGCCCCGACGGCGCCACCCCCTCATCCAGCCACCGCCCCACCACCCCGGTATCCGCCTCACCACCCACGCGTTGCGCATCACTCAACCCCACCAATTCCGCCGCTGTGCGCCCATCACCGGCGCACACCCACACCGGGGTCCGCGTGTCACCCTCGGCGTAGTACTCCCCCAACCCCCCATTCGCACACCGGGCATCCCGCGCAGCCATCCCCACCGCATTGGCCGTGTCGTTGTAATACGCGATCGACCACCGCGACAACTTCGCAATCGTCAACACCCGTAGCCCCCTGCATCACACTCTGGGCCGCCCGCCAAACGGGGAGTCAGAGTGTCTTGACAGGCGGCCACCACCACACCAGCATCGCACACATTTGTGCAAATGTGCCAAGTAGCTTGATGCGGTTAGCGTCATGGGTCGCGGCGGTCAGCGGCGGGGGCGCGATGGTGGTCGCGGCGCGCGTGCTCGACGAGGCCGCTCATGCGGGCGTGGTCGGCGGCGGCGGTCGCGGTGCGCCGGAGTGCGGCGCGGCGGCGTACCGCGGCGAGCTCGGCGAAGGCCGCAGCGCGGCCAGGTCCGGTGGCGGCCATGCGAGCGGCGGTACGCCCGAGCAGGTGGGCGCAGTGGTCGGCGTCGCGGGCCATCTGGCGGGCCGCTCTGGCAGCCTCAGCGTGGACGGCCCGGGCCTCATCGAGGGCGCTGGGTCGGGCCGCCAACGTGTTGTGGGCGCTGTGCCACGCGAGCAGGGTGCCCAGCAGCGCGATCGGTCGGGCCGGTCGGTCGGGAATCCAATGTCCGGTGCCCAGCCAGTCGGCCACTAGCGCGGTCAAATCGTGCGGGGTCCAGCCGTGGCGTGCGGGGGCGGCCAGCATCGCCGCCCAACTGTTGGCGCTGAACATCCGTGCCCACGCTGGGGCGTGCGGATCGGCGCGCCACCGCCCAGCCAGCCGCCGGCCCGCCTCATCGGGTGCTCGGCGGCGCGTAGCGCCGTGATGCCGGGCGCGGTGAGCGCCCGCGCGGGTAGTGATCAGTCGGACAGAACAGGGGGGTGTGGTGGTTACTGGGGACCGTTCCAGGTGGGGTGACAAGCTGTGGACAAGTCGGGTGAGGTGGGCGTTGTCGTGCAGCGCCCACACCGAGGCCCACCCGCGGTGGCGATCGCCCAGGCGCCACGAGGCCATGCGTTCGGTGTAGGTGCGCTGCCGGCCGCGCAGGATCTCGGTGGCCACCCCCAGCAGGCGCAGGCATTCATGGGCGCGTTGGATGGTGCGTTCGTCATAGCCGGTGTCGGCGGCAAGTTGGGTGTTGGTGGGCCGGCAGCCCCGCCCGGTGCGCCAGTCGGCGTAGCGGGCCATAGCCGCGGCAATCACGACCAGGGCGGGTTTGGCGATACCGCCATTGCACATCAACGGCCGCACACGCCCATAGTGCAGGTCGTAGGTCACCGCCACAGTGATGTGCGCCCAACCGGTCGGCCCGGCGCTCCAGCACGGCACCCCGGCGTAAGCCTGATCGTCAAGCTCCAAGCCCACAAAGGCGCTCGGTGTCGGCACGGGCCGACCGGCCAGCCGGCGGCCGCGCCGCATCGCCAGCACCTGCGCGGTCGGGGTGGTGCGGACCATCCCGCGGCGCCGACGCGTCGGACTGCACCCGCGATAGGTCGCAGGGGCCGCGGTGAACGGCCGCGACAATGCCGTTAACGGCGTTCGATGATGACTATCCGACAGATCACGGTGCGCGTCCTCTGGAACCGGATACAGGTATGCGCTACCGTGAGACGAGTCGCTCAAGACACGTCCCTTTCAGGGGCAACGGGTGCGGACCCGGAACCGAGCTGCTAACTCGGTTCAAACCCCCTCGACAAGGCCCCGCCATGCGGGGCCTTCGTCATCTCAGCGAGTCGTCCACACCGCTATGGAATTGTTTCCCATCTGCCCGACTGTGTCGGGCTACGGTGCTCACATCGCCAACGGCAAAACCTCCATCTTTTTGTTAAGTTCGCGCACCAATTCGGGGTGCCCTACGTGAGCGGCAAGAACATCGGCCACGTATTGCCCCATGGGGATCCCCCGGGCTGCGGCTTCTTGTTTGACGATGTCGTAGACGATGCGATCGGGACGCGCCATGATCTGGGCGCGATCGCCTTTGTGTGTGCTGCGCGACTGGGCCATGGTGATGACTGTGCCAGCACGACGGCGGTTACCTGATAACAACACGCCGCAACCCGTGACCTTTTTGTAATGGATTACGCGGCCCTGATGGCGGGACGTTGCCAGCTCCGCTTTCGGTGACCCCTTACCCAGCGACTGTGCCGGGTGTATAGTCACAGGTGCCTGCGGCAATAGCTGCAGGAAGTGAGCCCGAGACCCGGCCGGACGACCGCGGCGCTCGGGCTTCGCGCGTATCTGAGTGTGTTTCAGACCGGCTGGACCGTGACCACAGGTCGGATGTGAGACCGCCAGCGGCCGCCTTTGGCCCAACACCAGGCGAAGGCGTCAGGGATAGCAAGTAGACGCTCTGAGGCCGCTCGCCGATGCTCGTAGCGCACTGTGGCCTCGCAGCCCGCAGCGCGCACAGCGCCGTAGAGCAGTCGGCGATCGGATTGCACGAGGCTCTCGTCCTGGTCCAAGACGATCAATGTCTCGACGTTACTGGTGGCCAGGTCCTCGACAAGCGCAGACAGGCACGCGGCCCGCGCAAGCACCTGGGTGCGGTGTCGCCGGCCCGCGTCATAGACCGTCGCGCGAAGATCGGCGCTGACGAGTGCCTTGGCGATGGTCTCTTTGCGACCGTCCGCCTCGTCCTTCATATGAAGATGGCGCTGTCCGGGCTTGAGAAGCTCCTGAACGACAGCGCGAGCCGACGTCAGATCCTCCCCTAACACGACCGCCGCCACCATCAAATAGTCACGGTGCTTGGTCTCGTCGACGTAGATGTGCCGAGCGGTCACTATGTGCCCCGGACAGCCTGGCGGGTCGCCGTACGGCCTACCCGGATCATCACGGTCAGGTCGAGGTGTGCTGTCCTCACACCGATTGTTGGCGTGAACCAGACCGGTTCACAGGGTCCGCAGGATGATCTGTGTCTACGCCAGCGATGGAACGTGTCGATGCGCATGCCGCAGACGTTAGCGAGCGGGGGTGCAGACGCCCCGTGATCAGCGGACACGCCTCGGGGGTGCGCAGTTCTTACGGCTCAAAGTTGGCAGTGACACGCTCTCGTGCGGACTCCGAGGTAGACGGCGACGGGCACGGCATCAGCGGTAATCACGATTCGCCGTCGGCGTCTCGCTCGCGAAGCGAGTCTGCGGCTTCGGTGAGTCTTTGCCAGATTCGCTTTGAAGTCACGGTAGGCGACGCGGCACTCGTCATCGGTGGTGTAGTCGTCGCCGTATCTGTCCAGCCATGCTGCCTAGTGCTCGGCGGCGTTCATGATTCCCACGGTATGAAGTCCGTCAGAACCGGGCGATCGAACGACGGAGCATCAGCGACCACCGAACCGCGTGCTGCTGAGCCGTCAATCCTTCCTTCTCGGGGATCGTCTCGGCTCCGAAAGCTCCGCCACCTGCGCCTAGGTGATTCCAAAGTGATCATTGTTGTGGGTGGGGCGGTTGTTCTGCCGCCGATTCTGGCTCGGCAGTCTGGTACGCAGTGAGTGTCTGGCTGCTCCAGCCACCGCCGCCCGGACTGATCTCCGATTCCTCCGGCCACAAGGTCACTGCTCGCCCGGAGGCTGCGCGGATCGCGGCCCCGTCCAGCTCCGCTTGAGTTTCGGCCAGCGCGTATTTTGGCCAGGCTGCCACGAACGTCACCGGGCCCTCCGGTGGCAGCGGATACACCCAGAACTTGCCGTCCCACCGCCGGGCACTTCCCCCCGCGCCGGCAGGCATCAGAACCAGGCCATCGGGATCGCCTGGCCCCCAGTGGCCGCCGGTGGTGGCGCCGCGACGTCCGTCGGCGTAGAAAAGACCGAGCCGCAAGGCGTCACCGCTCGATGCTTGTGGGCCGCGCTGCCCGAAACGGCCAAACGGATCGTGCCAGCCTGGCTCGCTGTGGTCGCTGCCGCGCCTGCGGACGTGGGCGGTGAACTCGAACCCGTTCGGGTAGGCGCAAATGCTGCCAATCGACACCGCTACCTCTTCGGTGCGGATCAGCAGTAGCTCGCCAGGCACCGATGCGGGGATCACCGCATCGGGTTGCATCCAAGCGAGTAAAGGCTGTCGCATCGGCTCAGGCGGCGGGGGTTGTGGGATCGAGCTGAAAAAACTCATTTCAATAAACCCTAACTAACCGGCTATTGACTGGACAGTTGTCCCGTTGCCGCGAGGTGCACTGGTTGGGCTAAGCGAGCCAGTGGCACACCGAACTGGCCTGCGAGGCCGCCTCATCGACCCGACGCGCTGGGCCTCCCGGAGTCCACCGGGGCCCGCCCTTTAACCCTTCGGTTTAACGGCACCAGGCGCTGCAGATTTTCCTGCTCGGGCCGTGAGCCCAACCCAGGGGAAGGCTGCACAAATGTATGCATACAAACTTACATGTAATAAAGAATGCATACTATCATGTATGTAATCTGGTAAGCTATCGCGCTATGAATGTTTCCGCAGGTGAGCGCTGCGAAATCGTGGCGGTGGCACTCCAGAAAGGCGGCGTTGGTAAGACGACCACCACGATCAACCTTGGCGCAAATCTCGCCACGATGGGCTTTCGCGTTCTCGTGATCGACATGGATCAGCAGGCCCACAGCACTAAGGGCCTCGGCGTCGAGCTTGGCGCCGACGATGCCTCGATGTATGAGGTATTGCACCCGGACAGGGCGATGCGCGTCCCGCTCGCGAAGGTCATCCGGCCGAGCCAGTTCGGGATCGATGTCGCACCGGGTCATCTCGCGCTCAAGGAGCTTGAGCGCACCGGACTCGGGTCGGGTGGCCAGCTGCGCCTCGCCCGCCAGCTCGACGACATCGACGACTACGACTTCGTGCTCATGGACTGCCCGCCGGCGTTGGGTGAGTTGACCACTGCGGCGCTGGCGGCCGCCGATTACGTCTTGGCGGTCCTCAAGGCCGGGCCCGATGAAGTTGACGGGCTGGTGGAGCTTGGTAACGCGATCCTCGATGTTCAGGAGACGCTCAACCCGGCCGTCGAAATCCGATATGTGCTGCTGACCGATTTCGACGGTAATCCCAAGGCCAGCAAGGATGTTCGCAAGCAGCTGCGAGCCGATTGGGGGGAGTGGGATGCCGGCGGGGCGTATCTGGGCGAGATTCCGCACACCGTGCGAGTGGTCGAGGCCAAGGGCAAGCGCGTACCGGTCCACGTGCACGCCCCCACCAGCACGGCCGCAGTGGCATACCGAGAAGTCGCCGAACGTATCGCGGCAAGGAGGCAAGCAGCATGAACGCGAAGCCCAGCGGTCTACAGCTCGGCTCCACCCGACCCTTGTCCCGCGCGGAGCGGCGGGCCGAGGCCGCCCGAGTCAAAGCCGAAGAAACATCCGCCACGCCGGCGGCAACAGTCAGCCGGTCGGACGATGAGATTCCACCCGCACCGGTGGTCACCCCCGACCAAAGAAATGAGGCGGCCGAGCCGCCGGTGCGGTTAAAGGCGCGGCAGCGCAAGGCGAAAAGCCCGTTCGCAACGCAGCTGCACTCAGGAACGCTGGCACGGCTCGAATGGATCAAGGCCCGCGGCTATGCGATCACCGACACCGTCGACGATGCCATCAACACATACCTCGACGGCGCTGGCATCCCCAGGCCGGACCACAACGACCGCATGCCTTTGTGAATTGAAGGTTGCCATGTCTTTCCTCGTCGCCAATTGTGGTGGACGTGGTGGTGTCGGCTGTCAAGGCCATGCCGCTGTGCGGTCGACCCAAAAGCCGAACCTTGACAACCGACACCACCACGCACAAGCACGGCTAGTACGAGGAAGGGCATGCCGCGAAGGAGCCCAGCAGGGTGTCATGAGGGGAGTTGCCATTGCGAATCCGAAATTCTAGAGACGGCTCTTGGTTCGGGCTAGCAGGATTGGTCAGCGCAACGATTCTCAGTATGTGGAATGTCTGACGAAACCGACCAGCTGTCGCGAAGCGTTTACAAAGGAAAACGGTGCGAGGTACAGCTACCACGGCACGTATTACAGCGGTAAACTTGCTGGTGGAATCGGGTCGGCTCCGCCTTTGAGCAGTGCAGGGGCGAGCATCGACACTGGGTGAAGCAGCACCTCTAGGGAAACCCATGGGCAGCACCGAAATGCTTCCATCACCCGCGCACCTCAGCAAAGAGTTCGCCTTCATGACGAATGCCAATGACAGCCTGTTGCGAGCCACCACCGAACGCCGCGGCTTGGCTGTGCTGCTCTGCGCCGGCGGAGAGATCGACGCGAGCAACGTGAGAACCTGGAGGCAGATCGTGCGCGCGGCCGCGCACGCTACCGCCGCCCCGGGGCCACTCGTCGTCGATACCAGCGGACTGGACTTCATGGCGGTGTGCGCCTTCGGTGTCTTGGTCGAGGCCTCACAACAGTGCCGCGCCCGCGGCATCGAGCTGCGACTGGTCAGCAGCCAACCCATTACGGCCCGCATCATTGCTGCAGCCCGCCTCCAGTCCGAGCTGCCGTTATACCTGCACAAGTCCGCCGCGCTACACCCGCCACCGCGCCGCGGCCTGCCGAACCGTCAACCAAACGGCTGACTATCCCGCGCCTGCCGTCTCGCTGGGCTCCCCGCGCCGAAGCGATCAGCCCACCGCAGTCGCGCGAAGCGCAGATGCCGCGCACCGCCACGAGGAAGCCGGCGGCGTCACCGCCGCGACACGAGCAATTCAAGCCGATTCGAGCAACGCCTCTAACGCCTCCACCCCGCACGCCGCACGCCGCACGCCGCACCGAGCACTCTCAATTAAGCGATTCGCCCTGACGGTTGTGTGACGTGGGTAACATTGAGCCCCGCCCGTTCGCAAGAACAGTGGAACTAAGGAACCGATGCCCGACGATCAGCATCAGGAACGCCGCCGCCCAGGGCAGGACGGTCAATCACCGCTGAGCACCCTGATCCACTTACCCGCACTCGTGGTACTAGACCGAATCCCCGTCGCCGTACTCGCCATTTCCCACGACGGCACCATCCTCTTCACCAACTCAACATTCGCCAGCATGCTGGGATATTCCCTCAAATCGCTGCACACTCTGAAATTTTCCCAGCTCTTTACCACCTTGCCCACAGACCAATCATCCCCCGTGTCCGTCATGCGACTCCACGGCGGCGAACTCGTCGAGTTGGTACACGCCGACGGCTCAACCGTGCGCGCCTGGATGAGCAAGTCGGCGCTGCTGCGCGACGATGATCCCGTTGCTTTAGTCACGTTCCAGGACCTCACCGCACAGCTCTGGCAACAGGACGATTAACTCGGTCGCGTCGTCAAAGTGGCAACTAGGGCGACGCAAGGCCAACCCCGGCGACCTACCTGGCTTCTTTTGCCCGCGTGTTCCCGATAACGAAGGTTTTCGGGACAGCGTGGTGGGTTAGCGGGCTCGCTCGCCAGGGCGACTGTTAACGAAGGGTTGGTTAAGCCTGGCTTGATTCCATTAGTCACGCCACTTCCCGACCAGAACGTTGCTGCTCCAGTCCAACAATGGTGAACAGCCGCTATCCCATCATGCCTCCGCTTCCCACATCCACTTGACGACGCTGTACACCGCGAGCTCGGCCGCCAACGCCACGCTTTAGCCGCCGAGTGACTGAGTCCTCGGCCGGGGGGCCAGGCTGTCCTGTCAGGGTTTCCGACGCAGGACCCGCTGATTAAGAGTCAGCGGGTCCTCGGTACCGGCACCGACCCAGCGGTGATAGGCGTCTAGGTCGACGTTGCTGCCGCACACGATGGTGATGACGTGGCGGTCAGCAAAGCGGTCACGGTCTTCCAGGATCGCCGCGATGCCGAGCGCGGCCGACGGTTCGACAATGAGGCCAGCGTCCTTCAGAAGTACCCGCATACCGGCGATGATCGATGCTTCCTGGACCAAGACGGCGTCGTCGCCGACCAGGAGGAGGTCGTCGAGGACCTCCGGAATTGGACACCGGCCGGCGACAGCATCTGCGATGGTGTCAACCGAGTCGGTGGTGACAACGCGCCGCTGACGCCACGAACGTGTCATCGCCGGTGCGCCGGCCGGCTGAACACAGATCACCTCGACATCGGGCGCGAGGGCCTTCATCACATGCCCGATGCCGGTAGCCAGCGCTCCACCCCCGAGAGCGATCAGCACAGCGTCGAACGACGACCCAGCGTCGACCAGTTCCAGGCCAATGGTCGCCGCGCCCTCACAGGTTTCGATGTCCAAGCTGTCATCGAGCAGCCCGATACCGTCATGCCGTGCGATGGCTGCCGCCCGGACACGGGCCATCTCGTTATCGCCGTCCACTAACTCCAATCTCGCGCCCAGTGCGCGGATGCGATCGAGCTTGACCGCAGGTGCAAACCGGGATGCCACGACCGTGACCTCAAGACCCCTGGCGCGACCAGACCAAGCCAGGGCCTGCCCGAGGTTGCCCGCGCTGCCACACACCACGGCAGACGAGCCCTTGTCGGCGAGCAGGCTCGCGACTACCTCGGTGCCGCGAGCCTTGAAGCTACGGACCGGGTTCGCCGTTTCGAGCTTGATGCTCACCGTGCACCCCAGATCGGGTTCCAACGCCTCGCAGCGGTACAGCGGCGTGTCGAGAAAAATCGGGTCGATGACCTGCCGCGCTGCTCGGATCCGAGCGGTGTCCAGGCGCGTCTTTAACACGACACAGCAGCGTAGCGCTGCCGCCGCGTTATTCCCCGTTGTCTCGAAGATCAGCCGGTGACGTCATGCAGCTGATCAGCTCACGCGAGTGGCCGCCCAATCCGCAAGGCTTGTGCGGGGTCAACCATCACGTTCTGCAGGCGCACGTGGGCTTGGGCGCATTCACGACCGTCGCTGCCCGTGATGACGACTCGCCACAGCTGCTGTTGTCGACCCCGGAATACGGGGGTGCCCTCGGCAGTCAGAACACCGTCGCGCGTTGCGCGGAGAAAGTCGGTGTTGTTGTTGATTCCCACGGCGTAGCCCTTGCCATTGAGCGCGATACTCGCTCCCATACTGGCGACGGATTCGGCCATCGAGCAATACACCCCACCGTGAGTGACTCCGGTACCTTGGCACAGCTCTGGCCTGATCGTGAGGTTTGCGCGCACGCGGTCGGCTCCGATTTCGGAGAACTGCAAGCCGATGTGGCCCTCGAACAGCGAGGCCGTCAGGGCCGTCAGCTGCTCGGGCGTCAAGGGCGGTCTTTGACCTGCTCCGGCGGCATCACTGTCTTCCGGCATACTCATGGCTCCCTAGTGCTGATCCTGCTGCTAAATAGCGATATGCGGTGGCACGCCCAATCCCGAAGGCAGCGGCCAACTCTCGGACCGGTTCACCGGTCGCCGCGAGCCGGCGGAGCTGTTCTTGGCGATCGGCGGTCAGTTTGGGCGGCTTGGTGGCCGGCAGCTGGCGGCTGCGGCGGGAATCGCGTGATGCGGCGCGCCGCTCTCGGCCGAGCTCAAGTTCGAGCTCGGCCAACGTCGCCATGATCGCTGCCACCGCGCGCCCGGTTGACGTCGCGGTATCGATCCCTTCTCTCAAGGCGCGCAGCGTGATTCGGCGCTCTCCGAGTTCAGTGATGGTACGCGTGACCTCAAAGACGCTGCGACCGAGCCGGTCGATCGCACAGACAACCAGCGTGTCCTCGGCGCGGGCGTAGTCCAGCACCGCGGCTAGGCCCGGCCGGTCTGTTTTTGCTGACCCCGAGAGTTTGTCGATGAACACCCGCTCGGCGTCAACGCCGGCAGTCGCCAGGGCGACAAGCTGGGCGTCGAGGTCTTGTCCAGCGGTGCTAACTCGTGCGTAGCCAAGGATCGCGCTCACACCGACCACTGTCTCATCGCCCACCACCATTAAGGATTTGAGACACGCGCTGTGAGACAGGAAATGAGACACCTCGGCCTGTGACTTTCAGGGTTAAGTGGCGGTGATTTTGCAGCGTTAAATGGCGTGCTACACAACCGCTTGGGCGATTAACAGGGCGACGTCACCGTCGGTGACTTTTGGCGCTGACGCACGACAAATCGGTCACAACCACGTCGGCGTCCGTCAGTTCTGCTGCGTCGTGAGTAGTCGTGACGGCCAGTACTTGCGCCCCTGCGGCGCGGCCAGCGCTAACGCCCGCAGGCGCGTCCTCTATCACCAGGCACTGCCGTGCCTTCAAGCCCAGCGCCGCAGCCGCCTTGAGGTAGCCCTCTGGGCTTGGTTTGCCGGTCGATACATCTTCTGCGCTGATCAGCAATTTCGGCGCGGGGAGTCGCGCTGCCGCCAGTCGAGCCGTCATCAACGAGCGCTCGCCGGAGGTGACCGCGGCCCATTGGCCGCGCGGCAGGGCATCGAGCAGCTGGCGTGCCCCGGGCAAGGCCACAACATCGTCTAGATCGGCCAGTTCCAGGGCGAGTTCGCGTGCTACCGCCGCGGCTCGCTGATGCGGTGCGACGAATTGCGGGACGATGTCCTCGGTCCGTCGACCGTGACAGATCCTTAGCACCTCTTCGGTATCGGCACCATATTCCCAGAACCAAGGCACGCCAGGCCCGTTCGACCGCGGCGCCTGAATCGATCAGGAGTGCCATCAATGTCGAACAAGATTCCCTTGCCATGCAGCACCACCATCGACAGCACCCTAAGCCATCGCACCAGAAGGCGTCTTTCACGCGCGTCTGGTGGTTGGTTGTGCTTCTATTCGGGCGTGACCTCCGAAGACTGGTCGACACTCGCTGGGCTGCGCGAGGTCAGCCGTGTGCGCAGTGGCCGAATTCCAGGCTGGAGTGCGCCGGTAGCGTATGCAGTGGGATTTTTCGACGGACGCGAGTGGAAATTCCCTTATGTTAATCGGCCGGGCGGCACCCATGATCTGCCTGCGGTGATGCTTGCCGAGGTCGTCGGATACGGCGGTGGAACACACGAATTCCATCTCACCGCAGAACAACTGGCTATTGCCATCGCCAAACTGGCACCTGCTGAAGCCGTCAGCGACGTAGACCACCCCAACCTTATGTCGTGGCGGAGTATCGCGGCCGCGGCGCCGTCACAGATCGCCGCGGTGTTCGTCGGATCACTTGAAGACCAACCTGCTGGCAATGCAGACGTTGCGCTGCGTCTGCTGCTGGTGTAATCGATCCGAACGAGTCGAATTTTCCAACACACGGTGGTGAGTTCGACCCACCGAAGTCGTAATCACCGCTGTGCGGCATCAGCTTGTCCAAACGGCTCGCTAGCTATAGCTGATGTCGCGCCAACGTTCGTTGGCGCGACAGTTCGCCGGCCTGAACGTTTGCGCAGGACAACTCCGTAACGCTTGCCGTGTCCGCACCAATGTCACGCTGTCGGTGGTTGGCGATACGGTCCGGCCATGCGGATCGGTTATGGGCGGGTTTCCACCCGCGACCAGCACCCCGAGGCTCAACGCGATGCGCTCGCCGCGGCGGGCTGTGATCAGATCTTTCTCGACAAGGCTTCCGGCAAGCTCGCTCGACGCCCCGAGCTGGACAAGGCCCTGCTTTCGGCCAACCGGGTCGGCGATCAGCTCGTGGTGACCAAACTGGACCGGTTGGGCCGGTCGCTGGAACACCTGATCGAGCTATCCAAGCGCCTTCAGGGCTCCGGCGTGGATCTGGTGGTCCTCGACCAGGGCATCGATACCTCGACGGCCGTCGGCCGCATGTTTTTCCAAATCCTCGGTGCCATTGCCGAATTCGAACATGCATTGATGTCTGAGCGCACGATGGACGGCCTGGCGGCCGCGCGGGCCCGCGGCCGCACCGGCGGACAAAAACCCAAACTGGGGCCGCGACAGGTGGCACTGGCTCAGGCCATGTACGCCGAGCTCGCCGAGGACGGGAAACGTCGCTACACCGTTGCCCAGATCGCGGCCGAGTTCGGCGTCACCCGGCCCACCATCTACCGGCATCTAGGCAAAGCCCTCAACACCAGCTCGGCCGCATCATGACCGACGCGGACGAGCCGCTCAGCGCGCGAGATGAAGCGATAACTGAGTTAACCGGGGTGCAGCGCGAACAGGCGATGGCCCGCTACGCGGTGCTGCGCCCACACCTGGAGGACGGGATATCGCTGGCTGAGGCCGCGCGTCAGAGTGGGGTGGCGCTGCGCACCGTGCAGCGCTGGCTGGCGGGCTACCGCAAGTCAGGATTGGCCGGCCTGGCCCGTCCGGCACGCTCCGATCGTGGCCGCCGCGGGTTGCCCGATCAGTTGGTGACGCTGATCGAGGGGCTGGCATTACGACGACCTCCGCTCAGTGCGGCCAACATTCACCGCCAGGTGACTCAAATTGCGCCGCAACGTGATTGGCCGGTGCCGTCCTACAGCACGGTGTATGCGGTCGTCGCCGGCCTCGATCCGGGCTTGCGGATGTTGGCGCATGAGGGCACCAAACGCTACGAGGAGGTTTTCGATTTGGTGTATCGGCGTCAAGCGAGCGGGCCGAACGAGCTCTGGCAGGCCGACCACACCGAACTGGACTTGTGGGTGATCACGCCGTCGGCCAAGCCGGCCCGCCCCTGGTTGACCGTCATCGAAGACGACCAATCCCGCGCCGCGGCCGGCTACATGGTTTCCTTGGAGGCGCCCTCGGCGATCAACACCGCTTTGGCGCTGCGGCAAGCGATTTGGCGCAAACCTGATCCGGGTTGGCCGGTGTGCGGCATCCCTGGCGTCTTCTACACCGACCACGGCAGCGACTTCACCTCCCGGCACATGGAAACCGTGGCGGTCGAACTGAAAATCCAACTGGTGTTTTCTCTGCCCGGCAAGCCCCGTGGTCGGGGCAAAATCGAGCGGCTGTTCAACAGCATCAACCAGATGTGCCTGTCAACGTTGCCCGGCTACGCACCACCCGGCACCCCTGATCGAGCCGGACAGGCCCGGCTCACCCTGCCCGAATTAGACGCCGCGATCGGCCAATTCCTCACCGGCGACTATCACCACCGGATACACAGTGAGACCCGCCAAACACCAGCACAGCGCTGGTCGACCGGCGGTTTCCTGCCCCGGATGCCCGACTCGTTGGAGCAACTCGACCTGCTGCTGCTCACCGTCGCTCAGCCCCGCAAGATCCACCCCGACGGGGTGCACTTCCAAGGACTGCGCTACCTAGACCCGGTGCTGGCCGCCTACGTCGGCGAACAGGTCACCATCCGCTACGACCCGCGCGACCTGGCCGAAATCCGCATCTTCCACGACGACAAGTTCCTGTGCCGGGCAATCTGCCCCGAGCTGGCCGGCACCACCGTCGCGCTCAAGGAAATCACCGCCGCCCGCAACGGCCGCCGCCGCGAACTACGCCAAGGCCTTCGCGAACGCGCCAAGGTCGTCGACCAGCTCATTGCCGTTCATCAGTCCGACTACAACCACCCGCTGCCCGGGATGGCCGGAGCGGCTACCGAGCCATCCGACCTCGACCAGGATTCGGCGCCCAGACATGCGCTCAAGCTCTACCGAGAGGACTGACCACGCCATGGCCGACACCCAGGCCCAGGACATTCAACACACCGCCGGCGCCCCATCCGAGGAGTCATCAACTGTCACAACGAAATTCGTTGTCACCAAACAGCATCGCCGCTTCGCCGAGTTCTGCGACGCCGTGCGCCGCGACCGCTACATCGGCCTATGCCACGGCGCACCCTAGCTAAGCACTCTGGCCCGACAAGACGGAGTTGGACGTTCCACCGGGTCTCGGCGGGACTTAAGGACCGAACTGATTTGGTTCTGGGAGCTCTAAGCGCAGGACTCCGACCGCCTCTTCTACCATCGCCTCTGCCTGCCGAACGTGGGCATCGAGCGTGGCGTTGCGCTTCCGCGCCAGGATACCGAGGTAATGGTGGATGGCAACAGACACCCGGTCTTGCAGGCCAATGACATCGCCAAAACCGTTGACTGGCAAGGTGACCCGCTCACACAACGACAGGTCGCAGAGGCATCTGAGTGGCTCAGGGACCAGGAGTACATCAGCGGCACCAGGGCCTGGGGGCATGGCGTTGTCCGTCCATCTATTACTCCCAAGGGCGAGGCACTAACGGATATGGGGAAGTCAGTTCGAGGCGGCAACTCACCTACCGACCCAAAGGGAACGACGACAATCCGCATCCGCAACAGTGCAAATATCGCTATCCACAGCCCCGCCGCGCAGCAGTCCTACTCGGTGTCATCGCAAGTGCTAGAGAAAGTCAACACGGTGGCAAACGCACTAGACGACGCGGCACAGGCACTGAACGCATCGCCTAAAGCAGCCACCGAGGCACAGCACACTGCCACCGAAATCCGAGCCGAGACATCGCGCCCTAAGCCAGACCTAGACAAACTCAAGCGACTTCTATTCTTCGCCATGACCGGAATCGCCGCAGCCCTCGGTCCAACGGCAGGCACCGATTTAGCTCATCTCGCTAGCAAGGCACTGCAAGATTTCTGACCCCCAGACTGACGGATCCGGCAGACGCAGCGTCAAAGCGTGTTGAGCGACAACGAGCAGGCTGTGCCGAAGGGGTGGACCTTTCTCGCTCGGCCGGACTCCATCATCGTGATCTCCCCATACAGGAAGGCGAAAAGGTTAGGTTCGACCCCGTCGACGGCAACTACCGTGTCCAGATCGTGGGTGTGGTCGAGCACCTCAACGACGGTCCCGACCCGTCCACAGTAGGGATGCCCAGCAAGGATGACCCTGACCTGATCGCCGCGGGAAACCACCGCTGCGCGGGCTCGGTGCGAAGCGCTCACCGCGCAAGCTTGGCGGACCAGTCGGGTCACCCCCCAACTAGCGAGGGCACCAGTAAGTAGGACGACGCTGCTCATTAGAGCAAGGTCAACCAGACGTCGTTGCTCCTGCCAGACCGGCGCACAAGTCACAAGGGACACGGGGATGCGCCGTTGGCCGGTCGCGTATTCCCAGGTTCTGATGTCATCGAGTTGTCCGCACTGCACCTGTCCGGCGCGCAGACGAACAGTTCCCAATCCGACGGCCACAATGATTGCCGCACCTGACCCGAAAATCATCCCCGTTGAACACATCAGTAATCGCCGGCGGCTGTCGTTCACCACATCAGTGTCCTCCCCGGTCGTGCTGAACCCCTACACGGATCGCCCGGTGTCCGGGTGGGGTGGCGTCCTGGTCGAGGGTGACCCGCCGTGCGTACCCCCACAAATCGGGGTGATTGAGGAAACCATCCACCAGCACCACCGGTCCGCCTAGGCAGGTCCAGTCGTCATCCCACAGCGTGGAGACCAACCAGGAGCGATCCGCGGGAAAGATCAGATCCGGCAGACGGCCCGGCCGAGAGCAATCGTCGGCGCCGCGCCAGCGGGCGGCCTGACACCGATCTCGTGCAGCGGTTCTACAACGCTGCTGCCCAACACATTGCGCCAGTCTGGGCGATGAACCAGACCAACGAACGCCCCACCGACCCCAACCCTCCACTCCCGCAACGGATGCGCAACTGGATGCAACGCGCAGCATTGACCGCCGCGACCAACAACATCATCGTGACCGAACGGCTGCTACGCGTCCGCGGACTCATCGACCCACCCACACGACTGCAAGACCCGGCCCTGCTCTTCCATATCCTGGCGACCAACATCCGCCATCCACGCCGACAACCCTCATAATCTCGACTAAATCTCGACGGCGATATGAGACAGGATCTGATCGACCTCGTTTCTCTCTAGAAACGAGACAAACCACGTTTCCTAGGCGTCTCGTCCGTTAAGCCGTGACTCATACCGTTCGACAACGAACCGGGCTTGTACACGATTGAGGTCCATTTGGTGCATGATGATGCTCTTGGCCTAGCCGATGATGTCGCGGCTAGCTAACGCGGCATCGGCAAGTGGTGATTGACCACCCGACTGGGGGATGGTGCGCCGAATATCCGCTCTTTTCGTCAGCCGATTCGGATTCCTTCGAGCATGACTACTGGTTCGACATCGGGGCCGTAGTCGTAAACATATTCTTTGCCGGTTAGTTTCCAGGCCCATTTGCCGTTGACGGCGTTGATGCTGACGTGTTCGCCGTCGAAGTCCCAGGAGCTATCGGCAAGGCCGAGTTCGTGTTGGACGAACCAGAAGGTTGAGGTCGCATACTCGACGTGCACTCCGCCGGCGAAGTCTCGGTGAAAACGAATCTCGCATTCGGGTGGACCTGTCAACGCTCTCAATTCCTTTCGGGCGCGCCATCGATCCGTTGCCTTGACTGCACGGACATTGTCGCACGACGACCCATCCTTAACCGTAGTGGTGCGTAGTCAGACAGCGCGTCAATTGCGTTGGGCGCGAGTACGTTCGACAGAGATCTGGGCGGGCCGTTCGGTCACATCGCCATCGTTCCAGCTCATACAAATACGCCCGTGATGAGACAGAACTGATCGACCCCGGATCTTTAGTAACGAGACCACTGTGCGTTCTTGCTCGCGATGCCTTTACGGTGAAAGACATGGTTGCGGTGGGCGGTTTGGACGTCGTCGATGATCTCGGCCGGGCGCAGTGGCTGACTGAAAGCGTGTGCGGCTTTGCAGACAACGTTGGGTCGCTAATCCCAGCCACCTTCGCCGCTTACGCCCGGGTGTTGCACCCCGCCTACAACCACGACGGCGCCGAGCCGAAACTGGTGAGTTGGGCCGAGATCGCCCGCGCTAACCACAAAATTGTCCACCCACGAATGCAGTTCACCCGCCTAATCGGCTACGCATCGCGATACGTCGTGGAGTACCACGACAGCCAGCCCGGTCTCTTCGACACAGCACCGGCGGTGGGAACGCTGCCTCCCGCTACGGCCGCATCGCTAGCCCGCACGCTATCGCGGCATACCACGAACGCTGATCACTGCTGGTTTGCCGTATGGTCCGGTTTCGGTGACCTTGACCAGGCATTTCATGACCGACCGACCTTCGCGCTCCCCGGGCGTGACTATTATCTAGCTCACGGCCCCATCGCCGCAGCCTCCCAGTCAGTAAGTACCGATACCCACTACTCGTCGCACCGCTCCGTCAACCTGTGGTGGCCCGATGATCACGCCTGGTGTGTGGCCACCGAAATCGACCTCGACAGCACCTATCTCGGCGCCTCGCAAGCCTGCATTGAACAGCTAACGACCAACTCAGACCTGGAAACAATGCCGCTCAACGTCACCGCAGGCATCACCGCTGACAGCGACACCCTCAACCCCGCCCCGCCATGAAATCTACCGGGGGTTGCGTCCTATCCTTCCCTAGGGATACGTCCTATCCTTCCCTAGGGATATAGGGCTGCTGCCAACCCAGCGACCCGTGAGACGGGATCTGATCACTCCTAATTCTCTACAAACGAGACCTACGGGTGTCGGTGGTGAGGAGTGCGCGCAAATTTAGGTCCCTGTCGCCCCATACGATTGGGCTGGTGTGTGGACCGATCGTGAGCGGGGTGCGATGACGATTCTGCAGGTTAACCCGGCCAATCTGCGTAGTGG
>NZ_JAUFRX010000008.1:0-29882 GCF_030755135.1 Mycobacterium sp. TY815 | reverse complement strand
ACCGCAACCAGCGGCTATCCGGTGCGAGGGCCTGCCCGCAGGGGCTGTCTCGTTTCTTTACAAACGAGACAGTGTGCATGGCAGCCCCCTGTTCAGTACCGTAATTTGTTCAGGCGGCAGAGTTTGGCAACGAAGGACTTGTTAGTGGAGGCAAGTAATCGTGATGGATCAGCTCAGCGTCGATTTAGATGCGTTGAGTCGGTTGTTGCCGCAACTTCGGGAACTAGCTGAGCAAGTCAAGGCTGGTACTGAGGACCAGATTCATGGTAGCGGAGCCGCGGATGCAGAGGTGGTCCCGTCGCTGGTCGCGGCCCAGCAGATGTCGACGATAACGTTGCCCTTAGTGAAAGCTGCTGTGGCGAATCAGATCGCGAAGGTCGCTGAATCAATTGAGGATGCACGCGTGGGGTTCATGACATCAGATGAGCAACTACTGGCGGCGGTCACCAAAGTCCCGACGTTGTTGCCTCACCCCATTGTTGTGTAGGAAGTCAAGGATTGACGCCGACTAAGTCGCAGGTCCTCAGCGCCAACCCCCACAAGGTGCTTGATCTACTCGACCAGTGGGTCAGAACCGTTGACACACTTGAGCAGCAAGTCGAGACGTACAAGAGATACGTCGACCGCCCCGGTGGTTCGTACTGGGAAGGAAAAACTGCCGAGGCGGCGCGAGTTCGTGCCGGTGAGGACTGCAGAGCGGTCGTGAATATGCGCGCCGCCGCAATGCGCGCTATCGGGCAGATCCGCAACACAGTCACGTCGCGCTTGATGCCGCCCCTGAGCAATGCCCAACAGATCATCGCCAACGCCGAAGCTCAGCCAGGAGTGACGGTCCATGAGGACCTGTCGATCACCTACATCCCACCGGAGGGCATGAACCCGATAACCGCTGAAGCCAACAGCAAAGTAGTCGCTGAGGCTGCTGCTGAACTCAAGGAATCGGCAGAAGCGTGGTGGGCAGCGGAGAACCAGGTCGCCCAACAGATACATGAAGCGCAATCGCTCATCACTGACGAAGTCAGCTTTGCCTCAACCACTCCGCAAGCTGCACGACCCCACATACAGACCGTCGACAATCACAACTTTAAAGAAAGCCCTCAGCAACCGCTGCCGGGTGATCCGGCAGGTATGACACCTGAGCAAGCGCGGACCGCCTATGACCAACTGAAGGGGGAAATCCGCGGCCACAACTCGCGGCCGCCCCCGCTCAACGACGCCGGTGCGGTCGATATCTACAACCGAGAAGCTGAAACGCTCAACGCCAGAAAAGCCGCACTAGAAGCGCAGCTAGGCAAGACAGAGACCGTGCCCGCTCAAGGAACACGCCTGGTGCCTGACTGGGCGCAGCCATGGCACCCGCCGGAAAACACACCAACACCGGTCCCACATGGCCCCGGCACCTGGCAACAGGTCACCGAATCCATGTCTGACCGCGCCGCCCAATACCAAATGCAGATCACCGGCCACCCCATCACCGATGGATACATCGTCAGCGGCGTGAAATTCGATGGATTCGCAAACGGCGCACTCATTGACGCGAAAAGTTTTTATGCACAATTCACCCAAAATGGACAGTTCATGCAGTGGTGGGCTGCTAGCCCGACAGGAGGTGAGGCCGTGATTAGCCAAGCGGCGCGGCAACTAGCAGCAGCCGGCGGTATTCCGATACAATGGTATGTAGCAGAACCAGAAGCTCTATCGGCATTCCGACAACTATTGTCCAGTAGAGGAATGTCTGGAATTCAGCTGGTCCTCGCGCCACCGAAATAAAAGGAAATCATGTCGCCAAATTCCTACATCGGAGCCTACTGGGGCAGTCGCGCGGCGTCTGTGGACGAGTGCGCAGAGCGCCTGGCAACGCTCATTGAGCAGTTCGCTCACGTTGATCCACTGTTGACGGGCTGGCGCCAGGGCGCGGGCTCAAAGCTCAAGGCCATCGAGCAGCCGCGTGTGACATCTGACCATGCAGACCTAGTAACTCGACTTCTCGCGGGACGCAATCGCCGGGACACCGATCGGCTGGTTATCGAAGAACTCGGTTATTCCGTGTCTTGGTGGAACGGAAATCCAGATGCATCCATCGGCCTCGCCGTCCGATGTGGTCAAACATCTCCGTATTCAACAAATAGCCTCGTGTTAAACCTTCCCGAGTCCGATGCTATCCCTGATCTCTACAGCCCGACTACGGCCTCGAAGTTGTTGAAGATTGTCATCGGCATATGGCAGCCAGACCACGCCGTCTGGACAAATTATGAGTTGGTTGATAAACAGCGCCAGCCAGATCAGCGGCTGGAAAACGGCGGCATAATCTCCGGGCAAATTATCGGATACTCGTCGGGCTGGGCTAACTTCCTCAGCGGGTCTGATTCGGTGAAATTCGACCTGGGGCTGTTGCCGGTCGCCGCAACAGTGGAACGCCTCGGCAACGGAACGCTTGTCACACTTGGCAACGATCCGGCCAACCCGCCGCTTGCCGACGTTTTTCAGGTACGCAAAGCGATGGGCTACCCGGTGCAGCCAGAACCGTTTAAAGACCTGGGCGCTGCCCAGGCCACCCCGCTGGGAACTGCTGGCGCACCGGGAGGCTTTGCAGCACCTGCAGCCTCTGGGGGACAAACCGATCCTCGCGGAACCCAAACACGCAGTGTCCCTAACCCAGCAAGCAGCACGGACAACAATCACAGCCGCGATATTCGACGCGGTACCGCTCCATGAAATCACTTATTGGCCAACACGATTGCGCCCCGCTAGCACCACTCCACAAGTCTAAGCAGTGTCCCAATACCAACCGATTTAGCGACAGGGAGCGCGGCAGCTACGGCTAATCGTCGTTGTTGTCGCTGAATTCCTTCATCACATTGCCGACCAGCGCAGGAACGTTGATTGCTGTGGGTGCGGGGCGCTTGCGTCCCTCGGCGTAGGCGAGTCGGGCGGCCGCCAAGTCGGCTAGGCGGACCGCCTGGATTACGATCACCCTTCGCAGCCCGGCGGATACCTCGCCGCGTTCATGGGCTACCGCCGCGACGCGGGCCAGGGTTTCAGCCCGTCTGGCGATACGGACGTCGGGGTGTTCACGGTCCTCTCGCATCCCTTCGGGAATGAGGTTAAAGCGCATCGCGGGTAGGAGGGCGACGGGACTTGAAACGGGGGGAATCTTTTCGTTGAGGATAGCCTTGTACTTCGATTGTTCGATTGCGTGGAGGTAGACTGAGTATTCGACAGCGTCGACCTTCGCGCGTTTGTCAGGTTGGGTGCGCAAGTGCTCTAGCGGGTACAGCTCCATCTCGGCGACTTCGAAGGGGTCGAGAATCCGGTAGGCGAGGGTGTCGCTGCGTTGCCCTCTCAAATGCCGGCCAATTCGGGTACCGAAGTCCTCTAGGGTCTGCCCGACGTAAATCGGCTCTCCGTCGAAGTCGTAAAAGGCATAGACGCCAATGCAACTGCGGAGCTTTTTCCCGCTGGCCGGATCTTCGGAGGCCAGGGCGGTTGCGAGGAGTTCACGAAACCCTCGAACGAAGGCGGTCGGCATTGAGTTCTTTTTCGGAACTTGGCCGTCGGGTTCGTTATATGAGGCGACCCCGCGGCTAGCCATTGAGAACCGACCCGGCCCGTCGCGTGGTGGGGTCGAGTTGAAGTGAGCCGTTGACCAACGGCATTAGGTATTTGAGGCCTAGCCACTTGACGACCGGAACGGCAACGGCGTCGCCAAATCCAAACAGTGCCTGGTTATGATAGCGTCCCAGGGAGTGGTGGACTTCGGATCTGGCGTGGTTCACGCGTTGCGATCAGCGAGTCATGTTGAACGCTAGGCGATTTGGTGTTGTTTGGCAAGCGCTGCAGCGGCGTGTTTGGCGGCGAGGACCTTCCGTAGTTCATCCATGGAGACATCGGAGAGGTAGCGGCGGGTGACCTGCCACTCGTCGTGAGCTTCGATGACTACTGCGGTCGCCAGACGCAGGAACGCCGCCGGGTTGGGGAAGATTTCCACGACGTCGGCGCGGCGCTTGATCTCCTTGTTGAGCCGTTCGATCGGATTGTTCGACCAGATCTTCTGCCAGTGCGCCGTGGGGAACGCGGTGAACGCCAGTACGTCGGTCTTCGCCTCACCCATCATGGCGGCCACCTTCGGGAAGCTGGAGGCCAGGGTGTCGGTGACGCGATCCCATTGATCAGCGACCTCGATGGGGTCGGTGTGAGCGAAGATCGTCTTGACCGCCGCAGTCACCGCCGGGGCGTGTTTGGCCGAGACCGCGGTGTGCAGGTTGCGCATGAAATGCACCCGGCACCGCTGCCACGAAGAATTGGTGAACTGTTGTGCCACAGCGGCTTTGAGCCCAGCGTGGGCGTCGGAGATGACTAGATGCACCCCGGTCAGGCCACGGGCTTTCAGCGACGCCAGGAACTCGCGCCAGAACTCGTAGGACTCACTGTCACCGACCGCGGTGCCCAGCACCTCGCGGGTGCCGTCGATGGACACCCCGGTAGCCACCACCAGGGCCTGAGAGACCACGTGCGCTCCGATGCGGACCTTGCAGAAGGTGGCATCGCAGAACACGTACGGGAACTCGGTGTGGGCCAAGCTGCGGGTACGGAACGCCTCGATCTCCTTATCGAGGCCGGCGCAGATCCGCGACACCTCGGACTTGGAGATCCCGGTTTCGACGCCCATCGCGGCCACCAGGTCGTCCACGCTGCGGGTGGACACGCCGTGGACGTAGGCCTCCATGATCACCGCGTGCAACGCTTTGTCGATGCGGCGACGCCGCTCCAGCAGCGAGGGGAAGAACGACCCGGCCCGCAGCTTGGGGATCTGCACCTCGATATCACCCGAGGTGGTCGACACCGTCTTGGGTCGGTGCCCGTTGCGGTGCACCGTGCGCTCGCCCCTGCGCTGGTAGCGGCCGGCGCCGATCACGGCGGTAGCCTCAGCCTCGATCAGCGCCTGCAGCCCGGCCCGGATCAGCTCGGCGAACACCGCCCCGGCATCAGCCGACTTCAGCGCATCAAGCTGGGCGAGCAAGGCAGAATGGTCATGGGTCATCGCGTCGTGTGTCCTTGTCGTGAGTCACTTGGTAGGTAACCCACTGACCACTACGCGATGGCCCACCCCAACAGCGTCAGCGACACACCCAGCAATAGGTCCGGCACCGACGACACCGGATTCCGAAACCCCACCACACCAGGGGACTTACCCCTGGTTATTTCGTGCTCCGGTGAGGGTGTAGTCACCTGCGCCCATCAATCGGGCATATTCAAGGGGCGTCATCCACCGTACTTGTAACCGGTTATTGCCGAGTCGTACGACGGCCTGTTTTGATGAGCCGCCTCGTGCCGTGCGTAGGCATCCTGAGATGTCGTCGGGACGCACTTCCCACACCGCGACACCGCCGCGGGTGCGGCGGTATGCGGTGCGGTGTTTTATGCCCTTTCCGCGCATTAGCTGATTGACTCGGTCGCGCTGTGTAGGCGAGAGGGATTTGACAAATGCGGCAGTCCGGGCGGCGTCCCACCAGCGTTCATCGCGTGTTGGCATGTCCTCAACCAAGGCCGTCAATCCTTTGATGGTCGGCCCCGGCGGGTCGGGGAGATGGGCGCGGTGCGTCCGAAGGTTCGGGTCGCCGAACACCCATTGGAGGTAGTCGGGTCGCAGCTCCGAATGAGGTTCAGCGGTGTCGGGTGGCGGGTTGAGCGCGCCTATGACGAACATGCGGGGGCGGGACTGTGGAAGAAAACGGCGCGCGTCGAGCGCGATCACATCGACGGAGTAGCCCAGTTCGTTAAAGGCGGTGATCGCCTCGCCCAGGTCGTCGCCGCCGTGTGAGGTCGCTAACCCGGTCACGTTCTCCAAAACGACAGCGGGTGGCCGGTTTTCCTCTAGGGCCTCGAGCAGGTTGACGAAGTGCCAGAACACACCGGACTGGCGGCCGGCCAGCCCAGCGCGCCCTCCGGCTAGCGATAGATCAGTGCAGGGTGACGACGCCCACGCCAGCGCCGCATCGGTGGGCAACTCTGACACATTCACGTCGGCGATGTCGCCTAGGGCGAAAGTGTGGCCGGGGGTCTCGCCGAACTGCGCGAGGTACATATCCCGCTTATCCGGCTCGTGGTCGTTGGCCCACGCCACTTGAAAACCGGCGCGCTCAAGCCCCATGCGGGCCAGGCCGATCCCAGCGAAAAACTCCATGACCTTGGGCTTGGCGCGGGTGGTGCGAAAGTGTGTCACATTGCCCACAGGCGCCACAGTATCGGCCGGTGGGGGTCCAGTCGCGGATACCGCTCCTATTAGCGTCGAGTCAGTGTCAGGGTGGGGTTGCCGCATGCTGCGGTGGTTGGATCCTGATCACCTGGTGTCTGGCTCGTAGCGTCCTTGCCACCTTCGGGTTGGCGTTCATGCGTTTTGTCGGCACCAGGTGTGAAGGACCGGCCGGCGTGACTTGATAGGAGCGTGGCATCGCCCCCACTGAGATGTGTCCGCCGACCGGTCCAACCGTCACCTCACAGTGAAGGAGGCAACCACCATGGTTGTTGTTGGAGCCGATGTACACAAGCGAACCCACACGTTCGTGGCCGTCGACGAGGTCGGCAAGAGGTTGGATGAAAGGGTCGTGAGGGCGACCACGTCGGGGCATCACAAGGCATTGCGGTGGGCGCGGGAGCGCTTCGGCGCCAAGGTGGTGTGGGCGATCGAAGATTGTCGGCATCTGTCGGCGCGCCTGGAGCGTGACTTGCTCGCCGCCGGGCAACAAGTGGTGCGGGTGCCGCCGAAGTTGATGGCCCAGGTCCGCGCGTCGGCGCGCACGCGGGGTAAGTCCGATCCCATCGACGCCTTGGCGGTGGCCCGGGCATTTCTGCGGGAGCCGGGGCTTCCCGTTGCCTCCCATGACGATGTGTCGCGAGAACTCAAGCTGCTCGTTGATCGTCGTGAAGACCTTGTGGCGCAACGCACGTCGACGATCAACCGACTGTTGTGGCGGGTGCATGAACTCGATCCCGAACGAGCACCCAAGCCACGTTCGCTGGACTTGGCCAAGCACCGCACTCTGCTCGGCCGGTGGCTGGCCACCCAGCCCGGTCTGGTCGCCGAGCTGGCTTGTGACGAGCTGGCCGACATCACCCGGCTTACTGAGGCCATCAACGCGTTGGCGAAGCGCATCGAGGATCGTGTCCGTCAGGTCGCGCCGGCACTGCTGGCTCTTCCTGGCTGCGGGGCGTTGACCGCGGCCAAACTCGTCGGCGAGGCCGCCGGTGTCACCCGGTTCAGAAACGAGGCAGCCTTTGCCCGCCACGCCGGCGTCGCCCCCATCCCGGTGTGGTCTGGCAACACCGTCGGGCGGGTGCGCATGACCCGCTCGGGCAACCGCCAACTCAACGCCGCCCTGCATCGCATCGCCGTCACCCAAATCCGTCTTCCCGGCCTAGGACAGACTTACTACCGCAATCGCATCGCTGCTGGCGACTCCAAAGCCGAAGCACTGCGTTGCCTCAAACGCCGCCTGGCCCGTGTGGTCTTCCATCGCCTACATACCGACCACTGCAACCGGCTACAGCCTTGCCAATCGGCAGCGGCTTGACATAGGAGAAACGCGTGGCGAAATCGTGGGCGTCGAGTGATCACACGCGCCGGTCCATGCAGGGGAATCGATCACGGGACACCGGGCCGGAGCTGGCCGTGCGGCGGCTGGTGCACGCGATGGGCCTGCGTTACCGGGTCAACGCCCGCCCGCTGGCGCAGCTACGGCGGACTGCCGATCTGGTGTTCACCCGCCGTCGAGTCGCGGTGTTCATCGACGGTTGTTTTTGGCACGGCTGCCCCGAACACCATCGACGGCCGGGGGTGAACGTCGACTATTGGAACGAGAAGGTGGAGCGGAACCGCCAGCGTGATAGCGCGACTGACGCGGCGTTGGCGGCAGCAGGGTGGACGGTGTTGCGATTCTGGGCTCACGTCGATCCTGCCGAGGTGGCCGCGGCGGTCAGGGATGCGGTTACCGCGCGCACATAAAGGCACGTCCGACATCTTGAGATGCGAATCTCGCACCATATTCCGTATCCAAATCAGCAGTATTCAGTATATCAGTACATCAGTACATCAGTACATACTGATATGCTGCGTTGTGGCGATCCTCTATGTCAAAGTGATGTACTGAACCACTGATATGCGTAGTTCCTTATCTACTGAAATGAGTTTCCATTGTCGCTTGTCCTGACGATCGTCGTGGCCAACCTCAAAGGCGGGTCGACCAAGACCACCACGTCGGCCTTCGTCCTCCATGCTCTCGCTGAAGCTGGTCTATCGGTCCTGGGCGTAGATGCCGACGGCGAGAATGAATCGCTTCTTTCGTGGTCGGAAGCAGGTGAGTGGTCGATTCCGGTCATTGGCATGCCGGTGACTGACCTGCATCGCAAGCTACCGGGCATCGCTGGTGACAGGTACGAGGCGGTTGTGATCGATACGCCGCCGATGAAGGAGCGCCGCGGTGTGGTTGCCTCGGCCATCAGGATGGCCACCCACGTGTTAGTGCCGATGGCCCCGACCGGCATGGAGTACGCGCGAGTGCCTGCTATTTGCGATCTCGTTGACGAGGCCGCGGCGCTGGCTGCGGGGGAGCCGCCGCAGCTGGCAGTTGTGTTGACCCGCACCGTGCCAAATGCCGCCAGCACCGATGTGTATCGGCAGATGCTTACCGCGGACGGTGTGCGTGTTCTGGGGCCGACAGTCGGTCGATTGGAGCGTTACGCCCAGGCGTTCGGCCTGCCGATCACGAACGCGGCCGCCACTGCGTATGGCGACATTGCCGCCGAACTGCTCGGAGCCCCGGACGCGTAGTTACTGATTTACTGATATACGTAGATAATTCTGACTAGGGAGTATCGACACATGAGCAGCGCCGCGGACCGTATCAAAGCCAATGCGGAGCGGCTGCGGACGAAAACGCCGACCAGACCCGCGGCGGCGGTCGACTCAGAGCCGACCGTGTCCGCCACGGAAGCGCCTGCGCCCCGCCAGTCCACCGCCGCCGCCGTCCGGCAGAAGAATGTCCGACGCACAGTCGACCTGTCCCCGGCAGCTCACCGCGCGCTTGATGCATGGCAAAGTCAGGCCGCCGAACGTCTCGGGCTCGCGCGGGTGACCGGCCAGCAAGTCCTCGCCGCGCTCGTTGATCGGCTTCTCAACGACCCCGAGCTGGCCGAGCGGGTAATCCAAGCGATCTCAGCCGACCGGTAACCGGCTTTCTGCCCAAGTAGGACAAGTTCTCCGAGTTAAGAACGAATCTTGGCCCGCACGGCGTGTCTCCAATCAGATTGACGCTCCGTCGGGGGAGGGTGGTCCGCATGGGACAGCCACACAAAGGTGATCGCCTGCTGTTGCAGTCGACGCAATCGCCCCTGGCGGTGCGCGAGGCGGTGCACGCACGCGCAATGGCGGCGGGGTTGCCCGACTCGCAGTATCTCGCTGACGTGCTTGCGTTGCACGTTGGCCGCCCGGACCTTGTTCGCGACCTCGACAAGCAGGACGGCTTAGCCCTCAGTCCCGATCTTCTGCCGTCGACCTCGTCGGTGCCGCCGCTGCTCCAGACACGCCCGCTGCGGCCGGTCTGGGAGGCGGTGCGTTCCCGCGCTGCTTCGGCCGAGTTGTCGGCCGCGCAGTACTTCGCTGACGTGGCTGCGTTGCACGTCGGCCGTCCCGATCTTGTTCGGACTGCTAGCAAGGGGGAGGGGTTGCCGCTGGCGATGTAAACACCGCCGCCCCGCCCCTAACGGGGGCAGCCGCGAACTCCGGCTTATGGGGGCAGATGTGACAAATCCATAGCGGTGCAGACCAACCCGTTGATATGACGAAGGCCCCCGAAGGGGCCTTGTCTAGGGGTTCAAACCGAGCGGCGAACTCGGTTTCAGGTCCGCACCTGTTGCCCCTGAAAGGGACGTGTCTTGGACGACTCGTCTCACGGTAGCGCACGCCCTGAATCACGGCTAGATGCGGCACGCGGGCAGTGCACGAATCGTGACATTTTCACCGCTCTACGGGCGGGTACTTCACCTCAGCATTTCGCGGCCTCGCGTGGCGCTACAGCGAGCCCGAATGTGGCGCGGGCGATTGCGGCGAAGCGGCGTCGCGAGTGGATCGAAAGCGTGGGCGCGAAGGCTGCGCACGGGCCGATGTGGTCGAGTCGGGAGCGGTGGTTATCCGATCTTCGGGAGTGGTCGGATTCGGCCAGTTTTTCGGCCGATGCCAGCGCGGCTCGGGTGTCGATCGCGGCTTCGACGTTGGTCGCGATCGCAGCGGTGATGGCGACGCATGCGGATCACGCGACGGGCCGCCATGTGGCCGTCACCCGCGCGACGGTGGCGGCTAGGGCGGGGTGTAGTCCGGATACGGTGACGGCGGCCTGGCGGCTGCTCAGGTCGGCGGGGTGGGCGGTGGAGGCCCAGCGTGGGCATGGCTCACCCGCCACGCCCGCTGCCGGGTGCCGGCCCTCGGTGTATCACCTGGTGCCGCGCCGTGAGTCACGCCCGGTCGCCGCGTTGATGTCTTTCGCCGCGACGCAATCCCGAGCCGAGCTTGTGGATAATCCCGACCTACCGCCGAAGGCGGGTCTTAGGTGTTTAAGTCCCGTAGGGACTGACTTACCAAGCGCGCAGGCGCGCCCGGAACAATCGGCGAAAAACACCCACGCACGGCGGCGCTACCGCGCCGCACCGCGGCCCTTGTCAGTGCAGCGGCTGGCCGCTGCACTGGTCACCCGCTGCCATGGCCTGCAGCAGGGTCATATCGGCGGAATCTGCCAGGCCATCACCGCTGCGGGGATCGATCCCGCGGTGTGGTCGGCACGTGCGATCACCGACGCGCTCAACACCGATATGGCCGCCCATGGCTGGTCCTGGCCCGACCGTGTCGAACGTCCAGGCGCGTTCCTCGCCAGCCGCCTACGGCGGCTGGATTGGCAACCCAACGGGCCACAGAAAAGTGGCGGCTATGAGGTCACCGGCCCCGAAGAAGCGCATGTTGCGGTTCTAGAGCCGAACATCCCGCTGACACCCCTGCAGCGGGAGCGGATCGCGGCCGCCAAAGCCGACATCCGCGCAACGATTGCCGCCGCACAGACCCGCCGGTCAATCGCCGCTCGGGATACCAGCGGGGTGTGTTTTGTCGGTGCCAGAACGCAGGATCAAGTGCACACAGCAGCAGATCAAAGGGGAGATGGCCGTGAGTAGCAGTATCTACGCAGAGTTCACCATCGCTGTCGAGAAGGTTCTCGCCGAGTGGGGGCAACCATTCTGCAATGGGCGTTTTGAACTCACCGCGGCCATGGAAAGGCTGTACCGGGCCGAATTGGAGTTCCCGCCGGGCTGGCCCGAGCAACGTCGCGAAACCGTCATCACCAACCAGGCCGACCGTGACGCCAGCGAACTGGGCACCCAGTTCGACGGTCTCATCGACACCGTTGTCAACGACTTTGGACTGCGCTACGGCCGGGCTGCCCCTTTGGGGTGTCGGTAAGAATCGTGTCACCAGCCGCAAACGAGCATTGGTCATGTGAGTGAGTGGTTTTCCAGTTATCTGTTGGCGCTCATTTGCACCTTTCAAAGCGAGCGAGCGAGCGAGCCTGCCTCCAGCCGACCGTCTCACGTCTTACCATATCCTTAGATAATTCTTAGATTTCTTATTCTTGGTGTACGGTCGCTTGTCGGGGTTGAGAAGCTTTTGCGTTGGCGGTGATCACCAGCTCGTCGCGTGGTCCCCTATGCCGCGCCCGTGCTTTATCGGAAGGGGCCTTGCGTGAAAGAAGTCGGTAAGCATGCGGTTGTGCTGGGTGCCGGGATGGCGGGTCTGGTTGCCGCTGGGGTGCTTTCAGAGTTCTACGACTCGGTCACGGTGGTGGAGCGCGACACGTTGCCGGATCGCTCTGCCCATCGCAGGGGCATCCCGCAGGGACACCACGTGCACATATTGCTGAGTCGCGGCATCCGCGTGTTGAGTGAACTGTTTCCCGGGCTGCCGAATGAGCTGGCCTCAGCGGGAGCGGCCGTTGTTGACGACGGGGACTTGTCGCGGGTGTATGTGCGCAACGGTCCCTACGAGTTGAAGCGTTCGGGCACGTTGGCTGATCCGGCTGCGTTGGCGGTGTATCTGGCCAGCCGACCGTTCCTGGAGTTCCACGTCCGCCGACGTGTCGCGGCTCTGATCAACGTGAGGTTTCTTGACGGGCACGATGTCGCTGAACCGATCGCTGAAGACGACGCCATCATTGGGGTGCGAGTCGTCAACCGCGACAACGGTGTTGTCACCGCCGTGAATGCCGATCTGGTGGTCGACAGCGTGTACGCCATCACCGAGCCGACGAAAGACTCCGTCAAAGGCGTCACGCGGCTGGAAACCACCGTCCAGAAGGTCAAACTCCGGCCCAATCCGCGCCTGGAACTGGCCAAGATCATTATCTCCCGCCGGCAGAACAAGGGCGAGCACATCGACCGCGAGCGCGAGCTGCGCGAAGCCTATGGAGATCTGGTGACCCGCACCGTCATACCCGACCTCGGAGCCCGCCAAGACGCCCACAGCGCCGAAGTACCTATGCACAAATTCAAAGGCGGCCGCGCACTGAGCCTGCAAGTCGCCTACGACGACCTGCTCGACGAACTCGGCATCACGATCGGAGCCAACGCATGAGCACCGCCCGCAAGCCGGCCATCACCCGCACCATCAGCCACCCCGCCGACGCCATCCCGGACCGGCCTCCGGTTCTCACCGCCCCGGCCGCGCCACCCGAACCTGCGCCGAGCGCCCCATTGCAGCAGCCGGCCGCGCAGGCTGGGGGAGGGGCCGAGCGACTGACTGAGCAGCACAACGTCAGAATCCGGCCCTCCACCAAAGCCCGTCTGGGAAAAGCCGTCGACAAACTCCGTTACGAAACCGGCGACCGCACCATCAGCATCGCCTCCATCACCGACCAAGCACTCGACGCCTACCTCACCCAGCACGGCTGCTAGCTAGCCGTGCTAGCGCAGCTAGCGCAACGCTCTCAACTGCGTAAACAGTTGGCGAAGGAGCCCGACATGTCAGACGCCCGTCGTACCGTAGGGGTCATGGAAGCTGATACACCGCCGAAGCCGGGTAGTGCCGAGCATTGGACGGCTTGGCTCGAACGGTACGGCAACAACTACGCCACTCACGACGAACGCCGCGCCGCCTATCAAGACTTCCAGACCAATCTGGCCACTATGCAGGCCGTCTTTTCACAACCCGACCACATGCACACCGCCGGGTACCTCGCCGCACATGATCGCGTCGCCGACGGTGACGCCGATAGCCCCGACGACGCCGAACTGTGGGTACCAGCTCATCTCACCGGCCCTGGGCGGGCGGATTGGCTCGAAGGATTCCGCTCGCACTTCGAACCATAAAGTCATCCGGGAAAAGTGTTGATCAGAGAACAAGCGGTCCGTACGCGGCCCCTTCCTCGCCGCAAATTGTGGTGATCGTTGGTGGGGGTGGGGCTATCAAGGCCACACCGCTGCGCGGTCGACCACGGTCGAGCCTTGACAGCCACCCCCACCACGCACAAGAGCGGCCAGTACGAGGATGGGACGAGTGATCCTGTTTCCCCACACCTGGGCGGTCTGGGGCCTGGGCGGTCTGGGGCAGCCCGTTCTTGTAAAATAGCTGGTAGACGCCATTCACGTCTAAACGGTGCACGGTAGGTGACTACCGTTTTCGCCCATGCACATCTACGTCGATGAGACCAAGCAGCGCGACTACCTGCTCGTGGCCAGCGTCCACGTCTCGACGGACCTCACCGGACTGCGCCAGCTGGTGCGCGGCCTGCTTCTGCCCGGGCAGCGCTACCTGCACATGAAGGACGAGAAAGATGGCCGCAAACGCACCATCGCTCAAGCTTTCGTCGATGCCGGCGTGCAAGCCACCGTCTACCGCGCCGGGCCTCAACACCGCAACGAACGCCAACGGCGCTCAGCATGTCTGCAAGCCCTCATCCAAGACCACGCCACCCTCGGCGAGGCGCGCATCATCCTCGACGAGGACGAAACCATGGTGAAGTTCGACAACCAGAAACTCATCGAATACACCCGCGCGGCCGGCTGCCGTGACACCCTGCGCTACGAGCACAAACGCTCCCACGCCGAGGCCCTGCTCGCCGTCCCTGACGCCATCGCCTGGTGCTGGGCCAAAGGCGGCCCCTGGCGCACTCTCATCGAACCTGTCGTCACAGCCACCAAAGACGTCTGACCAGGCCACAGAAAGCGCAAAACCCGAGCGCCACGGTCGTCCGGCCGGGTCTCGGGCTCACTTCCTGAAGCTCAACGCAACAGGCACCTGCAAGGTTACACCAATCTAAGCGCGCCAGGAACGCCGAACATGGCATTGGCTGAAAGCAGCGCAAGGCACCTTCACATTGCCGCGAAAACATCACGTTGACCGCGTGTCGTTATCAGATAAAACCTTGTCAACCTGGCAGAGTCCACGCTATGGCCCAGTCGCGGAGTACGCACAAAGGTGATCGCGCACAGATCATGACGAGACCCGACCGGACGGTTTACGACGTTGTGAGACGTGAAGCGGCCGAACGGGGGATCCCGATGGGCCAGTACGTCGCCGACGTCCTGGCCATGTACGTCGGGCACCCCGAGCTTGTTCGGGAGCTCCACAAGGACAAGGAGGTCTTGCCGCTGGCGATGTGACCACCCGCCGAGGCCCAACTTCCGTCCTACGGCCGGGGCCCGGTTTCGGCAGATGTGACATCTCAATAGCTGGTGTGCGGGAACCCCGCTGAATGACGAAGGCCCCGTCTTAGACGGGGCCACGTCTGGAGGTTCAAACCGAGTTGGCGCTCGGTTCTGGGTCTCCGTACCCATTTCCCGGAAAGGGACTGTCTTGCTGGACAGCTCTCACGGTAGCGCATGCCTGTCTGGCGTTCCAGAAATGGCGCGCAATCAGTGCGCAAATCGTGATCTCGTAAATGCCCGATCACCTCGGGTCAGTAGTGGGTGGCCGACACCGCCCGGCGCTGCCATTGCGCCCACACCGCATGTCCTGCGCGCGCTCGCAAACCAACGCCGTCGCGGCTGGGTGGAGCGCGCCGGCGCGTGCGCGCCGCGGGCGCCGATATGGACCAGCCGCGCCGGCTGGCTCAAGGGCCTGCACCGGTGGGCGCACTCGCCGGCCCTCGCACAGCTGTGCACCGCCGAGCGGGTCTCGATCACCGCGGCCACCCTGCTATCGATCGCCGCGGTGATGGCCGAGCACGCCGACCACGCCACCGGCCGCCACGTCGCCCTCACCCGCGCCACCATCGCCTCCCGGGCAGGATGTGACGTGCGCACCGTAACCACCGCCTGGCGAGTCCTACGCGCCTCCCACTGGGCCATCGAGGCCCACCGCGGCCACGGCTCACCGGACACCCCCAGCATCGGGCGACGACCCTCGGTGTACCACCTGGTGCCCCGCCGCGATCCTCACCCGACGCCGAACTCTGCTGAGCCTGATTTCCACCTACCGCCCTCAGGCGGTCTTAGTCTTTCTTCTCCCGTAGGGAGGAACTCACCAAGCGGGCACGCCAGCGCGCCCGCCCACCACATGTCCCAAAACGGATGCCAAACCCCGCCAGCACGGCCCCCCAGGCGGACCACCCCCCGGCCCCTGGCCACCCAACGCCTCGCCGCGGCCCTCGTCGCCCGCACCCACGGCCTCGACCGCGCCCACATCGGCACCATCTGCGATGCCCTCACCGCCGCCGGCATCGACCCCACCGTCTGGACCGCACGGGCCATCACCGACGCGCTCAACGCCGACATGCGGGCACGCGGATGGACCTGGCCCGACCACATCACCAACCCCGGCGCATTCCTGTCCAGCCGACTACGACGGCTGTCCTGGGCACCTCCCACAATTCCGACAAAAGCCGGCGGCTGCGCCGCCGACAGCCTCGACCACACACCGCCACCCGCAGCGCTCACCGCCGCATCGCGAGCCCGGATCACCGCCGCCCAAAAACAGATCCGCCACATCCTCGCCAACCGGTCACAACGCACCCACAGCGGCCCACCGACCCCGATCAAAGTGAGCAGGCGAGCCGAATAACCTCGCCGATCGACCCACGGCCGCCGACATCCCCTGACATGTCTCGCTGGGATTTGTGGCGCTAACCGCATGCAGGGAACTGTTGCCCGTCGTTCCCCTTCGGTAGCGGTCGAGCGGGAACCAGCGCGACAGCAATGTGGCACACCCCAAGCCGTTTGGCGGGCGGCCCCTTTCGAGCGTGGCGGAAGGGGGTGCTTGACGGACGGCACCCGCAGTATCGCACAGACTTGTGCAAATGGGGTCGGCGGGTGTTGACGATTGCGAAGCTCTCGCGGTGGTCGATCGCCTATTACAACGACACCGCCAATGCGGTCGGGATAGCGGCCCGGGATGCCCAGCGGGCGAGTGGGGGGTTGGGGGAGTACTACGCCGAAGGTGACACTCGGACTCCGGTGTGGGTGTGCGCCGGTGATGCCCGGCAGGCGGCGGCGCTGGTGGGGTTGGGTGAGGGAGCGCGCGCGGGTGGTGGGGCGGATACCGGGGTGGTGGGGCGGTGGCTGGATGAGGGGGTGGCGCCGTCGGGGGAGTGTGGTCGGGCGTTGGGCAAGGGGTCGGTGCATGGGTTTGATTTGACGTTTTGCGCGCCGAAGAGTGTGTCGTTGTTGCGGGCGTTGCATCCCAATGAGGTGACGCAGAAGGCGGTGGTGAACGCCCACACCGCGGCCCTGGGCGAGGCGTTGAAGTATTTGGCTGAGCATGCCGGGTACACCCGGGTGCACAACCGGGTCACCGGGGCGAAGGATTTGGTGCGGCTGCCTGGGATTGTGGCGGTGGCGTATCAGCATGAGACGTCGCGGGGGGGGGGGGATCTGCATCTGCATACCCATGTGATCGTGCCCAACCGCCAGGCCCGCGCCGACGGGAAACTGGTGTCGTTGGATGGGACGTCGGGAGTTGCACCGCGCGATCGGGGTGGAGTGGAGCGCGATTGACCCCGCCACCGGGATGGCAGAGGTCGCCGCGATCGACCCGGCCAGTATTGCTGCGTGGTCGCAGCGGGCGTCGGCGCTGCGGGCGTGGGCGGCCAAGAATTTGGTCGTGGTGGACCCGGCGGTGGGGCCGACCCCGGCGCAGTTGGCGGCCGCGCAGAAGGCGACCCGGCCGGGCAAACCTGAGCAGTTGGCGTGGGCGGAGTTGCGGCGGTTGTGGCGGGAGGATCCGCGCGGCTGGGCGATTGATCACGCCGCGCACGAGGCGGCGCGCCGGGCCCCGTCTGGCCGCGGCGGGGCGGGGTCCCTGGTCGCGCGCCCGGTTGGTGGAGGCGGCCGAAGCGCGGGGTAAGGCGGTGGTGACGCGCGCGGATTTGGTGGAGCTGATCGGTGCGCAACTGCCGGTCGATGTTGAGGATGATGCGCGGTCGCCGCGGCAGCTGATCGAGGCATGCGTCGAGCAGTTGGGGATGCGGATTTCGGGGCCGCGCGGGGCTCATCAGCGGGAGGGGTCGCAGCGGTTCACCCTGGATAAGATCTTGGCTAACGAGGCCCGGCTGCTGGAGTTGGTCGATGCCCGCGACGAGCGCTCGGAGCTTTACGGGTTGCGGGATCTGGATGTGGCCGGGCTGTCGGCGGATCAGGCGCGCGCAGTGACCACCATCGCGTGGTTGCCGTGGCTGGTCTGCCCGCTCTCGGCGCCGGCGGGGGCGGGGAAAACCACTTCGATGCGGGCGTTGCGGATCGGGGCCCGCCACAGCGGTAAACGGGTCCTGGTGGTGGCCCCGACGGGCAAAGCCGTCGACGTCGCGGTGCGTGAAGGTGCGGGCGATACCGGGATGACGGTGGCCGCCGCGTTGAAGGCGTTACGCGAGGAAACCCTGGCCTTTAATGAGCGCACCGTGGTGATCGTCGATGAGGCCGCGATGGTCGGCACCGCCGAGCTGCGCGCCCTACTCACTGCGACGACCGCGGCCGGCACCAAAACGGTGTTAGTCGGCGATGCCCACCAACTCAGCCCCGTCAAAGCACCCGGGGGGATGTTCGCCCAACTCTGTACGGATCTGCCCTGGACCCAAACCCTGTCGCAGGTGTGGCGGATGACCGATCCGGCCGAGCGTGCCGCCTCGCTGGCGCTGCGCGAGGGCGGACCCGCCCCGGTGCGCAAGGCGGTGGGCTGGTATGCCGCCCATGATCGGTTGCGGTGCGGGGACCCCATCGCCATGGCCGCCGACGCCCTCAACGCTTATCGCGCTGATGTCGCCGCCGGTAGAGATGCGCTGTTGGTGTGTGACACCACCGAGATCGCCGACGCGCTCAACCGCCGTTTGCACGACGAGCTTCTCGACACCCGAGACCCGCACGCCCAGCCTGCCACAATCAGCGCGGCGCGGGGGCATCAACTGGCGGTGGGGGATCTGATCCTGACCCGGCGCAACACCCCGGATATCCCCGTGTGGGACGCCGCCGACAACACCAAGACGGCGGATCCGGTGCGCAACGGGCAACGCTGGCAGGTCCTGGCCGTCGACCCCGTCCATGACCGCATCGCTGCCCGCCGGCTCACCGACGGCGCGCGGACCGCCTTCTCCGGGGATTATCTGCACCAGCAGGTAACGCATGGGTATGCGGTCACCGTGCACTCAGCCCAAGGAGTCACCGCCGAGACCACCCACGCCGTATTGGGGGAACGCGCCAGCCGGGCGTTGTTGTATGTGGCGATGACCCGCGGCCGCGAATCCAACACCGCCTACCTCTATGAACGCCAAGCCGGGGAAACCGTCCACGAACACCGCGACCAGCCCGGGCTGCACGTGCTGCGCCGCGGCACCACCGGTGACGCCGTCCAGCTCGTCCGGGCGGTGATCGCCCACCGTGATGAGCAGGTCCACAGCGCCCACCACGTCGCCGCTACCACCGACCCCCGCCAAGCTGCCCGACATCGTGCGCGGCCTCCTGGCGCGGCGCACCCACGACCTGCACACCGCCAGCGCGCCTACCGCGCCTGGCACGACCAACGCCTCGAAATCATCCTTGAGCGACGCCGCTGGGCCGAACAGCACCTGCACCGCGTCCGCGAGCACGAACGCAGCTACGGACTGGAATTGTAGCGCTGAGTAAAAGGAGGACGGTCGAGGATCTCGTCGAGCAGCCGGGCCCCGGGTCCACCTCGGCTTTGGCGTCGGTCGACGAGCCGGTGTGAAGTTCACGGCGGGCTCAGGCCGCGCCGGCCAGGGCTTGGTCGAGCAGCTGCACCCGCTCGTCGAGCACCTCGACGTAGGTTTCGGCCAGCGTTGCCAACAGGACCGGGTGACGCCGGTCGACCGCGGCGCGTTGCAGCGCCTGATTGATTGAGCGACGGTCGATCTCGGCGAGCATGCGTCGTCGCCCCAACCCGGCAGCCGGGACAAGTCGAGGTGATCGGCACGCCGTGGCGTCGCAGGAATTCCAGCTTGTCCAGCTCGGCCTTGAGAAGCTCGGGCGTGGCGAGGGTGGCCCCGGCGCAGCCACGCCAGGCGAGTCAAGCCGAGGTCGGGGTCGACATGGAGCAGGCTGTCGAGCTGCATCGGTCGCGGTGGCTGGCTGTAGCAGCGGCCCAAGCCCGTAAGGGGATTCTTTTGCGCGCGTGCGCTGGATGGGATCTAGGCCATCGCCCGGCACTCTTGAGCGCAGCGGCGGCACGACTCTGCGCAGGCGCGGCAGTGATCGTTGTCGTACTTGTCGCACTCGGCCGCGCAGGCGTCACAAATCTCTGCGCACAGTTGGCACAACTGGGCTGCCCAGCGCGATCCGCGGGATACCAGTGTCACACATGTCGCGCATATCGCTGCGCAGTCCAGGCATAACCGGGCGCATTCAGCCATCTTCGCGTCGTTGACGCAGCAGTTGTAGGCACACGCCTCACAGGCCGCCTGACATTCCGCGCACGCATCCAGACAGGCCTGGTTCGCCGTTACAGCCATGACAGATCTCCTTACTCGTCGTCGATTACCCAGTTAGGGTCCTAAGCTAGTAGCCCCTCGTATGTCGAGTAAACAGTTGGCCCTTCGGACTTGAATCTATCGGCGTTATCCCAGTGGTCCAAGTGGTGTGGGGGTTGCGTGCAGGTGTCATCGGTGGTTTCGTCGTGGCACGATCGGGTGAATGACTGAATCCGAAGCGCACTGCCCCGCCACGTGTGATGAGGAGCTGCTGTGCTGTTGGGGCCCGGGGTTTCCCGCGTTGGCGGGCAGCGATCCTGACCGTGTGGTGAGGATCCGCGATGAGGTGGCGCAGGGGTTTGCGGCGCTAGCCGACGTGACCCGTGCGGTGTCGTTTTTCGGCTCCGCGCGCACCCCGCCGGATCATCCGTACTATCGGTTGGCGCGCACGCTGGCCGCACAGCTGGGCAGGTTGGGGTTCGATATCATCACCGGCGGTGGGGCTGGGATCATGGAGGCCGCTAACCGGGGCGCCCGCGAGGCGGGGGTGCGCTCGATCGGCCTGGTCATCGAGCTGCCCTACGAGCAGCACATGAATCCATTTGTGGATCTCTCGCTGGAGTTTAAGTACTTTTTCGTCCGTAAGCTGATGTTGGTGCGCTACGCGTCGGCGTTTGTGGTGTTTCCGGGCGGCTTTGGCACGCTCGATGAGCTGTTCGAGGCGCTCACGCTCATCCAGACCCAGAAGATCCGACATTTCCCGGTCGTGCTCGCGGGCTCGCAGCACTGGGGCGCGCTAGAGCAGTGGATCCGGACCCAGCTGCTTGAATCAGGGATGATTTCGCCAGACGACGTCCAGCTGCTCGTGGTCGCTGACGATCCCGACGAGATCGGCGAGGTCATCGAGGGTGGGCGCGCCGTCGCCGGCTGCAGACCTATCGCCCAACCAGACCGTAAGCGAACTCGCCGAGATCACGAAAGGCCGCCCGATCCGCCGGGGCGCGTTCACGAAGCGGCTGGTGGGCTGGGTCAGCCCCCGCACGCAGCCTTGGTCGGGAAGGTCGTAGTCAACTGGCCCTGGCCCACGGCGAAGACCGTGGATTTACCCGTTGTCAGAAACGCTGACACCTAAGAAACCCGCCGTCACCCAACCGGACTCGTCCATCATCCCTCTCGACGAGCGGGGCCCTTTAGATCAGCTGGTCCAGGGTTTTGGTGGTGTGCTCACGGGGTAGGGGGCGGCGGTGACCCTCCGAACACGGAAAGCGAGCAATGTGGTGAGCGCCATGACGGGGTGGGCGGTGTCGGGCGCCCGTGATGAGCGTTGCGATCTGATCTGGTGTGTTCAGGTCTGCCGGACGCGGGCGGCCAGCGCTAAGGCGCGGCGAACAGGGCACCGCTGGTCGCGTGTTTCCGCTCTCGGCACAACGCCCCTTCTGCAGGGGTCTGACGGCGATGGCTAAAGACTACGACGCCTTGCGGCCTACCGAGATCGACGAGATGTCTGAGGACTCTGTGGGGCAGCTGAACGCTCGCCATCGCGAAGCGCTGTTGGTCGACGTCGACGAAGCGGAGGCCGCGGAATCTTTCGAGTTGCCTGGCGCCGATTTGTCCGGTGAGGACCTGTCGGTGCGGGTCGTTCCGAAGCAGTCCGACGAGTTCATCTGCTCACGGTGTTTTCTGGTGCATCATCGTAGTCGTCTGGCTCGTAAGGATTGTGGTGCGGTGATCTGTAGCGACTGCGTTGGTTAGCGCCGTCTGCGCCAACGTCGGCTTGAGGAACACGTTGTCCCTTTTTGGCGCCTATAAAGCGGCCTTCAGGCGAAGGTTGTCGGGATTGGTGTGTTTGTGTTTGGTGGACCGGCAGAAGTGATGGACTCAGACGCGGGCATGGCGTGGCTGCTGGCTGACGCGGCAGAGCCATGCCTAACCGGTGATCAGCGCACGATGGTGTTTGTCGAATTGGGTGGTGGGGAAAATCATCTGGCGATCGAGAGGATTCTTCGTGTCGTCGTAGCAGATGGCTTCCCGTTGTCGATTGCCGTGCTGGCGGCCCTCACGGAATGGCTGGATTTATACGTCGGCAGCCCCGAGGAGCGGTTGCTGCGGGGCCTGGTCAGCCAGGTCCGTGCGCAGGGACCCGACTTGTGACCAGGACAGCGTACTGACGTGTAACCACTGTTGGTAAGCCTGCTGTATCCAGCCACTGGTTTTCACCCCCCAGGGAGGGGTGAAGTGGGCACGTCAGGGGGTTGCAAACATTTTGCCCAGCGGCCTTTGTCGTGTATGCGGGTGGGTGTCGTGGGTTAGTTGGGGGCTGGGTTAGGCTCGCGGACAATCTGTTGGCGGGCATTCAGGGTGATCACGTCGGGGTAGGGGTACCGGCGCTTAGCCTCGATCCACGGAAGAATGACTCCGCCCCCGGGTGTCGGAATGAGGAAAGTGCCCTCTGAGCTGGGATGATTGATGTTCTTCAGGCATTAACCAAACCAATTCGGAAAGGCACTTCCGGTGCAAGTGTCCCACAGCTTCGCCGCCTCGTCGGCGGTGTTCGATGATGACAATCTCGTGTCGTGCGCCGGTCTGGTGCCGGTGATGACGCTGGCCCAGCAGGCTGGCCTGTCCCGACTGCTCGAGGAGAAGGTGCACATCAGCGAGTCGCGGATCAGATCGGGGGCGGTCAATCCCGCGCCGAAGCTGATCACCCTGATCGCGGCGATGTGTGCGGGCGCGGACTGTATCGACGACGCCGACATCGTCCGCAGCGGTGGGATGAAGACCTTGTTCGGCGCCGTGTACGCGCCCTCCACGATCGGAACGTTACTGCGGGAGTTCACCTTTGGTCATGCCCGTCAATTGGAGTCGGTCCTGCGTGCGCACCTGGCCGGGCTCGCGCAGCGGGTCGATCTGCTGCCCGGCGCCCAGGTACGGGCGTTCATCGACATCGACTCCCTGTTGCGCCCGACCTATGGGCGCGCGAAGCAGGGTGCCAGCTACGGACACACCAAGATCGCCGGGCGCCAGGTGCTGCGCAAGGGCCTGTCCCCGCTGGCCACCGCGATCAGCACCGACACCGCCGCCCCGGTTATCGCCGGGATGCGGCTGCGTGCAGGCAAGGCGGCCTCGGGTAAGGGCGCGGGATCCATGGTGGCCCAGGCCATCGCGACCGCCCGCGCTGCCGGGGTCAGCGGGCAGATCCTGGTCCGCGGTGACAGCGCCTACGGCAGCGCTGCGGTGGTGCGCGCGTGCCGGCGGGCCGGGGCGCAGTTCTCCCTGGTGTGGACCAAAAACACCAAGGTGCAGGCCGCCATCAACGCCATCGCCGAGGACGCCTGGACCGCGGTGCGTTATCCCGGCGCGGTCCAAGATCCCGACACCGGGGCCTGGATCTCTGACGCCGAGGTCGCTGAAATCCCTTACACCGCATTCGTAGCCACCGATGACGAGATCACCGCGCGGTTGATCGTGCGCCGCGTCAAAGACGCCAATCAGGCCGACGCGCTGTTCCCGGTCTGGCGGTATCACCCATTTTTCACCGACTCCACCGAACCGGTAGTCGACGCCGACCTCACCCACCGCCGCCACGCGATCATCGAAACCACGTTCGCCGACCTGATCGACGGACCGCTGGCGCGGATCCGCGCGGCGGCGTGGTGACGATGTCGGGGTGTTCTCGTGGTCATGGTGATCTGGGCTCGTTTCGGCATCATCATGGTGCCGCAGGATCGCGCCGGGGTGATCGGCTGGCGCAGCGGCAGTTCCGCGTCCCGCGGCCAACACGAGATGACCCCTTCCCGGCTCGCATCGTGGTAGACCACCCTGGTGTCTCATGACCACCCGAGCGCCCAATGATCGTCGTCCGCACCGTGGAGTGGGCCGAGCGGGCACTGGGCGCGGGCGAGATCGGCTGCCCAAACCCCGGGTGCGACGGCACCCTCATGCGGTGGGGATACGGCCGCCGCCGGCGCGTCCGTAGCCTCGGCGCCCAGACCCTCGACGTGGCCCGCGGCGGACACGATGCACCCGCTGCGCCCGCACCCAGATTCTGCTGCCGGCCATCGTGCAGCCACGCCTGGCCGACACGACCGAAGTAAATCGGTACCGCCCTGGCCAGCAAGGCCGCCGGCCACGGACATCGCCATATCGCCACCGAGCTCGACCGCTCCCCGTCGACCGTGCGCCGCTGGATGCGGCGCGCCACGCGCAACGCTCATCTGGAATGGCTGTGGCAGCGCGGCAGCCAGACCCTCATCCGGCTCGACCCCGATGCGTTCAACCGGCTGCCCCGCGCCACCAACCCGCTGCGCGACGCGCTTACCGTCTTGGCCGCAGCCGCATGCGCGGCCCGCCGGCGGTTCGGCCTGACCGAACCCCTGTGGACCCTGATCGGCCTACACGCCCAAGGCCGGCTTCTGGCAGCACCAACCTGAACCGGTACATCGCCCGGACCGATCCGGCCGGGCCGACGACCCCGCACGCCCACCCCCGGCCGACACCGTGAACACCACCGCTGGCCCGACCGTCACCGCGAGCATCACAGCGTCAGCGTGAACACCAAACCGCGTCAATCATCCTCACCGAGAACGCCGCCATCATGCTCATCTTGAACGCCGGTCAACAACAATCTGCAGCAACCGGTTGTCGGCGGTGGGGTTGTCTAAGTCCAACCCCTGCAGGGCCTCGAGCACGGTACCGGCGGTGGGCAAGCTGTGGTGGCAGTCACCCACTCGTAGCATTCGCAGCACGGAATGGCTGGTGGCCACCGACCAGGTCACACCCGCGCTGTGGCACTGTCGTTTGAGGTCAAGCAGGTGGCATAGGCCTTGTACGCCCAGGAAGTTCACTTTGGTCATGTCAAGCACCAAGGCGCGGCCTGGACGCAGATAACGGCGGAATCGTTGGCTGCCCAGTAGCTCCTCGGCGTTGGTGGCGTCGACCTTGCCGCTCAGCGCCATCACGATCACCGATGCGCCGACCTGAGAGCGCCGTGATAGGTTGTCGCCTTCGCCCGCGTCGGTATCGGCTGGGCGCGAAGGCGCCCGAGGAGTCGGTTTTTCTGCAGCGCTCATCACTTAACCCGGAAATCTTCGACCTTGCAACGTGTCACCACATCCCAGAAGCAGCCGTAATTTTTGGGGGTGGGCAGAAGTTGAGCCACACCCGTGGTGGGGGCCGTCGGGGCTGTGACCTCAACCTAAGTGGTGAAGCTACCCCGAAGCGTTGGTGCCGAAACCACTTCGCCGGGCGCCCTTTCCGGCGGTGAGGTCGACGGCCTGTGCCGTGTGAGGGGGTGCCGCCGCTGTGTCAGGCAGCTGCGTGTACGGCCCTGTTCGTCGAAATCGCGGACAATGGGCCAGATGAGCGCAGAAACCGCAATAATGACCGTGCCCGCGACCCTGTCCGACGACGAATTAGCTTTGATTGACGCCTACTGGCGCGCCGCCAATTACTTGTCGGTCGGCCAGATCTACTTGCTGGACAATCCGTTGCTGGTCGAACCGCTGGCTGCTGAGCACGTCAAGCCGCGGCTGCTGGGGCATTGGGGCACCACGCCGGGGCTCAACTTGGTCTATGCGCACCTGAACCGGATTATCCGAGGCCGCGACGCCAACGTTATCTATGTCACCGGGCCCGGCCATGGGGGCCCGGGGCTGGTCGCCAACGCTTACCTCGAAGGCACCTACAGCGAGGTCTACACCGGCATCGGGGAGAATACCGGAGGACTACGCACGCTGTTTCGGCAGTTCTCCTTCCCCGGCGGCATCCCCAGCCACGTCGCCGCCCAGACCCCGGGATCGATCCATGAAGGCGGCGAACTGGGCTACGCGCTGGTGCATGCCTACGGCGCCGCGTTGGACAACCCGGAGCTGGTGGTGGCCTGCGTGATCGGGGACGGGGAGGCCGAGACCGGGCCGCTGGCGGCCAGCTGGCATTCCAACAAGTTCCTCAATCCGGCCGTCGATGGTGCGGTGTTGCCGATCCTGCACCTCAACGGATACAAGATCGCCAACCCGACGGTGCTGGCCCGCATCCCAGAGGCCGAGCTCGAGGCGCTGTTGCGCGGCTATGGGTACCGGCCGATCACCGTGTCGGGTTCTGAGCCGGCTTTGGTGCACCAGCAGTTGGCCGCGGCCCTGGACGACGCGTTTGACGACATTGCGGCCATTCAGCGGGTCGCACGCAGCGGTGAGCACACCGAGCGGCCGGTGTGGCCGATGATCGTGCTGCGCACCCCGAAGGGATGGACCGGGCCCAAGGTGGTCGACGGCACGCGCGTCGAAGGCACATGGCGATCACACCAGGTTCCCCTAACCGGCACGCGCGACAACCCCGTGCAGCGCGCAGAGCTCGAGCGGTGGCTGCGCAGCTACCGTCCCGAGGAGTTGTTCGACGAGAACGGCGCCTTGCGCTTGGAGCTGAGGGCCGCCGCGCCCAGCGGTGACCGGCGGATGAGCGCCAACCCCCATGCCAATGGCGGGCTGGTGTTGCACGATTTGGACCTGCCCGACGTCGGGGATTACGCGGTCGATGTGTCCGAGCCGGGGGTGCAGGTTCATGAGGCCACCCGCGTGTTGGGTGGCTTTTTGCGCGAGGTGATCAAGCGCAACCCCGACCGGTTCCGGCTGATGGGACCCGACGAGACCGCCTCTAACCGGCTGGATGCGGTATTCGGGACGACCGACAGGGTGTGGGTATCGGCGACCGAGCCAGACGACGAAAACCTCGCGCCCGATGGGCGGGTGATGGAAGTGCTGTCCGAGCACCTGTGCCAGGGCTGGCTGGAAGGCTATCTGCTGACCGGCCGGCATGGCGTATTCAACTGCTACGAGGCGTTCGTGCACATCGTCGACTCGATGCTCAACCAGCACGCCAAATGGCTGTCCACATGTCTGGAACTGCCCTGGCGGCAACCGATCGCATCGCTGAACTACCTGCTGAGCTCGCATGTGTGGCGCCAAGACCACAACGGCGCCTCCCATCAAGACCCCGGGTTCATCGACTTGGTCGCCAACAAACGCGCCGAGCTGACCCGGGTTTACCTGCCGCCCGACGGCAACACCTTGCTGTCGGTGGCCGATCACTGCCTGCGCAGCCGTAACTACATCAACGTCATCGTCGCCGGCAAGCAGCCGGCGCTGGCCTACCTTGATATGGAAGACGCGATCGCCCACTGCACCCGCGGCCTGGGCATCTGGCAGTGGGCGAGCACTACCACCGGTGAACCCGACGTGGTGCTGGCCTGCGCCGGCGACATCCCCACCCAGGAAACGCTGGCCGCGGCCGACATCTTGCGTCGGGAATTGCCGGATCTGGCGGTGCGGGTGGTCAACGTCGTCGACCTGATGCGCCTGCAGCCGCCGTCTGAGCACCCGCATGGCCTGCCGGACAACGAATTCGACGCGGTGTTCACCCGCGACAAGCCGGTCATCTTCGCCTACCACGGCTACCCGTGGCTGATCCACCGGCTCAGCTACCGCCGCACCAACCACAGCCGCATGCATGTTCGAGGCTTCAAAGAGCGCGGGACCACGACCACGCCGTTCGACATGGTGATGCTCAACGACCTCGACCGCTTCCACCTGGTCATGGATGTCATCGATCGGGTTGACGGACTGGCCAGCCGAGCCGCGGTGCTTCGTCAAGGCATGGCCGATGCCCGCCTCAACGCGCGGCGCTACACCCGTGAGTATGGTGAAGACGACCCGCAGATCAGCGGGTGGACTTGGCCGGCAAGCGCGCGGAACCAGTGACGCGCAGCACGACCACCCATGTCGGGCCGGGGAGTCAAACCGTTCCAGGTCTTTTAAGGACGGTTTCCCTGACCCAAATCGCTCTCACAAATGCCAGGCGCATACCGACCGGCTGCAGCCGGGTTCGTCAGCACGCCTTCCTGCACGAAGCGACGAGTCCGCTGACACTACTGGCTGTTTTGATACCGTTACCCGCGGGGTACAGATACCCGCAGGGGGTACATACCCGCGCGGCGGCAATGCTAAATCGCAGCTGGAATGCGACGCGGGTACGCATCCCAAAAGGTTACTGCCCGACACATAGATACCCACCGACGTTTGCTGCGCACATAGTCCGCGCGGCGCCGGTGGCAACGAATGGGGAGAAAGGACAGGAGGCGGTTGGTGTCTATCGATCGACGAACTCGCATGAGTCTTATCGCGGTCGCTGTGATCAGTGTGATGGTGGTGGCCGTGGTGGCCGTGGTGATCGGGCGAGGCGATGACCACACTGGTGCGCTGCCCGCAGCGTCGGTCCTGCGCGCGGAAACGCCTGCGACCGTCACTGTCGCGCCGGGCCCCGACGCCGTGAACGTTGACCCGCTGGGCGCAGTCACGGTGAGCGCGGCCAACGGCACCCTGTCCGATGTGCAGATGGTAAACGACCAAGACAAGCCGATCCCGGGTGTTATGACCCCTGACCACCTGGTGTGGAAGCCCAGCGTGCCGCTGGGGTATGGCCGCAGCTACACCATCACCGTGGTCAGTCGCGGGCCGACGGGAACTCCCGCGTCACAGATGTCCCGGTTCACCACGCTCACACCTAAGAATCAGGCCTCGGTGTCGCTGACCACCACGTCGGGTGCGGTGTTGCGCGACGGCGGCACCTACGGGGTGGGCACGGTCATTGTCGCCCACTTCGATGAACCCATCATCGATCGCACGGCCGCGCAGCGCCGACTGATTGTGACGACGGCTCCGGCCGTGGAGGGCTCCTGGTATTGGGTTGATGACCAGAACGCCCATTGGCGCCCGGAGCATTACTACGCGGCGGGCACGAAAATCAGAGTGGCGGCCAACATCTATGGCGCGCCGCTGGGTGGCGGACTGTACGGCCAACAGGACCAGCAGACTTCGTTCACCATCGGGGACGCGCATGTGTCTATCGCCGACGACAACACCAAACAGGTCAATGTGTACGACAATGGTGTTCTGGTGCGCACCATGCCCACCTCGATGGGCATGGGTGGCACGCAAACCGTCGCCGGGCAGACCCTGACGTTTTGGACCCCACCCGGCGTGTACACGGTGATGGATAAGTCCAATCCGGTCGTGATGGATTCGTCCACCTATGGCTTGCCCGTCAATTCCCACCTCGGCTACCGCGAGACCATCAACTACGCCACCCGCATCAGCCCCGACGGGATCTATCTTCACCAACTCGACAGCACCGTGTGGGCGCAGGGCAACACCGATACTTCCCACGGCTGTCTAAACCTCAACGGCGACAACGCCAAATGGTTCTTCGGGTTTTCCCAGCCAGGCGACATCGTCGAGGTCCGCAACACCGGGGGCCCGTCACTGTCGTTGCAGAACAACGGTGACTGGAGTGTGCCCTGGGCGCAATGGCAGGCCGGAAGCGCCCCCGCCTGACCCGGCCGGGTGCTCTTCAAGACACGGCACGGGCTCCGTCAACGGTAGTCGCTGTCTCGTTGTAGAAACGCCGCTGCTCAAAACGTTTGCAGCGCTTGGCTCGCCAGATGAACCAAATCTGTCGCGGCAGTTTGGCCCAGGGCGCCGACGCCAGCCGTGATGGCGTAAAGGAGAAGCGGCTTTAACCGGCTGGGATTTGGTTGAGGCTCAGCGGCTTCCCTTTTGATCTCCACGGCGATCTGATGGGCGTGCTCCACTGCTTCAGGAGGCCCATCCGCGGCCGCCTCTAGGGCGTCGGCAACCGCCAGCGCTCTTTTAATCTGCTCGGCCACCGTGTACGTCTGGGTTGCGCCAGGGCTGCCGATAGCGACATTGGCGCTGTTACTGATGTGAATCGTGGTCGCTCCCTGTGGGTCTGCCCGGCGCGTTACCCACGCGGAACCCTGTTGTCGGGCTTGACATGTCATTCCGATGCGGGGTCGCAGTTCACGTCCATCCGCTACGGTGAGCGCCTCGCCGAGATCGGCGCGGTCCCCTCGATCGGCAGTATCGGTGT
>NZ_JAUFRX010000007.1:0-80852 GCF_030755135.1 Mycobacterium sp. TY815 | reverse complement strand
CCGGAACCATGGCGCACGCGGTGCTTGCGAAGAATTCGGAAGATGGGGGCTCGCGTCGATTCATCGTGATACAGCTTGACGAGACTCCGGACCCGAAGTCGGAAGCGGCGAAACAGGGCTACCAGACGATTGCTGCTCTCTGCAGAGAGCGCATCCGGCGAGCTGGTAGGAGAGTGGTCGACGACGCCGGTCTGGGTGCAAATGAATTAGACGTCGGCTTCCGGGCTCTCAGAGTTGACACGACGAACATGGCGGCTGTCTGGCGAACACCGGACCAGACTGACCAGCAGGCGCTGCCGTCGATGGAAGACAGCCTGAAGCCTGGTCGCTCCGCCGAGGATCTGCTTTTCCAGGTGTTGCTCGACTGGGGTCTCGAACTGACGATGCCCATCGGTGTGGAGAAGCTCGAGGGCCATGAGGTCTACTTCGTCGAGGACGACGCTCTCATCGCGTGTTTCGATTCGGTTCTGAGCCATGAGTTGGTGCGGGCCATCGCGCAGCGTGGGCCGCTGCGGGCTGTGTTCCGCGATTCTGGCTTCGCCTCTGACGACGCTCGGATCAATGCGGAACAGATCTTCCGTGAGATCTCCCCGGCGACGGATGTGAAGGCCATCTGACACTGATGAAGCTTCAGTTCAAGATTCAGCAGTATCAGACCGATGCCGTGGACGCGATTGTCGAAGCCTTCGCTGGGCAGCCAAAGCATGATGGTGTCTCTTATCGGATCGACCCGGGCAGTGCGAAGCCGGCCACGGCCCCGATGCTCTTTGACCCGAGCGCGACCTCCGACTCGGGCCTGCGCAATGCCGAGATCGCGTTGACACCAGCGCAGTGGCTAGAGAATGTTCAGCGAGTTCAACGGTCGCGAAACCTGCCGCTGTCGGACAAGCTGGTGGACAGCAAGGCCGCTCCGGGTGCTCCGAATCTCGACGTCGAGATGGAAACCGGTACCGGTAAGACCTACGTGTACATCAAGACGATGATGGAACTGCACAAGCGGTACGGCTGGTCGAAATTCATCATCGTCGTCCCGTCGGTCGCGATTCGCGAGGGTGTGAAGAAGTCAATCGATTTGACGGCCGAGCACTTCCAGCAGATGTACGGCACTAAGCCTCGGTCTTTCATCTACAACTCATCCCAGCTGCATGAGTTGGAGCGGTTCAGCTCGGATGCCGGGGTGCAGGTGATGATCATCAACATCCAGGCGTTCAATTCGACGAGCAAGGATAACCGCCGCATCTACGACGAACTCGACGACTTCCAGTCGCGGCGTCCCATCGATGTCATCAGTGCAAACCGTCCCATCGTGATCATTGACGAACCGCAAAAGATCAGTGCGCCAAAGTCATTGGAAGCACTGTCGCGGTTCAATGCGCTTATGGTGCTGCGCTACTCGGCCACTCACAAGATCGAGCACACCAAAGTTCACCGCCTCGACGCGCTCGATGCGTACAACCAGAAGTTGGTCAAGAAGATCGCGGTGCGAGGCATCACCGTGAAGGGACTGGCCGGCACGACGGCTTACCTGTACCTCGATGCAATCGAGATCGCTAAGGGCGCAAAACCGCGGGCTCGCGTGGAGATCGAGGTACAGACCAAAGGTGGGCCGATCAGTCGCCAGGTCAAGCGCCTCGACGTGGGCGCCCACCTCCACGACATCTCCAATGGCATCGAGGCGTACAAGGACCTCTTCATTACCGACATCGACGCCAACCGCGACTTCATCGAACTCAGCAACGGTGATGTGGTCATCGCTGGACAGCTCTCCGACCGTGACGTCACCGAAGAAGCCAAGCGCCGCATTCAGATCCGGGAGGTGATTAGGGCTCACCTCGATAAGGAACGGGAGCTGTTCGCCCAAGGCGTTAAGGTGTTGTCGCTGTTCTTCATTGATGAGGTTGCGAAGTACCGCGATTACGACCGCGAGGACACGCTCGGCGACTATGCCCGGATCTTCGAGGAGGAGTACGCCGCGATCGTCGATGAGATTCTCGGCGAGCTCGAACTCGACATCGCAGCCGCGGCATACCGGGCGTATCTTCGCCGCGACGACGTGCATGCCGTGCACGAGGGCTACTTCTCGATCGACAAGAAGACCAGGCATGCGGTCGACGGGCCAGTGCACACGACAGGTGACGAGAAGGGCCAATCCAAGGACGTCGACGCCTACGACCTGATCCTCAAGGACAAGGAGCGGCTGCTATCGCTGGCCGAGCCCGTTCGCTTCATCTTTTCCCACTCCGCCCTTCGGGAAGGCTGGGACAACCCCAACGTCTTCGTGATGGGCATGCTCAAGAAAAGCGATAACACCGTATCTCGGCGGCAAGAGATCGGCCGCGGCCTGCGCTTGGCCGTCGACCAACATGGCGAACGCATGGACAACCCCGTTACGGTTCACGACATCAACGAGCTGACGGTCGTGACCGATGAGTCCTACACCGACTTCGTCGCCGGGTTGCAAAAGGAAATCTCCGACTCGCTGGCTGCGCGGCCACGCAAGGCAAGCGTGAAGTTCTTCACCGGCAAGACCATTCAGACTGAAGACGGCGAGTCGCTAGTCGAGGAAGCCCTTGCGCAGGCTCTCTATAAGTACTTGATCAAGAATGACTACCTGAACGACGATGACACGCTCTCCGACGAGTACAAGGCAGCGACAGAGGCTGGCACGCTGGCAGAGCCGGCATCAGAGATCCTGAAACCGATGCTCAAGTTTCTCTTGCCCTTGGTCGACTCGCTCAATATCGACGTCCCGGCCCCGACGGACGACCGCAAGCCCAAGAAGATCCCGCTCAATGAGGCCAACTTCGCCAAGAAAGAGTTCCAGGCCCTATGGCGCCGGATCAACCACAAGGCCGTCTATCAGGTCGAGTTCGACTCATCCGAGCTCGTCACCAAGTGCATTCATGCACTCGACAAGCATCTCAAGGTCGCCGCGATGCAATACGTTGTCCAAGCTGGCACGCAGCGCGACGCCCTCGAAGCCGACGACCTCACCAGCGGTGCCGGGTTCGACGTATCCAGCACCACAACCCACACCGCGACGGTGTCGGCCGCGTCCCAGGTCAAATACGACCTACTCGGTGAAATCACCGAAAAAACTCAGCTCACCCGTCGTACCGCGGCGGCAATCCTCAGCGGAGTCACACCGGAGACGTTCGCCAAGTTCCGGCTCAATCCGGAGCAGTTCATCACCGAGGCCGTCCGACTCATCAACGAGCAGAAGGCAACAGCGATCGTCGAGCACCTGACCTACGACGCGCTCGAAGACCGGTTCGACACAGCGATTTTCACAGAGAACCAGACCAAGCAGGACCTCACCCACGCCGGCAACAAGCTGACGAAGCACATCTACGACTACGTCGTCACGGACTCGAAAGTGGAGCGCGACTTTGTCACCGAGCTCGACACCAGTCAGGAGGTTGCCGTCTACGCGAAGCTTCCACGCGGGTTCTTCATCCCGACCCCCGTAGGTGACTACAACCCAGACTGGGCCATCGCGTTCACCGAGGGAACCGTCAAACACATCTACTTCGTCGCCGAGACCAAAGGCTCCCTCTCGTCTCTTCAGCTCAAAGGAGTCGAGGACGCGAAGATCGAATGCGCCCGGAAGTTCTTCGCATCGCTCAACGAGAAGAACGGCGAGAACGTCAAGTACGAGGTCGTCACGGACTACACCGAGCTGATGCAGCTCGTAACGGCGTGAGCGTAAGACGGACGAGAAGCTGTAATCCAGAGCGTTGTCCAGGAATCCGGGTCCTCTCTACCCACGTAGACTCGTCGTCCGCGATTCGGCTTCCTGCAACATCACATATTGGCGGCACCTCTTAGATGACGATGGGAGGTTGTGAATCGATGAGCCGAGAGCACTTCTGGGACTCCACAGAAGGCGCTGAGTGCCGCGCTATGTGGCGCGAGCTAACAACCGCCCGAGGCGGTGTTGCAATCAAACCGAAAGCCAAGGGGTCAGGTGGGGTTGCCCAGGAGCGAGCGTTGATCGTGGCCGCCGCAGATGAATGGGAGCGTGCCTATCGCGGTGGTGGTTGGCCGCGACCGAGGGCCGACGTTGCTCTCGATGTGTGGGCGGTCGCCAGCAGGAACGCGCCGCAGCCGCAAAATTTCGCCAAACGGTTACTTGATCAACTCGGATCCCACGCGAAAGGTAAACCGATTGTCTACCAGGATGATCGGCAAGTCAGCATGCTCTATGTCCGGGTCGACGAGTTCCCCGACGTCGAACCACAGATCTATTTCGCGGCGCAGCGCTCGGCGGTAATCCGCGACGAGATGCGCCGCATGCCAGACGACGATGACTTTGACGAGGTGCATCGGGATCAGCAGCTCGACCTCGACTTCCGGATGGAGTCCGCCGATGAAGCGATCGCCGACTGGCGCAACGACACCTCAGAATTGGGCCAGAAGCTCTACGCCATGGCGAAACGCAGCAAGCGCTTCGATCTCCAAGATAGCGTTCTGAAGACGACCGATTACCTGGCGCGTTCCCTCGTCCACAGCTACGCCGCCGTGCCGCCGCGATGCCCGCACCAGTTCCTGGAACTGACCGCCGAAGCGTTGGACAGGTTGGCGTTCATGCCGTATGGGTTCAACCTAGGCCAGCTGCCATCGCGGCCAGGGGAGACCGAGGCGTTCAAAGAGTCGGTGCACACTTTGGTGGCTGACCGGATGGCGCGATATCCCTACCTATATCCGCCGGACATGCCAGTCGGAGTAACGGCGTTCTTCGTTCCTAGCTCCTCGGGCAAGGACCTCGACAACATCTTCCGCCAGCTCGTCGTGCCTGCCCTTGTCGAACATTGTCACTTCCCCCGCGAACTTCGACACCCGTATGCGATGTCCGAGGATGGCGCCGGCAGTGGCGCCACGACATTGCCGCACATCGCATTCGTCGAAGGCATCGCACTCAAGGGTGTTCCGCGGCCACCAGGCACAGTCGTGATCGCGTTGTCCGGTGGCCAACGCTACGAGAGTTGGTGGCAGATGGCCCTGGATCGAGACCGCCGGTTCTGAGTGCAATGATTAGGAAAGGAACGCCGTCCGCCGATGTCGCTGCAAGCCGGCCGTTCTCCACCATTCGATGTTCTGGCCAGAACAGCGCCACCCGTTGTCTATCCGCAGCTGCTTCGACGGCAGACCCGCGGCCGCGAGGGCATCCCCGAGTTCAATCGCCAGGCGATCGCGGCGGTGAGCGAGCGTCCGCCACGCCGAGCAGCGAGCGCTTCCGAGCACGGCGCCGGGTCATCAGCATCACACGAGCATGCCGCGTAAGGCGTACCGGCGATGTCGGTGCCGGGTGGTAGGCATTTGTCATCAACAGAGGAACCTTGTATGAGCTTGTGTAGCAACGAAACAAGGCGGCTCATGCTGGGATGCCTCCTGCAGTTTCGACAGCCTTGCGCAGTCTGCGCTGGGCGTCGATGAACCATGCGATGTAGCGCGGCCAGTCGTCACGGTTCTCGATCGAGCCGTCGGCGTAATCGACGATCTTCTTGATGTTTCGGCCCTGCTGGGATTCGAACGCAAGCTCCGATCCGTAAACCCCATTGATGGTGTCTCGCAATCCATGGAGCAGGTTGAATCGGCGGTCGTTGATGTCGGGCTTGTCGCTGTCGAACGCCAGCTCGGATCGTATTCGGGCTGAAAATCCGAACCCGACACCGTAGACCGTGCCATCCGAGCCAGCGGGAAGTCCAAACCAATTGCCGGCGTTTGACTTTGCGCTCGTCCACGTGTCAAGCCCGGCATCGCTCAGCGCTGCGCGGAACTGGCCCCAGAACTCTTTGTACAGCACTTGCTTCGTGGATTGCGCCTGGACAGTCGTACGCGCCGCCTTCTCCCAATCATTCGGCATGACGACGACACGGAAGTGCGGCGCAGGTAACGAGTCACCGATCCGCACAGCGGACACCTCGACACCGAAGAACCGCGTCGCGGTGCTCGTTCGTTCGTTGAGCCATTCCAGGGCGGCGCGATGCTCGTCGTTGAATTTCTCGGTCAGCCACACGACATTGGCGGCGTCGGTGCCGCTCGCATAGGTGAGCAATTGGCCGAGGTGGTAGTGATCCGACTCCCCAAACTGGTTCTCGATGATCACGACATGTCCGTCGCCGTCGGATCCGAGTAGGTCGAGCCGGTATCGGCCAACGGGGTGCTCGGCGGCGGTGATGCTCAGAGTCATCCCCAACGCCTCGGCGAGCACATCAGCGTTCCTGAGCAACCAGGGGGTGAAGTCGAGGGCCTCGTGCGACCAAACATCGCGCATCGGGACGCGGTCCAGACGCCCGATCTTCCAATCATTCCCGTTTGGCGCGAGTAGTGCCTCGTCGTCGTCGAAGCCGTCGTTCTCCTCGATCATCACCAGCGCAGCGTACGTCCTGGCGGCGACGGATTTGGCCCGCACGCGCAAACGAAAGTGTCCGTGCCCAGCGATACCGTGAGTCAGGTGGAACAGGGTCCTGGGAGGCATGATGAGCGCGAGCCAGTATCGCCGGCAGCTCGAACGGAAGCGAAGTCAGCGGGTCGAGGCCGAGAAGAAGGCTGGCGAGTATCGGAGCAAGGAGTCGAAGAAACGGGCCGAGGCCGATAAGGCTCGGCAGGCTGCGGCGAAGACCAAGAGCGAGTCGACGGCCAAGAGCAAACTCCGCGAGGCCGAGCGCCGCGACGGCGAGGCAGCGGCTGCTGGCAAGGAAGCTCGCCGGTGGCAGACGAAGGCATCGGGTTACGCGAAAGACGAGTCAGCGTTGATAGCCAGGCTCGCCCGCGCCGAACAGTCTGAGGCAGATGCTGCCGAGCGGCGGCAGAAGCGGGATCAGCAGCAGGCTGACCGGCGGGCCACGGCGGAGCGCGCAGCACTGGACTCGAGGATCGTCAGCGCCGAATCGGCTGTCGCGCATGCGGTTCGTCAGTTGCGGTCACCCAAGTCGGAGAAACTCCGCGTGTTGATCCTTGGGGCTTCCTCTGCCGGCGAGTTGCGGGTAGGGCGCGAACAGAAGCGCATCCGCGCAGCTGTGGAATCCGCACTGCATCGCGATCTCATCGAGCTCGACGTGCGCCCGGCTGCAACGACCAACGATTTACTCGACGGGATCACGAAGTTTCGCCCCCACGTGGTGCACTTCTCTGGGCACAGCAACGAGGACCTTGTCGTCTTCGAGGACGAGCACGACGACCCACATGACGGGGTGATCGTGACTGCTCGTGCTTTTGCAAAGGCGATCGCAGCGACCGATGCCCCGCCGATGCTGGTGCTGCTAAACGCCTGCAAGTCTGCAGCTCAGATCGATGGCCTTGTTGCAGAAGTCGTTCCGTTCGCGATCGGGATGGCTGGCAGCATCGACGACGGCGACGCGATCAACTACGCCGCCCAGTTCTACGCCGCCATTGCCAATGGCCAATCGATCAAATCCTCGCATCTGTCGGGCCAGGCAGCGCTGGAGCTGGCCGGGCTTGACGGAGCAGACCTCCCAACACTCGCGTGGTCAGAGCACGTCGACCCGGCAACGACCATCCTGGTGAAGCCCCCAGAGTCCGACTGATGCCTTCATCGCACTCGGGTACTACGAACGGGCAATGCTCCAGAGATACGCTGGTTCCCGTGAGTAGAGGTGCGAAAACTCCGAAGTCCGAGACTCAGAAGTCGCGGGCGCACGAGAAGAATGCTCTGGGATCAAAGCCATCCGGCAAGAACATCGAGGCCCCCCAAAAACGAGCGTACCGGCCTGCTGCTGACGGGCCTGCAATCCCGGATGCATCTGCGATTCTGGCTGGTGAGACGTTCCGGTCGCGAAAGCCGAGCGAGTGGAAGGTTAAGCCCAACCGCCGGAAGCACTGAAGCATGTAGCGGCTGCTTCCTGACGAGCTGGCCGGTGGTGTGTCCGAGGGTCTCGTGAGACATTGAAATTTCGCATAAAGGCCGGGTCCAACACGTGCACGCTGGGGTCGGCTAGGCCAAGCGGAAGGCCTAGCTCCACGCGCAAAGCGCAGTCAACCGCGTCGACCATGTAACGAACAACTTCGGCCGGTGTGTACCAGACCCCGAGCTCGCGGCGGAGTTCAGGATCGTAAGCCTGCAGGAATGGTTCGTAGAAATATTGCACGGCCTCGGCAGCCTCAAACCGCTTGAAGAATAGGTTGCGATCTACACGGGCGAGAACGTCGTCGGTCCAGTCGAGCACTTCGTCCAAGCCGGCCGGCAGGTTCGCGGGGGTGGCGAGTTGTTGGAATAGCACGCGGACCATCGGAACCGATAAGGTCCATTGCGCCTGCCGCCACGTGAAGCGTTGCGGCGCTGGGTTTGGGTTCTGCTCTGACCAGAAGACCCATGCGGCGAAGACACCGTAGAACAGTGTTTGCACGAGCGCCGAGCGAAAGAAGTGCTCGCCGTCTTCGTCGTCGAAGCTCAAGCCGAGCGCTTGCTCCAACGCTGATCGCAATGTTGCGAGGGTCTGCATATCGCCGACCTCCTCGACTCGCTTGAGCGCGGTGCGGGCATAGGCGGCGAGAAACCATGCGAGATCGGCTGGGTTGCTCAAAGGTGCGTCGCCACTTAGTGCACGTTTGAGGTAATCAGCGAAGTCGGCACCAACATTTTCTTCGGCGGCCCTGGGGTCGAGCGACCAGAAGGAGCCCTCGTCGGTGGCGAGGGTGAAACGCTCGCCGGCCTGTACGTTCCCGTTCGAATCCAGGCGAACGATCAGGAAGTCCCGGTATGTGCAAACTAAGACTTTGCCGTAACGCGCAAGGTATCGCTTGACCTGGGCTCGGCCGGCGACTTGCGAGACGTCCTCCGCGGCACCTTTGACCTCCATCACGCCCCGTTCAGGAGCACGGGCGAGCAGCGCGGATTCACCGGCGTCGGCTACGGCTTGACGGGCAATGAAGAGGCCGCCGTCGGGCACACCAGCGCCACGATTTCTAGTGGTCAGCACACATGTGACCGACGGCGATAGCGTCGCGCCAGCCTCGTTGAGCAGTCGCTCGAGCTGACCGTAATAGGACGTTTCTGGGACGGCCTCACCCGTCAAGTGGATTCTTTGTAGGCCTTCCAGATAGGTACGTAGGCCAGCCACGCCCAGCATCGTATTGCCAGGCGTAGGCAGAATTGGGTAGTTGGGCCATTACACGCCGAGTCCCACTTCCGGGGAAGGACCCCGGAGCGGATCGGCCTCCGGACGTTGAATCGTGGTCAACCCGTGGAGGCGGACTACAGCGGCATGAGCGCACGCGGGTGAGCGTGTCGTGATGGCGACGCTGAAAGTCCTAGGCGAACCACGCGTCGGCGTGCGCGGTGGCCGCCAGCGTTGAGGCCTTCGAGGCGAGCCGGGTTCCGATCTTCTCGGCGGCTCGCTGTGCGAGATCGCCTGGCCACTGGTCAGGGTCGCGAAGGATCTCCCTGGCCAACTCAAAACTGGGCGCACCGAGCTTGATATCACTGGCCCACCCGCCCAGGGGGAGCAGTGAGCGACTGTGCTTGAGCTGCCCGGCTTTCACCGTGGTGCGCGACCCGACCGCGCGCAGTAACTGCCGCATGTCACCCATGCCCGGTTGCAGTAACGACTCGAAGCTCGTTTCCAACCGCCGATCTGCCCACTCGACGGTCGCCTCGGTCCCCACCACCCGGATCAGCCAGAGCAGCCGCGGGCCCACCTCAACTTGTCGAAGCCGCAGCGGCTCGGCAAAGACGAGTTCGCGGGCCGCCGACGACTTCGTGAACCACCCGAGCGCATAGCGAAGTGCAGCATAGTGTTTGGGCGAAAGGGCTGACACGACCTCGTTGAGGTGTGGTGCCAGGTCCAAGACGGCTTGCGGACGCGCGATGCTCAGCAGCGAGAACACCCAGTGCCGTCGGTCCAAATCGGACTCGCGCGACGTGAGCGACTGTTGCCACCACTGTGCGTCCTTTTTGTGCGATCGCGCGTCATGTTCCCACGAGGCCGCTGCGGCCAGTATTGGCTCCTCGGAGCCTGCGCGATCGGCCACCGTCTGCAGGTCCAGGTCGGCCGGAACGGTGGCAATCGCTTGTCGCAATACCCAGCCGTCTCCCCATGTCTGTGCGATTCTCTTCAGCCGGTTGAACCAGTCGGTGGCCGTCGCTTCGGAGAGCGGTTTCTCCGAGAGGTAGTTCGACAACTCGGTAATCTCGCCGAGCATCACATCACCGGTGTGGCCCCGCTGCCGGATCCGTGTCCGGCGTGCTCGCTGGTGAGCGGTGTGAGCGTGTGGTCGCAGTTGCGCCTTGGCCGCGCACTCCACCAAGAGGGCGACTGACGTCGTATGAATCGGGACGATGATATCCGCGGCGCCATCATTGATCTCGGACTTGCAGAGCGCGATGATGGCGCCATGACGTCCGTTGTAGCCACCTTGGTGTAGCAGCGCGGCCAGCCACACCGTGTCGGGGCTCAGCGCTGCCAATGTCGCTGCGAGCGTGTCGCTTTCCGGATCACTGAGATCCCCTAGAACACCCAATTCGGCGGCGGTCTGTAGCCACTCCGGGGTAAGTGCGGACTGCGCCCACCACCACTGATGCAGGTCGTCGCGGGTGCAGTGTCGGCGCAGCAACTCGGCGAGTGCCGATCGCTTCTCGGTCGACACCTGCTGGCCAAGGCGTGCTTTGAGGTGCCGCACGGCCTGTGATTGACCGGCTCGTTCGGAGAACTGCAGGTGCGGGCCGTTGACGTCGAGCAGTCCGTCTCCGGCCAGGATCACCCCGGGGCCCTCCAACACGAAGTCCACGACTTCTTGGATCGGTTCATCGGCTTGCCCGACATAGGTTCGGTCATCGAGGAACTGCGCGGCCATCGAGCGCAGCATCGGATGCAGAGCGAGATCGGTTGCCCCTGTGCTCAACTGCCGTAGGTTCTGGCGGATCCCACGCACTTCGACCTTGGAGAACATCCCCACGAAAAACCGGCAGACGTTGGACCAATAGGGGCGTTGCAGCAGCGCATCCAGGCAGTCGTCGCGTGAATTACCGATCCCCTTGGGGGGAGCATTCTGGAAAATGTAGAGCGCAGTGAAGTATTCGCGCAGCGACTGAACCTCGAACTGAAAGCGGTCGGTCTCTCGTTCGACCAGACACAGCACGCGGGTGGAGATGGCTGAGAACAGCTGCTCGGCGAACTGCTGGCCGTACTCTTGGCCTTCAAGATGCTCGCGCAGCACTTTGCGTAAGTCGGTGCGGGAGATCGAGCCGGCGCCGGTGCCCTCTTCTGCCCTGGTCTGCATGTACCAGCCCAGGTACGCGTGAACACTCACAATGGTAGCTCGCTGGTCGGCGAGCAGGGGTTCCTTCTCGGCGGTCTGCTCGCGATCCAAGAAGGTCTTCAGATACTCCGCGTAAAGCTCCGTGCGCTGCTGGGGAAGCAGCTGACGGCGATACAGAAGATGCAACAGGATGGCCAGTTGCATTGGATAGGAGGCTAATTCGCGGATATGCGGCACATGCTGGTTGTCCATGAAGGTCGCCTGCAGTTTGTCGGTGGCCTCCTCGCTGAGCCCGGCGACTACCGACCACTTCCTCAGGTACTGGATACGCAAACCCTGGGAGAGCCGCTGCAAAGTGAATCGCGGGAAGTCGCGCGAGGACCACAACCGCGACGTCGCCCCCGGCCGCGTGGCGACGATGACGACCAGATCACGCGCGTCGACCTTCAGGCGCGCGTGCATCTCGACGATCTCGTCGCTGACGTGCAAGCGTTGGTCGATGTTGGCGACCTCGTCGAGGCCGTCGAGGGCGATCAGCACGGGTTCGGTCGATACCAACGCGGCCAGATCCTCCAGAGAGAAGTCGTGCCCGCCGCTGCCCTTCTTCACCTCGGCCACGGTGTACTGCTCGATGCTGCGCCAGACCTGGCTGGCAGGGGGTTTGCCCTTTTTGGTTTTGACGGCAGCCGCCTTGGCGGTTGCCCATTGGGCGTAGCGCCGTAGATCCAGTCGGATTGCCACCCGGGCCGTCCGTGTCACCTGCGGAAGCTGCTGGTTATCGCCAGTGTAGGAGTCCTTGCCCAGCATGCGAGATCGATGGAATTGGCAGACGTATTGGAGCAGCGTGGACTTCCCCTGGCCAGGCCCACCAACCAGCAGCGCGTTCCCCCGCCAGTCAGGATGGAGCAGCCCCTGAGCAGCCCCGGCCACAACCCCATCGCCGGCGGCCGCCAGTGCCTCCAGGTCGCCGGGATGCTCCGCGGCAATCCGTTCGATGACCTCGGCGATGGCCGTGTCCGGGGAACAGGCGAAAGGAACGTCGACGAACATTGCATCAACACTGGGACCGTGGAGGTCGACCTGCTCAAACAGCACCCGGTCGTCGATCTCGTACTGGTTGCCAATGTAGAGCCGGGTGGTCGAGGTGATGCGGTCCTTGCGTTCTTGTTGTTCCTCGTGCAGAAGCTTCATCTTGAGCAAGCTCTCGACCGAGTGGGCGTCGCCGTTGTGCGCATCGATCATGGTGTGATGCGTCGGACACAACAGCATCAAGTTCTCGTACTTATCGATGTCAGCGCGGGGATAGTCCGGGTCATAGCGGGGCCCGTTCGGCCTGCCGGACCGGATATGGGCCTCCTCGCCGACGACGACCGCGAATCCTTCACCGGTTCGAACGTCCACTTCATCGACCGTCAATGCCTGCCAACACGTCGCGAAGGAACACAAGTTGTGGGCACGACCCCACAGCAGCTTGCGAGTCTGTGCACTAATAGTCACTAGACCTCGCTGTCAGCATCGAACGGGTAATCGGTCTCATCTTCTCAGAGGCGCCGACGAGGTCGGGCCAAGGTCGCTGCAGTGCGTCGCCCTGCTAACCAAGCGTTTCGCCCGCACGAACGGTCACTGTGCCCATCGCTGAAAGACCGGCGTAGGCCTTTCTCATGTTGGTCAGTTCAACGCGATGCACCTGTCCGTCATCGCGCGTTGATTGTGGACGTCGTCGAGCAAGCCGAAAGGTGCTTGCCCCAACTGGTCCACGACGCCCGCGGCGACGGCCAGGGGTTTGCAGGTGACTGGTCCAGGAGAATGATCGATGTTGGGGTAACAAACCTGGTCAGCGTTGGACCTTGTGTGGTCTCTGTCGGAGGCGTGGCATGGATGGAACACCGAGGTCGGACTGCTGTGTGGTGCGGTTGATGCGCAGTGCTTCGTCGCGTTTGTCTCGCAGAAAACGCAACGTCAGTTCGATGCCCTCGATCTCGCCTAGCCACCCCTCGGTGACTGCGCGCTCTCGTCGAGCCTGTAAATCGGTTTCGAGTTCGTTTAGCCTAGGGATCATCTTCGGGTTGATGTGCAGCATTGGGCATCTGATGCAGGCGTGTTCGTGGTTGCATGGGGTCCCGTATGGGCGGCCGCAGGATCCGAGTTCGACTTTGCGCTTGTCGAAGTGAGCTGAATCGCCCTGGAAATCCCGGAGGCTCCTGACCTTGGAAACGAGGATGCAGGTATGCCGAAGGAACAGGCGTCTGGGAAGCCCACGGCGCGTCGCTACAGCCCGGAGGAAAAGTCAGCGGCGGTGCGGATGGTGCGGACACTGCGGGCCGAGTTGGGCACCGAGCAGGGCACGGTGTCACGGGTGGCTCGCCAGCTGGGCTATGGCGTGGAGTCGGTGCGTGCCTGGGTGCGCCAGGCCGACATCGATGATGGGCATGCGCCCGGAATGTCCACAGCTGAGTCGCAGCGGGTCAAAGAACTCGAGCAGGAGATACGAGAACTTAAGCGTGCCAACGAAATACTGAAACGCGCGGCCAGTTTTTTCGGGGCGGAGCTCGACCGCCAACACAAGAAATAGTCGACTTCATCGACGCCCACCGCGAGGAGTTCGGGGTCGAGCCCATCTGCACCGTCCTGCGCTCAGCAGGGGTGTCGATGGCCCCGAGCACCTACTACGACACCAAGACTCGCGCTCCCTCGGCGCGCGCCCAACGCGACGCAGAGCTTGGGCCTGTCCTGGTAAAGCTCTGGGAGGACAACTACCGGGTATACGGGGCCCACAAGCTGTGGAAAACGGCACGTCGGGCAGGCCACGACGTCGGGCGGGATCAGGTCGCGCGGCTGATGCGGGCCGCCGGCATCGCGGGGGCGCGGCGTGGCAAACGAGTGCGCACCACCACGCCGGATCCGGCTGCGGCGCGACACCCCGATCTGGTCGGGCGCAAGTTCACGGCGATCGCGCCGAACCAGCTCTGGGTGACCGATCTGACGTTCGTGCCGACCTGGGCCGGGGTGGCCTACGTCTGTTTCATCATTGACACCTTCAGCAGGATGATCGTCGGCTGGCGAGTCGCCTCAAACATGCGCACCACGATGGTGCTCGATGCGTTGGAGATGGCACGTTGGTCACGCGGAAATCGCTTGGTGGGCTTGACATGTCACTCCGATGCTGGATCGCAGTTTACGTCTATCCGATACGGTGAGCGGCTCGCCGAGATCGGCGCGGTCCCCTCGATCGGGTCGGTCGGGGACAGCTTCGATAACGCTTTGGCGGAGACGGTGAACGGTTACTACAAGGCCGAGTTGATCTACGGCCCCGCCTGCAGCGGGCCGTGGAGGACCGTCGAGGACGTCGAGCTGGCCACCCTGGGCTGGGTCCACTGGCACAACAACAGCCGCCTCCACGGCTACCTGAACGACGTACCGCCCACCGAGTTCGAAGCCGCGTTCTACGATGCACAACGGACCGACCAACCACTAATCGGAATCCAATAGCCCGAGTCTCCGGCAGAACCAGGGCGATTCACATCGCCGCGCGGCGACGCAGGGTGACAACGCGACACGCTCGGGCGGGACGCTGGGGCGCCCAGCCGCGGCCGATGCTGAACTCGGGTTCTGTGCGCTATGAGGTCGGCGCCAATATCGATGCCACCGTCTTCGGCGGGATCGCCGCGGTGCATCGGCTGGTCACCCGGCTGGGGCTGGCCGAGCGGATCGACGAGGACCTGCAGCTGCTCAAGGTGCACCTGCCCTACCACGAGTCCGACCACGTGTTGAACCTGGCCTACAACCTGGCCTGCGGGGGCACCCGGCTCGAAGACATCGAGCGGCTGCGCCACGACAGCGCCTACATGAACGCCCTGGGTGCGCGGCTGATCCCCGACCCCACCACCGCCGGTGATTTCTGCCGCCGGTTCACCGCGGCTGATGTGGCCACGTTGATGGAGGCGATCAACACGGTGCGCCCGCAGCTGTGGGCGGGCCGAGGCCGTGAGCTGCTCGGCCCGCTCACCTATATCGATGTCGACGGCACCATCGCCCCCACCTGCGGGCAACACAAGGCCGGGATGGACATGTCCTACAAAGGCATCTGGGGCTACGCGCCGCTGATCGTGTCGCTGGCCAACACCAAGGAAGTGCTCTACCTGGTCAACCGGTCGGGCAACGCGCCCAGCCACGCCGGCGCGGCGGAATGGATCGACAAGGCCATCGGGCTGGTCGCCCCGTATGCGGCTCGGGTGTGCCTGCGCGGGGACACCGACTTCTCGTTGACCGCGCACTTCGACGACTGGTCCCAGCGGGTCGACTTCGTGTTCGGCATGGACTGCAACACCGCACTGCGCTCGCGCGCCGAAGCGTTGGACGAGACGTGCTGGACGCCCTTGCAGCGGCGCGCAGCCCCGCCGCCACGGTCTGGGCAGCGGCGCCGGCGCGAACCGAACCACAAGCGACGTATCGTCGCCGAACGCGGCTATGTCAACCTCGAACTCAACTGCGAGCACGTCGCCGAGTTCGACTACCAGCCCGGTAAATGTCGCCGACCCTACCGAGTGATTGCGCTGCGCAAAAACATCAGCAAGACCCGCGGCGAACAGGCCCTGCTCGAGGAGATCCGCTACTTCTTCTACATCACCACCCGCACCGACCTGACCCCCGCCGAGGTGGTGGTCTGCGCCAACGAGCGCTGCGACCAGGAAAACGTCATCGAGCAACTCAAAAACGGTGTCAACGCGCTGCGGGTGCCGCTCTATGACCTGGTGTCCAACTGGGCCTACATGGTCATCGCCGCCCTGGCCTGGAACATCAAGTCCTGGTTCGCGATGATGCTGCACCGCAAGGACGACCGGCGCGACTGGATCAACATGGAGTTCCGCCGCTTCACCATCCAGGTCATCCTCATCCCCGCCATGATCATCCGCCGCGCCCGCGCCATCACCATCCGGATCATCGGCTACCACCCCGCCCTGGACCGATTCCTCAGCGCCTACAACACCATTGAACGCACTCGCTTCGGCTGACACCGGCACCCGCCACTTGCTTGTGCACCCTGCCACACCCGCACACGCCGATCACCCTCCACACGCCCGAACCGCCACACCCCGCGGCGTCCTCGCGTGCCCACACCCGACAAACCCACGCAGACGCGGTAATCCGGCCAATCTCAGAGCCGCTCACGCACCCGATGACACCGGTCGACCCCCGAAACCGCCCCACCGCGGACCTGAAAACGACATCGAAATCAATCCTGCGACCCACTGACGCCAACTCGCTTATTTGAGGACTAGGGCGGCCCGTTCGGTGGCGGCGGCTTCGGCGTGCTCCTCGCGAGCCGCGGCTACAGCCGCCGACCACAGCGGATCGAGGACACGCGCAAGTGCGTCGGTGGGTACTGGTGAGATATCGCGGGCGGGCAGGTTGGTGCGCAGCCATTCGCTGGCTGCATCAGTGCTGACGCGAGCTTGTTCGCGCAGGGTCCGCACGGTGACGGGCTCTGTGTGACACCACCCAACTCTCCGGACTGCGCCGACTTTGGACTGTCTGGGGATCCCGGCGTTGCCTACGGTGATCTCGAATAAGGAGATAGAGCAGTCTCAGCGATCTCTCAGCGTGCGATACCTACGCTCAATTTACGCGGCGATCACGCCCAACAATGAGGATGGCAATCGTGGTATATCCGCACGCGGATACGCAGTGGCGGAAGGGTTTCGTTCGCGGATCGTTTCAACGCCGAGGTATGTTGACGGCCAACGCAACTCGGTGCTGCAGCGACATCAAATTCCGGTTTAGCGCAACAGCGGTGTGCAACACTGCTGCGGCCGCGCCGACAGTAGTGCCCTGCTGATGCGAATGGCGGGTTTCTGCCTAGAGCAGGTCACCGTGACCCGCGGCACGGCTCCGCTGTTGGCGGAGATCAGTGCGAACATTCCGGCTGGCTTCTGCACCGCTGTGATCGGTGCCAGCGGGGCCGGAAAGTCGACCCTGTTGCGACTGCTGAATCGGCTCGCTGAACCCACGACCGGCCGAATCATGCTCGACGGAGTGCCGCTTGCCGATATGGACGTCTTGGCTTTGAGGCGTCGGGTTGGGCTGGTGGCGCAAACCCCTGTATTGCTGACCGGCCGAGTGCTTGAGGAGGTCCGCGTCGGCCGTCAGGGCTTGTCCGAGGCCAAGGTGGCTGAGCTGCTTGGGCGTGTTGGGCTGGGGCCGAAGTTCATCGCCCGCGCGACCGGGGAGTTGTCAGGCGGGGAGGTGCAACGGGTGTGTTTGGCCCGGGCGTTGGCCGTTGAACCAGAGACGCTGCTCCTTGACGAGCCGACATCGGCGCTTGACAGCGCCTCGGCCGAGATAATCGGTGCGTTGGTGAATGACTTTGTGCGCGAGGGCGGAAGCGTTGTATTGGTCAGCCACGACCACGGCCTGATTGACAGCGTCGCCGCGCAGGTCTTACTCCTCGAGGATGGCCGTCTGGTCGCGTGCGCGCGGCCCGGCGGCATCGATACGGATTCGACTTTCAGATCGCAATCAAAACCGTCGGCGATGAGTCGCAGCGGTTGCGGTCTTACGAGGTAGCGCCAAGTGCGCCCGCTAGTAGCGATGTAGAGAACCAAGGAATTAATTGGAAAACAACGAAAGGGAGTGTCCGTGATGGTGTGGTACGGGGTCGTGACGAAGGCGGCACCAGCAGTGGTTACTGGCCTGGTCGGAGCGGTTGCGTATGACGGCTTACGCAGGGTGGCGAGGAAGCCGCTGCGAGCTGCAGCCGTGTCTGTGACGGCGTGGGGTCTACGTGCTGCCCGCGAAGCCGAGGAGGGCGCCGAGCGGGCTCGATTAGCGGTCGCCGATGTGGTCGCCGAGGCCGCGGAGAGAGTGGGAAACGAGACGTCACCGCCAACGGCTCACTCCGCAAACGACCCCGCGGAGACTGACGATGCCGTGCGCTGATGCCGACGTCCGACCGACCGTGGTTTCCGCCGCGGCAGGGCGCATGCGTGTGCACGCCGTCAGCTTCCGTCATGATGCAGAGCGGGCCGCAGCAATCGAGGAGATGGTCGTCGAGGTCGTCGGGGTGCGCGCCGTACGTGCATATCCGCGAACTGCATCCGTCGTGGTTTGGTATGCGCCCGAAGCCTGCGACACTGCTGACATCCTGTCGGCGATCGCTCGCGCTGAGCACATTGCTGCCACGTCAGCGGGCGAACGCCAGTTTCGCCATCCGGATGCTCGCAGCCGCACCAGTGTGGTGAGCAAGATCGTCGGTGGACTAGTCCGATCATTGTTGGATCCGCGGGCTGACGCGTTAGACACTCCACCGGAGATCAAGAGGCTGCATGCGGCGCTGGACCGTATCGGTGGCAATTACCTGGGGCCTGCCACCGCCGGCCATAAGGCGCCGGGCAAGGAGATTCAGCAAGAAATTCCCGGCCACTCGCGGTGGATGTGGCTGGCCCTACCGCCGGGAATCGTAGCCATCGGATTTACCGGCGTCGGCATTCGCCGGCTACTGCGGTGGACGGCGCATTTCGGGACTCATTCAGCACGATCGCCTGCGGTGCGGATCCGGCGGCCCGCATCACCCCTCTCCGCGCTGGCAACATCGGCATTGGCCGTACCGAGCTGGGGCGGGGTAGGCGTGTCACTGTTGTTAGTCACCGTAGCCGGTGCCATCGCCTATCGGCAGCGGCTGGGTCTTACGCGGGAGCTTGTCGTCTCTTGCGGGCGCGCTGCAGTGCAGCTGGTCACTGCCGGTGCCCTTCTTCGGATCTTGTTCCAGCGGACAAGTTTGCTCGGCGCCGCGGGGTGGATCATCCTGATGACGACTGTTGCAGGGCGGGTCGCGGGCCGTCGCGCTCCGGGGCTCCGGCATGCCCGGGTTTTCGCTACGGGCGGAGTTGCCGCTAGCACTGGTGTCACGCTCGCCGCTCTGCTGGCGGGGCGGGTGATTACCGCCGAGACCCGAGTGATTGTTCCGGTCGGCGGCATGATTGTCTCGTCCGCCATGCTGGCCGCCGGAGGTGCATTGCGCCGACTTGACGACGAAGTTCGCCAGTCTCGGCCGGCCATCGAGACTCGACTATCCCTTGGCCAATCCGGACGACAGGCGATTTCCCCTTATCGGCGATCCGCCCTGCGGGCCGCGCTGATTCCGGCGATCGATTCCACGAAAGTAGTTGGGCTAATCAGCCTGCCGGGTGCCATGACCGGACTGATCCTGGCCGGAACCAGTCCGCTTACCGCGATCCGGTACCAGATCGTGGTGATGTACATGCAGCTCGCTGCTATCGCGCTAGCCGCGCGCGTAACGCTCTTCCTCGCAGAAGGGTCGCTCTTCGACGACGCGTTACGCCTGAATTATGTGAATCTGCCTAATGATGCGAGCTGACCGCACCGGGTTTTGACGCTCGTTGCACGGGTCGGCAGCGTCGAATTCTTCATGCAAGCTTTCGGCTGCATCAGCCTCAGCGTCCTGTTAAACAGTGCTCACCTTGTGCACTCGATAGGGAAGGATCACCAGAGTGACGACTCCGCAGCGACCACGGAATGAAGGGCGCCCACCGGGTTGGCAGCGTCCCAGCGACCAGCGACCCCCGGCGCCCGGAAATCCGTACGGCGGCAGGCAACGTCCAATCGATCCCTGGGCCGGACGGGACCAGCAGCCGCCGGGTTCGTCACAGCCGACCGAGAGTTTCTCCCCAGGCAACGCAAGTGCACGACGGCCGAACCAGCCGCCACCCGAAAGCCCGATGCATGGTCGGTCGACGCCTGGGGCAACTCCGAAATCTGAGTCCGGCGGTGTCCCGAAGGCGAAGAAGCGCAGGCTTCGCACTCCGCTGTCCATTGCGCTGATCGTTCTTGTGACCGTCATAGCCGTATTGATCGGCGTCGAGCTGTATGCCCGCAACACCGCGAACAGCAAGATCGCCGCGGCGACGGCGTGCAAGGTGAAAGACCAGGCCACCGCGTCGTTCAATTTGACCCCGCCGGTGACGTGGCAGTATCTCACCGATCACTACACCAACATCACCATCAACACCGCGGGTAATCAGCTGCAGGACGCCAGGGGCATGAAATTGAACCTGAGCCTGACAGACGTCAAACTCGACAGCACGCCCGACTCCAAGGGCACAATCGGCGCGATCGATGCCACGATCACCTGGACGGCTGACGGCATCAAGCAGACCGTGCAGAACGCTATTCCGACAGTCGGCGAGTTCGTCACTCGAAGTGTCATCACTCACCCCACCGACAAAACCGTCGAGCTCAAAGGTGTTTTGAACCAGATTGTCGCCAAGCCGACGGTGGAGAAAGGCGGGCTACGATTGGAGATTGTCAGTTTCAATGCGGTGGGCTTCAAGTTGCCGAAAGAGTCGGTGCAGTCGTCGCTCGACGAATACACGACGGACCTGACCACGAAACTTCCGTTGGGAATCAAAGCGGACCGGGTGGGTGTGACCGACAACGGCGTCGTCGTTCACTTATCCTCACGCAACGCCACTATTCCCGCCGGCGAGACTGGCCCGAGTGATCCCTGCTTCGCAAACTTGTGAGCTAACGCCACGTTGGAATTCGAATCGCATCTCATCGAGTTCAACAGATTCTTGGCATCAGAACATTCAAGCCGATTTCTCAATTCGAGTCGATGCGCTCAGCGCTGACGGGCACCAAGGGTATTGCTGCCAGAGCACACACTGCGCATGCCCCGAACGCGAACGGATACCCGGCCACGGTGATGAGCGCACCGAACGCCGGCGGCGTGACTGCCGCGGTCAACCGCTGACAGGTGTTCTGGACGCCGAGAGCTCGCCCGCTCCAAAACGGCCCGCCGTATTCGGTGATCGCGGTGGCCGCCAGCCCGTTGTAACCCACTGCTGTTACGGCCGCGACCACCATGATGGCTGCGGTGAAGGGCGAATTCAGGTAGTCGTTCAATGCCAGCAGCGCCAGGGCAAGGCAACAGCCGGCGGCGACCAACCTCTTCGGATGCATCCGAGAACCCGCGCGATCTGACCACCGGCCGACGACGATGCGCCCCAGCGCGCCGAGCAACTGCGCGACGGTCACTAGCGCGCTTGCCGCCGGGATCGACCAACGATGCTCAGTGATCAGCCAGACGAGCATGAACGTGATCGTCACCTGTTGGGGCACCATCAACAGGGCTGAAACTAGGTGGATTCGCTGCAGTGTCCTTGACCGCCGGTAGGGATTGGCCACCTCCACCGAAGCGCTTGCGTGGGAAGGGCGCGGTGGGTCGGTCAAGCAGACTCGGCAGGCCAGCGCGGCTACAGCGCACGCGATCGCCGGATACAGCAGCGCGGCAAAGAAGCCGTTTTCGATCTCGATCAGCTCGGGCAGTGCCACCGCGCCGATCGCGACGCCCAGCGGCTGCGCCGTCTGGCGAATTCCCATGGCTAGGCCGCGTTGGTCAGCCGGGAACGAGCCGGCTACCAACCGCCCGCCGGCGGTGTTGGCGCTGGCAGCGGCCATCCCACCGACGAACATCAACGCGCCGATCGCCACAAGGGAGTGTTGAGGCGCGGCCGCGAACGCCGCCGCGGCAGTCAACCCCAGGCCCGCGGTGAGCACCCATCGCTCACCGACGCGATCCACCAGATATCCCCAGCCGATCAGGGTCACCACCATCCCAAAGCTCGGCATGGCCGACAGCAGTCCGGCCTGCGCGAGCGAGGTGTGACGTTCGGTCTGCAATGCGGGAATCAGAAAAACTCCACAGTTGATGAACAGAAACGCGCACGAGGTAGCCGCCACCGATATTGCCAGCGTCAACCAACGTCGAGGTGCGCCGATAGCGGGGGCGAGCTCCGACTGCTGCTTCGACATCGGTGTCCTTTATGCGCGAGTTGTTGACTTCGATTGCGCCACCGCATAAGTCGCGTGGCAGCAGGGTGGCCGTCAGTGCGGGCAGCACGTCTTAACGTGTACAGCGGATTACGCTAGGAGGCGGCCGCTGAGAAGCCGCTGAGAGGCCACGACCGCTTCACCAGGATGACCGACTAACGCGGTATTGGGTCGTCGCCGGTCCGGGTGAAGACCTCGTCGTAGTGCCCGCCAGTACATGCGCTACCCGTAACAGTCGACAGGCCGCCTCCCGAGAGCTGCGTGATGGGGTCTGGGACGGGGTTGGGCAGTGGGAACACAGCGGTCAACCTGGTGTGACTGGTCCCGCCGGCCGGGCAAGGCGTGTCTTCCTCCGTGTTTCGCGTCCAAGCACCGTTTTCAAAGATGAAGAGTTCATGCCGACCACTGCCGTCGGTCTGCAGAAACCGGCTCAGGCATCGGTCCCCGTCGCGCAGGCAGATCGTGTCCACGCTGTAGTCCGCCTCCTCTGGCGGCTTGGATGAGGGTCCGGTGACCGCAACTTTCGACCGGTATATGCCGTGCAGGTACAGCGCCTTGGATAACTTGCGGGGCGGCAGCTTGGCCGGGTCGGGCACGCTGGAAAGATCGGCGTCACCGGTGCGGGTGAACGTCGCTGTACGTTTGATATAGCAGCCGATGGAGTCCTCTATCCATTCGCCGGATAGTGTGCCGTTCGGCTGTTCCCGCAGGTAGATCCAGTGCCACTCGCGTTCAGCTTTGCCGTTGCATGATTCAGGTGCGTCGATGATGGTGGTGCCGTACCAGCGGTTGCCGATCAGGTCGAATACCAGACTCGGCTCGTCGAAGGCATCCCCCGACGTTCGCGCTGCGGTGGCCACGCACCCTTTGGTTCCACACATGGACCGCAACTGCCAGACCTCGGTCTCCGCCGGCTCGCCCCCGGCCAACTCTTTGCCGGTTACATCGAGTTGCGGGCCGTAGGCCACCTTGAAGGTGCCCGTGAACGGGCCGGAGTTAGGTGCGGCGACTTGCGTCGAGCTTTGGTCAGAACTGCTCAATACGATCGTGATGACGATGCCGAGTATCGCAATCAACGCCGTGATGCTCGACGCGAAGATGATGGTGCGTTTGCGTTTACGTTGTGGTTCATGCGCAATGCCGCCGCCCGGCGAAGTCCCGGCGCCTTGCGTCTGAGGTCCCGTCGGAGGATGGCCAGAAACGTTGGGTTCGCCAGCATTTCTGTACCCCGCAGTCGCGTACGGAGTGATTTGGGTTGCGTCGGTGTGTGAGACCTGACCGCCGATCGTGGTCGGGTAGTAGTTTCGCGGCACGTTGCCGGGCATCGGTATCCGGGTGTCGAGGTGAACGGGTACCGGCACCTGCATCGCTGCGGTCCGCGTCAGCGGCCCGACCTCGCCCAATGCCGCACGGGCCGCCCCGGCCATCTCGAGCGCAGTGGAATAGCGGTCGTCGGGATTCTTCGCCATTCCGGTCGCAATGACGGTGTCGAGTTCGGGAGGCAATCCTCGTTTTAACGCTGAAGGCCGGGGTGGGGGCAGGCCCAGGTGACCTCCGATTTGCTGTTCAACGCTGTTCCCGGGAAACGGTTGGCTGCCGGTCAGACACTCATGCAGGACGCATGCCAGTGCATAGATGTCACCGCGAGGGTCATTGTGCCCGGTGTTTATTCGTTCTGGCGCCATGTAGGCCCAGGTCCCGATCACGCTGCCAGCACCGGTGATGGAACTGTCCGAGGCCGCGCGGGCGATGCCGAAATCGATCAAGTAAGCAAAGTCGTATTCGGCGACCAGAATGTTAGATGGCTTGACGTCGCGGTGCACCAGTCCGATCCGGTGGGCGGCGGCTAGCGCCGATGCGATCTGCTCGATGATTCCCACCGCTGCGCGGGGTTCAATCGGACCTTGGGCGATGATGGACTGGAGGTCTCGACCGTCGATCAGTCGCATGTCGACGTAGAGTCGGCCGTCGATTTCACCGAAGTTGTGGATTGGTACCACATGCGGTTCGGTGAGACCCGCCGCTGCCAGTGCCTCCCGACGGAATCGCTGTGCGAACATCGGATCGTTCCCCAGGTTGGCCGGCAACACTTTGACTGCAACCACGCGATGGGTTTCGGTGTCGAGTGCACGCCATACATCACCCATGCCTCCGCGACCAATCAGCTGAATCAGCCGGTATCGGCCAAACGGCGTTCCTTCCGATTCCACCACGCCCCCTCATTTCTTCCGGACGCAAACCTTGGGATGAAATGCTTATGGCAAGTCGCAACACCTGGCAAATCGCTCTCAGCGTTATCTCAGCGTTGCTGTTTTTCGGTATAGCGATCGACAGCCGATGCCCGTTCGGCTGGGGCGAATCCTCTTCATTTACAACGAATCTTCTGACCCCCGGGTAGTGGGCACACGGGCCTAGACACGACCCGGATGTGGCCGAGTGGTGCGTCGTACTTCAGTTGTTGTGAATTTCTCAGCGCCTTCTCAGCGGCCCGCTCATACGCTGACACTCCCACGGACAGGAAATCTTGCATTGCTTTTCGGTCACGCGGGTCGTGTAATCCCGAATTCGTTCGCGTTCAGCGATTTCGGGCGGCATTCAACCGAAATCCCGTCACGAGTATGGAGCAAATGATGACCCATCAGACCGATTCGGTCTCCCGGCCCCACTATCTCAGTCAGGTCGCCGTTGGCGACGACGCCGTTGACAATCAACTCACTGATCGACGCGCCCAGGGTGCTTCCGATGCGTTGGCCAGGCCACTGTTGCGCGGCTGGATACACCTTTACTGCGCCATCGCGGCTATGTTCGGCGGGACCGCACTGGTGGTGGTGTCCTGGGCTTTGGTATCCAATCGTGCCGGACATGCCACGTTGGCATACGCGTTGGCAATCGTTGCGATGTTTGCCGTGAGTGCGATCTATCACCGCGTCCACTGGGAGTCCGCGGAAGCCCGGCAATGGATGCGCCGCCTCGACCACTCAATGATCTTTGTGTTCATCGCCGGCACCTATACCCCGTTCGCGAGGCTGGCTATGCCCCACTCGACTGGGCTGGCGGCGCTGGCCATCGTGTGGGGCGGTGCCGTGGCCGGAATAGCGCTGACTCTGTGCTGGCCGTCAGCTCCGCGTTGGGTAGGCGTGATGCTCTATCTACTGCTGGGCTGGGTCGCGGTTTGGTACATGGGAATGATCCTGAATAACGCCGGAGCGATGGCGACGGCGCTGTTGATTGTGGGCGGGGTGCTGTACAGCATCGGCGGGGTGTTCTACGCGCTGCGCTGGCCTGACCCGTGGCCGGCGACCTTCGGTTATCACGAGTTCTTCCACGCGTTCACTGCGCTCGCGGCGGTCTGCCAGTACATCGCAATCTGGTATGCGGTCTTCTGACCCAACCCCACGCACTGAGTCGAATCGCGTGACCGAAAAACCCAGCGGGGAAAGGAAATAGGAAATGCAGGGTGCATACGGCGCGTTCATCGGGGTTTTCCTGATCGGCTTGCGGGAAGGCCTAGAGGTGACGCTCATCGTGAGCATCGCCGCGGCGTTCCTCAAGCGGAACGGCCAATCAACCCGTGCCATGTTTGCTGCAGTTGGGGTGGCAGTGCTGGTGTGTGTCGGCGTCGGCGTCGGCCTGAACATTCTGTCTGAAGATCTGCCACAGGCGCAGCAGGAGATGCTGGAAACGATCATCGGTGTCGTTGCCGTGGCGTTTGTCACCACCATGGTCATCTGGATGAACCGCAACGCCGGCCGGCTGCAAGGCGAATTGGAGCACGAGGCCGAGGAGGCGGTGACACGGGGCGGGTCGACGGCGCTGGTCGTCATGGCTTTTCTCGCTGTTCTCAAGGAAGGCTTCGAGCTGTCGGTGTTCCTGCTGGCGGCCGCGCAGAACTCGCACGGCAGCCGCTGGCCGGCAGCTGTGGGCGGCGTGTCGGGCATCGCGGTGGCGATCGCGGTGGGCGTCGGGATTTACTACGGCGGCTTGAAACTCAACCTGAACCGTTTCTTCCGGATCACCGCGGGTTTTCTGGTGCTGATTGCCGCGGGATTGGCGCTGAACGTGGTACGCACAGCGCACGAGGCAGGATGGCTGGACGTCGGCCAGCAACAGCTTGTCGACTTGTCATCCTGGATTCCTGAAAACTCGGTGCAAGGCGCATTGATCACCGGTATGTTCGGCATACCTACCGATCCCCGGCTGATCGAAGTGCTCGCCTGGGCGTTTTATGTAGTCGCGGTGCTGGTGGCTTTTCTCTGGGAGAGCAGGAAGGTACGCGATCGTGAAGCCGCGTTCGAGTCGTGCTAAGCACACCGTCATCATGCGGCGACCATCGAAGCGTTTCTGGGCGTAGACCGCAAGCGCCGCATGCAGGGGTCCGACACCGGCTGGCCGCGCCGCTTAAGGCAGTTGCGTGTCGTGAGCGACTGGGCAGGTAGCGGGCAAGGCTGATGGAACCTGCCTAACCGCGCGCACTTGGATGAGTGCGCCCCGGCCGGGAACGTGGATGACGTGTTTCGAATTCTGCGGCTCATCTGCGGCGGTAGTGGATTTCAATTCGGTCCGGCGCAGGACTTCCCGCAAGACGACTCGCATCTCGACCATGGCGAAGGTGCTGCCGAGGCAGCGTCGGTTGCCACCGCCGAAGGGCAGCCAGGTTGTGGGACTCAGGTTGGTGCCGAGCATGCGGTCAGGGTCGAAGCGTTCCGGATCGGAATAGATGGCGTCGCTCGCGTGTACCAGCCCGATAGCAGGGACCACCATGGTGCCAGCCTCGAGCTGGTAACCGGCGACCATTGCCGGCCTGGTCAGCATCCGCCCGATGCCGGAAAGTATTGGACGAACCCGCAGAGTCTCCTTGGCCACAGCGTCCAGGTACTCATCACCGGCCGGGTCGCCTGCCGCGCTCGCGTCGGCCGCATGGACCGCTTTGACCAAAGCGGCTGGATGACGAGTGAGGCGCTCCAGCGCCCACGCCAGCGCCGTCGCGGTGGTGTCGTGGCCGGCTACCAGCAGTGTCATCAGCTGGTCACGCAGTTCTCGGTCGGTCATCGTGCGTGCGTCTTGGTCGGCCGCCCGCACCAGCATGGCCAGCGTGTGTCAGTCCGTGCGGCGAGGTCGGGGTCAGCGCGGCGATCGGCGATCTCGGCATAGAGAAGGTCGTCGGCTTCTGCGATGCGGCGCTGTAACCCACGCCAGGGGCGGCGGCGCATCAGTCGCGGGTTGGCGAGTGCCAGTGCCTCCCACGGCCCCATATTGAGCAGACGTGGCATCACTTTGCGTAGCGCTGCCAGCCGCGCCGGTTGGGTAGCCCCGATCACTGTCCGCAGGATCACTTCAAGCGTGATTTCCGACATCTTGGGCGCCACGGCGAAGCGCGTGCCGACCGGCCATGTTGCCACGTTCGCCGCGGCGATCTGGGCGATCAGGTCAGCTTGCCGGGCGACGGCGGCGCGGTGGAAAGGCGGCATCATCAGGTGGCGCCGGTCCCGATGGACTTCGTCGTCGATCACCAACAGCGAGCTGTCCCCCAGTAGCCCGCGCAATGTCGTGTTTGCCTCGCCGGCATGGAAGACGCTGGGATCCCCGGCGAACACCGTCTTGATGTCAGCCGGGTCGGCCAGATAGACCAGTGTGCCTCTCAGCGGGACTCGTACCGTGAAAACGTTGCCGTAGCGGCGTTGGCAGGCAGAAAGGAACCTCAGGCCCCGACTCGGCAGGAAAGCGGCTCGCATCGGCAGGCGACGTCCCGGCGGAACCGCAACGGCCGTCGCGCTCGTCGTTTCGGTCATCGGCGATCAACTGACATGTTGTCGAAGTGTGCACTGCGGCAACATTGTTCACGCCTTGGATGCACGGGCATCAACCTCTCGTCAGCGAACTCAACGCCACCACCGCTGTCATCGGACATCAGCTGGTCGTTCTTGGGTCTCCGGTCCGGATGGCACCAAGTCGGCCGGCACCAGCGGGATCGCCGGTAACGGGAACAGCCCGCACAGCGCCCGCGCCGGGCAGATAGACGAAAGCAGTCATCACTGTGCCGGACATCCGAGTTTATGCGCTGCGTGGTGTTCTGAAAACCTAGTGCACGTCCACTCTAGAACGGCCTGGCGAGTTCGGTGATTGCTGTCGCCTCCAAGCCCCTTGTCGAGTTGCGGCGGGGATCCAGAGTGGTCAGGTTCAGAAGACTCGGCGCAGCAGAACGCCCTGTTCCTCAGCGAATCCACAGCCCGGCAGAATCAGACTGTGCCAATGTCTGCGATCTGGCCGTTTCGGCGCAACGGCCCGGTGACGCGATCAATGTCGCCCCTGCACTTGGGCATCTCAGCTCGCTCAGCCGCCGCATCGGCTGCGGTGGTGTTCGTTGCGTTCGCGCTGGCAGGTGCGGTACTGGACTTGATTCTGTACCGGACTCTGCTGGCCGGCGTCGACGATGCCACTGCCGGCCGAGTGCGTCATATCGCTGCGGCGCTGCAGTCCAACTCTTGGAATGACCTTGATAGCGCCCTTTTTGGTACCGACCAGCATGTGGTCGCGATCCAGCTGATCGACCACGATGGCAAGGTCGTCGAGCGGTCGGGAGCCGCGCCCACAACACCGCTGGTCCCCATCACCGAGTTCGACCACACTTTGCGCCGCGGCATGTCCGACGATGCGGTGGCCAACGACGACATGCGAGTCAGTGGGCAGCGGGTCATGACACCGTCGGGTGACTACACGGTGATCGTAGGAGGAGGCAGCGAGGCAGTCGAACGGACCGCGCGGACCGTCGCGCTGTTGCTGGTCGTCAGCGCTCCGATCATCGTCGCGGTCGCAGCGGCGGCAACCTACCGACTCGTCGGACGATCGCTGCAATCCGTGGACGCGATCCGCAGCAGAGTCGCCGAAATCTCCATGTCCGGCTTGGCAGAACGCGTACCTGTTCCCAGCAGTCGCGACGAGATTGCGGCGTTGGCCGTCACCATGAACGAAATGCTGGCACGCCTCGAGGCCGGTCACCGCGCTCAACAGCGGTTCGTCGGCGACGCTTCACATGAACTACGCAGCCCGCTGGCCACAATCATCTCGGGGCTGGAAGTCGCTGAGGCTCACCCTGAGTTGCTCGATGCGGAGTTGGCATTCAACACACTTCTGCCAGAGGCGCAACGTATGCGCACTCTGATCGAGGATCTGCTGCTGCTGGCGCGCGCCGACGAGCAAAGTGTGGTGCTGCGCAGAGTCGAGACCTCGCTGGATGAGATTGCTGAAACCGAAGCCGCTCGTGCGCGACGGGAAGGCGGATGCGCGGTCGATACCGAAATATCACCGGCCCGCCTGGTCGCGGACCCGGACGGCATATCCAGAGTCGTCCGCAATATCGTCAATAATGCTGTCCGTCATGCGAATTCGCGCGTCGTCATCGAAGTCAGCAGTCGAGACGGTGCCGCAACGGTCGCAGTCAGTGATGACGGTCCGGGCGTTGCACCGGCCGATCGTCGCCGGGTGTTCGAACGTTTTGTGCGTCTCGATTCACATCGCGCCCGCACCGGGGGCGGAGCCGGATTGGGTTTGGCGATCGTCGCTGAAGTCGTGGCGGCCCACGGTGGCGATGTCACCATCGACGACCGACCCGGCGGTGGGACCACAATGCGCGTGTCACTGCCTCAGCACGTCAAGTGATAACCGACACCACGAACCGTCTCAATAGTGTTGGTACCGAACGGAACGTCGATCTTGCGCCGTAGATATCCCACATAAACCTCGACCACGTTGTCGGGTCCCTCGTAGTGCGCGTCCCAAACATTGCGCAAGATCTCGGCTTTGGTCACCACTGCGTCTTTGTTGCGCATCAGAAACTCCAGCAGCCCATACTCGCGGGGAGTCAGCGATATCGCGGTCGACTCTCGGTGCACAGTGTGTCGCGCGGGATCCAATGTCAGCGATCCCGCCGCCAGCACCACCGGTCGTTCTGGCGCTCCGCGACGCACCAACGCGCGCAAACGCGCCACCAGCACCCGAAACGAAAATGGTTTCGTCAGATAATCATCGGCCCCCAGGTCGAACGCATCGGTCTGGTCGTACTCGCCATCTTTAGCCGTCAACATCAGTACCGGGGTCCACACATTCTGCGCGCGCATGCGGCGCAACACTTCATATCCACTGTGACCGGGCAGCATGATGTCCAGAACCACGACATCGAAGGTGTTCTCGACCGCCTCGTGCAGTCCATCGACGCCTGTGGCGACAGCCACAACGACGCAGCCTTCGGCGGTCAGCCCTCTCACCAGCATCGTCGATAGCCGGGCCTCGTCCTCAACGAGCAGAACCCGCATATCAGCACGCTACGTCGTGCACCGGATGCGCGGAGAAATCACCGCATAGCAACCGCAGAGCTGAGTGACCACAGACGAGGGTGTCAGAACAAGGAGGCCAGATTCTCTCAACATGGAACGCCAGGGTAGGAAGTCGTCGCTGAGAACCCGCTGAGAACCTGTGTGCCAGTAACACGCGGCCGCAAAGATATTCACCCGGATGTCGACTCCCGGGAGGACCAGGCCAATAGCTGATAGGGCCCGAGAACGCTGTTGAGCAACCCAGACAGTTGGGCACCGTAATTACCGAAGCCGGAGATGAACGCTGCGTGCCGAAGTTGTACCTGCTGGTGTTGAACACGCCGGACAGGGAGTTGCCGAGGTTTGCCCAGCCCGATTCCCGTGTGCCGAAGTTCTGGAAGCCCGATACATCGATGCCGCCGGAGTTGGAGAAGCCCGACATTTGGGCGAAGCGGTTCGCAAAGCCGGACACGGCTGCGCCCGGGGAGTGATCAATGAGTTACGTTGCAGTACAAGGTGAATCGTAGATACAGCTGGCACCTGCGGTGCACCCGAGCGGACTGAATCGCCCTGGTTCTGCCGGAGACTCGGGCTATTGGATTCCGATTAGTGGTTGGTCGGTCCGTTGTGCATCGTAGAACGCGGCTTCGAACTCGGTGGGCGGTACGTCGTTCAGGTAGCCGTGGAGGCGGCTGTTGTTGTGCCAGTGGACCCAGCCCAGGGTGGCCAGCTCGACGTCCTCGACGGTCCTCCACGGCCCGCTGCAGGCGGGGCCGTAGATCAACTCGGCCTTGTAGTAACCGTTCACCGTCTCCGCCAAAGCGTTATCGAAGCTGTCCCCGACCGACCCGATCGAGGGGACCGCGCCGATCTCGGCGAGCCGCTCACCGTATCGGATAGACGTAAACTGCGATCCAGCATCGGAGTGACATGTCAAGCCCACCAAGCGATTTCCGCGTGACCAACGTGCCATCTCCAACGCATCGAGCACCATCGTGGTGCGCATGTTTGAGGCGACTCGCCAGCCGACGATCATCCTGCTGAAGGTGTCAATGATGAAACAGACGTAGGCCACCCCGGCCCAGGTTGGCACGAACGTCAGATCGGTCACCCAGAGCTGGTTCGGCGCGATCGCCGTGAACTTGCGCCCGACCAGATCGGGGTGTCGCGCCGCAGCCGGATCCGGCGTGGTGGTGCGCACTCGTTTGCCACGCCGCGCCCCCGCGATGCCGGCGGCCCGCATCAGCCGCGCGACCTGATCCCGCCCGACGTCGTGGCCTGCCCGACGTGCCGTTTTCCACAGCTTGTGGGCCCCGTATACCCGGTAGTTGTCCTCCCAGAGCTTTACCAGGACAGGCCCAAGCTCTGCGTCGCGTTGGGCGCGCGCCGAGGGAGCGCGAGTCTTGGTGTCGTAGTAGGTGCTCGGGGCCATCGACACCCCTGCTGAGCGCAGGACGGTGCAGATGGGCTCGACCCCGAACTCCTCGCGGTGGGCGTCGATGAATCGCCCTGGAAATCCCGGAGGCTCCTGACCTTGGAAACGAGGATGCAGGTATGCCGAAGGAACAGGCGTCTGGGAAGCCCACGGCGCGTCGCTACAGCCCGGAGGAAAAGTCAGCGGCGGTGCGGATGGTGCGGACACTGCGGGCCGAGTTGGGCACCGAGCAGGGCACGGTGTCACGGGTGGCTCGCCAGCTGGGCTATGGCGTGGAGTCGGTGCGTGCCTGGGTGCGCCAGGCCGACATCGATGATGGGCATGCGCCCGGAATGTCCACAGCTGAGTCGCAGCGGGTCAAAGAACTCGAGCAGGAGATACGAGAACTTAAGCGTGCCAACGAAATACTGAAACGCGCGGCCAGTTTTTTCGGGGCGGAGCTCGACCGCCAACACAAGAAATAGTCGACTTCATCGACGCCCACCGCGAGGAGTTCGGGGTCGAGCCCATCTGCACCGTCCTGCGCTCAGCAGGGGTGTCGATGGCCCCGAGCACCTACTACGACACCAAGACTCGCGCTCCCTCGGCGCGCGCCCAACGCGACGCAGAGCTTGGGCCTGTCCTGGTAAAGCTCTGGGAGGACAACTACCGGGTATACGGGGCCCACAAGCTGTGGAAAACGGCACGTCGGGCAGGCCACGACGTCGGGCGGGATCAGGTCGCGCGGCTGATGCGGGCCGCCGGCATCGCGGGGGCGCGGCGTGGCAAACGAGTGCGCACCACCACGCCGGATCCGGCTGCGGCGCGACACCCCGATCTGGTCGGGCGCAAGTTCACGGCGATCGCGCCGAACCAGCTCTGGGTGACCGATCTGACGTTCGTGCCGACCTGGGCCGGGGTGGCCTACGTCTGTTTCATCATTGACACCTTCAGCAGGATGATCGTCGGCTGGCGAGTCGCCTCAAACATGCGCACCACGATGGTGCTCGATGCGTTGGAGATGGCACGTTGGTCACGCGGAAATCGCTTGGTGGGCTTGACATGTCACTCCGATGCTGGATCGCAGTTTACGTCTATCCGATACGGTGAGCGGCTCGCCGAGATCGGCGCGGTCCCCTCGATCGGGTCGGTCGGGGACAGCTTCGATAACGCTTTGGCGGAGACGGTGAACGGTTACTACAAGGCCGAGTTGATCTACGGCCCCGCCTGCAGCGGGCCGTGGAGGACCGTCGAGGACGTCGAGCTGGCCACCCTGGGCTGGGTCCACTGGCACAACAACAGCCGCCTCCACGGCTACCTGAACGACGTACCGCCCACCGAGTTCGAAGCCGCGTTCTACGATGCACAACGGACCGACCAACCACTAATCGGAATCCAATAGCCCGAGTCTCCGGCAGAACCAGGGCGATTCAGTACGCCTCGACGCTAGGATCCTGACCAGCCTTGATTTGCCTAACCAATCGGGCGTAATGCGAGTTGCACAGTTGATTATTTGTTGTGGTTAATAGATCGCATCCTTCGACAATGCACCGCGGAAAATCAGCGAAAACAGCTGGATCGTGGGCAACCTTCGCTGCCCACGCATCGCGCGGCGGCTTCCCGGCCCGCCGCCACAGGTGATGGTGGCGATTGCACAGTCCCCCTTGTGCCCGTCCAAACTCGCAAAGGGTGACTTGGCACCGGGAAAGAGCACGGCGCCCAAGAGTCGGGCCCTCCTGCGTGGCAACCCATTCCTCAATCGTTGGACGGCCCGCATTGACCCAACGTAAGTTGTGAGCTCGACACAACCCTCTTCTCGTGTAAGCCACTGCGCCACAGTCAACTACACGACAGTCTCCATTCACAAACAAACGATTGACGTCGGGCGCGACTATCACCTCCCGCCGCCACTCCGGCCGTACTGCGGCAAACAGAGCTGCCAGCAGCCCGTGCGCTGCCGGCGATCGTTCAACGGAGCGTTCGTCCTTCTTGTGACCCTCCATCAGTTCTTGAGCCATCCCGCTTCAACCAGCGCGCGCCGAGCATCCTCCATTGTGAGGTGTCCGTAGACCGACATCGTTGTCTGTGCGCTGGAGTGACCGAGAAGAAGTTGCAGCACATGCCAATCGGTGCCCCGCCGAATCAGATCCGTAGCGAAGGTGTGGCGGAGGTGGTGCGGACTGAATCCTTCAAGACCGGTCTCACGGCGCAACCGTTTGACCAACTCCCGCACCGTCCAGTATGTCAATGGATGGCCGCGCTGTCCTCTGAAAATATTCACGAACAGGTAATCCGAGTCGATCGTGCCGTACTCGATGTCCATGTAGTCGGCATACAACGTGAACAACTCACGATTAACCGGGACAGAACGAGGTTTCCAGTTCTTCACGCGCGCATTATTGTCGTTGTGCCGCGGCTCGATTCGTATTGACTCGTTCGCAATACTCAGATCTTCGTGGCGCATGCCCAGAGCCTCACCGATTCGTGCGCCCGTCTCAAACAGCAAGCTCAGCAGGAATCGGTCTCGCACCATCGAGCACGCTTCCAGCAGCTGGCTCACTTCGTCGCGTGTGACGATCTGCGGCGGACGTTGAGGTTCGCAACGCAGACGAATTTCGTTGCGGCGACTCCCTTTCTGAACGTGCGCGAGGAACGGGAGGTATGACCTACGACCGCCCGGATACCAGCGAGTTAACGACATTCGCACAGCCTCGTCATGACGCGCATGAAACACGTAAAACGCATTCACGGCCGTCAGCTTCCGAGCCACGGTACGCATGGCCACTGCGGGCTGAACCTGCGGAAGCACGAGGACTGCCCCGCTGCGGGCGTGTTCTGGCGTGCGCAACCACTTCACCCATGTACCAATGTCTTCGACTTCCAGGCTGCGCCAATCACGGCCGTATTCCGCAACCCACTCGAAGAGATCCGCGATGTCCCGCGCGTACCCGCGGATCGTGTTAGGAGATTTGCCCAGAGTCGTCAGATGTGTCAAGTACCTTTCGATCTCCGACACCATTCGCCCATCCGCGCCAAGCACCGTGTACGACAAGCCACCATCAACAGGACTACGCACCGCCTGTACGTCCACCACACTCCTGTTCGCAGTGAGCTGTTTCGTAGCGAACACAACGCTAGCGGTGTACACCACGAATGCTCAGAATCGACACGCGCTCTATTCCTTACGTCACGAACAGCTGTCCAACACCTCTAGATAAATCCACGCGAGCATGGCCGGGCTCAGCGATTCAGCGACGATTACGCCGTCGTGGGCAACAAGTCCGAGCAAACGATGGGTTTCGGCAATGCCGTCAGTGCCAACGTCGCCCAATGGCTCGGCGGCTTCATCGTCCGCCTTCTTGCAGGCACATAAGGGGGCGGTGAGATGTCCCGAAGTGATGGCGACGGGGTGCGCAACTTGACCATTAAAAAGAATGACACAATTGAGGCCGCCAAAGCTTCTCCCGCCAGCTCTTCACGGCCAAACACTCTATGAATAATTGCGGCTATCACCCGCGCTAGGTCTTACGAAATAATTGTTGCTCCTTTCCACGGAATTGCGGGGTAACAATGCTGCGCTCAGTTGCTAAGTGCGCTATTATCAATATTAAATAATTAAGACCTTCGCCAATTTGAGGGAGCGCTTCGTGTCTGTAATTCTCTATACCAAACCAAACTGTCCGCAGTGTGATGCAACCAAGCGCGCTTTGACGAAGAACGGCATTATTCACCACGTCATCGACGCGACCGCCGATCCCGCCGCACGCGAGTCCGTCATGGCACTTGGGTACAGCCAGGTGCCGGTCGTCGTCGCCGGCAACCGCCACTGGTCCGGATTCCGCCCCGACCGCATCAAGGCGCTAGCCGACGCAGTCGTCCCGTCAGTACACCCGGTGTCCGCGTGATGCGCCCCAAGTGCACAGCAGCGGCGCCCCAGGAGGTGCCGCACGGCCCGCATTGCGGTCGGGTGCGGGCCAACGCCGGTCACCATAGCGGCTGCTGGGCGTCGCCCAGCAGTGCCGCTGTCAACCTCTCCTGATCCCACCCATCCTTGACGGCTTCTCGGATAGCTCGCGCGCGTTCGGCCCTGGCCGCCACTCCGGCGCCACGGGCGATGATCGCACGTCGGCCGCCGCCGCGGCGCATCCGGGCCATGCGCATCATGTTCAACTGCTGATCGCCGCCAACCACATGCGCCGGCAGGCCCCGACGTAACTCAGCAGCGTCCAGCGTACGCACGCACACCGTGTTGTCGCACTCATGCAGAGCCAGCACCTCTGGCGGAAGCTCATCTCCCGCCAACGACAATGCCAACGCATACCGAGATGTCCGGACTACGTGTCGCACGCCGTACCGCCTGATGCGAAACACCCCGTAGCCGTCATCGCTCAGTCCCCCGACCCACACCCAACAATCGGTCTCCAAAGGACCCCGCACGACTCGAGACCAGAACCGCTCAAGCTCGCTACGATGCTCCTCAGGTTCCACCCGCAACGGTAGCGGTTGCGACCACCGCTTAGCGCGTGGAGGCCAGCCAATCTCCTGTCGCCCAACCTCGGTCATCGCGCTGCTCATTGGGCGCACCCAATCTCGTCACCAGTTGCACACCCGACCTCAGAAACAACACGCTGGCTGGGCAGCGGAAGAACCTGCGCTGGAACAACGTTCGCCGGCGGTTGCCCGGCTGCACTCGTCTCGAGCGCGGCACGCAAGTACTCGCGCACCCGACTCACCGGTAAACCGGCCTGAGCAGCGATGGCCGAAATACTCTCACCGCGTAAGCGCATCGCGTGCAAGGCCTTCCCCGCCGCAACGCGATGACGATGACGCCGACCCTCCGCCTCAGCCCGTAGCTTCTCAATACGCACCTGCAACCATTCGTCGACTTCATCGGCCTGCGCAGCCCGCACTGTGAACTCCGTCAAATTGCCAATGTTGGCCCTTTCACGCGTTTCACGCTCCGCAGCAGCAGCCTGCTGCCGCTCCAGTAGCCGCGCACGCGCCAGTTTCCGGCTCGTCGTCTTCTCCACGCGCCCGATGGTAAGCCAAACTCCGTACGCATTCGCTGATCGTGAGTCGTCAACGGACACAACGGCCCGGCGGGAACCAACCAAGCTGCTCGCCGAAGAGTGCACCGTCCAAAGCACCCATCGTGGCTGTACTTCATTGCAGCCCAGCTTGCTTTTCGCCCCTCGTCGCCTCCCACCATGGACACAACAGCTTCCTGGTCCGATTTGCCCCTCCCGTGTCCGATCTCGTTGCACGTTGCAGTCGGGCCATCGTGGTTCACGAGTTTTGCAAGGTCTTTCGGGACATCTCGCCGTGGTCTGTCCCGAAGTACTTTGCATTTTCGGTGTAGGGACGGTCGCATTCCTCTGCGCGGACGCCTGAGCGGCAGGGCGAGCGCGGCCGAGATCTTGACATCCTCCACCGCTCTAAAGCGGTGGATTCCCTTGGCCGTTAGGCGGCGCTGGGTGGTTCGCGGTTCATCGCAGATGCCGCCGGCCTAAGGGCCGGACCCGCGTGGGGGTCGGTCTTACTCTTGCTCCCCGCCTGGCTGACGGCTTCGCCGCCCGCGTTGGTCGCGGATGTCCCAGCCAGTTGTTCGGTATGCGCTGCCCAGCGTGTGAGGGCTTCCTCACGAACGTTCAAGGCACGGCGAGAACTTCGGGAGATGCTTTCGACGAGCCGGGTCTTGTCTTCGACCTTATCGGTAATCGCTGGTATGGACGACCATCGTCGACGCGCCCGAATCGTGCAACGGCAAAGCAGAGCGAGAATGGCATTGGATTTATCTGCGAGAACAGCCGAACGGCACACTGTCTGGCGAATGGATAGAAGACTCCATTGGTTGCTACATCAAACGAACAGCGACGTTCACTCGAATTGACGATGCCGACATTGCCAGCGTGCCCAACCCGGCTGACCTCTCGGCCGACAAGCTATCCAAAGCTCTGTATTTACACGGCCTCTATCACTCGAAAACCACGGTCACTGGCGAGTCCACCAAGCCACCCGAGGAAGCAGATTGCAGCGTTGACACGATTTGCCTACGCGATGGGGACCGATGCCTGAGCCTTTTTGCAGACTGACGGTAGTGGGCGGCACGAATTGTTCATTTTTGAAGACGGAGCGTGGACCAGAAACACCGAGGAGGACATCTCGTGCCCTGCCTGCGGTATCAGTCACACCAAACTGACCACAGTATTTCCCCTGCCCAATCCAGTGCCTGGCCCTATCGTGCAACTCACTGGGGCGGCTTGTCGAACGTTTCGGGTAGCGCGTGCACCGGGGGCCACTATGATGATGAAGTGTTCACTAGGACCGGGGAAGACCCGATACCCCGCTAGATTTCGTCACCTTCTCTCACGGTCGATAGTAAGCACTATAGGCACAGCGCACGATTGACGGATTTCCAGTAGCTTCGTGGACACGGCACCGGCCTTCGAGACGGAGACAGCACGGGACCCACTCGGCCCGTCTAACGGTAAGTCGACCAGTCAATTCGGCGGCCTTCTCAGCGCTTTCTCAGCGCTTGCCCCATAGGCTTCTGGTCCTAACAAGTCATCGCTGGACCGGTGGCTGAAATTTCCGATTGGGGGAAAGGACAGGCGCAACATGCAGGGCGGATACGGTGCTTTCATCGGAGTTTTTCTGATTGGGCTACGCGAAGGCCTAGAGGTGACACTCATAGTCAGTATTGCCGCGGCTTTTATGAAGCGCAACGGCCAGCCTACTCGTTCGATGTTTGCCGCCGTGGCCGTCGCCATATTGATTTGCATCGCTGGCGGGGCTGGTCTGACCCTACTGTCAAAGAGTTTGCCGCAGGCACAGCAGGAGATGATGGAAACCGTCATCGGTGTCGTGGCCATCGTATTCGTGACCACCATGATCATTTGGATGGTTCGCAACGCTGGCAGACTCCAGGGTGAATTGGAGCATGAAGCCGAAGAGGCACTCAGCCGGGGTGGATCGCTCGGGCTGGTGATCATGTCTTTCCTCGCTGTGCTCAAAGAGGGCTTCGAATTGTCGGTGTTCTTGCTCGCCGCCGCAGACACGTCGCATAGCAGCCATTGGTTCGCCGTAATCGGAGGCCTGAGCGGAATCGCGGTGTCGATCGCGGTAGGCGTCGGTATCTACTACGGCGGGTTGAAAGTGAACTTGGATCGCTTCTTCCGAATCACCGGCATATTCTTGGTGCTGATCGCGGCCGGGCTGGGACTGAATGTGTTGCGGACCGCCCACGAGGCGGGTTGGTTGAACATCGGTCAGCATCAGGTCGCCGAATTGTCGTTCTGGATCCCGGAGGACTCGGTGCAGGGCGCTTTAATCACTGGTCTTTTCGGCATTCCTACTGATCCTCGGCTCATCGAAGTGGCGGCATGGCTTCTCTACGCTGGAGTGATGGTCGTAGTCCTGGCGTGGCCAATCCGCAATCGCTCCCGCACCCAGCACCGAGAGCCTGGATCGACAGTTCCAGCGACGGCGCCGACCGGATTGACACCGGCGAACTCATCACAGCAAAATCACTCCGGGTCGTAATACGCGCGTTGCGGTCCGGGCAAGCAGTTAGACGCCCACAGGTGCGGCCTTCGCATCACACGAAGCGTTCGTGGTTGTGCGATCGAGATCCTGCCGGATGCGACGGACTGGCGTGAACTCTAGCCGGATCCTGATCCAATTCGATGACACACGGGATGAAAATGTATGGGCGGCAACGTGATCTGCGAATGTGCCCCAACGCCGACCGAGTCAGAACGAGCCCGTGCCGAGGTCGCGGTACTTGATGCGTTCGCTATCGACCGGCACGAGCGGTACCGCTGCCAGAGCGAATATTGCGCATACGGCGAAGGCCAGCGGGTAACCTGCCGCGGTGACGAGTGCGCCAAAAGCGGGCGGAGTGACGGCGGCAGTCAATCTCTGGCACGTGTTTTGCACTCCGAGGGCTCGTCCGCTCCAGAACGGCCCGCCAAATTCCGTTATCGCGGTAGCGGCTAGACCGTTATAACCCACCGCGGTCACAGCTGCGATCACCATCGTGACAGCTGTGACAGGCGAATCGAGATAGTCGTTCAACGCCAGCAGCGCCGATGCCAAGAAGCAAGCAACGGCAATCGACCGCTTCGGACGCATCCGAGAACCTACGCGGTCAGACCACCGGCCGGCGGCGATGCGGCCCAACGCGCCAATCAATTGCGCGATGGTCACGAGCGCGCTGGCCGCTGGTATCGACCAGTGATGCTCCGTAATCAGCCAGACGAGCATGAACGTAATCGTGACCTGTTGGGGCACCATCAACAGCGCCGACACCAGGTGAATACGCTGAAGGGTTCTTGAGCGCCGATATGGGTTGGTCAACTGCTCCTGGGAGGCGACTGCACGAGGGGGCCGCTGAGGATCAGTTAAGCAGACGTAGCAGGCCACGGCAGAGACCGCGCACGCGATCGCTGGGTAGAGCAGCGCGGCGAAGAAGCCGTTCTCGATCTCAATCAATTCAGGTAGCGCTACCGCGCCGATCGCAACGCCCAGCGGTTGCGCAGTCTGACGAATTCCCATCGCCAGGCCGCGCTGGTGGGATGGAAAGGAACCGGATACCAGCCGCCCGCCAGCCGTGTTGGCGCTGGCGGCAGCCATTCCGCCGAGGAACATCAGTGCACCGATCGCCAAGAGGGAGCGCTGCGGTGCTGCGGCGAATGCGGCCGCGGCGGTCACACCTAGGCCGGTCGTGAGGACCCAACGCTCACCGCGGCGGTCCACCAGATAACCCCAGCCGATCAGCGTACAGACCATGCCGAAACTTGGCATCGCAGACAACAAGCCCGCCTGAGCAAGTGAGGTATGGCGCTCGGTTTGCAACGCCGGAATGAGGAACACCCCACAATTGATGAATAGAAATGCGCACGAAGTGGCCGCCACCGAGATTGCCAGCGTCAACCAACGTCGTCGTGTGCTGACATCGGCGGCGAGATCGTGTTCCTGGTTCGGCAATGGTGTCCTTCGGTGGAATTTTGGTGACTGCTCCGATCACGCTCCTTTGCGCGCACCGTGGCCGTGGGAGCCCGGCCGTATATCGCGACGCGCCGAGTGAGCCATCGTGACCAAGCAGTGAAACTAGGCGCAGGTCGTTGAGGAGCCAGTGAGAGGCAGCGCGCGTCGAGTCTGGCGCGGCGTGTTCGGCGGTGCCTTACCTGCGCTGCCGATGCGGGTTAGAGTTAGAAGACGGCGAGCCAGATTGCGACGTATTGGGAAATGGCGGCCAGCGCGGTGCACGCGTGAAAAATTTCGTGATAGCCGAAAGTGGCTGGCCATGGGTCAGGCCAGCGCAAGGCGTAGAAGACTGCGCCGATGCTGTAAAGCACACCGCCGACGCCCAGCAGGACCATTACGGTCAGCCCTGCATTGTGCACGATCAACTTGGTGTACCACACCGCCACCCAGCCGAGGAGTAGATACAGCGTCACGCCCACCCACCGGGGCGCCGATGGCCACAATAGGGACAACGCAATACCTGCCAGCGCCCCGCCCCATACGACGGCGAGCACGACATGCCCTGTCGAGCGCGGCATCGCCAGCCGCGCCAACGGCGTGTAAGTACCAGCGATCAATACAAAGATCATCGAGTGGTCCAGGCGGCGCATCCAATTCCGGGTTATCGCCGAGTTCCAGTAGACGCGGTGATATGTGGCGCTGACCGCAAACATCGCAACGATGGCAAGCGCGTACGCCAGCGTGGCGTGTCCGGCGAGCTTGGAAACGCGCGCCCAAGACATCACTACCAGTGCTGTACCCGCAAGAACTGCCGCCACGGCGCAGTAGAGGTGGATCCAGCCGCGCATGCGGGGCCTGGTTAGGAGGCCGGCGACGCTGTCGCCGGCGTGCGTCTCGCCGACTGCAAGAACCGCCGGCTCAAACAATGAACAACCAGATGAATGACTCACTATTTCCCTCCCTCACAACGGGTTAACGCCGCATATCGATGCACAGACTGGCCGGGCACGTTGCTGACCTGCGCCGCCAAGCCGAGCTGGACGCCGTCTTGGGTGTGGCAGCGTCGACGCTAGCTAGGGATCGCTGAGAGGCCGCTGAGAAGCATTTCGGGATGCGCTATCTGGCTTACGGGCCTGATTGATTGGCTCCTGGTCCTCAGCCGGCTCTTAGCCGTCGCGGAGCAGAATGCGCATGTGCACGAAGTCTGGGTAAAGGCGCGATCAAGGCTGTGGGGTTCTGCCAAGCCCCGCAACTGGGGAATCTCTACACGTTCAGCCGTCGTATCGGCAGTGTTGGTGTTGTTTGCCCTCGCCCTTGCCGGGACCGGGCTGGATCTCATTCTTTACCGGTCGTTGCTCGACGGGATCGACGACGCTACCGCCGCCAGGGTTCAAACTATCGCCGCGGCCCTGCAATCCAAATCGCTGGACGACATGGATAACGCGTTACTGAAGACCGACCAACATGTGGTCGCCATTCAAGTGATTGATCCTTCCGGCACGGTAGTACGGCGGTCGGGCTCTGCCCCGGACACGCCGCTGCTCCCCGTTTCTGATTTCAGCGCCAAACTGCGGCGCGGCATCCCCGACGACGCGCTGCCCAGCGACGACATGAGACTGAGCGGACAGCGGGTCAACACGGCATCTGGGCAATACACGGTGCTAGCCGGCGGAGGCAGTGAGGCAGTCGAAGCCACTGCACGGACCGTCGCGCTGCTACTGGCTTGTGGAGCGCCCATCATTATCGCGGTGGCTGCGACTGCCGCCTATCAGCTGGTGCGACGCTCGCTGCGCTCAGTCGACGCAATTCGTTGCAGAGTCGCCGCTATTACGACCTCTGATCTTGCCCAACGGGTGCCGGTATCTCACAACCGCGACGAGATAGCGGCACTGGCCATCACCATGAACGAAATGCTGGCGCGCATTGAAGCCGGACAGCAGGCGCAACGAAGATTTGTCGCCGATGCCTCGCACGAACTGCGAAGTCCGCTGGCCACGATTATTTCTGGGCTAGAGCTTGCCGAGATCCACCCGGGAGTCTTTGATACCGAACTAGCTGCTCGCACACTTCTTCCCGAAGCGCAACGCATGCACAGTCTGGTCGAAGACCTGCTGTTGTTGGCGCGCGCTGATGAACGACGTCTGATGTTGCGAGAAGAAGAGATGGCCCTCGACGACCTCGCCGGTATCGAGGCCGCCCGTGCGCGACGAGCAGGCACCTGCACGGTCGGAACCGATATCGGCCCTGCGCGTCTGACCGGTGACCGCGTGGCCGTATCACGGGTCGTGCGCAACCTGGTAGACAATGCCTTGCTGCACGCCGACTCTCGTATCGACATTGAGGTGAGCAACAGCCACGGCACAGCCGTGCTGTCTGTCAGCGACGACGGATCGGGCATCCCACATGCTGACCGTAGCCGGGTCTTCGAGCGCTTCGTGCGCCTGGACTCAGACCGCGCCCGCAGCGGCGGAGGCGCCGGCTTGGGCCTTGCCATCGTCGCCGAGGTCGTCGCTGCACATGGCGGCACGATCACCGTCGACGACCGTCCCGGCGGTGGAACCACCATGACCGTGACTCTGCCTCAGCATGTCAATCGGTAACCGACACCTCGAACCGTCTCGATAGTGCTGGTGTTGAACGGGATATCGATCTTGCGCCGTAGGTATCCGACGTAAACTTCCACCACATTATCGGGGCCGTGATAGTGCGCGTCCCAAACATTGCTCAATATCTGGGTTTTTGTCACAGCCTGGTCCTGATTGCGCATCAAGAACTCCAGCAACCCGAATTCGCGTGGGGTCAAGGTGATCTCGGTCGACCCGCGCTGTACCGTGCGGCGTGCAGGATCCAACGACAGAGAACCGGCTCTCAGCACGGTAGGGCGTTCCGGCGCACCACGGCGCACCAACGCGCGCAACCGTGCTACCAGTACCCTGAACGAGAACGGTTTCATCAAATAATCGTCTGCACCAAGATCAAACGCGTCCGTCTGGTCGTACTCGCCGTCCTTCGCGGTCAGCATCAACACCGGTGTCCACACCCGCTGAGCTCGCATTCGACGCAACACCTCATATCCGCTCAAGCCGGGAAGCATGATGTCAAGGACAACCACATCGAAGGAGCTCCCGGTCGCCTCGTGGAGGCCATCGATGCCAGTATCGACGGCCACTACAACGAAGCCCTCGGCCTGCAATCCGCGGGTCAGCGTCGTGGACAAACACGCCTCGTCCTCGACGAGCAGGACCCTCACACAATTACCTTCATATGCGGACCGCACCGTCCTTCGCCCACATCGCTCCGCGCTGCACACCGCCAAAAACGGAGTGGCTCAACAGTATTCCCGGACTGGCGACCTGAAAGTGGCAGCCCCAAAGGCTTCTGGGAGTATTCCGAATATGTTTTGCTGTGCCATGCCTGACCTACGAGTGAGATGCAGTGGGTCGCGGTGGCAACGGCCGGATCGGCCGCACCCCGTACGTATCGTGTCGACACCCCGATATGCCCTAGCCGCGAGAAAGGCGTGGCGAAGTCAATCACAGTTGTCAGTATCCAGGTGCAATGTTGGCGATGTCAGCGACGATTCGCCGGCGAAGGTCAGCTCGGATCATTAGACACATTCACCTCATTCAGCCGCTGCGCGTCATCGAAAAGCGACTCCTCTGCAAGCCGGACCGTGACGAGCGCGGACAGCGCGGAGGCGGCGAGCTGCATATACATCACCACGATCTGGTAACGGATCGCGGTAAGCGGGCTGATCCCGGCCAGGATCAACCCAGTCATGGCACCGGGCAGGCTGATCAACCCCACAACCTTGGTGGAATCGATCGCCGGAATCAACGCGGTACGCAGCGCGGATCGCCGGTAAGGCGATATCGCTTCTCGTCCGGGTTGGCCAAGGGATAATCGCGCTTCGATGGCTGGCTGCGACTGGCGAACTTCATCGTTGAGCCGGCGCAACGCACCTCCGGCGGCCAGCATGGCAGTCGAGACGATCATGCCGCCGACCGGCACAATCACGCGGGTCTCGGCGGCGATCACCCGTCCGGCCAGCAAGGCAGCGAGTGTGACACCGGTGCTGGTGGCAATTCCGCCCGTGGCAATGACCTTGGCCTGTGGTATCCCCGCACCACGCCGACCTGCGACCTGCCCGGCAATGATTGTCATCATGGTCACCCACCCGGCGGCGCCGAGCACACTCGTCCGCCGGAACAAAATGCGAAGAAGAGCGCCGGCCGTGACCAACTGCACGGCGGCGCGGGCAGCGGCGACCGCGACCTCCCTAGTCAGATCCAGCCGCTGCCGATAGGCGACCGCACCTGCCACGGTGACCAGCAGCAGCGATACGCCCACCCCAGACCAACTCGGTACGGCCAGCGCCGATGTAGCGATCGCGGCCAAGGGTGATGGCGCGCGCCCGATCCGTAGCCGTCGAGATTGTGCTGTCGGAAGGCCGATACTAGCCGACCACCGGAGTGCCCGGTGAACGGCGACGCCGGTCAAGCTGAGCGTTACCACCCCAAGTGGCAAGGCCAGCCATATCCACCGTGCGCCCGCACCAACTCCACCGCGCTTGATGACCTTCTCCGGCGTCTGCTGACCGCTGTCGGCAGGCTCGATGTGATAGCCGATACGGTCCAAGGCCGCACGCAGCCGTTGGATCTCCGGCGGATCGCTTGACACCACCTCGCCGCGCGGGCTCAATAACACTCGGGCGAGGCGGTCGACAATGTTGCTCGGCACACTGCGGCGGCCGCGAGCAAGAGCGGAGCGGTCAGTGTGCTGGCCCGTCGGCGCGGCAACGACGGGCTCCGCACGGGAAATCGCTGACAGGACGGCAGCGGCGTCGCACATGCCGGGTGCGTACCAAACCACGACAGATGCGGTACGCGGATATGCCCGCACTGCGCGCACACCGGTTACCTTGCCGACCATCTCCTCGATCGCGGCTGCCCGCGCCGTATCGTGATGAAAACCGCTGGCATGCAACCGCATTCGTCCCGCCGCAGCCGAGACGACAGTCGGTCGAACGCCGGCATCAGCGCACGGCATCATCAGTCTCCGCGAGTTCATCTGCGGACTGGGCCGCCGGCGGCGAAGTCTCCTTCCCCACGCGCTCCGCAGCCTCGGCGACCACGTCGGCGACCGCCAAGCGCGCTCGCTCGGCGCCTTCCTCCGCCTCACGTGCGACGCGAAGACCCCACGCCGTCACGGAAACGGTTGCTGCTCGCAGTGGCTTCTTCGCCACCTTGCGTAGCCCGTCATACGCAACCGCCCCGACCACACCAGTGACCACCGTGGGTGCCGCCTTTGCCAATACCCCATGCCACACCATCGCGAAAACTCCCTTCAACTTGTTTTACGGATCATTTCCAACTTTTCACACCGTGTCAGCCTGCACACGGGACGTGACGTCCTTTGACCGCCACCCCTGAAAGTCGTCGTCGACGCTTGCGATACTCATCGCGAACTCGTACCGAGATCAAAGCCGTCGTGTCGCGAGCCCGTGACAAGGCGACCACGTTCGAGGAATAAGACCTGCGCGGCGATATTTTCGACCAAGCCGCGGTCATGGCTGACCAAGACCACGGTTCCGCCTTCGCTCACGTAGTCGCTCACCAACGCGCCGATCACCCCGGCCGAGGCCTCGTCGAGCGCCGACGTCGGCTCGTCGAGAAGCAGCGTAGTGGGTTCAACAGCCAACGCCCGCGCCAGGCACAGCCGTTGCACCTCCCCACCCGACAGCTCCGCGGTCGCGCGCATCGTGAATTCCGGCGGCAGCCCCACGCGCTCGAGCAACTCGACCGCTCCCGCTTCGCGCAAGTCGCATCGGCCGACGCGGACCTCGTCCAGTACTCGGTCAGTCAGCAAGACCGGAGCCTGTGCCACCAGGCCTACACGCCGCCGCAAGGCCGAGACGTCTAGTTCGGCGATGGGCACACCGTCTAACGTGATCCGCCCGGTCGTGGGTTCAGCAAGCCGGTTCAGCAGTCGCAGCAGTGTCGATTTCCCGGCCCCGCTGGCACCCATCACAGCGGTGCAGCGGCCGGCCGGGATACTCATGCTGACCTGCGACAACAGCGTCGCCGTGCCGCGACTCACCGTGACCTGATCCAGGCAGAAACCCTCAATGAGCATCAGCCGTCCATCATCATCCGCGCAGACGCAGCACTGATGCACACCGCGCCGAAAGGAGTGACTTAGTCGCCGCGGCTCCGCTTTGTAAGCACGGCGGCCATTCTAGGCCGGCCTCGGTCGTCCTTAACGTGGCCATCGCGATGGTGTTGTCGCTGCAACTCAACGTCGCGGTGGACCGAGCGCCGCCAGCAGGCTCAACGGTCCGTCCCAGAAAGCGTTCCGCCACTGCGTATTTGCATACGCCAATGTACACATTTGGCACCCTCAGCTAGTCGGCGTGACTGTCACTTCAGGCAATAGTAGGAATCGCGCGCTGAGAGATTGCTGAGATTGCTTTGCCTGGTTATTCAGGATCACGCCGGTCGAACGCCAGCGCGTCATCGACGACCCTGCAGCGCACAGTTCCATGAGTCTGACAAGTTGATCTCCACCGTCGGAGGAACCGTCGCCGGCGGCAATCGGGGTCGCTGATCGGTCTAGGAATTGAAGTACAGCAACGTCCGATCGGTTGAGTCTCCCAGGGCATCAGGCCGTAAGCTCCGCTGAGATCATCAGTCGCCCTGCTGGCGGTCGGCCGCCTTGCGGTCGAGCTTCGTGAAATGCCAACGGGTACCCGGGTAACCCGACTCACTGTGTGCGCCGTGAAGATTGATCATCCGCTCGGCAACTGCGGTCGGTGTGCGCTTTAGGTAGCGTGCAAGGTCCTCCACGAGGAGGAGATGCTCTCGCCTGCAGGGGTCGTGCCGATCATCGCCGAAGATCACAGCGGCACACCTATTGGTGCGGTGTGGACCTATCACGGCAGCCCGCCGTTGCGCTGTGACGCGGCGGGCGTGCCGCTGCCCGTACTGTGCATAGCCGTTGCACCAGAGCATCGCAGGGCCGGCTATCGGCGGCCTGCTGCTCGACGCGCTCTTTGTCGATCTTGCGACGGATCACGACACGATGTGCACCAACGTCCACGTCCGCAATCCGGCCAAGCGTCTCTACGAACGCAAAGGATTTCGCGCCGTCGGCCAAGGTAATGGCCCGCTAGGGCTCGCGTTGGTCAAAGACCTCCGATCAATTGCTATCACCGATTCCTGACCACATGACCCGGACCATCAACTGGGGTCGGGCCAGTTCTCTTTTGCATTTTCGTTGTGCTGCCGTTCGTAATCTCGCGCACGGATGCCGCCGTAGTCGAACAGCGAGGAGCTGGCCGAGATCGTCGCGGTGATGCCGTCCATCTTCGTTGCCCACTCGCGGGCGAGAACGGGTCGGATGTGGCGGTGGTGCAGGATGCTGCTGCCGCCGTACCGGTTGGCCGCGAACCAGCGTGCGCCGCGTTGGGTGCGCGCAAGGCTAGCGTTGTTGGGTTTGGCTGGCCGGCTCGCTGCGTACTCGCGGGTTTCGGGGAAAGTCTTGTCCGGCCGGCTGGGGGGCCGATGGCTGTCGAAGATCATCCAGTGCCGGATCGCGTCGGCGCGTTCGCTACCGGGGTCGGGGACGACTCGCCCGACACGGCGACACGATTCGGACAGGAACACGCGCTGCTCGTCGGTGTCGCCGTGGGCGAGGTGCCGCCAAGTCGGGGAGGCGATCAGCGCGGCGAAGCTGACGGCTTCGGGATAGACGGCGGCGAACAGCAGCGAGGTGCTGTAGGCGGTGGTCACGGTTCCGGGCGGGATCAGCCACTCTGCCCGCCGTTCCCACTCGTGAACGGCCGCGGTCTGCTCGCGCTGCCCGTGGTTCCACAGGTGACCGCAGAGCAGGAACCCGGTCAGCACGGCATCGAACGCGGCAGCCGCGCCGTGGCGGGCCAGCAGCCGGTTGTGCCGGTGTTGGGCGGCCACGATCTGGTCGCCGACCAGATCGTGCAGTGGAGTGGGCGGTTGCCCGGCGTCGGGTGGGCCGATCCAGTAGCGATGCCGGGTGCAGACGTAGTAGTGATGTGGCAGCAGCCGTAGCACCGGTCCGCCGATGTGGCGGGCGTCGCAGCGCGGGCAGCCGGGCTGCGACTGGTGCCGCCAGGCCGTCCAGTCCAGTGCCGGGTCGCGCAGCTCGGGCAGCGCCAGGGCCAGGTGCTCGACAGGGCGGCCGGTGACGACCGCGAGCCGGTCGGCCACCACCCGGCCCCGCTTCCGGGCGGGTTGGTCTGCGGGTGTGTTGGTGCTGAGGTGTTCGAAGAGTTCACCCTCTGGTAGGCCGTGCAGGAGCGTGAGTCGGGTCAGGTAGGACGGCACGATCTCGTGGCGGGCCGGTCCGGCCGGGATCGGCAGGCGGGCCAGCACCCTCAGCCGATCGCCCGACGCGAACGATCCGCGGCAGCGGTCCGTTCGGCAGCGTGATCGACCGGGACGATATCGAGCAGCGCGCGGGTGAGCTTTTCGGTGCCGTCCTCGATGGCCAGGATCGCTGCGCCGCGGACCAGGTGCGACAGGCTGCCGATCATGCCGCCGCTGCGCCGGTAGAGGTATTCGTCCAGCGCGACCAGGGAGCCGATCTTGTGCCGGTGCAGCCGCAGGGTGGATTCCAGCGTGGCGATCAGCGCCCGCCACTGCTCACGCTGTTCGCCGGTGCCGTAGGCGAACGCGGTCGCCGGGATCACGGTGAACCGGCCGGCGATCTGGCGGCCCCGGACCCCGGTGAACAACCCGGCCGCTTCGACGTCGATGCCGGCATAGACGAACGTCGCGGGCAGCCGCTCGGCGAAGTATTTCAACTGATCCGAGACCTCGGCCCCGGCGCGAGTGGCCAGGTTCAGGTTGTGCAGCTCGTCGACTAGCACCAGCTCGACACCGGTGCGGGCGGCGGTGTGGCAGACCGCGTCCACGATGTCGGTGATGTTGACCCGGCCGGTGAACGACAGTCCGAGGAACCGGGCGAACTCCATCGCCAGCATCCGCGCGGTCGAGGTCGGCGGGACGGTCACGTAGAGCACCGGCAGCCGATGTGCATCATGTGGGAACCGGCGGCGGATATGGCGTTCGTGGGTGCGGCCCAACAGCGTGAGCGCGGTCGTCTTGCCGGTGCCCGACTCCCCCGACACGATCAAACCCCGCCGGGCAGAGACCTGGTTTCGGTTCAACTGCAGCATTAGCCGCGCCGTGGAGATCACCTTCTGGATCGTCGGGGTGTTCGCCAACGGCAAGTCCGCGTGATAGGCCCGCCGCGTCTCATTGACCATGTCTCGCTCGGCTTCGGTGAGCAGGTCTAGCGTCGCCGGGTTGTGCCCCTCCGGCGCGATCGGTTGGCGGTCCACGAACCGCCGCCATCCCTCTTTAGTCGTTAGCGGCTCGTCCGCCCCGAACTTGGCCTCGGCGTCGCCGTTGCTTTGGTTCACCATTTGTCGGCTTCGGCGTCGGCATCGAAGACCCCGAACGGGATCAACGCCGCCAAGGGCTCAGCGGTCGACTCGGGTTCGGGCTCGGGGCGGTCGGGCAGCGGGATAAGCGAACTGGCGACACCGGTCAGACGGGTGCGTGCGGCGACCCTGTCGGTGCGCTTGTCGACCGGCCCGGCCGCCGCCCGGGTCAGCAGGTCGTCCAGCACACGGGCGACCTGGGTCTCGTTGCTGGCATCACCGCCGCGCTGCGCGGTCAGGGTACGGGCGTGGCGCCAGGTGAATTCCGCGAAGGGCGCGGTCACCATCGGCAGATGGGTCCAGGGGACGGTGAGCCATCCCTCGCGCGTGCGCACAAACACCCGGGTGGCGTCGTAGGGGTCGTAGTGGACCTCCCAGAGCCCGCGCCGCGCGGTGACACCGGAGTGCTGAAGGCGCAGCGGCCCGAGTTCGGGGCAGTCGTAGGTGCGGTAGTCGATTTTGATGCCGTAGGCGTTGATCTGCCGCCAGGTCACCGGCAGCAGTTCCAAGTAGTCTTCCCCGGTCAGGGTCAGCGGTAGATACCCGGCGGCGGCGACCAGCGCGGTGTACTTCTCATTCGGACTGAGCATCCGCCGCGGTGCCAGTGGGTCGCGTAGCGCGTCGTGTGGCCGGGTTTGCCAGCCGGCCAGCAGCCACTCATCGAGCAGGTCCTGCAACTCGACCAGAGTCCACGTCCCCGCCACGTCTGCCCCCCGCCGGGTCGCGTTCGCGCCGGTGTAGGAGGCGACGTGCTGACAGAACAGCGTGTTGATCGAGCCGAACGTGGCCTCCACGATCGCCTTGTCGGTTGGCGTGTGGGGCCGGGCCTGCTGCACCGAGATCCCCAACCGCTCACATGCCCTGGTGAACGTGTCCGAGACGAACACCTTCCCGCCGTCAATGGTGATCGTGTCCGGCACGATCACCGGCCTGGCCGCCGCCAGCTCCATCCGCATGTCGATGTCCAGCAACCGGGCGTGCGGCATTACCGACGCCGACATCCGCAACGCCTGACTCCAGCCGGGCCGCATCGGCTCAGGCACCAGCATCCGCGCCAGCAGCAACGCGGCATCCACCGCTTTCGTCCCGACCGGTCGCAGGACCGCCGCGCAGATCGTGCGTGTGGCCACATCCACCACGATCGTTAAGTCCGCGCGTGCCGGTGTGCCGTCATCCAGCAGCACCAGCACGTCGATCGGGGTCGAGTCGATCTGCACTTGCTCACCCGGCCTCGCAGCGAAACTCGGCGTGAACATCCCCGACGGGCGGTTCGCCGTCTGCCTCCGCGTGACCGCCGACCCGAAACTGTGCCGGCCAGTGGCCAACGCCTCAATGAGCCGATAGAACGCCGAGCGCCCCGGCAGCGGCACCACCCCCGGCCCATGCTCAGACTCCAGTTGCGCAACGACCCGGCGCATCAGCCGCGTCCGCGTGCCGGTTGAGGTATGAGTCTCGGCGTCCAGCGCCTCGCGCACAGCTGCGACCAACCGCGCGTCGGCGCGTCCAGTGACCGCCACCTGGCGTGCACCGCGTTGATCAACCAGACCCCACAAACCCTGCCGTGCATACCGCGCGCGGCGAGAGTGCACCGTGCGCACGCTCACACCCAATTCGGCCGCCTTCTTCTCGGCCCGCTGGCTGACCGTGGTCAACGCCGGGTCATATCCGCCGCGGAACACCGCGCCCGGCTCTGCTCCCGGCGGCAATCCGGTCTCGACCTCGACCACATGCCGTTCCCACTCACGCGCCGCATCGACGATTTCGGTTGGCAGGCCGTCCAGCAGCCCGAACGGCTCCAACCCGACCGGGTCGTCGTGGCCCAGCAGCGCGAACGCCGCAGAGGACAACAGATGCGATACCAGCACGACCTGCTCGACACCTTCACCCGAGCGCAGCCGGACCGCGGTGCCGACCAGCCCGAGCACCTGGTGCTCGCCCCCGTCGAACTCCACCCGATCGCCGGGGCGCAGTACCGCCGGTCGTGCCGCCGTCAAGGAGCAACCCCGAACGCGACGAGCGTCGCCTCACCCAGCGGCCGACTTAAGTCCGCGCTCAACACCTGCCGCCACAGAAGATGGAACAACGCAGGCAACACTGCGATCGGATCACCGACCGCCTCGGCACCGGCCAGCAGCGGTGTCGGCGTCGCGAACACATCCATCAGCGAGACCCCGACGGCCGGGACGTCGTTGCGCGGGTGACGGTAACCCGACAGCCAACGCAGGTTGCCCACCAGCACCGGGTCCAAGCCGGCGACCAGTCGATACTCCCAACGCAGCCGGGCGCACGCATGCCCCGTCACTGCGAACTTGGCTAGGTCCTGCGGCCGGCGTCGCTCGACCGGGCGGCAGTCGACCACCAGCGCGGTGCCGTCGATGCGGCGGGCGAACAAGTCTGGCGCGTGCCTTGTCCGCGTCCCCGCCTCGTTCGGCCAGGACAGCCAGAACGGTTGCGCCGCGATGCCGACCACCGCTGGATCGAAGTCCAGCAGCATCACGTGGTCGCGCTCCAGCCACGACTCGAATCCGACGTGGCCGCCGGTCGTCGCGCACCACCACCGGCCACCCAGGTGTCGCTGCCCCTTTCGGGGCGTGAACCGCCGCACCGGCACCCCATCCTCGAAACCCACAACCGCGGCTGCGTCGAGCGCCAGCCGCCGCCGATCGCCGTCGGCGGTCACCCAATCGACCTCAACACTGCCCGTCTTGATCACCATCCCGGCCGCCTCGGCCAGCGCCGCTGTCACGGCAAACATGCTTCCCGATCACGGGACCGCAGTACCGCAGCGACTCGCACCCGAGTGCAAGCTTTACCCGGACACTGCAACGTCCACTGCAGCCTTCACCGAAACACTGCAGCCTTCACCCGTACGGGACATCCCGTGTCCGTCACCACCAGCCATCAGACTGGCCCCTCCCTGGCACCACACACCTCATGCACTTAGGTCACGTTTGGGTGACACTCGCTCGCGCACACTGATTTCCAGGATCGCTGGAGGCGTACGGAGATCGAGTTAGGGTCGCCGCGTGATCCGGCGATGATGAGTTTGCACAAGCTCACCGCGGGCGATGGATACCTTTATCTGATCCGCCAAGTTGCGGCCCAAGATGCCGACAAACGAGGACGCGGATCCCTCAGCGACTACTACACGGATAAGGGTGAGTCCCCGGGTCGTTGGGTCGGGCGCGGGCTGTCCGGGCTCGCGGAGCCGGCAGGGCGGGTGCTGCTGACCGATCATGAGCGGGCGCAGTGGAACATCGCGTCCGGTTCGCAGGTCACCGAAGGCCAAATGAAGGCCCTCTTCGGTCTGGGATTACACCCCAACGCGGGTGTAATCGCCGAGCACCTGATTCTGCAAGGCGCGAGCAAAGCTGCAGCCAAAGCCGCCGTCAGCCTTGGTCGTCCGTTCCTGATCAACGACGCCTCAACCGAGCTGGGGCGGCGTCTGGCGGTGGCCTATCGCGACCACAACCTCAGCAACAGCCTGCCGTGGAATACGCCGATCGAAGAGACCCTGCGCGCACAGATGCGTACCGACATCGCTCGGGACCTCTTCGCCCGAGAATATGGACGGGCTCCGTTGGATGGGCGGGAGCTAACCGGTTTTGTCGCCGCGCAGTCGCGCGATCAGACCACCTCCACCGCCGGGTACGACCTAACCTTTAGCCCGGTAAAGAGCTTCTCAGTCCTGTGGGCACTGGCCCCCACAGAGCTATCCAAAATCCTTGAGGAATGCCACAATCTGGCCGTTTCTGACACTTTGGACTACCTGCAAGACAACGCTGCGTTTACGCGAATGGGCACCGGCGGAGTCGCTCAAGTGGACAGCGACGGCTTCATCGCGGCCCAATTCACCCACCGCGATAGCCGCGCTGGGGACCCTGACCTACACACCCACGTCGCGATCAGCGCCAAGGTTCGCGCCAGCGGGCCCGACGGCATTAGCCGTTGGCTGGCATTAGATGGCCGCCCAGTCTTCAAGAACAATGTTGCGGCCTCGGAGTTTTACAACACACGCCTAGAGGCGTACGCAATGGAGAAGGCGGCGCTGGCGTTCGAGGAGCGCCAGCCTGCTGAGCGAGGCAAGCGTGCGGTCCGCGAGGTGGTCGGTGTTCCCCAGGAGTTGTGTGAGGAATTCTCATCGCGGCGGGTGATGATCAACCACCGATATACAGATCTAGCTAAGCAGTTTCAGCGCGACCACGGCCGAGAACCCACCACCGCTGAGGCCATCGCGCTACGTGAACGCGCGAACCTAGAAACCCGCACGGCCAAGCATGAGCCCCGCTCACTGGCAGAGCAGCGCCAGGCGTGGCGCACCCAAGCAATCGAACACCTGGGCAGCCCGCACGCCCTTTCAGCCATGCTGGCCAACGTTCGCTTGCCACGACACCAGCACCCTGCGAAGTGCTCCGATGAGTGGATCGCCGAACAAGCACGCGTGGTCGTCGAAACGGTCTCTCAGGCGCGCTCGAGCTGGCAACGCATTCACATCTACGCCGAGGCTCAGCGCCGCGTACGGGCCTCTGGTCTGGCCACCCAACGCGACTTGGCCGACATCATCACCGCGGCCGCGCTCTCAGAGCCGCTCAGTCGAGCATATGCCCGCGTCGCCGACAACGACCTGGGCGAACCCGGTCAGCTGCGCCGCCGTGACGGGGCCAGCATCTACACCACCCACGGCACGCAACTGTTCACCAGCGGCGAAATCCTCGCTGCAGAAAAGCGTGTCTTAGATGCGGCAGGACGTACTGACGGACGCCGCGCCACGCAGGCCGACGTTGACCTTGCGTTGATGGCAGAAAAGGCCATCCAGGGCCGCGTCCTCAACCCCGGGCAAGAAGCCGTTGTGCGCGAGATGGCCTGCTCAGGCGTGCGGGTCCAACTCGCATTGGCTCCCGCCGGCTCCGGCAAAACGACAGCGATGTCGGCGTTGACGCGAGCATGGGAAGAGTCGGGCGGCTGTGTCCTTGGCTTATCTCCCGGAGCCAGCCAAGCGCAGTTGTTGCGTAACGACATCGGCACCGACACCGACACCGTCGACAAATTTCTTTGGCTGCACAACAACCCCGACGCAACGAATGATCCCGCGCGGGGGTGGTTCGATGCGATCGACGAGAACACGCTGATCATCATCGATGAAGCTGGCAAAGCCAGCACCCTTCAGCTCGCTGGCGTCATCGCCATCGCGACAGCCCGCGGGGCCAGCGTGCGACTCGTCGGCGATGACCGCCAACTGGCGTCGGTGTCGGCCGGCGGCGTTCTGCGCGATATCGAACACACCTATGGGGCGCTCAATCTGACAGAAGTGGTGAGGTTCACTTCGCGCGCTGAAGCCCAAGCGGGCCTGGGACTCCGCGTCGGTGACCCTGCCGCACTGGCGTTTTACGCCGACAAACAGCGTATTCACGTCGGCTCCGACGACACTGTTATCGACATGGTGTACCAGCGGTGGGCCGCTGATCACGCCCGCGGTTACGACACGACGATGCTGGCGCCAACTAACTCCATTGTCGCCGAACTTAACCAGCGCGCCCGCTTACAGCGACTGGAAACCATTGCCCGTGACGCCAGTAGCGTTATGCGCTCGGCGAATTCGTTGCAAGCTATCCTCTCCGACGGCTTATGCGCCTCAGTCGGTGACACCATCGCCACCCGTCGCAACAACCGCAGCCTGCGCATCGGCGGCGGGCGCGACTTCGTGCGCAACGGCTACCGCTGGCGCGTGGAAATGGTCACCCACGACGGCACTCTTAGCGTTGCCCGACTGGACACCGGACAAAAGGCGACGCTGCCGCCCTGGTATGTCCGCAATTACGTAACGCTGGGATACGCCTCCACCATCGACGCGTCGCAGGGCATGACCATCGGCAACAGAAAAACACCTGGGACGTGCCATGTGATGGGCTCTGACCAACTCACGCGCCAGCAGCTCTACACCGCAATGTCACGAGCCACCGATGAAAATCACGTCTACCTGGCCACCGCCGAAACCGACGCTCACCGCATCCTGAGCCCGAAGGCCACCCACCCACAAACTGCCCTGGATGTTCTTGAGCGCGTCTTGGCCCGCGACGGATCCCAACGCTCCGCCACCACCGAGCAACGCGACGCCGAAGACCCACGCCAACGGCTCGCGCACGCCGCCCGCTCCTACGTCCATGCCATCGGCGCGCTTGCCGAAGACCGCCTCGGCACCGCAGCAATGGCCGCGATCGACACCGGCGCCGCAAACGTTTACCCCCAGCTGACTGAAATGCCCGCTTGGCCAACACTGCGCATGCACTTGGCGCTGCTGGCCATCAACGGTCATGACCCCATCAGTCTTCTCACCGAGGCCGCCGCTCGGCGAGAACTGCACACGACGGCAGATCCCGCCGCGACACTGGACTGGCGCCTCGACGAGACCGGCGAACACTCAACAGGCAACGGGCCGCTGCGCTGGCTTCCCGCAATCCCCGCCGCGCTCAATGCCAACCCCGACTGGGCGCGCTACCTCCAGGCCCGCCATGACCTCGTCGTCGACCTCGCCCAATCGATACGCCAGATTGCAGCAGACTGGGATACCGTCAGCGCCCCGCGATGGGCTCGGCCACTCCTTAACGGAACCCCCGGCATCCGCGCTGAGATTGCCGTATTCCGCGCCGCCCACGACATCTGCGACGCCGATACCCGCTTGACAGGGCCGGAGCAATACGCCGTGCGGGACCGCCGGACTCAACAGCTCCTGGAAAAGCTCGCCGACAAACACCTCGGCCGCCGCGACCCCGACACCCGCCGGTTCAACAGCATCGTCGATGACATCGACCCTCGCGTGCGCCGCGACCCGTACTGGCCCCAGCTGGCTGCACATCTGGCCCAGGTCATGAGAACCGGGGTAGACCTGCACCAGCTACTTGCCGATGCCGCCGCCGAGGGCCCCCTACCCGACCAAATGCCCGGTGCAGCGCTCTGGTGGCGCCTGGCTGGTCGGATCCAACCCGCAGCCCTGGACACGGCAATGCCGATGTTGCGTCCGACCTGGTTGCCCGACCTGCACCACGAATTCGGCACCGCCACCGCCGAAACCATCGCTGCCGACCCCGCATTCGCCAGGCTGGTCGCCGCCATCGCCAGCGCCGACCCGGCGCGCTGGACACCGCTGCAACTGCTGCAGGTAGCCCACGAACATCTCCGCGACGTCGAGGACCCCAACGACCCCCTACGTCCAGAGGAATACGCACAACTACTCACATACTCCATCGACCTATTCACCTGCGACTCCCCCTACGACCATCTCGACATTCCGGTGCCCAGCGATGTCCCAATGACACCCGAGGAAGCCGAACAACTTCGCCATCACGTCCCTGATCCCCATATTCCGGGGCACACCCTCACCGACGACGCCATGCTGGAAATGTTGGGACTCGGCTACGGCGCCACCCTCATCGCACCCGACGAGAGCAGCACCCTGCCACCAGACCCCCAACTGCTCGACACCTACAGCGACGGCACCCTGGGCTTTGACGACCTGCTCACGCAGCGGCCGCTCACCCAACCGGTTGGCCCCGCGCTGGCCAACGTCACACAGCTGCGCGCCCAGTACCACGACAGCACCAACGCACTTCACACGCTGCAAAGCCAGATCGCCTGCGGACAAGGACCCGCACTGCGCGCCGCCGACCAACACCTTCTCGAACTGCGCGTACGCGCCGAGCGCGACCGCCCCTACAGGCTGGCCATCCACGACATCCTCGCCCGCTGGGCAGACGCCGAAACCAGCTACGAAAACGGTCTCGAGTACCTGCACTGGAGCCAACATCAACTCGATGCCGCGCTCAACGATCCCGACAGCGACCCGCTCGACATCGCGTCGGCACGAGCCGGCGTCCACCTGGCCACGCTCGCCGTACCCGCCACCACGCCCGCCGAACAATTCCGTGATGAACTCGCCGCAGCTATCGCCCGACGCGTTGCGGCCGCTGACGATCCCAACCGCATCATCACCGACGATGACGTCGAGGACGCACGTCGGAGCGCCCTCGACGAGGATCTGCGTGCTCTGGCAACCGCACGCGCGCGCCGCGACCACATCAGGCAGGACCTCGATCGTGCGGAAGCGGCCACCGCCAGGGCATTCGCTGAAGCCCAAACCCGCAGCGCCGCACACGTGATCGACAACATCGAGGCCTTGCACACCGAATTGGACATGCTTCGCGTCGCAGGCGACTACCACATCGAACGTGGGTTCGCTCTTCCCGCCGCCGCCACCGACGATTTGCCCGACCTGACCGCGCGCGCCATCAACAACGTGGCCAACGGCGGATTTACCGTGACCGCCCTATACGGCGAAGATGACGACGTAGCGCTACGCGCGATGGCAATTCTGCGTGATGCAGCGCAATCTCACGACCACCGCATCCTGTGGTGCTACACCGGTGACGACCGCAGATCACAACTGAATGACGCCGGCGTCGCCGACACGATCCTGCACCTTGACCAAGCCCATGAACAGATCGCAACCGGCGAACTGACCATCAACACATCCACCACCATTATCGTCGACCGCGCCGCGACAGCCGATCCCGCCGTCCTAGCCGACCTCGCCGAACATGCCCAAGCACATCGGGCGAGAGTCTTGTTGCTCGACGACGGCAACCGCGGATGGCCACCACCCCCGTCGGCGCCCCTGCTCACCCTTCTACAACACGACCTGCCATGGTCGGAGGTCCTCAGCGTCGCCTCTGCCACACCAGCCAGACTTGCGCACCCACAACCCGATCTAGATCCGGTTCTCGACCAAGCGGACCGTTGCTCGCAGCAGCTGCTGACCCCGGAGGTCGCCGCCGCCGTCGAGGAACGCCGCCAACTGCGCCGCCAACACGCCAGCACTCACCGGGTGAATTCAGCACTCGTAAACGGCAACCCCGCACTCAACCGCGACACCGGGCGAGAGCGCTGAGAAGCGGAGAAACACTCTCAACCCATCACGACGGAAACGTCCGGTTGGGATCCAACTTGGTGAAAGGATCAACAGTTAGATCCTTGCTTGGTAGATACATGCCCGACCCGGGGAGGTATTCCTGGTAGAACGGCGGTGGTAATTCCCCAGGCTTAACCACGATTCGATCGGGAAAACTCTCCTGTGGTACCCAAACACCCGAGTGTGGAGCCAACTCGATGTAGTGATTTGGCGAATCGCCGCCGCCGTAATAACCCGGTGGTCCCAGTTCACCGGGTTTAAGGACTACCACGCCAGGAAGCTCATCCGCCCGTACAAACTGGCCGGATCCAGGTCCGATCTCAATCCACGTCGGACTATCAACCCAGTTGGAGGGCGGACGCCCGCCAGGGCCGGCGTTATAGGGGATGTGGCGGCGATCGCCAGGTTTCCATGGTCCTGAATTCAGCGGCACTGCCGGCCCGCTACCAGTGATCGCGGGCGCGTCCTTGACCTCACCGATCCCGAAAGAGGCAGAAGTCACGTGCGCGTGATAGTCCAATGCTGCCTGGGTAGCTTCTGCCTGCAAGTTGGCATAGCGCTGGGTGAAATGCTGGACCTCTGCAGCGTTGGCGCCCTTGGTGGCCCTGAAACGTTGCACTGCCTGTTGCAGCTGTTTGCGGGTTTGAGTGAATTCCTCGGGACCAGGAGTTGAGCTCCGGGCGGTATCGAAGCCCGCTGCGACACTGCGTGCATACCCGGCAAGGTCGTGGGCGTGCTGGCTCATCTCAGCGACCCAGTAGCCGTGGCGTTGTGTGTTTACACCAGCTTGCTGCTGCCCCCGATCCCAGCTGTCGTTGATGGACCCGGCCACGCCGTTCAGCGTTTCAGCGAGGGCCTGCAAGTGTTCGCCGTAATTCGACCAAGCATCGGCGAACTCACGCACACTGCCTGCGCCGGGGCCTGCGTAGAGAAGCTTTGCATGGGCCTCCCCTGGCAGGGGTGTCAGTGCCCCTGGTATAGCCGGGATGGCGGGCGGCGCCGGCGCGGGCACCGTGGGCACGCTCATCAGTGCACCTGCAAGCTCACCAACCGGCGCTCCGTTGGTGATTGCTGCCGCGTTAGCGTCGTCTTGGCCGGACAAAGTCATGGCCGTATGGATGACGGCCTGGGCGCCGAGTTCACGAAGAATGCTGCCGTGGTCTAAACGTGCAGCCAGGGCCCGCGACAGCGCGTTTAGGCTCTCAGCTGCACTGACCGAGGTCAGGTCCTCCCCCGGAGGAACCGCGAGCGCCGGTGCGTACGCTTGGTTGGCAGCACCTAATTCCTTACCCGCGGCGGTCAATCCTTCTCGATTGACCTCGACGACCGCCATCGACGTCATCTCCTTCCTGTACCAGCACCTATCCGCAATCTGCGCTCACGCTTTCGGCGCGCCCAAGTGTGGCCCCACCAGTGAGCCGCACCAATGCCAGAAGGCCCGACTTCAACCCGTTGAGTCAAAACGAAAATTTTACTCAAAATCCGGGTTCATCACGAATCGTTATGTGATCGTCGGGAATACCGTGGTGACGACTAATACCTTTTCGTGCCTACACGTAGCGTCTAAGCGCAATATCCGCGCGGCCATCCTGAGCGATTGCATGCAAAGGTGTTGTCGGAACGTCGAACGATACGGCAGGGCGTAGAAGTGACGGTTTCTGGATGGATCGCGGCGTCGACTTGGCGACCCCCGCAGTTGGCCGCATACCGAATATCTCATGATGCGACGGATGCCAAATCTTGCTCATCGCGAAGTACACGAGCAGCCGCGGCCTGGATCTTTCCCACCGTGTGATGGCTCATGGCGAGATGGCGGCCGATCTCGCGGTTAGTCATCGTGCGCTCGAAGCTCAGGTACAGAACTTGGGCAACGTCACCGCAACCGGCATCTTTGAGAGAGATGTTTTCCAAGACTCGGGGTGCGACCTGGTGCCATCTGCTATCTGCGGGCACTGTGTAGGGATGTGGATCCGCCGAATCGCTGCGTGAATCGTCACACGGTACGAGCGCCTGATTGCACTGCACGGCTTCTTTAACGCTGGGCATCGGTTGACCGACCTCGGCGGCGGGCTCATCCGTGGCCATGACCGACGGCTGCGCCTGATCCTCAGTGGACCGTGGCAACAGCGGGTTCACGGCGTTGCGACGCTGCATCCGAGTCAAGAGCGTGAGGCCGTGGGTGGTCACCAGCAGCGCAGCAGGAGCTACCCCAGCCAGAAAGCCACGAAACCATGCGTTAAGAGGTTGATCTGCCGGCAAGATCGCGTGCAACGCATTGCAGGTGATGCTCACCGCCGCACCGCCGCCCAACACCCACCAAAAGAAGCGTCGGTCGTCGCGGTACTGGGGGTCGTCACCTGCCATGATCACCACCCCAAGGGTCGCCAGCAATATTGCACCGTCCACCATCAGCGGCCATAACCACGCTTGCCCGGCTGGGATGTGACCACGGGTGGCGAGGTCGCGGAGCGCTGTGAACGACAAGGCGAAACTGGCTGCTCCTACTCCGAAAGTGATTGTGACGGCGGTCAGACGCGTCAGGGTCACCGCCTGCCGACTCGCAGAAACCTCCACTGCCTTTGCCTCCTCATTGCCGGGGCTGCTGATCAATCGACGTCCTTGCGCCCGAAGTGACGACACTGACAGAACCGCCTAACCACGATCACCCTGGTCTGCGGGCAAGCCAGCTGAAGTCTCAGATACGACCAAGCTCCAACAGACGCGTTTACGTCCGTCATGCAGCGTGCGGCGGACGATTCTCTGCTGCTCGAGGCTGCGCAGGTGTCGGTAGATGCCGCTGTAGCCCTGAGAAGTACGTCGATACTGGACCACATGCCAACTCCCATGGCATTCAAGAACTTCGACATCTTTGTTGCCCCCGGCGTGCTGACAGAGCAGGGCGCAGGTGTCGTCAGTGCGTTCGACCCGCCAGGGCATGAGCGCTGCGAGTTCTGCCGTCGAAACGGGCCGGTGGGCCTTGCGTAGTTCGTTGAGCAGGGCTTCACGGAGGCGGATGGTGTCGGCTGTCGTCATCGCTCAGCCACGACCGTGGCGCCGCCTGGCTCCGACGAGCACTGAGGCCGCCCAGGCTGTCGGCGTCGCTTCAGCAGCTTCGAGCATCGAGGGATTAGCAGCGCCAGGCCGCGCTCACGGCTGCCCGGCGAGCCCGGCCGCGAAGACAACTCGCACAAGTATCTGCCTAGGCCGGGCCGATCGTCGGGAACGATAGCGGCCAACGCGATGGCCAGCGATTGCAGTTGATAGCGCGGCATATCCTGCAGCTCACGCCACACTGCAGCAGGGCATTGCTCCCCGTGAACATCAGCAACCAACTCTATTGCGCGACTATAGAGCTTCGCGGACTGTGACAATCGTGCATCGGTCACAGAAAACACCAGTGGAAGTTCACCTTGCCCGAGGAAATACCGAATCTGTTCTGCCACTTCCGAGTCACACCCAACGGCGCTGTCAAGAAGCAGTGCCGCCCTTACTATGGCTTCTTCACTCCAGTAATCTTGGCCGTCATGGCGTGGATGTCGAGGCTCCCACCCGTCGCGCAGCAGTTCTTCGCGGTAGTCGCGTAGCAGTGTTGTCAGGGGTCCACGGTCGATCTCAAAGAACGCTGCAACATCGACGATGGTCGGCTCGGCGGGAAGCCTGATATTTCGGTCAATGCATAGGTCATCGAGAACACCCACGCGTAGTGCAAGGGAATCGCGGCGCTTGCGGGCACGCCGACGCGCCAGGCGCTGAGCCTCCATCCGTAGCGCGTCGTCAAGGTTGTCTGTCATCTCGGCACGCTCGCAGACGGGGCAAAGGGTGCCAGAGCGCTGCGGCGCACAAGGACCGCCCATGATGTCGGGCGAAGACCCACAAAGCCGCGACCCCAGGTTCGGTCAGCTAGGCGATGCGGATGAGAGAACACCCAGTGATAAACCGTTGTCGCCGAGCGTGATTGCTGCTGACCCCAGGGCTGGCAGCATCCGTTGATGGCCGCGTGGACGTCGATCAGTGCGCTCGCGCCGAGCCAGCCCCGCTGCTCGGTGTGCCAGTCGGCGTCCAAGCCTGCATGTTGAGCTGCGCTGATCCCGACGTTGTCGATTCTCGTTCCGGCGTAGAGCAGCACTGGCCCTCGGTAGTCCGTGGACCAGGTTCGATTCTCAACGGTCTTGCCTCCCAGTTCTTCTGCAACCAACAGCAACGAAGCCCATGGCCGGCGAACGGTCAGCCCCATCGCGCGGCCACCACCCGTCATTCCTGACGGTGGGTTGGCGACATCAAGCAGAACATTGCGATGGCACGCCACGTCGTCCAACGCACATGTGCATGCAAGGTCTCGCCCCGCCAGCCCGCGCAGCTCCTTCAACAGGTCGCGCTGAGCCGCCAACCACACGCCGTAGCGGACCAGCGCACCCAAGCGATCTTGCTCAGGAACGTCGGACACTTCAAAGGGATTGCTGAATCGACTGGTAATCGATACTGCTGTCGAGCCCCCGGGGGCGTGCTCGCCGCAGCGATGCACTCGTGGCCGCGGGTCACGCCCGTGGTTCTCCATGGGGCTAAACCGGGTACTTGCCAATTCCGCTTAACCTCCTTCGCCATAGACTTATTGCTGGCATTCGTGTCATTTGTTGGTGTCCTTGTGTCCCCCTGCGGGTGGACGCCGCCCCAGTGCTGGCGCCGAGCTCACGTCTGACGGTGTGCGTCTCTGGCCGTCTTCCGCGCCAGCACGAGATAGCCCGTGCCCCGGCAAGTGTCGATCCGTTGGTGGTCCGGTGCGGCCGGGCGCCGACGACGACGCCGTGGGCTTGCCGCGCCTGGCCGCTGCCGTTGCGGCTGCCGCTGGAATGGCCACTTCGGGTGCCAGGCTCGCCCCGGCTCTGTGGGCCACGTCGCCTACCGTGCTTTGTGAGTCGGTGTGGGAGGGGCGTGCCTGCCTTTGAGCCGCGGGTTTGCGGTAGCGGCTGCTGTCGGTGTCTGTGGATGTGCGGCCCGGGTCGGGGGGACGAGGGGTGCCCGCAGGGGAGCTGCGTGAGGGTGCTGTGCTCGCTGCGGTGGGAGGATGTGCCTGACGACCAGGTGCGCCCTGTCCTGTGTGTCCTTGTTCGGATTGCCCTTGTCCGGCTGACTTTTCAGGCCGTGCCGCGAGCATCTTGCGGGATCTGGGTTTGCCGCTGGTGTAGAAGTCCACGGTTCTGAGGGTCCGCTGGGTCCAAAATGCTGTGCTCAGGCCCGCTTTGGCGGTGCGTATCGGTCCTGGGATGCCCGGATCCCCAAACTTGTGCAGCATCTGCCGAAATCCGATCGCACCGAAGACCGCGATCAGCAGGACCACCAGCAGCATGGCCAGTGGTACGGCCATACCTGTTGCCGCAGGCAATGTTCCGCGGGTCGCTCGTGCCATCATGATCACTATGATTCCCAAACCCGCTGTCGCGGCGATCATTTCAGCTCCGTGCAGGAGGAGTCTCAGGGCGGCCTTCTTAGCGAAGCGGCGCGTCGGGCCAGGGAACATCGCTGCTGCAACAGCGGGTACGATGACTAAGGCGTCCCAAAACGCAGTGAAGCCGATCCGGAAGGCTTCGCAAGCGATGTAATCCAGGGCTAGCAGAACAATTGCGATCATTACGATGACGATCGCGAACAGGCCGACGGTTGTCATGGAGAGCTGCTGTGAGTGGGCGTAAGCCGTTGGCGCACAGTTTTTCATCGCCTGCGCTGGTGCCGACGTCATGCCCGACATGATCGCCTGGTTAAATGCCGTGGCGCAGCCCGGAATTGAGTCGACGACCTGTCCGAATGAGATCAGTTGGACGACCCCGCGCACCAGGACATCGCATAGCCAGCTGGTCAGTGTGTCCAACTGCGCGCTGGTACCCCCGCCGGCCAGCGGCCCGTTGTAGCCAACACCCTGGGACAGAGTGAAACCTATTGATCGGCCGACACCCAGAACACCGTTGTCGCTGACCAGTTCACCAACAGGATCGCGCAGCAGTGTCGATGCCAGCAGTACAACTAGGAGCCCGCCGGCGATAATGCCCATTCCAGTCCCGTAACCGACTGTTAAGCAGGTAATCCCGCCGACGATGAGGGATATCACCATGCCGCCGGCGACCAGATGCATGCGTGCGACGACAGCTTGAACGTTCGCAACCACCGGGGTTGCGACGGCGGCCAGCCAGCTCAACCAAATGGTGCCCAGGGCGAACTTGATGAACCATATTCCGATCGAGCAGATGAACAGGAAGACTGCGCACTCAAGACCTAGCCATCCAGCCAGTTGGGTGTAGGTCAGCGTCGTCTGCATCGCCGCCGTCAGGGCAGGTACCCAGGTATCTGGACTCGTGCTGAACTGGGGGCCCTGCGCTCCGACCACCTCAGCCATGGGCAATACGGAGATGAACATCGAGCCGATCGGCACTCCGTAGCTGTCATGCAGGCCAGTGAAGGATAAGCTGCCCGCGAGGGATTCCGCGGCTGCTTGGGGGGCAGTAGCGACGGCGGTAAGCGAGCCTCCCCAGAGCAGCTGGGACAGCATCCATACCCGGCGTGCGCGGGGGTGGGTGTAGAGCCAGGCGGCCAGAAAGTCGGTAATCAAGACGCAGCCTTCTGCGGGTAGGCGTTGAGCTGGCGGGTGTCGAAGGCATCGACGAGATCGTGTTGGACGGGTGGTAGCAAATCAACGAGCCCCGCACGCCCGAGATCGTCGAGGAAGTAGGCGTAGCCGTGGCCCTCGCACGTGCGCAGATCGAGCACTTCGGGATATTCGTCGGGATCGATGCCTAATTTGGTGAATGAGGCGCGCGCATACTCGCGCTCCGTAGCCTTAAACGGTGTGATCACCCGCATGGGGAGGTTCTGGGCGCCTATCGCGTCGAACTCTTCTGCGTGCTGGGAGATCCCTAGCAGTCCGTAGTGCTCTTTGCGGCCTTGCGTGGCGATGCGTAGGGCGTCTTTGCGTCCGACCGGGGAGGAAAAGTACGTCCGTGCTTCCTCAGCGACGAACCAGCCGAAGGCGTCTGGCCGCCGCCGCGCGGGGTCGGTGTAAGTCAATCGGGTCAGCGCCGCGATCATGCCGTAGATCGCCAATCCGGCTCTCGCGCGTGCTGATTGGCGCTTGTACAGGTGGGTTTGCTCGACCTCGACGATCTCGGGCAACTCAAGATCAGCGGTCAGCCATATCACTGCGTCCTTGTCTGCGACCGGCGGGACGGGCAGGGACTCGTCGAACATCGATCGCAAATAGTCCATCTCCGACCAGTACGTCAAGGTGTCAGCGAGTTCGGCGTATTCGGTGTACTGGCGGCGTTCCAACCCGTTGAGATAGCGCACCAGCCCCCCTAGGCTCTCGGCCACGCGCCGGTCAGGACGCAACAGTTGCCGCATTTGGCGTGCGAGCGATGAGGTGGCTTCGAGCCCCATCATCGGCAGCAGGTGGTCGAGTGTGTGTTCCACTGCCTTCTCGCGGGGAAAGATCCGCAATCCATCGAGGGACCAGGACCCGCCGGTGGGCTTGATGACCGCGACCCGGTCGCCGTGGTGGGCCAAGGCTGGTTCCCACTCCCGCATGGTGCCCGGGTCAATGATCGACGCTTGGTGACCGCGCTTGAGTAGCGCATCGGTTACGCGCTTGGCCGTCTGTGACTTGCCGCCACCAGGTGCTCCAATGAACAGCATTCCTGGGGCGCCACGTCGGTCAGTGGTCCCTTCAAGATCGACAAACACCGGAGTGCGCTGACGCGTTGCAAGATTGTGTGCCAGCAGTATTCCGCTCTCGTGTCCGAGATCGCCGGTCACCAGCGGCGCGAACCGCGCCCAATGGTCGGTGGTGGTGGGTTGCTTGAATTGGCTACGTGGTGCGCGCCCTTCGCTGCCTGGTTGACCTAGTTGCCATAGCGATGTCTGGGTTCCGGCGCGGCAAGCAAGTGCTGTGTCGAGTTCTTCAGCGAAATGGGTCTTCAACTGCTGGACGGCCAGACTGACCGCCTCGGCTGTGGACGCACCGACGGCGATGACGGTGGTCGACTCGGTGGCGCGTTCCAGCTGTGTGGAATTAAGTTCGGCGAGGTAGGTTTCTGCGGCATCGAAGCGTCGCGCGAGGTCGGTGTTGCTGGCGCGCCGGCCCGATAGGTGAAATGCTTGGTCCTCAAGGTTTCTCTGGGCGCGGTCGACCCGGATCAGCTCCTTCTCCCGGGCGTGGGTTGTGACGTGCTGATACCAATCGACGGTGGCGTTGACACCGACGTCGTAGGGGGACAGCAGAATCTCGGCGCGGGGAAAGGCCAGGCCTGTGCGCGGCAGCTCAGCCAGTGCCACGGATGCCTGATAGCTCTCGGGGCCGTTGTGCGTCTTGATCCGTAGGACAGCCTGAAATGAGGGGAGCCTTCGACGCAGCCATGACCGCAACTGTCTGCGGCCCTGTTGATCACCCTCGTCAAAGTCAGCGGTCAACTGTGAGAAGTCCTCTGCTGCCAGGCGCTGCGGGCCACCGTCGCTGTGGGGAAATGGGCGGCTAAGGGCTCCGCGAGTCAAGTGCCGTTCGTAAAGCCAATAGATTTGGTGGGGAGTGGCCGGCCTGGCCGCGAACCGCTCAGGAATCTTGCTCATGATTTCATCGACAATGGCGCGGTATCCCTGCAAGGTTTCCGGGGCGTCGTGTTCGCGGCCAATCAGGAACTGAACCGCTCTGGACACCGCGCCGGCACCGCTGCGTCCCACCATTCCCGCATCCACCGGAATCCTTACACCGAAGACTTGCTCGTAGAACTCGGTGCTGTGCAGGTACTGTTCCCAATCACGGACCTCGCGGACCCAAGGGCGGCTCATTTCGTAGCCGGTCAGCATCCGCTGCATCAAGCGCAGCGGATCGATCCGCGCTGACATGCCCCAGAACACCATTCCGGAAGGCAATTGCCGCACTAAGGGTCGGTGGGCCTTTGCGACCATCCTCTTCACTTCATAGGGCGCCATACCGCCGGGCTGGCCTGCCAACAAGAATTCTGCGTACACCCCGCCCCGTGTGAAGATCAGGTTGCCGATCACAGCCTTCGGTGGTGACAGGAATGGATCAGCGCCCTTAACCGGGCCGGTGCGGTGTTGTGTACCTGTAATACAGTTGAGCAGCCACAGCACGCGGAACCACGGCGAAGGCCTGTTCACCGGCATCTGCCTGGCCAAGTAGGTGAGTCCCGCGGTCAACGCAAAACCGAATACGCCGATCCATGAGGCGTAGCCAGAGTTGAAGCCGAAGTATATTCCCGCACATGTCAGGCCCCCGCCAGCCAGTGCGGTCGCCAAGTCCCAACCACGCCAGGGTCCGCCCATGATGCGTGTCTGGTCGTCGATACGCGACAAGTAGATGGGAAAGTCGATAACGTCAGCGAAAACCTTTGCTGTCGAGTCGATTACGGGACCATTCTTCGTCATTTGTGCTGAGGGGTAGGCAGGACTAGTTGCCGTATTGCCCGGTGAGGATGCCTCCGCCATGGCGGTTTACTGTTGCGTCCAGCGAGCCCATGAGGCCGACAGCTCCCAAAGTGATTGCAGCCAGAGCAATCCCGCCCAGCAGCTTTCCGGCGGCGGTCCCAAATCCCCTGCCCAGGCCCATAATGGCTCCACCCAAACCCACCATGATTAGGAGGATGGCGCCGGGCTTCTTGATTGACTCCCACAACGAGGGGATCGCGTCTACCAAATCGGCTGCAGAAACGATTGTTTCGATCATTACGATCTTCTCCTTCTCCGACAATTCGTGTAACCGGTTGGTGTTATTTAGGTTGCTGGCTAGCTGTGGTGCTGGCTACAGGTACCAACTCGTCCGCTGAGGACATCACTGGTGCTCGGTCGATTCCGGCCACGGCCCAATGTCCGCCCACCCCGCGCAGTGTCAGCGGGTAGGTCAAATACACTGGCGCATATTGAGATGTCACCGCAGTCACGGTGGCAAGAACGTGCACAGTCTGCCCGTCTGCGGGGGCGGCATCGGGGGTCGCTGTGGCAGACACTGCGCTTACCATCGGAATGGGGTGGCCCGATCCGTCAAGTCGGTTCAGGTAGGCCCCGCCCAGGCCAACCAGCATCGAATCCGCGGTCACATAGCGATCCACTCCGCCAGCATCGGTGAGGTATGCGGTGATGAAGCCCGAGACCACTTGGTAGGCGGGGTCTGTGGGAACAAGGGCGGTCCGATAAGCCAGCGCGAGGTCGGCACCATTGCCGGGGCCTTGTACTCGAGCGGGCAGGCTCGCCGCGCGGGGCCCGAACTTCGACCACACGACAGGGACGCGATAGAGCGCCCGAGTTGCCGGCGAGGCCTCATAAGCCCGTTCGTTGACCCCCACCACCACCGAAAAAATCTCGCAATCAGCGTTTTTGCCCGCGACGCCTTCGAAGGTGACGGCGACAACCGTGGGAGCGCTGATCACTACCGGTGGCGTGGGTGGTAATTGCAACCCCCTGGCGTCCAAGGTCACAAACTGAGCTAGCGTCTCAGCACCGGTCGAGGTCGCGGTCAGCCATGTGGTGACGAAGTCCTGAGCAAAAGAGCTCACCACTGCCGACTTGTTCACCACCGACCGAGACGGCGTCTCAATGTCAGCATCCTGACCAAAGTGACACTGCCACAACGCGCTCAGACCTCCCAGTACAGCCAGCGAGATGACGGCGTACCGGCCGACGCTGGTTGCGACTGACCGCGATGCCGAAAGGCGCGTATCCCAGGTCTTGTTGAGTCTCACCGTGACAGCCCAGCGCCATTGCTTACTGCCTGGTGAACCACGGCGGCCAGGCTGTCGCGCTGACGCGCCTCCCACTGGCTCACCTCGCTTACCCAGCAGGACAGGGATACATCGACATCGCTAACCAATGCCGCGGCGCGATCCCAAGCCGCGGAAGCATCATGGAGGCAGAGTGATTCGGTCAACGCGATCAGGCAGTCCCACCCCTGGCCGTTGCCGGCCGGTGAGAAAGCATAAAGAAGGGCCGTTAACGGCCTCACCGCCGCTGCGCACCACAGCTGACTCTCAAAATCTAGGGGGAGGAGCATGTCCTCGGCCATCTCAAGCGCATCGCACACCGTGCCCACCGAGATAGCCGGTGATCGGTGGTCAAGCCAGTGGTGGTCTGTGCCAATCCCCCACCTACCGCGAAGGGCCCATCCAGTCACCGATAGAAGGAGCAACCACAACCCGAGGCTGCGCCATCCATGAACTCTGGGGACACTGTTGCCCCCAGGGGTGATTCGTGCTGTGCAATATCGCGGCGTCTGAGCGTGCCACTCCCCTATTCTCGGCATGTTAAAGCGCCTCTCTGCCAATGACTTGCAGGCTGCCGATCGCAAAGCTGGCATCCACTGGATCGGAATTGGTATCACCGGCCGTGCCCGTCGGCTGAGCGCCCGACAGTGCCGGTAGATCAGCTGGTGTTCCCGGTGCCGCAGAACCAAAGATGCCGAACATTCCACCCCCGGGTGGCGAGGCAGGCGCCGACGGTGCTGAGGTGGCCTGAGTCGGGGGACGTGACGTCTGACGGATCAACACCTGAATTGTCGATGCCACCTGGTGCTTGATCGGCTGCACCGCCTCGCCATGGACATTTCTGGTGTCCTGGAGGACCAACGAGGTCGGATCGTGGTCGAATACGTACTGCACCAACGTGACAACCCGATGCTGAGACCACTGTGAAACCCCACTAGCGTCGAGCTTGACCCATCCCGGTTCGATCGCGATCGCCGTAATGACGTAAGGGTGGCCCAAATCAATCAGGATGGTTTGTCCGTCCCCGCCCGCGCGCACACACACAAAAGCGTTACGCGGATCGCTGCCCGACATCGTCTGCGCTGCAGATGAACCCGGCGCACAAGAGCCTAACGCGTCAGCCGTATACGGCAGCGGCCGATCACCACCAGTTACTGCCGGGGAAGGCGTCGCTGACGTTTTGGCTACCGCTACCGCCTGCGGTTCGCTGAGCGATCGGCCGCCAGCATGTGGTGTGGGTGATCCGTGGGAATACAAAACGACCGCTCCAACCAGGGCTGCTACCAGCCCGCACGCGACGAGCCCGCCGAATCGCCAAGCGACTCTATGGTCAAAACGCTCCTGCGGCCGTTCCCCAGCGTGGTCTATGTCCTCTTCGCTCAATGACATCGGGTCCTCGGCGCCATCGGCAGTCGGCTCGAACGGAGTGATCCCTGCCGAAGATGGAGCACCACCAACTTCATCGTCGTGCCGGCCGAAGTTGATTACCTTGGCCGCGAACTCGTCTTCGGACTCGAAGGAACTCGTCATGCGCCCGGGCTGTGGCTGATGATACGAAACCCCACCGCACTGAGCTGCCGCCGCTGACGCGCTAGTGCTGGCGGGCGTCGCTGCTGCCCGGGAAACGGTCGCGCGGCAACCAGTACGGCTGCCGGTTCATGGATCGCTCTCCCGACGGCGACGTTTTCACGCCGAATCCCGCCGTGAACACTCTGAGGCGCAATCGATGTGTTCAACGGTTGCGCACACAGACTCGCTCGACGGCGCGGGTGAAGCCGGGGATCAATCGCAGTGCCGCTCGGGCTGTCCAGCAAAAGACATGCAACGAGAAGTGCTCCAAAAGCGCATGTCAACAGCGCAGATAGCCCGGCCGCAAGCACTAGCAACATCACCGTCACCCCTTCTCCGTCGAGATGGCGACGAATCCGCCGCCAGCCGCTACGCTCACTCCCATGACGACACAGTGTGTCAGAGAACATCAACCAAATCAATAGGTGAACATCAATGGAACACGAATTGCCTGACCGATTCGACGAACTGCGGCGTGAGTGGATTGCCGAACATGCCGGCGTCTGGACTGTGCAAAAGCGCCGCGCCGAACTGCTCAACCGACGTATCCGCAAGCGCATCCGCCTGACGGCAGGCGCCCGGCCAAATCCTTACGACGACAACATCAGTCATCCGCTATGGGCACGCAAAGGCTCAACGATCGAGGCATGGTTTGAAGCAGCGATTGTGCTGATCTGCGCGGTTGTAGCGCCGATCGGATGGCCCCTGGGATACGTCCTTTACGGCCGCATTGTGGAACTCATCCCCGATCGGCTCCGGGCCTACCCCATCCCCGCGTTGCTATGGACCGCCACAGGGATCGGTGCCCTCACCGCACTGCTCTACACGCCCGACGATTCACTTGCCGTTACCGCGGGAGCGCCCTACCTCATTGCTCAGATCCCAGCCACCTTCGCGACGGCGGGCGTTTACGGAATCCTCAACGGATGGTTGGCCATCGACGGCTCAGCGGCATGGTGGCCACTCACGCCACCGCCGATCCCAGTCGACTTCAGCTTTTCGCTGGATCCCGACGACCTCACCGCGCCCGCATTGTTCGAGATGGTTGACCCCGAATCTGCGGTCGACCTGACCCCCGTTACCCAGATCAGCCAATCTGCTCAACCCACTCGCTGGGCCTACCTCGGTCTAGCGGCATGTCTGCTAGGCGCGCTGTGGATGATCGGAGCGGTCATCGTCGGGCTCAATCAAGCTATTTCGCAGGAACTTTCAGCGAACACGAGCCAGTTTTGAGTGGCCTGTACGGCGCCTCGACTGCTGTGGCAAGAGGCGCGAACCCTCGCCTAAGCGTTGACTCTCTTGTTCAGTGACCGCATCACTGGCCGCAAGTCTCAGGCCTCAGCCCGGAGTGACGCCATCCCATTTGGTCGCAGTATGCAGCCGGGGCCAAAGCACACTGTCACGGCCAGTCATTGGCCCGCGCAGCGCCATTCGATACCGCCATTCATATTCGAGTAGTGCGATATGATCTTGGGTGCACCTGCGTCAATGACCATGTGGTAGAGGGTGTCGATGTCCCCAGGCCCGTGGAAGCCGAACTTGGCAAGGTTCGCTGGATCGCTCGCCCACTGCGCCGGATCAAGCCCCGACTCGTGAAAAGTCCTCTGAAGCTGAGCCGCGTTGTCGGCGCAAAACGCCGCCAAGGGCGAGTCTGCATGAGCCTGAAACGGGACCACCAGAGCCGCGTACATCATCGAGGCGATGACCACGAAGAAAATCAACCTCGAAAAACGCTTACATCTGTCTAGAACACCGCGCATTGGATCCCTTCCTCACGAGAAGCGGCCATTTATCTCCCCGAAGTCGTAGATGGGCACGATGTGCGGATTCTTGAGCCCAGCTGCTGCTCGAGCCTCCCGCCGAAACCGCTGCTCAAACGACGGATCATTAACAAGATGCGTTTGTAGCAATTTCAACGCCACCACCCGTTCGGTAGCCGTGTCATCGGCCCGCCAGACTTCGCCCATGCCCCCACGGCCCAGCATCTTTACCAGCCGATATCGCCCGAACGCCGTGCCTTCCATCGGGACACAATACGCAGAGAGAGGCTTTGATTGCGAAGAAACTTCTGGCCGGCGAGTGCCGGCTGAATGCGATCCTGAACCTCACCCGGCTGCCGTGCGACGGATGGAGAAGCGCACCACTCTGTACGTTCCGTGAGGCTCGTCTCACAGTCATGGCGCGGAATTTGTCTCTCACAGAGTGCTGCAATCTCCTAACCCGTCCCCACCTGCCTCGCGAATGCCGGGATAGCACGCGGGTGGTGCGCGCAAGCCGACAACTATAGTACTATCTGCTATAATTAGCTATGAGTGATCGTAGCGGCGTGTTGCGAACGGTGATGCACCAAACGGGCACTACCCAGTCTGAATTGTCCCGGCTGAGTGGCGTACATCAGCCAAGCATCAGCCAGTTCCTCTCCGGCAAGGTTGAACTCAGCGATGAGCAGCTAGACCGGCTGTTGTCCTGCATGGGATATCGACTCGAAATTACCCGCCGCGCAATCACTCCCGAGATGACTCGGTCAGAACGCCGCTCATGGAAGCTTCACCGCGAGCTCGCCAAACACCTCACACGTTCCACCCTCACACAGTGGCAACCCACGATCGAACGGAACCTACGACGTTTACGATCCAACGTCACCGGTGAGCCGCACGTGCGCAACCTCGACCGTTGGCAGTCCCTCCTCGGTGACGGCGATATCCCGGCTATTCATCGTGTCTTGACTGGCCTAGGCCGCGACTGCATCGAGATGCGTGAAGTCTCCCCGATGGGTGGTCTTCTTTCCGAAGAACAGCGCATCCGCTTGCTGCGCTCGGTCGGTTAATGCGGCGCGACCAGCTCGAGCACGCCATCCGGGCCGCGTGCCAGATCACTGGCCGAACTGAAGTGATCATCGTCGGCTCACAGGCAATCCTCGGTACCTACAGCGAAGATGAATTGCCCTTCTACGCCACCAGGTCAGCAGAAGTGGACGTGCTGCCGATCGCCGATGATAGTGACGAAATCGAACGTCTGGCAGACGAAATCGAAGGAGTGGCCGGCGAGTTCTCCCCCTTCGCCGAGCTCCACGGCTTCAACATCGACGGTGTCGATCTGCAGACCTCGGCCTTACCCGAGGGATGGCGTGGTCGGCTCATCAAAGTTCAGAACGCGAACACTGCCGCCCCGTCGGGAGAACCTCAGTTCATCGGTTGGTGCCTCGACAAGGAGGACCTGTGTGTTGCGAAATTGTGCGCTCTCAGGGAAAAGGACCAGAACTTCGTCGACGCGCTCATTACGGCAGACCTCGTGGACCCACTAGAAATCACTGGCCGCCTAGCGACCGTGCCAGAGCCCCATCGGGCAGCCGCCGAACGAGCTGCACACTGGCTTGCTCACCGGACCAGTAGCCCTGGTTAACAGCTGGCTCAGGCATCGAGTCCACCAATTCAATGGTCCATCAACATTTCTCGCGTGCAGCAGTCCTGAGAAGTGCAGTCAGCGTTGAGAACCTACAAGCTGCATCATTGACGGCACCGCACTGGCGGTGATTCGCACGCCCTTTCCACGAACCACAGCGACGAAACTGGCGCCGACATCAACCGGCGTGGGAAACGCCCATCTGCGGGCAATATCCTGTGCGGACCAATTACCTCCCGCCTTGCTGACCAGGTTGTACTGGCCGGATAGTGAACAGCTTGCCGCTGAGTTCTGGCCACTGGCTGGTTGAGTCTTCGCGAACGGTGTATTCACCCAACCAGCAGCGGTCGTCGGCAGGATCGATTCGCAGGGAGCCGTTCTTTGAGATCTGCACCGCAGGAGTAGGGAACACCGGCCCGGCTAATCGGCTCAGGGCATGGCGAAGGTCAGACTCAGTGACGGTGGGCAGCTTCGAAAGGAGTGCTGCGACGAGTTCATCTGATAGTGGATCGTGATGGAAGGCAGCGATCGCGCCGTCGATCACGAACTCGCTGTTCGAGATCGCCATGTGAGAACGGGCTTTCGTCGTGTGCACGATGATGCGCAGACCGAAGATCGCTCCGGGCTGTAATGCAGCGACGTTTTCAACGGCGACGGCCCCGTCGGAGTTCGCGTAACGGAGGGCGAACCACACCGGGCGTGCTGTGTCGGTACCGACGGAGACGCGGCGTGGGACATGCCTCCAACTGGCGATTGTCTGGTCGGGCACCCATGTGGTCCAGGGGCCGCCGACGCTATAGCGGTAGTAGTGAAGGTGGCCACTGATCAAGTCGATGGGGACCGGCGGTGACTTGGGAGTGCCGGTGCCGCGTTCGAAACGCAACGTGGTGAATGAACGGGGCATGGTCTCGCCCATGTTGGTGAAGAGGCTGTTCTCGACATCTGTGACGTCCGAACTGGTGGTGTTGTAGTACCCCGCAAGCGTTGCGTCCGGCGGCATTGTCCATCGCGAAGCTGCCTGTCGTACATCGCTTTTCACTGCTCGTTGCCAATCACTACGGGCTTCGTCGCCGTGTTGGATTCGCTTTCCAGACCATATTTCGATCGTGGCTTCGTCGGAGCGAACAAAGTAGGGCTTCATGGGCGATCGACCAGATCCCGTAGTACGTCGTGCATGTCAACCTTCTCCGCCGGTGCCACGTGAACGTCCGCCACGGAGTCGCGCTGGCAAGTTCGTCGATCCCCGCCGCAGCCCTCGTGCCACCTCACGAAGGTCGTCCACACGTTGGGTATCAGACATAGACATCAGGCGTGAGACCCTACAATGCGATGCTGCACCGCAGCGTCATACATCGCGCAGAAGCGACTCCAATCTGGACTTTCCACACAATGCCCAAGCCCTCCCCGTACGATCACGCGCGCATGCTCGCGATCGGGGGGCAGCAACTCTTGCCATCGCAGCGCGGGCCCGAAGTCGCTAGTAAGCCCCTTATGTCCGTCGGCCTGTCCATAGCTCTCGGAGCGGCGAAAAGTAAGTCCAGACCAGTCTTCAGCCGGTGTAAGCAGCTCCTCTTCGTGCGCCCCGTACATGATGAAGTTCACCGGAAAGATGTGCCGCAATTCGTGGGCGTAAGCCGGGCCATAGACAGTGTCGAGCTGGCAGGACGCCTGCACGACCGCCATCAGGTTGATGCCCAGTCCCCGGCCCTCGCCCACGATGCGCCTTAAGCTGGGGATTGGCGCGGTGTTTGGCAACTCGTCGACAACCATCAGCAGCCTGTGCATCTGTTCTAACGCCGAGGTCTTATCTCGCCAACGCCGGACGAGCGAGTCAAGCAATGTGACCGCCGCGCCGGCGGCTGTACCGTCGGCCGGAGCGAGAACGAAAAGAGTCGCGTGGGGATCATCGAGAAACGCCGGGTCGAATTTCCTACGCAGATCCTTGAGGCCAGCCACCATCAGACTTTGCCTCAACCAAGGGGTGATGGCCTTGCGCATCGTAATAGCAACCGAATCACGTTGGCGTGGCTCCATTTCTAAGATGCGGTTCATGCCGATGGCCAACACCTCGTAGCGGTGACAGATCGCCGCCGCCTGTAGCCATCCCGGCTTGGACCGCGCGTCCGGGCTGGTGGTGTCAATATTGTCGACGGCCCTTAAAACCCAGTCCATACCTTCGTTGTTGCCTTGCGGGGAGGCTGCGTACAGAAACGCCGCGAGCGGACCGGCTGCTTGCGACTCCCAGACCCCGCCGTCCGAGACTTGATCCGCCCCCGCACCGAGCCCCACGGTTGCCATCTGCATGATCGTCTCGGCAATGGTCAACGCCTCAAGAGGTGTAGTGATCGTCGCCGTCGGGTCGTACGCGACCGCATCAACACCCACGGGATAGACCGGGCTGCGGACCGGCCGTAAGTCGACTAGAGCTGTGGGACCGTAGCGGCGTTGCATGACGAGCTGCATGAGATCGTCTTTCGAGGACACCACCACCGCGGGCCCGCCCCACAGCACCGCTGCGGGAGCCATGACCCTCCTCGTCTTGCCCGTGCCCGTGGGCGCTGTGATCAGAACATGCGGTCCGGTGCGCGGCATGAACAACTTATGGACCCGGCGTCCGCTGGGATCCTTCACCAGCCGCCTCATGAAACCGCAATAGGGTGTGTCCGGTTTCACATACATTGATCACCTTTCTGGCGGGTTGCCACTGCTGCAGATCCACAGAACAAAGTAAACATAGCAGTCAAGACGTGCACAAATCAGTGACCGTAGGTCGCGGATATCGACGAATGCACCGCCTCGACTTCCCAAAGGCCGGGGCTCTTAGTGGCCGCGCCATGGCCAGAAGCCGAGAAAACAAAGCCGGTCCTGAGCCGGGTGAGTGTGATGTCACCCATCACCTTCAGAGCCAGCGAACCAGGCCGTAGCGACTGAATGGGTTTGTAAGGTCGAATCTTTTACCCCGACGACAACCGTCCATAGTGGCGAAGATCGGTTGATCGGGCTCAAGTCAGAAGGCATCATGACCGACAGGTCTGAGCCCGCTTTTAGGCCGCAGCTGTAGGCCTGTATGTAGCCATCGGGGCGAACCCAGCGTGTGCCTCCGACCAACAGACGACACCGAGTGCCGTCTTCCAGAAGTAACGCATAGGGCTTCGGGTTGTCTTCGGGATAAACCTGCTGAAGCAGCGTCGTGTTGTAGGTGTATCGACGCAGTCCTTTGGACCATGGATCATCGAGGCACAGCATTGACGTGGACGCTGCCGCCCAGCACACGTCCGCGCCTTCTGCGTATGGCGTACACAAGTAGACATTCGCTGTCACTGCCGCGGGCGATGGCTCGCCGCACGATGACAGACGCTTATCAGGCGAGTTATATACCTCGCGGTAGCCACTGACGAGCTGATTGCCAAAGATGGCAATAGTCGTCTGCACATCAGTCTTCGCGATGGTTGGGCTGCCCACAGGGGGTGCTGGCGACGCGGTGCTCACCGGCGCAGAAGTAGTTGAAAGTCTTGCCGTGTCTCGGTGATCTTCTTGCCAGGCCACCCATGCAAGGGCCGCGACGGCTGCGATCGTGGCCGCTGTCAGTGCAATCCGTCGGGGGGAATTCGACCATACATTGCTGGACTTGGCGGCTGCGGTTGCCCCTTTCGCGCCCGATTTGTCTGACGAGGAGTCCGTTGGTCGCTTACCTCGCGACGAGGTTTTCGTTGATGACCCTACTGAGGTCCTGGTCGGTCGGGGCGCAAGCACCCTTGCTTCGTCGGCCGAGGGTGTTGGTGTGGGCCCCTGTGTTGGGCTTGCCTTGCCTGGACCCTTGCAAGGTCTGGCCTTGCTCGCCGTCGAGGTACCCGTGGCGGGGCTGTCGTTCGGCACAGCCGTATTCGCGCGGTTTTTGGCCGGGCTCGCCTTCGCAGCGCCCGCCTTGGCAGAGTTCGGCTTCGTAGCCCCGCCAGACGGAGGTCTGCCGGCGGCCGGTGTTGTTCTGGTCGACGGGACGGTGGCGGTGATGGCATCGCGGGCCGCAGCGGCCAGCTTCGTAGTTGTGGCATATCTTTGGTCGGGGTCTATTGCCATACCACGAGCAATGACCTCGTCGAATCCTGTTGATAGACCTGGACGTTGAAGACTGGGACGTGGCCGATCGAGGTAGATATGCGCGTGCATCTGCTCCGGGAGACTCGCACCTGGGAATGCTGAATTGCCAGTCAAGCACTGATGGAGGACACACGCGAGGGCGTAGATGTCCACCTTGGCGTCAGCGGCCCCCGTTTGGAACCGTTCGGGGGCCATATATGCCCAGGTGCCGATGGTTGCGCCGGTACCAGTCAGGTCGGTCGCATCTGCAGCGCGTGCAATACCGAAGTCAATTAAGTACGCAAAGTGGTCCTCGTCAACCAGGATGTTGGAGGGCTTGACATCGCGATGTACTACACCAGATTTGTGCGCGCTGTTTAAGGCCTTGGCAACCTGTTCCGTGATCCCTACTGCTCGCGATGGCTCAAGCGGTCCTTCGCTCAGCAGTTCTTGTAGATCACGGCCCTCCACCAATCGCATGTCGACATACAGTCGGCCGTCAATCTCGCCGTAATTGGGGTGTCGGTAAGAATCGTGTCACCAGCCGCAAACGAGCATTGGTCATGTGAGTGAGTGGTTTTCCAGTTATCTGTTGGCGCTCATTTGCACCTTTCAAAGCGAGCGAGCGAGCGAGCCTGCCTCCAGCCGACCGTCTCACGTCTTACCATATCCTTAGATAATTCTTAGATTTCTTATTCTTGGTGTACGGTCGCTTGTCGGGGTTGAGAAGCTTTTGCGTTGGCGGTGATCACCAGCTCGTCGCGTGGTCCCCTATGCCGCGCCCGTGCTTTATCGGAAGGGGCCTTGCGTGAAAGAAGTCGGTAAGCATGCGGTTGTGCTGGGTGCCGGGATGGCGGGTCTGGTTGCCGCTGGGGTGCTTTCAGAGTTCTACGACTCGGTCACGGTGGTGGAGCGCGACACGTTGCCGGATCGCTCTGCCCATCGCAGGGGCATCCCGCAGGGACACCACGTGCACATATTGCTGAGTCGCGGCATCCGCGTGTTGAGTGAACTGTTTCCCGGGCTGCCGAATGAGCTGGCCTCAGCGGGAGCGGCCGTTGTTGACGACGGGGACTTGTCGCGGGTGTATGTGCGCAACGGTCCCTACGAGTTGAAGCGTTCGGGCACGTTGGCTGATCCGGCTGCGTTGGCGGTGTATCTGGCCAGCCGACCGTTCCTGGAGTTCCACGTCCGCCGACGTGTCGCGGCTCTGATCAACGTGAGGTTTCTTGACGGGCACGATGTCGCTGAACCGATCGCTGAAGACGACGCCATCATTGGGGTGCGAGTCGTCAACCGCGACAACGGTGTTGTCACCGCCGTGAATGCCGATCTGGTGGTCGACACCACGGGCAGGAACGCGCGCACCCCGGCGTTTCTGGAAGACCTGGGATATGGCCGCCCACCTGAGGAGCGGTCCGTGGTCAACGTGGGCTATTCGAGCCAACCGTTGAGCATCCCCGAAGGGTGCATCGTCGAACGGCTGGCACTGTTCAATCAAGGGATCGACAGGCACCGGGGCCTGTTGATGGCCTGCGAGCACGACACTTGGATGCTGGCAATCGGCCGTTCCACTGCGGCGGGCCGGCCACCGGCCGACTTGGCCGAGATGCTCTCGCTAGCAAAAGAATCCCTACCCAAGCCGATTATGGAGGGGCTGCGCAAAGCCGAACCCGTTGGGCAGATCGCGATTCTTCGCAATACCGCGGCGGTCTGGCGCCGCTTTGACCAGATGCCGAGATTCCCGTCGGGTCTTGTGGTGATCGGGGATGCGTTGTGCAGCCTTGACCCCACCTACGGACAAGGTATGACGATGGCCGGCCTGCAG
>NZ_JAUFRX010000006.1:0-126012 GCF_030755135.1 Mycobacterium sp. TY815 | reverse complement strand
GGTGAGCGCGGTCGTGTGTCCATCGCTGAAGAGGCTGTCGATATCGCGTTCTTCGGTGACGTCGATCATGGATCGGATTGCTGCGGTGAGCAATTCGGAGTACTTGCCCATCTCTGCGCCTTCGCGGGTGGCAGCGTTGAAGACGCGGGTGACCTCGGTGACGGGTTCCTCATGAGGCCGGCATCCTGTGCGAATCAGGTCGAGCAGGTGTTTGGCCTCCGTGTGGTCAGCGATGACGTTGCCGTTGTCGTCGAGGTAGACAAGGTAGTGCGGGTGAAGCCGGTTGCCCCGATTGATGTTCTCGTTGGCGTCGACGTTGCGCAGCGCGAACAGCACACCGGGGTGGAGGCCTCTTGAGGGGTCTGCGGGGAGCACGGCGTGAAGTCCCTTCGGCGCGGTGGCCAGATCGCCGGACTCCTTGAGGTATCCCAGCAGGTCCATGCGGAAGTCGTTGAGACCGAGATCGGTGATGGACACACCGGTGCGGACGTCTTCGAGTTCGATGACTTCGTCTTGGAGCTTGCGGAGCTGCTCCTTCCGGAACGCGGCATCGCTGCCTTCAAGGGTGAGGACATTGTCGTCGGCGGTGCCGGCGAGGTCGGCGATGACCATGCGGTTCTCGACGCGTTCCTTGAGGTTGATGTATTCGTCGAGGGAGATGTCGGGCCAGAAGTTCACGAGCTGGATCTGGGCGTTGGTCGAGCCGATGCGGTCGATGCGGCCGAATCGTTGGATGATCCGTACCGGGTTCCAATGAATGTCGTAGTTGACGAGATAGTCACAGTCCTGGAGGTTTTGACCTTCGCTGATGACGTCGGTGCCGATCAGCACATCGAGTTCGCCGGTGTCTTTGGGCATGGTGAGGTGGCGTTGTTTGGACTTCGGCGAGAACAACGTCAGGACCTGCTGGAAGTCGTAGCCGGTCCCCAGCGTTGTTTTCGCGGCGTGGGCGCCGCCGGTGACGAGCGCGGTGTGTAACCCGGAGTCGCTCAATGCCGGCGCGAGCTGTTTGTAGAGGTACTCGGCGGTGTCGGCGAACGCCGAGAAGATCAGTGCCTTGCGATTCAACGGGTTGAGGGGGTTGGCGGCCTTGTCCTCGATGAGTCGTTTGAGCTCCTGCAGCTTGAGGTCGTGATCCGGTGTGACCCTGCGCATCTCGTCGAGTAATTCACGGAGGGTCTCGCGGTCGTTCCACAGATCGCGCTGCCAGGATTCTACGTCGATGTCGTCGAGGTCGATCTTTATCTTCTCGCCAAACGAGAGGGCCTCGACGTTGGCGTCGTCCTCGTCGTCGACATCGAGGTCCAGGCCGGAGAAATCGACGCTGAGGTCGTTCAAGGATCCCGTTCTTGACTTGAGCCGGATCAGAGTGTTGTCGACCGCCCCTTCAATTTTGGCGAGGGTGAGCCGGAACGCCTCGACCGAACTCTCCAAACGCTTGAGCAGGTTGACCGTCATGAGCTTTTTCAAGCCCTGCTCACGGCCGAGCTGCCCGATATTAGAGCGCGCAGTGCCGCCCTTGACGTTGTAGAGATCTTCGTACTTGCCGATCCGGCTTGGGAATACGTAGGCCAGCGGCGTGTAGACCGCCAGGGTGAGCACCTGAAGCTGTCCGAAGATTTCGTTGAATGCGGGCACATCGGGGAGGTCGGAGAGCGGCTCACGAATCGACCGCGGCGGGAGCCGTTGCGGGAAAGTACCGATCTCGGTGGTGTCGTAGAACGCCTGAATGTGCTTGCGGGACCGCGCGATGGTGACCGAGTCGAGCAGTTCGAAGAAGTCGAAGTCGAGCATCTGCAGGATGCGGTCGGTGGTGCGCGCCTCGGGGTCGAGCTTGGACCACTCGTTGAAGACGCGCTGCGCGTCGCTGAACACTTTCTCGACCGTCGTCGAGATGTTGAGGTGCTGGCTTAGGTTCTCGGACTCTCCTTCGTAGGCGAGCTGGAGTTGGTTCTTCAGGTCGTTGAAGCGGTTGTTGACCGGTGTGGCCGACAGCATGAGCACCTTGGTCTTGACGCCTTCGCGAATGACTTGACGCATCAGCCGCTGGTAGCGCGACTCTTTTTCTTCTGCGTAGTCGGCGTTGCGGAAGTTGTGGGACTCGTCGATAACGACGAGGTCGTAGTTGCCCCAATTGATTCGGTCGAGCCGCAGACCCAACGATTCACCTCTGGTGCGGGAAAGATCGGTGTGAGCAAGGACGTCGTAGTTGAACCGGTCGCGAGCGAAAATATTGGTGGTCAGATTTGCGTTGTAGTTGGTCCAGTTCTCCGCAAGCTTCTTCGGTGCAAGCACCAGGACGGACTTGTTGCGCAGCTCGTAGTACTTGATCACTGCAAGCGCGGTGAAGGTCTTCCCGAGTCCCACGCTGTCAGCGAGGATGCAGCCGTTGTAGGTCTCTAGCTTGTTGATGATTCCCGTCGCGGCGTCGCGCTGGAAGTTGTACAGGCTCTGCCAGACCTGCGTTTCCTGGTAGCCGGTGCGGTCGTTGGGCAGGACGTCCTCGCTGATGTCGTCGAGGAATTCCGAGAACAGGTTGTACAGGATCAGGAAGTAGATTCGCGCCGGTGAGTTTTCGGCGTACACGCTCGCGATGTGGTCGTACACCGCTTGGGTGACATCTTCGAGCTGCGTGGGGTTGTTCCAGATCTGATCGAACAGGGCGGCGTATTGCCGTGCCATGGGAGCATCGTCGAGCTTGGTCACGACGTTCGACACCGCGTTCCCACGTTCGTAACCAAGGTCGGCAGACGTGAACCCCTGGATCGGCTGGTAGGCGACCTTGTCATCCACAACGGCGAACTGCTGCATCGGTGCACCGGTCCGGTTCGACCGGAAGCGAGCCTTTCGGCGCACCCACTCCGCACATTCACGCGCGATGGCCCGCTGCGTCAGCTTGTTGCGCAGGCGGATCTCGAACTGAGAACCGTAGAGCGACGACTCCCCGTTCGATCCCGGCGGAATGAAGAACTGGCGGCGTTCCTTGGGCAGCTGATCGGTAGCCGCCGCGGCGACAAACGACGGCGAGGTGAAGACGAACTCGAGCTCTTCGAGACGCTCCAACTCCTTGCGCAGCGCCTCAAACGCGAAGATGGAAAATGTCGATGCAGCGATACGCAGCTTCGACCCAGCCTGCACCTCAGCCTTGAGATCGTCGCCCAGGAGATCGTTGACGTTGTCGATGATGTGCACGTTCAGTCCTCCGCGGCCGTCGCCCCGTTGCGACGAACCCAATCGTCGACCTCGGCTGCCTGGAACTTCCACAGGCGCCCCAGCTTGTGAGCTGGCATGCCCTTCTCGGCGATCCAGGCGTACACGGTGTCCTTGGTGACGCCAAGGTGGGTAGCGATGTCGTCGGCTGACAGCCACGGCTCGGGCACGGGCGACACCTCCTGGCTAATAGCTAATCGACACCTCGGTGCATGGGCGAGATGAGCTTATCGGGAAGAGACCCATTTGGACCGGTTTTGACCGGGTATAGCGGGTGAAGCCCGTTGCACGCCGGGCTTGGGTTGGCGAACGCCGGCGAGGAGACGGAGGAGAAGTGGGCAGTCGTTATCGTCGGTCCAACAGAACACTGAGGTTGGCCGATAATCACCTTCGTCTGCGTGCTGCACGGTCCCGTATAGGCGTGACGGTGCCAATCGGAGTCTCGCCCCGACTGGCCTGAAGCTGCGCGTTGAGCTCTGCGATCACGGTGACGGCGGCCCGGTTTCTGCGTTCGAGGTGGCTGTTGTGTTCGCGCAGCCTCGCGATGCACTTCTTGAGTTCCGTGACCGTGGCCTGTAGTCCAGCGAGCTCGGCGTCACGAGGAGCGGGTTCCGTGCCGACGCTGGCGTTCCAGTCTGCGATTACCTCAGTGGCACGGTTCATGGTTGCGCGGCTGACGCCGGCTTCGATGTGCAAGTTGGCTTTCGTGAGCCGGCCGTCAGTCCGTTTGGACTTGCCCGCCAGCAGGCGCTCCATCGCGTCGCGGAGCTTCTTCTCGGTTGCCGGACTGACGGTGGTCACTTCGGCTCCTGGTGGGTGATTTTGCGGACGTCGGCGAGCTGGGTTTCGAGGCGCTGGCGATGGACGGGTGCCATTCTCTTGTCCTTGAGCTTGTCGACGAGGTCGGATTCCTCGCGCCGCCAGATGGGCAGGTGTCGGTCGGTGATGACCGAGTTTCGGCAGGTGGCGGGTTGACACATGCTCGGGATCGGGCCGCCGGCTTTCACGGCTGCGGATGCGCCTTCCAGGCATAGCGCTTTGGCGGGGTCACCGAGGCAGTGATTGAGGGTGCCGAGTCGGATGGTGGCGAATTCGTCGCGCAGCAGGTTTCGGAGCATGCGTTCGTTACCGATGGCGACGGTGGTCTTGGCGCGGTCGGTGACGTCGTCGAGGCCGTTGGCGAAGGTTGTTGCGCCGGGACCGCGCAGAGCGTGGTCGCCTTGGGCGTGACGTGCCCAGTCAGCGACGAGTTCCCCGGCGGCCGCCTCCTTGACGTGGTGTTCGAATTCTTTGGCCCATTCAGGCGTGGGCGCCGCGTACCCGCTCGTGGTGGCGTTGGCAAGTGCGCGAACGGCGTTGTGTTTCAGTGTGATCCCAAGTGCGATCTCGCCGTCTGGCTCGTTGGCGGTGATCACGGCCATGGTGCGACGAAACATATGCGGCGCCAACGGAGTCGTGGGAATGGGCTCCAAGCCGTTCTGGGGCGAATGGTCGTTGACCCACGCCACGAACGATCGGATCTGTTCGTACTGGTCGAATCCTGCCAAGTCGCGGTGCACGCCTTCGCGCACCGCGCCGAAGAGCCGGTTCTCGTCGCGGGTGATCTGCTCGGCGACTTTGAGCGCCCTCACGACAGGTTCACTGACCCACCAGCGTTGAGGTGTACCGCCGTATGGCTGCATCTTGTGCAGTGTGCTGGTGACGGCGGGGGCACCGTAATGTGTTCCGATGGCCCCGGTGGCGAGGCTTTGAACTTCGCTGTCACGCATCATCGTCATGATCGCGACGAAAATGTATGCGGCGTTGCGCAGTTGGGTGAGTTCCTTGCTGACGATGATGCGGTCGAAGCCGCTTATCCAGGGCCCGTGTGTGCCGTCGGGCCGTTCAACAGCCGCGGGTTGGACCGAGCTGTAGCCGTATCGAGTGGGCACGCCTTGGCTGATCGCCTGATGGACGCGAAGTTGCCGAGCAGGTCCGCGGTTGCCGTAAAAGTTGGTGCCGCTCAATCGAAGTGCCGTGCAGAGACCCAGGCCGTCCCAGTTGATGTCTCCCGCCCGTGCGCGCCCCAAGGTGTAGATGTGCAGGGGAACAAAGGCTTGAGGTGATGACAGCCAGGCGTCAAGCGCATCGTCGATATCCCGTGTCGAGGGACGGACCTCCCGGTTTTTGGGTCCACGCGTATTGAGGAGCGCAATTTCGTCGCGAGCAGCGGTGATATCGGGGGCGAACGTTTCGATGTAGGTCCAGCAGGCGCGTACCAGTGGCCAGAAGGTTTCCGGCGGGATGACGGGAGTCTTGACTTCGCCGCCGGATCTTGCAGCCCACGGGTCGACCTGGATGGAAAGTCCGCCGTTGGGCAGGAGCCCCCGGAAATCACCGAGGTGACGCAGAAGGTCGTTGGCGCTACGGCCGGCAGAGAAGGATCGAGCCTTTCGCTCGGCAAGGTAGGCCTCACCGTCAGCGTGAGTCCAGGCCGACAGGTCGGCGGTGAGACCGGCCCTGGCGGCCCATTCCGCGAGGTATCTCAATTCGGTGAGGACATGTCGGATGGACTTCAATTTGTAGGGCCGATTGGAACGATAGATTCCGGCTCGCCTGACTATGGGGTGGACCGGTTGCAGCATGGCCATCGCGAGGGTTTTGGCGATCGGCACCCACCCGTCGGGATACACATCGAAACGCAAATGTGCTTGTGCAGCATTGAGGTTCGGTGCGAGACCGCTGGCGGTGAGATCCCAGCGCGGGAGGTCCCCGAATCGGGGGTCAGGCCCGTCGGTCACGCGGCGGTCAGCGGGTAACACCGGCTCGTCGGGATCGAAGCCTGTCAGTGTCGGACAAGTCTGCGGCTCGGGTGCGTTGGTCATTGTTCAGCCCTTTGTCCAAGCGGGCGGTGCAAATGGACGTCCGCCGGGCGGGCAGCCTCGATCTGCTCGGGTGGGAACTCGGCGACAATGGCGTCAATGTTGACTCTCTGCTGGCCGTAGATCTCGCTGAACACCCTCGGCGGCGTGTTGTTCTCGATGGCGTCCAGTGCCTCTCGGTAGGCGATCAGGCGCGGAAGGTGATCGCGGAATACGATGGCGTTACGGCATTGCAAGCACATCGACGGTGAGGCATGGCATAGCGAGCCCTGATCCATGAACGGTGCGTCATAGGGATCTCGGCAAGCAGCGATCGTCAGTTCCTGCTCAGTGGGCGTCTCCGCGGCGACGGTGGCGGCAATTTCGGCGAGCTCGGGATCTGTCGGTGATTCGGAGACCTCGGCTGCCGTCGCGGCCACGAATGTTGGTCCCTGTGAGGCGCGTTGCAGGACCTTCTGCTGCGCACGCAGCACCGTCTGGGCGGCGATCGTGTGAACGGTCGTGGTTTGCGCGTAGTGGTCGCGGAAGACCTCGACGGTGTGGTCGTCGCCGGCAGCGCCGGCGAGAGTGCCCAGCAGAGCCGCGCGTGCACTCTTGACCGTCTTACGGAGCCGGCGCATGTCGTGGGGTTGGCTGATCGAGAGGCTGTGGCGCTCAATCAGATTCTTCAGCGTGTTGAGTTTTCCGAAGTGGTGCTCCCGGACCACGTAATGGGGGTACTCGTGGTCGAGCCGATCACGGACAGACCGGCATCCGGTCACCCAGAACAGCGGTTGATCCGGCGTCAGCGCGTGGGCGTGGCGCATGGCATGGGCAGCTCGCCGCACAAGGTCGCCAGCCTTCCACCCCCACGGCTGGTCCCGCGGCGAGGCCAGGGTGTGCCATCGGATCCGTTGGGCACGCGCCTTTGTCGCCCGAACCCGCACGGACTCCACGCCGAACTCGATGTCCTCGCGACAGAGTCGAGCGCTCTCTTCGGGCGACCATCCGGTCTGCAAATGCAGTAACACCCGGATGGCCAGGAGATACTCGGCATCGGGAGCCAGGAATGCGCCGACGGCAGTCAGCAGTGGTGGGGCCTTGATTCGCGCGGGGGCGCGTCGCACTCCCGACATGCGGTCGATCTCCAGCGGATCAAGTTGGCGTCGTGATCCGGCGAGATGGACGTGAAACCCATCCTCATAGGGCACATTGCGCAAAGCCCACAGCACGTTCTCCACGCGGTTCCACCCGTGGATCCGCGGATCGTGGCCATCGCGAAGTAGGGCGTCGCCGCGCGCCAGACGGTCCTCTGTGTCGCGCACGATCTGCCGGCAGGTCTGCTCAAGTTGGAGGCGCTCGTTGTTGCTGAATTCGTCGAGCGGGAGTTCCTGCCATGGCCGTCCGTCTAACACCTGGCCGTTCGCCCAGTCCGCCAGCACACCGCCGGGAATCCCGTTGGACTGCAGGTAGCGGGCGACTTGATTGCGAAGCTCCATGCCCAGGTCTTTGGCTCGGACGCTGGGCGGGGGAAACTCGGCGACCATCGCCGATTCCCAATCATGCAGCCGCCGGGCCACGTCCGCGCCGTCGCCGGACAATGTCAGGAATCTGTCCGCGTCCGCGGTAAGGAACTTCCCGACACTACGAACCACGCTGGATTGGCGGGACACTGTGCCAGGTGATAGCGACGCGGTCTCTGCGCATTCCTTCCACGCGTCAGCCAGTTCAGCCACGAGCCGTGTCGCAACGTACTGGGCTGGATCGATTCGAGATTGTTTCAGCGGACCACCCGGCGGAAACGTCACAGTACGCGGCTGGCGGTCGGAATCGTTCACGGCCGTTGTGCCTCAATTTGCGCGAGAACGTAACTGGCGTAGTCACGTTCGTTGTCGCTCCACGACTCGAAGGCACGTTGAATGAGCTCGTCTGACTCATCGACATAACGCAGATAAACCATCGTCGTGGACGGGCCGGCATGCCCGAGCAGACGCTGCAAAGTCAACAAAGGGTTGTGAATGATGTGCTCGCTGATGGTGCCGAACCCGTGCTTGGGACGCGATCGTTCGAGCTGCGCAGCACGCGCCTGCAGGCTACGCAGCATCACCACGGCAAAGGTATGACGCAAGTCGTGTGGCGTGACCGCCACCGGCATGATCGGAACCTGGCCCTCGAAGTTCGCCAGCCGGTCGTTGGCCTCCTCAAAGTATTGGTGCCACCGCCGCTGCGATGGCGGCAGGCCGCCTCGACCGACGAACAGCGACAGTGGCTCGATCCCGCCAGGAGTCACCTTCACCAGTACGCGTCGCGTCTCTGGCGGAATCGTCGCGAACTCGTCGCGCCGCTCGTCACCATTAAGCGTGTAGACCAGCTTGCCCGCCGGCAGGTCAACGTCGTGGACCACCGCCATATTCGGCAGTTTCCGGCGCAAGCTCGCCTGGGCCTTCCGCACCAGCGATTTCCGCTCCGTGCAGCGGTACAGCTCAACTCTCTGGACGGTGGATGCCGGAACATAAACTCGGCGTCGACGGCCGTTCTTCGCGCATGCCTCCAGCACCAGTGAAGTGCCAGCCCCCTCCGATCGGACCTCGACGTCCAGCAGGGTGCTCCATTCGGTGAGCCTCATCCCCGTGGTCAGTGCCAGCTCGGCGGCGCACGCGTTTCGGACCGTAGACCTGCCGCGGTAGGAGCGATCCAGCTCTCCCGTGGGCAACTCCCCGCCGAACCCAACATCGCGCAACGCGACCCACTGCGCGTGAGAAAGCGCCCGAACATCCATCTCAGTCCGAGGAATCCGCGGAGTCACCACCGACCGGCTGCCAACCTGAATCCACGGCAAACTGTCTCTGCGCCCGGTTTCGTACAAGTACGTGAAGAGAGCTCGAATCACCACCAATTGCCGAGCCCACGAACGCGGCGAGACCCCGGAAGCGAATCGGTTCGCCCGGTAGGCCACCAGGTCCGACTCCGAGACATCTAGCACCCCAACGCCTCTCGTCTCTAGGAACCGGCCGAACTCGAGCGCGTCGCGGGCATAGGCGACAACAGAGTTCCGACGTAGATTCTGCGAGTACAGCCGCAGGAATGTGCACCAAGGTTCCACCGGGCGCATCGAATCGTCCACCAATACCGGAGTCCCGTCGGGCACTCGTGGCGTCGAGATGGCGTCGGAGCCGACCGCCTTCAACCCGTCCGGCCGCGACACCAGCGACCAGTCAGCGAAGTACAAATCCACCGGCAGCGTCCCCCTCAACGGCCCTTCTGTAGTCAGGGTTGCGGGCACTGTAACGGGGTTGCGCATGGATCCGAGTGAGACACGCCCAAATACAGCGCATAACGTGCACCGGCACCGGGTCCTACCTAACCGCCGTCCTCGACAAAGTCGCGGCAACCTTGACAGAGCAAGGCGGCGACGGACTCGTCGCCGCTGAAGTCAAGGAAGCAGCCCTATCGCGCATCCACGGGTTTGAGCTGCTGCCCGCTCCATTTGTGGTCGCGCACTTGAGGATTGGGCTTACCTTACAAAAACTCGGCGTGGCATTGAACGCCAATGTCGGCGAACGAGCCAGCGTCTATCTAACAAACGCGCTGACCGGTTGGGTCGATGCCGACCCGCACCCCCCGCTACCGTTTCCCGAATTCGTCGCAGAACGCGATGCCGCCGACGCGGTAAAGCGCGAGACTCCCATCCTTGTCGTGCTCGGAAACCCCCCGTACAACGGCTTCGCCGGAGTATCTCCGGCCGAAGAAGGCGGTCTTGTCGAACCATACAAAGTCGGCCTCGCTGACAAGTGGGACATTACCAAGAACAAGCTCGACGACCTGTATATCCGCTTCTTTCGCATCGCCGAACGAAGGGTCGCCGAGCAGACCGGCAAGGGCATCATCTGTTTCGTGAGCAACTCCTCCTGGCTCGGTGACCCGTCCGCCGTGGTCATGCGCCAGCGCCTGCTCAACGAGTTCGACACCATAACTATCGACCACCTCAACGGCGACAGTCGCGAGACGGGCAAGAAAACTCCCGACGGCAAAACAGACCCATCCATCTTCTCCACACCGTTGAACCCCTCAGGCATCACCCGCGGCGTGGCCATCAGCATGTTGGTCCGAACTGCTGACCACGCAGGATCGGCGAAAAAGGTTGAATACCGCGACTTTTGGGGGCAAAACAAGCGTGAACAACTCGCAGCCGCCACCTCCCAAACCGACGCCGGGCCCGACTACGAACCCCTCTCGCCCGAGGAAGCGAACTGGTTTCGCCTCCTGCGGTGGAGCCCGCGACCGGGTTATACAAGTTGGCCAGCCATCCCGGAGTTGTGCGCCGAAGAGCCAATGCTCGGCCTGAACGAGAACCGGAAGTTCGCACTAATCGACGGTGACCGCGGAGCTCTAATCTCGCGCATGAGAACATATTTGGATCCCGAGGTCCCGCTGACCGAGGTCGACCCGCGCCTCGCCACGAACTATGCGGGCTTCAACCCCGCCAGCGTGCGCGAGCGCCTGCTCAAAGAGACCCAATTCGACGACCAGCGCGTCAAGCGCTTCCAGTTCCGGCCCCTCGACATGCGGTACGCGTACGTCGACTCCGTTCCGGGCCTTTGGAATCGGTCACGGCCACTGCTCGTAGCAGCGGAGTCCACCGAGTCCGGATTCCTACTCGTTCGTCGACGTGCACCACGCGCCCTCGATGGTGCCGCACTTCATTTCTCCGAATGTCTGATCGACCAAAAGGTGCTCTTCACCGACGCGTACGCGGTGCCACTCTGGCTGTCACCCATTTCGAGAGCCCCGGAGGACGCTGCCCCGGCTCTATTCGAGATCGAAAGCGACAAACCTGAGGAGGAATGGCGGCCGAATCTGTCCGCACAGGCGCTGACGTACCTCCAAGGGCTGGGCATTGATGACGCACAGTCCAATAAGGAAAGCGCAACGCTCATTTGGCTACACGCCCTAGCGATCGGAGTCTCACCCCTCTACGTTGAACAGAACGGAGAGGCGGTGCGCTCCGATTGGCCTCGTATCCCGCTGCCCCAGTCTGATTCGTCGTTGCGCGACTCGTCGACACTCGGAAGGCGCGTGGCCCATGTACTCAACCTTGACGAGCCCCTTGCTGGAATCGACAAGCAGCCGATCGAATCGCGGTTTCAACACGTCGCGACGATCGCACGCCATGACGGTAGTGCGATCGACCCAGGCCGAGGCGATCTCGCAGTTACGGCCGGTTGGGGCATCGTTCAGCAGCGGGCAGTGATGCCGGGTCCTGGCAGATTCGATGTTCGCAAACGTCTGTCATCCGACAAGGCCGGCCTCTTGGACGTGGAGATCGAGCTATTGGGTGAGCAAGTCCTTGACGTCTATCTCAATGAGCACGTCAGCTGGCAAGGAATCCCGGCGGCGGTGTGGGACTTCAAGATTGGCGGATTCCAAGTCCTGCGAAAGTGGCTAAGTTACCGGGAAAAGCGAGCCCTTGGCAGCGATCTGACCTTGACCGAGGCTCGCACATTCACGACAATCGCTCGCCGTCTTGCCGCCCTCGTGCTACTTGGACCCGAGCTTGACTCCAATTACCTGAACGTCGTCGATCCGACATTGCCCGGGCAGTTCTCACTCCTAGAGCCCGCCAGAACATCGAACCCCTAATACCCGTGACCCCGCGATGAGGCTGCGGTGATACCTGTCACCGCTTCCACTTCGGCAGCGGGGCGGTCATGATCGAGCAGTATCGCGGCCTCGCCTTCGCCAGCCGCATCGACTCACTCACCTAGGCAACCACTTGACTAGTGCAGAGAAGCTCGATGCACGCGAAAGGGGACGCGCTGGATCCGCTGATCGCCCGTATCACCAACGGGCGCCCCTACCGACACGCAATTGGCTTTGAGGCCAATGAGCCTGCCCGCGCCAGAAAGGATCGCATCTACAACACTGAATCGCCCTGGAAATCCCGGAGGCTCCTGACCTTGGAAACGAGGATGCAGGTATGCCGAAGGAACAGGCGTCTGGGAAGCCCACGGCGCGTCGCTACAGCCCGGAGGAAAAGTCAGCGGCGGTGCGGATGGTGCGGACACTGCGGGCCGAGTTGGGCACCGAGCAGGGCACGGTGTCACGGGTGGCTCGCCAGCTGGGCTATGGCGTGGAGTCGGTGCGTGCCTGGGTGCGCCAGGCCGACATCGATGATGGGCATGCGCCCGGAATGTCCACAGCTGAGTCGCAGCGGGTCAAAGAACTCGAGCAGGAGATACGAGAACTTAAGCGTGCCAACGAAATACTGAAACGCGCGGCCAGTTTTTTCGGGGCGGAGCTCGACCGCCAACACAAGAAATAGTCGACTTCATCGACGCCCACCGCGAGGAGTTCGGGGTCGAGCCCATCTGCACCGTCCTGCGCTCAGCAGGGGTGTCGATGGCCCCGAGCACCTACTACGACACCAAGACTCGCGCTCCCTCGGCGCGCGCCCAACGCGACGCAGAGCTTGGGCCTGTCCTGGTAAAGCTCTGGGAGGACAACTACCGGGTATACGGGGCCCACAAGCTGTGGAAAACGGCACGTCGGGCAGGCCACGACGTCGGGCGGGATCAGGTCGCGCGGCTGATGCGGGCCGCCGGCATCGCGGGGGCGCGGCGTGGCAAACGAGTGCGCACCACCACGCCGGATCCGGCTGCGGCGCGACACCCCGATCTGGTCGGGCGCAAGTTCACGGCGATCGCGCCGAACCAGCTCTGGGTGACCGATCTGACGTTCGTGCCGACCTGGGCCGGGGTGGCCTACGTCTGTTTCATCATTGACACCTTCAGCAGGATGATCGTCGGCTGGCGAGTCGCCTCAAACATGCGCACCACGATGGTGCTCGATGCGTTGGAGATGGCACGTTGGTCACGCGGAAATCGCTTGGTGGGCTTGACATGTCACTCCGATGCTGGATCGCAGTTTACGTCTATCCGATACGGTGAGCGGCTCGCCGAGATCGGCGCGGTCCCCTCGATCGGGTCGGTCGGGGACAGCTTCGATAACGCTTTGGCGGAGACGGTGAACGGTTACTACAAGGCCGAGTTGATCTACGGCCCCGCCTGCAGCGGGCCGTGGAGGACCGTCGAGGACGTCGAGCTGGCCACCCTGGGCTGGGTCCACTGGCACAACAACAGCCGCCTCCACGGCTACCTGAACGACGTACCGCCCACCGAGTTCGAAGCCGCGTTCTACGATGCACAACGGACCGACCAACCACTAATCGGAATCCAATAGCCCGAGTCTCCGGCAGAACCAGGGCGATTCATACGACACCAAGACTCGCGCTCCCTCGGCGCGCGCCCAACGCGACGCAGAGCTTGGGCCTGTCCTGGTAAAGCTCTGGGAGGACAACTACCGGGTATACGGGGCCCACAAGCTGTGGAAAACGGCACGTCGGGCAGGCCACGACGTCGGGCGGGATCAGGTCGCGCGGCTGATGCGGGCCGCCGGCATCGCGGGGGCGCGGCGTGGCAAACGAGTGCGCACCACCACGCCGGATCCGGCTGCGGCGCGACACCCCGATCTGGTCGGGCGCAAGTTCACGGCGATCGCGCCGAACCAGCTCTGGGTGACCGATCTGACGTTCGTGCCGACCTGGGCCGGGGTGGCCTACGTCTGTTTCATCATTGACACCTTCAGCAGGATGATCGTCGGCTGGCGAGTCGCCTCAAACATGCGCACCACGATGGTGCTCGATGCGTTGGAGATGGCACGTTGGTCACGCGGAAATCGCTTGGTGGGCTTGACATGTCACTCCGATGCTGGATCGCAGTTTACGTCTATCCGATACGGTGAGCGGCTCGCCGAGATCGGCGCGGTCCCCTCGATCGGGTCGGTCGGGGACAGCTTCGATAACGCTTTGGCGGAGACGGTGAACGGTTACTACAAGGCCGAGTTGATCTACGGCCCCGCCTGCAGCGGGCCGTGGAGGACCGTCGAGGACGTCGAGCTGGCCACCCTGGGCTGGGTCCACTGGCACAACAACAGCCGCCTCCACGGCTACCTGAACGACGTACCGCCCACCGAGTTCGAAGCCGCGTTCTACGATGCACAACGGACCGACCAACCACTAATCGGAATCCAATAGCCCGAGTCTCCGGCAGAACCAGGGCGATTCAACACCGAGACCAGGACGGGCTGGTATCCGCTGCAGGAGTGGGGCTGGAACCGCGAAGACTGCCGTCAATTCTTACTAGCGGAACTCGGCGAGACGGTGCCGAAATCAGCGTGCAGCTTTTGCCCGTTTAGCATGACGACCGAGTCGGGACGAGCGCGTCAGATCGAACGCTATCGGGCCGAGCCGGAACGCGGCGCTGAAACACTGTTTCTTGAATTCGTTGCACGTAGCCTCAATCCGGCCCCAGACCCTTATCGAGGGCAGCAGTGCCGCAGAGATGGTGGCGAGAGCCGGCCTCGACGACGTCCTGTCCCGCTTCAGGGCCCGCCTCGAGGGATCACGGTGGGCGCTCTACGAGGTCCGCCGCCTGCAGCGGCCTGGCCGCGACGGCCGCCGGGGGATCACGGCGCGCTCGGTCCGGATCACGGGCACGGGCAACCGCTCCGAGATGGCTGCACAGCTGGCGGTTCAGCCCGGGCAGCGAGTCTGTGGCGCCGATGGAGTGATACGTCACGTCCTGAAGGAGCGCAGCACGCAGGGCGTTGATCATCTCATCGTGGCGGCCCCTGTGGGGCCAGTCGAGAAGCAGCGGGCGGGCTTCGAAGAATGGTGGCAGGAGGCGACCGGCGATGCCCTGTTCTAAACGAGCCGTCGGCCGCACTGCGTGTAGACTATCGGCGACAGAGGTTCGGGGCACGACGCAAAGGGCCGCCATGGACAGCAATGCACTGGACGATGCGTCCATACAGCAGCATGTGGGTGCAGCCGTCAGGCATTACCGGGTGCGAGCAGGCCTGACGCAGGCGTCGCTCGCAGAGCAGGCGGGTCTGCATCGCACCTACATCAACCAAGTCGAACACGGCCACAAGGCCGCCACCGTTGTTGTTCTGGTCCGCCTGGCACGTGCCCTTGGCATTACTCCGGCAACGTTGTTGCACGAGATTTCCTGAACCTCCTCGCGTCGCTGTGTTTTTCGGGTCCAACGCAAAGCAGGTAGCCTTATGAACCGCCTGGAAACCCCGGCATGCTTTGCGCGTCGAGCCGCGGGCCCGCCAGCGGCCCGCAACACAGAACCATCAGCGCCACAAGATGGCTAGCATCGATATCCACTGCACCCCAGACTCGTTCGGGTTCTACAGTCGTGCGTGGGTAGAACAGCGCCAGATCAGTCAACGCACCCGCCAGCACTACCGCAGACTGCTAGACAAGATTATTCTGACGTCTTTCGCGTGCATGGCGATCGGCGATATTACCCCTGACATGGTGGAGACCTGGTACGCCGCCACCGAACTCAGCCCGCAGACTGTACGGATTCATGCCTACTCGCTACTCCGGGCAATCCTTCAGGACGCGTTGTCCCGCAACATCATTGACAGCAATCCCTGCCATAACCCCGATGTGAAGACCTCACGACGCACCGATGCGGTTCACCCCGCCACGGCCGAGGAACTCGACGCGATGGCCGCGGCGATGCCACCGCGATACCAACCTCTGATCCTCATGGCGGCTTGGTTGGCCATGCCGTTCAGCGAGCTGGCAGAGCTACGGCGCAAAGACATCGACCTCAATGCCGGCATCGTTCGCGTGCGCCGCGCGGTGGCGCTTACCAACGGGCAGTTTCACGCCACCACACCGAAAAGTACGCTCGGGATTCGAGACATCCCCATCCCGCCGACGCTGGCGCCAAGAATCAACGCCCACCTTCGCCACCACGTTCGACCTGATGATGAGGCCCTACTTTTCCCCTCAGTCCTCGATTGCGACCGCCATCTCTCACCGTCAGTCCTTTACCCGATGTTCCACAAGGCTCGCGCCGCCGCTGGGCGCCCAGATCTCCGAGTCCCCGATTTGCGTCGCTCTTCGGAGCTGCTCATCACCGAGGTACATCAGCCCCCGTAGTCGCAGTTCGCGCGCCCCCCTCACCGGCGGGCACGGCGCGGGCGGCGGCGGTAACGGCGGCGGGCTGCTCAGCATCGGTGGAGCCGGCGGCATCGGTGGCCTAGGCGGGATGAAATCTGGTGACGGCGGTGCCAGGCCGTCAGACCGGCTCGCTGACCGGTTTCGGCGGGGCCACGGGCGCCTCCGGCTAGCGTCGGGACGAAGTAGTAACTCCTAAACCGTAAGTACGGCGGCCGGTCGGGTGTCGATGGTGAGGCCGAGGCGCCACCGTGCTGGGTCGTGCCGACGGTGGTGTGGGCCGGGGGTGGGGCACGTCCCCTGGCGTGGTGGGGTTTCGGGACCGGGGGTAGACGGGCGCGGACCTAGCGCCGGGCGTGTCGCTGAGGGTGCCGGGGCGGGCCATCGCGTAGTGGTCAGTGAGTTACCGACCAAAGTGACTCACAGAAAGACACGCGACGCGATGACCCAGGACCATTGTGCCTTGCTTGCCCAACTCGATGCGCTGAAGTCCGCCGATGTGGGCGCGGTGTTCGCCGAGCTGATCCGGGCCGGGCTGCAGCAGCTCATCGAGGCCGAGGCCAGTGCCACCATCGGCGCCGGCCGCTACGAGCGCACTAACGGGCGTACGGTGCATCGCAATGGACACCGACCCAAGACGGTGTCGACGACCTCCGGTGATGTTGAGGTGCAAATCCCCAAGTTGCGGGCCGGGTCGTTCTTCCCGTCGCTGTTGGAGCGGCGCCGGCGCATCGATAAGGCGCTGCATGCGGTGATCATGGAGGCCTACGTGCACGGGGTGTCGACCCGCAGCGTCGATGACCTGGTGGCCGCCATGGGTGTGGAGACCGGGGTGTCTAAATCAGAGGTGTCGCGCATTTGTGCGGGCCTGGACAAAGAGATCGAGGCTTTCCGAGCCCGCAGCCTGTCCCACACCGAGTTTCCGTATATGTTCTGCGACGCCACGTTCTGCAAGGTGCGCGTCGGAGCGCACGTTGTCTCTCAAGCGCTGGTGGTGGCCACCGGGGTATCCATCGAGGGCACCCGCGAAGTGCTGGGCACCGCGGTGGGTGACAGCGAGTCCTATGAGTTCTGGCGGGAGTTCCTGGCGTCGCTGAAGACCCGCGGACTCTCCGGGGTGCATCTGGTCATCTCCGATGCTCATGCTGGTTTGAAAGCTGCTGTGGCACAACAGTTCACGAACTCTTCGTGGCAGCGGTGCCGGGTGCATTTCATGCGCAACCTACACACCGCCGTGTCGGCCAAGCACGCCCCTGCGGTGACTGCGGCGGTCAAGACCATCTTCGCCCACACCGACCCGGCCGAGGTCGCCGGCCAGTGGGACCGGGTTGCCGACACCCTGGCCTCGTCATTTCCGAAGGTGGCGGCGATGATGGGCGACGCCAAGACCGACGTGTTGGCGTTCACCGCGTTCCCGCGGGCTCATTGGCAAAAAATTTGGTCCAACAATCCCATAGAGCGTCTAAATAAAGAGATCAAGCGTCGAGCCGATGTCGTCGAGATTTTCCCCAACTCGGCCGCGCTTCTGCGGCTGGCCACGGCGGTAGTCATCGAATCTCATGATGAGTGGCAGGTCACCCGCCGCTACCTCTCCGATGTCTCCATGGACGAACTACGGGCCGTGATTGCGAAGAAACACGCTGCGGCAGCGCTTGCCAAACAACACCAAATCACCTAGCGTTCAACATGACTCGTTGATCATGACGCGTGACCCGACGCCAGATCCGAAGTCCACCACTCCCTGGGACGCTATCCGGGGGTGCCCGGCGGTAACGGCGGTATCAGTGGTGACGACTACAACGCCACCAACGAGAGGTCGTGATTGTCGGCGGGGCGGTCGAAGATCGGTATGACGGTGACGCGACAGCGACGAACAGCGGATCAGCTGAGTCGGTCTCTTCGACCGACCGCACAGCACGGTAAAGGTGGACAAGGATGGCGATCGGCCAGATCAGACCCACGCGGCGCGGTTGGGCTGAGCAGGCCCCGCCTTTCTGCGAGAACGGCCACGCGCTAGGCCCTGGAAACCTCCTGGTGGGCCATCAGCCGTGCCGATGCTTGCGCCGTGGCGGTCACCGGTGCTGGTCCTGTCGTACGTGCGAGTCGGTGATCTACGCCCCGCCTCTTGGGCCCAACTGCCGGCCCCTCAATGGGGCGGGCTGACGATGTCGAGGCTGTCGCAGCTAGGGATCCATTGCCTGCGGTATGGGCGGTGTGCCCAGGGCCGCCAAGAGGTTCGCGATCTCGTGGTTGCCGGGCTCGCCTGACTTTTCTACGCCGGCGGAGATGAGCGCCACCAGGGCGCCGTCCACGTGGATGGTGTAGCGGCATCGTTGCGATTCGGGTAGCCGGTTCTGGTGCTTCCGGGTGGCCGCGATCGCCGCGCCAAGAGCATCCGCGGGTGTCAGTTGGGTTCCGGTGTAGGAGCTTTCGATCCCCACGGGGTGCCTAAGAGTCAATGTCCAATTCGGCATAGGGGGTGCGGCTCCTTCTCTTTAGCGATGAGTGAGAGGTCATAGGCCACCAGTGTGAACGACCACGGCGCAGCACGATGCGGGCCGCATCTGCCCTTGTGGACATGATGCGGCCCGCGAGCGTGCTTGTGGATTACTGTCTCGGGCGGTAGTCATCGAGGGTGGGGTCGTCGCTGTGAGTCGAACCATCGGCAAACACGTGCACAGCGGTGCGGTGCGCACGCCGCAGCAGTTCTAGGGCGCTGGCGTAACCTTCCTGGTCCAAGATTTGCCATGTGCAAGGCCCGCAGTGAAGGTCGATCCAGCGCAGCGTTCGCGTACGGTCACGCGCCAACTCCTCTCGGGCCAGCACGGCATAACTGACACCGCGCGTCCAGTCCAACGCGATGGTCTGAACAGCGAAAGGCTCTAACGGTGGCGTTGGTGGCGCCGGGATTCGACGCATCAGCGGTGCCGTCAACGCCCGGGCGGCAGCGAAGGCTTCCAACACGCTTTGCACGGCCTGCGTCGACCAGAAGGTCATGAGAATGCCTCCCCATGTCACTGCCATGCGCGTCGTGCTGGTGCAAGCGTGAAACACCGTGATGTCGCCTTCCTGTTCGCCTTGTATCCGAATCAGGGTGTGAGTCACAACGGCTGCAGGACTTGGCGGCACAGGCTCTACACGGGACTGGGGGGCCACGGCATTCCTTTCTTTTGGATGATGATTATAGTCATCACTATATCAGCCCCGCCGGTCTCTAGCAATGCTGCCGGGGAAGCCGCGACACCCTTGGTTCACGCGGGATTCTCTGTTTGGCAACGAATTTCAATAGCACGGCGGCATCCGGGCGAGCACACCGCAAAGAGGACGGGACCGAGTCAGCGCGGTATCGGCCTGCAGTGGAGTGAGCGATCCACGGACGTCGCAGAGGGTGAAGGCCACGGTCGAGGGCCAGCCCCAGACCGTGGCCTTCACCCCCGCTGACTATCAGCTGGCTTTTGCGCTGGCCTTCTGATCCGCGACGATCCTGTCGTACAACACGTCGGCCGTGAGGTCGCAGGTGATGACTTTTTCGATTTCCGCTAGCTCGTAGCCGTTGTCGGAGAGGAACCTGAGATAGTGCTTGCCGTAGCTGCAGTAGCTGCGGCGCCAGGCGTCCTTCGGAGTTTCGGCCTCTAGAGCGCCCAGTACAAGGCCCAGCGTCAGGACAGTGGCGCGCGCATCGCCGGCCAACGGCAGTGCGGCGGCGGCGTCGGCGATGGTCGCGGCGGCGTCCAGGCCCAGCAGGGCGGCTGCGGTCGGCGCTGCACCGTGTCCAGTAAGCAGGCCGGGGTGCTTGCTGAGTTGAGTCGCGACGAACAACGCCCCACCGACAGGTGGTGCCTTGCGGGCTAGCAGCCTGCTTTTCACCCATGCTCGGCGCACTTCGATGGCAGCCAGGCCGAGCTTGTTGAGCGCGATGACTTTGCGCTTCTCGCGACGGTCGGCCTCTTTGCGGGCCTCGACGTCCTCCGCTGACTGGTCGTTGCGTCGCGAGTGGACGCTGCCGTTATACGCGTTCGGGGAGTACTTGGGGGAGTTCTGCAACCCGGCCGCAGCGACGTCGAGGCAGTAATACTCAGGTTGAAAAGCGTTCTCGTGCGCGATGAACCGGGGGTGAACATAACCCTCGTCGGGTACCGCGTCGTGGTCGGCAGCCTCGATGTCCCAGTCGATGTCGCCCTCGTCGACCTCTATACCAGTGCGGGTGTCGCGATAGATTTCGACTTCTTCGAGCCAGATCGCCCACAACTGGGGCTGCTGGGCGGGTAGTTCGTCTGGTGCGCGGTTACCCTCCGTGTCGCGCAGACGGTCCAACCTGAAGGCAAACAGTTCTGAGGTCCACGACGGCCGTTCGTCGAGAAGGCGATATCCGCTGTTGCACAGCGCTTCTGAGGTACGTGCGCGCGCCGCAGCGGTGGCTACCTTTTGCCGGGCTTCGCTGACGCGGTGATCGAAATCGCCGGCAGTGGCGGCCTCGGTCAGGTAGCGCAGCGTCTCCGGATCGTCGTCGAAATCCGCCAGGGCCGCCGCCTGTTCGATGGTCAGCTGGTTTGCCGACAATGCTGCCATTGCAGGTTCTGAGGCTGCGGTGATCGCGGCCGCTTCTACCGTCGCCTTTGACACGGTCAGTGATCGGGCGACCTTGGCCGGAGTCAATCCTTCCAGCAGCAACTGCTGAATTCCTTTGGCGCGCTCGGATTCCGTCAGTGCCGCGCGGTGGTCGTTTGCCACAATCTGCTCGGTAATGCGCTCCACCGCGCGGGCATGTACGGTCGTCGCTGCGTCGGGTCTGACATAGACCGGGACGCTGCTCAGACCGGCCGCGCGCGCAGCCAGCAGCCGCCGCTGACCGTCGCGTACTGTCACTACACCGTGCGAGGTGCGCACGGCCAGCAACGCAGAAAGAACTCCGAACTGACGGACGCTGGCCACGAGGGCCGCGAATGCCGCCCCGGTATCGGCGTCGGCGCGGACGTTGTCCTCCAATTCCAACGTCTGCGGGTCCAAGTGCTCGAACACACCGGGTGGAAGCGCAGTGCTGCTAGGTGTCATTGCGGGTGGGTGGGCCACGGGGCATCTCCTTCTTCGACGATGTTGCTTATAGTAAGCATAGGGCCGCGAGTGTCTGCCTTGTTTCGTTCGCCCAACGAGGGTCGTGCGTTGTGGATTGCCAAGGTGCTGTAGATAAGTCGCGGTTCGGCGCCAGTTTCCAGACGGCTCCCGACTAGCGAGCATGATGGCCAATCCGTGCCAGTTGCAGAGCCAATCCAATGCGGCTTATAGTCGGCACGTGGGCGGACAGATGGCAGCAGACCGCGCCCAGCAGCGATTAGCCGCCCTGGGCGCCAACATCACGCGGCTACGCGAGGCCGCCAACGAAACCAAAAGCGCTACATCACGAGCCACGGGCATTGACCGAATATTTCTCACCGGCGTAGAGGCCGGCCAACGCAACATCTCCATCGCGAAACTGTTCGACATCGCCGACCACTTTGGGGTGGCACCGGCCACGCTGCTCTCCGGCATCTCGTAACACCCCCAGCGCACAATGAAAGCTATGCGAGTAGGGATCGTCATTGCCAGTTGACCGCATTCGCCTGTTGGTCACGGAAGTCGTTGGCGGCGCGACCTTTTGCGGGGTGAGGACGACCCGAGCATCGGCAACAACGCCGCTCCCGCCTAGCAATTATGCCTTGCATGGAATAGGCATTTGAGGTAGTATTTTGGTGTGATTACCGACTGGACCGGCGAGTTTCAGAATTGGCTCGACGGCTTTGACGAAAAGGCAGATGCCGGTGATGACATCGCGCGGCGAATCGTCGAGTACGCCGACGCGGGTATATCGGTGCTCACAGATTTGCTCGAACCGCCCAGCGAGGACTCCGCGGTTCTGAAACGAGTACGCCAAAGGGGCCGTTATCCGATTTGGCGCGTGTCACACCCGTTTGACAACGACGTCGCCGTGCGCCTGATCGTGTGGTTTCCTGAAAGCGCGGCTGCCGCGGTGGTGGTCGCCTTCGGTGGAGACAAAAAGAGGATCGGCGACGCCTTCTACCTCAGTGCGGGCTCGCGCGCTGATGCTGCCATTGACCAGTGGTTGCGAGAAAGGAACCGGGAATCATGAAACTGGAAGACAAGGGGAGTAACCGGCTGCGTTGCACACTCGCTGACCCCGAACGTGCTCAGCGTGTGGCGGAGATTCGCGATGGAATGCAGGAAATGGACCGCGTTTACGCGATGAACCTTGCGATGATTCGCAAGGCCGCGCAACTGACTCAACAAGACATGGCCGCTCGCCTCGGAAAAGGACAAGCGGCGGTTTCGAAGTTGGAACGGCAGGACGATCTACTTCTCTCGACGCTTGCGAGTTATATCCACGCTGCAGGCGCCGAGGCGCAGCTGGTTGTCACCGTTGCCGGCAAGGAACTGCGATACGAGCTGGCACATTTGGGCGAGTGACCACCGCCTGGCTTGCGGCTGTCCCGACGTGGGACCGTGCCACGGCCTGCGCAAACGTCAGGTAACGAGCGCGCAAGTGGTGCCGCAGAAGTCTGAGAGACCCAGAATCGGCGGGTGACAGTGGGTCCGCCGAGAAACCAACCTGGCATCAACGGACCCGATGGCGTTGCCGAGTCGAAATCGCCCTGCGCGTAGGTGGTTTGAAGCTATGCCGCCCCTGCAAGATTGTCCGTACGCGATGGAAGGCTTTGCCAGTCGGCCCCCTTGGAGGACCAGCAGTCAATCGAGTCCGGGCACACCACACCCCACAAAGCCGCGGGGCTTGGGGATCTGGCCGCTGCACCAGCTGAAGCCTGCAAATTGAGTCAGACTTTCTGAGTTCCATTGTCGTATAACGCCCAGCCGCGTGCTTTGATGCACCCATGACAGATTCACCCAGGACTGAGTTTTTCGACAGATCTGGCGCATTGATGGGTCGCGCGATGCAGTACGTGGCGGAACACCCGCGGGCCGACGCAGCGCTGAGAGATCAAGCGATGGAACTTCAATCAGAGATCGCACGCATGCTTCCGCATGCCACCGAAGTCATGACCGAGCCTTGTCTCGCCCGGCCCTACATTCTTGCATTCGATGCCCTTGCTGAACGAGTTCAGACCATCCTCGAGCGCGTTATGCAGGCGCGAGAACGGCGGGAGGTCATCCCTGCTGACACGCGCTAACAGGGAATAATGAAATTCTCGTCGGTCTTGTTGTCGAGCCATTTACCGTAGGCATTGTTGCCTGCGGCGGCTACAGCGCTGCACACGACGGACTGGGACTTGCCGACTGATCGCGACCTCGTTGGCGGAGTAGCCTGCCGACAACGCGGGCGCGCCTGCCGACTTGGGAGAGCCCGCCCGCAGACGCGAACAAGTCAGTTTGCCAAAGCATTTCTGGCTGCGCGTCGCTGCGGTCCCTGCTAGGGGCACGTTGCAACAAGGTCTGCTGTCAACAAATACTCAATTCTGGATAGTCGCGAGCGACACACCCTGGATCGGCCCCGGGTAGCCCGGTTTCGCAGCATATCCTCTTCACAACTACATGGATGGTCTCACGGGGCGGGAGGCGCATTGACGTGCACCACTTAAAGATCACACACTTGGCGACTGATGTTTACGAAAATTGCAAAACGCCCGACGCGCAATGGAGCGTTGTAACATCGGCTGGCCCTAACGCTACGCTCGCGACTGTCCTGGCTGGTTTCATGCTGACAGCAGCCATATTTCTCCTTCGTAAAGATGGCGCAGGAGAAACTCCTAGCGTCAACGATGCGCGAATCTATTTCGGCGGTCGGGATAAAATCGGTCTGCACACTTATACTCTTGCTTTATTCGGACCAGGGGTCCTTATACTCGGCCTCGACTCGTATTTGTTCGGCCACATCTCCGCCATGGCACCTATTCTGAACGAAAGGCATGAGATGGTGTCGCCGACCGAATGTGGAATCGCTTGGACCCAAACCTTGCCCGCGAGCAGCATGCTCGCCCTCGGAGGGTGCCTTATGATTGCTGGGTTGTCCTGGATGTTGGCACAGTACTTCGTATCTCAGGACGAGCCCAGCGGTGCGATTCTCAAACTTCCCGGATTACTCAGCGGCGTCGTCATTGCCGCGACTTCACTATTGCTAGTCCAGACAGCAAATGTTTATTTGGATGTTATGGCCGACTCCTTTCATGCCCCGGCAGCATGTTGTGTAAGGTCAATTTGCCAGGCTGCCTACTTTATAATTCCATTGGTAATCATTTGCATGGCCGGCATAAACGCGAGGCGCTTCAGTATGCATGTTCTAGCGGAAAAGAGCAGAGATGGTCTTGACGCCGCCCCCGATCTTCATCTGGAGCAAAATTTTAAGTATGCAGCTCGGGCGTCTTTTTTCACTGTGCTTCTTGCATTCCTCGGACCACTTTTTTTTGGTCTTGTAGCCAACAGGGTGGGAATAAATGCTGACGGTACACCGAAATTATGTACAGTCTACGCAGCCACCTTCCTCGGGCTGGCGCCGATTGCGATAATGTTCCTGATCGCACTCGCTTCTCCTGCTGCGCCACCATCAACCCGCGTTGCAACCTAGTAATCCAACATCCCAGAACGAATTCCATCGGGTGGACGAGCGCGTCGCGACGACGCTGCTTCATTCGGCAGCTTCGGCTGCGCCTCCTTTCCATCCAAGCGACAGTCAGAGGCGAATCAGCGTGGGGGGATTCGTCAAGGTTGGGGTTGCCCGACCGCAGTAACATCACCGTGACGAAACGACTCTGCAAGGCTCTGCGGGGTGACTCGTTGGATGGCGGGCCGTGGTGGTGATTTTTGCGGTTGTTGCTTAGAGCGACCTTCACGAGCTAGCGGCGGTGCCGTATGTGCAGCCCGCTATCAAAGACGGTAACTCATCGAAAGTGCCTTTCTGGCAACTTGATAAGTAAGTCGCATCGCGAAACATGCTGCGGCGCACCCGTTTTGCCCTATAACGAATATTATGTCAACTAAACCCTGACGTATTCTCTAACACGTTGCACCGCACCGTATTTCTACAAGTGTTCCCGTACTCATAACTTGTACGCTCTGTATTGTGCTCGTATGGAGCGCTTTTCACCGCTATCGTTTGGAGCGAGTGCGAAGCGCTTGATTCATCAGATGAATCAGTCTGAGCGCTCTGTCGCCCAATGACGGTGTTCGCTTGCTCAGCAATCAATTGCGCTACTCCCCCGCCGGGGGACAAGTGGCCCTGCCGTGGATGACCTGGCGGGGGCGGACCGAAGTTAGTCGCGCCCGGTGGCAAGCCCGAAGATCGCCTTTTCGACCTGGACGGCGGTCCGGCCGAAGGCTTCGCCCCAACTGGTCAGGGCATCGAGATATCGCTGGTATTCGTGCGTACGGCTGATGTCGAGAGTCAAATTGGCGCGATCTTCGAGCCAGTCGTGTACGCGCTTATCCAGGATGGGCGCCGCGTTAGGGTCGTCGGGGCTGGCCAGCGCTGAGGAGAAGTACAGCCATTTGGTGAAAAAGGCACTGGCGAGATGTTTAATCCGGCCGGCATTACTCATGAAGCGGAAACCTTCGACAGGGCCTTCAGCGCGAACTCGGTTAACGGCCACGCCGAGCAGACCGGCAACATCGCTGCGCACTGGGGCACCATGGGCTCCGTCTTTGATTCCGGTGAGCACCCAGCGGACGCGCGTCGCGCCGTAGCCGGCATCGCCGTACCCCCAAACCATGGCACTGACAAAGGCTGGAAGCACCCGCCCGGCGGCAAGTTCGGCCAGCACTGTCTCGCGGATCAGGGTCCGATCGACTTTGTCAGGAAGAGCCTCAAGCACCTCCAGTACTTCAGGAAGATCATGCATCTCAGTGCGCCACCCCGCCGGTTTCCACGAGAAGGCCCGTTGCGGCCTCGGCGGTTCGGCCAAGGCGCCCGCCAGGTCGGGGGGCAGCTCTACGCTCATTTGCTTAATGCAATCGTCGGCATGCTGATTGACCCTACTCAGCTGCGCCGACATATATTCCGCTAAGCAAGCCTGGCTGATGGTATTCGCGGGCCACGCGATGAAGTGGAGTGAATGGTCAGCCCCTCTTGAAGCCGTGTCAACAAAGCCCGGCCATCCTGGGTGAGGCAGCCACGATCCGCACGAAGGTGTGTGCATCAGACCCACTGTCTGCAGCAAACTATCGGTGCGTCGTGCAGCGTCAAGACGTACGGCCCGCGCACCCGACCAGCAGAACCCGAGATCCCTCGCGCGGACCCCAACGGGGGGACGCCGCTAGATGCCAGCGTCGGGCTTTATGGAACCTCGCAATCGTCACCGGGTTTGGTGAAGAGGACGTCCGTACTCCGCAGCAGGCAATCACAGACATCCTCGAAGCCATCGAGCCAGATCACGAGCTGGAGCAGTGACTGCCTGCCATCAGCCGCGCCGTCGGGCGGGTGGGGGTCAGCAGTCGAGGTCAGGTGGATAGCGCCAGATGAGTTCGCCTTCGTCGGTGATCACGGTGTGCCCGTTGTTGCGGATGATCAGGTCATCATCCTCGATGGTGCGGGGCCGGTAAACGAAGCCGGGCCGTTCGTCGATCCCCTCAGTGGTGGTGATGTTGGGGTCGTATTCGACAACCCAGTCGTGCTCACGCAGTTGAGCGTAGAACTCGTGCACCGCGGCGACGTCGTCGGCGGGCATGTCCCGGCCTCCGGTCGCCATGTAGTCGCCGTGTAGGCGCATCAAGAGGTAGACGGGGTGGTCCTGCAGATCGGCAGGAACGTCCCACGGAAAGTGCAGTCGGACGATCTCGCGGGGTGTGGGCACGGTGCGACGCCTTCCTCAATGCTCATCGGACCGGCCAGGCGGCCGATGGTCCAGCGAGGACCACCTGTCGGGAGCTCGTCGACGGCCGAACCGGGGTCCCGGCCGCGCGAAGGCACCGCTATTCGCATCCGGTCGCGAGCGCGCCGCCGTCGAGGCCGGTCATGATGGAGACGCGCGTCTCGTCGCCGTAGGCACCCTTATAGACGGCGATCGAGAGCCCGTTGTCCTGCGACCCCCACAGCCACCTCGTTTCGTTCGGCTTGGTGATCGTCTTGCACCAAGCCATACCACCTTCGTAGGTTCGTGAGATTGGCAGCTGAGGCTCCAGATACGACTGCACGCCAGACACTGGCTGAGACAACCTCCACATTTCCCAGCCGTGTCCGCTGTCACCGGCAAGGAGTTCTGCACCTGCTGGCAGTGTCAGTTGCTTGACGACTTGCGAGCGCGGACCTTGGGGCGTTGTGGCCGCTGGCGCCTCTGTGCCCGACGAGTTAGGCGACGGCGACGTTTGCGCACTACAGCTTGCTAGCAGAAATGTGGCTGCAAGAGCAGTGGCGGATACCGAGCGTCTCACGAGGGACACGGTAGCCGTCCAAAGAAAGCTTTTCGATCACTCTTCCGGCGACACGCCTGGTCGTGCACTGACCCGGGCACAGCCCCTAAAGCTGGCGGAGGTCCTGGCCGACATCGACCTCGCAGGCGTTCGATGGTGCTGCTATCTCGATGAACCGGTAGCTAACTTCGAGGCAGCGGAGGAGCAAGGCCGTGACCCTTCCGCGGGGTCCGCATCAGGCCCAATCGGGCAGTCAGCAAACATCTCATGCCGCACACCGATAGAAGTTCTGGCCCGGCCGACGGTGGCGATCTGGCCGGCAGTCAGCACCTCTCCCCCGTCACATCCCGCCCGATTCACTGCTGCGCATCGGGAGGAATACGGCGGGACCGATATGGCGGGTTACCAGTAACCGCGTCGTGATCCTGTAAAGTGTTGTTGTACAACTTATTTCGGTCTATCAGATTCACCGATAACCGAGCGGGCGCGCAAATGTTGCTAACCAACAGTTCTCAACCGCGGCTACAAGGTTGTGTTGATGCGCCGAGTGATTCATCAGATGAATCGCTCGAACGACGCTCTCCTTGGTTGTGCGACTCACACTCACGTGACTAGACCGCTCCCCCGCCGGGGGACTGGCGCTGCGGTCGCCACAGTGAGCGCGGCGCGGGCTCTCGCGAGAGACGGCTATGCCGAGGGCAGGCTGACCGAGGCGCAGCGGGCGACAGTCGGACGCATTGCCGGCGAGTCGGAATCGGTTGTGGTGCTGGGTGATTAATGCGACTTAGCTGCGTGAGGAAGGGTTGGGCTATTGACGCTTACCCGCTGAGCACCGAAACGGTACCGGCATTCCTGTTAGAGACGTAAACCTTACCTGTAAGGGGATCGACCGCCACGCCAGCCGGACCATCGCCGACGGCGATGGTGGCAGTGACGGTGTTGGTGTTGGCGTTGATCACCGACACCGTGTCGCTGCCTGAGTTCGCGACAAACACATAGTCGCTGGCAGGGTTGACCGCCACCCCGCTTGGGGCGCCGCCGATGGCGATGGGCGATCCGATGACGGTGTTGGTCACCGGATCGATCACCGACACCGTGCCACCGTTGAGGTTGGCGACGTAGACGTTGCCGCCGGGGTTGACCGCCACCCCCCACGGGGAGGCGCCGACGGTGATGGGTGATCCGGTAACGGTGTTGGTCACCGGATTGATCACCGACACCGTGCCACTGATGTTGTGGTTGGTGAGGTAGACGTTGCCGCCGGGGTTGACCGCCACCCCGGTCGGGCGGGAGCCGACCGCGATCGGTGATGCGATGACAGTGTTGGTCACCGGATCGATCACCGACACCGTGCCACTGCCGCTGTTGGCGACGTAGACGTTGCCGCCGGGGTTGACCGCCACCCCGCCCGGGACGGCGCCGACGGCGATGGGCGATCCGATGACGGTGTTGGTCACCGGATCGATCACCGACACCGTGTTACTGCCGTAGTTGGTGACGTAGACGTTGCCGCCGGGGTTGACCGCCACCCCGCCCGGGGCGGTGCCGACGGCGATGGGTGATCCGGTGACGGTGTTGGTCACCGGATCTGATCACTGACACCGTGTTACTGCCGTAGTTGGTGACGTAGATGTTGCCGCCGGGGTTGACCGCCACCCCCCATGGGTTGGCGCCAAGGCCGGTGATGGTGGCGACGCTGCCGGGTGCCCCGCCGGTGCCGCCGACTCCGCCTGCCCCACCGGAGATACCGGTAGCCAGGCTGCCAGCCTCGCCGGCACCGCCGGTGCCGCTGGCAAAACCCGCAAGAGCTGCGCCGCCGAGTCCGCCTTGGCCGCCCTGGCCGCCGGTGCCCCCGATGCCGGCAGGACCCGTCGCGCCCACAGACCCGAACAACCCGCCGGCCCCGCCAGCCCCACCAAGGCCGCCCTGACCACCGCTGCCGCCGAGCTGGCCGGCACCGCCGGCCACCCCAAAGGTCGTGCTATTGATCCCGGTGGCGCCGACCCCACCGGTGCCGCCGTTACCGCCCCCACCACCTGCACCGCCATTGCCCAATAGCAGGCCGCCGCGGCCACCAGCACCACCAGCACCACCAGCACCACCAGCACCACCAGTGCCACCACCGGCAGCGCCCAACACCCCGGAGGCGCCGTTGCCGCCGGCTCCGCCGTGACCGAACAACCCCGCAGACCCACCGGCGCCCCCGGCCAGCCCCGAGCCCGCCGGCGCGGAATACCCGGCGCCGCCGTTGCCATACAGCAATCCCCCGTCACGGCCGTTGGGGTCTGCGGCCGTCCCGTTGGCGCCATCACCGATCAGCGGACGCCCCAACAACATCGTGGTGGGGGTGTTGATCGCATCCAGAACGCTTTGCCCCCACCCTTGCAGCGGTGAGACGCTGGCAGCCTCCGCGGCGACGTAGGCGCCGCTGGCACCAGCGAGTGCGTGGCACAAACTGCTCGTGAAAAGCCGCCGCGTGCGCGCTCAGCACCTGATAACCCAGCCCATGAGTAGAAAACAGGGCCGCGACCGCCGCGGACACCTCATCCTGGGCCGCGGCCAGCAGGCCCGTCGTGGGCCCCACCGCCGCGGCATTGGCCGCGCCGACTGCCGCACCCACACCCGCCACTTCGGAAGCGGCCGCACTCAATAACTGCGGGATCACCACCACTGACATGAAATCCTCCGATCAACGCGCCCAGTGCAGCTATGCCCCGCTCTGATGGAGACGAAAGAACCACCCGCAGAGCCCAACCCGACAACCCCATCGGTGAGTCCGACACAGAAGAACCTCTCGGCCTGACGGCGCTGCGCCGTCGAGGCAGTCACCCCGACCGGCTATCACTACCGCCCATCGACACACTCACCACAGCCAGCCACCCGCCCGAAAACCCGGGCTGAACGGCATCCGGTATCCGGTGCACGCAACACCTACTTCCGCGCAATCCTGCTGGCTCACCGCGGATTCTGGGCGCCGGACCTCTACCGAACAAGACCGTTCTGCACAACAACAACATCAACGGCCGTGCATTCTGCACACCACCAACGCAGTCGCCCCGTGACTGCATCGGGTCGGCAGATGGACGGGAGAGCGCATGGATCGAATCGTTCAATGGCAGCAGATTCGCACGCTCTTGGTGATAGGAGCCGATTCACAAGCGCTGGTTCACTTTTCATCTATCCCGCTGTCCCCGGCACGCCTTGAGCCGCCCGGTGCAGCGCGGAATGGATCCCTCGTCGCGATGGGCTCTCGCCTACGCTCACTGGGCGCGGCACATCGCTAGCGCAGATGCCCGGGGCCCCCCTGCTGCCAATGGCAATTCAGTTCTGCGCGTGGCCAACATCGGTCCATCGGCAGCGGGACAGTCACACATCTGCCAGGGCCCCGCTACGGCGACCTTGAACCGCCCGTCGGTGCGGGCGACAACTTGAGAAGCGATGGCTGCGACGTCGTCTGGTCTCATCCCGGGGCCAAGCTGTCCCCTCGTCTAGCGCGCGACAATCGGGTGATTTCGTCGCTCGCAGTCGAGTTAGCGCGAGGCTCAGACCTCGTCTCGTTGGGTTGTCGTCTTGGTGGGGGCGCGTCGTCGGCGTGCCGCGGCAGGATCACCGGCGTCGGCTTGCGCGGCCGCGAGTTGTGAGCGGTAGGTCTCCGCGACTGCTCGCTCGGCCGTCAACGCCTCGGTAAGTGCCTGTGCGCGCTCCTCGGCAGAGTGTCGGGCTTGGGCGAGGTGCTCGGCATGTTCGACACGCAGGGCTTCGCGCTCCGCCCGGGCCTCGGCGCGCGTACGTTCAAGATCGCTGACAAGTGCCGCTGTAGTGTTCCGTTCGGTCTCCAATGCTCGCCGGGCGGCGGCAAGTTCTGCCTGTGTGGCGGCTTCCTGGACGGCAGCGCGTTGTGCGGCCTGGTGGGCGGTGTCGGTTTCGGCCTGCAACTGACGGCGTTCGTCCTGGGCCTCACGGCGGGCCTGGTCGAGTTCTGCGCGCAGTTGGGCGGCAAGGGCACGCTCGTGCTCAGCGGTCTCGGTTGCGGCGCGCTCGGCGGCCTGAGCGGCGGCGGTCTCGGCGCGAGCGGTGCTGACGTCCTGGCGTGCCTTGTCGATTGCGGCGTCGCGTGCGGCGAGTTCGTTGAGGTGCTGTTCGATGTCCGCCGCTAGCTGCTGTTGTGCATGCGCGGCGGCAGCGTCAGCCTCGGCTCGGACCCGTTCCAGTTCGGCCGCGGTCTCCCCCCGCACCCGCGCCGTCTCGGCGAGGGCGTCCTCAGCCACGGTGTCGGCTTCCTCGCGTTCCCGTTCGGCGCGCTGCACACGCTCTTCGGCAAGCCGGGCGGTCCGCTCGGCGGCTACGGCACGCCGTTCGGCCTCGGTCACCTTGGCCAGCGCATCCCGATGCGCATCTTCGACCTCTGCGCCGGCGGCCTCGACATCGCCGGCCGCACGGACATCAACAACCACGTCATCGAGATATGTCCGCAGCTCGGCGATCTTTTCCGGCAGCGCCATCAGGCGCTGCTCGAGCGTGACCCGCGCCAGCGATACCGGCGCGGTGGTGGACTCCTCGGTGAGGACTGCGCCTTGCTGGGCGCGCCGGGCCCGCCACGCGCTGGCCCGGTTGTGAATCGGCCCGCCGGAGCTGTCGGATTGCTCGCAGTACCGGGACGGGCGACCGGTGGTTGGATCAGGACGGCTCGGCCGCGTGCAGCCTGGGTAGTTGCAGGGACCTTTCGATCCACCGCCGGGATACGCGATGTCAGTCATGCGCTCATGATAGTCGATTTCGTCTCGCGCAAAGACGTAACGTAACTACAAAACGAAATACGTAACGTAACGTAAGTCCAGGACGAGAGCACTCGCGAGACCGGCAACCGAGGAGCTGGTCTGCTGCTTCAGGATCGCGCTCCGCCTTGGGGATGGCGTGGGCGCGAGGCCGTAGCGGGAGTAGGACTCGCGGCTCAGCCAGCACGATGCGGGGCTCGGGAGGTCGGGCCCGCGGCCGCCCGGGTGAATCCGACGGCGTTGGGTGAACGAGAACTCAACGAGGGCTTGTCGGTGCCCCAGTCGGCTGGCACGACGGCGGTAAGGCCTCAACGATTCGCGGACCCAGGACCGCGCCGTTGAGGACATGGGCGCTATAGACGTCCAAGGCCGTCGGATTCATCGGCGGCCATGCCAGCAGTTACCTGCCCCCCAGGGGGCACCGGGGAACGCGGACACGAAACCCAGAACGTCGACGACAACTTTGCACGGCCTGATCGTGTCTGCATGGCGCGAGGCAGATATCCCTGCAATCAGAGTCGCTAGCGTATCGGATACTCATATGTATTGATATGATGGCGTCTTCAACGCCCGCAATTTCCAAAGGAGGCCGAAACCGTGTCACCGCCGATGCGCGCCGCTGCCATTGACGACTCCGAATGGCGTGTGCAGGCACGCTGTAGGTCTGGCGATCCCAACGACCTCTTCGTAGGTGGGGCGAAGCAAACTGAAGCCAAGCTGATCTGCCGCGGCTGCCCGGTCCAGATTCAATGCGCAGCCGAAGCACTGGATAATCAGCTGGAGTTCGGCATTTGGGGTGGACTGACTGAGCGCCAGCGCCGCGCACTGTTGAAAGCGCGCCCCGACGTCGAATCGTGGGCAACGTTTCTGGCCCAGGATCAGATCCGACGCGCGCCGACTGGCACCTAAGCGGCCCGCAGAGCGCCGCCGGTGAGTCGCGCTTCACTCAATCGTTGCCGGCCAGAGGGTCAAGAGGTGAGTAGGGTCAGAAGGAAGTGCAGCGCATGGTCGGCGCCGGTGACGATGACACCTGCTGCAGGCGGCGGGATCGCTGCTGGTGCGCTCACGGGTGTAAGCGGGGCGATAGCAGTCCACTGGATGCGATCCGCCATAGTGTCACTGCGACCGCCGGATTGGCGGAGTGAGCAGGATTGAATGAGTGAAACCCTCAAGTTGTCTGAGGCGGCCAAGCTTTGCGGCGTCAGTGCAACGACGTTGAAGTTGCTGATAGCGGATCAACTTCTGCCACAGGCGATTCGGGCGACGAATGGCGGGGCTTACCTACCAGACGATGCGGTGCCGACATGGGAAGAGTGTCGTCGTCTCATCGAGAAGCGTCGCGATTATCACCTAGCCCGTGCCGTTAAGCTCGTCGACCGCATCGGCGTGGAAATGGAGGCCGTCCGAAACGACATCGCTGAGGCACGCGAGAATCCCAATGAGCCGCTCGGGGTCGACCTGCTGTCGTGCTCGGTGTGGGGTCACTCAGGCCAGACGACGTTGGCCACAGTGCTGCAGCAGTTCGAACTTGCCCGAATGAATATCGAGCGATACCACGAGGCGCTGGTGGCAATCTACGAGCGCGACAGGCCATGACAGGGCGTGGAACCGCTACCGAGCGTCACGATGGACTTCGATGCTGCGCGCCGTCACCTTCATCGGCTTTTCGTGAGGTCCACGTCAGCGCGTGCCCGGGACTATGCCTTCACCACTTCAATGTTTGTGGTCTCGTCTGTGCGGCAGACATCAGCGTCGTGTACTGACCCGTGGTCCATTCGCCCGGCATCGATCTCGGCGCAGTCTTGCTGTGATGGACGCTGCCCTTCGCGCAGCCCCAGCATGCCGCCGATGCGCGCGGACCTTGCATCTGCCCGCCCTTCGCCGCTAGAGAGCAGAGCAAGTCAAGAGTCGGGGCGGCGCCTAAGTTGAGGCGGTCTGCCGGCGCCCTGGCCGACTAGATGCGGCGGGTCAGTTTTAGCGAGACCCGCCCGGCTTCCACATCGACATTCAGGACGGTCACTATGACGTTGTCGTCGACGTTAACGACTTCAGTGGGATGCCCGACCCTGCGGGTTGCCAACTGGGAAATGTGGATAAGACCTGTGACGTCATGACCGAGATTCACGAACGCTCCAAAAACGGCGATGCTTTTGACAACGCCCGACATGGTCTGCCCGACAGCAATTTTGCGCAGAGCGGCCCTGCGGATCTCATCCCGAGAGCCCGCCGGCGTAGTTGACTTTCGCGGGTTTCCGCGCTCCTTCCGCGCCCCTCTGGCCCGAGACGCCGCAAGGGCGCCGGTCGCCGACTGCCCGGCAGAAGCCGTGGGATGCACAGTCGATGCACCGCGTCCAGTAGTGCCGCCCGCTTCGACCAGGGGCCGGTACCTTTCTGGCAGCGTGCCAACGACTTCCAGTGCGCGGCCACAGTTTTCGGTCATGTATCGGTCGTACTGGCGGTCGGCGAGTTCTCGGTCTTGGACCAGATCGCCCTCTTCCTGTCGATATCTCTTGGACCGGTCACCACGAAACGACAACCAGTTGAAGCTGGTCTTGATGTAGTAGGTGTCGCTGACAAGCACTTTGGCGTGGGTATCTTCCACTTTGACGATCGCCAACCGGGTCGAGCGTGTCGCCGCCTCGTGCAGGTCTTTCAATGCGTTGATGTCAGTCTTCTCGTTGTCGCCGAATCCCCAGAAGATGGTGACATCGGCTGTGCGGGAGAGCTGTTCAAGGCGGCGCACCCACTGCGCAGTCACGACACTGCGTGTGATCCACGGGCTGATGATCAACAGCCGCCGCTTGGAGTTGCTCAGCGCGTCATCAAGCCACTGCGGGTGCTCGTAGACGCCCAGCCACCTGATCTGCGCACGGTCCAGTGCCGCGCTGTCAGCCTCGGCCTCCTCCTCGGTGAACGCCTTCTGGATGGCAATGACTTCCTCGCGAGACAGCCGGATCCCAGTCGCATCTGGGTCAGGGACCGGTTCATACGGGCTGTCTGCAGGCGCGGCAGACAGACCAAGCCGATCGACGGCACCGATGCTGTCCAACGCGATGTCGTGCGCTTCGGACCACTCTCCATCGATGTCGACCCCCAGGCGCAACGTGTTGGAGTCGATGTCCTTGTACACCAATAGGATTGCGTTGTAGTAGTAGTGCCGGTTCTCCGTAACGCCAGCGATACCGAGAACCCGCACCGTCTCGCGACGTAACTGCAGCGCCTCGGTGAGCTGGCCCACGGTCAAATCCTCAAGTTCAATGTGGCGACTGCTGGCCGGGGGCAGCAGGATCCGGCCCTCATCGGCTTTGGCCACCGCCGCTCTGCTGAGAGCTTGCTTGCGCCACCCGGTCAACCGCCCGGTGAGGCGGTCGTAGACCACTTGGATCGACGCCGGTTTCGGCCGGCGCAGCTGTGCGTCACGCGCCGCTTCACGGCCGGTGTCCAGCAGCGTCAACCGCCGCGCATGCCCAGGTTTGGGAGGCCGATAGTCGATGTACTCCGCTTCCAGTAATCCCGCGATGGCGCGGGCGGTATCGGAGTGATCCAGGCCGAGGAACAATTGCAGGTCGTCGGGGGTATCGATGCCGTTCATCATGGCTCGCAGCGCGTACTTCTGTGCTGCGTCAAGCTCTTCGGCGTGCTCGACGAGCAGGTCGAGAGTCAGCGTGGAGGCGGGAAGGGCCGCTGGTTCGGCCGCCAGCAGGATATGGCCGGGCAGCATGTGGGCGTGCTTGCGGGCAGCGTCGGCCAGGATGTCGCGGCTCACAGGTACTCGACCCGCCCCACCGGGTTTGAAGCGATGTGGTGCAGGACATCCCGGAGGGGGCCCTCACGCGAGGTACAGAAGTCGGAGTCGCCCACAATCCACAGGGCTTCACGGGCCCGCGACAGCGCGACGTTGATCCGCCCCGCATACGGCTGGCCCAGAAAGCCCAGTTCGCCGGCGAGGTTGGCGCGGGTGACCGAGAAAATGACTACGTCAGCTTCCCTGCCCTGCACCGCGTCAATGGTCTTCACCTGCGCATCGACGTGACGGCAGTCCAGGCGGCGCAGTGCGCGCGTGATCTCCCCGCACTGCTTGCTGTAGCCGCTGAGCACCAACACGTACAGTTTCTCGCCGTCCAAACGCCGGTACCGGCCCGCGGCCGCGCGCTCGTCGAGACGCTTCACCAGATCAGCGACCTTCTCGACCTCCAGCTTGTTGGAGGCGCTCACGCTGCCGGCGAACTTCGCTTCCTCAAACCGATTGCCGCGGTGGCTGGTGGAGAACCAGATCAGCCGTTCATCCTCTTCGATGCTGGAAGGATCGACGACGGGCACCGGGTCATGGACCAGTTCACCCCTATAGAAGGCCTGCGAGATGAGCTCACCGATCGGGGCTGCCATCCGGTGCTGGGTCACCAAACGAGTCCGGCACGCATCGGGCACCTCAGCCAACAAGGTGTCAAACAGCGATGTCGACACCGCGGCGCGGTCAAGGTCGAACGTCTTGATCAGATCGGGGTGGCCGAGCACTTCCTCCGCCATCGGTGGCAGTTGCTTGGTGTCCCCGACCATCACCCACCGCTTGGACCGTGTCATCGGCACCAGCAGTTCGGCCGCGGTCGCCCGCGATGCTTCATCGATGATGCACAGATCGAACTGCATCTCTCCGACGTTGCGATTGGCCACGAACCCCATACACGTGCCTGCTACCACGTTCTGGGTGGGTAGGAACATCGGTTCGGCCGCCGCCGGATCGTTCAGACTGGCCAGCCAATCTCCCTGCGTTTGAACGAGCTGGTGCAATCTGCGTTGCGCCGCGCTACCCAGGACATCCTCCACCAAGGCCTCCAGGGTCGACTGGTCGAGCTCGTCGGGCACGTCCACGCCCACTTCACCGGCCGCGGCACGCACCTCAGCCACAGCTTGCTCAGCGCGCTCGCTGGCACGCTGGTAGTCGGCGAGCATGTCGGCCCGTTGTTCGGGCAGGTCCTCGTTGTCGAGTCGGTCATCGGCTGACAACGTTCCCAGGGCCTCGGCGTGTCCGCGCTGGCGGCGCAGTGTCGCCAAGGCCTCCTCGGCGCGCAACGCCAAGATCAGGTGCTCGATTTGGACACCTTCACGGGCTGCCAGCTTGCTCATGCCTTCCTCGGCCCGCTCGGCCACCTTGGCCCGCCATGCCTCCAGCTTGTTGCTCAACAGCAGATGCGTCGCCTCCGGATCGACCCGGTCGTCCTTGCTTGACAGCCGCACGACCGCCTCCACCCCCGACTTATGTAGCCGGGTGATCGCGTTATCGATCGCGACGTGCATCTGGCTCACCAACAGCACCTTGTCGTGGGGTCGCGCCGCTAAATACTGGTTGACCAGTTCGCAGATGAACGACGTCTTGCCGGTCCCGGGTGGCCCTTCGACCAAGAACAGGTCTGAAGAGCCCAGGGCCCGTGAGACAGCAACCTTCTTGTCTTCGTCCAAACCCGCTGTACGAGCGGAAAATTCGACTGGATCGGGCGCTTGAGCTTGCGCCGGATCGAGAACCAGCTCACGCAGATGCGGCCGCGCCGCGCTGCCCTCCCGTAGCGCCGCGAGGGCGTCCTTTTGCCGACGGATGGCTGCCCGTGACGGCGTGCGATCACGCACCAGCACCCCGTCGAACGGGATATCAGCACCGCGGCCCGCAGCGCGCACCGTGAAGTCGGTGCCGTCCGTGTCGTCAATGTCGACAACGACCACGCGCACATCCTTGCCGGCCACCTCATCACCGAGCGGGCGCGCTATGCGCTCCTGGTCGAGAATCGACGCCGACAACGCAGTCTTGGCCTGCAAGGTGAACTCGATTCCGGAACTTCCGACTCGGCTGTAGGTGATGGGTTCTTCTAGGCGCTTCTCCAATTGCTCTTTGGCGTCAATGAGTTTCGACCACGAGGTCAGCCGCGCATTCTTAATTCTTTCGCTGGATCGATCACCGGCGTCCTGCACCGCTTTGCGTAATCGGGCTCGCAGCTCCCAGGTCGCCTTGGCCGACTCGTGCGGCCTCACCGGCGGTCGCGCAGTAAACACAAGTTCGCGCGAATCAAGCATGACCGCTTCTTCGAGTCGGCGCAGATACTCGAGATCTTCAAAGTCGGCCACCTCGGCGCGAAAGCATTTCAGCTTGGTGTCACCTTCGAACGCGAGCACCAGTTTCACCTGATCGCCCACCAGCTGGAACTCATCAGCACTCAGGTGTGTCTGCCCATCGGGGGCAGTCTTCAGTCGCGGTACCGCGTAGGTCGCTGTGCCCATCCGCTGCTCAATCACGTCCTCAGCGGGGCGGCCGTCCCCTGCCTGCATCAGCGTCTCACGGGCAGGACGTGTCAACAGGAACGGCACCTGCCGCGCCCGATGCCAGTTCTTTGCGCGGGCTGTCTGGATAGCTTGCAGCTCATAGAAGAAGACCTGGCCGTCTGCGGGGCGGCCCGCCGGATCCGGGTCCAGCGCTCGGCGTAGCAGGTCAGTCACCGGCGGTGGAGTGTCGGCATCGTCGAGTGCCGCGGTGACGTGGTGGTAATCAGAGAACTTCTGGGGGCTCACGCACTGCAGCAGCGTAGCTGCCAGCCCATACACATCGAACCGCGCCGACCCCCGCGAGGTCTGATCCGGTGGCGCCCAGGGGGCGCTGGTCATCCCGCTCACCGTGGCATCCTCGGCCCCGGCGATCTGCTTCTTAATCTTGCTCAGTGCGAAATCGGCCAGCAACGGTTTGCCACCGGTCCACAGCACATTTCCCGGTTTCACATCACGGTGCAAGACTGATAGCGAATGCGAATGCGCCAGCGCCGAAGCCAACGGCAAAGCGACGGTGTCGGCAACATCGTCCCAGCCCGGTGTTTCCGACAAGCTGGCCAACCACGTCTTCAGGGTATCCGGAATCCATTCGAGCACAACATAATAGAGTCCCGCCGCGTCATCGATACCACTGTCCAGAAGTGCGGCTACATTCGCGTGGCTCAGGGTGCGCATCGCCGCGGTCTCCCGCTCAAAGTAGATCCAAAAGATCTCGTCAGACTTTGCCGGCACGACTTTCACCGCCACGTGACGACCACCCCGGTCGAGATCGCTGGCCTGGAATACCTCCCACTGCCCACCCACACGACGCGTATTGGCAATCTCGGCGTACCGCCCGACAACCACTCGACGTGACAACCTCATCTCCTCCTTGCAACGGTCCCGACGATACTTTCTGGCACCGACGAAACAGGCCCTGCTCTGCTGGCTCGCCGAGGTGTAACAAGAGGAAGCGCGGTCCTCCAAGAATTTAGCCACGTGGTCACACGCCGTCGCCGACACCACCGATGACATCATCCAGACGGTGACGGCACTCACGGGCATCGGCGCGTCAGGCCGAACTCTTACTCACCGCAATAGTGGCGGCGCCGGATACGACCGATTTGATGAGACAGGGTGCTATTGATCGTCGAGACAGCTCCGTTCGGCGGTAGTGTCGCCGCAGTCGAAGAGACCCTGATGCAGGATCGACTACCTGGCGCGACGACGGATAATGGGGTCGCGAGATGGTTTGGTCGGCAACTCATCGGAACGCATCAAACGGGGGGACGGATGAATTTCATCGGCCTCGACCTCGCGTGGGGCAGCCGCACCCCTGACCCTGGTCATATACCGAACCGCACAGGAATCGCGGTCCTCAATAGCGGTGGATACCTGACATACCTCGGCACCCATGTCTTTGATGACGACATCGTTGCCACGGTGTCTCCTTACGCACGAGGTTCCTGTGTGGTCGCGATCGACGCGCCGCTCAAAATCACCAATCAGGATGGGCAGCGACTCGCGGAGACGACACTTGGACGCGATTTCGCAAGATTCGACGCGGGCGCGAATTCCGCCAACATCGCGCGGTTCTCCGCGGATCCTCGCGGTGCTCGCTTGGCTCGAGCCCTCGACTTGGACATCGACCCGCATTCGGCGCGTCCCCGACGCGCGATCGAGGTCTACTCTCACCCGGCAACTGTCGCGCTCTTTCAATTGGGACGAATCTTCAAGTTCAAGAAAGGAACTCCCGCACAACGCAAACCGGAGATGCTCCGGTACATCCGAGCCATCGAAAGCCTCGCATCAGCTCCGGTCCCGATTCACGTCGTCGAGCATGATGAGTGGAACGACTTGCGCCGAGCCGTCGAGAAAGCCGAGCGACAACTCGAACTGAACAGGGCCGAGGATCAGATCGACGCGGTGATGTGCGCCTACGTCGCGGTCTACGCCCAGCACCGACCCGATGATGTCACTATCTATGGCGACTTTCCCGCGAACGGCTACATCCTCACGCCCACGTTGCCACGAGACATTGAGCCCACGCCACGCCGGCCACCCGTACCCACTCCCCCCTTGCCGCCGGCGATCGCAGCACAGTACGCACGATGTTCTGTCCTTCTCGCAGCGATTCGTGCGACGTTTACCGAGATTGAAGGCGAGATAAGCAGACTCGTGCCGTCAACGACTCACACCATGGCTGATGTTGCTGCGGATCTTCTGTCGGAAGCCGAAGCCGTCCTGGCGCAGGCCGATCTCGAACTAGCCACCCTCCGCGCTCGGCTCCGCTCCCCCAGTGAAGCCTGAAACGGCTCCTTGTTGACCACAGGTCGATCATTCTCCGGCCCAGAGGGCCTCGACCTGGCTCTGAGTCCTCAGGTAGCCGAAAACCCATTGCTGTTCTTGTTCGTAGCCGAAGTCAGCGGGTAATCGGCGAAAGAGGTTTACGCCTGTCATGCGTTCGACGTCGGTGTGCACACCTACGTAGAGGCCATTGGGTCCGCTGTTGTAGAACCACCTCACGGTCAGCGGCGTACTGCCGCCCCGCCGAAAGTTAATGTTCCGGATGTCCGTTTGGATGTTAGTGACTGAATGGCGAAACGTTGGGTGGCGGTGAAAGCCATCCATGAACGCTTGCAGCAATTCGCCGAAGCCGACTTCAATAGCGGCATCGATTACCTCGTCGACGCTGGCGTGGTTGCCTGTTCGTGCCTTCCGTCGAATAGTTACGAATTTCTTTTTGACCGTCAGCCACAGATAGAATTGCTGAAGGACGGGCTCCTTCTGGAAGCCGGTGTCTTTGAACGCTTCAAGCATGTCCCCGAGCGTGAAAAATCGCAGGCGAGCAGCCAACTCGGGGTCAGACCGTGCTGCCAACTCTGAAAGTTGGCCGGCGACCCATTCCTCGTATCCGAAATAAGCTGGATAGATGTCGCGCGGGTATGCGGGTGACGCCGCTTTGAGCACGTGGAAATTCCGGTCGTAGCTGGCAATCTGTTTGTAGAGGCTCTCGATGTGATTTTGATTGTCGGCAACCTTGTTCTCAATGAAGACGATCGCCGGCGTTGCACCGCTGATGCGCAGATAGATATCAAGCCTTCCTGGGAGCGGCGGTATGGCTACCTGGCGGGTGTAGATCTGCTTGAACGACCTTTCGGTATGAAGTTCGGAGACGTCCTGCGGCGCCGGAGTGGGGACACCGAGTTTGGCCAGCACATTTCGCGCGATTAGGTAACGCGGGTTGTTTACCTCATCACTCTTGAGAGCGCTGAGAATCCATGCCCACATCGCTGAATTGGTAAGCTCTTTGGGCGCGTACGAAAAAATATTGTCCAAAGTCTGGCCTTAAGCACTGGTGGATAGCTAGACGCCCAACCGTAGCCCAGCGGTCTGACACGAAGCTGCCGCAGCTCGGAGACCGGATACGTCGAACTGCCATCACGTAGGCGCGCTTTCCAGACGGAGCTTCCCTTTGTTGTACTTCTCGCTGGGTTCAGCCGCAGCATCATTCGTCGGCACTCACCCGTCAGCGCCGCTCTGCCCCGCGGGATCTGGTCGTCTTCATTTGGGTACTTTGGCGGCGATTCTGCGAGCAACCGCGACCGCTTCGTCCGCGGGTTGTGCGCTTAGCACTGTGACATCTATTAGCACATTTGCGGCCGCAGTTAAGGCATGTTGATAAGTTGGCCCGTCGTCATCCCTAAGCTGGACGCTTAGAACGCCGTTCTTGTTGGATACCTGGCCGATGGCGGTCTTACCTACATGGCCGTCACGAAATGTCGAGGACACAGTGTGGTTCGCGCACGATGCCCACCGCGCTGCAGAGTCGTTGTAGAAGCTTTGTGCGGTTTGCGCTGTCGGATATAGGACGACCGCCTGGTCCACAACAGTGGTCATTGGGTTGTCCACCAGCCGGTCGGCGATATCCGCCGTGAATCCACTGTTCTCGTAGCTACCGATTTCTTCGGTAAAGACAGCTCGGCACTGCGGGGGCGACACGACCTCACCCGCGCCGTTGCTCATCGTGCCACGACCGCTAGACCGCAGGCCGGGGGCTGCGATAGCGGTGCTTGCCTCTGCGGGGGTCAAAAGAAGGCCATCGAGCGTGCTCGTAGTGACCAGTGCAAGATCTGATGTCGGCGTGTCCTGGCTGTGGTGCGCCATCCAGTAGCCACCACCACCGATGATGGCGACAGCGACCACGGCCGCAGCCTTGGTGCGCTCGCTCATGCGAATTCCGCGGCCTTTGATCAAGGGCGAGCGGATCCCTGGGGCTGCTGGCAGATCCTCGGTTCGCGGCGTGTCGCGGTCTGCTTGAGACTCCGACGAGGGAGCTTCCCTCGTCTCCGCCATCACCGTCGGCTCGCCAGCGCTGGCCGGCGCAGCGTGACCTTCCGGTGAGTTGTTGCTGATGGCAGTCTTCGCGTCGCCGGTGGCATCGTCCGTCGTGAGGCCCTGCGGATGCGTACGCTGCGGCGGAGTTGACTCGCCAGTATGTGGTCGCTGGCTTAGAGCGGTGCGCGCGGCCGCGGCCATCTCTGTTGGACTGCCATAGCGTTGCGCTGGGTCCTTGGCTAACCCCGTAGCGATCACCTCGTCGAGTGTGCGAGGAATCGCCGGATCGCTCTCAGACGGCTTCGGTGGGGGGTCGGCGATGTGTGCTAAAGCGATTTGCTCAAAAGTGCTGCCGGGGAATGGGAGGCAGCCAGTCAAGCACTGGTACAGAACACACGTCAAGGCGTACGTGTCGGCACTTGGCTCGGCTAGTCCGCTTCGAAATCGCTCTGGGGCCATATATCCCCAAGTGCCGACCGTCAGACCCGTTGAGGTCAGGCCGGTTTCGCTTTCGGCCCGCGCGATGCCGAAGTCTATGAGGTAGGCGAAGTCGTCATCAGTGAGCAAGATGTTGCTAGGTTTGACGTCCCGGTGCACCAAGCCGGCATGATGCGCTGCGGTGAGCGCAGTGGCAATCTGCTCCACTACTGCAACCGCCAACTCGGGTGACACTGGGCCCTCGTTCAGGTAAGCCTGCAACTCACGGCCCTCGATCACCGGCATCGTGACAAACAAGCGGCCTTCAATCTCGCCCACGTCAAGCACCGTGACGATGTGCGGGTGGTTCAAGCTCGCGGCTTTCAGAGCTTCGCGACGAAATCGCTCGCGATATTGCGGATCGTCCGCGTAGTTCGGGGGGAGCACCTTCAGAGCTACTGTCCGCCCGATCAGCTCGTCGCGGGCTCGCCAAACCTCGCCCATGCCGCCGCGGCCGATCAGATTAATCAAGCGGTAGCGTCCAAACGACATGCCCTGAGCATGGGCCTCCATTGCCATCTCCCCCGAATTGATCATTCAACTCGTCGCATAGTTTCGAATATTCAGCAGCAGCGCGCGCCCCTTTCGCTGTGATTCAATCACAGCGATAGAGGAATGAATTGAGAACATCACCGATGTCAAACAAGCCGTCATATCCGCCTTGGCCTCCGCGGTCAGCCCGTTGAGGGAATCATGGGCCACGCCATCAGATACTGGCCGATTGCATTGTCGATGGCCCGGCCCCGCTCGTCTGGGTTATGGCCTCGACCGTAAGTGTGGCTCATCGCGTCAATGAGTAGATCCACCACGGCCTGGCTCTGCTCGTGGGTCGGGCGTTGTGAGCTGAGAAGCTCGGCCAGCAGGGTCGGGTTACGGCGTTGCAGTTCCTCCGCGATGAGGGTGCGGAATTCCGGCGCGATAGGGTCGAGCACGTTGGTTCTCATCAGGCCCGGCCGCGGACCAGCCGCAGCAGGGCCAGGATCGTGATGGATTGCACCAGGACGAATTTCACGCTCGCGACCACTTTCCAGTTCCGCCGCCAGATCGCCGAAGTGCAATATTAGGGCGCATCACGACATGTGCGGCAGACTGCCCCAGTTCACGCCCCAGGTAGCGATTTTGGTGTTGACGAATTTGGGGTGTTCAAAGCCTTCGAGTGTGGATGTGGCTGTGCCGCTGGCCATGTAGGAGCCGGGTTTGAGGGCGATGAGTTGGTCGTCGTTGGGGAATTGCACGGAGTAGGAGCCGCCGTCGTGGACGTCGATCACGGCGCTGTAGTCGCGGCGGAAAACGTCTGTGGCTCCCCCGGTTGGTCTCCGTAGCCGACCTGCATGTGGAACTCGAGGGTGACTGGTGCGCTGGGCAGGTTGGTCTGGCAATTGGAGGCGTTCATGCGGCTGCCGGCGTATTGGGCGCCGCCGACGTTGTAGGTGAACGGTTGGTCGACGGAGAACTGGCAGCGGATATAGATCACGTCAGCGTGTGCTGTCGGGGGGCCGCGGCTGCGGCCAGTGCCGCCGCCACGGTAGCGGCGGCTAGACGGGGGGTGGTGAACACGGTGTGTTGTTCCTCTCGGGGTGGCGCATTCGCGCAGGGGCGCAGGCGGACCCGGGTCAGGGGCAGGTGACGGTGACTTGGAACGGCACGGTGAGTTCTTGCCCGGAGTTGTTGACTCCCCAGGCTTTTCCAGTGATGGTGTAGGTTTTCCCGTTTTTGGTTGCTGTGGCGGTGTTGTCGCCGTGTTCGGGGTAGACGGCGAACAGGTTGTAGTCGCCGATGATGCTTTGCAGGGTCACTCGTTTGACGGTGGGTTTGTCGCCGAGCGTGACGGCGATCAGGACGTCTTTGGGTGCGGTCCCGATGCCGATGCCGACCTCGTTGTCAGTCTCGTAGGTGGTGCAGGCTAGCTGTCCGTCGACCTTGTGTTGCTGGCCGTCGACGATGACGGTGGCGTCGTTGGTGCGTGCGACGGCGATTCCGCTGCCCCGCACTGTGTCCTGAGCGGCCGGTGTTGCGTGGTGGCTGGAGCAGGCTGCGGCGCCGCTTGCGGCGAGTGTTGCCGCGCCCAGGGCTGCGATCAGTTTGTGGTGCATGGTGTTTCCTTTCGGTGCTGTTCTAGGTTGATGGTTCGCCGCTGGCGCCGGTGGCGTCGGCGTCGGCCAGGGTGGAGCGCAGGCGCTCAAGTGGGTCCCCGGGGGCGAGGCGGTGCGCGGGGGCGGGGCCGGTGCCCGAGACGGGCAGCCGGTCAGGGGTGACGTCGTTGAGGGGGCCCGGGCCGGCTGCGCCGGGTGTGGGCCCGATGGCGGGTGTGGTGCCGCCGGGTGTGGGCGGCGGTGGTGGTGGCGGTGTGGGTGTGGAGGTGGCCCCCGGTGGCGGGGGCGGCGGCACCGGGGTGGGGGTCAGCGATGTCGGCGGCGGTTGCGGGGTGAGGGTCTGCACCGGCGCAGGCGAGGGCAGCGGCAGGTGCAGCGCTTTGATCTTGTCGGCGACGCGCGCGGCGGCGTTTGCGCGGATCTCGCGGCGGTCGGGGTTGGGGTCGGTGTTGTCGGCGAAACATCCCGGCGGCGCAGCCGAGATCGCTTGCAGCGCGGTGGTGTAGAACTGTTCGGCCTGCGCGGTGTTGCTGGTGGCGGCGGCGAGGTCGCCGCGGGTCTCGCGCAGCAGTTCCAGGTTTACCCGTACCGGGCATGATGCAGGGCCACCGTGGTGGGCCAGCGCGGCGGTGAAGCGGTGCTCGGCGTCGTCGAGTCGTCCTTCCAGGACGGCGAGGTCTGCGGCCATGAAGGACACCTGGCCGGGATCAACGATGTTGAACTGGCTCAGGGTGGCGACATCGGCGCGCAGCGCGTCGAGGTCGTGGTGGTTGTAGTCGGTGAGCGCCGCGTGGCCGGCGAGCATGGTTCGGGTGATCTCGGCGGCCAGAGCCAGCAGCACCGTGGCGGCCGGCAGTGTGCACACCAGCAGCTGGCGGCGCTGCCGCAGGCGGGTCGGCCCGCGCTGCCACCAGGCGGCGGTTCGCGCTCGGGCGCGGCGGAGCACACGGCGTGGGTCGCGTTGCAGCATCAGCGCCTCGCTGGTCGGTGTTGGTAGGCGGTCAGGCGGAATTCCCGCAGGGTCCAGGCGATTTCAGCCAGGAGCAGGACGGCGGCCAGACCGGTGAAGTACCAGTACAGTTCGCGGCGTTCGGCGTTGAGCGTGGACACCAGGGCCGCCCCGTCGGACGCGGCGCCGGTGAGGTCCAGGGCGGGTACCACGGCGGTGATCGGGGCGTTGTCGCGGTGGAAGTAGGGCACGCCGATCTCGCCGGCCACCGCTTTCAGGGAGGCCTCGTTGAGCGCGGAGTGGGCTGGGCGGTTGTTCTGCTGATCCCACATGTAGAGCAGGGAACCGTTGACGTATTGCTGCGGGATGGGGCCGCCGGCGGTGCTGCCGTAACCCAGGACCGCGCCGCCGGCGACGTGGTCAAGGTCATCAAAGCCGCTCTGGGGAGCGCGCGAGCCCCCCGCACCTTCTCCGAAGTAGAACACCAGGTTCTTGCTGTCGCGGTACTGGGTGCTGGCATGAAACAGCTGGGTGCGCAACACGTCGTTGGCAGCGCCGACGTTGACGGTGAACATGGCGTCAGTAGGCACCTCGGTGTACGGGGACAGTCCCGCGATGAGCGGTTTGAGGCTCCACACATCATCGGAGAGCGGCCAGTCCAGGCGGGCTCGGGAGGCGAAGCTGATCACCGCGAAACGTGCCCGTGGGTACTGGTCGATCAGTGCGGCGATGTCGCTGCGAATGCCCGACATCCGTGAGGCGTTGCCGGCATAGTCCTCGACGCGGCCGTCCACGGAGCGGTCCACGACGAAGAACACGTTGACATTGGCCGAGCTGGGCGCTGGTTTGTTGGTGGCGCGGGCGCGTGCGTCATCGACAGGCAGCCCGGGGCGGGCCGCGGCCAGCACCAGTAGCAGCCCGGCGGCGGTCAATGCGGCCCATCGCGCCACGACACGGCGGTAGCGGCCTTTGCCGGTGCGCACCAGCACCCGGTACAGGGCCGCCATCCGGATCACGACGAGCAGTGCAGCGAGGGTGAGCAGCGCCGCGGCGGGAAGGACAGGCTCGAACGTCATCGCCGCAGCACCGCCAGCGCGGCCCACAACACCGCGGTCAGCGCCAGCGCGGCGATCAGCACGGGGTTGGGGTAATCCCAGGAGCGGCGGGTGATGGCGGTCCCGCTGGCCAGCACCACACCCGGGGGGTTGTCGCGGACCGTCTTGAGCACGCCGGCGAGGTTCGCGTCGGTTCCTGACATGCTGGGCCCGGCGGTGCCGGCCGGGTTGTAGAGGCTGAAGCGGCCGTCGGTGGCGGCGGTGATCGCGGCCAGCGCGCCGCTGGACTGATCCGACTTGAGCACATCAGCGCGGCTGATCACGTTGATCTGGATCCCGCCGGCGGCGGCCATGTCTTTGACCTGCTGATCGGACAACAGTGTCGGGCGGCCCTCGCGAGGGTCGCGAACATCGTTGAAGCCCAAATAGATCATCGATCGCCGGCGAACACTCTTGTCCTCGAAGGAGGGGAAGCCGGTCATGCACAGCGCCAAGATGTCTTGGACGCTGCGGGTGTAGTCGAGGTAGCTCACCTCGCGGGAGAAGTCGTTGATGCCCGTGCGCAGCTGCTCAGCTTGGGGGCCCGGCAGTTCCTTGGTGGTGTCGAGCTGGTGTTGCAGGCCGGCCAGGGCGGCGAAGCGTTCGAACTGCGCGGCGGCGTACTCGTAGTCGCCGGTCAACGGCACCACCCGCAGGCTCGGTGAGGTCAGCCCGATGCGCTGGGTGGTGAACGTGCCCATCTGGTGAGCGAAATAGTGCAGAAATCCGGCGGTGGTCGGGTCGGTCACGGGCTGACCGAGGCAGACCATGATGTCTTCGGGGTGGGCGGCTTCGAAATTCTTGGTGGCCGCCGAAAAGCCCACCGGCCGCGCGGCAATCAGCAACGCCACGGCCAACAACGCCATTAGCAGACCCAGCGTGGTCAGCATCGACCAGAAACGCAGCGTGGCCAGCCGCGCGTATTCGGGCATGCTGGTCAGCCGCGCGACGTGGGCCAGCGGGCGGCGCACCGTAGGGGTTGTCGCCAGCGGCACCAGCAGGGCCCAGGCGGTGACCGCTGTCAGGGCGGCGGCCCCGAAAATCAGGACCGCACTCCATCTCACGTCCATGCGCGGATCACCTGCTGAACATGGCGGGCCACACCCGCGACATCGACCGGTGCTGGGGAGAACTGGGCGTCGCTGAGCGCACTGAGCACCGGCGCGGCGGCACCTAGCTGGCTGTAGGTCGTGTCAAGTCATAGGTGGTGCGTGGGGCATTGTCGCCGGTGGTTGCTGGCGTTAGAAGACTTGGCTTGAGTGCGCGGTGTGCTGTGAGGAGTGCCGAGCGCCCACGCTGACTTATGCGACCTCACTCGGTTGGTGGGTCATCTGGCGTCGTTCGGGCTGCTGTAGAGGCGAAGGGCCGGGTGCCAAGCTAGGTTCGGCGTAACCCGTGTCGGGTCCGCCATAGCTCAGACGGCATCTGATCCGGCCCTTCGTCGTCCTTCCAGCCTGGCACTCTCAGCCGCGGTTGTGAAGGGGACAGTTCCAGGGTGGTGTGGCCTCCCGGGGGCGTCAGGGGGGTGGTTTCCTCGTCCGGGCAAAGGGTGCGCCGGTGCTCGTCGCCGTCCACGTCGTTCGTCCTCGCTGCGCTGCGGGCGCTGCAGGTGGACAGCTCCTGCGTCTCCGGCGCCGACGGCCAGGACCGAGGAAATCCCAAACCGGTGTCAACTCCAGCGGGACGGGTCGTAGCCGGCCTGATCGCGGACCAGCGCATAAGCGATCCGGGTGGCGCGATGCGCCAGCGCGCAGCCGATGATCCCGCCGTGCTTGCCGCGCGATTTCAGTTCGCCGGCATAGGCTTTGGCGGCAGGTTCGGTCAGCCATAGACCCATACCGAGGTCGATCAGGGCTCGACGCAGCGCCACACTGCCCTCGCGGCTGATCTTCCCGTCCCGGCGTTTACCGGCCGATTCGTACTGCATGGGTGAAAGTCCCGACGCCCGGTACACCTGACGGGGTCCTGGCCACCGGTCTGGATCACCGAGGGCTGCAGCGTAATTGGATACCCGGACCACACCCCAGCCCGGCACCGAGGTCAGCGTGTCGAACGGGCTCAGCGGCAACAACGCCGCCAGTTCAGCCTCGGCATCCTCGATTTGGGTGTCCAGGTCGACCAGCAACCCCATGTCGGCGGCCAACACCCGCCGGGCCACCACAGCGTCGCGGGTGGGTAGCGCGTCTTTGGCGGCGGCCACCAGCCGCTGCGCGACCGGACGGCGCAGCTGGACATCGCGGAGGGCGGCGAAGCGGATCAGCCGGCTGGCTCCCAGGGCACAAAGCCGGGCGGGGTCGCTGAATTCGGCGGCGACCAGCCGGCCGATCTTGGTGCCCAACACATCAGGCAACACCCGGGTCAACCCCGGAAACGCGCGGTCGAGTTGACCGAGTAGCTGATTTTTCGTCGCGCTACGCGCGGCGACCCGCCGCGATCGGTGGGTAGCCCAGGCAGCCAGCTCACCAATGCGAACCGCACGATCGGTGATCAACTGCCCTCGCCCGGCCAACGCCAGCTCGGTGATGGCCTCCAGGTCAATCGCGTCGGTCTTCACGCGCCGCCGGCCCGCGACCCGCCGTTGCTCAGCAACATGAGCCGGATTGAACTCCAAAACCTCCCACCCGGTCGGCCACCGATAATCCAGCACCGGACGGTGGTAATGCCCCGCCGCTTCGACACCTACCTTCACCTGCGCAGATGGCGGCACCACAGCCACGATTCGATGCACCGCCGCAGCTAACCCCGAACGGCTCATCGCAAACTCGACCGGACCCAACAACCGCCTACGGGCACTGTCGGTTGCCGACAACATCGCTGAAGTCTTGCCGACATCAACGGCAACGACGATCGTGGACGACGTGACTGGAGCAACATGCACAGACACAACAACACCTCCGGGGTGTGTCAGGAGAACCCGTGCGCCAACACACGGACCTCAAAAGGAATCACTTACAGATCCCTTCCTGACACCTCCGGAGGCGTTTGTGAAGGACCAACCCGATCTATATCAGCTCGGTGCTGGCGCTGATGGCGTCGATGTGCAGGTACTGCGCCCGGGCGCCGGTGGACAGGTGCAGGAAGCTGCGCAGGGTGTGGTTCATCTGGGCGGCGGCCTGCGCGGGCGACAGGTGACCGCCGCGGTGCTCCTGGACCGCGCGGCTGATCGAGCGGGTGAACCGGCGTCGCAGGAGTCGGCGGTGCAAGACCGACAGGAGCGGGGTGCGGCGCAGCCGCGCCGGGGGCAGCGTCCAAATGTACAGTCCGGCAAACCATCCCACGATCACGGCCAGACATCCTGCGACGACCAGCCACCACCAGCCGGGGAATCCGGTCGGGGCTCCCAGGTAGCGCAGCAGATCACCCGGCATAGGAGTGCTCCCGGGTCAGGGCCACGATGCTGGCTCGGATGTCGCTGCTGGCGGCGATGCGGGCCACCCGGATGCCGCGGGTGCTGAAGAAATCGTGCAGTGCGGCGCGGCGTTCAGCTTCGCGGCGGCGGTAGGCCTCGACGATGCGCGGTCCCAGGGCGGCGCCGCCCAGGACGTGCGCGCCGCTGTCGACGTCGTAGCCGTCGGGTTCGTCGGCGGCCGTACCGACCGCGGGCATATCGGCGATCATGACCCACAGCAGGTCGTGGCGGTCACCCAGTCGGCGCACCATACGGTGCAGCCGCTCATCGACGTCGGGTTCGTCGCTGATCACGATGACCAGCATCCTTCGCCGGTAATGCGTTGCTGCATAGTCTAATTGGGTGGTGATGTCGCTGCGCCCGGGTGCGGTGGTTGTGTGGGTGTAGAAGCGGTGCAGCAGCGCCTCGACGTGGCTTTCACCGCGGCGGGCACCCACCCGCACGCTGCCGCGGTGATCGCCGTAGACCAGGGCGAGCTCATCAGCGCGCCCCAGGGTGATCAGCCCGAACGCGCCCAGGGTGTGCAGCGCGACGTCGCGCTTGAGTTCCCCGCTGGGAGCCAGCGCATTCATGTTGCGTCCCGCGTCGGCGATCAGCAGGATTTTGTGGTGCTTTTCAGAGACGTAGCGGCGAATCAGGACTGTGCCGGCGCGGGCGGTGGCTTTCCAGTCGATGTCGCGGATCTCGTCACCGGCCACATACGGGCGCAGATCGTCGAATTCCATCGTGCGGGTGTGCAGCAGGGCATAGCGGCCGCCGTCGAGCAACCCGCGGGTGGGGCCGGGGAAATGCCGCTTGGCGGCGTGCAGGAGCTGACCCATGACAGTCTCAGGGCAGACGCACCGCGGCCAGTACCGCGTCGATGACCGTGTGGGCGGTGATGCCGGTGCTGGCAGCTTCAAAGCCCAGGACCAGCCGGTGGGCCAACACCCGGTGCGCGACGTGGGCGATGTCTTCGGGTCGCACGTGGTTGCGGCCACGCAGCAGCGCCAGCGCGCGCGCGGCGTGGCACAACGCCAGACTGGCCCGTGGCGAGGCGCCGTATTCGATGACCGCGGCCAGCGGGGGCGGCAGCAACTGCCCAGGGGTGCGGGTCACGGCGACCAGCTGGCTGGCGTAGCTCATCAGCGCGGGATCCAGGTGGATGCTGGCGGTCACGGCCTGCAGCCGACGCACTACCTCGAGCCCGATCACCGGCGGGGTCGGGCGGTCTTTGCGGTAGACGCCGTTGTCGCGGCGCATCATGACTTCGACCTCTTCGGCCACGCTCGGATACCGCAGAATGTCTTTGAGCATGAACCGGTCGGTCTGGGCTTCTGAGAGCGGATAGGTGCCTTCCTGATCGACCGGGTTTTGGGTGGCGATCACCATGAACGGGTCCGGGATCGGATACAGCGTTCCCGCGATCGTGGTCTGCCGTTCTTCCATCGCCTCCAGCATCGCGCTCTGGGTTTTGGCGCTGGAGCGGTTGATCTCATCGAGCAGCACGATGTTGGCGTGTACTGGACCCAGGCGTGTCACAAACGAGTTGGTGGCCGAGTCGAAGATCTGGGTGCCGATGATGTCGCTGGGCAGCAGGTCCGGGGTGCACTGGATGCGGGCGAAGCGACCCTCGATCGATTCGGCGATCACTCGTGCGGCGGTCGTCTTGGCCAGCCCGGGAACGCTTTCCAGCAGCACGTGCCCGCCGGCGAGCAGCCCGATGAGCAGCGTTTCCCGCAGCGTGCTCTGGCCGACGACTTTGGCCGAAAATGCCGCCACCAAGGCGGCGATGCTCATCTGCGCGCCCTCAATTTCGTGAGGGGACACACACGTGTTGTCCACGGTCATGAGCGGGTCTCCTTGCTGGGTTAGTCGAAGGTCAGCGCAGGCGGTGTTTTCGCCATATCCGCTGCGCCGAAGAGGAATTGGCTCGCGGTGGCCGTCTCGGTGCCGCCCTTGCGGGTGGCGGCGGTGATCGGCACCGTCACCTTGCCGGAGAAGCTCACCGATAGCCGGTAGGGATCGAAGCGGGAGAAATCCACGGCGCTGGTGTCGGCCGCGCCCCAGCTGACCGTGCCATCGACCAGGGTGCGGGTGTCGTAGGAGTCCAGTTTGATCGGACACCCCGGTGGGGTCAGCAGGTTCGAGTGCTGGCAGGCCGCCATCGCGGCGTTGAACTGATCCTTGACCGCCGCCTTTCCTGTGTCAGACAGGGCGATCTCTGGGCTCATCCATGTCCCCCCGCTCAGCGAGAGCTGGTCAAGCAGTACTGGTTTGGCGCTGACCGTCAGATACGGGTTGGTGGAGGCGATGTCGATCCAGCCGGGAAACACATACGCCGTCCCGTCGGCCACCGGCTTGCCGAAAAATGTGATTGTCTTGGCCGCGGCGTTGCCCGAGGTGGAAAAGTGTTGACCGTCGAGCTTGATCGCGGCCGCATCCAGCTTCCAGCTGCCGTGATCCTTCTTCACATACAGCGTGGTGTCGGAGTTCTTGTCACCGAAATTGGCGACCACGTGCACCCGCCCCATCCCCAGTCCGCCGGAGTCGTCGCTGAGGATCCGGATATTGGAGATCGGCCATTGGGTGATCTGCTTTTTCAGGATCTCGTTGGTCAGGAACTGTTTGCTTGCGGGCTGATCCACCCCGTAGGACAGCGCCGCCTCGGCATCACCGCGCGCCAGCGCCTGCAGATAGCCCTTGACGGCATCGCCGGCGCTGGCGGCCCCACCGTTGGCGGGTCCTCCCCCCGCCAGGGTGAGGACCAGCACGATCGCTACCGTCACCACGACCGCGGCGCCTGCCGCCAGGGTGATCCACAACGCCTTGCGGCGCTTGGGATTTGCGGAGGTCGGCACGAAGTACGGACCCTGCGGCCCGGCGGGTCCCGGTAGCGGCCCGGGCGCGGGCGCCGGGCCCGGGGCCGGGGCCGGGGCCCATGAGTGCAGTCCGCCTTGCGGCGGCAAGGGGGCGTGCGGCGGCGCCGGCGGCGAGGTCCACGGACTCGGTGACCAATCGTTCATGACAATTTCTCCATTCCTACTGCGGCATGTTCGCGGCGATCGCGGTGATGACCGCGACCGGTTGGGCTGCGGTGATGTCGGGACCGCCCACGTGTACATCGATGACGACGTTGGAACGCGAGGCGATCGCGTGTGCGCAGACCGCGCCCTCTCCCCCTTCCAGGGTGTTGACCACGGTGGCGACATCCCCGGAGGTGGAAGGAAAACCCAAGGTGTAGAAGACGGTCACCGGATCTGGGTGAGGGTTGCTCACGCCCAGGTGGATGTCGAAGCACCGCTCCCAGTCCAGTGCGGTGCGCACTACGAACCGCGCGGCGGCGTCGGCGCTCGGGAAAGCCACAACCGCCTCATCGATTTCGTGGGTGTGGTGCGCTGAGGACTCGTGGAGTTTGCGGCCTGCGACCGCGGTGTAGCCGCTGCCCTCATAGCCGGTGTACATCGTGTTGAACAGTGTTGAGGCGCAGGAGGGATCGGTGTAGGACTCCCCGCGTGGGGGCTCGATTACCGTGTAGCTGCGCCCAGCCAGCAGCGCGCTGACGCCCACTGCTGGCCCGATCTGCTGTTCGGTCAGCAACAACCGGTCCAATCCGTCGGCTGTGACCGTCGGCGCCGCGCCAACCCGGGCATGAGCAACATGGGCGACACCTGGCACCGTGGTGGAACATCCGCCGCTGACCGCCGCGCACACCACACCGGCGGCTACCGTGACGGCAAATCGTGTACTCATTTAGCTCACCGGCACTTTCGCTGCGATGGCCCGCGTCAGCGATTCCGCCTGCCCGGTTAACCGTTCCCCGCAGACCTGCACGTCGACGATCACGTTGTTGGCAGCGCTCAGCGCGTGCTCGCACGCCCATGTGGTGTCGTTGGCTTGAGTTGAGGACTGAAATAGAACGCCCTGATGATCCTGTGCTGCACCGATATTGAAGAACCCGTCTCGTGATGCCGGTTCGTCAAGGAAACGCATCTCGAGGCGGCGGTGTTCGCAGGTACGCCACGCGGCCGCCTGCTTGCGGTGGAATGCGGTGGCATCTACCGGCAGCGGAAAGGCTGCCACCGCCTGCCACACCCGCATCAACCGGTCGTGTGTCTGCACGAACTGATTCCGTATGGCTATCCATCCCGAACCGGCATACATCGGGCGCCACGCGACATTCCAGATCGCGGCGCAATCGTCGGAGGCCGTTTGCCCGCTGATTCCGCTGTGGGAGGAGTCCTCGACGGTCATCCCCTCCACGCGCAGTGCTGCGTCCAAAGCAGCCGCCGACAGCAGTAACGCTTCCAGTGCGCTGACGGCGACGGGAGCCGGATAACGACCCAAATCCGCCGCAGCAACCGCGTTTCCGTCCACGCGAATGGTGCAGCCCGCGCTCAACAACGCCACGGCGAGGGCTCCGATCGCCGCGGCGGTGGGCCGGGTCAGCATGGCGCCCCGCAATGCCGACGGTTCCCGCAAACCGATAACACGGCGGCCTTCACCACCGCCCGTAGCTCACGGCAGACGCTGACTCCGACCAAGCCGAGCTCAGCGCAGGCATCAAACCAGTTCAGATACCGGGTAGGCGGGTCCTGCCGCAGGGTGCAATCCATGACGTCGCGTCACCCGCACTCACACAGAGCTAAGCCCAGCACTTTGACGCCGACCACCGTGTCATCCGCCCGCGCGCTGGCGCCGCCGGATGCCGTTACGGCGCGGCGGAACAACGCCAGTGGGGTCGTTCTACGTGCTGGTTGCGTGGTCATGGTGATCTCAGAACGGCAGCCCGATAGCCAGTGGGCCGAACCCGAGGGCGCGGTTCGAGATGAGTTCGATGCCGCGGTTGTTATCACCGACGTTGCTGACACCGAAGTTGCGGTTGCCGAGGTTGGCGAACCCGAGGTTGTTGTTACCGATGTTGTTGAAGCCGACGTTGTAATTGCCGGCGTTGCTACCTCCGAGGTTGAACATGCCAATGTTGTTGTCGCCAAGGAAGTTCAGACTTCCCATGTTGCGGCTGCCAATGTTGAAGCTGCCGTTGTTGCCATCGCCGAAGTTAAAGACACCGTTGTTGCCGTTGCCGAAGTTCATGAACCCGGTGTTGCGGTCACCGAAGTTCAATAGACCCAGGTTCCCGGTGCCAGAGTCCAGAAAGCCCAGGCCGAAGGCGTTCAACGCTGTCTTTTGCATGCCCACAGCGGCCTGGTGGATGCCCTGCTGGATGCTCAGGCTGAAACTGGCGATCTGGTTGTTGATCCCAACAGTGATGGAGGCACCGACAGCATCGACCGAGCCGTTGACTTGGGCGATGGCCAGGTTGGTGTTGATACTGGCGTTAACCGCGAGCAGGTTGGTATTGAAGTTCACGTTGTAGGCGAGCAGGTTGGCGTTGTACACGGAATTGGCGACCGCAGAATCGAAATTCGTGCCGATGCCGCCGACGAAGCTCTGCCACTGCTGAGAGACCCCGTTAAGGCCTTGCTGGATGCCGGGCACACTGATCGGGCTCGAGGCTCCGGAGCCGCCGTTGAATCCGGCTGCTCCCGTGGCACCGGTCAGACCCGGCTGACTGAACAGCGCCCCACCCTTGCCGCCGGACCCGCCCAAACCGGCTGTTCCGGCCCATCCACCTGCACCGCCGCCGCCACCGACCGGTGAGCCTTTACCTCCCATACCGCCGTTGCCGGCGGCACCACCCAGACCACCGTCACCACCGTTACCGATGAGGGCCGCGCCCTGACCACCCGCGCCGCCCACTCCCCCGGTGCCGCCCGTGCCGCCGACGCCGCCGAAGCCGTTAAGGGGTCCAGCCGCACCGCCAGTCCCTCCGTGGCCGGCCGCACCACCGACCCCCCCGCCGCCGCCGTGGCCGTAGATCCAGCCGCCGTTGCCACCCGCTCCGCCGGCTCCGCCATGCCCGCCGGCACCGGCGTTAAAACCCCACCCGTTGATGACAGGGTCCGTTCCCCCGGTGCCGCCGATGCCGCCGCCACCGCCCGCACCGCCAACGCCGCCGTTGCCGTAAAGCAGCCCGCCGTTACCGCCGATGCCGCCGGTCCCACCGCTTCCACCGGTGCCCCCATAGCCCACACCCGGGCTCAGGCCGGCGGTCCCTATGGCGCCACTCCCGCCGGCGCCACCAGTGCCCCACAGCCCCGCGGCCCCGCCAGCGCCACCATTACCCCCGGCGCCGCCGGCAACAAGACTCAGACCACCGGTACCCCCGGCGCCGCCGTTGCCGTACAACCAGCCCCCGGCGCCCCCGGTGCCGCCGACACCGCCAGCGGCCCCGGTACCTCCGGAGCCGCCGTTGCCGATCAGCCCTGCCGCGCCGCCGTTTCCGCCCAAGCCGTTGTAGCCGTTGCCGCCGTTACCCCACAGCAGACCCCCGGCCTGCCCGTTCGGATTGGCCGCCGTTCCGGCCGCGCCGTCACCTATCAAGGGGCGACCCAGCAGCGCGTTCGTCGGCGCATTGATCGCCCCCAACAGCTCACGCTCCACGCTTTGCAACGGATCGGCGTTGACTGCCTCGGCCGAGGCATACGACGCGGTGCCAGCAGTCATCAACTGCACGAACTGGCCGTGAAACGCCGACATTTGCGAGCTCACCGCCTGATAAGCCGCGCCATGGGAGCTGAACAGCGCAGCAATAGCCGCTGATACCTCGTCGGCGCCCGCTGCCAATACGGTGGTGGTCGGCGCGACCGCGGCCGCACCAGCCTCCTCCAGCGCAGAACCGATCCCGGCCAGGTCTTTTGCCGCGGACTCGACCAACTCAGGAGTGATGGTGACAAACGACATTTCAGGTTCCCGCAATTCGTAGAAGTTGGTGGGCGTGTGTCACCGCAGTGCTAACCAAGACGGTAACGCATCGGATGTTTTTGTGGATACGATACATTAAAGAATCTAATGCTCGCACCACGCGGTCTATGCGCTTCGTCACTCGCGCAGTTACACGACCGTGACTTAGGGCTTCCTGATCACGCCGAGCGTGGAAGGGCGTCGATATTCAGCAGGTCACACAGCAACGCCATGAAGTCGCTAGCGGATGTCTCATCCAGAAAATCGAGGTCGTCCGGGTCGTAGGCGTGCAGGTAGTCGCCGCGCAATTGGTAGCGGCCGTCCGGGAGCGCCACGGCCGGCCAGATGCGATCATCGTCGGCCCCTCGTTCGCGGAACTGAGCCGGCCGAATGGTGGCGGCCGGGTCCTTAAACACGGTTGCAGCAGCCGCGATGCGCTCGACGATGTCGGAAATGACGAGCTGTTCGGAAGCGGTAAGCCGCCTGCCCTGAGTGTCATAACCCAGGTACCAGTCAGTGCGGGCATGCCAGCGTATGGCCGCCGGGCAGCTGTAGCGAAGCTGTTCAGCCCGCTCTCTTGTCGGGGCCCGGTCTACGACGACGTCGTGGTTGTCGACGAGTCGCCACCCAATCTCTTGTGCCGCAACCACATACCACGTGACAGGCGGGTTAGCGAAGTGCGCCCGGGCGGCTTCTTCGAATACAGCAAGGCTCATGGCGTGGGTATCCTCTAATTTGCTTAGGCGGGCGTGAAGTCGACAGTTAAGGTCGCGTGGCGGGCCGCAGCGCCGTAACACCTGGGGCGTCTGCGCAGATGGACCCGATAATCCGATATGCCTCGGACTCGGCTTGGCTGCCCTTCCAGCATCTCGCCCGCCTCCTGTGTCGCCCAGCGTTTCTTCGTCAGTACGTAGCCTGTTGCGCGGTCCTGCGCGATGGCGCTGTTTATATCAGCGAGTATTGGAAAGGTGCAACATTTATCTCAGCTATAGCCGCCACCGCAGTCGCCTAACCTGGACGTTCCGCGCGGAACGCGCAAATCGACGGCCTCGACCGGCCATCAACTGCATAGACGCGACGAGACTTGGGAGGTGTCCGAACCAGAGGGATCCTTCGAAACGGGTAAACCCCCTGAGAGACAATGCTTTACGATTCCTTCATGCGCCTACGCGCTGATGCGTACATCTGTGCAGACGCAAGCTGCAGACGTCTGAGCATCGGCGACCGGCGCCATGTAACAGCTCCCAGGGCCAGGTTCGCAGCCCGTGTTTACTCCAGCGAACGGCCCGACTTTCGTTCTTCGCCGTTGCTGATGTAAATTGCCATCGAGGGTTCGGTGCGCTGACCACCCGCAGTCCGGTCCGTCCGCTCTCTCCTCGCTGCGGTGACGCGTTCGCCAGTGCTGGCGCTTGCCCGAGCGACTATGGGGAAAAACTCCAGGTCACAGCGGGACTAGGTTATGGGTGCAGTAAGGGAGTGATAAGTGTCAGCTGGCGCATCGGGCGGCGGTGGATCTCAGGTCAGTTCTGATCTAGCTGCGAAGCTGAACAGGCTGTTTGACATCGTGCGCAAGCCAAACGAGCCGCCCATGTCGAATCAGGCTGCTGTCGAGAAAATCCAGGAGAAGACTGGCGTTGCGATCAGTGCGACGTACATGTGGCAGCTCAGGAACGGCTCCCGCACTAACCCTACGGTTCAGCACGTGCGCGCGATTGCGAAATTTTTCGGGGTGCCGACCGCCTACTTGGTCGACAATGAAAGTGACGAACGAATCGAAGCGCAGCTTGGATTACTTGTCAATCTTCGTGACAGCGGCGTGCGCGACCTGGCAGCGCGCGCATCAGGGCTAACCCCGGATGCACTTAGAGGCGTAGCTGCTATGGTCGATGCGGCCCGTAAAATTGAGCGTTTACCGCCGATCGCTCAGATTCCCGGCGAGGTTTAGATGAGAAGATCGGGTGCTGAAATGCTCGCGATCGCACGCGAGCTTCCGATTCCTGTCCCCTGGGATAGGAATGCATTCATAGAGAATGTCGCGCAGCTGAGAGGCCGCCCAATCCGGCTGGTCGCTGCGGATACGGCTGCATTTGCCGATGGCCCGTGTGGGCTATGGGTGATGTACGACGACGAAGACGTCATCCTTCATGAAGCCGGGACGTCCGATTATCACATCGACCAGATAGTGGGGCACGAAATCGGCCATATGCTCCTTGAGCACGACAAGGGCGTGCGGGGCGGCGCCGGCGCCGATTATGCCGAGTTGTGTAGCACATACCTCAGTGATCTTGACCCTAGCTTCGTAAAAGCGATGTTGGGTCGCACTGACTATGGGAGCGAGCAGGAGCGCGAGGCCGAGCTGTTCGCTTCCGCGCTGGTGATGGCCGTTGCAGAAGCCTCCGAACGCCAATCGATGTTGCGTCGCGTGTTCTTCCGTCGGTGAGCGCTTCCACGGTGCCGGGCTTCCTCGCCTGGCCGTTGATCGCATTCATGAGTGTGGTTTTACTGGGGCGCTACCGATGGTTCAACGAGAATCTCTCGGAGAAGTACATCAACAACACCTTGGCTTTCTTGTGGGCGGCGCAGGTACTCCGCGAACGTTTCGTACAAAGGGTGATGGTCGATTCAGCGTTCGTCACTGAGCCGGGCGCGTGGCAATTGAGTACCGCGCTTATGGGCTACAGCTTCACCGAATTCATCGGATTCAGCATGCTGTGGTCGGGAATGTCGGAAGTGGAAACCCGTCATAAACACCGGTACTACCGCGTGGCGGCAATATTGCTGATCGCCGGGTTTCTCATCTTCGGAACTCGCGCCCGTCTTGCCAAGAAACCTTTGGAGCTGTTGGTGGGCTGGGATTCAGTGACAACGCTGAGTTGCCTCACGGCGATGCTGATGGTCCTTGCCATTCGCCTGGTGTGGAATTCCCTCAGCGAGTTGCGGGCGGCCAACAGCAAGCGGGAACGCTGGATTGCGCTTAGCACACTGCTAATGGGACTGTTCGGTGTCGGCGTTGTACTACAAGAGGCTACGTTGCAACTGTTCGACCAGCTGGGTTGGACTCACACCGCCGACTACCGCAAGGGGTCGCACGAGGCCGGCCTCTTCTTCGGCATCCTGGCACCGTTTGTGATCGCCGCAGTGCCACTCGAGCTGAAGATGCTCCGATCGCTCGGACTGGATCGCACGACTCGAAGCTGGCGTAAACTACAACCCCTGCGCGAGGCGATGAGGGCCGTCACCCCAGGAGGATTCGTCGAATCGGACGACGAGGAGTTCGGCCGGCGCGGAAAGTCGACGCTACAGTTGCATCACACCGTCGTAGAGATTCGCGACGCGATCTTGCGCCTGCGTCCGTATGTCCGTGCGATGCCCGAGCATGAAGTGGTTCGTTTTCTAGGTGAGTCAAAGTCTGTTCCTGCGAGCGAACGCGAGGCGGCGCTGGCAGCGCTGCGCCTCGCTCATGCCGCGAAAGCGAAAACTGTCGGCATCACACCCGATCCCGCCGACGGAGACTCCGCGCTGATCGTCACCTCGCGAGCGACAACTCTCGAAGAAGAAGCGGACGAACTGGTCACGCTGGCGAGATGGTGGCCGAGCGCGTACGCCGCAGCGAGTTCTGCGGCCCACACGAAAGCGAGTCCAACACCATGACCACGCCAACCGCCGCCGCCGTTCCGCACTCACGCTTTCGGCTTCCTTTGCTTGGCGATCTCCTCACCATCGACTTCGCCAGCCCTGTACTAGGAACGACCGACAAGCTGCGCAAGTCCGCCGACGGAATCTTCGAACAGCGCATCTTCGCCCTGTCAGCCGTCGCTATCTCCGATGCTGCCCTGATCGAGGAAGTCAACGACGAAACCCGTTGGCAAAAACATGTCGGGCCGCTTGTCGACAAGCTGCGCCTCACACTCGGTGACGGGCTTTTCACCGCCTACAACGATGAACCCAACTGGCACAAGGCCCACAACATCTTGATGCCGGCGTTCACCAAAACAGCCATGAAGAACTACCACGAAAGCATGGCTACCACCGTCCAAGAACTCGTCCAGGCATGGAAAGGCCATAGCGCCAACCGATCTTGGATCGACGTCCCCGCCCAAGCCAACCGGCTTACCGTCGAGATCATCGCCCGCGCGGGATTGGGCCACACCTTCGGCAACCTCGGTGCTCCTGGGGAGAACGCTTTCAGCGCGGCCATCATCAGCGAGCTGGGTTATGTCCGGCGCGCGATGCGCCTCGACCCGATTCCCTTCTACACCAGGCTGTTCGGGAAGAGACGCTATCTAGAGCACTTGGCCGACCGGGAATTTATTCGAAACCTCGTGTGCGGCATTGTCGATGCACGCCGCAACAATCCGACGCCAGGCGCAACCGAGAACATGCTCGACATCATGCTTAACAGCTCGGATCCAGACACCGGTGAAAAACTCAGCGACGAGAACGTTGTCAACCAGATCCTCACCATGATGGCTGCCGGTAGTGAGACGTCAGCTAACACAATCTCTTTCGCCCTGCACTACCTTTCCGCCCACCCCGAAGTGGCGGCTCGGGCACGGGCCGAAATCGACCAACGCTGGCCTCAGTCGGAATTTCCGCAAATAGAGTTCGACGACATCGCCAAGTTCAGATATCTTCGCCGGGTGGTCGATGAAACGTTGCGTCTGTGGCCGGTCGCCCCCGGATACTACCGTCAAGCCCGCCGCGATACCACCATCGGCGATGGCAAATACCCCTTCCGACAAGGAGATTGGGTGGCTGTCGTTCTGCTGGCCGCCCACCGCTCCCCGGCCTGGGGACCCGACGCCGACGAGTTCAACCCAGACCGATTTCTCCCGGAGAACCTGCGCAAGCTGCGCCCGCACATTTACAAGCCCTTCGGCACCGGGCCAAGAGCCTGCATAGGCCGCCAATTCGCACTCCACGAAATCGTATTGACCCTCGCCGCGATTCTGCACCAGTTCGACCTGGAGCCCAAGCCGGGATATCACCTCAAGATCGCCGAAACATTGACTCTGAAACCATCCGACTTTCTGTTACGCCTGCACCCACGGCAACGGCCTGACAACACAGCTAGCCCGGTCAGTGGTGACGTGCGCCAGCCACGGACCACCTGATGCAACTGGCTGCCAACTGACACGAGGAGCCGATGATGCGCCTGCCGTTCCTGCCACTCCCACTATGGGTCGCACGCGGGGTAATCGACCTTCGAGAACGGCTGCTGGGCCTCGCCGACTCCACAGTCCCCGGCGAGATCACGCTGTTCCTCGATGTGATTTTCGGGCTACAGAAGACGAAGATCGCGGGGGTGCTCGTCACCTCTGGGATCGCCGATGCCCTTGGCGAAACCTCCCGTCGGGCCGTCGATCTGGCCGACGAACTCGGTTTGGATTCCGACGTGACAACCAGGATCGTCAACGCAGCGATCACCCTGCGGCTAATCAAACGCGACCGCACCGGACGTGTGCGCCTGACGAGGGTCGGTGCGCCATTACGGCGTGATCACCCGAAGTCGATCGCATCCTGGGCCGCCTACTACGCAGACGCAGACACCGCGGCGGTGTACGCACACCTGGACGGCCAACTGCGCGAGGGGGCCGAAATATCCGGATATAGACGAGCATTCGGCAAATCATTGTGGGAGTACCTAGGTGAACGCCCGGAACGGGGAGCGGCATTCGCAGACGCGATGCGCCAACTCACCGAGTTCGATCTTGCCGGGATCGCGCGGTCCTACCCCTGGCCGAAGCGCGGAATCATTTGTGACATAGGCGGCGGAGTCGGCCACCTGCTTGCGGCCATCCTTGAACAGCGCCCTGATGCGCGAGGCATCCTGCTCGATGCCCCCGATGTCCTCGAGCAGGCAGACGGATTTCTCCGCGAGAAGGGGCTCGCCGACCGGATCGAATGCCGCGCCGCCGACCTGTTCAGCCAACTCGACGCTCAAGCGGACGTGTACACGATGAAATGGATCTTGCATGACTGGAGCGACGACGCATGTCGCGACATCCTCAAAAGGGTGCGCGCCACCATGCCGATCGGCTCCAAGCTGGTCACCATCGATCAACATCACGAATCTGCCCGTCCTAACCCGTTTACTGCCATGGCCGACGTCATGATGCTCGTCTTTTGCGAAGGTGGGCGAGAACGCTCCCCTGAACAGGTACAGGCTCTGATGCGTGACGCCGGATTCACCCCCGCGCGAGTTCGCCACTTCGGTCCGACGATGTTGGTCGAGGCCATCGCCGATTAAACGACTCATCTGAATCCAAGAGCATGCATTTCCAGCCCGGCGACCAAATTGGTCCCGATGAACGCAATGCCGCGCTATCGGGGCTCGCTAGGGTGCTGAGGGCGTCTTGCGCGCTCGTCGATGTGAGTCTCAATTGCGCTGGCCTTAGGCGCACTTGGCGTTGTGGGCGGGTACGTCCAGTTCGCCCCGTAGGCCGTCTCGGCGGTGCTGCAGGCGCGTGTAGTGGTGGGGCAGGTCTTTGTACTTTGTACGTGTCTTCCGTCCGCTGTAGCGTCCGCGCGACTTTCGCAGCGGCCCCCTCCCCCGCAACCCTGTCACGCTGTTTGCAGTCTGATTGTGGGGCGAACGTGGGCACGAATTGGTGGCGTCCCCTATGGTTCCACCCATGTTGAGGAAGTCGCTCGTAGCCTGCCTGTTGGTTCCTGCCGTCGCCTGCGGCCTGGGCGCGTGTAGCAACGACAGCAACAACGCCGGGAGCAAGGACACGAAAACGGTCACGGTGACCGCTTCGACCGTCACCCTGCAACCGGGCACGTGGGAGTACATCCAAAATCACTACAGCGGGTATCTCGCGCTCACATGCGACCCTCAGCAACCTACGGCAGGCTACTACAGCGCGTGTATCGGTCTGCAAAATGCAAGTATCGAGGGTTTCAAGAACGACGTATCGGCGCTGCCACAAAGCAAGTTCCAAACTGATCTATTAGTTACAATCGTCACATACATTGCTGCATATCGGAATTATGTCAACGCCATGTGTCCCGCAATGGATCCCACTCAGCCGCCCTGCTTCGACATGGCCAAATCCCTCCGAGATTTATTTTCCATAATGGGAGGCATCGTCAACCGGGCAGTCGGGCGGTAGGATTTCGACTTTTCTTCATTTCCGTACGTGACTTTCGCCCTATTTGCGTCCGATCGCCGGCGCGGTGTAACCAGGCGTGCTCACGCACTGCCTCACCGGGTCACGGCTGCCGCGGCGTTCCCGTGAATCGCCCTGGTTCTGCCGGAGACTCGGGCTATTGGATTCCGATTAGTGGTTGGTCGGTCCGTTGTGCATCGTAGAACGCGGCTTCGAACTCGGTGGGCGGTACGTCGTTCAGGTAGCCGTGGAGGCGGCTGTTGTTGTGCCAGTGGACCCAGCCCAGGGTGGCCAGCTCGACGTCCTCGACGGTCCTCCACGGCCCGCTGCAGGCGGGGCCGTAGATCAACTCGGCCTTGTAGTAACCGTTCACCGTCTCCGCCAAAGCGTTATCGAAGCTGTCCCCGACCGACCCGATCGAGGGGACCGCGCCGATCTCGGCGAGCCGCTCACCGTATCGGATAGACGTAAACTGCGATCCAGCATCGGAGTGACATGTCAAGCCCACCAAGCGATTTCCGCGTGACCAACGTGCCATCTCCAACGCATCGAGCACCATCGTGGTGCGCATGTTTGAGGCGACTCGCCAGCCGACGATCATCCTGCTGAAGGTGTCAATGATGAAACAGACGTAGGCCACCCCGGCCCAGGTCGGCACGAACGTCAGATCGGTCACCCAGAGCTGGTTCGGCGCGATCGCCGTGAACTTGCGCCCGACCAGATCGGGGTGTCGCGCCGCAGCCGGATCCGGCGTGGTGGTGCGCACTCGTTTGCCACGCCGCGCCCCCGCGATGCCGGCGGCCCGCATCAGCCGCGCGACCTGATCCCGCCCGACGTCGTGGCCTGCCCGACGTGCCGTTTTCCACAGCTTGTGGGCCCCGTATACCCGGTAGTTGTCCTCCCAGAGCTTTACCAGGACAGGCCCAAGCTCTGCGTCGCGTTGGGCGCGCGCCGAGGGAGCGCGAGTCTTGGTGTCGTAGTAGGTGCTCGGGGCCATCGACACCCCTGCTGAGCGCAGGACGGTGCAGATGGGCTCGACCCCGAACTCCTCGCGGTGGGCGTCGATGAAGTCGACTATTTCTTGTGTTGGCGGTCGAGCTCCGCCCCGAAAAAACTGGCCGCGCGTTTCAGTATTTCGTTGGCACGCTTAAGTTCTCGTATCTCCTGCTCGAGTTCTTTGACCCGCTGCGACTCAGCTGTGGACATTCCGGGCGCATGCCCATCATCGATGTCGGCCTGGCGCACCCAGGCACGCACCGACTCCACGCCATAGCCCAGCTGGCGAGCCACCCGTGACACCGTGCCCTGCTCGGTGCCCAACTCGGCCCGCAGTGTCCGCACCATCCGCACCGCCGCTGACTTTTCCTCCGGGCTGTAGCGACGCGCCGTGGGCTTCCCAGACGCCTGTTCCTTCGGCATACCTGCATCCTCGTTTCCAAGGTCAGGAGCCTCCGGGATTTCCAGGGCGATTCACCCGAGTCAGCTCGCGAGGCCGCTCACGTCGAAGCCCTCAAGCTCACGCGGATTCCGCCGCCAGGTCAGGCGCACCCGCAACACTCGAGGGCGCTCCCGGGTAATAGGGAATGATTCGACGGAACTGGCCCAACCCAGCGCTGGCGTGGTCAAGTCAGAAGTAAAGCTTGCAGTAACGAGCGTTAAAGCCCGATTCCGTCGTCGCCGAGTCCGCGGTCTTTGTCTCGGTACTCTGCGGCTCGGTGATGTTCGCTAATGCGTTGAGCCGCGCGGTAGCTGTCGGCATCGGGCAATCCTGATTCTGCGATCAGTGCTGGGGCGGGGTTGAGATGCAGGGTCCATCCGGGTTGGCGTCCGACTTCGGCCAGACGCCTTGCTGCTGCTTCGGCGGCTTGTCGCGCCGCAGCGCTTTGAGCTTCGAGTCGAAGTTGCATGGTCAGCGCGGTCAGTTCCTGGCGCTTCGTTGCCAGCTCGCCGGCGTGTTCGAAGTCGCCCAGGCGGGTGGTTTCCAGGTCGTCCAGTTCGCCCCGTAGGCCGTCTCGGCGGTGCTGCAGGCGCGTGTAGTGGTGGGGCAAGTCTTTGTACGTGTTTTCCATCCGCTGTAGCAGTCCGCGCGACTTCGCAGCGGCCCCCTCTCCCCCGCCGGTGGCCTTCGCGGCCAGAATCTCATCACCGCTGATCGCTAGCGTGGTTGATGGCACTTGCAGGGTCAACTGCAACTCGTTGTTGAAGTGGTTGCGGCGGGCAATGATCGGTATCCCGTTGATGGTCACGCCCAGCGGTTTGGTCGTGAAGCTTGAGGCGTCGCGCAAGGTGTTGTACGTGGTATGGCATGCGGCGACGAACGGCGCCGCAGCGTCCTTACGTTCGGCATAGGAGCGACCTGCGACCTCGAAGTGTGCTGGTCGAGTGACGCGATCGGCGATGTCCTGCATTAGCGGTGCGAGTGCGTCGATTTCGCTGGTTGTTGTCCTGATCTCTTTCTGCGTGAGCAGCTTTTGGCGATCACGTCGCGCTGCTGCGTCCTGGTGTGCATTCTCTAGCGCCTGAAGACGTTTGACATCGTCGTCGAGTTGAACCTGTTTGATGTAGCGCGGATCTCCGGTTGCAATTGCCTTGGTTTCGGCTGCCGCGCCACTGAGGTCCCCTCCCCCGAGGTCCTCAATTTCGTTGACGGTGACGTTCTCACGTTTGACTTGTTCGATGAAAAGAGCTTTCGCTTCGACCTTCTGCCACATCACCGTGTCGTAGGCGCCCGCGGTCACATAGTTGATGATCTCGACTTCGGTGTTTTGGTTACCTTGGCGCAGTATCCGGCCCTCCCGTTGTTCGAGATCGGCTGGGCGCCAGGGCACATCGACATGGTGGAGCGCTATAAGCCTGGTTTGCACGTTGGTTCCGGTACCCATCTTCTCGGTTGAGCCGATCAGTACTGACACTTCTCCGGTGCGACAGCGACGCATGAGGCTGAGCTTCTCCGCTGGCTTGACGGCGTCATGGATGAAGCGGATAGCGTCGGGTTCCATTCCGCGAGTGATAAGTTCGCCACGGATGGCGGTGTATATAGTGAACTGTCGCGGGTCTTTCGACGGCGTCCCGCGGTCGCAGAATACGATCTGAAATGCGCCGCGTCGTGGCATTTCTAAGCCGGTTTCGGGATCGCGGTAGATGCGATGTGCGTTGGCGGTGTGGATCCGCATGATTTCCGTGGCGACCTCGGCGGGTCTTGATCTGGCCGGGGCATCTATGTGGGCCAGCCTCGGGTCGAGCGAGACGTTGCGACCGTCGTTGGCGATCTTGAGTTGGTTGTCGATATCGGGGCGCCGCGGGTCGAGATGGTCGAGACGCCAGCCGAGATCGCTGATGAAGTCCTTGACTTCTTGGCTTGGCGTGATGCTCACGATGCGTCGCCGGCCGTCGACGAGCTGCGGCAGTTGGATTGGAACTTCGTCACGTGTTACCACGTCGGTGAAAATTGATGATATGGCAAGCAATTCGGGCAGGTTGCAGAACTTGCCGACCCTGGTGACCGGGCGCAGATTAGTGCCTGTCGCGTTGACTTCGACGGTACTGACAGTGGCAGTGAAGGTGGCGCCCCAGTCGTTGATGTCAGCGACGCCGGCTGCAGCGAGCAGGTCGGGTCTTAAGTAGTTTTGCATGACCCACAGCTCCCCAAGGCTGTTGGCTACTGGTGTTCCGGTGGCGAAGGTGGCGACCCGTTCGACGATCTGGTCCTCAGGAATGCCGGCCGCGCGAGCTTCGTCGCGTCGACGTTGCCGCAACAGTTCGAGCTTCATCGCCAGGTCCTCGGCGCGTTGGGCGGCAGTCGGGCAGGACAATTCGTCGATATTACTCAGACGCCCTTTGTTCTTGAACATGTGCGCCTCATCGATGATGAGGTAATCACAGCCTGTCTGCTCGAAACGCAGTCCTGTGTCTTTGCCGGCTTGGCTGGTGAGTTCCTTCAGGCGTGCCTCAAGTTTCTTCTTGCGCTGCTCCACCCGCTTTTTGCTGAGTTCGGTCGTGGCCCGCGTTCGTTGCTCGTCGAGTTCGTCGAGCTGCCGCTGGATGTAGGAACTTTGCATGTCGTTGCTGACGCCGATTGCGGTGAAAAGGGATTGAGGAACGATGACCATGTCCCAGTCGGAGGCTGCTGATTGAGCGGCTAGTCGTCGGCGCCCTTCGGGGTCGGTGGCTGATGCACCAAGCAGGATGTTTGCGGCGGGATACCACTGTTTGGCTTCTCGTCCCACTTGCTCCAGAATGTGATTCGGGACGACTATCCATGGCTGGTTGACGAGTCCGAGTCGTCGTAATTCCATGGCACCCATGAGCATTGACCCAGTTTTCCCGGCGCCAACGACGTGGTCGAGTAGCACTGTGGGCTCAGCAATGATGCGAGCGACGGCATCGCGCTGGTAGGGATGTGGGTTGAACTTGTTCGATAGGCCGGGCAGGCTGAGATGATCGCCGCGGTGCTTAGGGGCTCGGAGACTGTTGAAACGCCTGTTGAATTCAGTGACGAGAGCTTCTCGCCTGACGTCCTCTGCGAAGATCCATTGTTGGAATGCGCTGGTGATCTTGGACGCCTTGGCTTGGGCAGCGAAGGTTGCTTCGGCGTCCAGGGTAGGGCCGGCTTTTTCTGCTACATCGGCGGCTGGGCGGTTGATTACGATCGATTTGGAGTTGCAGAGTGCATCCAGTATCTCGATTGCATCAGCTTTCTCGGTGCCCCAGGTCTCTGTCATCGCCACAGTGGCGCGTTGGTATTTGGGGCATTCCAATGTCCATGACCCGTTGATGTGGTCGACCGCTACGGTCTTTGCGCCGAAGGTTTCGCGGGCAAATTGAGCGATGTAGGTCGGGTCTATCCATGGCGCGCCGGGGCGTGTCTTGATCTGTGGGGCTTCTTTGTCGGTGGGCATTACCTCGCGCAGGGCTGCGGCGTAATCGGCGTAAATGGGGTTCGATTCAGCGGCTTTGTTTGCCGCTGCGAGCTTTTCACGCACGTTGCCTGATAGTGCGGTGACTTCAGGCACGAGTTGCAGTGGATCGTGAAGGGCAGGGTATACCAGACCGCGCAGTTGTGGGAGTACCTGTGTCGGGGTGCAATCGAGAAGTTCGGCAATGTAGTCGATGTCGACCCGGTGGTGCTGATCAAGGCTGAGCGCCAGTGCGTCGGTGATGCTAGTGGCGTCGTCCGGTACGTGCCGCTCCCCTAAGAGGTCGACGGAGAATATCGGGGCTTTGATGGCCGTTGCGGTGTCTTCATCGAAGATCTCCAGCGCGGCGACGATGGCCCAGCCGGGATCGTTCTTCATCCCGCCGTCGAGATGGGGGCGGCGTTTGTAGGAGCTGCGGGGTATCCATCCGGCCTCGTCCCATTGTTGGGCGAGGTGGTCGGGGATCGGGCCGCGGAAGGGATGGCCTTCTATCCCTTGTTGTTTGCGCCATGCTTCTTCCAGGGCAGTGACTTTGCGGTCGTGACTTTCTTGGGTTGGGGGTGCGGGGTGAATCCATTTGAATCGGTTGATCAGACCGTGCTTGGTCACGTATGCGTCGTAGAGGGTGTTGAGTTGCGCCCGAAGGTGTTCGCGTCGGTCAAGGGCCTGTCCGTTGCGTTGGGAGGTGATCACGGCTGTAGCGGCGTCGCGCAGCGCGATTAGTGAGCGGGTCTCGGCGACAAGCGATTTCGGTGTTCGTTGTTCGTCCCAGCTGTGTCCCGTCCACCGTTGGATGCTGCGAGTGGGTGGGTGATAACGCAGTGTGTCCAGGGGGATGTCGTTGACGTCGTCGACCGTGAACAGTCCGGGGTCGAAGAAGGTGTCAGTGACGTCAGTCAGTGAGTCGGCAGTGGCGGTAAGCCCTTGACGGCGATTTTGCGCTGATTTGACTATGTCAGAGAGGCATTGCGCGACCGCGCCGGCCAGTTCGGAAGCGCTGAGTTCTTGCCCTATCACCTTGAGAGTAGGTGCGCCATGAAGGCCTTGGCCCAAGGCGAAGCGGCCAAGAACGTTCTCGGGATGATTGGCGAAGTACTCATTAACATTGAGCCCGTCGATGCTTTCAGAGTCGAAGATGCTGTCATCAACGAGGAGATCGACGTTGTCGTGGTCGAGAGCCTCGCTGTTCAGCCAGACGGTAGCCTCGTCGGCGGACTGGTCAGGGCCGCGCCGGCGGAGCATGAGGATGTCTGTGACAACCTCTGTCCCGGCCACACGCTTGAATGCGTTGCTGGGCAGGCGTACTGCGCCGAGTAGATCGGCGTAGCGGGCCATGGCCTTTCGCGCCCGCGAATCGAGACTGTCGAGGGTGTAGCGGCTGGTGAGCACGGTGACGTATCCGCCGGGTGCGGTCAGCGCAAGGGATTTGAGGATGAAGTGGTTGTGAATGGAGAATCGCTGCGGATTGTGGGCGGGGTCGTAGACCGTGAAGTTGCCGAACGGAACATTGCCGATCACGGCGGCAAAGGAATCCGGGGGTACGCGGGTAGTTTCGAAGCCTTCGGAGCGGATCTGCGCCAACGGGTACAGGGCTGCTGCGATCTTGGCGGTGATCGGGTCGTTTTCCACGCCGACCATGACCGCATCCGGTGGGGCAAGGCCGATGAATGTCCCTGATCCGCAGCCTGGTTCGAGCACGCGACCACCGCTAAACCCAGCCTGTCTGAGCGCGGTCCACATGGCCTGGGCGATTTCGGGATCGGTGTAGTGAGCGTTAAGGACGCTGGCTTGCGCGGCGCGGTAGGCGTCTTTTCCGAGAAGTGTTCCCAGGTACTGACGTTCGTTGGCGTAGGTGTCTTTCCGTTGGTCGAAGACCTCGGGCACCGCTCCCCACCCCGACCAGCTGGCGAGAACGTCCTGCTCGGCTGGGGTGGCAGCTCGGTTTCCTTCGCGACGCAAGCGCTCTAGGAGCTCGATTGCGGCGATATTGGCTTTGATGCGGGCCCTGGGTCCAGAAGGCACGCGCACGCGGTTGGGTCGGAAATCGTGTGTCGACCCATCGTTATGGTCGTTGGTCTGCTCAGCAGGTGCGGGCAAGGTATCGACGTCAGGGGCGTGGGGCATCGCTGCTGTGGCTAGGTCAGCGCTCTCTGCGGTAGAGATCGTGTGTTGCGGTGTGGTCTCGGAGCCTTTTTCGGGCGCAGCATCGGGGTGGGGCGCTCGACGAGGGGGCAGCGCCGAGCCTCCCGGGTCCACCGTGCGGGGGTCGGTAGGCTGGTCGAAATCCTCAAAGAGCGAGAGTTGTGGCTGCTCTACTGCGCGGGGTAGCCGTCGGCGAGCAGGTCCTCGTAGACCATCGGCGCCAGGTCGAGGGCCAGTGGGTGCTGTGGTCCGTCTGGCACCGGGAGCTGGTCCTCGAGTCGGGCGATCAGCAGGTAAGCCGCCTTGATTCGGAACATCACCGAAAATTGTGGTGCTGGCCAGACCATCTCTGCTAGCGCCTCGATCGGCTCTCCCGGCTCGCTGCGGTAGCGCGCGTCCTTCCATCGCTGATCCCACGGCACTTGACAAGCCGGTATCGGCTGGTGCAGAGGTGGGTCGAATTCCACCGTCTGCTCGTCCTCGTATTGTTCGGGCGGGATCTGGTCGTAAAGTTCCTGGCGCACGATCATTTCTCTGGCGTTCTGCAAGGCCGTCGTTCGTAGTTGCACCGTGGTGAGGTAGTCCGGATGCTGGCCCCTGTGGTTCGTCCACTCGGCGATCGCCGTCGCTGCCAACGTGTCGGCCAGTTCCGCTGCCATGCGATCCAAGCGGCCGGTCAACGTTTGGAGGTACTGCTCGCGTTGGGTAGGCGTCCAGTCCTCGGGCAGCATTGTGTATTGGCGGTGGACGTCGTCCACTGCTTGGCGCATCCATTGGGTCACGGCTGTTCTCGTTCTCCTGGAAGCTGAACAAATCCGGCTGGTTTTTATCTCTGCGGCCCATCGCAGTCTCCCGATACCGTTGGTCATGAGCAGTCCTCTTGATCTGTGGCATCGGCGTTGTCGGCCGTGTCCGTGCCTGAGGCCCACGAGTGCGGCGTCGGGCGCCGCCGTGGATCACTCAAATCGTCGACCACCAAGTCGACGTGGGACATCGCGTCGTCGATGTCCCTCTCCATCTGTTCCAGGGCTTGCCGTTGACGTTGGGCCCGCGCTTTCATCACTTTGAGCCGGTCGCGGATAGCACTCAATGGCACCAAAAACGGGTGCGGCGTAAGCGCTGGGCCGCGGTTAATGGGGACGCCACCTTTGAGTGCCGCCATCGCTGACCCTGGCTCCCACAGCAGGTGGGTGTCGATGCGATCCAAAGTCTCTGGTGTGGGGCGATAGCCCCGCGTGCCTAAAGTGGCCAATGTAGTGCGCCCGGGTCCACCGATGGCAGCGAACCGAGACTTGCTCATGTTGAGTTCGCGCAGTCGCGTGTCAATCCAACGGGCGAGGTTGCTGTAGTTGTCCTCGGCATCGCGGTTGATGACCGGGCGTCGCGCACCGCCGGAGCTGCCTTCCCGTGGCGTAGGGTCCAACCCGTTCATGACAGCCACGGACGACCCGAGTTCCCAACTAAGCAGTTCATCAAGTCGTTCCAGGGTATTGCGGTTGGGGACGCGATCATCCTTACCCAGCAGATTGAGGGTCGAACGTGACACGTAGCCGAGCTTGCTCGCCTCTAGCTGACTGAGTCCGAGTTCGCGTAGACGGTCGTTCATGAACTTCGCGAGCCGAGGTACGTCTGGCCTTGCCTGAGTGCGTGCCAGCATTTCGACGTCCTCAATCGTCATGCCAGTTTGAGCAGCGACGTCGGAGATGTCGTTGCCTTCGCTGAGTAACGAGCGCGCCAGTCGCGTAGCCCCGTCATCGTCTGGCTCGGCGATGATGCCCACCCCTCCTACTGATGACTGCGTCACTGCGTCGCAACTGCCCTGCCCGAGGCAATGTTACATGCGTCAGCGTTGCACTCATAGAACAGTAGCGACACCGCGGCAACATAAGGGTGTTTACGTCAATAAGCAGGAATCGGTCGGACTGCCTGAGACGGCGTGCGCGCCGGGCTGCGAAGTTTCTAGCCGGCGCGCTGAGCTGCTACTGGCAGCGAGGACACATCAGCTGGCCCGACTACCTGCGCTACTGGACGTTCAGGGACGTCGAAATGATGAAAGCTTCACCTTCTCCCCTGATGGGGCGACGTCATACCGCGGCAGCGACCGTCACACCCGAGCGGGAGCGAATGAAGATATGCGGGTATTTGGCCGCAAGGGCGTCGTAGACGAGTTCTGACATGTCGCCGCCTTGCCCGTCGGCTAGATCCTTGAAGGACTCGTGCTCGTCAGGCAACAGGCGGATGCCGAGAAGCTTGGTCCGTTGCGCCTTCTGTGAGTGCGGTTTCCGAGATTGCACGCGATGGCCTCCTTCACGTCGCCGCACGGTGCTGTATGTCCAAAGTGTACAAAATGCGGTATCGTCAGCCACTAGCAACACCCGGCGTGTCGCTGTACGGCAGGAATTCCGACAGCGTTCTAGACATTTTAGTCATCACGTCAAAAGATGGAGCATGGGTCGTGGCGGGTAGCGACGGGTGGAAACAGCCGCCGGCCGGGGTGCCTTCCGCGCCTGACCGTTCACGACCTTATGTGTCACTGAGCGATGCCGCTCGTCGGTTGGGAGTCGACCGCCGCACACTGCTGCGAGCGGTCACCCGCGGAGATGCCGCGGGCTGGGCCCGACCAGGTCCTGACAACCTGCGGTGGTATGTCTACGAAGACGTCCTAGACACTGCTGCGCAGCCTCAGGACGACCCTCTACCCGTAGCACCATCCTCTCCGGAGGCACAGAGGCGCATCGCTTCGTTGGAAGACGAAATTGCCGCCCTGCGCGCACGGGTCGTAAACGTTTCAGAGACCAACCTGCTGCTACTCGCCGCACAGGACGACCTAGCGGCAGCCTTCGCCGCGGCGAATTCGGCGGCCGAGAAGTACCGACAGGCCCTGAGTCTGTACATGACACCAGGACATGTCGGCGATCTCAACGGCGGGTACTGACCAGACGCGACCAGGGCGGCAAGCTCGACGCTTTGCGTCTTTTGTTCGACCGCGGAGTCAGGTCGGGTTACCTTTGGCTCTCGGGGCCGCGCATCTGGGCCAGGCTGTGGAGGGCTCGCGGCGACCGTTGGGCATCGCCTAGTTGGGAGAGACGCCATGTGCAGCGTTCGATCGGCCGCAAGCGGCATAATCATCGGCGTCGCGATTGCGATCTCGGCAATTGGCCCCGGTACCGCGCAGGCTGATCCCGGGCCGACACTGAGTCCTGATATGCAGGACCAGTTGTTCACGAGCTCGCTGGAACATTTCGGCCTGTTGTTCAACTTCCCGCTCGAAAGGGATCAGGCCCAAAGGGCATGCCAACAGCTTCGGAACGGTTCAGATGAACGCTCGGTGATTGACGATCTCGTGCAGAAAGGTTCCTACTCGTACGATGTTGCCAGCCGTATAGTCATTGCAGGCGAGGGCTCATATTGCATCGACGTTGGTGCGCCACGCTGATCGCAGCGCAGTCACTGGCAGATGGCCAGAGCGCACGCGAGCCGATCCCTCGCTCACGCATCTCGGCCTTCTTCCCCACTTTCGCCACCGATCTGTTGAAATGACACGCCGCTCGAAGGACCAGGCCCGCGGTTGGCAAAAAGCTTGTGGTTCGACAACGCAGGCGCTAACTCCCATCACTCCCCCACCCCCCGAAGAATGACATCCAGTCATGGGTCATGGGCAGCGTCTCCTGTCCGCTGGGATTGCGTGGGCGTGTCTCGAAGTCGGTCACCTCGGGCATGGAGAGGTCCAAACAGGCTGCGAAACATCGCAATTCGGGATTCGAGGCCTGGGCGCCCATCTCCGACCTCCGGGCCAGTTTTCCGCGGAAAACTGGCCCACTCAACTTTGTTTCAACAGTTTGCGCAACTGATTAACGAGAGTTCGCGCGCCGGCGTCTCCGAGCTGGTCACGCAGTGCAACCGCCAGCTCGTTGGGTGCGGTATCGAATTTGCGCAGCGCCCTACCCACCGACCGCGAAGCGCGGGATGCCACCTCTCCCCCGTCGACCGTATCGGCGGAACTCTCAGCGGCTTCGCGACGGGCCGCGCGATCTGATCCATTTCGTTCGCATACCGTGGTCCACCGTGCCACCTGTTGCTCGAGGGGCACTCGCGCGAGCGTACGCGCTTCGCGGATAGCCAGATCTCCCTTGCGGGTTGCTTCCTGCAGTGCGGGTGCAAGCCTAAGTAAGGCGCGTCGTTGGGATACCCACGTCTTGCTCTTGCGGAGATGATCGGCCGCGGCATCGGCGCTGCCGTACTCCTGGACCAGACTTTCCACCGCCTTGGCTTCCTCGATCACGTCGAACCCGGACCGATCGACATTTTCTGCGATAACCGCAGTGAGTAGTGTGGCGCGGTCCTTGGCCAATTCGTCTTTGACCACGACGTCAAGCTCGGGGCGACCGAACTTGTGCGCCGCAGCAAGCCGCCGATTACCGATGACGACCACCCACCGAGCCGACACTTTAGTCTCGGGATAGAGCCTCTCGAAGGCCGAGCGAGTAACCACCACCGCGGGCTGTAATTGAAACTCCGCGATCGATGCCAATTCCTCGAGATCGCCGACCGAGTCACGGGGGTTGTGAGGGTTGGCGACCAAATCGCGAAGCGGTACCGATCGCGACAGACCTGATCGTGGCCCGATCGCGGCGCGAGCGTCTCCGTCGACCGGGGAGTTGTCGCCGACCGCGTCGACGAGTCCGTCGAATGTCTTAACCCCACCACGGCCCATCAGCGGGCTCCTACCAGACTAAGTTCGTCGGCCAGCCTGTAGAAGTCCGCGGCGGCGTTGGCCGCGGTGCCGCTCTGCTTGTACTGCGTGACGACGATGCCTTCGTTGGAGGCGTTGGTATGGATCTTGTAGTGACGCACGACAGTCTCGGCCAGCGGCCAACCCTGACTACGCACGAACTTTTGCGTTTGCTCGAGCCAGTGCTCGCCATCTCGCGGATCCCAGTCATTGATGAAGACTCGATAGGGGATACCGCGTGGCTGGAGAATCTTGCTGATGGTACGTGCGGTCGGGTCGAAGCACATCGGCGCGGTGAGCATCGGCACGATTGCTTCGTCCGTTACATCAAGGACCGTTCGCAGCGCGTCGGCGGAGTAACCATCACCAAGGCCGTCGCCGGAGGCGTCTGGATCAAGATCGAACCAACCGGCCGTGTCGACGTATACCTCTGAAATCCCGGGCAGATTGTTGAGTTGGCGTAGCCAATCAAGAGGATCATCGTGAGCCTGCACGAGGTGGAAGGGGAGGGCGTCGACCCGGTTGGCCCACCATTTGGCCGACCCCTGAGGGTCGATGGACACGGCCGCAACCGGGGAGAGTGCATCGGGGTCCAGGTTGGCGGTTAGCCTTTCGGCCCGTACCGCTGCCAGGTTCACCGTGACGGTGCTCTTGCCCACGCCGCCCTTCTGATTCAGAACAGTGACAACTCTAGTCATGAAATGCCAGACCTTTGCATGCTGTGGCCGCGAGTGCGGCTGCCCGAGAAGAGGTGCCCAAACCATACGTCTTTGGCACGTCTCGAACCGCGACGACACGCAACAGGAGCCCAATTCCGTGCAGTTTTCCGCGGAAAACCATCCGGTGGCCTACGCGGCACCGCCGGTTCGCCCTGGGCCGAGCAGCCGCCTCATGTTCCCGTCAAAAGCCCTTTGGCCTGCGTATATGCTCCGGCATCCCGTGAGTTTTCCGCGGAAAACTACTTGCGTAGGCGCGGACTGGGCGGTCCTGCGCCCAGACATCCCCGACAGATTGGCGCAAGTGATTATCGACACTTCACCCCACGCCACGACCCTCTTCTGCAAGCCGCTGTCCGTACCGGCCAGATGCACGACAGGGACTGCAAGCCCACGGCCATGCGGGAAAACATTGGCCCGAGATCGGCGCGGGGGTGCGGCCAGCGGCGAGGTTTAGAAGGCTCAGACGAACCGCGTTCTTCGGAGTGATGCTGCGCCAGCCTGAGCGTGTCTGGGGCGACCAGGGGAGGGGCACCTGCGGCCGCGCGGAGGCCGCGCAACTGGGGCAGTCCTCTCATGTTCGACGGTCCAGCATGGCCCCGCAGCGGGCTTAGCCGCCAACCGAACCACTCAAGGCGGGTCGGCAATGGGGGCGTCGGCCGGTCGCTTTTCACTGCGGCGCCCGAGTGACCCGTTTGGCGGCGGTGAAGAAACGTCGGGCCGGCGACACGGCGACCTCGGTTACTTCGCGAGCAACGCAGTCAGTCCTCGACCGAGCCGGATTCCAGGGGAGTGCTAGCGGTGGATCCCGCGATCAGATGAGCGGATGGGCGGGTGTCATTGTTGACGGGTTGTGCACACGGGAGTGTCAATGGGAGGCCGGCGAGACGGGGAGACGAGTATGCGGAGCGCGGCATTGCTGCGGGCGTGTTCGCGTGAGGCAAGCGCTGCGGTGACCGTGTTAGCCACGCGACCTATATGGCAGGCCGTCGCTGACTTCACATCCCATGGCGTCTTTCACTAGTACGCGGCAGGATCGGGACATCCAGCGGGGTCCGGGCTGCTGAACTTTGCACCCACATTCCTGCGATGGAGTGGCGCTGCCGTCAGCCAATGGGTCACGTCAGATGTGCATGCCGTCGTCGGAGCCCGACGTTGTGTTCGTCGCCTCGCTTACGCAGCACGTGGCTGGAAACCGCGTTTCTGCTCCCTGGAAGCTGCGCGCGGGGAACGGGGGCGGTGTTGCGCAGCGCGTGCTGGTGGGATGGGTTGCCCTGGGCCGGCGCGTCTTTTAACGAGGTGCGCGGGGCTGCTGATCGTTCCAGTGCAAGCCTCGTCGGCACCGACTTGCCGACGGTGCGGCGCGGCCCGCCCCAGCCGCCGGTTCGGCAACTGGCGTGTGCGCGGATGCGCGTTGCTTGCGAAGCGAAGGCAGACCGGCGACTGCGGTCCAAGCTACTTGCCGTGAATACCTTTCTAACGCCCACAGGAGTGCGCGCAGCGTGCGCGGCAACTTCCTCCACGGCCGCGTGAATGGCTGTCTGGGCGCAGAAGTTTTCGCAAGATTCGCCGACGAGTAGATGATGCAGAGCCGCGGTTCGCGGCAACTCCGCTCAGGCACGACACGGTCGCATACTGTTTGGTAAGCGCCAGGAAACGCGCACCTTGTACTACGTGCTTTCGGTGCAGGGAGACCGTGGTCGGCTCATGCCGCGGCCGCGGACCGTCACCGTGACGAATCTCCGTTTCAGCAAGGACCCGGGGTCCGGGTTTGGGATCCTCCGGCACTGCGTAGCGCGAGGTTGTGGCTGGCTTCTGCTCTGGCGTGTGATTCGAGCGCCGCGTCAGCGGCCCCCAGCCAATCGAGCGGGCGAGAAATCTTGAACTGTCGGAGGTGCACGCTAGCGTTTCGCTCATGTACGACTTCCCGGGGATGCCGTCGAGCGAGCCGACGTTGTTTCCCGTTGTTGGCGCTACCTCCTGCCTTCACAGCCCTAGCGCGCAAGCCTTGGCCATGCATGCCGACGTCGACGGACCCGATCGTCGCAGGGAGGGGCGGCCGCTCAGTTGCGCCGAGCAATGGTGGCAGTACACCCGCAGATGTGCCGCCGCCCTGCGGGCTGGGCACCCGCCGCCACCCGTGAAGGTGTTCGGCCCCGTGCTCGCCCCGCGCGAGCAGGCGTGGCTGAGCGCGGATGTTGGCTACAGCCGGTATTGCAGCACGTCGGTGAGCTCTGCCTCGCCGCCGTGGATCGTGGCTGGCCGGCCGGCGGTCATGTTCGGCGCCTTGGCCTTTCAGGGCATAATGAACCACCGTCGCAGGGCCGCGGAACAGCGTCAAGCCGTACCGCAGTGGCGGTGGCACCAGACCACTGCGGCGATCGTGACGACCGATAGGTTGCTGTGTGCGACCAGGCACCACGGAATCGTCAGCTTCTGGTTTGCTGACTGCACGGAGTTCCATCCGGATCTGCATCGGTGGACGCTGACGCTCAACTTCGATTCAACGGCGCCGGTGAGAATCAGCGGGGTGGCCGCGCCAGTCCTGAGTCTATTGAGCGCCTACGGGATGTTTGGGCATGACTGGGTGGACGACACTCGCCTGGCCGCCCTTCTCAGTTAGACAAGAGCTGCGCCTCAGAAAGCTTCGGCGGGCAACGCGGCGCTGTTGCGCTGATTGTTTCGCTGGTGGTGGTTGCGGAATGTCGAAGCTTTGAACCGCGGCCGTTTGTCCTGGTGTGGTTGGTGCAGGTCCACTGCCGACGAGGGGGACTTGCCGGCATCCAGCATCCGGTAATCGAGCATCCATTTGCATCGGCTTTGAATGCGATCTTCGCGGGCTCAAACTTCCTGTTGATCGCTCGAAGGACGCTAGTTTAGAGGCCTTTGTTAGACGAGGTTGGGGGGCGCTGATGTCACAGGTGATAGCAGGACCCGGTGCGCTGGCATCGGCGGCGGCGAATCTTGAGCACATCGCTGCAGTGATGTACGCAGCGGATCAGGCAGCCGCGGCGCCGACTACGACGGTGCTGGCCGCCGCTAATGATGAGGTATCGGCCGCGATCGCACTTTTATTTGCTGACCATGCGCGGGCGTACCAATCTCTCAGCGGTCGGTTGGCTGGTTTCCACGCCGATTTCGTACAGACTCTCAGGGCGAGCGCGAGCGCCTACGCCCTAGCTGAGGCAGCCAACACCAGCCCACTGCAGCTTGTCGAGCAAACCGTGCTGGGTGTGATTAACGCGCCCACAAACGTGTTGTTGGGGCGACCGCTCATTGGCAATGGCGTCAACGGCGCCGCAGGCACTGGGGCTGACGGTGGCGCAGGCGGAATTCTGTGGGGCAACGGCGGCAATGGCGGATCCGGTGCATCAGGGCAGACCGGAGGCCGAGGTGGTGATGCCGGGCTCTTTGGCAACGGCGGCGTTGGGGGAGCCGGTGGTGCTGGTGCCAAGGGAGCATCCGGTGCCAGCGGGGGTGCTGGCGGCGCGGGCGGCGCCGGAGGCAGGGGGGGTTTGGTTTTCGGTAATGGTGGGGCCGGGGGCGCCGGCGGCACCGGCGGTACTGGTGGCCTTGGGATTGCCGGTACCAATGTCGCTTCTGGTATCGCTGGTGCTGGCGGAAACGGCGGCGACGGCGGTCCCGGAGGCCAAGGCGGCGCTGGCGGCGCCGCGTCGGCATTTGGACAGGTGGGTACGGCCGGAGTCAGCGGCAGCGGCGGCGATGGTGGCGCCGGGGGTACTGGCGGCAACAGTATTGCTGGCACCGGCGGCGCTGGCGGAAACGGCGGTAACGGATTTGCAGGCAGCAGCGGGCACAACGCCGGCGCGGGCGGAGCTGGCGGCGACGGCGGAAGCGGCGTCACGGGAGGCAACGGGGGAGCAGGCGGCAAAGCAGTTGACAGCGGGAGTGGAATCGCTGTTGGAGGTGCCGGTGGTCGAGGCGGCGCTGGCACCATCGGCGGCAACGGTGGCGAGGGCGGCGCAGCGATTACCTACGAAACCGGGGACGCCATCGGAGGAACAGGCGGCGAAGGCGGCCTGGGCACCGGTGCCAGCGGCTCTGGGGGGGTAGGCGGCGAGGCGGTCGCAAACGGAGACGGCACCGCCACGGGCGGTGCCGGCGGCAATGGCGGAAGCGGCGGCACCGGCACCTATGGAAACGGCGGCAACGGCGGCAAGGCGACGACACTCGGCAACGGCGATGCCGTCGGCGGAGCCGGCGGATTCGGACCCATCGGCGCTCACGGCGGCGATGCGACAGCCAACGGCAACGGCAACGCGACCGGCGGAGCCGGCGGAGGGGGTTATAACTACGGCAAACACACCGGCGGAACCGGAGGTAACGCTTACTCCCATGGCGCAGGCAATGCCACCGGCGGCGTAGGCGGAAACAGCCTCATCCTTGGGGGAATCGGTAGTGATCGTGCGGGCGGAAATGGCGGAGATGGCTACGCCTATGGCAACGGACACGCCACCGGCGGTCGCGGCGGGAACGGATACAACTGGGCGGGAAACGGTGGCACCGCGTACGCCTACGGTAAGGGAAACGCGAATGGGGGTACCGGGGGCAAGAGCAACACCTACTTCCCGGGGGGCAGAGGGGGCGACGCGTACAACTACGGCACCGGTGATGCAACCGGCGGCAACGGGGGCGCCCAAGGGATTTACGACGGCGGGGACGGCGGGGACGCATACAATTACGGAACAGGTGACGCTTTCGGCGGCCACGGCGGCGCTGCCAGCAGCGGCGGTGTCCGCGGCGGTCACGGGGGTAACGCGACCGTTGCCGCTGACAGCTCATTAGCCCCTGGCGGCCACGGCGTTGCTGTGGGAGGCAGCGGCGGCGACGCAACAGGCAATTCCACTGAAGGCGGCAACGGCGGAAACGCCTACAACGCGGGGACCGGCGATGCGACCGGCGGCAATGGCGGCAGCAACATGTCGGGTTCAAACAGCAGGGGCGGTAGCGGCGGCCAGGGCGTCAACCTCGGAACCGGCAACGCCACCGGCGGCGACGGCGGCGGTGGCATGACTGGCGGCATCGGCGGCAAAGCAACCGTTATGAACGCTGCCGCTACTGGCGGCGGCCCGGGGAACGCAACGGGGGGCGATGGCGGAGTTGGTCGAGATGGTACAAACGGCGGCAGCGGCGGTGGCGGCGGAGCTGCGGTAACGCTAGGCACCGGTTACGCAACTGGTGGAGATGGCGGCAACGGTGGCAAGGCGGGCAGCATCACAGGCAACGGCGGTAAGGGCGGGAACGGCGGAAATGCATCCGCGCCCGACCTGACCCATGCCACGGGCGGCAAAGGCGGGTCCGGGGGGATCGGGGGACCAAGCGGCGCCCCGGGTACAGACGGCAGCAACGGCCAAACCTCGACAACGTAAGAGTTGACTCGTAATAACCTCCTACAAGCGCCATCAAGCTAGAGAGCATGTCAACTTCGGCCGTGCCCACAAACTCCATGCCGCCCGGCCACGGTCCGCAGAAACACCCTCTGAGCGTCACAGCGCGCGTGCACCGACGACATCCACAAGCAATTCAATTGCTCGGTGCTCTTCTTCCAGTGTCGGCGGTCCGGTCGCAAGAACGGAAGCGAGGTAGTAGTCCAGCTCATGGTCGTGCTGGTCTCTCGGACCAACTGAGGAGACTGTGACGACCGGTTGCGTTCGAACATGCTCCTTTGCGTCTAACCAGGCGTGCCAACCCTCGCGTTCCCGTTGGTGCCGACGGATCCGCTCGGCACGTTGGTCATCCAGACGGTGGGCAACGGCAATTTGATCAAGGCTAATGTGGCCTGGGCCGACAAAGCCGCGCTTACGCGTTACCAGACCAGCCGTTTCCAGAGCTATCAAGCTCGCGTATCCCGCGCTGTGACCAACCCGGGCCGCGGCAAAAATGTCCGCCGGCACCCGAAGTTCGTGATCGGTGATCAATTCATAGATCCGACGATGCCGCAGCCCAATGACTTTCCACGCACAGTGGACATCTTCTACACGTACACGTGACGCAGCCGCGCGATCGGTGATGACCTTGTTCTGGGAAGTCAGCGCGTAATAGTCCGGCTCACGGCCGTGGGCAACCCGGGTGCGTACCAGGGGTGAACCCGGTTGGTCTCGCGTATCGCGCAAGAATTTCCACACAGTCGTCTCACTGATGAGCCCTGCGGCGATCGATAACGACCGTCCCCCCACTCCCACTACAGGAACACCGTTAATCACCTCTCCGCCGCGCACAGAGTGGATTGCGAGGGCTTGGTACACCGCAGCCCCAATCCAGCGATAGGGGTGCCGAGGGTACTGCGTGTCCAGCCACGCGATCGCGTTGGCCAGCCACCGCCGCTGCAGCGCGGGCCCGCCCCCTCCCCCCCGTGTGTGGTTTTGATCTTGTGCGCGGACAGGTCGGAAATCTTTGGCGTGGGCGCTTGCCCAGTTCAGGGCCTTGGCGAAGTCACGTTGGAGTGCTTTGTCGGCGTTGTGGTGGTATCGGCTGTAGGCCGCGGCGAGACCGGTGTGCCATGGGCGCCCCGGTGCTATCAGGGCGTGGATCGTCGTGAGGCTGTGGCCGTGGAGTACGGCATGCGTAAGCACCGATTGGCGGGCCTCGGAGTGGCTGCGCCAGGTGGTGTCGGGGGGGAGGTGTCCGGTGGTGGCGTAGGTGACGATGCGCTGGGGGAGATCTGTGGTGCGGGTGTATTCGGGGCGCAGGCGCGTGTGCGGGCCTGCCCCGGTGAGTGTGTCCTGGTTTGGCGTTGTGTGCAGGGGTGTTGGGCTGCTGGGGCGTAGTGCGCCCAGTAGTGCGTGCAGCCGGGGTAGGAGGGTGGGTTGGGAACGACAGGTGAGGGCTTCGATGGCGGCGGGCAGGGATCCGTCCAGGGTGCGGTGTCCGCCTTCGCGGCACGGTGAACCGGGCACGGTGATGCACCCGGTTCTGGGATTGCTCATCGGGGTCTTGTCAAGGCTGGGCAGCCGGGCCTCGAGCAGGCGCATAAGTGGGCCGAGTTCTGCGGCGGTGGCGGTGGTGCCTATTGCCAGCGGCACTAGTAGGTGGCGGCCGCCGCTGCTGGATTGATCGCTGACCGCGACACCGCCGCACTCGGTGATCCAGGTCAGTGCCCGGGTGAAGTCGGCATCGACGGTCTGTTGGTCGTGGCGTTTGGTGTCGAAGTCCAGGGCGAGGAGTTGAGTGCGGCCACGTAAATAGAGCAGCGCCGCGGCGGGGACTCGTGGTAGTCGGCTGGTGAGGCTGGCCGAGCGATCAAATTTGTTCGTGGCAGGGTTCCAGACACGGATGGTGGGTCGTGCTGCGATTAGGTGCGCCAGGGCTTTCCAGGTCGCAGCCGGATCGGCGGCGTGGCGATGGCCGGGTGCGGCGTTGAGCACTGTCAGCCGGTTCCGGAGCTGTCGGTGCGTGCGTGGGGGTGCAGCTGACCGCCGGGGTCGAGGTAGACCCATCGGTATTGGCGCCACAACAACGGCACGGCGCTGCAACAACTACGGGGGTCGACGATATAACCGAGATCCAGAGCGGTGGGAACTTCGGTGTGCTCAACGAGGTCGATGCAGTTGTCGCAGGCGGCGATGAGGTCGGCGGCGGTGAGAAAGTTGGGCGTTGCTGGGCCGCGGCGACGGCGGAACATGGCTGTCTGGTGGTAAGTGCATGCTGGCGCCAGGATTTCGCAGTGGCCGCTGGCGCGGGCGGTGATGATGGCAGCAATTGCCGGTGCCGGGGCGGTGGTCGACAGCCTGCCGACTTTGCTTCGGCGCACACGAGGCGGTCTGCGGGGCACCGAATGGAGCTCCAATTGCGCCGGCTGCGATCCGGGGGTGATTTCGGTGCTTTGGAGGGGTGTTTCCGAACTCGGCCGTTGCTGAATACGCACGATGTGGCCGCCCGCACTCAGATCATGCTGGGGCGAGTTCGCCGGCCCTGCGGTCATCTCGCGGCTAGGGCGCTGAACGTCGTTAACGCGGGGTGTCGCATCGTCGTCAGCTCGATGTTGCGGGTTGGGCAACGGTGGCCGGCGGTGTGAGGTCTTGTGGTTCACGAGGGTGTCCTCTATCGTGAGACCAGCCTGCCTGGGCGTGGTCTCTCTTTGGGAGGCCATACCGGAGTTGCTAGCTCCGGTGCAGTATTTCCCCGCTTCGGCGGGGATTTCTGCTTTGTGGGCCGTGTGAAGTTGTGACTGGTTTCGCGCTGGTTGCGGACCCTAGAGGGTTTACGAGTTCTGCGGTCTCCTTATCGGTTGTGTTCGCGCTGTGGTGGGCTGTGAAAGCCGACTTTGCGGCGGTGTTGTGCAGTCATCGGCACTGGTGCTGCGGCGAGATGATGTGCGGTGGGCTCGATCAACCTGTGTCGGTGAGGCTGGGAGCCGGGCAGACGGATGGGAAGACCACGCACCGTCGCCGACCGTTTAACGGTCGGGTAGACCGATGCGGCGGCCGTTGGTGCATCGCACATAGAGGCAGCATGCCGGTACGGGAGTGAAATATGGGACTGACACGCCGAGGCGCCGTTAAACGGTCCGCACGTGCGCGCGTCTTTAAGGACCGCCGCTGGGGGCACCAAGGGAAGGCTCCAGAGATTAACGCGGCCAGCGGGTCCGCCGGCGCCGATCGCGCGGACGGCCCGCCCTTGCACCATGCCGACGAATGCTACACACTAAGTAGGCAGTCAACGCAATAGGTGAACGAAAACAACGCAAAGGACGGTGCTGTGCAGATGGGCGAGCGAAGCATTTCGCTGGATACCGACGCCGCAGCCGCGACGGTGGCGGATTGGCGCGCCTTCGCTGACCACCTGGAACACTATGGAAGCCGCCAGCACTTACCAGCGCACCAGCTCACCGACGCACTCGGGGATGTGTACGGCGAGTTCGTCGCGGCCAAATCCTCCGAGTACGCCGCACGCGAGGCCGCCTACCAGCGTTTGGCATCGCGCTCACGTGATCACGCTGATCGTCTCGACCGGACGCGACAAATTTTCGTCAACACTGACGAGAACTCGGCGACGCAAATCAACGGCGTCCTTGACGCGTAGTGCCTACCCGTGGATGTAACAGCCGATACCGCAGGTCTGCGCGGTGACGGCGCTGCTTTGTCAGAGGTGGGGCACTGTGCTGGTCAGGCACCGCAGTGCGATCCCGCTGCAGCTGACCCGGTGTCGGTATCGGTCGCGGCGGCGCTGACCCAATGGTCTCAGTCGTTGTGGACGCTGATGGGACACGCGGCGTCGCTGCGCGAGGCCGGCGGTGCAGCACTCACGGCGACCGCGGAGTATTTGAGCGAGGTTGACCAGGCCAACGCGACTCACATCGCCAACGCCCCCGATGCCGCTGGGGCGCACCCAGGCCCGGTGATGCCCGCCGCCCCCGCTGCGGCCCCGGGCTTGGCGGAGGTCCCGGTTCCCAAACTCACCGCAATCCCCGCAATCCCTGCACCGCCGCCGTTGACCGGCGAGCAGATCGCAGCGCTGCTGCATTCGGGGCCAGGCACGGCTGGGCTTCGCGCGTTCGCCGAACATTGGCGGGCCACTGTGGGCCCGCGCATCCTGAACACTGCCGATGCGGTGCGCCGCCACGGCTCCACCATCGCGCAGCATTGGGAAGACGGTGCTGAGCAGGCATCGGTGCGCGTGATCGAACATGCGAACTGGCTGGAGTCCTCGCTGCATCCGAGCGTGGTGGCTCTTGCCAATGCGGCTGATGAGGCTGCAGGCCATATTGATGCAGCCATCCAAGGCACCCCGACTCCCGAGGAGTTCGCCGACACCCGCACTCGGTTACGGGCCGCGTTGGCAGATTATCGCGCCAGCGGGGGCAGGCACATCGGTCCGGTTATCGCGTTCAGCAATCAGTTGTCCCAACGACAAGGCACCGCGATTGCGGGCTACACCACGTACGCGGCGGCGGCGCCGGTCGCGACGGGCGGTGCGCCTCCGGAGCCAGCGCCGCCGATCGTCACCGGCAGTGACCAGGGCGCCGCGGTCAATCATCGGATAGACGATCAGCGCACTGCGCAACAGGAAGGCGGTCGCGGGGCCAGCGACCGGCAAGGCCACGGAAGCGATGGTGACACGCTGCAACCCTCCACCGCTGATGGTGGTCCAGTCGGCCCGGCGGGAATGCCGCCGGCGGGCCCTTCTGAGCCTGGTCTTGCCCCACCGGCAAACGCTGTCCCAGCACTAATGGGGCCGGGTCCGGGTGTGGTCAGCCAGTTCGTCAGCACTGTTCCCGCGATGGCCGGCGCAGCAGGTGGGGGCAGTAGTTCACCGTTGTCTTCTTTGGCGGGGCTGTCTTCGATTCCAGGATTGGGTTCGATGCCGCACATGGGTTCGCCCAGCGCACCGCCTGGCCTTGGCGATGGCAATGGCGACCCGGCAGGTGAGCTTGGCGAACCACCCGACTTCGGCTCCGACGGAACAATGCCCGCTTCTGGCGGCGCCGACGGGGCAGGAGAGCCGATGGCCACTTCCTCGGCCCCCGCGGTCAGCGGTGCACCGGCAGGCTCACCGGGGCCCGCCGTGGGTATGGGCGCGCAGGCGAGCGGGGTCCCGACAGCAGCAACGACAGCCGCCGGCGGGCCCGGCGGGCCCGGCATGTTTGCACCACCGATGATGGGTGGCATGGGCGGCCGCGACGACCCAGATAGGAAGTCTGACGACAGGCGCCGCGTTGTCTTACGGCCGATCGCCAACACCGAAGCGGTGTTCGGTGAAGTCGAACGCAAGCGACCCGCGCGACGCGCGGCTCGAACTACCGACGAAGGAGACCAGCCGCGATGAAGGGATCGGCTCAGCGGGCATCAGAAACGCTCGGAATGATGTTGGAGGCCATCTACCAGTGGGAGGCGCGGGTTGACGCGTTCATGATGACAGGAGATGACGAATCCGACATAGCGGTAACCCATGATGGCAGGGGCCGATTGATCGAAATGTCCATTCGTCCCGGATTGCAGGAGGAATTGACCGTCGAGGAACTGGAGGATGCCGTTAACGCCGAGATCGCGCGCAATGCTCGACGCGCCTACGAGGAACTGATGTCAATCAGCAAGGGATTCCTCGCGCAGTGGTCCAGCATCCCTCAGGAATTGGCTTCACACCCGGTTGCTGCACAGTTTTCCCAAGCATTGAGCAACGCGCAAAGTAGCTCACCGCCGGATTTCGGACGTCTCAAGTCTTGACTAGCATGGGCCGATTGAGGAGGTGCGTGACGCTATGGTGAAGTCCATTCATGTCGACATCTCAGCGCTGGCACGGGCCAGCGCTGACTGGCTCAGTGATGCGCCCACCCAAGGCAACCCACCCCCAGCAGGTTCGCCGCTGCCCGATGACCCGATTGCGGTGGCAACTATGGCCATACTGTCCGAATGGTCGGCCACCCACGAAGCGATGGTGGCCACTCGCGCGGCCCGAGCCGAGCACCTGAGCATCGCCAATTACACCACCATGGGGATCCTCAGCACGACAGACGAAACCAACGCCGCTCTGATCAGCAAGGACAGCGCATGACTAACCTCTACACCTACCCAGCTGCGGTTGGCGGCCCGCAACCTGCTGGTATACCGCACTTTGGGGGACCGCCATCCGCAATGCCCCCAGCGGCCCCGCCGTGGGGTGTTCAGAAAAAGCCGCGACCGCGGCTCCTTATTGGCGTCGCGATCGGAGCCGTCGTCGCCGCCTTCGCTGCCGGCCTGTTAGGGGCGGTTGTCGGCACTCATCTGAACGGCCCGAGCACGCCCACCCCGGCGGCGCAACCAACCACTACAACACCGGTGCCCAGCTCCGCCCAGGTCCGCTCAGCAACGATCGACCTATGTACACGATTCGCCGCCGGGTACAGGGCTATGCCGTCTCCGCAGAATAGTGCCGCGGATGTCATTCCGAGTCTCAACTACATTGCCGATGCATTGCGCGATAACCCTATAGCAGACAGCAAAATTCGGAATGCCGTCGCCGAGAGTCTCCGTCTGGCACGCGACCAGGCTTCGGAATTGATCAGAGAACGATCAAGCGGAGCAGTTCAACCCTCTACAACTTGGAACGTGGAACTCGCAAACGCTGCCGACCAGCACGTCTGGGATCTTTGCCGGTCGTACGCGGGTTAGTCTCGCGGCTGAGCTGAGGAACCGAACACCAGGATGACCCGTCGATACCCACTCAAATTCGCGTGGTAATCCTCTGGCGAACAGGATAATTCACGATGCAATCGCCAAGAGGCTGCGTACGGCACGCGATCTTGACAAAGAATTTCAGCAGAGAACCGGCCGACGGGGCCGTCGTTCAAGCCTCCGTCAACTGGCCACTGGTACCAGCAATCGCTGCTGAACAACACGTGTGGAACCCACGCCGAGTCATGTTCGGAGTCGATTGATGAAAGCCACGACTTCGGATACAAACCAATCGAGTTCTACTGCAGAAGATGTCAGCGCGCATCTCGGAAAGGACCTTTATGCCGAGGCGATAAAGGCCGTAACGGCCTCAGCACAACGAGCGACACGCAGCACGCCCTCGGCTATGGGCGATAGCCCCTTCGCCCACGCCATCAAAGATGGTCGACGCCCAACGGACGAACTCGTGAACCTGCTCGATCAATGGCATGAATTCCATAAGAGAGCCCACGCCGAACTGGGTGCCGCAGTCGATGCGTCCTGGGATGTGCACCGGCCACGATTCGCAGAAGCACTCACAGGAGCCGCTGGTGACGCACTGCTCGTCGAGCACGCAGCCAATACACGCCTCTGGGAATCCCACCAGGAGTCACACAAAGCTGCCAGCCTCGCTGCATACCAAGCCTCCTGGATAGTGCAGAACATTCAAAGGGACATCGATAACCTTGCCCATGAAGGAGAACGCGAATTCAACGCCGCTGTCCGCCGCCGGGATTCCATCGCCGCAATAGCTGTCTGGCACAAATACAGCGAGGAAGCAGACAGCATCGTCGTCGAACAGACGCCCGCGATCACGCGCGTACTCCAACAAGCCGGGTTTGGGTTCAAACTCGGTCCAGGGCAGCCAGCAATCGACCCAAACAGACCCGAAGCGAATGGCGACAGCAACGATAATGTAGCCAGCAGCACGCATGACGTTGACGACACGGCGCCAAGCAATAGGGCCGCTCGGCCGGATGTTGACCAATCCGGAGGGAGCGGGAAAGCGGCCGAAGGAGGAAGTGCACTCGGACCCGGGGGAGATGCAACACGCTCAGTCATTACCCAGCCCGTCCAGTCATCTGATGGGGCAGCGCAGCTTATCGCATCCGATGCCATGCGCAGCCCGATCACGACAACGTCCGCGCCTGCGTTTCAGCCGGGTGCGCCGGCGCCGCCTGATGCTGTCCGTACACCAGTTACTGGGCCACTGCCCACGGGCACCGGAACAGGGTTGGGATCTAGCCCGATAGGTGCAGGCGGCGGGCCAGGTGGTTCGGCGTCGGGTTTGGGCGGATCTGGTGGTCATTCGCTGTCGTCGCCGGCAAGTAGTTCGCTAAATGGGGTCAGTAGTCCCGGGGCGACGTCTGCGTCCTCGGCGATGCCGCGACCACCGTCGGGGAATAGCTCTGCGGCCTCGCCACTCGCAGGCGGGGCCAACGGGAACCTGGGCGGTGGGGGTAACGGATCGTTGACGGGTGGCGCTAACGCTTTCCAGCCGGGTTTTGCCGCATCGGGTATGGGCGCTCCGGGAGGTGCTGGGTCCCCGGTTGGGCCGCAGCAGGCATTGCAGCCGTTTGCGTCGCCGCAGCCGGCGGCTGCCTCGCCAGCCACGGGTTCCGGTGTGGGGTCGCTTGCCAGCGGGGTAGGTCGCACTGAGGTAGCGGCGTCGGGCGGTGGCGTTGGGTCTAGCGCCACGAGCGGCTTCAGCACGGGTGGGGCTGCGGTGATGCCGCCTGCCGCAATGGGTCCGCCACAGCCATTGGCCCCGTACAGTGCTCCCGGTTCGGCTCCGACGAGTGGTAGCGGCGGCGTTGGTGCGCCGACAGCACAGGCTGCCGCCGGCGCGGGGCAGCCGGGCCCAGGAGCGGGGTCGGGATCTGTGTCGGCTTCTACGGGGGCGCCGCCGATGATGGCAGGCAATCCCGGTGTGTCGGGGGCAGTGTCCGCGTTGGCGGGATCGTCGAGTGATGTCAACCCAGACCTGCTGACGGCACAGCGCGTGTTGGCCGAGTTAGTGCGGGGTAGCGAAGAGTCGCAGATGTTGGTCGTATGGTCCGTGTCGGTGCTCAGGTTTCCGCTTGGGCCGCAGTGTTTTGTGGCAAACAACGTGGGGGGCGGCTGGTATTTGCCACCGAAGGTTTTTTTGCCCTCGACAGTTCGGCTTGCGGTCAATGACCCCGCACTGCCTGCGGGGTGGGCCTCACATTGGATGGGATGTCAGTTCCCTTCAAAATTGTTAGTCGATCACTTCGAGCATGTGCGCAAAAGCGTTCCGAGAGTTGCGTTGTCGGCTCTGGTGACGACGGAGTTGTTTGCCGAGCCGCCGGCTGACTTCGGTGGAGATTACCTTGCGATGCAGTATCAGGATGCGCTACGGATGGTCGGTCAAGCGCCCAAACTCGATGGTGGACAACAACATCGGCTAACAACGATCAGTGCCGACCTTGCCCAGCGGGTGCAGGCATTGGACCGCGGTGGCGACGTTTCCGATCGAGCAGCCGCCATCCTCACCGGTGCGGTTTTTCGTGCCGCAGCGCAGACGGTGGACTCCACGGGAAAGCCGTTGGTGACGGTGGCCGACGGGCGGATGTTGGAGGCTGTTCACGCAGGGACGGCTACCCCGGCGATATGGGCGGAATACGATCGCTCAGCTGATCAACGCGACAATGGCGATGTGATGTGGCCTGAGGGCCATGCACCACGTGACAACGACGGGTCAGAGGCCGCCAGAGCGGCAATCGTGTTCTATGAGAACCTATTTCGAGCTGGTCGCATGATTGAGTTGATTCAATGCTGGAAGACGCGGCCGCCGCAACTGGCCGAAATCGCCTACTGCGGTGCTATGGCTGGGTTCGCGCCTGTGATCGTGTCGACGGTAGCCGCGTTGGAACAGCAGCTTTCCCCGGCTCCTTTCCACAGGTGACAATTGTCCCCGCAAGTCACCTGCCACAATGGCGCAACTGCCCGGTTCCTACTTTGGCGGTAGCAGCCGCTTTAGCAAACCCACGCGAGTATTAACCCGCCGTATCGCGGCAGGCGGGCTGGTCGCTGGCGGGTCGTACTGCTTGGTCCCAGCCCACCGATGCTAAAGCTGCCATTCACGAGTCGAGACGTCAGTGGTTCGCTATGTTGGGGAGTGCACCCAGGACCCGATGGGCCCCCACATATGTTCGGCCGGAACACATTCCGCCGAGCTCCTAGCGGCAAGTGCCAGTTCGTTGTGGCGCCGGACCCGCTGTGGCACGCTCAGCTCGGCGGGGCGTAGCCCTCTTTATTGCTGACATGGGTCGCACAACTTTCAATGAAGTACCCCGTCCCACTTCCCTGCCTTGTCCTCGATACAGGCCGCCTTCGCTTAGGCCGCTTAGCACTGTCAATACATAAATGGTTCCGATACACTGGCATATCGTTGTCGCTGGTTCATATCGCTCATTGCCTAGTAACTGTTCACTTATGATTGTTGTTGTGTAATCTGATCGGGCACGGGCCAGGTGAGCTGTAGCAGGAAGGGTGCTTGGTGGGTGTATCTGAAGGCGCGTTTGAGTGCACTGATGTGCCGATTGTCGCGTCGGCGGTTTCTGTGAAGCGCACGGTGGGTGCTCAAGTTGACGCGAACGGAATGGTCGTTGCGGTGCGGTTCCTCAGCACCGAAGTGCGGGCTTGGGACGCATACACGCTCGGCCAGCGTGTTGTCGCCGTGGCGGATGTGGCCCACGACCGATATTTGTCTAACCAACCTGATCCCGACGGCGGCCAGTATCCGACGCGGGAGGCTGTCGCTGCAGCCGAGCGTCGACTGAAGTTTTAGGGAATCAGAAGGATTCGGAGTGGTCGATGAGTAATGAATGGGACGTAATTCCGTCGTTGGTGGGCGGGACGTTGGGTCTGTTGTCCGGCAACGTTCCGGATGCGCTCATGGGTGGCCTCGCAGGCTTGCTTCCGGCTGTGCTGGCTGACGACTCACCTGCGGGTAGGCCTCCGCCATACCCCGGATCGGTGCCAGGTAGTGCCCCCTATCCGGGGATGCCAGCGCCGGGGTCGGGTCAACATGTCGAGGTCGCCGAGGCCGAGGCCAAGGCCATCGCTGCGCTGGCGAAGAATTTGGCCGAACTCGATCAGTCCGCCAAAGCGACGCTGGATGCGATCCATGCGAGCAGTGAGACCACAAAGCGCGTACTGGACGGGATCCAGCGTGACGTTGAGGCAAAGATTGTTGAACTGTCTAAACAGGGGCGTCTGAGCACACCCGAGGGTCAAGAAGAGCTGCGTCGATTCTTGAAGGAGAAACTAAGCGCAGCGAAGCAGCTCATTGAAGGCCAGATCGCCGATGCGGAGTCCAAGGCACGCGCAACCGCCGAACTCACCCGCCGCTACCAGGAGTTGACCGGCGGCAGCGGCGGTAGTGGCGGTAAAGCGGACATAAGCGATCGCCGCGGTAGTGACGGCGGTGCGAATCAGGGCACCAGCGCCGCCTCAGCGACACCATCGGAACCCGTTGCGGCGCAGCCGGCGGCTGCGCCAGCGACGCCAGCGGCTGCCACGCCCTCATCGCCGTTTGGGCAGGGGATGATGCCCGGCGGCATGTCCATGCCGACTATTCCCTCCTTCGGAGGCGGTGGACTGCCTGGGCTTGGTGGGGGAGACCCACTCAGTGCGTTGAGCGGCCTGGCCGCGGCCGGTGGGCACGGCCGCGAACCGAATCCAGAGGATGGCTCGGCGGGTGACGGGGGAGATCGGGGTGCCCGTGAGGTGTCCAAGCAGCATGGTGAAGAGGGCAGTGGCGATGACGAGTCGAGCACGAAGCTGGCGGCTAGTCGAGGCACGGGCGGGGCGGCTGCCGCTGAACCGGCCGCTACCCACGGGGCTCAGTCCGGCGCCGGGGATGCCCCTGATGCTGGGGGCCAGGCGCCGACAGCCCATGTGTCGCTGCCGGATGGGACCACCGCTGACGCGCGCAGTGCTCAGGGGGCGACGGCGGTGAAGGCGGCGCTCAACGGCGCAAGCGTGACCGATGCGTGGCGTCAGGCTGGGGTGACAGTGCCTCCGCCCGGCACGCCGGTCACTGCGCCGATTCCGCCGACGAAGTTGCAAGCCGGCGATGTAGGTGTCTGGAAGGACCATCTGGTGATGGCCTTGGGTAGCGGCAAGGTATTGGTGTCTGGGCAGGTACAACCGCTGACCAGTGTGGGCTCGGGCCCGGACTTTCTGGGGTGGACGGATCCCAGCGCCCGCTTGGGCGGGACCGGGCAGAACGCTGCGGCCGCACCGCCGGCGACCGCCGGCGGGCACGCGTGAAGTCGGAGTTTAGATCGGTGAGCGGGTGATGTGAGTGGGTAGCGGTGTTGTTGAGCGGTGCGGTGAGGCCGGTGTCTTGCATGGGCTGGTTCGGGTTGCTCTTGGGCGCTGGCATGGCTGGTGTGAGTTGCGATGAGTGTGGAGGGGTTTGTGCGGGCTGCGGGCGCGGCGATGGGTTTGGCGCGCGAGGCCTTCGGCGCGGGGGGCGGTCATGGGGCGGCGACTGCGCTCGGATGGGATGAGAGGCTAACGCCTGCAACGGGCTTCGGGGCTGGTTCAGGGTTGGCCGCGGATGGCTTTGCGGACGAATCAGGAGCCCTAAGTGGCGCTTTGGGGGCGTTGGGGGAGATGGATTGTGCGGGTGAACAGCAGCTACGTGAAGCGTTGAGTGCTGCGGGGCTGAGCCGCCAGCGAATGGATGTCGTCATCGCGGCGGCGGTGGCCGATGTGCGCGCTATGGGTGGCTCGACGAATACTCCTGCCGGGCAACGGGCGTTGGTGGCGGCGATCAAGCGCCACCTAGAGCAGACTCAGGACACGTTGGATCACGCGCAGGGGGACGCCGGCACCCGCGCGGCCGCAGCGCAGGTCAACGCAGCAAACTATGCGGGCATTGGGCAGCCGACGACCGGGGCTGGGGCTGCGTTGCCGCAGCTACCGAGCGTCCCGATGGGTGGGTTGCCGTTGGGAGGCGTGCTGGCGCCTCTGGCCGGGCTGAGCAGCATGTTCTCCCAAGGCGGCGGGCCACAGACCATGAGAAATGTGGGTGCCGAGTCCCCTTTCGCAGGGGTGGCGAGCTGTAGCGACCAGGAGGGATCGCTGGCGGCGGGGATTCCTGTTGGCGAGGTGCGCGTGGACAAGATTGGCGTCGCGCCTGGACGCGAAGCCTACCGCACCTACATAGCGAAAGCTCTTGACGTGATGGGCATTACCGACCCGGCGGCGCGTGCGAACTGGGCCCGGGGATTGGAGGTTGGTGCCGAGCGTGAGTCGGGGTTTAATCCGATGGCGATCAATCGTGTGGACGTTAACGCGCATGGTGCGTTGCTGGGTGATGGGGCTCCGGCGGGTTGTTCGCGGGGCGGTTTGCAGACCATTCCGGCTACGTTCGCCTCGAACCATCAACCTGGTACCAGCACGAATATCTATGACCCCGTGGCCAATATTGCGGCGGCAATGAACTACTTGATGCGCCACTATCACGTGCAGCGTGACGGCTCGAACTTGACGTCGGTAGGTCAGTTCAATCCTCACCATGTGCCGCAGGGGTACTAGCGATGAGTGTGGAGGGGTTTGTGCGGGCTGCGGGCGCGGCGATGGGTTTGGCGCGCGAGGCCTTCGGCGCGGGGGGCGGTCATGGGGCGGCGACTGCGCTCGGATGGGATGAGAGGCTAACGCCTGCAACGGGCTTCGGGGCTGGTTCAGGGTTGGCCGCGGATGGCTTTGCGGACGAATCAGGAGCCCTAAGTGGCGCTTTGGGGGCGTTGGGGGAGATGGATTGTGCGGGTGAACAGCAGCTACGTGAAGCGTTGAGTGCTGCGGGGCTGAGCCGCCAGCGAATGGATGCCGTCATCGCGGCGGCGGTGGCCGATGTGCGCGCTATGGGTGGCTCGACGAATACTCCTGCCGGGCAACGGGCGTTGGTGGCGGCGATCAAGCGCCACCTAGAGCAGACTCAGGACACGTTGGATCACGCGCAGGGGGACGCCGGCACCCGCGCGGCCGCAGCGCAGGTCAACGCAGCAAACTATGCGGGCATTGGGCAGCCGACGACCGGGGCTGGGGCTGCGTTGCCGCAGCTTCCGATGCCGCAGCTACCGAGCGTCCCGATGGGTGGGTTGCCGTTGGGAGGCGTGCTGGCGCCTCTGGCCGGGCTGAGCAGCATGTTCTCCCAAGGCGGCGGGCCACAGACCATGGGAAATGTTTCGGGGTTGTCGGGCCCAGCCAGTGGCTTTGGCGGCGGCGGCAGTGCTGGAGAGCAGGTCGTCAAGCGGGCGTTGTCGCAACTAGGGGTGAAGTACTCCTTCGGTGGGGGAAGTAAGCAGGGGCCATCGCCGGGGGCTGATGGTGTGGGTTTCGACTGCTCGGGCCTCGTGCAGTTTGCCTATGGGGGTTCTGGGATCAACGTGCCCCGCACCACGTACGGGTTGCAACACGCCGGCGTGGCTGTCCCGCTCGAGCAGGCTCGTCCTGGCGACATCTTGCTTTGCAACTATTCCGCGCCAGGAGTTCCTCAACATGTGCAGATCGTGATGTCGGCATCGCAGACGGTTGAAGCCCCAGATCGGGGCCTGACTGTCCGGGTGGGCCGGTGGCCGTCGGGACACGTTGAGGTTCGGCGCCTTGTCGATTAAGGAGAGTGGCTGATGGCGGGCGGGTTGAACTATGCCTCGCTTGAGCAGGTGAGTGCGTGGCGGTTCTTGCGGCACAGGGTCGCTGTGGCGATTGGGCGGCGCAATGTTCGACTGATCCACGATCCGTCGAAGAATTCGACGGCATCGCTGGTGGTCGGAGTTGTTGCTGCTGTCGTGGTTCTCGGCATCTGCGCGATTGTTGCCTGGATCAAACCTGTTGGCCAGGTGGGGAAGTCCCAAATCGTTGCCGATCGAGGCAGTGGGGCCTTGTATGTCAACGTTGGCGGAGTGATGTACCCGGCGCTGAATTTGGCCTCGGCGCGGCTGATCACGGGTAACGCGGATTCGCCGACCATGGTTCCGATGAGCGAAATCTTGAAGTTGCCTGTCGGGCCGCTGGTGGGGATTGTCGGTGCGCCTAATGATCTAGCGGTACGCATCGCTAGCGATGCCGGGTGGGCTCTGTGTGATCGATTGGGCTCCAACGGGTCTCGGGTGGTCCCGAGGGTGACGGTTATCGAAGGTGTTCCCACCCTAGGGGACTGGGCGCAGAGTCTGGTGGCGCCGCGTGCGGCCTTGATGACCTACGGTGGCGCGGTCTTTCTGGTGACCGATGGGCACCGCTCGGAGATCGATCTGGCTGACAAGCCGGTGGCGCTGGCCTTAGGGTTGCCGGTGGGTGATCTGCACCCGGCAGCGATGTCGAGGGCGCTGTATGAAGGTCTGACGCCGAGTGCGCCGATGCGTGTTCCGGGTATTCCGAACCCGGGTGGACCGGTGAGTTATTCGACGACCTCGTTGCCGATTGTTTCGGGCAGTGTGATGCGGGTGTCCGACGTCACCGGAGAGCCGGAGTTTTTCGTGGCGTTGCCCGCGGGCGTTCAGCGGGTGCCGCAGACGGTCGCGACGATGATCATCAATGCAGGCGTAGTCGCGGGTGCGCAGGTCCTCACGACCACAGCCGCGACGCTGGCGGGGCTGCCGTTGGCGACTGGCTTTGATGTCTCGCCGTATCCGCGCGGGCCGGTGCAGTTGGTTGACCAGGCTGTCGAATCAGTGACGTGTGTGTTGTGGCGCAAAACGAATGGCGAGCCGCACGCGCAGGTCTCCACCGTCTCGGGGCGGCGCCTGCCGATTCCAGTGGGAGATGAGCATCGGGTGGTGCCGCTGGTGTCGGGGGGAGCCGAAAGTGCCGACGCGGTGTACACCACGACGGCGGCGGCAAATTTTGTGCAGGTAACTGGTGTGGAGCCAGGGTCGACGCGCGGGGAAAGTCTGTGGTTCATTGGCGACAACGGGGTGAGATTTGGAGTGCCCACAGTGGGCAATGGGGACGAGCAGACACGACATTCACTGGGGTTGACGGCTGCGCCGACGCCGGCCCCATGGGCGGTGATTCGGTGGCTGCCCGCAGGTCCGGCTTTATCGAAGGCGGCGGCCATGGTGCAGCATGACACGCTGGCCCCTGATCCTCACGTCGCAGTCCTGCCTACGCCGCAGCAACCGGGCACGGGGGAGGGGTCATGAGCAAAGTCGGTTTCATCCGCGAACAGAGCGCGGCGCCGGGGGTGTGATTTTCAGAGGTAAGTGGCGGTGAATCTTCAGCGGTAAATGGCGTCACATAGTCGCGATGACCCGCGTGCGCTTAAGCGTTTAGGCGATCTTCGTATGGGGCGTCGGGCGGAATCTGTAGGACCTCGATCATCTCGGATGTGCGGAGCTGGTCGATAAGTTCACGTGTACCGCCGATGATGGTGGAGTCGTAGTCGACTTCGGTTGCCACGCACCAGGTGTGGTCGGCGGGCCAGAAGAAGCTTGGCGATTGGGGGATGAAAAAGTCCTCGTTGACCCAGTGTCCGATCCGTACGGCGGCGTCGATGTGGCCTTTAAACAGGTGGTATCTGCGGCCGGGTAGTGAAAAGGTGGGTCCGCTTGTGGCGAGTCGCCATTGAGCCGGTGCCGGCTGGGGCGGTTGGATGTCCGGGATCACACCGTCGGGAGCGTAGTAGGCGGTGATCGTCGACGCCGGACTGTCATGGTCGTGGAGCCAGCCCCAGCCTTCCCAGACCGCGAAACAGCACGCCTGTGCTGTCGTGGTGTGCCTGGCGAGGATGGCGCAGAGCGCCTTGAGTGCCCAGCCGTTCAGGTCTCCCCGCATGGGGTCGCCCGGTCGGCCGCGTCCCGAGGATGCTGAGGACTTGATCTTCTCCCACCAGGCCGATGGATGGAGAATGCGGCTGTTGGCGCGGGCCACCGTCGCCCAGGTCAGTGGTCCGGGGTGATCGTCGAGGGGATGCAGTAGCCGGGCGTAGGCCCCAAAGCCGGCACCGACCATGCCGGTCGGCCAGTGCTGGTGATCCCATAGGTCTACCCGGTCGATCAGCCACTGAGCCGGCTCGGCCGAGCCGGCAGGTCGAGGAGGTTGATGATCCACCCTGCCACGATCCCTTACACCGCCCCGTTACGCAGCATCGGCGTGTTTCGTTAACGATCGTTCGCGCGACAGTCCGCCAGGCTGAACATTTCCGCAGGATAGGCCTGTAACGCTTGCCGTGTCCGCGCCAACGTCAACTTGTCGGGGGTTGGCGATACCGTCCGGCCATGCGGATCGGCTACGCGCGGGTCTCCACCCGCGACCAGCACCCCGAGGCCCAACGCGATGCGCTCACCGCGGCGGGCTGTGACCAGATTTTCCTCGACAAGGTGTCGGGCAAGCTGGCCCGCCGGCCGGAGCTCGACAAAGCTCTGCTGTCGGCCAACCGTGTCGGCGATCAGCTGGTGGTGACCAAACTGGACCGGCTGGGCCGATCGCTGGAGCATCTCATCGAGTTGTCCAAGCGCCTGCAGGGCGCCGGCGTGGATTTGGTGGTACTCGACCAAGGCATCGACACTTCAACGGCCATTGGCCGCATGTTCTTCCAAATCCTCGGCGCTGTAGCGGAATTCGAGCACGCTTTGATGTCGGAGCGCACCATGGACGGTTTGGCGGCCGCGCGGGCCCGCGGCCGCACCGGTGGGCAAAAACCCAAACTGGGTCCCCGTCAGGTGAAGCTGGCCCAGCAGATGTACGACGAGAAAGACGAACACGGCAAGCGTCGCTACACCGTCGAGCAGATCGCCGCCGAGTTCGGAGTCACCCGACCCACCATTTATCGGCATCTGGGCAAGGCCCTTAACAACGGCTCGGCCGCATCATGACCCCCCCGCAAGAGCCGGTCAGGACACCGGACGAAGCGGATACCGCATTGACCATGGCCCAACGCGAACAGGCGATGGCCCGCTACGCGGTGCTGCGCCCACACCTGGACGACGGGATATCGCTGGCCGAAGCCGCGCGTCAGGGTGAGGTGGCGCTGCGCACCGCGCAGCGCTGGCTGGCCAGCTACCGCAAGTCAGGACTAGTGGGGCTGGTCCGTCCTGGACGCTCTGATTGCGGCCGCCGCGGGTTGCCCGATCAAATGGTCACGCTGATCGAGGGGCTGGCATTACGACGGCCTCCGATCAGTGCGGCAAATATTCACCGCCAGGTGACCCAGATTGCGCCGCAACATGACTGGCCGGTGCCGTCCTACAGCACGGTGTACGCGATCGTCGCGGGCCTCGATCCGGGCTTGCGGATGTTGGCCCACGAGGGCACCAAACGATACGAGGAGACCTTCGATTTGGTGTATCGGCGTCAAGCGAGCGGGCCGAACGAGCTATGGCAGGCCGACCACACTGAACTGGACCTATGGGTGATCACGCCGTCGGCAAAGCCGGCTCGCCCCTGGTTGACTGTCATCGAAGACGACCACTCCCGCGCTGCAGCCGGCTACATGGTCAGCTTGGAGGCACCCTCCGCGATCAACACCGCTTTGGCGCTGCGGCAAGCGATTTGGCGCAAACCCGATCCCGGTTGGCCGGTGTGCGGCATCCCTGGCGTTTTCTACACCGACCACGGCAGCGACTTCACCTCCCGGCATATGGAGACCGTAGCGGCCGAACTGAAAATCCAACTGGTGTTCTCCCTGCCCGGCAAGCCACGCGGCCGGGGCAAAATCGAGCGGCTGTTCAACAGCGTCAACCAGATGTGCCTGTCGACGTTGCCCGGCTACGCGCCACGCGGAACCCCTGATCGAGCCGGACAGGCCCGGCTCACCCTGCCCGAATTGGACACCGCGATCGGGCGGTTCCTCAGCGACGGCTATCACCACCGGGTGCACAGCGAGACCCGCCAAACACCAGCACAGCGCTGGTCGGGCGGCGGGTTCTTGCCCAGGATGCCCGACTCGTTGGAGCAACTCGACCTGCTGCTGCTCACCGTGGCCCAGCCCCGCAAGATCCACCCCGATGGAGTGCACTTCCAAGGACTGCGCTACCTAGACCCGGTGCTGGCCGCCTACGTCGGCGAACAGGTCACCATCCGCTACGACCCGCGCGACCTGGCAGAGATCCGCATCTTCCACGACGACAAGTTCGTCTGCCGGGCGATTTGCCCCGAGCTGGCCGGCACCACCGTCGCGCTCAAGGAAATAACCGCCGCCCGCAATGCCCGCCGCCGCGAACTACGCCAAGGCCTTCGTGATCGCGCCAAGGTTGTCGACCAGCTCATCGCCGTTCATCAGCCCGACTGCAACTACCCGCTGCCTGGGATGGCCGTAGCGGCTAGTGGGCCAGCCGACCTCGACCAGGATTCGGCGCCCAAACATGCGCTCAAGCTTTACCGAGAGGACTGACCACGTCATGGCCGACATCCAGGACCAGGACACCCAACACACCGCTGCCCCCTCATCCGAGCAGTCAACTACCACAACGAAATTCGTTGTCACCAAGCAGCATCGCCGCTTCGTTGAATTCTGCGATGCCGTGCGCCGCGACCGCTACATCGGCCTATGCCACGGCGCACCCGGTGTCGGCAAAACGCTGTCGGCTCGCCACTACAGCTCATGGGACACCGTCAGACCGATCGTCGAGCACTTCCGCTTCTACGAGACCGTCGCACCCGAACCTGCTCTCGCCGTGCGCACCGTCTTCTACACCCCCAAGGTGCACAACACACCCCTCATCGTCGAGAAAGAGGTCCGATACCTGCACACCCGGCTCAGCTGGGCCATTGAGACCACGCTGAACCCCGACCGCGGCTCCGAGCACCTCGTTGAACCTGACGGGGCGTATACCGAACTGGTCATCGTCGACGAAGCCGACCGGCTGAAAAACCCCGCCCTAGAAGCGCTACGCGACCACCACGACCGCACCGGCGCCGGCCTGATCCTCATCGGCATGCCCGGCATTGAACGCCGACTGGCCCGCTACCCGCAGCTCTACAGCCGCGTCGGATTCCTGCACCACTACCAACCCCTGTCCAGCGACGAACAAACCTTCGTACTGTCGCGTCAGTGGCCCGACCTCGGCCTCGACAACCCCGAAGACTTCACCACCCGCGAGGCCCGCGCCGCGATCATCCGCATCACCAGCGGCAATTTCAGGCTCACCACCCGGCTGATGGCGCAGATCCATCGCATCATGGACATCAACCAGCTCAACACGGTCACAAGCGAAGTCGTCGACGCCGCCCGCGAATCCCTCGTCATCGGGATCATGTAACGCCATCTATCGCTGAAGATTCACCGCCACTTACCTCTGAAGATCACACCGGGGGTACCCGAGGACGCGATTGTGGTCCCTGATCCCAGTGAGATCAGTCGTGGGACGCCATCTAGGCCTCCGACGTGGGTATGGGTCGTGTTGTTCGTCGGTGCGGCGATCGGCCTGATGGTGATGCTGTACAGCAGCGGGGCTAAGCAATTGAGCACAGGCTCGTTCTTCATCTTCCCCGTAATGATGGTTTCGATGATTATGATGATGCGTAACCGCGGCGGAGGCGAAAAGAAGAGTCGCGGATCGGCGAAAAACCAAGAGCGAGCTGACTATTTGCGTAAGCTCGACGAGCTGCGGGTAGATGTTCACAAGGCGGCGAAGGCACAGGCCAAGGAGATCGCCTTTCATCATCCCGATCCTTGTGATGGATCGCTAGCCACCCTGATCGGCACTCCGCGGATGTGGGAGCGTAGTCCGCAAAGGCGCGGTAACTGGGGACACTTGCGTCTGGGTGTTGGGGTCACGCGACTGAAAACCAACCTTCGGCCGCCCACCAAAGTTCCGCCACCAGAGTATCGCGAGACGGTGACTACGGTGGCCGCCCGGGATTTTCTGCAGGCACAGAATGTGCTGCATGACGTTCCGCGTCCGCTGCACGTGTTCGACCAAATGGGCTGGAGCTTCTTTGGCGAGCCGCATCAACGGCCGATCGTTCAGGGCATATTGCGTTCGCTGGTGTGTCAGTTGTGCGTGTTCCACGGCCCCGACGATGTTCAGGTGGCCATCATCAGTGATGACACGCAGGCCTGGGATTGGGCGAAGTGGTTGCCACACAACGCTGATGAGGAGTTTGTCGACGCGTGCGGGCCATTGCGTTGGATCTTTCCCGATGTGAAGGCGTTTCTGGATCGCCTTGACGGCACTGTCCGTTCACGTCCGCCGTTCGCGCCGATCATGGAAGGCATGGAGCTGCCTATCCGGTGGCTGGTGGTCGTGGTGGATCTTCCCGGGGCCGACTGTTCGCCGATCTTGGGCGATGTTGGGCGAATGGGGGTTTCGGTGTTGGAGGCCACGGGCAACGAGGCCAGCGTACTGGCGAATAGCAATTCGGCATACATCCTGGACGAGATCGGCAACTTGCTGAAGGCTTCTGCGGATCGGGAGATCAACTGATGGTTCAGGTTTCAAACACGGCGCATGAGGGTCTGAGATTTGCGGCAGTACCGGACGTGCTGGGTATCGACGAGGCGTTGGCGCTCGCTCGGGCTCTGGCGCGGTTCACCCCAACAGATGATGCTGAGCGGCTGTTGGAACAACGGGCCGCTGAAGCCCGGGCAGGGCAGGAGTTTCTAGACGCTTACGGAATTTTCGACGCTCGGACGTGGGATCCAACGATCGGCTGGAACAGTGTCACACCCGCCGAGCGACTGAAAGTGCCAATTGGCAGAACCCCCGGCGGCCAGCTCGTCTGCCTGGACATTAAGGAGGGCGCGGAGAACGGTGTGGGTCCTCACGGGTCCATGGTCGGTCAGACAGGATCAGGCAAGTCCGAGCATCTCATCACCTATGTGCTCGGTCTGGCGGCCAAGTTCCCGCCGGAGATGGTCCAGATCTTGTTGGGCGACTTTAAGGGTGAGTCGGCGATGGCAGGTTTAGAGAACCTGCCGCATGTGTTGGGGATTGTGTCGAACCTGGAGAAGTCGGTCCACAAGCTGGACCGATTCGAGCAGGTCCTGCTCGGGGAGCTCAGTCGCCGACAGGAGGCATTGAGTAGACATCGCTTCAAGGCCGTGCGCGAGTACGAGGCCGCGCGCCTGGCCGGACGCGACGACTTGGAGCCCTTGGGCGCACTAGTTTTGGTGCTCGATGAATTTAGTGAGTTGCTGCAGCTACGCCCCGACATGGCCAAGGTGATGGACAAGACTGCGCGGCTGGGCCGCTCGTTATGGATTCACATTCTTAACGCTTCGCAGCGTCGAGAATCCAAAATGGCGGGCATGACAGCCCAGGAGGGTTATGCGATCGGCCTGAAGGTCAAGGACGCAGGTGAGTCGCGGGCTGCGATCGGCTCGGCCCGGGCCTGGGAGGAATTCAAACACGCCGCTCAAGGTTCAGCGTTCTTGGTTGTCGACGGCGAACACACCCGATACCGATCGTTCTATGTCTCTGGACCGTTCACACCTCCAAAATTGAATGCCACGCAGCGGGATCGGACGGAGGGCTACTACGTCGGCGTGTCACGTTTCACCACCGGGGTGGTGCATCTGCCGGACGTTGTGGAAGAGGAAATCGAGGACGAGCCTGACGCCGATGCGGTGCCCGGCGCGGAGGCTCCGACGGTCCTTGAAGTGCTAGTCGATCGTATCCGGACCGCGGGGGCGTCTCGGCCCATGCACAAGTTGTGGCTGCCAGCTTTGGAGGAGACCGCGGCGCTGCCGATCGATGAGATTGCCGAGGAGTTCTGGGGGCGGCCGTGGGCAGAGTTTTCCGACGACAGCGGACTGGTCGTGCCGTACTGCCGCGAAGACGACCCATTCCACCACGCTCAGAACGTGCTGGGGCTGGAATTAGGGGATAGCAACCTTGGTGTTGCCGGCGCGCCGCAGACAGGCAAGTCCACCTCGCTTCGCACAGTCATGATGGCATTGGCGATCTCACACAGCCCTCAGCGGGTGCAGTTCTACGGGATCGATTGCGGCGGTGGCAAATTACGGAGCCTAGCTGGATTGCCGCACGTGTGCGGCATTGCAGCACACGGCGAGGACGAGAAGATCCGGCGGGTCGTGTCGGAAGTCGAGCGGATCTTGGCGTTCCGCAAACGTCACTGGGCGAGCTGGGGCGAGAACGGGATAGATCTCAGCAAGTTCCGAGCGTTGAAATTTGGACCGGTAAAAGGCGAGGTCCCCGAGGACAGCCACGGCGACGTGTTTCTCGTCGTGGACAACATGAAGGCGCTGCAACTGCAGGAGGGGGGCATGTTCGACATTCACGAACGGTTGACGGCGCTCACCGAGGGGGCGCTCAACTTCGGTGTGCACCTGATGATCTCCGGTGATCAGTGGATCACAATGAAGGTCGAGCCGAAACTCGGTGCCAAGATCGAACTGCGGATGGCTGATGCCGCCGACTCAAAAGCTGGAAACCGCGAAGCAGCCAAGCAAGTACCTGAAAGCCAGAAGGGTCGCGGGCTGGTCAAGGGCGGTAAACACATGCTCGTCGCTGTCCCGTATTTGCGGGAATTCGCCGACACCGGCAACGAGGTGGCAGCCACCGAATTGACAGCTCAGGCTGTGGGCAAGAGGTGGGCACAGCTGGGGTATGAGCGTGCACCACAGCTGCAACAACTGCCAGCCGAGATCAATTACTCCGACCTTCCGCCGGCGCCATCGGGTCTCCTCAAGATCGGTATCGGCGAGCGCGAGATGACCACCGTCGGAATGGATTTGCGCCAGACACCGCATGCGTACTGCGTGGGGACGACCCAATCAGGGCGCACTATGTTCTTGAAGACAGTGTGTGCCGCCATTATGGAGGCCTTCACACCCCGCCAGGCGCAGGTCATCCAGTTCGACCCAGACCTGTCCCTAGCTGATTCGATCGATGATTCGTATCGAACGGTCTATGCCACCAACCCAAATGAGATAGCTGCCGCGGCGGCGGCTTTGGCGCAAAAGCTCACCGAGCGCCGGCCGCCGCGAGGCCTATCGCCGCAGGAGTTGACCGCCTGGAATCCTTTGCGGCCCAAGTGGTTCATCGTCGTTGATGATCTGAATCTCCTGACCCCGGCGGGCAGCATCCAGTCCGTGTTGCAACCGCTAATTTCGGCGATCGAAACGGCCCGCAAACTCGATCTGCATGTGATCGCTGCTAGCACAAGTGAGAATTGGTATGCGAAAGGCAAGAGCAACAAGGTGATTGCTGCAATGGACACTGGCGGTGCCAGCGTCATTGTCCTGGACGGCAACAAGAATGAGGTCATTGTCGACCAGGTGCGGCCAGCAGCGCGAATCCCCGGGCGCGCGGAGTTCTACAGCCGCAAGAACGGTGGGCAACTGGTGCAGATCGCCCTGCCTCCCCAGCCGGCCGCACCCCGTAAGATACATTCATAAATCGCATTCATTGACGTATCGTATTCAGCAGGGTATCCTTCGGGTAGAGGGTCAGTCGCCTCGGCAACGCTGTTCGCACTCGTTGTCAACGCCGACGACAGTTGCGGGCCGCGCGCGGTTGTACCCCTTGTCGAGGGTCCGTGCTTGCTACTCAGCCGCGGACCACCCCCGCAGGCCCACCTCGTCCGGGTGGGGCATCAGGTGAACGTTATGGTGTTTACGAATGCTGATTTGTGTGTCAGACTACCGGTGACAGCGAAGGAGTTCGATATGGGTTTCGTCATGCAGGACACCGATGGCGTGATGGCCGCCGCCGCTGCAACCGCAGGTCTTGCTGGCGAGGCCAGCGGCCACGGAGCGCAGGCGGCTGCAGCGGGAGCGGTAGTTCCCCCTGGGGTCGAGGAGATTTCGGCTGCCAATGCCGCCAAGATCGCCGCGTACACCGCTGAAGCGGCATCCGTGATGGAAGCATCAGCTGCGATCCACGCCGCCTATGGCGCCTCGGTTGGCGCCTCTGCAGCAGTAACCACGCTTGGTGACGCACTGAACGCCGCCGGCCTCGCGCAGGTCTTGTAGCGGCACGCGCGGCGTACTGAGGCACTGATGACCGGCGCATGGGCGGCACTACCCCCGGAGGCGAATTCGGCGGGTTTTTGGCTTGGCCCCGGGGCGGAGTCGTTTCTGGCCTCAGCCGCTGAACTTGCGGCACTAGCGGCAAGCATCATCGAGAATTTGGGAGGGCACTCGGCGGTTGCGGCAGCAATGGGAGCGGCATGGCCGGACCCTACGGGTGAGTTCGCGGTCCTGGCGAATGTGCCGCATCTGTTATGGCAGGCCACGGTAGCGGGCCTGATATCTGAAGCGGCGGCAATGATCGAGTCGACCGGAACAGCGTTCGAGACGCTCAAAGCAGCCACGCCCACGCCGATAGAGGTCACCGAGAATCAGATCGAGCACGGCGTACTGCAGGCGAACAATTTCCTGGGCATGCTGTTTCCGGCGATCACGGCCAACCGCGCCAACTATGGCCGGATGTGGATTACGGCAGCCGACAATAAGTACAGTTACGCCGCCGCGAGCGCGGCTGGGGTGCAATCGATCCCGCCGCTTCCCCCGCCACCGCCGGCGACGGCGGGCTCGATTCCCGACCCGACCTCGATGGTTCAAACGCCGACCGGTAAGTCGACTGACGCATTGGCATCAGGTGGCGGCGGATTAGACAGCGCCTTGGGGATGTTCATGAGTCCGGTGTCTCAGATCGGTTCTCAACTGGGTCAACTCGGCGGCGGCGGTGGTCCGATGCAGGGTTTGATGAGCCTGCCACAGCAGATGCTCAGCCCCCTGCAATCGATGATGTCGACGATCGGCAATCCCAGCGGCGTTGCTTCATCGACTGGGGCCGAATGGCTGGGCGCCACTCCCGCAGCTGGCGGACCGGTGACGGCATCGCTGACCGCCGGCGGGGGTGGCGGGGCAGGTATGGGCGGTTTAGGGGCTCTGCGCGGCCCCACGGGGTGGGCGTCAACCCCCACCATCAACGCCGCAGCACCAGCGGGCTCAGAGTCCGCCGCAGTCTCGCGAATTGGTGAGGCCAAGGCGGCAAGCGCGGTGCCCGCCAGCAACGCCGGAATGGGTGGAGCTGGCGGGATGATGGCGCCCATGGGCCACGGGTCCGGCGAACAGGGCAAAACGGACACCCGCGAACGCAGGGCTGATCCGTTGACTTCGCTGGCCGCGCTGTATCGCGCTCCGGTGGGAGTTCCGGTGATCACCGGCAGTGGCGGCGCCGTTTTCCAGCCGCGGGAGGGAGCCGGCGCACACACCACGTGAACGACAACCGAATGATTCGAACACCCAGACCACAACGGTTGATTACAGGAAGGGATTCACAATGAGCGGAGTTGGTGGCGGAGCAATCCACGGCGAACTTGACGGGATCGCCAGTGACGCGCAAGGGCTGTCGGAAGTCTCAGACACACAGGCCAACATTATGCATTCTCTGGGCAGCGCGATGGAAGCACTCGTCCCGGTGATGCACGGCGCTGCGGCGACAGCCATGCAGCATGTCGGCGAGCAGCTGCATGCCCAAGGTATGCGGTTCAGCGCGACCTTTGCTGACCACGCGCACAAGATGGCGACGAACGGCCAGATTTTTCAGACCCATGATGAGGACAACACCCACATCATTAGCCAGGTCGCCAACCTGATCAGCTGACCCTCCGAAGTAAACCTCTACATAATTTCCGAAAGGTAAGAGTCTGATGACCCTGATTCACTACAACACACCCCAGATCGCGGAAGTTGTTCAGCAGATCGCGCAGGCATCGTCACAAACCGAGACCAACCACCAGCGCTCGCTGCAGATCGTCACGGCCAATGCCAACAACTTCGGCGGACAAGGCTCCGAGGCGTTTCAGACGGTGATCGCCAAGGTCAACCACGAGTACGCGCAATCGCAAGCCGCGATCGCACGGGCCGGAGCCGCACTGAGCGCGGCGAATGACGCAATGACCCAGGGGGACCTCGCCTCTCGGGCGCAGTACATCTGACGGCCTCCCCCAGCACAGAGTCCCGGCACGGTCCGCGTCGTATTTGGCACGTGACGCGGACCGGTTCCGGACCTGGTGGAGCCGCCCCGCAAGCCGCGCGGGAGCACCGCCCCGCGACACCGAAAGCAGGCATAATCGTGACCCGTGCACCATCGTTTGTGAGGCGCCCCGCGCCTAGCCACCACGGGCCGCGTCCAGCCACAGCGCTCGAAACCACCTGTGAGGGTGTCTGGTTGCTGCAGGCGTTGTGTGGTGTGGAAACGCTGCCATCGCCCCTTTTGCTGCGACCCTATGTGGCCAAAGGTGGCGTGCCAGCCCATCCGGGTATTGAAGTCCTGCGCAAGGCCGGAGTGCTGATCGATGAGTCGACAGTGCACCCGACGATCGCGTTATGGCTACAGACTCTAGGTGCACCCGACATCGCGTTGTGCGTCGATGTGCGCCGGGCCGGCCAGTTCATGCGCCTGGTCGTGGCTCGCCGCGACAACATGCACGTCGCAATTTCGCGCGGCGGCAGCGACGGCGACAACGTCACGATTGAGCAATTGGGCACGGTGTCTTCGCTGCGCACTCTGTATGAAGCGATCATGGAGCTATGCGGGCGCCCCGGCGCACCGCTTGAGCCAGCCCGCTTCGACCCGATCACGGTGCGCTCGGCGGACTTTGTGAGCGGTCTGGGCCAGATCGCGCGCGGTGATCACACTCCCGCTGTGGCATTCGAAGCTCTTGCTCTCACCGCGGAACAGCGCCGACTGGTAATGCTCGCCGCGGATTCCCCGTTGATGGAGGTGTCGTTCGCGTTGCTTGTTCACGATTCCCGCGGCGATCACGTCGCGCTGGCATCTGCGGCAGTTACCGATACCACTCTGGGGCGCGTTGTAACCGGACCGGTGCGGGGCGAGGACGGCACCTGGTGGACACAGTTGGTGCCGGGTACGCCCGACGCCGGCGGCAGCGCGTTGCGCTCGTTGGTGTCCACGATGGGAACGAAGTGGAGCACTCATTCCCGTTTTTACTAAACAGACAAATCATACGTTCACGTATTGATTGACTTAGCTATTATGTTTACTCTTGTGTTCGCGTTGCTGTGCACGCGGGCACGGCCGCGACGATGACATGGGAGAACCCGAAGTGAGCGACCGCAACGATTTCTATGCCCGCTATCTCGACGGCTCGGCCGATCGCGCCCCCCACGTCGGCTTGGACAATATGGGTGCCGACCAGGGCGCCAGCGCTCACGACCTCACCGGCGCCGCATCGGGCCACGCTTACGCAGAGCCGCACATGATGCGGGACCGATCTCAACCGCCCGTTGGCAGGAGTGGGCGACACGGGAGTGATCGCGGGGCGGCACTACACGGCGCCGAAGGTGTTCACCTGAACTCGGAAACAGCAGCGCTGCACGACGGGCCCGCGAACGTCTCGACCCCGGATGCCAGTGGGGTTGCCACACCATTTGGTGTGAGAGGGCAGCGCCCTGGCCACCACGATTCCGATGGGCACCAACCGAGCCCCGTGGGACCACCGGGACACGAGGATCCGCAGCCTATTGACCACATCGCGGCGCAGCAGCCGGCCCGCGGACGGTCCGCTCACGACGACGAATTGGATGCGGACGGAAGCTTCTTGGGTTCGTTGCAGCGCCCTGGCGGGGAACAGCACGGGGTATCGGTCGGGCTCATGCGAGCCCAAATCCGAGAATCTCAAGTGGCCCCACCCTACAAGCCGGTACCCCAGACGGGTTGGCGTAAAGGGCTTTATCGACTCACGCGGATCAACGTGGGACTGTCTCAGGATGAGCGCGACCTCAACCAGTTGCGCCGACGTTTGAAAGTGAATCTGCGTGGCAAGTACGTCATCGCGGTCATGGGCTCCAAAGGCGGGGTGAACAAGACAACAGCCACCATCTGTATTGGGGCCGCCCTCAAGCAATATCGTGATGACAAGATCGTGGCACTGGACGCCAACCCGGCCAGCGGCAACCTGGAAAAGCGTGTCGACGAGCCGGTGACGTTGTCATGGCGCGGCCTGATCAACGATCGACACTTGCGTGACAGCAGCGACTTCCAGGCCTACCTGGGCAGAGACAGCGCCTCAGGGCTGAATGTCCTCGGCAGCGACCCGGGCGACCAGGTACTGACCGGAACAGCCTTGCTGGAGGCGTGGCGCCGCTTGCAGATTCAGTACCCGATCGCAATTCTCGACTGCGGCAATCAGATTCGTGACGACATCACGCGGGTGATCTTGCAAGAATTCCCTGTCAACGCGATCGTTGTTCCGTCCACGACGCGCCTTGATGGTGCCAAAGGTGCCGCCGAAACTTTGAATTGGCTTCTCACACATGGCTATCCACATTTGGTGCGTGAAGCCGTGGTTGTGGTGAGCAATATCAACAAGGTGCCCGCCAGCAGGCAGGTGCAGCGTCTTCACGAAGATTTCGAACGCACTGTCCGCGCGGTGCACGACGTTCCGTTTGATGACCACCTCAGCGACGCTGTGGCTATTGAATGGGCGCGACTGCGGCCTGCCACCCGCCGCGCCTACCTCGAGGCCGCGGCGTCACTGGTCGATGGGTTCGCCAGCGCGGCAGATCGGGAGTCCGGTGCTGCGTATTGGCCTGCGGGTGGCTCGCAGTGACCGCCGTTGTCGGCCAAGCCTCCGGTGTGGTCACTGCCGCTAAGGTGCGACTGCGTGAGCAGGTACGGGTGGCGGTCTTGTTCGATGGCCGCCAGACCGACATGGCTTTGCCTGCCACCGAGACGGTGGCGACGGTGGCCGCCGACGTGCTGCGCGAGTTGCTAGAGCCGGGGGAAACTATCCGGCCGCCCGATTCCGGGCAGCTGATCACACCGGGCACCGTCGTCCTCAAGAGGGTCACAGGCACCCCGCTCAACCGCACCCAGAGCCTTGCCGCACAACACATTAAAGACGGCGACCTGCTCATCCTCGATGTCGAGGACGCGCCGGTATCGTTGACGCCGGTCGTTGAGAATGCGTCCTCGGCAATCGCGCAATTTAACGCGCAGCGATTCGCCTCCGTAACGCCCCATACAGCCATCCAGTTCGCCGCCTGCACCGTCTTCCTCTGCTGCATGTTGGCGACCGGCTTGTTGGTCAACATGTGGCGATTGGAACTGGTAGCCGGACACCAGTGGCCCGTGCTGCCGGCAGCGACGGCCGCCGCGATCACGGTCACCTTCACCCTGTCGGGTGCGCTGGTTCAGTGGCGGCGCCGAATTCCGTTGATGAGTTACGGCTTCTGGGGTGGGTCGTTGATCGCCGGCAGTGCGGCAGGATTCATCGCGGTGCCTGGTCCTGCAGATGGCTGGCACGCCGTGCTCGCGTCGGCCATCACCCTGACCATCACGGTGACGCTCTGGCGGCTCACAGCGGCACCCAAAGGCGTGCTGGCATGGCTGACCTTGACGGCCACCGGTGTCTTTGCCATCGCCCTGGCGTACGCGCTGGGGGTCAAGACGAACTACATTTGTATTGCTGCCCTGTTCGTGGCCCTGCTGGTGCTCAAGGGCACGGAGTCGTTCGCCCAGCTACTGGCCCGGGTTCCGATGCCGCCGTTTCCGACAGTGACCGGCAAACTGGCCTTTGACGATGCCGAGGAAATCGCCTCCCAGGCACTCGTAGCCGCCGAAACCAACGGCACCCCGAGTGTCAGTGAGCTACAGCGCTCGGCCAACGCCGCGAATTCATACCAGCGCGCAATCGTGGCTGCGACAGCACCATTCTTCATTCTCGCAGCGGCGGGTGCGGTCACCCCCGGGCATGGCCGGTGGTGGCTGGCTACCGTCTACACACTCATGCTGGCACTGGTACTGGTTTTCCGCGGGCGGTCTTTCGCGGATCGCGCGGCCTCAATCACCGTCGTGGCAACTGCATTCACGATGGCGGCTGGCGTCTCGGTGAAATACGCTGCTACTAGCACTGATCCGCTTTTCAGTCTGGCCAGTGCCGCCTTCGTGCTCTCGTTGGGACTAGCAGCCCTGTTGGTCGCCGCGGTCGTACCGAGGCGGGTGTTCTCCGCGCCATTTCGCAAAGCAGTGGAATGGCTGGACTACGCACTTCAAGTCTGCATTCCACCCCTCGTTTTTTGGTTGTTGAACCTGTACTTCCTGACCAGGAATGCCCTGTGAACCGCATGATCGCGGTCTTCGCCACCGCGGTGCTGGCACTGCTGAGCCCCATGGCAGCAGGAACAGCGGGGGCCATTGCCAAGCCGGTGATCGATCCCGCCGCCGTGCCAGCCGACACACCACCAGGCCCAGATGAACCGCTGCGTATGCAGCACAACTGCGCTGTAACGGGCGTCCTGGCAGGCAGTGATCTCGGCGCCCCTAGTCCCTCGCAAGCGCTAATGTATATCCCGGCGATGTGGAAGTCGGCCGGACGCGGCGCGGGGGTAGCGGTAGCGATCATCGACACCGGAGTTAATCCCTCGCCCCGACTTCCTCACGTCCACGGTGGCGGCGACTACGTCGCCCCAGAAGGCGGGTCGAACGGATTGACAGATTGCGATGCCCACGGAACGGTGGTGGCCAGCATAATCGGCGGTGCCCCTGCCGATGGTGACGGATTTTCTGGCGTGGCGCCCGATTCCGACATCATTTCGATTCGTCAATCCTCAGAAGCCTACGTTCCCTCCAACCCATCACCGGGCGACTTCGCCACCGACCGTCGCGCTGGAACGGTCTCCTCACTGGCCAAGGCGGTCGTACACGCGGCAAATTCGGGAGCGCGGGTGCTCAACATGTCAATCGTGGCGTGCATTCCCGTCCTCAAGCCGGTCGACCAGACCACCTTGGGAGCAGCTCTGCGCTACGCGGCGGTTGACAAGGACATGGTGATCGTCGCGGCCTCGGGCAATCTGGCTAACCAGGACTGCGCGCAGAATCCCGATATCGACGCCACCAACTTCAACGACCCCCGCAACTGGGGCGCGGTGGTGACAATCTCGACCCCGAGTTGGTTTGATTCCTACGTCTTGTCGGTAAGCGCCGTCGATGGGCAGGGCAAGCCCGCAGTCGACGATCACGGCCGCGAAATCAGCCTGTCCGGTCCGTGGGTCGGTGTCGCCGCACCCGGTGTGTACGTCGAGGGGTTCGACGATAAGGGCGCGGTCATCAATGCGACATTCGATCCCAACGCAGGCGCTTTGCGCGCGATCAATGGGACCAGCTTTTCAGCCGCCTTCGTCACAGGTTTGGCCGCGCTCGTACGCGCCAAGTATCCCAATTTGACTGCCGCACAGGTTATCCGCCGCATAGAAGAGACCGCCCACTCACCTGCTGCATTAGTGGACAATCGAGTGGGCTACGGAGTCATCGACCCGCAGGCTGCGCTCAACAACGACGTACCCCTTGGTCCGATGCGAAACCCCGAGCACCTCTCGCGCCCGCTGCAGATGCCTGCGGCGCCATCCCGGCCTAATCGAAAGCCGATGGTCGTGGCGCTTATCGGCTCATCAACGGCTCTGCTACTGATCGCACTCGTCATATTCGTCCCCAACCTCGTTAGGCGCCGGCCGTGACTGTAACTGTTGAAGACGAGACCGACGCTCAGGCTGGCGCAGGCGATCAGACGGCGCGTTCCATGGCACAAGTGACGGCGCTGCGCGGCTGGGGATGTAATTTGTCACTGCGCCGGGTAATGATCGGAGAGTCTCTTGGGCTGGCCGCCATCGCTGCCCTTGCTGCGCTGACACCGTGGTTCGCGCTCATACCAGTCATACTGGCCTGCTTGGTCTTTGCCACCGCAACCTTCCGCGGAAGCACCGCCACGCAATGGGCGAGCCGCGGGCTACGGGTGTCACTGGCCGCGCGGCGCTCGCCAATGCGGGTAGCCCGTGCAACCATCCCCGCACCATTCAGTGTGGAACTGCACGGGGTTGGTCCGATCGGTATGCGCTGGGACGGCCACTACGCGATCACCATGATCGCGCTGTATGGACGCGAATTCGCCCAGACCGTACTGGTCTCTGAAGGCGTCGATACACTCGATACGCTACCGCTGCAAGCCTGCGCCGCGTTGATGGAACAGTTCGGCGGCCTGGAGCTTCATTCCATCGACGTAGTCTCCGACGGCGCCCGCATGGCACCAGACGGCTGGTTTACCGCACGCTACGACGAGATCATCGGCGACCGCTCCGCGGTGGGAATGCGCCGCAGTTGGCTGATACTGCGGCTGCGGCCTCAGGCGTGCTTGCAGGCGATTGCCTACCGCGGCAGCGTGGCCAATGCTGCGGCCGCCGCCACCGAACGTATACGCCAAGCGCTGGTGCGCGCCGGCTGTCGATCGCTGATCTGCAACCCCGAGCAATTCAACCGCGCCCAGTCAACCCTTCTCGACAGCCATGACTTGGACGCGTTCGAGGAGCACTGGACCGATCTGCAAGTCGGTGATGACTACGTCTCGGTCTATCGCGTCGAAGGCGCCGACCTGAATACCCGGCTGCTCAATGACCTTTGGACAATCCGCTCCCGAAAAACCGTCATACTGGTGCGGCTCACACGCGAGAACACAGGCACAGCTCCGCACATTGGCGCCCTCGTACGCCTGCACACTGCCTCGCCCCAACCTCATCCACCCATATCGACGTTGCATTCCGTTGCAGGACAGGCGCTCTACGCGCTGATGGCTTCGCTGCCGCTGGGGGACCGTGCGGTGCAGCTCGAACTGTCAACGCGACCGCTCGCCGGCCGAGAGCTCCAAATTCCGATCGGCCCGTCGGGATTCCTGCACGGAATGGCAGAGCGCGCCGGTGTGCCAGTTCTACTGGCCTGGAACGATCCTTTGCGTTTCATACGCGTTGCAATCGCCGCACACCTCGACGTGGTCCAATCGCTGGTTCTGCGCGCCACAGCAGCCGGTGCCATAGCCGAAATCCACACACAGCGACCGCAAGTATGGAAGCCGATCTGCGACGACGTACGCATCATCTTGGCCCAGAGCCATCAGCGATCCGAGGATGCCACCTTGATCATCGCCGACGGACCCTTAGCACAACAGAGACTGGCCGCCAGTGGGGAAAAGGGCCACGCTCTGGTGTGCGTTGCCACCGAGGGTGCACTGACGTTTGACGACGCCGACATCACGATCCAGCAGAGCACCCCAGGGCGCCTGACCATAGGTACGCCCTACAGCCCAGAGATCACGTTGGCCATTATGCGGCCTCGCAACGAGTCGCAGAGCCTCGCCCACCTCCGCAGCAGCGGATCGCAACAATGAGCGTGCGCACCATGGAAGCGCTGCGCGCTGGCATCAAAGCCCTTTCGATCAACCCTCGCAGAGCATTAGATGTGCTCCGATTAGCCACTGACGAAGACCCAGCGATGGCCGACGCGTGGCTAGGGCGGGTGGCCGCAGGCGACCGCTCCATGAGCACGCTGGCTGGATTGTCCGCAGCTGCAGCACGATTCGGTCAAGACCTCATGACAATGGGCGTGCATCCCAAGCAACTCGCCGTGTCCTTCGATGTGGGCTATGTGCGGTTGGTGCTCGACGATGGCATCGCAGCCAAGCTGGCCCATATCGCTGCGCTGCTGGCTGAGCGAGAGTTCGAACAGGCCAATGCGCTCTTGGATTCTATCTCGGTGCAGGCCAATCGGGTGACCTACGTTCGCGCGCAGCTAATGCACGACACTGAACGCTGGCCGGACCTGCTGGCGGCGGTCACAGGCTGTCAAGCATGGTCGGCTGACCAATACCTCATGCGAGCCGCAAGTCTGCTCGAAGGCAAAGCTGCAGCCAATCTCGGACTGTTCGACCGTGCGCTAAGCGCTCTCACCCGCGCCTCGGAATCCTCGCTCACCGGTGAGGATCCTGTGGTACGTGATGCCCTGTACCTGCGCGCGCTTATCGCCCGTTGCCAGGGTCAAGAGGACGAAGCGCAGCACATGCTGGCTGACGTCGTCGCACGCTGGCCAGAGTTCGCGATCGCCAAGCAAGCGCTAGCTGACCCCACGTACAGCCTGCACATCGTTGACCACGTGACAATCGACAGTCGTACTGACCGTTGGGATCCCGCCACCCAGACCACGCCTGCACAACGCGCAGCGGCCGACCGCGCCGATGCCGCACGCAAGCGGATGGCAGACGCCGAGCAATCCTTGGCTAATATGGTCGGCCTCGATGACGTCAAGAGGCAGATCGCTTCATTGAAAGCGAGCACGATAACGCGAATCCTGCGTCAGCGCAAGGGAATTCCGACGCCAGTGGTAAGTCGGCATATGTTGATGGTAGGACCGCCGGGGGTTGGTAAGACGGAATCGGCGCGTGCCATCGCCAAGATCTTCTGCGGGTTGGGGATATTGCCGCGGCCGGACGTGTACGAGACGAAGAAGGACAGCCTTACCGGTCAATACGTTGGAGACGTCGAGGTTCAGACCCGTGAGTTCTTGTCCAACTCGCTTGGCGCTACGGTCTTTTTCGACGAGTTCGGGGATCTAGCCCACGGCGGCTATGCTCACGGCGACCCGATTGGGCAGGCCATCATCGGCGTGCTGGTTCCGTGGATGGAGAACCACCGCGACGAGGCAGTGCTGATCGCAGCTGGGTACCCACGAGCCTGCGAGCGCGTGTTAGGCGTTAACGCCGGCTTGCGGGGCCGCTTCGCGACAACCATCGCGTTCGAGTCATACCAGCCGGATAAGTTGATCGCGATCGCGCAGGCAATCATTACCCGCGGCGGCGACATCCCAGAGCCGGGCGCGCTGGAGGCGGTGTTGACCGAGCCGTTCACCCGGTTCTACAACCAGGAGCATCGCACTGAAGACAACGACATCGTGCGTACGATCGACACCCTCGGCAACGGGCGGTTCGTCCGCAACATCGTTGAGGCCGCCCAGAAGGTGCGAGACGAACGCATCGTTGATGCCTACGGTTTGCATCATGTTGACCTGACCGACGACAACCTTGGTGAAGAAATAACCGACGATGCGATGTCGCTGCTGACGGGTGCCGATTTAGCCCACGGCCTGCAAGAGGCTCTACCGCCGGCGTTGAGAGAAAGGAGTCTGCACGTCTGATGGCGTATGCCGGCACCCCCGTGGGCCTCTCGCTAGATGATGTACAGCGCATGGAGCAGCAACACCCCAACTTTTGATACAAGCCGGTCGGGCGTGGGTACTATCCGCCACATGTTGTTGACGGACGGTGAGGCCTCCGCCGGATACAAGAACATGCAGCTTTGGGGGCCGGGGGACGGGGGAGGTTTACCTCGCGCAGCATCCCAGGCTGCCGCGTCCGGATGCGTTGAAGCTCCTGCCTCAGGGCTGGCGCAGCCTGTGGTGTTTGTGGATGGCCTATGTTGGGGAGGATTCAGGTGGAGGGCACGCCATTCGGTCGCTACCGGCTGATCGAGTTGCTGGGCCGTGGCGGCATGGGTGAGGTCTGGCGTGCCCAAGACACCAACACCGACCGTATCGTCGCTATCAAGCTGTTGCCCGTTGCACTGGCAGCGGATTCCACCTTCGTGCAGCGGTTTCGACGCGAGGCCTATGCCGCAGCGAGATTGAACAATCCTCATATCATCCCCATCCATAATTAGGGGTGCCGGTAAGAATCGTGTCACCAGCCGCAAACGAACGGCTTTAGGCGGGCAGCGGTTGGTGCTGCTTGGTCGCGGGCGCGAGGTAGCGGTGCAGCGATGTCTTCGGAATTCCGGTCTTGCTTGCGATTTCGCCCAGGCTCTTGCCCTGTTCGCGTAGCAGCCGGGCGTAGTCGATCTTGTCGTCGGGCCAGGCGGTGGGCCGGCCGATGTGACGGCCGTTGGCTTCGGCGACAGCGCGGGCGTGGGCAGCGCGTTCGGCGGTGAAGGTGCGTTCCATTTCCGCGAACAGGGCGAGCAGTAGGAAGGCGCTGCGGGCCATGCCTTCGTCTGCGGTGTTGATCGGGATGGGGTCGGCCAGCGTACGCATGCCGATCTTCTTCTCGTTGAGGTCGTGGACGAGGTTGAGCACTTCGCGAAGGTTCCGGCCGAGTCGGTCGAGGGTGTAGGTCACGATGGTGTCGCCGGGGCGCGCGTATTGGAGCAGTTTGGTCAGGCCGGGTCGGTCGACGGTCGTGCCGGTGCTCTTGTCGACGTAGATCCGTTCCTCGGGTAGTCCGGCCTTGGCGAGGGCGTCGTGTTGGCGGTCCAGGGTCTGCTTGGTGGTGGAGACGCGGGCGTACCCGAGTTCGAGTCCACCCGCGGGTTGTGCTGGTGTGCTCACCATGCCTGAAATGTACCGGAATTCGTCACCGTGTGGGACTTTTGGAACGGTAATTTCGGAACGATTTCCGGAACGAACGTTGTTCCTATTCTCCCTGGTCGCCGACCGCTGATCGGAGTTTGCTTGGGTACTGTCGTGTCATTCCGCTTCCAAGGATGCGGAACGCGGGCACGCGCAGGTCGTGGCGACGGTATTTGCGGTGGTTCAGCTGCCGCTGAGAGTGAGCCTGCTGCTCATGTTGAGCTTGACCTCGCCGTAGGGCAGCACATGCGACCAGAACAACGGGGTCAGGCCGCGTCGGTCCTCCGGGGTAAGCACGTCCTCCCACTCCGGGTCGGCGAGGATGTCTTGGAGCATGAGCGTGTTGACGTAGACCATCGCGGCCTGCAGTATGCGCAGGCATAACACGCTCATCTCCTGCTCGTCGCGCCGGTTGGTGGCCAGATCGCCGGACTTGCCGTAGAAGATGACGGCGTTGGCGCGGTTCCAGGACTCAACGACGTTGAGGCCTTCGTTGATCTCCCGTTGCAGCGCCCGGCTACGCAGGTAGCGGCACAGGAAAATCGTCTTCTGAACCCGGCCCAGCTCGATCATCGCCTGGTAGGTCGGATGGGCGGCGTTGGCCTTCATGAACCTCCGCAGAATCGCCTCCGTCGAGGCGGTGCGCACGCGGATCGCGGTGGCGTACTTAAGCATCTGGTCGTACTGCTCGGCGATACTGTCCCACCGGATCGGGCGTGTCATGGCCGGACCCAGGCGCGGCCACAGGCCCGCCTCCCCGGCCGCCGGGCGGTACAGCTTGACCTTGTTGATCCGCTTGATACGCGGCAGCAGGTCGAACCCGAGCAGCTTCGTGATGCCGAACCCGATCTCTGACTGCCCGTGCGTATCAACATAATTGGACTCGACGGTCATCTCCGTGCCGTGGTGGATAGCGCCCTCCACCATCGCGTGCACCTCCGAGGCGGAGCAGTTCAGCAGCTGGGAGTGGATGACCACTGATCCCTTCTCCACCGACCAGTAGATCAGCACGCCGCGACCGCCATAGCGGGAGTGCCACTCGGTGAAGATGTTCTGGTCGAACGCCCCGAAGTGCGTCGAATCGCTTGCGATCGCCGTGGACCCTTCGCCCCACAGCGCGGCTCGGCGGGATCGGAATGTCGCGTCAGCGATCTCGATAGCGACGCGCCGCGCGGCCTCGGCAGTCAGGTAACGCCTTCTCGCGTAGCGGATCTCGTCCTCGCTGTGGCGGTCAGCGCCGCCGACGACGGCGCGGATGCCGGTGTTGGTGCCGTAGGCGTAGATCGCCAGCAGCAGCCGCTCGGCCAGCACCTCTTCGGGAAGATTTCCCCGGTCAGCCACCGAAGTTACCGTGCGCAGGCATCCGGTACGTAGCACCGCTTCCTTGAGCATGTCGATCAACGGCACCCCACCCCAGCGGGTCGCCACGGCCTGCTTGAGCTTGCGCAGGTTCTTGGGCTCCGTCGCGGCCGAGATCGGCGTCAGCTTGATCGGGCCGGCCTTACGCTCCTTGATCTCCAGAAAGTCGCACGTGGGCAGCGCGTCATGCAGCATGTCGAGTTCGGCGCGCATCTCTTCCTGCATCGCCGCGATGAACTCGCTCGGGTCCATCGGTTTACGCAAGGCCTCGTAGTGCTCTACTCGGCGTTCCTCGAAGTCGGACGGCAGATCCTCGGCCGGGTTGCGCCAGCGGTCCGCGCCGACGACCCAGATCTCCTTGCACCGCAACTGGTCCCGCAGCGCCTGAAACGTGCACACCTCGTACACCATGCGCACCACTCGGCGTTTGCCGCGCTTGTCGGCCTGATATGCCAGCCCTTCCCAGTCACCACACAGCCCGCGATGGGTCGGAACGCACTCATCGAGCGGGTAGTAGCGTAGGTTCGCCGTGCCCGCGTAGCGGCCGATCAGCTCCAGCGCGTCCAGCACCGGCCGATGGGCGCTGTTGTTGGAGCAGAACTCCAGCACGGAAAGCAGCTTGATCATCCCGGCCCGGTAATGGTTGGTGTAGGAACCGCGCAGCGTGGCCTTCACGGTTCGCTGATAAGTCGATCCCGAAGACTTGAACTCGGCCACCAGATCGCGCAACGTCGCCTGCGACGCCACCGGGTACACGGCCTCGCGTACGAGCTTGTCCCCGGCGTCCACGGTGGCCTCGGCGACGCGGAATAGCAGGTTCTCCTTGCCGGTGACCCGCTTGAACTCCTTGATCAGCTGATTGGTGACCCGCACCTCCGCGCGAGCGTTGATCCGATGCACCGTCGAGCACAGCAGCTCCACCAGCGTGTCGGTGATCTCCCGCAATCGGCACGCCAGCAGCGCCGCCAACAAGGTCAGCGTCGTCTGGCCGGAGTGGCTGCGCAGGTGGCTCGGAGCCTCCACCGCGGCGCGACCGCGCCAGGCTGTCACGATCTTCGGGGCGATGTCGGCGAACACGTCGCCCGGGACGCCGATCGCGCGGACCGCTTCCAGCTTGGCGATCTCGGTCAGCATCGTGTTCAAGCTGACGTTGCCCGCATCCGCGCGGATCGATGCCAGGATCGTCGGCCCTTCGTCATCGGCTGGATCGCCGTCGACTGTCTCGGCGACCAGCGCCAACAGCTTCGCCTTGACCGGCTCGTCCAGCCGAGACGCCACCCGCGCGAACAGCAGCTCCTCGCCGCGGCTCAACGCCGACCGCACCATCCGCTCTATGCGGCCCGCCGACGGCGGCTCGATCCGCTCGGCCCGGCACCACGCCAACAGCCGATCACGCACCGCTTCGGCACCGCGCTGGACCTGGGTGACGTTGGCGACCAGCCACTCAACGGCCGCGTCGGCGTCCGCGACGCTGCACTCGCGGAAGCCGAGAGCCTCGCGGATCTGGGCGCGGTGGTACTCGATCGTGCGCCCGGACCACTCGTAGAACGCGATATCGGTAGGCGTCACACCCACCTGACGGGCGACGTACTCGACAGCGGCATCCGGGATCTCACCCCGCCCACGCGGGAACCGGCCGCGCTCGGTGTAGAACCGCAGCAGCAGAGCAAACCCCAACCGGGTTGCGCCCCGCTTGCCCGAAACCAACTCCTGCTCAGCGCCAACAAGCGTCCACCGGTCGATCAGCTCGTCCTGATCCAAGTCCCTCATCACGCGCGGAAACTACACCGCATTATCTGTAACAACGACCGAGGTGTGTAAGACAGTTATCCACGCATACCTCTGCTACCCCGACCGACGTAGTTCGCGAGCGGCAGTTGGATGCCATCGGGTCGGGTCCACAGGATCGCCGCGCAGCGCTCTCGCCGCGATCCTGGCAGGAGGGCGTCAAATGTCGTATCAATCATGGCGACTTGTCCTTCCTCGTTCCGCGGCGCGTCCGGTTTCAAAGCCAAGATCAACCGGGAGCACGCTTGGGCGCTCAACCCATTGACCACCAGCTTGGGCACGTGGCTCAGCCCTGCGATAGCGCACGTTGGTAGTCAGGATTCGAGGTAACAACCTGGGATCTTGCAGCCGTGCCTGCGGGTCAACCAAATTCATGACCCGCAGGAAGCGTTCGGTCAGGGCGGTGTCATACGCGGTGGCGTTGAGCGCTGCCTTGGCTGTCCAACCCATGACCCGCTGCCGCATCGACCGCGGCTCTTGCGCAGGGGCAAAGATGCGGTCACGGACCTGGTTTGCCGTCCAGGTCGGGCCGATCTGTCGCGCGGTAGCGCTAAAGAAACGTTGCGCCAAATCGAAGTCGCCGTAGCTTAGGCAGTCGCGCAATGTCAGGGCCTGCATCTCTATGTCAACCTGACTCAGGACCACTGTGACGGCTTGATTCGGGACCACCTCGGCGAGGAGGTGGTGGCTCAGGCGTCTTCGTAGGCTGTGATCGCGAGCTGCTACCGCGGGTATGGCTGAGCCGGTATGAGGTGGTGCCGGTTTCGATGATGGTGCCGTGGAAGGTGAGTCGGTCGACGATCGCGGCGCAGAGTCGGGGGTCGGTGAAGGTTTTGGTCCAGCCGGAGAAACTCTCGTTGGATGCGATGGCTACTGACGCCTTTTCCTCGCGTTCAGTGAGTACTTGGAACAGCAACTCCGCGCCCCGGCGGTCGAGTTCCATGTAGCCGAGTTCGTCGATACATAAAAGATCGACGCGGCCGTAGCGGGCGATCGTGCGGGCGAGTTGCTTTTCATCGGCGGCCTCGACGAGTTCGTTGACCAGTTTGGTCGCCAGTGTGTAGCGGACGCGGAAGCCTTGCTCGGCGGCGGCGGTGCCCACACCAATGAGCAGGTGGGACTTGCCGGTGCCCGAGTCGCCGATCAGGCAGAGCGGGTCGCCTCGGCGTATCCAATCGCCTTGGGCGACGGTATGTACGGTGGCGGCGTTGATGTTTGGGTTGGCGTCGAAATCGAAGTCGCCCAACCATTTCTGACGTGGAAACCCGGCCGCTGCGACTCGCCGCAAGGTGGATCGGCGGTCCCGGTCATCGCATTCGGCCAGGAGCAGTTCGGCGAGGAAGCCGTGGTAGGTGAGCTGTTCACGCTCGGCGACTTTCACTGCTTCGTCGATCACCGCACGCACGGTCGGCAACCGCAGGCGTCGGCATGCGGAATCGACGGCGGCTTGGGCCGCTTGTGGGGTCATCCCGCGTTGGCGGCGCAGGGTGTTGGTGACTTTCGTGGCCGTGCTCATGATCCAGTCGTTCCTTCCATTCCGTCACCGGGTGGCGGTGTTGGGGGTCTGCGTTGGAGCAGCTCGTCGTAGGCCGCGACGTCAGGCAGCGGCCGGGTGTCGGGTGGCAGGCCGGCGATCACGGTCGCTGGATCAGCCAGGCGGCGCTGGGTCAGACTGACGACCCGGTAATCGACGGTATTGGCATGGTTACCGGCGTGACGGTCTGATTCGAGACCACCACCGGCGGCATGCAGGCGTGCTTCGACCGCGACCACATCCGCTGAAACGGCACCGACCGACAGGGCGGCGTGGATCCCGGCGATCACATCGGTAGCGCGCATGCTGCGGTGCAGCAGCAGCACGTCGATTAGCGAGCGAGTCCCGCCAGCATCGCCGTCGACGCGGCGGGCCTGCTGCCAGAACGCCTCGTGCGCTGCGGTGAAAGTGCCGGCGGCGCGGGCCTGAGCAAGCGCGGTGGAGCCGGGCAACGCGCCGGGTTTGCAGTGCAACACCTCCAGATAGTGGTCGAGGTTGATCGATTGCCCGTTGCGGGTCGTGACGCGTTCATGGCGTGCGGCGATAGTGCGGCCGTCGAAGACGACCAACTCCGAGGCCCGCAGCGACACCCTGACTTTGCGTCCGATCAACCGGGCGGGAACCGAGTACTTCGCCGACCGCGCCGTGATCAGCGCCGACCGGTCCACCCGTGGATGCAGCACCAGCCCCGGGTCGAACCGCTCGGCAGGCAGAGCGGCGAGATGTTCTCGTTCGGTCTGGAAGTCCTGGCCCACGGTGTGCAGCCGGCCGGTGACCCGCCGATGATCCTCACGTGCTTCGCAGCGGCGGATGTAGTCGTTGAGCTCTGACAGCGAGTCCACTTCCGGCATGGGCGTGAGCCAGGTGCGGCGGAAACGTCCGATCTCGCCCTCGACTCCGCCTTTCTCGTGGGCGCCTTTCACTCCCGGCTGGCAGTAGAACGGGTCGAACCCGTAGAACGATCTGAACAGCACCCACCGGTCGTTCTCGACCCTGCCCCGACCGCGGCCGAACACCACCGAGGTGACCGCAGACTTCAAGTTGTCGTAGCGGATATGGCGCACCGGGATGCCGCCGATCACGTCGAATGCTTCGATGTGGCCTTCGAGGAACGCCTCCTGCGACTGAGTCGCATACACCCGATGGACTGCCTTGCCGGACATCGACATTCGGAAAACGAACATGTAGCAGCGGGTTCTGACACCAGCGAGGATGACGTGAACCTCGCCGAAATCAACCTCAGCTTCAGCGCCGGGCGGGTGTTCCTGCGGCACGAACGCTTCCTGCGCCTGCTTACCGGACTCGGCGATGATCTCCGCACGACGGACCCGGACATAGTCACGCACCGACGAATACGACACATCCTCAACGCCGTGTTCATCGGCCAGACGATTGCAAATCCTTGTCGCAGTGTGGCGTTGCTTGCGGGGCGCATCCAGATCGGTCCGCAGCATCGCATCAATCGCAGGTTTGAGCGGGCCCAGTTTCGGCGACTCCCGCACCGGTGTCTTCCGCCTCGGCGGCTCCGGATTCGCCAACGCGTGCCGGACCGTATCCCGGCCAACCTTGTACTTACGAGCAAGCGCCCGAATACCCAAACCCTCGACCCGGGCGTCCCTACGTATCTGGGCGAACAGCTCCACACGACTTCCCATCCGGAACCCTCCGACAGCGAGCCAATAATCGACACGCCAACCGTCGAGGGTGGTCCTGAATCAAACCGTCACAACACACCGGTCTGAAAGAAGGTGGTCCTGAATCAGGCCGTCACACCGGTCCTGAATCAAACTGT
>NZ_JAUFRX010000005.1:0-189009 GCF_030755135.1 Mycobacterium sp. TY815 | reverse complement strand
TAGAGATCTTCGTACTTGCCGATCCGGCTTGGGAATACGTAGGCCAGCGGCGTGTAGACCGCCAGGGTGAGCACCTGAAGCTGTCCGAAGATTTCGTTGAATGCGGGCACATCGGGGAGGTCGGAGAGCGGCTCACGAATCGACCGCGGCGGGAGCCGTTGCGGGAAAGTACCGATCTCGGTGGTGTCGTAGAACGCCTGAATGTGCTTGCGGGACCGCGCGATGGTGACCGAGTCGAGCAGTTCGAAGAAGTCGAAGTCGAGCATCTGCAGGATGCGGTCGGTGGTGCGCGCCTCGGGGTCGAGCTTGGACCACTCGTTGAAGACGCGCTGCGCGTCGCTGAACACTTTCTCGACCGTCGTCGAGATGTTGAGGTGCTGGCTTAGGTTCTCGGACTCTCCTTCGTAGGCGAGCTGGAGTTGGTTCTTCAGGTCGTTGAAGCGGTTGTTGACCGGTGTGGCCGACAGCATGAGCACCTTGGTCTTGACGCCTTCGCGAATGACTTGACGCATCAGCCGCTGGTAGCGCGACTCTTTTTCTTCTGCGTAGTCGGCGTTGCGGAAGTTGTGGGACTCGTCGATAACGACGAGGTCGTAGTTGCCCCAATTGATTCGGTCGAGCCGCAGACCCAACGATTCACCTCTGGTGCGGGAAAGATCGGTGTGAGCAAGGACGTCGTAGTTGAACCGGTCGCGAGCGAAAATATTGGTGGTCAGATTTGCGTTGTAGTTGGTCCAGTTCTCCGCAAGCTTCTTCGGTGCAAGCACCAGGACGGACTTGTTGCGCAGCTCGTAGTACTTGATCACTGCAAGCGCGGTGAAGGTCTTCCCGAGTCCCACGCTGTCAGCGAGGATGCAGCCGTTGTAGGTCTCTAGCTTGTTGATGATTCCCGTCGCGGCGTCGCGCTGGAAGTTGTACAGGCTCTGCCAGACCTGCGTTTCCTGGTAGCCGGTGCGGTCGTTGGGCAGGACGTCCTCGCTGATGTCGTCGAGGAATTCCGAGAACAGGTTGTACAGGATCAGGAAGTAGATTCGCGCCGGTGAGTTTTCGGCGTACACGCTCGCGATGTGGTCGTACACCGCTTGGGTGACATCTTCGAGCTGCGTGGGGTTGTTCCAGATCTGATCGAACAGGGCGGCGTATTGCCGTGCCATGGGAGCATCGTCGAGCTTGGTCACGACGTTCGACACCGCGTTCCCACGTTCGTAACCAAGGTCGGCAGACGTGAACCCCTGGATCGGCTGGTAGGCGACCTTGTCATCCACAACGGCGAACTGCTGCATCGGTGCACCGGTCCGGTTCGACCGGAAGCGAGCCTTTCGGCGCACCCACTCCGCACATTCACGCGCGATGGCCCGCTGCGTCAGCTTGTTGCGCAGGCGGATCTCGAACTGAGAACCGTAGAGCGACGACTCCCCGTTCGATCCCGGCGGAATGAAGAACTGGCGGCGTTCCTTGGGCAGCTGATCGGTAGCCGCCGCGGCGACAAACGACGGCGAGGTGAAGACGAACTCGAGCTCTTCGAGACGCTCCAACTCCTTGCGCAGCGCCTCAAACGCGAAGATGGAAAATGTCGATGCAGCGATACGCAGCTTCGACCCAGCCTGCACCTCAGCCTTGAGATCGTCGCCCAGGAGATCGTTGACGTTGTCGATGATGTGCACGTTCAGTCCTCCGCGGCCGTCGCCCCGTTGCGACGAACCCAATCGTCGACCTCGGCTGCCTGGAACTTCCACAGGCGCCCCAGCTTGTGAGCTGGCATGCCCTTCTCGGCGATCCAGGCGTACACGGTGTCCTTGGTGACGCCAAGGTGGGTAGCGATGTCGTCGGCTGACAGCCACGGCTCGGGCACGGGCGACACCTCCTGGCTAATAGCTAATCGACACCTCGGTGCATGGGCGAGATGAGCTTATCGGGAAGAGACCCATTTGGACCGGTTTTGACCGGGTATAGCGGGTGAAGCCCGTTGCACGCCGGGCTTGGGTTGGCGAACGCCGGCGAGGAGACGGAGGAGAAGTGGGCAGTCGTTATCGTCGGTCCAACAGAACACTGAGGTTGGCCGATAATCACCTTCGTCTGCGTGCTGCACGGTCCCGTATAGGCGTGACGGTGCCAATCGGAGTCTCGCCCCGACTGGCCTGAAGCTGCGCGTTGAGCTCTGCGATCACGGTGACGGCGGCCCGGTTTCTGCGTTCGAGGTGGCTGTTGTGTTCGCGCAGCCTCGCGATGCACTTCTTGAGTTCCGTGACCGTGGCCTGTAGTCCAGCGAGCTCGGCGTCACGAGGAGCGGGTTCCGTGCCGACGCTGGCGTTCCAGTCTGCGATTACCTCAGTGGCACGGTTCATGGTTGCGCGGCTGACGCCGGCTTCGATGTGCAAGTTGGCTTTCGTGAGCCGGCCGTCAGTCCGTTTGGACTTGCCCGCCAGCAGGCGCTCCATCGCGTCGCGGAGCTTCTTCTCGGTTGCCGGACTGACGGTGGTCACTTCGGCTCCTGGTGGGTGATTTTGCGGACGTCGGCGAGCTGGGTTTCGAGGCGCTGGCGATGGACGGGTGCCATTCTCTTGTCCTTGAGCTTGTCGACGAGGTCGGATTCCTCGCGCCGCCAGATGGGCAGGTGTCGGTCGGTGATGACCGAGTTTCGGCAGGTGGCGGGTTGACACATGCTCGGGATCGGGCCGCCGGCTTTCACGGCTGCGGATGCGCCTTCCAGGCATAGCGCTTTGGCGGGGTCACCGAGGCAGTGATTGAGGGTGCCGAGTCGGATGGTGGCGAATTCGTCGCGCAGCAGGTTTCGGAGCATGCGTTCGTTACCGATGGCGACGGTGGTCTTGGCGCGGTCGGTGACGTCGTCGAGGCCGTTGGCGAAGGTTGTTGCGCCGGGACCGCGCAGAGCGTGGTCGCCTTGGGCGTGACGTGCCCAGTCAGCGACGAGTTCCCCGGCGGCCGCCTCCTTGACGTGGTGTTCGAATTCTTTGGCCCATTCAGGCGTGGGCGCCGCGTACCCGCTCGTGGTGGCGTTGGCAAGTGCGCGAACGGCGTTGTGTTTCAGTGTGATCCCAAGTGCGATCTCGCCGTCTGGCTCGTTGGCGGTGATCACGGCCATGGTGCGACGAAACATATGCGGCGCCAACGGAGTCGTGGGAATGGGCTCCAAGCCGTTCTGGGGCGAATGGTCGTTGACCCACGCCACGAACGATCGGATCTGTTCGTACTGGTCGAATCCTGCCAAGTCGCGGTGCACGCCTTCGCGCACCGCGCCGAAGAGCCGGTTCTCGTCGCGGGTGATCTGCTCGGCGACTTTGAGCGCCCTCACGACAGGTTCACTGACCCACCAGCGTTGAGGTGTACCGCCGTATGGCTGCATCTTGTGCAGTGTGCTGGTGACGGCGGGGGCACCGTAATGTGTTCCGATGGCCCCGGTGGCGAGGCTTTGAACTTCGCTGTCACGCATCATCGTCATGATCGCGACGAAAATGTATGCGGCGTTGCGCAGTTGGGTGAGTTCCTTGCTGACGATGATGCGGTCGAAGCCGCTTATCCAGGGCCCGTGTGTGCCGTCGGGCCGTTCAACAGCCGCGGGTTGGACCGAGCTGTAGCCGTATCGAGTGGGCACGCCTTGGCTGATCGCCTGATGGACGCGAAGTTGCCGAGCAGGTCCGCGGTTGCCGTAAAAGTTGGTGCCGCTCAATCGAAGTGCCGTGCAGAGACCCAGGCCGTCCCAGTTGATGTCTCCCGCCCGTGCGCGCCCCAAGGTGTAGATGTGCAGGGGAACAAAGGCTTGAGGTGATGACAGCCAGGCGTCAAGCGCATCGTCGATATCCCGTGTCGAGGGACGGACCTCCCGGTTTTTGGGTCCACGCGTATTGAGGAGCGCAATTTCGTCGCGAGCAGCGGTGATATCGGGGGCGAACGTTTCGATGTAGGTCCAGCAGGCGCGTACCAGTGGCCAGAAGGTTTCCGGCGGGATGACGGGAGTCTTGACTTCGCCGCCGGATCTTGCAGCCCACGGGTCGACCTGGATGGAAAGTCCGCCGTTGGGCAGGAGCCCCCGGAAATCACCGAGGTGACGCAGAAGGTCGTTGGCGCTACGGCCGGCAGAGAAGGATCGAGCCTTTCGCTCGGCAAGGTAGGCCTCACCGTCAGCGTGAGTCCAGGCCGACAGGTTGGCGGTGAGACCGGCCCTGGCGGCCCATTCCGCGAGGTATCTCAATTCGGTGAGGACATGTCGGATGGACTTCAATTTGTAGGGCCGATTGGAACGATAGATTCCGGCTCGCCTGACTATGGGGTGGACCGGTTGCAGCATGGCCATCGCGAGGGTTTTGGCGATCGGCACCCACCCGTCGGGATACACATCGAAACGCAAATGTGCTTGTGCAGCATTGAGGTTCGGTGCGAGACCGCTGGCGGTGAGATCCCAGCGCGGGAGGTCCCCGAATCGGGGGTCAGGCCCGTCGGTCACGCGGCGGTCAGCGGGTAACACCGGCTCGTCGGGATCGAAGCCTGTCAGTGTCGGACAAGTCTGCGGCTCGGGTGCGTTGGTCATTGTTCAGCCCTTTGTCCAAGCGGGCGGTGCAAATGGACGTCCGCCGGGCGGGCAGCCTCGATCTGCTCGGGTGGGAACTCGGCGACAATGGCGTCAATGTTGACTCTCTGCTGGCCGTAGATCTCGCTGAACACCCTCGGCGGCGTGTTGTTCTCGATGGCGTCCAGTGCCTCTCGGTAGGCGATCAGGCGCGGAAGGTGATCGCGGAATACGATGGCGTTACGGCATTGCAAGCACATCGACGGTGAGGCATGGCATAGCGAGCCCTGATCCATGAACGGTGCGTCATAGGGATCTCGGCAAGCAGCGATCGTCAGTTCCTGCTCAGTGGGCGTCTCCGCGGCGACGGTGGCGGCAATTTCGGCGAGCTCGGGATCTGTCGGTGATTCGGAGACCTCGGCTGCCGTCGCGGCCACGAATGTTGGTCCCTGTGAGGCGCGTTGCAGGACCTTCTGCTGCGCACGCAGCACCGTCTGGGCGGCGATCGTGTGAACGGTCGTGGTTTGCGCGTAGTGGTCGCGGAAGACCTCGACGGTGTGGTCGTCGCCGGCAGCGCCGGCGAGAGTGCCCAGCAGAGCCGCGCGTGCACTCTTGACCGTCTTACGGAGCCGGCGCATGTCGTGGGGTTGGCTGATCGAGAGGCTGTGGCGCTCAATCAGATTCTTCAGCGTGTTGAGTTTTCCGAAGTGGTGCTCCCGGACCACGTAATGGGGGTACTCGTGGTCGAGCCGATCACGGACAGACCGGCATCCGGTCACCCAGAACAGCGGTTGATCCGGCGTCAGCGCGTGGGCGTGGCGCATGGCATGGGCAGCTCGCCGCACAAGGTCGCCAGCCTTCCACCCCCACGGCTGGTCCCGCGGCGAGGCCAGGGTGTGCCATCGGATCCGTTGGGCACGCGCCTTTGTCGCCCGAACCCGCACGGACTCCACGCCGAACTCGATGTCCTCGCGACAGAGTCGAGCGCTCTCTTCGGGCGACCATCCGGTCTGCAAATGCAGTAACACCCGGATGGCCAGGAGATACTCGGCATCGGGAGCCAGGAATGCGCCGACGGCAGTCAGCAGTGGTGGGGCCTTGATTCGCGCGGGGGCGCGTCGCACTCCCGACATGCGGTCGATCTCCAGCGGATCAAGTTGGCGTCGTGATCCGGCGAGATGGACGTGAAACCCATCCTCATAGGGCACATTGCGCAAAGCCCACAGCACGTTCTCCACGCGGTTCCACCCGTGGATCCGCGGATCGTGGCCATCGCGAAGTAGGGCGTCGCCGCGCGCCAGACGGTCCTCTGTGTCGCGCACGATCTGCCGGCAGGTCTGCTCAAGTTGGAGGCGCTCGTTGTTGCTGAATTCGTCGAGCGGGAGTTCCTGCCATGGCCGTCCGTCTAACACCTGGCCGTTCGCCCAGTCCGCCAGCACACCGCCGGGAATCCCGTTGGACTGCAGGTAGCGGGCGACTTGATTGCGAAGCTCCATGCCCAGGTCTTTGGCTCGGACGCTGGGCGGGGGAAACTCGGCGACCATCGCCGATTCCCAATCATGCAGCCGCCGGGCCACGTCCGCGCCGTCGCCGGACAATGTCAGGAATCTGTCCGCGTCCGCGGTAAGGAACTTCCCGACACTACGAACCACGCTGGATTGGCGGGACACTGTGCCAGGTGATAGCGACGCGGTCTCTGCGCATTCCTTCCACGCGTCAGCCAGTTCAGCCACGAGCCGTGTCGCAACGTACTGGGCTGGATCGATTCGAGATTGTTTCAGCGGACCACCCGGCGGAAACGTCACAGTACGCGGCTGGCGGTCGGAATCGTTCACGGCCGTTGTGCCTCAATTTGCGCGAGAACGTAACTGGCGTAGTCACGTTCGTTGTCGCTCCACGACTCGAAGGCACGTTGAATGAGCTCGTCTGACTCATCGACATAACGCAGATAAACCATCGTCGTGGACGGGCCGGCATGCCCGAGCAGACGCTGCAAAGTCAACAAAGGGTTGTGAATGATGTGCTCGCTGATGGTGCCGAACCCGTGCTTGGGACGCGATCGTTCGAGCTGCGCAGCACGCGCCTGCAGGCTACGCAGCATCACCACGGCAAAGGTATGACGCAAGTCGTGTGGCGTGACCGCCACCGGCATGATCGGAACCTGGCCCTCGAAGTTCGCCAGCCGGTCGTTGGCCTCCTCAAAGTATTGGTGCCACCGCCGCTGCGATGGCGGCAGGCCGCCTCGACCGACGAACAGCGACAGTGGCTCGATCCCGCCAGGAGTCACCTTCACCAGTACGCGTCGCGTCTCTGGCGGAATCGTCGCGAACTCGTCGCGCCGCTCGTCACCATTAAGCGTGTAGACCAGCTTGCCCGCCGGCAGGTCAACGTCGTGGACCACCGCCATATTCGGCAGTTTCCGGCGCAAGCTCGCCTGGGCCTTCCGCACCAGCGATTTCCGCTCCGTGCAGCGGTACAGCTCAACTCTCTGGACGGTGGATGCCGGAACATAAACTCGGCGTCGACGGCCGTTCTTCGCGCATGCCTCCAGCACCAGTGAAGTGCCAGCCCCCTCCGATCGGACCTCGACGTCCAGCAGGGTGCTCCATTCGGTGAGCCTCATCCCCGTGGTCAGTGCCAGCTCGGCGGCGCACGCGTTTCGGACCGTAGACCTGCCGCGGTAGGAGCGATCCAGCTCTCCCGTGGGCAACTCCCCGCCGAACCCAACATCGCGCAACGCGACCCACTGCGCGTGAGAAAGCGCCCGAACATCCATCTCAGTCCGAGGAATCCGCGGAGTCACCACCGACCGGCTGCCGACCTGAATCCACGGCAAACTGTCTCTGCGCCCGGTTTCGTACAAGTACGTGAAGAGAGCTCGAATCACCACCAATTGCCGAGCCCACGAACGCGGCGAGACCCCGGAAGCGAATCGGTTCGCCCGGTAGGCCACCAGGTCCGACTCCGAGACATCTAGCACCCCAACGCCTCTCGTCTCTAGGAACCGGCCGAACTCGAGCGCGTCGCGGGCATAGGCGACAACAGAGTTCCGACGTAGATTCTGCGAGTACAGCCGCAGGAATGTGCACCAAGGTTCCACCGGGCGCATCGAATCGTCCACCAATACCGGAGTCCCGTCGGGCACTCGTGGCGTCGAGATGGCGTCGGAGCCGACCGCCTTCAACCCGTCCGGCCGCGACACCAGCGACCAGTCAGCGAAGTACAAATCCACCGGCAGCGTCCCCCTCAACGGCCCTTCTGTAGTCAGGGTTGCGGGCACTGTAACGGGGTTGCGCATGGATCCGAGTGAGACACGCCCAAATACAGCGCATAACCACCGCCGGCACCGGCGGAATGCTGTCGGTCGCCGAGGAGCGGCTCCTGGAACGCAATCCCGATGCCCGGCTGCGCTTGTACGGGCAGGAGATCAACGACCAGTCGTACGCAATCTGCAAGTCCGACATGATCGCCAAAGGGCAAGACGCCGGCAACATTCGGCTCGGCGACACCCTGGCCGATGACCAGTTCTGGGACCGCACGTTCGACTTCTGTATGTCCAACCCGCCCTATGGTTTCGACTGGAAGGCATCCCACGAGGCCGTCGAGAAGGAAGCGCTCGCCGCGGGTTCCCGCTTTTCGCACGGTCTTCCGTCCATCGGCGACGGCCAGATGCTGTTCCTCTGCCACCTTGCCCACAAGATGCGGCCCACTCACGACGGTGGTGGCCGCGCCGGAATAGTCCTCAATGGTTCGCCGCTGTTCAACGGCGCCGCCGAATCCGGCCCGTCCAAGATCCGGCGATGGCTGCTGGAATCGGATCTGGTCGAGGCCATCGTGGCGCTCCCGACGAACATGTTCTTCAACACTGGTATCGCCACCTACATCTGGATCCTGGACAACACGAAACGTCCTGAGCGCGTGGGCAAGATCCAACTAATCGACGCCACTTCGTTCTGGACGAAGATCCGCAAGAACCTCGGCGCGAAGAACCGCGAGGTCGACGCCAAGGCTCGCGACCGCATCCTGGCTCTCTATGACGCCTTCGACGAGGCCGACCCCGACTACTCGAAGGTGTTCACCGCCAACGACTTCGCATACTGGACCATCACCGTCGAACGCCCGCTGCTCGACGACGACGGCAAGTCGGTGACGGACCGCAAGGGCAACCCAAAGCCAGACGCGAAAAAGCGGGATACCGAGAACGTACCGTTCACCTACGGCGGCAACACCTCAGGTGATGCCGGTCGGGCAGCGACGATCAAGGCGTACTTCGAAGCCGAGGTGGGTCCGCACGTCCCCGACGCCTGGGTCGATATCGCGAAAACCAAAGTCGGATACGAGATCCCGTTCACCCGACACTTCTACAAGTACGTGCCGCCGCGGCCGCTCGCCGAGATTGACGCCGACCTGGAGAACCAGGTCGCCAAGATCCTCGACCTGCTGAAGGAGATTGAGAAGTGAGCCCTAACCTCCCGGACGGGTGGCGCCGAGCGAATATCAGGCGCTATGCGACTATGAAGACAGGGCATACTCCGAGTCGCTCCAAGCCTGAATACTGGGAGAACGTCACGATTCCGTGGTTCACGCTCGCGGACGTCTGGCAGCTGAGGGATGGCCGACGTGTCTATCTCGGTGACACGGCCAACCAAATCTCCGAGCTCGGGCTGGCCAATTCCGCGGCGGAGTTACTTCCCGCCGGAACCGTCGTACTCTCACGCACTGCCTCCGTCGGCTTTTCTGGCGTGATGCCGAGGCCCATGGCGACCAGCCAAGACTTCTGGAACTGGGTCTGCGGTCCAGATCTGATGCCGGAGTACCTCAACTATCAGTTCAAGGCTATTGCTCCCGCGTTGCGGGCACTTAATATGGGTTCCACTCACCAAACGATCTATCAGCGCGACGCTGCTGGCATCGAGATCGTGGTCCCGCCCCTCCCCCAACAGCATGCCATCGTCGGATACCTAGACCGCGAGACGGCCCGAATCGCCACACTCATCGAGGAGCAGCAGCGATTGATCGAGATGCTGCGAGAACGGCGTGCCGCGGTCATCCGGACTTCAGTTCCCGATCCCAGGTCCGGTTCGATTGCGGCAGACAAGCTGGGAAGGCGAACCCGCATCGGGAACGGGTCAACTCCACGCCGCGAAGAACAGTCATTTTGGGAGCGGGGCGGCATCCCCTGGCTGAACAGCGCCGTCGTAAATCAGGACCGGGTAACTGCCGCAACGCAGTTCGTGACTGTCGAAGCCGTCGCCAAATGCCACCTTCCACTCGTTCCCCCAGGCTCGGTGCTGGTTGCGCTGACCGGGCAGGGTAAGACGCGAGGAACATCAACGATCCTGGACATCGAGGCGACGATCAACCAGCACATGGCCTACGTGACGCCAGAGACGGACTATTGGGATTCCGATTACCTCTTGTGGTGCCTGACGGCCGAATACGGCGAACTGCGTGCTGTAAGCGACGAGAACGGATCCACCAAGGGTGCACTGACATGCGAAGACCTAAAGCGATTCCCAGTTGCGCGGGTCGCCCTCGATGAGCAGCGGCGAATCGCGGCCCAACTCGACGACCAGACATCGAGGATCGACACTCTGATCGCCGAGACTGCGCGGTTCATCGAACTCGCCCGCGAACGCCAGTCGGCACTTATCACAGCCGCCGTCACAGGCCAGATCGACGTGTCGGAATCTGCCGCCTGATGCTCGCACTTCTGCAGACTTGAGCAAAGCCTTGAGCACGGCAGCGCTGCCGGTCAGGCAGAATGTAAACGCGGAGGTGAGCGCAGTGCATGCGGTGGTCGAGTCGAAGCGGCACCAGATACAGGCGTTGTGCCGCGAGCTGTCAGTGCGCCGCTTGGACGTGTTCGGCTCTGCTGTCAGCGACTCGTTCGACGTCGACACTAGTGATGTCGATGTACTCGTGGAGTTCGAGGCAGGCCCCGATTTCGATCACTACTTCGCGCTCAAAGAAGGGCTCGAAGAAATCATCGGCCGGCCGGTTGACGTGGTGACGGCATCCGGCCTGGCTAATCCTTACTTCAGACAGCGCGTCATGCAGACGCGAGAACTGATCTATGCAGCCTGATCCACGAAAGTACCTGTGGGACGCGCTGCGCGCGGCCGGATTCCTGCACCAATTTGCCGCCGGAAAGACCTTCGCGGAATACCAGGATGACGTGCTGCTGCGCTCAGCCGTCGAACGGCAATTCGAGATAGTCGGAGAGGCGTTGAGTCAGCTGGCTAAGAGCAACGCCGACATGGCGGCGCAAGTTCCCGAACTACCGCGGATCGTGGCCTTCCGAAACATCTTGATTCACGGATACGCGAACGTCGACGACGCCCTTGTGTGGCAGGTCCTGACAGACAAACTTCCACAGTTGGAAACGGCGGTGCGGACATTGCTGGCCGAGTCGCCAGGCGATCCTCAGTCCATCGATACGGACGCAACTCGCGAGGAGGGCGGGAGTTGAACCGGCAATTTGAGCAGTTCCTCGAACTCACTGAGGACCGCCACGCGGCCCTGACCGTCCGCACTTTCACGGGCCAAATCGCCGTGCGGGAAGGGTCCTGAAACATGGCGCTGCACAACGAGATCGAGTTCGAAAAGGAGTTCGCCGAGCACCTGGCCGCCCAAGGCTGGCTCTATTCGCCGAATGACCCCGGCTATGACCGTGAACGCGCCCTGTTCCCCGACGACGTCCTGGGCTGGCTGGCCGAAACTCAGCCGGAGCAGCTGGAGAAGGTCGTCAAGCCAGGCTCCAAGGACATCGCCAAGCAGCAGGCGCAACTGCTGGACCGGCTCGTGAAAGTCCTTGACACACCGTTGGACAACGGCGGCGGAACCCTCAACCTGCTCCGCAAGGGGTTCTCACACCTGGCGGCGAAGTTCCAGATGTGCGTCTTCAAGCCCGAGTCGACGCTCAACGAGAAACGCAACGCCGACTACGCAGCGGTGCGAGTGCGGGTCATGCGCCAGGTGCACTTCTCCACCGCCGATCAGCGCTCGGTGGATCTGGTGTTCTTCGTCAACGGGCTTCCGGTGGCCACCGCGGAGCTGAAGACAGATTTCACCCAGACCGTCGCCGATGCGATCACCCAGTACAAGACGTCCCGGCTACCCAAGGATGCCAAAACCGGCGCGCTCCAGCCGTTGTTCGTCTCCGGTGCCCGCGCGCTGGTGCATTTCGCGGTGTCGGATGACGAGGTCTGGATGACCACCAAACTTGCTGGTGATACAACGCATTTCCTGCCGTTCAACCGTGGCGCCGAAGACGGCGGCGCCGGAAACCCGCTCAACCCGACCGGGTCGAAATCCGCCTACTTGTGGGAGCGGGTTCTGCAGCGCGACGCCTGGCTGAACATCCTGGGTCGGCTGATGTACGTCAAGCATGAGTCGAGCACCGACCCGATCAGCGGCAAGACCACCAAGTCGTCGTCGCTGCGATTTCCGCGGTTCCACCAGTGGGAGGCCGTCACCGAACTCACCGTCGCGGTCACCGCCGAAGGCGTCGGAAAGCGTTACCTGATCCAGCATTCAGCTGGTTCGGGCAAGACTGACTCGATCGCCTGGACCGCGCACCGGATGGCGCGACTGCAGGTCGACAACCAGAAGGTGTTCGACTCGGTCATCGTAGTGACCGACCGCAACGTGCTCGACGCCCAGCTGCAGGATGCGATCAAGCAGATCGACAACGACCAGGGCATCGTCGTAGCCATCGACCGTGACGAAGCCGCGAAAGCCGGCGGCGAGCCGAAGTCGAAATCCGGCCTGCTCGCCAACGCGCTGATCGGCGGCAAGCTGATCATCGTCGTCACCATTCAGACCTTCCCGTTCGCGATGAACGAGATCCGAAAGAACAAGGGGCTCAAGGGCAAGACGTTCGCCGTCATCGCCGACGAAGCCCACTCGTCGCAGTCCGGACAGATCGCGAGCAAGTTGAAGTCAGTGCTGACCGCCGACGAACTCAAAGAGATCGAGGAGGGCGGCGAGATCGATATCGAGGCAGTGCTGGCCTCCGAAGCCAGCGAGCGCGCCGAGTCGGCCAACATCTCCTACTTCGCTTTTACTGCCACCCCCAAGGCCAAGACGCTGGAACTGTTCGGCCGCAGGCCAACTCCCGACGAGAAACCGGTGCCGTTCCACGTCTACACGATGAAGCAGGCCATCGAGGAGGGCTACATCCTCGACGTGCTGACCGGGTACCACTCGTTCAAGTTGGCGTTCCAGGTCGGGCAAAGCGTCGCCCACGGGAACGAGGTGGATCAGGCCCAAGCCACCAAGGAGGTCATGCGCTGGGTCAAGCTCAACCCGCAGACGATCGCGCAGAAGGCCGCGATCATCGTCGAGCATTTCCACGAAAACGTGGCGGTGCTGCTCGACGGGCACGCCAAGGCGATGGTCGTCACCGACTCCCGCAAGGCGGCGGTGCGCTACAAGTTCGCGATCCAATCGTTCATCGATAAAATGGGTTACGGATATCGCACCCTGGTCGCGTTTTCAGGCGCTGTGCACGACCCGGAGTCCGGGCCAGAGCCGTTCAGCGAAGCCAGCATGAACCCCGGCGTGCATGACCTGCGTACGTCATTTCGCGGTGACCAGTACAAGGTGATGATCGTCGCCAACAAGTTCCAGACCGGATTCGACCAGCCGCTGCTGTGCGCGATGTATGTCGACCGAATCCTGTCCGGTGTCACCGCAGTGCAGACCCTCTCGCGGCTCAACCGCACCTACCGCACTCCGTCGGGCATCCAAAAGAGCGCGTCAATGACACAGGTTGTGGATTTCGTCAACGAGCCCGAGGAGATCCGCAAGGCGTTCGAGCCGTACTTCACCGACGCGTTCCTGGAAACCGAGACCGACCCGAACCTGGTCCACGACCTAGTGGCGAAACTCGACACCGCCGGCATCTACACCGAAGCCGAGATCGACCAGTGCGCAGAGGTTTTCGTGACAGGCAAGGGCCACAACGCACTCAAAGCGGCGGTCGACCCCGGCAAGAAGCGGTTTGCCGAGCGCTACCAGGCCGCCCTGATTCACAACGGCGGCGAGGGCGACAAGGCGGCACTGGCCGAGCTGGACATGTTCCGCAAGGACGTCGGGTCCTTCGTGCGTCTCTATGACTTCATGTCGCAGATCATCGACTACGGTGACCCCGGGTTGGAGAAAAAGCAAATTTACCTGCGCGAGCTCGACCGGGTGATCCGGCCGGACAACTACACCGCCCCGATCGACCTGACTGACGTAGTGCTCAAGCACGTCAAGCAGATCGACAGGGGCAGGATCGATATCGGTCTGGGTGCGCGGGTCGGACTCTCCGGAATCACCGCCGCTGGGTCAGGTGAGAAGCGCGACCCGAAGATGGTCGCCTTCCAGCAGGTGCTCGACCGACTCAATGACCTGTTCGGTTCCGAAGACTTCACCGAGTCGCAGAAGGTGTCCTTCCTCGAAGCACTGTTGCAGACGCTGCTCGAGGATGCCGCGCTGGTGCAGCAAGCGAAGGTCAACTCCGCCAAGCAGTTCGTGGAGTCCCCGGACTTCGATGACGCCGTTACCGGCGCAGTCGCCGACAATCAGGGCGCGCACGAGAAGATGAGCGACTATTTCTTCACCAATGCACCAGGCCGGTCGCATTTGATTTCCGACATCGCCAAATGGTTCTATCAGGTCGTCACGGCGGAGAGTCTGCAAGATGCTCAGCGGTGAGGCTGCTAGGGCGTTTGACCTCAGTTAACGTATCTTGCACGCCGGCGAACCCGTGGCGCAATCCATGTCGTGTGGCCGATTTATAGGCTTAAGTCGTAGCCGACGTCCCTAGCTTGGCTGCGGTCGATGCGCTGGTCGATTATGCGGTGATCGGGGATGTTGATTCCTGCGCCGCCCGCGCACCATTGCTGAAAAGCGGCCCGTCGCTGTCGGACGTCTTTGTCGCGCCGCCACAGTAGGCCACGCACGGGCACGGGCATTGGGGAGCCGTAGGCTTCTTGTGCGATCTGGTGGGCGGTGCGGGCTTGCTCGTCGCGGTTGCCGATGAGGGTGCGGGCCAAGTGTGCGGCGTCGCGACTGGTGCCGCGCCTTGGGATGTGGACGCCGTCGGGTTGGCTGTGTTCGTGGTCGCCGGCGATCCGCTCGTGCAGGTAGGCGGTGTTGGCGTCGCGGCCGCGGGTCATGGCGACGTAGAACAGTGCGCGGGTGGTGTTTTCGCCCAGGACCGCGTGCGTGGTGTCGGCGGTGGCGCCTTGCGCGGAGTGGACGGTGATGGCGTAGCCGTAGGTGATGTGCTCACGCAGATAGTCCCCCCAGAAGGCCGCGCAGGCGCCGTCGTGCAGGCGTCGGGCCGCGATGCGATCGTTGTCGGGGTCGACGGCGTAGACGCGCCAGCGGTTGCCGTTGCGCACTGGGTCGGCGGGGCTGGTGTCGGTGGCGCAGATGACGGGCAGTTCGGGCGCGTTGCGGCGGCTGACGATCACCTCACCGACCGCGACGCGGTGCCCCCGCGCGGCCAACTTGGTGGGCTGCTCAGCGCCGATGGTGTCGCGGTGGATGCGCCAATTGAGGGCATCGGCCATCTCGGTGGTGCCGCATATCAGCAGCGCGTCCTTCCCGGCCGCAATATCGCGGCGGTAGCCGGCCAGGGCGTCGGCGGCCATCGCGACCGGGTCACCGGTGTGCAGCCGGCCCTGGGTGCGGTACCACTCCACGGCGCGGCGCACCGGGGCGGGCCCGCCGTCGCGCAGCGCCAGCGACGCCGTCCGCTCGCCCGCGTCACGCATCCGCCAGACCTCCGAGAGCCGCTGCGCCCAGGGAAGATCCGTGCACAGTTGGGCGAACATGCCGCCGCGGGCCTTGACCGGGCCCAGCTGGTGGGCATCGCCGACGAGCACGACCTTGGTGTGGGCGGCCGTGGTCGCTTTCAGGAGCCGAAGCAGATCGTCGGTGCCGACCATGGCGGCCTCATCGACGACGACCACGTCCAAATGCCCCAACGCCAGGGCGCCGCTGTCCAACTCGTGCAGAGCTTTGGCGATCGTGTAGCCGACATCGCCGGCGCCTTCCCGGATCGCGACATCGACCGCGGTCCCGGTCGGGGCCAACACGAACACCCGGGCGGTGAGGCTGTGGCGGGCCACGGCCGCCAACGCCCGCAGCGAGGTGGTCTTGCCCGCCCCCGCCGGCGCGCTGAGCGGCTGCACCAACCACGGGGAGATTGCGATGTTGTACACCGCGCGTTGCTGCTCGGGGGACAGCCCGTCCAGGTCGCCGTCGCGCACCCACATTTCCGCCCGGCAATCCTGGGCGTCCACCAGCTGCAACAGCCAGGCCTCTTCGCGCAAAATATGGTCCACGGTGAACCGTTCGTGGCCCTCACGCTGATGAGGCTGCCGCGGCCCGGACAGCCGGATCCCGATGTTGTCGACGGCCTTCTCGATGAGCTGGCGTGGGCTGCTCGCGGTGTCCACGGGCAGCTGCGCGCCGATGATCTCGACCAGGTCCGCGCGGGTGAACGCGGCCTTGTCGCTCTGCGCGGCCACCTCCGCCAGCCGGAGCCGATCCACCTCCTGCCCTCGCGCCTCGCAACGGGCACGGTAGGCCTGGCGGCGGGCGGCGTCCTCGACGGGCAGGCCGCGGGCATCGGCGCGCCACGCGGCCCGCAACTGCGCGAAGGACAGCTGTTCCGGTTTGCTCGGCCGAGTCGCCTTCTGCGCCGCACTCAGCTGCGCCGCCGACAACTCATGCCCCTCCGCGAGGGTGAGGTTTCCCGCCGCCCACTCCCGCAACTGCGACGAGCGCTGCGACCAGGCGGTGATGCTCTCCGCGGAGATACCGGCGGCCTCGGCGATGCCCGTGGCGGGGTCCACCGGCAGCCACTCAAAGCCGCACGACCGTGTCAGTTCGCGGCGCAGCGTGGCCTGATAGATCACCCCGGCGGCCTTGGCTTCGTGATACAGCGACGTGCCGTCCAGCGACACCATTATTCCGTCGGCGCGGGCCTGGCGGTTGGGGACGATGACGTGGGTGTGCAGGTGCGGATCACCCGCGCGGGAGGTCTCGTGCTGGTAGGCGATCGCCACCAGTCCGGGTAAGTGCACCAGGTCCTTGTGCCCCGTGACCGGGTTGTGCACGCGGGTGTAGCCGGCATGCTCCGCGAGGTATTCCAGGGCCTCCGAGATCGCGGTTGTGTGCGCGTCAGAGATGGCTTTGTGGGCCACCTCGCCGGCCCGGATCGCCCGGGCCAACGACACACTTTTGGGGGCGCAGAACGTCAGATCGAAGCCGTGCACACCGCGGTTCCCCAACGCCCGTCCGGACGCCCCGTTGGGTGCGGTGCCGTCATCGAGCCAGCGCCCCGCCACGTCGGGATCAGCTGTCCCACCCGCCCGTTGAAGATCGGTGAGACCCACGAGTTTGGCCGCGGTGTGGGCGTCTCCGGCGCACAACCAGACCGGCGTACGGGTGTCGTGTTCGGCGTAGTACTCCCCCAGCCCGCCACCAGTACGACGCACCTCGGCGCCGGCCGCTGCCGCGGCGCGGGCGGTGTCGTTGTAGTAGCTGATCGACCACCGCGAAAGCTTGGCAATCGTCAACACCCGACACCACCCGAGACCTCAAACCGCCTGGCGCACAACCCCGGCGGGAGCACACGCGATGTGTGCTACCGCCAATCTCGCACACCAATGTGCAAATGTGCCATAGCGATTGACAGGTTTCTGAATTATTTTGCTGCGTAACGAAAGTCGACCGGTATCAGTGAGAGTCGACGAGAATCGTTGAGAAAAGCGTTGATTCGCAGTATGACTGACGCAACACCGGCGATCAACGAGCAAGAGCTGAGCCAGCCATGGCGTCGCAGCGCGCCCCCCTCGCAACCAGCGACCGACGCAGCCGCCCTCCCGCTCCAGCCCGCACAGTCGAAGTACAAGCTGATTCGCCGCGGGTGTAGCGGGGAGCGGTAACCGGAGCAGATGATATGTCCATGGGCCAGCCGTCCGGCAGCCGCTGACAGAAAGAGTCGCCATGGAGGACACCGCCGACGACAGGTGGATCACCCGACAGGAGCTGGCCGACCGCTACGGCGTGCCCGTCAAGACACCCGCCGAATGGGCATCGAAGGGAACAGGGCCACCGTATGCGAAATTCGGCCGGCACGTCCGGTATCGGATCAGCGATGTGGTCGCCTGGGAGACAACGCAACTGACTCGACCGAAGCGGAACTCGGCTTAGCAGCCCGTGTGTCGGTGGCGCACGATACAGTGCCCGGAAATGGGTCGTTCGCAACGTCGGGGCACGCACCGACCTGCCACGTCCGGGAGTGAGAAAGTTCTCCCATCCCGCCTTTGCGAACACCCCAGCTGAAGAATTCGTCGGCTCCGGATCGGCAGCCTCGCGGAAGTAGGAACCATGGCAGGACGGCCGCAATTGCGGATCGGTACACACGGGCAGATCAAACGCATCAACAAAGGCGGTGGCGTTTGGCTTGCGCGCTGCCGCTACCGCGACACTGACGGCGTGACCCGTATCGTCCAAAGGCTGGGTCCCGCTGATGAATACGACCAGCACGGCAAGCTGGCCGAGGATGCGTTGGTCGTGGCGCTCGCGGAACGCAAGCGCTCGGCCAACCACGGCGAGATTGGCCCAGCCACCAAAGTGGTTGACCTTGTGGAACAGCACCTTGTACGCCTGGCCGAGGACGGCCGTTCCCCGGTCACCATGTCGACGTACCGCTTCACCACGAAAGATCTCAAGAAGTTCATCGGCGGCCTGCGGGTAAGCGAGGCGACGCCGGCCCGCATGGACGCCACCCTCCGGTCCATGCGGAGCGCGCACGGCACGACGAAGGCCCGCCAATCGAAGTCGATCCTGCGGGGCGCACTGCAGCTCGCGGTGATGGCCAGTGTGCTGAGCGCCAACCCGGTGCGCGACGTGCAACCGCTGCGGTCCAAGACCCAGCCCAAAGGCGCGGTCGCACTCACCGCCGACCAACTCCGCCAACTGCTCACCAAACTCCATGCGTCCGCCTTCTGCGAGAAGCACGACCTGGTCGACCCGATCACCTTGCTCATCGCCACCGGCCTACGACGCTCGGAACTGCTCGGCCTGCGCTGGGTCGACTTTGACGAGAGAGCGAGCATGCTCGCCGTCACAGGAAAGGTCATCCGCGTGCCCGGCGAGGGTCTGCTGCGCGTCGACGAGACCAAGTCGGCCGCCGGTCGACGAAGCATCCCGCTGCCGAAGTTCGCCGTCGAGATGCTCCTGAAGCGCCGGCAGCGGCCCTACCTCGGCGAGCAAGCGGTCATCTTCCCTTCGACGGCCGGGACGCTTCGCGACCCAAACAACTTCGGCAAGGAGTGGCGCACGGCGCGGCAAGAGTTGGGCGTGGCCGAAGTGACCACCCACAGCTTCCGCAAGACCGTCGCGACCCTCATCGACGACGAAGGGCTCTCGGCCCGGATCGGCGCCGACCATCTCGGGCACACCCACGTCAGCATGACCCAGGACCGCTACATGACCCGAGGGCGGATCCACACGCAGGTAGCGGACCTACTTGACCGCACGGTCCGCATAAACGATGAATAAACGATGACTTGGCAGCAGCGAAACGCAAAAATAGCCTCTGACGTGGGGCGGGCGGGGCTCGAACCCGCGACCAACGGATTATGAGTCCGCGGCTCTAACCAACTGAGCTACCGCCCCCGAGACGCCGCAGCGTCGCCGAGCACGACCTAGACCTTAGCTCGCCCGCCGGCTGCCAGTGACAACGCGCTGGTCGGACGCCCTAATCGCGACCCGGCACGCGTGTCCTGGCGCCACATCCCGACGCCACCGCCTAACCTGAAACCTCAGTCCCAAGGGCCCGGTGAAGACGGCACCCGCACATACAAAGCCGCCACTTAAGTTGCACAAACACCCGCCTCATCTCGCGACAGTTAGGCTGGACAGACGAACAACATTGGCGCGCAGAGGCATTGGACGCAGCGCAGCGGTACGTCCTCGACGCGCGAAGAACCCGCACAACGATTAGCCTCATTAGTCGGCCGAGCAAGGGGGGCTCCGCCGACTCTGCCGATCAGCCGCGGGCACTGAACCGAAACCAACAGGGGAAATACATGGCGATCACGGGGGTTGCGGCCTTCGCCCACCTGACCGATGCCGACATCGAGAATCTGGGCACCGAACTCGACGCCATCCGGCGCGACATCGAGGAGTCCCTGGGCGCGCGCGATGCCCGCTACATCCGCCGCACCATCGCCGCCCAGCGCGCCCTGGAACTCACCGCGCGGGTCTTGCTCGCCGGCAGCGCAAAACGCCCGGCCAAATGGGCAGGAACCGCGGCCCTCGCGGTGGCCAAGATCATCGAGAACATGGAGATCGGCCACAACGTCATGCACGGCCAGTGGAACTGGATGAACGATCCGGAGATCCACTCCACCACATGGGAGTGGGACATGAACGCGGCGTCCAAGCACTGGCGCAACGCCCACAACTTCCAGCACCACAAGTACACCAACATCCTCGACATGGATGACGACGTGGGCTATTTCATTCTGCGAGTCACCCGCGACCAGCAGTGGCAGCCCTACAACATCGGAAACCTGCCGTACAACCTCATACTCGCGCTCGCGTTCGAGTGGGCGATCGGCCTGCAGACCGTCGACCTGGAAAAGTACTTCGAGGACGGCCCCGACGGCGACATCGCCCGGCAGCGGACGCGCGAGTTCGTCACCAAGGTCAGCCGGCAGATCGTCAAGGATTACGTCGCGTTCCCCGCCCTCACCGCGCTGTCACCGGCCGCCACCTACACCTCGACGCTGAAAGCCAACGCGGTCGCCAATGTGATCCGCAGCATCTGGGCGCACGCGGTCATCGTGTGCGGCCATTTCCCCGACGGCGCAGAGAAATTCACCAAGACCGACATGGCCGGTGAAACCAGGGGCGAATGGTATCTGCGCCAGATGTTGGGCAGTGCCAACTTCGACGCAGGGCCCGTGTTGCGGTTCTTGAGCGGCAACTTGTGCCACCAGATCGAACACCATCTTTTCCCCGATCTGCCGAGCAACAGGCTGCGCGAGGCCTCGGTACGGGTGCGGGCGCTCTGCGAAAAGTACGACTTGCCCTACACCACAGCGTCTTTCGCGGTTCAGTATGGCAGGACGTGGCGCACCGTCGCGAAGTTGTCGCTGCCGAACAGATTTCTGCGGGCCACCGCGGACAACGCGCCGGAAACCCGGAGCGAGCGAATGTTCGCACACCTCACGCCTGTTGAGGCTGACCTGATAGCCGGACGCCGGCGGGGTCTGAAGACCGCGCTCACCAGGGTGCGCCGCAGGGCCACAGCCAGAACGCTCTGAATCAGCCCTACACCGGCCGCAGCCGGAACACTCTGATCTCCCGCGGCGCGCACCGGGCGCGATAGTTCTCGTACCCGATGAAGAAGTCGACCGCCTTGGCCCACGCGTCGGCGCGCGCCTGCCCGGTCAGTAACTCGGCGCGATACTGCCGCGGCGGCCCCTGGTACTCGACGGTGCATTCGGGGTGCGCCAACAGGTTGGCACTCCACCCCGGGTGCGAGGGCCGCCCGTAGTTGGAGCCGATCGCCAGCAACCCGTCCGAATCCTCAATCAACGTCAGCGGATTCGTGCGCGGCCTGCCGGACTTCGCGCCGGTCGAGGTCACCAGCCCCGTCCGGTTCACGCCGGCGGTGCTCAGCCGCCCGTTGGTCCGCGGAATGAGCACCTTGTCGATCCGGGGAGCCAGATGCATCCCCAGCTGCGAGCCGAGACGGCTCATCGCGATCCGCTCCCCCAGGGCTTCGTGCGGCCTCAGCCGCCGACCGCGAATGGCACTCTCACGCAGAAAAGGCATGCACAGACGGTACCCGTCGACAGACAACTCAATACACGTACACAACGGCGCCGTTGCCGCCGTTGCACACCACCATCGAGCCGTTCGAGGCGCAGGTCATGGAGTAGTGCTGGCCGGTTACCGGACTGTCGGCTTCGACCTGGCGAGGTGTCACGCTGGCCGGACCGCCGGCGCCGTAGGCGAGCCGCACCTGCTCGGCGAACGGGCATGAAGTGTCGGCGGATCCGACCGCGGAGTGTGCGAAGCCGCCAGCCGGCCCGGACGTCGGCGGGCAGGCCTGAGCACCCGCCGGCAGGGCGACCGATGTGGTCGTCGTTGTGGTGGTCGTTGTGGCCGTCGTCGTCGTTGCGCCGTCCGTCACCAGCGTCCACGGAGCACAGCCCTGGGACCGGAACCCGGCGTCGGTCGGGGCGATCGTCACCGTCTGGGGCAGGATGCCCGCCCCGTTGGCGATGATGTCAGCGGTCTGCCCACCGAAGCCCCGCAGCCGCTCCCAGTAGCAGGAGTCGCCGCCTTGCGAACGGTAGGTGCCCGGCACCAGATCCACTCCGGTCCGGAACGTCCCGTCACCCGGGATGGTGCGCGAAACCGGAGCCGACGACGAGGTAGGGCTCGGAGATGACGCCTCAGGCGAGGTGGACGGTGGGAACGACACCGTGGTCCCCGGGTAGATCGGCGGTAGGCGCGATGGGTTGTCATGACCGGTCGGCGTTTGCCGCGCCGGTTTGCCACCGGATCCGGAGCAGCCGGTCAGCGCGAACGTTGCGACTAGCATGATGGCGAAAGCCGCTCTAACCGCCATGACTCCTCGCTGCTGTTGCGATCTTGATTTGTTTGCTCACGATACCGTGAACCGCGCTGAGGGCCACCAGTTTCCGGGCCGCGGTGCCTCGATACCAAAGATAAAGTCATTCGGTACGGCCCCTGCCCACCCGGCGAACGAGGGGAGAACATGGCCGCTGTGACCACAGCAGGGCTGACCACGTCGGAGGCGACCGAGCGCCGGGCGCGCGACGGGGCCAACACCTTGCCCGCGGCGAAGCGGCCGTCCGTATTCCGTCGCATGCTCGGCGAACTGACGCACTTCTTCGCCCTATTGCTGTGGACAGCCGCGGCGCTGGCCTTCTTCGCGAAGCTCCCCCAACTCAGCATCGCGATCATCGCCGTGATCGTCCTCAACGGCGTCTTCGCCCTGATTCAACAGGCCCGGGCCGACCGCGCCGCCGACCGGCTGCAGGAGATGCTGCCCACCCGGGTCACCGTGTGGCGGGACGGGCGCCGACAACTGATCGAAGCCGAGGACGTGGTGGTCGACGACGTGCTGCTGCTGGAAAGCGGCGACCGGGTGCCCGCCGACGCGGTGGTGCTTGCCGAGAATCGGTTGCTCGTCGACTCCTCGATGCTCACCGGCGAGAGCCAGGCCAACTCCGTCGCCGAGGGCGAAGCGCTCTTCGCCGGCACCTTCGTCGTCGAGGGCGACTCGCGCGCCCGGGTCACCGCGATCGGCGAACGGACGCGACTGGCCGGGATCGCCCGCCTGTCGACGTCGACCACGAAACCCGACACCCCGCTGACGCGCGGCCTGAACGGCGTCGTCCGGCTCACCGCAGCGATCTCGGTCAGCGTGGGAGTGCTGTTCCTGCTCGTCTGCCTGCTGATCGGCAACCCGGTGCAGCAGGCCTTCGTGTTCGCGATCGGTGTCACGGTGGCTCTGGTCCCGGAGGCGCTGTTGCCGACGGTGACGCTGTCGCTGGCCTGGGGTTCGGAGCAGATGGCCAAGCGGCAGATCCTGGTGCGCAACCTCGAGGCGGTCGAAACACTCGGCTCGACCACGTTCATCTGCACCGACAAAACCGGCACCCTCACCCGCAACCAGATGACCGTCGTCGAAACGTGGACGCCCGCCGGCACAGTCAGCGTCGACGGAGCAGGTTACGGACCGACGGCCACCCTGACGCCATCCTCACCCGAAGCCCAAATTGCCGCCCGCACGCTGGCGCTGGCCGCCGAACGCTGCTCCACCGGATACGCCGAAGAGGTCGACGGTCAGTGGCGGGCGCACGGCGATCCGATGGAAGCGGCCCTGGACACCCTCGCCCGCCGACTGGGGGTGGACACCGTCGAGGACCGCCGCACCGGGCCGGCCGAGCTACGGTTTCCCTTCGACCCCCGGCTGCGCCGGATGGCCGTGGTGCTGGCCGACGAGATCGTGGTCAAGGGCGCGCCGGACGCCGTGCTCCCGCTCTGCGACGACGATCCGGCGCCCCACCAGGCGATGGAGGCCCTCACCGCGCGCGGGCTGCGGGTGCTCGCCGTCGCCGCCGCCCCACGCAACGGCCGCACACCGCGCGATCAGACCGACTGCGAGCACGGGTTGCGCCTGCTGGGCCTGGTGGCGCTGCAGGACCCGCCTCGTGACGACGTGTCCGCATCCCTGCGCGCCTGTCGCACGGCCGGCGTCAAGGTGGCGATGGTGACCGGTGACCATCCGGCGACCGCGACCGCCATCGGCGACGAGGTGGGCCTGCGGTTTCCCGAGTCGCCGGTGCTCTCGGGATCCGAGCTGCCTGAGGATCAGCAGCAACTGGCGACTCTGCTGGACCACGACGGCGTCGTCATCGCCCGGGTGTCACCGGAAGACAAGCTGCGCATCGCCCGCGCGCTGCGTTCCCGGGGTCACGTGGTGGCGATGACGGGAGACGGCGTCAACGACGCTCCGGCACTGCATGAATCCGATATCGGGGTGGCGATGGGCCGGTCCGGCACCGACGTCGCCCGCGCGGCGGCCGACCTGGTCCTGCTCGACGACTCCTTCGCCGGCATCGTCGCCGGCATCGAGCAGGGCCGCGCGACCTTCGTCAACATCCGCCGCTTCCTGACCTACCACCTCACCGACAACGTCGCCGAGCTGGCGCCGTTCCTGGTCTGGGCGCTCTCCGGCGGGTTCTTCCCCCTGGCGCTCGGAGTCCTGCAGATCATCGCGCTCGACCTCGGCACCGACACCCTGTCCGCGGTCGCACTCGGCGCCGAGCCACCTGCCAGGCACCTGCTCGAAGGGCCCCCGGTGCACGGCCGCCTGATGAACCGCACCGTGTTGCGCCGGGCCTTCGGCCTGCTGGGTCCGCTCGAAGCGGTCCTGTCGCTGGCCGCCTTCGTTGTGTCCCTGTGGGCCCTCGGCTGGCGCCCCGGCAACGCGTTCCCCGCCGGGCACGAGCTGGCGGCGGCATCCGGCGCGACGTTCATCACGGTCGTCCTGGCCCAGACGGCCAACGTCTTCGCCTGCCGATCGTCGTCCCGGTGGCCGGGGGCGCTGGGCTGGTTCACCAACCGGCTGCTGGTACCCGCGGCGCTGACCGGCCTGGCGATCTCCCTGGTCGAGCTGTGGGTGCCGCCGATCGCGCGGTTATTGGGCCAGTGGAATCCGCCGCTGTGGGGCTGGGTCGTGGCACTCGCGTCGATGCCGGTGCTGCTCGCCGTCGACGCGCTCGACAAGCGCCTGCGTAGGGGTCAGCTGAAAACCGTCTGACCGTCGACGTCGATCAGGTACCGCTCGGTCCCGGACTCCACACGCGGCGCATCGGCGCCCAACGACACGGCGATCTTGTTGCTCGCATTGCGCATGATGTCGAACGTCAATTCCACGGCCTCGTCCGGCGAGAACCGGGAGCGCACCTCGGCGGCATCGTCGACGGCGAGGTGCGCAGGGGTCCAAATTAACGCATCTGCATACCGCAGCGCTGACTTCGCGCGTTCATCCAATAGTGCCGACGTCTGGAACTGCGCAATCTCGTCGTACAGCGACTCCGTACCGCCCGCATCCAGGGCGTGTCCCTCGCGCAGCGACTTGCACAGGCGGCAGTTGTGCGCGGTCGCGCCACGCAGTCGCACCAGCTCCGAGGTCACCGGGTCCAGGGCACGCTCGCGGGCGACCCTGGGCAGAAATCGGCTGAACACCTCATCCGAGGGATCCCGCGCGGTGTCCCAGGCGATCGGCCCGTTCACCCATTTCAGGTATTCCGAGCCGACACCCAGGGCCTCGAACCCGGCCCGCACCCGCGGCACGAAGTCGGCGATGAACATCGCGACGACAACGCGAAAAGTGTTGTCGCCCAAGTGTTTGAACAGCAGCGACCGTTGCTCGACGGTGATCGCCGAGACGTCGGCGCTGAACTGCTCGGCGAATTCGGCGACGACCGTTTCGGCGTCGGACTCGGGCGCGTCGACGGCAACCGGGTTGGGCAGGGGCGGCAGCGACATGGTCTGGGCGCACACCTGGCGCACCAAACCCGACAGACGCCCATCGGAGAACGCGACCAGCCTGGTCAGCTGGTCAGCAGGAAGGGACATCTTTCGTACGCTACTGCGCCTGACTGACCGACGACATATGGAAGTCGGGTATCCGCAGTGACGGCATCGCCGCCCGGGTGGCCCAATCGCCCCACTCGCGGGGCAGCGTCTTCTCGCTGACGCCCGCCTCGGTCGCCCGCCGCAACAGATCCAGCGGGCTTTCGTTGAACCGGAAGTTGTTGACCGCGCCGGTCACCTCGCCGTCCTCGATGAGGTACACCCCGTCGCGCGTCAGACCCGTCAGAAGCAGGGTGGTGGGCTCGACCTCGCGGATATACCAGAGCGTGGTCAGCAGCAGTCCCCGCTCGGTGGAGGCGATCATGTCGGCCAGTTCGGCCGATCCGCCGGTCATGATGATGTTGTCGCAGGCAACCGCGACCGGCGCGTCGAAGCGCGCCGCCGTAGCGCGCGGATAGGCCAGTGCGTTGATCACGCCGTTGCGGACCCAGTCGACCTGGTTGATCTCCATCCCGTTGTCGAAGACCGACATGGTCTCTGAGGAGTTGCTCACCGCAACAAAAGGGGTGCACGCCAGGCCCGGAGCCATCGGGTCGGAGAACATGGTGAGCGGCAGATCCGTCAGCCGCTCCCCCACCCGGGTTCCGCCGCCGGGCGCCGAGAGCGCGGTGCGGCCCTCCTGGGCGCCGCGCCCGGCCATCTTCCAGGCCAGGTAGATCATCATGTCGGCGACCGTGGAGGGCGGCATGATCGTCTCGTATCGGCCGGCGGGCAGATCCACCGTGCGCGACGCCCAGCCCAGTCGCGTGGAGAGTTCCGCAAGTAGCGAATCGATAGGAACGTCAAGGAAATCCGCGGTGCCGATGCCCGCCCAGGCGCTGGCGTCACCGCGCTTGGCGTTGAGCTCGATAGACCCCGACGGTTGGGTGTAGCGCCGCCGCAGGCCGGTCGACGACGCCAGGAATGTCGTCGAAACACTGTGGTGCGCATAGCCGAACAACCAGTCGCTGCCCCGGAAACCCGTGCACAGCGGACCGGTGATACCGCTGAACACCCCCGTCCCGGTGCCCGGTACCGGAGCGTCCCAGTCGGCGGGCTCCCCGGAGCCGCCGAGCAGCGGCGCCGCGTCCCCGGCCTCCGGGGCGGTGCGGGCCGCATCCTGCGATGACGCCACCAGCCCGGGCAGCACCGTCGGGTCCGCCTCGCCCGTCACCACCGTCCCGACGAAGGCCCTATCACCTTCGCGCACAATGGAAATCACGGTCACACTGCGGGTGACCGCGACGCCGTTGGTGGTCATCGTGCTGTTCGCCCAACGCAGCGTCGCCTCGACCTTGTCGGTGACCAGCACCATGGTCTCGTCGGCACGCCCGATCTTGGCGGCCTCGTCCAGGACGATGTTGATGACGTGCTGAGGTGTGATCATCGGCCGCCCTCGGTCCGGGTGTTGAGCACGTTGATGCCGCGGAACAACGCCGACGGGCAGCCGTGGCTGACCGGTGCGATCTGACCGGGCTGGGCCTTGCCGCAATTGAGCGCGCCGCCCAGTCGCCACGTCGACCGGCCGCCCACCGCTTCCATCGCATTCCAGAAGTCGGTGGTGGTCGCCTGGTAGGCCACGTCACGCAACTGCCCGTACAGACGACCGTCGCGGATGCGGTAGAACCGCTGCCCGGTGAACTGAAAGTTGTAGCGCTGCATGTCAATCGACCACGACTTGTCGCCGACGATGTAGATGCCGTCGTCGACCCGGCTGATCAGATCCTCGGTACTCAGGTCCTCCGGTCCCGGCTGCAGCGAGACGTTGGCCATTCGCTGGATCGGCACGTGGTGGGCGGAGTCGGCGTAGGAGCACCCGTTCGAGCGTGGCTCCCCCAGTCTCGGAGCGAACACCCGGTCGAGTTGATAGCCGACGAACACGCCGTCGCGCACCAGGTCCCAGCTCTGGGCGGCGACCCCTTCGTCGTCGTAACCTACTGTGGCCAAACCGAAATCGACGGTGCGGTCGGCGGTCACGTTCATCACCGGTGAGCCGTACTGCATGGTGCCGAGTTTGTCCGGAGTCGCGAACGACGTACCCGCATACGCGGCCTCGTAGCCGATGGCTCGGTCGTATTCCGTTGCGTGGCCGATGGATTCGTGGATGGTGAGCCACAGATTGCTGGGGTCGATCACCAGGTCGGTGGGGCCCGGCACGACCGAGGGCGCATGCACCTTCTCGTAGAGCAGGTCGGGCAACTCCGCGAGCTCGGCGGACCAGTTCCAGATGTCGTCGCCGGCCACCAGCTCCCAGCCCCGCGCCATCGGGGGCGCCAGCGTGCGCATCGACTCGAAGTTGCCCGCCTTGGCGTTGACGGTCGTCGCCTCGAGTTGCGGCTGCAGCCGCACCCGTTGCTGGGTGATCGAGGATCCGAAGGTGTCGGCGTAGAAGGTCTGTTCCTTGGCGGCGTTGAAGGTGGCCGACACGTGATCGACGCCGTCGGCGTCCAGCAGCCGCCGGGAGTACTCCTCGAGCACGCTGATCTTCTCGGACGCCGGAACGCCGAACGGGTCGATCTGGTAGTCCGACGCCCACATCGCGTCGGTGTAGACCGGCTCGGCGGCGAGCCTGACCTGTTCGGTGTTCAGCGCCGCCAGGATCGTGGCCACCTGCACGGCGTGCCGCGCGGTGCGGGCCGCCACCTCCGGCGACAACTCGGCGTGGGAGGCGAAACCCCACGTGCCCGCGACGATCACCCGCACTGCCAGCCCGATGTCGCGGGACAGGACGGCGGTCTCGAGTTCGCCGTCGCGCATCTGGACTATCTCGGTGCTGATGCGGTGAATCCGCAGGTCTGCATAACTGGCCCCGGCCGCTCTCGCCGCAGACAACGCGGCGTCCGCCAACTGCTGCCGCGGCAGGTCAAGGAAGTCGGCGTCGATTCCCCGGTTCGGTGTCACGGGTACACCGTAACGACCGGCTTTAATACATTCATGCCCGACGCGCCACGCCGCTCCACCGCGCTGGCCTACGCATTGCTGGCGCCCAGCCTGTTCGGCGTCGTCGCCTTCCTGCTGCTGCCGATCCTGGTGGTGGTGTGGCTCAGCCTCTACCGCTGGGACCTGCTGGGGCCGCTGCACTATGTCGGCTTCGCGAACTGGCGCTCGGTACTGCACGACGGCGACTTCGCCGACTCGCTGGTGGTCACCGCGATCTTCGTCGCGCTCGTCGTGCCGGCGCAGACGGCGTTGGGCCTGCTGGCCGCCCTGCTGCTGGCTCCGCGGCTTCCGGGTAGTGGGTTGTTCCGGACGCTGTACGTGCTGCCGTGGATCTGCGCGCCCCTGGCGATCGCGGTGTTGTGGCGCTGGATTCTGGCGCCCACCGACGGCGCGGTCAGCACCCTGCTCGGACGGCGCATCGAGTGGCTGACCAACCCCGACCTGGCCCTGCCGATGGTGTCGGCCGTCGTCATCTGGACCAACGTCGGCTACGTCTCGCTGTCCTTCCTGGCCGGCCTGCTGGCGATCCCGGAGGACGTGCACAACGCCGCGCGCACCGACGGCGCCGGCGTGTGGCAGCGGTTCTGGCGCATCACCCTGCCCATGCTGCGGCCCACCACGTTCTTCGTCCTGGTCACCGGGATCGTCAGCACCGCAAAGGTTTTCGACACCGTCTACGCGTTGACCGGCGGGGGCCCAGAGGGCAGCACCGACCTGGTGGCCCACCAGATCTACTCCGAGGCGTTCGGTGCGGCGTCGATCGGCCGCGCCGCGGTGATGGCCGTCGTGCTGTTCGTCATCCTGGTCGGCGTCACCTTCGTTCAGCACCTCTACTTCCGCAGACGGATCAGCTATGACCTCGTCTAGGGCGTCGTTGGGGCTGATCTACGCCGGACTGCTCGCCGGTGCGCTGATCACGGTGGCGCCGTTCGCTCTCGGGTTACTCACCTCGTTCACCTCCGAGCACCAGTTCGCCACCGGTTCCCCGCTGCAGTGGCCGCATCCGCCGACCCTGACCAACTACACCGACCTGGTGGGCACCGGGTTCGGCCGCGCGGCGGCGGTCACCGCGCTGATGACCGCGGTGATCCTGCTGGGGCAGATGACCTTCTCGGTGCTGGCCGGTTACGCGTTCGCGCGGCTGCACTTCCCCGGCCGTGACGCCCTGTTCTGGGTCTACGTCGCGACCCTGATGGTGCCGGGCACGGTGACGGTGGTGCCGCTGTATCTGATGATGGCCCAGATGGGACTGCGGAACACCTTCTGGGCGTTGGTGATTCCGTTCATGTTCGGCTCGCCGTATGCGATCTTCCTGCTGCGCGAGCATTTCCGGATCATCCCCGATGACCTGATCAACGCCGCGCACCTGGACGGCGCCAACACACTGGACGTGCTGGTGCATGTGATCCTGCCGTCGAGCAAGCCGGTGCTGGCCGCGCTGACGATGATCACCGTGGTCTCGCAGTGGAACAACTTCATGTGGCCCCTGGTGATCACCAGCGGCCGCAAGTGGCGGGTGCTGACGGTGGCCACCGCCGACCTGCAGTCCCGGTACAACTCGCAGTGGACGCTGGTGATGGCGGCGACGACGGTCGCGATCGTGCCGCTGATCGTGCTGTTCCTGGCGTTCCAGCGGCACATCGTGTCCTCGATTCTGGTCTCGGGACTGAAATGAGCCGGGGTTGCGCCGAGATTGCCGCTGCGGCTGCGAATCGCGCGGGATCACGACCCTCACGGCAATCTCGACGGCAACCCGCGAGCGAGGGCTCACGTGACTAAGCCAAGATTCTCGACCGTGTTCGCGCTGGCGCTCACGCTGACCGCCGCGTTGCTGATGACGACGGCGATTCTGATGGGCCGCGCCGGGGACAACGGCAAGATCGTGGTGACGGTGCGACTGTGGGCGGAACCCATCGCTCGCGTCTACCAGGAGTCCTTCCGGGCTTTCACGCGCACGCACCCCGACATCGAGGTGCGCACCAACATGGTGGCGTTCTCGAACTACTTCGACACGCTGCGCACCGACGTGGCCGGCGGCAGCGCCGACGACATCTTCTGGGTGTCCAACGCCTACCTCGACGCGTACGCCGACAGCGGCCGCCTGATCAAGATCGAGGGCCCGGACCAGGGCTGGGACCCGGCGGTCACCGAGCAGTTCACCCGCAACGGCGTCCTGTGGGGGGTGCCGCAACTCACCGACGCCGGCATCGCGGTGTTCTACAACGCCGACCTCCTGGCCGCGGCCGGCGTCGATCCCGCCATGCTGGACACCCTGCGCTGGAGCCCCGGCAACGACGACACCCTGCGGCCGCTGTTGGCCCGCCTGACCGTCGACGCCGACGGGCACCTCGCCGGCACACCGGGTTTCGAGCCCCGGCGGGTGCGTCAGTGGGGATACAACGCCGCCAACGACCCGCAGGCGATCTACCTCAACTACATCGGCTCGGCCGGCGGAGTGTTCCAGCGCGGCAACGAGTTCGCGTTCGACAATCCCGAGTCGCTGCTGGCTTTCCGCTACCTCGTCGGACTGATCAACACCGACCACGTCGCACCGCCGGCCTCCGACACCAACGACAACGGCGACTTCTCCCGCAACCAGTTCCTGGCCGGCAAGATGGCGCTGTTCCAGTCCGGGACCTACAGCCTGGCCGCGGTGGCGCGCGACGCCACCTTCCACTGGGGGGTGGCGATGATGCCGATCGGCCCCAAGGGCCGCGTCACCGTCACCAACGGGATTGCCGCAGCGGGCAATTCCGCATCAAAGCACCCCGAGGCCGTGCGCCAGGTGCTGGCCTGGATGGGCAGCAGCGAAGGCAACGCCTATCTGGGCCGCGAAGGCGCGGCCATCCCGGCGGTGCTGTCGGCCCAGCCGGGCTACTTCGCGTACTGGAAGGCCAGGGGTGTGGACGTCGGCCCGTTCTTCGCGGTCCTGGGCGGGCCACGGATCCCGGCGCCCGGCGGGGTGGGATTCGCCGCCGGAAACGAGGCCCTGCAGCCCTTTTTCGACGACATGTTCCTGGGCCGAGGCGATATCGCGACGACGCTGCAGCAGGCCCAGGCCGCGGCCAACGCCGCCGCCTCGCGATAAGCCCCCGCGAGCAGACACATACTCACCCTGGAGCATGCGCTCCGGAGTGATTTTGTGTCTGCTCGCGGGGCTGGCTAGCGTCGATCCCGATGAATACCGACCTACACCAGGCCATCGCATCCGCTCCCATGTTCGGCGGACTCGACCCAGAGCACGTGGAGTTTCTGGCCGCGCAGAGCCGGCCCATCTTCCTGCCCGCCGGGCAGGTGCTGTTCCGCCGCGGAACACCGTCGACCGGGTTCTACATGGTGCGCGAGGGCCGCATGCAGCTTTCGGTGTCGAACTCCGAGGGCGTGGTCAAGGTAGTGGAAATCCTCAGTCCTGGAAGTGCTTTCGGCCACGCAGTGATGTTCCTGCACGAGCCGTACCCGGTGGACGCCACTGCGCTGGCCGACACCCAACTGGTCTTCGTCCCCGCCACGGCGGTCGACCGGGTGCTGGACAGCGATCCGGCGATGGCCCGCATCATGCTGGCTTCGATGGCGCGCCGACTGCAGTCGAAAGTCCAGGACATCGCCATGTTGTCGTTGCAGTCGGCCACTCAGCGGATCATCGCCTACATGCTCGGTGCCGCGGGCGCCGGTTCCTACGATTTGGCCGGTGGAGCCGCTTCATCGACTTCCCCGGGAGACGGCTCGGCCAGCGTCGAGTTGCCGGCCCTCAAGCAGGTGCTCGCCTCCCGCCTCGGGATGACACCGGAGACCTTCTCCCGGGCGATCCGCACTTTGTCGGCCGACGGGTTGATTCAGGTGAACGGCTCCGTGGTCGAAATCCCCGACCTCAGCGCGCTCGACGCACACGCGCGCAACCAGTCGATTCTGTGACCGCCGACACAGCAGCCGCTTGATTTAGATCAAAGCCCGCCTCACCGCTCCTCCCTAGCGTGAGCACATCAGCCGCTCACAGCCACAGGAGATCCGCATGTTCTGCTACCAGTGCGAACAGACCGACCGCACCGCATCCTCTGACCGCCCCAATCTGCTGACCTTCGGATGCTCCGCGACGAAGGGCAACTGCGGAAAAGATGCCACCACCGCGGCACTGCAGGACGTGCTGGTCCACGTGAACCTCGGCATCGGCCAGTACGCGCAGAAGGCACGCGAACTCGGCTGCCCCGACCCGCAGTTCGCCGCGCACGCCAGCTTCGACCTTTTCACCACCCTGACCAACGTCAACTTCAACGCGACGCGATTCATGTCACTGATCGCCGAAGCGGTCCGCGTGCGGGAGCAGGCCAAGCTGGCCTACGAAAACGCCGCCCGCGCCGCCGGCATCGAACCCGAGGCTGTACCTGGGGCAGCTCAATTTCTGCCCGCAGCAACGATTTCCGAAGTCGTCACCCAAGCCCTCGGGGTCGGGGTGGACGCCGGACTGGACGTCCTGGGCGCCGACGTCGTAGGCCTGCGCAACCTCAACCTCTACGGACTCAAAGGTGTCTGCGCCTATGCCCATCACGCGCACGCTCTGGGCTATCGCACCGACGAGACGGACGCCGGAATCGAAGCCAGCCTGGCGTTTCTGGCCGGCGGACCGTCCGACCCCGACGCACTGCTGGCGCACGCCATGGAGCTCGGTTCGCTGAACTACGCGGTGATGGCGATGCTCGACGACGCCAATACCGGCAGCTTCGGCAACCCGGCGCCCACCCCCGTGCGGGTCACCCCCGTCGTCGGCAAGGCCATCCTGGTGTCCGGCCACGACCTGCACGATCTGGCCCGAATCCTGGAAGCCACCGCGGGCACGGGCATCAACGTCTACACCCATGGCGAACTGCTGCCCGCCCACGGCTATCCCGAGCTGCACAAGCACACCCATCTCGTCGGAAACTACGGCGGCGCGTGGCAGGACCAGCAGCGCGACTTCACCGCCTTCCCTGGTCCGATCGTGATGACCTCCAACTGCCTCATCGAGCCACGCCCGGCCTACCGCAACCGCATCTTCACCACCGGTCCGGTCGGCTGGCCGGGCATCCGCCACCTCGACACCGCCGACCTGTCGCTCGTGGTGAGGGCGGCGCAGTCACTGCCCGGCTTCACCGACGAGGTACCTGCCGAATCCGTCACCACCGGGTTCGGACGCGACGCGGTGCTCTCCGTCGCCGACGCCGTCATCCAGGCCGTGAAAGACGGTGCCATCAAACGCTTTCTGCTCATCGGCGGCTGCGACGGGGCCGCGCCGGGGCGCAACTACTACACCGAGGTCGCTGACCACGCGCCCGACGACACCGTGCTGATGACGTTGGGCTGCAACAAGTACCGCTTCAACAGCCACGAGTTCGGCGACATCGGCGGCATCCCGCGGCTGCTCGACATCGGGCAGTGCAACGACAGCTACTCCGCGGTGCAGATCGCCCTCGCGCTCGCCGACGCCTTCGGCTGTGGCGTCAATGATTTGCCGCTGAGCCTGTTCGTGTCGTGGTTCGAGCAGAAGGCCGCGGCGGTGCTGCTGACACTGCTGTCGCTGGGAATCCGCAACATCCGGCTCGGTCCGACCCTGCCGGCCTTCCTGACCCCGGCCGTAGTGGATATCCTCGTCGACAAGTTCGCGCTCAAGCCGATCGGCGACCCGGCGCAGGACCTGGCCGACGCGATGGCGGGCGCCTGATGACCGAGATAGCCGACACCCCGACCGACACTGAACTCCGGTGCTACGACGTGGTCCTGACCACCACCGAAGGAAAGCAGTCCACCATCCGATGCGATTCGCGGACAACGGTTCTCGAAGCAGCCGAGGGTTCCGGCCTGGTGCTGAAGTCAGCGTGCCAGGCCGGTGGCTGCGGGGCCTGCTCTGCGGTGCTGTCCGAAGGGCACGTGGAGATGGGCGACCACGATCCGGACGTCATCGAGACCCCCGAGGAGGAAGGCGGAATCCTGCTGTGCCGCAGCTATCCCCGCGCCGACTGCCGAATCGACTTGCCCTACGATCGCGGCCAGGTCGTCACCGCCCCGCCGACGCTGCACCGGGCCTGCATCAGCGGCCTGGACCCGGTAGCCGACACCGTGGTGCGACTGCGACTCACCCTACTGCCCGACAGCGACGGGTCGTGCTCCGCGGACTTCGAATCCGGCCAGTTCGTCCGTATCACGGTGCCCGGCACGGAGGCCCGGCGTGCCTACTCGCCCGCGAACGTCGCCAATTGGGACGGCACGCTTGAGTTTTACATCCGACTGCTTCCGGGCGGACTGATGTCGGAGTATCTGGCCGGAACCGCCGCGGTCGGTGACGATTTGACGGTATCGAGCGCACGCGGCGATTTCGCACTGGCCGAAAACGGTCTTCGGCCACGATGGTTCATCGCGGGGGGCACCGGGCTGTCGCCGTTGTTGTCGATGCTGGGCCGGATGGCCGAGTGGGGAGATGCCCAGCCCGCGCGGCTGTTCTTCGGGGTCACGCGGCACACCGAAGTGTTCGGCCAGGACCAGTTGCGGGCGCTCGCCTCGTCGCTTCCGGACTTCCGGTTCGACACGGTGGTGTGGCAGCCAGACCCCGAATGGGCAGGCGCCACAGGCAATCCGGTCGAGCTGGCGGCGGCGGAAGCGGCGCTGCTCGACGAGTGGCCCGACGTCTACGTGTGCGGGCCGCCGCCCATGGTCGACGCGGCGTATGCGGCCTTGACGGCGGCCGGCATACCGCGCGACCAGATCCACGCCGAGCGGTTCTCCGCCGTGCAGTAGCCCCGCCCGGGTTCGCGAGCGGGGGCTGGCGGACCGGTGGCTAGTCCCGCCGGATCGAGTTGAGGAACGGCGCCAGAACGTGGGCGATGGTCGTCGCCGCGTCCTCGGCACCGACCGGCGGCAGGGCGAGAAAGCTCAGCGCGGAACGGGCGATGGTCCGGCCGAGTACATGGGCATCAAAGGCTTCGGCCCCCACCCAGCTTCGCTGGAAGATCTCGGCCAGGTGTTCCGCGGCGTAATCAACGATGAATTGGCTTTCGACGGTGATCATCCGGAGTAGGTCATTGGGCGCGTCTTCAGTCCGCAACGCCCGCACCAGCGGATCGGTGTCGGCATGGGTGAAGAATTGGCTGAATGCCGAGTGCAGGGTGCCGTAGCCATCGTCGGGATGATCATGGACCGCCGCCTCCATCCCGATGATGATGCTGTCGGTCAGCCGCAGCGCGTAGTTGCGCGCCAGACCTCTCCGCGTACCGAACTCGTTGTAGAGGGTGCCCCGGCTGATGCCCGCCGCCTTGGCGACATCGGCCATGGTGATCGTCGACCACCTGCGTTCGACAAGCAACCGCTGCATCGCGTCCAGCACCCCGTTGCGCATCAAGGCAACGGCGTTGTTCTGGTACGGGCTGCGGTTTCGCGGGGACGTCGGCTCAACCATCCACCCGAGACTATTGCGCATCGGGCTCAGCTCCTGCCGTCGAATGGGCGCGCCGCGGGTTGAAGTCGAACTTCTCTCGGACGCCGCAGTCCGGGCAGCGCCAGCCATCCTCCACGTCGTCCCAGCTGGTTCCCGCCGGATAGCCCAGATGAGGCGCACCCGTAGCTTCGTCGTAGACATAGTCGCAATCAGGGCATTTATAGGCGGCCATCAAGAGGCTCCGTACCTGGCGAGGACCTTGTCACGCTTGCGCGGATCGACGTTCACCCGGCTGATGTCGCCGCCGTAGTGCGCCATGACGCGATGGTCCATCAGCCGGCGCCACAGCGGAGGGAAGTAGGTCAACCCGATCAACGTGGCATATCCACTCGGCAGATTCGGCGCCCCGTCCATGCTGCGCAGGGTCTGGTAACGCCGCACCGGGTTGGCGTGGTGGTCGCTGTGGCGCTGCAGGTGGTACAGGAAGACGTTGGTGACGATGTGATCGGAATTCCAGCTATGCACCGGGGCGCAGCGCTCGTAACGTCCCGACGGCGTCTTCTGCCGCAACAGTCCGTAGTGCTCGAGGAAGTTCACCGATTCCAGCAGCGACGCACCGTAGGCCGCCTGAATGATCAGGAACGGCAACACCTGCCATCCGAAAGCGGCCGTCAGCGCGCCGAACAGCACGAAAGACATCACCCACGCGTTGAGCACGTCGTTGTGAATACTCCACGCGGACTTGCCAAGTCGCTGCATCCGCGTCTTCTCCAGTTCCCATGCCGACTTCAGCGAGCCGAAGACGCTGCGCGGCAGGAACATCCAGAAACTCTCACCGAAGCGTGCGCTGGCCGGGTCCTCCGGGGTGGAGACGCGGACGTGGTGGCCGCGGTTGTGTTCGATGTAGAAGTGCCCGTAGAGGGTCTGGGCGAGCGTCACCTTGGACAGCCAGCGCTCCAGTTCCTCGCGCTTGTGGCCCATTTCGTGCGCGGTGTTGATGCCGACCCCGCCGATCACACCCATCGTCACCATGACCCCGATCTTGGAGATCAGGCCCAGGCCGCCGCTGATTCCCAGCCAGCTCAGGTCGTGCGCCGACCAGAGGTAGCACGCCACGACGAGGCTGGCCATCTGCAGGGGTATGAACGCATAAGTGCAGTACCGGTAGTACTTGTCGTTCTCCAGGTACTCGATCACGTCGTCGGGCGGATTCTGGTCGTCGGCGCCGAAGAAGGTGTCGAGAATCGGCAACAGCACGTAGAGCAGAATCGGTCCGACCCACCACAGCACCGGCGTGGCAGCGGTCCATCCGAACCGGCCGAATAGCCAGGCCATCCCGACGGCCGCCAGCAGGGACGTCGGAAGGATCAGGCCAAGGGGCCATAGGTATCGCTTCCGGTCCCGCCATACCGCGACGTCACCGCCGGTATTCAGCTTCACCATGTTCGCCATCGCGAACCTCCTCCGTCATCGTCTGGCCGCGGACGTCGTCGTCTGCTGCAATGAACATATCAGCTGATTTGTTCAACTGATGCATGAATTTGGTGATCTGTTCAGTCGCGAACCCGTGTTACTCTCCCGGACCCGCGAGGTGCCACCATCTCCGTATGAGTGACGACGGCGTGCGCTACGCCCGCAACGGCGACGTGCGCCTGGCGTACCGGATCTTCGGCGAATCCGGTCCGACGCTCATCTGGGTGCCGGGGTGGGTGGTCGGCAACGTCGACACCATCGACGAACCCGACAGTCCCTACCTGCGCGCCATCGAACTGACGTCGCAGCAGATGCGCCTGGTCGTGTGGGACCGGCGCGGCAGCGGCATCTCCGATCCTGCGACACACTTGCTGTCGCTGAACGAACGCGTCGAGGATCTCGCCGCGATAGTCGAAGCGGTGGGCATCGAGCGGGTCAGCCTGTTCGGTACCAGCGAAGGCGGCGCGGTGAGCATCCTGTACACCGCCACCCACCCCGATCGGGTCAGCCGGCTCGGATTGTTCGGCAGCGCCGCCCGTTTTTCCCAGGATCCGCCCGACTATCCGTGGGGGTTCTCCCCCGCCGAGGTGCAATCCCAGCTCGACGAAGTCGAAAGAGACTGGGGCCGAGGCGCATTGGCCGAGATTTTCTACGGGACGGCTGCCGAGGTCTCCGGTGTCCGGCAACTGTTCGGCAAGCTACAACGTTCGGTGTCCAGTCCTTCGATGGCCAAGCTTTGGTGGCAGGCGTTCATGGAGACCGACGTACGTGCCGTTCTCGGCGCCGTGCAGGTGCCGACCCTTGTTCTGGCTCGTCACGGTGATCGCTTGGTGCCGGTGGAATCCGCGGCGGCACTCGCCGCCGGCATACCCAACGCCCGTTTCGACCTGTTGTCGCCGGGCCCGCACACCCCCTTCGACGTCCTCGATGAGCTGGGTGCAGCGGCCAACGAGTTCTTTACGGAGACCTCAGGCGCTCCGGCCGACGAGCGGGTCCTCAAGACGGTGCTGTTCACCGACATCGTCAGTTCGACGGAGAAACTCAGCGCGGTGGGCGACGCGGCATGGCGCCACCAGCTCAACAGCCACGACAGCGTGGTGGACAGCCTGCTCGCGCGCTACGGCGGAACACGCGTCAGCCACACCGGCGACGGAATTTTCGCGTTGTTCGATGCGCCGACGAAGGCGGCTCGCTGCGCGCTGCAGTTGGTGCCCGCCCTCGCCGCCCGCAATATCCCGATCCGCGCCGGCATCCATATCGGTGAGTGCGAGCGGCGAGGCGAGGAGTGGAGCGGCCTGGCGGTTCACATCGGCGCCCGCATCGGAGCGATGGCCGGGTCCGGTGAGGTGCTCGCCAGCCGCACCGTCCGCGATCTGTCGGCGGGCTCGGGGCTGCTGTTCGAAAGCCTTGGCGCACACCAGCTCAAGGGACTGCCGGAGCCTGTCGACGTCTACCGGGTGGAGACGCGTTAGCGACGTCAGCCGGGCAGCACCAGCACCGGCACCGGGCTGTGGCGAATGATCTTGCCGCTGCGGACGCCGAGGAACACTCGCCGGATATCGCCGCCCGGCGACGTGCCCAGCGTCAGGATCTCGCCGTCGACCCAGTCCGCGCTGTGCAGCGCCTCGACCCAGCTGCGCGCGGTAACCACCTGCAGTGCAACGTCTTTGCCCACGACGCCGTCGGCCTTCAGCGACTCCAGCACGTCGCGCGCCTGCACCGCCCACGCCTCGAGGATGCTGTCCTCGGCGTCCAGTCCCACATCGGGTGGATACATCGTCCGGCCCCGGACGGCGAAGGTCATCACCCGCAGCGGTACTCCCATCCGCTCGGCGTACGCCGCGCACTGGCGCACCACGCTCACCGCCTGCGGGATCGCGGAGTAGGCGCATGTCAGGCGGGTCAATCTGCCTGTCGTCGAGTGGTATCCGGGCGAGCTGATCGCCACCGGCACCGGCGAGGAGTGCAGCAGCCAGTCGGCGGTGGTACCGACCACCATCTGCACGCGCCGCACGCTCGGCAGCGAGCCGAGCACCAGCATCTCCGCGTCCACCTCCTCGGCCACTTCGAGCAATCCCGTCGATACCGAGCGGTGTGCACACTGCCGGTAGTTGACCTTGAGCCCCTCGGTCAACGGGGACAGAAAGGCCCGGGCTTCATTGGCGGAGTTCTCGGCGAGATGCTCGGCCCAGTGCTCGTATTCGGCGTCGACGCGGGCCAGCGACGGCGTGGGCCAGCCCTTGGGCACGATGGTCGCCACCGTCAGCGACGTCTGCAGTGTCCGGGCGATGCCGACCGCCAGGTACAGCCCCGAAAGGCCTACCTTGTCGGCCCGGTATCCGACGACGACGCTCACGGCGGGTTCTCATTCAAGGCGCTGTGATGCCGGCCCCACACGAAGTAGTAGATCAGCGTTACCGCGATCCAGCCGCTGAACGCCAGCCAGGTATACCAGTGCAGGCTTGCCAGGATGTACCCGCAGGCCAGCACCGAAAGCAGCGGTGTCACAGGATATCCCGGCACCCGGAAGGCACGCGGCAGATCGGGTTCGCGCACGCGCAGGATGATCACGCCCAGGGACACCACGATGAACGCCGTCAAGGTACCGATGGACACCATGTCCGCCAGCTTGTCCAGCGGCACGAACGCCGCGAGCAGTCCCGCGGCGACCGCGACGATGACGGTGTTGTTCACCGGGGTCATGGTCGTCGGATTCACCGTCGCGAACCGGGCGGGTAACAAGCCGTCGCGGCCCATCGCGAACAGGATGCGGGTCATGCCGTACATGGTGACCAGCGTGACGGTGAAGATCGAGATGACCGCGCCTGCGGCCAGCACCGTGCCGGCCCATCGACTGTGCGTGACGTTGTCGAGAATGGTGGCCAGCCCGGCATTCTCCTGGGCACCGAAGTCCCGCCACGGCTGAGTGCCGAGCGCGGACAGCGCGACCAGCAGGTAGACGCCGGTGACCACGACCAGCGCCGAGATCAATGCGCGCGGCATGGTCTTCTGCGGGTCCTTCACCTCGTCACCCGCGGTCGAGACGGCGTCCAGGCCGATGTAGGAGAAGAAGATGGTGCCAGCCGCCGTGCCGATGCCGGCGACACCGAACGGCGCGAAGTTCTTGAGGTGGTCGTCGTTGAAGGCGGTGAAGGCGATCACCGCGAACAGACCTAGCACGCCGAGCTTGATCAGCACCATGATCGTGTTCACCTTGGCCGATTCGCTGGCGCCACGGATCAACAACAGCGCGCACAAGACGATCAGGATGACCGCCGGCAGGTTGACCCAACCGTGCGAGACACCCGGTGGCGTCTTGTCCCATGGTGCCGCCGACAAGGCGTGTGGCAGTTCGACTCCCAGCAGGTTGTGCAGCAGCTTGTTGAGGTAACCACTCCATCCGACGGCCACCGCCGCGGTGGCCACTCCGTATTCCAGCAGCAGGCACGCCGCCACGACCATGGCCACCGCCTCGCCCAGGGTGGTGTAGGCGTACGAGTATGACGAGCCGGAAACCGGCACGGCGGAGGCCAATTCGGCGTAGCAGATCGCGGCCAGCCCGGCCGCGATGCCGGCCACCAGAAAGGAGACGAGCACGCCGGGCCCGGCCTCGGGCACCGCTTGGGACAGCACGAAGAAGATTCCGGTGCCGACGGTCGACCCCACGCCGAAGAGGGTGAGCTGGAAGGTGCCGAAGCTGCGTTTGAGCTCAGAAGCGGCCCCCTGTGCGACGGGCGCACCACCTACCGGGCGGCGGCGCAGCATCTGTTCCCGCAGGGGGATCGAAGTAGTCGGCAACTGCGCCTCCCATCGCTGTGTCAGCTAAGTATGGGCCTCCCGCAGCACGGCGGCGAACTGCCCCACCAGCCAGTCGATCTCCGAGGCGGTGATCACCAGCGGCGGAGCGAACCGCAGCGTCCAGTCGTGGGTGTCCTTGACCAGCACTCCGCGATCGGCCAGCCGCAGGCTGATCTGCTTACCGGAACCCAGCTCCGGGTCAATATCGACACCAGCCCACAACCCGAAGCCGCGCACCGCCGTCACGCCATGACCGACCAGCGCACTCAACCCCTCGTGCAGGTGCGCACCCAGTCTGGCCGAGCGGTACTGGAAATCGCCGCGTGCCAGCATGTCCACCACGGTGGTGCCGATCGCAGCCGCCAGCGGGTTGCCCCCGAACGTCGAGCCGTGTTCACCGGGATTGAGCACGCCGAGGACGTCCCGGTCGGCGACCACCGCCGACAGCGGGACGACGCCCCCGCCCAGCGCCTTGCCGAGCAGGTAGACGTCGGGCACCACGCCCCACCGGTCGCAGGCGAAGGTGTAACCGGTACGCGCCAATCCCGATTGGATCTCGTCGGCGATCATCAGCACGTTGTGCTCGCTGCACAGCGCACGCACCGCGGGCAGGTAGTCGTCCGGTGGCACGATGATGCCCGCCTCGCCCTGGATCGGCTCGAGTAGCACCGCGACCGTGTGCTCGTCGATCGCCCGGGCCAGGGCGGCCGCGTCGCCGAACGGCACGGAGCGGAATCCGGGGGTGAACGGGCCGAATCCGCCACGTGCCACCGGATCCGAGGAGAAGCTGACGATGCTGATCGTGCGTCCGTGGAAGTTGTTGTCCGCCACGATAATGTTGGCTTTGCCGGCCGGGACGCCCTTGACATCGGTGCCCCATTTGCGGGCGACCTTCAGGCCGCTCTCGACCGCCTCGGCGCCCGAATTCATCGGCAACACCATGTCCTTTTCGCACAACTCGGCCAGGGCCGCGCAGAAGGGACCGAGGCGGTCGGAGTGGAAGGCGCGGCTGACCAGCGTGACCGTATCGAGCTGGGCGTGGGCCGTCGCGATGATCTCGGGGTGGCGATGGCCGAAGTTGACCGCCGAGTAGGCGGCCAGACAGTCCAGGTAGCGACGGCCGTCCACATCGGTGATCCAGGCCCCTTCGGCGCTGGCAGCCACCACCGGCAACGGTGAATAGTTGTGCGCTGCATGCCTTTCCACCAGCGCGATGGCCGTGTCGGTCGACTCCGCCAGAATGGTCATGAGTGCACCTCCAATGTGCAGCACTTCACCGAGCCGCCGCCCTTGAGCAGTTCGGACAGGTCGACGCCGATCGGCTCGAAGCCGTACGCCCGTAGCTGTTGCGCGAATCCCGTTGCTGCGGAGGGCAGTACAACGTGGTAGCCGTCGGAGACGGCGTTGAGCCCGAAGAGGTATGCGTCGGGGGTGCCGACGGTGATGGCCTCGGGGAACAACGCCCGCAACTGGGTCTGAGCCGATTCGCTGAACGCCGGCGGGTAGTACGCGATGGTGTGCTCGTCGAGCACGGCCAGCGCGGTATCGAGATGGTAGAAGCGCGGATCCACCAGTTCGAGCGACACCACCGGCATTCGCAGCGCAGCGGCGATCTCGGCGTGCGCGCGAGGGTCGGTGCGAAACCCGTAGCCTGCCAGCACCATATCGCCGACCAGCAGCAGATCACCCTGGCCTTCGTTGACGTGACGGGTGGACACGGGCCGGTAGCCGATCGAGGCCATCCAGTTCGCGTAGGCCCGGGACTCGTCGGCACGCTCGGCGAACCGGAACCTGGCCACGACGGCGACCTCCTGGGCGACGAAACCGCCGTTGGCGGCGTACACCATGTCCGGCAGGCCTGCCACGGGCTCGACCACATCGACCCGGTGGCCCAGCCGAACATAGGTTTGGCGCAGCCGTTCCCACTGGGCCGTGGCGCGCCCGACGTCGACCGGCGTACTGGTGTCCATCCACGGGTTGATCGCGTATTCGACGGCGAAGAAGGTCGGCGGTGTCATCGCATAATGCCGGGCGGTCGGAGTGCGGTCGCGCCCCGTGACGTGCCGGGCCCCCGGCGCGAATCGGGCGTCCACATAGTTGTCCGTCATAAATATCAACGCTATGGGGCCGCTATGGCGCAAGCAAACGAACTACATTGCGCACTTACCGTTGATTTATTGCGCTAGGCTTCGCACAGTGACGATCTGTTGCGCACACGACTGACGGAGGTGTGGTATGGACCGACTCGACGACACGGACGAGCGCATCCTGGTCGAACTGGCCGAGCATGCCCGGGCCACCTTCGCCGAGATCAGTCAGAAAGTGAACCTCTCCGCACCGGCGGTCAAGCGCCGCGTCGACCGGATGCTCGACAGCGGGGTGATCCGGGGCTTCACCACCGTCGTCGACCACAACGCGCTCGGCTGGAACACCGAGGCCTATGTCCAGGTGTTCTGCCACGGCCGGATTGCGCCGGAGAAGTTGCGCGAGGCGTGGGTGGACATCCCCGAGGTGGTCAGCGCAGCCACCGTCACCGGCACATCCGACGCGATCCTGCACGTACTAGCCCGGGACATGCGGCACCTGGAGACCGCGCTGGAACGCATCAGATCCAGCGCCGACATCGAGCGCAGTGAAAGCATCGTGGTGCTCTCGAATCTGATCGACCGGATGCGGCCGTGAATGACTAGTGCGCGGAAAGGATCGTCTGAATCGCCACACCCGCGCCGCAGACCAGCGCGGCGGTCGTGATCGTCAGCCAGTCCGCCAGCTTGGGCCGCCGCGGGTGGGCCGACAACTGACCGGTGCCGCCGCGCGCGGTGATGGCATCGCCCATCTCGTCAGCGCGGCGCAGCGTCACGGTGATGGTGGCCGCGAGGAGGTCTATGACCTCCATCCGGCGTTGCTGGCGCTTCTCTCTGCGACTGCGCGGCACCGGTTTCGGCCGCAGCCGCCGCGCCGCGTACAACACCTGGAACTCGTCGATCAACATGGGGAAGGCGCGCAACGCCAACGCCAGTGCCACCGCCCACTCGTCGATCGGCAGCCGCAGCAGCCGCAGCGGCCGGCCCAAAGTGGCCACCGCAGGCCCGATTTCGGCGACGTTGGTGGTGTAGGACACCAGTCCGCCCAGTGCCAGCAGCACCAGTGTCAGCGCGGTGATCCGCAGAAAATTCAGGAAACCGCCGAGTCCTAGCTCAAGCCCGGATACCGAGACCAGCGGATCACCGCCGGCCAGCGCCGCGGTGAAACCACCGATGAAGATCACGATCCACAGCCAGCGGGGTATCGACGGCAGCGCACCGCGCGGGATACGGGCGATCCAGATCGCCGCCAGCACCAGGGCCGCGGCGCACCCGATGGTCACCCAACCCGGGTAGAACGCCAGCAGCACCGAAATGCCGAATACCACCAACAGTTTCGTCCCGGCCCACAGTTCGTGGATGGGCGAGGAGCCGGGAATGGGAACCAGCAACACCACCGGGCGACCGGGTCGGCGGTTCTCTCGCTGCCGCGGATGAGACGTCGTCGTCACGCCACGCCCCCCGGTCGTACGCCGGACGTTGAGGCCGGCTGCAAAGCACCGTCACGCAGGTGCAGGGTGCGCGGACAGAGGCTTTCCATCCCGACGAGGTCGTGCGAGATGACCACCACCGTCAGACCCCGCTCCCGCCGCAGATCCTCCAGCAGGCGCAGGAGGCCGCGCTGACTTTCGGCGTCCAGGCCGGCCAGCGGCTCGTCCAGAATCAGGGCTTTCGGCTTGCAGGCGAGCAGCCCGGCCAGGACCACCCGGCGCATCTGGCCGCCACTGAGCTTGTCAATGCTGCGGCCGGCCAGCGCAGGGTCGAGTCCGACCACGCCGAGTGCCGAGATGACCCGGTCGCGGTCCTTGTGCGAAAAACCGGCCGCGGAAGCCACTTCCAAGTCGACGCGACTGCGCATCAACTGCAGCCGTGCCGCCTGGAACGACAGCGCCACCGCGCCCACCTGCTCGTCGGTGGGGCGGCCGTCGAGCAGGCAGACACCACTCGTCGGGGTCGTCAAACCCGCCATCACCCACGCCAGCGTCGACTTGCCCGAGCCGTTGCCTCCGTGGATGAGCACGCCGTCACCCCGCTCCACGACGAAGTTGATGTCGCGCAACGCCGTCTTGGCCCACGGGGTTCCGATGCCGTATTCGTGCCCGACACCCACGAGTTCGAGCGTCGACCCGCTGCGTGTTCCGCCCACTCCCACGGTCGGCAGCTGCGCGTCTCCGGCGGGCTGCACCATCCCGGAGTTGTCCGGGGAATCACTGAGTTTGATTGTCCGGTCGGCAGATTCGGCCTCGTTGTTGTAGTGCGTGATGTGCACCAACGCCGTCTTGTGCCGTTTCGTCAGGCCGGACAACACATTCAGCAGGCCCTCGCGGCCCTGCTGGTCCACCATGGTGGTGACCTCGTCGGCAATCAGCATGGCGGGCTCGCGGGCCAGCGCGGCCGCGAGCGCCAGGCGCTGCAGTTCACCGCCGGAAAGGCTGCCCGTGTCGCGCTCGGCCAGATCTTCCAGTCCCACCTCGCGCAGCAACTTCTCGACGTCGGTCGTGGTCCCCGGCGGCAGCCCCCAGACCACGTCGTCGGCGACGCGGGTGCCGAGCACCTGACTCTCGGGATGTTGCAGGACGACGGCGGTGCCGCCGAGCTTGCCCAGCCCCACCGCCCCTGGCCGCTGCACCGTGCCCGACGTGGGCTCCCGGCCGGCCAGAATCAGCATCAGCGTGGTCTTGCCGGAGCCATTGGCGCCGGTGATCGCGACGTGTTCGGCCTCGCCGATGTCCAGGCTGATCTCGCGCAGCGCGTCCTGGCCGGCTCCGGGGTAGCGGAATCGCACGTGGTCCAGCCGCACCGGGACCGGGCCGACGGTGGCGTCGGGGACATCGCCCTGCGGAGCGTCCAGCTTGTGCACGTCCGGGATGCCCCGCATCCGTTCCAGCAGGCGGGACAGCGCCCACCACCCGATCAGGGAGATGAAGACGACCCCGAGAGCCACCGCGCCGAGCAGGACCAGCTGCCAGTAGGGCAGAGCGCCGGCGTAGAGCTTCTTGAGCCAGAACCCGGCAGCCTGCAAGCCGACCCGGCCGAAGAACGAGGCCAGCCCGTTCACGTTCGCGCTGATCGCGTCGCGCATCAGGTGCCGCAGGCGCGTCAGCACCATCAATATCCCGACGTTGGCGGCGCCGAACACCAGGCCGGCAATCACCGAAGACACCACGACGGTGGGCGTGCCGCGTCCCCGCCGCTTGATGATTCCGGTGAGCCCTCCGATATAGGCGCTCTGGATGACGCCCATCAATCCCCCGCCGCCGGCGATGATGAAGGCGATGACGCTGGCCGCGACCGTCGCGGTGATCAGCACGCGCAGGCGATAACGGTAGGCCAGCAACCCGGTGGGCACGGTGCCGAGCAGCGCGAGCCCCGCGGCGAACGGCACCACGACGGAGATGATGGCGGTCACCGCGCACAGCGCAGCCATCACCGATGCTTGCGCCAGTTCACTCGGTCGCAGCGGTCCACCCCGAGCGCGCGAAGGGGGTGGCCCGGTCTCGCTCACTCGACCGATTCTGCCAGGTCCGCTCGTCGCAGGGTGACCAGCACACGGGCCGCCGGGCATTTGGGGTGACGCCTTTCACGATTGGTCTCGCATAGCAAAGCTATGCAACGATGGATGTATGACTTCGTCCGCCGCGGCAAAAGACGCTGACGTCGCGCACGGTCTGGGAGCCGACCTGTTGGCAGTGGTCGCGCGGTTGAACCGGCTGGCCACCCAGCGGATCCAGATGCCCTTGCCGTCGGCACAGGCCCGGCTGCTGGCAACCATCGAGGCCCAGGGGGAAGCCCGCATCGGCGACCTGGCCGCGGTGGACCACTGTTCCCAGCCGACGATGACGACTCAGGTGCGCCGGCTCGAGGATGCCGGGCTGGTGTCCCGGACCATCGACCCCGGCGACGCCCGCGCGGTCCGTATCAAGATCACCCCCAATGGTGTTCACACACTCAACGCGGTGCGCAGGGACCGGGCCGCCGCCATCGCACCGCAGCTGGCCCGTCTCGACCCCGGCGACCGTCAGGTGCTGACGGAAGCCGTCGAGGTGCTGCGGCGTCTGCTGGAAAACTCTGCTACCACACCGGGCCGCCACACACTCTGATCCGGTCATTGCGAGTGGAGGGACCGCCTCAGCGGGTAGACACTTGAGTCAGCACTCCACGATGAAAGGTGACGGCCATCCCTGACGTCTCCCCGTTGACCGTGTGGGTCGGATCGATGCGGTACGTCTTCGCGCCGGGCCGCGACGTGATCGTGGGGCACGGCGGACATTGCGACGTCCGACTGGACCCCGGCGGCCCCGACACACGACCCGTCCCCGATGTGGTGCTGCGCTTCGCCGGTACCCACTGGCTGGCCGTCGATCAGAGCCATCAAGGCTTGTTTCTGGATGGGGCGCGGATGTCGACCATCGATATCCGGGACGGTCAGACGATTGCGATCGGCGACCCGCAGCGCGGGCCGCGGCTGCGCTTCGAGGTCACAGCACCCGACGACGCCCCGCCCCCGACCACCGATCCGCTGGGAGTGAAAACTCCGCTGCCGCAACCTGTTCGGGCGCACGACGCCGAACCCGCTACCACCAGCATCCCCGCCGCACCGGCAGATCCACCCACCACCAGCATCCCCGCGCAGCCCGTCGCCGCACCGGCAGACCCACCTACCACCAGCATCCCGGCGCAACCCATCGGGGAACCCGCTACCACCAGCATCCCCGCCGCACCGGCGGACCCACCCACCACCAGCATCCCGGCGCAGCCCGTCGAAGAACCCGCGACGACCAGCATCCCGGCCCAGCCCGCCGCCGTATATGGCCCCGTCGAGCACTCCCCGCTGGAGCGACCCACCAGGCCATTCCGGTACGTGCCGGCGGACGAATCTGCCGCCCCGCCGGCACCGGACGACGCCCCGGCCACGGGCCCGGGCCTGCTCGAGCGGATGACCGAGGCGGGCCGGAAACTGCTGCCCGGCGACAACAGACCCGGCGAGCTCCCGCCCCAGACCAGCCGGTTGCCGCTGCTGCCGGGCGCGCGCACCATCGGCGTCGCCGGGTATCAGCTGGGACTTACTGTGGATGGCCGCGAGGTGCTGTCGAACGTGACGTTCACGGCGCCCCCGGGCTCCCTGATCGCCGTGGTCGGGCCGTCGGCGGCACGCAATTTCGCCTTGACCGGTCTGCTCGCCGGCAGCCGGCCGATGAGTTCGGGTCTGCTGACCGTCGACGGCCACGACGCGCACGCCGAGCCCGACATGATGCGCCTGCGCATCGGGGTAATTCCGCGCGACAACCGGGTGCACCCCCGGCTCACCGTGGAGCGCGCCCTCGCATATGCGGCCGAGCTGCGGCTGCCGCCGGACACCTCGCCGGAGAACCGTGACCGGGTCGTGCACCAGGTCCTCGACGAGCTCGAACTCACGCCGCATCGCACGACCCGGGTCGCCAAGTTGCCGCCCGAAGCGCGCCGGTGCGTGTCGCTGGCGGTCGAACTGCTGACCAGGCCGTCGCTGCTGGTGGTCGAGGGGCCGGGGACCGGGCTTGACCCGGTCCAGGAGAACCACGTGATGGCGCTGCTACGCCGCCAGGCCGACCTCGGCTGCGTGGTGGTGGTGTCCGGCACGTCGCCGGCATACCTCAACATGTGCGACCAGGTGCTGCTGCTCACGCCGGCGGGCCAGTTGGCGTTCGCCGGGCCGCCCTCGCACATCGACTCGGCGCTGGGCACCACCGACTGGCTGGAGATCTTCGGGCGAATCAGCGCGGACCCGCACGGCGCGCACCACGCCTTCCTGATCAGACAACAGGCTGCGGTCTCGCCGACGCCGCCGTCGATCGCCAGACCACAGCGGCTCGCACCCGTGCCCGGCGTCAAACGTCAGTTCCGGCTAGTGGCCCGTCGGCAGTTGCGGCTGCTGGCCGCCAGCCCCGTCTTTTCGCTGTTGTTGCTTGCGCTGCCGTTCGCCCTCGGCGCGCTGACGCTGCTGATCCCCGGGAATTCCGGGTTGAGCCGGTCCGGCCCGGCGTCGGCGAATGCGCACGAAGCGATCGAGATCCTGGCCGCGCTCAACTTCGCCGCGGTGCTCATGGGCACCGTACTGACGATCGGGAGCCTGGTCTCCGAACGCCGGATCTTCCGGCGGGAGCAGACGATCGGTCTGTCGGCATCGGCCTACCTGATGGCCAAACTCGCCGTCTTCGGCCTGATCGCCGCGGCGCAGGCTGCCGTCCTGACCGCCATCGTGATCGTCGGTAAAGGCGGGCCCAAGCATGGCGCGGCGCTGTTCGGCACTTCCCCACTGGCAGCGGGCATCGAGCTGTACGTCACCGTGGCGGCGACGGCCGTCGTGTCGGCGATCGTGGGGCTCGCGTTGTCCTCGCTGGGCAAGTCGATGGCCGAGGTGCTGCCCCTATTGATCCCGGCGTTGCTGGCCTCACTGTTGTTCGCGGGCGGACTCGTCTCGCTGGTGGGTACCTGGGGTTACGACCAGGTCTCCTGGTTCATTCCGGCCCAATGGGGCTTTGCGGCCGCCGCAGCCACCGTGGACTTGCGACGGATCGACAAGCTGGCCGATCACAACGCGATGTGGAGTCACTATTCGGGCTGGTGGGTGTTCGACATGCTCATGCTCGGACTGCTCGCCCTGGTGTGGCTCGGTTTCGTCCGCTACCGGTTGCGTCCGGCGGCCACGTCGCCACGCCGCGACAAGGCCTGACTGCCCGACGTAAACGGCGCGCGGTGCCCGCGCTGCACAGCACAACTGGTAACCCGCACGCCTGCAATTGGCACGTCCGGACGCAAGAATTTCGCAAACCAGCGCCGTTAATCTCCATCCCAACAGAGGTCAAGAGCCATTTGATGACCTGACAATGGCTCGAATGCACTGGCGCGCGAACCCCCTGTGGGGTGGTTCCCGCGCCTGCGTGCGCGAAGAAAGGAGGGCCGTCATGCGACTGGCCAGCACAACCAGGAAAGTCCTCGCGGCCTCAGCGCTGGCCGGGTCCGCGGTACTCACCGGCCTGGGTCTGGGTGTCGCCCACGCGGACACGACGCAGCCGCACCGGTGGTGCCCGGGCAACCCTAAGCAGATGCCCTATGTGACGAACCAGTTCGTCGACTGGGACTGGAGCGTCTGCCACACCTGGTATGCGACCAACTACGGGATGGGCAACCTGACCTCGCAGGGCATGCCGATCTCCATGTGGGACGGCGACAATCCGCCCATCGAGGCGATCACCATCAGGCAGTGCCCGCCGATCAGCTTCATGTGCCCCTAGTCGCACACGCCAGCCCCGCATTCCGCTTTGCCGCACGATAGCGTCGCCATAGTGCGCCAATTATCGGTGCGCTGGCCAATTCCCTTGTGCCGGAATCAGATCAAAATGCCCGGGTACCCTGCCCGACGGTGCTCGGCGTGGTCGTGGCTGACGGCAACGAACACGACGAAGCACGACATCACTGAAAGATTTCTGCGACACACTGTGTTCATAGGGCTGACCTGTTCCGGCAGAGCAGGCGACGGGCTACGGTCGGGTCATGGCATCCGACACCAAAAGCACTGCCGACTACATCCGCGACGCACTCGACGGGCGTTGGCGGGACGTGAAGAACGAGACGCGGGCCAAGCTCTCGCACGAGGCTTTCCGTCCGCACCACACCCCGAACACGGTCATCGCCCGCGCGAAGGTCGCCGAGCAGATGCAGATGATGGCGGCCGCCGGCGTGTCGGACGAAGGGTTCCGCAAGGAGCACGGCGGCACCGGTGACGTCGGAGCGGCGGTCACGATGATCGAGATGCTGGCCATGTCGGATCTTTCCCTGATGGTCAAGGCCGGTGTCCAGTGGGGCCTGTTCGGCGGCGCCGTGGAGAACCTGGGCACCGAACGCCACTCCTCTTATGTGCGGGACATCATCACCCTCGACCTGCTCGGCTGTTTCGCGATGACCGAGACCGGACACGGCAGCGACGTCCAGTCGCTGGAGACGACGGCCACCTACGACGCCGAAACCGAAGAGTTCGTCATCAACTCCCCCACCCCGACGTCGCGCAAGGACTACATCGGCGGCGCGGCCGAGACCGCAACCATCGCAGCGGTTTTCGCGCAACTGATCACCCACAAGGACGGCAAGCCGGTCAATCACGGCGTGCACTGCGTGCTGGTCCCGCTGCGTGACGCCGACGGTAACGACCTGCCGGGGGTCACCACCTCGGACTGCCACTACAAGGGCGGCCTGCCCGGCGTCGACAACGGCCGCATCATGTTCGACAACGTCCGGGTGCCGCGAGTCAACCTGCTCAACAAGTACGGCGAGGTCGAACCGGACGGCACCTACACCTCGCCGATCGACAACGCCAACCGGCGGTTCTTCACGATGATCGGCACGCTGATCCGGGGCCGGGTGACCGTGGGTGGCAGCGCCGGTAACGCGGCGCACGTCGCGCTGGACATCGCCACCCGTTATGCGTTGCAGCGCAGGCAATTCAGCGCGCCCGGCGATGACGACAACGAAGTGCTGATCATGGACTACCTGGTGCACCAGCGGCGGCTGTTCCCGCTGATCGCCCGGTCCTACGCGCTGCAGTTCGCCCAGAACGAGTTGGTGTCCAAATGCCACGACCTGCAGACCTCCGACGTAGTGGACGCCGAAGAACAGCGTGAGCTGGAGGCGCGTGCCGCCGGACTGAAGGCGGCCAACACCTGGCACGCGTCCCGGGCCATCCAGGAGGCCCGGGAGGCATGTGGCGGCGCAGGCTACATGGCCGAGAACCGGCTGATCGCCCTGCGGGCCGACACCGACGTGTTCACCACCTTCGAGGGTGACAACCATGTGCTGACCCAGCTGGTGGCCAAGGAACTGCTCACCGCCTACGCCGACGACATCAAGAGCATGAGCCCGGTCGAGTGGGTGCGTTTCGCGGCGAACACGGTGGGCGACCGGGTGAAGAAACGCACTGCGGCCGAAGCGATCATGCAGCGCATCGTCGACGCCAGACAGGACAACGAGGAAGAAGGCAGCCTGTTCAACCGCGGCACCCAGGTGCAGATGTTCGAAGACCGCGAGGACTACCTGCTGTCGTCGGTGGCGCGCCGCCTGCAAGGCAAATCCAAGGAGATGTCGGCCTTCGACGCTTTCAACACGGTGCAGGACCACGTGTTGCACGCCGCGAAGGCGCACATCGACACGGTGGTGCTGGAGGCCTTCGTCGCCGGCATCGAGTCATGCCCGGACCGGAAGGCGCGCGAGCTGCTGGGGGTGGTGTGCGACCTCTACGCGTTGTCGGTGATCGAAGAGGACAAGGCGTGGTTCATCGAGCACCGGTACCTGTCGACCGAGCGCGCCAAGGCGGTGACCCGGGGCATCAACGACCGGTGCCGGGTGCTGCGCCCGCACGCCCGGACGCTGGTCGACGGGTTCGGCATCCCTGAGCAGCTGCGCTACGCAGAGATGCTGCACCCGGAGAACCTCCCCGACTAAGCCTTGCTCACAACGAGTTCCGCCGACTGCACCACCGGGGTGACGGCGCGGCGGACGTAGGCCTGCCAGGTCAGCGCGGCGGCCGCGGCGTAGCCGCACATGAAGATCCAGAATGCCTCGGTGCCCGCACCGGTGCTCTGGTACGACGCCCGCAGCGCGAGGTCGATTCCGACCCCGCCGAGCGCGCCGACCGATGCCACGAACCCGATGACGACGCCGGAGATGATCCGCGACCATTCCCGGCGATCGGCTTCGGTGATGTCAAGCGAGCGACTGCAGGCCTCGAAGATCGTCGGGATCATTTTGTAGACCGATCCGTTGCCCAGCCCGGACAGCACGAAAAGGGCTATGAAGCAGGCGAAGTAGCCGGCCATGGCGGCGCCGCCGTGCTGGCGGTGCTGGTGGGCGCTGGCGACGATCAGTAGTCCCGCGGTGAACGTCATGCCGGTGAACACCATCAGCGTCAGGCGGCTGCCACCGATGCGGTCGGCCAGCCGGCCGCCGTAAACCCTTGCCACAGCTGCCAACAACGGCCCCAGGAAGGCGAGTTCGGCGGCGTGCAGGCTGGCTTGGGCGACGGTTTCCCCACCGGCCACGAAGTTGTTCTGCAGCACCTGGCCGAACGCGAAGGAGAATCCGATGAACGAGCCGAACGTGCCGAGGTAGAGCAGCGAGAGCAGCCACGTGTCGCGGGTGGCGAACATCGCCGCGATGATCGGCCGCAGCTTTTCCGGCTTGACGTGATGCTGCGCAACGGTATTCATCGATCGGGTCACCCCGATGCATGCGATCACCAGCGACACCGCATACAGCCCGCACACCAGGTAGGGCTTGCGGTCACCCGCGGTGGCGATCACCAGCAGCCCGACCAACTGGATCGCCGGTACCCCGAGATTGCCGACGCCGCCGGCCAATCCGAGGGCGGAGCCCTTGAGACGCTGCGGATAGAAGGCGTTGGCGTTGCTCATCGAGGCCGCGAAGTTGCCGCCGCCCAATCCGGTGAGCGCAGCGCAGATCAGGTACGGCCACAACGGCAGACCGGGATGCATCAGCAACACCATCGTGCCGACCACCGGGACGATCAATGCCGCCGACGAAATGATCGCCCACTTTCGCCCGCCCAGGACCGCAGTGGCCACCGAGTAGGGCATGCGCAGGCACGCACCGACCAGGGCCGCGGTAATGACCAGCAGCAGCTTGTCGCCCGTCGAGAATCCGTACACGTTCTGCGGCATGAACAGTTCCATCACCGGCCACAGCGTCCACACCGAGTAGCCCAGGTGAACGGTGACGACCGACCACAACAGGTTCCGTCGCGCGATGAGTTTGTTCCCGGCCTCCCAGGCCACCACATCCTCGGCGTCCCAGTGTGAGATGTGACGTGGGCCACGACGATTGGCCGCAACGACGTCACACGACTCCGCTCGCCGCGGCAGCGTCTGCAGGTCCATGACCCTCCTTCGTCTTTCGTGCACGATCTCTCGCACGGAAGACCAAGCGTGCCAGCGGAACCTGGGTCAAGCACGCCGTAAGCAGCCTGAAACTGCTGTAGGTGTGCTGTAGAAGTGCTGAAGGGGGCGGCGACCGGCGGTTAGCTGGGCGGCTGGTGCGGGATGGGACCGAGCGCCTTGAGCCTGCCGTCCGGCCCGATCTCGAATTTCACCGTGCCTTTGCCAGTGGGACAGCATTCCTCGTCGCTGCCGTTACGCCACTGGTACTGCACGGTCACGGTGTCGTCGGCCGGCGCCAGCACCGTGATGTAGGGCTTGGGGTTCGGGGTGGGCGAACCCAGCGGGGTGTTGCGGTCGAAGAACAGCAGCTGTTGCGGCGTCGACTCCGAGGCGATGGTCGGGATGATCTGCACCCAGTTCAGCCGGCATTTCCTGGTGTGACCGCGGGCGAACTCCACCCAGGCAGAACCCGGCACCTCGACCGGGACGGCGGCGATGGCCCGGCGCACCGTGTCGGCGGTGGGACTGTCTGACTCCTTGCAGGAGGCCGGCTTCGCCTGCGGCGGCGCCGATGCGTGGTCGTCACACCCTGTGACCGCCATCCCCAGCATGAGCAGGGCAGCACCGAACCGAGAACGCACCTCGCGAGCTTAACGAACGGGGCCCGCAGCTGGACGCGCACTGTGAATGTCCGTCGGGTTTGGTCAAAACCGCAGGTGCAGGGCCTTTCACGGGGCTCGGCGTGGGTAACCTCGGCGAAGATCACCGGTCAACGAAGACCGCGGTCGCCGTGAGGCCGGCGCCGGGCACCACCCCGAATTTCGTGCCGAATTACCGACACCGCACACCACGCCACATCCCGCTGCGAGAAGTCCGTAAAGCCGCTGAAACCTCAGGTGATCCGCACCGAAACATCACTACCGGACGATTTTCCGCAGGTCCGTGTGCGCGAGACGAGAGGTCGGACAACCACCATGCACTCCCCCGACGATGCGGTGCGCACCATGTGCGCCTACTGCGGCGTCGGATGCGGCATGGTGTTGCAGCTCACAACGGATCCCGAAAGCGGCCGCCGTCACATCACCAAAACACTTGGACAAGAAGATCATCCGGCCAACTTCGGGCGGTTGTGCACCAAAGGCGCGACCACCGCTGATTTTCTTGCGGCACCGGGACGAGCCGAGTCGGCATACGCGCGGACCGACCGTGGTCAGCCCTTCGAACCCGTCGACACCGACACCGCGATCATGCGCTCCGCCAAGCGGTTACGGGGCATCATCGACAAGCACGGACCCGACGCCGTTGCCCTGTACGTCTCGGGACAGATGTCACTGGAAGCCCAGTACCTGGCGAACAAGCTGGCCAAGGGTTTTATCGGCACCAACCAGATCGAGTCGAACTCGCGCCTGTGCATGGCCGGCGCCAGTTCGGGCTACAAGCTGTCGCTGGGCGCCGACGGACCGCCCGGGTCCTACCAAGACTTCGACCACGCCGACGTGTTCTTGGTCATCGGCGCCAACATGGCCGACTGTCATCCGATCCTGTTCCTGCGCATGATGGAACGGGTCAAAGCCGGTGCGAAACTGATCGTCGTCGACCCACGCCGCACCGCGACCGCCGCCAAGGCCGATCTGTTCCTGCAGATCGCCCCCGGCTCGGATCTCGCGCTGCTCAACGGCTTACTGCACCTGATCGCGCGCAACGGGCATACCGATCCGGACTTCATCGCCGAATTCACCACCGGCTGGGAGGTGATGCCCAGCTTCCTGGAACAGTTCACCCCGGACCACGTCAGCGACATCACCGGCATTCCCGCCGACGACATCCGCACCGCGGCTCGCTGGATCGGTGAAGCCGCGAATTGGATGAGCTGCTGGACGATGGGCCTCAACCAGAGCACGCACGGCACCTGGAACACCAACGCGATCTGCAACCTGCATCTGGCGACCGGAGCAATCTGCCGGCCCGGCAGCGGCCCGTTCTCGCTCACCGGCCAGCCCAATGCGATGGGCGGACGCGAAATGGGTTACATGGGGCCGGGTTTGCCGGGCCAGCGGGCGGTGACCAGCACCGAAGACCGGGAGTTCACCGAGGACCAGTGGGGCATTGCCCGCGGGTCGTTGCGCACCGACGTCAGCGACGGTGTGATCGACATGTTCACCCGCATGGCCGACGGACAGATCAAGGCGTGCTGGATCATGTGCACCAATCCCGTTGCCACCGTGGCCAACCGGAAGACGGTGCTGGCCGGTCTGGAGCAGGCCGAACTGGTGATCACCCAGGACGCCTATCTGGAGACCGAGACCAACGCATACGCGGATGTGGTGCTGCCGGCCGCACTGTGGACGGAGTCCGACGGAGTGATGGTCAACTCCGAGCGCAACCTGACTCTGTTCCAGAAGGCGGTCGATCCACCGGCTCAGGCGTTGCCCGACTGGCAGATCATCGCCCGGATCGCCTGTGCGATGGGGTTTGCCGACTGGTTCAGCTACAGCTCCAGCGAAGAGGTGTTCGAGGAGATCAAGCGGTTCAGCAACCCCAGAACCGGTTACGACATCCGCGGCATCAGCTACGCACGCTTACGCCAGACACCTGTGCAGTGGCCCTGCCCACCCGACAGCCCCAACGACCGCAACCCGATCCGATACCTCAACGACGGCGTCAGCCAGGCCCTGGTCGTCCGGGAGGACGGGCACGTACCCCGCCTCGCATTCCCGACCCCGCACGGTCGGGCCGTCTTCTTCGCCCGCCCACATCTGTCGCCCGAAGAGATGCCGGACCAGGATTACCCGTTCCTGCTCAACACCGGCCGCCTGCCGCACCAGTGGCACACCATGACAAAGACGGGCAAGGTAGCCAAGCTCAACAAGCTCAATCCCGGCCCGTTCGTGGAGATTCACCCCGAAGATGCGGCCCGCCAACAGATCAGCGACGGGGATCGGGTGGAGATCGCGTCCCGGCGCGGGCGTGCGGTCCTGCCCGCCGTCGTCACCGACCGGGTACGGCCGGGTAACTGCTTCGCGCCGTTTCACTGGAACGACTCGTTCGGCGAATACCTTTCGATCAACGCGGTCACCAATGACGCCGTCGACCCCATCTCGCGCCAGCCGGAATACAAGGCCTGCGCGGTCACTCTGACGAAGGTCGCCGGCCGTGCTCCGGTCGAACCGCAGCGCAGTGGCCGCCCGGAACCCGAACCTGCGCACGTCAGCCTGGCGCAGATCGACGCGATCGCCGAATTCCTGGGCGTGGCAACCGAACCCGCACCGGAGTTCGACCCGCACGGTCGCGCCTACCTGGCGGGGCTGCTGGCCGGGTTGCGGCTCGAGGCCGGGCGGCCGATGACCGGACTGCCCACCTTGCCGGCCAGCGCACCGTTCGATACCCGTACCCGACTGTGGCTGGACGGCGTGATCGCGGGGATATGCTCGCGCACCCCGGTGCCGGCACCGGACGCCGTCCGGGAACCCGAAACCGCCCAGAGCCGGGCACCCGTGGTGCTGCTGTGGGCCTCACAGACCGGCAATGCCGAGGAGCTCGCAAGCGAGCTGGCCGCGCGTCTGACCCACGCCTCACTGCCGGTCGCCGTACATGCGATGGACGATTTCCCGGTCGGCGACCTGCCGCGCGTCAGCGAGTTGCTGCTGGTCACCAGCACCACCGGTGACGGCGATCCCCCTGACAACGGGGCCGGTTTGTGGCAGGCGCTGTCGGACCAGGGCGCACCTGCGCTGGGCGAAACCCGCTATGGCGTGCTGGCCCTCGGCGACTCCAACTACGACGACTTCTGCGGTCATGGGCGCCGGCTCGACGAACGGCTCGCCGCGCTGGGCGCGACCCGCATCACCGACCGTGTCGACTGCGAGCCCGACTACGAGGAGGCCGCGGCGCGCTGGCTCGACAACGTCGTGGCCGCGTTGTCGCAACCGCCGGAATCCGGGAGCCCCGTCACGAAGCCGGCCATCCCCGTGGCCAGCACGAACGCGTACACCAAGACGCGTCCCCTGGTCACCGGTGTGATCCGCAACGTCACCCTGAGCCGGCCCCGCTCGGCCAAAGACGTGCGCCAGCTGGTCTTCGACGTGCCGGAGGCAACGGTGCACTACGAGGCCGGCGACGCGCTCGGCGTGTGGCCGCACAACAACGAGCAGTTCGTCGACGAATGGCTGACCGCCACCGGCCTGGATGGCCGCACCGAGGTGGAGGTCGCCGACCACGGCGCGATGTCGCTGCGCACCGCCCTGACCGACCGGTTCGAGATCGCGCACATCAGCCCCGACCTGCTGCGTTTCGTGCAGCAGCGGACCGGCAACGCCGACGCGGCGGCGCGGCTGAGCGAGTTGATGCGTCCGGAGAACAGGACTGCGCTGGCGGATTGGTCCTGGGGGCGCCAGTCGGTGGACCTGCTCGGGCAGGCGCCGGTGCACGCGTCCGTCGACGAGTGGCTCGCTGTGCTCAAACCGCTTCAGCCGCGGCTCTATTCGATTTCGTCGAGCCCCAAGGTGCACCCCGGTGAGGTCCACCTCACCGTCTCGCCGGTGCGGTACAACTTTCAGGGGGTGCCGCGGCGCGGGGTGTGCTCCACCTATCTGGCCGACCGCTCGCCCAGTGACCGGATCGCGGTCTACGTGCGTACGTCGAAGAACTTCCGGCCCCCCGGTGACCCGCAGACACCCATGATCATGATCGGACCCGGCACCGGGATCGCCCCGTTCCGCGGATTCCTTCAGGAGCGGCGTGCGCTGGGCCACACCGGACCCAACTGGCTGTTCTTCGGCGAGCAGCACGCCGCCACCGACTTCTACTACCGCGACGAGATCCAGGCGATGCACGCCGACGGGTTGCTCACCGAACTCGACCTGGCATTTTCCCGCGACCAGCAGGACAAGGTGTACGTGCAGCACCTGATGCGCAAGCGCGGCGCCGAACTGTGGGCGTGGCTGCAGGACGGCGCTCAGCTATACGTCTGCGGCAGTGCCGACCCGATGGCGAAGGACGTTGAACAGGCACTCTGCGATATCGCGGCCCAGCACGGCAAACTCGATGCGGACGCCGCCAAGGCCTTCGTGCAGACACTGCGTACCGACAAGCGCTACCACCGCGATGTGTACTGAGCCCGGAAGCTGGGTAACCCCGTAATTTGACGGAAACGTCACACGCCTTCAGCTGAAACATGGGCGTCGCACCATTCACCCAAGAGAACGTGCACTCGAGGGAGGGTCGTACGCGTGGCTCGGGAGTCTGATGGTCCATCAGGGACCGGCATGCACACTGTCTGTCCCCGGCACTGCCGGGCCCGCCAGGGTTCCAACACACCCGCTGAACAGGTCGACTGGGCCGGGTTGCCGGTCAACCTGGACTTTGCGTTCTCCCAGAAGCAGCGCGACAAGGTCTACGCCCAGCACCTGAAGTTCGAACGCGCCGGGCGATTCCGCCGCCGGGCCCAGGACGTATGCATCTGCGACATGACGGATCACCCCGACCTCAACCAAGACACGCGCAAATCCGCCTCCGGCTGGTAACCCCCGGTTTCTCCTTCAGCGCTAACGTGACGTGACGCACCCTAGTCACGGATGGAGCTGGAGATGAGCGATGCCTGCGTGCCCCGGTTCCCGGAGGCACTCTCGACACCGAGCCTTAACCGCGGTGTCGGCTTCACCCACGAACAGCGGCGCCGACTCGGGCTGACCGGCAGACTCCCCTCCGCGGTGCTCACCCTAGACCAGCAGGCGGATCGGGTGTGGCACCAATTACAAAGCATGGCAACAGATTTGGGTCGTAATCTACTGCTCGAACAGCTGCACTACCGGCATGAGCTGCTGTACTACAAAGTCCTCACCGATCACCTGCCCGAACTGATGCCGGTGGTGTACACGCCCACGGTCGGCGAGGCGATTCAGCGCTTCTCCGACGAGTATCGCGGTCAGCGCGGACTGTTCCTGAGCATCGACGCTCCCGACGAGATCGCCGAGGCCTTCGCGACGCTCGGGCAGGGCCCCGACGACATCGACCTGATCGTGTGCACCGATGCCGAGGCGATCCTGGGCATCGGCGACTGGGGAGTAGGCGGCATCCAGATCACCGTCGGCAAGCTGGCGCTCTACACCGCCGGTGGTGGCATCGATCCGCGGCGCTGCCTGGCGGTGTCGCTGGACGTCGGCACCGATAACGAGCAACTGCTGCAGGACCCGTTCTACCTGGGCAACCGGCACGCCCGTCGGCGCGGAGACCAGTACGACGACTTCATCAGGCGCTACATCGAGACGGCGCACCGGCTGTACCCGCATGCGATCCTGCACTTCGAGGACTTCGGTCCCGCCAACGCACGCAAGATCCTGCAGACCTACGGCGACGACTACCTGGTGTTCAACGACGACATGCAGGGAACCGGCGCGGTGGTGTTGGCCGCGGTCTACGGCGGATGCCGGGAAGCCGGCGTGCCGCTGCGTGATCAGCGCATCGTCGTCTTCGGCGCCGGCACCGCGGGGCTCGGCGTCGCCGACCAGATCCGCGACGCGATGATCGCCGACGGCGCCGCCCCCGAGCAGGCCACCGCACAGATCTGGCCGATCGACCGCCAGGGTCTGCTGTTCGACGACATGGACGATCTGCGCGACTTCCAGGTCCCCTATGCCAAGAACCGCGAGCAGCTCGGCGTGGCCGCAGACCAGCACGTCGGACTCCTCGACGCGATCAAGCTCGCCGCGCCGACCGTGCTGCTCGGCTGCTCCGCGGTACATGGTGCATTCACCCGTGAAGCCGTGCAGGAGATGGCGGCTCACTGCGAGCGGCCGATGATCTTCCCGCTGTCCAACCCGACGTCGCGGATGGAGGCGATGCCGGCCGACCTGGTGCAGTGGACGGACGGGCGGGCGCTGGTGGCCACCGGCAGCCCGATTGGGCCGGTCGTCCACGAGGGAACGACCTACACCATCGGCCAGGCCAACAACGTGCTGGTGTTCCCCGGCATCGGCCTGGGCATCATCGTCGCCGGCGCGCGGCGGGTCACCCAATCGATGCTCCATGCCTCAGCCAAAGCCGTGGCGCAACAAGCCAACCCGGCTGCGGCCGGCGACTCGCTGCTACCTGACGTGCAGAATCTGCGCGACATCTCGGCGCTGGTGGCCGAGGCCGTGTACCACGCCGCGGTCGACGACGGTGTCGCCACCAGAACCTACGACGACGTGCGGCAGGCTGTGCTCGACCGGATGTGGTCGCCGGTCTACGACTAGCGTCTCGGCGCGGCCGGCTGCCCGTACAGGGCCACCACCACGGTGCGGTCCAGGCTGTTGGCGGACCAGACACCCATCGCGGTATTCGCGCAATCCCGCATGATGGCCAGGTAATCGGGGTTGTTGTACCACTGGTTCATCAGCTCGAAGCTGCTGATCGAGAGCGCCGGGTTGACGGCGACCGTTTCCGTCACGCGTCCCCGGAAGCCGGCGGCATTGGCCCGGTCCTGTGGCGTGGAGCCGTCGGATCCGATGTCATCGTTGATGTTCCGGTTGGCCATCATGTCGTCGGCGTGCCACTGTGCGGCCAGATAGAGCGAGTTGTTCATCACGACGTCGTTGGTGCAGCCGGCCTGATGCTGAATGGTGTAGACACCGGAGACGACGGCGTCGTTGAGTCGCTTGTTATCGGCGTTCGCCGACGGGATCGCCAATACTGCTGCCGCAGTGACGGATACGGCGACCAAAAACCCGCTTCTGCTCATACCGGGTCGAAATGCGAGACCAGCCATCGGCCGTCGACCTTCTCCAATGTCACCCGGATGACCGGTTGGGTATCGGTGGGTGCGCCGCCGTCACCGATGGTGACCGTCTGATCGACGAACAACAGCACGACGGCATGCTCAGCGGTAGCCGAAACCGACGCAGCGGCATTGACTTTCGCCACGGCCGAGATGCGCTTCTCCTTCGCGCCCGGAATGACGACCTGACGCGTCAGCGCGGTGTAGGCGTCCTTGAAATCTCCGGTCAGCCGATCGCGGGCGGCGGTGAGCTGCTTCTCGGCGGTATCCGGGTTGTAGGACAGCATGGCGACCGCGTCTTCGCTGGCCACCCGCATCGACTCGGTGCGGGCACGCGCGACGTCGGTTCCCGACACGGCTACCCACTTGAAGTAGCCGGCCGTCAGCGCCAGCAATAGCGCCAGTGCGGGTAGCAGGCCGTAAGCGACAACGCGCGACCACGCGATCTTCCTGCCCCCGGCCGCGTCGTCGGGCTCGTCATCAGTGATCGGCTCGTCGGCGGATTCGTCGCGGTCCTTGACGTCTTCGAGCTCCTCGATGTCCTGGGGTTGCTGCTGCGTGGTCTCGTCTTCGTCTGTCCGGCCGGGGGTTTCGGTGACGGTGTCCTCAGTCCTTTCGCTCAGTGTCGTCATGGCACGAACACCACGTTGGACATCTTGGCCTCGTCGCCGACGGCCTTCACCTCGATCTTCATCCGCCACTCCCGGGGCGCCTCCTCTCCCCCGGCGGTGCGCGACTTCACCGCCACCGCGACCAGCACCTGCGCCGAGTCGCCGTGCTGGGATTCCAGACCGGCGTCGGTCACCGTTCCCTCGGAGATCGACTGCGCCGCTTTGACAAGCTCCACGAAGGGCTTTGACCGGTGCTCGAAATCGTCGCGGAACGCTCCGGTGGCCATATCGAGGATCCGTTGCACGTCCGAGTCGATCTCGGTGTAGCTGATCGACGTGAGGTTCACCGCGCCCTGGCGCGCGGTCTGTACGAACAGATCGCGCTGCGCCTGGGCCTCACGTTCCTGGTAGGCGCGGTAGCCCAGCCAGCCCGTCAGTCCGGCCAGTGCGGCCACGACGACCGCGCTGGCGATCAGCGCGCGGGTGGGCTGAGCGAGGTGACTGCGCAGCCGGAACCGCCGGCGGGCCTCGTCGGCCCGGTTCTCTTCGTCGGGCGGGGATTCCTCGTCGGCCCCGGACTCATCGCGGGTCTGAATGTCCTCGCCGCCTTGCGATTCCGGGTCGGTTTGTGATTCCGGGTCGGTTTGTGATTCCGGGTCGGTTTGTGACGGGTCGGTATCCACCTCGTCGACGGCGTCGGTGTCAGGCTCGTCGGCCATGTTGCTCCTTACTCACGACGGCGGCACCAGCAGTGACTGCCAGTTCTTGGCACGGGGGTGCGCCAGATCGGCCTCGGTGTAGCGGTGCCCGTCCGGCCCGATGTACTCACCGGAGGACGGGTCGTAGGTTGCCACCGCCACGGGCTGCGGTGGCGGCGGTGGTGGTGGCGCCGGCGCGGTACCGCGCGGTGGTGGTAGCCGCGGGTCCTGTCCCGGTGGGTATTGCGGCACACCCTGGCCGGTGGTGGTGGCGTTGGGATCGCCCTTCCAGTTGTAGCCGTCATTGAGCGGCACGTACTCCTCGTCGCTTTCGCACATCTCGACGGTGGGGGCACGTTTCCAGGGTTTGGTCTCGCACGGAATATTGCGTGCGCCACGGACATTGAGTTCGGAGTCCTGCGGCAACCGGCAATACAGTTCGGCCGCCGGCCGATCGGGAGCATCAACGCTGGCCGGCGAGCGGCGCTGAGTCGGCGGCAGGAAGCCCGTGGTGCAGGGCGGCGGGAGGTTCATGTTCAGATTGAAGTCGAGATAGAAGCCGGTGTAGTCCTGTTTGGTCCCGACGTTGGGCACCAGAGACCCCGCCATGACGGCGATACCCTGCGGCAGCAGCACCAGGATCTGCTCGATGTCGTGGCGGTACACGTAGGCGATGTCGCCGAGGCTGACCAGGTTGGCGAACAACACCGGTACCGCCGGAGCTATCCGGTCCAGCGTGGCGCGGCCTTCTTCCAGACCGGAACTGCCCTGCGTCAACAGATCTCGCAGCGCGGCATCCTGCGCCTGGAACTGCGCGGTGATGGCCGCGGCCCGCTGCGCCCAGGTCGCGATCGCATCCGAGGTCTGCACCTGTGAGTTCAGCACGGGCGGGGCCTGATCGATCAGCGTGGCCAGCGGTTCCACGGTGCGTCCGCCGGCAATGGCCAATGCCGTTGAGCCGTCGACGATTCGAGACAGTTCCGGCCCGAGGCCACCGACCGCCCGGTTGGCCTCATCCGTCACCGTGCGCAGGTTGTCCCGCGGAATGGCCTGCAACGCCCGGTTGGTCATATCCAGCAGGCGTCCGATGTCGACGGGGACATCGACCTGGCCGGCCGGTATGACATCTCCGGAACGCAGCAGGCGGGGACGGCTTCCCGGCTTCGGCGTGAGTTCGATGAACTGCTCCCCGACCGCCGAGCGGCTGTGCACCGACGCCTGCACGTCCGCGGGCACCTCGACCCCGGACCGCATGGCGAGCACCGCACGCACTCCGGTGGCGGTGACATCGACCGACCTGACCTGTCCCACGTCGGTGCCACGGTAGGTCACGACCGAGTTCTCGTAGAGCCCGCCGGACTGCGGCAGGTCGACGGTGACGGTGTACTCGCCGATGCCGAACAGCGTCTCGGGCAGCTTCATGTAGTTGAAAGCCATTGCGCCACAGGAGACGATCGTGACGAGGGACAGCACGGCCAGCTGGATCCAGGTCTTGCGGTTCAGGCGCAGCATCAGTATCCCCCGTCGTGGTAGGGGAAGGTGAGCGGATTGCCCCCGGTCGCGGGGCTGGGCTGCATGCCGATGGTGCGTCCCCACTGCATCTCGAGTTGGGTGAGGTTGCCCTCCCACCGCGAACCGGTGAAGATCCCGGTGTCGATGCGGCTCAACGTCAGATCGACGATCATCGTCAGGTTCGCATAGTCGCCGCGAAACCAGTTGGTGACCGTCGAGGTGGGCCACGGGTAGGTCGCCAGGCCGTCCAGACCCTTGGTCAGCGCGGGCCCGGCATCGGCCAGCCGGCGCAGCACCGGAGCGATCTGGCGCAGGTTGTTCACCAGCGATTCCTTGCTCTGGCGCACGGTATCCGCCGCGAGGGCGCTGAACTTGCCGAGTTGGTCGATCGCGTCCGCGATCTGGCCGCGTTCTCTGGCCAACACCGCCAAGGCTTTCGGCACCGTGGTCAACGCCCGGTCGACGGCCGGGTCCTTGGCAGCGAACTGACCAACGAGCGAGTTGAGATTCTCCGACGCCGCGATGATGTCGTCGGTCTGCTTGTTCGTGCCGGCGATGAACTCGTCAATCTGGTGCAGCAGGCTTCGCATGTCGTTCTCGCGACCGGCGAAAGCCTTGGCGATCGACTGGGTGATCTCCTGCAGCTGGGCCAGGCCCCCGCCGTTCAGCAGCACCGAGACCGAGGCCAGCGTCTGCTCGGTGGTGGGGTACATGCTGGCATGCGACAGCGGGATGACCGAACCGTTCTTCAGTTGCCCCACCGGCGGTTCGTCTTTCGGCGGCGCCAGTTCGATGTGCATAGAACCGAGCAGGCTGGTCTGCCCGATCTTGGCCGTGGCGTTGGCCGGCAGCCGGATGTCGCCGTTGATCCGCATGGTGACCAGCGCGTGCCAATCCTGCACTTCGATCTTCGTGACGTTGCCGACGTTCACGTCATCGACCCGGACCCGGGTGTTCTCCTGGATGTTCACCACATCGGGCAGTTCCGCCTGGATCGTGTAGGCGCCTGGGCCTCCGCCCGAGGTACCCGGCAGCTTCAGGGAATTCAGGCCGTGCCAATCGCATCCCGGAAGCACCGCAAGGCACGCCACGGTGATCGACGCCAGCACGCCGCGCCTCATGAACCGGCGCCTTGCGGAACCATCAGGCCCTGCAGGCCCAGGCTCGGATCGGGAACGGTCGGAGCCTGTGTCGGCTGCTCAGCCGGCAGCGGCTCCGGCGGCGCCGGGGCCTGATAGTCGGGCCGGAGCCGGTCGTCACTGTAGGTGATCTCGTTGGGGCGGGCCTGCGGGCCGACGAACGGGTTCAGCCCGGCGGGTACGTAGTTGTAGATCCGGTTCTTGATGATCGGCTCGACGTACTGCAGGCACAGCTTGGACACCCGGTCCAGACCCTGGCGTGACGCGGCCTCGATGGAACTGCAGATCCATTGCGGGATGTCGGCGAAATTGTTGAGCGCGATGATGCCGGTCATCGCGCCCTGCGCCGGCTGGTAGATGTTGGTGAAGTTCTGGAACACCGTCGGCACCACGTGCAGGATCTGCTTGATGTCGGCGCGACTGTCGTTGAGCGCGGTCGTGATCGAACTGAACCGGTCAAAGGTGACGCCGATCGACTCCCGGTTCTCCGCCAGAAAACCACGCAGGTCGGCCAGCGCGCCATCGAGACCTGCCACCGCGTTGGCGACCTCGTTGGGCGAATTGGACAGCACGGTCGTCACACTGGCCAGGTTCCGGTTGAACGACGCCAACAGGTCACTGCTCGAATACAGCGCGGAGACCAGCAGTTGCAGGTTGCGCACCGTGCTGAAGATGTCGTCGGCGTGATCGCCGAGCGCCGAGATCGCGGCCGACAGCTTGATGATGGTGTCGCGGGCGGTATCGCCCTCGCCGCGCAGGTTGTCGGCTGTCGAGTTGACCAGCTCACCAATCGAATTGACTCCGCCCGGGGTGCTGGGCTGCAGCGATTCGGTCAGTTTCTCCAACTGCCTGCGGAAGTCGTCCCATTCGACCGGCACCGCGGTTCGGTTCAACGGAATAGACGCTCCCGCAGCCAGTTTGGGTCCACCGGAGTAGGCCGGCACGAGTTGAATCGCCCGCGAGGTCACCAGCGACGGCGACAGGATCGCGGCGCGGGCGTCGGCCGGGATCGGATACTGCTTGTCGACGGAGAAGATGACCTTCGAACTGGCCGGCTGCGGTTCGATCCGGTCCACCGTGCCGACACCGACGCCGAGGATGCGGATCTCGTCACCGACGAACAGGCCGTTGGCGTTGGCGAAATAGGCCGAGTACGTGTTCTTCTCGACCTCCTTCCACACATTTCGGCCCACCAGGAGGGAGGAGACGATGAGGGTGACGGCCAGGCTTGCGGCGGTCACCTTGCGCAGAATGCTGCGGTTGATGTTCACCGGCCCCCCGTTTCCGCCGGCTCAGGGGGCGGGCCCGGGGCGGGACCGGGCGACGGTGGTTGCGACCACAGCGGCACCGGCGCGGCCTCCGGCGGCACCGGTGGACTCCCGGTGGGCGGGTCCACCGACTCGGACGGCAGGCCCTGGTTGGGGTCCAGGTAGCGGTCATACATCCGGGAGTCGAGGATGGGCCCACTGAGCTGACCCGGAATCAGGTTGGCGACATAGGCTTTGAAGAACGGTCCGGAACCCAGTACTTCACCGAAGGACATCGCGTACCGCTTGAATTTCGGCAGGGTCTGCTGCAGGTCTTCCTTGCGGTTGTCGAGTATCTCGAGCACGCCGTTGAGCTTGTCGAGTGCCGGTTTGAGTTGAGTCCGATTGTCGGCGACCAGACCCGAGATCTGATGCGACACCGCGGTGAGGTTGTTCATCAGCGCGTCTATCGAATCGCGTTCCTGCAGCAGGGCGACCAGCAGCGCATTCGAATTAGACACCAGGGTGGCGATCTGCTGGCTGCGGCGGCCGAGGACGCCCGAGACGCTGTTGGCATTGGCCAGCAGGCTGCGCAACTGCGCGTCCCGATTGTTCAGGGTGTCGGAGAACCGGGCCACCCCCTCCAGCGCCGGACGCAGATTCGCCGGCGTCTCCTTGAAGGTGTCGGCCAAAGTGGTCAGCGCCGAAGACAATTGGGTGGTGTTCAAGCCGCTTATCTGGGTAGTGAGGTCGCCCAGCGCATCAGGCAGGTCGTACGGCGAGGTGGTGCGTTCCAGCGGGATGGTCTCTGCAAGCCGCTTGTCGCCGCGTGGCGTCAGCTCCAGCATCTTGGATCCGAGAATCGTCTCGGTCTTGATCGCCGCCTCGGTGCGGTCACCCAGCTCGACGCCTTTGCGGACGGTGAAACCGACTCGGACTCTGGTGCCGTCCAGGCGGACGTCGGAGACCCTCCCGACGCCCACCCCCGAAACCCGCACCTGGTTGCCGGGTTTGATGCCGCCGGCCTCGGAGAAGTAGGCGGCGTAGTTGTTGTAGCCGTTGACGAACGGCAGTTTGTCGTACTGGAAGGCGACGATCACCACGCAGGTCAACAGCACGGTGCCCATCACGCCCAGCCACAGCGAGCTGCGGCCCTTTCCCGATGCGCTTTTCGAGCGGCTCATTTCGGCGTGCACCGCCCGGAGGGCTGGTTCAGCAACTTGACGTAGATCGGGTTGCCTCCCTTGCCATTGAGCTTGAGCAGGACTTCGCAGAAGTAGAAGCCGAAGTAGTCGCCGTTGAGCCCCTGCCGGGACAGCACCTGGTAGACGTCGGGAAGGCTCTTGAGCAGGCCGTCCACGTAGGGGCCGTCGGCGAGGATCTGGCCGGAGGTGCGGTCGGTCTCGTGCACGACGTTCGTGATCGGCTCGCGTGCCTGCACCATCAGGTCGGCGATCGACCCGGCGGCGGCGTTGACATAGGCCAGGCCGGTGGAGATGTCAGTCTTCCGTTGTGCCAGACCGTCGACGAATTCGGCGAGTTTGTCCAGCCCGGTGGAGAATTCGCGGTCCCGCGTGGCGAAGGTGTGCAGGACGGTGTTCAGGTTGGTGATCAACTCGGTGATCAACTCGCTGCGTCCGGCCAGCGTGGAGGTGAGTGTCGCTGTCTGCGCCAAAACCGAGGACAAGGTGCCGCCCTGTCCCTGGAAGATACGCAGCAACTGCCCGGACAGCGCGTTGACCTGATCGGGATCCAACGCACGGAACAACGGCCGGAAACCGCCGATCAGCGCGTCGACGTCCAGGGCCGGCGCGGTGCGCGCCAGCGGAATCGTCCCACCCGCAGCCAGGCGACGCGGCGGTCCCGCGCCCTGTTCGAGCGCGAGATACCGGTCGCCGATCAGGTTTTCGTAGCGGACCACGGCCCGGGTGCCCTCGGTGAGTCGCACGCCCTTGTCGATCGCGAAGTCGACAGTCACGGTGCCGTCGCGATGCAGGTCGATGTCGCCGACCTTGCCCACCTCTGCGCCGGCGATGCGCACGAAATTGCCGGACTTCAATCCGGAGATGTTGGTGAAGACCGCGTGATAGCCGGTGCGGTCCTCGAACCGTAGCTGTCCGAATACGGCGATCAAGGCAAACGTGAACACCAGGCACACGACCGTGAACAGCGCGACCCGGGCCCAGATCTTGAAGGTGCCCGGCCTTCCTTCTGCACTCATGGCGGCGGCTGCCCTCCGCGGTAGAAGTAGCGCGGCGGCTCGGGAGGATTCTTGGTGGTCGGGAAGTAGTTGGACCACCAGGGGTTACCGACGGCGAGGTTGGTACGGATCTCATTCGGGGCGGCGCCCCACCCGGTATCGGTGACCAGCGCGCGCACCGGGTAGTTGGCGCTCGGGTCGGGCAGCGAACCGCAGCTGGGCTTTCCGCCGGGACCTCCGGTGGCGTTCACCTTCGGCAGGTGTTTGGGGTAGCGGTACGGGTCGTCACCGAACAGCAGGCCGGCGTCCATGATGAACGAGTAACCGTTGCCGCCCAATGTGTGCCGGCCACCGTGCTCGACGTACCACTGCGCGCCCTGGAACAGGCAGGTGTAGGTCGGCGAGTACATGTCCAGCAGCCGTGTGGTCGGGTCGAGCAGGTTGATCGCCTGCACGATGTTGCTTTCGTTGCGACCGATGACGCCGATGCCGGTCTGGCTGAAGCCGATGGCCGACATCAGCAGCGCGTCCAGTGACTGCTGGTTCTCGGTGATCGTGGTGCTGGTGGTCGCCGCGGAATCGAGGATCGACAGAATATCTTGTGCCGCAGCGGAATACACTGCGGCGGTCTTGCCGAACAGTTTCCAGTCGGTGTGGATGGTGTCCAGCCGCGGGTTGACGGCCAGCAGCAGGTTGTTGGCGTCGGTGATCGCCTGCCCGATCCGATCACCCTTACCGCGCACCGACTGCGCGAACGCCGACAGAATCGCGTTCAGCTTGGCGGGGTCGATGGCGGTCACCAGCGACTGCAGGTTCTCGAAAACCGTGTTCACCTCGACGGTCACGTTGCGGGAGTGCAAGACCGCACCGGGCTTCAGCGCAACCGGGCTCGGATGCTCCGGCACGATCAGGTCGACGTACTTCGACCCGAACGCGGTGGTCGATCTGATCTCGGCCTCGACATTGCTCGGCAGGAATTTGAAGGGATCGGGCTGCATCTTCAGTTGCAGCTGAGCGGATTTCACGTCGGTGCCGATCGTGGCGACCTGGCCGATCTGCACTCCGCGCAACTTGACCTTGGCGCCCTGTTCCATCACCAGCCCCGCCCGGTCCGAGACCAGAGTGAGTGGGATGCTCTGCTGGAATTTGCCGGAGAATGCGCCGGTGGTGAAGGCGATGAGGCCCAGGACGACGATGAACAGAATCGGCGCGAACCAGATCGGATCGATCCTGCTGGTCCTGACCCTGTTCGGGCGCAGCGCGCCGCGAAGGTTGTCGTTACTCATAGCGTCAGCCCGACAGGTTGAAGTTGCCGTGCTGCCCGTAGACGGACAGCGAAATCATCAGGCAGACAATGGCGGTGACGATCATCGATGACCGCACCGAGCGACCGACCGCCTCACCCACGCCGGCCGGGCCACCCGACGCGGTGAACCCGTAGTAGGTGTGCACGACCATCACCCCGGTGGCCATCGTCAGCGCCGACAGGAACGACCACAACAGATCGTTCGGGTGCAGGAACGTGGCGAAGTAGTGCTCGTAGACGCCGCGGGACTGGCCGTACACGGAGATCGTCAGGAATTTCGCGGCGATGAACGACATGAGCACGGCGACCGCATAGAGCGGAATCACCACCAGGACACCGGCGATGATGCGCGTCGACGCCAGGTAGGTAATGGCGCGAATGCCCATCACTTCCAGCGCGTCGATCTCTTCGTTGATTCGCATAGCGCCCAGTTGCGCGGTAGCGCCGGCACCGATGGTGGCCGCCAGCGCGAGGCCGGCCGTGCAGGGTGCGATCATCCGCACGTTCAGGAATGCCGAAAGGAAACCGGTCAGCGCTTCGACGCCGATGTTGGAGAGTGTGTCGTAACCCTGCACCGCGACCAGGGCGCCGGTGGTCAACGTCAAAAAGCCGATGATGCCGACGGTTCCGCCTATCACCGCCAATGCGCCGGTGCCCATACCCATTTCAGCGATCAGGCGCAGGAGTTCGCCCGGATAGCGGCGTACCGCCTCACCGATGTTGAGCAGGGCACGTCCGTAGAAGGCGGTCTGCTCGCCCAACCTGCGGGTCGAATCGGTCAGCCGGGGTCCCAGCGTTGACCACCATGACGGTTCGTCGACGAGTGCGGTCGTCTGCCGGCGCTGGCCGCCGTTGACCGGCGGGCGTGACTCCCACTTCTGGGGCCGTGCCCCCATGGCACCGCTGCGCTCGGCACCGTCGATCGTGGCGCTCATCTGGCGGTCACCTTCACACCGAGCGCCGTGGTCAGAATGTTGATGAAGAACAACGCCATGAACGAGAACACCACCGTCTCGTTGACGGCGCTCCCCACGCCCGCGGGCCCGCCGCCGACCGAGAGGCCTTTGTAGCAGGCGATCAGGCCCGCGGAAATTCCGAACAACGTCGCCTTGATCAACGAGATCACCACCTGAGGCAGCCCGGTGAGCAGCGTCATACCGGCGACGAACGCCCCCGGTGTGACGTGCTGGACGAAGACGACGAAGACATAGCTGCCGGCCAGACCGGTGACCGCGACCACCGAATACAGCAGCACCGCAACGAAGGTGGCGGCGATGACGCGTGGAACCACCAGTGCCTGAATCGGGTTGACGCCGATCACCTTCATCGCGTCGATTTCCTCGCGGATGGTGCGCGCACCCAGGTCGGCACACATCGCCGTGGACCCAGCCCCTGAGACGACCATCGCCGTGACCACCGGCCCCACCTGCGTCACCGACGCAAGCCCCGCCCCGGCACCCGAAAGATCGCCGGCACCGATTTCGACGAGCAGGATGTTCAGCACGAACACGATGAGCACCGTGTAGGGAATCGACAGCATGATGGTCGGGAAAATGGAAACGCGCGCGACGAACCAAATCTGCTCGAGAATCTCGCGCCAAGCCCACGGCCGTCGCACCATGACCACGAACGTTTCGGCGCAGAGCTTGAAGAAATCACCCAGCGCGGTCATCGGCTTTGCGATGACCGATGTCGATGTCGTCACGTTCTGCACCCCCCCGGGTAAATCCACAGCTGCATCAGGCTCATGGCGATCCCGTTACACCGGAATTACGAATAAAATCGCAATGCCTCGTAATCCCCTGCCCCACAACAGCTTTACCGCATTCGAAGCCGGGGCCACGCCGCGCCGCCTGAATGCAGATAGAAACACGACGCCAGCTTACGAACACCGCGAATCGGTTCCCAGCTTTGGAATCAGCCGGAAAACAACTGTGGGGGCGCGTGCGAATCAGCCTACGTTCGCGCCGCCTTCGGCAATGCGGCGCACCGCGCGCAGAAACACGTCGATCTCCGCAAAGGTGTTGTAGAACGCGAATGAAGGGCGAACGGTCGCTTCCAGACCATAGCGTCGCAAGATCGGTTGCGCACAGTGATGCCCGGCCCGCACCGCAATGCCCTCGGCATTGAGCGCCTTGCCGACCTCGAGCGGCTCGTGCCCGGCCAGCACGAAAGACAGCACGCTGGCCTTCTCATCCGCCGTACCCACCAGTCGCACCCCGGGGATGTCCGCCAGCCGCGGCGTCGCGTACTCCAGCAAGGCGTGCTCATAGGCCGCGATGCGCTCGATACCCACCTTTTCGACGTAGCGCAGCGCCTCGCCCAGCCCCACAGCATCGGCGATGTTGCCGGTGCCGGCCTCGAACTTGTTGGGCAGTCCCTGATACAGCGAACGTTCCAGCGTGACGTCGGCGATCATGTTGCCCCCGCCCTGCCATGGCGGCGTCTCGGCCAGCGCCTCTTCACTGCCGTACAGCACACCGATGCCGGTGGGGCCGTAGATCTTGTGTCCGGAGAACACGAAGAAGTCGACACCGAGCCCGGCGACGTCGATCGGCAGGTGCGGAATCGACTGTGCGCCATCGATGAGGACCCGCGCGCCGTAGCGGTGACCCAGCTGCACGATCTTCTCGACCGGGGTCACGGTGCCCAAAGCGTTCGAAACCTGAGTGGCGGCAACGAGTTTGGTCCTCGGACCGAGCAGGTCCTCGAACTCCGACAGCAACAGGTTGCCGGCCTCGTCCACCGGGGCGACCTTCAGGACCGCACCGGTCTGCTGCGAAATCAACTGCCAGGGAACGATGTTCGCGTGGTGCTCCAAGTGGGTGATGACAATCTCGTCACCAAGTTTCAGGTGCTTGCCGCCCCAGGCGTAGGCCACCAGGTTGATCGCCTCAGTGGTGCCCCGCACGAAGATGTTCTGTTCGGACTTCGCCGCCCCGATATACCGCCGGACTGTGTCGCGGGCTTCCTCGTAGGCGTCCGTGGCCCGCGCCGCCAGCTCGTGTGCGGCGCGGTGAATGTTGGAGTTCTCGTGGGTATAGAAATACGCCAGCCGATCGATCACCGCTTGCGGCTTCTGGGTGGTGGCGGCGTTGTCGAACCAGATCAGCGGCTTTCCGTTGACCGTCTCCTTCAGGATCGGGAAGTCGGCCCGAATCGCGTTGACATCGAACACCTCATGGTCGTCGGGCACCCGCGGCACCGGCTCCGATAACAGGAAGTGGTAGTTGGCCTCATCGCCGGTCCGTTCCACGGTGGGCGCATCAGACCAGCCCAGATCGGCGACCGACGGAGCCTCCCCCGGCCACCCCGGCGCCGACCCCCGCGGCGCCACCGGCGTGGTGGGCGGCGCGCCGGCCAGCACCCCGGGAATCGTCGGCACGATCCCCGATGCCGGCACCGCGAAGACGCTGAAATCGGCGGGCAGGAACGGATCTGCCACCGACGCGCCAGCTTGCGCCGCCGCGGGCGCGGCGGTGGTGTCCGGGACGTTCCCGCGCGGTGCCACCGGCACCGTCTCCGGCGGCACGGCCTCCGGACCGGGGGACGACGGTGCGGGGAGATAAATATCGGAGACGCCGATGAAGGGAACCGGGTTCGGCAGCGGATCGGACGTCCCGAAGGCCGCCGCGCCCGCGGACGTCGCGGCTGTGGTGTCCGGTACGTTCCCGCGGGGCGCCACCGGCACCGCCTGCGGCGGGCTGTCCGGGCCCGGCCGGATGCTCGCCGCGTAGAGCTGACTGGCCAGCGCCGCGAGTTCTGCCGCGCTGACTGGCAAGTCGCTCTCGGCGTCTAGCGAACGGTGCTCACTTGTACTCATGGAACTGGTCCACCGCGACGTCGTCGAGCACAGCGAGAGCATCGTCGGTGAGCACGGCCAGAGATGTGTAGAGCGTGACCAGGTAGGTCGCGATCGCCGACTTGTTGATACCGGTGAAGCGCACCGACAGGCCGGGCGCCTGCTCTCCGACCAGGCCCGGCTGGAACAGGCCCACCACGCCCTGGCGCTCCTCCCCGGTGCGCACCAGGATGATCTTCGTCTTGCCGTCTTCTACCGGCACCTTGTCGGACGGGATGATCGGGATGCCCCGCCAGGTGATGAACTGCGCGCCGAACAGGCTGACGACCACCGGGGGAACGCCGCGGTAGGTGGCCTCGCGGCCGAACGCCGCCACACCGAGGGGGTGGGTCAGGAAGAAGCTCGGCGTCTTCCAGACCTTGGTGATCAGCGCGTCGAGGTCATCGGGCGTGGGCGCGCCGCCCAGCGTCTGGATGGTCTGCTCGGGCGCCGCCTGCGCCAACAGCCCGTATTCGGGATTGTTCACCAGTTCGGACTCTTGACGCTCTTTGATGGTCTCGATGGTCAGCCGCAACTGCTGGGCGATCTGGTCGTGCGGGCTGGAGTACAGGTCGGACACCCGGGTATGGACGTCCAGCAAGGTGGAGATGGTGCGCAGGGTGTACTCACGCGGGCTGGTCTCGTAGTCGACGTAGGTCTCGGGCAGCGGCTCGTCGATGCTGGCCCCGGCTTCGGCTTTGACCGCGACCTGCTCGGGATTGATCACGCGGTTCACGCGGTAGATACCGGCCTCCACCGGCACCCAACTCAGCAGGTGCAACAGCCAGCGCGGCGTAATCGTGGAAAGCTGCGGGACGGTCTTGGTGGCGTTGGCGAGCTGGCGGGCCGCCAGGTCACCGAGCGCCTGCGACTCGTTCTGCGACCCTTGAGCTGATGAGGTCATCATCGTCCTTTCCCTGCATGGGCGAACCTGCGACGGGTACCGGGCGAAGCCATCATGCCCCACCGGTTGCGAAAGTGCCCGCCGAGCCTACGCAGGCGATTGCGCACCCGCCAAGAATTAAAAACGGGGCTGAGCAGAACCGTCACATTTCACCGATGCCTTATAGTGGACGGCATGCAACAGGCCGTCCAGCTGCGCTTTGACTCCACGCGCTGTTCCGCCGTGAACTGTTGTTGTTGTTGTTCCTGTTGATTCCTGACGAATTCTGACCGTCCAGTAATCACCGCGCCCCCCATTTTCGGGTGTCGTTGCGCGCTATCTGCCTCCAGGAAGAGCAACCGTCCATGACCGTTTTATCCATACCCAGCCGTACTTCGGCGCCGGTGGCGACCCGCCAGCGCGTGCGGGTGCGGCCGGCCACCGAACCGCCCCGCATGACCCGGTACCGCGGCGGTACCTATTCCCACACGGTCGACAAAGTGGTGTTCACCGACGGCACCTCCGCCCGTACCGACCTCATCAGGCTCAATCCCAACCTGCAGGCGTACTCGCTGGATTTCGCCGGCATCGCGCCGCACCACCCGTCGCCCTACCGGGTGGGCACCTGGGCGGCACTGCCGCATCTGAGCACCCGCGGGTGCGAAGCCGAGGTGGAATGGATCCTGCGGCACTCCTTCCCGATGCGGTCGACGGTGGAGCTCAGCCGGCGACTTCGGCAGGCCGGCTATCCGCTGGGGTCATCGAACATCGCCGAGCACGAAGCCATCGCAGGCACCCAGGCCGCGATCTGGCACTTCACCAATGGCCTGGACCTGGACACCCGCCCCCTGCATGCTCCTGTCGCGGTGCACCGCGGACCCGGCGTACTCACCTTCGAATTCGACGGGCAACCACAACTCGGGGGCTACTCGCTGTGGTCGTCCTCGGACGCGCACGTCAGCGTCCGGCTGCAGAAGTCCTCCGACGGCGTCACCTGGCACGACGTGTCGGGCTCGCACCTCGCCATCGACGCCGGCAAGGGCCGCTACCAGCGCACGCTGGGCGTGGGGAGCACCGTGTCCAGCAGCAGCCACGGCCGCGGAGCCCGCGGCTACCGGTACTACCGACTCATCAGCGCCGAGAACGCACCCGCCATCGATGACGTCGACTTCTGGCTGACCGGCACCGGGCATTACCGCAACGCCGACCGGATCGTGCACCTTTACAACTACCTGCTGGCCGGCGCGTACACCTCCCAGCGCACCTCCAGAGATGCCCTTCTGCACGGCGCGGCGGTGGCCGACTCCGAGCTCGTCGGGCCTTTTCAGGTCCGCGTTCCGCTGACGCTCGGACCGGTCGCGGGCCCTCAGGTGGTCGATGCCGACGGAGGCACGATTACGGGCGCGATCAAGCCGGGCACCGACTTCTACTTACGTTTCACTCCGGGCAGCCCGGGAATAACCCTGACGGCAACCACGTCCCACCTTCTGAGTGGACGAGTCGTGACCGGGGTGGCATTAGCGGGGCCATCCCACCGCCTGACACCGGTTGCTCTCACCACCCCTACGCACGTGACAATTGAGTTCGACATCACCTGGGATGCCGACCAGCCCTGCCCCGACGTCGTTGGAGAATGTGGATGACCATCGCGGAGAACATCACTCAACTGATCGGCAACACGCCGCTGGTCCGGCTGCGCCGGGTCACCGATGGCGCGGTGGCCGACGTGGTCGCCAAGCTCGAATCGTTCAATCCCGGCGGCAGTGTGAAGGACCGCATCGGGGTAGCGATGATCGACGCCGCCGAGAAGGCCGGCCTGATCAAGCCGGACACCATCATCGTCGAACCCACCAGCGGGAACACCGGCATCGCGCTGGCCATGGTGGCTGCCGCACGCGGCTACAAGTGCGTGCTGACCATGCCGGAAACGATGAGCACCGAGCGGCGGATTCTGCTGCGCGCCTACGGCGCCGAACTGGTGCTGACCCCCGGACCCGAAGGCATGGCGGGTGCCATCGCAAAGGCCGAGGAACTGGCCAAGAGCGACGAGCGCTACTTCATGCCGCAGCAGTTCGAGAACCCGGCCAACCCGGCCGTCCACGCGGTGACCACCGCCGAAGAAATCTGGAAGGACACCGACGGCAAGATCGACATCTTCGTGTCGGGGGTCGGAACGGGCGGCACCATCACCGGGGTCGCGCAAACCATCAAGGAACGCAAGCCCTCGGTGCAGTTCGTCGCCGTGGAACCTGCGGCCTCGCCGGTACTGTCCGGCGGCCAGAAGGGACCACACCCCATCCAGGGCATCGGTGCCGGGTTCATTCCGCCGGTGCTGGACTTGGGTCTGGTCGACGAGGTCGTCACCGTCGAGAACGAAGAGGCGCTGGCCCTGGCCCGGAGGCTGGCCGCCGAGGAGGGATTGCTGGTCGGCATCTCGTCAGGAGCTGCCGTGGCGGCCGCTCTGGAAGTGGCCCGGCGGCCCGAGAACGCCGGAAAGCTCGTCGTGGTCATCCTGCCCTCGTCCGGTGAGCGCTATCTGAGCACCGTGCTGTTCTCCGATCTGAGCGACTAGCCATGCTGGATGCCATACGGCGCGACATCCGAGTGGCCCGGGAGCGGGATCCGGCCGAACCCACGGCGTGGGAGGTGATCCTCACCTACCCGGGCGTGCACGCGGTCTGGGGACACCGGATCAGCCACTGGTTGTGGCGGCGCGGCGCCCGGCTGGCCGCCCGGGCGCTGGGCGAGCTCACCCGGATCCTGACCGGCGTCGACATCCACCCGGGAGCCAAGATCGGGCCTGGGTTGTTCATCGACCACGCCACCGGCGTGGTGATCGGGGAAACCGCCGAAGTCGGCGAAGACGTCACTATCTTCCACGGCGTCACCCTCGGGGGCACCGGCCGAGACCGAGGCAAACGGCACCCCACCATCGGGGACCGGGTCACCATCGGCGCGGGCGCCAAGGTGCTGGGCGCGATCAAGATCGGCGACGACAGCCGGATCGGCGCCAACTCCGTTGTGGTCAAGGAGGTGCCGGCCAGCGCGGTGGTGGTCGGTGTTCCCGGGCAGATCGTCAGCCGTCCCGGACCGGCCAGCGAGGACGAGTCAAAGCTGCCTGACCTGGTCGGTGTCAGCCTGAAATCGCTGCTCACCCGGGTGGCCCGGCTGGAGGGCAGCCAGTCCGACACGCCGAACGGTGTGCGGCCGAGCGCCCCCACCGATCGGGTCATTCGGCCGCCCGAAGCGGGCGTCTGGTACGGCGAGGACTTCTCCATCTAGTCCGTCTAGGGAATATCGGTTCGAGAAAAGTGTTGGTGCGCTCGTGAGTTCTGTCGTCATCGCCGGACTGGCCATTGCCGCGGCGCTGGTTGCCGCCTGCCTGATCGGCTGCGTGGTCAACCAGCGCTCCGGCATGCTGCGTGACGCGAAGGCCGGTGCCGAGCAGGACAACTCCGATCTGGGCTTGTCCGAGACCGGTCCGACCGTGCTGCATTTCAGCGCCGACTGGTGTGGGCCGTGTGCCGCGGTGCGCCGCGTGGTCGACCAGGTGTGCGCTGATCTCCCCGACGTTGCCCACATCGAAGTGGACATCGACGCGAACCCGGCGGCCGCCAAGCGCCTCTCGGTGCTGTCGCTGCCCACCACCTTCATTTTCGACGCGCAGGGCCGGCAGCGTTATCGCAGCGCCGGCGTCCCCAAAGCCGCCGACCTGCAGGCGGCGCTGCAACCACTTAGGGTCTGAACTTCAGCGAGAGGAGCAGTTGATGTCATCGGATATCAACCAGGTAGACGTCCGGGGACCACGCTTCGCGGCGTGGGTCACCACCTCCGTGCTGGTGGTGACGCTAGTGGTGTCGGTAGTCAGCTACCGCGCCGCGGCCGTGATCCTGGCCGCTCAGGCCGTGGTCTTCGCGATCAGCGCCGTGCGAGGGCCCCGCAACAGTCCGTACGGGTTGCTGTTCGCCAAGCTGGTGGCTCCGCGGCTGAGCCCGGTCAGCGAGCGCGAGCCGGTGGCGCCGCTGAAGTTCGCCCAGCTGGTCGGGCTGATCTTCGCCGTGGTCGGGGTGTTCGGTTTCGCCGCCGGGCTGCAACTCGTCGGCGCGGTCGCGACCGCTTTCGCCCTGTTCGCCGCCTTCCTCAACGCCGCCTTCGGCATCTGCCTGGGCTGCCAGATGTACCCGCTGGTCGCCCGATTCCGGCGGGCTCCCGCAGCCTGACGGCGCGAATCTCGCAGCGCGAGCACCACAACGGGTTTCGCAAGGGTAAAACCTCTTGCGAGCCAAACACATTGAACGTAGCCGCCGCGTGGGCCCGATGCCTTATGGTGGAATGATGCCGGGGGCCCACCTACCGCTCTGTTGTCTGCCGATCACCTGACGCAATTCAGCGAAACGTCTAACACGTTGCACCGCAACGTATTCGCTGACTCCATCAACGACAGGACATCGAGACATGAGCGAAGCTCTCCCAGACCAGCTTCAGACCACGCGGGTGATCGACACGGCCGTGGGCATCCTAGTGGGCTGGCGCCGCTGCAGCACCCAATCGGCGTTCCGCGAGCTCCTGAGCGCCAGCGAGCGCCAGCAGGTGCCGCTGTTCGCGATGGCCGGGGCACTGGTCAATCTGGCCGGCCGGCACGCCAACGCCCAGACCGCCGGGGTGGCTGCAGAGCGGGGCGCCCAGCGCGAGTGGGGCGAGGAATTTCTGACGGAAGCCGGCGCCGCTGCCAAGCAGCGACCGGTCAACAGGTGGCTGTGAAGCCACGCCGGCTCCCCCGGAAGGACTCGAACCTTCAACCCTTCGGTTAACAGCCGAATGCTCTGCCAGTTGAGCTACAGGGGACTATCAGTCCAGCGAACGCTGGTGCTGACCGCGGGACGACTCTAGCGTACTGGTTGCGCCCGCAGTCAACCGGCACCAGCTGAGCCGTTTCGGGCCCGGAGCCCGGATCGGGCACGCCACTTTCCGGATGGATAGGGCAGGATGGAACGAACGCACTTCTTCTCGGAGGGATCGCTTTGATCGGGTATGTCGCCGTGTTGGGCGTGGGCTACGTGCTGGGCACCAAGGCCGGGCGCCGCCGCTATGAACAGATCGTCGGCACCTACCGCGCGCTCACCGGCAGCCCCGTCGCCAGATCGATGATCGAAGGAGGCCGTCGCAAGATCGCGAACCGGATCTCCCCCGACACGGGCTTTGTGACGCTGACCGAGATCGACAGCCAGACCGCAGTCGTCGAACGCCAAGTGGGCGACCTGGACGTCGATGCGGTCCAGCCGCCGGTGCGGGCCTCGCGCTGAGCCTCAGGCAGTGAGGTCGTTGCCGCTGGCCTGTTCCAGCAGGCTGCGCCGGTAGGCCTCCATCGCGACCAGGTCGCCGAACAACGCGTGGTACTCGTCGCCCTGCTCGATCGGCGACATGCGCTGCAGCTTGGACTTGACCTCGGCGATCTGGCGGCCCATCCACACCTCCTGCAGCCGCGCCAGCACCCCGGAGATATACCGCGGCAGCTGCTCGTCCTCGGCCCGGATCACCTCGACACCCAGCTCGCTCACCAGACCCGCGGTGAGCGCCGAGTTCGTGTGCTGGCGGACGATGTCCAGCCATTGCGCACCGCTGACCCCGGCCGACGTGCCGCCGGCGGCCTCGATGGCCGCCCGCACGGCCGCATAGCCGGGGTGGGTGAAGCTCTCGACCGTCAGGGTGTCGAACACGGGCCCGGCCAGGGCCGGGAACTGCAGAGCCGATTTGAGGGCCTCACGCTGCGGCCACAGCGTCGGGTCACGCGGGTCGGGGCGGGCGGCGGCGGCCGCTGCGGCGACGGCCTCAGGCGCGGCCTGAGCGGGCTGCTGCGCGCCGCGCCGCGGTGTCCTGCCGCCGGAAACCTGCTGCCCGGCGCCCGCCGTCTTCTTCGCCTGGCTGCGCACCCGGTCGACAACCTGCGCGACGTCATCCCAGCCGACCCAGCCGGCCAGCTGACGGGCGTACTCGTCGCGCAGGGTCGAGTCCTTGATCTGACTCACCATCGGCACGCACCGGCGCAAGGCGGCCACCCGGCCCTCGGCGCTGTCCAGGTCGAGTTCCCCGAGCGCGGTGCGAATCGCGAACTCGAACAACGGCGTTCGCCGGGCCACCAGGTCGCGCAGCGCGCCGTCGCCGGACTTCAGGCGCAGGTCGCACGGATCCATCCCGTCGGGCGCCACGGCCACGAACGACTGGCCGGCCAGGTTCTGCTCACCGTCGAATGCCTTGAGCGCGGCAGCCTTGCCCGCTTCGTCGCCGTCGAAAACGTAGATCAGCTCGCCGCGGAAGAAACTGTCGTCCATCATCAACCGGCGCAGCATCGCCAGGTGGTCTTCGCCGAACGCGGTACCGCACGATGCCACCGCGGTGGTCACCCCGGCCATGTGCATCGCCATCACGTCGGTGTAACCCTCGACGACCACCGCCTGGTGGCCCTTGGCGATGTCGCGTTTGGCCAGGTCGATCCCGAACATCACTTGCGACTTCTTGTAGAGCAGCGTCTCGGGGGTGTTGACGTACTTGGCTTCCATCGGGTCGTCGTCGAACAGCCGCCGCGCCCCGAACCCGATCACCTCACCCGACGAGGTGCGGATGGGCCACAGCAGCCGCCGGTGGAAGCGGTCCATCGGGCCCCGGCGGCCCTGCCGGGAAAGGCCGGCGGCTTCCAGTTCTTTGAACTCAAAACCCTTGCGCTGCAGGTGTTTTGTCAGGGTCTCCCAACCCGACGGCGCGAAGCCGCAGCCGAACCGGCGGGCGGCCTCGGCGTCGAAGCTGCGATCGGTCAGATACTTGCGGGCCGGTGCGGCCTCGTCGGACTGCAGCGCCTGCGCGTAGAACTCGGCGGCGGCCGCGTTGGCTGCGATCAGCCGGCTGCGGCTGCCCCGGTCGCGCTGCACGCTGGTGGCCGATCCGGTGTAGCTGATGGTGTGCCCGATCCGGTCGGCCAGCAGTTCGACCGCCTCCACGAAGCTCACATGTTCGATCTTCTGGATGAAGGCGTACACGTCGCCGCCTTCGCCGCAGCCGAAGCAGTGGAAGTGGCCGTGATTGGGCCGGACGTGGAACGAGGGTGACTTCTCGTTGTGAAAAGGGCACAGGCCCTTCATCGAGTCGGCACCGGCACGGCGCAACTGGACGTAGTCACCGACGACGTCTTCGATCCGGGCGCCCTCCCGGATGGCGGCGATGTCGCGATCGGAGATCCTCGACCGGCCCCCGCCACGGCCCGCATCCCTTGCACCCGCCGGACTCGACACGGGCTCAGTCTAGGCCGTGAACCCGCCGAGTTGGCCGGCGTCGATCCGTTCCAGCCGCCCCTCGGTGTAGGACGCGATCTGGTCGACGACGACCCGCAGCCGCGCACCGTCGTCGGTGGCGGCGTTGAACGCCGCCGCGAACACCGGATCGAGGGTGTGCGGGGCGCCGGCGTGCAGCCAGTGCGCCACGCGGTGGATGCGTTCGCGCTGTTCAGCTTGTGTTTCGAGGTGCCGCGGGTCCGACATGATGAACTGCAGTGCCAGGATCTTCAGCAGCGCCACCTCGGCGCGCACCATGTCCGGCACTTGCAGATCGGCCTGGTAGCGGACCAACGGCCCCGGGCCGGATGCCGCGCGAGTGGTGGCGATTGCGGCGGTGGCGAACCGGCCGACCAGCTCGCTGGTCAACCGTTTGAGCGCGACGGCGGCCGTCAGCGTCGCGTCGTACTTACCGACCGAGGCAACCACCGGCAGTCCCGACAGCCGTTGCGCCGCCTGAACGAGATCGTCGGCCTTGAGCCGCGGGAACTCGCTCTCCCCCAGCTTGGCCAGCGCGGCCGCCTCGTTCTCGTCGGCCAGCACGCGCAGGTCGATCCGCTCGGACACGACCCCGTCTTCGACGTCGTGCACCGAGTAGGCGACATCGTCGGCCCAATCCATCACCTGCGCCTCCAGGCAGGTCCGACGCGCGGGGGCACCGTGACGCACCCAGTCGGCGGCCGCGCGGTCGTCGTCGTAGAAACCGAACTTGCGCTCGCCTTCGGTCCGCGGCCACGGATACTTGGTCACCGCATCCAGGGCCGCGCGCGTCAGGTTCAAGCCGGCGCTGCGTCCTTGTGCGTCAAGCACTTTGGGCTCAAGGCTGGTGAGGATGCGGAAGTTCTGCGCATTGCCCTCGAAACCACCGTAGGCGGCGGCGACTTCGTTGAGCGCCCGCTCGCCGTTGTGCCCGTACGGCGGGTGACCGATGTCGTGGGCCAGGCCCGCCAGTTCGACCAGGTCCAGATCGCAACCCAGCGGGATCGCCATGCCGCGCCCGATCTGGGCTACCTCCAGGGAGTGGGTGAGCCGGGTGCGCGGAGTGTCGCCCTCGCGGGGCCCGACGACCTGAGTTTTGTCGGCCAGCCGGCGCAGCGCCGCGCTGTGCAGCACCCGCGCCCGGTCACGCGCGAAGTCGGTGCGGTGTTGACCTTCGGTACCCGGCAGACCCGCGGTTTTCGGCGCTTCGAGTACCCGCCGCGCGCGGTCGAATTCGTCGTAGGGGTCGTGCTGATCGGTGCTCACCGACCCACAGTCTGCCAGGGCGAACCCGGCCGGGTGTGTCCCGCGCCGCCCGCCCGTGTCGGCGGCGGTTAGAGCACCTGGTTGTGGGTATCAACTCGATCACTGGGTCGGATCCAGGCTGGGCGAAAGCCGACGCAGGTGGCGACAGGAGTTACATACGTACACGAGCAAAAGACGCTGGATGCGACGGCTGGCCACGGCCGGCATCGCAGCCGCAGCACTACCAGGGCTACTGGGCATCACCGGCAACGAACCGGCCGCCCGGGCCGCCGCGCCCGAATTCCTGCAGGTCCCGTCGGCGGCGATGGGTCGGGACATCACCGTCGAGTTCCAGCAGGGCGGGGCGCCGGCGGTCTACCTTCTGGACGGCTTACGTGCGCGCGACGACCGCAACGGCTGGGACATCGAAACGAACGCGTTCGACGAGTACCTGGGATCGGGCATGTCGGTGGTCATGCCGGTCGGCGGTCGATCCAGCTTCTACGCCGACTGGTACGGGTCGGCCAATGGCGCGACCTACAAGTGGGAGACATTCCTGACCAGTGAGCTGCCCGGCTACCTGGCGGGCAAGGGCGTCCGCTCGACCCGCAACGCGGTGGTCGGTGTGTCGATGTCGGGGTCCTCGGCGCTGATCCTGGCCGCCTACCATCCCGGGCAGTTCGCCTACGCCAGCGCGCTGTCGGCCTACCTGACCCCGTCCAGCGGCAACGGGCCCACCCTGATCAAGCTGGCAATGAACGACGAAGGCGGCTACAACCCCGAGGACATGTGGGGACCGTCCGGTGGTCCGGGCTGGCAGCGCCACGATCCCACCGTGCAGGCCGGCAGGCTGGCCGGCAACAACACGCGGCTGTGGATCTACAGCGGCAACGGCACCCCGTCGGAGTTGGGCGGCGGAGGCGGCAGCTTGCCGGGCCAGATCATCGAGCAGGTGGTGCTGCAGAGCAACGTCGACTTCAAGAACGCCTACAACGCGGCCGGCGGCCACAATGCGACGTTCAACATCGACGGCAGCGGCCAGCACGGCTGGGGTTACTGGAATGCGCAGTTGGTGGCCATGAAGGGCGACATGCAGCGCACCCTGGGTGCCGGCGGCGGCGGACCGGCCTGACGGTCTTCCACACCGCGGTCACCGCACCGCGCTTCCCCGACGTTTAATTAGCGGTATGCGCATTGCTCGCCTGATCGGCGTGTTCCTGACGATGGTGACGGTCGCGCTCAGCGGGGGAACGCTGTTGGCGCCCCCCGCTGTGGCGCAACCCCCGCTGCGGTTGGCGGACTACCTCACCGACAACGCGGGAGTGCTCGGCGATTCCGATCGCGCCGCCGTCACCGCGGCCGTGGACAAGCTCTACGCCAGTCGGCACATCCGCCTCTGGGTGGTCTATGTCGACAACTTCTCCGGGGCAAGCGCGGAGAACTGGGGTCAGCGCACCTTCCGGACCAGCGAGCTGGGCAACTACGACGCGCTGCTGGCGGTGTCCACCGGCGGGCGGGCGTACTCATTTCTGGTGCCCAACGGGATGCAGGGCGTCACCCCGAGTCAGGTAGACAGCCTGCGGCACAACCAGATCGAACCCGCGCTGCGCAATGCCCAGTGGAGCGCCGCGGCCATCGCCGCGGCACAGGGACTCGATCAGACGCCGAGCTCGACCGGCCGCTATCTGCTGCTGGGGGCGCTGGGCCTCATCGTCCTGGCCGTGGTGATCCTGCTGCTGGTGATGCGCCGTCGCGCACGCCGCCGGCGCGCCAACGCCGTCGCCGCCGCCCGGCGGGTCGACCCCACGGACGCGACGGCGCTGGCCGCGGTCCCGCTGGACATCCTCGACGACTTGTCCCGAAGCAAGGTTGTGGAGGTCGACAACGCGGTGCGCACCAGCTCCAACGAGCTCGCGCTGGCGATCGAGGAATTCGGGGAGGAACGGACCGATGCCTTCACCCAGGCCGTGAACAAAGCGAAAGCCGCCCTGGCGCAGGCCTTCACGGTGCGCCAGCAACTCGACGACAGCATGCCCGAGACACCGGCGCAGCGCCGCGAACTGCTCACCCGGGTGATCGTGTCGGCGGCAAATGCCGACCGCGAACTGGAATCACAGACCGAGGCGTTCGAGCAGCTGCGCGATCTGGTGATCAACGCCCCGTCCCGGCTCGATGCGCTGACCCAGCAGTTCGTCGAACTCACCGCCCGGATCGACCCTGCGGAACGACACCTGGCCCAGCTGCACAACGAATTCGGTGCTACCGCTTTGACGTCCGTCTCGGCGAACGTGAGCACCGCCCGAGAGCGGCTGGAGTTCGCCGACCGCAACATCGGCGCCGCCCGTGAGTTGGCCGGCCAGGCCGTCGCCGGGCAGCAGAGTCGCCTGGTGGACGCGGTCCGCGCCGCCGAATCCGCTCTGGGGCAGGCACGCTCGCTACTCGACGCGGTCGACAGCGCAGCCGACGACATCCAGCACGCCGTGGCGAACCTGCCGTCGGTCCTGACGGACATCCAGGCAGCCATCAAGCGCGCCAACGAGCAGCTACAGAAGACTCAGAGCAACCAATCGGCGCACACCGGTGAGCTGATAGCCGCACGCGACGCCGCCGCGCGTGCTCTGGACAGCTCGGGCGGCGGCCGCAGCGCCGCCGATCCGCTGGGCGCATTCGCCCGGTTGTCCAAGGCCGACGCGGAGCTCAACCAGATGCTGACCACTGTCGCGCAGGAGCAGGCGAACGCCGAACGGCTGAGACGGTCCTTGGAGCAGGCGCTGTTCACCGCCGAGTCGAGGGTCCATGCGGTATCGGAGTACATCGACACCCGCCGCGGCAGTATCGGGCCGGAAGCCCGGACCCGGCTGGCCGAGGCCAAACGGCAGCTCGAGGCCGCTCAAGCCCGGAAGTCGAACAATCTGCCCGAAGCCATCGCATACGCCAACGGCGCTTCGACGCTGGCCGCGCAGGCTCAGTCACTGGCCAATGCCGACGTCCAGGCGGCGCAGCGCGCCTATGCCCATCGCGGCGACGGCGACACCGGCGCCATGCTCGGCGGCATCATCATCGGCGACCTGCTCAGCGGCGGCCTGCGAGGTGGCTTCGGCGGCTGGAGCCCGACATCGTTCGGCGGGTCGTCGGGTTCGTCGGGTGGATCATCCGGCGGCGGCTTCATGGGTGGCGGCGGGCGGTTCTGAGCCCGCACCCCGAGACGGTAGGCCCGCACCCTGAGCACAAAAAAACTGCGCACGCCCACCGCAGGGTAGGCGTGCGCAGTCTTGTTCAGTTCAAGTGGCCCGCGACAGGCGCACCGGCGTACCGATGCGCCGCCGCGAACCGAGAACTTCTCTCAGGCCCAGCTGGACCCGACGGCGCTGTCGGTCTGCGCCATGTTGCTGCCGGCGCTCTGGACCTTCTGGCCGTGAGCGTTGGCCTGCTCGTAGATCACCTGGAAGTTACGGCCCAACTGGGCGATGAACTCCTGGCAAGCCACCGAACCGGCGCCGCCCCAGAAGTCACCGGCAGCCAGCACATCGCGAACGATGGCCTGGTGCTCGGCCTCCAAGTTGGCGGCCTGGGCGCGGATCAGCGCGCCATGCGCGTCGACGTCACCGAACTGGTAGTTAATGGTCATTGAACTGGTCTCCTTAGTTTGTGAAAGTTTTTAAGCTGCAGCGGCTTTCGCCGCTATCTGGCTAGCTGCTGAGGATCTGCTGCGAAGCCTGCTCTTGCTGCTCGTAGTTGTTGGCGTCGCGGACGAGTCCGTCACGCACTCCGTGCAGCATGTTCACAATGTTGCGGAAGGCCTGGTTCATCTGGCCCATCGTGTCCAGCGAGGTCGCCTGAGCCATACCGCTCCAGCCGGCGCCGGCGATGTTCTGCGAGGACGCCCACATGCGACGGGCCTCGTCCTCAACGGTCTGGGCGTGCACTTCGAAGCGGCCCGCCATGTCCCGCATAGCGTGCGGGTCGGTCATAAAGCGTGTTGCCATCTTGGCTATCTCCTTTGGGTTCGTGGATGTGTTGCTAGAAACTCAACCAGTTTGATTGATGTGATCACCGGGCCCGGACTTTCCGGATCCGCTAATCACCCGTAAACATCGACAGTCTTTCCCTTTCTCTCATCCGGCTGCCGGCGAATGCGGGACCACGCTACTTCCGCGTGGCATCTCGAAACGAGGTTCAGCGTTCTCCGCTTCCCACTGTTTCCACTCCGCCCATTCATCCCACTCGTCGTTGGCCGGTTCGATCGGTTCCGGATCGACCGCACCTGGCACCGCGACGACGTCCTCGACACCTGATTCAGACTCCTTCGACCAGTGGTCGTAGTCGTCTGGTGGAACTGCCGTGCCCCAGCTGAGCGGAACGGATAGTCCGCCTAGCATGCCCGACTCGCCCCGTTTCGCCGCCACAGAATCGGGCGGCAAGGGCGGACCAAGAGGCAAAAGCACGCCTGTCCCCTTTCAGTGCCGATCTCAACTTCTTCGTGCTCCATGGTAGATACCCGAGCCCCAGCATCGTAAGACAATCCGGCAACAAAAATCCCCCGAATCCAGGAATTCACCGTCGCTCAGGCGCCGTATCCGCTCTGGTAACGGTTTTCCGCAGGATCCACCCCGAGGTGTGGACACCTGTCAACTTCATATCTGGCTGAGCCGAACACGTGTGCGGCCCGGTTCGGGCCGTCTCCGAGCTCTGCCGGACCGGGCCGAGAGCGCGGATCGGGCACATCGCCGCCGGCGCTCTGACCCAACGGAGCAGGGCCCGATGCCCCCGCTGAGACGGAGCCCCGCGCACCCTCGAAGCGCGCCGCTGCATCGGTGGGACGGTAAGTCACCGGGTGCACCGGGATCAGCCCGGTGCCGACACGGCCCGACGCCGGACGGCGGTATCGCTGCCACGCAGATCGGATCGACAAAGGAAGCCGAAGGAACAATTTAGTCAATGCAGAATTCCTGACCGATCTCTCATTGAAAAGAATTCACGCAACGCCGCCTTTATTGGACGCCGCGCATTGAGCGAGGTCAGCGCCGCCCACGACGGGTTCCGGACACCCTATCCGGCCACGTCACTCTTAGTGCCGCGCCAGAAAACATCCGCGGCGCGGAATATGTCCCCTCACCCGGAAAAACGGCGCTCCGGCACAGGCTCCGCGCTGGTATCAGCCCCGGTACGGATCGGAATGAGCGTCACCTGTCGTCGCGGCCACGGGCCCCGGCGCCTCTGGCCGCGTTCCGGCTCGGCGGCATCGCGGTCGGGTCGGGCTGCTGAGCGTGTTCCTGACGACTCGCGGCATCGGCCACATCTGACCGGCGCGCCACCGCGCTAGACCCCAGCATGCTGAGAAAAGCGCCGCAACGAAAAGCGCGGGCGACGCACCCCCGTACGTCGCCCGCGCCTGAGATCGCCCGGCTTATCCGACGCCGGTCCGCGGGATCACGCTCGGCCGGTTCTGCACCACGTGCGGGCTCGCGCCGCCGCGGCCCATCATGCCGCCGGGCATACCGCCACCTGCACCGGCGCCGCCCATCGGCATCGGCATCATCGGCATACCGCCGCCGGCGCCCATGCCCGCAGCGCCGGCTGCCTGTGCCATCTCCGCGGCGTTGACCCCCAGGCCCGACATCGCCGAGCTGGCCATTCCCTTGGGGACCGAACCCTGCCACGTCGGCGGCACCGACATCGAACCCACCAGCCGCGCGTTACCCAAGCCCGCCGACATGCCGCCACCGAGGCCGGCGCCACCGCCGGCGCCGAGGCCCTTCATCGGGTTGACGTCACCGACGAACTTCGGTGCGTCAACCAGCCCGGCGGCCGTGGACGCACCGGCCAGTCCGGCCGTGCTGGAAGCGGATGTGCCGGCCTGCATCAGCGGGCCGATCAACATGCTGGCCGGCATGGCGCCCATCTGGACGGCCGACATCGCCATATCTACCGGGACCGCTGCAGCAGCGGACTGCACGCCCGCCACTACTCCGGGAGCCGCCGCCATGACTCCTTGCACCGCCGGGCTGACTGCCGCGGACGCCGAGGTGGCCAAGCCGGTGAACTGCGCGCCGACGTTGGCGGCCAAACCGGCCAGATCGACCGGCGGAATGGAGAACGGGGTCAGGCTTTCAGCCACCGCCGTCGCGCCACCGTGGTAGCCGAGCATCGCGGCCACATCCTGCGCCCACATCTCCACGTAATCGAATTCATTGGCGAATATGGCCGGGGTGTTCAACCCGAGGAAGTTCGTCGCGATCAACGTCACCAGCGACACCCGGTTGGCCTCAACCACCGCCGGGTGCACCGTCGCCGTCAAGGCACCCTCAAACGCCGTCGCCGCCGCCCGCGCCTGAGCGGCCGCCGCCGCAGCCTGGGCACCCGCGGTACCCAGCCAATCGACGTATGGCAGCGCCGCAGCCGCCATCGACGCCGACGCCGGACCGGCCCACGGCCCACCGGTCAAACCCGCGATCACCGCATTGAACGACGATGCCGAGGCCGACAGATCCGCCGCGAGACTCTCCCACGCGGCCGCCGCGACGTGCAGCGGAGACGACCCGGCCCCGGCGTAAATCCGCAGCGAGTTGATCTCCGGCGGCAACCAGGCAAAGTCCAAAATCATCGCAACCCCATATCAGCCAGCCGCGCCAACGGCTCCATCACTCCATCATCACTTCTACCCGACCCGCGAGCCTGCCCCTATCGGATCGCAAAACAATCCGATGCAGCAGTCTGGGCTTTCGCCAAACTGGCTACATTTTGGTATTCGCGCGCTGAATCGACTTAGATTCTCGCTCAGTATATTCGGTTTCCGACCGGTCCCGGACGCCAAAAATCGTCCGCCCGGCCGGTGGGTCAGGCCCAGCTGGAACCGACGGCGCTGTCGGTCTGCGCCATGTTGCTGCCGGCGCTCTGGACCTTCTGGCCGTGAGCGTTGGCCTGCTCGTAAATCACCTGGAAATTGCGGCCCAACTGGGCAATGAACTCCTGGCAAGCCACCGAACCGGCGCCGCCCCAGAAGTCACCGGCAGCCAGCACATCGCGAACGATGGCCTGGTGCTCGGCCTCCAAGTTGGCGGCCTGCGCGCGGATCAGCGCACCGTGGGCGTCGACGTCACCGAACTGATAATTGATGGTCATCGGGTGAATCCTTCCCGGCTGCTCAGCATCCACCGAGAAGCCCACATATGAATTTAATTCGAACCCGACAAACTCATGTTTATCCGACGCCGGTCCGCGGAATCACGCTCGGCCGGTTTTGCACCACATGCGGACTGGCACCCCCGCGGCCCATCATGCCGCCAGGCATACCGGCTCCTGCGCCACCACCCATGCCCATCGGCATCGGCATCATTGGCATACCACCCCCGGCCGCCCCGGCCATCGCCGCCGGGTTGGGCATCGCCGCACCCAGGCCGGACATGGCCGAGCTGGCCATTCCCTTGGGGACCGAACCCTGCCAGCTCGGCGGCACGGACATTGCGCCCACCAGGTGCGCTTTGCCCAAGTCCCCCGCCATCCCGGCACCAAGCGCGGCACCACCTAGGCCTTTCGCGGCGGGAGCGATGTCGCCAACGAACTTCGGCACGTCCGCGAGATCGGCGGCAGCCGTTGCGCCGGCCAGTCCAGCCGTGCTGGTGGCAGATTGCCCTGCCTGCATGAGCGGGCCGATCAGCATGCTGGCGGGCATCGCCCCGGCCTGGATGAACGACATCGCCGACTGCACAGGAAACGCCGCCGCAGCCGACTGCACACCTACTGCCAGGCCCGAACCCGCGGCCACGGCGCTCTCCAGCATCGGACTGACAGCAGCCGATGCAGTGGTCGCAAAGCCAGTCACCTGCGTACCAATATTGGCCGCCATACCGGCAAGGTCCAGCGGCGGAACAGAGAACGGGGTCAGGCTCTCGGCCACCGCCGTCGCGCCACCGTGGTAGCCGAGCATCGCCGCCACATCCTGGGCCCACATCTCCACGTAATCGAATTCATTGGCGAATATGGCCGGGGTGTTCAACCCGAGGAAGTTCGTCGCGATCAACGTCAGCAACGAGGTGCGATTGGCCTCGACCACCGCCGGGTGCACCGTCGCCGTCAACGCACCCTCGAACGCCGTCGCCGCCGCCCGCGCCTGAGCGGCCGCCGCAGCAGCCTGCGCACCCGCGGTACCCAGCCAGTCCACGTATGGCAGCGCCGCAGCCGCCATCGACGCCGACGCCGGACCGGCCCACGGCCCACCGGTCAAACCCGCGATCACCGCATTGAACGACGACGCCGAGGCCGACAAGTCGGACGCCAAACCCTCCCATGCCGCAGCCGCGCCGTGCAGCGAAGCCGAGCCCGATCCCGCGAACATCCGCAGCGAGTTGATCTCCGGCGGCAACCACGCAAAGTCCAAAATCATCGCAACCCCAACCCCAGCGAACCGATCCGACCAGTCACGGGCGGCTCGCAACACGAACCAGCCCCTGGGCGGATCGTAAGCCAGATCACAGCAAAAGTCTGTAGTTTCGCCAAAATCACGTCGAAAAATTTGTTAGGGCCGTGCTGACCTGCGCCTCTCCGGACATCTGTCCAGCCGGGTGTCCACCAATTCGACACCGGCACCGCGGAATGCGGGTGCACGGGGACCTGCCGATAAACTCTGAAATGCCATTCCAGAATCCGTCATCTGCGCTTCCCGGAGCATATTCCCGAATTCATCGACAGACCGTTACCAAGATTGCGCGCAGCCGAACTCCTCGTTCCGAACACGGGAAGTCCTGAGCTCGCGTCGCCCGTCACGAGAAGGTCCTTCGCGCTGCTTTGCCGAGGCGTGGATGCCCGGGTGACCCCCGCCCGGGGTCGGGGATGTCGGGTCGCCGCCGATCGCGATGGTGACGTTCGTGCCGACGCAGCACCGGTGACCGAATCCCGCACCCTGCCAACCGGAATTGCCGCTGGCCGCGCGGTCGTCAGCACCGCGGCCGGACTGCAGCGCGATGCCGGGCGATCCCGGCCTGCGCCCAGCCCGGCGTCTGCCTTCAATAGATTCCCGCGCCGCGCAAGCGGTGGTGCACCTCCCGGTGCGGGCGACTTCGGCATTAGAGGAGCCGGTGTTGACGCGGCTCCGGGCCGCTTCAGCAGGAATCGATTAATCCGACGCGAGAAATGACGCCGCACCCGCTCCGATTGGCGCGGCCGCGGCTGGCTCTCAGAAAGGACACCGCCCCGCGCCGCAATACATTCACGAAGAATTGACTCCGGGCGCGAACAGGGAAGAATTCACGCGCGAACGTGATTTCACTGACCCGCAATTTCCCACCGCGGCTTCAGGCGCTCACGAGAACGATGCGGGAGGACTGCGCTAGCTGCCCTTGAGTCGCACAGCCAGGTAGTCGGCCACGTTGTCGATCGTCACGCGCTCCTGCGTCATCGCGTCGCGCTCTCGCACCGTGACCGCGTTGTCTTCGAGCGAGTCGAAATCCAAGGTCACGCAGTAGGGGGTACCGATCTCGTCCTGGCGGCGGTAGCGCCGGCCGATCGCTCCGGCGTCGTCGAAGTCGATGTTCCAGGATTTGCGCAACTCGGCGGCCAGGTCGCGGGCCTTCGGGCTCAGGTCGGCATGCCGGGACAGCGGCAACACCGCCGCCTTGACCGGCGCCAACCGTGGGTCCAGTCGCAGCACCGCACGCTTGTCCACCCCACCCTTGGCGTTGGGCGCCTCGTCCTCGGTGTACGCGTCGATCAGGAACGCCATGAAAGAGCGGGTCAGGCCGGCTGCGGGTTCGATGACATACGGCGTGTAGCGGGTGTCGGTGGCCTGGTCGAAGAACGACAGTTCGGTGCCGGAATGCTTGCTGTGCGTTGACAAGTCGAAGTCCGTACGGTTTGCGACGCCCTCCAGCTCGCCCCACGGGTTGCCCTGGAAACCGAATTTGTACTCGATGTCGACGGTGCGGTCGGAGTAGTGCGACAGCTTCTCTTTGGGGTGCTCGTAGAGTCGCAGGTTCTCCGGATCGATGCCCAGGTCGACGTACCACTGACGGCGGGTGTCGATCCAGTACTGGTGCCACTCCTTGGCAGTGGACGGCTCGACGAAGAACTCCATCTCCATCTGCTCGAACTCGCGGGTCCGGAAAATGAAGTTGCCCGGGGTGATCTCGTTGCGGAAGCTCTTGCCGATCTGCCCGATCCCGAACGGCGGCTTCTTGCGCGCGGTCGTCATGACATTGGCGAAATTGACGAAGATGCCCTGCGCGGTTTCCGGGCGCAGGTAGTGCAGCCCTTCCTCGGTCTCGATCGGCCCCAGGTAGGTCTTGAGCATCATGTTGAATTCGCGGGGCTCGGTCCACTGCCCCTTGGTCCCGCAGTCCGGGCAGACGATCTCCGACATCGGCACCGAATCGGGATCACCGCCCCTTTTGGCGGCATACGCCTCTTGCATGTGGTCCTGGCGATGCCGCTTGTGGCAGTTCAGGCATTCGACCAGCGGGTCGTTGAACACCTCGACGTGACCGGATGCCACCCACACCTCGCGCGGCAGGATGATCGAGGAATCGAGCCCGACGACGTCGTCGCGACCGGTGACGACCGAGCGCCACCATTGCTTCTTGATGTTCTCCTTGAGCTCCACGCCCAGCGGCCCGTAATCCCAGGCCGACTTGGTGCCCCCGTAGATCTCACCCGAGGGGAAGACGAAGCCGCGCCGCTTGGCCAGGTTGACTACGGTTTCGATGACGGACGCCACGAGGGTGTGCGCTCCCTTCGGAGGACTTGGCATAGACGTGCACCACGACCGGTGCCCGCAAATCACCCGTCATGGTAGCGATCGGCGTCCGGTCTTTGACATGCATCATCATGCATGTGACAGTGGAGGGCAGCCGCGGGCTGGTTGTTGACCGACTCCGCCGCAGCAACCCGAATGCCTCGAACCTCCAAAGGTGGTGACTCGACACGGTGACGTCGCCCCGAACGAGTTCCGCCCCTGCCGCCGATGACGAACTGGCCGGTCATCACGAGCACAGCGCTGACGGTGTCGCCTCGCATCCGGCCTACCCGACTCCGCCCCCGCGGGAGATCCTGGACGCCGCCGGCGAGTTGCTGCGCGCGCTGGCCGCGCCGGTGCGGATCGCGATCGTGTTGCAGCTGCGCGAATCCCAGCGCTGTGTGCACGAACTGGTCGACGCGCTGGGTGTCCCGCAGCCGCTGGTGAGTCAGCATCTGAAGATCCTCAAGGCGGCCGGGGTGGTCTCCGGGGAGCGGTCCGGCCGTGAAGTGATGTACCGGCTGGCTGACCACCACCTCGCCCATATCGTGGTCGACGCGGTGGCCCACGCCGGTGAGGACGCACCGTGACGTCCAGTGAAGGAACCACCGTCCGTTCCACCCGCCAGCGAGCGGCCATCTCCACGCTGCTGGAAACGCTCGACGAGTTCCGTTCGGCGCAGGAGCTGCACGACGAGTTGCGTCGTCGCGGCGAGAACATCGGCCTGACCACCGTCTACCGCACGCTGCAGTCGATGGCCGCGGCGGGAATGGTCGACACGCTGCGCACCGACACCGGAGAGTCGGTGTACCGCCGGTGCTCCGAGCATCATCACCACCATCTGGTGTGCCGCAGCTGCGGTTCCACCATCGAAGTGGGCGACCACGAGGTCGAGTCGTGGGCGGCCGAGGTGGCCGCGAAATACGGATACTCCGATGTGAGTCACACCATCGAGATCTTCGGCACCTGTTCAGACTGCCGCTGAACGTTTCCGCGCCGACGGTCAGGCGATGAGTTCGCCGCGTATCCGGGCGCCGGTGTCGAGCACCAGCAGAATCAGGGTGCGCAGCGCGTCGTCGGTGAGGCCGGCGCCGGGAAAGTTGTAGCGCAGCATCACGTCACCGGTTTTCGCGCCACGGGTTCCCTTCTCGGGAGCTTTCTCCAGAAGAGTCAGCGCGCCGAAGTTCACCTCTCGCGCTTCCCTGGCCACCAGGTCGCGGATCTTCTTGGTCAACGGCAAATCCCAGGCCAGCACCTGTGTCAGCGACATCAGGTCGAGGTCGTCGGCGATGCGCACCACCCGCAGAGACGCGAAGGTGCCGTTGTGGCGGACGGTGAGCGCACCGTCGGACTCGACCTCTACGGACAGTATTTCCCCGAGTATCGACGCCAGCCGATCCGGCAGCGCGGCCATCAGGCACTCCCGAAGCGGCGGTTGCGGGACGCGTACTCCTCGCAGGCCGCCCACAGGTCGCGGCGGTCGTAATCCGGCCACAGTTTGTCCTGAAAGACGTACTCGGCGTAGGCCGCCTGCCACAGCATGAAATTGCTGGACCGGTGCTCACCCGACGTCCTCAGAAAGAGGTCCACATCGGGGATGTCGGGTCGCTGCATGTGACGGGAGATCGTCGACTCGTTGACACGATCCGGGTTGAGCCGACCGGCCGCGGCTTCGGCCGCGATTCTTCGGGCGGCCTCCGCGATCTCCGTGCGGCCGCCGTAGTTGACGCAGTAATTGATGGTGATGACGTCGTTGTTCTTGGTCACTTCCTCCGCGACGGCGAGTTCGTTGATGACGCTGCGCCATAACCGTGGTGCGGAGCCGACCCAGCGGATCTTCACGCCCATCTCGTTCAGGATGTCCCGCCGCCGTCGCACCACGTCACGGTTGAAGCCCATGAGGAACTTGACCTCTTCGGGCGACCGCTTCCAATTCTCCGTCGAGAACGCGTAAAGACTGAGCCACTTGATCCCGATTTCGACTGCGCCACAAGCGATGTCGATGACCACCGCTTCGCCCATCTTGTGCCCCTCGGTGCGACGCAGCCCGCGCTGGGTGGCCCAGCGCCCGTTGCCGTCCATCACGATGGCGACATGGTTGGGCAACTGGGCGGCGGGAATGCGGGGTGCGACGGCTTTGGAGGTGTGCTGCGGAGGCCGGCGCGGTCCCCCGCCCGGCGCCGGCGGCAGTTCGGGGAAAACGACGGGCCACGTCGAGGTATCGGGGAAGGTCGGATAGTCCGGTGGGGCGGGGGGAAGTTGCGGGAAGTCGGTGGGATTCCGTCGTTCGGCCTTCTTAGCCACACTCGGCATCCTGCCCGATCAACCCGGCGCGGCGTTCGGCAACCGTGTGATCCACCCGGTAGACCCGCTCCACCAGCGGCAGCGTTTTGAGTTGCCGCTCCAGATGCCATTGCAGATGTGCGGCCACCAGCCCGCTGACATAGCTACGGTGCGACGGCGGTGACTGCTCGGCGGCTTCCCAATCGCCGTCGTGCAATGCCGACATCAGATCCAGCACACCCAGCGGCGGCGTGGTGGCTCCGGCCGGACGACAGTGTGCGCAGACGCTGCCGCCGGCGGCGATGTGGAACGCGCGATGCGGGCCCGGGGTGGCGCAGCGGGCGCACTCGGTCAGGGCCGGCGCCCATCCGGCGGTCCCCATGGCCCGCAGTAGATAGGCATCCAGCAACAGCTCACGGGGGCGGCGCCCGTCTGCGACCGCCCGCAGCGCACTCACCGTGAGCCGGTGCAGCGCCGGCGCGGGCGCCCGCTCCTCTCCGGCCAGCCGTTCGGCGGTTTCCAGCATCGCGCACCCGCAGGTGTAGCGGCCGTAGTCGTTGACGATGTCGGTGGCGAAGGCATCGATCGAGACGACCTGGGTGACGATGTCGAGGTTGCGGCCCGGGTGCAGCTGCGCGTCGATGTGCGCGAACGGCTCCAACCGCGCGCCGAATTTGCTGCGGGTGCGCCGCACACCCTTGGCCACCGCACGGACCAGACCGTGATCACGGGTCAACAGGGTGACGATCCGGTCGGCTTCACCGAGCTTATGCTGCCGCAGCACAACAGCCCGGTCTCGATACAGCCGCATCACAACAGTTTTGCACCCCGCCGCGACATCGCGGGGATCCGCGCCGATAGTCTCGTACCCCGTGGTTGGCGCTTCTGGGTCCGTTTCTGGGGTCGATTCCGGCTCCGGCAACCGGCGCTTGCCCACGTTAACCGACCTGCTCTACCAGCTGGCGACCCGGAAAGTGACGGCCGCCGAACTGGTCCGCCGCTCCCTGCACGCCATCGATGTGAGCCAGTCCACATTGAACGCGTTCCGGGTGGTGCTCACCGAGTCGGCGCTGGCCGATGCGGCGGCGGCCGACCGGCGCCGCGCCGCCGGCGACACTGCACCGCTGCTGGGCATTCCGATCGCGGTGAAGGACGACGTGGACGTTGCCGGCGTCCCAACGGCGTACGGCACCGACGGGTACGTCCCGCCTGCCGCCCAGGACAGCGAGGTGGTGCGTCGCCTCAAAGCGGCCGGCGCGGTGATCGTCGGCAAGACCAACACCTGCGAACTGGGTCAGTGGCCGTTCACCAGCGGGCCGGGTTTCGGGCACACCCGCAACCCCTGGTCGCGCCGGCACACCCCGGGCGGTTCGTCGGGTGGTAGCGCAGCCGCGGTGGCCGCGGGCCTGGTGACCGCGGCAATCGGCTCCGACGGAGCCGGCAGCGTCCGCATCCCGGCCGCATGGACGCATCTGGTGGGCATCAAGCCGCAGCGCGGCCGCATCTCCACCTGGCCGGAGCCGGAGTCCTTCAACGGCATCACCGTCAACGGCGTCCTGGCCCGTACCGTCGCCGACGCGGCACTGGTGCTGGACGCGGCATCCGGCAACGTCGAGGGCGATCTGCACAAGCCTCCCCCACTCACGGCGTCCGACTACGTCGGCATCGCGCCCGGCCCGCTGAGGATCGCGCTGTCGACCGGCATTCCGTACACCTTCTTCCGGGCCAAGTTGCATCCGGAGATCCTGGCCGCCATTCAGAAGGTGGGCGAGCAACTCGAATTGCTCGGCCACACCGTGGTCAAAGGCAACCCGGACTACGGCGTGCGGCTGTCGTGGGATTTTCTGGCCCGATCGATGGCCGGACTGTGGGGCTGGGGCGAACGGCTCGGCGAGAACGTCAACTGGGACCCCCGCACGCTGTCCAATATGCGCACCGGGCACATGCTGTCGCAGGCGACATTGCGCACCGCGCGGCGCCACGAGGCCGCCGATCAGCGCCGGGTCGGGTCGATCTTCAACATCGTCGACGTGGTGCTCGCACCAACCACCGCGCAGCCACCTCCGCTGGCGCGGGCCTTCGACCGGTTGAGTGGCATCGCCACCGACCGCGCCGTCATCGCCGCCTGCCCGTACGCCTGGCCGTGGAACGTGCTGGGCTGGCCGTCGATCAACGTGCCGGCGGGGTTCACCTCAGACGGACTGCCCATCGGTGTGCAGCTGATGGGCCCGGCCAACAGCGAAGGCATGCTGATCTCACTGGCCGCCGAACTCGAGGCGCTCAGCGGCTGGGCATCCAAACAACCCAAGGTCTGGTGGAACACTGGCAACAGCACCCCTCCACTGCACAGCGTGCCGGAGCCGCGGGGCTGAATCCCCCGATACCGCAACGGGTTTGGCGTCTGCCCCGCGGGGTAGGTGAGCGCAGTTGAGCCGGTTCGACCGGCGGTCAGCAGCCGCACCGTTTCAGGTTCTACACAAATCTTTTGTTTCTTCGCGTCCAAAGTATTGGCAGCGTGTAATTATGGGCTGCGCCCCATGTTCCGGTGGCCGTTCAATCAACGGGTTGGAGGACAACGATGTCGTATCTACTCGCCACACCGGATGTGTTGACGTTGGCGGCGGCTGAAGCCGCGGGCATCGGCTCGTCGATCACTGCGGCCAACCTCTCGGCGCTGGCTCCGACCAGCACGGTGCTGGCTGCTGCCGCTGACGAGGTGTCGGCTGCGATTGCGTCGCTGTTCTCCGGCCACGCCCTGGACTACCAGGCACTCAGCAAGCAGGTGGCCGCGTTCCACGAGCAATTCGTGCTTGCGGTGAACTCGGCCGGCGGGGCGTACGCGGCCGCGGAGGTGATCAATGCCGGCCCGTTGCAGCCGGTCGTCGACGGGGTGCTGGGCGCGATCAACGCGCCGACGAACTTGTTACTGGGCCGTCCACTGATCGGCAACGGGTACGACGGCACGCCCGGTACCGGGCAGGCCGGTGGGGACGGTGGCATTCTCTGGGGTAACGGCGGGGCGGGTGGCTCTGCCGGGCTGGCAGGCCAGACCGGTGGACGCGGCGGCAACGCAGGCCTGATCGGTAACGGTGGCGTCGGAGGTACCGGCGGCTTCCGGACCGGGACCGGCGGCGCCGGCGGCACGGGTGGGTTGTTGTGGGGTAACGGCGGAGCAGGTGGCACCGGGGGCTACGGCGGTGTGTTCGTCCCCGCCGGCACCGGTGGGATCGGCGGATATGCCTTGTCCTTCTTCGGCGACCCGGGCGCGCCCGGCAGCCCCGGAACCTACCTGAACATGGTCACCCCCGAAGAAGCCAATATCCTGCAGATGTTGGCGCCGGACCGAAATTTCCTGTTGATCGGCACCGACGGCACGAATCTGAGCAGGGTCCTGGCCGACCCCCTCAACGTGAACTTCCGCGCCTTCATGTCGGATGGCGTCACCTCCGCGTCGACGATCGTCGGGCACACCAGTGTGTCGAACCCCTCGTGGACGACCATTCAGACCGGCGTGTGGAGCGAGACCGCCGGTGTCACCAACAACGTCTTCACGCCGTGGACATACGACGACTGGCCGACGGTGTACAACCAGCTCGAAGCCGCCTACGGCAACAACATCGACACCACGGTGATCGCCAACTGGCCGGTCATCACCGATATCGCGGGCGCCGGTGCATTCCCAGCCGACAAGATCACCTTTGTCGGACACTCGGAGAACGACCCGCTCTGGTTCGCATCGAACGACCAAGTCGGCAATCTGAGCCAGGCCGCCATCACGGCGGCAAACCCAGCCAAGGGCAATTTCATCTTCTCCTACTTTGTCGGCGTTGACGAAGTGGGGCACGCCTATGGCGGCGGCTCCCCCGAGTACGCCGCGGCCCTCCGCAACATGGACACCAACCTGGGCAACTACGGCAACGGCACGCTGGGCAGCGGCAGCGGCTTGCTGGGGTCGGTAGCCGACTGGCAGATCAACAACGGCGAGAATTGGGATGTGCTGATGGTCACCGACCACGGTCACATCGACCCCAACCAGTTCAACCGCGGCCACGGCTTCCAATCACCGTATGAGACCGCGACATTCCTCATCTGGGATCAGGCCGGTTCTGTTCTGCCCAGCCAGAACGGTCTGATCAACAACTCGTGGCAGATCGTCAGCACGACGCCGACGATTCTCGATCAGTTCGGTATCACCCCGCCGGCGTACATGCAGGGTGCGCCTCTGACGTCCCCCGTCTTCGACGGCACCTACGTCAATCCCGGTGCCAACCTGTTCAGTGCGGTCAGCGCCGACTTCGGCGCCCAGGGCTGGCCGGATCCCATCGTGAACTACAACCTGGACGCGCGCACCGTCGCAGCCACCATCCCGTACCTGGTGTTCGACCCGATTCAGGGCATCGTCGATTCGGTGCCGCAGTTCCTGCAGCTACCGGTGTCATGGCTGGGTGCGGGCGTCTATCAGGCGCTGAACATTCCCGCTCAGATCTTCGTCCGGCTCACCGGCGTGACCGGCAACGAGATCATCCCGCCGATCCTCAACCCCTTCTACGCATAGAAACCCGCTGCGCAGTCAGCCCGCACGCTCGCGAAAGGTGCTGCGGTAGCTCAGTGGCGCGACGCCCGACATGCGGCGGAACTGCTCGCGAAAATTCGCGGCCGAAGCGAATCCGACTCGGCGAGCGATGGTTTCGACACTGTCGTCGGTCGCCTCGAGAAGTTCTTGGGCGTGGCGGATCCGCACGCCGTTGACCCACTGCATGGGCGTCTGACCGGTCTCGCGCCGGAAGCTGCGGTTCAGCGTTCGTACGCTGGTGGACGCGTGCCGCGCGAGGTCTGCCAGGGTCAGGGACTGGTGCGCGTTGTTCTCGATCCAGGCCAACACCGCGTCGAGTTCGGTATTGGCTTCGCGCCGGTTGCGGACGATGAACTGCGCCTGGCCGCCGGTACGGTGCAACGGCGCTACCGCCAACCGAGCCGCGTCGGCAGCCACCGCCGACCCGTAGTCGCGGGCCACCATGTGCAGGCAGAGGTCCAGGCCCGCGGATGCGCCGGCGGAGGTGAGAATCTGGCCTTCGTCGACGTACAGCGCGTCGGCGTCGAGCCGGACAGCAGGATGGGCGGCCGCGAAGAACTCGGCCGCCATCCAGTGCGTAGTCGCGCGTCTGCCGTCCAGTATTCCCGCCGCAGCCAGCGTGAAGGCCCCACTGCAGATCGACGCTATCCGAATTCCCTTGCTATAAGCGGTTTTCAGCGCGGTGCTGACGTCGTCGCCGACGGGGGTGCTGACGTCGTTGCGTCCGGGCACGATGATGGTGTCGGCGGTCAAGAGCTCGTCGAGTCCAAAGTCGGTGGTGATCCCGATCGGCCCGGCGGCGACGACCGGTTGCGCACCGCATACGCGCACGCGGTAGCCGGGTCCGCCGTCGGCCAACCGGGCGCGCCCGAACGTCTCTATCGCAATGGCCAGGTCGAACGCGATGACGTCCGGTTCGGCAAGAACGGCGACTGCGTGCATGGATTGGCAATATACCGGCGCATAATGGCTGCTTGGCCACTGGTCCGCGACGCCGACACCGAGCACCATTGCCGGAATGCAGGCGCAAATAGTGCTTTACGACGGCTTCGACCCGCTGGATGTCATCGGCCCCTTTGAAATGCTCGCCGCGGGCAGCGAGTTCGTCGGCGGCGAACTGGACGTGTCGCTGGTCTCCGCGCAGGGTGCCCGCAACGTCACCAGCGGAACCCTCGGCCTGACCCTGCCCGCCACCGCGGCGCTCGATCCGGATCGGGCGGGTTGCGTACTGGTGCCCGGCGCCAGCGGACCGATCGCGGGTGACCCCGACGACGGCGTGGAAACCATTCCGGTGTTGCTGGCACGGGCCGCCGGAACGGAGTTGAATCCGTTGTTGGCCAGAGCTTTTCAGAATCCGGAGATCACCATGGCCGCGGTCTGCGGGGGGTCGGTGATCATGGCGATGGCGGGACTGATCGAGGGCCGCCACGCGGTGACGCATCACCTGGGCCTGGACTTGCTGGACGCGGCCGGGGTCAACGCGGTGGCCGCCCGCGTGGTCGACGACGGCGACCTGGTCTCCTCGGGCGGGGTGACGTCCGGGCTGGACCTGGCGCTGCATCTGCTGGACCGGTGGTACGGCCCACGGATCGCGCACGCCGTCGAAGAGCTCTTCGAGTACGAGCGACGAGGGGTTGTGTGGCGCAATGCCGGCCGGGAACCACGGGAGGTGTGAGTTGAGCGTCGAGGGCGACTGGGACGTCACCATCAAAACTCCGATAGGCACTCTGCAGGTGCACTACGTGTTCACCCAGGAACCGGCGGGCCTCACCGGCACCGCCACCTACAAGGACGAAACCGTTGCACTGCAGGATGTTTCGAGCGCGCCAGGGCAAGACGGCACGCGGCTGACCTGGCGGCAATCGGTGCGCAGGCCGATGCGGCTTAACCTGGATTTCGATGTGCTGCAGGCTGGCGACGTGCTGAGCGGGCATTCCCGCGCCGGCCGGTTACCGCGCTCGGCCGTGGCCGGCAGACGGCGTCTAAAACCCTAGGCGGCCAAGCTGTTTCGGGTCGCGTTGCCAGTTCTTGGCGACCTTGACCCGTAGGTCGAGGTAAACCTTGGTGCCCAGTAGCTTCTCGATCTGGGTGCGGGCCGCGGTGCCCACCTCCCGCAGCCGGGCGCCACCCTTGCCGATCACGATGCCCTTCTGGCTGTCGCGCTCCACGTAGAGCACCGCGTGCACGTCGATCAGGTCGTCCCGGTCCTCGCGTGGCTCCACTTCCTCGATCACCACCGCCAGCGAATGGGGCAGCTCGTCGCGCACACCCTCGAGTGCGGCCTCGCGGATCAGCTCGGCCATCAGCACCTCCTCGGGCTCGTCGGTGAGCTCACCGTCGGGGTAATACGCGGGGCCGGGCGGCAACGCGGCGGCAAGCACATCGATCAGCACGTCAACCTGATCGCCCGAAACCGCGGACACCGGAACGATTTCCGCGGCGTTGGGCAGCAGCTCGCTGACCGCCACCAACTGCGCGGCCACCCGGTCCCTGGGAACCTTGTCGATCTTGGTGACGATGGCCACCACGGTGGTCTTCGGGGCAACCGAGCTGATCTGCTCGACGATCCACCGGTCGCCCGGGCCTATCTGCTCATCAGCCGGTATGCACAGCCCGATGACGTCCACCTCGCTGTAGGTGTCGCGGACCAGGTCGTTGAGCCGCTTACCCAGCAACGTGCGGGGCCGGTGCAGACCGGGGGTGTCGACGAGAATGATCTGGAAGTTCTCGCGGTGCACGATGCCGCGGATGGTGTGCCGCGTGGTCTGCGGGCGCATCGAGGTGATCGCCACTTTCGCGCCCACCAGCGCGTTGGTCAGTGTCGACTTGCCGGTATTGGGGCGGCCGATCAAACACACGAAGCCGGAACGGAACTCACTCACGCCGCGGCCTTCGTCGAACGTGAACACACGGCGTTTTCGGGCGCGCTTTCGCGCCGTGGGTGCACGTTCGGCGTCACTGGATGTCCTCCTCATTTTCCACCGGGCTCAGCAGCACGGTGCCGATCCGCACCCGGCCCCGGTGGTCGCGGCCGCCTTCAGCCTGCAGGCGCAGGCCGTGCGACACTACCTCGGCGCCGGGCAGCGGGACGCGGCCCAGTTCCAGTGCCAGCAACCCGCCCACCGTGTCGACGTCGAGATCGTCGTCGAACTCCACCCCGTACAACTCGCCTACATCCTCGATCGGCAGCCGTGCCGAGACCCGGAAGCGCTTGTCCCCCAACTCTTCTATCGGAGCCGTCTCGGCCTGGTCGTATTCGTCGGCGATCTCGCCGACGATCTCCTCGAGCACGTCCTCGATGCTCACCAGACCGGCGATCGCCCCGTACTCGTCGACCAGCAGCGCCATGTGATTCCGGTCGCGCTGCATCTCCCGCAGCAGCGCGTCCAGCGGCTTGGAGTCCGGCACGAACACCGCCGGGCGCATCACCTGCGCCACGGTGCTCCCCCGGCCCCGGTCGGTCGAGTAGAAGATGTGCCGCACAAGGTCTTTCAGATAGACCACACCGAGAATGTCGTCGACGTTCTCGCCGATCACCGGGATGCGCGAGTATCCGCTGCGGACCGCCAGCGCCATCGCCTGACTCGGCGACTTGTCACCCTCGATCCACACCATCTCGGTGCGCGGCACCATCACCTCCCGCGCCGGGGTGTCGCCGAGTTCGAAAACCGACTCGATCATGCGGCGTTCGTCGGCGGCGACCACGCCGCGTTGCTGAGCCAGGTCGACGACCTCGCGCAGCTCGATCTCCGAGGCGAACGGCCCGTTGCGGAACCCGCGACCGGGGGTGAGTGCGTTACCCAGCAGCACCAGCACCCGGCTGATCGGCATCAGCAGCCAGGAAATCACTTGCAGCGGAAGCGCGGTCGCCAGCGAGATGGAGTACGCGTTCTGCCGGCCGAGGGTGCGCGGGCCGACGCCGATGACGACGAAGCTGACCACCACCATGATGGCCGCGGCCCAGAACAAACCCCAGCCCACGCTGAAGTGCTGCTGGAAATACACCGCGAGCAGTGCGGTCGCGGTGATCTCGCAGACGATCCGGAGCAGCACGACCAGGTTGATGTAGCGCGGCCGGTCGGCCATCACCTTGAGCAGCGACCGCGCGCCGGGCCGCTCGTCGCGGACCAACTCGTGCACACGGGCCAGCGACACCGTGTTGACGGCCGCATCCAGCGCAGCGAACATTCCGCCCAGACCGATCAGCACGATCACGCCGAGCAGCTGATAAAAGCTGGTCACGGCTGGTCGAAGAACCTTGACTTGTCCAGCAGCCGGCGGTCCCGTTCGTTCTGCCGGTCGTTGCGATAGGCCTCGACCTGATCGGCCACCCATTCCTCGAGCAGCCGGTCCTGCAGGGCGAACATCTCCCGCTCTTCGTCGGGTTCGCCGTGGTCGTAGCCGAGCAGATGCAGCACGCCGTGGATGGTCAGCAACGCCAGTTCGTGCCCGAGGCTGTGGCCCGCCGCGGCGGCCTGTTCGGCGGCGAATTCCGGGCACAGCACGATGTCACCCAGCATGGCCGGGCCGGGCTCGGGCGCGTCGGGGCGTCCCCCCGGCTCGAGCTCGTCCATGGGGAAGCTCATCACGTCCGTCGGCCCGGGCAGGTCCATCCAGCGCATGTGCAGATCGGCCATGGCCGCGGTGTCCAGCAGCACCATGGACAGCTCGGCGGCCGGATTGACGTCCATCCGGTTGATGACGAACTTCGCCACGCTGACCAGTTCGGTTTCGGAGACGTCGATGCCCGACTCGTTCGATACCTCGATACTCATAAGACGCTCACGCACACATCATCGACGATTGCGAATGCCGGATGCCCGCCGAGCCGCCCGGTTCAGGCCGGAGGCCGGCTCCTCGTACCGCGCGTAGGCGTCGACGATCTCCGACACCAGGCGGTGACGGACGACGTCCTGGCTGGTCAGCTCGGCGATCTCGATGTCCTCGATGTCGTCGAGGATGTCGACCGCCGCCCGCAGGCCCGACTGGGCGCCGCCGGGCAGATCGATCTGCGTGACGTCGCCGGTGATCACCATCTTCGAGCCGAAGCCCAGCCGGGTGAGGAACATCTTCATCTGTTCGGCGGTGGTGTTCTGCGCCTCGTCGAGCACGATGAACGCGTCGTTCAGCGAGCGGCCACGCATGTACGCCAGCGGCGCCACCTCGATGACCCCGGACGACATCAGCTTCGGGATCAGTTCGGGGTCCATCATGTCGTAGAGCGCGTCATACAACGGGCGCAGATAGGGGTCGATTTTTTCGCTCAGAGTGCCCGGCAGAAAGCCGAGACGCTCACCGGCTTCCACCGCGGGGCGGGTCAGGATGATGCGGGTGACCTGCTTGGTCTGCAGCGCGTGCACGGCCTTGGCCATGGCCAGGTAGGTCTTGCCGGTACCGGCCGGGCCGATCCCGAAGACGATGGTGTTGGCGTCGATCGCATCGACATAGCGCTTCTGATTGAGGGTCTTGGGCCGGATCGTCTTTCCGCGGCGGGACAGGATGTCGAGGGTGAGCACCTCGGCCGGCGACTCGTTTCCGGTGCCGACGAGCATGGCCACGCTGTGCCGCACCACCTCCGGGGTCAGCGCCTGGCCCCGGGACACGATCGCCACCAGTTCCGAGACGGCCCGTTCCGCCAGCGCGACATCGGCCGGCTCGCCGGACATGCTGACCGTGTTGCCGCGGACATGCAGGGTGGACTTCAGCGACCGTTCCAGGGCCCGCAAATTCTCGTCGGCCCTACCGAGCAGGCCCACGACGAGGTCGGGCGGAATATCGATGCTGCTGCGAACTTGGGCGTCTGCCTGCCTGACTACACCAGCATCAGCGGCGCGGGTCTCGCGGGGCGTCACGTGGTTTCTGCTGCCTGCTTTCTGGCGTCTAGGGCTTGGTTGGAACGACCGGCTCAGTCTACCGCCGTCGGGTGACCGCTTCCCAGCGATTTGATGCCCGCCAACACGATGCCAACGCCCCGTTCAAAATCGGCCGTGGCCGTCGATTGCTGGCTGACCTGCGCCAAGGCAGCGATGTGCGGGTGTTCGGCACCGGCCAGACCGCCGATGCGCGCCGCCACCGCGGTGTTCTCCCGGTCTCGTCCATCGCCGGCCAGCGGACCCGCCAATTCCGCTTGGGCACTTCCCATGACCAGTCCCAGCACTGCCCGAAAGCTCGCCAGCAGATCCTCGTCGGCGAGTCCTGCTCGCTTGAGTGCGCCGATCAGCCGGTCTGCGGCCGCATAACTCGACGGCGACACGGTGCGGCGGGTGAGCACCAGCGGGACGGCATTGGGGTGCCGCCGCATTGTCTGCCACATCGCCACGGCGATCGCACGGACGTCTGCACACCAATCGTCGGTGGGCGCCGGAACCCTGACCTCGCTGATCACCGCCTCGGCGACCAGCTCCTCAAGCTCAGCGCGGTCCCTGACGTAGTTGTACAGCGTCATGGGGCCGGTTTCGAGGACGGTTGCCAGCGACCGCATGCTCAGCCCGCCCAGGCCGTCCCGATCGACGATCTGCAATGCGGCCGAGGCGATGTCGGCAACCGTAAAGCGCGCCCGCGCCATCTAGCCCTCCCCGTTGACACGTACATCGTACGTAAGATACAACACGTACATCGTACGTAATGGAGGAATGATGCGCCTCACCACCGAGTTCCAGTCCCATGGCACCCGTTGCGCCGCATGGCTCACCCGCCCGCCCGGTGCTGGTCCGCACCCAGCGGTCGTCCTGGCACACGGACTGGGCGCCAACCACACCATGGCGCTATCCCGCTACGAGCGGCATTTCGCCGACGCGGGGCTGGCCACCCTGGCCTTCGACTACCGCTGCCTGGGAGCCTCGGACGGCACTCCGCGACAAAGGCTCAGTCTGCGCCGTCACCGCGAGGACCTCATCTCTGCGATCGAGTTCGTCCGGGCGCTGCCTGACATTGATGCGGACCGGGTTGCGCTGTGGGGTACGAGTTTGGGAGCGATGCACGTCCTGCGGGTAGCCGCCGAACGCGACGACATCGCCGCCGTGGTGGTGCAGTGCCCGATCGTCGACGGACCGGCGACGCTACGACGGCTGGGCCTCGCGTCGACGCTGCGAATCGGTCCGGCGGTCGTGGCAGACGCCGCGCGGGGCGCGCTGGGACGCCGCCGCCGGTATGTCCCGATCGTCGGCCCACCAGGCAGCATCGCCGCCGTCACCGTTGCCGGAGCCGAGGACGGCTGGAACTCCACCGTCGATCCCGGCGGATCGTTCGACAACCGCATCGCGGCGTCCTGCGTCGTCGGAATCGCCGTCACCAGCGCCAAGCGTGGGGCGCGCCGCATCGGGGCGCCGCTGTTGGTGTGCGTCTCCCAGCGGGAGACGTTGATGGATCCGCGTCATGCCGAGGAGGTGGCCCGGCGGGCGCCGCGTGGCATCGCAAGACACTACGACGGCGACCATTTCCAGATCTACCATCCACCGCTGCTCAGCCGGCTTCTCACCGACCAGACGGCGTTTCTGCAGGAGCACCTCTGTGTCGCGTGACATGTTGGTCCGCAACGATATTCGGTTTGTCGGTGTCGCCCGCAGCCTGTCTGACGCAGAATGGCCGCTGCCGAGCCTGTGCACCGAATGGAGCAACCATGAGGTGCTGGCACACCTGGTCGTCGGCTACCGGGCGTCGTTGCGGGAACTCGCTGTCGGAATGGCAGGCCACCGAGGATCTTTCGACAGCGCCAACGCCGCGCTGGCCGCCGGCCTGGCGCAGCGGCGCAGTCCTGCCGAATTGATCGACGAGTACCTGGCCTTGATCCACCGGCCGCGCGGTGTCGGGCGGGTGTTTCCCCGACGACTGTTGTTGGGAGACCACGTCATCCACGAACTCGATATCGTTCTCGCGCTGGGCAGGCAACCAGGCATTCCGCTCCCGACGCTGGTTGCCGTGCTCGACACTCAGGTGCGGGTGCCCAATCCGTTTGTACCGGCGGCCGCACGGGCCCGGGGTCTGAGGCTGCGAGCGGCCGATGCGGATTGGACCCACGGCGAGGGCACACGGACCGTCAGCGGCACCGCCGCGCATTTGGCGTCGACACTTGCCGGGCGGCCGTGGGCACTGGACCGGCTGAGCGGCGACGGCGTCGACGCATTGAGCGAACGCGTGTCAGCGGGCTAGCAGCGTATTCGACGGCAGATCTTTGTCGAGCACCTTGTGCGCCTGGGCGGCTCCGGTGACCGGCAGCGACGCCGGATCCAGCACGCCGACCTGCACCAGCAGCGAGGCTTGATCCCAGTAGATCCGCTCGTATGCCACGCGCGGTCCCTCGAAGCCCATCACCACGACCAGCGGGAGCAGCACCGGGCGACCGGTCGGCGGCACCCCCGGCAGGAACGTCGGCATCGGGATGTCATGGGTGAACGAGATGACCATCTCTTCGACCACGCGATCTTCGCCGACGGTACGGGAGACCGGCGTGATGGTGGTGTCCTCGGGCCAGTGCCCGATGAAGTACCGGCTGTAGAAGTCGGCCACCGCGGCGGCGCCGACGCCACCCATCATGGTGGGAACGTGGTTGACGAACGGGTCGGCCGTCATGGTGGCCATGGTCGCCTGCACGTCCCTGGTGACGAACTCACTGGCGACGTGCTCGTCGAAGACCACGCTCAAATCGGGTGCGGCGCTACTCATGACCGTTCCTTTCGCCATCGAGTGGTGGTGCGTCCCAGCGCGTTGTCAGCACGCCCAATGCGCCCAAGGCCACCGCGGCCGCGGTCGAGGTGCGCAGCACGGTGGGGCCCAACCGCACCGTCACCGCGCCAGCGCCGGTCAGCGCGGCGATTTCCTCCGGCGCGATGCCGCCCTCCGGGCCGACCAGCAACATCAGCGAGTTCGCTTGCGCCACCGCCACATCGGCGATCCTGTGGGTTGCCGACTCATGCAGCGCCAACACCGTGCCGCCAGCAGCGACCTCGGCCTCGACGCGCACGATCAGCCCTTTGGTGGACAGCACTCCCTCGACCGGCGGGATGTGCGCCCGGCGGGACTGCCGCGCCGCCGAGCGTGCCACTGCCGCCCACCGGCGCAGGCCCTTCTGCACCCGCGCGCCTTCCCAATTCGCGACGCAGCGCGCCGCGCGCCAGGCCACGAAGGCATCGGCACCGGCTTCGGTGGCCAGCTCGACGGCCAGCTCGGAGCGCTCGGATTTCGGCAGCGCCTGCACGACGGTCACCGGCGGCGCGTTGCGCTGCAGCGTCCAGCGCGCGTGCACGCGGGCCCGAAGTCCCTCGCGCCCAGCGTCTTCCACCACACAGCGGGCCACCGCGCCGGCGCCGTCACCGAGTACCAGCTCCTCGCCGGGCCGGATCCGGCGCACGGTGGCCGCGTGAAAACCTTCGTCGCCGTCCACCACGGCCAGCGCGCCGACCTCCGGCAGCGCATCCACGTAGAACAGCGTGGCCACCATGGGAGCCCCGGAAGGTCAGCGGCCGGTGAAGGTTTCGCGCAGTCGGCTGAAGAGCCCACCGTTGTTGGCGTGTGACGAGCGCACCTCGGCGACGTCGCGGTTGCGGCGGTTCTTGAGCTCGCGCAGCAGTTCGGTGTCGTGGTGGTCGAGCCGGGTGGGAACCACCACCTCGACGTGCACGTGCAGGTCGCCGCGGGTACTGGACCGCAGTTGCGGCATCCCGCGGCCGCGCAGGGTGATCACCGCGCCCGGCTGCGTGCCCGGGGGGATGACGATCTCGCTGGTGCCGTCCAGGATGGCGTCCAGGCTGACGCTCACACCCAGCGCCGCGTCGACCATCGGCACCGACACGGTGCAGTGCAGATTGTCGCCCTCCCGGGCGAAGATGTCGTGGGCCTGCTCGTGCACCTCGACGTAGAGGTCGCCGGCCGGTCCACCGCCGGGACCGACTTCACCCTGGGCGGCGAGCCGGACCCGCATCCCCTCGGCGACGCCGGCCGGGATCTTGACGGTGATGTCGCGGCGGGCACGCACCCTGCCGTCGCCCATGCACTGGTAGCACGGGTCGGGAATCACCACCCCCACCCCGCGGCACGTGGGGCACGGCCGCGACGTCAGCATCTGACCCAACAGCGAACGCTGCACGGTCTGCACCTCGCCGCGACCGGCACAGGTGTCGCAGGGAACGGGCGCGGAATCGCCGTTGGTGCCCTTGCCCTGGCATCGGTCGCACAACACCGCGGTGTCGACGGTGACCTGCTTGGTGACCCCGGTCGCGCACTCCTCGAGGTCGAGCCGCATCCGCAGCAGCGAGTCCGAACCCGGCCGCACCCGGCCGATCGGACCGCGGCCCCCACCGCCGCCGAACCCCGCGCCACCGCCGAAGAACGCCTCGAAGACGTCACCGAGACCGCCGAAGCCGCCGAACCCGCCCCCGCCGGCAGCGGCGTTCTCCATCGGGTCGCCGCCCAGGTCGACGATGCGGCGCTTCTCCGGATCGCTGAGCACCTCGTAGGCGACACTGATGTCTTTGAATCGCGCCTGCGCCTCCTCGTCGGGATTGACGTCAGGGTGCAGTTCGCGCGCGAGCTTGCGGTAGGCGCGTTTGATCTCCGCGTCGTTGGCGCCCTTGCTGACGCCGAGTAGCCCGTAGTAATCGCGTGCCACGATTCGCCTTTCTAGGCTGGTTGTGACCGCCAGTCAGGCGGCCATCCAAAATTTTTGTCCCGGGTACGCGCTCATCGAGCACCCAGCACTTCGCCGATATACATAGCAACCGCGGCAACACTGGCCATAGTTCCCGGATAGTCCATCCGGGTAGGCCCCAACACACCCATGCCGCCGTAGACAGTGTCATGGGTGCCGTATGCGGTGGACACCATCGAGGTGCCGGCCATTTGCTCGGCCTCGGTCTCATGCCCGATGCGCACCGTGACCTTGCCGGCCTCCTGCTGGGCTGCCAGCAGCCGCAGCACCACCACCTGTTCTTCCAGCGCCTCCAGGATGGAACGCAGCGACCCGCCGAAATCGGCGGCATTGCGGGTCAGATTGGCGGTACCGCCCAGCAGCAGGCGTTCTTCGGTGTGTTCCACCAACGATTCGAGCAACACCGTCGCGGAGCGACCGACGGCATCGCCCAGGCCGTCGCCGGCGTGCAGCCGGCCGGCGAGGTCGGCGACCGCGACCGAAGCCGCGGACAGCCGCTTGCCGACCAGCGCCTGACCGAGCATCTCCCGAAGTTGGGAGAGCTGGTGGTCTTCGATGACATCGCCGAGCTCGACGATGCGCTGATCCACCCGTCCGGAGTCGGTGATGACCACCATCAGCAGGCGGGCCGGGGTCAGCGCGATCACTTCCAGGTGCCGGACGGTCGAGGTGGACAGCGTCGGGTACTGCACCACGGCCACCTGGCGAGTCAACTGGGCCAGCAGGCGCACCGCGCGTCGCAGCACGTCGTCGAGGTCGACACCGGACTCGAGGAAGCCCTGAATCGCACGCCGCTCTGCCGACGACAGCGGTTTGACGTCGTGGAGGCGGTCGACGAACTCGCGGTAGCCCTTCTCCGTGGGGACCCGCCCGGAGCTGGTGTGCGGCTGGGTGATGTAACCCTCTGCCTCGAGTACCGCCATGTCATTGCGGATGGTTGCGCTGGATACGCCCAGGTTGTGGCGCTCCACCAGCGACTTCGATCCGATCGGTTCGTGCGTGGCGACGAAGTCGGCGACGATGGCGTGCAGAACCTGAAAGCGACGCTCATCAGCGCTACCCATTGCCCATCACCCCCATCTCTAGCCGGCCGCGTTCATTTTACGGTCTCAACCGGATCTGACCTGCCAAAGGCTGATCCGTGGCTGACGCCGCACCTGTTCGGTGCGGCAGATAGCCTTTCCAGGTGGTCCGGTCGAGAAGCACGCGTAACCCAGGCGAAAGCGACTAGCGATGATTTTCAAGGGAGTGCGCGACGGCAAGCCGTATCCCGAACACGGTCTGTCCTATAAAGACTGGTCACAGATTCCACCGCAGCAGATCCGCCTCGACGAACTCGTCACCACCACGACCGTGCTGGCGCTGGACCGCCTGTTGTCGGAGGACTCCACTTTCTACGGGGACCTTTTCCCGCATGCGGTGAAGTGGCGCGGCATCGTCTACCTGGAGGACGGCCTGCACCGCGCGGTGCGTGCGGCACTGCGCAACCGGGTGGTGCTGCACGCCCGGGTTTACGACATGGATATGGGCGCGCCGAACTAGCCCAGCAGACGCAAAAGCCCCCTTTTCGGGCTGGAAAAGGGGGCTTGTGCGTCTGGTCGCGGGTCAGCGCGAGGCGGCCTGCAACAGCTCCATCGCGGAACTGCGCGACAGCACCCAGCTGCCCTGGTTGACAAACGTCACGCTCTGGGTGATTGGCGGCGACAGCTTCGGACCCGAGACGGCCACGTCGGCCGTGGCCGAGTTGGGGGCGGCCGGCTGGATGTTCGCCACGCTGAACGACAACGGCAGGTCGCCGTTCTTCGCGGCCTTCTTCAGCTCGTGGTCGGCAATGTGCGCCTCGGTGCCGCCGATACCGCCCTCGACCAGATCACTCTTGTTCGCGAACGGCACGTTGGGGTCGGCAAGGCTGGTGAGGATGCCGGTCAGCTGCGCCGAGGTGGGCAGGCCGGCCGGCGCCGGTGCCGGGTCCTGCGGCAGCGGCGCACCGAAAACGACGGGCTGCACCTGGTATGCGGCGGGGCTGGTGATCGACGTCACCCCGGCGGCTGCGGCGCCGATTGCAGCTACGGCTGCGGCACCGACTGCCAGTGACTTGATGGTCATGCGGATCCCCCTCGAATTCGCGCGGAGCGTGCGACCTCGCTGTGCCGAACCGCCCGCGTGTGGTGTATTTGCGCATCTTGTGACTGATGTTTCGTTTGGTAGCTTGTTTATGTTACGTCCACGCTGCCGCGGGCCCGATTGCACCGGCTGTGACGTGGCTGTGCGCAAGCTATGAATCCGAGGGGCCGAATGTTCGCCAGCAGGTACCCGGGGCACACCAGATTCGCGTTTCGGTCCGGCGTCACGTGTCTGACGACCGGTGCCGGAGCGGTACTGCTCAAGCCCCCGCACAGCGAAAAGCTGGCACGGTTGACCCCCCAGCAGACGAAGGCGCTGAAATACCTGAACGCCGGACCGGGGTCGGTGACCGAGCTCGCCGAGGGCGCGGCGCCGGCCGACACCCGCGGCATCGAAGCGCTGATCGACCACCTCGCCACCCGCGGCTACCTGACCGTCACGGTGTGCGACGAGGGGACGGATCTCTACTCGATAGTTCCGTTCGGCCAGCCTCCGGCGCGGCCGGCTCCGATGCCGGATGGCTCGGTCATGTCCAAATTTTCGGTGCTGCACAGTGATTCGGACGGCTTGGTGCTGGAGAACCCGCTGGGCTGGTGTGATGTTCGCATCCACCAGCCGCGATTGCTCCCGCTGCTCGGCGGGCGCGCCTCGGATTGTCCCGATCTGCCGGCGACGGTCGCCGCACAGTTCGTCGACGACCTGCGCTGGGCCGGCGTGCTGGTAGGCCCTGAGGAGGAGACCTCCTCTTTCGAGGCGCTGAGCTGGGCCGCACCGGATTTGTGGTTTCACCGTCGCAGCACGCTGGGGCAGCGCACGCTCACCTGGGACGACTTCGGCCCGACGAAATGGGCGAAAGGGCGGTTCGCGCAACCGCCGGGGCGCCGACGGGCCTATCCGGGCGAACCGGTCGCACTGCCGGTTCCCGACCTTGCCGCCCGACGCTCGCAGGACCCACCGCTGGCAGCGGTGATCGAAGACCGGGTCACCACAAGGAGTTTCGACGACGAGCGACCGATCACCGCCGCGCAGCTGGGCGAGCTGCTCTATCGCACCGCACGGACGCGCGCGACCCAGGCGGTGGACGCGGGCGAAGAATTGTTGTCCCGGCCGTATCCCTCCGGCGGGGGGCTCTATGAACTCGAGGTCTATCCGGTGGTGCGCAGTGTCGCCGGACTGGAACCTGGTGTGTATCACTATGATTCGTTCGACCACGCGCTGCACCGGGTCGCTGCGGCTGATGCGCCGGCCACTTCCCAGCTGATCAGGCCGGCGGCGGCGACGCTGTCCGGTGGCGCGGAACCGCAGGTGCTGCTGGTCATCGCGGCCCGCGGCGGCCGGCTGATGTGGACCTACGAGCAGATCGCCTACGCCACCATCCTCAAGAACGTCGGCGTGCTGATGCAGACGATCTATCTGGCGGCGACCGCCATGGGGCTCGGGGTATGCGCGCAGGGGTTCTCCGACACCGCGGCTTTCACCGCAGCCACCGGAGTCGACGAGCGTCAGGAGTGCAGTGTCGGCAGCATCATCGTCGGCTCCCGAATTCCCTAGTCCTGCGCCAAGACCTCCTCGTCGGTGAGCGCCGCGATGTCGAGGTAGTGGCGGGCGATGAGGGCCAGTCGTTGCGGCGTGCCACGGGCGGCTTCGCGGCTGTCCAGCCGGGCGGCGAATCCTGCGACGGTGCGGGTGGCGAACAGGTCGGTCACCACCGCGTGATCGACGTCCAGCCACTCTCGTACGCGGGCGATGACGGCGGTCGCCAGCACCGAATCGCCCCCCAGTGCGAAGAAGTCATCTTGCACCCCAACCGATTTCGGACCGTCCAGGCCCAGTACCTCGGCAAGGATCTCGCTCAGCGCGGCCTCCAGGTCGGTGCGCGGGGCAGTGTCACGTTCGGTGGGTTGCGGCTGCAGGAGCGCGACGACGGCGCGACGGTCCAGTTTGCCGTTGGCCGTCAGCGGAATCCGCTCGAGGACTTCGATGCGGGCCGGAATCATGTAGCTCGGCAACAACTCTGCGACCGCGCCGGCGACATCCCCATCGATCTCACCCTCCGCGCCTCCTGCGACGGCCGCGACCAGCATGGGTGCGTTGGCGCCGACGAGAGCTGCCACGGCATGGCGAACGCCCGGGACGCCACGCAGCGCGTTCTCCACCTCGCCGAGTTCGACACGGTAGCCGCGGATCTGCACCTGATGGTCGGCGCGCCCGAGAAACTCGACGGTTCCGTCGGGCCAGTACCGCGCCAGGTCACCCGTCCTGTACCAGCGGATACCGTCGTGCTCGACGAACCGTTCCGCGGTGCGTCGCGGATCGTGGCGATAGCCTGCCGCGACGTTCGCACCGCCCACCCAGAGTTCACCCGGGACCCAGTCCAGGCAGTCGCGGCCGGAGGGTGAGACCACCCGGCAGCGGACGTTGCGCAGCGGAACACCGAACGGCACCGTGGACCAGTGAGCCGGCGGTTCACCCGGCACCTCGCAGATGGTGCTGTGGATCGCCGTCTCCGTTGCCCCTCCGAGGCCGGCGAACCGGCAGCCCGGAGCCAGCTTCCGCAACCGGCGGGCCAGCTCGGCTCCTACCCAGTCTCCCCCGAGCAGCACCGCCCGCAGCGAGTCGCCGAGGCCGCTTCCGCCGGCCTCCAGGATCATGTCCAGGATGCCGGGAACGCAGTTGAGGATCGAAACCCGATGCCGGCGAATTACTTCCACCCATATATCGGCGGCTCCCGGCTGCCCGGAGTCGACTACCGCGACAGCCCCGCCGGCGGAGAACATGCCGAAGATGTCGTAGACGGACAGATCGAACTCCAGGGCCGAGACACCCAGCGCCCGATCCCCCGGGCCGACGTCAAACCACTCGTTGAGGGCGTCGATGGTGTTCATCGCGGCGCGGTGCGCAACCTCGACTCCTTTGGGGACGCCGGTCGATCCCGAGGTGAACAGCACATAGGCGATCGCCTCGGGGTCCGGTACCACGATGTCGGGCAACGGTTCTTGATGATGTCGTGCGGCATCGATGTCGACACACGCAATGCCCGCACCGAAGTCGGCACCCGGAACACTCAGCGCCGCGACGACATCGGCGCTCTGCAGAATCTTGGCGCGCCTCGCGTCCGGTTGCTCGTAGCCGATCGGCACATAGGTCGCGCCGGCGGCCAGGACGCCGAGCACGGCCAGAACCTGGTCGCGCCCCTTGGGCAGCTGGACCGCGACGGCGTCGCCGACTTGCACCCCGCAGGCGCGCAGCGCACCGGCGACCGCGCGCGAGCTCTGCGACAACTCCGCGTAGCTCCAGGCGCCGGCCGCCTCGCCGAGCCCCCACACCACGGCCGGGTCGTCCGGGTGAGCGTCGGCGTACTCGAAAAAGCCCTGGTGCAAACACCGTCCGGTGACCGGACCGTCAGTGGCGTTGACGGCCGCCCGCACCGTGGCCTGCGCGCAGGGTAGCCGCACTGCGGCCTCGGCCTCCCAGCCTGCGTCGCCCTCGGCCAGGCGTCCGACCGCTGCGATGAACCTGGCGAACATGGCGCCGACCATGCCGGCCGGAAATGCGGACTCCCGGACGTCCCAGTTGATCAACAAACCGCCACGCAGTTCGGTGATCTGGACGTCCAGCAACACCTGGGGGCCCTGCGAGATGATCCACACCGGGTCGCCGAATGTCTCGATGACGGTGTCCCCGAACAGTTCGCCGAGATCGAGCGCGCTGGTGAAGACCACCGGCGCCAACACCGGTTCGCCCCGCCGGCGGCCCAGATCACGCAGCACCTCCAAGCCGGAGTATGAAGCGTGCGAACCACTTTCGTACATGGTGCGCTGTACGGCCCGGGCCCGGTCGGCGACCGACATGTTCTCGCTGACGTCTACCTCGAGCATGATCGACGACGTGAAATCACCGATCACCCGGTCGATGTCGGGGTGCACGGGTTCGCGGTGAAACAGCGGAACGTTGAGGACGAAGCGGTCCTGGGCCGACCACCCGCCGATGGTGTCGGCGAAAACCGCCGCCAGGGCCACGGCAGGGGTGACACCGCGAGTGTGTGCGCCGGAGATCAGCCGGTTCTTGGCGTCCGGCGTCAGCCAGTGGTCGTATCGCGCGGTGCGGTGCGGCGCTTCCCGGTCGCCCGCCGGCGCGTTGGGAAGTTCGGGCGCTCCGGGCATCTCGGGCAGGCGCCGCTGCCACCACTGCCGGTCCCGTTCGCGCGTCGCGTCATTGACTCGGCGTTGTTCGTTCTCGATGCGGTAGCGCTGATAGCTGTAACCGGGAGCCGACGGCGTTTCCCCCCGGTACAGTCCGGCCAGTTCGGAGATCAGCACGCGATAACTCATCGCGTCGCCGGCCAGCATATCGACGTCCAGGTGCAACCGGCTGCGATCCGGATCGTAGCGGGTCAACGTGACGTCGATGACCTGACCATCGTCAATTGCCAACCGCTGATGGGTTTTTCGATCCCGCATCTCCGCCAGTACCGCATCGACGGTCGAGGGCTCCTGACCCCGCAGATCCACCACGGTGAACACCGGGCGACCCGGCCGGGGCAACGTCTGCTGCGTTCCGTCCGGGAGGAATCGGGTGCGCAGCATGGGATGGGTGGCGACGAGGTCGGCGACGGCGCGTTCGAGCCGCACCGCATCGATGGCGCCGCCGTCGAATTCGACATACAGATGGGCCGCGACTCCGCCCAGTTCCTGTTCGTCGGATCGGCCGATCCAGTACGCGTGCTGCATGGGAGCCAGGGGGAACGGCGCCTCGTCGTCGAGCGTGGGTTCTTCCGCTACCGGCGGCATAATCGGTCCTGCCGATTCGCCGCTGAGCAGGGCGTGCCACGCGCCGACCGTGGGGTTCGCCGCCAACTCGGCGAAGGTCACGGCGGCACCGCGCTTGCGCCAGCCACCGGCCATCGCCATCATGCGGATCGAGTTCAGCCCCAGCTGGATGAGATCGTCGTCATCGGCGACTTCGTCGGCGGAGCAGCCGAGTTGGGCCGCGATGGTGGCCTTGATCTCGTCCCTGCTGATCCACTCGTCGCCGAACACCGTCGATGATCCTTCCTGTGTCACGCCGTGGCTTCCAGTCCGGCAGCAAGCGCGGCCAGGGTGCGCTGCCACAGTTGGATCAGACTGTCGATATCTGCCGGTCCGAACAGCGCCTCACTCCACAGGATGGTGTTGACCAGCTCGTGACCGGCCGCGCTACCGCGCACCAGCAGACTCATGTTCAGGGCAAAACGCAGCGGCAGGTCGGGCTCGGGATCGACTGGCAACGCGTCGATTTCGTGTCCGTCGATCAGCGTCCACGGTGCGTCGGTGACCACCCCGAGGTCGAAGCGGCCCAGGTAGTTGAACAACACCTGCGGTTCCAGCGCGTGTTGCAGTTCCGGGACGCGGTTGACATAGCGAAGCAATCCGTAGTCCAGGCCGTCATACGGAACGGCAGCAACGGAGGCGGTCACCGAGTCGAGCAACAGCCGGGCCGATTGGGGATCGGCCTCGAGCCGCTCGATGTCGACCGCGGCCGCACCCACTCCGAGTCGTACGGGGAATGCCGAGGTGAACCACCCGACGGTGTTCGTGGTGTCGGTGTCCAGCAGGGCATCGGCGCGTCCGTGGCTGTCCAGGGCGATGAGCGCTCCCGACCTCGGATCCTGCGCCCGCAGGCGTCGCCAGCTCGCCAGCAGAACCGTCACGGCGCACAACAGGATTTCGCGCATCCGGTCGTCGCGGTTGAGGGTCATCACTAGCCGCTCGCTGACGTCGACCGGTGCCACCACGGTCGTGACGCGCAGTGTGGACCAGGTGTCGCGGGTCGGGTCCGGGTGGCGCTCACCGAGGGCGGGATCGGGCTGGCGCAGCTGCGCACTCCAGTACTCGCGCTGGGCGATCACCTCGGGCGCCGCCGCCCGCTCCCACATCAACTCCGACCACCGGCGGTAGGACGTGAACTCCGGCAACGCCTTCGGGGCGGCACCGACGCGCACCGATCGCCAGCCCTCCGTGATGTCGCTGAGCAGAATGTGCCAGGACACCACGTCCACCACCAGGTGGTGGATGGTCAGCAGCAGCATCTGACGATCGGCACCGTCGAACCACACCGCGCGCATCATCTCGCCGGCGCGGGGGTCGATCTCCTCGATCGCCCGGCGCGCCGACGTTCTCACCACTGCCGCCGCGTCGGTCGTCGCGGACAATGGCACCCGGGAGAGCAGGTCGGCGGCGCGGACCACACCAGGTTCCCGGGTGAGAAGCCGGGGCCCGTCGGGGGTATCGCTCAGGATCGACCGCAGCGATTCGTGCCCATCGAGCACGAGCTGCAGCAACTGCTCTATCGCGGCGTGGTCGACCCCGGTCGGCAGCCGCAGCAGAACCGTGTTGGTGAACCGCCGGTAGTTGCCGTGCTCGTTCACCCAGGACACGATCGGCAGCGGCGGCACTTCACCGTAGCCGGCGTCGGCGGGCGCCGCTTCGGCCTCGTCCGCGGTATCGACGACGGCGGCAAGCTCACGAATCGTCGGTGCGGTGAACAGCATTCGCGGGCTGAGCGGGAGCCCGCGCCGCCTACCCTTGTGCACCAGGCCGATCGCGACGATGCTGTCCAGCCCCAGTTCGAAGAAGTCGTCGTCCAGGTGCGGTGTCACCCCGTTGAACTGTTCGGCGAACAGCTCGCACAGCACGCGTTCGCTTTCGGTGGATGGCGCTTCCGCGCCGCCGGATACCGGAGCGAGCTCGTCGCGCGCCAACTCGTCGAGGGTATGACCGTCAAGCTTGCCGTTGGCATTGACCGGCAGCGTGGGCAGCGCCACGATCCGCGCGGGGACCATGTATGCGGGGAGCCGATCGGCGAGCGCGGCGCGCAGCGCGGCCGGTGGCGGTCCCGTGATGTCCTGCCAAACAACGAAACCGACCAGCGTTGCGCCGCCAGCCCGCCGCACCACGGACACCGCCGCGTCATGCACGCCCGGCTGGGCGCGCAGCGCTCCCTCGATCTCCGCGATCTCCACGCGGTATCCGCGGATCTTGACCTGGGTGTCGCCGCGTCCCAGATAGGCGAGGCCGCCGTGCGGCAGCCGGCGAACCAGGTCGCCGGTCCGGTACATGCGCTGCCCGGGCCGGAACGGATCGGCCACGAAGCGTGCGGCCGTCATCGCCGGCTGGCCGGCGTAGCCGCGGGCCAGCTGGTTACCGGACAGATAGAGCTCGCCCACCACGCCGTGCGGAACGGGGCGCAGGGCCGAATCAAGGACGTAGCAACGGGTTCCGGCGTTTGGCGTGCCGATGGTCGGTGCGGGGTAGTCGCGCACGGCGGCCACCACAGCCTCGACGGTCGTCTCGGTGGGCCCGTAGCAGTTGTACACAGCGCCGGCCGGCAGCGAACACAGTTGCTGCCACAGCACGCTGTTGATCGCTTCGCCGCCCAATGCCAGCACCGCAAGGTGGTGGTCCGGCAGTCCCGCCGCCCGCAACTGCACGAGCATCGAGGGAGTGGTGTCGATCATGTCGATCTGGTATTCGGCCATCGCCTTGACCAGCCGGTCGGCGTCGCGCATCTCCTCCGCGTCGAACAGGTGGATCGCGTGTCCGTCGAGCAGACCCACCATGGGCTGCCACGAGGCGTCGAAGCTCATCGACCAGGCGTGAGCGATGCGCATCGGGCGGCCCAGGCGCTGCATGGCCGGCCGGTAGACGCGGTCGCGGTGGTCGGCGTGGTAGCTCAACAGCGCGGTATGGGTACCGATCACACCTTTCGGCTCCCCGGTGGAGCCGGAGGTGAAAATGACGTAGGCACTGTTCCCGGGTCGGCGTCGCGCCGCCGGAGCGACAGCGCGGCGACCCGAGATGTGTTCGGCCACGGCCGGGTCGTCGATTATCAGGGTCGGTAGTCGCGCAGCGACCAGATCGACACTGCCGGTGTCGGTGATCGCCAGCGCCGGGTGCGCTTGCCGCAGCATGGATTCCACCCGCGCGGCCGGCAGGGTGACATCCACTGGCAGATAGGCGGCACCGGCGCCCAGCACCCCGAAGACCGCCACGATCGACTGGGCGGAGCGCGAGAGCACCAGCGCAACAACAGATTCCGGGCCTATCCCCCGCTCGCCCAGCTCTCCGGCGAGCCGCGCCGCCGCGGCGTGCAGTCCGGCGTAGCTGTAGCTTTCGCCCGCGCCGGTGGTCAACGCGACCGCCTCGGGGGTGGCGCGTGCCTGCCGCTCGAACGCTTCCCACACCGTGCCCTGCGGTGGCCGAACCACCTCGGCGTGGGCTTCCCACCCGGCACGTTCGGCCACGGTCAGAACGTCCAGTGCGTCGGGGGTTCGGTCGCCGATGCCGGGCAGTTGGCGCAGCACCGCGGCCAGGCGCTCGCCGATCTGTGCACCCGAAAGGTGTGGCAGCGCGTCCGGTATCGCCTCCACGACCACGATCAGCTCATCCTCGATCAGGTGTGACACCACGGTCAGCGGATAGTGGGTCAGGCTCTCGCCGGCGACCGGGGCGAAGCGCGCGCCGTCCGGGGTGGTGACCGGGCGGACGGCGTCCTCCAGCGGCGCGTTCTCGAACACGAACAGTGTGTCGAATAGGCTGCCCCGGCCGTGGGCGCGTTGCAGTTCCGACAGGCTCAGGTAGCCGATCCCGCGCAGCACCGACGAATCACGTTGCAGCCGTGCGCATTGCTCGACGACCGGGACGGTGGCGGCCACGGTGTGCACCACCGGAACGGTGTTGATGAACATCCCGACCATCGTCTCGACACCGGACAGCTGCTCGGGGCGGCCGGAGACGACGGTGCCGAAGACCACGTCCCGGCGGTCGGTGAGCCGGCTGAGCACCACGGCCCAGGCGAACAACACCGCCGTATTGAGAGTCAGCCCGTTGCGGCCGGCCCAGTCCCGCAGCGCGGCGGTGTCCTGTGCCGGCAGCCGCAGATCCGACTTCTCCGGGACGCCGGCGGCGACGGTGCTGTCGGCCAGCATCAGCGGACCGGACACCCCCCGCAGATACGTCGTCCACTCACTGGTGGCCGCCGCCCTGTCTTGCGTTGCGAGCCAGGCGATGTAGTCGCGGTACGGGCGCGCCGCGGGCAAGGCGTCCGGACGGCCTCCCGCCTGGTACACCGCGAGCATCTCGGTGAAGAACACACCGAGTGCCCACCCGTCCATCAGAATGTGGTGGGCGGTGACGATCATCCGCCGCCGGGTCTCACCGGGCACCGTGAGCAACAGCACGCGCAGGGCGGGGCCGCGAGTCAGGTCGAAAGATCGGTGCCGCTCCGAACGGGCTATCGCATCGAATTCCGCCGGCGTGGCGACGCGTTCAGACCACGGCAGCTCCGCGTGGGTGGGCACGATCTGAACCGGCCTGGGCACGTCACGGTCCCAGAACGCGGCGCGCAGGTTGGGGTGGCGCACCAACATCGCGGCCGCGCTGCGGCGCAACAGCTCGACATCCAGCGGTCCGTCGATGTCGACCACGGTCTGCATCGTGTAGATGTCTAGGCGGTCCTCGGCGAGCCGGGACAGCGCGAACAGCCCTTCCTGTAATGGGCTGAGCGCCAGCACATCCTCGATCTGTGGCGGGGAGGTCGTCGTCACGGTCCCCCGCTACTGCCGCTGCCAGGAGGCGGTCAGCGCGGCCAGCGCGTCAGCGTCCAGACCCGACGCGCTCATCGGCGCGCTCTGCGACACCGGTTCCCCGGCCCGGGAAACCGTCTGCGCCGCCGCGGCATTCGTGGCGGCGTCCACCGCGCCGGCCACCTCGGCGATGGTCATGTACTCGAAGACCATCGCCGGAGCCAGGGCAAGTCCCGCGGCGTTGGCACGCGCCGACATCTGCACGGCGATGACACTGTCGCCGCCGAGCGCGAAGAAGTTGTCTTCCCGGTCCACACCGGAGATCTCCAGCAGCTCTTCCAGCAGAGCAATCAATGCGCGCTCGGTTTCCGGCGACCCGTTCGCCACATTGGCCCGCTGAATCTCCCGGGGTGCCGGCGGCGCCGACAGCGCGGCCATGACATCGGTGGGCAGCAGTTCCAGCCCCGAAACCGGCCGGTCCGGCGCCGTCACGAACGCATCCAGTACGGCGCCGAAACCGTCGGCGAGGTGCCGAACCGTCTGCGGCTCATACAGATCGGCGCTGGCCAGGATCCGTACCTCGAGTCCCCCGCCGGGCTGCACACTCACGCTGACGTCGAGGTCGAGCAGCGAGACCTCGAACTCCATGGGGATCGGCACGACCGTTGTTCCGGCGGTCGCGAGTTCACGCGGCGACTGGGCCCAGTCCTCGGTGCGGAAGTGCAGCGAGCACTGGAAGAACGGGTGGTTTCGGGCGCTCGAGCGGGGCGGGTTGAGTGCCTCGACCAGCCGGTCGATGGGGAGTTCCTGGTGGGACAACGCATCCAGAACGGTGGTGCGGCAACGCTCGAGTGCGGTGCGCAGACTGGGATCGCCCGACAGGTCGTTGCGCAACGCCAGCACGTTGGCGAACGGTCCGTCCACCCCGGCGACCGCCAGGTCATCACGGGACGCGACCGGTGTGCCGATCGCGATATCAGTTCCTGCGCCGACGCGGTGCAGCAACACCGCGAGTGCGGCTTCGTAGACCATGAACTCGCTGGCGCCCACCCGCTCGGCGAGTTGGGTCAGCTGGGTACGCCGCGCCGCCGGCACCATGAACGTCACGACCTCGGCTTGGCGGCCCACCACGAGCGGACGCGAGCGGTCGGCCGCCATCGGGATTTCGGCGGGCAGTCCGGCCAGCACCTCGCACCAATGGGCCAACTCGGCCGCCGCCCACTCGCCTGGGGCGTCGAAGGTATCCCGTTGCCACAGCGCATAATCGACGAACTGCAAGGGCAGCGGCTCCCACTGCGGCACCCGGCCCGTCGCCCGGGCCTGATAGGCGGTGACGAGGTCTTCGTAGATGACGCCGAGCGACGTGTGGTCGGTGACGATGTGGTGGATGAGCACGACGAGGACGTGCGTCCGGGGATCGATCACCAGCAGGGTGGGCCGGATCAGCGGACCGGACGTCAGATCGAACAGGTAGCCACGCAGCTCCGCGATTCTCGCTTCGACGTGTTCGGCGCCCACCTCGACGGCCGGCAGGTCCAGCCGCAGCGTGGGGTGCACCGACTGATACGGAATGCCCTCGTGCTCAACGAAAACCGTGCGCAACGCCTCATGCCGCGCCACCACGTCGTTGAGCGCATCGGTCAGTGCGGCGACATCCAGCGATCCGGTGAACCGCAGGGTGAGTCCGAGGTTGAAGACGTCGTTGGCGCCTCTCATCCGGTGCTGGAACCACATGGCCAGTTGGGAGTAGGACAACGGTGGCCGTTCCGGCCGAATCGTCGCGACGAGTTCCGGGCGGCCCGACGGGGCTGCCGACAGGTCGAATTCGTCGTCTACGTCGACACTGTCGAGGTCGATGCCGAACGCGGCGCGGAACTGCTCGCCCAGCCGGTTCGCCAGGCCGGCCGGCGTAGGTGCGTCGAAGACGGTGCGAACGCTGCAGTCCACCCCGACCTCGGCACGGATCTGCGCGACGAGGCGGGCCGCCAGCAGCGAGTGGCCGCCCAGATCGAAGAACGAGTCGTCGACGCCGACCCGCTCCAACCCGAAGAGGTGGCCGAAGATCGAGCACACCCGGCGCTCCGTCGCCGTCACCGGTGCCCGGTACCGACGAGCATGCACCGGGGCCGGTGCGGGCAGTGCACGTTTGTCCAGCTTACCGTGCACGGTCAGCGGGATCTCGGGGATCACCGCGGCCGCCGTCGGCACCATGTACTGCGGCAGCATGCCGGCGGCATGGGCGTGAATGTCGTTGATTTCCAGCTCTATCCGACGGCCGTCCGGTCCGGTCGCCGGCACCACGTAGGCAACCAGCCGCGACCCCACTTCGGTCTCCTCGGCGAGAACCAGGCAGTGTCCCACCGCCGGATGCGCGGCGATCACGGATTCGACTTCGCCGAGTTCGATCCGGAAGCCGCGCACCTTGACCTGCTCGTCGGCGCGGCCGACGAACTCCAGGTTCCCGGCCTGGTTGCGCCGGACCAGATCCCCGGTCCGGTACAGCCGCATCCCCGGATTGAACGGGTCGGCGACGAACCGTTGCGCGGTCAGACCGGGACGCCCCAGATACCCGCGGGCCAGCTGGGCACCGCCCAGGTACAGCTCGCCGACCACTTCGGCCGGAACCAGCTGCAATTCGTGGTCCAGCACGTAGGCGTAGACATTCTGGTTCGGCACGCCGATGGGCACCACACCCGCACCCTGGTGTCCCTCGACGGGCATGTGCGTGGCGCAGATGACCGCCTCCGTCGGACCGTAGTGGTTGCGCAGGGTGGCATCGAAGTGACCGGAGAACCTGTCGGCCACCTCACCGGGCAGCGCTTCGCCGCCGACCGGCACATGGCGCAACTGCCGCCATTGGCTCGCTTGCGGCAGCAGCAACAGCGTGCTCAACATCGAGGGCACCATGTGCAGCACGGTGACCCCGTGCCGGCTGATCAGCTCCGCGACATAGGAAACATCGCTGAAGGCATCGGCTTTCGGCACGACGAGCCGGGCGCCGACGGACAACGGCGCGAAGATCTCCATCACCGACGCGTCGAAACTCACCGAGGAGGTCTGCAGCAAGCGGTCGGTGGCGGTCAGGCTCCATTCCTCCAGGAAGCCCGCCATGTGCTCGGCCAGGGCATGATGCGGTACCGCAACGCCTTTGGGTGCTCCGGTGGAACCGGAGGTGTAGATGACATAGGCCAGGTGGCCGGGGCGCAACGGGCGGACCCGGTCGGCGTCGGTCGGCGCGGTGTCCGGCAATGCGGCGGCGGCCTCTTCGGCCGCGGCGAAGTCCTCGTGCCCGATCACCATCGTGGGCGCGGCGTCGGTGAGCAGGTAGTCGATGCGGTCCGGGGGAAATGCCGGGTCGATCGGCAGGTAGGCGGCGCCGGCCTTCAGGACGGCGAGCACGGCGACGACGAAGTCGACCGACGTCGTCATGCGTAGGCCGACGATGTCGTCGGGGCCGATCTCGTTGCCGATCAGCCAGTGCGCCAGGCGATTCGCGCGGGCGTGTACCTGCGCGTAACTGAGCTCGGTGTCCTCGAATACCAGGGCCACGGCGTCCGGAGTGGCGGCGGCAGCCGATTCCAGGGCGGCGACCGCGGTGCTCGCCGACCGTTCGACCAGGATTCCGTGGGACTGATTCAGCAGGACTTGCCGCTCCGCGCCATCCAGCAGATCCAGCGTGTCGACCCGGCGTCCCGGCGCTCCCAGCGCACTGGTGAGCAGCTCCCGATACTGCCGCAGCAGTTGGCCGACAAGCTCGTCACAGAACACGTCGGTCTGGTATTCGATCTCGGCGGACATCCCCAGCGGGTCGGCCACCACCGCCAGTGCGAGCGGGATCGGTGCGGTCACCGCACCCAGTTCCAGCTGTGCGGTGCTGACGCCCCCGAGTTGGAGCCCGGCGACGCTCTTGCGCATGCTGAAGCCCAGCCGGACCAGTCGATCCAGCCCGTCGTGCCCGGCGCTGCGTTCCGGATTCAGCTCGCGCACAACGCGATCGATCCCGACCGATTGACGGGCGAAGGCTTCCAGACAGGTGTCCCGCACGGCCTCGACCAATGCGGCGAACGTGTCCTCGGGGCGCACGCGGATACGCAACAGCAGGGTGTTTCCGAAGTATCCGATCGCCCCTGCGGCGGCGGCCCTACGCTCGGTGACCGGAACGGATACCAGGAAATCCGTGGCACCGGTGTAACGGCGGATCAGTGCGCCGTAGGCGGCCAGCAACACCATGAACGGGGTGGCGGCGCGTTCCCGGGCAAAATTGTCGAGCCGGGACATGAGGTCCGCGGGCAGTGCTGCGGTCCGGTGTCGCGCCCGGGTGGACGGGTTCGGCACCGGGGGGCCGGGCAGCTCCAGCGGATCGGGCAACGGAGACAAGGTGTCACGCCAGAAGCCGACGTCGGTGTCGTCGCACTGCGGTGAGCCGTCCAGCACCTCGACCGCGATGTACTGCGGCGCCGAACCGGTGAGAGACGAGTTGTACGCCACACTGAGCTCAGTGAAGAAGACGGCCCAGCAGTCGTCGTCCCAGCAGATGTGATGCACCACCAGCAGCAGTACGAATTCGTCCACGGCGGTCCGCGCGAGGGTAATCCGCAGCGGCAGTTCCCGCTCGAGATCGAACGGCCGGCCGAACTCGCTGTGCGCCAGCGCCTCGAGGTGCCCGTGGCCCGAGAGATCGGTGCTGTGCCAGGGCACGTCGACGTCGTCCCGGAATACCTGATACGGCTCACCCTCGGCGTCCACACCATAGGTGGTGCGCAAGCTGGCATGCCGAGCAACGACATCAGCGAAAGCCGCCCGCAGACGCGTCTCGTCCACCGGGCCGGTCAGGCGATAGGCGACGCAGATGTTCAGCGTGGCATCGGCGGGGTTCATGGCCTGCACGAACCACATTCGGCGTTGTCCCGGGGACAGAACGTAGCGCTCTCCGGCCGAGATGACCGGCCGGTCGGCCGATTCAGTTGCAGCCAGGCCACTTTCGGCGATCCGCTGCCGCAGCAGCTCGCGTCGGCGTTGCTGCACAGTCTGGGCGTCGGGGGCCATGGTCGGTTTCACTCCTGAGATCGTCTTACGCGGCGCGCGCCCGTGGGCTGCGGTCGGATTCGAGGCGGCTGCCGCGCACGTAAGAGGCGCCATGGCAGCAGGCGACGATGCGCACAGACGTCCTCCTCCGTTCGGGTGTTCCGCCTCGACCCACGTCCAGCAGCTTATGTTAGCCTTCGCTAAGTTGAAGCCTGTATGCGGGCAGTCCCGCGCCAGGTGCCGGTGCAGGAGGGAACGTGCCAGAAGCGGAAGCGCTGAATCTTCTGCACCGTCGCGCGACGCCGGAGCACGACACCACCCCGGGCATCTTCACGCTGCGTGCGCTGGACCTGGACCGCGACCTCGAAGCGCTGCACTCCTGGATGAACGACCCCGAGGTGGCGCGGTACTGGAAGAAGGCATGGCCGCGCGAGCAGGTGGCGGCTTACCTGCGCGAACAGCAACTCAGCACGCATTCGACCCCGTATGTGGGCGAGCTGAACGGCGTCCCGATGAGCTACTGGGAGCTCTACCGCGCCGACCTCGACCCGGTTGCCCAGTACTACGACGCCCGCGAACACGACGCCGGCGTGCACCTGCTGCTCGGTCCGGCCGAGTGCCGGGGACGGCGCCTGGCGGCGGATCTGTTGCGCGTGGTCTCCGGCTGGCAGCTGGATGCGGACCCGCTCGCCACCCGGGTGATCGGTGAACCGGATGCCACCAATGAGCGCCTGATCCGGGTCGCCGCATTGGCGGGCTTCCGCCACGTCATGGACATCGACCTGCCCCAGAAGCGGGCGGCGCTGCTGATACGTCCGCGCGACGAGCCCCGAGGCGCATCTGGACGAGCGAATCCTGAGGTCAGCGGCGGTACCCGAGTCCGCGGCGCCCGATAGGTTATGTTAGCCTTCGCTTAGTTTGAAGAGGAGAGGTAGAGCTGCATGCCGCGCACGCTGGGTTGGATCAGGCAGTTTCACCAACCTGATTCGCCCGAGAGCCCGACACTGCTGATCTTCCCGCATGCCGGCGCCGGCGCCTCGGCCTACCGCTCCTTCTCCAAGGCGCTGAGCAGGCATTTCCGCGTCCTGGTCTTCCAATACCCGGGCCGTCAGGACCGCGCCGCCGAACCGCCGCTGACTTCGCTGCCGGAGATCGCGGCCGGCGCCTTCGAAGAATTCGTGACGTCGGAGCACCGCGGCAGCGGTCCCGTGGTGGCCTTCGGGCACAGCATGGGCGGCTGGGTCGCATTCGAGTTCGTTCGGATCGCCGAATCCCGGGGCATCGACGTGCGAGAACTCTATGTCTCCGCTGCCGTCGCACCGGGTAACGCCGTCACCAAGCCACCGCATCCGACCGACGACGAGTCGATCCTCAACCACCTCACGGCGCTGGAAGGCACCAACTCCGCCGTCTTCGGCAACCGCGATCTGATGCGGCTGGCGCTTCCCGTCATCAAGGCCGACTATCGCGCCTGCGATGCGTACACCTGCTCGGACGACGTCACGATCTCGGCGCAAATCCACGCGCTCGGCGGTGACCAGGACCCCATCGTCACGCTCGGCGATCTCTACGGGTGGGGCAAGCACACCGGCAGTGCCGAAGTGACGATGTTCGACGGCGGACACTTCTTCATCAACGATCACGTCGAGGCCGTCGCCGAACTGCTGGCCGGCTGCGCACAACCGGAGCAGACGCAGTGACCGATCCGGTCGTGGTGGCCGGGCTGGCTGTCGAGACCCCGGGTGGCATCGACACCCCGGCCGCCCTGTGGCAGGCACTGTGCGACCAGCGGGAGTTGCTCTCCCCGTTTCCGCGTGACCGCGGCTGGCCCGTCGACGATCTGCTGTCGCTGTCTGGAACGGACGGCTGGGGCCGGGTCCCCGACTCCGGTGGATTCCTCTCCGGCGCAGCACAATTCGACCCCCCGTTCTTCGGCATCACCCACCGCGAGGCACTGGTGATGCACCCGCAGCAGCGGGTTGCAATGCGGGTCGCGTGGCGGGCGCTGGAGAACGCCGGCATCAACCCCGGCTCGGTCGAAGGGGAGTTCGGCGGATGCTACGTCGGCATGTCCATGACCGAATACGGCACCCGGACCGCCGTCGCCGACGACTACAGCGGGCACCGCGCCGTGGGCATGGGCCAACTCGGTGGGGCCGGCCGCATCTCGCACGGCCTGGGCCTGACCGGGCCGTCCATGTGCATCGACTCCGCCTGCGGATCCTCGCTGACGGCACTGCAGCTGGCCGTCAACGCGATCGCCATGGACGAGTGTGAATGGGCGCTGGCCGGCGCCGTGTGCGTACTCGGTTCGCCAGCAGCGTTTTTCGAGTTCGCCAAGCTGCACGCGCTGTCCGACGACGGCCATTGCCGCGCCTACTCCGAGGACGCCACCGGTACCGTCTGGGGTGAAGGCGCGGGAATGCTGCTGCTGGAACGGGAATCGCGCGCCCGGCAACTCGGCCACCGCATCTACGGACGCATTCTGGCCGCCCGCACCAACCACAACGGCAAAGGCAAACCGATCCTGGTCCCCCGGGTGCACGCCCAGGAGCAGGTGGTGCGCAAGACGCTGGATGCCGCCGGCATCGATCCCGCGGACGTGGGCATGATCGAAGGGCACGGCACCGCAACGCTTGCCGGTGACCCGGTGGAATTGCTCGCGCTGTTCAAGACGTACGGCGCGGCCGGATCCGAGGCGCTGCTGGGCTCGATCAAGTCCAACGCCGGGCACGCCCAAGCGGCAGCGGGAATTCTCGGACTGATCAAAGTCCTGCTCGCCGGACAATATGGCTTCATTCCCCCAACGCTGTTCTCGGACAACCCGTCCAGGAAGGTGGACTGGGACCTGACCGGCATCCGGCTGGCCACCAAGCTGTCCGAATGGCAACCCACAGATGGGGTTCGCTACGGCGCCGTGTCGTCGTTCGGGGCCGGCGGCGCCAACGCGCACGCGATCGTCGCGATGACCGCGGAGAGCGACGCGTGAGCGGCTACCGGCTGCCGAACGGCGCCATCCCCGTGCTGCTGTCCTCGGACACGCCCGACCTCATACCGGTCGACGCCGCCGCCCTGCTCGCCTACCTGGGGGATCACCCCGAAACCACCGCAGACATGATCGCGGACATGCTTTTTCGCACCCGGATCGCCCGCAAGCACCGCGTTCTGGCGACGGTGCGTGACCGCGGCGAATTGGTCGGGGCGCTGCACTCGATCGTCGACGGCAGCGAGCACCGCCTGGTCATGCGTGGCGATACGGCCGCGACGGCCCGCCGCTACGCGTATGTCTTTCCGGGACAAGGCAGCCAACGGCCCGGCATGGGCAGGCGGTGTTACGAGGCCATTCCGGCGTTCCGGGCCGAGGTCGAGCGTTGCGCACAGGCTTTCGCCGACGCGACCGGAACGTCCCCGCTGAGCTACCTGCTCGACGACCAGTTCGCGGGAGACGACGACGCGAGCACGGTCCAACCCGCGTTGTTCACCCAGATGGCGGGGCTGGCGGCGATGTGGCGATCATTCGGCGTCGCGCCCACCATCACCGTCGGGCACAGCCAGGGCGAGATCGCCGCAGCCTATGTATCCGGCCTGATCACCCTGACCGACGCCGTCCAGGTGATCGCGTTGCGGGCACGCGCCGCCGACGAGTTCACCGCCGGTGACTACGCGATGGCGGTGCTGGCCGCCGACCGCGAGACGTGTGAGGACCTGCTGGCCCGCTGCCCCGGCTGGGCGCAGCTCTCGGTGGTCAATTCACCTGGCATGCATGGCATTTCGGGCGACCGAGCGGCCGTGCAGAGCATCGTGGACACCTGCACCGCCCGCGACGTCTTCGCCCGGTTGATCCGCGTTCAGTATCCGGCGCATACCGGTCTGATCAACGACCTCCAGGAACAGTTGCGTGCCGGTACCCGTCGCGAGCTGTCCAGCCTGACATTCACCGACAGCGACATCGCCTGCGTCGGCGCCACGCTCGGCGGTCCGATCGCACCGGACCAGTCCGCCGACCAGTACTGGTTCTGGAACTTGCGCAACACCGTTCGCTTCGACAAGGCGATCGCGGCCGCGCAGTCGTTCGACATCGACGTCTACGTCGAACTCGCCGAACATCCGACATTGCAGCTGGCGATCCAGGAGAACCTGGCGGCCGCTGACGCTGAGCGCACGGTAGTCGGCACGTCGACCCGCACCGACACCGATCTCACCGAGTTCACCCGCAATGTGCTCCGGTGTGCGCTGCATGACCTGAACTACTCCTGGGACGGCCTCGCCATCCAGTCCGACGGCCCTCCCCCGTTGCCGCTGCGCGATTTCCCCAACACGCCCATGAACGAGATCACGCTCTGGATGCCCTACGAACAGGGCCTGTCCCCGGCGGCACGCAGGGCGCCCGTCGCCGCCCCGGTTGCCACCCCGCCGGCACCCGATCGGCGACGACTGCTCGCCGAACAGTGGGTGCGGCTGTCCCGGCGCTCTCTGGTGCCGCCGCGAACCATCGGCATCATCGACCACACCGGCGCGGCCGCGGACCTCGCCGCCACGCTGACCGTCGCCGCCGGTGACGTAGGGGCCACGGCGCGGGTGCTCAGTGCCGACCAGATACGCACCGCCGCAGGAGATCTCGATACCTGCGTCGTCCTTCTTCCGGCCACGCCGCGACGTGACGCGGCCGGATTGGTGGACGCAGTGGCGGACTTCTTCACCCAACGTGGATGGTGGCCGGGCGCGGTGGAGGGAATCACCGACTACTGGCTGGTGACCGTGGGCGGCGAGACGGTGCTGGCCGGCGATCCGCCACCCGATCCGGCACACGCGGGGGCCAGCGCCGGATTCCGCTGCGTGGGCGCCGCACACCCGGGCACCCGATTCCGCCACCTCGATATCCCGGACGCAGCTCCCGCCGGCCCGGCAGACGCGGTGGCGATCCTCGCCGCGCTGCATACCGCGCAGGAATCCGAACTCGCGTTGCGCGGTGGCGCCCTCTACGCCAAGCGGGTGGTGGGCGTAGACGCGAACCCGACCGGCACCGCCGAACCCGGCCACGTCCTCATCGTCGGCGGCACCGGCAAGCTCGGACTCGAATTCTGCGACCACTTCGCCCGCCGGGGTGCCCGCGCGATCACCCTGCTGAACCGGTCCGGCGAAACCGCCGCTGTGACACAGCGATTGCAGGGCATCCGGGCGGCCACCGGCACCGAGATCCGGGTCGCCGCATGCGACCTCCACGACGCCGCGGCGGTGACGGCGCTCGCAACCTCCGCCACGCCTGCGGATCTGATCATCCATGCCGCGGTGGAGTATTCGGGCATCGAGCTACCGGACATCACCGCCGCGGCGGTCGACCACGCGCTGCAGGCCAAAGTGGTGGGCATCGCCCGGATACTCGACACATTCCCCCGCACGGCGGACTGCCGCGTGGTGCTGTGCTCCTCGATCTCGGCGTCGGTCGGCGGGCGCGGCCTGGCTCTGTACGCGGCAGGCAATCGCATGCTCGACGCCATGGCGCACCAGCTGCGGGCCGAGGGCCTGAATTGTGTTTCGGTGCAGTGGGGTCACTGGGCGGTCCATCTCGAAGAATCCGGATCGTCGATGCTGGCCGGCCTGGGAGTGGTGCCGATGCACCCAGCCGACGCGCTCGCGGTGGACGTGACGGGGTTGCGGGACAACATGATCATCGCCGCGTTCGAGCTGGATCGTGCACGATCGGTGCTGGACGCCTGCGGCCGCGGTTCGCTGCTGTCGCAACTGAATTCGGCCGCGCCCCGCACGGCCGAACCGCCCCCGCGGGACCGGGAGATCACGTCCGGGCTGTCGCACCGGTTGGTGAGCCTGTTGGCGCAAGCCATCGGGGCCGACAGCGTCGAGGCGATCGACACCGGTATCCCGATGGTGGCGATTGGCTTGGACTCGTTGCAGGCACTGGAATTCCGGCGGCGCGTCAAGATGGAGCTGAATCACGACCTGGAGGTCGCCGACCTGCTGGGCGGGGCGTCGATCGCGGAAGTCCTGGCCAAGCTGGACGCTTAGCCGACCGCCGCACGCAGGCCTCGCGGGCGCATGTCGGCCCAGTTACGTTCCACGTAGTCGAGGCAATGCGCGCGGGTTGCCTCGCCGAGGACGACCCGCCAGCCCGCGGGAACTCGCACGGCGACCGGCCACAAGCTGTGCTGATCCTCGGCATTGACCACCACCGAGAACAGCCCGGCGGCGTCGTCAAACGGGCTGGTATGCACCGGCACCACTTCTCCCGATCGGCGAATTGGCGGCGGCGCCACCCGCACCGAGCACCCGGTCGGACAGCAGCCCCAGGCAACTGAGATTCGGGAAGCCCGGACCTTCATTCAGTCCGGACAGATTGGGCAGCAACAACCTCGGGGTGACACCGGCCACGGCCAGGTCCGGACCGATCGACTCCTCGATCCGCTCGCCCGTCAATGGGCCGCCCAACTCCAGCTCCAGCAGATCGACGGCGTCCTGACTCAGCAGCGGCAGGAACCAGAGCGCGTCGGCGCCCGAACCGTCGATGACAAGGTCGAAATCATGCACGGTTTCCTGCATTTCACCGCAGTGGTCGGTCTGCAGCGTGATCCAGATGCGCTCGTGGCGGTCGACGACCTTCGCCACCCGGCCGCGCAGATGCTTGATCCGCTCGTCGGCGAGCAGGAATTCCTGCACGCGGGCCGAGAACACGCCACGGTCGGTGCGAGCTATGCAGTCGCGGCGTTCGGCCAGCGTCAAACTGCGCCAGTGGGTGGGATCGGAGAACAGCGAGTTCTCGAAGAATCCCTCACCGCGGGTGAAAAGGGTGGCCTGGGGTGAGATCGCCGTGATCGTCGAAACACGGTGATGGAAGAGCTCATTGAGCATCGACGCGGCGGTCTCTCCACCACCGATCACCGCCACGTTCTCGGCGACGATCCGGTTGTGTCGCGACGTCCGCTCCCAGAACTGGGCGATGGACAACATCCGCGGATCGCCCGACAGGATGGACCGCTGCGGCTGACCCGGCCCGGTGATCATCACCGCATCCGCCGCCAGTGTCGCGTCGCGGGTGCGCAAATTCCAGCGCGGTCCCTGCACCGACATCTGAATCAGTTCGCCCCGAACGACTTTCAGGCCGACCATCTCGGCGACCCAGCGCAGATACCGCGCCCAGGTGTCGTGCGTGGGAGCGGGCCGGCCGCGGTCCACCCAACCGACGAACTGATCGATCGCAACCAGGTATGCCTGCCAGCTCCAGCGCATCATCCGCTCGTCGACCTCGGTGTCGCGCCCCGGCACGAGCGACGAGCGGTACGGGAAGCCGACGTCTTTCTCGGGGCTGGTTCCCAGCCGCTGCCGGCCGTCGGTCCAACCACCGCCGGCCACCCAGTTGGCCGCGACGCCGGAGCGCTCCAGGGCGACGATGTCGGGTGTTTCGACGCCCATCTCGCGCAGCACCGCCGCTTTGGCGGCCACGGCGACGGCTTTTGCACCGGCCCCGACGATCGCGAGCGTTTCACCCATCGAGCACCCACCGCGACTCTGAGGCACGGTGACGGCGTCGCCCGCCTGCCAGTGCGCCGGCGAATGATGCGCCGCCCACAACCCCACCTCCCGGCTTAGCTCAGCCTGTCCTAACTTTGTGTACGCTACCCTATATTCGCGGGCCATACACCCCCGCCCCAAGGGAGCTGTCGACTTGTCTTCTGACTCTGGTCCGCATGACGGGTTCGTGCCGTTTCCGCCGGACCGGTCCGCCGCCTACCGCGCCGCCGGCTACTGGTCCGGCCGCAGCCTCGGGGCGCTGCTGAGAGAAGCGGCGGCGCGCTGGCCCGACCGGCCGGCGGTGGTCGATGCCACCGGCAGCCACACCTACGCCGAACTGGACGCACTGGCCGATGAGGCCGCCGCCGGGTTCGCCGCGCTTCCCCTTGGCCCCGGCGACCGCGTGCTGGTGCAGCTACCCAATTCCCGCCGCTTCGCCGTCGCGTTGTTCGGATTGCTTCGTGCCGGCGCCATTCCGGTGATGTGCCTGCCCGGCCACCGGCTGGCGGAGCTGACTCACTTCGCCCGGATCAGTGGGGCGGTCGGAGCGGTCATCACCGACATCACCGCCGGATTCGACTACCGGCAGCTGGCGGAGCAGCTGATCGCCGCATGTCCGGGACTGCGACACGTCGTCGTCGACGGGGACCCTGGTCCATTCCTGCCGTGGTCGGTCCTGTGCGGCCGGCCCGGCCGGAGCGCGCCGGAACCGCTGGTCGACACCGCATCCCCGGCGCTGCTGCTGGTGTCGGGTGGCACCACCGGCCTGCCGAAGCTGATTCCCCGAACGCACGACGACTACGTCTACAACGCCACCGCCAGCGCGCAACTGTGCGAACTGACCAGCGCCGACACCTACCTGGCCGTGCTGCCGGCGGCGCACAACTTCCCGCTGGCCTGCCCCGGCATCCTGGGCGCGATCACCGTCGGAGCGACGGTGGTTTTCGGTGACGATCCCAGCCCGGAGGCCGCTTTCGCCGCCATCGAGCGCCACGGCGTCACGGTCACCGCGCTGGTTCCCGCACTGGCCAAGTTGTGGGCGCAGGCCTGTGATTGGGAGCCGGTGACGCCGAAGACGTTGCGGCTGTTGCAGATCGGCGGGTCGAAGCTGGAACCTGAGGACGCTCGCCAGGTCCGCCAGGCGCTGTGCCCGGGACTGCAGCAGGTGTTCGGCATGGCCGAAGGACTACTGAACTACACCCGGCTGGACGACCCGCCGGAGATCCTCGAACACACCCAGGGCCGGCCGCTCAGCCCCGCCGACGAAGTGCGCATCGTCGATGCGGCCGGCGCAGTGGTGCCGACGGGCGGCGAGGGTGAACTGCTGGTGCGCGGGCCCTACACGATCAACGGCTACTTCCGCGCCGAGCGCGACAACGCACGCAGCTTCGACCCCGAGGGCTTCTACCGCAGCGGAGATCTGGTTCGGCTGCGCCAGGACGGCTACCTCGTGGTCACCGGCCGGATCAAAGACGTCATCTGCCGGTGCGGTGAGACCATCGGCGCGCAGGACATCGAAGAGCAACTGCTGACCCACCCCGATGTCTGGTCGGTGGCGGCGGTCCCGCTACCCGATCCTGATCTTGGCGAACGAATTTGTGTGGCAGTTGTTTTCAGCGGAAAGCAGGCGACATTGGCGGAGTTGAACAGCCATCTGGACCGGCGCGGGCTGGCCAGCCACGCCCGCTTGGACCAACTCGTCGCGTTCGCGGCACTACCCACCACCGCAATCGGCAAGATCGACAAGAAGGCCATCGTCGCCCGGCTCACGCCGTCATAGCCCTGCACTGCTCAGACCCCGCCCGCCGTTGAGCGAAGCGGGCCCCGTGGGGTACCTTCTAGAAATCGTCGATAGCAGACGGTAGTGTTCTCTAAGTTTACTGGCGGAGTGGAAGGGAACATGCGCGTGATTCCCGGTCTGTTCGGCTATCTGACTGTCATTTCCCTTGCGCTGATGCTGGTGATGGCCACCATTGCCTCGCTGTACGTCAGACGACTGCGCGTTCGGCAGTCCACTCAGCTGAGCGAAGAGCTGGGCAGCTCGACAGTCGTCATCCGAAAACTGCGGAAACGCGAACCCATGTCGGCCGAGGAGTTGGCATACGCCAGACAGATCGTCGCCGACCGCAGTTCGCCGATGGCCCTGGCGATCCCGGGGATGATCTTTATGCTCGGGTGCTTCTACGTCTTCGGCAGCCTCGAACATCTGCACGGAGCCAGACCCTCCGAGCGGACATTTCTCGGAGGGATCCCGATGCTGACCTCCACCAACCTCGCGCTTCGCATGCTCAGCAGCAGGAGACTGAAAAGACCGCTGCGGACGGCGGTGCCGGCCTGATGGCGACCCGCCGGGCTGTGTTGCAGCGCGCCTGGATGCCGTTGGTCGCCGTTGTCGTGGTCGGTGCCGGCCTGATTGGCATGTGGAAGGTGCACCAGTTCTCCGAGCCCGCCCCCGTCCCCACCGTCAACGGGCCGCAGGCACCCCCGGACTTCAACCCCAAACAGCTCACCTATGAGTTGTTCGGCTCCGTCGGGGACGGGGGGATGCTCGTCTACGCAGACGTCGACGGACATCCGCATCGGGTCGACATCACGACGTTGCCGTGGTCACACACCGAAACGACCACGCTCACCGTGGTTTCGGGCAGCATCTCGGCGCAGGTTCACGGCGGTCAGCTCGGCTGCCGGATCCGGGTGGATGGCGTGGTCCGCAACGAGCAGTCCGATGACCATCAGGACGCCCATGTCTTCTGCATTGTGAAGTCCGCATGAGCGAGCACCGGCGCAAACGTCCGTTCTTCCCGAGAATGGTTCGCGCCCTTGCTATCCCGATCATCGTCTGCTGGGCGCTGATCGCCGTGACAACGAACACCTTTGTGCCGCAGGTAGAGAAGGTGGCCGAGGAGCTCGCCGGACCGATGGTCCCGCATTACGCCCCGTCGCAGCGGGCGTTGCTGCATATCGGGGAGAAGTTCCACGAATCCAACTCGACCAACTTGACCATGGTCGTGTTCGAAGCCGACCGGCTGCTGGGCGACCAGGACCATCACTACTACGACGATCTGATGCTTCGGCTCAAGCGCGACACCGCACACGTGCAATACGTGATGGATCTGTGGGGCAAGCCGTTCACAGCGGCGGGAGCGCAAAGCGTCGATGGCAAGTGCACCTACGTGTTGCTCCGGCTGGCCGGCGACATCGGCCAGATACAAGCCAATGCGTCGGTCAATGCCGTTCGGGACATCATCAAGAAGGACCCGCCCCCACCCGGGCTCAAGGTGTACGTCAGCGGCGCGGCTCCGCTCGCGTCGGACACGCTGAGCATCGCGAACGCAAGCCTGAACAACGTCACCATCGTGACGATCTTCCTGATCCTGGCGATGCTGCTGCTGGTCTACCGCCGCTTCTCCACCCTGCTGGTGCCTCTGGCCGGCGTGTTGATCGAGATGCTGGTCGCTAAGGGTGTGATCTCGACCCTCGGCCACTTCGGCTACATCGAACTCTCGTCGTTCGCCGTGAACATCGTGATCGCACTGACTCTGGGGGCGGGGACTGACTACGGCATCTTCTTGCTCGGCCGGTATCACGAGGCACGACAGGCGGGCGAAAGCAGGGAAGACGCGTACTACATCGCTTACAAGGGTGTCGCACCCATCGTCATCGGCTCGGGGCTGACCATCGCGGGCGCTTGCTACTGCCTGACTTTTGCGCGGCTCAACTACTTCCACACGATGGGGCCGGCGGTTGCCATCAGCATGCTGTTCACCATCGCGATGGCGATGACGCTCGGGCCGGCCATTTTGACCGTGGGCAGCCTGTTCGGTCTCTTCGATCCGAAATCGAAGGCAAAGGCCACCCTGTATCGCCGGATCGGGGCGAGCGTGGTGCGTTGGCCGGTGCCGATCCTGGCGGCCAGTTCCGCCATCGTCATGATCGGGGCGGTCTTTGTGCCGACCTACCGGCAGAATTACGACGACCGTCAGTACCAGCCGGCCGATGCACCCGCCAACCTCGGCTTTGCGGCGGCAGACCGGCACTTCCCCAAAAGCAAGCTGTTCTCCGAGATGTTGATGATCGAGACGGATCATGACATGCGAAACTCGGCCGATTTCATCTCGCTGGACCGGGTGGCCCGAAGTCTCATCCGACTGCCGGGAGTCGCGATGGTGCAAAGCATCACCAGGCCCATGGGCCGGCCGCTGGAACATGCCAAGATTCCCTATCTGTTCACCACTCAGGGCAGCGGGAGCGGTCAACAGCTCCCGTTCAGCATGCAGCAGAACGCCAACACCGACGAACAAGCCCAGATCCAAACTCACTCTGTCGCGGTGTTGCGCAAGGAGATTGACTTCTTCCAGCAGATGTCGGACCAGCTGCATCAGACAGCGCTCACCGTGGCGGATCTGCAACAGATCACCGACCAGATGAATTCGCAGATCTCCAATCTCGACGATTTCTTCCGGCCGATCAAGAGTTACTTCTATTGGGAACGCCACTGTTTCGACATCCCCGTCTGCTGGGCGTTCAGATCGGTGTTCGACGCGCTCGACAACATCGACAAGCTGGCCGAAGACATCAACGCCGCCAAAGCCTCCATCGAGGCGATCGACAGGATCGTGCCGCAGATCATCACTCAGCTCAAACTGACCGCCGATGACACCGAGGCGTTGGCCGCGCTCCTGGTCAAGTCCTACGGATCCGCAGACCTGCAGGCGATGCAGACGGATCAGACGTTCAACGACTCGGTCAACGTGGGCCTGGATTTCGACGCCGCCCGCAGTGACGACTTTTTCTATATACCCCGGGAAGGTTTCGACAACGAAGACGTCAAGACCGGCATAAAGCTGCTGATGTCACCGGACGGCAAGGCCGCGCGGTTCATCGTCACCCACGAGGGGAATGCCATGGGCCCCGAAGGGGTGGAACACGTCGACCAGTTCCCCGGCGCCATCACCACCATCCTCAAAGAGACCTCGCTGGCCGGCGCGCGGGTTTATATCGGCGGTTCGGGATCCAACGACAAGGACATCAAGGCCTACGCCGCCAACGACCTACTCATCGCGGCGATCGCCGCTTTCGTGCTGATCTTCTTGATCATGATGGTGATTACGCGAAGTTTGTTCGCCGCCATGGTTATTCCCGCCACGGTGGCATTCTCCTACGCCGGCGCGTTCGGGCTTTCCGTGCTCTTCTGGCAGCATCTCATCGGCCTGCACCTGCATTGGCTGATTTTGCCGCTGACGTTCATCATCCTGGTGGCGGTCGGTTCTGACTACAACCTGCTGTTGATCGCGCGGGTCAAGGACGAAGTGCACGCCGGGATAAACACCGGTCTCATCCGTGCGCTCGGCAGCACCGGTGGTGTCGTCACGTCCGCGGGGCTGGTGTTCGCATTCACCATGCTGGCGATGCTGAGCAGCGACCTGCGCACCATCGGTCAGATGGGCTCCACGGTGTGCATCGGCCTGCTGCTCGACACGCTGATCGTGCGTTCGTTCGTCGTGCCCTGCCTCATCAGGATTCTCGGGCCGTGGTTCTGGTGGCCGACACTGGTGCGTTCCCGCCCGTTGCGGCCCGGGCGGCAGAGCGTCAGCTGAGTTTTGGGATTCTCGCTAACGATTCAGGCTCGAGGAGAATTGTTTCTCGGACTATAGGCCGAGCCTCAGGAGAGTCATAGACTTAATTCATGAGGCAAGGATTGCTGCGTGATTTGGTATTGATGGCGGCGTGGGCGATCGGACTGTTACTCGCCGTGTGGGTGGTTCCAGGGTCCTCTTTGTCGGCGGGTGCGTTCATTCTCGCGGTAGCTCTGTTTTCCGTGGGACAGGCGGCACTGTCGGTGTGGATCCTGAAGCTGCCACAGAGATATGCGTCGCTGGTGCTGGGCGGCACCGGCTTGGCGTTGACCGTGACCGCCATGTGGCTCGCCTCGGTATTCACCCGCGGCCTGGATCTGCGTGGTGTGGAGTCGTGGGTCGCCGCCACTGTCGTGGTGTGGCTGGTGACCACAATCGGAGCAATCATCTGGCCGGTGTTTGTCCGCGACCAAGTCGGTTCGATCTGACCAGAGCGAGACCAACCCAGTTCCGGGGAAAGCCGGTTCTCACCCTGCGCACAACGGGCAAATTACTTCTCGCTGGCGTTTACCCCCTGAAGTAAAATCAAGTTCATCAGACGCGACTACCGCGGATTGGGGTGATGATGGGAGACACGCATCGAGACCCGTCAGACCGGTATAGGACGACACAACCGCGTGCGGGTTTAACGCTCAAAGACAATTTATTGTGGCCCGGGTTAATTCTGTTTGCCGTAGCCGTCGCCGGGCTCATTTGTACTGTGGCTCTGGCGGCCTATGGCCATCACGACTGGGTTATGACTACCGTCGTGATTTCCGCGCTTGCCACGCTTGCCGGAGCACTGTGGTTCGTGGTGGAGCTTCGCTACGTGACGCACATAGAAAAGCGGTGGACGAGTCACCACTGACATTCCGCGCTCGTCGATCCTTCGCCTCGATGTACGGATGAACTGTGCGCCGGAGTGTGTAGATACCGAAAGTTCCTGTCCCGCATGGCATGAGGGAACTTACCAGCACCGCACCAGATCTACGCCATCGCTGGCCCGCTCTACTACGGGCAAGGGATCGGGACGGGAATGAAGCTGCCGCCAGTTGGCCAGCACAACCCCGGCGGAAGCGGCGGCGGAGGAACGTACCCTTGGGTGGGTTCTCTGGGCGGCGGGTTGGGGCCGTCCCAGATGTTTTGCGCGACATTGCCCTTCCCTTAATCGACCAACCACCATTCGTGGCAGATGTTGTTGTCCCAGATCACCGGGTTCACTCGGATGTTTCCAGTGGGAACCGGCGGATCGCCTGGGCACCAGGTGAATGGGCCGTCGGTGCCGTCTCCCCATTGTTTGGCGTGGGCGGTGCCGGCGGACCGCCGACAAACCCCGGACGCAGTGCTGGCCGGCATCGGGGTGGCCGTTGCGCGCGCACGAAACTGAACCTTGCCGACTCGGAGGCGGCTGGCACGCGGGATCCCGGCGAAACCTGCCATTGACGAATGTCACCATTTGCGATTGACTCAGTCGCATGACCGACGCCGTTGCGGCACGCGGGGTCACTACGTCGCCCACAGCGATCGCGGTGAGCACCGTCATGGCGCGACCGATCACTACACCGGCGTCGGTGCACCGGGCGCTCGCCCACGGCACCGTATCGCGACCGAACAGCACTGCGACAGAGGCGGTTTGATGTTGGGACCATTGGACAGGCTGCTCGGCGGAAAACACCCGAGCCGGCAGGCGAAGGCGGTGGTCACCGGCGCGGGCAGCGGCATCGGCGCGGCCTTCGCCGTCGAGCTCGGCCGCCGCGGCGGCCGCGTGGTGTGCAGCGATATCGATCTGGCCGCGGCCCGGCAGACTGTCGACGAGCTCACCGCACGGGGCACCGAAGCCATCGCGGTGCGCTGCGACGTCTCCGAGGCCGACGACGTCCGGGCATTGGCCGACCAGGCGCAGGAGTGGTTCGGCACGGCACCGACACTGGTGATCAACAACGCCGGCGTCGGCGCCGGCGGCGAGCCGATCGGCGATATCCCGCTGGATAATTGGGTGCGGACGCTCGGGGTGAACCTGTGGGGACCGATCCACGGCTGTCATGTCTTCACACCCATCCTGCGCGAGTCGGGGCCGGCAGCACGAGGGATCATCAACGTGGCCTCGGCGGCGGCATTCGGGGCCGCGCCAGGTATGGCCGCCTACAACGTCAGCAAGGCCGGCGTCCTCTCGCTCTCGGAGACGCTGGCAGCCGAATTATCCGGCACCGGAATACATGTCACCGTGCTGTGCCCGACCTTCGTCAAGACCAACATCGTCGAATCAGGTCTGCAGGCCGGGCGCATCAGCGAGGAGTCCAGTGCGCTGGCCAGCAAAGTGATGCGCTGGACCGGGTTCTCCGCCGCGAAGGTCGCCCGAATCTGCTTGGACGCCAACGATCGCGGCGATCTCTACTGCATGCCCCAGCTCGAAGCCAAGTTCGGCTGGAACGTCAAACGCCTTGCCCCGCGCGCATATACGCGCGCGGTCGGTCTGGTATCGCGGGTGACCAGGTAATTCAAACACCCGTCCACCTGAAAGGAGGGGGCTGGTGGCCATCGAAATGGAAGCCATGCTCGCCAAGATCAAGGATCGGCAGTGGGCACTCGCAGACATCGACTGGGAGGCGCCGGGAGCCGAAACCATCCGGCCCGAATTCCGGCCCAAGCTCAAGGCTTTCATGGCCGACCTGTGCTGGATCGAGAACATCGGCGCCCGGGGGTTCGCGGCACTGGCCAAGAAGGCGCCCAACCCGACCATCGCCGAGATTTACCGGTACTTCCATGCCGAGGAGCAGCGGCACGCGAATGCCGAACTGGCGCTGATGAAGCGCTGGGGCATGCTGGACGAGGGTGAGATCCCCGAGCCCAACGTCAACATCCGGATGGCCATCGAATGGCTGGACACCTTCGCCGACGACATGCCGCTGTCGGTGCTGGGCACGGTGATTCCGATGCTGGAAGTGGCGCTGGACGGGGCGTTGCTGAAGTTCCTCCTGGACTCGGTGGAGGACCCGGTCTGCCACCAGGTGTTCGAGAAGATCAACAACGACGAATCACGGCACATCGCAGTCGACTTCGAGGTGCTGGAAATGATCGGCCACGCCACCGCACGCCGGTTGGCCATCGAGCTGGTCGGGCGCCTCGCCTCACCGGGTCTGATCATCGGGATGGTCATGTACGTCCCGCTGCTCAACCGGGTGCGCAATGAGATGGCCGGCATGGGAATGGAGCCCGAACGACTGTTCAACGCCGTCAACCGTTTCAGGCAGCTCGGCGAACGGGGCGAACGTACCCGGCGCGTGCCGACCTACAAACTGCTCAAGCGGCATGCCTCGTGGGTGGTCAACCCCCGGCACCCCTACCAGCTGCTGGCCAATTCCATGGTGTGGCTCTCGGACTACTACCCCAAACCGCTGCTGAAGCCCATGCCGAGCTGGTCGCGAGAACTCACCCACGAGCCGGCGGCCTGACGATGGCGGACATCCATTCCACACTCATCATCGGCGCGGGGTTCACCGGGCTCGGTGCGGCGATCCGGCTGGCCGAAGCCGGCCTGAACAAACCCGGGGACGTGATCATCCTGGAGCGCTCCGACCGGGTCGGCGGTACCTGGCGCGACACGCAGTATCCGGGCGCCAGCTGCGACGTCCCGTCGCTGCTGTACTCGTACTCGTTCGTCAAGAACCCGAAGTGGTCGCGCACCTACTCCCCCGCCCCGGAGATCTATCGGCACATCGAGGAGATGGCGAACAGGTTCGGCATCCGCCGTCATATCCGGTTCGGTCACGAGGTGACGGGTCTGAGATTCGACGAGAAAGCCGGCGTGTGGACCGCAACGACCAGAAATCGCAAGCGGTTTCGGGCGCGCACCGTCGTGCTGGCCTCCGGGCCGCTGTCGGACGCCAGCTTTCCGGACATCCGTGGGCTGGACAGCTACCAGGGGCACAAGATCCACAGTGCCCGGTGGGATTCCGAATACGACTTCGCCGGCAAGCGGGTTGCCGTCATCGGCACCGGCGCCAGCGCGATCCAGATCATCCCCGAACTGGTGAAGCAGGCTGGGTTCGTCAAAGTCTTCCAGCGCACGCCCGGCTGGGTGCTGCCGCGGCTGGATGTCGCCACGCCACCGGCGGTGCAGGCACTGTTCGCGAAAGTTCCCGCCACCCAGCAACTTGCCCGGCAACTGCTGTTCTGGGGTCACGAAGCCACCGCGACGGCGATGGTGTGGAACACCCCGCTGACCTCGGTGGTGGCCCGGCTGGGCCAGGCCCATATCCGCGCCCAGGTGAAAGATCCCTGGTTGCGCCGGCAGCTGACGCCCGACTTCGCGCCCGGATGCAAACGGATGCTGATCTCCAGCGACTATTACCCGGCGCTGCAGCGCGAGAACTGCAAGCTGATCGACTGGCCGATCGCGACGCTGAGCCCGGTCGGGATCCGCACCAGCGACGGCATCGAACACCACCTGGACTGCATCGTCTTCGCCACCGGTTACGACGTCCACCTCACCGGGCCCCCGTTCGAGGTCACCGGCCTCGGCGGTCGCTCGCTGAGCGACGAATGGGCCCGCGGCGCACAGGCTTACAAGAGCATCAACGCGCACGGGTACCCCAACCTGTTCTTCATGACCGGACCCAACTCAGGCCCCGGCCACAACTCCCTGCTCGTGTACATCGAAGGCCAGCTCGACTACGCGGTGCGCGGTATCACCACCATCCTCGACAAGGACCTGTGTTACCTCGATGTGCGCGAAGACGTCCAGCGCCGGCACAACCAGGACATCCAGCGCCGGCTGACCCGGACGACGTGGATGTCCGGCTGTTCGAGTTGGTATCTGACCAAGGACGGGTACAACGGTTCCATGTATCCGGGGACCGCCACCCAGTATCTTCGCCAGATGGGCGACTTCCGATATCGGCATTACGACGCGGTCACCCGCGTCGGCGCATGACCTCCCCCCGGCCAGAACCCGGCACGATTGCCAGCGTGCTGTACAACGTGCGGCGGGCGCCGCACCGCGTACGGCGCCAGTCACGCGATTTCGTCGAAACGGCTGTGACACAGCTCTTCGACGCCGCGGTGCGACACCCACACGGCGCCGCGGCGTCCGGCGAGTACCGGATCGAGGAGCTCGCCCGGCTGGCCGGGACCACGACGCGCAACATCCGCGTCTACCGAGACCGCGGCCTGCTACCGCCCCCGCTGCGGGTCGGGCGGATCGCACTGTTCAACGACACGCACCTGACCCGGCTGCGCCTGATCACCTCGATGCTCGATCGCGGCTACAACATCGCTCACGTCCGGGAGATGCTCAGCGCGTGGGAGGAAGGCAAGAATCTGGGCGACGTCCTGGGCCTGGAAACCGCGATCGTGGGCACCTGGACCACCGAGAAACCTCAGACGATGTCGCTGCCGCAGGCCCGCCAACTCGTCGACGACGCAACCGCTTTCGACCGGCTGGTCGCACTGCAGGTCATCCGCGTCGACGGTGAGCAGGCCACCGTCACCCGGCCCAAGCTCATCGAGGCGTTCAACGAAGTCCGCGGTTACGGCGTGAGCATCGACAAGCTGATCGACCTGCACGAGCAGATCCTGCCCAAGGTCGACGAGATCAGCGACCTGCTGGTCCGCGCCGGTTTCGAACACGTGGCGAATCGGATCAAACCCGGCGAGGCGCTGCCGGCGGACGCAGAGGTCGCCGAACTGATCACCATGCTGGTCCGCTTCCGCACCCAGGCGGTGGCGACCGTCACCGCGACCCTTGCGTCGTCGATCGAGTCGAACATCGAGACACTGGTCAGCCGCCTGCTGTCGGAGTATCTTGAGCGTTCGGCCGAGTCCGACGTCAGTGCCCGCTGAGCGTCAGCGTCCCCTCGGTGCGGAGCACGCGGGCGGCGGTGATCCGCTCAGCCTTGCGCGCCTCCCGGTCCAGATAGCGCTGCTTGGATTCCTCGAACTTCTCCGAGGCCTGCTCGAGTTCCTTGATCAACAGCGCGAGATCGTCACGCATCCGCTCCGCTTCGCCGGTGAAATCTTCGCGTTCGAAGATCCGCCACTTCCGCAGCACCGGCATCACCACCTCGTCGAGGTGGATGCGCGGGTCGTAGACCCCGCCGACGGCGATCACCACCGCCTTGCGCCGGAACTCCGGCACGGTGTACCCGGGCATTTTGAAGTTGCGCAAGATTCTGTGCACCGACTTCATCGCCTGGTTGGGCGCGATGTCCAGACCGGCCGCGCTGACATCGCGGTAGAAGATCATGTGCAGGTTCTCGTCCGCCGACACCCGGGCCAGCAACTGGTTGGCGATGCTGTCGTCGCAGGCTTTTCCGGTGTTTCGGTGTGAGACGCGGGTAGCCAGTTCCTGAAACGAGACATACATGACCGAGTCGAACAGGCTTTCCGCGAACATGTCGCCCTGCTGGTTCTGGCCGGGGCTGAAGCCGCGGGTGATCTGCTCCATCCGCAGCTTTTCCAGTTCGACCGGGTCGACCGCGCGGGTCACCACCAGGTAGTCGCGCAGCGCCGTGCTGTGCCGGTTCTCCTCGGCGGTCCACCGGTTGACCCACTGCCCCCAAGCGCCGTCCAGGCTGAAGTTCATGGAGATCTCGCGGTGATACGACGGCAGGTTGTCCTCGGTCAGCAGGTTCTGCACCATCGCCACCTGGGCCACATCGGAGAGCCGGCTCTGCCCCGGCTCCCAGTCCTGACCGTCGAGGGCGTAGTAGTTCTTGCCGTCCGACCACGGGATGTAGTCGTGCGGGTTCCATTCCTTGAACATCGACAGGTGCCGGTTGAGCAGGCGCTCGGCGACGGGTTCAAGTTCTTGCAGCAGTTGCAGATTCGTCAGTTCTTTGGGCACAGACATCTCCTGGGTTACTTGGTCGGCACCAGCAGGCCGAGGTTGCCGTCATGGCGGGGGTACAACATATGACCGCGACCGGTTTCCCGGTCGGTGTAGAACAGCAGTGGCAAGCTGTGTTCACAGGCGCGGCGTACTGCATCGGATTCGCTCAATGTCGGTGTGGCACGGGAATTCACGATCAGCGGCAGCTGTGGTCCCGGTATGCCCGGTGACCATGCCCACCCCGGTGGGAATACATGCCACTGGCGGGCCAGGCGCAATCCCGACGGTCCGGCCCGGTACACCAGTGCGTCCTCACCGGTCTCCACGTCGGTGAACAGGTGCGCGTCGTAGTCCATACCGTCCATCACGGCCACCGCTTGCAGCGGCGTGGTGCGTTGCAGTGCAACGTTTTTGCGGCGGGTGATGACGGCATCGTCACCCACCGTCAGGATCCGGCGCGCTGGATCGGGCCATGGGCGGGGCTGCCACGGCGCAAGCATCCGGCCGATATGACGGTCAAGTCTTTCCAGCGCCGGCGAGAGATCGTCGATGCCGGCGGTGACGGCGGCGACGCGCGCCGGGAGTTCGCCGACCGACAGGTTCACCTGCATCACCATTGGACCGCGGCCACAAATTCCCGTCTTGAGGCGTACCCGAGCGCCCCCGGTGATCTCGTGGGAGGCCAGAACCTCACCGACCGCCTGCGCCACCCGATCGGCCTGGACGGCGGTCACCGGGCCACACGATGTCACGTCGACATCGGGGAATTCCCGCACCACCTCGAGTGCCTTCACGCCCTAGCGACCCTTTCTGTCCATTCCGCGATATCGAACGCCGCGCAGTGAAGCTTCGCTGGCGAACGGCCGCGTCAGATAGAGCCGAAAGTCCCACCGGGAGTGCCTAAAGTCCCGAACGAATGCAGGGGGCATGAATTCCCGTGGCCGACATCACAGTGCGCCGTACCCGGGGCGTGCGAGCCTTAAATGTGACTTTCCACCAGATAAGGCGCCAGTGTCGACAACTTCTCGCACGTCTCCTCGAATTCCCGCTCGGGATTTGAGGCTTCGATGATGCCGGCTCCGGCCCGCAACCAGGTGCGGCCGTCATGTTCGTAGGCCGCTCGCAACGCCAATGCGGCATCGAGCGCACCGTCCGCCGAAAACTTCACCACCGCACCGGAATACAGGCCGCGCGGACCTTCGTCGAGACGCAGGATGGCTTCGACGCCATCCGCTTTGGGAATTCCCGAGGCGGTCACCGCGGGGAAGAGGGTTTCCAGCGCCACCATCCGGTCGCTCGTCGGGTTCAACTGCCCGGTGATGGTGGATCCGAGGTGCTGCACACTCCCGCGCTCGCGCACCGCCATGAAGTCGGTGACCGACGCAGTTCCGGGCGCCGCGATCTCGGTCACCTCCTGCAGCGAAGTCCGAACCGAGATAGCGTGTTCCACAATCTCTTTGGAGTCTGATTGCAGGTCGTCGCGAGCCTGCTTGTCCGGCACCGCACCGCGCCCCAACGCGCGAGTGCCGGCCAGTGGCTCGGTGATCACCACGCCGTCGGCCCGGACCGAGGTGACCAGCTCCGGGCTGTAACCCAGCGCGCGAATACCACCGAGCCGCAACAAGAATGACCGCACCGGTGTGTTGTGCCGCCGGCCGAGCCGATAGGTGGCCGGGAAGTCAAGCGGGAACGGCACTTCCAGGCAGCGGGACAGGATCACCTTGTGATAGCTGCCCGCGGCGATTTCGCTCACGGCCACCGCCACCCGGTTGCGGTAGCCGGACGGATCCGCAGACAGGTCGACCGCACGGGAGCGTCGTATGTCGCGCAGCCCCCCGGTGAGCAGCCTCTCCACCGCTTCCCGCTCCCGGGTGCCGCCGCCGAACAGCCGGACGTCGTCGGCGGTGACCGCGATGCGCAACCGCGGCCAGAAAACCCGGGCCAGCGGGGTGTGCGGGGCCAGCCGCGCCTGCAGGCCATAGCGGTAGACCCCGAATTCGAAGGCAACCCAGCCGAAAGCCTCATCGGTCTCCAGCAACAACCGGTCGACCGCTTCCCCGAGCACGGCTCCGGGGCGCCCCGTCCACTGTTGCCGGCGGGTAACGCCGTCGCGGATGACCCGCAGTTCGTCGCTGTCGAGCTCCACCATCGCCTGCACACCCGCGGCCAGCACCCACTCGCCGTCGTGTTCGTAGAGCAGGTATTCCTCGCCGAGCGGCTCGACCAGCACCGCGGCCAATTCGGCGGCGAGGTCGGCGGGTTCGACGTCAGCAGGAAGGGGCAGACACAGCGACGCCCCGATGACAGAGCTTGTCTGCACGCCGGTGTCCGTCACGTAAGTAAATGTAGCCTAACCTATTACCCGGCGCGCGACCCCCGGCACATTTCGCCATGAGGACAGTTCGGGCCTCATAGCAAACTAACATCCGACGCATATCCGGCAGCGATCGGCCGCTCGGCCCCTTCGCGACGTGTTCGTGCTGGCAGCGGCCCCGAATCAGCCGGCACCGACTGGTGCGTTCGACGATCGGCGCACACCAAAAGTTTCCCGATCGTTTACCTCTCGTCCGCTGGCGCGACGAGTCAACAACCCCCCGCGCTCCTAGCATCTCAACGGAAAACCGCGGGGGGATTCACCCTCCACCGCGGCCGTCACCACTGGGGAGGACCGTCCATGTTCGTCATCCGAATGACTGACGGTGAAGAGATCAAAGGCGACGTCGAGAACCTGACGTTCAACGAGGAGACCGGGGTGCTGACGGTATGCACCGTCGACGGGTTCGAAGAGACCACCACCCACTACTCGCCCGCCGCTTGGCTGTCGGTGACGCACCGCAAGCGCGACATCGACGTCAAGTCGTCGCGCCTGTCCTCTGTTCGCTGACGCGACACGAATTCTCCCAGCGAATTAACAGGTAATTGGTACCTAGTCCACACAAATAGGGCCCAAAACGCGTTAGCCAGCGCAATTACGCTTTCCGCTCGTTACGCCGGTGTTTCGGTAGTCGCAACGCCAGGAAAACTGTCCCCAAAACAGCTGTTAGACACGGATTCTGAGTGGCGACCGGTCAACGGCTCAAGCTAAGTTCGCTGCGTTGTCTGGATGTTCGTGGTCGCCAAGACGGTCAGTACTTCCTTCGAATCGCCGCAGGATGCTCGAGAGGTGCTCAATGCTGCACGAGTTCTGGGAAAACTTCACCCACAACCTGTTCAAGCCTTTGCTGCTGTTCTTCTACTTCGGTTTTCTGATTCCGATCCTCAAGGTGCGCTTCGAGTTTCCCTACGTGATCTACCAGGGCCTGACCATGTACCTGCTGCTGGCCATCGGCTGGCACGGTGGCGAGGAACTCGCCAAGATCAACGCCTCCAGCATCGGCGTCATCGTGGGCTTCATGGTGCTCGGGTTCGTCCTGAACTTCGCAATCGGTGGGCTGGCCTACCTGCTGCTGAGCAGGCTCAGCACCATGCGCGCGGTCGATAAGGCCACCGTCGCGGGCTACTACGGGTCGGACTCGGCCGGTACCTTCGCCACCTGCGTCGCCGTGCTGACCGCCGTCAACATCGCCTTCAACGCCTACATGCCGGTGATGCTGGCGGTCATGGAGATTCCGGGCTGCCTGGTCGCCCTGTACCTGGTTGCCCGCCTGCGGCACCGCGGCCTGGACGCGGCGGGCTACATGCCTGACGAGGCCGGCTACACCCCGCCGGTGCGGGCCTCGATCGGCCCCGGCACGCCGGCCAAGCCGGCACCCGGCCAGAGCCTGGACGCCGAAGCGCTCCGCGCGATCGAGCTCGAGCGCGAACTGTCGATGGAGAAGCTGGACCATCCGGACTGGGAGCCGGACCAGACGCCGCCCGCACCCCGGGGCAAGCGGATGCCGATCTTCTCCCGCGAACTCTTCCAGGAGGTCTTCCTTAATCCCGGGCTGGTGCTGCTGATCGGTGGCATCGTCATCGGCCTGGTCAGTGGCCTGCAGGGGCAGAAGGTCGTCGCCGACGACGACCGGTTCTTCGTCCTGGCCTTCCAGGGCGTGCTGTGCCTGTTCCTGCTCGAGATGGGCATGACGGCGTCGCGCAAGCTGAAGGACCTGCGATCGGCCGGGCCCGGCTTCATCCTCTTCGGCCTCCTGGTGCCCAATCTCTTTGCCACCATTGGGATTGCGGTCGCCTGCAGCTACGCCGCCCTCACCCACTCCGACTTCAAGCCCGGCACCTATGTGCTGTTCGCCGTCCTGTGCGGCGCCGCCTCGTACATCGCCGTCCCCGCGGTGCAGCGGCTGGCGATCCCGGAAGCCAGTCCGACGCTGCCCCTGGCCGCGTCCCTGGGCCTGACGTTCTCCTACAACGTGACGATCGGGATTCCGCTTTACATCGAGATCGCCCGCGTCTTCGAGCAGTGGTTCGGCGTATGACCGCCGTCAGCCCAGCAGGGTGCGCACGACCGCGTCGGCAAGCAGCCGGCCCCGGTCGCTGAGGACCAGGTGGTCGCCGTCAGACTCCAGCAACCCAGCGGCGACCACCTCCTCGGCGCGCTCCCGTTCGACCGCACTGAGCCGGGCCAGCGGCAAGCCCTGACGCAGCCGGATCTGCAGCAACACCTCCTCGGTGTGCAGCGCGTCGGCACCCAATTGCTCGAAACCGGCCACGGGTAGCGCACCTTCGCCAAGTTTGGACCCATACGTGTTGGGATGCTTGACATTCCACCAGCGGATGTCCCCGACATAGCTGTGCGCGCCGGGTCCGGCGCCCCACCACTCGCCGCGGTCCCAATACCCCAGGTTGTGCAGGCACTCACCGCCGGCACGGGCCCAGTTGGACACCTCGTACCAGCCCATTCCGGCCGCGGAAAGCCGTTCGTCGACCAACTCGTAGCGGCGCGCCAGCACGTCGTCGTCCGGCGGCTCGAGTTCACCGCTGCGGACCCGCCTGGCCATCGCGGTGCCCTCCTCGACCACCAGTGCGTACGCCGATACGTGGTCCACACCCGTCTCGACCGCGGTGTCGACCGAGCGCAGCAGGTCGTCGTCGGTTTCACCGGGTGTGCCGTAGATCAGGTCCAGGCTGACGTGCTCGAAACCCAGCGCCAGCGCCTCCCGGGCGGCGGACGCCGAGCGGTTGGGCGTGTGCACCCGGTCCAGCACCCCCAGCACCTGGGGCACCACCGACTGCATGCCCAGTGACACGCGGGTGTAGCCGGCCTCCCGGATCTCCTCGAAGAACTCCGGCCACGTCGACTCGGGATTGGCCTCGGTCGTGATCTCGGCGTTCGGAGCGAGGGTGAAGTGGTCACGCACCATGTCCAGCAACGTCGTCAGGCGGGCGCCGCCCAGCAACGAGGGGGTGCCGCCACCGACGAACACGGTATCCACCGACGGACCGGCAAGCCGCTCGGCGGCCCGTTCCAGCTCGGTGCGCAGGGCCGCGAGCCAGGCATCCGGGTTGACGCCGCCCAGCTCCGCCGGGGTGTAGGTGTTGAAGTCGCAGTAGCCGCACCGGGTGATGCAGAACGGGACGTGGACGTAGAGGCCGAACGGTCGTCCGGGGGTGAGCTGGATGGCCGGCAGTTCCGCCGGCGCCTCGGCTGGGGCCATGCCAAATCTTGGCACGGGTGCCCGGCGGGACTCGTTTCCCAGGCTATTCCCGGTTTCGTTTACCGAATCATCCAGCTTCGGGCGCTAGTTTTAATCACCGTGAGAAGAAATTTGACCTGGTAGCACGGGTGGGACGGATCCATGGCAGAATGGCACCCGTGATCGCCGCCAATTCGAACCTGCGTGTAGCGCTGGTGGCGCGGCGGCATATCGACCTCAAGCGCGTCTGCAGCTGTTGCTGTCTGCCTTGATGTCGTAGACCCAGCCCACCCGTACCACCTGCTGGCTGCCGGATCTGCGCCGCCGGAATCAACGGTGAGCTGCGCGTGTTCCAGTCGGCATGTCCGCGAAGGAGTTACCCGAATGACCACAGCACGCCCCGCAAAGGCGCCCCGTAACGAGGGTCAGTGGGCATTGGGCAATCGCGAGCCGCTGAACCCCAACGAGGAGATGAAGAAGGCGGGCGCGCCGCTCGAGGTGCGCGAGCGCATCGAGAACATTTACGCCAAAGGCGGATTCGACAGCATCGACAAGAGCGACCTGCGCGGGCGCTTCCGCTGGTGGGGCCTCTACACCCAGCGTGAACAGGGTTACGACGGCTCGTTCACCGGCGACGACAACGCGGATCTGCTCGAGGCCAAGTACTTCATGATGCGGGTGCGCTGCGATGGCGGCGCGATCTCGGCGGCCGCCCTGCGCACGCTGGGCGAGATCTCGATCGAGTTCGCCCGCGACACCGCCGACATCTCCGACCGGGAGAACATCCAGTACCACTGGATCGAAGTGGAGAACGTCCCAGAGATCTGGCGGCGCCTGGACGAGGTCGGCCTGCAGACCACCGAGGCCTGCGGCGACTGCCCCCGTGTGGTGCTGGGGTCGCCGCTGGCCGGCGAATCTCTCGACGAGGTGATCGACCCGACCTGGGCCATCGACGAAATCGTGCGCCGTTACATCGGCAAGCCCGAGTACGCCGACCTGCCCCGCAAGTACAAGACCGCCATCTCCGGCCTGCAGGATGTCGCCCACGAGATCAACGACATCGCGTTCATCGGCGTCAACCACCCCGAGCACGGGCCGGGCCTGGACCTGTGGGTCGGCGGTGGGCTGTCCACCAACCCCATGCTGGCCCAGCGGCTTGGTGTCTGGGTGCCACTGCAGGAAGTGCCCGAGGTCTGGGAGGCCGTGACGTCGATCTTCCGGGATTACGGCTACCGGCGACTGCGGGCCAAGGCGCGGCTGAAGTTCCTGGTCAAGGACTGGGGTGTCGAAAAGTTCCGCCAGGTTCTCGAGACCGAGTACCTCAAGCGCCCGTTGATCGACGGCCCGGCGCCCGCTCCGCTTGCGCATCCGATCGACCATGTCGGCGTGCAGCGCACGAAGAACGGACTCAATGCCATCGGGGCGTCCCCGATCGCCGGGCGTGTCTCCGGCACCATCCTGACCGCGATCGCCGAACTCGCCGAGCAGGCCGGCTCCGACCGGATCCGCTTCACCCCCTATCAGAAGCTGGTCATCCTCGACATCCCCGACGACAAGGTCGATCAGACGGTTGCGGGGCTGGAAGCCCTCGGCCTGCAGGTACGACCGTCGCAGTGGCGCCGGAACCTGATGGCGTGCAGCGGAATCGAGTACTGCAAGTTGTCGTTCGCCGAAACCCGGGTGCGCGCACAGTCTTTGGTGCCCGAGCTGGAAAGGCGACTGGAAGACATCAACTCCAGCCTCGATGTGCCGATCACCGTCAACATCAACGGCTGCCCCAACTCGTGCGCCCGGATCCAGATCGCCGACATCGGCTTCAAGGGGCAGATGGTCGACGACGGGGAAGGCGGCTCGGTCGAGGGATTCCAGGTGCACCTGGGTGGCGGCCTGGGCCTGGACAGTGGATTCGGGCGAAAACTGCGTCAGCACAAGGTCACCAGCGAGGAGCTGGGCGACTACATCGACCGGGTGACCCGCAACTTCCTCAAGCACCGCACCGAGGGTGAGCGCTTCGCGCAGTGGGCCGTCCGGGCCGAGGAGGACGACTTGCGATGAGTGAAGCGACCACATTGACCGAAGAGGAACTTCGCGACCTGGCGGCGCGCGGCGCGGCGGAGCTCGCCGGCGCCAACGCCACCGAACTGTTGCAGTGGACCGAAAAGCACTTCGGCGGTGTCAACGGACCCCGCGGCTGGGCGACGTGCAACTACGTGGTGGCCTCCAACATGCAGGACGCGGTGTTGGTGGACATGGCGGCCAAGGTGCGACCGGGTGTGCCGGTGCTGTTCCTGGACACGGGATATCACTTCGTGGAAACCATCGGCACCCGCGACGCGATCGAATCCGTCTACGACATCCGCGTCGTCAACGTCAACCCCGAGCACACGGTCGCCGAGCAGGACAAGCTGCTGGGCAAGGACCTGTTCGCCCGCGACCCCGGCGAGTGCTGCCGGTTGCGCAAGGTGGTTCCACTCGGCAAGGCGCTGCGCGGCTACTCGGCGTGGGTGACGGGCATTCGCCGGGTCGAGGCGCCGACCCGCGCCAACGCCCCGCTGATCAGCTTCGACGAGGCGTTCAAGCTGGTGAAGATCAACCCGCTGGCGGCCTGGTCGGATCAGGACATGCAGAACTACATCGACGAGCATGACGTGTTGGTCAATCCCCTTGTCTACGAAGGGTATCCGTCAATCGGTTGCGCTCCGTGCACCGCCAAGCCGGTCGAGGGCGCGGATCCGCGCAGTGGCCGGTGGCAGGGGTTGTCGAAGACCGAATGCGGTCTGCACGCGTCGTGACCTCTCTCGTGCTGACCGCGCACGGTAGCGCGGACCCTCGTTCGGCGGCCAACACCCGGGCCGTCGCACGCCAGGTGGCGCGGCTGCGGCCCGGCCTGGATGTGCGGGTCGCCTTCTGTGAGCACAACTCGCCGAGTCTGATCGACGTGCTCACCGAGTGCCCGGGCGAAGCCGTCGTCACTCCCCTGCTGCTGGCCGACGCTTACCATGCGCGCGTGGACATCCCGGCACAGATCGCCGACTGCTGCATCGGTGACCGAGTCTGTCAGGCCCGCGTCTTGGGTGAGGATGATCGGCTGATTGCGGTGGCCCGCCGGCGGGTCATGGAGTCAGGGTTCTCCCGGCTCGACGACAACCTGGGCGTGCTCGTGGTGGCCATCGGGTCGTCGAACCCGGCGGCCAATGCCCGTACCGCCGAGGTCGCGCCCCGCCTGGCAGCCGGAACCCGTTGGGCCGCAGTCACAACCGCGTTCGCAACGCATCGAGAGCCCTCGCTGGCCGAATCGGTGCAACGGCTGCTCGACCAGGGCGCCGCCCGGGTGGTCATCGCCCCCTGGTTCCTGGCGCCGGGTCGCATACCGGACCGGGTGCAGCGCTTCGCAGACGAGGCCGGGGTCGGTATGGCCGCGCCGCTGGGGGCGCATCCGTTGGTGGCCGAGACGGTGCTGGACCGCTTCGATCAGGCCGCTGTGAAGCGCGCCGCCGCGTAATTTGCCTCAGCCGCGGCCCTGACTCACTGAGTCTGCACGTGTGGCGACAAAGTTCGAGTACACCCCGCCATGAGCGCAGGCTCGGTGAAGCACGCTCGCGTCTGCGCGGCCCCGACTCACTGAGTCTGCACGTGTGGCGACAAAGTTCGAGTACACCCCGCCATGAGCGCAGGCTCGGTGAAGCACGGCCGCGTCTGCGCGGCCCCGACTCACTGAGTCTGCACGTGTGGCGACAAAGTTCGAGTACACCCCGCCATGAGCGCTGAACCAAGCAAGGCCCCATCGGTGTGATGCGCGCGCGACCGGGTACCCGCGCACCCATGACGGCTATGCCTCCAGACCCCAATCCGGCTCAAGTACCGGGCCTCGAGCCCGGCGGCGGTGTCCCGCCCGACTCGACGCCGCCCGACTCGGCGCAGACCTCAGGAGTGTCGGCGCAACAGCCACGCCCGAAGCGGATCCTCACGCCGATGGTGCTGACCGGAATCGTCGCGGTGATCCTGTTCGCGGTGCTGTTCGCCGGTGTCGCCGTGTGGATGCTGGCGGGCCTGCCTTAACCGGCTCCACCGCCGATCACGCGGTGGTGAGCGTCGATTCCACCTGCACCTCATCGGCGATCGGCGGCACCCGGGTGGCGCGCACGTACACCTCGTCGCCCTCCTTGAGCGCCAGCGCCTCGGCGTCACCGCGGGTGATCTGGGCGGTGAACGGCCCACCGGAGGCGGCGCTGGTCAATTCGACGCGGACCTCGAATCCGAGTGTCACCACCCGGTCGACGGTGGCGCGTACGACACCGATCGACTCCGCCGTGCCGTCGCCGCCGGCCACCGCCATTTCCGGATTGCGGCCCACCCGGATGTCGTGCGGGCGCACCAGTGCTCCGTTGAGCGCCGACACCGCGCCCAGGAAGGACATCACGAACGCGTTCTGGGGAGCGTCGTAGACCTCGGTCGGAGAACCGATCTGCTCGATGCGGCCCTTGTTGAGCACGGCGATCCGGTCGGCGACGTCCAGCGCCTCGGCCTGGTCGTGGGTGACCAGCACGGTGGTGACGTGCACCTCGTCGTGCAGACGCCGCAACCAGGACCGCAGGTCCTCGCGCACCTTGGCGTCCAGGGCGCCGAACGGCTCGTCGAGCAGCAGCACCTCCGGGTCGACGGCCAGCGCCCGGGCCAGCGCCATGCGCTGACGCTGACCGCCGGACAGCTGGTTGGGATAGCGGTTCTGAAAACCGCTGAGCCCCACCACTTCCAGCAGATGGTCCACTTTCTCGTTGATCTCCGCCTTGGGACGTTTGCGGATCTTCAACCCGAAGGCGACGTTGTTGCGCACCGTCAGATGTTTGAACGCCGCGTAGTGCTGGAAGACGAACCCGATCCCCCGGCGTTGCGGGGGCACCCGGGTGACCTCGCGGCCGTTGATCGTGACGGTCCCGGAGTCGGGCTGGTCGAGGCCGGCGATGGTGCGCAACAGCGTCGACTTACCCGACCCACTGGGCCCCAGCAAGGCGGTCAGCGATCCGGTGGGGACCACGAAGTCCACGTGGTCCAGCGCGACGAAGTCGCCGTAGTGCTTGTAGGCGTCCCGCACAACGATGGCGTTCTTGCCCTGGTCGGTCCCAGTCATGCTTCGAGTCTCCTTGTCCGGCTATTTACTTGCTTTTGCCCGACGGGCATCGAGTACCACTTGAACGATCAGCACCAACACGGCGACCCCCATCAACAATGTCGACAGTGCGTACGCGCCGTACTCCGCGCCCCGGTTGTAGCGGTCGGACACCAGCAGGGTCAGCGTCTGCGACTCGCCGGGCAGGTTGGACGACACCATGATCACCGCGCCGTACTCACCGAGGGTGCGCGCGATGGTCAGCACGATGCCGTAGGTCAGGCCCCAGCGAATGGACGGCAGCGTGATCCGCCAAAACGTCTGCCACCAACCCGAACCCAGCGTGGCGGCGGCCTGCTCCTGATCGGTTCCCAGCTCGTGCAGCACCGGTTCGACCTCGCGCACCACGAACGGCAGCGTGACGAAGATGCTGGCGAGCACGATGCCGGGGAAGCCGAAGATGATCTTGAAGCCAAGGTCGCGCTCGACGAATCCGAGGGCGCCGGCGCTGCCCCACAGCACGATCAGCGCCACACCGACGATCACCGGCGACACCGCGAACGGCAGGTCGATCACCGCCTGCAGGACGCCCTTGCCACGAAAACGGTTGCGCGCGAGCACCAATGCGGTCGGGATCCCGAACACCACATTCAGCGGCACCACGATCGCCACCACCAACAGGGACAGGTTCAGCGCCGAGACGGCGGCCGGCGTGCTGACCCAGTCGTAGAACTGACCCAGACCGGGCTGAAAAGTTCGCCACAGGATCAGCACCACCGGAACCAGCAGCAGCACCGCGATATACGCCAGCGCCGAGTAGCGCAGCAGGTAACGGACCGTCCGGGACGAGTTCACGCGGACAACTCCTCACGCCGGGCCGCACGGGAGCCGATGAGGCGCAGCACGAGCAGCACGATGAACGAAAGCGAGAGCAGCACAATGGATATCGCAGCCGCACCGGTGCGGTCGTCGTTCTCGATCAACGTCCGGATCCACTGCGAGGACACTTCGGTCTTGCCCGGTATCGCGCCGCCGATCAGCACCACCGACCCGAACTCGCCGATGGCGCGCGAAAACGCCAGTCCGGCACCGGACAACAGGGCGGGCAATAACGACGGCAGCACGACGGAGGTGAAGATCTTCGGTCCACTGGCACCCAGCGACGCCGCCGCTTCCTCCGATTCGCGGTCGATCTCCAGGAGCACGGGCTGAACGGCGCGCACGACGAACGGCAGCGTCACGAACGCCAAAGCAACTCCCACGCCCCACGACGTGTGCTGCAGATGCAGGCCGACCGGGCTGTGATTGCCGTAGAGGGCCAGCATCACCAGGCTGGCGACGATGGTCGGCAGCGCGAACGGCAGGTCGATCACCGCGTCGACGATGCGCTTGCCAAAGAAGTTGTCGCGCACCAACACCCAGGCGATCAGCAACCCGAACACCGTATTGAGCAGTGTGACGCCGGCGGAAATGGTCAGCGTCACGCGGAAGGACTCAAGTGCCGCGTGCGAGGTGACGGCCAGCCGGAAGGCGTCCCAACCGCCGCCGACGGCCTGCCAGACGATGGCGGCCAGCGGCAGCAGCACGATCACCGACAGCCAGACGGTCGCCACGCCGACCCGCAGCGAGGTGCTGCCTGCGCGTCCGCCGGGCGGTGCTGGGACATCGTCCTCGAGTTCCGGCCGGATCGCCTCGGGATTCGGGGTTGTCGTCACGGCGGTCATCCCGTGGCCTGCGTGTAGATCTTGGTGATGCTGCCCGAGTTCTTGTCGAACAGTTGCGGGTCGACGGTGCCCCACCCGCCCAGGTCGGCGATGGTCCACAGTTTCAGCGGCACCGGGAACTGGTCCCGGAACGTCGCCGCGACGGCGGGATCGACCGGCCGGAAACCGGCTTTCGCCCACAGCGTCTGTGCGGCCGCGGTGTACTGGAAGTTCTTGAAGGCTGTCGCGGCGGCGAGATGAGTGCTGGTGCTCAGCACGGCCATCGGGTTCTCGATCTTGAATGTCTGTGGCGGCGTGACGTGTTCGACCGGCTTACCGGCTCGCTCCGCGGCGATGGCCTCATTCTCGTAGCTGATCAGCACATCTCCACTGCCCTGGACGAAAACGTCCGTCGCCTCTCGCCCCGAGCCTGGACGCATTTTGACGTGTTCCCTCACCAATCGGTTGACAAACTCGATACCGGCCTGGCCGTTCCGGCCGCCTTCACTCTTGACGGCATACGGGGCCAATAAATTCCATTTGGCCGAGCCCGAACTCAGCGGGCTGGGAGTCACCACCTCCACGCCCGGGCGAAGCAGGTCGTCCCAGTCGTGAATGTTCTTCGGGTTTCCTTTGCGCACCACCAACGTCACCACCGAGCCGAACGGGATGCCTCTGGTGGCTCCGGTGTCCCAGTCCTTGGCGACCTTGCCGCCCTTGACCAGACGGGTGATGTCGGGCTCGACCGAGAAGTTCACCAGGTCGGCCGGCTTGCCTTCGGCGACGCCGCGCGACTGGTCTCCAGAGGCGCCGAAGGAGGTGATGACCTGCACACCCTTGCCTTCTTCGGAGGCATTGAACGCCGGAATCACCTTGCTCCAACCCGGTTCGGCGACCGAATAGGCGACCAGCGTGATGCTCGACTTCGCGTCAGCCAGTCCCCCGCCGCCGACGACATCGCTGGGACCACCGCTGCACGCGGCAGCGACACCGGTAATCAGGACGAGGGCGGCACAATGCCGCCATCGAGACCTGAGGTCGGAGAACCTCTGCGACATCGATTGCCTTTCAGTACGGGACATCTGGATTGCGGTCCCGTGCTGCGGAAAGGCGATTAGTCAGTAACGACGGAGATCACGAACTCCATACCAGACCGCACACGGGTTCAGGAGTCAGCGACAACAGCGTGCATCGACCGCGGCGCAACTCACCACGGCGAAAACAGCGCAGCCGAACGCCGAAACGCGGCGCTCCAGAACAGGGGCTGCGGCATGCATGTCGCGAAGCCTAACAGAGTTCACGCCGTCGGCAATTTGGCGGGCAAATCAGTGGGTGACGAGCCAGGTGACGATGACCAAGGCCACGAGCGCGACCAGAACAAGGGTGACGTGCGAACGGGGCATGGTGATTACCCGGAGGTCTCGTCGGAGTGGCGGGCGCGGCGCAGCAACTGGATTCCTTTTCCGAGCGCGGCGTCCAGCAACGTCGCCAACAGGTAGGCCAGCCCCAGGACCACCGGCATCACCGCCAGCGCCTGCAGCACGAACGGCAGGCCGGAGAGCCACAGCTCAACGCCGTCCCACCAATTGAGGAAGCCGTTCACCGTGCCCACCCTAGTCGTGGCCGGGACGGGTTTGCGCACACGTAACACCTCGGTTGCGGCGGTGGACGCAGAGCGGGTCGACGGTCGATGATGTCGGGATGGCCCTGCACCCCGATGCCGCTGATACAGCTAACGACGAGGTGGTCCCTTTGGCGGAGGAGTCCCCGACGGTCTCCGCGTCCACTGAACTTCAAACGGTCGACCCTTCGATGCCCGTCGAATTCGACTCGATTGCGCCATACCCGTCCACGTCGTCGTCGCGTAACCCGTTTCCGCCGATCGCCGATTACGCCTTTCTGTCGGACTGGGAGACGACCTGCCTGATCTCGCCGGCCGGCTCGGTGGAGTGGCTATGTGTGCCGCGCCCGGACTCCCCTAGCGTGTTCGGCGCGATTCTGGACCGCAGCGCCGGCCATTTCCGGCTCGGCCCCTACGGCGTCTCGGTGCCCTCGGCGAGGCGTTACCTGCCCGGCAGCCTGATCATGGAGACCACCTGGCAGACCCATACCGGCTGGCTGATCGTGCGCGACGCCCTGGTGATGGGACCGTGGCACGACATCGAACGGCGTTCCCGGACGCATCGCCGCACCCCGATGGACTGGGACGCCGAGCACATCCTGCTACGCACCGTGCGCTGCGTCAGCGGCACCGTCGAACTGATGATGAGTTGCGAACCGGCCTTCGACTACCACCGCCTCGGCGCGGTCTGGGAGTACTCATCCAATGCGTACGGCGAGGCCATCGCCCGGGCCAGCAAGCAGCCTGACGCCCACCCGACGCTGCGGCTGACCACCAACCTGCGCATCGGGCTGGAGGGCCGCGAGGCACGCGCCCGTACCCGGATGAAAGAGGGCGACGACGTGTTCGTCGCGCTGAGCTGGACCAAGCATCCGCCGCCGCAGACCTACCAAGAGGCCGCCGACAAGATGTGGCAGACCACCGAGTGCTGGCGGCAGTGGATCAATATCGGCAACTTCCCGGACCACCCGTGGCGCGCCTACCTGCAGCGCAGTGCCCTGACCTTGAAGGGCCTGACGTACTCGCCCACCGGCGCGCTGCTGGCGGCCAGCACCACCTCGCTGCCCGAGACGCCGCATGGCGAGCGCAACTGGGACTACCGCTACTCCTGGATACGCGACTCGACATTCGCACTGTGGGGTCTCTACACGCTGGGCCTGGATCGCGAGGCCGACGACTTCTTCGCCTTCATCGCCGACGTCTCCGGCGCCAACAGCAACGAACGTCACCCGCTGCAGGTGATGTACGGGGTCGGCGGGGAGCGCAGCCTGGTCGAAGAGGAACTCAACCATCTCTCCGGCTACGACCACGCGCGCCCGGTCCGGATCGGCAACGGCGCCTACGACCAGGTGCAGCACGACATCTGGGGTTCGGTGCTCGACTCGTTCTACCTGCACGCCAAATCGCGCGAACAGGTTCCCGAGACGCTGTGGCCGGTGCTGAAAAAGCAGGTCGAAGAGGCAATCAAGCACTGGCGGGAGCCCGACCGCGGGATCTGGGAGGTGCGTGGCGAGCCACAGCACTTCACCTCGTCGAAGGTGATGTGCTGGGTGGCGCTGGACCGTGGGGCCAAGCTGGCCGAGAAGCAGGGCGAACTCAGCTATGCCCAGCAGTGGCACGAGATCGCCGACGAGATCAAGGCCGACATCCTGGAGCACGGCGTGGACTCCCGGGGTGTGTTCACCCAGCGCTACGGCAACGACGCCCTCGACGCGTCGCTGCTCCTGGTCGTGCTGACCCGGTTCCTTCCGCCCGACGACCCGCGGGTGCGCGCCACGGTGCTGGCCATCGCCGACGAGCTCACCGAGGAAGGCCTGGTGCTGCGGTACCGGGTGCACGAGACCGACGACGGGCTGTCCGGCGAGGAAGGCACCTTCACCATCTGCTCGTTCTGGCTGGTGTCGGCGCTGGTCGAGATCGGTGAGGTGGCGCGCGCCAAGCGGCTGTGCGAGCGACTACTGGCCTATGCCAGTCCCCTGCACCTGTACGCCGAGGAGATCGAGCCGCGGACCGGACGGCACCTGGGCAACTTCCCGCAGGCGTTCACCCACCTGGCGTTGATCAACGCGGTGGTGCATGTGATCCGGGCGGAGGAGGAAGCCGACGGGTCGGGGACCTTCCAGCCCGCCAACGCGCCCGTCTGAGCCCGGCCCGGGCGTCCCGGCCTGCTTTCGGCCGGAGCGCTACTTCTTGCCCTTGTCCCCTGGCGATTCGGTGGACAAGGCTGCCACGAACGCTTCCTGCGGAACGTCAACCCGCCCAATGGTTTTCATCCGCTTCTTGCCTTCCTTCTGTTTTTCCAGCAGTTTGCGCTTACGGGTGATGTCACCGCCGTAGCACTTGGACAGCACGTCCTTGCGGATGGCCCGGATGTTCTCGCGCGCAATGATTTTCGACCCGATGGCAGCCTGCACCGGCACTTCGAACTGCTGGCGCGGGATCAGCTCCTTGAGCTTGGTGGTCATCTTGTTGCCGTAGGCGAACGCCGAGTCCTTGTGCACGATCGCACTGAACGCGTCGACCGCCTCGCCCTGCAACAGGATGTCGACCTTGACCAGCTGCGCTTCCTGTTCGCCGGCCTCTTCGTAGTCCAGGCTGGCGTACCCGCGGGTGCGCGACTTCAGCGAGTCGAAGAAGTCAAAGATGATCTCGCCCAACGGCATTGTGTAACGCAGCTCAACCCGTTCGGGCGACAGATAGTCCATGCCGCCCAACTCGCCGCGTCGCGACTGGCTCAATTCCATGATGGTGCCGATGAATTCACTGGGCGCGATAATGGTGGTCTTCACCACGGGTTCATAGACGGTGCGGATCTTGCCCTCCGGCCAGTCCGACGGATTCGTCACCACGATCTCGGTATTGTCTTCTTTGACCACGCGGTAGACGACGTTGGGTGAGGTCGAGATCAGGTCCAGGTCGAATTCGCGCTCCAGGCGTTCGCGGGTGATCTCCATGTGCAGCAGGCCCAGGAAGCCGCAGCGGAACCCGAAGCCCAGTGCCACTGAGGTTTCCGGCTCGTAGGTCAGTGCCGCGTCGTTGAGTTGCAGCTTGTCCAGGGCGTCGCGCAGGTTCGGGTAGTCGCTGCCGTCAACGGGATAGAGGCCGGAGTAGACCATCGGTTTGGGCTCGCGGTAGCCGGTCAGCGCTTCGGTGGCGCCGTGGCGGGCAGTCGTCACCGTGTCACCCACTTTGGACTGCCGGACGTCCTTGACGCCGGTGATCAGGTAGCCCACCTCGCCAACACCGAGTCCCTGGCTCGGCTTCGGCTCGGGTGAGACGATGCCGACTTCCAGCAGTTCGTGGGTGGCGCCGGTGGACATCATCGCGATGCGTTCGCGCGGGACGATCTTGCCGTCGACCACGCGGACGTAGGTGACCACGCCGCGATAGATGTCGTAGACGGAGTCGAAGATCATCGCGCGGGTGGGGGCGTCGGCGTCACCCTGCGGCGGCGGCACCTCGCGGACCACGTGGTCGAGCAGATCCGCGACGCCCTCGCCGGTCTTGCCGGACACACGCAGCACGTCGCCGGGTTCGCAGCCGATGATGTGCGCGATCTCACCGGCGTAGCGATCCGGGTCGGCGGCCGGCAGGTCGATCTTGTTGAGTACGGGAATGATGTGCAGGTCGCGGTCCAGCGCCAGGTACAGGTTGGCCAGCGTCTGCGCTTCGATGCCCTGGGCGGCGTCGACCAGCAGGACCGCGCCCTCGCAGGCTTCCAGGGCGCGGGACACCTCGTAGGTGAAGTCGACGTGGCCGGGCGTGTCGATGAGATGCAGCACGTAATCCGTGCCGTCAACGTTCCAGGGCAGCCGCACGTTCTGCGCCTTGATGGTGATGCCGCGTTCGCGCTCGATGTCCATCCGGTCCAGGTACTGGGCGCGCATCGAGCGCTCGTCGACAACCCCGGTCAGCTGCAGCATCCGGTCGGCCAGCGTCGACTTGCCGTGGTCGATGTGAGCGATGATGCAGAAGTTCCGAATCTGCGCCGGCGGGGTGAAGGTCGTGTCGGCGAAACTGGCGATGGGAAATCTCCTGGTCGGGCGGTCAGCGAGTATGCCCAGCGTATCCGTGCGCGGCAGCCGGGACACAATCGCGCGGTTATGCTGCGAGCATGGCACCGGGTAAGAAGTCGTCCGGCAAGTCACAGTGGAAGACGTTTCAGCGGTTCGCGGAGAACTTGGTCAACGAGGCTCCGAAGGTCGTTCAGCGCCTGCAGAACACGCAGGAGACGCTGAAGACCATCCAGCAGGCGGTGAAGATCACCGCGAACATCATGGCGATGGGTCTGCCGGCGCCGCCGACCGAGATCACCGCCGGCCGGCCGGTGACCAAAACGAGCTTCCCGACTGCGCAGCGGGCCCGCAAAGTGAGTTACGCACCCGACCTTGACGGTCGGGCCGATCCGGGCGAGATCGTCTGGACCTGGGTGGTCTACGAGGACGACCCGACGCGCGGCAAGGACCGGCCGGTTCTGGTGGTGGGCCGGGACCGCACCGTGCTGCTCGGGCTCATGCTCTCCAGCCAGGAACGCCACACCGACGACCGGGACTGGGTCGCCATCGGTTCCGGTGACTGGGATTACGAGGGCAGGCCGAGCTGGGTGCGGCTGGACCGGGTTCTCGACGTGCCGGAGGAAGGCATTCGCCGCGAGGGCGCGATCCTGGAACGCGAAACCTTCGAAGTGGTCGCGGCACGGCTGCGCGCCGAGTACTCCTGGCGCTGAGGTTGCGCGAGCAGACGCGAAATCGCATCGGAGCGTTTGCTCCCGTGCGATTTCGCGTCTGCTCGCGGGTGGAACTTGCGGTGAAACTCAGCCCTGGGTGATGTAGGACTGCAGCTGCTGCTGCTCGGCCTCGAGCTCACCCATCCGCGTCTTCACGACGTCACCAATGCTGACGATGCCGATCAGCTTGCGGCCATCGAGCACCGGCACGTGACGCACCCGGTTCTCCGTCATGAGCACGCTGATGCTGTCCACGGTGTCGGACTTGGTGCAGGTGGCAACGGCGCTGGTCATGATCTTGGAGACGGGGCGCGACAGCACGCTGGGACCGTGTACGTGCAGTTGGCGCACGACGTCGCGCTCGGACACGATGCCGACCACGCCCTCGTCGCCCATCACCACCATGGCGCCGATGTTCTGTTCGGCAAGACCGGCAAGCAGTTCACGGACCGTCGCATCCGGGTTGATCGTCGTCACCGCCGCACCCTTGTTCCGCAAGACGTCCGCGATCCGCATCAATGCCTCCCGTCGATGGTGATCTGATTCACACAGGCTACGACTAACTCGCCCGGCGGAAAAGGACGCAATCGAACCCGTGTCTGGTCGATTGCGGTGAACACATCCGCTCGGCTTGTAAGGATGGGTCCATGATCGAGGTGACCCTGCTCGGAACCGGAAGCCCCATCCCCGATCCCAACCGCGCCGGACCCGCCACTTTGGTGCGCGCGGGCGGCCAGGTGTTCCTGGTGGATTGCGGCCGGGGGGTATTGCAACGTGCGGCGGCGGTCGGCGTGGGAGCCGCCGGGCTCTCGGCGCTGCTGCTCACCCACCTGCACAGCGACCACATCGCCGAGCTCGGCGACGTGCTGATCACCAGCTGGGTGACCAATTTCGCGCCGGATCCCCCGCCGCTGCAGATCATCGGGCCGCCGGGCACCGCCGACGTGGTCGAGGCGACGCTGAAGGCGTTCGGCCACGACATCGGTTACCGCATTGCCCACCACGCCGATCTGAACGCGCCACCGCCGATCGAGGTCCATGAGTACACCGAGGGGCCGGTCTGGGAGCGCGACGGCGTGACGATCCGGGTGGCCCCCACCGACCATCGTCCGGTGGCACCGACGATCGGATTCCGCATCGAGTTCGACGGGGCGGCGGTGGTGCTGGCAGGCGACACGGTGCCCTGCGCGACGCTGGACGAATTGAGTGCCGGCGCAGACGCCCTGGTGCACACCGTGATCCGCAAAGACATCCTGACCCATGTTCCGCAGCAACGGGTGAAGGACGTCTGCGACTACCACTCGTCGGTGCAGGAAGCCGCCGCGACCGCGGCACGCGCCGGGGTAAGCACTCTGATCCTGACCCACTACGTGCCCGCCATCGTGCCCGGGCAGGAAGAGCAGTGGCGGTCACTGGCCGCCACCGAGTTCGGCGGACGCATCGAGCTGGGCGACGACCTGCACCGCGTGGAAGTTTCGCCACGCTGATCGCGCCCGGGCGGGGTCCGCATCTGCCGAATTTGCAGACCCGCGCCACTAAATGTTTGTGCAGGTGGAAATAGATGTTTTCGGCCTGACATCGCGGTACTATCCGCTCCTGCCGATTCGTCGAAAGGTGCCGCATGTCGTGGTTCGCCGTGGGGCCGGAGGCAGTCGCGGCTGCCGCGAACAGCCTGGCCGGCGTCGGCTCGACCATCGATGAGGCCAATATCGCCGCGGCGATGCAAACGGCCGGGGTCCCCGCAGCCGCGGCCGACCAGGTTTCGGCGGCGATCGCGGCCTTCTGGGGATCGCACGCCCAGGGTTACCAGAACATCAGCTCCCAGATGTCGGCGTTCCACGAACAGTTCGTCCGGGCGCTGTCCGGTAGCGGCGCCGCCTACGCCAACGCTGAGGCGGCGGCCGCGTCGCCTCTGCAGGAGCTGCTCGGCGTGATCAATGCGCCTACCCAGCAGCTGCTCGGGCGGCCGCTGATCGGTGACGGCGCAGACGGCGCAACCGTCGGCGGCATCGGACAGGCCGGCGGGGCCGGCGGACTGCTCTACGGAAACGGCGGCCGCGGCGGCAGCAGCACCCTCGCGGGTGTCCCCGGCGGGAACGGCGGCGCGGCGGGCCTGATCGGCAACGGCGGCGCGGGCGGCATCAGTGCCGCGGGGGCCGCTGGCGGGAACGGCGGTAGCGCGTGGCTGCTCGGCTCCGGCGGAGCCGGTGGCGCCGGGGTGGCCGGCACAGCTTCCAGCGCCGCCGGGATCGGCGGCAACGGCGGCGCGGGTGGCCTGTTCTACGGCAATGGTGGTGCCGGAGGCGCCGGCGGGGCCGGTGGAGTCGGCGCCGCCGGGGCCGGGGGCATGGGCGGCGACGCACAGTTGTTCGGCAACGGCGGCCTCGGCGGGCTCGGTGGCAACGGCGGCGGCAACCAGGGTGGTCAGGGTGGCGACGGCGGCGCGGGCGGGGCGCTGTTCGGCGCCGGCGGTGTCGGCGGCGGTGGCGGGAACGGGGACTTCGGCGGCAACGGCGGTGCGGGCGGCGGAGCCGGATACGGCTTCGGCAACGGCGGACACGGCGGCACCGGCGGGACCGGGACCACCTTCGGTGGCAACGGCGGCGACGGTGGCCGCTCGGCATTGCTCTTCGGCTTTGCCGGCGCCGGCGGTGACGGCGGCACCGGTCTGGGGCCCACCCCCAACTCCGGCGGCAGCGGCGGGGTGGGCGGCCTGGTCGGCTTGTTCGGCATCGCCGGCGACGGCGGAACAGGCGGCGCGGGCGGCGGCTTCGGCGGCCAGGGTGGCAGCGGCGCCCTGCTCATCGGCAACGCCGGGAACGGCGGTGCCGGCGGCGTCGGCATCGTCGGCAACCCCAACGGCGGCCAGGGCGGTGCGGGTGGCGATGCGCAGTTCATCGGCAACGGCGGCAACGGTGGTCCGGGCGGGATAGGCATAGCTCCCGGTACCAATGGTGCAGGTGGGGCCGGTGGTGCACCAGGTACGTTCGGCAGCCCCGGTAAACACGGCTAAAACCCACACGAATACAAATTTGTGCAGCGGTAGGCTCTCGTGACGCGTAATAATAGTTAGCGAGGCGAAAAGGCGGCCCGTCGTCGCCCGCCGTCACCGAACTCGAGGTATGCCGGATGTCGTGGTTTGTCGCAGGGCCGGAGGCGATGGCAGCCGCGGCAGGCAACCTGGCCCGCATCGGCTCGACCATCGGCGAATCCAATGCGACCGCGGCCGAGCAGACCGCAGGAGTGCCCGCATCCGCCGCCGATCAGGTGTCGGCTGCCATCGCGACATTCTGGGATGCGCACGCCCGGGGATACGTTGACATCAGCAACCAGATGGCGGCCTTCCACGATCAGTTCGTCCAAGCGTTGACCGCTGGGGGCAACGCCTACGCCAACGCCGAAGCCGCCGCAGCCTCGTCGATGCAGGGCGTGCGGGACCTGCTGGGCCCGTCGGCCTGACCGGGCGCTACGCCAGTCGGGTGATCTCGACCTCCACGTCGAGGTCAGTCGCGCCCAGCCCCGAATAGATGCCCTTCAGCGGCGACACGTCGGCGTAATCGCGGCCGACCCCGACGCTGATGTACTGCTCGGTGATCTCGGTGTCATTGGTGGGGTCGTAATTCAGCCAGCCACCGACCCACGCCTGGATCCAGGCGTGGCTGCGGCCCGCTACGGTCTTGCCGATCGCGGCGTCCGGCTTCGGATGCAGGTAACCGGACACGTAGCGTCCGGGAATCCCCATGCTGCGCAACAGAATCAGCGTCAGGTGGGCGAAATCCTGGCACACTCCCTTGCCCTTTTCCAGCGCATCCAGCCCCGACGAGTGCACACCGGTGGTCCCGGGCAGGTAGTCCAGCTCGCTGCGCGCCCACCGCGCTGCGGCGACCACCGCCTCGGCCGGGTCGTGGTTCTTGGTGATCCGCTTGCCCACGGCGGCAACACGTTTGCTGTTCGGCGTGTAGTCGGTGGGCCGCAGCACCTCGTCGAAGCGGTCGATGATGGCCCCTGACTGCAGCTCCTCCCAGCTGGTCTTGGCCGCCGGCGGCTCCGGTCGCTCGGTCTCCACCACCGACGAGGACGTCACCGTCAGTTCGGTGTGCGGCGCATGCAGGTCGAAAGCCGTGACCGCCGTGCCCCAGTAGTCGATGTAGCGGTACGACCGGGTGGCCGGGATGGTTTCCACCCGGTTCAGCACGACGTTCTGGCGGGTGTTGGAGCGCGGCGTGAGCCGCGCTTCGTTGTAGGACGCTGTCACCGGCGACCGGTACGCATACCCGGTGGTGTGCACCACCCGCATCCGCCACATCAGGATTCTCCTTGAGTTTCCAGCGCGTCCGCCAAAACGTCACGCTGCCGGGCGTCCGTCCACGCCACCCAGGGCGCGGCGTGAAAGTACTGCAGCGCCAACGCATCTCCGACATCTCGACAGGTTCGCTGCAAGCCCGCCAGCCGGTTCTCCAGCGTTTCGAGCAGCACCCCGGGCTGGACGAACTCCAGTTCGCTGCGCGCCTGACCGAGCAGCCGCTGCGCTTCGGTGGTGGCGCCGATACGGCTCTGCGGATTGTGCAGCAGCTCTTCGAGATTGTGTTCGGCCAGCCGCAGCGAGTAGAAGACCGAGCGGGGAAAAAGCCGGTCCAGCAACATGAACTCGACCACCCGGCCGGCGTCCAGCGCACCGCGATAGGTGCGCAGATATGTGTCGTGGGCCCCGGCCGAGCGCAGCAGCGTCACCCACGCCGGCGACGAGGCGCTGTCCCCCACCCGGGACAGCAGCAGCCGCACCGTCATGTCCACCCGCTCGATCGCGCGGCCCAGCACCATGAAGCGGTAACCGTCGTCGCGCGACAGCGTGGAGTCGGCCAGCCCGGCGAACATCGCCGCGCGGCCTTCGATGAACGACAGAAACTCGTGCGGCCCAAGGCGTTTGGCGGCACGCTCGCGTTCGGGCAGCGCGTGGTAGGTGGTGTTGATGCATTCCCAGGTCTCGCTGGAGGTGACCTCGCGGGCCGACCGGGCGTTCTCCCGCGCCGCCGAGATCGCATCGACGATCGAGCACCCACCGTCGGTGTTGGGGCTAAACGCCACCAGATCCGTCAACGACCAGACGTCGAGCCGGTGGTCGGGAGGTTCGATGCCGAGCACCTTCAGCAGCAGCCGGGACGCCTGGTCGGGGTCGACGCTGGAGTCCTCGAGCAGTTGGTGCACGGCGACATCGAGAATGCGCGCAGTGTCGTCGGCCCGTTCGACATAGCGGCCGATCCAGTACAGCGCCTCAGCGTTACGGGCCAGCATCAGTCGATCACCTGCTGCTGTTGCTGCTGCTGCTGTTGTTCCCGCTTCGGCTCTCCGTCGAGGGTCTGGCGTGGCTGCTGCAGGGGCTGGGTCTGCGCCGGCCTGTTGACGTCCGGGTGCTGTTCGGGCACCGGCCTGGGTAGTGACCGCACCACCTGGGCGCGTCCCAGCTCGCGGGCGGCCACCGAGGTGCGCGGCGCCAGCACCCAGGTGTCCTTGGAGCCGCCGCCCTGGCTGGAATTCACCACGCGCGATCCCTCGACCAGTGCGGTGCGGGTCAGCCCGCCGGGCAGCACCCACACTTCGTTGCCGTCGTTGACGGCGAACGGCCGCAGGTCGACGTAGCGCGGCGCCAGGTTGCCCTCGATCCGGGTGGGCACGGTGGAGAGTTCCATCATGGGCTGGGCGATCCAGCTGCGCGGATCGTCGCGGATCTTCTTACTGATCGCGGCGAGTTCCTTCTCGGAGGCTTCCGGGCCGAACACGATGCCGTAGCCGCCGGACCCCTCTACCGGCTTGATCACCAGTTCCCGGACCCTGTCGAGCACTTCTTCGCGTTCGTCGTCCAGCCAGCAGCGGTAAGTGTCCACGTTTGCCAGCAGCGGTTTCTCGCCCAGGTAGTACTCGATGATGGTCGGCACGTAGGTGTAGACGAGTTTGTCGTCGCCGACGCCGTTGCCGATCGAGCTGGAGATGACAACGTTGCCGGCACGGGCGGCGTTGACCAGCCCGGCCACCCCCAGCACCGAGTCGGCCCGGAACTGCAGCGGGTCCAGGAAGGCGTCGTCGATGCGCCGGTAGATGACGTCCACCTGACGCTCCCCCTCAGTGGTGCGCATGTAGACCTGGTTGTCGCGGCAGAACAGGTCGCGGCCCTCGACGAGTTCCACGCCCATCTGGCGGGCCAGCAGCGAGTGCTCGAAATAGGCCGAGTTGTAGACGCCGGGGGTCAGCACCACCACGGTGGGGTCGGCCTCGTTGGTGGCCGCCGAGTTGCGCAGCGCCCGCAGCAGGTGCGAGGAGTAGTCGTCGACGGTGCGGACCCGGTGGGTGGCGAACAGGTTCGGGAAAACCCGCGCCATGGTGCGCCGGTTTTCCATGACGTACGACACACCCGACGGCGAGCGCAGGTTGTCCTCGAGGACGCGGAAATCACCCTTTTCGTCGCGGATCAGGTCGATCCCGGCGACGTGGATCCGCACCCCGTTGGGCGGGACGATCCCTACCGCCTCGCGGTGGAAATGCTCGCAGGAGGTGATCAGCCGGCGCGGGATCACCCCGTCACGCAGGATGTCCTGGTCGCCGTAGATGTCGTCGAGGTACATCTCGAGGGCTTTCACCCGCTGGGTGATGCCGCGTTCCAGGCGCGTCCACTCGGCGGCTGAGATCACCCGCGGCACCAGGTCCAGCGGAAACGGCCGCTCCTGGCCGGACAGGGAGAACGTGATGCCCTGATCGATGAACGCGCGGCCCAGCGCGTCGGCCCGGGCCTTGAGCTCGGAGGCGTCCGTGGGCGCCAGTTCGGCGTAGATGCCCTTGTAGGGGCCGCGCACGTTGCCCTGCGCGTCGAACATCTCGTCGAAGGCCAATGAATAGGCGTCTGAGGTGTTGTAGCCCTCGAAGATGCGCTCGGAACGGACGCGCGACCGCCGCTGGGTTGCCTCGATCTGGTTCGGAAAACTCACCTGTGTCATGCTGCCTCAATTCCCCCATCCCGGCAGACCGAGAGTTCCGCTTTTGGGCGAAAACGTAACCGACTGATAACCTGAGCAGTCGCTATCGGGTTGCAGGTACCCCGAGCAAAGCCAAAACGAAACGGGATAGGGAACTGACGCGTGGCCAACATCAAGTCGCAGCAGAAGCGCAACCGCACTAACGAGCGCGCGCGGCTGCGCAACAAGTCGGTGAAGTCTTCGCTCCGCACGGCCATCCGGGCGTTCCGCGAGGCCACCCACGCAGGCGAGAAGGAAAAGGCAGCAGAGCTGCTGGCGTCGACCAACCGCAAGCTGGACAAGGCGGCCAGCAAGGGCGTCATCCACAAGAACCAGGCCGCCAACAAGAAGTCGGCGCTGGCGCGCTCGCTCAACAAGCTCGGCTGAGTCTTCTCCCGCTAAATCCGGAGAGCCGTCAGTTCGCGGCCAGCTCCGCGACTTGCCGTACCGCGGATTCCAGCGCATAGTCGGCGTCCACGACTGCGCCCTTCACGTTCGCGTTCAGGGTGGCGACCACGCGCGACGCGACCGCCAGCCGATCGCGCGACCAGCGCCGGGCCTGCTTCTGCGCTTTCTGCACCCGCCACGGCGGCATCTTCAGTTGCCCGGCAAGCCGGTACGGGTCACCGCTGAGCGGCATCACCACGCCGATGGTGTGGATCGCCTCAGCGAGTGCGTCGGCCAGGACCACCAGCGGCTCGCCGCGCAGCATCGCCCACCGCAACGCCTCGGCGGCGCCGGCGACGTCACCGGCCACAGCCTTGTCGGCGATATCGAAGCCCTTCACCTCCGCCTTGCCGCTGTGGTAGCGCCGGACGGCGGCGGCATCGACGGACCCACCGGTGTCGGCGACCAGCTGCGAACAGGCCGAGGCGAGCTCCCGGATATCGGAGCCCACGGCATCCAGCAGCGCCGTCACGGTCTCGTCGTCGACCCTGACCTTCAGCGCGCGGAATTCGCCCCGGACGAAGTCGCTGCGCTCGCCGGCCTTGGTGATTCGAGCGCACGGGTGCACCTGGGCACCCAATGACCGCAGGTCCGCGGCCAGCGCCTTGGCCCGCCCGCCGCCGGAATGCACCACCACCAGCACGGTGCCCGCCGGCAGGTCCGCGGCGGCCGACGCCACCAATGCGGCCGCCTCCTTGCCCGCCTCGCCGGCGGCCTCGAGCACCACGATCCGTTCCTCGGCGAACAGGGAGGGGCTCAGCAGCTCGCTGAGCTCGTAGGTGCTGACGTCACCTGCCCGCATCCGGTTGACCGGGACGTCGGCGATGCCCGCGTCCGCGGCGGCGCCGGCCCGCTGCCGGGCCGACCGCAGAATCTGCGCGACAGCCCGCTCGATCAGCAGTTCCTCTTCCCCCAGCACCAGGTGCAACGACGATTCCCCGCTCATCCGTCGATGGTGTCACGGGGGTGCGACGGCGTCTGACACGGACCACGCCACCGCGCACCCGACCGTCACCCAGGCCAGTACCAGTCGACCGCGACGCGTGCGCGCCAGCACGATGACGACGACCGTCGCGCAGCCGACCACCAGCACACCGGAAGCTCCGGCAGGCACCGGAACGCTCGCGCCAGGGACGCCGGCGGCCCAGTGCGCGACGTGCAGCACCCACCACACTTCGGGGCCGGTGAACCGGATCAGCAGCTGCGCACCCGCCGGCCAGCAGACCGCCGCCACCGCGGCCGCGGTTCCCAGCACCGTGATCGGTGCGATCGCCGGCGCTGCAGCCAGATTGGCCAGCACGGCCACCGCGCTGAAGCGGCCCGAGATGGCGGCGACGAGCGGCGCCGTCACCACCTGGGCCGCCCCGGCGACCGCGACCGCATCGGCCAGCGGTTTCGGCCAGCCCCGACCGACCAGCCGGCGCGACCAGCCGGGGGCCACGACCACGAGTGCCCCGGTGGCGATGACCGACAGCGCGAACCCGACATCGACGGCCAGGTGGGGAGCCGCCACCAGTAACACCAGCACGGTGGCCGACAGCGCCGGAATCGCCTGGCGCCGGCGCGAAGAGACCATCGCGACCAACGCGATGGCGGCCATCACAGCGGCCCGCAACACGCTGGCCGTCGGTTGAACCACGAACACGAAGGCGACCAGGGCCACGGCGGCCAGCAGCACGGCGGGCCGCGGTCCGACCAGCCGCGCGGACAGCAGCATCGCGGCACACACGATCGTGACGTTGGCCCCCGATACGGCCGTCAGGTGACTCATCCCGGCCGCGCGGAACTCATCGCTGGTGCCCGTGGCCACCAGCGACGTGTCGCCGAGCACCAGCGCAGGCAACATCGCGGCCTGATCGGCCGGCAGCGCGCGGCGTACCGCGACCGCGAACCGCCCGCGGACCGTGTGCGCGGCCCGGTATACCGGCGGCGCGCGGCCCTGCTCCGGCCGGCCCACCGCGGTCAGTACCGCGACCGTCAGATCGCGGCGCGCCGGCCGGGTGATGCGGGCAATCACCCGCACCGGCCGGCCCACCGTCAACTCGTCCGCATCGAGATCCGCAGCGTTTGCGAAAACCGTCACCCGGCCAGTTACTTCGTCATCGCCATACCGCTGCAGGGTGGCCCGGAACATCATCCGGCCACGCCCCAGCGGACGTGGGGTCTCGCTGGGTACGACGGTCACCGGCGCGACGGTGCCGAATGCCGAGGTGATCGGGTGGTGCGCGACCGCCCCGGCGCGCAGGGCGATCGCCATCCCGTACCCCGCGCCCACCACCCCGACCGCCATCAGCCCGGCGCACAGCGCGGCAGTCCCCGTTGCGGGTCCGGAGCGCACCCGCAGCCACAGCACGGCCGCGGCGGCGGCCACCACGGCGCAGCAGCAGGCCAGCGTGCCGCCGACGGGCCACGCCGTTCCGGCCGCCGTCACGACCCAGGCGGTCAGCGCGGCCGGTACCAGACGCACGTCCGCCGGCGGGGCCGCAGCGGCCGGGCACTGGCCTGCCGGACTCACACACGGACCAGCGCGCGCAGCTTGTCCAGCCGCGCCGGTCCGATTCCGTCGACCTCGGCAAGCTGATCGACCGTGGTGAACCTGCCGTGCGCCTGGCGCCAGGCCACGATCGCCGCGGCCGTGACGGGACCCACCCCGGGAAGCCCGTCCAGTTCTTCGACGGTCGCGGTGTTCAGATCCACCGCCGCCTGGGCACCCGACTTCGGCTTGCCAGACGTACTGGGCCCGCCCGGAGGCGATTGCGCGGCGGGGCTACCGGGGCCGACGGAACTGCCCAGCACCGGCGGCTTGCCCGGCGTCGGCGCCAGCCCGACCACGATCTGCTCACCGTCACCCAGCGGCCGGGCCATATTGAGCCCGATGGTGTCGGCACCGTCGACCGGTCCTCCGGCGGCCTGCAGCGCGTCAGCGATCCGCGCACCCGGAGCCAGGGTGACCAGCCCCGGCTTGTGCACCAGGCCGACGACGCTGACCACCACGGGCCGATCCGGCCCCGTGCTGGCCGAGGGCTTGGTTGACGAAACCCGTTCTACCGGTGGGAGTTTGGCCGATGTCACCGGGGCCGGGCGGTCGCGGGCCAGGGTGAAGACGGTGATCAGCACCGCGAGTGCAGCGACGACCGCCAGCGCGATGGCGCCGGCACGGCCGGGATCTGCGCGCAGCCGAGTCATCCAGCTACGCCGGGTGGCCGTGTCGGGAAGCCACCGCGGCAGCAACGAGTTCGGGTCGTCTTCGGCGCAATCGCGTTCGGAGTCCTCCGATTGCGGGTCGGGATCGCCGGCCAGCCGGCGCTGCAGGCGCTCGGCGGGTAGTTCGGTTCGCATGGCAGGACGGTATGCGCGGCCACCGCCACAACGGCCCCGCGTCACCGGGCGGACCGTGCCGTCTGTGGATCAAGCCCGATCTGTGGATGAGCCGGTGGCGGCGGCGCCGGCGGCGCTGAGGTGTGCCTGCACGACCCGGTTGGCGAATGCCGTCGCGCAGCGCCTAACGTGCAGTGCAGGACCGCCGTAAGCCCCTGCGTCGGCGGTGACCCCGGATACAGGAGGCTGCCGATGAAGCTGGCGCTCACGCCCGACGAAGCCGCGTTCCGCGACGAACTGCGAACCTTCTTCACCACCGAGATTCCCGCCGATATCCGGGACAAGGTCCGCGAAGGTGGACACCTGACCCGCGACGAGATCGTCGCCACTCACAAGCGGCTGCATGAGCACGGGATCGCGGTGCCGAGCTGGCCCGTCGAATGGGGCGGAAAAGACTGGACGCCCACCCAGTTTCAGATCTGGACCGACGAGATGCAGTTGGCCAGCGTCCCGGAGCCGTTGAACTTCAACACCAAGATGGTGGGCCCGGTGATCGCCGAGTTCGGGTCACAAGAGGTCAAGGAGCGGTTCCTGCCGCCGACGGCCAACCTGGATATCTGGTGGTGCCAGGGCTTCTCCGAGCCCGAAGCCGGATCGGATCTGGCCTCGTTGCGCACCACCGCGGTCCGCGACGGCGACAGCTACGTCGTCAACGGGCAGAAGACCTGGACGACGCTCGGCCAGTACGCGGACTGGATCTTCTGCCTGGTTCGCACCGACCCGCAGGCGCCCAAACGCCAGGCCGGCATCTCATTCCTGCTGATGTCGATGGACACCCCGGGCATCACGCTACGGCCGATCAAATTGATCGACGGCAGCGTCGAGGTCAACGAGGTGTTCTTCTCGGACGCCCGCGTCCCGGCCAATCAGCTTGTCGGAGAAGAGAATCAGGGCTGGAGCTACGCGAAGTTCCTGCTCGGCAACGAACGCACGGGTATCGCCCAGGTGGGCCGCACCAAGGTGCGCCTGGCCGAAGTGAAGCGGCGTGCCGCCGAGAACGGGCTGCTCGAGGATCCGCTGTTCGCGGCACGACTGGCCGAGGCCGAGAACGAGGTACTGGCTCTGGAACTCACCCAGGCCCGGGTGGTGTCGAGTTCCTCGGGCGGCAAACCCAACCCGGCGTCGTCGGTGCTGAAGCTGCGCGGCAGCCAACTGCAGCAGATCGCCACCGAGTTGCTGGTCGAGGTGGCCGGACCGGACGCGCTGCCGGTGGGCGTCGACGGCATCGCGTCCCCGGAGTGGGCACAGTCCAGTGCCCCGACGTACCTGAACTACCGCAAGACGTCGATCTACGGCGGTAGCAACGAAGTTCAGCGCAACATCATCTCCTCGACCATTCTCGGATTGTGAGGCTGTCATGGACTTTCAGTTGAGCGAAGAGCAGACCCTGCTGCGCGACACCACCCGGGAACTGCTGTCGCGCAGCTACGACGCCGAGAGTCGCAACAAGGCGATCGACACCGATCTGGGCTGGAGCCGCGAGGTGTGGAACCAGCTGGCGGAGATCGGCATCCTGGGCCTCGGATTCGATCCCGAGGAGGCCGGGCAACTGGAGATCATGGCGGTGCTCGTCGAGGTGGGACGCCGGCTGGCACCCGAACCGATCGTGCACGGCGCGCTGGCGCCCGGTTCGCTGATCGCCGAACTCGGCAACGACGCGCAGAAGGAACTGCTGGACGAGGTCGCCGCGGGCCGGCGGCTGCTGGCCTTCGCCCACCTCGAACCGGGCCAGCGCACCGGATCGGGCCAACCGGCCACTCGCGCTGTGCAACAGGGTGATTCGTGGACGATCAGCGGACGCAAGAACCCGGTGCTGGCCGGCGACTGCGCCGAGACGCTGGTGGTCACCGCGGCGCTGCCGGACGGCGGCACCGGGCTGTTCCTGGTGGACGCCGAGGCGGTTACGCGTGCGCCATACCGCACCTTCGACGGTCAGCGCGGCGCCCAAATCGACCTGGACGAGGCGGCCGCCGAGCCGCTGGGTGACGGGTCCGACGCGTCTGCGGCCGTCGCCAACGCCGTCATCCGGATCCAGTCAGCGCTGTGCGCCGAGGCGCTGGGCGCCATGGAGGAGGCGCTTCGCCTGACCACCGATTACCTCAAGACGCGCAAGCAGTTCGGGGTCACCCTGAACAAGTTCCAGACGCTCACCCAACGGGCCGCCGACATGTACGTGTCGCTGGAGCTGGCGCGCAGCATGAACCTGTACGCCGCGATGTCGATCGCCGACGGTAACTACGACCCGGTGATCGCCGCGCGGGCCAAGCTGCAGATCGGCCGCTCGGGCCGGCACATCGGGCAGGAAGCAATCCAGCTGCACGGCGGCATCGGCATGACCGCCGAATACCCGGTAGGCCACTACACGGCCCGGCTCACCGCGATCGACCACACGCTGGGGTCCACCGCGGACCAGCTGCGGGTGCTCATCGACCACATCGGCGACTACGACCTGGCCAAGATCTGACGCGATGACCGAACTGTCCGCGCGGGTCGTCGAGTTCCTGTCGGCGGGCACCCGCACCGGCATGCTCGGATTCGTCGCCTCGGACGGCCGGCCCCTGGTGGCGCCGGTCTGGTTCGTCGTCGACGGCGACGAGCTGGTGTTCACCACCCATCGTGAGACACCCAAAGGCCGCGCCCTGCACCGGGATCCGCGGACCGTCATCTGCGTCGACGATCCGCACCCGCCCTACTCGTTCGTGCAGGTTCAGGGCGTGGCGACGGTGAGCGATGACCCACAGGAGTTGCTGGCCGTCGCCACCCGCACCGGCGCCCGGTACATGGGCGCCGAGCGGGCGGAGGAATACGGCCGCCGCAACGCGGTTCCCGGCGATATCTCTAGGTGAGCGGCGTGTGGAGTCGACGTCTACGACGGGGCCGCGGCTTGGCGTAGGTCCGTCGTCGTGGCCGGGTTATCTGTAGGAAGTCGTCGACGGTGGTGGGCTGCGCTGTGGCCCCGTTGGTTCTGGTTGGGTCCGGTCCGGCTATGACGGATGCGGTGTCGCCGCAGGGATGCGGGATTCGAGGAGTCGGCTGCGAAGTGCTTCGTTCTCGGTGCGAAGCTGCGCGAGTTGTTCGGTGAGTTCACGGTTGCGGGCGATCGCGGTGGCGAGTTTGGTGCGTAGCGATTCCAGGCTTGCCGCGCGCCCTGTTGCGGCCGTCGCCGTGGTGGTCGTGGTGGTGCGGAGGTTGGTGATGTCGTCGCGTAGTTGGCTGTGCTGGTAGAGGAAGCTGGTCGATACACCGGCGTCGCGGGCGACGTCGACGAAGGTGACGGGCTGACCGGTGTTTCGCAGTCGGGTGATCGCGCGGCGGGCGCGGGCGGTGGCGTCGGTGGTGCGGGCGGCGGCTGCTGCGGTCAGGCGTGCGGTGCGGCGTTCGCGGTCGTCGGCGCTCACTGAGGTTCCTGCGTGGTGTTCGGGTCGATTTCGCTGATCAGTTTGGAGACCTTGTCGAGCATCGCCGTGTTCAATTCGACGGCGGCTGCGTCGCCGCGCTCGTGAGCGTCGGCGGTGAGGCGTTGCAGTTGGTCGCGGTGCGCGATATGGGCGCCGAGGAAGACCCGGCCGCCGGGGTCGTGGAAGGAGCAGTCGAGGCAGGGGTTGGGCCGGAATTCGCAGCGTTGCGCCGTTGGGAGAGTGCAGAATCCGTTGGGCAGCGCGGTGGTGAACCGGGCCCGGAGCCGCTCCACGTCGGCGTCGGTGTTGGTCGTGTCTGTTGCGGCGCTGTTCCAGAATTCACGTGCTTTGCGGGCCAGGGTGTCGTCGGTGATGCGGGCGTATGCCGAGGTCATGGTGTCGCTGTGGTGGCCGAGGAAGTCGCGCACTTCTTGTTGGGTCCAGCCGTTGTTGAGCAGTGTGGTTCCGATGGTGTGCCGGAAGCGGTGCACATCGCCGCCGGAGATCGGCTCGCCGGTGATGGTCGAGGTGGTGATGCCGTGTTCGGTGAACAGTGCGGCGAGGCGGTGCCGCAGGCCGCTGGTCGACCAGGGTTGGGTGCGGCCGGCGGCGGCGTTGGACCGGGCGCCGGGGAATAGGTGCTCGGCGTCGGGGCCGTAGGTGTCGCGCACGCGGGTCTGCTGGTCGAGGACGATGGTTGCGAGGCTGTCCGGGATGGGGAATCGGCGCCAGGCCCGGGTTTTGGGCATCCAATATTCGATCCAGTAGCCCGCGTCGGAGCGGTGCAGGCAGTCGATGGGCAGGGCGACCAGTTCGGAGATGCGGCAGCCTGCCCACCGGGTGGTGGCGATCATCGACCGCAGGGTGGGGTCGGTTGCGGGGTTGTCGACGATCAGCGTGTCGACGCGTTCGATTACGTCCGGCGGGAACGGGCGGGGGCTGCGGGTCTTGCGGTGCACGTTCTCGCCTCGTCGGAGGAACACCGCCGACCCGAGAGCGGGCACGATCTGGGTGTCGTGCAGCGACTCCAGCAGGTAGGCGGCGGTATTGGCCAACCGCGCGTCCGCTTGGGTGTCCGGTCGCCGGGTCCACGCCAGGTAGTCAAGGAAGACCGGCCTGGTCACCGCGGACGGTTCCGGTGATTCGTCGTCGCGGGTGAGGAACCGGGCGAGCTGGCGGGTGGCGCGCACCCACTGGGTCAGCGTGCCCCAGGCCAGGGTGGCGGTGGTGAGCTGCCGGCGTGCGAGTTCTTTGACCGCGTCACGCAGCCACGGCACGGTCACCGTCGACCAGTCCACGGCGGTGTGTGTCGATCCGGATTGGGTGGCGTCGAGAACGAATTCGAATCCGTCTCGCCAGTGCCAGTGGTCGTCGGCCCACGGGTCCGGGTTGGTGGCGCCGTCGAGGAGTCGGAAGAAGCGCCGAATGTAGGGTGCGCACAGGGAGTCGAACGAGCTCGCGTGCGGCCAATGCTGCCGGCACAGCAGAAGCCACTCGCCGGCGGGTCGCTCGGTGAGGGAGTCGGTGATCCGGCCGTCGGCGGTGTCGATGAGCACCATCAAGAAGCGGCGGAGGCTGGTGTTGGGGGTCCAGTCGCCGCGGCGCACCTTGGTGGCGACGACGAACCGGATCTCATCGGCCGCGATCTGCGGTAGCCGCCGGAAGTCGACGATCTGGGCCGAGAGGTGGCCGCGCGGGGCGCCGACGGGTTGGGCTTCGAAGGTTGCCCATGCGGTGAAGTCGGCGGGCTGGCCGGCGCGGAACCATTGGAAGTAGTGCGCGTAGCACAATCCGCGCCGCTCGGCGCCTGCGGAGTGGGGGCCGCCCAGCCAGTACCGCTCGCTGTTGCATGCGTCGACGGCGCAGGGGTCCGCCGCCTGGCGGCGGCGGTCTCCGGCCGGTTCGACCACCTGCCACGTCGGCTGACACCACGGCCCGTCGGGTACCCGTAGCGGCGAACGGCGGCCTCTGCGCGTGGAGTCAGGGTGGGAATCAATGTTTCTCATGGCCTGCCTCGCGCTGCGGTGGCGCCCACACCAGCTGCTCGGTGCGGCGCAATCGGTCTGCCAGATCGTCGCTGGCGAGGTGGATGTAGACGTCGGCGCTGGCGGCGTGCGACTGGCCAAGCCGGGCAGCGATCTCAGCCGACGTCCATCCGGCCTTGGCCAGCGCAGTTGCGTGGGTATGGCGCAGCATGTGTGGGTGCAGCCCGTCAAGGCCCGCTACGGAGCCGATGTGCTCGATGATCTGGTAGGCGTTCGAGTACGACAGCGGCCCGCCGACCGGGGGCCGGGACAGGTTGACGAACACGTAATCGCTGTCCAGGTTGGAGATCTCACTGAGGAGGTAAGCGGCGTACAGGTCGAAGAACCGGCGGGGCGCGGCCACCGCGAATTGCGCTCGCTGCTTTGACAGCGCCCCGTTGGCGTTGTCCTCCCGGCGGCACACCTGCACTCGCTTGCGCATCGGGTCCAGGTTGGCGTGCCGTAGGCCTAACGCCTGCCCGACCCGCAGGCCCAGGTCATAGAGCGCGGAGAGCAGCAGCCGGTCGCGGTGGGTCGACGCCGCCGCCAGCAACGTCGCGAAGTCGGCCTCGAAGTCGATCAGCTGCACGGTCTCTGCCGGCTGCTTGCCCGGCCGGGTCAACCGGGAGACCGCGCTGGGGTGGCGTTGCTCGATGTGGGCCAGGAAGCTGTGTGCCCGGCGCGGGAGCCGCGACGGGTTGCGGGTCAACACCAGATCCTGCGGTCCGCGGCCTTCGACGCGGTGGAACTCGTAGAACTCGCGCACGGCCGCGCTCACCGCTTTGACCGTTCCCGGCGCCCGGCTACCGGACCGGGTCGGCAGCGGGGGCAAACCGGCCGACAGCGCCCCCACGAAATCACACAGTGCGTCGAATACTACGGCGTCCCAGTCGATTCCGCGTGCGCCCAGCCACCGGTAGAACAAGCTCAGGTGGCGCGCATACGAGCGGACGGTGTTCTGCGACCGGCCGATCGCACGCAGCCAGTGCAGGAACTGCTCGACCTCCCCGACCGGTAGGCCTGAAGCGTCTACGACCGTCCACGACGCCCGTCCGTGGATGGTCACCGGTGCCGCCTTCACTCGGCATCCCGGGTTTCCTCGGGGCGCCGGGGCCGCACCTGGATGTCGGGCCGCAGGTCTTCCTGCGGTTGGCGGGCCGGCATCGGCGCGGCTGCGGCGGTGTCGGCAGGAAGTGCCCCGGGCAGCCACTTCATGTCGCGCTTGCGCCACGTCGCGTATTGGGCCTGCACCTTGGCCATCGGAACCTCGAAGCGGTCCCAGTCGACGCCCGGCGCGCTGACCCAGATCCGGCGGATATGGGTGTCGGTGACGATGTCGTAGTCCCAGGTCAGCTCGCAATGGGTGGGATCGCCGATCAGGCCCAGGGTCGCCGAATCCTGGGTGAAGAACGCGGTCCGCCGCGGGGTGGTCGGTTCCATCTCGTTGTGGTGGATCATCATGTGCGTCTTGCCGCGGCTGTTGATCTCGGGCCAGCGGTAGGGCTTGACGACCGTGTGTCCGGGTGGATGCATGCCGCGGGTGCTCAGCCACACATCGGTGCCCGCCGCGACGGCGGCCGCAACATATGTGCCGCGCCCGAGCCCTTGCATCACGGTTCGCAGATGTGCGGAGTGCCGGGCCGACAAGGCGTTCCAGTCATCGACGGCGGCCAGCAGCATCGCCCCCACCCCGACCGCCACCTGGTTGAGCAGCCGTCGGGCCTCCTTGCGGGAGACCGGACGGTCGGGTGTGTTGGGTTGATCCATCGGAGCTGTCACGACCCCGCCTTTCAGCCGAAAACCTTGCATAGAATCGTGCGGACCGGGGTAAAGTTTGAGGCCGGAAGACACGCCGATCGCATACGGAGCAGCCGGTCTGCAGGCGTCACGGGCTGGAGTTGCGCTATCGTCACACCAGCCACACACGCCCCACGTCCGTTAGTGGGCGTGAACTGGGAAAACGCAGATCAAACGGTGTTTCTGCGCGAATTCGCGGCGGCGGCGGGCTAGTGTCGAAAGACAGCACCGAGACGGTTGGGGAGGCGATCTGTGACGGCACCGGACCCGTACGACGACGCGGCGAACAGCGTGATGGTGCAGTTGACCCGGTTGTCGCGTGGGTGGTCGAAAAAGCGCCTGGCCGACGAGGCCGGGGTGTCGGCCTCGCACGTCAGCAGGGTCGAGGCGGGGCTGCTGCCCCTGGCAGGGAAGGCCTTGCTCGACTACGCGCAGGCCATGGAATGCCGCCCGGAAGCGCTGTGCGTGCCCTTCACCCGGTCCCCGGCCCAGGGCAGCCACTTCCGGGCCAACCTGAGTGCGGCCGAGTGGAAGCGTGACCGCGTGTGGGCGCGCGCGAATCTTGTCGCGATGCGGATCGGCCGCCTGGTGTCCCGCGCCGACATCAACCCCAAGCTTGCGCTTCCCGATCTCGACCCGGCCGACTACGCCTCCGAGCTCGGAGAGATCACCGTCGCCCAGGTTCTGCGCCGCCTGTGGCGCGTCGCCGGCCCGATCCGCTCGATGACCGAATTGCTCGAAGCCGCAGGGGTGTTCGTTGTGGTCGATGGTTTCCTCGACGACGAGATCGACGCGGTGACCCTGCGAGCAAGCGAGTATCACCCGCACCTGGTGTACGTCAACGCGGCCCGGCCGCCCGACCGCATGCGGATGACGCTGGCCCACGAACTCGGCCACCTGGTCATGGATGCGATGACGCTGGTCAGCCCCGCCGAGGCCGAGCGGCGGGCCAACAGTTTCGCCGCCGAGTTCCTCGCCCCCATCGCCGACATCGGCTTTGACTTGGACCGCGTGTCAGTGCGGGCCGTGCATGAACTCGATGAGCTGCGCCTCACCTGGGGTGTGAGCGCGTCGTCGCTGGTCGTGCGGGCCCGCGAGCGAGGTGTGCTCTCCGACTACCAGTACCGCTCGATGTTCCGGCTGCTCAACGAGACCGGCCGCATGTATGGCCCCCGCCCCGGCGTGGCCGAGGAGATGCCCCGTCTCGTCGGCGACGTACTCGGCCAACTCGCGGCCGGCGGCTACACCGCCAGTGAACTCGACGACATTACGCTGCTCACCGGCGCGCAACGCGGCGCGCTCTTCGGCGTAAGCGACAGGCCCGGCGCCCGGCACCTCACGATGGTCTAAACACCGGGCGCGATCGTGGGCTGGAATCGCACCCCGGTCCGCGACGAGCAGTGGAAAGCGCCGGTCCACTGGACCAAGCAGGGGCAAGCCCTTGAGCAGGACCACGCCGCAGGCGGCCGCCGATGCCGTGTGGTGAACGACAGTGGTGGTGCGCTCGGACGGGTCGTCCTGCGGCGCAGATACCTGCGTATCTACGCCGAACTGCGGTGGCAGACCAACAACAAAGAATGCAGCACGTACCTCTGCCAGGTATCAGGCAAGAGCCGAAGCGCAAACCTGGCGGCCGCCTGGCGGCGAGCGCACAGTCTCGGCCTGACCGCTGCCGGCCGTGACGCAAAGGCGTGATAAGTCATCGGCAAACACCACACCTTGCTGACCTCCTCGCCTGGCTGGTTACGCGATGGATGATGCCGGTGGTCAACGCGATATCGCGGAGGCGGCTACTTCGGCCACCGGATCATGGTCCCGGCCTGGCTGTGCCAGTGGTTTGGTGCGCCCGGCCCGGACACCGTTGGCGATGACGACGATTTCGGCGAGTTCGTGCACCGCGACGACCGCGGCCAGGCCGAGCACACCGGTGAGGGCGAGCGGGATGAGCACTGCGATCAATCCCAGTGAGAGGCCGACGTTTTGGAGCATGATGCGCCGGGCTCGCCGCGCGTGGGCCAGGGCCTGGGTGAGGTGGCGCAGGTCTTCACCCATGAGGGCGACGTCGGCGGTTTCGATGGCCACGTCGGTGCCCATCGCACCCATCGCGATCCCCAAATCGGCGGTGGCCAGAGCGGGGGCGTCATTGACGCCATCACCGACCATGGCCGTCGAGGAGCGTTGGCGCAGTTGACCGATCAGCGCCGCCTTGTCTTCGGGCCGCAGATCGGCATGCACCGTATCGATCCCCACCTGGCGGGCCAGGGCTTGGGCGGTCGCTTGGTTGTCGCCGGTGAGCATGGCGACCTGATAGCCGCCGCGGCGCAGGTGTTCGACGACCTGGGCGGCTTCGGGCCGCAGTTCGTCGCGCACCGCGACCGCCCCAATGACCTGACCGTTGTCTTCGACCAGCACGGCGGTGGCGCCGGCGGCCTGCATGGCCGCGACGTGTTCGGACAAGGGTCCGGGGTCGAGCCAGCCGGGGCGCCCGAGCCGTAGCCGGTGGCCGTCACGGTGGCCGAGCAGTCCGGCCCCGGTCACCGCCTCCACATCCTCAGCTGGTTGGACCGGCCCCTCGGTGGCGGCGAGAATCGCTGCAGCCAGCGGGTGTTCGCTGCGGGCCTCCAACGCCGCCGCCACATCTAACACGTGGTCGCGGCTGTTGCCGTTGGTGGTGGCGACGTCGATGACGGTGGGCTGGTTGGCGGTCAGGGTGCCGGTCTTGTCTAGCGCGACGGTGCGCACCGCGCCGAGGGCTTCCAGCGCGGCGCCGCCTTTGACGAGGACGCCGAGCTTGGAGGCGGCGCCGATCGCGGCGACGACGGTGACCGGCACCGAGATGGCCAGCGCGCACGGGGAGGCGGCCACCAGCACGACCAGGGCACGTTCAATCCACACCAGCGGATCACCCAACACGGAACCGATGGCGGCGATCAGCGCGGCCGCGACCATGATCGCCGGAACAAGCGGTTTGGCGATGCGGTCGGCCAGGCGCTGGCTGGCGCCCTTGCGGGACTGCTCAGCCTCCACGATCGCCACGATGCGGGCCAACGAGTTATCAGCAGCGCTGGAGGTGACCTCGACTTCGAGCACCCCGGTGCCGTTGATCGATCCGGCGAACACATCACTGCCGGGTCCGGCCTCCACCGGAACGGATTCGCCGGTGATGGCCGAGACATCCAGTGCGGTGCGCCCCGAGGTGATGGTGCCGTCGGTCGCGACCCGTTCGCCGGGCTTGACCAGCATCCGGTCA
>NZ_JAUFRX010000004.1:0-372596 GCF_030755135.1 Mycobacterium sp. TY815 | reverse complement strand
GGGCGGGGCTGCGGCGCTGCATGCGGCCAGGCTTGGGCGCCCGTTCCCGATCAAAGACAACGACAACCCGTTCAAACAACGACTGCGAGCGGCCTACCGCGCACACAACATCGCCGCCGGAAATAACCCCGTTGCAAAGCTCGAAGACGAGGTCCGTGCCACCCTTCGGACCGCCGTGGCCCAGGAGATGTTCGCCGAAACCTACAACCGCCCGCCTGCCGACGATCGCGAAATCAGTGGGTTCATCGCCCGCAACACTCGCACCGCCACCACCGCCGTCGCCGGCTTCGACTTAACCTTCACCCCAGTCAAATCGGTCTCGACACTGTGGGCGTTGGCACCTGAGCCGATCGCGCAAACTATCCAGGACTGCCACCACCAAGCCGTCGCAGAAACCTTGGTATTCCTGGAAGAGCATGTGGCGTTCTCACGCATGGGATCAGGTGGCATCGCCCAGATCAAAGCCACGGGTTTGATCGCAGCAGCTTTCGATCACCGCGACTCGCGCGCCGGGGACCCCAACCTGCACACCCACCTCGTCATCAGCAACAAAGTGCACGTCATCGGCCCCGACGGAATCCCCCGCTGGCTGGCCTTGGACGGCGCCCTTCTCTACCGGGCCAAAGTCGCCGCATCCGAGCACTACAACACCCGCATCGAAGCGCTGCTGATCGCCAAACTCGGCGTCCGATTCGTGGCCCGAGCAACCCAGCGCGGCAAACGGGCGGTGCGCGAAATCGCCAACGTGTCCACAAAACTCACCGAGTTCTACTCCTCGCGGCGGGCCGCAGTCGAGCACCGTTTCGGCGAGCTGGCCAAACAATTCCACACCGATCACGGCCGCGAGCCCACCGCGGTAGAAGCCCTCGCGCTGTCGCAGCAGGCCAACCTCGACACCCGCCAGGCCAAACACGAACCGCGCTCACTGGCCGAGCAACGCCACACCTGGCGCGCCCAGGCCACCGAAATCCTCGGTAGCCAGCGAGCGATCTCCGACATGGTCGCCGACGCCACCCATAGCGGCCCGCATATCCATCCGGAAGTCACCGAGGAATGGCTGCACACGCAGGCCGCCGCAGTCATCACCACCGTCGCCGAAACACGAGCCGCCTGGACCATTAACCACATCCGCGCCGAAGCCCAACGCCACCTGCGCAACGCCGATCATCCCGGCGGACCCGAGCTGGTCGACCGCATCATCGCCACCGCCTTGAGCGAGCACAGCATCGCGTTGAGCACACACGCCGACGCCGAAATGAACGTTCCTTCCGCGCTACGGCGCCCCGACGGCACCAGCGTCTATATCCGTCACGACGACACCGTCTACACCAGTAACGCGATGCTCGCCGCGGAGCGCCGCATCCTGGCCGCAGCCACCCTGACAAACGGCCGTCGTGTCGACGAGGACAGCGTCGGCCTAGCCCTGCTGGAAGCCCACGCCAACACCGGAGTAGCACTCAATGACGGACAAACCGCACTGGTCAAACAGATGGCCACCTCCGGAGCTCGTGTACAGCTTGCGCTTGCCCCGGCAGGCACGGGCAAGACCACAGCGATGGCCGCTCTGGCGGCGGCCTGGCGCACCAGCGGCGGCACCGTCATCGGGCTGGCCCCCACCGCCTCTGCGGCCGAAGTGCTGGCCGAAGACCTCGGAACCTCCACCGACACGTTGGCCAAATTCGTCCAACTCGCCGGAACCCGCAGCGACCAGCCGCAAGCCCCACTCGATGACCCTGCAAGGAAGTGGTTCGACACCATCAACGACTCCAGTCTGCTCATCCTCGACGAAGCAGGAATGGCCTCCACTTTCGACCTGGACACCCTGATCTCCCACGCCCTGGCACGCGGGGCCAGCGTGCGGCTGATCGGTGATGACCAGCAACTGGCCGCCATCTCCGCCGGCGGCATCTTGCGCGACCTCGCCCAGCGTCACAACGCGGTCACCCTCAATACCGTCGTGCGCTTCACCCACGCTGAAACCGGTAGAGCAGAAGCCGCCGCCAGCCTGGCCATCCGCGAGGGCGACCCCGCCGGCATCGGCTTCTACATTGACCACCACCGCGTCCACATCGGCGCTGACGCCACCGCCGAAGACATGGCCTACGCGGCGTGGGCCGCCGACCGCGCCGCAGGCCGCGACTCGCTGCTGGTCGCGCCCACCAACGACATCGTCGCCAGACTTAACCAACGCGCCCGACTGGACCGACTGACCGCCGCCGGCGCCACCACCCCAACGTCCACCGTGACACTGGCCGACGGATTGATCGCCTCATCCGGAGACACCATCGCCACCCGCGAAAACTGCCGTTACCTACGCACCGACAACAACGGCGGATGGGTCAAAAACGGTCACCGCTGGACCATCCGCACCGTCCACGACAACGGCGCGCTGACCGTCGTTCCCCTGCGCGGCACCGCCACCCCCGTGCTTCTGCCCCCCTGGTACGTCAGCGCCTTCACCACCCTGGGCTACGCCAACACCATCAACCAAGTCCAAGGCATGACCGCCGGCAGACGCGACACCGAAGGCACCTGCCACACCGTCATCGGCGATCACCTCACCCGCAACCAGCTCTATGTCGCCCTCACCCGTGGATGCACCGAAAACCATCTCTACGGCTCCACCGCAGAAGCCGACCCGCACCGCATCCTGACCCCCAAGGCCACCCATCCCGCCACCGCCGTGGACGTCCTGTCCAGCATTGTTCGCCGCGACGGTGCGCAACAGTCCGCCCACACCGTGATGGGCGCCGAAGCCGACCCGTTCACCCGCCTGCACCGTGCAGCACAGATCTATACCGACGCCCTGACCACCGCCGCCGCGCGACACGCCGGCCCATCAGTTATGGCCGCCATCGACGACGCCGCCGCCAAGCTGGACGAAGACCTCACCGACGCCGAAGCCTGGCCTGTTCTCCGGCGCAACCTCGCGCTGCTCGCCATCGACGGACACGACCCCGTCGCTGCGCTGCACCACGCCGCGCAGGCCCCTTTGGGTGAGCCGCACGATGTCGCCGCGGTCCTGGACTACCGCCTCCCCACGCCACCGGGAAGCGCCGCTGAACGCGTCGGACCGCTGCGCTGGCTTGCAGACATACCCACTGCCCTGGCCGACGATCCGACCTGGGGCGCCTACCTTTCCCGCTGCGCAGAACTGGTCACCGAACTCGCTGACGAAGTCCGCGAAACAGTCCATAGTTGGACACCAGAAACCGCCCCCGCATGGGCTAGGCCGCTGCTGCCCGACCAAGGCATGCTGACGGCCGAAATCGCGGTCTTTCGCGCCGCCCACAACGTCGACACCGCCGACACGCGCGTCACCGGACCCGAGCACCACCGCAACCGCTCAGCAGCCTTCCAGCGCCTCCTGCGAAAGTTCCTCGATGCCAGCCTCACTCGCCCTGATGCCGCCGCGCAACGCTGGCGACCCCTCGTCGACGGCATCAACCCGCAGCTGTGCAGTGACCCGTTCTGGCCTCGGCTGGCCACCCACCTCGACCACGCTGCACGCGCCGGAGCTGACGTCGCCGCCTTGCTGGACGAGGCCGTCACCGCCAACGGCCCACTGCCCGACGAGATGCCCGCCGCGGCCCTGTGGTGGCGGCTTGCGGGCACCCTGGCACCGCCGTCGCTGCAGCGCACCGACACCACGCTGCGACCCGAGTGGGCCGAGGAGCTGCATCACCTCTTGGGAACCCGTATCGCCGAAGCCGTCATCACCGACCCCGCCTGGCCGGGCCTGATCACCGCTGTCGCTTCTTCGGGCTGGCCGCCTGCGGACCTGCTCAGCGCGGCCGCCGAACACCTGCGCGACAGCGCCGCCACACGCCCGTTGCGCCCTGACGAATACGCCCGCCTTCTCACCTACCGCATCGGGTTGCTCACCCACCACGCCGCCACCCTCGACAGCGACATCCCCCACCCCGCCGCCACCTTCAGCGAACCCCAAACCGGTGAACAACTCGACCTGTTCGCCCCCGCCATCGCCCATCCCGCCGATGGTCTCGCCGAACCCCCACCCGACCTCTACGACTACGCCTACGGCTTCGCCGAAGACGACTTCGCAGGCCTGGACTTCAGCGACCTGTCCACCCAACGGCCCGCCGTCATCGCCCCATTTGGCGACATCGACATTCCCGACCTGCGTGCCCGCCGCGACGCCGCCCAACACCGCGCCCAACAGATCCTGCTCAGCGGCGGACCCGCCGAACACGCACTCACCGACCGACTCGCCGAACTGCGCTGTATCCAAGAACACCAACGGCCCTTCCAACACGCACTGGCACACGCCCACAAACTGTGGGTCGACGCCGAAGACACCGCCAGCCTGCACAACCTCCTGCTCACCCAAGTCCAAGCCTCCATCACCGCCGCACACAGCCGCGGTAACACAGACGAGGCCCAGCGCTTCCAACAGCACTACGACGACTTCAACCAACGAACCCCCCATGTCAGGGCCGCCGTTGAGCAAGCACGCCACCGACTCAACAACGCCCACACCGCCCTCCTCGCGGCCGCCGGCGGCACCGAGGGCATCGTCACCGAACGCCACATCCAGACTCTGCGCAGCCAAGCAATGCAAGCCGACGCCCAAGCCCTCAGCGAGGCGCGCCGCCATGCACGCGAACTGGACAACCAACTCGCCCAAGCCGAACACATCGCAGCGCGAGCACTGGCCGAAAACCCTGCCTACCCCCAAGGACTAACCACCTACATGCGCCAAACCATCGCCGGCCACAACACTGCTCAAGACAGCATCGAAGACCCCGCCAACGCCTACGACCTGACCGCTGAGCTAAACCAACTCCGCGACGAAATCGACTACCTCACCACGGCCAGCGCTGTCAGCCCCGCAGCCCTGTACTACCCACCGCAAACCGCCGCCGCCAACCTCGACAACGCCCACCAGCGCACACTCACCGCGATCACCAGCAACATCCACACCGTCCAACCACTGGTCATCCACCCCTTCGCCAACAAGACCGGGCTCCTAGCCGCACTTGCGGACACCGCCCACCACCACGACCATCGCGTCTTGGCGCTGCCCGTCACCAAGGCCGCCGCCCACTACGCGACCAACCACCGGTATGCCGATAGCACCGCGACCCCGGAACAAGCCCGAACCAACCTCGACAGCCAGCGCTGGAAACTGCCCCGCGGAACCCTCATCGTCATCGACGACGCCGACCAACTACCCGCTGAACAACTACGTTTCCTCACCCACGCCGCGGTAACGACCAACACAAAACTCATCCTCATTACAACCCCCGGATCACACCCCCAACCCGCTCACACCTTGCTCGACGTCCTCACCGAGAACCTGCCCCACACCCACCACATCGGCACGCCGACCGCCCGCACACACGCCCGATCACGCACCGCTATCGTCCGCCTCGAGCACCACCTGGACACCCCCGACACAAGCGCATCGCCAGTACACGCCGAAGCCGCAGCATTGCTCAGCGATCGCACCGCACTCCTGCGCCGCATACATGACATCGCCGCTACGGATGGCGCACTCGATGCCATCGCAAAACGTCATCACGGCCACGACAAACAACGCGACCGCAGTGGTGGACTCCACCTCTGAAACCAGAGGCTGCGCCTCTAGCTAGGCGCGCCAGAGCATCTACTCGCCGCTCAACCCGCCCATATCGGTGTACGATATAGCGGTAAGCCTTGAGGCATTCCCGGCACCGAAGGTGCAACTGCCCCCTCAAGGCGAAACGCTTTCAGGGGCCTAGACGATCGCAGAGCGATATCTGGCGGTCGCGGTCGCACGCGGCGACACCGCACGTACCGCCCGGCTCTATATGCAGAAAAACGACTTATCAGTTCACCAGAAATTTCATCGCGGCTTCTCGGGCGGGTGCTGGCACCCGCGGATCAAGCAGGTTGCTTGGGAACCGATCAAGTTCAACCGAAAGGGTTTTCGCGGCCACTGGTTCTCCAGACATCTCATGCAGCAACGTATCCAACCGCCATGCGTAGGTATGCGAGTATCGTGCGTTGAAAGGCACGATGTTATCGATCTGGAAACTCTCCTGCGCAAGAAGTGCATCAGCGATTAGTTGATAGATCGTCCGCGAATCCACGCTGTACCGCCGCAACGTGCTTGCCGATCGCCGACTGTTCACGCTCGACGCGCCGGCCTGGTCGGAGTTCGTGGCGGTGCTGGACCGGCCGGTGTCCCATAAACCGCGGTTGAAGAGGTTGTTCACGGATGCCCTTGGGGAAGTATCCCCCGATATGGCGTTGCCGTAATGGCAGAAGGGCGTGGTGTGACCGCATCCCGTCCGGCTGCTTGCCGTCAGAACGCGGGGGCGTCGTCGACCGCGCTGCCGATCACCGTCATCGCATCTGCGACCACCTCATAGACGAGCCACCCAGCGACGGTCAAGGCCGCGATTAGTCCACTGAGCCAAGGGAATCGGTTGGGATGACTCATTCCTGTGCTCCTTTTTGGTTTGGCTTCGCGGTGGTAGGACGGACCAGGATGCGTCCATCTGGTCCTACACGGAGAGCGACTTCGCGCGACCGATGGGAGTGACCGTGCTGGAGTCTGAGATCGGGCTCGCGGTCACTGGTTCCAAGTTGTTGGTGATCCCATGCGAGGTACTGTTCAAGGTCATTAATCAGTGACGGCCAGTCCACCGGGTCTTCGGTGTGCCCGACTTGTGCCCAGGTTGAAAAGTCTGTTCGTATTCTGATCTTTAGTAGGTGGCTCAGTAGCGGGCCGGCTAAAGGGACGTCGGGTGCCAGGCGATACACGTGCCCTCCGCTATCCGCATCCTGTTGTTCAGGGCATGTGGTGAATGCCCTTGGGCTGCAAATGAAATCAGCAATCCGCGCGGTATGCGGTGAGTATCCGGCGCGCGCCGCTTCGGGCCGCAGATCGATGAACAGGTGGTCAGACCACTGCTGGTACCACTGTTCGGGAGCTTCCGCGCTGGCCAGACACGCCTTATCCCAGACCCAGAAGTCTGGAAAGCACAGTGCCCGCGGCTTGTTCGGGTCCGCGGGTAGCAGTTCGGTAACCCTCCTGATAATCATGTGGGCCGGATCCGAGAATGAGGCCACCGGCCGGGAGCCATCACTCAAGATGTCATCCCAGATCCAGCAACCGGAGTTGTCCGGTTCGATCAGGCGCGGCGGCCGGTCGGTGAATTCCCAGCGGCCGTCGGGATAGCGCCAACCCAACACGCAGACACCACGCACCGCGATACCCCGGCGGTGCTGCACCCCGACTGTGCCGCCGAAGACGCGGGCATCGAAACCCCGCTGACGCAGCACGGTGACGATCTGCTCTGCGGCAACATGATTCACTGTGCGGCTCCCGGCGGTTGCCTCCGTGGGCCGTGCAGAGTGCGGGGAATCTCGCTGAACAACACCGCCAACTCCCACAGCGCGTCGCGCCGCGAGCAATCGTCGACTCGGCGTACCGCGCCGTAACGCTGCAGAGCCACAAGGGCCCGGTAGACCTGCTCGGCGACCACTGGACGTTCCTCGCTACCATGTCCTCGGCTGACTTCGAGTCGCGCCTCCGTCGTCGTGATCGGCCCGTCGGCCTTCTGGAGGACCTTGAGGAGCTCGGCACGCAATTGTGCTGCCTTCATGCTGATTTCGCTCGCTGGTGTCGTTGGACGACCCATTCCCAAGGGGTTGTTGGCTCTCGCTTTGCCAACTCGGCGCGGCCAAGCAGCAAATCTACTGCCCTGTCGTACCGCTTGACGAATGTCTGCCAGTCCGGAAGTTCCGTCAGGACCCCGGGGGTACCGCGGCGCAATAGCCGGGCGCTTCCCTTATTCGGGGGCAGGAGCCGGCGATAGTCCAGGCTGCTGCCCAGCTGTGATGACAGCGTTTTGCCTCCGGTGGCCTGATCGAAGGTCTCCTGCCGGCGGGTCGTTTGACGTGACCACTCTTCGGCGCGCTGCAGCATGTTCATCTCGTCAGCGCCGTACATGATTAGGGCTGCAGGGAACGTGGCGCGCAATTCGCGGGCGTAGTTTGTGCCGTAGATGGTGTCGAACTGGCACGAAGCCTGCACGGCGGTCACCAGGTTGACTCCCAGGCCGCGTCCCTCGGAGACGTAACGGCGTAAGGCGGGCATCGGCGCGACGTTGCAGGCCTCGTCTATCACCATCAGCAGCCGGTGCAACATCTCCTTTCGCGCAGTCTTTCCTTGCCACGTCCGCACCAAATGTTCCAGCAGCGTCACCGCAGCGCCGGCGATCGACCCCCCGGGAGACGCCAAGATGAAGAGGGTCGCATCGGGCTGGTCTAGGAACGAGGCGTCAAACGGCGGAGCGGCCATTCCGCGAAGGCTGAGTCGCATCCACGGGCTTACCGCTTTGCGCATCGTCAACGCGATGCTGTCGCGTTGCTTGGCGTCCATGTCCAACGTCCGCTTCAGTCCGTTGCGAAACAGCGGGATGTCCTTGACGTATCGCGCTGCGCTGTGCCAGCCCGGTGCCTCGGGATCGGTCTTACTTTTCTTGACGTTGTCGACGGCCAGCAGCACCCAGTCGATCCCTTTGCCGGTGCAGCGTGGGGATGCCGCGTACAACATCGCCGCCAAGGGGGCCTCGGTGTTGGACTCCCACACCCCTCCGTCGGAGACCTGATCGACACCAGACCCCATTCCCACCGCCGACATCTGCATCATCGTGTTGGCAACGGTGACAGCCTCATCCGGTGCCGTGATCAGTGCCGTTGGATCAAACGAGCGTGTTTGGACGTCAAGTGGATATGTCGGGGAGTAATCTGGTCGCAGGTCAATGATTTGCTTTGGCCCCCAACGGCGTTGGCTGATCAGCCACATCAGGTCGTCCTTGGAGGACACCGCTACTGCGGGCCCACCCCATAGCGTCGCGGCCGGTGCCAGAACTCCGGTGGTCTTACCGGTTTCTGTCGGCGCGGACACCAGGACATGCGCCGGTGCTTCGGCCAACACCCACTTTTCGTCGTTATCGCGCACAAAGCCGGCGTACGGGGATGCGAGTCGACCGGACATCAGTGGGGCTCTCTTCCTGGCGGGGTGGCGTCACCGTCTTCTGGGTCATTGCGGGTCGGGAATATCCCGGGGCCGGTCATGTCGTCGGCCTCGAATCCGAAATCGACGTCGTCGGCTTTGGCCGGTGGGCGCATCGGCCACCAGTCGCGTGCGCCGTCCACTGCCAGCCAGCCCTCCAGGATCCCGTAAATCCCTGCTGTCAGCAGCGCAACGGGCAGTTGGGCCAGCGCCCATGGAATTGCGATCGCGTCATCCAGGTATTGGCTGGGTCCGAGCACCATCACCATCATTGGTAGGGGGAGCCCGACGATGGCGGCCGACCACATGAATCCTGCGATAGGGTACGAGCGCAGCTCGCCGGGTATTAGCTGAACGACAGTTATCGACATCAGCTTGCCCAAGGGCCAACCCGCCGGAGCCAGCACGGCCGCCGACATAAAAATGGCCCAGTCAAGCATGGCGTACGGCGTATTAACGGGTCGCATGTACCACGGATGAGTCACGTCATCATCCGCAGGATCAGGACGCGCACCAGTTAAAACGCCGTCGCGCCGACGTATATCGCGCGCTAAAATTTCTGCGCGCCTTTTTTGGAATATAAAAGTCCGTTGATTACGGGCGATCCATTGACGGCGGATCTCGTCGTACTTGTCAGCAGCGGCAGGCATCAGCGCCGCCCCTAACCGCTCCTACTGGCTCAGTGTAGAAGTCTTCCAAGCGATGCGCGACATCCAACAGAAAATTCCTCAACTCTGCTGCACACCGCCCGATTCCCGCACACTGCGCTTCCTGCCTGGTCGCGTCGATCATCGCTGAACTGGCTGTGAGCAGGTCTGATATGCGCACGGAGGGACTGCCGCCCGCCAGCACCCGACTGGCCGATCCCTCCTGCCAGCCAAGTGCGTAGTCCAGGCGCGCCAATGACCGCCGCGACAGGCCGCCGCCACGCCGGACTGCCGAACGCAACGTCGCCGGGACCGGTCCGCCCGCGGCGCCGAGGTCTTCTCGGCTCCAACGCAACTGCGCTAGCCGGTCATCAAGAAAAAAGAGCAACCGGTTCAAACCGTCTGTGGGTACTGGATGCACGAAAAAGACGATAGCAACGGATTCGGCGATTTCTCTACGGCCGTCGAATATTAAAGGAGTCACCCTTAAGCTGACTCAAAGTAAGGAGGTAATGCACATGAAATCAACGGTCTACATGGTTGGCTTCAGTGGGATACGAGAATCGGCAACGGTCTTGCAACCAACGCGCAGCATCGCTCCGCGTCGCCGCGTCGAGGCTTTGCTACCTGCACGGATGTCCTGTACGCCGATACTGGTAGCCCTGCGTCGGCGACCGTCGCGGTCTACCCAGTTTCACCACAGACCAAGACGGCGATGGCTGTGGATCGCAGTCGATGCCGCCGGCCTGCCGCCCTACACCGATCGGCTGTCCGCATCGGCGCAGACGACTGTGACAACGGTGGACCCGGCGCACCCATGAAAGACACCATCGCCAATTCTCAGCAGGTCTGGGACAGCACGGCGGGATGGCTTGGCGAGAAGGTTCAGAGTGGTCCACGCGCCAGATCCGGCGAAGTGCAGACAGATGACGCTGAACCCGCTGCGCAGGAACTCCGCGACGAGGATGACGACTCGGTGGGGGACGACGGCTGCCTTCCCTGCGCGCCGATCGCCTTAGATGCAGATGATGACAACAGTGCCGATGGCGAAGTTGGCTCTGTCAACGGGGATGACGACGCGCTCGGTGTCGAACCGGTCGCCGCCCAGGCCGAGGGCGGTGGTGGTGATCAAGGCGGGGTGGTCGTAGTTGGAGGCGACGGCCCTCAGCCCTCCGTCACCCCCGTGGAGCCCACCCAGGAATCGCCCCGATACAACCGGGCACTCGCCCTGGGTTTTGTGGCGGTGACCGTCGTGGCCAGCCTTATCGTCGGTGGGACGCTAGTGGTGATGCGGCACCGACCCCATACCGCCGACCAGGACCGTGCTGCCCATCCCAGCACTCAGGTGAGTATCGTGGCCGCACCCACCACCACCGCCGCTGCCGCCGCCACCGGCCCGGACGCCGCAATCCCCTACAGCGCCACTGCTATCGGATGTCTTCCGGGATCCACTGCCGCGCAATCGGTCGCAGGAACCGACCCCACCCAAGCATGGGTCTGCGTCCATGGCGGCATCGTCGGTCAGCACCTCGTCCTCAATCTGGGCCGCACCATGGTTATCACCGGGGTCTCCATCACGCCGGGCTGGGTAGGCAGCGACGCCTCAGGAGCCGACCAATGGTTGCAGCACCAAGTGGTCAAACGACTGCAGTGGAGCTTCAACGACTCTCCCCCGACTGTCGTCCCGCAAGAGACCCACGCGGTGCACGGTGAAGCCCCTCAAGCGTTGCCGGGCCGTGGTGTACTGGCCTCACGAATCATCCTGCTGGTCCTCGAAACCGGCCGCGCACCAGCCGAAACGGCGCCCACCTCAACACCCAACCCCACTGCCGGATCAGGGGGGCTGCTCGGCGAGGTCCTCGGGCCGACGCCAGCAGGGGAGGCCTCACCAACACCCTCGGCCAGCCTGCCCGCAGACCAATCCCGCACCGACCCCGCCGACAACACATTCGCGGTGTCCTCGATCAGAATCTTCGGCCACCCACCCCAGTAAAGGGCTCTCCCATGATGACCAACACCTGGCGCAAGCGCCTCGAACACAGCCACACCCTGCTGCGCCGAGCGGCGTCGGCCGTGGGCATCGGCTCCTGCGCAATAGTGGCCATCGCCACCATCTGGGGCTGGATTACCGACGAACCCATCGACGTCGCAGGGCCGGCCCGCACGGCCGTCAACCGCACTGCGCTGATCGGTTCCTACGCTCAGGACTGCGTCACACGATGGTTAACCGCCACCCAAGCCGACCAACAATCGCTGCATGAGTGCTGGACGCTGCGCGACCCGCTACGTTTGCCCACCACACCGGCGGTCGTCGTGAACTCGCCTGCCGTATCAGCAGTTACGCTCGTCGACGACACGGGCGAGACCCAACAGTGGAGTGTCGTTATCGCGGTGTCCGAACGCCCCTTCCAAGCCGCAACTCCTCACACCACCTACTACCGGCTCCCCGTCATCTACACCAGCTACGGCGTGCGCGCCAGCGCACTCCCGGCCCGTGTCAACGGCCCGGGCGCCGGCGCTGATGCCCCGCTGGGATACCCCGCGACCCTCCCTAACACCTCGCCGGCCTTCACCACAGTCGCCGGATTCCTCACCAGCTACCTCACCGCAAGCGGCGGACTGGAGCGATACGTCACCCCTGCCTCGGGGCTGCTGCCGGCCGCCGACTACCGATCCGTGCAACTGACCCGGCTGACCGCCAACCGAAACACCACCGACCACGACATACCCGCCGAGGGCACCACGCTGCACGTGCTGGCCGCGGCCAGCGCCGTCACTAACCAATTCGCGCCCCTGGAACTGGACTACCCCATCGTGCTGACCGTCACCAGTGGCCGATGGACAGTCTCAGCGCTCGATTACGCACCACTGCTGGCCGAGAGCACCGAATTGACCCCCGTCATCCCCGCCGCCGCCGCGCCGCGATAACCCCCCCGCCTGCAAAACACCTACAACAGAAGGAAACCCAATGTATCTCCCCACCTCCACCGCCGCCCCCACCCTGCTCGCGGCCACCGACCTCGTCTCGGGCAGCAGATCCCTCTACACCATCGGTGTCGGCGTCCTGGTCATCGGCATCTTGCTCGCCGGCGGCATACGCGCGGGCGGAGCGTTCCTCGGTGGACGTATCGGCGAAACCGTCGGCTGGGCGCTAACCGCAGTCGTCGTGGCCGTCATCGTCGGGTCCGGCTACGCCATCTACACATCGGCCAAGCGCACCGTGGACCGCACCGGGATCACCACCGGCCAATTCGGGCAGTAATGCCCGTCCCCTTGCCGCGAGCGCGGGCCCGCACAACGCGGCTCGCGCCCGCGCACTATCCCCTGCATCACAGAGGAATTCGCCATGGTTGAGTCAGCCCAGATATTCAAAGGCGTTCACGACACACCCGTCTACACCGACATCCTGCTCAAAAAGCCGCTACGGCTTGGGGTGGCGATCAGCCTCTACGGCGGTGGCGGGCTGACCGTCGCGCTCACCGTGCTCATGCTCGACTCCGGGCACGCCCGCACCACCTTGATCTGCGGGGTGCTGCTCACCACAATCGCCGCCGGCATCGCGGCCCTGATGCCACGAGGACGGCCGACGCTGGGCTTTCGGCTGCACAGCTGGTGGCGGGTGCTTCGACCCCAGTCCACCTCGAGCACCGACAACCCGCTGCTCGCCCCGCCGCATACCATCACCGCCAACCTCAGCTTCACCAATCACGGCGTGTACGCGCACTACCTGCTCAGCGGGCTCCCCTATTTCCTGCAATCCACCAAACGCCGCGTCGGGGTAGCCGACCGTCACCAAGTCCTGGCCCGCGAAATCCCCGCAGGAACCTGGATTTACGGGCTCTGCGTGCCACAAAACCAGCGTCAACTGTTAGGAGCCATGCTGCACGGCCACCGCGACAGCCCATCCTGGGTCCACACCTGCACCGCAATGGCCCCCGTCATCGCCGCCGAAGCGCCCCGATCCCGAATCTATTGGCTGTCAATACCTGTCGATGCCGGCCGCGCCGGACACAGCCCCGTCGGCAGCGCCGCCAAACTCCGTGACTGGGTAATCGGCCGCGACAAAGACTCCGACGACTCCGTTGCCGCCTACCAACGCCTCGGCCACGACATCATCACCGCGCTCCCCGAAGAATTCACGCCCACACCTGCCAACGAAGAGATGATCGACTGGTTCTGGCGCCACAACGCCTGGCGCGGGGTGTTCGATCACCCGCTCCCAGCCCATCGCGGCCCAGCACATCACAGCAGCACCGCCTTGCCGGCCGCGGCCTTCGACGAAGGCGACCAGCAACACGGCACAGGCCGGGGGCTGCCGCTGCGCACAACCGCCGCAGGCCTGACCACAGCCGCAATCATCGCGGCGACGGCCGAGCTCCCCGTCCTCGCATTGCTCCTCGCCGCTACTGCCGCCGCCCTGACCCTCGGCTGGTCTCTGGGGATGCGCCGAATCCCCTCATGGGCCAAGACACTGCGGATCTCTAGCCCCGACGGCCTCTACCCCGACAGCTACCAAGCGATTCTGCCCGTCGTGGACATGCCCAAAGCCGGCATCGTCTTCCCCGGCTCAGAGTTCCTGCAGGCCCTCGATGACCTCGACACCACAGCCACATTCGACTTCGCCATCAACCTCGTCCCACGAAGCCGCGAAATGGAATTCGTACGCAACGATCGCGCCAAAGGCAACATCAACGATCAATTCACTCAGCGCCGCGACGTCCGCAACGGTGACGTCGAACTCATCACCACAGCCCGCCAACTCGCCGAATACAACCGCCAACTCGCCGACAACATCGACGAACGCCCCCTTGAAGCCGCTTTCCTCATCGCCGTGGGCGCCCCAGACGCAAAAGCCCTCGACTACAGCATCAAACGACTACGCGAAGAACTCACCGGGTCCGGCCAGATCGCTATCCGCCACTACCACGGGGCACAAACCCGGCTCTGGTCCGCGTTCAACCCCGGCGTGCCCAACCACAAAAGCGGCGTGGACCAATTCGCCCAACCCACCACCACCAAGAAATGGTCGAGGTTCGTCCCCATCACCTCCTCCATGGTCGGCAACACCACCGGAATCCTGTTGGGCTTCAACACCAGCACCGCGCTACGCAGCGCAGTGCTGCTCGACTTGCCCGGCACCGCCCGGCGCAACCGCAATCCCTGCCTGGTGTGCAGCGGAGCCCTCGGCTACGGCAAGTCGTATGCCGCCAAACGCATCACCCGCGCCGAGATTCAGCGCGGCGCACAAGTATTCATCGTCGACCCAGGCACCGAATGGGAAGACGCACTCAACGATGTCCCCAACAAAGCCGTCATCGACATGGCCGGAAACCAATTCAGCTGCGACCCGCTGCGCACCTTCCCCGACGCTGTCGCCGGCGGTTACTGGCTGGACTACATGATCCCCATGATGGGGTTGGACTCCACCACCATCGGCGTACAGCGGCTGCGCGCGCTGCTCGAACCCGACGCCCGCCGACGGTTCGGCATCACCAGCACCGCCGCGCTGATGGCCTACATCGCAGCCATCCAACCCCCCGCCGGCAACGACACCCGCCCACCACAGGTCGCCGCGCTCGCCGCTGACCTCGCCCCCATCCTGGCAGCCCTCACATCATGGGCCACCTACGACTTCACCACCGCAATCTTCGATGACACCCTGGCCGTGCCCGACTTGAACAGCCTCGACGTCACCGTCTGGCTCACCGGCAGCCTCGACCTGCCCAGTTCCGAGGAAATGACCACCCCGCACCTCTACCACGGCCTCTCAGACCGCAAACGCGCGTCCGTGGCCATCTACGGCATGCTCGTACGGCTGGCCCGTGTCAGCTTCTTCGCCAACAAACAACGCTTCGGGCTCATCGTCCTCGAGGAAGCCGCCGCCCTGCTCAACTCCCGCGCCGGTGCCGACGACGCCCACCTGATCAGCCGCCGGGCTCGCAAGCACTACACCGGTTTGCTGATCATCACCCAAGACCCCGTCGCCGACCTGACTCTCATGGGTGACAAATTCATCACCCAACAACTGATCATGCCGTTCGAAAACGAAGACCTCGCAAAACAAGTCGCCACCAAAGTCGGCATCCGTGCCGACGACTACGGCGACATCGAAGAATTCTTCCTCGCCCAACCCACCCCCGCAGAAATGCGCGACCCGACAGCCTTTGACGACGACACAGCGGCCGGCATCGACCGGGGCAGCCGCAAAGGACTCGGCTTCTTCGTCGACGAATTCCGGCGCAAATCGCCCATCCGAGTAGTGGCCGAACCCGACCAGGCTATACATGCCGCCTACGACACCACGCCCGGACGGGTCGCATGACCCCAACGCGCCGTGCCCCATTAGCACACCGAATCACCGAATACCTCGCCTACCAGCTCGCCACCCGAGCCCGCCTGCGCCGCATCGCCACACTGTGGTTGACCAGCCACCTGCTGATGACTTGGGCCTTGGTGAGTGCACCACAGGCTGCCGCCTCCACGCTGACCGGCGCACTGAACTGGACCGGTGTCACCGACAGCCACGGAGTGCCGGTCGGCAACTACTACCTCTCGGTGGTCACCACCAGCGAAGCCATCTCCAAAGCCGGGCCTGAACTCACCGCAGACCCCGCCAGCTGGACCCGGTGGCTGGCCAACGCCGTCACTACCGGCCTCACCCACGAAATCATCGTCGAAATTATCCAATCCGAAGCGGCCCTCTACATCTTCATGGTCGCCACGTCGCTGTGGCTCCTGCGCTTCGCCATGTCCAACACCTGGATCTACTGGCTGGCCACCTGGTTTCGGCCCCTGTTCGAGGTGCTGCGCTCCCTGCTCACCGAACTGTGGGTATTCCCGCTGTGCATGCTCGCCGGGCTCGCGGTCGGGGCTTACCACGTGCTGTGGCACGGCCGCAAAGGCTACGGCGCCGGAATCACGCTGTCCGCCTTCGTCATCGGCATCCTCGGGATGGTCCTCACCAGAGACCCGCTCTCGGATCTGTCCCACGACAACGGGCTGCTCGGCCAGGCGCGTGCCCTCGGATTCAAAGTCGCGCAAGCCGTCGCCAACAACGGTCCCATCAGTGGTGGCGGCACCAACGCCCAACTGCAACACCTCACAGGCCTCATCGCCGACGCCACCCTGCGAACACCGCTGCAACTGATGAACTTCGGAACCACCGTCGATGACATCGGCGGCTGCGGCAACGCCTACACCGCCGCCATCCTCGGCGGTAAACCCGACGGCCCCGCACACGCCATGGGTAGCTGCGGCGCCCAACAAGCACTGGCGTTCGCTCAACACCTCAACGGCGCCAACCTCGCCCTCGGCGTGTTCTACCTACTGCTGGGCGCTGTGTTCACGTTCTTCGTTCTCTACGCCACCTACAGCTACGTGATGGTCTGCTGCGCCGCCTTCATCAACGCGCTCATCGCCCTAGTGGCCGCTGCCCCCGCCATGATCCACGGACAGCCACGCAAACGCGCACTGCGGCGGCTAAGCCTGTTCTTCAAACACGCGCTGCTGGTCTTCGTCTACACCACCTACATCTCGGTCGCAGCAGTGATCGTCCTGAAAATGGCCGCCCGCGGCGGCTACGCCGACCAAGTCGGCATGAGCCACCCGCTGGCCCGCCTAATCATGATCGGCCTCATCTCCGCCGTCGCGATCGGCGGACTGTGGTGGCTCAAAAGAGAACTCGGCGACCACACCCGCGACATCACCTACCTGGTCAACGACCTCAACCGCACCGCCCGGCGCGGCTACGAGCAAGGCCGCGACCGCCTCCAACAGTCCCGAACTCTCGCCTTGGGGCTGGCCGGCGCGCCGCCCACCCACACCGGCGGCACGACCAGCGCCAAAGGCGGTGGCCACGCGCCCGATGATCCACCCCTCACAGGTCCCCCTGTCCCCGGACGCCCTCCCGGTGGACGTGCACCGAGCTCGGGTAAACGCACCCCACCCCCCGCGACGCAGTCCGACAGGGCCGCCCGCGGCCACACAGCGACTGCCCAAGCCGGCGCCACCGCCGTCCTAGCACCCGAGGCCGCCGCCGCGGCCGCCGTCACCAGCCGCGTCACCCAGGGACGCCAGCGCGGAAACGGCCAGCGCTCCGCCACCGCCGAGGCCCCCGGAAGCAATCATCGTCCGGGCCGCACAGCTGGCAATGGGCAACCCGATTCACAGCGTCACCGCGATAACCGGGCAGCGCCCACCACTGAAAGGCCAGTCGCCGGCCGTGCCCGCACCGGCACCGGCCCTGCCCCGCGGCCCGCCGACGGCGTGGCCCGCGCGTACTTGCCCTTTGAGAATCCACCCGTGCAAGGCCGCGAGTAGATGGCAGTAGGTAGGGCCGCGACGTTGCTGCGGTATCAGCTACCTCAAGCACCGCAGAGCAACTGCGCATCGCGAAAGCCGGTGCCTCTAGGACACAACGTGATCGGCTCACCAGTGGGTGCCGTAATCGTCGCGTAGCCATTGGGTTGCAGCGTGAAGGTAAAGGCCTCGCCGGGGTACCGGATGAGCCCTGACCCGGCGGCGTCTCCACGCGAATCCAGTTGCGCTGTCAAGATAATCATGGCCGTAGTCGAAGTCATCGGCGACCATGTGGCCGACCAGGACGTGCTGTACATTGCGCCCTGTGTCACCACGTAATGTGCGCTCCCGTCTGGTGCGAGGGTCACTGAGGTGGCATGTTGGCCCCACTCGCCGAAAAACCCCGCTCTTGATGCTGTTGGCGACGTACTCACCGTCGTGGGCGGTGTCGTCGGACTCGTAATCGATTTATTGGCAGCGGGATTGGTTGTCGACAGGGTGGTCACGACTGATGGGGTGCCAGCCGGAGACGCGGTTGTTCCTGCACTTCCCTCACTAGCCCAAAAGTGGCTCCGGAGTGTGAAACCGATCGCCGCAATCCCGACCAACGTGGCGACAGCGACTGCGACCGTGGCAACCGTTCGGCTGCCATGCGGCCGAAGCTCGTTGGCTGGGCTTCTCTCAGCGGCCGGCCTCAGACGTTTACCCGCTGAGGAGGCACGCCTCGAGTCTGCGGCATTCGGCGCTGGGGTGGAAAGCTTTTCGTTTGGAGAAGCGATCGCCGACCGGGCGGCGTCTGCCAACTCGACGGTGGTTGCATACCGCTGACGCGGGTCCTTCGCCATACCTTTTGCGATCACGGGATCAAGCCCTTCGGGCACGCCCGATGCGGCAGCTGAGGGCCTCGGAGGAGGGGTGCTCAGGTGTGCGGCAACCAGTTGCGGCATGGTGTCGCCGGGGAAGGGTGGGCCGCCGGTCAGGCATTCGTAAAGTACGCAGGCCAGCGAGTAAATGTCGGCGCGGGCGTCTTCTCCTGCTTGCGGGTCTAACCGCTCCGGAGCGATGTAGGCGAAGGTCCCGATGGTGCTGCCGGACCGTGTCATTCGAGTGTCCTCCGCGGCACGCGCGATCCCGAAATCGATCAGGTAGGCGAAATCGTCACCGTCGAGCAGGACGTTGGAGGGTTTGACATCGCGGTGCAAGAGACCACCTCGATGCGCGGCGTGCAAGGCTTTGGCAACTTGGTCGATAATGTGGACCGCGCGTGCGGGATCGAGCGGCCCCTTAGACAGCAGGGCGCTCAGGTCGCATCCTTCAATCAGCCGCATATCGACGTAGAGGCGGCCATCGATCTCGCCATAGTGGTGAATTGGGATGATGTGCGGGCTATTTAGCCGGGCTGCAGCGTGAGCTTCCCTACGAAAACGTCGTTGAAATTCCGCGTCCTCGGAGAAATGCGCGGGCAGGAGCTTGATGGCGATGACTCGGTCGGTCTCGGTGTCATGGGCACGCCAAACTTCACCCATGCCGCCACGCCCCAGCAACTCGATCAGTACGTAGCGGCCGAACCGCGTCCCCTTCACTGCCCCAAAATAATCGGATGATCGAGTTGCCGGAAGAGGAATCGAGTATTGACCCAGCGAACGATCCCGCGGTGGAGTGCGTCGCCCCGCCGTCAGGCACTGCTGGCACCGCTTGCCTGACTCTCACCAGGGCCCGAACCGCAATCACTGTCGAGGCGCGCCCCGGCCCTTATTGGTCGGTTCGTGAATTTATCCGTGCTGTTCGCGCCTTTCTGACACCGCGGCGCGCAGACCTTCGGCTAGATCGTCGCGGGTTAACTCACGTAGGTTGCGCAGTTGTTCGTCGGTGATGTTGATGTCCTCGCTGGCCAGCAGCTCGTCAAGTTCGGCGGTGTCGAGCCGGTCGTTGCGGTGATCACGCGCCTTTTCGACGACGTTGCGGACAAAGCCGGCGTTGCCCAGCAGGTCAATTTCGCGGATCACGTCGCCGTCGGCGGTCGTGGTTTGCTGGGCGTAGAACCTTTCGAACTCGGGGAGCAGCACGGCGACGGCCTCGTCGGAGGTCACGTCGTCGTCCTCGGCAATCATCAGCTTCGTCAACCCGACCAGCTCGGGTGGGGTGTAGCTGTGGAACTCGATCACCGTCGAAAAGCGCCGCCGCAGACCTTGATTCACTGAAAGCATCTTTTCGGTCGCCTTGGCGTAGCCGGCACCGAACACCACCAGGTCATCGCGGTTGTTCTCCATGTAGAGCAGCAAGGTGTTGATGATCGCGTTCCCGTACGGGTCGCCCTGGGAGTAGCCCTTCTCGTGCAGGGAGTGCATCTCGTCAAAGAAGACCGCTCCGCCGAGCGCGCCTTCGAGCATCTCCTCGGTATTCTTTTCCGCCTCGGCCATATAGCGGCCCAATAGTTTCGTGCGGCTGGTCTCCACCACCAGCGGCTTGCGTAAGACTTTCAGCCCGCACAGCTGTTTGGTGAATGCCCGCGCCACCGACGTCTTTCCGGTGCCCGGTGGGCCAAGCAGAAGAGTGTGGCGTGAGGTGACCGGTACCTTCAGCCCGACGCGGGAGCGGGCCAGGTTCACCTTCGTGGTCGACCTAATCCGTTTGATCTCGCGTTTGGCGATGTCCATGCCCAACATGGCGTCGAGCTCAGCTTGGCCCTCAGCCAGATACTTCGACGCCATTTCGGCATCGCGGGCGACATCGGAGTCGGCGGCGTTGGGGGCGCTGTCTGGATCCCACGGATCGGTGCGGGCCTCAATGGTCTCGGGGTCGGTCAGGACCAGCCGCCGAGTGGGGTCATCCATCGCCTGCCGTGCCGGGGCGAACTTCGGATCACGGGAATACACCCGCCGCAACAACTGCGCTGCCTCGGCTTCGCGATCGAGGTGGCGCAGACACATTGCCTGGGTGTACAAGACGATGGTCGTGGCAGCCGGTACCCGATCATCGTTGACGGCGTGCTCGCCGCGGCGGAAAGCGTCTTCAAACACTCCCAGAGACGCCAGCGCGGTAGTGGCCATCGCAGTGGCCGCGCACTCGTATTCCGGTCGGTACCAACGCTTGTCGGACCGAAAGAGCCGCAGCACATCAGTCCAACGCTGGGTGCGGAAGTGCAGTAATCCGCAGACGTAGCGGTGCATGTCGGCATCGAGCGGATCGGATGGTTCAGCAACACAATTCAGCAGATCATCTGCTGCGGCGAAGCTGCCCTCGCGGATCAAAGCAGCGGCGTAGGCGCAGCGCAACGACTCCGCCGAATTGATCGGCAGCCGCAGGAACAGCCCGTCAAGCACGTTGGGACGAAAATCGGCCGCCAGCACCCCGACACGGCGGATCTCCCAGCCATAGGAATCCACGGCTTCCCAGGCGCCGGCCAACACGTCAATGTCGTCCTCGCCGGCCAGAATCCGGCCGAGCCATCCATCACAGATGCTGGGATCGGCGCGGGTCACCGCCGTGAACATCTCGCGGGCCACGCGCTCGTTGTGAGTGGGCACCAACCCGCCCACCCCAATGCCTGATGCCAACAATCCGCGACGAAACGCGGTACGGGCCTGGGCTTCTGCTTCAATGCCTGTCAACGCTGCTCCTTGAACACACTGTTTTAGGCGGCCCGGCCCGGGGTGGCGGCCACGTGCTGGCGCTCATAGTCCAGATCGATGCGCACACGGACCCGGAATGCCCATGTCCGGACCATGGCGGTGCGAGCACCGTCTTGTTCGATGTGGATGTCGGCGCCCGAAGCGGTGCCGGCCGGTACGGTGCGCACTATGACGGCGGCGCCGTCGGGGGCTGCGCCGGCGACCAGGTCATAGACGACCATCCACCGCCGCGGGCTGGGCGGCAACGGCCCTTGCGCGCCCGCGGCACCGACAAGCTGCAACCCAGCACCGGTGACCTGCTTCCAGCGCTGCGGACGGTCGGTGTGCACGAGGACTTGGTAGCCGGTCGCGGCAGCGCGTAGCGCCACCTGGACCGTCAACGCCAGCTCCCCGGCCAGCGTCACGGTGGAGGTCGTGGCCGGCGAACTCAGATCCACCAGCAGCGGATGCCCGGTCGCGTTGCTGCCCACAACGATCCCGGTGGCGCAGACCGCCACCGCCAGGGGCTGGTCCACATCCTCCAGTGCGCAACTAGGCACCGCTAAAGGCGTTCTGGCGGTCAGTGATCCGGCCGCCAACCCCAAGTCGTGGCGACCGGTGAGGGGGTTGAGTCCACTGAGCGGCGCCTCGGAGAGCGGGGCACCGGTGTGGTACCGGGCCACAACCCCCACCCGCGTCGCCCCCCCAACTGCCGGGCGCAGCTGCACCGTGACCGCGGTAGCGTCGGTGTCAGGAACCCACAGCCGGTCCAACGTGTCGCTGGAAATGTCAGACGGTGACATCCAGTAGGTCTGCACATAGCCGTTGGAGTGGCGCAGACGGCCCCACCCGCTGCGAAGCTCCGCCGGATCAATCCCGGCCAGCAACTCGGCATCGGCTTCACGGATCTCCTGTGCGGTCAACACTCGAGCCGGACAGCGCAGCCCGGTCAGCTCCTGGGCAAGCCACTGCGCAGCGGCTCCCACAGTGGCGGCCACCGACTCCCGCCACAGGACCGCCCGCGCGCTTCGTTCGGCATCGAACCGGGCCACCAGCCATGTCCGGCGCTGCCCCACCGCCGGGTGATCCCCGATCAGGCTCGAATAGACCGCGGCGTAGCTATGGTGCCGCTCAGATGCCCGCCGCCTACCGACACTGACGATGTCGATGGACTCCAAGGTCACATCGAACTGGCGCAATCCCTCGGCGACCGCGGCCACCGGCAACGTCGCCAACGAAGCGACCCGATGGTGGTCCAGCGCCGAGGGGCTGTGTGCTTGGCCGTCCACGGCCACCACCGCCGCCAAATACGGTCCCACCGCGCGGATTCCGACCGGTCCTTGCCCGTATGTCCGGTGATAGTCGGCAGTCTCACCGGCGGTCGTGGCTACCATCGCGCTGTGCGCGTTGATCGCCCGCAGCCCCAACCGCAACACTGTTGCGCCTCGCCACGTCACGACCGTTGCCGCGCTGAGCAGGACCGCCACGCCGGCAGCAACCCACCACCCGGCTCGACCCGCTGCAGCGCCGCCCAGTGACAGCAGCGCGACAGTGGCGACGAACACCGCTACGACGCGGGTCCAACCGAGCCGTATGCCCAGCGGCAGCGTCGGTTTCATCGTTGCTCCTTGCGGATGAGTGCGGCGCTACCCAGGATCACGCTGCACGCCACTGCCAGTGCGCCTATGCCGCCGGCGGCCACCCATACCGGCGTCATGTCACGGCCCACTGTCGGAGGTGTCAGTACCAGCGGGGAGGACAAATGTTGCGGCCCAACAGGTTCCCCAGGGGGCAGGTCATAGCTCAGCGCCGCGACCGGGTCGATGATCCCGTGCCCGACTCTGTTGTCCACACCGCGGCCGGGAGCGCGTGCGGTGGCCAGCAGTCGGTTGATGACCTGGTGGGAGGTCAGTAGCGGATACTTGGCCCGCACCAGCGCGGCGACACCGGAGACGATCGCCGCCGAAAAGGACGTACCCTCGCGTGCCACCATCGTGTTGTCCCGCCCTTCAACGGCATTCATCAACCCGTCGTCGCGCGGTGACAATCCTTCGATGTCAGTGCCTGGCGCGGCAAGAGAGACCCATGGCCCGGCCATGCTGGCATCCAACGGTGTGCCCTTCGCGTCGACCGCACTCACGCTCAGGACGTAGTCGGAGAACCATGCCGGAGTGACCACCGTCGTCACCCCGCCCCAGTCCCGAGGGTCGTTGGGGGTCAACGGGTTATAGACGGGATTCTGTTTGCAGTCGCTGTTGCCGTTCTCACCACTGTTGCCCGCGGCGGCCACAATCACCGCGTTGCGGTCGATGGCGGCATAGTGGATCGCAGCCCCGAGTTCACGCTGGTCGATGATGTTGGTGGCGCTCATGCACGAGACTTCGGAAATGTTGATCACAGAGGCACCCATGTTGGCCGCATGCACGATCGCGCGGGCCATCGTGCGGATGTCACCGGCTTTGCGCCGGGTGGCCGGATCCTGGTCACCGGAGAAGGCATCCTTGGGGCTAAATGCGCGTGAGCTCTGCCTAATGGCAATGATCTGCACTCCCGGCGCCACACCGCTGAACCCGTCAGCCGCAGGGGGCGGCGGTGGCGGCGGTGCCGGTGGTGGCGGTTCACCGGTGGTCGACGGTGCCTGCTCATCGGCGGGCCCAGGGCCCTCGGACGCCCACCCGAAACCCGACCCCACGAACACCGTTGAGCCAGAACGGTTCCAGCGGGCCGGCTCATCCGGAGGCAGCGGCGGGGGTACCTGCACCGTCACCGTCTGCGGCGGGGGCGGGGGTGGGGGAGCTTCGCTGGTGGGCGCGGTGTCGGGCCGACGGGTCTGCCGAGGCGGCGGTAGCGGCGTCTTTCCATCCGCGGGTGCGCCACCGATCAGCGAGGCCACCATCGTCCCGTGAGCGTCGCAGTCCGACAGGCCGTCGCCGCCGGCCACCACATAGTCGCCGCCGCCGATCAGATCGGGCAGCCGTGGATGCGGGCTGACTCCGGTGTCGATGACAGCCACTTTGATGCCGTTGCCGCGCCCGAAGCGCCACGCCTCGGCCAAGTCCAGCATGTCCATGAAATGCGGCTGTACACGGTAATCGGTGCCCGGCAGCGTGCCGACACGGGTGCACAGTGCGCCTTGGCGCATCGGCTGATCCGGTCCCGGCGGTCCATCAGCCGGGAGCGCAGCGAGGTCGATCTGCGGGGGCTCTACCGCCCGCGCCTCGGGGACAGCCACCCACATGGCATTCCCGACCAGCGCCACCCCGCACAAGCCCACCGCGACCGCTCGTCGATAGCCCGTCATCGACACCACCTACCGGTACCTGATCGCGGCCAGCACTCCCATGAGCCAGAAGGTCAGCGGGAAAATGGCGGCCAGACAAAAGTATTCGATCCACTCCACGATCTTGCGGAATGTCGGTGTGTAGAAGCGGTTGGGCACCACCACCCCGGCAACCAGCCCGGCCACGGGAACAGCAACCATCACCGAGGTACCGACCAACAGCGCTGTCAGCGTCCACAGCCCCAGGACATAGCGGCCGCCAACACCGATCACCACCGCCACCGCGACCCCGGCCAGCACAGTGGCCTGCCAGCGATCGGTAAACGACCGGCCCCGCAACAGCACAGCTACCGCGACCAGGCCGGCCACAAGCAGCGCAACCCCTCGGCGAGGGGCGTGCGGATCACACAACCCCACACAGCACACCACCATCACAGCAGTAGTGCCGATCAGCAGGCCCGACAAATAAGCGTGCGCACGGTCGGTGCACACCACCACGTCCCGCACCGATTGCGGCCCGTCATAGCTCGTGATGCCGCCGGAGGCCACCACCTTATCCGTGGGCAGATCAGGGCGGGTCTCGAAAATCCAGCGTCCCGATGCCGACGGGAACACCGGTAGCCGGATACCGGCTGCCCACCGCGCAACTGTCGGGGCCAGATGCATCAGCAGGATCGAGACGAGTAGCACGACACCGAGCAGGGTGACCGCCGAGGTCACCAAAGTCATCCGTGCCAGCGCCGCGGCCCCGGCCGCCGCCCCCGCGATGATCACCGTCGTTCCCAACGCGATGTAGCGGCCGGTGAAACGCACAATCAGCACCGCCGCGCTCATCAGCATCGCCACCCCCAGCGCCGCATGCGGGGCTCCCACCGGGCCCGGCACCAGGGCGGCGGCACTCACCGCGGCCGGCACGCATCCGATCAACAACAACGTGTCACCGATGCGCCTGCCGTCGGCGCTGTCCGTGCAGCGGGCCAGCGTGATCACGGCGGCGCCGATCAGCACCAGAGCCAACACTGCACAGAAGATGCTGGGCCCCCACCCCATGTGGCCGAAACGCCAGCGCAACATCAGCGCAGTGGCAGCCGCCACTCCGCAGACCACCATGGCCGCCCCGACCCGGCCCGCCCACGCCGCGCTCAGACCCGGCCAACGCTTCGTAAGCTCCTGGGCCACCGCCGAGGTGACATGTTCGACCACATTGATCCGCGCCTCGGAGTCCGGTATGAATCTCAGCCACAACCGGATCCCGTCACGCGCTCCCTGATCAGCCAGTGACCGCGACAGTTTCAGCGGTGTCCCGTCGACCCTGCACAACCCCCACCGGCCGCGACCCGGCCCGGGTGACATCACCGGCTGCCCCAGATCTTCCAGGCGGCCGTTGATCACATCAACCAACGCCGACATCTGCGCCGACACCGGCGCTGAAGCATCCAGCACCACGCCCACTTTCGTCGCCCCTGCCATCACGGCCACCAACACCCGAGGCGGTAACGACGGCGCGGTTGCGCCCGCCAGGTCCTGCTGGTCGACACTCACCCGACCAGCGCTCCGGCGGTGGGGAATCCGTCGGCCAGTTCAGCTGCCAACTCGATCAACGCCGTCTGCGTTCGCGGCCGCAACGCATCGAAGACCAACGGCTGGGCATCACGCAGGTGCGCATCGAAAGGAATGACCTTCACCCCCCGTACACGGGGCCCCACCTTCTCGGTCACTTCAGTGACGAATTTCTTGGTCGCACAACGGTAGGCGTCGGTCAACACGATGAATGAGCGCTTGAGCAGTTCGTGTCCATTGCGGGCCGCCAGCCAGTCCACTGTTTTTTCCACCGCCAGACCACCTTGCAGGTTCATCGAGCCCACGATCATCAAGGCGTTCGACGACGACAACACCGCTGGGATCACCTGATGCTCGATCTCAGCGCCGCAGTCCACCAGCGACAGTTGATAGAAGCCCTGGGTGCGGGCAATGGTGTCGGCGAACACTTGCGGGGTCAGGATCAGCGGGTTAGTCACGTTCGGGTTGCCAGCTAGGACCTCGAGTCCTTCGTCATTGCTGCCGAAGTATTGTCGCGCGACGCTGAAGCTCGTTAAGTCATTGTGGGCCAGGAACTCTCGGATCGAGGCCGGTGGTTTGCCATCGCGTGCGATGAGCCGGCCCAGAGAGCCGTACGTCGGATTGGCGTCGATGGCGATGACAGCTTCGTTGCGGATCTTGCGCAGCGTGGTGCCCACGGCCGCAACCAGTGTCGACTTACCGACGCCGCCCTTCATCGACAGAGCGGTGATCTGGTAATTCCCCGGGATGTTGGTGGTGATCCGCCGCTTCCGGTCGATCAGGGTCCGCTCCGCCGGGCCAGCGCCCAGGTTGATGGTTCTGAACGTTGCGGTGTAGACCGTTTTGCGCCAACCCATTTCCGGTGGCTGACGGTGGCGCTTGACCACCTCGCCGACCTGAATCTGCTGGTGGGTGTAGGCCGCGGCCTGCTGGTCGGCCTGCGGAGCCCACCGCTGTGCCACCGTGGCGACCTCGAACCGCGCCGGTGGCGGCGCTGGCGGCGCAATCTCGCGGCGGTGTCCAGTGTTGTCAGGAAGCTGCCCGACCGGTGAAACTGTTTCACGCCCCGGCTGGACGATAGACGCACCGCGTTCCCGCGGCGGTGTCGGCGGATCCTGATGCGCGGGAGCAGCCACCGCGACGTGCGACGGCGAGGCCGGTGTCAGCGGCGTCTCCGGTTGCGGCGTCGACGATTGCATCGTGGGCTCATACGGTGCGGCGGGAGCTGGCATCGACGGTGCAGCCGGCGGGTGCGGCAGCGCTCCGATGGGAGCTGGCCGCTCTGGCCCCCCTTCCGGGTCCAGGTAGCGCGACATGAAATCTCCGTTATCGATGGTCATTATTTAACTCCACTTAGTAATTCTGTGTGACTGCCTAAGCTGATCCTAGGGTCCAATTTTTCGCTATGCCACGCCAGAACGATATTATTCGAAAATGTTTGCTGGGGCTAACTGCACGCCGCAACGTCAGCGGCACAACAAAGTTTCGTGCTCTCAGCACATTCGTTCGTGGGTGTCCCAAGAGTTCACCGCCACGCTGTCAAGTGCCGCCAGTACGCCGTGGCGTATCTGTCCCTGGTGGGCCGGTCCCACGGCCATCCATTGCTGGTGGCTACCACGAGGCGGATTGACCCGATAGAGCGCGACTCGCCCGGACTTCGTATCGCGCAGATTTAGCACTGATTCGCCGGCTACGGCGGCGCCCTCGACGTAGGCCCGCGCATAGAGCACAGCCTCAGCGACCGGCTCTTGGAGAGCCTCTGTCAGTTGGGCCAGGGTGGTGCCGCTGAATCCGACTGACTTCAGCGCTGCCTGCTGCGAGAGGCCGGCGGTCGAGATCCCGGAAAGTTCGGCCGCGGCGGTGCAGATACCGTCCATGGGCACATTGACGGCGCTGATCCTGGCCGGCTCGACGTAGTGCACCGAGTCCAGGGCGTCGCAAACCAGGCGGACCAGCCCGTCGGCATCAACCGCTGCCGCGCAGTCGTCGATCGTGACGTGCGACCCGGCGCGGACGGCCGAAGCCCAGCGGCCTTCGCGCCGGGCCAAAACAATCCGCAGCTGCCCGTCAGGGATCGCCCTCCAGCTCGACGGATCGTCCATCAAGACCTCCGATGACCAGGTCATCGGCCCGTGTGACACCAAGACAACGACCTCGACGTCCGGTGTACCCAGCACACGCATCCGGGTGGCGATGTCGGAGCGAACCACCGCAGCCTCATCACAGATCCCCTCCGCTACCAAGACCGCCAGACCCGGGTGTTGGGCGATCCACTTCATCGAACGGGGTTGCCCACAGGGTCGGCCACGCAACTCCGCGGCCAGACGATTCACCCCGACCAGTGCCTGCAGGAGCCATAAACCATCGAGGTTGACGGTGATGTCTGTTGCGGTGGGAGTTACCAAGGGAGCACCTCTAACGACAAGCGCGGCGGCACCTGGCAGGTGCCGCCGCGTTGGGACCGTGGGAATTTAGACCGACGACCACGCGGAACTGACCGCGCCGTCGGTGCCGTGCATATTGCTGCCGGCGGACTGAACCTTAGCCCCGTGGGCGTTGGCTTGCTCGTAAATGACCTGGAAGTTGCGTCCCAGTTGGGTGATAAATTCCTGGCAGGACGCCGAACCGGCGCCGCCCCAGAAGTCACCGGCAGCCAGCACGTCGCGCACGATGGCCTGGTGCTCGGCCTCCAGTGAGGCGGCCTGCGCGCGGATCGTCGACCCGTGAGTGTCGACGTCGCCGAAGTGATAGTTGATGGACATTTCTCTGGGTTCTCCTACGCTCGCTGGGGTTGCTCGTCGCTGGCTAGCTGCTCAGGACCTGCTGAGAAGCCTGTTCCTGCTGCTCGTAGTTGTTCGCGTCACGGATCAGCCCGTCGCGCACACCGTGCAGCATCGTGACGATGTTGCGGAAGGCCTGGTTCATCTGGCCCATGGTGTCCAACGAGGTCGCCTGCGCCTGGCCACTCCAACCTGCGCCAGCGATGTTCTGCGACGATGCCCACATCTTGCGGGCCTCATCCTCAACGGTCTGTGCGTGGGATTCGAAACGGCCGGCCATGTCACGCATCGCGTGCGGGTCCGTCATAAAGCGTGTCGTCATATTCCTTCTCTCTCCTCAATTTGGGGAACTGAAATGCAGATATTTTTCGCGTTGCTGAACACCAAGTCTATTGGCGGGTCACAAGGCTCGGCAACGGCGATGACAAGAAACCTGCAAAAAGATGTTGTGTCGGTCTTCACCATTCCCTATAGCGAATGCGGGGCAGGAACACTAGTGCCGGTCGAACACTTTCACCGGTGTCCCGTAACGCGGCGTTCCCCCACCCGTGGCACCGCGGTTGCCCAGCCCCGCGGCCATCGGGGCGCCACCGAACGAGCCCCCTGATGCGGTGGCCGGTACCGCACCAGATCCCGCTCCGGTGCCGGAGGTAGCGACCAGCGGGGTGGCCGCCGTCCGCGCCCCCGCGGTCGATTCGGTACTGCTGCCGGCGGTCCATGTCGCCGGCACCGACAAACCACCCAACGAGGCCGCCCGCCCGGCCATCGCCTCGACGGCACCCCCGGCCCCTCCGACTCCGCCCAGACCGGACAAGCCCGAACCCACCCCTCCGGCGGCGGCACCGGCACCGCCGGTTCCCATCCCCAGCATGCCGGGATTGTTGAGCATCCCGATAAACGGCGACAGCAGGGACTGGAATTGACCCAAGCCGCTGGCAGGCGATAGTCCGCTGCTCAACGGTGAGGAAAGTCCTTGCAGCGCTTGGGGAATCATCGTCACCAGCTGCGGGCCCATGCTCAGCATGGTTTGCGCATCGATGCCGGCGGGCAGGCTGGCCAACCCTCCCCCCTGGCTGGCGAGATTCATCGGCTGCTGCGCGGCTGCCGATCCGCCTGATTGCCCCACAGCGGCGGCCTGGGCGGCCAGGGCCATCGGGTTGGAGTTGGCAGCCGGTGGCACGAAGGGCACCAACGTGCCCGTGATGCCCGCCGCGTCGGCGGCGAACCCGTACATCACAGTCGTGTCCTGGCACCACATTTCGTCATATGCCGCCTCGTTGGCCGCGATCGCCGGAGTGTTGATCCCGAGGAAGTTCGTGGCCAACAACGACATCAAAGTGCTGCGATTGGCCGCAATGACCGGAGGGGGAACCACTCCCGCGCGTGCTGCTTCGAACGCCGTTGCTGCTGCGCCCGCCGCAGCCGCCGCTTCCTGGCATTGCCCGGCGGTAGCGATCATCCATACCACGTACGGTGCTGCTGCCAGAGCCATCGATATCGCCGACGGTCCCAGCCACGCCTGCGAAGCCAGGGCCGAAACAACCTCGTTGAACGCCGCACCTGCCGAACCTAGATCCATGGCAAGCGCCTGCCACGCAGCGGCCGAGGCGACCAACGACGATGAACCCGGGCCGGCATACATCCGGCCCGAGTTGATCTCTGGTGGCACCTCGTAGGTGGTCATTGCGTCCCGGTCAGAGCATCGCGGTGATGTTGAGAGCCTCGGCGGCGGTGTAGCTGCCCGCGCTGGCGCCCAGCGTCGCCACAAACATCTGATGAATCACTGTTCCGATGGCCGCGCTGACCTGATACACCCCAGCGTGGGTCCCGAACGCCGCAGCCAGCAGCGCCGACGCGGGCTCGGCTGCCGGGGGCACCACGCCCAGCGTGGGGGCCGCCCCGGCGGCGTTGCCCGCCGCAACTGCCCCGCCAATTGCCGACAGGGCTGATGCTGTCTCCTCCATCGACCCCGGTAATGCCGTCATGAACATCGCAAAACCTCCCATAAGAAACGCTAGTGTATCGGAACCGTTGATGAATTTCTTCTTGGACTTGTCAGGAGCCTACCGCCATCTGCGCCTTCATGTGCGTGATCCGGGGAGCTCACACGCCCAGCCCCGGGTCTGCGACCTGCACATATATCCCCGACTCCCCGGATTCGGCGGTGTTCATCAGGTACCCCCGGCCCGGAGGCATCGGGTGGCCCTTCCACCTTCCCTGGATAAAACCGTCGTCAGGGTCGGAATCCATCACCAACAGCGCAGCCCTGGACTCCCGCAACCTACGCAGCACCGGATCGGCCCCCATGGAGGACATGAGCCCCCCGAAAGCACGGGTATAGATGATCCGCAGGCCCACATCGGCACCTGCCTCCACAAAACGCGCGATCGGTTCCAGCGGAGAATCAAATCCAGCAGGTAGTCGCTGGGCATCGTCGATCACCAGCCAGATCTCCGGACCGCTCCAGCTAACCTGCCCGATCGAGCCCGCCAACGCGTTGTCGTCGGGCTCACGCTCGGCAAGGACTGCGGCCAGCTCCTGCATGCGTTGCTTGATCGTCGACGGCGTAGAGGCGACTCGGTAGATATACGACGAATCCAGCACGGTGTGCAGCTGCCGGCGAGGATCAACCAGCCACACCTGCGCAACCGGGCGGGCATCGGTAAGCGCCGGTGTCTGATCTTGTCCACCTGGCGCACAAGTGCGGGCCAGCTCACCCATCACCACCGCGCAGACCGACGTGCGCCCGCACTTGCTCTGTCCGGTCACCAGCAGATGTTGGCTGCCGAAGAACACCGGTTGTTCGGTCTCGCTGAGCGCCCACACCACTGGCGAATCGGCTGCGGACTCCCCGGCCGCCATCGCCACCAACTGCGCCGGGCTCACCCGTTGCGGCAGGCGGCGCACCCTGCGCGCGGGTGTGAACTGCGCGGCCTCCTCGGCAACGGCCGCCACGACGCTGCGAGAATCCCATCCGTCACCAACGCCGGCTTCGGTGGTGGGGCGCGCCATCAGCGTGTGCAGACCGACCGGTTCGGCACCACGGCGCTCATAGTTCTGCGCGATCATGCCCCGCCCGGGACGTTCCACCGGTACCTGATCGGCCATACGCGGCTTGACCAACATCGCGTCAACGGTCTCCCCGAGACGCAGCTCGACACGTGATCCGAAACTCGTGCGCACCGTCGGCGGCAACTCGCTGGTTCTACTCACGCTCGCCACGACATGAATCCCGAAGGTGGGACCCTCTTTGATCAGCTTGCTGACCGGGTCCAGCAGCACCTCATACTCGCTGGCCAAACCCGACCAGTTGTCAATCACCAGGAACACGTCACCGTGCCCGTCATCAGCGACATTGCCCGGCGATCCGCCGAACTTGACGTTGCGAAACATCTCCATCGACATCACGCGGTAGTCCTCAAAACTGCGCTGCCGCTGCTTGAGCAAAGTCAACAGTTCAAACACAGTGCGGCGCACACCATCTCGATCCACCGCCCCCAAAGCGACGCCCCCCACATGAGGCAACCCCTCCACGCTGCTCAAAGCTGCTGAGGAAAACGCCAGGCAGTAGAACTGCACCTGTTCGGGAGTGTGTGTCATGGCCGCCGCGCAGATCAGATCCTGCAGCGCTGTCGTCTTACCCGAGCCCTGCGCGCCGACAATCACCACGTTGGCCCCGGGCCCCGACACGTCCAGCAGCAACGGATGCTGGTCATGCTTGAACGGCCGATCTACCACACCGATCGGGAACACCAAGTCGGCGGTGCGGACATAACCGTCGCGCCAATTCCGTCCCAGGTGCCGGTTCACTAGCTTTTCGATGCTCCACGGCTCGTCCAACGGCGGTTGCCACAACCGATACGGCGTGAAGTCGACCTGGCGCAACTGGTCGATGATGATACGGGCAACCTTCGGGCGCATCAGCGCGGCATTGCCTTCGACCTCGGCATCACTCTCACCTGCGGCCTCCGCCGCGACCGACCCACCCTCAGTGGCGGCGGACTCCTCAGGGCTGCTGTCCGCCGATGGAATCGGCGTCAGATCCGTCGTAAACAGTTGCGGTGCAAAGTAAGCGACCGATCCTGGGCCAGCGGAACTGTCGTCGTAGAGGTCCTCCACTCCCGGCTTACGGTACTCCCGCCACAACCACTCGCCGCGGAACTTCGTCACGTCGGCATTGGACGGCGGACCGTGCAGGAAGTAGCAGTCCCCCGACCGTTTGAGGTTCACCGCATTGGGAACCCCCACAGCCGTGGCCGCGGCCTGGGTCTGGGCTTTCAACGCCAACCGATACCCCATATTCGCCAGCAACTTCTCTGCGCGATTGTCGATTTCTTGGCTGGCGATCAACAGATGCACCCAATACGACCGGCCCTGGCGGCAGATCTGATCGAGGGCATCCTGCACCGCCGAGGCCATCATCTTGAACAGCTCAGCGAACTCATCGATGATGACCAGCAGCGCCGGCAACGGGGGCAACGGCTCCTGACCCGCAGCTTGGCGCGCTGAGCGCATCTTGTTGTATTCCGTGGCGTCGTCGGCTCCGGCTTTGTCGCACAACGCTTTGCGCCGTGCGATCTCTCCCCACATCGCGTCCACGAACCGGTCCAGCAGGCTCTGATCGTCCTCAAGGTCAGTGATGATATGCGCCACATGCGGAACCCCGGCGAACGGTTTGACCCCAGCTCCGCCCTTGAGGTCGGCGAGCATCAACTGCAGATTCTGCGGGGGATGCCCCAGCAGCAGCGACACCAGCGCGGTACGCAGCATCTCGGTCTTACCCGAGCCCGTGGTTCCCGCCATCACCCCATGCGGACCATGACCGCCTTGAGCAGACTCTTTGAGATCCAAAAAGAACAGTTCCCTGTCATCAGCCCGGTTGCCCAACGGTACCCGCAGCCGGGCCGGCGAATTGATGTCACCGCGCGGACCCCACAACGCCTCGAAATCAATGTTGGCGGCGTCGTTGATCCCGTAATAAGACAAGATGTCTCGCGCCATGAACTGTTCAACACCGCCGTCATCGAGCGCCTCGTAGGCTTCGGCCAGCCGCCAGCGAGCCATCCGCTCGGCAAAAGACTCCGCATCCTCGCGGCTCATCTGGTCACACACCGCGAAAAACTGCGGACTGTGCGCCTCTTTGGCGTCCCAGCTCATCAGATCACGGGGCACCGCCGTGATGACCCCGTCGGCGCTGATGTGCAGAACCCGCTTCAGCTCAGCGCACGCAGGCACCTGCCCGCTGCCCCTGACATCAAAAAACGTCAACCCGCTCACGCCGGCGCGATCCCCCAGCCGCTCCCATCCCTGTTCGGTGTCACACACAACGACCGTGTGAGGCAACGGCGCAATCGGTTCCCTCTTCGCCCCGTGACGAGCCAGGAAATCCCCCCGAGAACGCAACCCTAACGTGTCCTGCTGTGCGCCAAGGAAATCCGTCACTGAGGCGTACACCATCCTGGCCGGCCCCGCACCATCCTCGACGCTGAGGTCACCAGCGTGGGGCAACCACTTCACCCAATCCCATTCCGCCGCATCAGAAGTAACCACCACCAGCCGAATGTGATCGCTGCCGTGGGAGAAGGCCAACTGGCAGATGATCGAGCGCATCAACCCCAAAGCCACATCGCGCGGACCCCGCAACTCATAACCCGGCTCCACCAACAACGACACCAACGCCGGCAGCCCGTACGCCACCGTCTGGTGGCGTACGAACTCCTGCAACACCGTGCCCGTGACCGGTTCCAGCTCGATGTCAGTCGGCATGTCCTGCGGCTCAGAGAATCTCGCCGCGCCCGCCTCCATCAGGTCGGTCATGCCTACACCCACCCGCACCACGCCAAACCACGCATCGCCACCATCGGCCTTGCGTTCCCACATCCGCGCACTGCCCAAGGCAGCTTCCAGCGTCGCAGGAGGCGGGTGATACCACCGATAGTTAGCATCCAGACGGTCCGCGGCGTCGGCGGCGTTGCCGCGCAGCTCGTCGATCACCAACAAAAACCTGGCCCGCAACGCATCCAATTTGGTGCGCGACATCTCTTGTGAACCGCCGCGTCCGGTGAACAACATCGCCACCAGACCACCCACCATCAGAATCGGGAAAAACGAACCCACCCCTGTAAATGAACGCGCACCGCTGGCAAAGCTGATTCCCACCATCGCGCCCACCAGGCCCAACAGCCCGATCACCAGCACCACAGTCCACCACGGCTTACCCTCCGGGGCCGGCATTTTCAGCGGCGTAGGAAGCTCGATCGAAGCTGGCTTCATCTCCGGCGCGGCGGCCGGCTTAGATCGGGCGAACCCATCTTTCACTTCGGGATCTCCAACTCCCCAGGGTTGCCGTCAACCGGCAACGCGTTATGCCGTACCAGTGCATCCGCACGCGACAACATCGGCCCACCCGCCAGCAGCCGCAACACCGACCACGGGGCCGGGCGAGGAGGGGTCGACAACCCCAACGCCCGCAACGTCTGATCCTCGCGCGCCACACCAAACCTGACCCCGGACTCCGAGACCCACCACAACGACTCCAATGTGGCAGAAGTCGGCGAATTACCCGTGGAAACAACGTAATTGGAGAAGTCGCGGGTAAAGAACACCCGGTCGGCCTGCAACGTCGAACCGCCGGGTCTGACCAACTCCACCCCCTTGCCGGCATCACCGTCCGACACCGGGATCGACGTCCCCACCACCACCGACGTCGCCGCCGACGGTTCACCCCACACCCGCTGCCACTGCCAACACGCCACCGAATTCACCTGGCTGTCCACCACATGCGGCGGCACCGCTGGAAACGCCGACAAATCCAGCACGTTGACCACGGGCAACTTGGCCAGCACCGCACCGGCGACCACCGGCGACCCCGCCCCCACCGGACCGGCGTTCTGCAACACCTGCGCCGCTAACGCCGACACCGGCTGTATGCCATCGGCCAGTACCACCGAGTACGCCGTCTGGCCCCCCACCTGCGGGGTCGACACCACCGTTCCCACCGGCCCCGGCGCACCGGCAAAACGTGCCGCAGAGCCCGCACCCGCGATCGCCGGCACCGCCAACACCGGCCCCACCGGAATCGCATCGAACAAAGCCCGGCTCATCGGGCGCGCCGAGGACAACGCGTCATCACCGAAACCCAGCGCCAACAACACCGCACGCGATCCCCGGTCGATCAGCGAGCGCCGGCCATCGCGGATCAGCCACACATCCTCAGCGAAGCGGCGCAGCACCGCATCCTCGGCCCCCAGGACACGGTGACGTTCCCCCAGCTGCGGCTGCCCATCGATCACCGTCACGGTCACCGGCTCGGGCGCCCCCGCGCCGAGCGCCTTGATGATCTCGTCGCACACCAGCCACGACGTGCGACCAGGGGAGGTCGCCGTCATCTCTTGCGGGGCACCGGCAATGCCCACCAGCGATCCTCGAGGCCGGGCATCAATCTCACTGCGCCGAACCCGATCCGGATTCACCGGCTCACCCGCGATCAGCCGGGCCGAGGCCAAGTTCAGCGCCGGATACAGCTTGTCACCAACGGCCACATACAAAGCGCCGGTCTGCTGATCAGCCAACACCCGCGACGCACCCGCCGAACTCGCCGGGCGCACAAACGACCAGAACAGGGCCCCCACGCACAACACCACCGACGCCGTGAGGCCGGCCAGAATCGCCATCGACTGACGCCGACCAGGCTCGGCCTCCATCCGCACCCGACGGCGCGTCATCGCCAACACCGCACGGCGGGCAAAAAACATGTGGCCCGATACCTGGACCCGCGTCGATAACACCAAACCACGGCCCGGAAGCCGATCTGGCTCGCTCACAGCCGTCCTCTCAAAGCCGGTACACCTCACCGCCGCGCGGGAATCCCCCGCCATTCGTTGCAATATGCACGTGATCCATATGGTTTTGCGTCGGAGAACCACGATTCTCCATCAAGCTCGATGACCCATCAGGATTGTGAATCGTCTGCTGCCAGATCACGTGGTTAATATTGAATTGCTGACGGTGCGCCATCGCAAATCGCATCACAGCATCCCCCAAAGCCTTGCCATGCGGTGACGTCGGATCAGGAATCATCACGTCAATCGCTTGGCCGTTGGGATGCCATTTCAACGAATCCGGCCGCACCCCACCGATCGTGCGGATCTCGGGAAACGCAGCCGCCACCGCCCGTGCCGCCAAGATCGTGTCGCGTTGCAAACCCTTCTCCGAGGCCACCCCAGGTGGCAACTCCCCTCCCACCGAGCGACCCGCCAGGCTCGACGCCAACCCGCCAAGCCCACCAGAGCTGCCGCCGGCACCGCCCATCCCGCCCAGCATCGACATCGGCAGGCTGCCCAGAGCGCCCAGGCCGCCAAACCCACTACCCGAGCCCCCGCTGAAAGCCGCCGGGATAGCGCTCAGCGCCGACAACCCGCCCGCACCGCCACCCATCCGCAACCCCTGATACGCCGCCGCCAACTGCCGCAACCGCAGCGCCAGCACCCGATTCTCGGCCGTGGTCTCCTCGATCTGGCGCTGCATCGCCCCCAAACGCTCATCCATCGCCGAGACCATCAACCGCATCCCCGGAGCCGTATGCGCCACCCTCCCTATCGCATCGGCCTGAGCCCGCGCCCCATCACGCACCGAACCAGCACCCAGCGCCCCCCGCTGACCAACTGCGGTCGCCTCACCAGCCCCCCCGCCAGACTGCACTTCCAGCCCCGTCACCGCGGCCCGCGCCGCGCCGTAACCGTCACCGGCACCAGCGGCGCCCGACCCCAAACCGCTACCCCCAGCAGGGACCGGCGGCACCGACCGCCCACCACCATTGGCGGCGAACACACCAGCCGCCGACCCCCCCGACGTGGGAAACAACCCATGCGCGCGAGTCAGCACCCGATCCACATCGGCAACAAACTGCGACACCGGGCCAACCACCCACCAAAACTAACCCGCAAAAAAACGCCTCACCACAACGGCGGAAAGAAAGTGACGCCGGCTTCACGCCGCTGGCGATGAGCTTCTCAACGGCAGCGAACCGCCGCGCACACCCGATCCACTACGCGAACCGCGCCGAGCCGCGGCATACTAGTCGCCCCGCGTGGCCGACGAAGGGGGTGCAAGCGGCTCGTGAATCAATGAGTCGCGCGGCACCCAAATCCCCGAACCCGGAAGATATTCCAACGTGCCCGGCGGCCCCAATGAATTCGGACCCATGAATCGGGCATCGGGGAAGTCGGTGCTCGGCGCGAACACCCCCGAATGCGGAACTAACTCGATCCACGTATACGGATTGCCGGAGTGGTCATAACCCGGGGAGGGCGCAAGATCGCCGGGCTGCTTGACCACCACACCCGGAATCTCGTCAGCTCGCACAAACGTTCCCGAACCAGGACCAATCTCAATCCATCGAGGTCCATCCGGAGGACCTGGAGGGGTAGGCCCGCCCGGTCCAGCCACCCACGGCCTGTGCCGAGGATCGCCCACTACCCAACCCGGCTTACCTGAATCCTGCGGCTTGTCATTGTCCAGTGGCTGTGCATCAGTTCCTGACCTGTGCCCAGGAAGTTTCCGATAACCGGCGGTGACCTGCCGCAACGTCGCCGACACCGCCTGAAACTGACTCTGAGTCGACTCCACCTGATCCTGCATCGCCGACAGATGCTGATTCATCGCCGCCACCAGCAGCTGAGTTCCAGCCGGATAGCGTGCCAGCGACTCCGCCGATGCCCCCACCTGGCGGGCCTGATCGCGGATCATGCCCGAGGCGGCACGCCCCTGCTGACCGATCGCGAGGGCCTGAGCTGCGGCTTCCCGCACCTGCTCATCCAACCCCGCAGCAGTCGTCTGCGCCTGCTGATACGAAACGGCGACCCCAGAAACACCCGTGCGCAAGCTGCTCCCACTGGAAGGGGGCGCCGGCACCGAGCTGCCAGCGCCCGACGTGGGCACCTGGCCACCGGCACCCCCCTCGGCCGGAAACAGGTCATGAGCGCGCGACAAAAGGCGGTCAACTGCCGCCACGAACTCTGTGACGTTCACCAGAGCGTCCCTTCCACGTCAGTCACCACAGCTCTCATCTACGCACACCTGCCCCCAGAAACTCGGCCCACACACGTGCTTGCGCAGCGGCCGACAGCTAGTAGCCGTGATGCACACCGGGGTTAGCCTGGCCGACCAACGCCCGCAGATTATGCCCATCACGGGCAACCCCATAACGCGACATCAGATAATTCATCGACGCACACGCATTGGCTACCGGATCCCAAATATGATTCGACGTCCCCGGCTGGTGATGCGCCGCAAAAGTCCCCGGCACCAGCTGCCAAGGACCCCGGCTGGAGTTCAACGGACCACCATCGACCTGGCGCGCACCATGTGCATTCGTATCGGACACATTGATCGCGTCCGACCGGAAGCTCGACTCGTGCTCAGCGATCGTCATCATCCCGTTCTTCCAGTTCGCACGAGCTCGCGGATCAGAAATGCCGTTGCGGTCTAGTGCCTCATCAACAACCCGACTCATCGCCGCCGCCCCGCCCGGCCACAAGCCCTTGCCCTCAAATGACACCTCCGATGTAGCCAGAGCACCTTTACCGACACCCGCAGCACCCGCCGCCAAACCCGACGACCCCATCGTCGGGCCAGCGACCGCACCACCACCAACCCTGCCCATCCGGCCCAGCATCGACATCGGCAGGCTGCCCAGAGCGCCCAGGCCGCCAAACCCACTACCCGAGCCCCCGCTGAAAGCCGCCGGGATAGCGCTCAGCGCCGACAACCCGCCCGCACCGCCACCCATCCGCAACCCCTGATACGCCGCCGCCAACTGCCGCAACCGCAGCGCCAGCACCCGATTCTCGGCCGTGGTCTCCTCGATCTGGCGCTGCATCGCCCCCAAACGCTCATCCATCGCCGAGACCATCAACCGCATCCCCGGAGCCGTATGCGCCACCCTCCCTATCGCATCGGCCTGAGCCCGCGCCCCATCACGCACCGAACCAGCACCCAGCGCCCCCCGCTGACCAACTGCGGTCGCCTCACCAGCCCCCCCGCCAGACTGCACATCCAGCCCCGTCACCGCGGCCCGCGCCGCGCCGTAACCGTCACCTGCACCAGCGGCGCCCGACCCCAAACCGCTACCCCCAGCAGGGACCGGCGGCACCGACCGCCCACCACCATTGGCGGCGAACACACCAGCCGCCGACCCCCCCGACGTGGGAAACAACCCATGCGCGCGAGTCAGCACCCGATCCACATCGGCAACAAACTGCGACACCGGGCCAACCACCCACCAAAACTAACCCGCAAAAAAACGCCTCACCACAACCAAACGGACAAACACCCCTACAGACGCCCGCCATCCGCTGACCAAGCCCCCACAGCCTGTGAACCCGCGACACCTACTAACTGGGTAACAGCTGGTAACCAGCGATCCAGGCGGCATAGGCCACGTCGGCCACCATCAACGAATCAGATCGCTTCCAGCACAACAACATTTCCAGGCGCCGACAGTTAGTGAAGAAATTCTCATAACTTACGACCTGGTCTGGATCCTCCAAACCGTTCAGCCCCGGACGCTGTGCCGCCATCATCAGACGATCGGACTCATACTCAGCATTTAGAGCCGCCCATTCCTCCGCTTTTGGCCACCCGCCGGCCACTACGGCATCGGCCACCGTCCGGGCAATCTGTGAAAGCTCAACCACGCCAGCGAATACCGACCGCCGAGTCAACTCCCGGCAGTACGCGATCGCTTCCGGTTCATCCATCGCTTTCAAACTCGCGTACAAACCCGCATTCACCGTCTGTAGACGATGCATCCGCGTACGGCGAAGTTCCGAGGCGGGACCATGTGGACCCCCGTGTGGCACACCAATCGCCGCCTGCCGCACCCCCTCGTCGGGGTCCTCCAGGAACTCCGACGGCCACGCCCATGTCGTTGCCACCGCGCCGACTCTGTCCCCGTTCGCACGGGCGCCGCGTACCGCCTTCTCGGCCGGGTTGGACCAACCCATCCAACGGACATCGAAATCCTCATCGAAACCGCCCGCGACGGCCATACCGTTTCGTAAGAACACCCCAGGCGGGATGTAACAAGCCCCGTCGTTAGTAGCCACCCATAATGTAGTACCGCCAGATGCGTTGTGGCCCACGGCAACAGCCCAATCAAGGCCAGCATCCACCAGACAAGACGCGCCGGCGAGTTCAGCCACCGCCATCTTCGCGACCTCGACATCCGATGCTGCATCGTCACGTGACACCCCGGCAACCGCGCGACCGCTAACCGCCGGAACCAAACCCGCACCAGGACTAGCGGCCGGAGCCCCGCCCTCGGCCGGGACTGGCGGCACGGCCGGAACCGAACTGGGCGCAGAGACCACTGGCCCCGCCGGTGGCAGCACCGACCCATACGGCGTCAATCCGGCAGGCATCCCTATCCCCGAAGGAGCAGACACCGCACCCGCCGCGGGAGCAGACGCTGACGTCGCCGCGGCCGGAGCCGCAACTGTAGGCGCACTCCCCGCCGGCGCAGCCAACGGACCACTCAACGTCTGTGGCATGGGCCCCATTGGCGCCGATACCGCACCACCGGCTGCCGACACTCCCGCCGCCAACCCCCGCCCAAAATCCATACCTGCCGCCGAGGGTGTCGCGGATGGCAACGAAGCTGACCCAAGACCAGCAGGCGACATCGAAGCACCCGGATTGAAGCCGATTCCGCTGAACAAACCTTGCAGCCCCGACAGCGGAGAGCCCCCTCCGCCTCCCCCACCCGGCATACTCGGCAGACCAGACACCGGTAAACCACCACCGGATCCCAACGGCGACGGAAGACCTCCACTCGGTAGGGACGTATTGGGTGAACTCGGATTATTCGTCGACAGAGGCGCATGAGGCTGCAGGGAGTCGCGAGTGCCCGATGATCCACCGTGGTGAGTAAGCCCACTCTCGGGCGCTGCGCCGACTGTAGGTGACTCTGGTGTCGGGTCCGTTGTGGCATCCGTTCCAAAGTTGGCAGGCTTGACTTCTCCACCCTCTGGCGCCAGGTGAAGGTTCCCCAGCATCTGGGTGGTGTACTGGGCAGAGTACCTGTGCAGGTCTGCCATATGTGTCTGCACGATTGCCCGATATTTGCTGGTGATCACTGCGATCTGGGCCAGGGGATGCCCACTACCGCTGCGCAGGAGTTTTTCGATCTCGTCGTGCATAGCGGTATTGGCCTGTGCCATAAGCCGTTTCGTGCGCTCGACATCCGACGCGGCCTGGCCGATGAGCCTATTAGCGAGCTTTGAAGCGGCGGCGGACTCGTTGAGTAGTTGCTCCAATTTGGCGTAGGCAGAGTCGGCGGCGTCTGCTCCGATGCCTTGCCAAACTCCTTGGGTGAACACAGTATTTCGTGCAGTGTGAACGTCATCGGCCTGACCCTCACGTAATCTCTGGCGCTGTTCCTCGGCCTCCGCGCGGCTGTGCAACTCTGTTTCGGAATCCTCAGGCCAGACAAATGGCGGAAAGAGTACTGAGGCGAACAAACCTTGCGGTCTCGGATGATCACCCCCAAACCCTGACTGCGCACCGATGCTCGGTGCGCCTGCCAACAGCTTGGCCTTGGCGAATACGCCGAGCAGCTGCCCTGCTTGCTGCTTATTGCGCTCGACCCAGGAATCGGCCGAACCGGTCACTAGCGCCATGACTGTTACCGAGGGATCCCACATGCGTCGGCGAACGTGTCGATTGCGGCATTCGATATGTCTGTCAGGCGGTTGACTTCACTCGTTGGTGTTCCACCCATTGCGGCTGTGGTCACGTCCAACGTCGTATCGATATACCGGCGAGCTGCGGCTGCGACGTCTGGCGGCACCGCCGGACCGAGCGCGTGTTCCACAGCGATCGCACTTGTGACCGACTGTAAGTTCACAGGCACATTGATTTTGCCCTCCACGCGGAACCCACCTTGGCCCTCGTGGCCTACGGATGTCTCGAATACGTGGCAGACGTGCTGCTTGGCGCCAGCCACCTCGGTGCTGCTGAATTGCGGCGCTGAAGATGGCGGTGAAGTATGCGTCGGCGCAGCTGGTTTGCTGTCGTGCATGGTCAGGTAGGTGATGGCCGAGCCGGTGCCCACCGAAACCCCCACGGCCAGCAGCGCCGCCGCGGCCCAGGGCCAGCGGCGGCGGGGGTTGGGAGCGATGCCGCTTGCCGCTGGCGGCAGCGATGGTGGTACCGCGAACGGCGCCGGTGCTGGAGGAAGCGTCACTGGCGACGACGAAGCGGCGTTCCTGGACCATGGCGACGACATGTGCAGAGCCTCCTGTCAGCAGCTCAATGCGCTGGAATTCGCCACCTCGGTTGCCTCGACGGCGGCGACGCTCATTTCGCGATTCACCGAATTCGCAGTGGCGTGGGCCTGCACTTGTGCATCACGCACGGTGTGCACCATGTCGGCTGCGTGCAGGAGCGGCAGGGTGTAGCTGCCAACTCGTAGACCCGCAACCGTTGTAGGCGGCTGAGAGGCTGCGGAGGCATCTGCCTCAGTCAAACCAGCACGTGTAGCTGCGGGATCCATTTCGAACATGACTGGGAATGCTACCGGCGCTGACACGCTGATACATGGGTCGGTCAGCAAATTCATCTGCTCAACTAGGAGAGTAGTGCGGCCAGTCGCGGGTCGTCAGCCCAGGCCTCGCCGAAGATCCCGTGGGCACTGAACAAGCTCAGCGCGGGCGTGGCCACCCCGCTGAATCTGACTGGCGCGATCGAGCCGAAATTGAGCGTCAACGTCCATTGCTGCAAGTCCGGATGAAACTCCGTACAGTCCCCGAACCACAAGCTGACCAAGCCATGCGGGCGAGTGGCGCACAGCAACCGGTCGGTGGTCACGATCACCGAGCTGGTCTGGTGCCATCTCCACTGCGGTGCGGCTTGACGTTGTGCTGCCGCTTTGCGGCGGTGGTTGACCAGACCCTGGACCGCCAACGCGCCCACCATGACAGCCGGCCTGCCTGCCACGATCAACGGCATGGACGTGTAGTTGGCGTTCGTCCCGCAAAAACGGGCGTAGCCGACACTGGCGGTAACCAGCGCCGTCTCGCCGGGCTCGAGCACGGGTCCAAACACGCTCACCGGCGTCGGTGATAGGCCGGCGTGCAGTGCCGCCGCACACTGGCGGCTGTAGTGCCACCACTGCTCGGCCTCACTGAGGGTGCGCACGGGAGTTCGACGCTGCTGGCTGTCACGCACACTCGATGCGACCGGCGCTGCCGCGTTCTCGGAACGGCAGACGCGCACCGGGACGGCTGATGTGCAGGTGGCGGGAAGACGTTGTGGGCCCTTCGGCATCCCAGGGATGTCAAACATACCCAGACGTTAACCAAGCGGGCTGACACGCTAACTGTCTCGGAGTTCGGCCAAAATCTTGATCGCCTCGGCGCGTTCCTTATCGCCTAACCAGGGCAGCATCCAAATGAGCGCTTGTTCTATTTCCCGGGCGGCAGTGGTGAATTCTTCATCAAGTGCTGCCCTTGCAGCAGCATTCATCCCCTCGCGGTGCTCTGCGAATGAGCGCCGCATCCTCAGTATCCAGCGGGCCTTGTCAAAACGATCTACAGCTGCGGCCGGATCCGAGTCGGCGGTCGATGCGACAGCGGCAGGCATAGTGGTGCCACCTACCGGAATGGGGGTGCCGCCCGAGAGCACCGCATCGGTACTGCCCGGCGCCCAATTCAGTGCCCGGTCGAGTGCTTCGCGTGAACGGCGGCTGAGACGGTCTATTCGGTTGTTCTCGATATAGCGGATCGTGGTCACCGACAGTGGCCCGCGTTTGGCCATCTCGGGTTGTGTCAGGTCGAGGTGCTGCCGCCGAAGCCGCACCTCCCTCCCGAGACGCTCCCACGACATAACCAGCATTTTGCCCGACAAACCGTCAGAAAGGGCGCTCATCCGTCATCTTCTTCTCCGTTCGCTGTCGGTTTGAGGTGAACCCCGTCCCGCGCCGGGACCGACGTCAAAAGCTGCCCTCACGTGCGGGTTTGCTCGAATTCCCTTCCCCGCGGGCGGGAATCCCCAGGTCGCCCCTCCGTCAAAAATGACGTTATGACCGTCATAACCGTCAGAACCGTCATATCCTCTGTTACATTGACGGTGCCTCGCGGGCCGACCAGCCCGGGACGCACGGGCCTGACGGCCCCTAACGAAACCGGCTGTGAGAACACGAACAGGGAGGATGCCCCATGACCACCCCAAGTAAGGCCCCGGCACCAACAGCGCCGGTAAGCCGCCTTCAGTTGCCGACGCCACCTGTGAGGGTCTTCCACAGCACTGAGGTCCAACTGCCCTGCCGCGAACGCGCAGAACTGTTCTTCAATCCGCACACCTACGCGAAAGCTCAGCGCTGGTGCGCCAGTTGCCCATTCCTGGGCCGGTGCGGTTATAACGCCGTGGCTACGCGCGCCACACACGGCGTCTGGGGCGGCATTGTCCTGCCAGGTCACTACCCGAGCCGGCTCGAGCCGATCTACGCACGCCTGGCCGCCCAGTTCGAGCGGCGCCGAACCCGTGAAATTGGCGACGCCCCGGTGGCCCCGCTGACCAACCTGCTGGCCCAGAAGGACGATGCGCACCAGGCGCTGGCCGGCGCCGCCGCGTAACAGCAATCTCCTGGTCCCCCCAGTGTTTGCGCAAAATTACGTTACGGCGCAATTTACCGTAATTGCAGTTCAGAGGCGTTTTGTAGGCACCGAAGCGCCCGGCGTGTCGAAGCTGATTCCACATCCATGGTGAAAGAGTCAAGGCCATGCCAGCTCATCACAAGGGCGAACGCAAGCAGTTCTCGGTCCGCCCACCCATCGAAGTTGTTCCGGTACTAGAAGCAATGTGGCGCGAATCGGGAGTCTCGTCGATCTCGCAATACCTCGCCGACCTCGTGACCATTCACGCGGGGCGACCCGACTTGGCTCGCGAACTCGGAAAGTCTCCCGCTCGGGAGGTACTACCCCTGGCGATGTAGACAACTCAGCTCCGACGCCTTGCCGGAGCCCAACATGACATCTGAATAGCGGGCACAGAGCACCCCCTGACATGACGAAGGCCCCGCCGAAGCGGGGCCTGTGTCTGAAGGTTCAAACCGAGTTGGCGCTCGGTTCTGGGTCTCCGGCCCATTTCCCCGAAAGGGACGTGTCTTGGTCGACTCGTCTCACGGTAGCGCATACCTCAGTGCTGTTCCAGCGCCGCACCGTGATTTCTGTGTCTTTTCGATTACACCGTCACCATCAACCGAATTCGCGGCGTCTCCGTACCGCGGTTGCACCCCCCAACAGCCACGCCGCGGCATTGCCAGCACGCGGCCGCGCGCCACCGCCCTGTTAACCGCAGGCTGCCATCGGGTTGCCGCCGCAGCTCTCACGCTAGATCCTGGCGAGGGCACCTACCGAGGCGTTCCATGCTGGACCGGAGGGGCGGCCAAATGGGCCCACTTCACCGTGCCCATCGCTTACGACCTGCGCTACACCGCGATCCGGCCAATGATGTGCAACGGCGGCGTCAGCCGCCAAGCCCTCGTCGCCGTGGCCGCAGCACGCGCCCGCTACGCCGATCACGCCACCGGCCGCAACAGCCGGCCCACCAACGAGCGCCTAGCCCGCGAAACCGGCTACACCGTTCGCACCATTCAGCGCGTCGACGAGGCACTGAAACTTCTCGGCGTGGCCACCGAAGTCCTTCGCGGCCGCCAACGCACCCGCGGTGAACGGTTCGCCTCCTACCGGGTCGGCGACCGCCGACGTGGCTGGGCCTCAGTGTGGGCGCTGCACGACAACCGCCAGCTAACCGCCGTTATCCACAGCGTGTCACCCCACCCGCTAAGCGGTCGTTTTTTGTCTACAAAAAACCGTTCTTCTCAACTCACTACCCGCAGACGCCGGCCCGGCGGCCGGCGGCAAGGCGGCGCGCAGCGCCGCCAAGGCCTAGACAAGGCAGGGCTAGCGCTGGCGAAGGCCTGGCGGGCACGGCCGGATTCGCCCCCATGGAGTCGGCGGCACTCCCCCGGTGCCTGGTCGCGAATCCTGGCCGCACCCGCTCAACACGGCTGGACGGCGCGCGACGTCAACCAGATGATCACCGACTGGCTCGGAGTGGGAAATTGGGCCGCCGACCGCCCGCACCGGCCAATTGGCTTACTCGCGACCATCTTTGCCTGGCACGGTCCAACAAATCTCGACGAGCGGCCTGCAGCCCTTGACGAGGCGCGGGAAGCCCAAGCTCTGCAAGCCCAAGCGCGCGCCCGCGCTGCGGCCGTCACCGAATTCGACGCCTCCCAGCGCGCCAAAGCGGTTGGCCGCCAGGCGTTGTCGAGCAGCCTAGGCCGAGTTGAGGTTCGCCGGATTCTGGACAACGCCGCCCAGCGGCGCCAGTCGGGGTCGCCTTAGTAACGGAACGAAACTGGTTGTTTTCGTGGTCGTTTGGCCGCGGCTTACGAATGACCTTTGCGCCAGGGCGCTTCGGGGTCGGCGAGGGTGTCGAGCATCAGTTGGCACCAGGTGAGCGCCGCGTTGACCGCGAGTTGTGCGTGCCGGACGCCGAGACCAACGCGTGCGGTTGCCGGACCGTGTCCGGTGCCCATCCCGCGGTTGCGCAGCTCGGCAAGTCCATTGGCGATGGTTGTGACCGCGCCCAGGATGCGCTTAACACCTTCGCTGCCATCCGGTCCGGAACCGTTCGAGGGGTCCAGTCCGAGCGAAAGCTGTGCTGCGCGCGCTAGTTTAGGTAGGTCGGACTTGTCGTCGAACGGCTGGCCACGTTCGCTGAGGACAATTTTGGCGGTGCTTTCGATCAGTTCCTTGGCGCTGCCGACCGCGAGCGCGGGATCGTCGCTGATCGCACGCCTGATGCGCTCGAAGCCCTCGCGGATGGCTGACGGGTCCGCGAGCCTTGCGATTGATTCGATCGAGAGTTGCGGCCCGACCGGCGTGATCTGGGCGGTCTGCTCATCGACCTGGTAGCCGTCGCGGCGTAGCGATTGGTGAAACTGGCTCAGGCCCTGAGGTTCCCAGCCATTGAATAATCGTTCGGCGACCCGGAGAAATCGGCCGACGTGTCGTGGGTCGGTCCAGTCGACCGCATCCAGGTACGACTGCGTCGTCTGGCGACGTACGCTGCTGTCTTCGTAGCGGCAGTCAGGGTCGGGCGCGAACCCTTCGTCCTGGAATGCAGTGCTGATCGCGCTGACCGTGCTGTCAGTCATCAAGTCGCGGAAGATGCCGCGCGTGGTACTTCCTACCAGATCGGTCATCGTGTTGGGCTCTGTGTTGTCGTCCCCATCGCTCGCCCACCCGCGCGCGCGACCGCCCGGTAGATTGTCGAGCGGGTGACCGGGAACAGTTCCTCGAGCTCGCCGATGGTGTGGGTTCCGGCGCGGTAGAGCTCGACGAGGTGCGCCTCCTGCCGTGGACTGAGCTTGGGCTGTTTGCCGCGCAGCCGCCCCTTGGCCCGGGCGACGGCCATGCCCTCCCGCGTCCGGGCGCGAGCAAGGTCGGCTTCAAACTCGGCGATCATGCTCAGCGTGGTGAACAGCAGCCGGCCGATCGGGTCTGTCGGATCGTGCACCGAGCCGCCAATGTTGAGACGCACGCCGTTGGCGGTGAGTTCGTCGACGATGTTGCGTGCGTCTGGAACGGAGCGGGCGAGGCGGTCGAGCTTTGTCACGACGAGCGTGTCGCCGTTGCGGCAGGCGGCGAGCGCTTGGCGTAATCCGGGTCGGTCTCGGTTCGTGCCAGTGAGGCCGTGGTCGACATAGATTCGCTTCGGGTCGACGCCGAGCGCCGCCAGCGCCTCCCGCTGCGCCGTGAGGTCTTGATCGACTGTCGATACCCGGGCGTAGCCGATCTTCAGCTCAGCCATGTAATAAGTATGCCGGTTAGCCCCCCTTTACCGGGAGGGACCACCGAACCAGTCTTACGGGACGTCGGCACTCCGGGCCGGCGGAGCCGCGCTTGTGATTTTCAGAGGTAAGTGGCGGTGAATCTTCAGCGGTAAATGGCGTCACATAGTCGCGATGACCCGCGTGCGGTTAAGCGTTTAGGCGATCTTCGTATGGGGCGTCGGGCGGAATCTGTAGGACCTCGATCATCTCGGATGTGCGGAGCTGGTCGATAAGTTCACGTGTACCGCCGATGATGGTGGAGTCGTAGTCGACTTCGGTTGCCACGCACCAGGTGTGGTCGGCGGGCCAGAAGAAGCTTGGCGATTGGGGGATGAAAAAGTCCTCGTTGACCCAGTGTCCGATCCGTACGGCGGCGTCGATGTGGCCTTTAAACAGGTGGTATCTGCGGCCGGGTAGTGAAAAGGTGGGTCCGCTTGTGGCGAGTCGCCATTGAGCCGGTGCCGGCTGGGGCGGTTGGATGTCCGGGATCACACCGTCGGGAGCGTAGTAGGCGGTGATCGTCGACGCCGGACTGTCATGGTCGTGGAGCCAGCCCCAGCCTTCCCAGACCGCGAAACAGCACGCCTGTGCTGTCGTGGTGTGCCTGGCGAGGATGGCGCAGAGCGCCTTGAGTGCCCAGCCGTTCAGGTCTCCCCGCATGGGGTCGCCCGGTCGGCCGCGTCCCGAGGATGCTGAGGACTTGATCTTCTCCCACCAGGCCGATGGATGGAGAATGCGGCTGTTGGCGCGGGCCACCGTCGCCCAGGTCAGTGGTCCGGGGTGATCGTCGAGGGGATGCAGTAGCCGGGCGTAGGCCCCAAAGCCGGCACCGACCATGCCGGTCGGCCAGCGCTGGTGATCCCATAGGTCTACCCGGTCGATCAGCCACTGAGCCGGCTCGGCCGAGCCGGCAGGTCGAGGAGGTTGATGATCCACCCTGCCACGATCCCTTACACCGCCCCGTTACGCAGCATCGGCGTGTTTCGTTAACGATCGTTCCCGTGACAGTTCGCCGCGCCGAGAGGTTTCCCCAGGATGGGTCTGTAACGCTTGCCGTGTCCGCGCCAACGTCAACTTGTCGGGGGTTGGCGATACGGTCCGGCCATGCGGATCGGCTACGCGCGGGTCTCCACCCGCGACCAGCACCCTGAGGCCCAGCGCGATGCGCTTACCGCGGCGGGCTGTGACCAGATTTTCCTCGACAAGGTATCGGGCAGGCTGGCCCGCCGCGCAGAGCTCGACAAAGCTCTGCTGTCGGCCAACCGGGTCGGCGATCAGCTGGTGGTGACCAAACTGGACCGGCTGGGCCGATCGCTGGAGCATCTCATCGAGTTGTCCAAGCGCCTACAGGGCGCCGGCGTGGATCTGGTGGTGCTCGACCAAGGCATCGACACTTCAACGGCTATTGGCCGCATGTTCTTCCAAATCCTCGGCGCAGTAGCGGAATTCGAGCACGCTTTAATGTCGGAGCGCACCATGGACGGTCTGGCGGCCGCGCGGGCCCGCGGCCGCACCGGTGGGCAAAAACCCAAACTGGGTCCCCGTCAGGTGAAGCTGGCCCAGCAGATGTACGACGAGAAAGACGAACACGGCAAGCGTCGCTACACCGTCGAGCAGATCGCCGCCGAGTTCGGAGTCACCCGACCCACCATTTATCGGCATCTGGGCAAGGCCCTTAACAACGGCTCGGCCGCATCATGACCCCCCCGCAAGAGCCGGTCAGGACACCGGACGAAGCGGATACCGCATTGACCATGGCCCAACGCGAACAGGCGATGGCCCGCTACGCGGTGCTGCGCCCACACCTGGACGACGGGATATCGCTGGCCGAAGCCGCGCGTCAGGGTGAGGTGGCGCTGCGCACCGCGCAGCGCTGGCTGGCCAGCTACCGCAAGTCAGGACTAGTGGGGCTGGTCCGTCCTGGACGCTCTGATTGCGGCCGCCGCGGGTTGCCCGATCAAATGGTCACGCTGATCGAGGGGCTGGCATTACGACGGCCTCCGATCAGTGCGGCAAATATTCACCGCCAGGTGACCCAGATTGCGCCGCAACATGACTGGCCGGTGCCGTCCTACAGCACGGTGTACGCGATCGTCGCGGGCCTCGATCCGGGCTTGCGGATGTTGGCCCACGAGGGCACCAAACGATACGAGGAGACCTTCGATTTGGTGTATCGGCGTCAAGCGAGCGGGCCGAACGAGCTATGGCAGGCCGACCACACTGAACTGGACCTATGGGTGATCACGCCGTCGGCAAAGCCGGCTCGCCCCTGGTTGACTGTCATCGAAGACGACCACTCCCGCGCTGCAGCCGGCTACATGGTCAGCTTGGAGGCACCCTCCGCGATCAACACCGCTTTGGCGCTGCGGCAAGCGATTTGGCGCAAACCCGATCCCGGTTGGCCGGTGTGCGGCATCCCTGGCGTTTTCTACACCGACCACGGCAGCGACTTCACCTCCCGGCATATGGAGACCGTAGCGGCCGAACTGAAAATCCAACTGGTGTTCTCCCTGCCCGGCAAGCCACGCGGCCGGGGCAAAATCGAGCGGCTGTTCAACAGCGTCAACCAGATGTGCCTGTCGACGTTGCCCGGCTACGCGCCACGCGGAACCCCTGATCGAGCCGGACAGGCCCGGCTCACCCTGCCCGAATTGGACACCGCGATCGGGCGGTTCCTCAGCGACGGCTATCACCACCGGGTGCACAGCGAGACCCGCCAAACACCAGCACAGCGCTGGTCGGGCGGCGGGTTCTTGCCCAGGATGCCCGACTCGTTGGAGCAACTCGACCTGCTGCTGCTCACCGTGGCCCAGCCCCGCAAGATCCACCCCGATGGAGTGCACTTCCAAGGACTGCGCTACCTAGACCCGGTGCTGGCCGCCTACGTCGGCGAACAGGTCACCATCCGCTACGACCCGCGCGACCTGGCAGAGATCCGCATCTTCCACGACGACAAGTTCGTCTGCCGGGCGATTTGCCCCGAGCTGGCCGGCACCACCGTCGCGCTCAAGGAAATAACCGCCGCCCGCAATGCCCGCCGCCGCGAACTACGCCAAGGCCTTCGTGATCGCGCCAAGGTTGTCGACCAGCTCATCGCCGTTCATCAGCCCGACTGCAACTACCCGCTGCCTGGGATGGCCGTAGCGGCTAGTGGGCCAGCCGACCTCGACCAGGATTCGGCGCCCAAACATGCGCTCAAGCTTTACCGAGAGGACTGACCACGTCATGGCCGACATCCAGGACCAGGACACCCAACACACCGCTGCCCCCTCATCCGAGCAGTCAACTACCACAACGAAATTCGTTGTCACCAAGCAGCATCGCCGCTTCGTTGAATTCTGCGATGCCGTGCGCCGCGACCGCTACATCGGCCTATGCCACGGCGCACCCGGTGTCGGCAAAACGCTGTCGGCTCGCCACTACAGCTCATGGGACACCGTCAGACCGATCGTCGAGCACTTCCGCTTCTACGAGACCGTCGCACCCGAACCTGCTCTCGCCGTGCGCACCGTCTTCTACACCCCCAAGGTGCACAACACACCCTCATCGTCGAGAAAGAGGTCCGATACCTGCACACCCGGCTCAGCTGGGCCATTGAGACCACGCTGAACCCCGACCGCGGCTCCGAGCACCTCGTTGAACCTGACGGGGCGTATACCGAACTGGTCATCGTCGACGAAGCCGACCGGCTGAAAAACCCCGCCCTAGAAGCGCTACGCGACCACCACGACCGACCGCACCGGCGCCGGCCTGATCCTCATCGGCATGCCCGGCATTGAACGCCGACTGGCCCGCTACCCGCAGCTCTACAGCCGCGTCGGATTCCTGCACCACTACCAACCCCTGTCCAGCGACGAACAAACCTTCGTACTGTCGCGTCAGTGGCCCGACCTCGGCCTCGACAACCCCGAAGACTTCACCACCCGCGAGGCCCGCGCCGCGATCATCCGCATCACCAGCGGCAATTTCAAGGCTCACCACCCGGCTGATGGCGCAGATCCATCGCATCATGGACATCAACCAGCTCAACACGGTCACAAGCGAAGTCGTCGACGCCGCCCGCGAATCCCTCGTCATCGGGATCATGTAACGCCATCTATCGCTGAAGATTCACCGCCACTTACCTCTGAAGATCACAGCCGCGCTCCCTTGGTGTCGGTGTGCCGTTGAGGGTTCGGCTATCGAGACCTCCTGCCCGGCATGACATCGCCTCCGGTGTCTTCGGAGACACCCTGACCTTTGGCCATTTAATCGATGAAACCAAGCACGCGGACTATCTGGTGGTGGCCGCCGTCGTGGTTGCGGGCGATTTGGGCGCCATTTAGAAGGATGTGGACGAGCTACTGCTACCGGGCCAGCAGCGTCTCCACATGAAAGCCGAAAAGGCTAACAGACTCAGACCGCAAGTCATGACCCAGCGAGGTCATTTGGGCGTGCGCCGGGTGAGAGACCGCCCCCGCATACGGCGCCTGGCCGAGCTCGAGCGGGATCGCCGCGACAACCGCCGCTTCGGATCGCCGGCTGAAGCAGTTTCTGCTTTCTGCCGCTGCCCGGAGGCAAGCCGCAGCGACCAACCTGATACCTCTAGCAATGTCAAGCACTGCAGACGTGGTGCGCGCGGCGATCAGGGTGGTGCGGGGCAAGAAGCGAGACACCACGAGCTGGGCTGCCGCCGCTCCTGGTGGACGCGATCATGGCTTCGGCGCGTCCCTTCCTTCACTTTCAGCAGCGTGTCCGCCACCGGGGTGTGATCCGTCGGGCCGGACGTGGTGGTGGGGCAGGCCTGCGCTCGTGACCCGGCAGGCTGTGGGAGTCGTCAAAGGCGTGGGTGGCGTCGTTGCTATCGATGTCGGTGATCAGTTGCTGGATCTGGTGGCGCGCTTCCTGCATGGTGCGCGCCACCGAGGCTGGAAATTTCGCTGCGCGGGCGGCGTTCTTCCGGTGTTGCGGGCAGCGGAGGATGCGGGCGGTACAGCGGTCAAGCATGCGCAGAACTCCTTGGTGGTGATGCTCACAGAGTTAGCGGCGCGAACGGCGCTATCCGCCGCGGACGGTAACTCTTTGATTGCAGCTCCTGTGTGCAGCCAGCGTGGGCTCAGCCGGGCACTGCACGCGCCGAACCGGCCACGCGGATGCGAAAACACCCAGAACAACCCGGTTCGGCCTTCCGCCAGTGTACCGGCGTGGGCAGGCGGGAAGGACGTTGTGGTGGCCAGCGGTGTCGTTGGCTGCGACCAGGTAGTCGGCGGTAACGTCGGCGCCGGGTACGACCGGCACGGATGAAGAAACCTTGGGCGCGGACCGCCAACCTAAACGGCCCGGTGCGACGGGATCGGATTCTTCTTGTTTCTCGACTCAAAGGAGACAGCGGAAGAGAAAGCTGTGAGTTCGTGGTGACCCCAGCCTTGCCGTCAATCACCCGGGCACCGCAAGGCGTGGGCCTTCGATTGTTTGCGGCTCAGGCTAGGGCAAAGCTCTCAGGGCGCTTCCGGCCCGCCATTGCGTCCACGGCACACTCCAGTCACCGTTGTTGCGCAACGACAGTGGCGGGCCGCCGGTGTTGCGGATCTCGACGATATCGCCGGGTTGAGAAAAGCCGAAGAACCATCGGGCGTTGTCGCCATTGAGGTTCAGACAGCCATGGGAAGTATCGGTGTTGCCTTGGGCCCACACCGTGCTGTCGAGTTGGTGAAGATAGATGCCGTCGGGGCTGATGCGGGTGGCGTAGTTGATGGTCTCGCGGTAGCCGAGGCGGGAATTGACGGGCAAGCCGTAGGTAGACGAATCCATCACGACCGGATTGGCCTTATCCATCACTGTGTAAACGCCGGGCGGGGTCCAAAACGTGAGGGTCTGGCCCGCGACGGTCTGGGTGCCGCCCATGCCCATGGAGGTGGGCATGGTGCGCACCAGAACGCCGTTGTTGTACACGTTGACCTGTTTGGTGCTGTCGTCGGCGATAGACACGTGCGCATCACCGATGCTGAAGGATGCCTGCTTGTCCTCATTGCCGTACAGCCCGCTGCCCAGCGGCGCACCATAAATGTTGGCCGCCACGGTGATTTTCGTGCCCGCTGCGTAGTAGTGCTCAGGGCGCCAATGGGCGTTTTGGTCATCGACCCAATACCAGGAGCCTTCGACGGCCGGAGCGGTCGTCACGGTCAGTCGGCGCTGCGCGGCCGCGCGATCGGTGATGGCCTCGTCGAAGTGGGCGACAATGACCGTTCCCACCCCGTAGGTGCCGCCGTCGTGCAGCGCCGCCCCCGAGGTGGTGGTCAGCGACACCGCGGCCTGATTGCTCGGTGTGAGCGTGGTGAACCTGGACATCTGCGACGCGGGGGTTCCCGTGGGCCCGCGACTGCCCACGGTGAGGGTGTAGGTGCGGCCGTAACCCAGCGGCACGCGGGGCTTCCACACCAGATGATCGGGAGTCATGACACCCGGGATCGGCGTGTTCTGGTCGTTGACCAGCTGTACGTCGGTCAGGATGCCGTTGGCCGCGCTCACCGTGACCGCGCCGAGCGGGTCGACGTTCACCGCGTCAGGACCTGGGGTGACGGTGATGATCGCGGGCGTTTCACGGAGCGGAGCCGACTCGGTGGGCAGCACACCGTTATGGCCATCGCCTCGCCCGATCACCACCACGGCGACCACCACCACACTGATCACGGCGACCGCCATGAGGCCCATGCGAGTTCGTCGACCGATAGGCACCAGACGCCTCCTGTCCTTTCTCCACCTTCGTTATCACCGCCGCCAACTCCATGTGGCCGGCAACCAGACCAGCAACACCGTGGCACCGAGTCGAGCAAAGCGGTCCGCGAACCTAGCGCCACTGTCGTCTATTCAAAGTGTTAGGGTATTCCGTCCGCTCGAGTGACTGCTCATCGTGATCGCCGGAGCGTTGACTGCGGCGACGGCCCGACAGCACGATTGACCTCGGCCTGCTGTTCGACACTCTGGTCGTCCGCTCCATGGCGCCATTCTAGCTGGGGCGGCCCCGCCTGGGGCGCTGGTCGCTGGCCGGCGCCGATCTCCGAGCCCGGCATGAACTTTCGCAACGGCTCGTCGACCGCGCCAAAGCCGAGGTGGACCGGGGACGGCTGCTCGATGGGCCAGCCGGCGCATCTCGGAGAGCGCCCACGGCGAGTGCTCGCGAGGCGGGCGGTGAAGCGCGCCATAACCTGGTCAAGTCCGGCCTGGGCGATAAGTTCGGCGGCGCTGCTGTTCTCGATCAGCGTTTGGGCCGGACCGGAGGCTGCGGGCAACAAATTCCAGCAATAACGCCTCGGTGCCGCGCTCGTGTTTGGTGCGGTAGCGCTGCCCTTGCTGGGATCGGCCGGTGGCTGTGGCCATCGGGAACGGGCAGAATCCGCATGCTGATTTGGGGATCGCTTCACCCAGGATGTCGAGCACGAAACGATGGCAATCAGCCCTCGTCCAGCCCCACTGCAGCAGCGGATACCAGCCGGTGCGGGTAGCGGTATGGTAGGTGCTTTGTGCGGCCCGCCGTGAGGACTGCGCGTTGCGCCAGGCGTGCCAGATGTCGGGGTGTAGGCGGCCCCGGTCGGGCACGGCCAGAGCGGTTGAGCATGTTCATGTGCGCACCTTGGCGGTCGACGGTGATGCGGCGTCCGGCGCGGTCGCGGTTTCGGTGGCCTCGACTGGAATGCCAACGCGATCAACGATGGCCGGTGACTAAGCGTAGGTAGTCTCATCGCGCTTTTATGGCATTTGCGGGTCGTGCAAAGCATCGCGCACAATGGCGTGAACATCGGTATGGGCCTGTGCGGCACTGGGCATGTGGTCGGGCAGGTTGAAGAAGCCGTGAAACATGCCGGGGTAGCGCCGCGCGGTGGCGGGCACCCCGGCGCTTCGCAGCAAGTGCGCGAACTGTTCGCCTTGGTCGCGTAATGGGTCGTTCTGCGCGGTGACGATGTGCGCGGCAGGCAACCCGGCCGGATCGGCCAGCAGCGGTGAGACACTCGGCTGGAGTCGAGTACTTTCAGGGCCGAGATAGTGGTCGCTGAACCATCCGAGCTGCTCGATGGTGACCACGTCGCGTGCCGAGCGGGCGGGGGCGGTCGCGGCGGGGATGCGCTGATCGAGGACCGGATAGATCAGCAGTTGAAAGGCGATCGGTGGGTGCTGGTGATCGCGCGCACGCAGGCACACAGCCGCGGCGAGGTTACCGCCGGCGCCTTCTCCGGCCACCGCCAGGCGAGTGGGATCGCCACCAAGCACATCGGCGTGGGCGGCCACCCACAGGGTTGCCGCCCACGCATCGTCGAGGGCGGCGGGAAAGCGGTGCTGCGGTGCCAGGCGGTAATCGACGGAGACCACCACCGCGCCGACCCCGTTGGCAAGCCGCCGGCAACACGCCTCACACGATTCTTCGTCGCGCAGCACAAAGCCACCGCCATGCAGATACACCATCAGCGGAATGCGTGCGGGCCTGCCCACCGCAGTAGGCAGCCAGGGCTGATAAATTCGCAGCCGGATTTCGCCGTGCCCGCCCGCGCCGGGCATACCGCAGGTATGCACCCGTGCCAGTGGTTCGCGGCGCGGCGGCGGGCAGCGACCGCGCAGATTGCGGCGCAGCTGCAGCGCATCGGCGCTGGTGTCGAACATCTTCGTCCAGTACTGTTTCGTCTGCTGCACAAAGGCTTGGTCGGCCACTCGGCAGGCATCCTGGGATCGGCTCATCGCGGTCGTGCGGTGCAGCGCCGGCCACACCGGACAGTGACAGTAACGCCGGGTGTCAACACTTTGGCGGCGGCCTGCACGGCATCAGCCCGAGGACGCGGCGCTGTGCTGGGTGTCCGACGCCGCGAGTCAGGCACTGTTGCCCTTGGGCAGGCGCGGGCCCGGAGATCGATACGACCGGTGAGCTGCTGAGGGCCGGCGCCGGGCCAAAAGCTGTTGTAGCCTAAGCCGTCAGGTGTCCGCTCCGCGGCCGGTATTCGTGTCGTCCCCGCGACAATCACACCCCTGCACATCGGCCCCTCCGTTGAACTCTCAGCGCACCTGCCGCCCTAACTGCAGCTACCCACTGCAGACCCGAGCGTAGCGCCGCCATCTGCGGGAGGTTCAGGGTTTAACGGAAACTGTTCGCCGCAGGTGCTGACATCGCTGCGACGCGAACTGCAACCCTGTGCACACCACCGGGACCAGCGGCTTGCTCGACCCTCACGGGTACACAGCATTTCACTGCTATTTGCTGATGGGTGTGTGCGACGGGCGCCGACACGGTCTTGGAATGACCGTCGGTAAACGATCTGCGGGGTCGCTGAGAGGATGCCGGGCAACGACCGCGCTGCGGGGCTTAGGCGGGTTGGATCGCCGCGAGCAGAGCCCGCAGTCGCGGCTCTTCGGGACTGCCCACGTAGTGATTCAGCCAGGTGTTCAGCGTGTCCAGCAGCGCGGCGGGCAGCGGTATGCGGTGATCACCCATCCCGTCAGGATGCGTTGGACCGCAAGATGGTTATCGCCGGCATCTAAGTCGATGAAAACCTGGGTGCGTTCCTCTGCGATCAGGTCAGGTTCTGCGGCGTCGGCGAGCAGCCAGGCTACCTGCGCGTCGCAGTCCACTACCGGGTCTTCACCGTGGCCGGGCAACGCCGCCGAAGCCGTGACCAGCAGCCCTCATCGCCGGCGACCTGCACCCGACACCGCACGCGTGGGCTCGTTGCGTGATCAAGGTGGCGGCGTCGGGCGACCGGCGGCTCGAGGCGAGCACCAGATCGGGCCGCGCGCACCGGCACACTGACTACCGGAGTCGTGCTGCGATAACTTTCTCGGTGCTGTGTGAGCATTCTGGGTCGACCGCGGGCTGGTGTGCCTAGAACCATTTTCGGGCGTGTGTTGAATTGGGCCCGATCGCCCGCTGACTTTTGTTGACCGCGCCCGGTCGAGGGCGCCGGCAGCCAACGCTGGCCGGGCCGGCCGGCGTGGCGGCTGCGGTCGGCGGCATCGAGCGCCCGAATCGGGCAGTGCCGAGGCCGGCGCTGGACGCCGCGGTTTACAACTCCTCGCCCAGCCCGGCCCACGTCGCAACCCCGCCCGGCAGTTCCCGCGCGGCCCGGGACCGGCGTGGCGGTTGGCCGAATTGATTTTCGGGGCGACAGCAGCGGAATCCATGACATGGGCCTTGGCCTGCTCACACTGCGGTCACCGCGTTGCGGCGGGGCCATCGACCGATCCCACCCGGCGGCCCGTAAGAGAGGGGTCCACGACGTGACGTCAACCGCTGCCATCGCCGCCGGCAGGATGACAATGGTGTATCTGCATGGCGGTGGTTGTGCGCTGACCGGCATCGCAGACCTCCAATCCATGCGCGACGTCGCATCGCAGCTGCAGGTTCTGACCATTGCTCCCCTTGTCATGACTCTTTTCTCGAGGTCTGCTGAAGGAGGGCGATTCGCCGGACGTGATCATGGGACCGTCCCGTGTCGTTCGCGCCGACTCCCCCCAGCCGCGGCTCACCGCCCAACCGTGAGGACGCCGGCCTGCCCGCCTGGCGCCGGCGTGCGGAAGACCCCACGCATCAGCTGTTGATCAGCCCGGGTTCCTCACCCCCACTCTTACCGTTGTAAGCCTCCGTCGATCAATGGCGAATTCCGCTCACCTCGGGTCCGGCGGCGCGTGGCCGCCCCAAACACCATGCGGCGCCAGGAAAAACCCCGCGAAAAAGATCAGGGTCACGATGAGCACGAGGCCAGCGATGATGCCCACCAGCGCCAGCAGAACATCCACCCTCGTCAGCTCATCACCGCGGTTTTCGGCCCCGGCCTGGCCGGTCGAGCGCGGGTCGTGGTTTTGGGGTCTCGCAGCGGCGGGCTCATCCATCACCGAATTATTCCATTTTTATACCCAACACCGGTAGGGTTCCTTGACACGATCGACTAGGGTCGAGGGTGCCCGCGGCTCAAGCCGGTGCGGCGGCGCGAAACGCGGGCATGTTGTGTGGTGATTTTCAACAACGATGCCGCGAAGGAGTAAAAGTCATGGCAGCAGAGACCGTGTTGAAGGAAAACCAGGGCTGTGTGGATGCCTGCACCGAGTGTCAGCAGGCGTGCGAAGCGTGCGCCCGCAACTGCGCTCAGGACGCCCACATGGCCGAATGCACGCGGCTGTGTCTGGATTGCGCGACGATCTGCGCGGCCTGTGTGACCCTGTTGTCACGCGGATCGCAGTGGGCCGCCCAGCTGTGCCAGCTGTGCGCTGAGGTATGTGAGGCGTGTGCAGCCGAATGTGACAAGCACGACAACCCGCATTGCCGCCAGTGCGCCCAGGCCTGCCGGCGCTGCGCTGAGCAGTGCCGGGCAATGGCCGGCTAAGCCTGTATTTGTGAACCGAGGCCAAGACCTGCCCGCGTAGCGGCACGTCGTGGCCGTTTACCGCGTGCCGGCCGCCTTGGGGGTCAGCGACTCTAGGCCCCGGGTGGTCGTTTGCCTGGCGCCTGATTTAGCCAGTCGTCGGAGGTGGTGGGTGCGTGGCCCGGTCAGACGGCGCCAGCCCCCGGTGCTGCTGTCACATCTCGTGTGAGTGCCGACAAGGGGGCTTTACGGCGTCATTATCTGGGGGCTGATCCGGCCCGACGGGGTCGGGGCCACCGTCCGCGGCTACTGGTCGGCCGCTGAAAGTTAGCCCCCGGTGCAGGTTTGGGGTACGGCATTGTCCGCCCCGGCGCGGATGTGCCCGACCACCTGGTGCAGGGAGATGACGGTGAGACCTCAATCCAGTCCGGGACCGCCGGTGACTTGTGATGAGGAGTTGTTGTGTTGCCTGGGGCCCGATTTCCCGCCGTTGGGGGGCACGGATCCCGAGCGGGTGGCCCGGATTCGTGATGAGGTAGCGCGTGGGTTTGCCGCGTTGAGCGACGTCGCGCAGGCCGTGACGATTTTCGGCTCGGCACGCACCCCAGCGGATCATCGGTATTACCGGCTGGCCCGGGTGTTGGCCGCGCGGCTGGGGGCACAGCGGTTCGACATCATCACCGGTGGCGGAGCAGGAATTATGGAGGCCGCCAACCGGGGTGCTCGCGACGCCGGGGTGCGCTCGATCGGGTTGGGCATCGAGCTTCCTTTTGAACAGACCACCAATCCGTATGTGGATGTGTCGCTGCGGTTCAACTATTTTTTTGCCCGCAAACTGATGTTCATCCGCTACGCGTCGGCGTTTGTGGTCTTTCCTGGGGGTTTTGGCACCCTCGATGAGCTGTTTGAGGCGTTGACGCTGATCCAGACCGGGAAAACGCCGCACTTCCCGGTCGTCTTGGCTGTATCGGAACACTGGAAAGGCTTGGAGCAGTGGATTCGTGCCCGGCTGCTGGAGTCACAGCTGGTGGCCGCCGATGACTTGAAACTGCTGGTCCTCGCTGATGATCCCGATCAGATCGTGCAGATCATCGAGGCGGGACGCGATCAGCAACGGCGCACCTACCGGACAACGCCATTATGAGCACGGTGACGCTCGCGGGAACGCCGCGCCCAAGATTGACCGCCGAAGGGTCCTGATGGTTTATAACCACCCGAGGGGATCATCGCGATCGTTTCTTCGAGCAACCACGTTTTCGACCTGCCCGTAGCGAGCGGATTGCGAACAGATGATTGGCCCACTCCGCTATCAACTGTTCTGGCAGATACTTCCAGCCGTCATCTGCCTTCGAACTGTGTCAGGTTGAGTATGAGGTGTAGTTGAGCATGGTCATCATGCCGGCTTCTAGGTGGTAGCCGTGGTGGCAGTGGATCATCCAGGTGCCTGGGTTATCGGCGATCAGCACAGCGTTGAGTTTCTGGTTGGGCAACACGATGACGGTGTCTTTGCGGGCGCCTAGTCGGCCGTCGGGTTTGATGACCTGGAAGGTGTGGCCGTGCAGGTGCATGGGGTGGTACATCGCCGTCGAGTTGGTGAAGGCCAGGGTGGCTCGTTGGCCCTGTTTGACGGTCACCGGCGTGCTGTCCGGATAGGGCTTCCCGTTGATCGCCCAGTCGTACTTCGCCATGGAGCCGGTGAGTTCCAGGGCCAGGTTCGCATCCGATTGCACTGACCCCAAGCTGGCGGACGATGGGGCGGTGAACGTGTCGACGGTGCCGATTCTGCCGTTGAGTTCGGGAGGCGCGAAGTTGACGTCGGGTGGGCTGCCGTCGGCGGTCTTCAGCAGTGCGCGCCCGGGTGTCGCCGGTTTGCCTTCAGGCATTGCTACCAGCGGGAAGACCCCGTCGCCGGCGGTGACGACGACGTCATAGCGTTCGGCCATACCGACCAGCAAAGCGTCGGTCTCGGCCGGCGCAACCGGGAAACCATCGGTGTGGGTGACCGTCATGACGTGGCCTGCCAACGCCACGCGGAATGCGGTGTCGGCGCCGGCGTTGATGATGCGGATGCGAATGCGCTGGCCCGGCTTAGCGTCAAAGGTGGTTGCCGCTGCCGCAACCCGTCCGTTGACCAGATAGAAGGGGTAATCGATGTCGCCGGAATCACCACCAAGTAATGCACTGCTACCCACGGCGGACATTCCGGGCATCTGCTGCTGGCTGGGCCCGTGGGCCGGCATCTGGGAGCCCTTGAGCTCATCGAAAATCTGTTGAGGATTTTTCCCGACGCCGTCGGTCCAGTCGTCGAGGACCACGATCCATTCGGCGTCGTAGCGGCCGGGGTCCGCGGGGTCGTCGATGATCACCGGCAGGTAGAGCCCGTAGTCGGTCTGCATTCCGACGTGTGGGTGGGCCCAGTAGGTGCCGGGGTGCGGTGAGGAGAACCGGTAGGTGAAGTCACTGTTGGCGCCGATATTGGGGGTGGAAGGGAAGACACCGTCCATGTCGTTACGCAGCGCGATGCCGTGCCAGTGCACCGAAGTGGCGTCGCCGAGCCGGTTTCTGACCGTGACGGCCAGTTCGTCGCCGACGTTGGCGCGGATCAGCGGGCCGGGCAAGGCGTCGCCATAGGCCAGTGTTCTCGCGACCGGACCGCCGAGGTCTAGGGACGCCGGTTGGGCGGTAAGGGTGGCGGTGACGGTCCGTCCCGTGTGTGGTCGGGCTTTTTCCGCGGCGTCAATGGCCTGCTGCAGGTTGGGTGCACGATCGCTTCGCCCGCATGACCCGAGCGCAAGCCCGGCCGCGCCGGCGATTGAAGCGGTGACGAACGTGCGCCGATTGAGTGAGATGTGATTCCGCACTGCCTGCACTACCATCCTTCGTCAGTCGGTTGCCGCGGGCGCTGCCGCGGGTTAATTCGTGGCTACTGACCCCGCGGTGTGGCGAGGCGTCGTGCTCTCAGGATCGTCCCCGCTGAACTTCAGGGGATTGCCCAGCGCCGGTTGATCCGGTGGGGCAGTGTTGAGTAGCGCGCGGCTGCAGGTGCTGGTGGCGGTCAAGGACGCGCAGAGCCAAAGCCGCGAAGACACCGATGATGAACAGCCCGGCCCATACCAATTCGTCGGCTCCGGCCTGCCGCGCTGCGCCCATTGCCCAACCGGTAGCCAGGTTGCCGGCGAGGATTCCCACTCCGACGATCGTGTTGTAAAAGCCGTAATGCGTAGCCACGAGCCGGCCTCCGGCCAGAGCCATGACAGTGTCCATTTCGAACGGGAAGACCGCGGCCGAGCCGACGGCCAGCATGGCGGCTGTCGCCAGCAGCGCGGCGGCAGCCGCGACGATCCCGAGTCGAGAGCCGTCGGGGACGGCTATCAGCGGCAAGAACGAGGCCGCCAGGACACCCAACCCGATGGCCAGGCTGCGCCCCGGGCCCCACCGCGCGGCGAACCAACGGGTGATGCGCAGCTGTCCGGCGACCGCCACCAGACCTGAAACAACGAAGATCGCCGCCACCAGTAGCGTTTGGTAGCGCTTGGTCAACTGCGCCGCCTGCAGCGGCAGGGCGAGGTAGACCTGGAAGGACAACACGTAGGAGCCGATCATCGCCGCCGCGAACAGCAGGAAGGAACGGTTCCCGAGGACCACTCGCCAGTCATCGAGTATCGATGTTTTCTCCGGCGCCGGATCGGCGCTGTGCTGCGGCAGCGCCAGCAACTGCGCGACCGTCAGTACCGCAAAGATCACCGCCGCGCCTGCTGCGGTGATGCGGAAGTCGATGGCTACCAGCATGACTCCGACCAGCGGGCCCAGCAGAATCCCAGCCTGATAGAAGATGTTGAACACCGCGAATGCTTCCACACGGCGCTCACGTGAATCGGCGGCCAGGTACGCGCGCACCGCGGGGTTGAACAACGCTCCGGCGAAGCCGGTGGCAGCGGAGGCGATCAACACGACCGGTAATGAGTGAGCGAAGATCAGCAACGCGAAGCCGCCCGTTCGAAGCAGGCAGCCGGCCACGATCAACGGTTTGTAGCCGATCCGGTCTGCCAGCGTGCCGCCGACAATGAACATGCCCTGTTGGGAGAAGTTGCGGACACCCAAAACCAGCCCAACAGCCCACCCCGCCAGCCCGAGTGGGCCGGCGAGGTAGGCAGCCAGGTACGGCATCAACATGTAGAAACCGAGGTTGATGCCGAACTGGTTGATCATCAGCATCCGGCTGGGCCGGTCGAAGCTGCGAAATTGCGTCAGCAATTCCATTACTGCATCGCTCCGGTGGGATCCACGACGGTGGCGCACCGGGTCCAGGACTGCACGACCAGCTCGTCGGGGTGGGCGATGACGGCTGGCCCTTCGGGGGGAAGGTGGTCGAGCAGGCCGTGCTCGCGGCAGTAGTCGTCGTTGTAGATGGTGTCGAAATAGCGTTGCGGACCGTCGGGAAAGACCGCGGCGATGGTGGTCCCGGCGGGCATGGTCCGCGCGGCCCACCCGGCCACCAGGCCGACGGCACCCACGCTCCAGCCGCCGCTGGCGTGGTGGGTGGCCGCCAGCGCGCGCGCGGCCCAGACCGCCTCGGCGGGTGCCACCCAGTGCACCTCGTCAAACGCCGCATAGTCGACGTTGCGAGGGTAGATGCTCGATCCCAGACCGCGCATCAACCGGGTGGCCGCGGGTTGACCGAAGATCGTCGAGCCCACGGTGTCCACCCCGATCACCTTCAGATCCGAGTTCGCCTCGCGCAGCACCCGTGCCACTCCCGCCGAGTGCCCGCCGGTGCCCACCGAGCACACCAACACATCGATGCGACCAAGCTGGTCGAGCAGCTCCAGGGCCAGCGGACGGTAGGCGTCCACGTTCTCGGGGTTGTTGTACTGGTTGGGGCACCACGCGTCGGGGTCAGCGGCCAGCAGCTGTGCAATGCGGTCCTTGCGGGCCTGTTGCCATCCGCCGACCGGGTGGGGCTCGGTGACCAGGTCGACCTCGGCGCCGTAGGCGCGCAACATGTTCTGCACGATGGGCTCCATGCCTGGGTCGGTGACCACCGTGACCGGGTGCCGGTACACCATGCCGGCCAGCGCCAGCCCCAGGCCCAGGGATCCGCTGGTGGATTCCACGATGCGGGCCCCCGGACGCAGTTCACCGCGGGCCCGGGCGCGTTCAACCATGTGCACTGCGGGCCGGTCCTTCATGCTGCCGCCGGGATTGAAGCCTTCCAATTTGGCCCAGAAGCCGCGGTCTGCGGCAGTTAGCGGTTCTGAGATCAGCAGTACCGGGGTGTTGCCCACCAGCCCGGCCGGCTGACGGTGGCTTCCCGGCACGCGCGGGCATTGTGCGGGGCTGAGAGGCCGGTCCACCAACGTCAGCGACCGGGAACTGCAGGGCAGACGGGATTCCAGAGAGTTCGAGGAACGAGCAGAGTTGTTGTTCATGCGATCGTCGCTTTCTAGCAAGAGGCCGCTGGCGCAGCCAGTGACAAGGGAAGCGGCCACCGGCCGTCGTGACAGTGCACAGACGACCTGGCGCTACCCAGTCAGCGACGAGAAGAGCACAACCGCGTCAAGAGCTCTTGACCGGTCAATACAGCACCGATGCTACGCGGCGGACCACGACCGCCCAAGATCACATGCCGCCCGAACAACCCCACCGCGCCGATCACCGCTACCACCACGCTCAGAGCCGCCACGGTAGTGACCGGGGCGTTAGGCAGCACGGCGGTCATGAACGCCTCGTGATGGGCAACTGACGGAGTTCCGATGTGCGCGTGATTGCTGCTGATTGTGAATTCGCCACCCAGCGAACTCACCAGAACATGAGCGGGATGGGGTGCAGCAGGCTCATGCCGCACCTCGGCGTGTCCGAGAATGAGGATCCACACCGCGACCGCGGTCACCGCAGCAGCCAAGGCCGCGGTGAATTGCCACCACGGCCGCGGGCATGCGTTCGATCCGCTCACAGTACTTACAGCGTACCAACGGGATCGGGATAGCGTCGACGACAGGCGGCCATGCTGGGACATCACGTCCGCCTCCACCGTTCCGTACCCCATACCCCCTGAGGGTACAGGCGAGCGGAGTGGGTGGCAAGGGGCGACAAGGTCACGAAAAAACTGTCGAACAACAGTGCTCCTCAGCGGTTAGAGGCAATGCCGCGCAGTTAGGCGTGTGACTCGTGATGCAAATGTGACACGCCGTGTGGGGTGCGGGTAGGGCAGCGGAACTCCCGGTATCGATGGATTGTCCGTGCAAAGACACCATCTCACCGGGGAGTTCCGCTGTCTGTTCAGTCTGTCATCTGTCCTGCTGGCTCGGCCCATGAGGGTTCGTTCGCGCCTGGCCATCTGGGCGAGTTGACCCGGATCGTGTCCGCCGATCTCGTTGATGCGGCGCTGGAGAGCACCGGCCGCGTGCAACGCCGAATTCGGGTGCTGCCCGCGCGGGTGGTGGTCTACCTGCTCCTGGCCGGGGCATTGTTCGCCGAGATCGGTTACCAGCAGGTCTGGGCGCGGCTGGTCGCCGGTCTGGACCCGACCGCGGTGGCCTCGCCGGGTTCCTCGGCATTGTCACAAGCCTTGCGCCGTGTCGGGGTCGCTCCGCTGCGCGAATTGTTCACCTTGGTACGGGGCCCGGCTGTCGGGGCCGCACGCTGGCATGGGCTGTTGGTCTGCGCGATCGACGGCACCTCGATGTTCGTGCCCACCACGCCGCCAACGCCGCAGCATTCGGGCGCCAAACCGGCCGCCCCGCCGCCGAGTCCGGGTATCCGATGCTGCGGTTGTTGACCATCGTGGCGTGTGGCACCCGTACCGTCGTCGATGCCGTGTTCGGCGCCTACCGTGTCGGGGAAACCACCTATGCACCAGACCTTTTGCGCTGCCTGAGACCCGGGATGCTGCTGTTGGCCGACCGCAACTTCGCCGTCACCGCCCTGGTCGAACAGATCGCCTCGACCCACGCCGCACTGCTGATCCGGTGCAAGGACGCCCGCGTGCTGCCCCGGTCAAGACGCTGCCGGACCGGACGTGGCTGGCTCGGATGGGAGCGGTGACCGTGCGGGTGATCGACGCAGCGATCACCGTGCGCCTCGACGGCGGCACAACCCGCTGTGGCCACTACCGTCTGGTCACTACCCTGCTCAACGAAAAGCACTACCCCGCAGACGAACTGGTTAATCTTTCCCATCAACGCTGGCAGATCGAAACCAGCTACCTGGAACTGAAATCGACCATTCTGGGTGGCCGCGTCCTGCGAGCAGCCACCCCCGCCGGCATCACCCAAGAGGTCTACGCACTGCTGATCACCTACCAGGCCTTGCGCATCGCCATCGCCGATACCAGCCTGGCCAACCCCACGATTAGCCCCGACAGGCTCAGCTTCACCGTCGCCCTGCACGCCGCCCGCGACCAAGTCGTTCACGCCGCCGCGGCCATCACCGAGACAACCACCGACCTGATCGGCCGCATCGGAGCCGCTGTCCTCAACCAGCCGCTACCAGCGCGGCGATCGCGCTCAAGTCCCCGAGTGGTCAAACGCGCCATCTCCAAACACCGCGCCAAAGGCACCATCGACCGCAGCAACCACACCACCACCATCACCATCGAAATCCTCGATGGTTGACAACACGCCACCGACGCTAACTGCGCGGCATTGCGGTTTGAGGAGGGCCGGCCGCCGGCTGGGTTGGTGTCAAAGTTGTATGCCAGTGCGTATCTCGAAGACTTGATCGATGTCCTCCAGATTGATTCGGCTGGCTGATGATCGAGCCATTCCACCACAGCTGGGTCCGGGCGAACTCGCCGATCAGCGTCGGGCCGCAGTGCGCCACGGTGTCGGCCTCGATCACCCCCGGCGCCTCGGGTGCTTCGTCGGCGCAGGTGCGGATGGTGGTCGAATTCCACAGATGTAACTTATTTCTGGCGCGGGACACTAGGCTAGCTAGCTAACAACGCCAACGACATGGAAGGGCCCGTGGATTCGCTTCCGGGTGTCCTCAACTTCGTCGGCAGCCAGCTCACGACGCACCAGTACAACGTCGCCGCAGGCGATTCGTTCCTGCAGCAGCAGCAGGTCTCCCTGATCCAGAACTCCACGGCATGGAACACGGCGGGTCAGCGCGACGCGATCATCATCACCTGGGACGAGAACTTCAACAATCTCGGACTGGGCATCGGCAACGAGGGCAACCACGTTCCGATGATCGTCATCCCCAACCAGGGCGCCATCACATCGGGCGGGAACGGTTTCAGCCCGCACCCTGGTATCTTGCAACGATTTGGACGGAGTGGGTGGCGACACGACGCACCAAGACGAGCCGCCCCCAGTTGGCGTTGGTCAGCCGCTCGACATCGCGCACTTCGCCAAGCATGAGGCAGTTCATGTGCAGATTCTCGTCGACCTGAGCTCGGCTTCTCACCCAAACTTCGACGGTGCGGAACATGTTGTCGCTCATCGCTGTGACCAGCTGCTACCGATGAAGTCTGATTGTCCCCGCATCCACGGCTGCCGCAACCCGACAACCTGGTCAGCAGAAGCGGGACGCGGCTTCCCGCGGGCAGACCCTAATGTGAACCGGCTCGCAGCACGTCACGGATCGCCTTAACAATGACATCGGGGCGTTCGACTGGCAGCCACGAGTGGCTTGTGCCGTCGGCGAATATTAGTTCGCCTCGCGGAAACCGTTTGACCAGAGCACGATTGGCGGCGTCCATTTTCGCATACGCAGCGCGCCGACGGGTCGGCGACCGCGGCATAATTATCCGCGTCGGCACGTCTGGCAGCGGCACACGTTCGAGTGCTCGCTTCATTTCCCGCAGATAACCAGCATGACGCGGCACAAGCCGTGCCGTCTGCAATCCCGCCCAAGGATGATTGTCGAGATAGCGGTAAAGCCAGCGCAAATTCGACTTCGTGACATCGTTGGGAGCCATACGTCGCACCATATGTCGGCCCATGCTTGTGCGGTGAAGCCTCAGCAGCTGGGCAGTCCCCATGATGAAAAGCCCTCCAGCCCCCATGGCCATCCCCAGCAACTCGAGCAGTCGTGATTCAGTGACCGGCGCAGAGGGATCGAGCAAAACCAACCCGGCCACTTCGTCTGGATGACGTAAGGAGAACATCTGAGCAACCAAACCGCCCGACGACCATCCCACCACGACCGCCGGTGTGGCGCAATGCAATTGCTGGATTACACCATGGAGATCATCAGCCATTTCAGCAACGCTGCGGCGGGGCGGACCTTCCGAGCCGCCACTACCAGCGCGGTCGTAGGTCAAGACGGTGGCAAAGGAGGCAATCCACTGTTCCAACAAACCACCGAACGCGTCCGTCGTTGCTTCACCTGCCCCGCCGGCTTCAAGGACCACCGTGGGCCCCCGACCAAGGACACGTGTACGAATGACCCGGTCGCCGAGGGAGACCGGCGTGGTGGTTTGCGTCGGCACCTATTTTCCACTCTCGTCCAGGGGCACATCGCCGCTTGTCGCTGCGGGGGCACCCGCACTGAGCGAGAAACCGCTTGCGCACACTCTAATCTGGCGCAGTGCTGTCGATGATCCGGTTGGTCCGGCTCGCCCGCAACGCCAGCGAGCGTGATGTGCGCCGATTCTCGCCGACCACCAATTGCCCCGCCGGAGTCGCAGGGGCATCACGCTGGTGCATATGGTCAGTCACAGAGCGGGCTGGTTGTGGCGACTGCATGCGGTACACCACAGCGTGAAACGGTTCGGGCACCTCGGGATCCGGACGTTGCGTTGCATCGTCAGCCACCCGACCAGGATCTTTCATCCCGGCCGCACAGGCCAACGTCGTCACCTTACTAGTCATTTCGTGGAATCTCTCCATCCCCACCCTCGGGTCACAAATTGTCAGGGAGCGGGTGCCTCAACCCAGGTTGACAGAGAGGGCGATGACGAGGGATTCGCGGGCGGCGTCGACGACTTCGCTTGTGACGGTAATGAGTTAGTTGATTTCCATGACGCGATGAATCTGAGCCATCAGTCGGGCGGTGGGCCGGAAATTGCCGCCAGTAATGCGAATGATGGCGGCGCGGTGGCGTGTTCCCCGTGATTGAGACCAGGCGACTCAATTCAGTGGGAACACGCCGGCACCGCGGCTTTCGGCCGCTAAGGCATTCCCGACTTCAGCGATAGCCGCCGACAACCACTGCGCTGCCTACGTTTTGGTGTCCCCACCTGCACACACCGACCTCACGAAGCACTCGTTAGACGTCAAAGCAGGAAACTCTTGCGCGGTGATCAGACGCTCACGATCGGCGGGGTACTCGCGGCTTCGTACCGGATGTCGAACCCACGACCAGGCGAGCCGCGCAATCCGCGACCGCGGTAGTGGCGTCAACTTACCCGTGCTCCGACGTCCCCTCACCGCATCACCGCGCTGGTCAGCAACTGGCGAGATCCGCTCACCACGGCCTTGCTCGACTGTTTTCGCCCGTGGGCCTCGTCGTGGTGCGTCTCGCCTTCTTCTTCCGCGCGCATGCATACTGCTCCGTTCTCTTTCCGGTATCAACCCGAGCCGTTCGGCAGCAAGTGCCGGTTGACCGCCAGCCCTGGAAGCCGCGCTCATCGCAGGGGTACCCGCGCGGATCGGCCTCACCCCCGTCACCTACCCGCTCGCGCGGAGGATCAAAACGTCCTCTAGCAACGCGCGCATTCGCCCCCTAGAGACGAGGCGCCGTGGCGGACCTGCTTCGCGGCACGACTCCAGCCCACCGCCCGCCGCCTGCTGACAGTGCCTATATAACAGGCAGATCAGCGTGGCTCAGCTGATCCGGGCACAACAGCCAGACACCACCAACCAGCGCGGCGGCACCCACTTCCCCCCGAGCGGATTGGGTCTTCCATTCCGTCTCTGGCCAGCGCCAGCCCACCCGTGGAAACCCACCTGATATGCGGCATCCGCCGGCGGAAGACTGCTCGCCCAAAACCGCAGCGCGATAACAAGAGATAAGCGGCTCCGAGCTACCTACAGCCAGCCACTCTGCGTCAGACAATGCCGTAACCGACATCTGTTCCTCGACATCAGGCCGTTTGCAGCACATCATGAACTGCGCGGCGCGCGCAACAGCAACACTTCCAGCGCCGCACCGATCGATCCGCTCACCGGAAGAAAGTGATCACCAGCACCGACCCGCACCAGCAAACGGCGCAGCACCACATTAGCCGCCAAAGCCCATTGCGCGCCGACCCCGCCGCAGGCCGAATCCAATGCCATCAGTTGATGCATGCCGCGCGCCCCCAGAAACGTCACCGCGGTCAAATCGACTATCATAGGACGCGTCACACATACTACGCTGCGCAAATACCGCCCCACCGCCTCGGCGTTGGCGGCGTCGATCTCACCACAGATTGTCACCACCGCCACCGTGCTCCATACGGCATCAATTTGCACCCGCTTGGTATGCCCCCGGGCACCAAACCACAGCACCCACTCACTGACATCAGAATCATCCCGAGCTGTGGGTAAACCAGACGGTTGCCGATGAGTGTCCATTGGACCACCGAACTTTCAGGCGACCTGGTTCGACCGCCAATGCCACCAGAACCCCCGCCAAAAGCGGCCGCTGCCGAGGATATGACTACGCGCGAGTTGACCCGAAACTCCATCGTAAAGCCACCGGGGGCTCCATGAGTCGGATTACTGATTACTGCTCAATATCCAGCGTGGGAACCACAACCCTGCCCGCAGCAAATGTCGCACGGTTTGAAGTTGAGCAAACGGCGCACTAGGCGCGAGCGCAAGCGCGCCTGGGATGCACCACCTGCGCACCAGGCGGGCCCTCGTTGTGTCGTGCTCGGCATCCCCTGCACGCTGCCTATGGCGTGACCGTAGAGGGATCCCCATACGGGCGGTGCGCCGCGGCCCTTGCGGCCTCCACTGACCGTGGCTAGCGTCCTTGCGATGACGGCCTGAACCGCGGGCCGTTCGGAGGTCAGATGCCGGTCCGCTACCTGTCTGATCCCGAGCTTGCCCGGCTGAGCAGTTGGCCGGACGAGCTCGCAGTCGAGGATGCGGTCACCTACTTCACCCTGTCAGCCGACGATCTCTCGTGGCTGGCGGGCTTCAACCGCCAGCAGAACCGTCTCGGTGTCGCCGTTCAACTGTCGACGCTGCCGTGGCTGGGCTGGATTCCCGACGACCTGGCCGGTTGCCCGTCGCTCGCACTGGATCGGCTCAGGCAGGCTTTAGGTGTTGCGCCGGATATCTCGTCGGCATTGCTGGCGGGGTACGGCGGCTGGCAGGGACGAACCCGCCGGGAACACCGCGCACAGGTGCTGGCTCGGCTGGGTTGGCGGTTGTGCGCCGCCGGCGAACGCAAGCTGCTCGACGAGTTCCTGCTAGCGCGGGCGCTCGAACACGATGCTCCCGGCGTCCTATTGCAGCTGGCTTGTGACTGGCTGCGCGCCGAACGGATTGTCCGCCCACCAGTCGACAGCCTGACTCGTCGGGTGGCCGCGGCCCGCGACGCGGCTCGCGCCGAGACCTACCACCGGCTTGGGCCGCTGCTACAACCACCGCGGCCGATGCAGCTGGACGGCCTGCTCGATGTCGACCCCGACCTCGGCTTGACTCGCCTGGCTTGGCTGCGCCGCGGGGCCACCGTTGCAACGCCCGAGTTGCTCAAGGCCGAGCTGGACAAGCTGGAATTCCTGCGACGCCACGGCGCCGATCGCCTCGACTTGTCCCGGCTCCCGGTTGGGCGGCGACGCATGCTCGCCGAGATCGGCCGCCGCTCAACCAATCAGGCGTTGCAGCGCGCCGCGGTCGACCGGCGTCACCCGGTCCTGTTGGCAACACTGGCCGAAACCTACGTCGAGGTGCTCGACGAGCTGGTGCAGCTGCTCGACCAAGCGCTGGCCGGCGCGGATTCCCGAGCCCGGCATGAACTTTCACGGCGGCTCGTCGACCGCGCCAAAGCCGAGGTGGACCGGGGCCAGCTGCTCGACGAGATCCTCGATGTGCTCGCCGACCCGACCGTCCCCGACGAGCAGGCCGGGCGGGCTGTCCGCCAGCGGATCGGCATGCAACGCCTGATCGCCGCCCGCCGCCCACCTGAAGATCGCGGGCAGCGCGACCATGGTCACTTTGACCTGCTGGCCGCCCGCTACAAGTACCTGCGCACGTTCACCCCTGTGGTGATCGCCGCGCTTCCTCTGACCGGCAACACCGGCAGCCCGTCGGTCACGGCCCTGCTCACTGCCGTCGAGGTGCTGCGCGAGCTCAACACCGCCGCCCGCACCGCGGTCCCGGACGAGGCAACCACCGCCGCGGCGACGGTGTTTGTGCCGGCGCGCTGGCGTGGCTATCTCGACGCCGCGCGTGGTCAAGGCCGCGGCGCCGCCTACCGCCACTACTGGGAACTGAGCGTCCTCTACGGGGTGCAGGCCGGGCTGCGCTCCGGCGACCTATGGGTGCCCGGTTCACGCCGCTACACCGACCCGTCCACCCTGCTGCTACCGCCGGATCGGTGGACCGGGCACCGTGACGACTTCTGCACCGTCACCCGCACCGAGCCCGGCGCGTCCCGGCAACTCGAGCGCCTCGAGCATGAACTGCACGCGGCAGTCGCGGTATTGGAGACAGTCTTGACGGACCAAGGCGCCGAGAGACTCGCACGTCTCGGTGATGACGGTGAGCTGATCGTGTCGCCGCTACCTGCCGAACAGCTTCCGGCCGAAGCGGATACGCTCGCCGACGCCACGTCGGCCCGGCTGCCGCGCGTGCAATTACCGGCGCTGCTGATTGAGGTCGATGAGTTGACCGGGTTCAGCGAAGAGTTCACCCACGCCGGCGGCGCTCAACCACGCAACCCCGACCTCACCCGCAACCTGTACGCATCGCTGATCGCCTACGCTTGCAACCTCGGCTACGCCGGGATGGCCGACGCTTCGGGCATCTCCGAAGACGCCCTGGCCTGGACGTCGCAGTGGTACCTGCGCCAAGACACGTTGCGGGCGGCGAACACGCGCCTGGTCAACGCACACCACGCGCACCCGCTGGCCGCGCTGTGGGGCGGCGGGACGCTCTCGTCGTCGGACGGGCAGCGGTTCCCACAACGGGGACACAGCCTCACTGCCCGCGCGCTGTCACGGTATTTCGTTGACGAAGGCACCACCACGTATACCCATGTCTCCGATCAACATTCGACCTACGGCACCAAGGTAATACCGACCACCTGGCGCGAGGCGGTCGCAGTGCTGGACGAAATCTTCGGCAACCCAACGGATTTGCCGCTCGCCGAACACACCGTCGACACCGCCGGACAAACCCTTGCGACATTCGCGATCTTCCACCTGGCCGGGTTGCAGTTCTCTCCGCGCATCCGCGACATCGGCCGCCTACAGCTCTACCGCCTCGGAACCGCCTCAGCTTGGCGCGCTCAATACCCGCACGCCGGGCGGTTGCTCGGCCAGCCGATCCAAACCCAGCTGATCGCCGACCACTGGGATGATCTGCTGCGCCTGGTCGCCTCAATGAAGTTCGGGCACACCACCGCGAGTCTGCTCATTGCCAAGCTGCACGCCAGCAGCCGGCAGAGCACGCTCGCCAAGGCACTGCACGAGTACGGGCGCCTGATCCGCACGCTCTACGTATGCCGTTACGTCGCGGACGAAGAACTCCGTCGCCGCGTACGCCGTCAGCTCAACAAGGGCGAGAGCCTGCATGCGCTACGGCGCGACCTGTTCTTCGCCCATCAAGGCCACGTCCGCCGACGTCATCTCGATGACCAAATCGATCAGGCACTGTGCCTCACCTTGGTCACCAACGCCTGCGTCCTATGGACCACCACCTACCTCGCCGACACGATCGACAACCTGCGGTCAAACGGCATGGAGGTCAGCGACGAGACTGCGGCACACTTGACCCCTGCCCAGCACGATCACATCAACTTCTATGGCACCTACTCCTTCGACATCGACGCCGAGCAGCGCCGCGAAGGCCACCGGCCGCTACGCATCCCCGCGTAGCCATAGCGAGATCACAAAACAACCATATTCGTTCCGTTACTAAGCCGACCCCCAGTCACCGCACAGCACATGGGGCAAAGCTATAGCCAGGCGCAACCGCGAGAGCGCTCAGCCGCGCTCGGGACCGCCAAGCACGCCACCACGTGATGACCCTGCATGAAATGCCTCAGGGTTAAGGGGTCTCGAGATCTTCAGCGATCGCTTGGATCTCACTCCACGGTGCATCGGAGCCGAAAAAGCGGTCCCACACCTTGCGCATCGCCTCACGCTGCTTGATACTCCCGTCCCGCAACTCGGCGCTGATCAGCTCCTCAAGCTCAACATGGGTGTACTGCGCTGGGGCGATGGGGTCAATGAACAAATCCCGCAAGTAACCATCCGCGTCGAACGCCGCGGCCACTACCTCGTTGTCAGACTCCTGCTGGGCAGCGCGCTGCATGGCGTCGTTGAACTGCGCCGTCCATGACTTCGCTTCTCTCAACCCGGATGTGACGATGTCGACGTATTCGTCGTCGGTCATTCCCGTCATTTCCCAGCTCCATCTTTTGTTCCACGCGCTTCCCGTCGGCCCTTCACCGGCTCGCTATTCGGTGGAACCGTCACCTTCAGTTCTCGGTCCTTATACAGCTGCTTATTGTCAGCCCCGCTGCCACCGCGGCCTGCGCCGCCGATCATCGGGGGCGCCATGGCGCCCATCGGAGTCCCTGCATTGGAAGCAGAAGCCGCCGGCACATTGGCGGCCGGGGCCGCAGTCATCGGGGCAGCCTCCACAGCAGGAGACGCCAAGACCGGAGGCGCACTTAACGATCCCTGCGCGCCGGCAGGTTCTGTGTCCCCCGGTTCCCCCCCACCGCTGTCCGGTGCGGCGTCATGGCCTCCCCCAGCAGGCGCCGGTGCCGGCTGCTCAGGTCCGCCCCCGCCACCCTGCTGCGGTGCACCACCGGACGGGCCGCTAAGACCGCTCATCATGGATGACGGCATCGCCTGCATGGGCGTGCTTCCCAAACCGCTGAGTCCGCCCAGTGCGCCGCCAACTCCACCTAGCGCGGTTCCGACCATTGCCGGCAGCAATGATGGCGCCGTACCAGCGGTATCCACCGACCCGGAGAGGTCGACATCCGGGTCCAGCGCGCTTGGCGGCCAGCTCGCGCCTGGCTTGAGTGAATCCTCACCCGCCCCCCTGGCCGCATCAACAGACTCCTGCGGGGCATCGGTTGGTGCTGCATCGGTCTTATGCGTCACGAGGTCATCGCTTGGGCCGTGCACGGCAGGATCAGCGTGCTGTGCTGGTTCCCAAGAAGGCGGGGCGGGTGGCGGAGAGGTCGAGGTAACCCCCGCAGAGAACGTGTAGTTCTTGAACCCATTGGCCGACTGCGAATACAACGCGCTCAACCGCACCTGAGAACGAGTCACTGCCGGCTGCAACCGCCCGCCGCTGCGGGTATTCGCGTCGTTGGCGGCCCGCAATTCGCGCTCTGCGGCAGTGACCGCCGACAACTTCGGGATCTCCGCCGCAGCCGTTCGGAACGCCTCGACATGCCCACTCGCGGTGGCTGAAAGGATGCTCAGGTACTGCGCGTGGCCTTCAAACCAGGTCTGCAGCGAACGCATCTGGCTCACGGCCGCATCAGCTGCAGCCGAATCCCACCCCTGCTGCGCCGTGGCGATCGCGGCGGCCAACTGCTCGGCCGCCCGCTCAAGCCGCTCCGACTCTCCCCGCAGGCTATCGGCAACGGTCTGCCAAGTCTGCGGACCAGGACCCGTGCGGCCACTATCAATCAGCCGGGCGATGTCGCGCGGCGACGCGGGAACTTCGCCGGCTGCCGCCGACGGCGGTGGCTGACCCCCGCCGAGCAACGCCGCCTCGTCTTGCACCGCGGCTGGTCGAGAAACCCCGCCGCCGGGACCCGACAGCCCGCCCGCGCCCAACGTCGCTGCCGATGCCGTCTCCTGCTCGTCATAGGCATCGGCCCCAGCCTCCAGCAACACCCCGAACTGCCGCGCCATCCGGGTCGCCACACTCGTGTACTGACGGGCAAGTGCGAGGTTAACCCCGAACCGTGTGCTGGCACCGACAGAAACAACGTCGGGAGCGCACGGCTGCACGTGATCGGAGCCCGGGGAGGCGCTACTGCCCGCTGCGTGCGCCCGTGACCCCGCGGCCCGAAGGGCGGCGGGGTCGGCCCGTAGCGATTCAGCCAACTACGTGCGAAGTGTTCGCTGGCTGGCTTCCTCAGACTCGGTGTAGGAGGCCAGACTGGCACGGATCTGTTGACCGACGCCTTCGCAGTGGCGACCCAGAGCATGTCCGGCCGCCGCACGAGCTTGCAACAGTTCCTGCAGCGCTGCCCCTACCGTCGAGGAGCCGATTCTGCCGAACATTGACCGGGCCTCGCTCAAAGTCGTGGGCGTGACGCTGAGTTCCTCGCGAATTCGCGGCCCCTCGGCTTCCCACCACTGTGCATGGTCGTGCCACTCTCCGACGTCGAGTCTCACCTCTGCAGCCACCGCGTTTCCACCTTCCCCAATTTGAACCTATTGTTTGCTAGCCAACCATGCGAAATGGCGTTACGCATCGTCGTAACCTCAGAAATCGATGGCAGACCGACGGAATTCGTCAACCTCGGCATGCGTCGGCCAAGCGTTGGATCTGGGAATCCCCATCAGCCCGTAATTCTCAGAGAGCCAATGATCGGCACGAGCTCGCATCATCGCAACGCGATACAGCCGCACGATCCGATCGGCGAGAACCTCCATCGGCCACGCCAGGGCTTCGGGCTCCAACTGCACACGCACCTGTTCACCGGAGCAACCAACCTCGACCAATACTGCGCCGTCCCGCGAGCACTCGATGACCAGAGGCTCGGACACAATCTGTTCCTCGCTGTCGGCCATCAGCCCTGTTTGCTCCTTCACCCGCACTTACCAATTACGTACCTGTCGCCCGCGGGGCGGGCGCTGCCGCGGTTGCTGTACCGGCCTGTTGAGCCGGGTCAACCCAACCTAAAAAGTCCGTCGTTGGCAATGCGCTCTGCGGCTGCAGCTGGCCGTCCAGCCAAATCTTCCCGTTTCCCATGAACATCACTGGCTCGCGAGTCTTGAACTGAGCAACCGTGCCCGGCAACAAGTGGCTCGGGTCAGCAGGCTCGGTGACCGGGGTGCCCGGCGGCGGCAACGAGACGTGAGATCCTTTCCACGCGTCAGTAACCGACGTCCCATTCACCACCGCACGCACAGCGGCTGCATGCTGTGCCGATGTGGTGGTCACCGGCGAACCGTCAGGCATCTGCACGACCAAAGACGGGTCACCGCCAGCGGTGGCAGGTACAGCCCCAGATAACGCCGCCGTTGTCGCAGCCGGGGTAACTGAGGCCTCCGGATTCTTGTCCTTGCTGCCCCTTTCCTCACCAGCAGCTTCAGCAGGCTTGCCCGCCGAATCCTTGCCGTGGCCATCGTCAAAATCTGTCGACTTCGCGCCCTCACGTGGGGCCTCATCCTTGAAACCGTCCCCCACACCCGCACCGGCCATCTGACCAGCCAGCGGCGCCATCCCCATCGCGGCAGCCGGCAGCGAGCTCGCCAACCCGCCCAGCGAACCCGGGATCGAACTCATGCCCGCCAAGGCCGGCCCGAGCATCGACATCGGATCGCCCAGTCCACCCAGACCGCCAGGCACACCCATCCCAGCCAACGGGTCAGTCAGACCACCTCCCCCACCTGCGCCCGGCCCTGCCCCCCCTCCGCCGGCGTCCGTTCCACCCGACCCCCCATCAACTGGCGTGTCCGTTTTGCTGCCGCCATCTTTCGGGGTGTGCTGCTCGGCAGTGGCGGCGGTCGCCTGGTACTCATCGGCGAGAACATCAATGAGCTCCGCCTGGTGGGCGTTGTCCACCTTGGCGCGCTCCATCGCCTGTTGAATCCTGCCCAATCGCTCATCTAAAAACTCCCCAAATGCCTTCATCGCCAAGGGATCGTTGAGCACCGCTGGATTCTTCTTCAACTGCTCTTCCCGCGACTGGATCTCCTTGACAATGGCGGTGACTTCCATCCGCGTTGCCTCGTTGGTAGCGAGATACTTCTTCAGCAGTGCCGCCACTTTGGCATCAGTCGCCGCTGCGGCACCCCCGGCCCGCTGGTAAGCGTCGGCGGCCCGCTCGGCAGCATCGCGCAGCGCCGAGGACCCGTCCGGTTGGGTAACAACTCCGGGCGCGTTCGCCGCATTAAGAGCCTGTAGCAACGCCTCTTGCGGTGACTGCCCACCGGAGTGCGGCTGATCATCAGTGAAGAGGTCAGCGATACCCTTCACGGCCGCGTGCAGCACAGGTCCCAATAGGAATCCGGCGAAGTCCGAGGTTGCATCGACGGTCAACAGTCACCCCTCAGTAGCCGTTGACGTGGGCATATGTGCCATAGGCAGAGACGCTACCGGCGGAAATGGCGCTGCGCGACAGTCGTCGCGAAATACTCGGATGCTGCGATCAAGACAGCCTCGCCATCTCCGGCACCAGCGCTTCGGCAGACCGAAACCACTGCTCCGGGGCGAGATGGCAGGACAGGGATATCTCGGCGTGCGCGCTGGGTGGGACCGCGCTGCAGATCGCTACCGGGTGATGAAGGTTGCTTGGCAGATATCCGCCGATGGCACGGACAAGGCTGCAACGTTGCGCGGTTGAACCGCGCGGCGTGTCTGCGCGGTTCAACCGCGCACTTATGTCACTCTGGTCCCACCAAGGACACAGACACCACCAGCCACGAGGAGCCCGGAACCCCCACAGACCCGCCTCGACGGCGGCGAGCCGACACCACAACTCCACACCGGCCCACAACGCAGAAATCCCCGCCGAAACGGGGATACCTGCCACCGGAGCTACCGACTCCGGATATGGCCTCTGACAACAGAAACCACGCCTAGCCAGGCCGGTTTCACGATAGAGGACGCCTTCGTGAACCTCAAGACTGACACTCCCTCGCTGTCCCCACCCTGCGCGAAACGCCCCAGCGACTGGTTTGACCCCCACCAGCAGCTCAGAACCCGCCGACAATGCCTGCGCTGCCCCCAGCTCGGCGACTGCGCTGCCACCGCGCTGCGCAACCGACCCAACTACGGGATGTGGGCCGGCGTCTGGATTGAAGGCGATCTCGAGGCCAAACAACATCTCCTCGGCCGCACCAGCTCCGCTAACCCAGCAGCACACCAAGCCCCCGCGGCTCACAGTTCGGCCGCCTCGCCCCTCGCCCCGCCGTCGACCCGCCCACGATCACGCCGCCAACTGGTCGGCCGACTCCACACCCAACTTCCGGACCCGCAGATCGCGGCGGTCATCACCGCCCGCGCCAGCGGCCACTGCGAGATCTTCGCCGCCGGCTGCACCTACCAACAATCCGCGATCTTCCTGCGCCGCCGCCGCCCTTCCACCACCACGCTCGGTAGTCCCGCAGAGGCGATTGCCGGCTGCAGGAACTGCATTGACCTGATCGAACACACCGAGGTTCCCACAGCTTTGGACCTCGGCTACCTAGTTGACCCGCGCAGCACCGCAAGCGGCGCGCCCATGCTCTGGCGCCAGCATCACTGGGTCTACCTCGACACCCGCGGTCACCTCTACCCCTGCCCGAACCCGCACAGCAGCGGTATCGCCTAGTGTCCGCCGCGACAACCAGTACCGACCCCACCACTACCTGGAAAGCGCTGGCCCACCTCATCGCGGCCCGCCCCCTGCTGCGCACATGGAACCCCGACACCGACAAGTTCGACCGAACCACCAATCTCAGCAGCCGGCTGCCCCGCGTGCCCGCCGCCGCATACCTCTACTTGCGAGGGCGCACCCAAATCCTGGCCCTGGACTTCGACACCAAGCGCCACGGTCAGCGCGCCGTTGACACAGATTTCGCTCGCGCCCTGACGTGGATCACCGAATGCGGAGGAGTAGCCGTCACCGACCGCTCCCGCAGCGGCGGCCGCCACATCCTGGTCCCGCTGGCACTCGGAACCAGCGCCAGCGCCGAGGAACTCGCCCCACTGATGCGACTCCTGGAATCCCGGTTACCCACCCTGGACAAGACCCCGATGACCAATCCGAAGACCGGTTGCATCACGGTACCCGGATCGCCATGCCGACAAGGCGGACACCGCCAACTCGACGGATCCCTCACCGCCGCCCAGGACGCCTTAACTCGCCGCTCACATCCAGCCCTACTCCCCCGGCTCCACGTCCTGCTCGGCGCACTCAACCGCCCCGAGCACGCCACCAACCCACCCTCCCCACCGCCGACCACACTCATCGGAACCGGACCCCACGTCCGGCTAGATCCCCGATATGTCCGAACCGGCGACATGCCCGCCCGTATCACTCTCTACGCCACCACCGGAAAACTCCCAACCGACCACAGCTGGCCCAGCCACTCAGAAGCCCGCCAGTCAGTGCTCGCGCATGCCGTGCTCCACGGCCATTCCCTAGCCACCATCACAGCCCTCATGACCCCGGGCCGCCCATGGCACGACGGCCTGGCCCGCGCCTACGCCCGCTACCACCACAACGCCCACGCGGCACTGCAACGCGACGTTGACAAAGCTCTGAAATGGGCCGCCGCCAACAGCCACTTTTTCCGACCAGTCCACGCACAAGATCAAAGACACACACGGGGGGGCGGGCATGGACCCGAGCTCCACCGCCGCTGGCTAGCGAACGCGACCGCCTGGATCGAACAGGAATTCCCCCAGCACCGCTACCGCTGGATAGGACCAGCGGTCTACCAAGCCCTAGCTGTCCACGCCCTGCGATCCGGAGCCGTCGTCAACGGAGTGCCCCTCGTCGGCGTAGGAGGACGGTCTCTGTCGATCGCCACAGGACTGCTCAGCGAAACCACCGTCTGGCAGTTCCTGCGGGACACCCGCGATCGTCCTGGCTCACCACTGGTGCGCACGCGGGTAGCTCAAGGACGCCAACCTGACTACTACGCGCTGACCACGCAGAACCCCGTTGAATCCCGGCGATGCGTCATCGCCTCGACCCGCATAGAAGACGTACATAGCGCATGGCGCGTCGTAGGACACCGTCACCGCCGCGTCTATGACCTCGTCGTACACCGCGGACTGACCGAGGTGAAAGACGTCTTCGCCGCCGCCCACATCTCCGCCACCACCGGCTATGTAAGTCTGGCCGCATTGGCCACAGCGGGCCTCATCGTGCGCAGCCGTGGCCGCGTGGGACCGGGCCCTACCAGTCTGGACGACATCGCTTCGGCCCATCACTTGGCGCAGTACCGTGCCCAGCGTATCGAGCGACACCAGCGTGAACGGGCAGTATGGAACACCTGGTTGACCCTGCGGGAGAACTCGCGCAACCTACCGCCACCGGACGATCTGGCGGTCCCCGACATCGTGACCGCAGAACCCTGTGACCCGCACCGTCATGAGTACCTCAGCGCAGTCCTGGCGACTGGGCCGCCCCAAACCGACGAGGAACGAGCCTTGAGCTTGCTGGCCGAGATCCTCGGCGCCACTCCAGTCCCTCTGGCCAGCAGCGGACTGCGCTGACAGGCGTCAACCGCAGATTCAGCTTTTGTCGTGTCCGGATGATGCGCGGGTAGGTGTTAGCCGCTTTACCGCGGTAAAGCGTTCAACCGCCCCATCAACGCTGCTGGGTACACAGGCGAGAGCGTCCGTCGGCGCCGCGTGGCGTTTGCCCGATCTGTCAGGCTGAGCTGCCTACCCGCTGACGTCGACGACGAAGTCGTAGAGCTTCCTCGACGAGATCGGAGGCGAAATCCTGTGCTGTCAACAAGACGTCTTCACGCTTGGCCGACAACCACGCCGCCCGCAATTCTCCCGCGGTTTCGGGTCGCAAACGCAGCGTTCGCGGAGCGCCGGGCTCGCCCTGGCGATCTGAACGTGACAAGGGCGATGATGAGGCTGGGGAGATTGACGCCGCCTTTGCGGGGTCAGCAGCTTGAACCTGCGCCGGCGGCGCGTCGGACGGCTCGGGCGATTGCGGAGTCGCAGGAGCGGGGGTCTCGGCCTTCGAGGCCGGCGCCGTCCCAGGGTCGGTCGCCCGGGCGGGGGGCCGGGTCGCCGATCCCACGTCTGACAACATGCCGACGACGACGTCAGCGACGTTCTTACCCATAGTGCCTCCCTCGGTTACGACGACCCTCATTGACCCGTTTCATCACATCGACGGTGAATGCTGCGTACGCCTGTGCGAGGTCGGGGTCGGCTTCAACGTCCCCGAGGACATAACAGCCGGTAACCATCCGCTCCGCCGCCGTGCGTTTCGGGATCAACGTCTCAAACAACGGCAAACCGTCGTCTTTCAATGCAGCAAGGGTGTCCCGGCTGATGACCGTATTCGGCTCGTATTTGGTCAGTAAGACTCCAAGCAGCTCAGCGGAAAGCACCTGGTGCGCGCGTAGCGATCCGGCCCACTCCATGAACATGTGGACGCCGCGCCTCCCCCACTTACTGGCGTCGGTAGGCACGATCATCCAGTCAGCAGCATTCAGAGCAGAAATGACTAGCTGACCCAGATTGGGTGAAAGGTCCATCACGATGGCGTCGTAGTCCTCGTAGACCGGCTCTAGCCGCATCGCCATTTGGTACTCGCGCCTGTGCATCATGACCAGCTGTTGATCGAGCTTCGCGACGGCCAATGTAGAGGGGATGATCTCGAGGTTCGCGATTCGTGTCTTGCGGATCACCCGTGCGACCGGAGCCTGGTCGGCGATCAGGTCATAAAGGTCCAGGTCGACGTCGTCGTCCGGATCGAACATCGACGTCGCATTGGCCTGCGCGTCGCAATCCACCAACAGGGTGCGCCAGCCGCCTTGGGCCAATCCCGCAGCAAGACTCACCGCGGTAAAGGATTTCCCCACGCCACCTTTGTGGTTTGCGACCGCGATTACATCAGCTTTCACTTTATCCCCTTAGGTCCCAATAGTCACAAGGTGATTAGAACACGAGGTGATGCAGTGTCCCTGCGATGCGGTGACGGCGTGTTGGCGCGATCAGGTGACATCATCACCGGGTGCTCCAGCGATGTAGTGATTTGGTGACGTCGTGACACTGTGTTGCGGCCACGTAGTCACGCGATCTCCTGGTGATTGGGTGATTGGGTTATCAGGTGATGGTGTGTTGCCGCCACGTCGTCACGCGATCTCCTGGTGATTGGGTGATTAGGTGATCAGGTGACGGTGTGTTGTCGCCACATCGTCACGCGATCTCCTGGTGATTAGGTGATCAGGTGACGGTGTGTTGCGGCGATCTGGTGATGTGATCGTCAGGTGACCCGGTGACCCGGTGATTGAGTGACGGTGTGCTGCCGCGACCGGGTGACTGATCGCCAGGTCGCCCGGCGATGCCGTCACCTGCTGTTTCGATGATTCAGTGATGGTGTGTTGGTGTCACGGAGTCATCCGATCTCCTGGTGAGTATGTGACGCGGCGGCTCCGCGACGCGCTGATTGCGTGACAGTTGTGCCTGTGAGGTTGTTGCATCCTGGTTGGGAGATTCGCGCACGCAGTGTGCAACGACTCATAAATGCTCGCGCTTATCGTGAAATCCGGTATCTAGCAAAACGCGAGCGTCAGAAACGAGTTTCGAAACGAGCTGATAGCCCCTCATGGTGCCGAATTCGGGTACTTTACCGCGGTAAAGCAGCAAACGGTTGCTGGCATGGGGCTGATGAGACCCACGACACAGCCGGTGTGTCACCGCAGCGCAAGAAGGTTGGCGCCCGCTAGCATCAAGCTCCATCCCATCCGAAGTACTCCGCCGTGCGGGGGAAGCATACGGAAGGCCTTCTATGGCTGTGCACGTCGTTCTCAATCAGAAAGGCGGCGTCGGCAAGAGCACCATCGCAGTCAACCTGGCTGCCGTGACCGCCGACGTCTGCAATGATCACGACGACCCCGACGCCACATCTCCGGTGGCCGCGATCTCAGTAGACCCGCAGGGTTCTGCCGTGTGGTGGGCGTCGCGGATCGACGATCTGCCATTCCACATCGTCCAAGCCCACGATGACCTTGCCGGTCTGGCGCGGCTAAAGGAGCTGCCCACCATCAAACACGTCTATGTCGATACCCCAGGGTGGATCGACCTCGACGCCGGCGCTGCCACCAGTGATCCACTCGGCCGCGGACCCGCTGCCGACGCGCTACGCACCGTCCTGGACCTCGCCGACCGGGTCATCATCCCGATCGAGACCGAACCGCTGTCCTTCGATCCCACAGCCCGCACCATCAACAAAGTCGTCAAACCACGCGGATTGCCCTACACCGTCGTGATCAACAACTGGGATCCTCGAGACGGCGTCCACGATCTCAACGAAACCAAGGAATTCGTTCGACTCAACAAGTGGCCCCTGGCCCACACTGTCATCCGCCACTACAAACTGCACGCCCGAGCCAGCGCCGACGGACAGGTCGTCACCGAATACCCAACCAACCGCGTCGCGCTGCAAGCGCGTGAAGACTTCTACCGCTTCGCACTGGAACTCAACATCGGGGGAGGGGACTAATGGCAGCCCGCGGCAAGCGAACCAGCCTGGCGGCACTGGCCGCCGATGTCGGCGACAACTCACCGGTGGACCAGCAGCCAGAGGTCGGGCCAGCACGCAGCGCCCCGCTGGCCCAGCTGACCCCTAATCCGCGGAATCCCCGGGAAGATCTCGGTGACCTCGCCGACCTTGCCTCGATCGCCGATATGCAACTGCAACCCGCAGTCGTCGTCACTGCCAATGCCTACCGGGCCCTGTACCCCGACGACGAGATCACCACCCGCTATGTCGTCGTCAACGGCTGCCGCCGGCTGGCCGCAGCACACAAATACGGCCGCACCGACCTCGACGTAGTCGTTAACGACACCATTGCCCGTGACCGCGTCACCCTCATCTCCGCCGCGATCACCGAAAACGTTGACAGGCAAGACTTCGACGTCATCGAGGAAGCCCGCGCAGTCGAGGCCCTCGTCGCCGAGTGTGGACGGGCCGACGTCGCCGGCCAACGCCTTCACCGCACCGAAGGTTGGGTCTCGCAACGACGCGCCCTACTTAAACTGGCCCCCGAACTGCAAACTGCCCTACGACGCGGCGAACTGGCAATCCGCGAGGCCCGCTCACTCGCCCGAGTCCCTCTAGAACAGCAAGTCGCCCGCTGGCGCGCCGCTCAAGACAAGCAGCACTCCAACGACAAACCCACCGGAGACCCGCCCACACCAGCCCCATCCCGGTCGCGCGCAATCACCACCGCACTGTCGAAGTTCGACAGTCAACCCAACCTGCTAGCTGACGCGCTGCGGGAATATCTCGGCACAGACGGCGTCGACCGGCTCCTGAATCTGCTCAAGGCGTAAAACAGCACCCCTCGTCGTACAACTCAACCCATCTGCGACGCGCAATTACAGGCGATCAGCCAATTCGCCCAGATGCCCAGGCGTCACGAACTGCGCCAGTGCGTCCAAATAGTGTTGGGCCGCGGCCCGATAACGGTCAGCGCTGCTCTCGGCCGCCAACATCTCCTGCTGCGCCGCGATCAACAGCCTATTGACCTCCACCTGGGTCACCAGCTGCGCCCGCAAGTCGCTGAGCCCCGTGCTCGAGGCTGCGGTGGGGGAGGGGGTGGGCTGAGGTGGAAGTGCGTCGGTGTACACGTACCACCGCAGCCGCTCAGGACGCGGGATCGCGCCACCACGCAACTGGCCGGCCTTGATCGCCCGCACCACGGTGCGCGGGTCCTTACCCAGACGTGCCGCTGCCTCTTGCAGCAACACGTGCGGACCCGTCGGTGTGGTCTCCACACCCGGTGGCGCCTGCTTCATCTCGCTCATCAACCTCGACCCGCCCGTGGAGAGCCTGCCTCCTCCCGTGACGGCATTAGGTGCATAATGCTACTAATTAGCGGCATTCTAGCGCGGATCGACGACTCGATGTGCCTGTCATGTCGCAAATTAGTGACATCAATGGGCTAAACTAAAGACATCGGCCGCTGGGACCCACCGGTAGGCCTGGGAGAAGGTAAGCGCAGCGTTGTCGAGGGGAACTGTGGTGACAACACAAACCGAACACCGGGCCCGGCGCAAGGGCACCGAGACCCGGCAGCGAACGAAGATGGTAGGCCTGCGCCTTCGTCCAGAAGAACACGCGCGGTTGACCCGACTCGCGCAACTGCGTGGTGTCAACGTCGCAGCGCTGTTCGAGTCCACCGTGGCCGACCTACTGGCTACACCACTACCCGAGGAAGCTCTAACCGCCTGAGTGCATCAGCGCACCTCAGCCGTACCCCTGGGTTGAAAATCGCCGCGAGAATACCCGAGTGCGGCACAGCACCACACACGCACTTCCCTTCAAGACACCTAAGCGGCGACGTGACCGCGAAGACTGTCAACGGCAACCGAAAACTGACCAGCTGTCGGCAAGGTGGCTTCTAATCAACGTCGCAACAGTCGGAGGTCTGCCGAGGTTAGCAGCGCGGTGAAAAGTTCGGCGGGACTGCGGTCTTGGAGGGCGTGGCGGGGCAGGTTGTTGATCTCGTGTTCGACAGCGCGCAGGTGCTTGAGTGTGTAGGTGGCAAGGCTGGTGCCTTTCGGAAAGTACTGGCGGAGCGGTGAAGTGGTCCGTTCGCGTTCTCGTTGCTGCCGCGCTGCCAGGGAGAGCGTGAGTCGCAGAAGCAGACTGGGACGCCCAGGTCAGCGGTGATGTCGGTGTGGCGGGCCATTTCGATGCCCTGATCCCAACTGATTGATCGGAGTACATGGGATATGAACTAGCCGTGCCGAAACTCGGAACACGTCTAGGCGCAGCTGGGCTGTGCTTGATTTCAGCATCAATGACGGTCCGGTACTCATCCCCGCCAGCGATGGCATGCGCGTGGACGCCGACCATCGAATCCAATTACTACGCAACATCGCTTGACTACCCTGATCATGTGCAAGTCACCTGCGAGCTGACTGTGGAGAACATCACCTGGGATGACGTCTCATATTGGTCGAACGCGGAAAATCGGTGGATGCCGCTCGGACACGGAACCGCTAGCCACTACCGTCCCGCCGGTCTCGGCGGTGGTGTTGATCATTACATGGTGGAAATTTACTGGAAGGACGGTAATTGGGTCGTAAATCAGGTGTAGCAATCCCTGTCACCCGATCTACCCGACCTCGGAGCGGTCACAATTCCCGCTTAAGCGGCCAAAGGCACTTCGAACGCGGCGGATTACACCCCGTGCCCAGCGATGTCCATCTGTTCTACCGTCGCGGCGTCGTACCCGAGTGAACGCAAATACTGCTTTGCAGCGGCTACAGCGGCGGCGGCCTCAGCTTGCGTATTAATGCCGCCTGGGTAGGCGATGGCATATGCGACCTTGCAGTCCTGCTCAATCTGCCAGAGGAACTTGTTCTCGTTGACGTAGCCGTTTGCCGCGGCAGCGTTAGCGCAGGAATACTCGTTCGCCTGTGCGGTCGGTGCTGCGATAACCCACGCGACCACCAACAACGCGGCCCCGGTGACTCCAGCTCTTCCAATGGATGTCATAGCTAACTCCCCTAAGTACACCGACCTTAACTAGCAAGTCTGCCGTGCGCCGCCAACTGTTGGCAGTTCTAGAACTGCACGCCCGTGGCTTACACGCCATTGAAGGCAAGGCAACCGCCGTAGGCAACCATTCTTCGTCGCGTCAACGAAGACTTGGTGCAAATACCGAATCGCTACACGTTTGTCGGTCAGTCCATCTGGTACCTCCCAACCGTGAGCATCAGACGGTTCATCGGGATCGTAGGCGCGGTGCTCGTGATCGGGGGCTTAGTGCTTCTATAGCTCGCCGCGTTACCTTATGGCGATGCGTTGGTTTGCCCGTCCCGAAGACGACCCACACCAACTCAGGGTGGTGCCACGGCTGGGTTGGTGGATTGAGGCCGGCGATCCAGACCAAGTTCGTCTGCGGGCGGATCTGAATGACACCGGAGCGCTTCTCGTTTTCTCACGCATCGACGGCCCATGGCGGCTTCGACTCGACGTTGGGCTCCCCAAGACACGGGATCTACTCGATGAGGTGGCCAGAACTGACGTGCCTACGTTATGAAGACGGTGCTTTCTTACATTCCCGCCGTGTCAGACTGCTGCGTGGCCAAAGACGGCAATCAGTGCCATGCCTGATCGATCGGCGCAGAAGCAGCAACGCGGCGGACGCCATCGCGATGACACCGCTGCCGGCAGGCACTTCCCGATCCCCCATCACCGCGTGGTTTTAGCAAGCCTAAGTGCCGGTGTCGTTGTCATGGCTGGCTACTTCGCGGTAGCAACCGATGCAACGAAAGGTCATGGCGGTGACCGCGTCGCACAGTCGGCCACGACATCACCCGGTGGCGCCTTGGCGCCGCAACCGACGCCGGTCCCGCAAGCATCCGCCCCCGCCTCCACCGACACTCTGGAAGCCGACTTCGGCCAATTGCGAGAAAGGATGCGCGGCAAGGTAGCGATCGCGATCAGCGCCGTGGGGGCAGATGCAAGAGCCAGGGTCCTCGGCGATTGGCCAGCAGGGCAGGCCTGGTCGACGATCAAAGTGCCTTTAGCCATCGCCGTGCTGCGGGAAACAAACCAAACGGAAGTAAGCCAGAACATGGTCGCGGCGATCACCGACTCGGACAACGCGGCAGCTGAATCGTTGTGGAGCAGCCTCGGCGAACCGTCGGTCGCTGCACAAAAAGTCGAGGCAGTCCTTCGTGAAACTGGGGATCAGACCGAAGTTCAATCCCGCAGAGTCCGACCGCCGTTTACTGCATTCGGCCAGACTATCTGGTCTCTGACCGCGCAAACTCGGTTCATATCTTCTGCAGTGTGTGATACCCGGAACGGCGCGATCTTCGCGTTGATGGGGCGCATTACTCCGGATCAGAGCTGGGGCCTCGGCAACATTTCAGGAGCCCGCTTCAAAGGTGGTTGGGGGCCGAAACCAACAGGCGAATACCTCGTCAGACAGATAGGCGTGATACCCACACCCGGGGGGATGACTGCCGTCTCGATGGCTGTTGAGCCTGCGTCGGGATCCCTGGCCCAAGGTACCGAGGAACTCAGCGACGTCGCCAGTTGGCTATTCGCTCACCGTGCACAGTTGCCCACCGGGGAGTGCAGCACCTGAATTGGGCGCCGGGACGTCAATAGCTAGGGCCCGGCGGGCCAAAACTTGGATTGCTCGCCTGTGCCCGCCCCTGGATAAACGCGGCGAACATTGCAGCCCCTGTCAAAACCAACGACAACACACAAGCGCCGATCAAGCCCACTCCTGGCGAAAAATCGTTGTGCGCTAGGCCGGGCGGATCGCCGAAGGTCCCCGCCACATCAACGATGTGGCTGGTGCAAATCAACCCTGTGACTCCGCCGAGAACCGCCACCGCAACAGCTATCAGCATGCGTTGCCTCACCCACAGGTGACGAGGCTCATCGAAAGTGCTCAGTGTTGATCGGTGAATGTGCTCACCTGTGAGCTGGGTTCACTGTAGTGGTTGTCGGGTTCCGGTGGTTGCTTTGCGGAGGTTCTCAGCTCGGGCGTGGTGGTCTCGCAGGCGGTAGGAGTCGCCGTCGAGGTTGAGGACTACCGAGCGGTGCAGGAGGCGGTCGAGCATGGCCGCGGCGACGGTGGTGTCGCCGAGGATTTCGCCCCATTCGCCGACGCCGCGGTTGGTGGTGATGACGATCGACGTCTTCATATAGCGTTGCGCGACAACCTGGAACAGCGCGGAGGCGGCTTCACCGGGCAGCGGGAGGTAGCCCAGTTCGTCGATGACCAGGATGGTGGGCCCGGCGTAGAACCGCATGGTGGTGGCCCAGCGTCCCTCGATCGCGGCGCGGTGGCAGCGGGCGGCGAGGTTGGCGGCGGTGGTGAAGTAAGTGCGGTAGCCGGCATGGGCTGCAGCCCTGGCTAATCCGACCGACAGATGGGTTTTGCCGACACCTGGTGGCCCGATCAGCAGCACGTTGGTGGCGGTCTCCAGGTAACGGCAGGTACCTAGTTCGGCGATGAGTTTGCGGTCCAGTCCGGGGGCGGCGTCGTAGTCGAAGTCCTCCAGCGAGGCCGGGGTGGGCAGGCAGGCGAACCGCAACCGGCCGGCCAGTCGGCGGGCTTCGGTGGCCTGGACTTCGATGGCGAGTAGTTCCTCCAGGGCCGCCGTCATCGACGTGCCGTCGGCTTGAGCGCGGTCCAGGACGGAGGGCAGCGCTTCGGCGGCGTCGTGCAGCTTGAGTACCGCCAGGTGGCCGCGCAGACGTTGGTAGAGACTGGCTTGGGCGGCAGTGTTGGGTGCAGGCACCGGGTCGGCGGTGGTGGGTCGGGCGGTCATGGCAGGGTGTTCCTTCCGCGGGCGGCGCGTTCATAGGTGGACAGATCGATCACCGTCGTCGGGGAGTTCGCCGTGTCCACTGTTTGGATTTGGTTGATGTGAGATGCGTTGATGCGCAGTGCTTGGGCCGCCGACCGGGAAGCCGCCCCGGGTGGGATGCGCTCCTTGCGGCGATGGGATCGGCCGCCGATGGCGGCGGTGGCCATCGCGAGTTGATCCAGTGCCACGACGTGGCCGTGGTCGCGGACCATGACCCCGGCACCATCGGCGGCCAGCCGATGGCGGGCAATGGTGATCTGGGCGGAGGTGACGATGTCGATGACCGCCGAGCCCAGTACGTGGGTGACACTGACCGTCGCTGATGCCAACTCCGGGGGCACTGAGTAGCGGTTGCCGCGGTAGGACACCATCGCCTGACGTGACACCGTGCGGTCCTCGCGCAGGATCAGCGGGTATGGCGATTCTGGGAGTGGCGCTAAGGGTTCGGTAGCTGCGAGGGTGGCCACCGTGACCTTGCCGGCAGCGGTGGCCCGCCACCGGGCATCAGCACGAACCCGGCAGAATTCATCGAGGCTCTGCTGTGCCTGCTCGACGGTGATGTCATCGGGCAATGTGCGCCACCACCGTTGGGCTGCTGTGTGATTGGCTTTCTCCACCACACCTTTGCGGTTGCCGCGCCGTGGTGGACAGATAGCGACGGTTATGCCGTAGTGCTTGGCTACTCCGGCGAACGACGCGGTGACCCGACCAGAACCGGGGTCACACACGGTGGCCATCCGGTCGAAGCGCCAGGTATGGGTCAGCCCGCCGAGCGTGCGCGACACCCGGTCCAGGCAGTCCACCAGATGCGGTTGGGTCATTGCCGGCGCCAGCACTGCCCGCCACCGACTCGAGTGAGCCAGGGATCCGACCAATAGATGCGCCATCGCACCCCACCCCCACGATGCGGGTGGATTCGGCAGATCCAGCCAGTCCCATTGTGTTTCAGCCCCGGGCGGGTGCGCGATCACCGCGTTGGCGCGGTCTGTGGCATGCGCGCAGTCCGGACAGGCCGGGCGCAGGTTGCGTAGCCGGATCTGCCGTGTCAGCGTCGAATACGACAGTCCATAACCGAGGTCCTCGAGTTCGTCGCACAACGTGCGCGCCCACAGATGCGGATCCTCGGCCAGCCGCGCGGTCACGTACTCCACGAACGGCTCGAACGCATCGGTGGTGCCGGGCTTGCGCACCCCGGGAGTGGTGACACCGTTCAGATAGTTACGGACCGTTCTGCGGTTCTTCTTCGTATGCCGGGCAATGGCCGAGATCGACCAGCCTCGTTTACGCAGGGCGTGTATCTCCAAGTCGTCCTCCCATGTGAGCATGAGAAAGCGGGTCTCCTTCAAAGAGCTGGTGCGTGGTCAGAGACCACCAGCATCGAGGGAGGCCCGCCCTCATCGGCGGAGCCACACAGGTGAGCACTTTCGGCGAGCAGAACTGAGCATTTTCAATGAGCGCCGTCACAGGTAGGCGATCCCCGCGAGAATCGCGATGATGCCCATTAGGAGCGCAATCCAGCCGGGATTAGTATTTTGTAGCGCATTTAGTTCGGGGGTCTCGATTTTGCCACTCATCGACGTTCCGTCGCCAGAAATTCTGACTGTCATGCTCGGTTTTCCAAGGCCGGGAAACGCTAAGGTTCTCGAACCGTACAGACCGTCATCGAATCTGCCGGCCGCACTTACCCGGCCCCACGGCAGGAACGAAGCAATGACCAAGGCGGCGCCGCACGCCGCGGTGACCAGTCCCACCACTCGGTCAGCGCCCTGCGCGATCCCGGCCCAAAGCCGCGGCGGTCGACCTGGCTGGTGTGGTGCCGCGAAGGCCCCGGAGGAGACCGGCGCAGCGGGAGTGCCGGCGGATCCATAGAAATGCGACGGGCCAGAAGGAGCGCCACCGGCCCCGGATGGATCGTAAGGTCCGCTGGCAGGGTAAGGGACGCTCGTTGGCGAGCTGAAACCGTACGGGTCCACGGGGGACGCCGTGTACGGATACCCGGTTGAGTACTGGTCTGGGAAACCGGCACTTCCAGCCGAGGCAGCGGGGTAGGGGGCAGGGTAGCCGCTCGCGGGCTGCCCGAATGAGGTGTCATTGTCGGCATAGCTGGAAGACTGGGAATCTGTCGGTCCGGGCGAGTGAGGCCCGGTCGCGTCAGGCGAGGGACCACGCCCGGTGGGCGAGGAAGACTTTCGCCGACGCTGCGGAGTCCAACCATTGCCGTCGAAGAACCGTTCAGCGCCTGAGCCATCTGGGTCGTCGTACCACCCCGGTGAGTGCGGCGTCGTCATCGCAGATCCCTCCCTACCTGGCCCGCACCCCGATGAACGGAGAATAGCGCGCATCCGACCCGCTGGTAACACCTGCTGAGCAACGACTTCGCTGCACGCGCACGGGGCCCCCGTGCCGTATGTGGCGTTTGCTGCCGCTAGGTCCATCGGAGGCAGCAACCGGGGCGGTGCCGTGAACGAGAGACCTCCATTCGAGGCGGATGGGTAAACCAATTCCTACCCCACAGCCGCGGCTCAGTGTTAGCCTGACCCGAGGTTAGCGGATCCGGCGACTCACGAGAATGCCTCCGCAGGCTAAGCGTTCAACGTGTCATCACGGGGGTTGGAAAGTGGAGCCAAAAGGGTCGATCCTGCTCGTCTACTTCGTTGCCGACGAATCGGGATCGATGGGCAACAACATCGGCGAACTGAACGAGGGACTCGTCACACTCCAAGACGCGCTACAAAGACAACCGTTTGCTGCCGCTCGGGTGCGCTTCTCGGTGATCGGGTTCTCCGATACAGCCTTCACCCACCTGGAAGCTGCAGACCTGCGAGAGACGACATGGTTGCCGTCTCTGGGTGCCAACGGGCTGACCTCCTACGCAGCTGCATTCCAAGAGCTCGAGTACCGTATATCCGTAGACATTCCCCACCTGAAGGCCAGCGGATACACCGTGCATCGGCCCGCGGTGTTCTTCCTGACCGACGGCCAACCGAACTCGCGCGATAACTGGCGCGCAGCCCGGGAACGCTTGCTAGCACAACCCGCGGCGCCGAACATCCTTGCTTTTGGAATCGGCGACGCCGATGCAGACACCGTCGCCCAACTCGCCACCAAACAGCATTACGCCTTCAAATCGGCGCGTGGAGTGGACACCGGTGCCGCACTGTCAGAGTTCCTCACATCCTTGACGCAATCAGTCATCAGCTCGGGACAGGCGTTCGCTGCTGGCAACGCAGAGCTGCAGTTTGACCGCCCAGAAGGCTTCACCCTGGCCGTCGACGTCGTCTAGGGCTCATGGCACGCTTTCGACGGGGCCGGCACCGCGTTGAGCCCGCGCACCAGGATTCGCTAACGAACGACTCACTCTCCGACGATCCGACTCAGCCGCTCGACCTTACTCAGAGCACGCCGGTCGACTCGCCGTTGGTCCAACAGTTCACGATCGCCAAGAGATCCGAAGCAGCAACCGTAGCGGAAGTCATCGGACCCCTCGCGATACCACAAATCACGGTAGGACCACCGTCTCCCTGCACAGAGCCGGAACCAATTGGTGCGCAATACCGTTCCTTCCCGTTCCGCCCGGATGTGGTCATTGACGGGTGGTCAACCGATTCGATCACCGTTCGCGGTGTCTCCCAACGAGGACACCTACACCGCTACAACGGTGCACCACGTCAAGACGACTTCGCCATCCACCACGCATCAGGCGGTCGAGTCGTCATCCTTGTCGCAGATGGAATTTCGGGGGCGCGCCAATCACACATCGGCGCAAGCGCAGCCATCAAGCAGGCTGCGCGGTGGCTACAGGAACATCTCAATGACGATCCCGCACAGACCGATTGGCTGACACTGTTCAAGAACGTCGCCTGGGAACTCACCGAGCAGGCACAAAGCCTTCTGCAGCTCGCCGAACCTGACCCTCTGCGCGCTGAGCAAGAAATGGCCACCACTTTGGTATGCGGGATCATCGAGCCACTAGACCCGGGGCGGTCGCGTGCCTATGTTGTTGGCGTCGGCGACTCAAGCGCATGGCTACTTTCGCGGGGAGCATTCCGTCACCTCCTAGGTGGAAAACCCCTGCAAGACAGCGCCATTACCACCTCATCGGTGGCCGGATTGCCTCGTCTGCCTGCTGAACTGACGCCGGTAGTTGTCGAATTCACCGACCGCGATGTGTTACTCATCGGCACCGACGGCATCGGGGACCCCCTTGGTACCGGGCAAGGCGGAGTGGGGAACCTGTTGCGAGCCGTGCTGAGCACCTCATCTCCGCCCTCGCTCATCGAGTTCGCCCACGCCGTCGACTTCAGCCGCGAAATGTTTGACGACGATAGGACTTTAGTAGCGGTGTGGTCAAAGCGACCCCCACCAGCGGTACCGTCACCGCAACGACCAGGTGCTGACAGGAGGGTCGATGGCGCGTGCGGTTAAGCAAGTCAGCGAACTGGGCGAACTGACCAAGATCGGTCAAGGTGGCCAGGGGGTGGTGTACCGAGCGCCGAACCTCAAGACCAAATTCACGTCATCCATGGTCTACAAGCAGTACAAGGCCAAGGCTCGCAACGAGATCGATTTCAGTGCCCTGGCTGCAATGCCGGAACTCGTGGAGAAATCTCTGACGTCTGACGATGGCGAACGACTCATCTCACTCGCGGCCTGGCCCTGCGAGCTCGTCGAAGAGAACGGGGCCCAAACGGGTTTCGTTATGCCCGAAATTCCAGACGAATTCTTCATCCCGCTGACGACCCTCAAAGGGGTATCGAGAAACCTCGCCGAATTCCAGCACTTACTGAACGCCGAATCGATCCTGCAGGCACGAGGCATCGACATCGATGACGTGCAACGCTACACACTGCTGCGCGAAGTAGCCTCCGGGCTCACCTTTTTGCACAGTAACGGCGTGTGCGTCGGTGACATCTCACCCAAAAACCTGCTGTTCTGTCTAGCGCCGCGAGCGAAGATCTACTTCATCGATTGTGACGCCATGCGGATTAACGGGGTATCGGCCCTACCACAAGTCGAAACACCGGGCTGGGAAATTCCTTCGGGGGAGGAACCGGCCACCGTCTACTCCGACACCTACAAACTCGGCCTACTCGCGCTGCGACTGCTTGTCGGCGACCAGGATGTCAGGACGCCTCAACACATTCCAGCCGCAGCGCCCAAAGTGCTTCGTGGCCTCATCACCGACACCCTGGAACGCCCTACACACAAGCGACCGCTACCCGAGTCGTGGACCTACATTCTCGGACACGCCATCGAAGAAGCGCAGCACCGAAAGAAGACCGCCGCGCCTCCGAAACCGCCTCCTGTCGCCCAAACCCCGCCCCCACCCCAACCTTCGCCCCGCCGAGTGCCACAACAGCGGAACACCGCGGGAAGGCCCACCACAAGCGGACAGATGTCGCCTGCGGCTAAGGGTTCGATTCTGGCCGTCGTCGGCGGCCTTGCGATACTCGTCGTCGCCCTGCTGGCGATCGGCAGCCAACGCGGGCCCGACTCGGGGTCGCAAGCGCCCTCGAGTTCATATGCATATCCCACCACGAGATACGGAGATTACGGCGGGTCCACGTCCTTTGCCCTATCGACTCCGTCGACCCGTCCCTCGCTTCCCTTGGGCACTCCGCCAGACGTACTGCACGGCGCCGACGGCAGCGGAGACTATGCCTGCAGCGGTGGGCATAGCCTTTACGCCAACGGCAGGTCCTACCTGGTGGCGCCCGCCACTCCCCGTGGGCCCCATTACACTTCCTGCGGGTTTGCCATCGCGGTAGGGCAGACTTACCTAGCGACGGTCAGTGATTGGCAATACCCGACGCAAATCAGCGTTCAAAGCCCGAAAGCGAACTGCACGAACGCCCAGTGCGATGGCACCAAGTTCGTCATGCAATGCCGAATGGACGGCCCTTACGCCGCCATGTGGATTGAGTGCCGCGGCGGCAACGACGCGGTCGTCTACATTTTCGGCGGCTAAGTGATCGGCGTCCGCGGCGAACGAGACGGGTCGTCAAACCTGTTCGGCGAGGCACCCCAGATTACTGCTCGAGCGCCCGGCAGAGCCGTGCCGTTGCGGGGGCTTATGCGGAGCACCGTGAGTTGTGGCGCGCAACGTTCTGCGTTAACTCAGCGCATGGGTACTGGTATTGCACCAGGGCCAGCCGGATAGGGGAGAGGCACCAGGCCGTCGTTCCGGAGGGGGCTCAGCGCATACCCTGAATCCCCGGGAGCGTAGAACACAACCGGACGCCGTTAGACGTTCGAGCAGATGTGAAGGTGCCGCCGCCTCCAAAAGTGCGCCACAAATTGCCCACGTCATTCATTGCCGCAGACTGTGTTGCGAACGTAGCAGCAAAGACGTTAGCCCCATTCGTCCGTGCGAAACAGGTACCAACCGCGGTCGCGTTCGGCGTGAACGAGTTAGAACCGAAGTGGTCAGAATAGGTTCCTGGCTGTCATACCAACGACGTCCAGTATTCGACTGAATCGGCGTGCGCCGCCGGGACCCACCCCACAGTCAGTGGGACGGCCGTAATTACTGTCAACGATAAGGCCGCTCGCGCGACCGTCGCCACCCAAGTCCGCGACTTAGTTACGGTAGCCCAGTGCATTGCGCGCACCTCCATGTCGATGCAGATAATTGTGGACGCATCGCACTGGCAGGGCAACACGCCTCTGAGATGCAACGATGAACCGAGTGCTCGACCGACCAGCTGGCGTTCGCCGACGATCATGACGCTGTCGTTTTGAGAACTCGTCGTCGGACGCTGTGTGGAGCGGCCCGGCTGGGTCCACTGAAAGTCTGGCCGGAGGGACCAGTCGGGTCCCCCTCCGCGCCCCGACAAACGACGCTATCGCAGCGCTGACAGCAACAAACATGCTCGGAGCGAGAACCCTTCGCTCCCAGGCTATTTCCCGCGCTAGGCACCATTGGTAGGTGCGTGACGTGCGATCAACCTGGCCAACGCCGCTGGTCATTCACCGACCCCTCTCCACGACATGGGAGACACATCGTGGCGTCCATAGTCGAGGTCGTCGTCCGGCTCAGAGATCGGGATGGATGAGGGGATGCACCTGCGCCCGAATGGACCGGCGGCCATTGGTTATTGAGTGCGATGTGGACGTGAACCTTTGAATTCTCGAGTAGTAGCAGTAACTTTCACCCATGCGTTTGACATTCGGGTAGCATTCCGCGGTTGGGCGCGTGTCCAAGTATCGCCATTCAAGCGGCGTACGCCGCAGGAAGAGGGACCGACTCGTGGTCTGACACGTCCCGGTCTAGTTGGGGGGAACTCAATGTCCTACGTCTACGCATTCCCAGACTCCTTTGCTGCCGCGGCAGCCAACGTATCGAGAATTGGCTCCTCGTTGAGCACCGCAAACCAAGCTGCTGCAAACACCACAGCCCAGGTGGTTTCCGCGGCAGCTGATGAAGTATCGGAGGCGGTCGCCGCGCTTTTTTCTCGGCATGGCCAGGCATATCAGTCGTTGTGTATCGACGCGGCGGCGTTTCATGAACGTTTCCTGCAGACGCTGAACAGCAGCGCATCGGCGTACGCCGGTGCCGAGGCCGCTAGCGTCGAGCAACTCCTTCTCGACGTGATCAACGCGCCGACCAACGCACTGTTGGGCCGTCCGCTGATCGGCGACGGTGTCAACGGAGCACCCGGTTCGGGCGCCAACGGCGGCGCGGGTGGAATCCTGTGGGGCAATGGCGGCAATGGCGGGTCCGGGGCGCCTGGTCAGGCGGGCGGTCGCGGTGGCGACGCCGGCCTTTTCGGCAATGGTGGCAACGGGGGTGTGGGCGGCACGGGCGTGACGGGTGCGTCAGGTATGCGCGGCGGCGACGGCGGTATCGGTGGTGTCGGCGGCAAGGGCGGGTGGTTGCTCGGCAGCGGTGGGGCAGGGGGCGTTGGCGGGGCCGGTGGCATCGGGGGCGTGGGGGTGGCCGATGTCGGCGCGGGCGCCGGTTCTGGTGGAAACGGCGGCGACGGCGGTAGAGGGGGCAGCGGCGGGCTAGGCTCTCCGTTCGGTCAAGTGGGGGCCACCGGGGCCGGTGGCGCCGGTGGTGCCGGTGGAGTCGGTGGGGCGAGCCCCATCGGTGTTGGTGGAACCGGAGGTACTGGCGGCAATGGGTACGCCGGCGGCAACGGGTTCACCAGCGGTGCCGGCGGTGTGGGCGGCGATGGAGGCATGGGGGTGACCGGCGGCACTGGAGGCGATGGAGGTGCGGCCCTCGAGGCTGGACCCGGCAACGCTGTCGGCGGCAACGGCGGTGCCGGCGGCAGAGGTGTGATCGGCGGCGTCGGAGGGGCCGGCGGCACGGCGGTGACCCAGGGCGGCGGGACAGCTTATGGAGGTGCCGGCGGAGCTGGCGGCCTTGGCAGCGGCCAGAACATTCCCGGCTACGGCGGTATCGGGGGCGACGCCTACGCCTACGGAAGCGGAGACGCCCTTGGCGGTGCCGGAGGACTAGGGAAGACCGGTGGTATCGGCGGGGCTGGTTATACCTACGGAAGCGCGAACGCATCAGGTGGAACGGGAGGGTCGGGTAACGGCGAACTCGTCGGGGGTGCGAACTCGGGTGTCGGCGGCAAGGGCGGCGCCGCCTACGCCCATGGCAGTGGAAACGCAGGCGGCGGCCAGGGCGGTACCGGCGGAGGCACAGGTGGTATGGGCGGGACCGGCTCGACCTTTGGGCAGGGAACCGCGACTGGCGGGATCGGCGGTACCGGCAACAATGTCGCTAACGGCGACGGGGGGGATGCCATCGCATACGGCAGCGGAAATGCCCGCGGCGGCAACGCCACTGGCGGTGCGGACGGCGGAGATGCCTATAACTACGGAACCGGTAATGCCACGGGTGGCAATGGCGGTGACGGTGGCGGCAGGGGCGGCGGTGATGGCGGAAATGCGTTCGTCGCTAAAGACAGCTCAATGACCTCTGGCGGTCCGGGCAACGCCATCGGAGGAAACGGCGGCAGCGGCTCCTTTAACGGCGGGAAGGGTGGCAGCGGGTACGCCGCCGGTGCTGGTGACGCGACCGGCGGCAACGGCGGCAACGCTAGAGTCGCGGGCGCCGGCGGTGAGGCACGCAACTTCGGAACGGGCAACGCCACCGGTGGTACCGGCGGTAACGGCACCACCGTTTTCAGCGCTGGCAATGGCGGCAACGGAGGGAATGCCTACGTCGCTACGGACGGATCATTCACCTCCGGCGGTCCCGGCAACGCCATCGGCGGTGCGGGCGGTACGGGCACCAATATCGGCGGCAACGGGGGTGACGCAATCACCGCAGGCACCGGCAACGCCCACGGGGGCGCAGGCGGCGCGGGTGTCAATGGCCTAACAGGCAGCAACGGAGGGTCCGGCGGTACGGGGACTGCCTTCGGAGGGGGAAAGGGTGTCGGTGGCGACGGCGGCAACGGCGGCAACGGCGCGACCGGCAGAGGCGGCGATGGTGGCGACGGCGGCAACGCCGCTGCCCTTGACCTGATCAATGCCACTGCCGGTAAGGGCGGTACCCGCGGCATCGGCGCACCAGATGGGCTGCCCGGCGCTGACGGGACAGCATCGACAGTCCCCTGACGACTATCGGCACCCAGCCACGTGGCCGATCCAGCAAATCGGACGGGCGCCATCGCATATAGAAGCGGCACCATGCGCACCCGCGCAACGCGATAGAGGGAGGGAACGGTGCTCGGCGAGCAGCCAGAGCCGAGGCCGACGACGTGCTGGCCGCTGAACGCATCACGAATGCCGAGGCTTCGTTTCCGGCGCGGGCGAAAGGTTTGCCCCCCGACCCCTCCCCTCGGACTCATTGGTCAGCCGCCACCCAAGCCATCAAATCCAGACCAGTGTCGCGGAATGATGCGAACCCTCGCTCGTACAGAGAAGCGGTGGTTCGTGTCACGTCTTGGGCACGCGGATCGTCTTGTGCTGGTACCGCTTCAGGGAGGGCAATTCGTAGTTCAGGTCTGCGGCGCCTTTGGGAGTGAAGGGCTTAGTGCCATCAAGTCTCTGCGCGAGCTTCTCCGCCTGAGAACGACCTCCCGTGATTCCGCGCTCATGGCTGACTTCACGCAACACTGAGCCGTCTCGGCGTATCAGCCAGAAGCGACCCTCGTCAGAAGCAATCACCGCGACCTTTCGCGTGCCCTTCCAATCGTTGTTAGTGACTGCCCACAACCGCAGGGCGTCGAAATCATCGGACTCCGCGAATGCCGGGCATGTGGCAACTGCTCCGTGATCCTCGTATAACCGGTATGTCACCAACGCGTACTTTCCTTCGCATCGTCTGTGGTGTCTGTCAACTCGTGCCTACACGAGTCAACTTGCGGCAGCAAGCAATCCGACGAAAGGCGCCAGGATGACCAGAAGCCGGCCCCGGCGCACTGCGCTGGCGCGCGCCGACCCCAAGCCGCCGGTGCAGCTCATGTGCGGGCGCACGTAGCGCCTCGCAGTGCCCAGGGCCGATCATCGGATCTCGGCGTCGGGCGGCGTGATTACACTTCAGGCTGTGGCGCGGTTTATCGGTTCGGGGTTCAGTCGCGTCAAAACCGATGCCCTGATCGATGAGTGGAAAAACGCGTGCCTCCTGGAATCGGGGTCGCTGATCTTTCCCGATCGCAGCGTTTGGACAATCGAGAACCTACAGGACTTCCGGGAGCGCTTGATTGAGAACCCGCTGCAGGGTGCTGATCAGAGCTTCGGTCAGAAGTTGGCGCTGCAACTGGAAACCGCTGATGAAGAAATCCGTTGGCTGGTCGTTGAACTCGTCGCCATCTATTTGCTGTTCGTGCGCGAAGCCATCGGCACCCCGGCAAAGCGCGCCATGCTCAAGTCGATAGTTGCGCCGCTGGGTGAGGAGCTGCCGCCAGGGTGGCAGAAGATCTCGGAGGCGATGAGCGAGGGCATCGGCAATCCCGGACCGGGCTACAACCTCACCCGCGACCGCCAGATCGGCTACCTGATCGATTTCTGTCTGCGCTTCAAAGCCATCGGCGAACCGAACGAGCAGCAGCAGCTCCTGACAGACCCGTGGCGGATGCGTGACTTCGCTGACGCTGCGAGCGCCGGGATCGCAGTACGCGAAATGCGACACATCCTGCTGCACCTCTTGTTTCCCGACGAGTTCGAGCGAATATCCAGTCGCACCCATAAGCGCGTGATTGTCGATGCGTTCGCCAACGAATTCTTGACTGGTGACGCTGTCTCCGACGATGTTGATGAGCGGCTGTATGAGATTCGGCAGCGATTAACGGCCACGGGTGCCCAGCCCAGTGGCGGCGATTCGATGTTCGACTTTTATCGGCCGCCGCTGCAATCGATCTGGGATCCCGGTTCGACTCAGTCTGAAGGTGCCAGCGACATTGACCTTCTGGCGTACAAGAAGCAGCTCGTCGTCTTCGGGGCTCCCGGCACGGGCAAGACACACCGGACACGTCAACTGGCTGAACAGATCATTCGGCGGGCAGCCTTGGAAAAGTGGGGTGCAGCAAGGTTTTTCACCGAACAAGCAGCACTTGACGGCTATATTGCGGCGAATGTGCACTGGCTACAACTGCATCCCGGTTACGGCTATGAGGAGTTCATCCGGGGGCTGCGTCTGACACCGGACGGCAGTACAACCTACGTTCCCGGCTACCTGCCGTTGTTGGTCAAGGCGATCAATGCTGTTCCTGCGAAGGACCGGTTGCCAGTGGTTCTTGTTCTCGATGAGATCAACCGCACCGACCTGAGCCGGATGTTCGGTGAAGCATTCAGCCTGCTGGAGAATCGCGACTCAGTTGCGATCCTTCCCGGTGTCAACAGCGACAACGGAGACGATCAGGTAGCGACGCTGGCGCTGCCGTCCAACCTGTTCGTGATCGGCACGATGAACCTGATCGACCAGTCCGTCGAGGAGCTCGACTTCGCGTTACGGCGTCGATTCTTCTGGCGCCCAGCAGAATTCGATGCATCAGCAATCATTGCGGTCAACGCGAACCGCTGGCGCAAACACTCACCCACAAAGTGGGGCTGGGATCGGGCAGTCGACGACATGACTCTCCTCGCTGAACGAGCGGGGTTGCTTAACCAGGCCATATCGGCCTCGCCGCACCTCGGATCGCAGTACGAGCTCGGCCACACGTACTACTTCGACGCATCATTTTTCGTCGGCAACTGGCTGCGCGGCCGCAAAACCCTCTCAGGAGGAGGGGTTCTATGGGCCACGAATGGAAAGCCGCGGCCCGGTCTGAACGATCTGTGGACCTACTCATTAGAACCGCTGTTGATGCAGTATCTCGGTGGACTCGAGGCGGATGTCGCTGCCAGTGAGCGTGCGCGGTTGAAAGCGGTGCTGTTCAGCGGAACCCTCCCGTGAGTGAACCGGTAATCTTCCAGGACCTCTCACCGCGGACCGCAGCGAATGCCTCCGAAGATGCATGGCTGGCACGTCTAGCCACTCGCCTACGCGAGCAGGATCACGTCCTGCGGCTCGCCGGGCGTGGGACGCGTGTCGACGACGAGGACGAGGCCGCACTCAGCCGCGGCTCTGACGGAAATTGGTGGGCGGGGCGCTATATCGGCGAGTTGCGATTCGAAGACCGAGAGATCCACATCGAACCGCGCCTGGGCATCGAAGTGATCGGTGCTTGGCTCGCCCTGGCGCTCAATGTCACAGTGGTGCCCCGTTCAGCAACGTCCGGGACGCGGGCGCCGCTTATCGTGGAAGTGATCGACCGAGTGTGGTCAGCGGCAGTGGCCGACGCTGCTCGGCACGGCACACCCCGATTGCGTCGACTCACCCGCCACGACGAACAATTTATGCGGGGCCGCCTCGATGTCGCTGGCACGTCGAAGCATCGCAGAGCGGGCAGTCCCCTCGTGACGACCGTGCGCCATGACCGCGATCTCGACAACCCGGTCGCACGGGTGATCGTTCTGGCAGATCGAGCGCTGCGGTCGTTGCAGCCGTTCAAACCGACCTGGCGGCCGGCCACGACGGGTAGCGTCTTGGCGCAGCTGCGCGGTGTGGTCGGCGCTCTACCTGACCTACCGACCTCCGCGGCGTTGCGCCGCGTGCGATATACCCCCATCAGCCGACGGTTCGAAGGCGTCGCGCACCTGTCGTACGAAATTGCAAAGCGGCGAGGATATTTGACGTCGGCGAGCGCCGCTGACCTATCCGGCGTCCTGATCGACGTGGCTGAACTCTGGGAGCTGTTCCTGCTACACGCTGCGCGACGTGCCTTTGGCGCTACCCGCGTGGCTCACGGCACGGCAGAACAACAAGGAATGCACTTGTTGCGGTCGCACGCCAAGCCCGAAATTCACATGGGGCGGCTCAAACCCGACATCGTGGTGCATGACTCTGGTGGGCGAGTATGTGCAGTCATCGACGCCAAGTACAAGCGGCTGCGCTCGTGGTCGGGAAACCCGAGCGGCGTCGACCGGGGCGATCTCTACCAGCTCGCTGCTTACCTTGCCGGACACGACGCCGATCTTGGTGTGCTGGCCTACCCGGCCCACGACCAGGATGACGCCTTGGCCCACTCGGCTGGGCCCTGGGTTACGACAGCTGGGCAAACCGCACGGTTCGAGCGCATCCCTGTAGTCGCAGAACACGCTGCCCAAGCGCTTTCAGCTGTCGCCGCCGGCCGGCCGTCGGCGCGCGACGACCAACCACCGGTGGGAGTACCAACACGTGTGGGGTCGTGGTAGACCTCAATCGAGGGCGGTCCTTTCGGCGGCCCTGCAACCCAACGGCCAGAAGGGTGACCATGGCGGCGAAATTTGAAATCACCAAAGACAAAGCTGGCGAGTATCGCTTTCACCTGAAGGCAGCCAATGGCGAAATCATCGCCGCCAGCCAAGGTTATGAGAGCAAAGCCGGCGCCACAAAAGGGATCGAATCGGTAAAGGCGAACGCTGCGGGCGCTGCAGTTGTCGACCTCACGGAATGAATCTTGAGGCCGGGAATCGCGGATGAAGCCTCGCGGTGACTGGCTCACTGCAACTCGCTTAATGACCTCGCGCCAGCACCGCCGGGGGGGGGTCCCTCCACGCCGGCTGACGCAGCAGGCCGCTAAACTCGCCGTACTCCATTACGCCGACCAGTCGTGGCTGGACCACTGAACAAGCTCGGCGATACCGCCGTGGGGGAGTAGGGCAAAAGTTGCCGCTTCAATCCGCGAAGCTGCTCGTACAGGGTGCGCCCGCCCTTCGCGTGCAGGCCTGAATGCACCGCTCCGCAGTAGGTGAGGCTTCCGCGTTTGTCGTAGGCGGCCGGCGCAAGCGCACCGACAGCCCCTGCGCGGCCGCTGACGCACCCCGCGACTATGAGGTGAGCTTTGCGGCGCACCACTGTCTTGACCCCGGACCTCGAGCGGCGGCCCGGCTGGTAGGTCGAATCAGAGCGTTTACCACCACGCCTTTCAACGCAAGATCGCGAGTCACGACGAGCAAGACCTGCCCATCCAGACTCAGCACGTTGGTTTGTACTGTGGGCCAGTACCGGGGACTGAGGTGACATACGCGACTGCCGATTCCAATTCGTAGGGACCGCGGGCGGGTGCGAAAGCAAGGGTTTGAAAAGTTCTTTGTTGACCGGTTTGAACGCAATCCACGACTACATCGGACACAACGGTGCCGGCCGACGTTTTCACCAGTGCTACGACGATCACGTTGAGCGGCCCGTCCCTATCAAGGGTGAGGCGTCCCGTCGCGGATGGGCCAGAGAAGCCGGTGTCGGCCCGGACGGTCGCATCGGTCAAAGCCACCTGTGGTGGATTCACGGTGTCCCACTGCAGCCATTTTCCAAGAATTGTCAGTTGGACTGAGCCGACGGTCTTTCCTTCCGGCACGATAATGCCGGCCAGTCCGTATTCGCCGCCGGGTGGAAGTTGGTAGATGGTGTTGGCCATTGCACCCGGTAGGCCTCCTTGCCCCTCGGTGCCTAACAGCGCACCATTCTCATCGAGAATCGCCAACTCGAACGGGGATCGAACCAATCCCACGTCGGTATTGGGATTTCGGAATCGTACCTCCAAAAAGCGACCAACTTGGGTGAAGCTGACGACAACGTCGTGTGAGGCTCCCGGCACGGCGCTGGCGGACGTCCGCGGGCTGCCAGTATGCGGGGCCATGGTCAGGTTCGAACGGCCACCACTGGGCATTGGTCGTTTGGACTCATCTCGGGGAATTGCGGTGTTGCGCAGAAAAAGCACTAAACAGAGAACGACAACAGTCGCGGTGATCCCGGCAGCCCAAATGACCCGTTTGCCCTTTTGTGACCATCTTGACGGGACTGCAACGTTTTCGGCCGCTCGCGCAGGGGCAGTCGGGGCAGCATAGGTACCTAAAGGCGTGGTGGGTTGGCCCAAAGCGGCTCGTGCGGCAGCGGCGAGTTCTTTGGCGCTCGAGTAGCGCGCATTGGCGTCTTTCGCCATGCCTTTCGCGACTACCTCGTCGAAGGCTGGATTGATGTCTGGTTGGGCAATTGACGGGCGCGGCGGCGGATCGGCGAGATGCGCAGCGGCTTGGCTTTCTAGGGTGTCTCCGGGAAAGGGGCGGTTGCCTGTCAAGCACTCGTAGAGGACGCAGGCTAGCGCATAGATGTCCGCGCGGTGGTCGACTTCACTGCCGCGGAATCGTTCCGGGGCCATGTAATGCCAGGATCCGATCATTGTCCCGGATTGGGTCAAGCTGGTCTGTTCGGCGCCGACGGCGAGACCGAAGTCAATCAGGTAGGCATCATCGTCCTCATCGAGCAATATGTTGGACGGTTTGACGTCGCGGTGCACCAAACCAGCCTTGTGAGCGGCCTGCAGGGCTTTAGCGACCTGCTCGATGATCCGCACCCCCCGCTCGACTGGCAATCGGCCACCGGCAAGGACGGCTTGCAAATCCCGACCCTCGATCAGCCGCATATCCACGTACAGCTGGCCGTCAATCTCACCGTAGTTGTGGATTGGGATGACGTGCTTGTTACTCAACTGCGCCGCGGTGTCTGCCTCGCGGCGGAACCTTTGAACGAAAGAGTCATTCCCAGCCAAGTGGGCGGGGAGCAGTTTGATTGCGACAACGCGGTTGTTGGCTGCCGAGTCATAGGCGCGCCAGACTTCCCCCATACCGCCACGCCCCAGCAACTCGACAAGGCGGTACCGGCCGAATGGCTTCCCTTCCATCGACCAACCATAAGCAGCCGACCGAAACCTACCTCGCACCAGCCCCGCACCGGTCTCGTGTACTCGACGGCCAACAAGATCCATGCGCTCAGTTGGGATCACCTACGGTAGGCGCGTGCTGAAGTCGTTGGGCTTCCACCCAAGGACGCGGCGCCGGTCGGCCCTGACATGACGCGGCACTCGAGCGGCGTCACCGTGCTGCTTGCCCCTAGCGCCTAGCAGACCAACGCAGCACTGGCAACGAATCAAGTGGACCCGGCCTACTGAGAGGCTGCGTGTTGTAGTGCCTACGCCAGGCAGTGAACGCGGCGGCCCGCTTGGCGTTGGGGATGGCGAACGCGGAGCTCCTGGCGGGCGCCCATCTCAGTGCGCGCCTCTCGGCGCTAGTCGGTGAAGGCGTTGCCGGTGTTGCTACACATCAACCGTGCAGCCGCGACACTAGCCGGTGTGCCGTCACTGTAAATGGACACGATCGCCGCCTTTTGCTTGATTTGCTCATCCCTGTCGAGGATGCACCGGCGTTTCAAGCCGTCGACGTTCTGGAAATCTTTTTGGCTGTAATCAGCGTCGGCGCCCGAACACATGCCCTTGCCAGGCACTCTGAGGTTGTAAACCTGCACGTAGTAGGGCCCGCCCTGGTAGGTGGTGAACCGGCAGTAATAGGTGTTAGCGGGGTCGGCCGAGGCGATACCGCCGCAACTCGTGAACATCAACGCCGTGAGGACTGACATCAGAAACCGCATAGGCGGCCGGTTACCCCAACAGTGCCCTTTTCAAAATCGGGGCGCTGAGAACGCTGATGCTGATCAACGCCGCAACCAATCCGTTGCTGAGGCACCCCTGATCGGCGGCGGCTTCAACGGAGCAGCAGGGACCGGAGCCAACCGCAGTGCCGGCGGATCGTCTGGGGCAACACTGGTTCCGGCGCCCCGGGCCAAGCGGGCGGTCGCGGCAGGCACGGAATATTCGGCAATGGAGGCATGGGAGCAGCAGGCGGAACCGGAACCGGGGCGACCCCGCACTTGTCGGCGTTCGTTTGGGGCACTGCGGGGGCGGCGGCACCGGTGGGCTGCTATTCGGCAGCGGAGGGGGTAGGACGGGCGGTCGAGGAGACGTTGGCTGGGTCGGCATCACCAGCAATGGGGTGATGGTGGCACCAATGGCGCGGGTGGATCCCGCAGCCAAATCGCGAAGATATGGATATTCGGTCGGTGCGCCGACAACGGTGGTCACGGGGGAGCTGGCGGCGATGGCGGATCTGGCTCATTCCACAGATCAGGAGGCAACTGTGGTCACGGTGGCAACGGCGGCGACGGCGCCGTTATAGGCAGCGGCGGCGCTGGCGGAGCGCGGCGCTGGGGCTCTCGTAGCAAAGTCTTTTCAACGCACAGACCTGTTTGGAGTTTCGCACTAGGGACATTGAGGCCCGCAGCTCCCACCCCGTGCGCCGCCTCAAATCAGCAGCGCTCACTCTGTCGGTAGCAAGGCGGATCTACCTACACTTCGTTTGTGAATCCCGATGTTACGCAGGATGACACATCAGCTGCCCGGCTCATGCGCAAGCTCGCCCTCGACGAGGACATCAGAAGTTGCCGGCGCTGCGAGGGCATGAATATCCCACGACTCACTGCATCCGCACCCGGCTACGGCAGTTTGAGCTCACCGGTGGCGCTGGTCGGACAGAGCCTGTGCGAGAAGTGCATGGAAAGCCAGATCCCGTTCACCGGCGGCAGCGGCGATATGATTGATGAAGGCATTGAGCGCGCCGGCCAGCGCAAGAGCAACATTTTCATCAGCAACGCGGTGCACTGTCATCCGCCGAAAAATCGCGCCTCCCGTGAGTACGAGATCGTCAACTGCGCTCCGCACCTCCACCGGGAGCTCGAGATAGTGCGGCCACTGCTAGTGATCACCCTGGGCCGCGACGCGCAAAGGGTGTTGCTTTTCTTATATCCACGGGCGCGAATAGTGAATCTGCCCTTCGTGATTCCCTGTAGGGGAAGTCGAAATGGCTTACCGCACGTATTTCACGCGAAGCACCCGTCGTGGATCCGGCGGCAGCACAACAAAGAGCTCGAAGACGAATACATTTCTTCACTTGCAGCCGCCATCCGCTGGAGCTTCGACTGCGCAGGCACGACCGAACGTGACTGAAAGTGGCAGCACGGCCAAGGGATTGAAAGCGCGCCGGTTGATACTAGTTTCAGCGAGCCTGATCGGTGTGGCGTTGTTGATCGGCTTGTGTAGCCATGACGATGGCACCCATGTGCCCCCTCCGGGGGCTGCTCTGGCGACGCTGCCCGCGCCAACGTCAATCGACCCGCCGCCACACATCCAGCCTGCCGACGCTTCCTCAGCTCTGGCGAAACTAGCCACACTGCCGATCAAGGGGCGCGCACCGAAGACGGGGTATGACCGAAGCTTATTCGGTCCTGCGTGGAGCGACGACGTGACTGTGGCCGGCGGGCACAATGGCTGCGACACCCGTAACGACATCCTGCGGCGTGACCTCGAGGAGGTCGAGATCAAAGCAGGGTCAAACGGCTGCACCGTGCTCGCCGGCGTGTTACACGATCCCTACAGCGGCGCCACCACTGCGTTCCAACGCGGCCAGGACACGTCCTCGGAAATCCACGTCGACCACATCGTCGCGTTAGCGGACGCATGGCAGAAAGGGGCGCAACAATGGGACCCGATTCAACGCCGAAACTTCGCTAACGATCCAATCAATCTGCAGGCGACCACCGCGTCCATCAATGAGCAGAAGAGCGATGGAGACGCCGCAACATGGTTGCCGCCCAACAAGTCCTATCGGTGCACCTTCGTTTCCCGCATCATCGACGTGAAGGCCACGTATGCGCTCTGGGTCACTCAGGCCGAGCACGACGCAATCGCCGGGATACTCATCACCTGCGGTCGGACCGCCGCAGCCCCGAAGCCCCCACCGGCCCCGGCGACGCTGCCTTCATCCCCAACCAACCCGGAGCCTGTTCCTACGCCGGTGCCGGTGCCCACAAGCGGGTCGGCTGTGTACTACCCGGACTGCAAGGCGGCGAGAAACGCTGGTGCTGCACCGCTCTATGCCGGCCAACCCGGCTACCGCCCTGGGCTGGACCGCGACGGTGACGGCGTCGCCTGCGAATGAGCCCGCGATGATTTGGCAGGGATCGCGGCGGCGCAAATCTGTTGGATGTGAATTGTGGGTGTCTGTTGGCTGTAGTTTCGAGGGATTCGGCGGTGGTTCCGAGATGTGTGCGGCGATCTGTCGCTCCAGACTGGAAGCCGGAAACGGTTGGCGGCCAATAAGGCACTCGAAGAAACCTCGCACTTTCAGCGGAGGGTCAGGTGCACTGTCACGTGACAGTTTTGACCTGCCCTTGCATTTGGGGTTCCAGCTTCGGTGGCTAACCGACAGCCCGTCCGAAAGGCTGACTGCCACGCCCTTATGCAGTTGAGTTCCGTGGCTGTATGGTCGCGCTCGTGCGTGCCGGCAAGCCGCAAAATCCAGACCGTCCATGATTTGGGCATTCACCCGGCCATGTTGTCGACGTGGCTTAAGCGAGATGACATCGACCCCGGCGTACGTGCGGTGTGGGGCCCCCATCGAGATGTGTCGTTCTTCATGATTGTGGGAAACCGCGAGTTGGAACACTGGAGGAGGCGATCATGGCGTCGCGAAAGAAGTCCAACTTTAGAGCCGTGGGTGCGGCTCTTCTCGCAGCCGTAGCTGTCGGTGGTGGCCCATGTCTGGCCAGCCCAGCCTGGGCCGATCCGGATTTCTGTGGTGCCCGTGAAGATCCGTTCGTCTGCACGGCCCGCCTCCAAAATGGTCCTCCAAATGCCGGGGAGTCGACATTTGTAAACCTGGTGCGCGGACATGTTCCAGGCAACGACCAGCGGCTGTTAAATGCGGGCAGGACCATTTGCAATCAGGTCAGCGGTGGCCTCAGTGGTCGTTATGTGGTCAGCGAGACGTCCGACTACCTTGGGACGAGCATGGCGAGCGCTGGTCAGGTGCTAGACGCGGCGCTGGAGTACATCTGTCCCGGAGTGCAGGTCGCTGGGTGAGCGGCTGGCCACCAGTGCGCCATGGAACCCTGAAATTCACTTGCGTGCCGATGATTACCGCTACCAGCCTTTATCCCCTAGGAGCGGATGTCATCTATCTCCGCTGACAAATCGCCATCGATCTGTCCTTCAGGTGTGACGGGATGAGTACGGATTCCTCTGGTGAGGAGTGGTTTCGGGGTTCAGTAGCAAAAACAAGCTCTTAAGCCCGGCGAAGTCGGTGGTGCGTACCTGTCAACACCGTCGTCTTCGAGATGCGTTTCCTCGAAGACCCGCCATCGTCGGATGAATTCGTCAAAGTCGTTGCGGCAGAGGATCATCAGGGCGTTTCGGTGCAGTCAGCAGCTCAGGCCAACGACGACGGGTGGGCGGTGCGCCTGCGGGAGAGGCAAATCGCAGCGGCTTGAGCGACTTCGCCGAAACGCAGACATTGCTCGGAGGGCGACGTTACGATCCGATGGGCCAGGGGGATGGCTGATCACATCCGATCTGTTGGGGGCACACGTGTCTTATGTCTTAGGCGATCAGCTTGATGTGCCGGCGCCCGCGCGGCACCGGGGTCCGGCGACTTCAAGCAATTACGAATACCGTGACCGCAAGTTCAATTTTGCGATCCCGGTCCGTGGCGTCGCCGCGTTTTCATCAACGCCGTGAGGCGTGCGCAAATCGTCAAACCCCAGATCCTCTCGCCGACGCGGGGCTAAGCTGCAGCTGGTCGGATAGATCTGACACGTGTCGTTGACGATAGCTGCAGAGCGGGTGACCCCGAGATGTCGTATGTGCTTGCAACTCCGGCTTTTATCGACGCAGTAGCCGCTGATTTGGCGAGCATCGGTTCGGCGGTCAGCGCAGCAAACAATGCGGCGGTGGCGACGACAACGCAGGTGGCGGCTGCCGCTGGCGATGAGGTGTCGGCAGCTGTCGCGGCGTTGTTTGGCGCCTATGGCGAGCAGTATCGGCAGCTCAGTGTTCAAGCTGCGAGCTTTCATGAGCAATTTCAGCGGACCATAGCAAGCAGCGCTGAGGCTTACGCGTCCGCCGAAGCGCTCAGTGTCGATCAACTCGTACTCGGCGTCATTAACGCGCCCACTCAAGCGCTTTTGGGACGTCCACTGATCGGCAATGGCACCAACGGTGCGCCAGGCACCGGAGCAAATGGTGGGGCCGGCGGAATTTTGTGGGGCAATGGGGGCAACGGCGGATCGGGGGCACCCGGACAGTCCGGAGGCAGGGGCGGCGACGCGGGTTTGTTCGGTAACGGGGGAGTGGGCGGGGCCGGCGGAGCCGGGGTTACTGGTACGGATGGCCCGACGGGTATCCAGGGCGGTGCGGGTGGCTTAGGAGGCAACGGCGGAGCGGGTGGAGCGGGCGGACTTCTGTCCGGGAACGGCGGTGCGGGAGGCGGAGGAGGGCTTGGCGGAGGTGGTGGCGCGGGCGGCAACGGCGGCGCCGGTACGCCGGGCGCGTCCGGCGTCAACGGCGGGACAGGTGGAGCCGGCGGCGCGGGCGGTGCGGGCGGGTCGGGTGGACGGGGCGGCGAGGGCGGCGCAGGCGGGCAGGCCGCCGGGCTCTTCGGCGGCGCCGCCGGCGCTCACGGCGCCTCGGGAAGCGGCGGTTCCGGCGGTTCCGGCGGTACCGGCGGCACCGGCGGGGTTGGCGCTGCCGACTCCGGTGCCGGAGCGGGCATGGGCGGCCAAGGCGGCGCGGGTGGTGCGGCCGGTCTGGGCGGTAGTGGTGGCCCCGGCGCCAGCGATGGCGCCGGGGGCACTGGCGGCCAGGGCGGCACCGGCGGCGACGGCGGTGCTGGAATGCACGGCGCGTCGGGCGGCGGAGTTGCGGGTGCTGGCGGCGAAGGCACCCAAGGCGGCGCGGGCGGGGCAGGAGGTGCCGGCGGAGCTGGTATCGGCGGCGCCAACGGTGCCGGCGGCACCGGCGGCAACGGCGGCCGGGGCGGTCAAGGCGGCACAGGGCTAATTGACTCAGGCTCGGGTGCGGGCAGCGGTGGCACCGGGGGAAACGGTGGTTCCGCCGGTCTCGGCGGTGGCGCCGGTACCGGAGGATCCGGTGGCACAGCGGGTGCGGCGGGCATCGGCGGGGATGGCGGGACCGGGGGGCAGGGCGGCCGTGGCGCGGACGGTATTACCCCGGTCGGTAGTACCGGGGCGGCGGGGACGGCCGGGACGGCCGGCGGGAGTGGGGGGCAGGGCGGCCAGGGCGGCGCCGCCGGTGCGGGTGGTTACGCCGGCAACGGCGGTGTCGGCGGGACCGGGGGCAGCGGTGGTCTGGGCGGTAACGGAGCCACCGGCACGGCGGACACCGGCACCGGCGCCGGAACTGGCGGTGCGGGCGGCAATGGGGGCAATGCCGGTGCGGGCGGCAGCGGCGGGGCTGCGGGTACGGCCACCGGCGGAGCCACGACCGGCAAGGCGGGCGTTGCGGGTGCGGCGGGCATCGGCGGGGATGGCGGGACCGGGGGACAGGGCGGGCAGGGTGCGGCGGGGGTGAACGCGACCGGCGCCGGGGCGGCGGGGACGGCCGGGACGGCCGGCGGGAGTGGGGGGCAGGGCGGCCAGGGCGGCAGCGCCGCCGGTGCGGGTGGTCACGCCGGCAACGGCGGTGTCGGCGGGACCGGGGGCAGCGGTGGCCTGGGCGGTAACGGAGCCACCGGCACGGCGGACACCGGCACCGGCGCCGGAACTGGCGGTGCGGGCGGCAATGGGGGCAACGCCGGAGCGGGCGGCAGCGGCGGGGCTGCGGGTACGGCCACCGGCGGAGCCACGACCGGCAACGCGGGCGTTGCGGGTGCGGCGGGCACCGGCGGCAACGGCGGGACCGGAGGCGACGGCGGAGCCGGTATGCAAGGCGCCCCAGGCAAGGGCACCGGCCCGGGCACAGGCCCGGCGGGTATAGGCGACAAGGGAAGCGACGGCGGCAACGGCGGTGAAGGCGGGGCTGGCGGCAGCGCTGGCAGCGGGGGCACAAATGGCAACGGCGGCACCGGCGGCACCGGCGGCACCGGCGGCACGGGCGGCATCGGCGGCACCGACGACGGATACAACCCCGCTAACGGCGGCAACGGCGGCAACGGCGGCACCGGCGGCAACGGTGGGACCGCCGGCGGCGGCTTGGGCACAGCCGGCCAAGCGGGCGGTGCCGGCACCGGCGGCGCGGGCGGCATTGGCGGCCAAGGAGGAAGCACCTCGTTTGCTGGTCACATCGGCGGAACTGGCGGTCAAGGCGGTCAAGGCGGTCAAGGCGGTCAAGGCGGAACCAATCTGGCCAACGGCGCCGGCGGAGACGGGGGCCTCGGCGGTAAAGGTGGACTCGGTGGCGCCGGCGGCGTCGCTACCACGAAAGCAATTAACGGCACCGGCGGCCAAGGCGGTACTGGCGGCCAAGGCGGTGCCGGCGGTGCCGGCGGTGCCGGCGGTGACGCGACCGGCGCGGACCGTAGCGGAGGTACCGGTGGCAAGGGCGGTGGCGGCGGGGCGGCGGGTTCCGGCGGCGCGGTGGGCACCGGCGGTGTAGGCGGTAACCCGGGTGCCGGCGGAAATGGCGGTTCCGCCGGCGCCGGTGGATCTGGCGGCAACGGTATCGGCAAAGGCAATGGAGGAGCAGGCGGCAGAGGCGGAGTCGGCGGAAGCGGCGCCGACGCTTTCACCGGTGACAACGCGCTTGCGGGCACAGGAGGCGATGGCGGAGACGGCGGGCAAGGCGGCGCCGGCGGTACGACGGGTAACGGCGGCGGGGGCGGTGCTGGCGGCTCCGGCGGCCGAGGCGGCAACGCTGACGGGGACCTTCAAGCCAAAGGCGGTGGCGGTGGCGGTGGTGGAGCTGGCGGGGACGGCGGCGCTGCAGGGGTTGGTGGAGGCATCGGCGGTACCGGGGGTAACGGCGGCGCGGGTGGGCTAGGTGGATCTGCCTCATCCACATCCACGCTCGGCACCCAAGGCTCGGTCGGAACCGGCGGGACCGGCAGCGCCAACTCTGGCGCAGTTGGCGGCACCGGCGGCGCAGGAGGAGGCGGAGGAGGGGGCGGCTACGCCAACGGGCAGTCCGGCGCAGCGGCTGGCGGTGGTGGTGGTGGCGGCGGCGGTGCCGGTTCTACCACAGCCCTTGGCGGCCGCGGCGGCCAAGGAGGCTCCGCCAATAGCTCCTCTTACGGCACACACACAGGTGGTCCCGATGACGGCCCGCTACCGCAATTGGGTAGAGGCCTCGGTGGTGGTGGCGGCGGCAGCTCCACCAGCTTCTACCAGGGCAATGGCTGGACAGGGCTCAATTCCACCGGCGGCAACGGCGGGGATCTAAATCCTTCAAACAACGGTGGCAACGGCGGTAACGTCGGTATTGGCGGCAGCGGCGGCAATAGCATGGGCTTTGCTGGCCGCGCCGGTCGCTCTAGTTAAAACTCCGCACACCGATAACCACAGTCGTCCCGGCCCAGGGATTGGCATGTTGGTCGGTGATCCGGTGATCCGGTGATCCGGTGATCCGGTGATCCGGTGACTGGTGCTGACCATCGCCCGGGGAGCAACAACCAGCGGGGCTCATGGAGGTAACGGTGGCAACGCCGGTACGGCAGGCGGCGGCGGCGCCGCAGGTTTAGCTTTCGGCGAGGGCGCCTCAGGTGCACCCGGGGTTGGCGGTCTAGGTGGCTACGGCGGAAACGGCGGAAGCGGTGGAACCGTGGGTAACTGTGGTGACGGCGGCAACGGAGGCAAAGGCGGAATCGGTGGCAACGGCAGCTCGGGAGTTGACTTCGGTCCCGCTCAAGTCGTTACGAGCGTGGCCGGCCAAAGTTCAGCAAGCAAAGGACTCTGCGCCCAGGGATTGGCATCCGGTGATCCGGTGACCCGGTGATCCGGTGCTGACCTTCGCCTGGCAGCCCGAAGATGTGGCATCCGTCCGCACCCGGGGGCAAAATCCATGGTTTGTCACGTGACGTATCGACGAACGTGCCGACTTCGACGACAGGGCACGGTCGGTGGCTTGACGCCGCGTGCTGTCCGAGACCGGGCTCGTCGACTTAGGGACGCGCTGCGCCGTCAGATTGCTGGCGGACTTGTCGGTGTGACGCGTTAGCTTGTGGCAATGCGTTGGTATGCCCGACCTGAAAACCGCCCCCTAGGGTTCGAGCCGCGGCTGGCATCGTGGAACAAGTCCGACGATCCAGCCCAAGTTCGCCTGAGGGCGTATCTGGATGAAACTGAGGCGCTGCTCGCTGGCTCGCGGATCGACGGTCCGTGGGCCCTCCGACTCGACGTCGGGCTCCCGGCTACACGGGATCTGCTCGACGCAGCCGACCTCGACAACTACGCGTATCCACTTGCCCATCGCCTAGGGGATCCGGGCCTGGTATCGGTGTGGTGCACGAAGGAGCACAGCGAGCGGTCGATGGTACGGATCGACACTGCTCGCGAGTTACCTGCGCCGTCGACTGACGTGGTGATCGCGAGGACTACCGCATCGTCGTCGACTGTCGCGTTCAAAGAGCAGATCCGGTCCGCCGTGGCCGAGGCGACGGAACTGCCTCACGGACCTGTCAGGCTCGAACTGTCCTTCGTCGTTGGTCCAGGCAGAAACTGGCTGAACCTCTGGAAACAGACGATCGATTCACTCGACCCCCTCCTGGGACGGACATACCCGGACCGCCTTTGGCATCCCCGCGACGGCAGGATCACCGAGCTGGGCATGCACGTCACGGTTGACCCGGCCGCCGGCAACCAGGTCGTGGTTGGCATCAATGCCGAGCTGGGACGAATGAGTGTCAGCCCGTACGGTCGCTTAGATCTGGGCGATAAGGTGCTGATCAATCAGCCCGGCACCCGCGATCACCGCCGAGTGGGGGGTCTCGTAGGCCTGGGGCCAGGCGACTCGTCACTGCTCGAAATCGGACAGCAGACCTTCGGTGGACCGTCGATCAGCAATCTCACTATCGTCGACATTCGCATTCCCGAGGGAGTGGTGATCACCGACCTGGTCGGCCACGCTGGACCGTGCCGCGACACCGAGGGCAAGCCAGGGGGGTGCGACGTCATTTTGGCCTGGGGTCACCTAACACCGGATGACCACGAGTTGCGCAGCTTCCGGTGCGGAGGGTCAATCGACCCCCCTGTCATTTCCGCGCCTGAACTGCAAGAAGCTAACCCGAAAGACGACACACAAGTGGCCCTGCGAGCCGCTGCCCGCGCCAACGGGTGGCAGGTGCTCGCCGCCAACAACGACGAAGATATTTACTCGCTGCTGGCCGAGCCGGACAAGAGGATCAGGGTGTCATGGTCCGCTGCCGGCACTGTGCTGTTTGCGCATGGGGGTCAAGAAAGCTTCATCCACCGGACGGACGGATTCCCGGACTCCTCGGGCAAGACCGAGCGCCTCATGACTGCGCTCAGGGACCGCACCGACGTAATCCCGCTGATGGAAAATGATATTCGCAAGATCCGCGAGAAGCTCACCGGCCTGCATGAGTACCGTGACGACGACGCCCACTATCAGGAGTGGCTCGCCGCCTTCCCGGACGGCTACGTGATCAACATCCGACGCGACCACAGCGCTGCAGCTGCGCGCGTCCACCGCGCCCGTTGCCGAACGATCAGCGGGCAAGACCCGCAACGGGGCCCGTGGACCGGACGATACGTGAAAGTTTGCGCCAAAGAGTTGGCCGACCTCCAACAATGGGCGACCGATCACGTAGGTAAACCCATTCCGCCGTGCGGAACCTGCCGCCCGAAGTTCCTTAACTGAGCAATGCCGACCAATAGCCGAGCTTGAAGCCGTTGTGCGGGTTCATCATTCGATCTCCCTGCGGGGGAGGAGAAGCCCGGTCAGATCACGACTTCCAGTCGACGTTAATAGCCACGCCCGGTGAATCGCTGGTGGTGTGAAAAACGAACACAAGGTCCGACGGATGGGCGCCTGTCGGCATATCGAAAACAAGCACCGCGATGCCCTGGTTGCCAGGGTTGATGGTGCGTTTCAAATTGTCGGGATCCGTGAATTCCGCCGCTGACAAAGACCCGCGAAACGAAGAATCGGACCATCCACCGGCCGCTACTCAACGGACGAAGCATCGTCCTAATGGCCCAACAACACTCAAGGGAAACGGCTTTGACAACACCACCCGCGGCCGGCTGGTACCCGGACCCGCACGGATCTGGTCGCCAGCGGTATTTCGATGGCACAACGTGGACAGAGAACTACGCCCCACCAGCTCCGCAGCCGCCGGCGGTCAAGATGAGTAAAGGCGGTCGAACACTCGCGATCATCTTCGGAGCAGTTGGTGTCCACCTGGTGCTGATCGTCGGTGTCTCCTGTGTAGCTGCGCTGTCCCGACATGACGGCCGCGGCAACAGCGGCGGCAACTCCGGACCCGCAATTTTCAATGACCAGACAGGTGCGGTCATCAGCCCGTCAGCGACGGCAAGTCCACCTTCACCGTGATCGGCATCGACCAGATGGACTCGATCGGTCTGACGAAGCCCAGAGGCAGAACGTCCCGGAGACTCCTCGTAGGCTCAGCCGGGCACACGTCAGATCCCCGCAACCGGCAACCCAAAGAGGCGCAACGGCGTCATCCACGTCATTCGGCGACTACAGCCGACCGCTAACGAAGAATGTTGGCCGTCGTAAGGGATATCTTCTCCGCAGCTAGGACAGGGCATTCCCTTCATCTCTTCCCGAAGGAGCGCAGCTGGACTCGGAGTGTGGCCGCGACGGATGCCGCTGAGTTACAGCGCGGTGAAGGTGAGGGTCCACGACCCGTGTGTGTTGTACACGTGGAACGTGGTGCGCCCGCTCGCGCGGAACGTCGTTGTGCCGGTCACGCTTTGGGACGTGTTCTTTCCGATGGCGTTGATGGCAGGAGGACCGTCAGTGCCGTCGGCCTACACCGGCGCCACGATCATCGTCCAGCTAGATGCCTGGTAGTTGATGGTGTAGCCGTGAGCCACCAGCTCGGCAGTCTCGACCGACTCACCGGTGCCATTGATAGAGACTGGGTAAGCGGGCACCGGGCTAGAGCACCCGCGGTTGATACCCACCAAATCGCCACGTGGTGGTGTTCAGCTGGGGGAGCGGTCCGCTCATGTCGTGACTAGCTCGGCGGGCGAAGGGCGGAGAACGAGCCGGACATGTAGTGGGCGCGTTCTCGTTATGCTCCTACCATGCTGTTTCACGACGGTGACACCTTTGCAGGCCACACGATTTTGAGCTTGCTTGGGTCCGGCGGGATGGGTGAGGTCTATCTCGCGGTCCATCCGCGGCTTCCCCGACGCGTGGCGTTGAAGGTCCTGCCCCACGAGGTCTCGAATGAAGCAGAGTTCCGGGAGCGGTTCAATCGGGAAGCCGACTTGGCAGCCGATTTGTACCACCCGAACATCGTGGGCGTAAATGATCGTGGCGAAAACGATGGCCAACTTTGGATTTCGATGGACCACATCGACGGTACCGACGCGTCACAGATGATGAGGGACAGCTTCCCTGGCGGTATGCCCCTGGAGGACGCGATTCCGATCGTAGTTGCCGTTGCCAAGGCGCTAGATTATGCCCACCAGCGCGGTTTGCTACACCGTGACGTCAAACCCTCCAACATTTTGGTCACAGACCCCGATGAAGACGGCGAACGCCGAGTCCTGTTGAGCGACTTCGGCATTGCGCGAGAGCTATCCGAGGTTAGCGGGCTTACGGCAACCAATGTCACCGTGGGTACCGTCGCCTATGCCGCACCCGAACAGTTGATGGGCGCAGCCATCGACGGCCGCGCAGATCAATATGGGCTGGCCGCTACTGCATTCGAGCTGTTAACCGGTTCGCCTGTCTACCAACATCCCAACCCGGTCGCAGTCATCAGTCAACACCTCAACGACGCACCACCAAAGCTCAGCGACCGCCGTCCCGACTTGGCAGCACTGGATCCAGTCTTCGTAAAAGCCCTGTCAAAGAGCCCATTGCAGCGCTACCCACGCTGCCGGGACTTCGCTTCTGCAGTAAGCAAGGCATCCGGCGCCCTCAAGCAAAGCCAGGAGAGCACCCAAACCGCCGTCGCCCAACCTGTCGGCTTGACCGATTTCGCCGATGCCCCGCAGCCTGTCCGCGATCGGACCCGACGCCGGCGCCGGACTGTGGCGCTGGCGGCAGCCGCGGTCGCCGTGCTCGGTATTGCCTTGACAACCAATGGGATCGTACAGCACACCAACACAAAGAATGCTGCCGATGCCGCTTCCGCCCCGCTATCCTCGGCTGCCTTGCTCAATGGTGTCTATCGGATCGACTACAACCTTGGTCTGACGACACTGCTCGGTTCTCCCAACCCCAACCCCCCCGAGCAGCCACAGACTGAGACGGCATGGAGAGCATTTCGGTCCACCTGCACGGGCCGCATCTGCGCGGCTAGGTCGGTGGCGCTGGACAGGGACACCCACAGCAAAGTTGACCCTGCCGGACCTACCGCCGAATGGCAGTGGACCGAAAATCATTGGCAGAGCATGCCAAAACGACTACGCACGTCACACCCGGCCGCGAAAGGCTGCACGACCGATACGGCTCAAGACACCGTAGTTGGTGTTACCACATTGGAACCGCAACAACCCGTTTCACAAGCCCCGGCGGCGTCTCTAAAGGTCTTAGCAACGAATACCACTATCACCAACGAGTGCAGTTTGGTGGGCCAAGTCGTGCAGATGTCCGGCACCGGCGTCAGGATCAGCGATGTATCAGCTGACGTCTTGATTCCCGAAACAGTCCCGGCCGCTATCCCGATGCCACCAACCCCTAGCGCGCCCGGCCCTAGCTTGACAGGAATTTATCGACTCACATTCGACAACTCCGGAAACACTGTAAACGGAACCCTCACTCCCGGAACAGGTACCAACGTTGAAACTTGGGGATTTCGTTCCTTCTGCAGTCCAAATGGATGCGTCGCTACCGCAGCGGCAGTCGACAACGACAACACCGGCGAAGCGCGGGGATCAGCAGCTGTCTTCCATTTCACCGACAACACCTGGCAGGGGTCGAAATCAGTTGTAATGATGCCTTGCGAGAAAGTTAGCCTCCGAGCCAAGAACAACCCGGATGGCCTGACCGCGGCTGCCAACACCTACAATCTTCATCTTGAGCCGAACGGAACACTCGTCGGCACCCACATCATTATGTTTACCGACAATGTCTGCGGCATCGATGGAGTCACTTATGGCCTGCCTTTCATCGCAACCCAACTGACACCAGTGATTCCGAGCACCCTCATGCTTGCCGATCCCACTCTCTTCCTGAATTGAGCCGTGTCCGGGATGAGGCGAAATCTACGCACGGCTCAAGCAGCTCGCGAGGTTGATTAGCAGTGCGGGACCGGAAAGCAAAGAAGCAGCAATATTGGCCACGATACAAGTGAGCCCATTACTGCGGGCAATCCACGAAAGGACTCTTGAGTAGGATCAGCACCATTCACATCACCGGGCCACCAACGGCGTTCGGCGCGTACAGCCGAGCGTGGGTTGAGCAGCGACCGATCAGTGGCAGCACCCGTGCGCCTTACCGCAGGCTCCTCACCGAGCACATTCTGCCGACATTCGCAGCATTGTCCGTAAGCGACATCAGCGCCGAAGCGGTGGCCATTTGGCATGCCGACACGGCGCCCAGCACGCCGGTCACCCGCATCCACGCTTACGCACTGCTGCGATCGATCATGCAGGACGCGTTGGACCGCAACCTGATCGAGTTCAATCCGTGTGCCAGGCTCCGGATGTGAAGACGTCCCGCCGCGCCGAGGCTGTGCGCCCGCCAACAGCCGAGGAAGTTCAGGCGATCGCCGCGGCCATGCCGGCGCCCTATCAGACGCTGGTCCTCATGGCCGCCTGGCACGTCGCTGGGTGAGCGGCTGGCCACCAGGGCGCCATGGAACCCTGAAATTCACTTGCGTGCCGATGTAGTGGCGCTGATTACCGCTACCAGCCTTTATCCCCTAGGAGCGGATGTCATCTATCTCCGCTGACAGCTCGCCATCGATCTGTCCTTCAGGTGTGACGGGATGAGTACGAATTCCTCTGGTGCGGAGTGGTTTCGGGGTTCAGTAGCAAAAACAAGCTCTCTAGCCCGGCGAAGTGCCCGCTACCGCAATTGGGTAGAGGCCTCGGTGGTGGTGGCGGCGGCAGCTCCACCAGCTTCTACCGGGGCAATGGCTGGACAGGGCTCAATTCCACCGGCGGCAACGGCGGGGATCTAAATCCTTCCAACAACTGACGGCGCTCATTGAAAATGCTCAGTTCTGCTCGCCGAAAGTGCTCACCTGTGTGGCTCCGCCGATGAGGGCGGGCCTCCCTCGATGCTGGTGGTCTCTGACCACGCACCAGCTCTTTGAAGGAGACCCGCTTTCTCATGCTCACATGGGAGGACGACTTGGAGATACACGCCCTGCGTAAACGAGGCTGGTCGATCTCGGCCATTGCCCGGCATACGAAGAAGAACCGCAGAACGGTCCGTAACTATCTGAACGGTGTCACCACTCCCGGGGTGCGCAAGCCCGGCACCACCGATGCGTTCGAGCCGTTCGTGGAGTACGTGACCGCGCGGCTGGCCGAGGATCCGCATCTGTGGGCGCGCACGTTGTGCGACGAACTCGAGGACCTCGGTTATGGACTGTCGTATTCGACGCTGACACGGCAGATCCGGCTACGCAACCTGCGCCCGGCCTGTCCGGACTGCGCGCATGCCACAGACCGCGCCAACGCGGTGATCGCGCACCCGCCCGGGGCTGAAACACAATGGGACTGGCTGGATCTGCCGAATCCACCCGCATCGTGGGGGTGGGGTGCGATGGCGCATCTATTGGTCGGATCCCTGGCTCACTCGAGTCGGTGGCGGGCAGTGCTGGCGCCGGCAATGACCCAACCGCATCTGGTGGACTGCCTGGACCGGGTGTCGCGCACGCTCGGCGGGCTGACCCATACCTGGCGCTTCGACCGGATGGCCACCGTGTGTGACCCCGGTTCTGGTCGGGTCACCGCGTCGTTCGCCGGAGTAGCCAAGCACTACGGCATAACCGTCGCTATCTGTCCACCACGGCGCGGCAACCGCAAAGGTGTGGTGGAGAAAGCCAATCACACAGCAGCCCAACGGTGGTGGCGCACATTGCCCGATGACATCACCGTCGAGCAGGCACAGCAGAGCCTCGATGAATTCTGCCGGGTTCGTGCTGATGCCCGGTGGCGGGCCACCGCTGCCGGCAAGGTCACGGTGGCCACCCTCGCAGCTACCGAACCCTTAGCGCCACTCCCAGAATCGCCATACCCGCTGATCCTGCGCGAGGACCGCACGGTGTCACGTCAGGCGATGGTGTCCTACCGCGGCAACCGCTACTCAGTGCCCCCGGAGTTGGCATCAGCGACGGTCAGTGTCACCCACGTACTGGGCTCGGCGGTCATCGACATCGTCACCTCCGCCCAGATCACCATTGCCCGCCATCGGCTGGCCGCCGATGGTGCCGGGGTCATGGTCCGCGACCACGGCCACGTCGTGGCACTGGATCAACTCGCGATGGCCACCGCCGCCATCGGCGGCCGATCCCATCGCCGCAAGGAGCGCATCCCACCCGGGGCGGCTTCCCGGTCGGCGGCCCAAGCACTGCGCATCAACGCATCTCACATCAACCAAATCCAAACAGTGGACACGGCGAACTCCCCGACGACGGTGATCGATCTGTCCACCTATGAACGCGCCGCCCGCGGAAGGAACACCCTGCCATGACCGCCCGACCCACCACCGCCGACCCGGTGCCTGCACCCAACACTGCCGCCCAAGCCAGTCTCTACCAACGTCTGCGCGGCCACCTGGCGGTACTCAAGCTGCACGACGCCGCCGAAGCGCTGCCCTCCGTCCTGGACCGCGCTCAAGCCGACGGCACGTCGATGACGGCGGCCCTGGAGGAACTACTCGCCATCGAAGTCCAGGCCACCGAAGCCCGCCGACTGGCCGGCCGGTTGCGGTTCGCCTGCCTGCCCACCCCGGCCTCGCTGGAGGACTTCGACTACGACGCCGCCCCCGGACTGGACCGCAAACTCATCGCCGAACTAGGTACCTGCCGTTACCTGGAGACCGCCACCAACGTGCTGCTGATCGGGCCACCAGGTGTCGGCAAAACCCATCTGTCGGTCGGATTAGCCAGGGCTGCAGCCCATGCCGGCTACCGCACTTACTTCACCACCGCCGCCGACCTCGCCGCCCGCTGCCACCGCGCCGCGATCGAGGGACGCTGGGCCACCACCATGCGGTTCTACGCCGGGCCCACCATCCTGGTCATCGACGAACTGGGCTACCTCCCGCTGCCCGGTGAAGCCGCCTCCGCGCTGTTCCAGGTTGTCGCGCAACGCTATATGAAGACGTCGATCGTCATCACCACCAACCGCGGCGTCGGCGAATGGGGCGAAATCCTCGGCGACACCACCGTCGCCGCGGCCATGCTCGACCGCCTCCTGCACCGCTCGGTAGTCCTCAACCTCGACGGCGACTCCTACCGCCTGCGAGACCACCACGCCCGAGCTGAGAACCTCCGCAAAGCAACCACCGGAACCCGACAACCACTACAGTGAACCCAGCTCACAGGTGAGCACATTCACCGATCAACACTGAGCACTTTCGATGAGCCTCGTCACAACGGCGGTAACGGCGGTAACGTCGGTATTGGCGGCAGCGGCGGCAATAGCATGGGCTTTGCTGGCCGCGCCGGTCGCTCTAGTTAAAAACTCCGCACACCGATAACCACAGTCGTCGTCCTTGCCCTTAGTCCAATCCGGCGGCCTGGATGCGACGTCGGATCTCAGCGAGGTCAATCCCGCCCTGGATGTGTGGCCAGTTGTCACCATCGACCGCTGCTTCGACATCGTTGAAATGCACGTAGCTGCGGCTGACCGGCACGACGGCGTCTCTGCTGGGATACCGGCTTTTGACAACCGCCACGAGGTGTCCGATTCGAGCAAGCGGCAGCCCTGGACGCGTTGACGATCCCCACTCACACACTTAACGTGCAGTGGATTGTCTATGGCCACGGACGTCGCCAAGGGCTACCCACATTTTCTACAAGCTATCGGAAACAACTGTGGGATAACGCAATTGGTTCTCCGATCACGGCCGACGATGTACGGGTAGGACTTAATGACGCCAGCCGCGAAGTCGACGACGGCCTATACCGATCCCGCTGGGAACGCGCCACGCCGGCACAAAGGGAACTGCTGTGCGCTCTGGCCGAGCTGGCCGGCAATGGATCAACCACCGTTTCTAGTTTGACGACGCACATGCGCAAATCTCGGGCCAGCGCTTTGTCGGTAGCACGCAACGAACTGATCAAAAAGGGTCTCGTGTACGCGCCCGAGCGAGGCATGCTCGCATTCACCGTGCCCGGCATGCACGAGTTCGTCCTAGGACAGGAGCAATGAACATGTCCGGACCGGTCGCGATTCGACTCGCGGTGGCGTGCCTCGAGCAGTGCATCAGGGGCCCCGTGCTGGGCGAATCCTGACGTGCGCGTTGGCGCGGATCGATAGCATCGTGACCGTGGCAGGGGACGACGCGGCGGGGACGCCATTCGGACGGTACCGGTTGTTGACGATGCTTGGCGAGGGTGGAATGGGCGAGGTGTGGCGGGCCCACGACACGATGACCGACCGTGAGGTTGCGATCAAAGTCTTGTCCGCGAAGCTGTCCAAAGATGAAGAGTTCCAGCGGCGATTTCGTCGGGAGGCCCATGCCGCGGCGCGGTTGGAAACTCCGCATGTAGTCCCCATTCATGATTACGGTCAGATCGACGGCCGGCTGTTCGTTTGCATGCGGCTGATCAAGGGACGCGACCTCGCCGCAGTCTTGGCCAACGGGCCGCTCGAGCCTGCCCGCGCGGTGGGCATTGTCGGCCAAGTCGCCGAAGCCTTACATGCCGCCCATGAAATAGGACTCATCCACCGCGACATTAAGCCATCGAACATATTGCTGGATGATCGCGACTTCGCGTACCTAATCGACTTCGGGATCGCTCGGGTTGTGGACGACACCCGAATGACCAAGACCGGCAACACGATCGGCACCTTCGCCTACATCGCACCGGAGAGGTTAAACCTCGAGGGTGAAGAGGACACCCGCGTCGATATCTATTCGTTGGCGTGCGTACTCTATGAATGCCTGACCGGGCAGCCACCGTTTACCGCGGACACGATGCCGCGTCTAATTGTGGCCCACATAAGTTCGCCGCCGCCGCGGCCCTCCACCGCCCGGACAGAAGTGCCGGTTCCACTTGATGAGGTCATCGCCACCGGCATGGCCAAAGACCCCGCCAACCGTTACGCGACCACTATCGAGTTTGCAGACGCCGCCCGCGACGCCATCACCGTTCCAATTCGCCGATTAACATCAAGTCCGGCGTCCGATGGAGCCACCGAGCAGGCGCATACTTTGGCAGCGCCCAACGCCCCTTACGCCAAGCCACTGCAAACGCCGCCGCCAGCCGCAACCACCCGCCTCTCGCCGCGCGCGTCAACCAGCAGTCCAGGACGATCGGTCGTCCGACGCAGCGGCCAGCTCTCGGATCAGCCGCCGTCGTTGAGGCCGAAGCGGCGGGTCCGCGCCTCCTGGGTTAACGCCGGTATCGCAGCCATCGCCGTCCTCGTCGTCGCCGTCGGGATTCGTAGCATTGCCCAACACCCGACTGGAACCGTCACGGGAGATGCGGCGCACGGGGCCTCGGGCGATACGGTGCGGGTGAGGTCGAGCAAGTTGGTCAACCGACCGGGAACCACCGATCCCAAGGCCGTGGTCACGTTCTACGAGGACTTTCTGTGCCCGGCCTGCGGTAATTTCGAGCGCGCTTTCGGGCCGACAGTCTCTAATCTCATCGACATCGGCGCCATTGCGGCCGATTACTCCACGGTGTCGATACTCGATAGCGTGCGCAATCAGAACTACCCGTCGCGTGCGGGCGCGGCGGCCATGTGCGTCGCTGACGAGTCCATCGACGCTTTCCGCCGTTTCCATGCCGCGCTGTATAGCACTGGTATCCAGCCCGATGAAAACGGCACAAGCTTTCCCGACAATACGGAGCTCATCGAACTCGCCCGCGAAGCCGGCGTTGTGGGCACGGTCCCAGACTGCATCAACAGCGGCAAGTACCTCGCCAAAGTCGCCGGCGAGGCAGCGGCCGCGCATATCCGCGCGGCCCCCACCATCAAGATCAACGGCGAAGAATTTGAACCGTCGACGCCAGATGCGCTGGTCAGCAAGATCAAAGAGATTGTGGGTGACGTGCCCGGCATAGACACCGCGGCCGTCACGCTCCCTTAAATCCGTAGCATTACAAACGAGTTGGCCGCGGTTCGCCGATGGGATGCCAGGTCAAATCGCGCAGCCGGCCCGGGTATCGGCGATTGGCATGTGATCCGGTGATCCGGTGATCCGGTGATCCGGTGATCCGGTGCTGACCTTCACCCGCACCTCGAAGGTGTGACGTTCGTCCGTCTTGGGCCTCCAATCCTGCAGTTTCGTCACAGTGACGTATCGACGAAAATGCTGATCTGCGTCCGTAAGGGCGGGAAGTGATAGCGCAAAGGGTGGTTACGCACGACAACATGCGACGCGCACCTCGTTGTGCGCTGCACAAGCCCAACGCGGGCGGTTGCGAGGGTGCCTACATGGTGGACACGCATCACATGATTCCGAGTTATAGAAGCCAATGAATTCGTGGCGATTTGGATGAATCTGCAGAGCAACACATTTGCCTCATAACGGATATTATGTCAATCTGAACCCATAGCATGCTCTAACATGCTGCGTCACAGTGCATTTCAACATTAAATGCTGTGCCGATAACTATCTATGTTCTTATTGCGCTCTATGTAGGGCTTTCCGCCGCAGTCGATTGGCGTGAGTGCAAAGCGATTGATTCATCAGATGAATCAGCCTGAGCGCTCTGGCACCAAATGACGGTGTTCGCTTGCTCAGCATTCAATTGCGCTACTCCCCCGCCGGGGGACTGGCGCACTTCACCGAGGTTGTTCTCGGCGAGCTGGGCAGTATCGTGCTGGCTCAATTGGTTGCCGGGCGTAGCACGGACACTCGTGTTCCGAGGGGTTCCCAGGCTCGCGGGGGAACCTTGGCTTGTTGGTATGTGCGCTCCGCCGCTAGTGCCGGGGTGGGTCGGAACGAGTAAGTCGTGACCACACTGCTCACGGTGCTCGCCGCAGCATCATCTGTTCAACGTCGTCCCAGAAACCCTTTGGGCGCGCGTAGCGGAAGTTCAGGTTCTCCCGCGTCCGAAACCACCTGACCACCTTGTCCGTCGGGGAGTACTCCTCAATAAGCAGCGCCATATCGGCCTCGCCCGTAAAGCCGTCGATGATGCTGCCCGTGTCCGGCACACCTAGCGCGGAGTTGTAGCCGCTGCCTACGCGTGCCCCGAGCTGCTGCAGCTGCACGGTGAAGATGTAATCGAAGTGCGCCCGTAGGTACGGGTTCGAGTTCTCTACGAGATTCTTGCTCCGAACCGTGTCCAGGTAGTTGACGCAGTCGTCCATGACGGTCGCGACCGGCTGCAGTTCGAGCGCGACTCCGCGCTCGCTGGCATCGAGGGCATTCATCAACGCGACGCCACTGGACCACGACTTTTGCGTCCTGATCGCATCCTCGATACCCCTGATGGCATGTATCAGCCGCACCACCGGGTTTGGAATTGCCGACGCCTGCCTGCTGAGCAGCGGAGGTGAATGGAGGGAGTACCAGCCGACGACGCTGATTATTAGCAATGCCTGTCGTAGCCAGGCGGGGCCGTTTGCTTCGATCCCCGCACTGACATCCTCTGCCCCCCACAGCCGGGCATAAAGGTCGAGCAGGAATCGGTAGTCGGCCGAAACCGTGCCGGCGCCGTAGAAGCACCTGAGGTACTTGGCAATCTGATCGGCGGCTTCTCGATCGGCTCCCAAGCGACCAAAGAGGTTCAACGCGGTAATTGCGACAGCCCTGCTCTCGAGAATGGTGGCAGGGCGCAGATACACGCCGTGTGCGCCGGGCACAGCCACCGTTGCCAATTGTTGGTGCACCGTCAACTTGGGGCATTCCTGGTTGAAGAGCAGCAGAGCTGTGTCCATGCCCCCCCAGCCACGCTCGACGTAGCGGGGGGGCGCACCGCGAAGCGCGTCGAACCACAGGATCCGCGCCTGAAGTGCCGCAGGGCCGCTGTCTACGAACGTCTCCGAGCTGATTCGCGGGAGATTCCGCAACGGCCCGGGTTCGGCGCGTGCGCGCAGCCGATCGACCAGGGCGGCGCCATCCGTCTGGAAGCCGATAGCTTCCAGGCAGGCGCGCCCGTGGAAGCCCGCACCAAAAGGTGTTGTTAGAAAATCGATCTTGTGCACGATCTCGTGTACATAGAACCCCGCCATCCCGAGAACTTCCATGCGTTCGTCGTCGGAGCACGAGCGATAGAAGCGCATGGCGTCTGCAGGCAGCGGATCTGCAGTGAGGATCTCCGCGACGGTTGCACGTGTTCCGTGCATCCACGTCAGGTGGAATACTGTTCGTGCCATAGGCGACAGATAGACGCCCAGATCGCGAAGGTCAGAGCCCAGGGTGAGGGTGTGCGGCTTGAAGTCGGCTCGTGCGAGGGCTTTCTTAAGCCTTGGGAGGCTCATCTGGCACCGCATCAAGATACTGGCAAAATCCGGACAAGCCGAGTGACAACACCACCGCTGATACGGTGATCACGACCGGAATCGCGAGCAGCGGTAATCCCAGTGTCGCAAGGATTGTCGTGACCAGCGAAGGCACCCCGGCTGTCTTTAACGCTCCGAGGACTGCCTTGTGCTCGTCGCTCTTCGGGTCGCACAACTTCGCCTGACACGAGGCGGCGATGTACTCCCACAACGATTTGCCACCGCGTTTATCGCTAAGCGAGAAGCCGAGACCGGGCTCGGCATCAGCCGGCAGAAAGTCTGCTGGCTGTATGCCTTCCGCATTCATCTCGGCAATGAACGCGTCGAGCTTCCCATACACCGGTTGCAAGGAACCGCCGCCGTCGTGGATGGCCTCAGCGAGGAGTACGACCTCGTCGGCCGCTGCACGAATCTGTTCGTCACCCGACATTTCCATATGCGTAAGAATATTGGCGACGACCGCACCTTGTACTGAGTATTCGACTACGCGAACCTGTGCCGCGAACACCGGGGGACCGCGGGGTGTTCGCCCGTGAACTGTCGGTGCCCTCCGGTAGCGTCAAATTTGCAGCCAGGCGCTGCATAGGGTGCGGGTCCGGGTCGCCAGAAGAGTGAGGGGTTTCGTGAGCGAATTGCCGTCGCGGGGTGTGGTGTTCTGGCCAGTCGGTACCGGGGACAGCACCACAGTAATTGTTGACGACGAGGTTGTGCTGCAGGTCGACCTGCACGATATGGCCAAGGCCGATGACGACAACAACCCGGAAGTCCCTGTGGTCGACAGGCTGGCCGATGCCCTGCCTCAGGTCGACGGAAAGCCCTACCTGGCGGTATTTGCGCTGACCCATGCTGATAAGGACCATTGCCTGGGATTCGCCGATTTGCTGGGCCAGGTGCAAATCGGGGAGTTGTGGTCGACCCCGCGGCTGCGGGAACTGTGGAGGCCCTCCCCGGCCGAAACGCACTGAGATTTGTTCGAAATGGCTTGTCCTGTAACTGGTGCCGAGCTAGGAAGTGAATGGGTGTCGGGAGGGAGTCGGAGGTGGTCCTAGTACCGTTCGAGCCGCAGGACAACACGCCATGCGGCCGGCCCTGAGTTCGGTGATAGTGCGGGTTATCTCGGGCAATTCTGGGCGGCCGAGGCGGTCGATGGCTGTGCGGGGGGACCCGGCTGCCTCCAGGCTATCTCGTTTCTCTAGGCCTCCGAGGAGGTTAAGTGTCAAGTCCTGATCGGCTTCTCGCCTCGGCGAGCAGTCTCACTTCGGTTGCGCGGTGGCAAACTGAGAGTCGAGTCGGGCGTGGGATCAGCGCTTCACCCCGGATTAGCTGGGACGATCAACCCGTGTCCGGCATCATCGAAACTGTCCCCAGATGAGTTGCTGACCACCCCGCGTGCGGTTCGCCGGCGGATGGACTTCGACCGACCGGTCCCGCAGGAGGTGATCAAGGACTGTGTTCGCATGCCTTACCGGCACCGTCGGGTTCAAACCGCCAGGGGCACTTGATCGTCATCACCGACCCTGACCAGCGCGCCCGGCACGCTGACCTCTACCGCGCTGCCTTGACGAATACCGTGCATCGGCGACTCACGACGGGGGCCTCTTCGCCGCCGGCGGCGAACACAGCGCGGACTCATCAGGCGCGGTCAAGGCGGTAAAACGATGAAGGTCTAGCCCGGATTTTTCGTATCGGATGGTGTGAGCTGATTCTGATTCCGAGTTGTGTTGCCGGGTAGTGTTTTTGGTGTGATGGTGTGATCGATCTGTCCCGTGTCGCCGGGTGGGGCGGGCTTTCCAGGGCCGGTAGGTCCTTCGTGATCGGTGGGCAGTCGGGCTGGCGGTTATCCGAAGGCGGTGCGGATGGTCTGCCAGGCGATTGCGATGGGGATGGCCCAGCGCCAGGTGAGGTCGATGCGTAGCCGCGTCCTGCAGGGCGCCGCGGGTGATGCGTGCGGCGACGTGCAGGACGCGGTAACGGAAAGTGGTGATCTCGACGCGGGCCAGGCCGGGATCGTTTCTGAAGCCGATGAGTCGGCACCAGGTGACCAGATCGGCAGCGGCGAGGGTTGTCTCGAGCCAGGCGGCTTTGGCCCAAAAGGACTGGCAGGGCAGGTTGCGAAGGCCGGTGGCCTTCAGTTCGCGGATGCGGTCTTCTACGCGGGCGTGTTGGCGGTGCCGTAGTTCCAGGCCGGCGACCTGGCCGGGTACGACGCCGGGGGGCGTGTCGGTGATGAAAGGCGGTGACCCGCATGCCGTCGGCGTCGGTGAACCGCAGCTGCGCGCCAGGATGGGGTCGTTCCTTGCGCAGGATCAGCCGGGTGCCGGGCGGCCAGCTGCTCAGGTTGACCAGAGTGGTGGCCTCGGCGACCCAGGCGCCGTCGCGGAGCCCACCTGTGGTGTCGATCGCCGGGTACCAGCCCTCGGCGAGGTTGAGGGTGTCCACGGCGTCTTGCACCCGCCAATCGACGGGGTAGCCGAAGGAGAACCCCACCCCGGCAGCGTGGCAGGCGTCGGCGAAGTCGTGAGTGGCCCCGGCGGTATCGCAGCGCACCAGAACCTTCGGCCGGTCGGGATCATCGCCACGACTCGGGTCGGGTCGCCACGGCGCGGGCAGCGCCGCCAGCGCTTGCTGCAAGACGATGACGGGGTCACTGGCGGTATGGAGCCGGCGTTGCCGGTGCGCAGCAGCCCGGCCAGGGCCTCGCCACCGGCGATCTCGGGGCGGTCCAGGAACGCCAGCAGCGGATGGTGCCCGAACGACTTCTTCCAGGTCGGCGTCGCACCGATCTTGTTGTCGGAGTGGTCGATCACCAACGTGGCGTCGTGCCGTTCTCATTCACGTTAGGGCAGGAGACTCCGAGTGGTTTTGTGGACACCCGTGGCATGACACTGTCGCGGAGCCAAGTGTTCACGCTGTACTCGGCCTCGGTCCCGACTGAGTTCCAGGCCCTGCTCCTCAACGACGGCAACGGCGACCCGCTGCGGATCCTGGCTCCCCGGAGCGCCCAGCCCGGCGGCTTGGCCACCTGGCTCGATTAGCCTATCGACGCCTTCTGGTCGAATTATCAAGCTAACCAATTCATTCGACGGCCCTGGCTACACGGTGACTGGACAGGTCGACGCCAGCGGCCTTTTCCAGTACAGCGTTACCCCGGACGGGGGGACCGCCTCGATGTATACGTGCGCCCGAGTCGGCACAGGTGGCCGGGCACCCGGCGCCGGCCACCACCAGGAACGTGAGGAGGCAAATGATGCAGACCTCCTGCCTGCCTGACTAGGCACAACGCGTCTTGGACCGCTATGCGTATTCCGGGAAACGGCGGGATGCGGTACTGCTGCGCTTGAACTATCTCTGTGATAGCCGGCTCGCCGAGACCGGACTGCTGCAGATTCGCTTGACGTCGTGCTCACGCCTGGTTTCATGCTGCACCCGTATCGTCGGCGCGGACAATAGGGGGAGCGGGCACGGAGAAGTGGCTCGAACCGGAGGGCGACGCGCTTGGGCGCTGCGCTGCTCAAATCGCGAACAGCGTTGCCCCGAACAAGATTGCCATCGCAGCTGCTGTCATCGCCTGCGCGACATCGCCGAGTGGCCCGAGACGCGTTGCGGTGTGCCGCTTCTCGACGAAGTATTTGGATACCCAGAAAACTGCGGCGACCGTGAAAATGACGGCTCCGAGCCAGTTCATTGCGGTGAACCAGGTGGGTACTTCGTTGCTCGCCTGTTCATTCATCGCCGCCATATCCATGCCGGGCATCGGAGTGCTCGGCGAGTGTGGGGAATGAACGGGGAAGGGGTTGTTCATAGAGGCATACATCCACGCCGTCGCCAGCATCATCAACGCGTGATACCCGTTGGACATTCGGGGATAGCGTGTTCGGTTCGCGATGATGGCTATCACGACGAACCACAAGGCCGCCAGAAGGAAGAACACGGCGGGTCCGAGAGTGGGTACCCGTGTGCCCCACGGCCAAGCCATCACGGCCATGGAGATGGCCATCAGCAGGTGTAGACCGTGGCTGACCGCCGCGGTGGCCGAAAGGCGTCTGATGAGAAGCGGTAGGCCGCATTCAGTGGCTCCCAACGCAAAGAGTGCCGTGACGACCCAGCGCAGCAGCAAATCGTGGATCATAAGATCGCAGGCCGCTCCGATCGCGGTGGTTGAGGAGATTGTGGATCGCCGGGACAGCAGTCCGTTGTCATCGGTCGCGGCCGAAGCGCCGAAGGCGCAGGGAGTTGGTGACCACGCTTGCCGAGGACAGCCCCATGGCGGCGCCTGCGACGACGGGATTCAGCAGCCCCAATGCCGCCAGGGGTATGGCGGCTGTGTTGTAGCCAAAGGCCCAGCCCAGGTTCTGGTGAATGGTGCGCAGCGTCTGCCGGGAAAGCTGGATCGACCGCACCACACCGTCGAGGTGGTCGGACATCAGGGTGATGTCTGAGGCCTCAATGGCCACATCGGTGCCGGTTCCGATCGCGATCCCCAGGTCGGCTTGCACGAGTGCCGGGGCGTCGTTGACACCGTCACCGACCATGGCGACCAGCCGGCCCTGCTCTTGAAACCTACGGACCTCGTTGACCTTGTCTTCGGGCAAGACCTCGGCCAGCACCTGGTCGATGCCGACCTGATCGGCGATGGCTGCCGCAGTGCGGGTGTTGTCGCCGGTGATCATGGCGACCCGCAGCCCCATCGCATGCAGCTGACGCACGACGTCGCGGGCGTCGTCTTTAATCGTGTCGGCGACCGCGAGCACGCCGACCACTCGATCATCGCAACTGACGAATACCGCTGTGCGGCCTTGGGCTTCGAGTTCGGCGGCGGCTGCCGCCAAACGATCGGGCAATCGCAGGCCGTTTTCCTCGATGAGTTTGCGCCGGCCCACTACCACGCTTCGGCCCTCAACATCGGCCCGCACTCCGTGGCCAGCCAGGCTGCTGAACGCCGCAGCGGTCGGAACCTCGATGCCGCGCTCACGGGCGCCGGCGACAATGGCCGCGCCGACGGGATGCTCGGAGCCCGACTCGACTGCGGCGGCAAGCCCCAGGACAAGATCAGTTTCCAGCCCGTCATCGGCGATGACGTCGGTGAGTTGCATCTGGCCGCGGGTGAGGGTGCCGGTCTTGTCGAACACCACGGTGTCGATTTTCTTCGACGCTTCCAAAACCTCGCCGCCTTTGACCAGGATGCCCATTTCCGCGCCGCGGCCGGTGCCGACGATAATTGCGGTGGGTGTGGCCAGCCCCAGCGCACAGGGGCAGGCGATGATCAGCACTGAGACCGCCGCGGTCATGCCCGCGATCGGGTTGGCCGCGAAGATCGCCCAGCCGGCAAACGTCAGGGCGGCCACGCCCAGGACGGCGGGAACAAATACCGCCGAGACCTGATCGGCCAACCGCTGGACGGGGGCTTTGCCGCCTTGGGCCTGCTCGACCAGGCGCACGATCTGGGCCAGCGCGGTGTCGGCCCCGACGGCAGTGGCACGCACGGTCAGCAGCCCATCGATGTTGACGGTGGCCCCGGCCACTGTGTGCCCCACCGATTTCTCGACCGGCACAGATTCACCGGTCAGCATGGACTCGTCGACGGCGGCACGTCCCTCAATGATCCGGCCGTCGACGGGAATCTTCTCCCCGGGTCGTACCAGCAGCAGGTCGCCGACTTGCACCTGCTCCACCGGCACCAGAATCTCTTGGCCGTCGACGAGCAAGCAGGCTTCCTTGGCGCCCATTTCTAGTAGTTTGCTGATCGCCTCGCGGGTCTTACCGGTCGCTCGGGCCTCGAAATAGCGGCCCAACACCACGAAGGCGATGATCAGAGCCGCGGTGTCGAAGAACAGCGGCCCCCCGGCGATGAGCTGGTAGGTGGAGTAGGCGAACGCTGTCAGCGTGCCCAACGTGATCAGCGTGTCCATGTTGGCCGTGCGGGCCCGCGCCTGCTGGAGGGCCCCGGTCAGGAACGGCCAGCCGGCCACGAATTGCACCGGCACCGTCGCCGCGAAGGCCAACCACCCCACCCAGGAGGCGCCGAACACCATGGGCGCCGCCATCGATACCAACCCCAGCGGCACGGCCAGCCATACGCGTCGCAGCCACTTGCGCTGCTCGCCGTCGGCGTCTGCCGGTGGCACCCCGTGACACGACGCCGCTGGCTGATGACAGCCGCCCTGGCCGGCAACCGATTCGGCTGCAGGGCCGGTCGCGAGTCCCAACAGCCGATAAATCCCGCCGGCAATTTTTTGCACCACTCCGGGTTCGCCGGATCGCGCGGAGTGGGGGGCGCGTGCGGGGACCGATTCCGCGGGCGTGTGCTGGGCGTCCTCGATCGCCGACATGACCGCAGCAGTGTCGCAGTCATCTGGCGAATACCAGATCACTACCGAGGCCGATCGCGGGTAGGCACGGACCGCCAGCACACCGGTCACCTTGGCAACAGCATCTTCGATCGCGACCGCCCGTGTTTCGTCGAGGTCAAAACCGTTGACGCGCACACGTATTCGTCCGCCACCCTGGGAGATGATGGTCAGCGTGGGGCAGATGTCAAGACCAACCCGGGTGTCAATGGCAGGCATCGCCGGCCTTGGGAGTCGAGGTCGAGGTTGTCGGTACCACCGTGGGGGGTTCGACCCGTTCTCCGATGCGGTCTGCTGCCTCAGCCAGGACGTCGGCCACTGCCAACCGAGCACGCTCGGCACCAGCTTTGGTCTTACGCTCGGTCGCGCGCGCGGCGCGAAGGCCCACAGCGGTTGCGCTGACCGTCACCTTGCGCCAGGGCGCCTTCGCCAGGGCCTCATAGGCCGCGGCGCCGACGACTCCGGTCACCACGGTAGGCACCGCCTTCACCAGAATTCGCTGCCACGCCATCTTGAACACTTCCTTCCCATTGCTGGCTGTCACGGGTTGCGGACAGTCAGGTTCTCAATACGCCCGTGTCGCTGTGCGGCACCTGGTCAGCAGGCGCAGTCCTATCCATGGCCGAGACCGTACCCCCATAGGGTACCCGCCGCAAGCGGGGAATCGGAAGGTCGGGGCGGATCGCCGGCAAGCCGGCAGGCCGTGACCTGAGCTGCGCAACGGGCCACAAGCGGCCGCCGGGAGCGTGGCTGAGCTGCGGCTACAACCTCGGCCCGGGTATCGGGTCGGCGGCGTCAGGTCAATGCCGAACGCAGGAGCCATCTCGGCCGCTGGTGGCGCGAAATGCCACGTTGCTGGACGTGCTGGCGGGTATAGTGGCGTCGAGGACGTCATTGGTGGCCGACCACGAACGCTCAGCTCGCGGCAACGAAGTGAACCACCCGATGACCAGAATGCTGGGAGTGCAGGTGGCAACCACATACGGGTATGCGGCGAATAAAGACGCATACGCTAAGCGCCTACGCAGAGTCGAGGGCCAAATCCGCGGTATCTCCAAAATGATCGACGAGGATAAGTACTGCATCGACATCCTGACCCAGATCAGCGCGGCCAGCAGCGCGTTGCGGTCTGTGGCTTTAAACCTTCTCGATGACCATCTCGATAGCTGCGTCAGTCAGGCAATCGCTGAGGGCGGCGCACAGGCCGACGCGAAGCTCACCGAGGCTTCGGCGGCGATCGCCCGACTCGTGCGCTCCTAACCGTTGACCCATCGCCGACTGCTTGCGGACCGCTCACCGGCGTGGGTGATCCTTCGCGGCCGGTTTAGGATGGCGCGCTCGTGTGATGTCGGCGCGGGGGCGCACCGGCTACCGCAGTGGTGCTGTTGAGAGCACGTCCCATAGCGGCCCCGCCGTAACGCCGATCCCCAGGCTCAATGCTGCCGCAATAATCGCGGTGCGCGCAGACCATTCGCCGGTGGTGAAATCACTAAGAATTTCGGGCTTCTGGAACACCGGAGCGATCCAACGCAGATAGTAGACGAGGCTCAGCAGGCTGTTGAGGAACACCACCACGGCCAACCACGCGAGACCACCGTCCCATACGGCCATGGCGGTGGTGAGTTTTGCGACGAAGACACTGGTGGGTGGGGTGCCGACCAGTCCGAGCAGCGCCACCAGCAGCGCCCCGGCCAGCCAGGGCCGGGTGCGCGCCAGGCCACGGTAGGCGCTGAGGTCGCGCCGATCGGGCAGCGCGGTGCTCACCGCGAACGCCGCGCTGTTGGTCAGGGTGTAGCCGATTAGATAAAACAGCAACGACGGAAGGGCCAGCCGGCTGTGGCCGGCGACGGTGATCGGCACTAGGAGGTAGCCGACCTGGCTCACCGTCGACCAACCCAGGAGCCGACGGGGATCCTGCTGTCCGTAGGCGGCCAAGTTGCCCAATGTCATACTCGCGACAGCGAATATCGCGATCAGCAGTGGCCATGCAACCGTGTGCGGCACCACGGCGGCCACGCGGTACAGCGCGATCAGTGCGCCGATTTTGGGCACTGTCGTCAAGTAGACTGCCGCGACACCATGGGCGCCTTGGGTGGCGTCGGGAACCCAGAAGTGCCCGGGCACGCCGCCTGCCTCGAACATCAGACCTGCCACCACGGCCACGACCCCTGTCACCACCACCGCTACCGGAGCGCCTCGCAATTGTGCGGCAAGGTCGTTGTAGCGGGTGGCCCCGCTGATCCCGTAAAGGACGGTCACACCCAGCAGCAAAGTGATCCCGAACAGGGCGCCGATCAAGTAGGTCTTCACGGCTGCCTCGGCCGCCTGGCCCGAGCGCGACAGTCCGATCAGCCCGTAAAGCGGGATGCTGGCCAGCAGGTATCCGGTGGCCAGCACCAGCAGGTCGTCAGTTCCGGCGAGCACCATGACGCCGGTGGTCGAAAACAACAGCAGCGCATAGGTTTCGCTTTCCCGCGCCGTGGCTGTGATGTCGTCGCCGGCCAGCGCCAGAACCACCAGAACGCCGATCGCGGCGGTGATCCGCGCCACCGCGGTGGTGGTGTCGGCGGCGAAGGCTCCGTCGAACGCTGTCTGATCCGGTGCCGTGATTCCTACCGCCGAGACTACGACGACACCGATAAGCGCTGCGGCTGCGACGATTCGGGCCCACCATTGTCGCTGGCGCGGCATAAACGATCCGCCGATCAGCACCAGCAAGCCACCGCCGAACGTCAGCATCTCCGGCAGCATCAGCAGCGGCCGCATCGCAGTGTTCACAAGCTATCTCCCCACCAGCCCGATCAGCGTGTGTGACGCCGGCTCGATCACATCCAGCAGTGGGCGCGGCACAACGCCGATCAAGATCGAGAGCGTGAGAAGCATTCCTGCCGAGCCGGTTTCGGAAGGGTGCAGATCGAGGAAGTTGTGCGAGTGGCCGCGGGTCTGGCCGGTGAAGATCCGCTGCAGGGCACGCAGAAATAAGGCTGCGGTGATCAGGATGCCCGGGAGCGCGAGCGCGGTCAGTGGTGTGGCGGCGATGGCGCCGGTGAAGATTTGAAACTCGGCGATGAAGCCGGAGAATCCCGGCAACCCTAAGGAGGCGAACGCGCCGAGTGTGAACAGCGCAGCCAGCTTCGGGGCGGGTCCAGCCAGGCCGCCGTAGGAATCCATGTCGTAACTGCCGGCGCGGTCGTAGAACACCCCGGCGAGCAAGAACAGCGCCCCGGTGATCAGCCCGTGGCTGACCATTTGTGTGACCGCTCCGCTGACCGCCACCGCACGCGCCTGGTCGCTGCTGGGCGAGAGCAGGCCGGCAGCGCCGAGCGCCAGCACGATGTAGCCCATGTGGTTTACCGAGGTGTAGGCGACCATGCGCTTGAAGTCCTGCTGCGCCAATGCAACCAGGGCTCCGTAAAGCACCGAGACGACGCCGACGGCGATGATCGCCCAGGCCCACGCGCGCCAGGCGTGTGGCAGCATCGGCATCGCGATTCGCACGAACCCGTAGGTGCCCATCTTCAGCAGTACCCCCGCCAGCACGGCCGAGCCGGTGGCCGGAGCGTCGGTATGAGCGGGGGGAAGCCACGTGTGGAAGGGCACCGTGGGTGTCTTGACCGCCAGACCGAGCAGGATCGCCGCGAGGACCAGCCCGCCGGTCAGGGGGCGATCTGCCAGCGGGTTGGCGGCGATCAGCTCGAGCATGTCGAAGGTGTGCGGGTTGGCGGCGATGTACAAGCCGATGAAGCCCACCAGCAGCGCCAGTGAACCCAGGAAGGTATAGAGGAAGAACTTCAGCGCCGAGCGGGCGGAGTTACCGTGCCCCCATCCGGCGATCACGAAGTACATCGCCACGATCGACAGGTCGAAGAACACGAAGAATAAGATCAGGTCCGCGGCGACGAACAGACCGAGGCTCACGGTCTGCAGAAACAGGAACAACGCCGCCTGCGATCTGGGCCGGTCGCGACCCCGCAGCCCATAGAGCGCGCAGGCTAAGAAGATCACCGCCGACATGAGCACCAGCGGCAGCGACACACCGTCGACCCCGATGTGGTAGCTGCTGTTGACCCCTGGGATCCAGCGGGCCCGCTCCTCGAAAGCCAGCCGGTTGGGGTCCGGTGTCGTATAGCGTGCCCACACCAGCATCGTCAGCGACAGATCCGCAGCGGTGACGGCGACCCACACCCAGCGGGCTGCGGCTTTGCCCGACTTCGGTATCGCAAGCACACCAGCTGCCGCGGCCAACGGGAGAAAAACGATCAAACTGAGCACCTGGTCACCTCACCGCTATCAGAAGCAGGACGGTTGTCACGACCACCACCACGGCGGCGAGGTAGTACTGGTGCAACTGACCGGTCTGCGGCTTGCGCGCCAGTGCCCCGAGCTGACGTGTGCGCGTCGCCAGCGATTCCACCGCGGCATCGACACGACGGTCATCGATGCGCGCGGCCCACCGGCCGGCTCGCAGCGACCCGGCAGCGACCCGGTCCACGGCGCGGTCGAGAACGCCGTCGTCGAACCGGGCCAGCGCGTGAGCCAGGCGCAGGGTGGGACGGGCGACCACGGCGGTCGCCGCCCGTTGCAGACCGAGCCAGTCGGCGGCCCACCGCGGCTCGGGCACGCCCCAACGCGCCACCGCAGCCACGACCAGAAGCGCCAACAGCGCCGAGGTGGCCAGTTCCGCCGGGGCCGGGTGGACCGTCGAACGGTGGTCGAGGACTCCGCTGAGTGTCGACACGATCGGCGGCAATGCCAACACCCCTGCCACGGCGGCACCCACGGCGAACACCAGGATGGGCAACTGTCCAAAGACGTTGAGCCCTTGAGGATTCGGCGAATCTCCGATCGGCGCTGGGGCACCCCACAGCGTGATGAGGATTTTCCCCGCGTAGGCCGCCGACAGCGCGGCGGCCACCAATCCCACGAGATAAAGAGCGATCGAATGGTCGAGCGCAACCGCTAGCACCCCGTCCTTGGTCGCCCATAACGATAGCGGCGCGATACCCGCCAAAGCGGCCGCACTGATGGTGGCGGACCAGCCGAGCAGCGGCCATCGCCGGGCCACACCGCGCAGCGTGTCGAGCTGCTTGGTGTCCAACAGTGACAGCCATGCGCCGGCGGCAAGGAAGAGCCCGCCCTTGGTGAAGGCGTGCGCGACCAGCTGCGCGGCGCCGCCGCTGATCGCCCCGACCCCAGCTGCCATCACCACGAATCCGAGCTGCGCCGCGGTGGAGGCGGCGAGCAGCTGTTTGAGGTCGCGTTGAGCCACCGCGACAGCACCGAGCAACACCGCGGTCACGGCCCCCGTCCAGGCCGCCCATTCGGCCGCCCATCCCGTCGCTGCCAGTAGCGGCTGGATACGCAACAGCAGGTATGCGCCCATGGCCACCATCGCTGCGGAATGCAGTAACGCGCTGACGGGGCTGGGGCCCTCCATTGCCCGGGAAAGCCAGAACGAAAACGGCAGCTGCGCCGCCTTGCCCAAGGCGGCGATGAACAAGCCGACCGCAATGACGTTGCGCCACGTCACGGTTGCCTGGGGCAGGTCGGCCAGCGCAAATCCCGCGCCGCCGGCAAGCGCCGCGCCGGCGCCGACATACAGCCCGAGATCGGCGCTGCGGGTGGTCACGAATGCGGTGAGGCCGGCCGACATTCGAAAGTCGTCGCGCCACCAGAAGCCGATCAGCGCATACGACGCTGCCCCCATCACCTCCCAGGCCAGCAGCAGCGCGGGCAGGGTGGCGGCTGTTGCGGTCAGCAGGGCGGCGGAGGCGAACAACAGCATCAACCCGTGGAATCGGCCCGCCGCGTCGCGGATGTCCGCCACGGCGAACATCAAGACGAAGAAGGTGACCATCGCGACCGCGGGGATCACCACTGCCGACAGGCTATCGACGGACAACCCGAACTGCCCGCCCGCGACGAACGCGACGCTGACCGCGGGGTGAGTGATCGCGACCACGATCGACAACGCCAACACAACCGCCGACACCGCGATCGATATTCCAGGCGCGAACCGATCCCCGCGGCGCGTGAGAAGCAGTGCCGCGCCGCAGCCTGCCGGAAGACAGATCAACAGCCATAAGGCTGGCTGCGTCGTCGAAGTCACCCCGTTCACCCGGCCAAGTCGGCAGCCGAGTCGGTCATGTCTGTGCGGCGCTCCCGGTGCAGCAGCGTGGCCGCCGCGAAACCCATCGCCATCTCTACCGTCATGGCGGCGATGATCACCAGCGCCATCACCTGTCCGGCCGGTGCGGGTGAACAGAACCACCAGAATCCGCCGGCCGCCAGGATGACGGCGTTCATCATCAGCTCGAGGCCCATCATCACCATGACCACGACTTGCTGTGAGAGTGCTCCGTAGAGGCCGACGCTGAATAGCGCCGCGGCGACCAGTAGCACGGTTTGCAGCGTCATCGGCCCAATCCGCCGGGTTGTGGATCGCTCGCGGGTTTGCGTTTGAGATTGTCGCCGAACCGGTCATAGCGGCCGCGGCGGGCGGCCAGGACGATGCCGGCGACGATGGTCGCGACCATCACCGGGCTGATCACCGTCATGGCCAGCATGCTGGGGCCCATCAACTCCTGGCCGAGGGCGAAGGTCAGATCCTTCGGCGGTGCGCCGCGCCGCGCCGGCCAGTCGGTCAGCAGGATCCCCGACGCCAGAATCAGGAACGTTCCGATTGCGGCGGCTACGGCGCGTCGGTTGTCGTGCACCATGCTCATGGGCATCAGCGCCGGGTTCATGCCCATGAACATGACCATGTAGACCGCCATGACCGCCATCTCCATCACCATCATCAAGATGATGACGATGCCGATGTAGTTCTGCTGCAATAGCACAACCACTATGCCGACCGCGATGAACGAAATGGCCAGAGCGTAGGTGGCGCGGGCCATGGAGTCGACGACGAAGACCGCGGTTCCGGCCAGCACGGCGGTCACTGCTAGGACGCCGAACACGATGTGGACAGTCATGAGAGTCACTTCCTCACTACGATCTCACTGCGATGATGGCCACGACGAGGTCTTGGACAAGCGTGAGCGGCAAGAGCACCATCCACCCGATCTCTAAGAACTTTTCGGGCCGCAGCACCGGAAGCCGGCTGCGCAGCCAAACGAACACCGACAGCACGGCGATGGTCTTGAGCAGCACCCACGACCAGGCCGGTAGGAGCGGACCGGCGCCGCCGCCGAGGAACATCGGCACCGCGAACGCCGCACCGGCCGCCAGGAGGCTGTAGCGGCCGGCCTGGAATACGAGTCGATCCACGCCGGACAGTTCCGCGCTGACACCGCCGGCAATATCAGCTCCCAGTGCCGCGGAAAAGGGTCCCCACACCGAAAAGGCCACCACCCCAAGGCAATACACGACGAACGCGATCGGCATCCATACCGCGAACCACAGCCCTTGTTGAGCGGCGGCCACATCGGCGACCCGGAGACTCTGCGCGGCGACGGGCGGGGCGACCAGCGCGAACATCAGCGGCATCTCGTAGCCGAGCCCGTGAGCCAGGAATCGATACGCGCCGACGAGGGGATGGGCGGAATTTGCACCCCACCCGGCAAGCCACACCAGTGCCCACACCATGACATCCATGGCGTTGAACCACATGACCCCGACGTCGAGATCGGCCAGCGTCCAGCGCCCGAGCGGCACCACAGTCACCATGAGCGACGCCGCGACAACCAGGCCCGCTCCGCCGGCGCGCCACAGCAACGTATCGGCGGCCACGGTGGTGCGGCGGCGCTGCCGCATCAGCCGTGCGACTTCGTAGAGCGCAGTGCCCGGTTTGCCGCCGTCAGCCGTGAGCACGACGTCGAGGGTCGCCGCGTAGAAGCCGAGGCACAGCAGCAAGGCGACACCGGCCAGCGCCCAGGCGCCCGAAACCACCGTGACCGAGACCTCAGCCATAGCGACCGCCCGGATGCGGTGTGGTGTCGATGCCCAGGCTGGCGATCACCAGCCGGGCGGCCCCGACGTCCAGTCCGCTCACCAGCCCAGGCACTGCGTCGAAGACGCCGGTTGCAGCTGCGGCGACACCGCTTGGTCCCGTCGTGAGCGCGTGCCGCGCCATGTCGACCTGGGCGAGGAGGCGGTCGTAGCAGTCACCGGCCAGGGCCGTGGGCAGCTCGAGGGTCTTGCAGTCCTCGGGGGTCAGCGATGCGACGTCGCGCAACGACCAGCGCAGCGTTGGCGAGCGGCGAAGTTTACTGTGCAGGGTGTCCAGCAGGGAAGCGGCGTGCCCGGCGTCGGCCTCGCCGAGCAGCTCGTCCCGCGCGCGACGGGCGATTGCGGCCGCACCCGGCCAGGCGGCCAGTGCCAGCAGATCAACGACATGATCACAATGTCGCGCCGCGAGGTGGGCCCTCGGTCCGGGCGGCGGAACGTGGTCGCCGACTTCTCTGTCGGCGATCCACGTCTCGGCTTGGGTGAGCACGTCCCCCTGCAACGAGCACCGCACCACCAGCCCCGCGGGCCAGTAGCGCAGGACCGGCCCAAGGCGAAGGTGCAGCACATCCATTTCCAATCCGTCACGGTCGTCGCCACCTTCGGCCAGCGCAATCCCAGCCGGCGCCATGTCCATCCCACCGTGGTGCATGTGCTGGTGTGCGCTGTGGTCCGTGTGCTCGGGCTTGCCGCGACTGCGGGCGTTGTGCTCGGTGTGCTCGTGCTCGACGTGGTTGCCGTGCTGGTGGTGCTCGTGCTCGCCGTGGTTGCCGTGCTGGTGGTGCTCGTGCTCGCCGTGGTTGGTGGCGTGGTGCTCCTGGTGCTCGTGTTCGCCGTGGTCATTGCCGTTCAGCTCCGGAGATTGCGCCCGCTCGCGCGCGTCCCGGCGGTGCACTTCGACCTCGGCCAACTGCATGGCCGCACGGTGCAGTGCCGATTCGACCGCGCTGGAATCGGGCAACTCGACGCGAACCCGAGGACCTGGCATCTGATCCCAGACCCGGTCGATCGCCTCATTCAGTTCCGGTCCCGGTGTACCGCAGATCGCCAACACGTCAGCGTCCGCGGGGGATTCAGCCACGCACCAACCGCGGACTCGAAGTCGGTGTTCGGTCTGTGCGCGCACCACCCAGAACCCAGGGGCCTCTACAAGGAGCACGTGCGCCCGGCGTGCTGCGCATCGCGCCAGCCGGCGTGTCAGACCCATCGCAGGGCGCCCTCGCGCCACGCCCAGGCCACCGCCACCAGCAGCGCTGCCAGAAACGCAAACATTTCAGTGATGGCGGTCGCGCCCATTTTGATGACGACCAGTGCCCAGGGATACATGAACAACATCTCGACGTCGAAGGCGAGGAACACCAAGGTCGCCAGATACCAGCGAACGTGATATCGCGACAACGCATGCTCTTCAGGTGGCCACCCTGACTGAAAAGGCAGTGTTGTCAGCATGTTCGGGCTGATCGCACTGACGCGATGCAATCCGTAGACACTGACAAGCCCAGCCACGGTAACCGATAGGGTCCACGCCACACCCGCATACATCGCGGCTCCTAGTCTGTTGTGGTCGCCGAATCGGTACCCTTGCGGCCGCTTCTCAAACCCTTGCCGTCGATCCCTTGTCCGTTGGCGGCCTTGGTCCGCGATATGCGTCCCCGGCCGCCGGTCAATGGCCGTCGACATAAGGTACCAGCCCTAGCCGGGGGGAATCTTCAACCGACGAAAGGTACGGGCGCGAACACGTTCGTTGCCCGAGGCCGACAAGACGAAGCTGCTTGTGCCGCTTCAGTTTCATCGGCGCCGCGGCCGTGGCACGATCGACTCAAATGCACGAATCAAGAGACTGCCCCGCGACGTGCGATGAGGATCTGCTGTCCTGCTTAGGGCCGGGCTTTCCGCCGCTGTCGGGCAGCGATCCCGGCCGCGTTGCCAGGATCCGCGACGAGGTGGCGCATGGTTTTGCGGCCCTGGCGGACGTCACCCATGCCGTGTCATTCTTTGGTTCCGCGCGGACGCCGCCGGATCACCCGCACTACAAGATGGCGCGAAAGATGGCCGCGCGCCTGGGCGGTTTGGGATTCGACATCATCACCGGCGGTGGGCCAGGGATCATGGAGGCCGCGAATCGGGGCGCCCGCGACGCCGGCGTGCGGTCGATAGGCCTGGTCATCGAGTTGCCCTATGAGCAGCAGCCCAATCCGTTCATCGACCTCTCCCTTCAGTTCAATTACTTCTTCGTGCGCAAGCTGATGTTCGTCCGCTACGCCTCGGCGTTCGTGGTCCTTCCGGGCGGCTTTGGAACGCTCGACGAACTTTTCGAGGCCCTGACGCTCATACAGACTCAGAAGATACGCAACTTCCCCGTCGTGCTTGCGGGTTCGGACCACTGGACCGGGTTGGAGCGGTGGATTCGTGATCGGCTGCTCGAGACGGGACTGGTATCGGGAGCAGACGTCGACCTGCTCGTGATCGCCGACGATCCGGACGAGATCGGCGAGCTCGTCAAGCGATGGCGCCGCCGACAGTTGGAGACCTACCGTCCATCGCGGTGAGGCGATGTCGAAACGCGCACGATCTGAGTCGTGGCCATTCGTCGGGCCTGTGCGACGTCGGGTCCTTAAAGGCCTAACGACCGAAGGCCCAGGACGAGATGTCAGACATCCGCACGCGGAGCTGATCGTGTGAATAGACTTCCTCGCCACTGCGGCGGTAGGTAACTCGCGACAGGTGCATGTACTCGTGGAGGTCGCCCCCGTTGGGGCAGTTCGGACAGTTGCCATCGGTGGAGGTCTGTCGGCTGTGGTCCCCACCGACCGTTTGAAGGTAGCCAAGGACCTTCTGGTCGAAATGCCAGCAGGGCTCGATGATACCGGTCACAGTTCCCCCTGGCAGGTGCAGCGTCACATCGACGTCTGCGCCGGGCGTGTGCGGATTGGACTCGATTGCGTTGATGATCAGGTGCAGTGAGCGGTCGATCGTCCCTGGCGCGAATGGTGTCGTGGCCGCGGTCACGGTGTCGGCTTGGTCTTTTGCCATCTGCTGTCCCTTCGTCGCCGCATCGATGGTGGGGCATGTGGGCGGGTAAACCGGGTACAGGCTAGTTCTACCGCATGCCGCACCCACGACACCGCGATTGCGGGGAGGAAATCGGGGTGCACCTCTTCATCCGCCGCCTTGATTACCCTAGGGGGGTATGGTAGACAGGAATCATCCGGCGCTTGGCAGAAGATTGGAGAGCGGCATGAGTACCTTGACCGTGATTGTTTCTGGGATGACCTGTGGGCACTGCGCTTCCTCTGTTCGTGAGGAAGTTGGCAGCATTCCTGATGTCACGGCAGTGGACGTGGAGCTTGGCAGCGGCAGGGTGACCATTGACAGCGATGGCGTGGTCGAGCTGGATGCGGTCAAGGCCGCGGTGGAAGAGGCCGGCTACCAGTTGGTCCCCTAAGACGACCTGTCGCGATTGGACTGAAGGAAACAGAGCATGGATTCCGCCACGGAAACCGCCCGGCATCTTGAGCTGCGGATCGGTGGGATGACGTGTGCTTCGTGCGCCGCCCGAATTGAGAAGAAGCTCAACAAGATCGACGGCGTCAGCGCCTCGGTCAACTATGCCACCGAGAGGGCCAGCGTCGACTACGTTGGCAACGTCGCACCCGATCAGCTGGTGATGACGGTGGAGCAGGCGGGCTATACCGCCCAACCGCCCAGCCAGGGTTCACCGGCCACGAACGACGAGTCTGCCGTGCCGGGCGCAGCGACCGATCCGGCGGCGGCGATCAGGCAACGACTACTGGTTTCACTGGTGTTGACCGTGCCGGTGCTTGCGATGGCCATGGTGCCCGCCCTGCAGTTCGCCAATTGGCAGTGGCTCTCGTTGACGCTGGCCGCGCCGGTGGTGGTGTGGGGTGGGCTTCCATTTCATAGGGCCGCGTGGGTGAACCTGCGGCACCACACCGCCACCATGGACACGCTGATCTCGATGGGGACGATCGCCGCACTGGGTTGGTCGGTGTATGCGTTGTTCTGGGGCACCGCCGGGATGGCGGGCATGAGGCACCAATTCGAGCTGACAATCTCCCGTACCGATGGCACTAGCAACATTTATCTGGAGGCGGCCGCAGGCGTCACCACCTTCATTCTCGCCGGCCGGTTCTTTGAGGTCCGGTCCAAGCGGCGGGCCGGTGCGGCGCTGCGGGCGCTGCTCGAACTCGGCGCCAGGGTGGTCGCGGTGCGCAAAGACGGTGTCGAGCACCGCATTCCGATTGAGCAACTCGCCATCGGTGACGAATTCGTGGTACGCCCTGGCGAGAAGGTGGCTACCGATGGCCTGGTTATCGAGGGCTCCTCGGCGGTGGATGCCTCTATGCTCACTGGTGAGTCGGTGCCGGTTGAAGTCGGCCCCGGAGATCAGGTAGTGGGCGCCACCGTCAATGTTGGCGGGCGAATCGTGGTGCGCGCCAACCGGATCGGGTCGGATACCCAGTTGGCGCAAATGGCGCGGCTGGTCGAAGAGGCGCAATCGGGCAAAGCGCAGGCGCAGCGGTTGGCCGATCGGATCTCGGGAATTTTCGTGCCGATCGTGATCGCGCTGTCATTGGCGACACTCGGGTTCTGGATCGCGGCAACCGGATCGGTTGCCGCCGCTTTCACTGCGGCGGTGGCGGTGCTGATCATCGCGTGCCCGTGTGCCCTGGGTCTTGCCACACCGACCGCCTTGATGGTCGGCACCGGCCGTGGGGCACAACTCGGGATCTTGATCAAGGGACCCGAAGTGCTGGAGTCCACGCGGCGAATCGACACCATCGTGCTCGACAAGACCGGCACCGTCACCACCGGCAACATGGCCCTGCTGGATGTCATCGCTGCACCCGATGAGCAGCCCGCCGAGGTGCTGCGGTTGGCGGGCGCGCTGGAGGACTCCTCCGAGCACCCGATCGGCCGCGCGATCGCGAAGGCAGCTCGTGACAAAGTCGGTCAGCTGCCCCCCGTCGAGGGTTTCGCCAACCGGGAAGGGTTGGGCGTGCAGGGCATCGTCGACGGTCACGCCATGACAGTGGGCCGGCAACTGCTGGCGGATCGCTGCCAGCAGCTACCGGACAGCCTCACCGGGTCGCTGGGTCAGGCCGAGTCCGAAGGCAAGACCGCGGTCGTGGTCAGCTGGGACGACACGGCCAGGGGAATCCTGGTGGTCGCCGATGCGGTGAAGCCGACGTCGGTCGAGGCCGTCGAGCGGCTGCGTGCGCTGGGATTGACCCCGATCATGCTGACGGGCGACAACGCAGCCGCAGCCCGTGCCATCGCTGGGCAGGTGGGCATCGACCAGGTCATCGCCGACGTGCTGCCCCGAGACAAGGTGGAGGTGGTGCGACGGTTGCAGGCCCAGGGCAAGGTGGTGGCCATGGTCGGTGACGGTGTCAACGACGCCGCGGCCCTGGCGCAGGCCGATCTGGGGCTTGCGATGGGGACCGGTACCGACGTCGCGATCGAGGCCAGCGATCTGACACTGGTTCGCGGTGATCTGCGCGCGGTGCCCGCCGCCATTGAGCTCTCGCGTAAGACGTTGGCGACGATCAAGGGCAACCTGTTCTGGGCGTTCGCCTACAACATCGCCGCACTGCCGCTGGCAGCCGCGGGCCTGCTCAACCCCATGTTGGCGGGTGCGGCGATGGCGTTCTCCTCAGTATTCGTGCTCACCAACAGCCTCCGGCTGCGCAGCTTCAAACCGCACGCATAGCCAAAGCTGCCACCGAGCGGGAGCCCTCCGATATGAGCGCACGGTATCTCGGATCGCTCCGGTGTCCCCGCTGTGGCGAAGAGGCGCCGGAAGTTCGAGTCTCCTTCGGGTGTCCGCGATGCGCACGCGAAGGTATCGGGGTGAATCTAACCCCCGTCTACGCGATCAATCCGGGCCCGCTGCCATGGAAGGCATCCCAGTCAGGAATCTTCGGATACCGCGAGTTGCTGCCGCTGGCGCCAGAGGACGCTCCGGTGACCTTGGGCGAAGGCCAGACGCCCGTCATTCCGTTGAATCGGCTGGGGCCTCGGCTTGGACTACGCAGGCTCATGCTCAAAGACGAATCTCGAAATCCGACGTGGTCGTTCAAGGACAGGCTGGCGGCGGCGGCCGTCACAAAGGCGGCGGCGTCGGGAGCATCGACTGTCGTCGTCTCATCGACGGGAAACCACGGCGCGGCAGTGGCCGCCTACGCAGCCGCGGCAGGGCTTCGGTGCGTGGTCCTCACATTGTCATCGATACCGCGCGAGATGAGCATTCTCATTCGAGGCTACGGCGCCTGCCTCGTCGCGTACGAGAAAGGCCCGGACCGGTGGTCGGTACTGCGTCAAGCGGTCGAGGCGTTCGGTTGGACTGCGATATCCGGGGCAGTGACTCCGCCGATCGGTTCCAACCCGTTCGGGGTCGAGGGATACAAGACGATCGCCTACGAGCTGTGGGGACAACTCGGGGAAGCGCCCGACGTGGTCGTCGTCCCGACCGCCTACGGGGACGCGTTATCCGGAATCCGCCGGGGTTTTGCCGACCTGATCGGTCTCGGCCTGACAACCCGCATGCCCAGGCTGGTCGCGGTCGATCCGTTTGGCGCCTACGCGCAGGGGCTCCAAGCCCCACCGGGACGTCAGCCGACGGTGCCCACTCGGCAGTCACTCGCGTTCTCGGTCGCTGCGCGGGTGGCCACCTATCAAGGCGTGGAGGCGATCCGGGCCACCAACGGTACCGCCGTGGCAGAACCAAGCGATGACGCGATTGTCCGTATGCAGCTCGAGTTGGCGTCCGGCGAGGGCATCTACGCAGAGGGCGCCTCCGTGTTGGCGGTACTTGCCGCTCGGCAGCTCGCTTCTCGACGTTGGATCGATGCTGACGAGAGCGTCGTCTTGCTGTCGACGTCGACCGGACTGAAAGATCCGGGCTCCACGGCCGGCCACCTGCCCGAATTGCCGGTCCTGGCGCCGACCTTGACAGCCCTTGAGGCGGCGCTACCGGCCGGCATGTGCCCGTGACGCGCCGATCCGCACGGCCGCGTCGGCGCGGTTACGGGGCCTCCGGTTGGGAATTATCACGGTGCCACAACCGGTCAGGCCCCTTTGGAGCCGCGCCGATGTTTGGCGGGCCACTTTCCGGGTAGCGCCTGGGTATGAAGCCAGAGATGGCGACTGCCGCGGTTACCGTTGCAACACAGCGACCTTGGGCGCGGGGTGACTAGGTTGGCGCGGTCAACGCTGAGGCAAAACCTGCACCGTCCCCAACTGATGCGTGTTGCTCTGGGCCCCATGCCAACCCCGTGTGCGACCCGAACTGGGATGGCAATTGGCGCCACGACTCTTTCAACCCCGTTGCAGGCCTTGGTTGTACCGGTTCCGGCGGCGGCGGAGGCTGAAGACACTTTCGCCCTCACCGTCGAGCACCGACCCACGAGCCCGTACCAAAGTTCAGACGTCTGCGAAGGCGGCGGTCAGATCGTGCGGCCGTTCGGCCGTGATGTAGCACAGTCGCGAGACGCGACCGGTTGCCATGGTGGTAAAGCCCGCCTCGGCCATCATCGCGCGAAGTCTGTCGAAGATGTCGTGCATCTCCGCTCGACCGTGCGCCGCGCTGACAACGCGCTCGAGAAGTCGAATCCGCGGCGGACAGACATCAGCGATGCACGCCCGTCCGCCCGGCCGCAACACCCGAAGCGCCTCGCGTATCGCCACGAGACGATGGTCAGGCGCAATGTGATGGAAGGTCAGACTTGACGCAACGACGTCGAAGGACGCATCGGCGAAGGGTAGATTCTGAGCTTGCGCTGGATAAAACGTGCAGTGCGGCGGGGAATGTGCCGCGGCATAGGCTAGGGACGGCAGTGACGGATCGATTCCCACCACCACTCCCGAAGGACCCACCACTGGGGCGATTCGGCGAGCAAAATATCCTGTGCCGCAACCAAGTTCGAGTACTCTTTGACCCGGCCGCGCGCCGGACGATACGACGAGACGGTCCCAAATACGGGCGCGCTGGCCGAAATACCAGACCTCGGACAACGCCTCGTAGGCCCTTGGCGAAATACCCTCGGAACGGGGACCGCGCCGACGCGCAGTTTCGGTACCTGATTGCATTGAAACCTCCTTCGCCGCGGGGGCCGCCTGCCCGTGCCTGCTACCGTGTACCCGTATAGGTATGTTGAAAACGACTCTGCTCTCTTGATTATCGAAAGGAAGTCATCCTGATGGTGCAACGATCGATGACCGCCTCCGCAGCTACAGCTGCGGTCGTGGGGCTACTGACCCTCACCGCATGCGGCAGCTCCGGCAACCAGGCCGGATCCAGTGCCACGACGGCCGGGTCGTCGAGTGTCTCGAGTTCGCCAGCGGGTTCGCAGGCGCACAACGATCAAGACGTCATGTTCGCCCAGCACATGATTGCCCACCATCAGCAAGCGATCCAGATGAGCGACATCATTCTCGGAAAGCAGGGTATCGATCCTCGCGTGATCGACCTGGCCAACCAGATCAAGTCGGCGCAGGGGCCAGAAATTCAGCAGCTGCAAACGTGGCTCAACCAGTGGGGACAGCCGACGACCCCGGGTGGCATGTCCCCCTCGTCGTCGATGCCCGGGATGCCCGGGATGCCGAGTCAGAGCGGGATGCCCGGAATGCCGAGCCACAGCGGCATGCCCGGCATGCCGAGCCACAGCGGAACGCCCGGCATGCCCGGGATGCCGAGTCAAAGCGGAACGCCCGGCATGCCCGGGATGGGTGGGACGGACGGAATGATGTCCGAGCAAGACATGCAGGCCCTGCGAGACGCGCAAGGTGTCGCCGCCAGCAAGTTGTTCCTCAACCAGATGATCCAGCATCATCAGGGCGCAATCAGCATGGCGCAGCACGAAATCAAGTCCGGTCAGTATTCTGCTGCTACTGCGATGGCGCAGTCGATCGTCGACACCCAGCAGAAGGAGATCACGACAATGCAGGCGATTCTGGGCTCGCTGTAGCGAGCGTTGTTGTGATTGCGGCGTTTACTCACTTCGTGGCGCCGGCTCAAGGATTCGCCAAAAGCAGTTTCCACTGGACCGGTTCGCACTGGACCGGCCAACTTCGGCCATGCAGCGGATAGCGGAAACCCTGCCGGCTATCCCGCTGCCAGCTGCACCAGTCTGCCGTTGCCGTTGTCGGCGACGAACACCTTCTTGCGGGAGGCGTCGACCGCCACGCCCACGGGATGGCCGCCGGTGAACGGCAGCGTTGTCGGGGCGCTCGATCCGGTGTCCAGCTTGGCCACCTTGCCGGTCTCGTGGTCGGTGACGTAGACGGCGCCGGCGGTGTCTACCGCGATACCCGAGGGCACGGCAAGTCCGGTGAAGGGCAACTCCGTCGGAGCGCTCGACCCGGGGTTGAGCTTCAGCACCCTGTCATTGTCCGAGTCGGTGACATAAACGCTGCCCGAAAGGTCTACGGCGACACCATCTGGATGGTTTAGGCCGGTGAACGGCAGATCAGCCTGAGTGTTGGATTTGGCATCAAGCTTCACCACTCGGTTGTTGCCGCGGTCTGCGACATAGATATTGCCGGTAGCATCGACCCCCACGCCCTGCGGGTACGCGAGGCCGGTAAACGGCATCACGGTCTGGGTGTTGGATCCGGCTGCCAGCTTGACCACCCTGTTATTGAAGTCGGCGACGTACACGGTGCCGTTGGCGTCTACTGCCAGCCCCTGCGGTTGGTAGAGGCCGCTGAACGGCAGCACGGTCGGGGTGGACGACCCGTCAGCCAACTTCACGACGCGCCCGTACATGCCTTGGCTGGTGACATACACGCTGCCGGTATTGTCCAGGGCGACCCCGCCCGGCGAAAAGGGAAAGCCGAGCCCGGTCATCGGCACTATTGTCTGTCCGGGCGCCGACGCCGCCGGTTGCGGTTTCGGCCGGAGTAGATGTCCGACGACGACGATGACGCCGATGATCACCACTAGTGCGGTGGCGCCGATGGGGACCCATATGCGTTTGCGTCGAGGCTTCGCCCGTGCCCCAGATGTGGGGGCCGGGTCCGGTGGGCCGGTAGGGCTGACGAAGGGTGGGACGTTCGGGCGGCTGCGCCAGCTCGAGGTGTCGGCGGGTGACGGTGTCCACCCGCTCTGGGTCGCGGGCGAACTTGACATCGCTGACCAGGGCCTGGCCTGTGTGACAGAGTCGGCGGCGGCTGGGCCGGCACCGGTCGATGAGATCGTTCGCTCGCCGCGCTGCGCAATCGCGGCCGCCTGGTTCTGCTCGGCTGTGGTCAGTGCGGCGTGGGCGGCGGCGGCCAGTTCACCGGCGCTGCGGAAGCGTTCCTCGGGGTTCTTGGCCATTCCTGTGGCGATCACCTGGTCGAGACCCGCCGGAACTAAGCCGGGCCGCAGTTGGCTGGGCCGCGGAGCGGGCTCCATCAGATGCGCGCCGATCACCCTCTCGATGCTGCTGCCGGGGTAAGGAGGTGACCCGGTCAAGCACTCGGCCAACACACATGCCAGCGAATAGATGTCGGCCCGGAAGTCAACTCTGTCGCCGGCGAATCGCTCCGGGGCCATGTAGTTGTAAGTTCCCAGCGCCATTCCGGTGTGGGTCAGCCCCGGATCGGTTGCGGCACGGGCAATGCCGAAGTCGACCAGGTAGGCGAAGTCGTCGACGCCGATAATGATGTTTTCCGGTTTGACGTCGCGGTGGGTGACCCCGCTGGCGTGTGCGGCGTCCAGCGCGGCGGCGACCTGCCGCACGATGGCCACTGCTCGCGCCGGTGTCAGCGGACCATAGGCCGTCAACATGCGGCGCAAAGAAATACCGTCTATCAGCCGCATGTCCAGGTACAGCTGCCCGTCGATCTCGCCGTAATCGTGGATCGGCACCACATGCGGTTCGGTCAGCCGTCCTGCGGCGTCCGCCTCGCGCTGCATCCGCTCGCGAAACACCGGGTCGGCAGAGAATTGCTCCGAGATCAACTTCAGCGCCACCACTCGGTGTTTGCGGGTGTCCTCGGCCTCGTAGACCTCGCCCATTCCGCCACGACCCAGTAGCCGCATCAGCCGATACGGCCCGACAAGCGAGCCTGCCCTCGGCCCGGACTCACTGACGCCTGCCATCAAACTCCTTCATGTTGATCAAGAGATAGCGTTGACCGCTGTCGCCAGCCTCGCCTGGAGCCAGTTCGGCGGTGTGATGGATCCATACTGCGCCAAGCCGTCTTGCCCCGGACCTATAACCGCCTGCATAAACGCCCTGACGGCTCTGCCCGTGGCGGACTCCGGATACTTCGAACAGACGATTTCATACGTTGGCTCTACAATCGGGTACGCGCCGGGCTGCGTCGGCTTGGCGAACGATGACGTATCCAACACCAAATCATTGCCCTGACTCACAATTCTGGCTCCCGCGATCGTCTTGGCGACTGTCTCGGGTGTGATAGACACGGGATCTGAACCTGCTGAGGTGATGATCTGGGCGATGTTCAGTTGTTTGCCCAGCGCGAATGACCAGGCAGTGTAGGTGATCGATCCGTCGGTAGTCTGCAGGGCCGCCGTCACCCCATTGTCTCCGTCGGCGCCGGTACCGACGCCCCCTTCAAACGTCTCGCCGTCGCCTCTGCCCCAGGCGCCGTTGGATGCGGCATTGAGGTATTGCTGGAAGTTGGCCGAGTTACCGGACTCGTCATTGCGGAAAATGACCCGGATGGGCGACGAGGGCAGGCTGGTGCCTGCGTTGAGCGCCCTGACCGCTGGGTCGTCCCACCGGGTGACGGTGCCGTTGAAAATTTTGGCCAGTGTGAGTGCGTCCAGCTTCAGCGAACTCACGCCGTTGATGTGGTAAGTGACCGCGATCGGCTCAAACAATGCCGGCAGCTGCCAGGCGGGGGACGCGCATCGTGCCGTCGCCTTGTTGGTTTCGCCTTTGGCCGGGTCCAATGGCACACCGGACCCGGCCAGATCCGTTTCGCCCTTGATGAACTGCTCGACGCCGGCGCCCGAGCCGTTAGCCTCGTAGTCCAGCGTGTAACCAGGGCACGCGTGGGCGTAGGCATTGACGAATTGTTGTATCGCGTTCGCTTGTGCGGTCGCGCCGCTGGCGTTGAGTTCCGCTTTCCCACCACAGTCGACTTTCGCGGATGGCCCCGCGGAGGGAGCGGAGGTATTGGTGCTGCCACCGCATCCCGATATCAGCAGCGCACCAACAAGCAGCAGGCCCATCACGTCGGTTCGACAAAATGTCACAGAACTCCTCTGACGGGATAAAGGGACCACCACATATACTTTGCCATCCCCCCGGGGGGAAGCGGTCGCCGTCGACTGATTGGACTCATGGGTTATCAGAATCCACTTGGGAGCAGTTACCGATACAGCAACGTTGGACGCCACTTAGGACTGACGGAGCTGACCATCCGAGGCTACCGACGCACCGCTGAACAGGCCGGGACCTGACGGCTGCGAATATGCCTAAGGAAGCACACTTCCACCTGTTGAAAATGATTGTCAGGTTCACTAAGCTCCGAAGCCAGTCGGGCGAAGGAGTGTGCACATATGGCCACGATGTGGATGGCGTCACCACCCGAGGTCCACTCAACCCTGCTCAGCGCTGGCTCCGGGGCAGGCTCATTGCTGTCTGCCGCCACGGCATGGTCGTCGCTGAGTGCCGAGTACGCGGACGTTGCTGACGAACTCATGGCTTTGCTCGTTGCGGTGCAAGCGGGAGTTTGGGAAGGTCCGAGCGTCGAGCAGTATGTGGCCGCCCACATCCCTTACCTGGCGTGGCTGACGCGCGCAGGCACAACCGCCGCGCGGGCCGCGGCGCAGCATGAAATTGTAGCCGCCGCATACGAAGCAGCGCTGGCAGCGATGCCGACGCTCCCAGAACTAGCCGCCAACCACGTCATTCACGGAACGCTGGTGGCCACAAACTTCTTCGGGATGAATACCATCCCGATCGCGCTCAATGAAGCCGACTACGTCCGAATGTGGATCCAGGCGGCCAGCACCATGGCTACCTACCAAACCGTCTCGGATGCGGCCCTGGCGTCCACTTCGCCAACCGGAACAGCCCCGGAGATAGTCCAGGAGACACAGTCCAGCGCGGGCACCGGTGTGGAGACGCACGCCGGCGAACCCACCGTGATCGACTACGTCGTTGCCGATTTCTTACGTAACATCTCCGGCGGTCGGGTGGATTGGAATGTCACCGAAGGCACCCTCAACGGACTTCCTTTCGAGGACTACACCAATGCCGCTGACCCATACTGGTGGGTGGCCCGTGCCATCGAATTCCCGAAAGATTTTGAAACGTTTATCCAAGAACTGCTTACAAATCCGCAAGAGGCGTTCCAGTCTTATTCCTATCTCATTTTCGTCGACTACCCAGAGCACATACCGCAACTCTTCCAAGCCTTGATTCAGTCACCGCAGTTGCTTGCTTTCGCGTTCGGTGCCGCCGCCTCGAATGTGGGGGCGGCCATCGGCTTAGCAGGACTGTCGGGCCTCGCCGCTGTCCAGCCACCGGCGGTCCCCGCCGTCGTGGCGCTGCCCGGGTCACCGCCAGCGTCGGTATCACCCGCGGTTGGGATGGCACCGGTAGCGTCAGTCGCTCCCACTGCTCCGGCTCCGGCCCCCACTCCTGCGCCTGCTACCAGCTCCATTGCCAGCGCAGGCCCCACACCGCCTCCAGCTTCGGCAATTACGGGACCAGGCTTTCCGTTTCTGGTCGGTGGTGGCCCCGGCATCGGGCACGGATCGGGCATGAGGACCAGTGCCAGCGCTGCCGCGAAGAAGAAGGCGCCGGAGCCCGATGTCGCTGCGGCTGCAGCCGGGGCGGCTGCGCGTTCGCGGACACGTCGACGTCGGCGTGCGGGGCTGCACGACCACAACGATGAGTTCATGAACATGAACGTCGACGTCGAACCGGACTGGGGCGCGCCAGCGGGTGGGGAATCGACGCCGTCAGCCGTGTTTTCCGAACAAGGCGCCGGAACTTTGGGATTTGCCGGCACAGCGAGCAGGGAAGCGGCTATTGCGGCGGGAGGCATGGCCAGGCTGGAGGAAGACGAGTTCGGTAGCGGGCCGAAACTGCCGATGATTCCGGGCACTTGGCGCGGGGACGAGGCCGGTGCCAGCTGAGTGCTGACGGGCCGTCGACCCGTTCGCAGATCCTTTTGCCTCCCGTGCCCAGGTGCGGACTGACATGCTCGAGCGGACGAGCGCCCCAAGCGATTTGGCGAACCCCGCCGCAGCTCGGCAGGAGTCACCGGCTGATTGTGTTCTTCGGCTCTGCTGCGCTCCGCGCGTGTCCGGGCAGCGGGGGCGGAGGTTGGTGTGCTGTTGTCAACCGCTCGCGACACCTGCGGTGATGCAATGCGTTGGCCGCCGCGAAAGCGAGGCACGCGACCGCGGCCGGGATGAGCGCCCGGTCGCCGATGCGACCGCCCACCACCACTCCGGCGGCGGCGCCGCCGACGAACAGCAGCACCGTTGTGTTGAGGATCGCTGCTTTCCAATAATCCAATCCGTGGCGGCGACTAAGGGCTACGAGAAGCCCTAAGTCAGTGGTGGTGCCGGTGAAGTGCGTTGTGCGGATGGGCATTTCAGGAAGCCCAGAAATCATCCCGTTCTGCAGGCCGCACGCCGCGGCAGCCAGCGGCGCCCGGATCAACGGGTGTTCGATACTAGCAGTGGCAATCAGTAGCGCTGCCTCGCCGATCAGGACCGCGGCGTGGCGAGGGCCTGTATGACTGTGCGTGGGAGCCAACAGCACGCCGGAAACCATGACGCCCCCGAGAAATCGACCACGATCGCCGCGATCATGGTTACCGGATGCAGCAATGGGTTGGTGGTGTGCTGGCCGATCTTTGTCGTTAACGCTGTGAGTTTCCGTAGCGTTGCTGGTCTGGGTGTATCCGGTAGGCAATGCTGCGTTTGGCAGCGAAACCGGCGGGCGTGATCGTGTGAAGTGCGCAGGCCGTGTTCGCAGAACGGTGTGGACAGCCCGCAGTTGACGTCGCTGACGCCAGCCCATCTCGTGTTAAAGCAGCAACGGGACAGCGATATCCACCGCCAGTGCCTCAGCCGCAAAATTCGCACCCCCAACACGAGTAAATGCGCTGTACCTGAACCTATTTCAGACGCGCCACGCAGAGCCGCAGAAATTGTTCACTCTGTGATGGTACGGCCCTCGACAGCAGCCGCGCTAGACTGACTCCAATCGTCTTCCATTATTCCGCGTGTGGGCGGCAATGACGACCAGCGGTGTCCACCACGAGAGGGAACTTAGATTGCCGACGCAAGCCGCCACCCGGGTCCATCTGGGTGAGCGAGTCACTCGCGCACGTCTGCTTGGTCAGGGGCCTACGGTCCTCCTTGAAGCCGGTGGGGCAGGTGAAGGAACGACGGACTCCTTCGGCGGCGTGTTGGAACAGTGGGTCGCGTCCTTTGCCACTGTCGTAACCTACGACCGTCTTGGTAGTGGTGACGCGGATGGTCCACCTCGGCGCAGCGTGGCCGAAATGGCTGATGACCTTGACTCCGTAATCCATCAAGTGCGTTGCGCTGCGCCGGTAGTGATCGTGGGGTGGTCGTCGGGTGGATTGGTCGCGCAGATGTTCGCTTTACGACATCCACAAGAAGTAGCCGGGTTGGTCTTGCTTGATCCCTCTGCGCCGGTAACCGAATCACGACTTGTCGAGTTGGTAGGGATGACCCTGGCTGCCGCAGGACTTTTCCTCCTCGGGATCGCCCAGCTGCTGAGGGTTCCCAGGACCAGCTTGGGCCGGCGCGTGTTGCGGCGGATGGCGCCGAAGGATATCTCGAAGCCGAGATTGGGCTGGTTCTACCGTTATGTCGATAATCATCCTTGGGCGGCATTGCAGACGGCACGGCTTGTGCCGCGTCATACGAGCTATTTGCGCGAAGTGAAGCGAGAACTCGAACGCGCATCACTGCCGGATGTGCCGGTGCGGGTGATTGTGCCGCGGTCGCGAACCCGGTGGCGCGCTACGTATGCCAAGATGGATGCGTCCAATCGTGCACTGGTCAAGCGTTTTCCCAGAGGCGAACTTGTGTTCGCTGACGGAACGAGCCACTCGTGGCTGCCTGTCGAACGGCCCGATGTAGTTGTCGCGGCCATCCGTGATGTGCTGAGCGTTGCCTAGCTTCGGATTGTCAAGGGCGGTATCCGCGGCTCGACGCTGAGCCTTAGCTGCGCGCCGAGTCGACAATCTTCCTGCCGCGCAGCTTGTTCAAGGCGTCGCTTTCTGCGGTGGCACGCGTGGGTCCGGCCCCGCCGGGGAATCTCGCGCCGTCAGAAGCGACCGCGCCGCACAAGTACATTGAAGGGCAATACCTTTGATGCAGTATGGGCTGCGGCGTGGGTGGACGATAACCGCCCCGGGACTGCTCTGCGCGACCATGATAGCGGCCATGCTGATGCATGTACTCACCGTGCGTTGTCGCACAAAGCGCTTCGTCGGAACCGCGACCTCCTCCACCCACGCAATACTGGCAGAGGTATGCCGTGTGGGGGGTAACGAAGGCCTCTATGCGAGTCGCCGCAATAGTTTTCGTCGAGGCTGCCCGGGATTGCGCCCTGCGGTCTTCTCTTGATCAGCGGTACCTCAATTTCCGTCCGTCTGTGCGATGTATCAGCATGGCGGGCACATATCCGGTGGCGTAGGGACACCAAGGGCCCTTCATTTGTAGTGGGTGGGCCGGCCAACTGGAAGTGGCACGGAGGTCTCAAGACGGCGCCGTCGAGGTGCCGTTGACGGCTGTAGCGGAGTTTGCCGCAACGGTGTTCATGCCGCTGCCCTCCAAGGGCTGAAGCGCTCGAGGCAGCACCATAGGAACCGTACCCCCCAAACAGTATCCGGCCCCCGGGCATTACAAATTGTGCGCGGAGGTCAAAGTTCGATCAGCGCGGCAGCGAACAAAATCGCCATTCCGGTGGCCATCATGGCTTCGGTGATGTCTCCCAGTAGCGGAGGTTGGATCGTACTGCGTCTGCGCTCGCGGAGGTATGCCACAACCCAAGATGCTGCTGCGATGGTGAAGATAACGACTCCAAGCCAGTTCATCGTGGTCACCCAGGTGGGCGGTTGGGTGGTTGCCGTGTGGTCCATCGCGGCCATGTTCATTTCGGGCATCGGGGCAGGCGGTTGACTGAGCGAAGCCGTAAGCGAGCCCAGGCTATTCATGCTGAGATACATCCATGCAGTGGCCAGCATCATCAGGCTGTGGTAACCCGCTGACGCCCGGGCGGCCGGCGAACGGGCGGTGATCAACGCGATCGCCACGAACCAGACCGCCGCCAACAGGAAGAAGGCCGCGGGCGCGGAGGCCGGCAGCCGCGCGCCCCACGGCCATGCCATCACAGCCATACCTGTTGCCATCAAGAAATGCAGACTGCGGCTGACAACCACCGTCGCGGGCCGGCGTCGCGTGAGGATCGGCACGCCGCATCCCAGGGCGCCGAGTGCAAACAGTCCGGTGACGACCCAACGCACGAGTAGGTCGTGGATCATGCCGGCGGGGGCCGCTCAGGTCGAAAACGATCGGGTCCATGCACTCCGAGAGTGGCGGGCGTTATTGTCATGTACCGCGGCCGAAGCGCCGGAGCCGTAGCGAGTTGGTCACCACGCTGACCGAGGAAAGCCCCATCGCCGCACCGGCAACCACTGGGTTCAACAGGCCGAATGCAGCCAGGGGTATCGCGGCGGTGTTGTAGCCGAAGGCCCAGCCCAGGTTTTGGTGGATCGTGCGCAGAGTCTGGCGGGACAGCTGGATCGAGCGCACGACACCGTCGAGGCGGTCCGACATCAACGTGATGTCTGAGGCTTCAATCGCCACATCGGTACAGGTACCGATCGCGATGCCCAAATCGGCTTGCACCAGCGCGGGGGCATCGTTGACGCCGTCGCCGACCATGGCCACCAGCCGCCCCTCGCCTTGCAGGCGGCGGACCTCAGACATCGAGGTCGCGCTCGCGGGCGCCGGCGACGATAGCCGCGCCGATGGGATGCTCGGAGCCGGCCTCGACCGCAGCGGCCAGCCGCACGTGCAGCGGCTGGCTGACCGAGTCAACCATCCGAGTGACTCCGGCCGACGGCCCGTGCGCCCTGGGCCTCGCGACCCCGACGGCGATGCCGGTGATGCCACAGTTGCGCGGGTATCGCAGCCGACGTGTGGTGCCAGAGCGCATTCCGCCGTCGGCCGCCTCTGCGGGAGTTGCTACCACATTGCCGGCGACGTCGTTTGTTGCCGCGCCGATCCAAAGTGTCCAGCAGCGGATGCCAATCAGGGTCGCCAGGAGACCCGGGCTCGTTCAATCACGGCCGGGAGCCAGCGACGACATCGACTGTTCTTGGACAACCATGACTGTGAGGAGTGAAGTAAATGTCTTTCGTAATCACACAGCCTGAAGCGTTGACCTTCGCGGCGAGCAAGCTGGAGGGTCTCGGTTCTTCGATGGCTGCGCAGGGCGCGGCAGCAGCAGCCGCAACCACTGATGTGATTCCTGCAGCCGCCGATCCGATATCAGCGCTGCAGGCCGAAGTATTTTCTGCCTACGGCACCCGGTACCAAGCGATCGCCGCCCAAGCCCAGGCAATCCAAGAGCTGCTGGTGAGCACCCTGGGCAACAGCGCGGGTGCGTACGGCACAACAGAAGCCGCCAACGCGGCCGCCGCCTCGTCCGACTCTGAATTTTCCAGTGATGATGGTTATCGGATGCCGGCCCGAGGATCTGACCCCGAAATTTCCTGGCCGATCGAGTGCCTTTCGTGAGGACCTGTCGAGCCTTGGGGCGGCATCCACCACATGAGAACTCGGGCTTCGGCGCGAAGCGGTGTGACCTGATAGCGCCTCTGTGTGTCAAGCGGCTTCGGGAAGGAGTTTCCGTTGATCACGCTTGAGCGTGCGGTAGACGGCGTTGGAGAGCCTGCGTTTGAGGGCGCGGCGTGCTTCAGCGGGTGTTTTTCCTTCTGCGATTTTGCGTCGGTAGTAGTTCTGTCCGATTCCGGGGTCGCGGATTTGGCAGGTGGCGATGATGTGCAGCACGCTGTTGAGGGCACGATTGCCTCCAGTGTTGAGTCGGTGGCGGACCGTGTTGCCGCTCGAGGCTTCCAGCGGGGCACTGCCGGTGTAGCTGGCGAAGTGATGTTCGGTCGGAAAGCGGTCAATGTTTCCGACGTGACCGAGGACTTTGGCGGCAAGGACGATGCCCATTCCCGGCAGTTCGGTGAGCGTAGTTCCGGTGGCGTTCAAAGCATCACGCATCTGCGTTTCGCTGCCTTTGATCAACCGGTCGAAGCGCCGCAGGTCGGCGACAAGGTCACGGACGAGGTCGCGCCGACAGCAGTCGGTCGCGGTCATCGGCCTGATCCACTTGAGAATGTCGGCGGCCTTGTCAGTAGATAGCGCGGTGGGCGCTCCTCCGGGGACCAGGTCGCGCAGCAGGACGTGGAGCCGATTGAGCAGGCGGGTGCGCTCGCTGACCAGGTCATCGCGACGTTCGGTAAGCAGCCGCAAGATGGTGGTCTGGTCTTCAGAGCAGACGCGGCGCAAATCCGGGCGGAACAACGCGACATGGGCGACGTGCAGCGCGTCGGCAGCGTCGGTCTTGCGGTTGCCGCCGGTGGCAAGCATCCGGGCTCGCGCCGACAACGTGGAGGGAACATCGACGACGTGCTCGCCGGCCGCAGCGAGCTGCTGGGCGATACCGCGGCCCAACCCGGCGGCGCCCTCTACGGCGAACCTTCTCTGCGGCCAGTGCTGGCACCAGGAAATCAACTGCCGGAAAGTCCCGGCGTTGACCGGGAGGCGGCGTTGAGCAATCTTTTTGCCCGAGCTGTCGATTGCGACTGCGGTATGGGTGGACTTGTGCGGATCAATACCGATCAGAATCACGGGTTAGCGGCCTTGCGCTCGTTGGGATGGGACGTGCGCGGTGGGCACCCTGACTTCAAGTCGATCTACTTGCATGCCTCTGTCGAGCCACACCGCACGGGTGCCAGACGGCGGCGGCACGCTATCAATGAGCCAGCCCTCAGGCGGCAAGGAGCAGTGCGAGCCAACGCCGTCCGGCACCCTCGGACACTGCGAAAAACAAAGATCTTCGCGGTATCCGGTTGTCATTCAACAAGTCAGGAGCGTGCTCGCCCGCGGCCCATCACTGGCTGTCCACCCCTTTCCGCACGGCCCGACTTACGGAAAGGGGCTACCGCGCACATGGCCGGCAGCAAACGACTCGTTAGCGGCGGCGTGGACACACACTGCGCCACCCATCACGCCGCGGTCATCGATCGCAACGGGCGGCTGATCGCTGATGCCGAATTCTCCGCCACACCAGCAGGTTACGCATCGATGCTCACATGGATGCGGTCGAAGGGGAAACTCGGCCAGGTCGGTGTCGAAGGAACCGGCGCCTACGGGGCCGGGCTTGCCCGCTACCTGCACCAGCAGTCCATCGAGGTACTCGAAGTTCCCCGACCTGACCGACGACTCCGCCGCCAACGCGGTAAGAGCGATCCGATCGACGCCGAAGCAGCAGCAAGAACCGTACTGGCAGGCAAAGCGAGCGGAGCGCCGAAGCTCGCCGACGGCCCCATCGAAGCCATCCGGATGTTGCGCGTCGCCCGCAACGGCGCCGTCAAAGCCCGCACCGCCGCCCTCAACACCCTGCGCTCGATAGTCATCACCGCACCCGAACCCCTGCGCACCCAGCTACGTTCTCTGTCCTCGGCGCAGCTCGTCACCGCCTGCGCACGTCTGCGACCCGACCCGACCAACCTCCTCGACCCCGCCCAGTCGGCCAAACAAGCCCTACGCTCGATCGCCCAAAGGGCTCAGCATCTCGACACCGAAACACGTTCCCTACGAAAGCAACTGGACGAACTCACCCAGACCGCCGCACCGGCCACCACCGCCATATTCGGGCTCGGCCCAGAGACCGTGTCGGCACTGCTGGTCACCATCGGCGACAACCCAGACAGGCTGCGCAGCGAAGCCGCATTTGCCCACCTCTGCGGCGTCGCCCCAATCCCAGCGTCCTCAGGCAAAACCCACCGCCACCGGCTACACCGCGGCGGCGACCGCGCCAGCAACAGCGCGCTGCACATCGCCACCGTCGTGCGACTGCGCTACGACCCCCGCAGCCGCGCCTACGCCGACCGCCGCACCACCGAAGGTCTGTCCATGCCCGAAATCATCCGCTGCCAAAAGCGCTACCTGGCCCGCGAGATCTTCCACGCACTCCGCGCCGACTACGCCCAACTCAGCACTTGACATCTATAGGAGCGTCATCATCGATCAGTTGACCCAGTTTGGACAGTTTGGTCTCATCCCGGGAGCGCTGAATAACGGCAGCCTCATCGGAATACAGCAGATGAATACGTTTGGGAGCGGTGCGTCGGGTCTGTTCTCCTGGACATCGCTGGGGGGCAACGGTTCCGTGGCTGACGGCGCCGAGACTTTGGGCGCCGGAGGGCTCGCTTCGGGCGGGCTGGGCGGACTTTCTCCGGCCGCCGGTGCGGCGGGGCCGGTCGGCGCATCCGGCGCCGGTGGGGCGCCATTGCTCGCGGGTGTTGCGAGCCAAGCATCGTCGGTCGGCGGGTTGGCTGCGCCCGCCAGTTGGGCCGCTGAAACCGCACCAGCGGGAGGCGCGGCCCCCGGCGGCGGGGCAGGCGCGGCTTCGGCCAGCGCCGCGCCAGGGGCTGCAGCGGTGACAACTTTGCCAGCCGGCATGTGCCGTCGGTGGCAAGGGCAGGGACGTCCGGCGGCTTGGGTGCGCCGCGCTATGGCGTTAAGCCCACCGTGATGCCCAAGCCGGCAGCCGTTTAGGGCGCCTGGCGGGCGACGCCGGCACTGAACGGAACGCAATCGTTCAATGAGCAAGAGTTAGGTGAAAGAAATGCCTGTCGATTTCGGAGCGCTACCCCCGGAGGTCAACTCAACATGGATGTATACCGGCCCGGGCCCCGGGCCGATGATGGCCGCTGCGGCGGCTTGGAACAACCTGGCCGCCGAGTTGACTACCACAGCCTCCGCCTACGAGTCGGTGATCTCTGAGCTGACGGGCGGGCCGTGGGTGGGCCCGTCGTCGGCAGTCATGGCCGCCGCGACCGAGCCCTACATCGGGTGGATGAACATCACCGCCGCGGCAGTTGAACACGCAGCCAGTCAGGCCATGGCATCCGCGGCTGCCTACGAGGCAGCGTTTGCGATGACGGTGCCCCCGGCCCAGATAGCGGCCAACCGGGCTCAGCTGGCAGCCCTTGTCGCCACGAATTTCCTGGGGGTGAACACGCCGGCGATCATGGCGACCGAGGCCTCCTACGCCCAGATGTGGGTCCAAGATGCCGTCGCCATGTACGGCTACCAGGTATCCTCGGCAAGCGCCGCAACGTTGAACCCGCTGACCTCGCCGACACAGACCACCAACCCGGTCGGGCCGGGCGCCCAAGCCGCAGCAGTCAGCCAAGCCGCGGTGCAACCGGTGGCGTCTCCCCTGGCGGGCTCTGCCGAGTCTTCTTCTGCGGGACTCGTTTCCAGCACCAACGGTTTCTTGAACGACCTTGTTGGCTCGGGATCGAACATTGGTATCTGGAACGACGCCTATAGCATCACCGGCCTGATAGGAGGCGTCGGTTCTTCGGGCATGTTCCAAGCGGTTGCCGGTGGGGTCAGTCATGGTGTGTCGCAGAGCGCTTCGGCCGCTGCCGGTGCTGTCGTTCCGCCGAGTTTCGGAACGATTCTGGCGGGCACGGCGGGGCCGGCAGCCGCAGTTTCCGGCGGGTCGCCGGTATCTGTGGTTATGGGCTCGGCGTCCTCGGTCGGGAAATTGTCCGTGCCGACAGCGTGGACGACGGTCACCTCGGCTGCGCCTGGTGGCGCCACCCTGGTCGGCTCGGGATGGACGGCCCCCGTGGAAGGGGGCACGGCGACGACGGTCGCAGCCGGTATGCCGGCCTTGGCCGCGGCCGATCGCGCAGGCTATGGCGTCGCGCCACGCTATGGTGTCAAGCCCAGGGTGATGCCCACGCAGTTGCTGGGCTAAAGAACTGCGAGTGAGTCTTATTCAGCGAGTGTCGCCGCCGAGTGCGGCCTCGCACTGGCCCGGCCGAGAAACGCGCTTGTGCCCAAGCATTCATAGTGGCGGCGCCCCGCGAGGCCGAGTACCCTCGAGGGGTATGGGGGCAGTGCGGATGCGAACGGACGCGGGTCGCGTCGGCGTCTTTGGGCGGCCTCGGTGGCGGGCTGCCGCCGGTGTGGCGGTCGTGGCGGTCGGCGTCGCGATGTGGGTGCTTGTCTTCGGTGGGCACTCCGTGTTGCGGTCGCAGGTTCCTGCCTCCCACCCGCCGCATGCTCTGGTTGCCTCGTTCGGCAGTCAATTTGCCGTCAACGTCGACCATCCGCATGTGTCGAAGGGGTCGCCGACGGTAGATCACCACGAAGCGTTTGCGGTTGGCGTGCTGCCTAACTCGCCGGGCGCTGCCATTGCCGCTTTGGGTGTTGTCGTGGCGGCGGCTGCCGGTGCGAGTCCGGGGTGGCAGCAGAACATACTGGCGGGGCGGGGCCCGCCGCGCGGGCTTCGCGCTGTTTTGACCGGTCAAGATCTCTTGATTCGGTTGCGCCTAATTCGTCGCTGATTGGTCAGCGCCAGGCCGTTTGTGCATGTCACGACGGCCGGTGGCCGCTGCCCCTTGCCAATGGCCGCGTCTGTGGCCTGTTGCCAGAAAGCGACGATCAGATGGACAACAACTTCTCCCGCTCACCATTGAAATCTTTGGAATCTCGCCTTTCGTGCACTCCACGGTCAACGGCGTTGGCGAAACGCCAGAGCAGCCCCGTACAGTGCCAGCCCGCCGCCGAAAGTCACCGCCAGCCCGCCGGGTTGGTGGGCAATACTCCGGTGTTGCGGATCTCGGAGCCGTTGACTCCGGCCGATCGGGGGTTCTGGGCCAAGCTCGAGGGATTCAATCCCGGCGGCAGCATGAAAGACCGACCCGCAGTACACATGGTGGAACGCGCCCGCGCCCGCGGTGACCTGCGCCCGGGAGCGCGCATCGTGGAATCCACCAGCGGATCGTTGGGTTTGGGACTGGCACTGGCCGGCATGGTCTATCGCCACCCGGTCACCGTGGTCACCGACCCGGGCATGGAACCGATCGTGCAGAACATGCTGCACGCCTACGGCGCCGAGGTGGACCTGGTCACCGAGCCCCACCCGCTCGGCGGATGGCAACAAGCCCGCAAGGACCGCATTGCGGAACTACTGGCCGCTGACCCCGACGCCTGGTCCCCTGATCAGTACAGCAACCCCGACAACGTTGACGCCTACCGACCGCTGGCTTTGGAGTTGCTCGATCAGCTCGGCGGTGTCGATGTGCTGGTGTGCTCGGTGGGCACCGGTGGTCATTCGGCCGGGGTGGCCCGGGTGCTGCGCCAGGCCAACCCCGGCCTGAAGGTGATCGGGGTGGACACCGTCGGCTCGACGATCTTCGGTCAACCCGCGGCCAGCCGGTTGATGCGGGGTCTGGGCTCGAGCATCTACCCGCGCAACGTCGACTATGCGGCGTTTGACGAGGTGCACTGGGTGGCACCGGCCGAAGCGGTGTGGGCGGCGCGTGCCCTGGCGGCCACCCACCACGCCAGCGGCGGCTGGAGCGTGGGCGCGGTCGGGTTGGTGGCCGGGTGGGCCGCACGCACCATGCCCGCCGAGACCACCATCGCCGCGGTCTTCCCCGACGGACCACAACGGTATTTCGACACCATCTACAACGACGACTACTGCCGCAAGCACGGCCTGCTCGACCACCTGCCCCCCGCCGAGCCGGCCCTCATCGAGGACCCCACCCGACAGGTGGTGCAGTCTTGGACCCGATGCACCAGTGTCGTCGACCCGACCGCACTGACGCCCCAGCCCGCAGCCAAAGCACAAGGCGTCCTGAAGGTTTCGGGCGGGCACAACGAAGAGGAGTTCCCTGGAAAAGGCGGGCGGCCATGACGTGGGCGTGGAGTCGATTGATTAGGCAAAGCACTCCATCGGTTGCATTTGGCCGTGCCAGCGCAGCGACAGATGGTGCACAGCATGGGGATGCCCCGGTGACGCGGGTTGTGGAGCTACACCGCGCGGACAGCGCTCGCGGGCAGTTACCGAACGAGTGCAGCGAATACGTGATGTGGGACGCCGCCTATGTGCTGGATTCGCTGTCGGAAGATGACCGCCGCGAATTCGAAGCCCATCTGGGCGGCTGCACGGTGTGCCGGAAGGCTGTTGTTGAACTCAGCGATATGCCAGCACTTCTGGCAGTCCTTAACCGTGGCGAGGTGGCGGCGATCGTCGGAGGCTCGCGTTCCGCGGAGAGTCGCACCGGCACGGGCCGGACCTGATGACGTGAATGCTCGGCCAGGCACATGCGTGCGCTCCTGCGTCGAACGGCAGGCGGCGCGGGCGTGTCCGGTGAGCCAAGTCCACGGCTGGGCGTATAAGGGTCCAACGGCAAGGTTTCAGGGCCCAAGGCCACTACAGCCAGTCGCCGAGTGGTCGTACGTTTGATTTGGGGGCGTTGATTGCACCTTTCGTGGAATTGCGGTCAATGGAAAGAGTTATAAAAATGTTCGTTACATCACCCAAGGTCCCGCGTTACTTGCGTAGCGGGCAGGAAATGCGTTGCCATGATGACGGCGCTATGCGTTTCCTGCTCGCCGATCGCAGTATGGTCACTGAATTCCAAGCCGCGGCAACCGTTTTGACAGTTACGACCGCGAGCCGACCAGCTCGGGGCAACACCAATCACATCGATGCCGCAGAAGCACAGGTTAGTGGCAACGGCGCAGTGTGGCTGTCGCATCGTAGGCCGCATGCCACTGCTGGCTGGCAACAGAGTTTGGAGCAGTGATGGATACCGTACTTGGTGTTTCCATGGCACCCTCGAAGGTTCAGATGGTGCTGGTAGAAGGCGAAAACGCTGACGGTGTCACGGTCGACCAAGACAACTTCGAGATCGAATCAACCGACGACGCGGCACCCTCCGCGGGCGTCGACCAGGTTATCTCGGCCATCCTCGGTACCAGAGAAGGCGCCGCCGAGAGTGGCTACCAGTTGCTCACGACCGGGGTCAGCTATAGGGACCAATTCGACGCAGCGGCGCTGCGCGATGCGCTGGCCAGTCGCAAGATCGAGAACGTCATGTTGGTATCGGCGTTTCTGGCTGCGGCCGCTTTGGCGCAGACGGTCGGCAATGCAACCGGCTACACCCAAACCGCGCTGCTCTTCGTCGAGCCCGATACCGCGACGTTGGCTGTGGTCGATACCGCCGACGGTTCCATAGCCGATGTGCACCGACGACCGCTGCCCGACGATGATGACGAGGCCATGGCCGAGCTGGTTCAGCTGGTTTCGGACGCTGAGGCGCTGGACGAACATCCGGATGGTGTGTTCCTGGTCGGTTCTGGGGTGGATGTCCCGCTGATCAAACCGGTACTGCAGACCGCGACCTCACTTCCGTTGTACGCACCCGAGGAGCCGGAAACGGCGCTCGCCCGCGGCGCGGCGCTGGCGTCGGCGAACGCACCGTTGTTCGCGTCGTCCACTGCAGCGATGGCTTATGCCCAGGATCCTGATTCCGGTATGTTGGACCCGAATGCGATTGCGCCTCCGCCGATTTCCGTCGCGGACACCCTGGGGCCGGTTGACGAGGGCGTCGCCTACAATGCGGGCGCCGACGACGAAGCCGACACACATACGGCCGTCCGGGGCCAGCAAAACTCGATCACCGGCCCGGTGGCCGACACCGGTGCTGATGCCGATGAGCAAGGGCGCAAGTTGTTTTGGCTGCCTGGGAGCGCTTTCATAGCGGTCTTCGTGGTCGGGGTCGTCGCGCTGGTGATGGCGCTGGCGATCAGCGTCCGGCCGATGAACAATCAGCACCCCAGCCCCGGCCAGAACATGGTTACCCCAACGAAGCAGGCCCCGCCAGTGCCGGCAGCTCCGGCCCCTGCGGCCCCGGCTCCGGCTGTTCCAGCCCCAGCGGCTCCGGCTCCTGAGGTTCCGGTCCCCGCTGCTCCTGCTCCCGCTCCCGTGCCGGTAGCGCCTGCTCCAGAGGTCCAGGTGCCGGCGGCTCCGGTTCCCGCTCCGGCCCCGGTGGCTCCGGTTCCCGCTCCGGTGCCGGTGGCTCCGGTGCCGGTAGCGCCGGTTCCTGCTCCGGTGCCGGTGGCTCCCGCAGCTCCGCCCCCCTTACCCGTACCGCCCATCATCGTCCCGCTGCCACCGATCTTTGGTCCTCCTGGGCATGGAGGTGGGGGACGCGGCGGTGGGGATCGCGGTGGCGAAGGTCACGGCGGTGAAGGCCGTGGGGGAGGCGGATTGATCCCGGGAATTCCGGGTCTGCCGGGATTCACGCATTGATTTGTGACCAGCTAGGAGAAGGTGGGTAAGCTCTCTATCTTTGAGAAGGCCACGCCCGCAGCTGAATCCGGCGTGCGGGCGGGCCCGGGAGTCGATGCTAGGCCATTGCGCGGCATTGTTCAGCGCAGGCTCGACAGGCTTTCGCGCAGGCGCGGCAATGCTCTGTATCGAATTTCTCGCACTCGGCCGCGCACGCGTCGCAGATTTCCGCGCACAGTTGGCACAGCTTGGCTGCCCAACTGGAGCCGCGGGCGAGCAGGCTGGTGCAGGTCTGGCAGATGGCGGCGCAATCGAGGCACAGTCGGGCGCAGTCCGCCATGGCGGCTTCGCCGACACAACACGTGTACGCACATGCCTCACACGCCTGGCTGCAGTCGCTGCACGCGTCGATACAGGCGCGGTTTGATTGGTCAACGAGGTTGTTAGCCATCAGGATCGTTTCCTCTCGGATCGGTATTCTCTGTTTCTCTCCCCCCTGGCAGTAGGTGCCGGGGAAGCTTCGGTTGCTCACCAGTCTCATCGTCCGTGGAGGTATCACGGCGTCGACTGGCACTCGTGGGAAGCCGGTTCAGACCAGGCTGCCGATAACCGACCCCGCACACTGCAACCAGTCGGACGTGTCCTTGCAGCGTCGGGAGGAATGCCAGGCCACTGAAGTTCCAAGCGTTGTGTGCTTCCGTCGCCACCGCCATCGCCACATCCTTGCTCGCGGGCTATCGAATCGACAGCCGATTCCCGCCGTAGATATGGCTCTCGGACTCCATCGCCGGCGGTCGATCTTCAACGTAAGGGCTGCCCTTAGGGCAGGGTCAAGCGCTGCATCAGCTAGTCCCGCAAGTCCGTCATCGCCGGCGCCGCCGAGACGAGCGGTTCGATCACGGAGCGAGAGGGCTCAATTTGGGGCGGCAGCCTTCTTGATGATCTGACCCACCACCCTGTCCTCCGATTGGTGGTTGCACTCGTGTGCGGTGGCGAGTGCATCCGCCAGCCAGCGACGTCGGCGGTGCAATTCCATGATCGCGTGGTCCACCTTGGCGATATGTGCATCAAGGATGGCCGCTACACGCCCGCAGGGGGCACAGTAGCCGCGGCGCATATCCAAAATTTCCCTGATTTCGTCGAGCGAGAAGTTCAGTAATTTCGCGTGGCGGATAAAACGGAGTAGTTCTACGTCGTCTTCGGTGAAGAGCCGGTAGCCGGCCTCAGTGCGCGGCACTGGTGGCACCAAACCTTTGGCCTCCCATAGCCGAATCGCCTTGATGCTTACTCCGGCTGCCTGTGCGGCGGCGCTCACTGTCATAACCATTTAAGGTTTCCATTCTTGTCTGCGATTCCCCGCCATAGTCGCTGGTGACGGGTATGCGGTTGCTGCGCGCCGCTGTGCGTTCGGCGAGAATTCCCCCAGAGGTCGAGGAGTTCCGGCGAGGCGGGATCAGCTCGCCGATTGCGGGCCGTCCTTCAATCGCACTGCCACGGCGTAGTTCAGTACCCTCGCGGGCTTTTGCGGCTAAGTGGGGGAGGCCCGACGATCCTCTGTGGTGACTTGTCGCGAAGTTGTTCCCCGGCCGTGGACCGCATCTCATCCGCCGAGGCGAGAACCTCTCTGTACCAGTGCATTCTGATTGAGCGCAGTTCGCCTGCGGGTGGCTCGCGATCGGTACCTGCCGGCGAAAGAGCGCATTATTGACACGGGTGATGCCCGAACTCTTGGGGGCCTCGGCAGCACCGCGGACACGCACTGTTCGCGGGTGATGCCGGGGCGCGGTCACGCTGATCGCGCTCGTGCATTGCACTTTCGCAAGAGTTTGCATGTGCGCCTAGCTGTCGTTCCGAGATATGAAATGCCCCACCCGGGTATCCTATCCCATGCCGCGGCGGTGCTACTGAAAGGCGAAGACCCATGTGATCGCTACTGTAGCCGCAGGCAAGTCGGCTGCGCCCGCATTGGCACCGAAACCCGTTGCCCTTCAGAGTGAAACCACGTTGTCCCGCCCCACTGGGTGCGTGGCGGCCGCATGCCTTCGCGGCGAGGCGACAGCACTGTCGACGATGGTATTGGACGACGTCGGCCGACGCTGGTTGGCCGTGAGACTCGGCACAGACACTTGCCGACCGCGGCCGCCTCCGCCCCGGCACCTGGCAAGCCTGGCGCAACGCCAACGACGCTAACTGACCGCACAGGAGCGTCCAGGCACTACGCACACCATCAGGTCGGAGAATGACCTCCGTCGCACAACACAATTCCTGCATGGAGCCTGAGATGCTCCAGTTCAGGACTTAGTGCCCTAGTTGAGTCGTGGAGATCGCGCAAGGCTGAAGACGTTGCTCTGTCAGCAATTTGCTCATCGAATCGACTGGAGGGGTGATCACGGTGGGAACGTTGAAGGACGAATTGACCGCGAAGGTCGTGGATTACGAGCATTGGGCCAAGCGGCGTCGGTTCGGCCGCTTCGGGTACACCGACCGCAGACTCTGGGTGCTGGCCTGCATGGATGAGCGCCTGCCAATCAACGAAGCACTGGGCATCCAGGTTGATTCACCCATAGGCCACGGAGACGCGCACTGTTTCCGCAACGCCGGCGGGATCGTCAGTGACGACGCGATTCGATCAGCGATGCTGTCGACGAACTTTTTCGGCACCACTGAGATCGTCATCGTCCAGCACACCCAGTGTGGGATGTTGTCAGCCAACGCCGAAGACGTCGAGGCCTACTTCAAAGACAAGGGCATCGACACCGGCCATCCCGTATTGGACCCGACGCTGCCCGAGCTCAGGCTTGACGAGGGGGCTTTCGCCAAGTGGCTCGGGATGATGGACGACGTTGACGAGACGCTGTTGAAGACGATCGAAGTGTTTGACAACCATCCGCTGATTCCCGACCACGTGACCGTCAGCGGTTGGGTATGGGAGGTGGAGACCCGCCGCTTGCGGCCTCCGACGCGTGATCCCGCGCGGCGCGCGCGCACCGACGCGACGGCGTCCGACTACGGCGTCAACCAGCCACAGCCTGCGCGGTGGCAGTTGGGCGACAGCGAAACCGACGTCGTCACGGCAGCCGACCCGGTCTGCGGAATGGAGCTGCTGATCGACCGCGCCGCGGGGCACCGCGACGTCGACGGGCAGACGCTGTACTTCTGCTCCCAGCTGTGCCTCGACAGCTACGACGCCGAACCCGACCGGTATCTGCCGTCCAGCACGTGAAGGTCGGCTCCGATTTCTCCGGAGCACCGTCGAGGTCGCGCTCATAGCGTCCGTTCACGCACCGCCTTGGCGACGTCCATTCGCCCGATCACGCGAAACGCCGGGATGGCCGTCAACAGTGCGGCCGTCAAGACGGCCGCGGCGACGAGTAGCGGAGTTGTGGTGTGCATCATCAGGTGCCATCGATAGCCCTGCGTCACGTAATTGGACATGAACCATTCAGCGAGCCACGTCCCGGCGATCAGGCCGGCCGGCACACCGATCGCGACGAGCGTCATATTCTCGACCGCCACCAGTCGGCCCAGCAGAGGGGCACCCATTCCGGCGGCCTGCAACGTGCTCAGCTCGCCGGTGCGCTCACTGACGTTGGCCGACATCGCGTTATAGAGGAGCGCCATGGCCATCACACCCGCTGACAACAAGGTCAGCGCAACCAGCACGTTGTACAGGGCGAACGCCTTGCGGATGGTGGCTGAGATCGACTCGGTGGGCACGTAGGCGGCCACGCCATGCAACGCCATCACATCCTGGCGCTTCACGTTCTGGTTGACGCCGGGAGCCAGCTTGAGCAAAACGCCCGACGGCGCAAGAGCGGGCACTTGGGTGGACGAGACATATACGACCGGGTTCATCGGCTCGTCGACGAAGCCGGCGACGGGTAGGTCAAGACGAATTTGGTTCTGGGCGTTCGTTATTGAGATCCGGTCACCGACGGCGACGCCGAGAATCGCCCGCAGGCCCTCTCCCAGCAACACGCCGTCGGGCGGAAGACTGCGGCCCGACGGGCCCGATGTGAAGCGGTGCATCTGGGTTGCCGACGCCAAGCCGATCAGCAGGGTGTCGGAACGGTTGTCGCGGTGTTGCACCGTGACATCCAGCCGGGTGAACGGTTCTGCGGCAGCGACTTGCGGGTCGGCTCGTAGAGCACTCGCGACGGCGTCGGCCCTGCCTGCGGCGGTAATGACTTGCGCGTCTTGAAGTTCGACCTCTCCGTACTGTCGGTCGATGACGCCGTTGACGGTGTCGCGTAATCCGGCGAACACCATTACGAGGCATACCGAACTGATGACCCCGGCGACGGTAAGGATGGTGCGGCGACGGTTGCGGGTGATGCCGCGCAATGTCATTCGCCAGCGAGTAGGCATACGCCCCAGCGGCGGCAGCAGTCGTTCCGCGACGCTCACGCCGCCGCGCACGCGTGGCGGCAAAATCCTCATCGCTTCCGCCGGGCTCATCCGCGATGCGGCGCGCGCCGGGGCCCAGGCGGCAAGCGCGGATGCTGCAGCGCCGGCCACGGTTCCGACGATCAGACTGCTCGGGTACACCGACGTCGCCCGCAGCGGCAGTCCCATCGTCTGGGTGTATTGGGCGGTATACCAGCCACCGAGAAGGTAGCCGCCGATCATCCCGGCCATGGCCCCTGCCAGGCCGACGGCCACACCGTACGTCAGGTAGTGGCCGAGTATCTTTCGGCCGGACACTCCGTTGGCCGACAGTGTGCCGATCACGGCTCGTTGAGCGGCGACTAGTCGAGACAAGAGCACATGCGTCCCAACCACCGCTGCCACGAGGAACACCCACGGCATAAATCTTGCGAACTTGCGTACCGATTCCATGCCGTCGCGCAAGGAACTGTAGGACGGCAGCTCGTCGCGCGACGTCACGATGACTCCATGCGAGCGACCCAGTTCCGTTGCCGCGCTGACCAAAGCGGCTGCTTGGTTGCGATCGTGTGCATACACCTGCAGCTGGTCCGCCGGCTGGGCCGCGAATTCAACCATGTCTGGTGCCGGCACGAACACCACGCCGAAGTACTCCGGCGTGGTCACGGTCTCCGCCCGGGAGCGGGCCGGCCACAAATATTCTGTCGACACGGCGGATCCGGAAACGGACACGGGATGCCAGCCGGACGGCCCGAGGAGTTCGACGGTGCTCGCCGGGTGCAGACCGTAATGCGCGGCGAGGTGCTCTTCCACTAGAACCGAGCCGCGGGGCGGCAGAACACCGGATCGCAGTGCCAACTTCGATACCGGGGGTTGGGTCTCAACGGGCACGCCGACCGCGCGGCCGAACAGGGTGCGCCCGTTGATGCGGATACTCACGTCGGCCTGTTGTCGAAGGCCAACCTCCGGATGGCCGGGAAGTTTTAGGGCACTCTCGTACAACCCCGACACACCGGTTCCGGTGATGACCACATCTGGCAGCAGTTGCGTCGCGTATACCCGGGCGAACGACTGCTTCAAGTTGGCATAGGCGTCTGTGGCCCCGACGAAGACCGCCACACCGATGCCCATCACCAATGCCGCGGCAAGGAACTGTGAACGTTGCCGCCCCAGGTCCCGACGCACCTTGCGGAGCAAGATACGGTTCACCAGTCGAGTTCCTGCGCCGGCAGTGGGGCACCAACCCGCTCCTGACGGGCGACCCTTCCCGAGCGCAACCACACCACGCGATCGGCGATCTGGGCGATCGCGGAATTGTGCGTCACCAAAAGGACGGTGTTACCGCCTTCCCGGGCCAACTCGTGCAGCACCGCCAGCACCTGCCGCCCCGTGGCCAGGTCGAGGCTGCCGGTCGGTTCGTCACACAGCAACAGCGGCGGCCCTTTGACGATGGCGCGGGCGATCGCTACTCGTTGCTGCTGACCACCGGACATTTGCCCGGGAAACCGGTCGGCGAGGTCGGCCAGGCCGACTTTCGCAAGCGCCTCACGACTGCGCCGAGCACAATGTCCGCCGGCGAGTTCGGCAATGATCTCCACGTTCTCCTGCGCCGTCAGAGTCCCCACCAGGTTGGATATCGTTGCCTGACAACAAGATCCGTCCATCAGTGGGCGCTTCGATGCCGCCGATCAGATTGAGTAGCGTGGTCTTGCCCGAACCGGACGGACCCAGGATCACGACGAACTCGCCGCACTGAAACTCGAGGTCGATGTCCTTGAGCGCCTCCACCGCTGCGGGTCCGGAGCCATAGGTTCGGCTCACCGCCTCAAGCCTTAACACGGGAGGCGCAGAGGCTACCGCTGCCTCAGCCGATGCGGTGTCGTCCGACGACGGGGAATGTCCGCTCATAACGCATGCCCGGAACATTCGCTTGACGAGTGCGTCGCCCCTTGGCGTTGGCCCTCGTGGACATGCCTCCCGGCAGTCCAGAGACCGGCACGCGACCACCTGACGTCGGGCGTCGTGCAGGCAACAAACTGGTCCGACACGCACACGGGATCGGAAACGTCGGATGCGCCACCTCGCGTCAATGAATCCTTCAGTTTTTCGCCGTACATATCCAGCGATCCGTGAGTCAGCATTTCTTGATGTGTAGCGTCGACCGAATACACGGTGATATTGCCGGCAACGTACGGCCGCCACCTTCGCTGAAGAGACGCGCCCCGATCGCTTGCCTCCCGCGCAGCGGAAATAATGAGCACATCACCGTCGAAGACCGCGGGTTCGTGAGTTCGATACAACGACATACCACTCGTGACGTTTTGGACGAACATATCCAGCAGCTGTCTATAGCGAGGGTATTCTGCCGGGCCCTGTTCTCGGGCAAACTCGTCGATCTGCTCGTAGGTAAGCGGTTCGTTCACCTCCGGAAGCCCTATGTCGTAGAGCCGCAAGGCTTCTAGCTGCTTCCGCCAGTCGTCTAAACTGTGGTTTTGGAGGCTGTCGATAGTGGGATCGGCGTCGAGAAGGATGAGGTATGCGACGACATATCCGCGCCGCCGCAGCTCGATCGCCACTTCGTGGGCGATGACGCCTCCAAACGACCAGCCGAGAAGATTGTAGGGACCGGTCGGATAAACCGCTTGCAGCCTGTTGGCATAGTTTCTCGCCATATCGCGAAGTGACCGGGGTGCGGCTTCCTCGGGCTGCAATATTTGCTGTATCCCGATGATCGGACAGTCCAAATAGCTGCCAAGAGCGTGATATGGCCAACTTATCCCGCCCCCTGGATGAATGCAGAACAGCGGAACGCCGGAACCCTTCTTCAGGGTCTGGACCGGAACGACTTCTTGCACAGAGGTGAAATCTGTACGCCGGTGTAGGTGGTTGGCGAGGTCGGTGACGGTGGGGGTGTCGAAGAGGGTGCGGATGGGGATTTCGGTGTTGAGGGCGAGTTGGAGGCGGGTGGTGGCGCGGGTGGCCAGCAGTGAGTCTCCGCCGAGGGTGAAGAAGTTGTCGTCGAGGCCGACGCGGTCGAGGCCCAGGACCTCGGCGAAGGTGTCGGCGATGATGTGTTCGGTGGGGGTGTGTGGTGGCCGGTATCTGGTGGGGGTGAACACCGGTGGGGGCAGGGCGTTGCGGTCGAGCTTGCCCGAGGGGGTGTGGGGGAATTCGTCGAGCACGATCACGTGGGTGGGGGTCAGGTAGGCGGGTAGCCGCCGGCTGAGTTGGTGGCGGATCGTGGTGGGGTCCAGGGGTGCGGGGCCGATGTAGGCGATGAGGTGGTCGGTGCCGGTGGGGGTGTGGTGGATGGTGGCGGCGGCTTGGGTGACGTGGGGGCAGGCCAGTAGGGCGTTTTCGATTTCGCCGAGTTCGATGCGTTGGCCGCGCAGTTTGATTTGGGTGTCGGTGCGGCCCAGGCATTGCAGGCTGCCCTGGGGGGTCCAGCGGGCCAGGTCCCCGGTGCGGTACAGGCGCGCCCCGGGGGTGCCGTGGGGGTTGGCGATGAACCGCTCGGCGGTCAATTCCGGTTGGCGCACATAGCCGTGGGCCAGGGCGGGCCCGGCCAGGTACAGTTCGCCGACCACCCCGATGGGGGCCGGGTGCAGGCGGGTGTCGAGGACCAGCGCGCACACTCCGGGGATCGGGGTGCCGATGGTGATGGGCTGTCCGGGGGACAGGGCGGTGGTGCAGGTGGCCCAGATGGTGGCTTCGGTGGGGCCGTAGGCGTTGAACATGCGCCGCCCCGGCGCCCAGGTGGTGACCAGCTCCGGCGGGCAGGGTTCGGCGCCGGCGATCAGGGTGTGCAGTTCGGTCAGTGGGGTCGGGTCCAGGGAGGCCAGCACGGTGGGGGTCAGGATGGCGGCGTTGACCCGCTGCTGGTGCAGCAGGTGGGTCAGCGCGTGGCCGGCGTAGGCCTGGGGTGGGGCCACCACCAGGGTGGCCGCCGATCCGGCGGCCCACAGCCATTCGAAGATCGACAGGTCGAAGGTGGGTGCGGCCACCATCAGGATCCGCGCCCGGGGGCCGGCCGTGAACAGTTCGCGTTGGGCGGCGGCCACCCCCAGCAGGCCGGCGTGGCCGACCGCCACCCCTTTGGGGGTGCCGGTGGAGCCGGAGGTGAACAGCACATAGGCGGTGTCGCCCACGCGCAGCGGCGCCAGCCGCTCGGCGTCGGTGATCGCCTCGGCGCGGCGATCGGCGAGGTCGAGGGTGTCCAGGGACAGCACCGGGCGCCCCCCGGCGCCGGGCACGGTGTCCGCGCCGCGGGTCAGCACGCACACCGCCTCGACCGCGTCCAGCACCGTGGTGAGGCGCTGCACGGGGTGGGCCGAGTCCACCGGCACATAGATCCCGCCGGCCTTGATTACCGCCCACCACGCCACCACCAGCTCCGCGCACCGATCCAGGGCCACGCCCACCGCCCGCTGCGGGCCCACCCCGGCCTCGATCAGCACCCGCGCCAACCGGGTCGACCACTCATCGAGCTGGCGATAAGACACCTGCCGGTCCCCGTCGATGACCGCGACCGCCTCCGGATCGGCGGCCACCGCCGCCGCCAACACCTGCCCCACCAGCCCCACCGGCGCCCCCACCGCGTCCCCCGACCACCCCGAGAGCACCAACTCACGCTCCCCGCCATCGACCAACGACACCTCACCCACCACCACCGACGCATCGGCCACCAGCAGCCGGTCGAAGAGTGACTCCAGACGGGTTATGTGCAAGGTGATGTCGTCGGCGCTGTAGCGATCGGGATTCCAGGCCAACTGAATTCGCGGCGCGCCGTGGCCCAGCCGTGGATAGATGTTGACCGCGACGTCGTGTATCGGCCCGTTGGTCAAGATGTTGTACACCGGTTCGGAAGGCCCGAATTCGAACGGGGTCGCGAAATCGAGGATGTTGATGATCGGGCCAAAATCGAGATTGTCGAGATGGGTGGCCCCGGCGATGACGTCCGGCCAGCGCCGGAACTGTTGATGCCGAAGCGCACCGACCAAGGCCTTGGCGACCTGATCGGTCAGTTCGCCGATGGTGTCGCCATCCTCGACGCAGATGCGCAGCGGCACCATATTGGCCACCATGCCCGCAGCCTTTTTCAAGGCCGCAGTCGTGCGCGCCGAGACCGGCAGCGACATGGAGACATCTTGTCGCCCGGTGGTTTTCGCGATGAACACTGCCATCGTCGCGATAACCCTGGCGACATCGAGTTGGTTGTTCTCCGAAAGATGCCGGCACGCCAGTTCGCGCATCTGCGGGTGGCGGGGTGCCAACGACGTCCGCGTCCCGCCCAAGTCGGTGACATCGACGGTACCGCGCAGGATGTTTTGCCAATACTCGGCATCGGCGTGGCTGCGTGAAGACTGCTGATATTTCTGGTCGGCGTCGCGGATCAACGCAAACTCGGAGAAGTCGACGTCGGAGGTGTCCGCGACCGATCCCGAGTAGGCGGCCGCGATGTGCCGGATGAAATTGTAGGCACCATACCCGTCGAAGAGGACATGGTGCGCGCGCAAATAGAAGTACGACAGGTTGTCGGTGATTCGCAACAGCGCCAGATCGGTCAGCTGGTCACCGAACAGATCGATCGGCCGGTGGTAGTTGTCGTTCATCCAGCGGTGAGCAGCTTCGACCGGGTCCGGTTCGGCACGCAGATCGATGCAACGTAGGGACTGCAACTTCTGCGGGAGTTGGCGGTCGACGATGAAGACCGGTTCGCCGTCGACGAGGGACAGTCGCGCGCATTGCGTGCCGAAGTGCGCCGCCGCCGATTCGCACGCCACCGTGAGCCGCTCGACCTCCACGTGGTGATCGATGGCGAGAAAACCGGCGATGTCGTAAGGGACTTCGGGCCTGAGTTGCTGGACTGCCCACATCGACCGCTGGCCGGCGGTCAATGATCCCAGACTGTCGGGTTGAGTGCGGTAGTTGAGCATGATGGGACGAACTCTCTATTGCGACCAACAGCCAGCAATCGATGGGTTCACACCGTTGAGCTGGCTTGTCAGACAGTCCGGCTGGGCTCGCCGCACAGACACTGGCAGGACGGCCAATGCCCGACTAGTGCTGCCGGCCAGCACCGCGATAGGTGGCCTCCGAACTCGAGTACTGCAGAGGAGGTTCCCAATCAGCGGGTTTCCGTCCGCGTGACCGCTGCGGCGAGGCCATGGGCTTCGACGACTACCGTTGCCGCGTACTAAGGCGCTGATTGGCCGAGGACGCGGGAAAAAGGAAATGATAGCAATAACCCCCTGCCCGCATTAACCTGGCGAGACCTATCGTCCGCATCGACCGGTGTAACCGGTAGAGACTTTTGCCCTCGTCCGCGGTGGCTAAGGTCCCTACCCCCGTTTGGTATCTATGGAGGGAATCCGGCGATGGCACGATCGATGGTCGTCATTCCGAACCAGGCAGCAGACCCGCCCGAGCCGCCGCCAACTGTCGAGACATGGCTGACCGGATCGCATCCTCGGTGCCGACACCCCCGCCATTGCGCATCCCTATGTGCGACAGGCGAATCGACATTTATCCCAGTGCTTCATTGATCGGCAGGCGCTCGACCATGCAGGCCAGCACCCATAATCTGCGGGCGGTGGGGCCGAAGCGGCCGAAGCGGCGGCGCTTGGCCCAGTGTTCGTCGTCGATGACCTTGGCTGTCAGTTCATCCTTCAATGTGGCCACCGTGACCTCCATTTCGTGGTCTGCACAAGCTCGGATCCCGACGACCGCTTCGACGCGGCAACGCGTCGACAGACGTCTAAAGCCTCATGGCGGGTCTGCGACAGATCTAGGGCACAGAGTCCTCAACCGACTACGGCCAGGTCCGCATGGCAACTTTCTGTTGCGTTGATCAAGCCGGCGCGCATGATCACGTTGCGGCCGTCGCAGCCATGGCCATGCACCCGCCCCCTCCGCCATCGCCGATTTTCTCGCCATCGATCACCATCCGACGTCAAGCGGCTCGTGGTTGCGTGCGACGCAGAGGCGTCTCGGTTCGGCACGCAATGCGCGCGACTGTCCCTCGTCGACGGCGAACCGGTCTTCATCGTCGACCGCCAACTCCCGCAGAAGTTGCAGTCCCTACGTTGCATCGATCTGCGTGCCGAACCGGACCCGGTCGAAGCTGCTCACCGCTGGATGAACGACAACTACCACCGGCCGATCGATCTGTTCGGTGACCAGCTGACCGATCTGGCGCTGTTGCGAATCACCGACAACCTGTCGTACTTCTATTTGCGCGCGCACCATGTCCTCTTCGACGGGTATGGCGCCTACAATTTCATCCGGCACATCGCGGCCGCCTACTCGGGATCGGTCGGGGGACACCACCGACGTCAACTTCTCCGAATGCCCTGAGCCGCAACGCTGATCGCCAGCATCAGCAGTCTCGCGTTGTCATGCCGATGCCGCGTGACAACAGATAATCGTGCGCGGCGCCCCGACCGATCGAATTTCAGAGCGCGGCGAACCAGCGCTGTTGGCGGGTGCGGGCGAATTCAGCTTTCTCGGCGACAAATTCGGTCGAGGGGCCTCGCAATACCCCGGTCGGCGTCGGACCGCTGAGGAAGTCCGCGTGCATCTTAGCGACTTCTCCGCGGCCAAACTCCATAAAGCAGTCCCCCGCTCCGTCGTAGGGGCCGGGTGGGGGAGTGCCGCGCAAGTCGGCAATGATATTGTCAGCGACGAATTGAGCGGCACGCTCGGCGAACGTGCCGGCTTTTGCAGTAAACGCCGCAGCGACATCGCCCAAGGCATAAACACCGGAAAACCGAGTGGCCAGGTTGGTCTTCTCGACGGGAATCCATCCGTCTGGTGCCAGCTTGGAGTCTGCCACGACCTTCGGAGCCCGGTGCACCGGGATACCGATGAATAAGTCATAAGGAAGTCCTCCGCCCTCGGCAAACTGGGCGACTTTGTCTGCTGTGTTCAGCTGGCACACCGTCCGCTTTCCGACGAAGGTGATTCCTCGCGCGGTCAGGTGCTGCAGAATCGGTTCGGAAACCTCCTTGGCGACCGGCACTGGGGCGCCCATAAAGCCCGTTACGGTAATGCTCACCTGCTCACCTAAGCCCCGGGTGGCGAAATAATCCTCAAGCAGGAAGGCCGCCTCGAAGGGTGCGGGTGGGCACTTGTACGGCTCGCCGAGGACGCTGATCACAATATTGCCGCCCTGAAAAGTCGGTAAGGCGGCACACAGGCGTTCCGCACCGTCCAGTGAATAGTACTCGTAACCATCCTCGGCGAATCCCGGGGTCGCCGCTGGATCATATTGCGCCCCCAAGGCCACAACAAGGATGTCCGCCTGATAGGAACCAGCTTCGGTACGTACGTAGCGGTTTTCTGGGTCAATCGCGGTGATGACTTCCTGCCGGAACTCAACACCTGGGCTGGCGAACGACGCGTATGGCATCCGCACCTCGTCTTGACTGCGTTTGCCGAGTAGCACGTCGAGCTTGGAGAAACCGAACGAGAAGCAATCGTTGCTATCGATCAGTGTCAACCGCACGTGGTCGGCCAGCGACTCGGATAGTCTGGTAGCGAGTTCAAGCCCGCCGAACCCGGCTCCTAGGATCACTACATGCGGCGTCATCGGTTCCCTTCCCGCTGCGGTCGTGTGTTGTCGTTACCGGTGTTACCCCAATCGGCGCGCATAAACAGGCTCTTCGCAATTCAGAGCGCTTGACGAATTGATGGAGCGCTGCTCCCGCGCTAGCAGGGGCTATGCGGATCGCAGAAGCAGATCGGCATGCCGGTGGCCTCGGTGATCTCGGTGTATTGCGCCATCCCCTGCTGGGTCCCCGATCGGCGAGCGACGCCAGCTCTCCGGGATCTCGGGGACTTTGGCCGACATCGCTTCGGCCAGTGTCTGCCGTGTGTTCGCCGCGCAGGTGCAGCAGCACAACAAAAGCGGTGCTGCGCTACGAAGGGGGCGATCGCGGAGCCCCGAGGCGGTGCTGCCCGGTACCGAATCCCCTCCGTAAGACTGTTGAGGGCCCACGAGGGGCCGGATAGGGCCGAGATCGCCCTGCGCTGTGGAAGTGACCGTTGCGGCGTCTGGTGGCGTCGGTGTTGTGGCGCAGTCGAGGAAGTAGGTGGCGCCGAGGTCGTGGTAGGGCATGGCGATGCTGAGCATGTGCCAGATGCGCGATACCTTGCATCAGAGAATTCGCGCTGACGGCTCGCGATTCGAGAGGAAGCCGCTGCGAGCCGCATTACAGCTTCAGGGTGTGTGGCAACCCCGCTAGGCTTGGCCCCCCACCGGCTGCCGCGGATCGCCTTCGGCCGGGTCGTTTAAGTGGCATGCGGCCCTGGTGCGGAACGGCTCGATCAGCTGGGCAAGATATGCCACGGGGTAATTGGGTTTCGCCGCCATTCCGAGGTCGTCGGTACGAAACCGGCGGTGGGGGTCGAATGAGAAGGTGCGCAGGGCGTGATCCCAGGTCAGTGTGAATAACCCGAAGTTGACGTCGCCCACACCAGCCCATTTCAGGTGGTGAAATCGGTGGCCTTCATTGAGCGCCAGAATTAAACGTAGCGGGCCGATCTGGTAGTCGGCATTGGAGTGTTGTAGCAATAATTGGACAGCGATACATACCGCCAGCGCCTCGGCCACCGACGTGGGCATTCCCATAATGACTAAAGGCGCTGTGCCTGCGGCTAGTTCGACTGCGCCGTGCGCGGGATGCTTCATCAGGCCATTGAAGCCGTAGAACCGTTTCACGCTGTGGTGTACCGCATGCAGTCGCCACAGCCAGCCCACTCTGTGACTGACCATATGCGCCAGCGTGATGCCGAGATCGGACACCAACACCGCCAGCAGCACCTGCAGCGCGAACGGCGTCGATGCCGGCCACCAGTGATGAAAAGGGCTCAATAGCGCCGTCACCGGGATGACCAGGACAGTCACCAGGGTCGCGGTCTCGTTGATGAACGCATGCGCCGCGTCGCGGCGCACATCACCGAGTGAGTCGTTCCATTCCTGGTCGTAGGGCAGGGCGCGCTCCACCGCAAACGATAATCCAATTGCCGCGGTGATCAGCACGACCATCCACAATCCGGCCCAGGGTGTGCGGGCTACCGCGATCGCAACACCGTTGATCCCGACGAGCATCAGCGGCACGTACCCGTACCGCGCCAATGTTTTGACCATGGATGGAAGTCTTGAGGCTGGGCGGGGGGTGAGGCATGTACAGATCCGTCGACTTGCACGGTTGAGCACCGGTGGATACTCGAGTGTGTGATGTGGTCTGGCGCGGCGGTCATTGAACCGGGCCGCCTTATCTACGGTGGGCAACTGGGAGCCGCGCACATGCACGCCCACGCCGCTGTCCAGATCGCCGCAACCACCTCAGGGGCTATCGCCTTCATCGACGGCGCCGGGCGGCGGGCGCGGGGGCTTGCCGGGGTCATCCCAGCCGGTGCAGCCCACGCCCTCGACGCCGGCCCCGCTACGGGGCTGATGATCTATCTCGAGCCCACTAGCGCTACCGGTCGCAGGCTGGCCGCGTTGTTGGCTCCGGGTGCCCGTGAGGATGCACGAGCCTGGCTGGCGGCGGCGAGGCGGGTTATCAATCCGACGGAACAACAGGACCTTTGCTCCGCAGCCGGTGCGGTAGTAGAGCAACTATGCGGTTCCGGTTCGGTAGTGTCGAATGAGGGCGCACCGCACTCCAGCGTGCGCGAGGCGATCGACCTTCTGCCCAATTTGCTGTGCGGGCCGGTGCGGCTCACCGACGTGGCGCGTGCGGTGCACCTCTCGGCTGACCGGCTTGGTCGTCTGTTCGCCCGCGACGTCGGCCTGTCATTTCCCGCCTATGTGCGGTGGGCGCGGCTCATCCGGACGATGGAAGTGGCCCGCAGCGGGGGGACCCTGACCGACGCGGCTCACGCCGCCGGATTCACCGACAGCTCACACGCCAACCGGGCGTTTCACGAGATGTTCGGTATCGCCCCGTCCGCCGCGTATAGCAGTGTGCGCCTGCAGTGATCGGCCGCCGCGCGATGCCCGCGCAAGTTGACCGATCAGGCGCTGGGGTGTGACCGCAATAATGTTTTTTTAAAACAGGACCGGATGGCTTCCGGGCAACACGGCGCCGTGGGCCGGGGTCGAGGATCGTTTTGCACTAGGTTGTGCTGAGGCTCGCTCTGGGGGCGCTTGGCGCAAACGTGGGCATCCTCTCTGATCACTTGCGTCCCGGGAGGTGCCTTATCGCGCGGCAGAGCTTTGGTGTTCCCACAGACGTCGCCAGTCCTGTTCTTCTTGTTGTTTGTCGTGATGCAGTTCGTTCGACGGCGCGGTGAGGTGGATGGCGGGGTGGGGCAGGGTGAAGAAGTCTCCTTTGCCCTGGGCGGAGGTGTGTGCGCCGGTGTCGATGTAGCAGTACCCTTCCCCCGAGAGAATGCCGGTGTTATTGGTCAGCTCGAGGTAATGAAGTGCGTTCTCGGCGGCGGCCTTCGCTCCGTTTCTGGCGAAGATCGCTGCTTTGGGCAGGGGTCGGCCGGATGGTGAGGTGACCGTAGTGATGTCACCGATGGCAAAGATGCCGGGGTGCCGGGTTTGCATTGTGGTGGTGTCGACACTGATCCAGCCGGGCCGGTCGAGAGCGACAGCCGGTTCGTGCGGGGGTATGAACATGAGCAGGTCAAAGTCCACGGCGGCGCCGTTTTGGAATGCGATCAACTGATGGTCAGCGTCGACGTGCGAGACGCTGTGTTCGCCGTAGAAATCGATGCCGTCGGCGTTGAGTAGTGCTACGAGTTCGGGGCCAGCATAGGGGCCTGCCGAGGGCATGGGCTGGGCCTCCGGGCTGTAGATCGAAATTTGAGTCGCGGCGCGAGAGCCGTTCTCGGTGAGGAGATCTGCAGCCAGGAGAGCGCCTTCGTAGGGGGCGACTGGACATCGGTAAGGCTGGGAGGTGACCAGGAAGACTAACTTGCCGCCGGTGAAGGTCTGCAGTGCGCGTCAGCGGCCGCGTCGGCGCTGTAGTAGTGCACCGCCACGCCGGCGGCTACAGCGGCTTGCAATCCAGGGACTTGGTCGATGGCGTTGCGAGCACCAGCGGCGATGATCAAGGCGTCGAAGGCGATCGTGGTGGCGTCGGCCAAGGTGATGGTGCGCGCGCCGGGGTCGATGCGGTGGACCGAGCCGGTAATGGTCGTGACTTCGGACAGTGCGTCGGCAGCGGGGCGGATGGGCACGCTGTCCTGGTCGCGCCAGCCGCGCATCACCCACGGTAGGGTGAATCCGAGAAAATGCGAGAAGTCTTCGTCGATAACGGTGATGTCGAGGGCGTCAAAAGTGACGTTGGACTCGGTGAGTTCGTGGATGACACTGAGTCCACCGATGCCGGCGCCGACGATAACAAGCTTTTGCTTGGTGTGCATTTGTTTCCCCATCTTTCTTCTGTCTGGACCGAGTGTGCGAACTGAGTGTCAAGAGGGTTGTCGCAGCACTGGATCGGCGGGTACCCGGCCTTTGACGGCAATGAAGTGACGGCTCGCAGCTGGCGCCGGTGGTCGTGGCGAAGACGCGGCATTGCACGGCATGCACACACGCTGGTGACGCATTAATCACGGCGCGCCGCCGGTGCAGCGGGATGAATTGAGCTGCGGTCCAGCTCGCACCGCATCAGACAACGATGCCGATGCCGGACGACCGCGTCGAGCGATGTGTCTGAGATTGCCGCGGGGTGGTTTGGCGGGCGCCCACCGCGCCCAGGACGTGCGCCACGGCGCCTCCCTCGGACGGGGTCCGCCGCGGTAGTGCTTATTACTTACCGCCGGCGAGGCAGCTTGCGTGCGGCGGCGCCCTGTACCGCATTGACAGCGGCCTTTAGCCGGCGGACTTGCTGGGAGTTGCGCACTTCGCCCGGTTTGGGCCGATGATTCTCGTCCCTCGTTGAGGATGGCCAAGCTCATCGGCTGCCTATCAGCGGCCGACCCAGTCGTCTCGGGGACGTCGCCGAGCCGAAGTTCGTAGATTTCAGGGCATCGGACACACCGGGTCAACCCCATCCGCACCGCCAAATCAGCGTGAAGTGAGCTTGCCATAACCCTTTTATACCATACCCCCTACGGTATTACGGCGACAGGGTTGATGCGTCGAACGCCGCGGCGGACGCCCGCGGCCCGGTATCAGAAGCGCGCACGGAGAACCCGAAGGCTGTACGGATTATGTTGGTGCCATCGCAATCTAGCCCGAATCCATCGGGTTAGAGTTGGCGGGAGACCTTAAGAGGTGTTAAGGCACTGGTTCCTCGCGTACACCTTCTCCTCATGCTTGCCGGAACCAGACCATCCGGTAGTACTGGCCTGTCCCGTCGTTGTCGGGGCTGCTTGCCACCCTTACCGGCGTCTCCCGGTTCGGGCTGCCCGCAGCTTCGCTATGCTTCTGCGACAGCACAACGGCACGGGTCTCTCACTTCCGCGCGATATCAAGATCGGCCCAGACCGGCCGCGGGTCGTGTGGATTCCATGCGGATCACGGAAGTCAGTACACCTCAAGGGCTTTCGCGAAACTCTGCAATGATCGTGGTGTCATCCAATCGATGGGTGGGGTCAAGTGCCGATAACGCGCTCGCCGAATCCTTCAACGCCTCACTCAAACGCGAGATCCTGCAGGACCGCACCTGTTGGCCGAACACGGCGTCCTGCCGTCGCGAAGTCTCCGCTGGCTGGCCCGCTACAACACCAAACGACGCCACTCCCGATGCCGTCATTCCAGTCCGGCCACCTACGAAAACAACCACACAACCACTACGCTGCCACAAGCGGCGTAACCATAAATCCCGTGTCCACCACATGGGGTCAAGGCCCGATCAGACGTGCCCCGCGACGCGTGGGCAAGAGGCGCCGTCTAGCCCGCTTTGGTCAAGGTGAACAGTTGGTGGTGTTCAACGATATAGCAGCTCGGTGGGGTGTGTGGGAAGTCCACTTGCCCCGCGGGCGTAAAGTGCACTTCACCCTTGAGTGTAATAGGGTCCCACCACTGTACGACGCTCACCGGATGGGATCCGGGATCCCATAAGCTGTCGGCCATTTGGTATAGCGGACAGTCAAGACCATCCGGGATGGTCCGTGAATTGACATATCGGCCGTCTATGAATGGGGCGTCAAAACTTCGCCCTAACGCAGTTGTCACGTGAGCGATGCAGTCCGGGCTGCAGGTCGTATTGACAGTCCACGTCCCCGTACCGCCGTCGGCGTCCGCGTAGAGATAGACCCCATCCATCATCGGAGATTCCGCCCTGGCTTGCGGTGCGACCACACCGGGCGCCACTCCGAGCAGCAGCCCAATAGCTGCGACTAAGACTTTGATCCTCATGCGTGTTCCATTCTCGTCTTTCGAGCATCGAGAAGCCAAATTGTATCTCCGCGGGGGCAAGCTGGCCTCGGCTTAATCACAAAAACAATTTCTTGATCATCTGCGCCTGGCGCGGACCATCGGATGGGCGCGATCTCGTCGAATTGCACAGATTCGCAGCGATGAGAACGATAATTTGAGCGAGTCTGCGATCACTGGCGGCCGTCGCATGTAGGTTATCGCAATGGTGTAGGAGAGCAACCGTATTTCGATGTGCCTGCTCTGGGGCGGACGTCGTGAACAACGGTCTGCCCCGCACACCGGATAGCTCGAAGTCGAACACCGGCGAATTGCTATCCGGAGAAGCACTTGCGGCGTCATCTGCGTTGTCAACCGTGTCAGGTCGTGAATTCGGTGTAGTTGAGGGCGGTCATCATGCCGGCTTCCAGGTGGTAGCCGTGATGGCAGTGGATCATCCAGGTGCCGGGGTTGTCGGCGATCAGCACGGCCTTGAGTTTCTGGTGAGGCTGCACGATGACAGTGTCTTTGCGAGCGCCCAGGCTGCCGTCGGATTTGATGACCTGGAAGGTGTGACCGTGCAGGTGCATGGGGTGGTACATCATGGTCGAGTTGGTGAAAGCCAGGGTGGCGCGCTGGCTTTGTTTGACGCTTACCGGCGGACTGTCGGGGTAGGGCTTTCCGTTAATGGACCAGTCGTATTTCGTCATGGAGCCGGTGAGTTCCAGGGCCAGGTTCACCTCTGATTCCGCTGACCCCAAGCTGACGGACGATGGGGCGGTGAAGGTGTCGACGGTGCCGATTCTGCCGTTGAGCTCGGGAGGCGCGAAGTTGACCTCTGGTGGGCTGCCGCCGGCGGTCTTCAGCAGCGCGCGCCCGGGTGTCGCCGATTTGCCTTCAGGCATGGCTACCAGCGGGAAGACGCCGTCGCTGACGGTGACGACGACGTCGTAGCGTTCGGCCATACCGACCAGCAAAGCGTCGGTCTCGGCCGGCGCAACCGGGAAACCATCGGTGTGGGTGACCGTCATGACGTGGCCTGCCAACGCCACGCGGAATGCGGTGTCGGCGCCGGCGTTGATGATGCGAATGCGTATGCGCTGACCCGGTTTCGCGTCGAAGGTGGTCGGCGCCGCCGCGACCCGGCCATTGATCAGATAGTACGGGTAAGCGATGTCGCCGGAGTCGCCGCCCAGCAATGCACTGCTTCCCACCGCTGGCATCCCGGGCATCTCCTGCTGGCTGGGTTCGTGAGCCATTCGAGAGCTCTTGAGCTCATCAAATATCTGCTGAGGATTTCTACCGACGCCGTCGGTCCAGTCGTCGAGGACGACGATCCATTCAGCGTCGTAGCGGCCAGGTTCTGCGGGGTCATCAATGATCACCGGCAGGTACAGCCCATAATCGGTCTGCAGGCCCACGTGCGGGTGAGCCCAATAGGTGCCGGGATGCGGCGAGGAAAACCGATAGGTGAACTCGCTGTTGGCGCCGATATTGGGCGTGGAAGGGAAAACGCCGTCCATGTCGTTGCGCAACGCGATGCCGTGCCAGTGCACCGAGGTGGCGTCGCCGAGCCGGTTCCTGACCGTAACGGCCAGTTCGTCCCCAACATTGGCGCGGATCAGCGGGCCGGGCAGAACGTCGCCGTAAGCCAGTGTTCTCGCGACCGGACCGCCGAGGTCCACGGACACCGGTTGGGCGGTCAGTGTGGCGGCGACGGTCCGTCGCGTGTGTGGGCGGGCTTTTTCCGCTGCATTAATGGCCTGCTGCAAGTCGAGTGCGCGATCGCTTCGCCCGCATGCCCCGAGCGCCAGTCCGGCCGCGCCGGCAATCGACGCGGTCACAAACGTGCGCCGATCGAGTCGGACGTCATTTCGCATTGTTTGCATCAACCTTCCTTCGTCGACTTCTCGTTTGGCGTGCCGCTGCCGGGGGATGGATTCGTCGCAACTACGACACCCTTGAGGACCGGCCGTGGCGACGGGCATTCCGTTGTCATAACGCACCCCGATACGCTGCGCTCATGACTCGCTGAAAGGGGCTACCCATCCAGTGCGGAGCTAAGCAACGGCGCGCTCACGATCGTTTCCGAACAGTGTCGGAGCATTGTCTGATGCCAGAAGATGCGGCTGCGTCTTCATTGCCTGGACGGGTCTGTAGATGCTGGTTGCGGTCGAGCAGGTGTAAAGCAAGAGCTGCGAGGACACCGATGACGAAGAGCCCTGCCCAGACCAGTTCACCGGCTCCTGCCTGCCGCGCTGCACCCATGGCCCAACCGGTCGCCAGGTTGCCGGCCAGGATTCCCACTCCGACGATGGTGTTGTAGAAGCCGTAATGCGTAGCGACCAGCCGGCCTTCAGCCAGAGCCATGACCGTATCCATTTCGAACGGGAAGACCGCGGCCGAACCGACAGCCAGCATGGCGGCGGTCACCAGCAGCGCGGCGGCAGCCGCGACGATCCCGAGTCGAGAGTCGTCGGGGATGGCCACCAGCGGCAAGAAGGAGGCCGCCAGCACACCCAACCCGATGGCCAGGCTGCGCCCCGGGCCCCACCGCGCGGCGAACCAGCGGGTGATGCGCAGCTGTCCGGCCACCGCCACCCCACCTGAAACGACGAAGATCGCCGCCACCAGCAGCGCTTGATAGCGCTTGGTCAACAGCGCCGCCTGCAGCGGCAAGGCGAGATAGACCTGGAAAGACAAGACGTAGGAGCCGATCATCGCCGCGGCGAACAACAGAAAGGACCGGTTTCCCAGGACGACTCGCCAGTCATCGAGTATCGATGTTTTCTCTGGTGCGGCATCGGCGCTGTGCTGCGGCAGCGCCAGCAATTGCGCCACCGTCAGCACCGCAAAGACCGCCGCCGCGCCTGCCGCGGTGATGCGGAAGTCGATAGCAACCAGCAGCACTCCAACTAACGGGCCCAGCAGAATTCCAGCCTGATAGAAGATGTTGAACACCGCGAATGCTTCCACACGGCGCGCACGTGAATCGGCGGCGAGATAAGCGCGCACCGCGGGATTGAACAACGCTCCAGCGAAGCCGGTGGCAGCCGAGGCGATCAACACCACCGGCAACGAGTGAGCGAAGATCAGCAACGCGAAGCCGCCCGTGCGGAGCAGACAACCGGCCACGATCAACGGTTTGTAGCCGATCCGGTCAGCCAGCGTGCCGCCGACAATGAACATGCCCTGTTGGGAGAAGTTGCGGACACCCAAGACCAGCCCTACGGCCCACCCCGCCAGCCCCAGTGGGCCGGCGAGGTAGGCCGCCAGGTACGGCATCAACATGTAGAAACCCAGGTTGATGCCGAACTGATTGATCATCAGCATCCGGCTGGGCCGGTCGAAGCTGCGGAATTGGGTCAGCAACTCCATTACTGCATCGCTCCGGTCGGATCCACCACAGTGGCGCAGCGGGTCCAGGACTGCACGACCTGGTCGTTAGGGTGGTCGATCACGGCCGGCTCCTCGGGCGGAAATTGGTCGAGCAGGCCGTGCTTGCGGCAGTAGTCGTCGTTGTAGATGGTGTCGAAATACCGTTGTGGTCCGTCGGGGAAGACCGCGGCGATGGTGGTCTCGGCGGGCATGGTGCGTGCGGCCCACCCGGCCACCAACCCGACCGCGCCCACGCTCCAGCCGCCGCTGGCGTGGTGGGTGGCCGCCAGGGCACGCGCCGCCCACACCGCTTCGGCCGGTGCCACCCAGTGCACCTCGTCAAACGCCGCATAGTCGACGTTGCGCGGGTAGATGCTCGAGCCCAGACCCCGCATCAACCGGCTGGCCGCGGGTTGACCGAAGATCGTCGAGCCGACGGTGTCCACCCCGATCACCTTCAGGCCGGGGTTGGCCTGGCGCAGCACCCGGGCCACCCCGGCCGAATGACCACCGGTGCCCACCGAGCACACCAGCACATCGACACCGCCAAGCTGATCGAGCAACTCCAAAGCCAGCGGCCGGTAGGCGTCAACGTTGTCGGGGTTGCTGTACTGATCAGGGCACCAGGCGTCGGGGTCAGCGGCCAGTAGTTCCGCAATGCGGTCCTTGCGGGCTTGTTGCCATCCGCCGAGCGGGTGGGGCTCGGTGACCAGGTCCACCTCGGCGCCGTAGGCGTGCAGCATGTTCTGCACGATCGGTTCCATACCCGGGTCGGTGACCACGGTGACCGGGTGGCGATAGACCATGCCGGCCAGTGCCAGTCCCAAACCCAACGATCCGCTGGTGGATTCCACGATGCGCGCCCCCGGGCGCAGGTCACCGCGGGCGCGGGCGCGTTCCACCATGTGTACTGCGGGTCGGTCTTTCATGCTGCCGCCGGGATTGAATCCCTCGAGCTTGGCCCAGAACCCCCGATCGGCCGGAGTCAACGGCTCCGAGATCCGCAACACCGGAGTATTGCCCACCAGGCCGGCCGGCTGCCGGCTTGCCGTGACCGGCGGGCACATCGCAGGGTTAAGTGGCCGGTTCACCGCCACTGGCCGGGAGTTGCACGACAAACGGGCTTCCAGAGAGTTCGAAAAACGAGCAGGGTTGGCGTTCATGCGATCGTCGCTTTCTTGAATGAGGCCGCAGGCGCAGCCATCGACAAAGGGATCGGCCACCGGCCGTCGTGAGATGCACAGACGACCTGGCGCTACCCAGTCAGCGACGAGAAGAGCACAACCGCGTCAAGAGTTCTCGACCGGTTAAAGGAGCGGCGGGCCCACGCGGCGGACCACGACCGCCCGCTATCCTCTGCCACCCGAACAAGCCCACTGCGCCCACCGTCGCCACCACCACGCTCAGAGCCGCCACGGTGGCGACAGGCGCGTTAGGCAACACGGCGGTCATGAACGCCTCGTGATGAGAAACCGAGGGATTTTCTAGGTGCGCGTGATTGCTATTGATGGTGAATTCGCCACCCAACGAACTCACCAGAACATGGGCGGGATGGGGTGCGGCAGGCTCATGCCGCACCTCGGCGTGTCCGAGAACAAGGACCCACACCGCGATCGCGGTCACCGCAGCAGCCAGTGCCGCGGTGAATTGCCACCACGGCCGCGGGCATGCCTTCGATCCGCTCACAGTACTAACAGCGTAGCAACGGGACCCGTGACGCGCCGACGCCGGGCGGCCATGCTGGGACATCACGTCCGCCCGCGCCGCTACGTACCCCATACCCCTTGAGGGTACGGACGAGCCGGGCGTGTGGCAAGGGGTGCGAGGAGGTCCGACAAGGCCGTCGAACATCGTCTGGTGCATCGACAGGCTTAAGGTGCATCACCAATGGTGATCATCGTCATTAACCGGCGGAGGTAGTGCCCTGCTCTGCTCACGTCTTGACAAGGAGCAGGGACCGTCGGCGCGGCGAAGGAAGCCCGATCCCGTTGCGGGGCTGCGAGGTGCAGTCAGCCGGGAACTTAGCCGAGGAGCTGAAAGACGCGTCACCTTCGCAGCGGGAACCTGTCGTGATCCAGCCGCATGGTGTACCCTCGGAGGGTATGAGGAGGATCCGATTGTCGTCGGATGACCGACGTGTCGGATTGGGCAGAGCGCCACGGTTGCGCTTTGCCGTCGTCGTGGCGGCCGCAGTCGCGGCACTGGCCATCATTGGTCACTGCGTGCCAGTGCGCGCCGCTGCCTCGCCGTCTCCGTCGGCGCCACGACAGCCAGTGGCCTCGCTTCCTCTCGCGGTTCATGCCAGCGCTGATCAGTCGCAGCTTGCGCAGGAGCGGCCCATCTGTAAAGGGTCGAAGGTGTTCGCAATTGATGCGATACCTGCGGCGGTGATGACAGCGCTGGTCGTCCTTAGCGCGGGCCTAGCGACGCTGGCGGGTATGGGCTGGCAAACACAGCTTGTGGCACCGGCCGGACGGAGCCCTCCGCACCCACCCGTTGCCGTCCTGTCCGGTCAAGATCTTCTGACTCGGATCCGCGTAGCTCGCCGCTGACTGGTCAGCGTCAGGCCCTCGTGCTCTGCTGCACACGGCCGGAGACGTCTGTCCTGTCCATTTCCGCGCGCTAGTCGCGCCGCTGACGTAAGCCGACTCATGCGACTTATTCACTGCTTGATGACTTCCGAATGCTCTGCGGTGCCCGGGTTGCTGAGCTGCTTGCCGCCGAGGAAGACACGGCGCCGCGCGCCTTCCCACCGAGGCCGAGCGGTAGCCGAGGCTCGCCGACGACGGTCGCTGCCCATAGGGATGTTGAAGGTCCCCGACCGCCGGGACACGATCGCCGCCGGCACCGCCCATCTTTCACAGGCGCCTACACGGTCCATCTGCGGCCTTGTCACGGAAACCCATGTCGGTAGCGGAGACGCATTTTTCAAGGAGAGCAAAGCATGTCGTTTGTGACAACGCATCCGGAATCACTGGCGTCGGCGGCCGGCGATCTGCAGACGATCGGCGCGGCGATGGATGCCCGAACGGTGGCGGTCGCGGTCCCGACGGCCGCAGTGGTGCCGGCCGCCGCTGACGAAGTGTCGTCGTTGACCGCGGCCCAGTTCGCCGCGCACGCCCAGCTGTACCAAGCAGTGGCCGCCCAGGCCACAGCGATTCACGACCAGTTCGTTGCCGCCTTGGCGACTAGCGCTGGATCCTATGCCGCCACCGAGGCCGCCAACGCGGCCGCGACCGGCTAACACGCGGTATAGCTGAAGGAGTACGCGAATGGATTTCGGGGCACTTCCGCCGGAGGTCAATTCGGCACGGATGTATTCGGGTCCCGGTTCCGGACCGATGCTGACGGCCGCGACCGGCTGGGATGAGCTGGCCGTTGAAATGAGTTCGGCGGCAACAGCTTACGCCGGGGTAGTAGCTCGGTTGACGGCCTTGTCCTGGTATGGGCCGGCGGCGACCTGGATGGCGTCGGCAGCTGCGCCTTATGTGATGTGGATGACCACGACCGCAACCGCAGCAGAGCAGGCGGCCGACCAGGCCCGCGCCGCAGCCGCCGCATATGAGGCGGCGTTCGCGCAGACCGTGCCGCCACCGGTGATCGCGGTCAACCGCAGCTTGCTGATGACCCTGATCGCGACCAACATCTTCGGTCAGAACACGCCTGCGATCGCGGCCACCGAGGCCCAGTACGCGCAGATGTGGGCTCAAGACGCTACGGCGATGTATGGATACGCAGCTTCGTCAGCGGCCGCGTCGACGTTAACGCCTTTCGCGCCGCCCCAGCAGGTCGTCAATCCGAGCGGGTTGGCTGCGCAGGGTGCCGCTGTCGCCCAGGCCGCGGGTGGTTCGGCCGCAACCGACACCCAAGCCGTCCTCACGCAGCTGACGTCGTCCGTACCCACCGTGCTGCAGGGACTGGCTTCACCCCTGTCGTCGGGTTCGCTTTCCTCGACGTTGAGTTCGATGAGCCCGATGCTGTCGGTGACCAGCTCGACCGCGTGGATCGCCAGCGCCGGCCTGTCGACCGGGGAGAAGCTCAAGGGCCTGCTGCCGGCGGCCACCAGCGCCCTCGCGCCAGCCGTTGCCGAAGGGTTGGCCACCGGGCCGCTCGGATCAGGTTTGGCCGGTCTGGCAGGCTTCGGCGGCGCCGGCACGACGGTATCGGCGGGTATGGGGCGGGCCGGGTTGGTCGGGTCGTTGTCGGTACCGCAGAGTTGGACAGCCACCGTGCCGGCCAAGGCGGCTGCTGCGCTGACTGGCACCAGCCTCGGCGCCGCTCCGGCCGCCGACTCCGGCGTCCCGAGCAGCATGTTAGGGGGACTCCCGTTGGCGGCTGCAGGAGAGCGCGGCGCGGCCGGAATTGTCCCCGATCCCCGGTTCCTGGAGCGCCCACCAATGGTGCCTCGCTGGTCAAACCTGGTGTAACGAAAGATGGCCACCACCAAGGGCCGCCAGAACCACGGTTGCGTAGGCCTGCAGCGCCGACACGGGCGCCGACTCACGCAAACCGGGGTGCAATGACCGATGAATCGGCGAAACCTTGCCGCGCCTGGTTGCTGGGACAACATCCGACGCCTACCCTCTAGGGGTATGAGGTGTGTGCGAGAACGGACGGGTGCGTCTCGACGCGCCTTGCCGCCGACGCGGCGGTCGATGACCGCGGCCGCCACAGCCGCCCTCTTGCTTCTGCTGATGGGGCACTCGGCACTGCTGCATTCGGAGAACAGCCACCCCCACCACTCCCATGCGCTGTTATCCAGCGTGGGTGCGGAGTTCGCGATCAATGTCGATCACCCCCATCTTGTCAGCGGGGCGTTGACCGCCTGTCATGACGTCTCGGCGTCCGCGGTGTTGCCGCGAACCCCAACCATCTTGGTGGAATTCGGCGTGGCCGCAGCAATGGTCGCGTATGTCGCGGGATTGTCCGGTGACGCCGCGATGTCGGGGCGGAGCCCACCCAACGCAGCACCCCCCGCCCTCACCGGTCGAGATCTCGTGACGCGGTTCTGCCTGATTCGTCGCTGACCGATCAGCGTCAGGTCGTGGTGTCATGCGCACGGCCGGTGCTCGCTGACCGATGTTCGATGTCGCAGTTCTGCGGCGCATCTGCGAAAGCGACGATCAATGAAGGACTCTTTGCCCCTAGCGCACTCTGAGCGTCGCAATACGCTCACTGAAACTGCCGAGCTGCACCGCAATTGTGACGTAATTGATCAGGACATCGCAGGGCATCTTGGTACTGCGGCTGCCTGCGCCTGTTCAGCTGGTAGGCATCGCGAGGCCGCTAGCCTAGTGGGCAATACCCCGGTGCTGTGGATCTCCGACGCAATCGCGGATGGGGGCCGCGGGTTTTGGGCCAAGCTTGAGGGCGCCAATCCCGGCGGAATGAAAGATCGCCCCGCCTTGCACATGGTTCAATGCGCTCGGGCTCGCGGCGAACTGCAACCGAACGCACAGATTGTCGAATCCACCAGTGGCACGCTCGGGTTGGGGCTGGCATTGGCCGGGCAGATATACGGCCACCCCGTAACTTTGGTTACTGATCCCGGCATGGAGCCCATCGTCCAACAGATGCTGGCCGCGTACGGGGTGCGCATCGAGATCGTCCCCGAGCCACATCCGCGCGGGGGATGGCAGCAGGCCCGCAAAGCCCGCGTCGCGCAACTGCTGGCCGCAGATCCGCGTGCCTGGAATCCCGATCAATACAACAATCCTGACAATGTAGCCAGCTACCAGTTGCTGGCGCTGGAACTGCTGAATCAGGTTGGAAGCGTTGATGTTCTGGTGTGTTCGGTGGGCACCGGAGGCCACTCGGCGGGTGTGGCGCGTGTGCTGCGCGAAGCTAACCCCGACCTGAAGCTGATCGGAGTTGACACCATCGGCTCGACAATTTTCGGGCAGCCGGCCGCCGCCATGCGACTGATGCGCGGTCTAGGGTCGAGCATCTATCCCGGCAACGTCGACTACGCCGCGTTCGCCGAGGCGCATTGGGTCGCCCCAGCCGAAGCCGTGTGGGCATGTCGCACGCTGGCAAGCACGTACTACATCAGCGGAGGATGGAGTGTCGGTGCGGTGGCGTTGGTCGCCGGCTGGGCTGCTCGCGCCCACCGTCCCGGTACAACCATAGCCGCCATCTTTCCCGATGGTCCGCTACGCTACTTCGACACCATCTATAGCGACGATTTCTGCCGCGGCCACGATTTGCTCCTCGCAGCCCAGCCGCGTGAGCCCGCAATCATCGCTGACTCGACCGATCAGGTTGTGCGGTCGTGGACGCGGTGCACGACCATACGCGATCCAACCCTGTCAAGGCAGTGAGCATTCTCGGTGTGCACGTCTTCACCCGGGAGGTGGTGGCCGGTGTCAGCGGAGATTACATCGATGTCGCGCTAGGCTGCGGCAGTTCTGTTGTTGTCCCTCAAGTCCGAAGGACAGACGGTACGACGCAATCCTGGCCGTTGACACCGCAGCCCCATCGATCTGCTGTTGGACCTTCGACGCTGACCAACGAGCCGCAACGACCACAGAGAAGGGGAGCTTGATGCCGCCTATCAAACGACCACAGACACGGGACCCGCGCGTAATCCTGCTCCTCTACAGCGGACTGCTGGCCGCGGTCGCCGGTTGGGTCAACTCGGTGGCCCTCCTCGTCTGGGTATATCCGGTAGGCAACCTCACGGCGCTGACCACCAAAATCGGCCAGCACACTACCAATCCACTGCTGCATCCCGGTGGCATGATCGCGGCGATCGTCGCCGGATTTCTGCTCGGCGTTCTGGGAGCCGGTGCCCTGGTTGCTCCCACGCAAAGCCCTACCGGTCCGCGCCACGCCGCGGTGCTACTGGGCGAAGCAGCTCTTCTGTTGGCGGCCGCCGGTATTGAACATCCGTTGATCAGAGCGCCACTGGCCGCCGCGGCGTGCGGATTGCAGAACGGAATGACTTCCAGTTTCCCGGGGATGCCCCTCCGCACCACTCACTTCACCGGCACGATCACTGACCTCGGCCTGCTTGTGGCGCGCAGTTACCGCCACGGAATGGACAATTGGAAAGCGGCGCTACTGACTTCGACCGTCCTGCTATTCATCGGTGGCGCCGCCGGCGGCGTGATCCTCGGCGGCCGGATCGGCGACCATGCACTGATCCCGGCGGCCGTGGCATGCGGCGGCCTCGCAATCGCACACGTGTTGCGTTGTCGCGGAAATCGCTCGCTCGCTGTTCACACGGCACCCGCAACTTACCCTCAAGGCGACGCACCGCCATGAGCTGGCGTCATCACTGCGCTCGCCCGCGAGTCGGATGCAGTGACCCCTGGTGACCACCGAAGCTGCTGCAGGCATTCTCACCGACCTCAACGTTGCAGATCGACCGGCCCAGGTGCAGCGGCCGCCGCGCCCGCCGGGGCTCGCGAGGATAGCGACTGCTCAAGTCGAGTAAGCCTCGCCGGCACAACGCCGTCGAGAAAGCTATGCACGGCGTTGCAGGTACAGCTAACTCAAAGGGAAAATCCGTTCATCGGACGCAACCGTCAATCTGACGCCGCCGTCGCCGCGCGGTCGCGTAGGTGAAGCGATCAGCGTTTTGCGCGCCGGACTTGGCTTGTGAGGCCAGCTATTCGGGTCTGGCGGAACGGCGTTGCCCGTCCGGCGAGCCGGCGATTGGCTTCTGGCTGGGGTGCCCGCCGGCTGGCAAGCCCTTCCTTGATTCCTTCAGTAACCTCGGGAACATCAAAACGATGCCGCGAATCCTGGGAAGGGCACGAGCAACTGAGCCCGCTGTAAGGGTCCCCTGGATCCGCAGCAACCGCCGAAGCGGGGCCGCCGATTGCCGCCCCCATGGCAGCCACGACGGTCATCAAGTTCCGCAGGCGCCTGCCCTACACAGTCATCGCGTTCTACCACATCTCAAATCGCAGATCCGCGAACCCGAACGCGACGCCGCCACCCGAGCCTTCGTGACAGACCTCTCAACTACCCCCACCCGGGTACAGTACCGCCGAACGACACATAGCTCTATATACGGTATCCCTGTACAGTATGGAGCTCAACAGCTTGGCGCCCGGACGCGCGACGCTTTACCCCGCGGAACCTCGGAGCTCAGTCCTCAATGCGCTCAATTGCATACCCAGCTCGCGACCGTCCCACCGCCGAGCCTGTTCAAAGCATCGGCCTCGGCCGCTGCACGCGAAAAGCCCGTTCCACCACGGTAATTCACACCGTCGGAAGCGACCGCGCCACACAGATTGAAGCTGATGACGACGCGGCAGTCGTTGTCGTTGCAGCGGTCGACCGCGACCTGTTCCGCTCGCGCCTTAGTAAGGTAACCCTGCGCTGTACCCCAAGCGCCGCTCGGGGCATAGGCGATCGCGCCGTAGCGCATCACGTGCGGCACGGGCATTTCCGGCCGCATGCCCATCTCGGACATCGCGGCTTTGTCCAGATTGGCGCTTACCTGCGGAACCAGCGGAAGCGCTATAGCCATCAGCCCGGCTGTGGCACCGACGCCCGCGACCGCCAGCGCGATTCGATGACCTCTCTTGGGTGTCATTAATTTGATTCCTTTCTTGTTCACTCTGGGGAGTGACCCTCATGTCTGCGGCACACAGGAAATTGTTCCATCATATACCCCATGGGGGTAGGGACGAAAGTCCCCAAAAGCAAGACTTGCTCGCCGGGGGCCGCGAATCAGCCATCTCGACCAGCCTTGGGTTTGGCACCGTCGCGACCAAGCGAGAACGCAAGTTCCGTCGCTGTGCGCGACCGCGCAGACGGTAGGCGTTGTCAAATTGCTTGCGAAACTCGATGTTTGGCGGTTGTATCCCAACCTGCCTCAGCGAATCACCGGGGTGTGCGGTGCTGGGTGTGCGTGGCGTTGGTATCACAGGTGTGTCAGGACGCCCCGTCGCGCGTCTGTTATTCGGGCTGTATCGACAGTGTGAATCTGTTCGGTCAATGGCGTCAGGCCGTTTCACGGTGCGAGCCTTATTAGGCCGGGTGGACCGGGGGGAGCCGGTGAAGGCTTCGACGAACCGCTGCCACCACCAGACCCGCTGCCCGCTCCAGCGCCACCGCCGCTGCCTCCTCCTCCAGCGCCACCGCCGCCGCTGCCTCCCCCTCCAGCGCCGCCGCCACCACCACCCTGCTGACCAGCTTCAGGTGGCTCAACTACTTGTGGTGGGGGCGGGGGCTCATGAGGAACCGGTGTCGGCGTCTGCTGAAGGGGAGGTGGTGGCTCCTGTGGCGGCGGTGGTGGCTCTTGCGGCGGTGGCGGTGGCTCTTGCGGCGGTGGTGGTGGCTCTTGCGGCGGTGGTGGCGGCGCTTGCGGTGGGGGCGGGGAACGCCTTGGGGGCGCCGGCGCCTCGACTTGCGGAAGCGGCGTGACGATATGTGCTGTGGGAGGCGGGGGAGTCGGAATCGGAATCTGTGGCGGGTTCGGGAGGTGGGGATCACCCGCCGGTAAGCCACCGACGGCCCAGGCCGGCACTGTGTCATGTACCGACCTCCTCTCGGCGTGGTATGTCCAAGCCGGCCGGGAGATTTCAGGCGTCAAGCCGACCACGTGGTCGCCCGGGGTATCCGGCCGCGCGGCAGCCTCGACGCACGGCGTTGCGCGCCGCGTCAGTGAATTAGTGCCCGAATTGACCGAATGGCGCTCATAGCCGCCGACGCGATACATCGATTGATGCGGTCCCGACGCCGCGCCGGACACTACGGGAGCTATTGCGCCACGGTCGTACGGGCAGTAGACCTCCACGGCTGCAGTGATGAATCGGGTCATGGTAGTGGTGACTCGCGCCGGGGGAAAACGGCGCAGTGTAGGGTCCATGTTGTATGCGTCATTGCGTAGCGCGTCGACGATTTCGTCCACTGGCGTACCGCCGTCCAATTTGAGACAAACCTTATGAGCCGCGTTGATGACCCTCGGCGCATTAGCGACAGCAGGGATCTCCTTGCTTTCGAGAAGAGCGAGAAATTGGTCATCCTGGTTTGGGTCGGCCGCTGCTGCGCCGCCACGCAGAATGGCGGTGCCGGTGATGACCGCGAGGGCGGTGACGAGCGCGCCGACATGCGTGTTGATTCTGGTGGACATGCCCTGTGTCTTTCTGCCATGAAGACGTTCGCCCGGTAGGCCGTCCGCCTATATTTCTTGCGTGCGCCGGTTTTCAGGCGCTGCGACGTCGTTGCGCCGCTTAATTCGGTCATGACTCGCCCAGGAACAGGAGCGACGATGATTCGCATATCAAAGACAATTCCCGCCCAGCAGATTGCACCTGCAGTCCTGGTTGCCTCGGGCATATCGCCGTGACCGTTGGCCGCTTTCGTCGCGGCTGGTCGCCCCTAACAAGTCAAGCGAGGCCAACAGACGTTCAGCTACGCGGCGGCACGTTGTTGTGCTGAGTTAACGAGAAGCAGCTGTGGGATCTGCGGCGGAATTACATCTCTCCATAGCGGCTAAATGTACCCCCACGGGGTACATTGGTCAAGCAGTTGTGTTGTCTGCGTGGGGCAACCGGGCTAGGGTACGGGCCGCGTCTTCATCGGGGGAAGTCATCGGAACGCAAGAAGGGCTTCAACGCGTTTTCCGTTCTAGCGAGACTGACCCTGGTGGGTCGCCCGTTCCTGGGCTGAAATGTTGTGGTGGTCGCCTTGCGACGCCGTGGCTCTATGGTTCTTCGACGCCGTGTTCTAGCCGGGCGCTGGAGTCGCGTTCTGGGCCCTTCATTGTTGCTGCCGTTGACGTTTCGGTCGAGCACGCGGATTCGATTCAGTGCTTCTTTTGTGCGGCCCCACAGGCGACCACGCCCTGTTGATGCGAGCGGGAGAGGAGTTGACGCGAACGATGTTGGCCGAGTCCCATGACGAGGAACAGGTCATTGCTAGAGAGTCGCTGCCCTGGATATCGGCAAGGCCGAGTTGGTGTCTTGTGTGCGGGTTGCGGGCCCCGGAGCGAGTCGACTCCGGGAGGTGTCGACACATTCGACGATGACCAGTCGTTGACCGAACTGGCCAACCATCTGGTCGAGGTCGAGTTGCGGATCGAGCGGGTGGTGGTGCAAGCGACCAGTGACTGTCGGAAACCGGTGTCCTACCTGTTGGAGGCGCACGGGCTGGCTCCGTGGCTGGTCAATGTCCGCGACGTCAAACATCTGCCGGGCCGGCCGAAGACCGATGTGCTGGATGCGGTGTGGTTGTGCAAAGTCGCCCAACGGCAGATGCTGCGGCCAAGCTTCGTGCCGCCGTGGCCGACCCGCCGCTTGCGGGATCTGAGTCGCTACCGCGTCGACTTGGTCGGGGTGCGTACCGCGAAGACCCGGGTCGAAAAGCTACTCGAGGACGCCTGCGACATCTTCGGGGTGCCCGGGCGGGCGATGATGGCCGCGTTGATCGCTGGCGAACGCGACCCGCATGTGCTGGCGCAGATGGCGCGCTCGGGCACGCGGACCAAGATCGGCCGGCTGGACGAGGCGTTCAACGGCCACTTCGATAGCCACCACCGGTTCCTCTTGTCGCGGATGCTCGACCGCATCGACGGCATCGATGCCGACATCGCCGCCGTCGATGAACAGATCGAGGCGTATCTGGCCCCTTCCGCGGCGGCGGCAGCGCGCCTGAATGAGATACCCGGTGTCGGGCCGGTCGCTGCCGCGGTAATCATCGCCGAGGTACGACAGCTTCCTGGGCGAGCGGTACCGGCGCATACCCAGACGGCGCGGCAAGAAACGCGCGATCGTCGCTGTCGCACGCTCCATCCTGGTCATCGTATGGCACCTTCTCGCCAACAAAGAGACACCCGCTTCACCGATCTCGGTGCCGATCACTTCACCCGCCATATCAACTCGGATACACAGAAACGTAACCACATCCGCCAACTCGAAGCACTCGGCTACACCGTTACCCTTACTTCAGCGGCCTGACCCCACGGCGCACACTGGTCCCGCCGTCACCCGCACGGCCATGTCGACGTGCAGATTCCCAAGTCAGCTCACCATTGTTTTCGGATTAGCGTCGGATGCCTGGTTTCACAGTCACGCGCCTGTGGCGCGTTTGTCCACGAACGCTCAGGCGCCCGACCGCAAAGCGGTATGACGAGTCGTTCGGTCTGGTTGTATGCGTGGTCGGCGGTTGAGGGTGCACGGTCGAACGTAGCTATCGGATGAGTCGCTCCGCTGGCTCCGATCGCGATCGCCAACGTTGGGAGAATGCAACACATTTGGTCCGCAGTCACGTGTTTGTTGGCGAGCGGACGCCTTCACCGCTGATATGGCTGGCGGCTCTGGCATACCCGCCGCGCCGAGGATGGGTGGAGCCGGCCGAGAAGTGGGCCGAGTCTCGTATTTCTCCCGGGCGCACGCGGCGCAAGCCTAAGTGTCCGGCTTGTGAGCGATTTGATCGAGAATGTGTCGGCAACTCAGTTGCACACCGAGTTGACTACCTTCCCGCCGCCCAGCCTGTTCAACGCGTCTTGTTCTGCCGCTTGACGTGAGAGTCCTGTTCCACCTTGGTATCTCGAGCCATCAGAGGCGACGGCGCCGCAGAGGTTGAAGCTGATGATGACTCTGCAATCATTTTCACCGCACTGGTCCAGAGCGACTCGTTCGGCTTGAAGCTTGACCTGGTAGCCGCGCGAGGTGCCCCATGCGCCGGTGCTTGGGGAGTAAGCGATCGCGCCATAACGCATCACATGGGGGACGGGCATTTGGGGTGCCATACCCATCTCGGCCACTGCAGCATTGTCGAGGTTGGCACCGACCTGGGGAACAAGCGGAAGCACCAGGATCATCAGCCCCGCTGTGGCACCGACGGCGGCCACCGCAAACGCGATTTGCTGACGACGTTTCGTTTTCATTTCACTAACCCCTTTGCTGAGGACTGGCGGAGGAGTTGGCGGGAGACCAACCGGTTACCCCGTAGGCGTTCTGAAGTTATGGATGATGCGGTGTGGGCTGTGGTGTCGGCGTTCCCGATTCATGAGGCTCCATGGAGCTTCCGGGATGCATCGTGCCGGGCCGCATGCCCCCGCCCGATCCCATCATCGGACAGCTGCTGTCGCCCGAGCCGCTGGAGGCTCGCTGCCCACCGCTGGGGCCGTCGGTAGCGCGGCCCAAGAAGAAACCCCAAAAAAAGATCACAGTCACGATGAAGACGACTCCGGCCGTGATTGCTACGACGGACCAGATTCGATCTACCCGGCTGGGTTGACTGGGGCGATCGGCGACGGAAGGCTGTGCCGCCGTAGCCGGCGGCTCGCTGGACTCATTTGTTTGCGTCATGCCGAGTGATTCTGCCACAGAAATACCCTTAGGGGGTAGGGACTAAAGTCACTGGGGCAGGGGTCAAAATCTTAATCTTGCGGCAACCCGCAAGACACTTTGTTGCGGGTCCGGCCACCCGGGATTCCGACGCCGGGTCAGTCGCTGCAAACCCCTTTAGGGGCACGCTGAGAACTGGTTTGCGGGGGACCGTTGGTCCGCTGATGTGCGAAAACAGCCACAGAGCACAGGCCGTCGTGAGGCGGGTGTGTCTGCGATATCGGTCGAGGTCGATGTTTCTGCCCTAGCGCGGTTCGCGGAAACGGGTCAGGTGCGCAGGCGCGTGGTACCGCCTGAAGTGCGTAGCGGGCCGCAGCCGTACAGTATGGCATGTACCCATACGGGGTACCCTTATCGCCCGCGGCAGCAAGAGTGGCCGGTTGGGCGTTTCTGTTCCCCGACGGTGTTCGATTGCGCTTGTTACTAATGCGTCTCACTGCCCCCTGGCGGCGGGTGGGTGCAGTCATCTTAGGGCGCATGCCGCATCCTGCTGCCCGTGGCCTGCTGCCCGTGACCGGCACACCGAATCGGCGAGTTGCGCGGTTTCTGCGGCTGCGGGGCGGGGTCGGAGCGGTGCAGGTCGGGACGGGCTGCGATCTGGCGCGCGATTGGACGGCACGCGGTTGTGAGTGCGGTGGATGCTCGGCGCGGGGTGCCGGGGCTGTGCGGGGATGACTTTGGAGTGCGGCGATTTTGGCGTCTTCTCTACGGACGGGTGGTGCGTTGATGCAATCCGTTGCCACGGTCCGTCGGGCATTACCATTGCAGCTTACTGTGGTACCTTAGCGGGCAAACAGCCGCTGAGATGCGTTCCCGAATCGGCTCCACCATTGGTACAAACTTTCCACGTCGGCGCCGCCGTGGACGACGAGCAAGAGTAGTTGCCGATCTCTTGTCCATTCGATGTCGGGCGCACCTGCGTGTCGGCTCCGGTTGAATCCTGAGCAGCCTGCTCCGGTTGAAAAGTGAGCAGGTTTACGGTGTTGAGTCTGCCTGACGATCGGCTTCGACGGAGGGCAGTGACTCGATCGCGGTGTGTTTGATGCGGTAGCTGGAGCCTTTGAGGGCGATGACGTCGGCGTGGTGGACGATCCGGTCGATCATTGCTGAGGCGATCGTGGCTTCGCCGAAGACTTGTCCCCAGCGCGAGAACGGCAGGTTGGAGGTCAAGATGATCGAGTTCTTCTCGTATCGGGTGGAGACCAGTTGGAAGAACAGGTTGGCCGCTTCGGTGTCGAACGGGATGTAGCCGACTTCGTCGATGACGATGAGGCCGTAGCGGCTGATCTTGCGCAGTTCGGCCTCGAGGCGTCCGATGCGGTGGGCTTCGGCCAGGCGGGTGATCCAGCCGGTGGCTGGGGCGAAGGAGACGCGGTGTCCGGCGTGGGCTGCAGCGATGGCTAGTGCGGTGGCCAGGTGGGTCTTGCCGGTGCCGGGCGGGCCGAGCAGGACGATGTTGCGGGCTTCGGCTAGCCAGCCGCCGGCTTCCAGTCGGGCGATTTGGGCGCGGTCGACGGCGGGTTGGGCGGTGAAGTCGAAGTCGGTGATCGTCTTGATTGCCGGGAATCCGGCGTAGCGAATACGTTGGCGGGCACCAGATTCGGCGCGGGCGTTGGACTCCACGGCCAAGACGGCGCCGAGGTAGTCCTCCAATGACCAGCCCGCTTGGCGGCCCTGCTCGGCCAGCCGCTGGTAGTGCGCGGTGATCCGGGGGGCCTTCAATAGTCGGGCTTGGTGGGCGATTAGCTTGTCGACTTCACCGGGCACTGGGCTGCGTTTCGTGGCGGCCATCAGGCGACCTCCCCGGTCCCGAACCGCGCGTCGTAGGCGCTCAGATCGGCGACTTCTACCTCGACCTGCAGATGCGCGCCTGCGGCAGGGCGGGTGCGGAACTGCTCGCGCAATACCGCCGCCGCGGCCAGATGCTGGGTATCGGTGACCAGTCCGGCGGTGCCCCAGAGTCGTTGATGGTCAGCGACCATCCGGTCACCGCAGTGAGCGGTGATCCGATCCAACCCGGTGGTGACCGTGATCATCCGTCCGATCACCTCTGGGTGCACCGAGTAGGCGTTGCCGCTGCAGCTGACGTAGTAGTCGCGCCCTAACCGGGTTGTGACCGTCGTCCCGATGACCGGAGCCATCGGCGGCAGCGCGGTCATCGCTGCCCGATCGGCGCCCAGCGCCTCGGCGGGGATCAAACCGGTGGTGGCGTGGGTGCGGCGGTTGGCGATGGTGGCCAGCCACGCCCACAACTGGGTGTTGAAATCGGCCGCGTCGGTGAAGGTCCGCGCTGGCAGGAACGAGGTCTGCAGGTAACCGTTGGCCCGTTCGACCAGGCCCTTGGATTCGGGGTCATAGGGTCGGGTCTGGATCAGCCGGGTGCCCAGCACGCCGCAGAACCCGGCGACCCCCTCGGCCAGTCGACCGCGCTGACCGATACCGGACTCGTTGTCCCACAACAGTGTTCGAGGAACCGCGCCGATACATTGAAGCAGTTGCCACATCCCTGCCAGTAGATCTCCGGTGACACGCGACGGGATCATCATTGCGGCGATGAACCGCGAATAGGCTGCGACCATCACCAACACCGGAAACGACCGCAACACCCCGGCGTGATCGGGCACGAGCCGGCCAGGGATCCACAGATCGCACTGCACCTGCTCACCGGGCAGATGCGCCAGCCGGTCACACGGATCGGCCGGTGCGTACTCCGGGCGGATCCGCGCCACGTTCTCGGCGAACCAGGAACGCCCGCCGGTCCAACCGACGCGCTGCGCCAGCACCGTGGCCGGCATCGTCGGATACTGGCCCAGTAGCGCTCGCACCGCTACCTCAATCTGCGCCCAGGCCGACGTCGCCGAGGGAGCTCGTTCATAGCGTGGTGGCGACTCGGCGTTGATTGCCTTGGCCACGGTATTCCGCGACAACGACAACCTCCGCGCAATCGCAGCCTGCGACAGGTTCTCCGACCGATACAGCCGGCGAATCTCCGCCCAATCCTCCACAGTGATCACTCTCCAATCAGAAGGGTGCTCACTTTTCGACCGGAACTACCTGCTCACTTTTCGACCGGAGCCGACACCTGCGACCGTGCCGCAAACGTTCTGGCCAGTGATCACAGTGTCGGACCACCTGGCGGCTGGTGTGAATTCCCTAGCCCCGGGCAATGATGAGCGTTACCTCTAAGCCTTCACGCAGGCCGATTAGGAAAACCCGATGAAAGCACCGTATTCGCCTTGCATATCGCCCTGCCCTCTGCACGAGTCGGGATCTCTCTCAGTCACCGCTTTAGCAACAAGTGTGATAGGACCAGGAGCGTATGGCGCTGAGAAGGCGCTGAGGTGGATGGCCGCTCTGTTCGGCGGGCCGAATGGGCCCCTCGGTTGGGCGCGTCAGCCACCGCTCGAAGTGAATCCCTGATCCTTGGTTGTTCTAGATGTCGAGTCCATAACTTGGGTCGTGGCTGCGGTGGCGGGAGCGGGTCGTCGTGAGGGCGTCGAGTTGTGCTGCGAGATCGGCGATTTCGTCGAGTGCGCTAGGAGGTGGTCGCGGCGGTGCAGAAGTTGGTGGGCGGTCTGGTACTCGGGATGATCCGATGCTGGCGCGGTGGGGTGGTGGTGGTGGTGAGTTCGATGGCGTCGGTGGGGGTGGTCGGGGGTGCAGAGGCGGTGCGCCAGGGCAGTAGGTGATCTGCGGCGGTGGTCGGGGTGTGGGCCGGCGGGCGGTGATCCGGAGCAGTTTGGTGTTGGTGACGCCGGCGTTTTCGGCGATCCACTGCAGGTGGTCGGGGTGCAGGTGGTCGGCGTCATCGACGACGATCAGGGTGGTGCGCGGTAGCGTCCAGCTTGGCCTTGGATGTGGGTGCGGGCGCGTTCGACGGTGGTGTCGGCGTACGGTAGCTGTGGCCTGTGGCCAGGTGTCCTGCCCACATTGGAGCCCGACCGTCGGTGGAGTCGAGGTTCTGAGTAAACGCGAGACCTAGGCTACTATTACAGTATGTAGTAGTAGCCTAGGTCTCGGCGGCCGTCGGAATCCCTGCGCGATGCAGCAGCACACTCAGTGGACACCAGCCCACTGCCGCGTTGAGCAACAAGTTCGCGCCGACCCATCCCGCGAGGAGGCGCAGAAGCCCCGAATGCTCAGATCGCGCGGTCTGCGCGATCTGCGTTGCGAGCACTACAGTCCCGGCTACGAGGCTCACGATCCGCTCGATCGTCCATCCCTGCGGCTTGGGCATCCCGAACATGCCGGGCGCCGTCAACGCCTGGTCTTGCATGACAGTTCTCCTTGTCAGTTCGTCTGCCCGACGCCGCGACTGGCAAGTCGGTTGCGGCGCAGCGCCCAACAGCGGGCCTGGACTCTTGGCTATCTGTCCGCATCACCGATTGAGGCCGCGAGCGAGACAGGGCGAAGAAGCTTTCCAACTGGGTCTCGGTCGGCCGCGGTGGCTCGCCTGAGCTGCTCTCGTTAATGCAGTCCAGCAGACCGGATGCCACGATCATGAACCCAGCCCGGTCAAGGGTGCGGGAGACCGCCGCGAGCTGGGTGATCATTTCTTTGCGGTCGGGGCCTTGCTCGATTATGGCTATCACCCTGGCGAGTTGACCCTGCGTGCGCCGCAATCGGTTGAGCACCGCGGTGATGGTGTCTTCGTCGCCGAACATTGAATTCCCATCTCCAGTAGACATCCCAGATACTACCCCAGGGGGTATCTGGGTGTCATCTTACCGACCGCTTGAATACCTGTACGGGTATTGGTATGGTGCCAGTCATTGGGCGGGTGCAGTCACACCACGAGTTGTTCATGGCGTCTCCGTCTATCCGACTGCCGCAAGCCCGTATCGTGCCCAACCGTCCGTATAGTGGGTCGGTTCTTGGCTGACAGGCGTCAATGCGGAAAGGAACTGACCGATGTCTCGTGTATTGGTCTGAGCCATTGGTGCTGAAGATCGAGAGAGCCGGCAACATGCTATACCCTGAACGGGTATGGGTCCGGACCCATGGAGCCCTGCGGTAAGGGGCAGTGGTCGCCCCATTCCGCAGCTTCGACCACCTGAGCTTCAACGTTCACGATTGACGTGGGCTTGTAGCTTCTGATGCCGTACGTGGCTGTAGCCCGCGCGGCGCCGATGACAACGAATCTGGAAGAACGGAAGGCGTCTCGTGTCTCTTGATCGACAAACTCGTATGAGCCGCATCGCGGTCGCTGTGATCAGTGTGACGGTGATGGCCGTGGTGGCCGCGGTGGTGATCGGGCGAAGCGATGACCGCAATGGTGCGCTTGCCACACAGTCGGCCCCCCGCCGTGAAACGCCTGCGACCGTCACCGTCACCCCAGGCCCCAACGCCGTGAACGTTGACCCGCTGGGCGCAGTCACGGTGAGCGCGGCCAACGGCGCCCTGACCGACGTGCAGATGGTAAACGACCAAGACAAGCCGATCCCGGGTGCCATGAGCCCCGACCACCTAGTGTGGAAGCCCAGCGTGCCGCTGGGGTATGGCCGCAGCTACACCATCACCGTGGTCAGTCGCGGGCCGACGGGAACTCCCGCGTCACAGATGTCCCGGTTCACCACGCTCACACCTAAGAATCAGGCCTCGGTGTCGCTGACCACCACGTCGGGTGCGGTGTTGCGCGACGGCGGCACCTACGGGGTGGGCACGGTCATTGTCGCCCACTTCGATGAACCCATCATCGATCGCACGGCCGCGCAGCGCCGACTGATTGTGACGACGGCTCCGGCCGTGGAGGGCTCCTGGTATTGGGTTGATGACCAGAACGCCCATTGGCGCCCGGAGCATTACTACGCGGCGGGCACGAAAATCAGAGTGGCGGCCAACATCTATGGCGCGCCGCTGGGTGGCGGACTGTACGGCCAACAGGACCAGCAGACTTCGTTCACCATCGGGGACGCGCATGTGTCTATCGCCGACGACAACACCAAACAGGTCAATGTGTACGACAATGGTGTTCTGGTGCGCACCATGCCCACCTCGATGGGCATGGGTGGCACGCAAACCGTCGCCGGGCAGACCCTGACGTTTTGGACCCCACCCGGCGTGTACACGGTGATGGATAAGTCCAATCCGGTCGTGATGGATTCGTCCACCTATGGCTTGCCCGTCAATTCCCACCTCGGCTACCGCGAGACCATCAACTACGCCACCCGCATCAGCCCCGACGGGATCTATCTTCACCAACTCGACAGCACCGTGTGGGCCCAAGGCAACACCGATACTTCCCACGGCTGTCTAAACCTCAACGGCGACAACGCCAAATGGTTCTTCGGGTTTTCCCAGCCAGGCGACATCGTCGAGATCCGCAACACCGGGGGCCCGTCACTGTCGTTGCAGAACAACGGCGACTGGAGTGTGCCCTGGGCGCAATGGCAGGCCGGAAGCGCCCTCGCCTGACCCGGCCCCAACCATGTGCTGGCGCTCACTAACTCGCTAGGCGCCGGTGACGCGATCATCATTGGGCTGGTGCGGTCGCGTATACCTCGACGTAGATCACGGCGGCGGGCATTGCGCGCGGTGGTTAGCTCATTGAACGCGATGTGATTCCCGGCCGGTTCGGGGCAGATCGCCCCGCATAGAAACTTATCGGCCTGAAGGGACTGCCCCGAGTTCAATTGACTCGTGGGTGCGTTCTAGGCCGCGGTTGCGACTGTTGTGTGGAGCAGTTCGAACTCAATCGGGGTGAGCTTGCCGAGTGCGCGTTGCCGGCGGCGTCGGTGGGAGGTCCGCTCGATCACGCCACTATCGCCAGGCGTAGTTCGGCTCGGGTGGACCAGAGTTTTCGGTCGAGCATGTTGCGTTGTAGAAGTGCGAAGAACGACTCCATGGCGGCGCTGTCTGCGCATGCGCCGACGCGGCCCATCGGTCTGTGTAACCCGTTGTGCGACAGTGCGTGGACGAACTTCCGTGACTTGAATTGGCTGCCCCTGTCTCGTTGGTGTAGCCGCGGAATCCTCGGATGGCCTGCTCGGGCCGGGTGTTGACCGGCACTCTGGATGAGCATGACGGCGGCACTGACGGTGAGGACGTGTGGGTATGAAATGACCCCGCCGAGAGGTGTCCGGCGGGGTCGGTGGTGTTCGGGGTGTCGGGGTGGTGTTCAGTCTGCCGTGACTTCGGCAACGGCGGTGCGAGTGGAGGATTCGTCGACTATGGCTTTGTCGGCGGCGAATGCTACGAGGAGGGTTTGCAGGGCGAGGTTGTTGACCGCGCGGGGATAGCCGCGGCTGGTCTGGTGGACCAGCGCGGCCGCGTCGTCGGAGAGCAGGGTGTCCTCGCGTCCGTCCAGCTTGAGGTGGTGGCGCAGGTAGTTGGCGGTTTCTGTATCGCTCGTGGGCGGCATCGTGTAGCGCAGCCCGAGGCGCTGGTCGAGCGCGGCGAGCACGCCGAGTTTCGTTCGTCGCCGTAGCGTGGGCTGGCCGACGAGCAGGCGTGCGAACGGGCTCAAGGAGTCGAGCTCATGGTTGGTCAAGCGCAACGCTTCCAATTGGTCGTGGCCAAGGAGGTGGGCCTCCTCGACGACTACGACGGGTGTGCGTCCCCGTTCGGCCTGTTCAGCGGCCAGCGCGTCGGCGGCTTGGGGGGCCAGGGTGGCGTGGTGGGTCAACGGTTGCCCACCCAGCGAGGCCACGATGCGGTGGTGGATGCCGCGCACCCCGACGGTGGGATCGGGCAGGTAGATGACGGTGTGGCGGCTATGGTCCAGGCGGGCGAGGGCGGCGCACACCCACGGGCTTGCCGGCGCCCACCTCGCCGGTAATCACTCCGATGCGGCGGTCGGCGACACCAGCCGATACGGGTGACTGCTTCGCTGTGCGCGCTGTGGCGGTGCAGCATGGACGGGGCCAGGTCGCGGCCGAACGGCATCCGAGACAAGCCGTAGTAGGAGATCAGCTTGTCCATCATTGGGGTGCCACCTCCTGGCCGGTGAGCAGGTCGAGCTGTCCGGGGATTTGGTCGCTAGCCCCGTGAGGGCGGCGTGGTTCACGCCGTGGGCCAGCTCGGCTTGATGCGTGATCTCGATCAGCCGCGCGTAGTCGATGCCGGAGGGTTGCGTTGGCGCCGAGGGGGTTTCGGGTTTGGCCTTGGGATGGGTGTGACGCCCGATGTGGTGCGGAATGGCCAGGCCCATCGGCGCGCCGGCCAGACGCACCTCGTTGCGGGTGAGGTCGAACGGGTCGAACACCAGCTCGACCTTGCGGCCGACCAGCGTCGGGTCGACCTCGTAGCTGTTGCCTGTTAACTGAACTACTGGGGTAGTTTTCCCTGTTCAGTGGCGCCCGGGCGTTGGGGGCCGTTAGGGTTCGGCGCCGTGGTCGAAGATGAGTCGGGGCGAGACCTGGGGGCGCTGATCGTTGCTCGGGTCGGGCGGCTGGAGGCGACCGGTTCGCCGTGGGAGCCGTATCGGTTGATCGATCCGCGCGGGGAAGTGGTTGTGCCGGTCGCTGCGTTCCTCAAAGAGGTGCAGGCGTGCGGGCGGTCGCAGGCGACGCAGCGGTCGTATGGTCATGATCTGTTGCGCTGGTTCAGGTTTCTGTGGGCGGTGCAGGTGCCGTGGGACCAGGCGACCTGGGTCGAGGCGCGTGACTTCTGCCGTTGGATTCAGATCGGGAGCAAGCCGGTGAGCGTGCGCTGGGAGTGCAGCGACAAGGCACCCTCTGCGGTGTCCGGTGGGAAGTATGCGCCGCGGACTGCCGCCCATGGGGAGAGTGTGTTGCGGTCATTCTACGACTTTCATGTGGACACCGGTGCCGGGCCGATGCTGAACCCGTTCCCGCTAGTGCGGGAGCGGCGACGCAAACGGTTTGGTGCGCACCATAATCCGATGCATCCACATCGCAACGAGCGTGTCGGGTTGTATCGGCCCAAGCTGGTCGACCGACTGCCGCGCTGCATGCCGGATGAGAAGTTCAACGAACTGTTCGCCGGGCTGGGATCGCATCGTGATCGGGCGTTGGTCGCTTTCTTCGTCTCGACTGGTGCCCGGGCGTCGGAGTTGCTGGGCGTTCATTGCGGTGATGTGGATGCCGGGTTGCAGCTGATCACGGTGATCCGCAAGGGTAGCCGGGCGGCGCAGCAGCTTCCGGCCTCGCCGGATGCGTTCGTGTGGCTTCGGCTGTATCAGGCGGAGTTTCACGGACAGATGCCGACCAGGCGCGATGATCCGCTGTGGCAGACACTGCGGTGGCCGTTTCGGCCGCTGACTTATCACGCAGGCCGGGCGATGTTCGTCCGCGTGAATTCCGTTCTTGGAACGGACTATTCGATCCATGACCTGCGTCATACTGCTGCCTATCGGATGGCCCGCGACCCGGAGATGGCGCTGACCGATGTGCAGTGGATCTTGGGTCATGCCCAATTGACCACCACCCAGATCTATACCTCGGCTCCGATCGGGGAGACCATCGCAAGCATCCTGGCCCACCATGCGCGGCGGGCGACGGCGCCGTCTGCGCCGGCGCTCATCGCGCCGGAATACCGACCCGAGTCGCTGGATGTGCTGTTCCCGGGAGCCGCGCGGTGACCACGACGGCGCCGGCTTCGTCGGTGGCACCCGCGACGAGCCGCGATCAGCGGCGACCTCGTTCGGATCGCCGCGACGTGTTCGAACTGCGAAAGCAGTTCCCGCCCCGGGTGAATCCTGTGTCGTGGGAGGCGACCGAAGCCTCGCGCGGACGTGTCCTTGCCCGGGTGCTCACCACGCCGTTCACCGCCGATAACGCCGAATACCAGGCCGAGGTGCGCCGAGGTGTACGCACTGTGCTGGACTGGCTAGCAACGATGCCGGGAAGTACCTGGCAGGCGCGGTGGACTGCTTCAGGCGCGGAGCACGCCGCCGACTGGCGGATCCTTGCGGTGACGCCGTTGGCGGCCGGCCGCACCGAGACCGCGGTCAGCAACCTGAAAAGCCGCTTTTCGCGCGGCCTGTCGGTGCTGATCTGCGCCGATGTGATCCGTCCGAGCCTGGGCTGGTTGCTGGCGACTCCGTCGCCGAAGAACCTCGCGACTGCGCTGGCCCGCAGCCGCGACCCGCAAGGGTTCGCGGTGTTGAACGACCAGTGCCAGCGGCTCCCTAGGCGACTGGGCCCGCGGGATCGCGCTGGCGCGTATCGCCATGATCATGGCAGGCAAAGGAGGTCGGGCCATCGACATCACCGCCGGCGACTGCATCCAGATGGTGCCGCTCGCCGCGGAGGCCACCAAAGCCAGCGGCAGGGACCGCGGATACCGCAGTGCCTTCTTCTACCAGCTAGTGCGTTCTTTGGGTCGGTTCCCCGACAACGCACCGGCGAGCACTAGAGCGTTTCACGTCCACGGCCAGATGAGCGTCGAGGAGATGATCGACCGATACGGCATCCAGTTCCGGCCAATCCGGGACCTGCTGGTGGACTATCTGCGGGAGTTGCAGGCCGGCTCCGACTACGCGACCGTGCTCCAGCTATCCTATGTGCTGGGCAAGTTGTTCTGGCGCGACTTGGAGCTGCATCACCCGGGCATCGCCTCGCTGGGCCTGCACCACGAGGTCGCCGCGGCATGGATGCTGCGCATGCAGGTGAAGACGACCACGACGGTCGAGGGCGGCGAGCTCGTCGAGCGTCATACGCCACGACTGTCGGCGATCCAGCACCTGGGCAACGTCCGCACGTTCTATCTGGACATCGCGCAATGGGCCGCCGACGACCCGGCCCGGTGGGGGCCGTGGGTCGCGGTCTGCCCCATCCGTGACGGCGAATTGACCAGCGGCCGCGCCAAAACCGCCGCTGCCCGCAAGTCCCGGATGGACCAGCGCACTCGCGAACGCCTTCCCGTGCTGCCGACACTGGTGACCGCTGCCGAGAACCGCCGCCAGCGGGCCACCCAAGCGCTGGCCGCAGTCCTGGCCACCGAGCCTGGTCGGGAGATCACCATCGACGGGCAGGCGCTGCGGCGGGCCGAGCATTCACCGGAATCCGGCACCCACCTCTGGGCCGAAGACCCCGCGACCTGCAGTCGTCGTGACCTCAAAGCTGAAGAGCGACGAGCTTTTTGGGCATGGGCCAGCATCGAAGTGCTGCCGCTGACCGGCATCCGCATCGAGGAACTGACCGAACTGTCACACCACAGCCTGATCCAATACCGGCATGCAACCACCGGCGAACTGATTCCGCTGCTGCAGATCACCCCGTCCAAAACCGACGCCGAACGACTGCTCGTGATCTCCCCGGAACTGGCCGACGTGCTGGCCACCATCGTCACCCGCATCCGCCAACCCGACGGCGGCATCCCGCTCGTCTCGGCATACGACTACCACGAGAGGATCTGGAACCCACCGATGCCGCTACTGTTCCAATGGCATTGGCGCCTGGAAGACCGGCCACTGAGCCCCAACATGATCCGCCAGCTGATCAACGACACACTGGCTAGCACCGAGCGGACCGGCGCCAGCGGGGCGCCGCTAAGGGTAACCCCCCACGACTTCCGGCGGCTGTTCATCACCGACGCCGAAATGAGCGATGTTGCAGCTGATGCATCATTCTCCGGACGGCGTGAACGTTTTCTAGCAGGGGCTTGACGTTTCGTCCGAGTTCGGAACTCGCAGCGGCGGCAGCCGAGACACGCCGTGCAGCAGGGGTTTCGGGGGTCTTGTTGCGTCGGATGCCAGGATGTTGCTACAACCGGGAGTGATCATCTAGAAACGCGAACAGATACGTCTTACGGGCCGCAATTCGTATGCCGTACAGCGCATCCCCGGTCCACAGGTCGTGGGGATGCTCGGCTTCGAACCGGCCGAACACCGGCGCCGATCCGCCAGCCGTGCCGCCGGTGAGGCTGAGCCGGTGGAAGTTGCGTTGCAGGGTGCGTTCATCGGGCGCGCCCAGCCTAGCTGGGTGCGCAGGATCCGCCGGATCGCTGCGGCCGTGCGCTGCGGGTCTTCCCGGCGCAGCGCCACCGCCAGCTCCAACGCCTCGGCCGGAGTGCGTGGTGTGCACTGACGCGGATTGGGCACCAGCGCGTCAAACCCGCCGGCGCGCCAGTCGCGGATCCAGCGGTCGATGCTCGGGCGGCTGATACGCACTCGCCGCCCGAACGGGTCGATGTGCTCCCAGGAAGCCAGCTCGCGCACCATCTTTCCCTGCTCCTTGGTCGAAAGCGCCGCATCGGCGGCCTCCCGGATCAACTGGTAGCGAAACAACCCGATCGCCCGCGCGCGCTCTGCACGCACCTTCTCCTCATCGTCGCTGACCGCCACCGGCCCGCTCCTTCCTGGTTGCTGTCCGTCAAACACACAACAGCGCACAGATTTACGGCGTGATCGGCGCCGCCGGCTGGGTCGACTCGTGTTGCACCGGCTCGCCGGGCCAGCCCGGCGCCAACAACCGGCCACCGGAGACCGCCACCGCCGTCTCGGACAGCGACACCTTGGGCAGCAAGAACGGTGTGTGATTGCGGTCGCGACCGCCGCAATCACCGTCACCGCGTCGGCCAACACCCCGCCGGCCGCATCCGGCATCACCGGATCGGCAGCCACCGCAGCCAGCCACACGGTGAACACCGAACGCATCGCCTCGGCCCGCTGGGCAAACCGGCGCAGCCAACCCCGCACCGTCTCGGCCGGACGCGTCGAATCCGCAGCGACTCGGCGAAACCCCACCCGGGGTTGTGGCCTTCGTTGCCAGCGCCGACACGATCACCGCTGCGGTATCGGCGCGGCGCAGCAGCGCGGTCACCGGCAACAAAACATGCGTCACCCCGCACCTAGTGCAGCGCCACTGGCGCGGACACAACTCCACCGGCCCATCCGCGCCGCTGCCGCAACCGTCCCCGCCCCCAACCCGCCAGCACACCCCCGCACGATGGGCAGCTCAGCTCACCAGCCGCCCAGCCTGCGCTCGACTTGATCGACATCTGCTTCTACGGTGACCCCTGCGCCTCCGAGCGCACACAGGCGGCCCTCCCGTAGCACTCGGCCAAGAGACGGCGGGAGGGCCGTCGCCTACCAATGACCTGATCACCGTGCCGCCCCGGCACCACACACACAAACCGGGGCATAACCGGCCCCACGCTGCTTACCGTCAGCGCCGCAACCCTACCTCCATGTGCTCACCCTGAATGCCCCCGAACAGCCGGGTTCGCTGAGGAATTCCTCGGCTTAACGATTCGGGGGATAGTTAGCGTCCGTCGTATCTCTACGTCTGTGGAAGGAGACGGCTATGGGTATGACGGTCGCAGAGATCGGCGTGGTTGCTGTTGCGGAGTTGCGGTCGGCTGGCTACTGGTGAAAGTCGGCCCAGAGCGCGCTGACACTCTTGCGGCTGTTCCGTTTCTCCGGGCCGCTTCCCGAACCCGGCGTGCATCTCTCAATGCACCGGGCTCTCCACAAGACACGTCCTGGTGTCGTGGTGTTTCTCGTCGGCGGTGATCGGCCAAGCTTCGGGATGACCGATCCGCGTAGCGGTATCGGGTAGTGCTGTTCTTGGACAGATCGATCAGTGTCACCTCGTCCCGGCTGGCCACCATCGCCCTGCGCAGTACTGTCCGCGGAGTTGTTTCCAGGTCGATTTCGGGTGTTTACGGCGATCTATCGCCAAACCGTATGCCACGCATAGCGGTTGAGGGGGAGAAGGCAGCCGAGGACCGGAGGTCTCCCCACATCAAGCCAACACGTCTGCTACCAACGTCCTGTCTCGGTACAGCTAGTTGCATCGGACCGGAATTGCCGTCACTGCGGTTCCGGTCCGACGTTTAGTGCGTCGTCTCTGTGCGTGGACAATTGTCTGTGTGCGTGGACATCAGCCTGGCGTTGCGCCGAGTGCTTCGACCTGGTCAATCCGATGTACATTGCCAGAGTTTAAATTGTAAAAAGACTTTACACGGCACCCTGAGTAATATAACCGTTTGATAACGGTGAGAATTCTTTCATATAACTGGTACACCGTTGTCCTGCGCTTACTCGATATGATTCGCCTCTCCCGAGGCAGCAATAAAGTGAGGAACCCCCTGTCATGTCCTTTCTGTTTACTCGGCCGGATTTGGTGATCGGGGCTGCGACGGATCTAGCCGGTATCGGCTCGACGATCAACAGCGCTACGGTCGCGGCGGCTGCCCCCACGCTCAATGTGCTGGCTGCTGGAGCCGACGAGGTGTCCGCGGTGATCGCGGCGCTTTTCGGCGCGCACGCCCAGCAGTACCAGTCGATGAGCGCCCAGGCCTCGGCACTGCACAGCCAGTTCGTGCAGACGCTGAACGCGGCCGGCAACGCCTATGCCGGTGCCGAAGCAGCCAACGTGCAGCAGCAGCTCCTAAACGCGATCAACGCACCGACCCAAGTGGCCCTGGGCCGCCCGCTGATCGGCAACGGTGTTGACGGGGCGGCGGGTACCGGGCAAGCGGGCGGTGCCGGAGGGCTGTTGTACGGCAACGGCGGCAATGGCGGATCCGGAGGCGCGGGTCGGGCCGGCGGCAACGGCGGTACCGCCGGGTTGATCGGCAACGGCGGGGCCGGTGGCTACGGCGGGCTGGGGGCCAGCGGTGGCAACGGTGGGGCCGGTGGGCTGCTGTACGGCAACGGTGGGGCAGGCGGTTTCGGCGGATTGTCCGGTGGCAGCGGCGGTAACGGCGGCAGTGCCGGGCTGTGGGGCACCGGCGGTGCCGGCGGTGCCGGCAGCGCGGGTGGCAATGGGAACAACGGAGTCAACCCCGTGCAGAGCTTCACGGGGTCGGCGACGGACGGCCCCGCCGGTGCACCGGGTGAACCCGGCGGCAATGGCGAGCCCGGCCACCCCGGACTTCCCGGCCAGGCCGGCGGTAACGGCGGGTCCGGGTACAGCGATGCCCGTGACCCCGAACTACTGTCGAACACAGGCGGTAACGGCGGCGCCGGGGGGGCCGGGGGCGACAATGCGCCCGGCGGTACCGGCGGTCCCGGGGGCAACGGCAATCTCGTCGGCGGAACGGGCGGTGTGGGCGGCGACGGCGGGCCCGGCGGGACGGGCGGGAACGGCGGCGACGGCGGAAACGTCTTCTACAACTTTGATGCCGCAACCGGAGGCGCCGGCGGAAATGGCGGAAACGGCGGTGCCGGTGCGCCCGGTGGCACTGGCGGCAGCGGCGGCCTGAACTATACAGCGGACCCAGAGGGAGGTGCCCTTCAAGGTCCCGGTGGTGCGGGTGGTCGCGGTGGCGACGCCAATGGCCTGTTGAGTGCCGGCGGCAACGGTGTCGCGGGTGGTAACGGCGGCGCTGGTGGTCGGGGCGGGCTGTTGTTCGGCGACGGCGGTGCCGGCGGTGGCGGCGGTCTCGGGGGTGCCGGGGGCATCGGAGCCGCGGGTGGGCCCGGTGGTGCCGGTGGTGCCGGCGGCACCACCCCCGACGGTGTTTTTCGCGGTGGCCCGGGCGGCGACGGCGGTGACGGCGCGCCCGGTGGCGCGGGGGGAGCCGGCGGTAACGGTGGCGCGGGCGGCGGGGCTGGGCCGCTCAGCCGGCCGGGCGCGGCGGGGGCCGGCGGCCTGGGCGGCACCGGCGGGGCCGGCGGCACTGGCGGCGCGGGCGGACCCGGCTATGGCTTCGCCCCCCCGTTCCAGGCTCCGTCGGGCAATCCGGGTAACCCTGGCTTGAAGGGTGCCGACGGTGCCAATGGCCGTCCGGGTTAGCCCTGGCCGCTGTCATCCAATTCGGTTCACTTTTCCTTGGAGATCACCATGACCAATTTTGCTGTGTTGCCGCCGGAGATCAATTCGTGGCGGATGTTTGCCGGTGCCGGTTCCGCGCCGATGCTGCAGGCCGCGGTGGCCTGGGAGGGGCTGTCCGCGGAGTTGGAGTCGGCCGCCCACGCGTTTACCGCGGTGACCGCGGGGTTGACGGGCCAGGCGTGGCAGGGGTCGGCGGCGGCGGCGATGGCGGCCGCCGCGGCACCCTATCAGCGGTTCTTGAGCGCAGCCACGGCTCAGGCGGCCGCGGCGGCCGGACAAGCCAAGTCTGTCGCTTCGGCGTTCGAGGCGGCCCGCGCGGCGACCATTCCTCCGGCGGCGGTGGCGGCCAACCGAAACGCGTTCGTGCAGTTGGTGATGACGAACCTGTTCGGCCAGAACGCGCCCGCGATCGCGGCGGCGGAAGGCATCTATGAGCAGATGTGGACCCAAGACGTGGCCGCCATGCTCGGATACCATTCGGGGGCCTCGGCGGCGGCGGCCCAGCTGGTCTCGCTGCCCAGCAATCTGCAGCAGCTGCTGCAGGGCCTGCCCAGCCTGGGCGTGGGCAATAAGGGCAACGCCAACGTCGGCAGCGGCAACACGGGCAGCGGCAACGTCGGGGAAGGGAACCGAGGCAGTTCCAATCTGGGCGGCGGCAATATCGGCAACGACAACATCGGCAACGGCAACCTGGGCAACGGCAACGTCGGCATTGGGAACTTTCGCAACGGCAACATCGGCCTAGGAAACATCGGCAGAATCGCCACCAGCGCGGACCCGGGCCACAACATCGGCATGGGCAACCGCGGCAACAACAACATCGGCTTCGGAAACAACGGCGAAGCCAATACCGGCGGCGGGAACGTCGGCAATGCGAACATCGGCGGTGGCAATACCGGTAACAACAATTTCGGTTTCGGCAACACCGGCAACAACAACATCGGCATCGGCCTCACCGGCAACAATCAGGTGGGCATCAACCTGGCCGGTCTGCTGAATTCGGGCTCCGGCAACATCGGCATCGGCAACTCCGGCACCAATAACATCGGCTTCTTCAATTCGGGTGATCACAACGTCGGCATTTTCAACACCGGCATCAACCCCCTGCAGCCAGGCCAGCTGAACAGCATCGGTTTCGGCAACTCGGGCTACGGCAACATCGGCATCGGAAACGCCGGTTTGCTGAACACCGGCATCGGCAACGCGGGAATATTGAACACCGGCTTCGGCAACTCGGGCAGCGAGAACACCGGCTTCGGCAACGCAGGCTCATACAACACCGGCTTCTGGAATTCCGGTGACACCAACACCGGCAGCGGGAATTCGGGGAACGTCAACACCGGTTCGTGGCATTCGGGCAACGTCAACACCGGCTTCGGCGCAACCACCAACACCGGCCTGGTCAATTCCGGCTTCGGCAACGCGGGAAGCTCCATTTCCGGGTTCGGTAACGCCGCCGTCGGCAGCAACGCAGCGAACATTTCCGGCTTCGGCAACACCGCCAGCGGCCACCCGTTGGCCAACGGCCGCCTGTCCGGCTTCGGGAACACCGGCATACCAGGCCCCCTCAGCTCCGCCACCACCAGCGGATTAGGCTCGGGCTTTTTCAATGTGGGCACCGGCCTGTCCGGATTGTTCAGCATCCGTCGACAATTGCCGTGACGTCAGCACGGGGCTCATTATCAAGGGCGATTCATGATGTGCCGGATTCGGTCGCAGACGTAGATGCGACCGTGTTGCTCACCGCTCGACTCACGTATCGGGGTTGGATCTGCTGTTCTACCGGTCCTTGATCTCCGGTGTTGACGACGGCCAACGCATCCCGCGAACAGTGCGAGGCTGCAACCTCGTCGGCCGACACCAGCAGGGAGGCGTCGATGAGCCCGCCGACGCCTGACTGGTCACCGCTCACCAGTAGGTAATCCGAACAACCCGTAACTTTCAAGCCTGACATTGAGGAATTCGTTGCCACAGGCCGCGCTTTCGCCGCGCGATGGATGGGCTGGTAGGCGGTCATGTATGGGAAAATCACGCTGACAAGCACGGCCGGATCCACATCGTCTGGCACCTTCACCGCCAAGGACTCTGCGACACAGACCACTCGGCGTAGCCACCCCAAACCACTCGCGCGGCGACACGGTCACCCCGGGCACCAGCGTCGAGCATCGCGAACCGACCTGCTCCACAACACCAACGAACTCATACCCAGGGGTAAAGGGCGGCTTGGGACGACCTGGATAGGTTCCGGCTCGAAGCAGCGTGTCCGTGAAGGACACGCCCGCGGACAACACGAGGCCACTCACTTGGTGTCACGTCGAACCACGTCGGCTGCAGATAGTGGCAGCCCGCAAACTTGGTCGGGACCCAGGACGTGTTCGTCCTCCTCGATGACGCTGAGGACCTCTGGCCCTCCGTAGCGTGATACCACTACCCGATTCATCTGCGAACTTTAACTCGAGGCACGAAGTGCGCCTCGCCTCCATTGATAATCTCCACGGAACCGAACTCGCTGGCGCCGCAACGTCGCCGTGGGGGAGCTTTTCCTCAATCTCCGTTGGGGACTCGGCGCCCGTAGCCGCAAATCCAGGCCTGAAGCCGCCGCCGCAGTGCCCCGCCACGGAAGCGTCGCCTCGAAGAAGAGTGCGATGACCCAAGCCACCTCGGCAGGTGGCCTCCTGACCGAGCAGTCCTGCGCGGTTGTTGGGCGGGCTCGGGTGCCTACGGCTGAACCCTGGGAGCGTCCGGTGACCACGGTCGATGAGCGCAGTGTCGCCATTCGCCATAACGGCATCTTCGAAGAAGCTGGCCGAGATTGAGCAGGGGAGTTAGGACGGGTTGGTTCACCACGAGACCGGTAGGTCGACAAGCCCGCCGGCGAGCACGTCGCTACGCGCGGTAAGCATCGCGGGATCCACCGTCAGGTGCATGGCAGGAAACTGCGGAAAGAGCTGGGTGAAAACCGTCTTTAGCTCCATACGTGCTAACGGCGCCCCGATGCAGTACCGCGCGCCGTATCCGAAGGTGAGGTGGGTGGCGTCCCGCCGGGAGATACCCAGACGGTCCGGCTCGGCGAACACCGTCGGGTCGTGGTTAGCCGATTCGATGTCAAGCAGGACCAAGTCTCCGGAATGGATTGCAACACCATTGATGTCGAAGTCGGTGCGCGCATACCGCGGAATGCCGACGACGCCGCCGCCGAAGGCGGCTGCCCGCAATAGCTCTTCGACTGCGATCGGAATAACCGTAGGGTCAGCCAGCATCGCCTGCCGTTGATTGGGATTGGTCAGCAGCAGCAATGCCCCGTATCCGATGGCGACTACCGTGGTCTCGTGCCCGGCGAATAGCAGGAACATCGACAACGTGGCGGCCTCCTCGTCGGAGACGCCGTCAGTTGCACACAAACGGGATATGATGTCGTCGCCGGGGTGGGCGCGTTTGTGCTCGACCAATTTCATGCTATAGCTGAACAATTCGGCCAGGCCATGCTCGGAGCGGGAGTGATCGCGCACATTGGCCGCGTCCTGAGTCCACCCACGAAACTGGTCACGATCGGAGTACGGCACACCAAGGAGCTCGCAAATGACCAGAATCGGCAGCGGCACAGCCAATTTCGCGTACAGGTCGGCCGGCGGACCCTCTTCCGCGAGTTCGTTCAGCAGTCCGCTGGTAAGCGCTTCGACCCTCGGTTGCAGGGTCCGCAAATGCTTGGGCGAGAAGTGCGGCTGCAGTAGGCCACGCATCCGGGCGTGGTCGGCCTCCTCGGTGTTGAAGTTGCCTAACGGGCCGCCGAACAATGCCGATTCCCCGATGCGCGCGGCGGTGTTGGGCTCAGGATGCCCGCGACCCAGTCGGTGGTCGTCAAGCAAACGCCGTACCGCTGCATAGCCAGTGACCAGCCACGCATCATCGCCCACGGGCGTGCGGACCGGGTGAATCGTGGCCTGCGACTGCAACGCGCGCAGTTCAGGCGAGGCTTGGAGCGGATGCGCCCGCGTCAATGGCAGCTGAATTGGTGTGGTCACGGGCATCCTCTAAGGAAAGAAACTCTTGTATAAGATGCCTTAGACAAGGCTAGTTGTAAAGTAACCCGTAAACAAGAGGGGGTTGTGGTGAGTGTCAGCCGAGCCGAGCCGACTCGACGGCTGCCGCGCGAGCGGCGCCGCGAACAGATCCTCGACGCCGCAACCCGCGCCTTTGCCCGGGCAGGCTTTGCTGACACCGGACTTGATGCCGTTGCCGCAGAAGCCGGTGTCACCCCGGTGATCCTGTATCGGCACTTCGCCTCGAAGGCTGACCTCTATCGTGAAGTGCTCGACTACGGTTACCGCCGGCTCCGCGAGGCCACCGGGGCGGACGAATTCGATGATGGCAGCATCCCCGCGCTAGTACGTGCAGCCGCTGCTGATCCGGAGGCCTTCCGACTGCTGTTTCGCTATGCTGCCCGCGAACCCGAATTCTGTGACGTAATAGAACGAGCTCTGGACAACGGGACTGAGATCACGCGCCGCTACCTTGCGGGCATTGCCGACGAGCGGTGGCGGAGCTGGGCAGCGCACCTATTACCTACCGTCACAATGGACGCCGTGATCGCCTGGCTTGACGCCGGCCGGCCCGACCCCGATCAGGCCGCCGCGCGCATCCGTCGTATCGTCGACGCCGTAATCCATGCCGCCCAACCCCGCTGATCTGGCAATAGCACACTGACGACGACCACATTCGCAAGCCGTTATCGGACGCGGTGACGCAGCCAGTTTGCGCTGTCAACACAACATCGTCGGCACAATCCCGGCCAGAGCGGCAGGTGCACACAGTCTGGTTGGAAGGGAGAGACCCGTCTGCCTGGCCTGCGTCGGGCAAAGACCAAGGGTATAAGCCGATGGTTGAAAGTGTGTCCTGCCAAGCTGCGACTCCGGTGTTGGGCCCAGGCGTTCAGCTCACCGATCACACGACATCGCGATCGGTCACCGGGTGTCCGTATCCGGCCAGCACCAGCTCGGTGATCGCCTCCAAGTCGATCACGTCAGCCTTGACCCGCCGTCGGCCCTGCACGCGACGCTGCTCGGCGACCTGAGCGGGATTGAGCTCCAACACTTCCCAGCCGTCCGGCCACCGATGGTCGAGCACCGGGCGGTGGTAGTGGCCGGCGGCTTCCACGCCAACCTTCACCCGACCTGCCGGCGGCACCACAGCCGTGGCCCGCGCCGCCGCTGCGGTCAGACCCAACCCGGTCATCGCGAACTCGACGGACCGACCAGCCGATGACGCGTCGCGTCGGTCATCGAAAACAATGCCGAAGTCTTGCCGACATCAACGGCCACGACGATCGTGGACGACGTGACTGGAGCTGCATGCACAGACACAACAACACCTCCGGGGCGTGTCACGAGGTCAACGTGCGTCAACACGCGGACCCCGGAAGGAATCAGTTACAGATCCCTTCCTGACACCTCCGGAGGCATTTTGAGAAGGACCAAGCCGATCTATATCAGCCGACTTTGGTCAGGGAAAATAATTGATGGTGGTCAACGATGTAGCAGTTCGGTGGGACGTGTGGGATGTCCACCTTAGTGTAGGGCGTGAAGTGCACTTCCCCGTTGAGCGTAACAGGGTCCCACCACTGGACTACGCTCACCGGATGGTATCCGCCATCGAATAAAAAGTCGCCCATCACATATAACGGACACTTCAGACCATCGGGGATAGTCCGCGAATTGACGTATTGGCCATCTTTTAGTGGAGCGTCGAAACTCGACCCCAGCGCAGTCGTCACGTGCGCGATGCAGTCCGGATTGCATGTCGTACTGACAGTCCACGTCCCCGTACCGCCGTCGTCGTCGGCGTAGAGATAGACACCGTCCATCGCCGGAGGTTCCGCCTTGGCCTGCGGTGCGGCCGCGCCAAGCCCCACTCCGAACAACACCGCAATCGCTGCGGGCGGAGGCCACATTCTCATGCGTGTTTCCGTTCTCTTGTCTTACCGCTATCAATGGCGAGGTTCATGTCCCTGCTGGTCATCAGTGTGACCCCCACTTGGCCACTGCGGGACTTCTGACGAACGTGCGTCTGCCGCGGATCACCGGATGAGCACATCTTGTCGGAGTGCCAAAACTTTAATTGAGGGGACGGTGAATTTAAGCGAGCCTCTCAATGCTGGCGCTGTCCCACGTGGATTATCGTAATAGTGCAAGAGGGCAAGCATATTTAGACGCACCATTTTCTTGATCGGATTTGTCAACAACGGTATGCCCGGCACACCCAATGTTTAGAACTCGTGCACCGGCCATTAACTGTCCTAGGGGGCACTTGCAGCGTCATCTGCCTTCCGGCTGTGTCAGGTCGATAAGCGGTGTAGTTCAGAATGGTCATCATCCCGGCTTCCAGGTGCTAGCCGTGATGACCGAGGATCCTGGGTTATCGGCGATCAGCACAGCAGTGAGTTTCTGGTTGGGCAGCACGATGACGGCGACTTTGCGCAATAATTGGAGGGTAGCAGCGCGCCCTGTGCCGTGCTGACGACAGGCGGCCATGGAACATCGCTTTCGTCCGTGCCGACAAGTACCCCATACCCCCTGAGGGTACGGGCAGGTGGCGCGTGTGACAAGGAGCGGGAAGGTTACGAAAGGCCGTCGAACACCTTTCTGGTGCATGGCACGCTGTGCCCGGGGGACCTTCGGCGCCGGCAGGCCACCCGACCCCTGTGTTGGTCCAAAGTTGAAGGCTCGCGGTTCACCGCTTGGCGCACTTTCCTCGCAGTAACTGCCCGCATTTTGACTGACCGCCTGCTCGGTGGCCTCGGGTCAAGCCGTCACCGCAGAGCAACCCATGTCGGTTGTGGGGCGAGATTGGCCACATATGGTACCGTCCGGGGGTATGGGGTATACGCGACCGTCGGCCGATGCCCGATGTACCGGCCGGGCACACCTAACTGGACGGGCCTCCGCGCTGATCGCTGCTACGCGCCAATTGGGGGACACCCTTCCGCTATCATCGCGCGCCGAGCAAGAGGCGTCATCCACATCAGATTTCGCGCAGACGCACATCGAACGCTCAACGACACTGACGAGTTCCGGCGGCAGCCAGCAGCCTTAAGGCACGCCGATACCAGCCAGCGGGGTCACAGGATACGGTGAATTCCTCTCACGGACTTCGTCTTTTAGAATCATATGACGGAGCAGTTCTCGTGCTGTCGGCATCGGGAGTTATTGACCTCGCGACCACGCCACACTTTGCTCACCGCGTCAACGAGGTTCTCAAACAACGGCCCGCCGCGCTCATCATCGATTTGTCCCACGTCGAATTCATGAGTGCGGTGGGCATCGACGTGCTTGTCCAGGCTCACCACGCCACCGACACTACGGCTTATGCAGTGGTCGCTGACGGCCCGGCCACAGCTAGACCGCTGCGGCTGACCGGCCTTCACACCGTCATCGCGATCTATCCGAGCGTGGCCGAGGCCCGCAAAGGCTTAAGGACAGCACCGCCACCCAGCGCAGAGCCACCATGAAGGGCCGGGCGTTGGCGCTCATCCACACTGACCATGCCTCGGTCACTGTCGGTCAGGACGACGCTAGCAAACGCACCGAAAAGGGGTTTTCCCCCGGCGGCACTGACCGCCTGAACCATCACCCCGAAGAATCACACGACGACGTACACCACGTCCTTGGACACTTGACCTCCGCCGAAATCTGCACGGCACGGATCTGGAGACCGCGGAGTACGAAGAGTGGCACTGGTACCGGTTCTTTCGTCTCCGCCGTCGTTTCGAGAGTTGGGCGGCCCAGCGCGGCCCGGGGTGGTTCCGCGGAAAAGCCGGTCGGCCAAGGCGGCTAGGTGAGTGGCGACCATATTCGATGCGGGCACTTCAGCCCGGTCAGAGCCCACGCACGTCGGGCGCTTTTCCTCAGCGTGGCCGACGCCGTTCGCCGTGGTGGTGCTTCGGACCCTTGTGAGACGTGTGCGGCGCACGATTTCAAACGTGCTCGGGCAAGTCTGGTGCCATATGCTGCCCAACCCGACAGTGCCCGGCTGCGGCTGGATTTGCTATTGCTGCCGCGTTGGTGTCGCTGGGGCCGGATCGCCCGCAGATCGCCCTTCGTCAGGCCGAACCCACCACAATGACACGAGTTGGGTCACAGGCGCTTTCGCCAAAACTTTGTCGGCGCTGGTGGCTACGGTAGTGACTGCCGGGATGAAGCAGGAGCCGTCGATGTTCGATGATGAGGTGAATTACCCCACCGCCGTGGCAAGCTATGACGACGGCGGTGTGGCTGAAGCCATCCGCTGGTGCACGTCTCACATGGAGAAGGGCGACACCCTCACTGTCTGGACCAAGCTGAAGTCCAACCTGCGCAACTGCGACATGTTGAACCGACTGGTCATCCGCCACTCCGACGTCGAGCACGTGACCGGCAGAGGAGGCGCATACGTGCGTGGCCACGGCCCGGTGCTGATGGCCTGGCCAGGCATGGACGACATCGGCGAACTGGTCCGATTCAGCAATCACATGATCCGGGGGTTGTGTGTGATCACTTGGAACGCCAACCGGATTCGGCCGTGGGTAACGCAGATGCGACCGGATATCCTCGGCAACGGTTCGGAGTGGGAGGACCTCACGCCGAAGCTAGACCCCGTGGTGATCGAGGCGATGAACAGTCTCACGTTAACGGTCAACCACAACAACACAATCGCGGCTGGCTACGAGAAGGACGACGTCGTGAGTGTGCTCCTCGAACTCCACGATGCCGGCATCCCAATGGACGGCGACGCGATGCGCAGGGATGGGCGCTTGCCCACGGTTGGTCCGGGAAGAACCCGGCATTGCTGGCCAAGTACGTCGAGGACGTCAACGGCGGCAAACGCCCCCGGTGTAACCGAGTGATCCGTTCCGACTACATCGACCACCTGAGGGCGCGGGTGGCCGGAGGCGTCAATGACGACGAGGAATGATCGTGGCCGTCACGTCTGCCCCACAACTTCCGTCGAGTGAGGAATATAGCGGATGCGAATACGGCGGGTTATCAGTAGAACGTAGAACGAGCCCTTATTCCCTATCCTGTTGCAGCGCAGATTATTTCACAGCCCGAGTCAATCGCCGAAAACTTGATCAGCCCGTATGCTCAAGCCAGGGGCCAAGAGCCCGGAAGTGGCGCCGACGAAGGTCGACTCAGACCTCCACCCATAGGCCGCGTCGTACTGCCCAACCGGCGGTTCACCGTCGCAAGGTCATGGTTCGACTACTCGAGAGCGCCAACTTGCAGGACCTCGATCTCTTGGATGCATCCGGCAACCGCGGCCCAACTAGCAAAATGCCAGAGAATTCGACCGATGTTGATACCGCCGATCCGATCAAGGTCGCGATATTCTCTAACATGTTTCGCCGCAGTGCATTTCGCAATTGTCTACACTGGCGATAACTTGCGCAATTCGTACTCATGAAGGGCTTTTCACCGCAGTCGATTGGAGCGAGTGAAAGCGATTGATTCAACAGATGAATCAGGCTTAGCGCTCTGACGCCAATGACGGTGTCGCTTGTCCACGCAAAGATCGACGCCTGAGGCTCAGCGGTCGGCACGATCACCCGCGATGGAACACCGTCCCAACCGTGGGCGTCCGCCGTGCCGTGTGCGTCGATTTGGGTTTGTAGCGAACTGACGCCGATCGCAGCAAGTGCTACGATTGCTACATGATGTCGGACTATGTTATCGCCGAGGTGGACGATGGACTGGAGGTCCGTGGCGTTACCCGAGGGGAGCTCACCGAGGCGCTTCAGCTCCTCAATTTCTTCGGAGGAACCGAGGGCCCACACGAGGCATTCGCCCTGCTACAACTACGCAACGCGCTCGTGCATGACCCGCAGGGCGGTGCACACATCCGCGAGTTCATTGAGGTGTTCAAGGCTATTCGCACGCTGCAAGCCGAGCATGTGGAAGCGTCGCGCGAAGAGCTGCTTCGCGTGCTGATGGGCCATGGCGTTAGTCTGACGCCCGCCGCGACCCTGTCGCAGTCGAAGCGTTTGGCCGCCCACCGCAACGCGCTGCTCGCGACGCCTTTCCACACCTACAAATCGCTGAGTGAGCAGCGCAATTCGTCGGAGTCCAACACCAGAACGTGGGTGGCGCGACGTCGACAAGCGCATCAACTATTCACCGTTGACCATGGCGGCAGGACCTTGATACCGGCGTTTCAATTCGATGAGCACGGCAAGCTGCGCGCCGAGTTGGCGCCGATCCTGGCAGCACTTGCCAATGGGGGAGTGCGGGACTGGTCCTTGTGGACGTGGCTTACCAGCCCGACGAGTTTTCTCTCCGGCGAGGTACCAGAGCGCACCGCAACGACTGATCCAGCGCGTGCGCTGCGCGCAGCCCAGCGCTTCGCCGCGGGTGCGGCCGCCTAGAACACCGGCTCGACGTGACCGCTACGCCTCCGCCCCAGGATCTGGTGTGCCCCCACCCGGCGGGCTGTGGTGTAGTCGCGACGTTGCCCACATTGAATGCAGTGCCCCTCGAAAAAGGCCGCATGCTCTACCGCGTGTACGACGGTAAGTGGGGATATGACGAATTCAATGCAGGCTGGGGCGACACCCGCTTTGCCCCGATCGACGACCCCATCACCGGAAAGCGGTTGTCGAACATGTATGTGGGTGAATCGCCTACCGGGGTCCTGCTCGAGTCGGTCTTTCACGATGTCCACCAGTTGGGCAGCATGATCGCCTACGACGCCCATCTGCACGAGAAGCTGTTGGCGCACATCGAGTTGCCGGTCGATGCTGCGCTGGGCGACCTTCGCGATCCGGAGCTGACGCGGCTAAACCTCAAGCGCAGCCAAGTGATCTCGAGTCCGGCCGAGCACTATGCATGCACCCGGCGCCTGGCGATCGCAGCTCTTGCACAGAAACATGATCCGCCGCTTCAGGGACTGATCTGGCATTCTCGTCAAGCCGAGTTGATCAACAAGCCGCCCGAAGAAGTAATCGTCCTGTTTGGGGAAAGGTACCCGCCGAAGCGGGGTTCCTGGCAGCGGTCCGGACCCGGCTCGCAAAACCTCTACGAAGGGCCAGGGCGACTACTCGTCGAAGAGATCGCCGAAGAATTGCGTGCGCTGATTGAGACGGATAAGGCGTAGGCGCAGTCGTGGCCGGAAGGTAGCAACTTTATCCACGACGGCGATGTGGGCAAAAGTTCGTTGACACCGGCAGGCAGGCGCATTGTCAAGACCGAATTTTGGGCGCCAGTGGGGTCGTGATGTGTAGGTCTAGCTTTCGCGCTGGCAGTCAAGTTTGACGTTGGGCATGGTTGGTCGACCAGGCAGGATGCCTGGCGTTCGACGCGATAAACAGTGCACCGGGAAAGCGGTGGGCCGTCGTGGTCCGGCAGGCTGATGAGTCGCCGTGAGCGGCAGGTTTTCTTGTGCGCCGTGATGACGGCCCAGGTAAGACCAATCACCGACATTTAGTGTTGAGCGCGGGTCGCGGGGCGGGCCGCTCAAGTCGTTCGGAGCGAGGCGGCGAGCGGCGTCCAGCGATCGGCGACCGTGCGCCTGTGCCGTGCACGTGGATCGGATGCCGGAGGGTGATGCTTGCATTGGAGAACAGAACTGAGGAATGCAGGCGACGGTTGGACCAAGCAGGACGCTTATCCTCCTTAAGGTAGGATAATAAGTATGACAAAGGCGAAGGTGTCGGTGACGATAGATCAGGCTGTGCTTGCGGCGGCCGATGCGGATGCCCAGGCGGTCGGCTTGAATCGTTCCGAGATGATCGAGCGGGCCCTGCACCACGAGCATCTCCGGATCTCGCTGGACCACTACACCGCGCACACCGTTCCGGCGTTGGATATCGACGCCTACGCGCAGACGGTCTACCAGGCCAACCGGGCCGCAGGCCTTTGATCACCCCCGGCGACGTCAGGCCGCGCCGCGACACCGGACACGAGCTGTATGTTGTCGTACTCTCCAACGCGATACACCTCGCCGCTGCAACCGGGCGCGTGATCACCTGCCCGTTCATTCCCGGTGAAATCCCCAGTGGCACAATGGCGATGATTGTATCTGTGCAGCAACCCAAGGGCGTTGTCCTGCCCGAGCTAGTTCAGTGGCTTCCCGCGGTAGCGCTCGACGAATCCATCGGCAACATCGGCGCAGCAGCCCTCGCCGACACGACGGCAACCATCGCGGCCCTCGTTTCCTGATTCAGCGCAAAGACCGACCCGGTGTCGCCGTCACCGCCTTGAGAATGCCGGATATGGACCACGGTCGGAATATCTCACCGCTCACGACGTCATCAGGACCGCGACGAAGGCGCCCGAGGGCGACGATCTCGTAGTTGCCGTTCTCGCCGCGGCAGCCGATTCCGGCATAGAAGTCGACGAGGCTTATTTGGCGCCGCGTGCTCGAATTGGAACCGCTCGACCTGTCCGACGTGCGCGAACATCTTGCCCTATAGCTCGCCAACGACCGTCAGGTCAGCTTGCCGGCAACGGGATGGTGGTCGGGTGCGGACAGCCTGTTCGGCCGTCTGGTTGAGGTGAACGGCGGTGTCGCCGCCGTCGCGAAAAAGCTCGGCGTGAATGCCAAGCACCTTGCCTGGGTTGCGGATTGGAGCCGTCGACTTCGGGCAGTCTAGCCCGTATGGGGAGGCTGGGGCCGCACGGCATGTGAACGTGGGTTTACGACCGGTGGTAGCAAAGGTGAACACGGCAGCGACTGTTATCCATGCATAACTGATCCCGCCGCTGTAAATCGCACCGTCCAGCATCTCTAGGTCGAAGAGCCTGGGTGTCGTGGTGGGCGCAGGGGAGTCCATAACTGAGGACATGTGTTCATCCGTCCGTTTCGTTGTGTGGTTATTTCTGTGGCGGTTTCAGTCGCGCGCGGCGAGCTGATGAGTGATAAACCCGAAGTTGGGTACGCGTCGTGCATACAGGTCCGCGAGCGGGGCGGCGAACTCGCCGCCCCAGTCGCTCAGAATTTCGGCGATCACCATGTTTGCGTTGGCGATCTTCACTCCGGCTTGACTCATCCGCAACATTGCTGCAGACAGCGCGTGGTGGTTGAGCGTGCCCGAGGCATCCATGACGGCATATACGTCATAGCCGTCACTAACGGCCCCGAGTGCCGGGAATGTCAGGCACACGTCGGCCGTCACACCGGCCATGACGAGTTTGGTTCGGCCGGTGATACGTACAGCCTCGACAAAAGCGGGATCCTGCCAGGCGTTGATTTTCAGCCGGTCGATGACGGGCGCGGTTGGCAGGGCGGCAAGCAATTCCGGGAACAGCGGACCATTAGCTCCGTCTGGGTTGCTGGTCGTCAAGATGACCGGTAGCCGAAATGCGGCCGCCGATTCCGCCAACCACAGCGTCTGATTCTTCAGTTGTAGCGCTTCGACATCGGTCAAACCGAAATTCATTGTGCCGACTTGGTGGTCGATCAGGAGCAGCGCGCAATTGTCGGCCGTCAGGGTCTCGAAGAAACGCTCAATCATCTGCTGCCCTCATCGTTGGTGCGGGGCACGCCCAGTTGATCGCCGACGAGCGCCGGCAGGGTGTTCATGGACGAGCAACCCCCTCTCTGCGGTGCAGTTCCGTCCGCGTGTGCAACGGACCTCGTGTACCCCAGCGTGTCAGGGTGCGGGGCTCCGCCGCCATCCCGAAAGAGTTGGGCCGCGCGGTGATCGATTGGGTGAAGGGCACTCTGTCCGAAAGTACTGAAACGCGCGACGACGGACGGCGCTCGCAAGCGTGTTTGCCGCGCCCCCGAGGTCAGCGCGCCGTCCGATCTGAGCACACAGCAACCGCGTTCGTTTCCGATCAACGCCGAGGGATAAACCATCGCGACTAGGGGCATTGTGCTTCAGCGACTCGGCCATTCGCCACCGTTGACTGCAATGGTCTGACCGGTGATTTGGCGTGCGCCGGGTGACGCCAGGAACGCGACAGTTGCTGCGATGTCAGCGGGCTTGCTGGCGCGCCGAGTCATCGCAGCATTTACCAAGGTCTCTCGGCGTTCGTCATCTAGGACGTCGCGGAAGAACTCGGTATCCGCAACGTACCCCGGCGAAACGATGTTTGCCGTGATCCCGCGATCGCCCACCGAGCGCGCCAAATCCACATTCCATGAGGCCACCGCGGCTTTCGCCGCCCCGTACGACCCTGCACCCTTATCGGCTGCAATGGATCCGATGGTGATGATCGACGACTCGGCGGCCATCGCTGGTAACAGCGCAGCGGTCATCAACACCGCAGTAGTGACATTGGCGTCCATGTTTGAACGCCACGCTGCGGCGATGTCGACCAGTCGCTTCGGCGACGGCCGATCGAAATCGGTGTTACCTCCGGCATTGTTTACGAGCACGTCGACTGCCCCTAACTCTGCTGAAACCAGCTCAACCCGTTTTGCATCCAGTCCATCAACGACCAGTGCGCGGACCGAACCCGGCAGTTCACGCGCCGTCGATTCCAGAAGCCGACCCCGCCGCCCGGTGATGACGACCTCATCCCCACCGGCGGCGAACACAGCAGCAACGGCCCGCCCGATTCCGCTGCCACCACCAGTAACGACCACTTTGCGCATTGCAGGACCTCCTCGTAATCTAACGTTTAGACCTAAACCAAGGTACCAGGAGGCGAGAGTGGCCGCGCGCAACCCCAACGAGACCATAGATGCCATCGTTGCTGCCTGGCGACGCGAGTTGCCCTCAGTATCAACCGATTCCATCGGTATCGTGACTCGCCTGTGGCAGATCGCCAAGCTGCTCGGAGACGATCGCGCACGGCTTGTCCGGTCCCTCGGTGCGGACACCGCCACGCTCGATCTGTTATCTACGTTGCGCCGTAGCGGTCACCCGTATCGCATGACGACACGAGCGTTGGCCGACGCGTCTCTCATCACCGCGGGAGCGATCACCCAACGCGTCGAACGGGCTGTCGCACAGGGTCTTGTGACCCGCACTAGCCGCGAGAACTCACGGGTGGTCGACGTCGAGCTGACCCTAGCCGGCTGCGAGATCACCGACAATCTCGTCACTGCCGTGCTGACCCACGAGAACGAGCTTCTCGACGGGATCGAACCTGGCGAGCGTCAACGGCTTGCAAACACCTTGTCGACACTGCTGTCACACCTCGCTCAAACCCTCGATGATCGCCGACGGATCGGACACGTCGGACACGAAGATAGTGAACTGGGCATTACGTCCGCCGTTGACTCCTAGCATGATCTGAGGTCTTTCCTCACATAGTCATGTCTGTTGGTTTGAGTTTGAGGGGGTGAGCTCGTTCCTAGCCGATCCAGCCGCCGTGGACCTCGACAAAGATCCCGCTGGTGAAGCAGGCGGCGGGAGAGGCTCAGATGGCGCCAGGGGCGACGGTGTCGACTCTGATGCCGCGGCCCCAGGTTGAGCGCAAGGGCTTTGGCGAAGGCGTCGATTGCTCCTCTGTTTGCTGCGTAGTCGATGACGTTGGTTGCGCCGTAGACACCGCGACATAGTCGCATCTGGCCTTCAGCGCACCGACGCCGCCTTCGTCTGGCTCCCTCTACCCCGGCCGGAGTCCTATCAGTGGCTGCAGGTGGCCACCGAACTCCGCATGGTCGCCCTGCCCCCCAAGCACCGCCTCGCCGACCGCGACACCATTGCCTTCACCGACCTGCTCGACGAGGCCTTCATCGCCCTGCCGCCCTCAAGTGGAGTATTGCGCGATTACTGGCTGGCTCTCGACGCCCGCGACGGGCGTCCCGTGCGCATCGGCGCCGAAGCCGCCAGCACTGACGAAACCGTCGAAGCACTCAACGCTGGGCTGGGCGTGTGCCTACTTGCCGCTGGCAATGTCCCACTGATCGACCGCGACGGCGTCGTCATCCGCCCCGTCACCGGACTGAGCGCGAGTCAGCTCGTGCTCGCCTGGCGCCGCAACGATGACAGACCCCTACTGCAGGCTTTACGCCGGGCGCTAGCAGAAGCGAATCTGGCAACCCGGGACCCTCTGTCCCACCAGTAGAGACTCGGAGAAGCCAAATCCGTTGTCAGTGGCGCGCTTACAGGTGCCGGTTATGGTCGGGAGGAACGAGAGCCGGCGATCGCCGTGCGGCTGCTGGGTAGCGGTTGTGCCAGTGCGGCCGCGACCGCACTGCAGTTGTTGACCGTGCGTTCGGCGGCCACGCGCAGCTGACGTCAAGTCCAACGCCCGACACCCGGTCTTGCACCGTAATGTACCCGCCGGTACGATCTGGATCGGTGTGGTACTATGATGTACCACGGATGGGACGGCGAGTATGCGCGACGTGGTGCCAGTCGCACGGGTTCGGCACATTACGGCCACGGCGAAGTTGCCGCCCGCGCTCCCATGGCCCAAGTTGTTAGCGGGAATCGGCTTTTCGATATCGCGTCCTTGGACGCTCCGCCAGGGGGTGCGCCGCTGCGGCAACGTTTTTACTCTTGATATTCCCGTGTTTGGCAACACCGTTGTGGTAGCCGACCCGCTGCTCGCCAAACAGGTGTTCGCGGCGAGCACCGACGATCTCGTTAATATTCAGCCGAACCTGAGTCGAGTGCTAGGGCCAGGATCGGTGTTCGCCCTTGACCGCCAGCAGCACCGCGACCGCCGCAAACTCCTGACACCACCGTTTCACGGCAGGAGCATCAAAAGCTACCAGCGGATCATCGAGGAAGAGACGCTGCGAGAAGCGTCGCGCTGGCCGATCGGACAGGAGTTCCGAACACTGGAGCCGATGAACCGGCTCACCCTGAACGTGATTTTGCGCGCCGTATTCGGAGCCCAAGGCACCGAATTCGAAGAACTGCGGCGGCTCGTTCCTGGATGGGTCACGCGGGCCTCCCGGCTGGTGCTATTGCCGCGGCCGTCGAGCGGTTTGGCCCGCTACGGCCCGTGGGGGCGCCTGGCGCTAGCACGGCGCCAGCTTGACGAAATCATCTATCGATTGATTGAGAAAGCCAGAGCTGCAACAGATCTCGGCGAACGCAGCGACATCCTTGCATTGCTGTTGCGCAGCCGCTGCGACGACGGCTCAGCGATGTCTGACGCGGAGATCTGCGACGAGTTGCTCACGTTAGTGGGCGCGGGCCATGAGACAACGGCCTCGACGCTGGCCTGGGCCTTTGAGCGGCTGCGCCGACACCCGGCAATCGCCACAGCATTGGCTGCCGAAGCCGCCGGCGAGGGCAATCAGCTGCGGCAGGCAACAATTTGTGAGGTACAGCGTGCGCGCACGGTCATCGATATGGCGGGTCGGCGTGTGGTGACTGCGATGTTCGAACTTGGCCAATGGCGCGTGCCGCAAGATTATTCGATCCTGATCAGTATCGCCTCGCTGCATGGGAACACCCGTGCTTTCTGTGAGCCTGACCGATTCGACCCCGACCGTTTCATCGGCGATCGTCCGTTGAACTTTGCCTGGTTGCCGTTTGGCGGTGGAACCCGACGCTGCGTCGGCGCAACATTCGCCAACTTCGAGATGGATGTCGTGTTGCGAACGGTGTTGCGCCACTTCATTCTCGACGCGACGACCGACCCGGGCGAGAAAATGCACTCGCGCGGCGTCGCGTACACACCGAAAGACGGCGGGCGCATCGTGCTGCAGCGCCGCTGATGTGCGGAACCGGCACGGCGTTACGCGGGATAGAGCAGATCTATCGCGCCCACACCCCCGCAAGAGCCGCGCTCGGGCAACGGCGGCCGTGACATGGTGCCAGCAGTGAAAATCCGAATGACCGCAAGGAAACAGGATGAGTTGGGATATCCGGCGCAGAGATCGCGTCGCGGTGGTGACGATGACAACCAATCTCGTCAACGCGCAGAACCGCGCGTTCTTCGCCGACTTACACGAGGCCTTCGACACTCTGGAACGCGACCACGCTAGCTCGCCGGTGGTGCTCACCGGTAGCGGTACGCGGTTCTCCGCAGGTCTGGATTTGGGGGAGCACTTCCCGCTGTTCGCAGGTGATCGCGCGCCCGTCGCGTCGTGGTTCGAGCAATATCGAGCCACGAACATGCGCGTGTTTACCTATCCACGCCCGGTGGTGGCGGCGCTCAACGGGCACGCCTTCGCGGGCGGCTTGATCACGGCGGCCGTATGCGATTACCGGGTCGCCATCAGCGAGGGTGCACGATTTGGTCTCAACGAGGTGCCGATCGGAATCCCCATGCCGGCAGTATACGTCCGAATGCTTACTCACGCGTGGGGCGAGCCAGTGGCGTCACGTACCAGCCTGCTTGGCGAAACCTTCTCTCCTGCAGAAGCTTACGCGCTGGGGATGGTTGATGAGTTGGTGCCGGCCCACGCGTTGCTTGATCGCGCCGTCGAAGTGGCTGAACGAACTCCCGAGGACTGTCTCGAGCAGTACGCCTTCACCAAGCGGGCCTGTCAGGCCGCTGCGCTGCGTGACATCACCGAACTCGCTGATTCACTCGATGAAGACCTTCCCGACTACATGACCGCCGCGCCGGCCCGTCGGGCGCATCGGCGCTACTGGCAGCAACTCAAAGGCCGTCCCCCGTCATGGTAAGTCGCGCCGCTCAGTCGACGCTGCCACCCTGGACGATTTGGCAACGCCGGCCGTTCCCCGACACCAACCTGCTGTTGATCGCCGGTCGTGAGCCGGCGCTGGTCGACAGTGGCTTTATCGGCCACGCCAAGCAGACGGTCGCCTGGGCCAGTGCGCACGGTCGGCGCACTCGATGGGTCGTCAACACCCACTGGCATTCAGATCATGTCGGTGCGAACGCGCTGCTTCAGGCGATGGGAGCGGCGATCGCCGCCAGCACTCCCGACGCTGATGCGCTCGCCCGACGCGACCCGGGATGCTGCCAGGCGGAATACCTCGACCAGCCGGTCAGCCCCTACGTCGTTGACATGTCCTTGGAGGACAACGCAATCCTCAGGCTTGGCGACTGCGACTGGCAAGTCATCCGCACGCCTGGGCATACGCCGGGGCACCTGTGTCTGTGGCAGCCCGACGAGCGGCTCCTGGTAACCGGTGACGCGCTCTCTGATTACGACGTTGGCTGGGTTAATCTGGCGTTGGACGGACCCGATGCAGCCGAAACCGCTCTCACCTCACTGCATCGCATGACTGATCTGCGTCCGCGGGTGCTGCTGCCAGCGCACGGGCCGATTCCGTCCGACGCGAGCGCCGCCCTAGCCGCAGCGCGCCGCCGAGCCCAGCGCCTCATCGACGATCCCGAAAACGCGGTGTGGTACGGTGCTCGCCGAATCTTCGCGTTCGCGTTGATGATTCACGACGGGATCGCGGTCAACGCGGTCGAGTCTTATCTGCATAAACGGTTGTGGCTGGTTGATGCGGCGCGCCTCTTGCGGACCACGCCGGAAGCCTTCGCAGCCGAGCTGATCGAGGCCATGCTGGCAAGCTCTGCCATCGTCTGCCGCAACGGTCTCCTGTACGCCGCCGCCGAATACACCCCGGTCGAGATGCTGCCGGTGAGCGTGCCCTTTCCCCGCTCTTGGCCGCCGAGAGGCGAGCTCTACCGCGAAGCCGTGCCAGCCAAGTTGAAAGATCAAGCAGACTAACGTATCTCAGCGTGTGTTCGGGTGTGCTGGGCGAGGAATCATTCAGTCGCGCAGTCCGCGCATTGCCGCCAGGAGCCTATCGCGGAAATCTGGGTCCAATTCCTCCTCGGTGATGCGGCCTAGCGCGCCCACCGTCGCCCGAAATTGCTCAAGATAATGTCGACAACCCTCGCAGTCGCCCAGGTGCGCATCAAAGCGGGCGCGGCGTCGAGCGTCGAGCTCGTCGTCGAGATATTTAGAGACAAGCTCGACAAGCTCATTGCAGTTCATAGGCTGGTGCGTCATGGTTGTCCTACAAGATAGTCCTCAAGGCGCTGCCGAACGACCGCCCGCCCACGATGCAGCAGCACGCGCTGATTGGCAAGGCTGATGTCCAGGAGTTGACAGACCTCATCGGAGTCGAAGCCCAGCACATCGCGTAGTGCGACTACCAGCTTTTGTCGCTGCGGGAGTTCACTGAGCCCCTCATTGACCACCTGCAGCAACTCGCCGCCGAGCACCGAACCCTCAGGCGTGAGGGGAAACGGCGATGGATGCTCTTTCCAGTGCCCCGGAGTCGCATCCTCCGGGCCTTCAAAGCGCGCCGGGTCAACCGTGTGTGCTCGCTCCGACTTCTCGCTTTCGCGGCTTTCCGCCACGCCGCGTCGTTTGGCGAGATTGACCAAAATGGAATACAGCCAGGTCCGCAACGCCGATCGACCCTCGAAGCGGTCAATCCCTTTGAGCACGGCAATCCATGTCTCTTGAACGACGTCTTCGGCGACCTCGCGACTGGGAACATATGATTGCGCGATTCGTAACATCGGGCCGGTGTGCTGGTCCACCAGCCTGGTGAACGCCCAGTGCTCGCGGCGACGCAGCGCGTCGAGCAGTTCGGTGTCGTCGGTGGCCTGTCTTGCCGTCATGGCCAATGACCTCCGCTGCCGGTCGTGAATCGGTGACGGGTGTCGAAAGACATCCCAATGTGTACTGGACAGTACAGCATCAGGCGGTGTGTGACGGGCCCTGGCATGAGCGCGCTTCGGTAGATACCAAAAGGCGGTGCCACACGATGGGTAACCGCTGACGAGATCTGTGGGACTGTTTGTGGCCGTGTACCGGCAGCTGCTGAGCCACGCCGCGTGTCGGAGCCATCGCCATGGCATCTCCGTCGGCAGGACAAGCGGTTTACGTTGCCTTGAGGGTCGACGAGTCAATTCCGGACCTGCGGGGTGAAGATCGCTTTCCGGGATCGGATGAGACCCGCAAGCATCAGCGCGACATAGCTGTAGGGCATGACGATGATCGGTTGCCCAGTGGCGGCAAAGAATCGGGTGGCGGCGAATGCGTCGTGAAGCCCGATCCACAGCAAGCAGAAGGCCAGGAACCACCAGGCCCACCGCTGGCCGGCGCGCAGCCCGAACCGTGCGACCACGCTGACCGCGACGGCCGCGGCCGCGACGTTGACACCGCCAACCGATCCCGTCAATTCGGCCCACTGCTGAGCGCCGTTTCCTGCGGCCGCAAGTCTGTTGAAGGTAAAACCCAAGCTGCTCAGGCCGGTCGGCCACGGAGCATCAGGGCGTGCCACGCCGAGCTGCGTGGTCACAAAAGTGATCAATCCCGCGGTGAACGGGATGGCGCCGGCGGCGAAATTCAAACGCCAACCGGGCACCACCTGTGCGCTGTGTGACGTCGTCGCATCAACGGGACTGTGGTCAATGAAATCGCGGGGCTGGGACACGGACGCTCCTTAAGTGTTCGGTGTTCTCTTCGTTGAGTGCACCGCAGTACGCGATGCGTTACACGTCCCATCCGCCGGACAGATCCTGCTCGCATGAGCTGGCTCCGTACGAGGTTGGTCATGTCTTCTAAGTGCGGCAGCGTAGGGATGACGGTCAGCGGTGACGAACTGGGAGCCAGCCAACCGTGACCGCGAGGTCGAACTCGGTTGCGGCGCATACCTAAACGTCGACGCGCACTACCCCGTCGATCTCCAACGCAAGGTCGTACCCCCAGGCGCTGGCTGGTGTGTGCACGCCGGGGGGCGCGTCACCGGCCAGGATGCGCCGCACGCAGGCGGCGGCGGCTTTGGCGGTGAAGATGTACGCGTCGGGACCGCGTAGCACCGCGGTGGTTTGAGCGCCGCCGGTGCCAGTTGCTCGTGCCCACACCGCACTGCGACCTTGGGCCAAAGCCTCGTCGGTGGGGCCCTCGGGCAGGCGGCGGGCCACCGCGCGTAGTAGCCCGCCGTGGGGAATGCCCATCATCATCCGTACCGGGGTGGGGAAAGCCATGTAGGTGTCATAGGACGGAGCCGCCGGAACCGAGGCCACCAGGTCTGCGCGCCACGGGTTAGTGACAACAGTGGTCAGACCATCACCGTCGCCGAAATCGATTTTCATGCGTGCCCGGCCGGCCCGGCAGGCGACGAGGGCGCCGCTGCGCCTGCGCACACCCGGGCGGCGCAGCGAGCCGAGCACTACTTCGGCCGTTCCGCGCGACACTGCGCCCACCGTCTTCAATGCCACTTCAACCCGAACCGGTGGGCCCACCAAGGTTTCCGCGACGTAGGCGGCGAGGCAGTCCGAGGCCACGATGCCATACCCGGCGCCGGGCATCACCAGGACGCCGGCTGCGCGCGCCCGGTCGTTCCAGGCCGCTGCTGCCAGGTGCTCGTCGACCTCGCCGGCGAGATCAAGATAGGCCACGCCCGCGTCCACACAGCGGCGCAGCAACGGCGCTTGGGTCCGTCCAAAAGGGCCGGCGCAGTTGAGCAACGCCTGCGTAGCGGATAGGTCGAGGTCGTCCAATCCGCCGATCCGCACGTCGAGGCCCAGCGGATCGGCGACCGCGCGAAGGGCGTCTTCGCGCCGCCCACTGAGCACCGGCTGCAAGCCTTGCTCGGCGAAGGTGCGCGCCACCAGGCGCCCGGTGTAGCCGGTGGCGCCGTAGAGCAGGATCACGGCCGCCGCCCGCTTTCGGCGATGCGGGCGAGGTTGTCGACCCAGCGCTGGTGCATGCGCCGCATCGCCGGCGCCAGGACCGGACTGAGCAGCTTCGAGGCTGCTCCGCGTTGGGTCTCCTCGGTGCGGATGTCGGTACCGCCGTCGCTGCGGGCGGTCAGCACCCAGGCGTGATGGCCACGTGAACCCAAGCCGCTGCCCGTCCAGGCGAGCCGCTCCTGGGGTTCGTATTCGGTGATTTCGGTAGTGACCAGCGCGCCGAACGTCACCCAGGAAAAGCGGCTGCCCAGCTCGACGCCGGGCCACGGGCCGCCGCGGGTACGCATCCGCTTGGCGTTGCTGTAGTAGTCGTGCCAGCGGTCAGGTCGCACCAGCCATGCCCAGACCGCCTCGGGTGCGGCGCGGCTGGCTCCGAGGTTGGTCTCATGGATCGCGGCGCCGGCCGGTTCGTGGCCCGCGGGCCACTGGACAGTGCTCATTTCGTGCTTCCTCCAAGGCGATTCGTCACAGTTCCGATCCGCGGCACGCTGAGCTTGACTGTCGCGCCGGGCGGCGGTAACCGGCCCAGCTCAATTCCGCTACAACCGGCCAGGGTGCCGGTGGACAAGAGTTCACCCGCATACACCGTCTCGCCGGCGCACGCGCGGTGGAGGCACGCCTGCAGCGAGTGCGTGAAGTCATCGGCGCGACCGTGGCACCACTGTTGGCCATTGACTTCCACGGTCCCCGACAGCGAAGCAATATCGTCAACCACGTCGTCGGCGGTGAGCACCTCATTAGACATGGCAGTGGCAAACGACTTGCACTTATTCACCGGGCCGAGCGGGCTGCCCCGCACTTCCTCCCATTGGGTGTCACGCAGTGAGATGTCGTTGAGCAACACGAGTCCGCCGATCGCGTCGCTGCAGGCGCTGACGGTGGCGTCGCGGACCTGATGGCAGACCACGAAGCCCAGTTCCAGTTCGAAGTCCAGATCGTGGCCGTACGGGGGCACCGGGATCGGTGTTCCGTCGGGAACCAGCGCGCAATGGTTGCCTTGGTAGAGCAGTGGGGTGTGAAGCATCATGGGCCGCACCCGCAACCGGGGGATCGGGCGGCCCGCGAGGCGCTCGTACACGCCGGCCACGCGGGCCGCGCGTGGCGCGTAGCGTGCCAGCATGCCTCGGGCGACACCCTCGGAATGACTCGGTGAGAGCAGGAAGGGCCGCAGCGAGCGCGCGGAAAACGGCAGCCGTGAGCTCAGATCGGGCGTAAAACGCTGCGATGCAACGTGCTCGGCCAGCTCGCGTACCGCCGCGCGGGCCGGGGCACCGGCAGCAAGAAACGTCACCACGTCGCTCGAACAGGCACTCAGCACCGCACGCAGCGATGGAGACACCTCGGGGCGGGCCAGCGCGTCCGCGATCGGCAACCACCGCTCACGCGGCTCATCCCACGCCGCGACGGTGTCCCCGCCGGATCCGCCGACCAGGCGCAGCCTCATAGCTTGCGGCCTTGGCGGTGCCCCTCGTAGACCGCCTCGTAGGTGCCGCGGGGTGCGACGGCGTCACCGATGACCTCGAACGAAACCTCGCGTTCCCGCAGCGGCTGTGCGAGTGCGTCCTGGGAGCGACGCGCGGTGGCCATCACGATCCAGTCGGCAGTGACCTGCCGGGTCGTGCCGCCGGTAGGGTCATGCACCAGCGACAGTGTCACCCGCTGGCCGTCGATGCCGGCGATCCAGTGGTCGCGCACCATTTCGACACCGGCGGCATACAACTGGGGGTAAATCCACTCAAGGTAGACGTCGAGGATCGTCTCCATCCCCACCATCGGCCACCGCGTTACCAGCGACACCTGCGCGCCGCGCTGCGCGAGCAGCACGGCGGTCAGAGGGGCCACCACATCGGACTGATCGTCAACGACCACGACAGTGCCGTCGGGTGACACGCTGCCCTCAGCTACCTCATCCCAGCCCGCGGTGCGGCCGCTCTGCCACCCCGGCACCGGCTGCCCGGTCCAACCCTGGAAGCCGTCGCGGGCGGCGCGCGAGCCGGTAGCCAGCACCACATGGTCGGGCTGCAGCTCGGCCAGCAGCTCGTCAAGGACAGCGCCATCCACACGCACCCCGGTACGTATTTGCGCGCCGTTGCCGACGGCCTGCTCACCCAGCCAGGTACCGATGCGGCCGTACTCGGCGCGGGTGGGCAGCCGCGACTGCAGCAGCGCGTGACCGCCGACCTGGTCGGCGGCCTCCACGACGGTGACGGTGTGCCCGCGTGCCGCTGCCACCCGCGCGTACTCGAGGCCTGCGGGACCCGCCCCGATGACGAGCGCGCGGCGCGGCGCGTCGGCGCGACGGAGCGTGCCTCGACCCCATGCCGCTTCGCGGCCCATCGCCGGGTTGTAGACACACTGCACGCGACGGCCCTGCATCGCAGTCTTCCAGCACAGGTTGGCCGCGACGCAGCGGCGGATATCCTCTGGCCGGCCTTGTTCGGCCTTGGTGACCCAGTCCGGGTCGGCAAAGAGCTGGCGGCCCAAGCACACCGCGTCGCCGTGGCCCTCGACCAATAGCTGCTCGGCCACCCGCGGCTCGGTGATGCGTCCCACCATCAGGACCGGCTTCCCCGACACCGCCTTGATTGGGGAGGCCAAGTCGCGCTCCCAGCCCTGCTCGAAATGCATCGGGGTGTGGATGAATGCGTGGTGGACCCCGGCGGACACGGACACGTAGTCCACGTCGCAACGCTTTTCAAGTTCGCGTACCACCTCGACCACGTCGGGCGTCTCAAGGTCACCCGGCCAAAATGACGTGGAGTTGATCCGGTATCCGAGGAACGGCTGGTCGCCGACCGCGGAGCGCATCGCGTCCAAACAGCGGACCGGGAATTGCAGCCGGCGCTCAAAATCCCCGCCCCATGCGTCGTCGCGGTGGTTGTAGAGCGGGGACAGGAACTGCCATGGCAGGTAACCATGGGAGAGGTGGAATTCGACGCCGTCCAGGCCTGCGGCGACCGCCCGCGCCGCCGCCGCACCGAAAGCGTCGATGATCTCTTCGATCTCGCCATCGTCCATGGCCTTCGGCGTCATCGCCCCGGGAGTTTCGCCCAGCGGGATCTGCGACGGTGCGCGCGAGAACCACTCCGCGTCCGGGTCAAAACGGGTGTCCTGCTTGAACGCCAGCATCGATCGAACCCCGGTGTGCAGCAACTGAATTGCGAGCTTGGCGCCCTCGGCATGCACGGCCTCGGCCACCCGGGCCAACGGCGGGATCGCGCGATTGTCATACAGCGAGCCCACCGTGAGCGGCGCGGCCAAAGAGGACGGGTGAACGTGGGTGGCGCCGATGATGATCAACCCCACCCCGCCCGCGGCACGTTCGCGGTAATACGCCACCGCCTGATCGGTGAAGCGCCCCGACCACGGATCGTCGACCCAAGTGGGACAGGTCGGTGGGAAGACGACGCGGTTACGGATTTCGCTGTGGCGAATCCTCCACGGCGACAGCAACCTCGGGAACGCGGACTCCTTGACGACCATCCAATAATCGTTTACGAAACCAACAAAAGTGTCAAGATATTGTTGGGCTCTATACTCTGGCGTGTGTCAGCCTCCGAAGGGCAGCTGCGTGGGACGCGTGCACGCGATGCCATCGTGGATGCCGCGCGCCGTCAATTCCTTGAGGTGGGTTTTCGCCGCGCCTCCATCGAGTCAATCTCTGCGGCCGCCGGAGTCTCCCGCCCGACTGTCTACGCGCACTTCGCCTCCAAACAGGAGGTGTTTCGCACCATCGTCGCGCAACTGCATGACGACCGCATCCGCGCCATGGCCGATGCCGCCGTCCCCGACGCGCCAATCGCCGATCAGCTCTACGCCGTCCTGTCGGCGCGCTTTGCGCCGTTCGTGGCCCTGACCGCCTCGTCGCCCTATGGTGCAGAGCTACTCGACGAGAACAGTCGCACCTGCGGGGACATCACCCGAGACTCGCGTCAACGCTCCACACGGCTGCTGCGTGAGCTCTTGGCCAACGCTGATCGAGCCGGAACCATCAACCTGAGCGACGTCGATCTCACACCAGCGACCGCCGCCGACGTCATCTACGACGCCGCCCGAGGCGCCAAAGAAGACGCAACACTGACCGTGCACGCCTACCGGCGCCAACTGAGCCGGCTGGTCACCGTCCTCGCCCGCGGCCTGGGTGCCGGCCGCTAACCACTTCGTTTGTGCCATGCGAGCGTTGACCGCAAGTTGTTGGCGCTGCCGAGCATTCGAGTGATATAGAACGGGCGGCCGACCATCGCCGTCGGTCACACAGTCTGTATCGACACCCTGGCCGATCGACGCTCCCAAGCGGCACGCAGCGCCTCACCCAGCGTCCACGTGGCCGCACCCAGCAGAGCAATGTCTTTGATCAGAAAGCCGCCGGTGTCGGTGAGCAACGGAACATATACAGACGAATTCTCGACCACGCCTGGGGTAGTAAACAAGAAACTGAGCGTCGACAGGAAAAGGAAGACGGCGATGGCACTGCCGGTGGCCGCGGCCCAGGCCGAGACCGGCCGGCTCGCGATCAGTACGGCGGCGGTGATCTCGATAGTGCCCAGCGCACTGGACAACCCCTGAAGGCTGAAGATGTTGTACAGCCAGCTCATCAGGGGTTGGTTGTTGATGAACAGACTGATTGCCTGGGCCTCCTGAATCGTGAACTTCTGTAAGCCGATCCAGGCCAGCGGAATGCACAGTCCGTAGCGCAATATGACTCCGCCGAGAGTGCTGATGACATCAGCAGCTTTTGCCAGGGGTGCATGCGGGGTGTGCATCAGAACTCCATCCAAGAGGTTCGGTGAAAACGGGTCACCGGTTAGTGACCGCCAGAGTGCAGAGCGTTACACCGGTGCCAGACCCACGCCCGCAGCTGCCTATGGCTTCGAAGCCGCCGTGATCTGGTCGCAGTGACTCCGGGCAAAGGAGGCCAGAAAGTCGCCATTGATCTACAGGCTGCGGCGTAAGCGTACTGCACGGTACACTTCTGCTTGACGCAGTCAGAACGGTCGCCGACTACTGCCCAACACGAGATGAGGCTCGAGTCCGACGTGACGACCTCTACACCGCCCGAAGGCGATTCGACCGCTTCTCCAACTGGCCGCGCCGAGAATGGCGCTCCTTCATCGGCGCCAACTGGCGAACACGTCGAGGGATATGGCTTTCCCGCGGCGTTATGGCGGGCACTGGAAAAGCGTCCTCCGCCGGGTCTTTCGCTGATCAGGTGGCGCAGTCCACTACGGGGTCCGTGGCTGACATCGGTGTTCGGACTCATTCTGTTGGTCGTATTGCCTGTCGTCATCTTGACCGGTCTGCTGTCATACATTGCTTATGGCCCCCAATTTGGCCAGGCCATCCCGTTCGACGTGGGCCTACTCAAGCTGCCTACCTTCGACTGGCCCACCAGGCCGAGCTGGCTGTACCGCCTGACACAAGGCCTGCACGTCGGACTGGGGCTGATCATCATTCCCGTAGTTCTCGCCAAGTTATGGTCTGTGATCCCACGCCTTTTCAGCTGGCCTCCGGCGCGATCAATCGCCGCCATCCTCGAGCGCGTTTCGCTGCTGATGCTGGTGGGCGGAATACTGTTCGAGATCGTCACCGGCGTGTTGAACATCCAGTACGACTACATCTTCGGTTTCAGCTTCTACACCGCCCACTACTTCGGGGCCTGGGTCTTCATCGCCGGTTTCGTTGCCCATGTCAGCATCAAGTTCAGCAAAATGATGACCGGTCTACGCTCACGATCGATGCGAAGCGTCCTGGCAACCTCGAGAATTGACACGGTCCCGGAACCGTCCGATGAGGACGGACTGGTGGCGCGAAATCCCGATCCGGCGACTCTGAGTCGCCGCGGCATGCTGGCCGTCGTCGCCGGTGGGAGCGCGCTTGTCGGAGTGCTGAGCGCGGGCCAGACTATCGGGGGAGTCATGCGTCGCGCGGCGGTGCTGCTGCCACGAGGACGTAGCTACGGCACGGGCCCAACTGATTTCCAGATCAACCGCACCGCAGTTGCCGCAGGGATCGATTCGAGGTTTACCGGAGCAGACTGGCATCTGCGACTCGTCGGCGTTGGCGATATAGCACTGGATCGCACGCAGCTGGCGGCGATGCCGCACCACACGGTGAAACTGCCGATCGCTTGTGTCGAAGGGTGGTCGACAACGCAGGAATGGACGGGGATCCGGCTCGGCGACCTCGCGGCGGCGGTCGGACTTCCACGGCCTGGTTCTGCACTCGTGTCATCGCTGGAACGTTTCGGAAGCTTCAATCACGCTGTGCTGCAACGTAATCAAATCGTGGACCCGCGATCGCTTCTGGCGTTCCAAGTCAACGGCGCCGACCTTTCGCTTGACCACGGTTATCCGGCACGAATCATTGTTCCGGCTCTTCCTGGTGTGCATTGCACCAAGTGGGTGTCTTCTATCGACTTCCGGATGACATGATGCGTTACCTGCTAGGTGTGGGACGACGACTGTACGGTGAGCGATTGCTGCACCTCATCGTGTTGCTCTCCGCGCTGGCACTTGGGGGTTACGCAGTATCAATCCTCGGCCTCGAAGAACTTTTCAACCGGAGAGTTTGGTGGCAGTCGATCGCTGTCTGGTTCGCTGTCGCCATCATCGCTCATGACTTGGTCCTGTTTCCGCTTTACGCGATGGCGGAACGCCTGATCCCTGCGAGATCATTACCGAATGGGGCCGTTCGTCATCGCTCGGTACGCGATATTTTGATCGTCAATTACATCCGCTTACCCACCATGGCAAGCGGGTTGATCCTCTTGCTCTTCCTGCCCGGCATCATCGAACAAGGGGCGTCGACATATCAGATGGCGACAGGGCTGACTCAGGCGCCGTACTTCTCGCGTTGGTTGTTGCTGACTGCCGGGTTCTACCTCGTGAGCGCAATCTGTTTCGTAGTGCGGGTAGCGCTGACCAAGCCGGTCGCCGGCGAGAACGTTGAGGGCGACGATGTCCGGGTGCCGGTAAGTGCCGACGGCCGGCGAACCGACAATCCGCAATGAATTCCTCACTTCGCGCACCAACACGAGCATGTCATGTCTTTCGACGCACAGAAGGTCGAGTACTTACCTAAGCTACCGAAATAAATTGTTGCACAGAATATCTCATCGTTGATATGAAAGCACCGAGTTGAGGAGAGGGTTCGCGGCGTCAGTCACCCAAAGTGTGTGCTGGGTCGCGACAGCAGCGCTTGGTCGACGTAGATGTCTAGCTTCTCGTTGTAGAACGCGACCATCCCGGCGATTTCCACGACGGAGTTCGTAGGATGCCGATATGTCCAGGCCAGATCCGGGTGAAGACGCTCTCCGATCTCCACCGACCAATAGCCTGAGGTGATCCCCTTATACGGACAAATGGTCTGTGTTGGACTGGGCTTCAGATGCGAGAAGTCGATGTCGGTGCGGTCAATATAGTAGCGAGTAGGTAAACCCGTCTCGAAAAGTAGTACAGGACACTCGGTTTCCGCCAGTAGGACATTGTCGAGTTCGATTCTGACGTGACGGTGCGAGCGTAGCGCATCCACCCGGACATACGGGCTGCGCGGGTGGCCGATGAGCGGTTGGTCCTCCTCGAACCAGTCGAGCGCGTCCCAGTCGAAGCGGAAACTCCCCGCGAGCGGACCGGTATCGTAAAGGCGCGCAGCAGACTTAACCGTGCGGTTGCCGTCTGCCAGCGAGAACAGCCGCGAGGACCCTAGCTGGAGTTTCTGGGTGTGCTGCTCGTCGACCAGGCACAACGTGTCGACGTCCTCGATAGGCACGTAGTACTGCGGGTAATACGCCACCTCCCAGACGTAGTGGGCCGCCTTCGTGTCGAATACCAGGATCCCGTTGTAGTAGCCACGAACCCGGCGTGGGACCGGTTCGATGCGCCCACGGTCGGCCGCCATCTGAGGGTAGTCCCGGTGCGGATTAGTGGATTCTGGAATCATCGTAGCTCCTTCGGCTGGCTGGGAATGGTCGTGACGCGTTGATGGCGTGGCGCAGAACCTCGGTGCTCGAGACCGAACCCGCCGATGAAATATTCGTTGGACCATTTAGCCTTTGAATGCTTCGGGGTGCATCGCGGCCACTCAAGCGAGGCTGTTTTCAGACGAGATAACGGGCCTCACTTCGCGTCGGCTCTACTTTGTGTACGTAATGGTACAGTGCTGGTCCTGACCCACAACGCCTCGGCTCGACGAAGCCTGCCAAGCAGATGCTTCGTCGAGCCGAGGCGACGATCACGCCGACACGACAGGGAAGTCGATGTCGGTGTGGGCGACATTGTTGAAGTAGTTGGTCAGGACATTGAGCCCTACGTGGCCAATCACTTCGGCGATCTCAGCGTCGCTTGCGCCGGCGTGACGTACGGCGGCAAGGGCCGAGTCATCGATCTGTCCGCGGTGTTCGTTGACAGTCACAGCAAACGTGAGAAGTGCTGCGGTCTTCGCGTCGTCGGCGTCGCCCTTGCGCGCTGCGGCCACCTGCTCAGCGCTGAGGCCGGCGACCTTCTGCCCGAGGTAGGTGTGCGCCGACAAGCAGTAGGAGCACGCGTTGGATTGGGCGATCGCGATGGCCAATCGTTCGCGGGTGGACCTGTCGAGCGTGCCGCGGTCGAGGCCGCCTGCCAGGCCCAAATAGCCGTGCAGCAGCGCGGGGCTGTGTGCCATCGCGCGGGTCAGGTTGGGGACTGCGCCCATGGCTTTCTTGACCGCGGATAGGGCCGCTGCTTGGTCGGGAGCCGCAGTGGCGTCGGTTACGAGGGGCAGGTTGCTCATGATGTTCTCCTTCAGCGGGTGAATCTCTCGGGAACCGCGGCGCAGGCGGCGCAGCGGATACTGTGTAGTGACGATCGTGTCCGATTCCGTTACAGCCCTAGATGAAGGAGTTCGATACCGAGGTGGTGGTCGAAACGCGGACGGTTCCTGACAATCGGTGGGAAACCGAGGCCGATCTGATTACGGCGCTGAAAGCCGGCGATGCACAAGCATTTAGCGCCCTTGTCGAAACCCTGCACGCGCCGTTGGTGCGGATGGCCAGCGTCTATGTTCACGCAGCGATGGCCGAGGACGCAGTGCAAGATGCGTGGCTCTCGGTGGTGCGGTCCATCGGTAAGTTCGAAGGTCGCGCGAGCCTCCGCACGTGGATCGTGCGCGTCGTCCTCAACCGTGTGCGCAGCCTCGCGCGGGGTCAGTTCAATACGGTGCCGTACGCGACGGCCGGGCCCGAAACCGACGTGCGGCCGTCGGTTGATCCGGATCGAATGGCCCATCCTGAACTCGGAGCACACTACTGGCGTGATGTGCCTGGCCGGTGGGACCTCTTACCCGAGCAGCGGCTGATGTCGGCGGAGGTTCGTGCGGTGGTACTTGACGGGCTGCGCAGGCTGCCGACTGCTCAACGTGAGGTGGTGTCGATGCGTGACATCGAGGGCTGGTCGAGCGAGGAGACATGCGAGGCGCTCGGCATATCAGCGGCGAACCAACGTGTGTTGTTGCACAGAGGCCGCGCCGTACTACGCAACTTGCTGGAGGTGTACCTCGATGAGCACTGACGACGCCTTCATCGCTAACGACTTGCGCATTGCCTGCGCGGACGCCGTCGCGTTGGTCACCGATTACCTCGAAACGGCCCTAGTGGCAACAGACTTGGCTCGCTTCGAGCAGCACACGAGCCTGTGCGAAGCGTGCAGAGTGTACGTAGACCAAATTCGACGGACGATATGGATTACGCGAGCGGCGCGGCAGGAGTCGATCGAGATCCGTCCCACCAACTTCGACGCGCTCATGGACGAGTTTCGCCGACATAGTCACGACTAGCGAATGACGGCATGCGCAACTCACCCGAGTCAGTTGGCGGCCTGGTATAGACGGCAGAAGCGCCGATAGATGACCCGTCTGTCGAAGCGCTACCGGAGCGATTGACGCAGTTGCCGACCGATCGGCGATTTGCGGCTGACGAATCCCAGCGGCAAACACGATTCTCACAGCAACGCTTGAGTGGTTCACGAAATGCCGTCGGTCGGCCCCCGGGAAAGTTGCCGTCACCGGAAGGCGACTCAAACTTTGTGGGTGAAGTTGCTCGATGGTTGTAACGGGGCGGGGGTCTTTGATGTCTAATCTCTGCTCGTCGCAGTCCTGTTGCCTCACGTCAAGATGCGCGCGAAGGGGGCTTGGTTGCCTCATGTGATTGTGCGCGTTTGGGGACTCGGGCCCGGGTGGCGGGTTGGGACTTGCTGGTTGTCATTTTGTGGAGCTGTGCGGTCAGGGCCTGGATTTGGCGCTGGGTGGCGGCGGGGTTGATCAGAGCATGGGTTCGCGCCAGGGCGGCTTTGCGGTCGGCGGTGGTGTCGGGGTGATTGATGGCGCGGTGGAATGGGGTGGTCGCGGTGTCGTATTTCTTGGTCACCGTGGCGCCGTTACGCACCTTGGATATCAGCTTTTGCTGGGGGTAGAAGTAATTGGTCAATTGGGACTGAAGCTGCCATATTTCGTTGAGTAGCAACAGTTCTGGAGCGGTATCGTAGCGGTGGTAGCCGACCACGGTGCGCACCACTGCCCAGTTTTTCTGCTCGACGTGGCAGCCGTCGTTCTTATTGGTCGCCCGCGCACGGGTAAAGGTGATCTCGTGGTTTTTGCACCACAGGAAGAGATAGACGTTGATGAACTCGGCTCCGTTGTCAGAGTCCACCCCCAGGATCGGGAACGGCATCGTGGCCGCGATGCTTTCCAGGGCCCTGAGCACGCATTTGGCCTCTTTGCTGGGCACTGAGCGGTTCTCGGTCCAACCAGTGGCGACATCGGTGACGGTGAGTGTGAAGGCGAACGGGCCGATGGTGTTTCCGCCGTCGTGGGAGACCAAGTCGATCTCCACGAAGCCCGGCTTCGCGTCGTCCCAGTCCGCCCAGGTGCGTATCGGGATCTGACTTCTGAGGAGCGACCCGGGCTTGGTGGCGCGATGCCCCTTGATCTGACGTTTGGCCCGTTCACCCGCCAAGCGACGATCGATGGTGGCCGCCGACATCGACGCCAGCAGTGCCGCGGTGTCATCGTCGATGACTAGCTCGCGAAAGTGGCGTAACACCGCCACAATTTCGTTCAACATCGGTGCCAGGCGCTTACCGGCCGGCATCCCCAGTACCAGCCAGCACGCGGTCAGTGCAGGGATTACCTCGGGGCCGTAGACCGGGGGACGCGGACTTCGCCTCGGGGCCACCACCTTGGGCCCCAGCGCAGCCTTGAGCGCTTTGCGGGCATGGTTGCGGTGCCAGCCGGTGTTGGCGCACAACTCGTCGAGCATCCTGCTCTTGGCTGGCCGATCGGCCACTACGTAGCGGATCGCGGTCATCTCGGTCACAGCCCTGCGCTCACTCAACGTCAACCCCATCGTCTGGGCCTACCGAGAGCACCGATGATCCCGCAGATAGGCACGCCGCACGCGCGCATTTTTCATGAGGCAACGAATAGCCGCTTTGCGCGCATAAAAGGTGAGTCAACGCGGCAGTTGGGCGGCGAGTCCGAACAAATGAACGGAGAAAGAGATCCATGTCCACCCACTCGCGTGCCCTCGTCAACATCGCCGGGGCCAGCGGCTTCGCTCTCGACGGCTTTGATCCGGTCGCTTTTGTCACTGACAACGAGCCCGTCAACGGTGATCCGAGCATCACCGCCGAACATCACGGCGCGCGCTACATGTTTGCCACCAGCGCACACCAGCAGATGTTCAACGCCAACCCGGACAGGTACGTCCCACAGTTTGGCGGCTTCTGCGCATTCGGGGTCTCGGTGGGCGCCCTGTTCCCGGCCGACATCATCAACACCTGGGAGGTGCGAGACGGCAAACTCACGGTGATCTTGAACGCAGGCCTCCGCAGCGAGTTCAATAAGGATTATGACGGCAACCTGGCCAAGGCCGACAAAAACTGGCCCGGCCTAGTCGGCGAGCACGGCAAGTAAGCAGAGGTAACATCTGGCCGGGCTTGGCGGACGTTCGACATGCGAAGGTCTGCGGTCCGCCAAGTCCAGCCCCAGATGTCCTTCGCTCGGCCGAAACGATGGTTGCCCATGAGACAGTTGCCCCACGAGACGGTTTAGGGCACGGGATAGGCCGGTCGCAGTCCATCGGCGGCCATCGATAGCGCTACCGTCATTGCTTGACCTGTGTGTTTGGCTTCCAGTCATAATCGACGCCAAGTTTTGACAACACTCGCAGACATTGTAGGGAGCCATGGCATCGTTTCAGCAATCTCAGCCCGCGCGGCGCGCCAGTGCTGAGCGCACGCGGCGTCGGCTCATCGAGGCCGGACTGCGCATGGCGGAAGTCACCGGCTTGAATGACATGAGCGTCAATGCTGTAGTCCAATACGCAGGCGTCTCAAAGGGAACATTTTTCCACCATTTCAGCGATCGTGGGGCATACCTCGTGTCGCTGCACCGTCACTTCCACGACGCAATGTTCGAGCAGGTGCGGTCCGTGGCGACGACGTTGCCCGCCGGCCCGGACCGTCTTAACCGGATGGCTACGGTGTATCTGGATTACTGCCTCGAGAATCACGGAGTGCGCGCATTGATCCTAGAAGCCCGCGGTTCGCTGGCGATCCAGGATGAGGTGCGAGCGCGTTCGAAGCTCAGCGCAGCGTTCGTCGCGACGGACTTTGCCGCCATGGGCTGGCCGGAGCCCCAGCGAGCGGCCGATTTGTGGGTCGCCGCTGCCGGCGAGTGCGCCCTAATCGAGTTGGAGGCAGGCGGACCCGACCTCGCGACTCGTCGAACACTGCAATATGCGTTCACGCTTCCTCGGCAGGAATGAAGTTCACAGATCCCGGCAAGGCGCGTGCTCAAGACGGTCAACATCGGAGTCCTCGCCAGAGCTCGCGCTCGCTGAACACGTAGCCGGATCACTCCGGCGCAGCGCGGGAAACACCTCGGCAACAATCATCACCGGACCAAGCAACAGATTTTCTGGCCGCCGGGTGAACTGCGGGGCCCTTCGTTCGAAGAATACATGTCCGACGAACTGGACCGCCCACCCAGCTACAAACGTGGCCGCGAAACTCGTTACAGCATAGGCTGTTTCGCACTGGGTCGCCACGGCGTCCGCTATTCCGCAGGAGATCGTGCTAAAGGCGAGGAAGCCTATTCCGGCACGCACAGACCAGCGCGTTACCACCAACGAGGCCGCTGCTACTGCGACGGCCGCCCCGTTGATCAACGTGGCTGCGCCGTGATCAGACATCCGTACCAGGCTGAGCATGCCCAGCGCCGAGATTGCGATCATGGGAATACCGATTGCATGCAACGCCCGATTGGCCGGTGAACGGTGAATCGATTCGTACGACGCCATGATTCTGTTGAAGTCCGTCATTGCCGTTCCTGTACCGTTTCGGCGATGAATTGAGCGAACTCTGCAGCGAATCGGTCGGGTTCCTCCATAAAGGCAGAATGACCCGCGTTAAACTGCGTGACCCGCCTGCGGCGGAACGTCTCAGCGGCGGCTCTGGAACGACGTCACGACACAAATCGGTCTCGTTGGGCCCACGCCAGCCACACCGGCGCCGCCACGTGGGGTGCCAGCGCCCGGAGATCGGCGTCAGGCTCGCCAAAACCGCGCCACGCGTCGGCCAGCAGAGGCGCAGCGGCGCTCCCGGCGCTGATGATGTTGCGACGTTGCTCCTTGGCCGCCGCACGCGGTAGGACGAGGCATCGATAATAAAAGCCGAAAGCTGCTGGGAACCATTTGGCTTCGCGCGCGCCCGCTTCGAAGAACCAGGCCATCAGCGAGGTGGCCAGCCGAGCGGTCCGATCGACCGGCGCCAGTCCACCGGCATTGCATAGCACGACCGCCGCGAACGCCTCGGGCACGGTTGCGGCGGCAATAAGCGCCGCCGCACCACCGATCGAGTTGCCAACAACGATCGGACGCGTCAATTGGAGCCGATCCACGACCGCCAGTGCAAGTTCGGCGAAGTGCTGGGGGCACATGGGTCGGCCGTCGTCGGGTGAGTGGCCGTGCCCCGGCCAATCGACTGCCACGATTTCGAAGTGGTTGCCTAGACGGGAAGCCATAGACGCGAAGTCTCCGCTGCCGTGACCTATCGCGTGCAGACACAACACTGGTACGCCGTGACCCCACCGCTTGATGGCTACGGATGAGCCACAGGCGTCGATGATCTCGACTGGGCGCGCTGCGCCCACGGCAGCTTTTAGAGCAATGCCGGCTGCGAGTCCTCCGGAAGCGGGCCGCGCGCACCTGACCGACTGCCGATTCATAAAAATTCCTTCCCACGCGTTCCCTAAGTGACCGACCAGTCGGTCACTATTCCAGGTCCCGCAAGCTCGCGCAACTGGCCCGCTCCTGCTTTCGGGTCACGCCGGGGACGCCTAAAGGCGGTTCGCGGGGTTAACTCTTCCCGCTCGACGAGGGCAGGGGCGAGGCTCCGCTGTCGCCGCCGACCACGTAGTCATGCAGCCATCTGCGTCGGGTCGAAAGTGGAAGGCTTTGGTCGCCGCGTCGAGTCGGCGCCGGAATAGCACTGCGGGTACGTCGAGCACGGAAGCGTAACGGTGCTCGGCTGCCTGCAACGCTGGGCAGCAGCAATCAGTAATGCAAAGTTCCGGCCTCGGGAGGATGGCAACAGCAACAACGAGTTGTACTGTTGAGTCTAGTCTCTGCTTGCCGTCGATCGTCTCCATCGAAAGGAACATATTGCCCTCTGTAGCAAAGGAACACGCCGCTGCTGCGCAGCAGAGCGGACACGTTCTCGCGACTCGGCCTCCGAGATGGTTAGCGGCCGCGCCGACAAACTATGTGACACTTCGTTACTCACGATGAGCTCTCTAGTGCGCCCGATCCGGCGTGACGACGTTGCCCAAATCAAGCGCATTGTCGAGGCGGTCGGTCTGTTCCCGTCGACGTTGCTCGAGAAGATGATCGAGCCCTACTTCACACGACCCGACAATCGGCAGATCTGGATTGGACACCAAGCCGGTCAATTTCTTGCTGGCTTTGCGTTCTGCGAACCCGAACGAATGACAACCGGTACGTGGAATGTCCTCGCAATCGGTGTCCTGCCGCAGCTTCACGGGCGAGGCATTGGCGCTGAACTCATGGGTCATCTCGAGCGGTCTCTCGCCGATGCTGGTGAACGCATTCTGCTAGTCGAGACATCATCGCTTCCGGAGTTTGAGCGTGCCCGCCGCTTCTACCGCACGCTCAATTACACTGAGGAAGCACGCATTCGCGAGTTTTACGACGACGGCGACGACAAGATCGTCTTCTACAAGCGCCTCGGCTGACGCCCATCAACGGGTAACTGGAGTGACTCGGGACAGCTACGCTCTGTGACTCCGCCCCACCGCTTCCGGCCGCGAGGACGATTTGGATGCCTCGGCGCGGTCGACCTAGTCTGAGAACTCACCCTTACTATCGTGTGTCTCGCCAACACCGCCCCAGCGCGAAGCAATGTCCTTCGGCGTCACCGTCAGAGTTGTTGTTTACCGGCGTTAAAGTTGTCCAGTCGGCGGGAAACGACGTCCCACGCCACAACATTCCACCAAGCGTCCAAATATTCGGCTCGGCGGTTCTGATATCGCAGGTAGTAGGCGTGCTCCCACACATCGCAAGCCAGCAAACCGGGTCGACCGTAGAGCAAGACGCTGTCCTGGTTAGGAAGCGTGAGGATCTCCAGCTTCTTGGTGCCGGGGTTGATCACGAGAAATGCCCAGCCCGAACCGAATTGCTTCGCCGCGGCGGTCGCGAATTGCTCCTTGAATGCGTCAAGACCGCCGAAGTCGCGCTCGAGTGCGTCGGCCAAAGCACCTTGCGGTGTCGTGTCGCGCGGTGGCCCGATCACCTTCCAGAAGAACTGATGGTTGGCGTGTCCACCACCTTGTTCGCGCACGGTCTGGCGGATCTCGTCTGGCACCTCATCGAGGCGGCGGAGCAGATCTTCGATGATCAGTCCGTGCAACTGTGGGTACGGGGCGATCGCGGCGTTGAGTTTGTCGACATAAGTTTGGTGATGCTTGTTGTGGTGCAGCTGCATCGTGGCTGCATCAATGTAGGGTTCCAACGCGTCGTAGCCGTAGGGCAACGGGGGCAGGACGTACCCGGTGAAAGCATCGGCTTGCGTTCCGCTCGACATGGGGTGAACTCCGTTCGTTGACGTCGGATTCCCAAATTTTTTCTGCGCCTGCATCTGCACGGCCAGATCAAGCGTGCGCCTGATGCCGCCAACCTGCCAGTGCCCGGACGGTCACAGCTGACCCCATCGATCGGTCTAACCGCGCGCTATCCAAAAGTTGTAGAGGAGGACCGCTGTGCTGTTGCACAGCTGAGCCGCACCTTACAACCGAAACCGGAGCCGAGACTGTTATCCAACGACACTGCGCACAGCTCGGCGAATCCGGTGCTTCCTCCCAGCTGTAAAACGCTGTGGGACAACCCAGCACGGAACGCATAAGGCTTGTGGCCAGAGCGTGCGTTGTCACGACAGAAGCGGTCGCAGGGTCGGATCGACCCTGACGCTCAACAGCATTGGCCCGTCAGCGGCAAGGGCTTGCTCGAACGCGGAGCGCAGCCCCGCGTACTGTTCCACCCGGATGCCGGGTACGCCGAATCCTTCGGCCAGCTTGACCAGGTCTACGCCGGGTGTATCCAGTCCCGGCTGGTCATGACCAACGCCGAGGTAATCGCCGGATTCCTTGAGAACGGCGTAACCTGCGTTGTCGAGGACTACCACGACTATGCGCGCCTGATGTTGGGCTGCCGTCCATAAAGCCTGCAACGTGTAGAGCATCGCTCCGTCACCGGTTGCGCAAATGACGCGGCGGTCAGGTTGCGCAAGTTGCACCCCTACCGCGGTGGGCAAGCCATTGCCGATACCGCCCACGCCGGCGTAGAAGAAACCTCGTGGCACGGTGATCGGCATTCGCATGTGCATTGCCGAGGCGTGAGAAGACGCCTCCAACACCACGGCACCATCTTTTGGTCGAAGTTCTTCCAGTAGAGCGAATAAGGCGTGCGGTTGTATCGGATCCCCCGTAGCCGGGGTTGGCATGTTGGGTGTTGTCTGCGGCCAGGTGGCAGTCGTTTCCGGCACCGCCTGGGCCAGGGTCGTAAGCGCTAACTTGACGTTGCCCAGCACAGCGTCGCCTGCGGGCGCGCGGGCGGCCTCTTCGGGATCATCGGTGAACAGCAATAAGTCGCTATCTTCGGGCAGGACCGGACCCATGCCTCCCATGTCGAAGTCGAAAACCGCTGCGCCGACCACGACTAGCAAATCGTGATCCTCAAGCCAATGACGGAGCAGTTCCCGGTCAAACACCAAAGCACCGCGAAAGAGTCGATGGTTCTCGGGAAAAGCCGCACGACTCGCGGCCGGCGCGCCGTACACGGCGGCACGCAACTTTTCGGCAAGCGCGACCATCTCATCCCACGCTCCCGCTCGGTCAATCGCGGCCCCAGCGATCAAACAGGGGTTTCTGGCGGCCGCGATACGCCCTGCGGCTGACGCCAATGCCTGCGGGTCAGGCGCAACGCGGGTAGAGACCCGACGAATGACGAGTGGCAACGGGTCTGCTTCGCGCTCCCAATCATCTACCGGCAGCACCAGAAAGACAGGCCCCTGCGGCTCTTGACAGGCGATGTGGATCGCGCGCTGGAAGGCGGCGGGAATGTCCTGCGCGCGTTGAGGTTCGTAGGACCACTTCACATACGGCTTAGGCAGGTCGCGGGCGTCCCGGTTGTAAAAGCCCGGCTCGTAAAGGCACATATCACGGCGCTGCTGACCACAGGTGATGATCAGCGGCGTCTTGTTGTGAAACGCTGTCTTGAGATTGCCCATCGCGTTGCCCACACCTGGTGCATTGTGCAGATTCACAACCACCGGCATACCCGTCACACCCGCATAGCCGTCAGCCATACTGACGACGGCCGCTTCTTGCAGACCTAGGTAGTAGGTGAAATCCGCCGGAAAGTCGGTGAGAAAAGGCAACTCGGTGAACCCAGGATTTCCGAAGAATGTCGTCACTCCGTGGGCTCGCAGCATGTCGTAGGTCCGCTGGCGCACCGTCGGCATCAGAGGTCTCCTCAAACTCACGGGTCCGTCAACCTAGCGCATGCCCGTCGAGATGGCGAGGCCATCACGCGAGCCAACGCGGGCAGCGCGTTGCCGCACTGTACTGATCAGTCTAAGCTACCGTAGCGTATCGGTGGAACGTCCGAACTTCGCGCGCACCACAGAGATATACCGTGTGTCATTGGCCCGACCCCGCAGCCCGATGCAGGATCGTCGGCTTGAGATCGAAAGGTAGGCTGTGACAGCTCTCGCCGCGCGGTCGGTCGCCATGGCAGATCGCCGCGTCGGCCATGCAACAAGCAACGCGAGCATCCACATGCGACCAGTTTCTGCAGTCGGGCATGTCAAAGGGCTACGGCGGATGGATGGATCGGAACGGTGCCGATGAACCGCCCGGCATGCTCGAACGTGCTTCGGTCGGCTGAACGCGCGGAGTGCCGGCCAAACCCGCGTACGGTGTGGCTTTCGGATCCGCACCGGCAGTCCTGCTGCCGTGTGGACCGCTGGCTCGACGAACATCTCAGCAGGCTCAATGACGCCGACGCCTCGGTCCCGCTCGAGAGCCAGTCGGGGAAAGGGTGACGTATCGATGGAGACCTACGATCTCGCGATCATCGGAACCGGTTCGGGCAACAGTATTTACAACGAACACTATGCGGCCAAGCGGGTGGCGATCTGCGAGCAGGGCACCTTCGGCGGTACGTGTCTGAACGTCGGGTGCATTCCGACCAAGATGTTCGTCTACGCCGCCGAGGTGGCCAAAACGATCCGGGGTGCGGCCCGGTATGGCGTGGATGCGCATATCGACGGGGTGCGCTGGACGGACATCGTGTCGCGGGTGTTTGGGCGGATCGATCCGATCGGGCCCAGCGGCGAAGACTACCGCCGGTCGGCTCCCAACATCGACGTCTACCGCAGCCATACGCGTTTCGGGCCGGTCGCTGCCGATGGGCGTTATCTGCTGCGTACGAACGTCGGCGAGGAGTTCACCGCCGACCAGGTGGTGATCGCCGCAGGTTCGCGACCGACGGTTCCGCCGGCAATCACCGCCTCCGGGCTCAGATACCACACCAGCGACACCATCATGCGGATACCCGCGCTGCCCGAGCACCTGGTCATTGTCGGAAGTGGTTTCGTAGCGGCCGAGTTCGCCCATGTCTTCTCCGCCCTAGGTTCACGCGTGACACTGGTGGTCCGGGGCAGTTGCCTGCTGCGGCACTGCGATGACACCATCTGCGAACGGTTCACCCGCGTGGTGGCGGACAAGTGGGAACTGCGGACCCACCGCAATGTCGTTGGCGGACAGAATCGGGACTCGGGTGTGTCGCTGCAACTCGACGACGGAAGCATCCTGGATGCGGACGCGTTGCTGGTCGCAACAGGGAGGGTGTCCAATGCCGACCTGCTGGACGCAGAGCAGGCCGGAGTCGCCCTCGAGTACGGCCGCGTCGTCGTCGACAAATTTCAACGGACCTCCGCCCGTGGGATTTTCGCACTCGGCGACGTGTCTTCGCCGTTTCAGCTCAAGCATGTCGCCAACCACGAGGCCCGTGTCGTGCAGCGAAATTTGCTCTGCGACTGGGATGACACGGGGTCGATGGCCGTCACCGATCACCGGTTCGTTCCGTCGGCGGTGTTCACCGATCCCCAGTTAGCCAGCGTCGGATTGACCGAAAACCAAGCCGTGGCAAACGGGTTCGACATCTTGGTCAAGATCCAGGACTATGGCGCTATCGCCTACGGGTGGGCGATGGAGGACACCACCGGACTCGTCAAGCTGATCGCCGAGCGCAGCACCGGCCAGCTGTTAGGCGCGCACTTCATGGGCTACCAGGCGTCCTCGCTGATTCAGCCGCTGATCCAGGCGATGAGCTTCGGCCTCACCGCCCACGAGATGGCCCGCGGCCAGTACTGGATCCACCCCGCGCTGCCCGAAGTGGTGGAGAACGCCCTACTGGGGCTGAGCTGACTCCCTCCCGGCACCCTGGGCGAATCCTAAAGTCTTGGATTGAAGGTCGGCTCGACTGCGTCATTGTCCAGCGGCAGGATGGTAGAGCGGCGCCGGCGTGTGCTGGTAATCCTCTGCGAGGATTGACAAGCCGCGGGCTGGCATCGAGCCGACCCAATAGCGCAACGCCTGCCAGCAAGCTCCGTGCAGTAGGTCGAGAACTGCTGGGGGATGCTGCGGTTTCCACGCTCCGTCCGCGAGGCCGCAGTGCCATGAGGCGCTGACGTCTGGCAGGCCGCCTACACCGACTCGCCGCCGGCCCCGTCTTCACCCGAGGCGATGCTGTCACCACATCCTCAGGAATTAGGAGAAGTATTGCGAGGGCGCCTGGAAACCAACTCGGACTGCTCAATTCTCCGCCGGAACCGACGGACCTGTCCGGATGGGCAGGGTCAAGCCCGGTTGTCTGACGGTGGCGGGGGCTCAACGTACAGGCGATGGTGCAGGCAGTGTTTGTGGGAAAGGCTGAAGTGGTGGCTGAACAGCGAAGGGCCTCGGGAGCACGCCGTTTCCAACACAGAGCCGAAGTCTGTGAACACACCACCGCGCGCGACTTCGGCGATCAGAAGGTGGCCACGCGTAGTGGCGGCCTTGCGTCTTTGCGCGATGGGTTCGGCACCTCTAGCGGTGGGTACGCCAGTAGTCTTGCCGTGCGGAAGGATTCCACGAAAGTTGTTAACACGAAGGTGTCAGTCTTCGCCGATCTACAGGGAGTTCTGCCCATGGCCATGAAAAAGTACCCACTGGTGGCCAAGTCGAGGTATCCGTTTTTGGCCGGGTAAAAGTATCCACCCCGTGTTCGTCGTGTCGATCAGGAACTGCGGGCCCCGATGGTGACGGTGAAGGCGCCAACCAATCGCCATCACCACCGGGGAGTTCCATTGAAGTCTGCGAAGGACCGCATGGACATCATTTCTGCCTACCAACAGCTCGGGTCGTATAGGGCCGCCGCGGAGGAGTGCGGCACCACTCACCGCACCGTCAAGAAGGTCGTGGACAAGTTCGAGGCCGACCAGGCCGGTGTGCCGCCGCCACCGCGGGCCCAACGGGCGCATAACTATGATTCGGTGGCCGATCTGGTCGCTGAACGGGTCGCGAAGTCACATGGTCGGATTTCGGCCAAGCGGCTGCTGCCGAAGGCCCGGGCCGCCGGATACAGCGGTTCTGACCGTAACTTCCGCCGTCTCGTTGCAGAGGCGAAAGCGTTGTGGCGCATTAGTAATCACCGTGGCCGGCGGCCAGCGGTGTGGGAGCCGGGTGAGTATCTGGTCATAGATTGGGCCCAAGTCGCGCCGGGGTTGTTCCTGTTCTGCGCGGTGTTGGCGTTCTCGCGGTGGCGCTTCGTGCGCTTCGCCAGCGACCAACGTGCCTCGACCACGTTGGCGTTGATCGCCGAAGCTCTGGCCGCGATCGGCGGGGTCCCGGCGCGGGTGCTCGCCGATCGGATGGCCTGCCTCAAAGGCGGCGTCGTGGCCAATGTCGTCGTCCCTACCGCGGACTACGTGCGACTGGCCGGCCACTACGGGTTCGCCCCGGATTTCTGTCACGCCAGCGACCCGCAGTCCAAGGGGATCGTGGAGAACCTGTGCGGCTACGCCCAGGACGATCTGGCCGTACCGCTGTTGACCGAGGCCGCCGTCACCGGGCAACCGATTACTCTGCGCGATGCCAACGCCGCAGCCAAAGTGTGGTGCGCGGAAGTCAACGCCGCGACCCATTCAGAGATCTGCGCCATCCCCGACGAACGCCTGATCGTCGAACGTGAACTGCTGCAACCGCTCCCGTCCCTTCGGTTGCAGATCGGGGCACCCTCGGTGCTGCGCAAAGTCGACCGACTGTCCTGTATCCGGTACGGGTCGGCCCGCTACTCGGTGCCGATGCGGTTGATCGGCACCACGGTGACCGTGGTCGTCGACCACGGCGCGATCGTCTTGCTCGACCCCGCGACCGGGGTGGTCGTGGCCGAACACCAACTCGTCGCCCCCGGTGGTGTCTCGATCCTCGACGACCACTACGACGGACCCCGGCCGGCACCCAGCCGCGGGCCACGCCCGAAGACCACGGTGGAAAAGCAGTTCTGCGATCTCGGTGAGGATGCGCAGGCGTTTCTGGTCGGTGCGGCGGCCATCGGCAACACCCGCCTGGCCTCGGAGTTGGAGATCCTGCTCGCCCTGGGCGCTGCCCACGGCCGCGACGCCCTGGTCGGTGCGCTGCACCGGGCGGTGGCGTTTCGCCGGTTCCGGGCCGCCGACGTGCGTTCCATTCTGGCCGCCGGCACCGGCACACCCCAGCCCCGCCCGGCCGGCGACGCGCTGATCCTGGACTTGCCGGTGGCCCCGACCCGTTCCCTAGACGCCTACAAGATCACCCCGGTCACCTCCGACGGCGAGGTGATCTCATGACCACGCCGCCACCGGTGACCGCCACCGAACCCGTTGCACCACCATCGGTTCCGCCGCTGGCCGCCGATCTGGACGCCGGGCTGCGGCGGTTGAAGCTGGCCGCGGTGCGGCGCACTGCACCCGAAGTCCTGATCACCGCCAAGACCCAACGCTGGACCCCCGAGGAAGTGCTGCGGACCCTGGTCGAGACCGAACTGGCCGCACGGGATGCCTCCAACGTCGTCAACCGCCTCAAAGCCGCGGCGTTCCCCGTCCCCAAGACGTTGGACAGCTTCGACGTGGCCGCGTCCTCGATCCAGCCGAAAGTGTTCGACTACCTGTCGAGTCTGGAATGGGTTCGAGCGCAACACAACCTGGCGATCATCGGCCCAGCCGGCACCGGTAAGTCTCACACCCTGATCGGGCTGGGGACCGCCGCGATCCACGCCGGGCACAAAGTCCGCTACTTCACCGCCGCCGACCTCATCGAAACCCTCTACCGCGGCCTGGCCGACAACACCGTCGGCAAGATCATCGAATCGCTGCTGCGAGTCGACCTGATCATCCTCGACGAACTCGGATTCGCGCCCCTAGACGACACCGGCACCCAGTTGTTGTTCCGCCTGGTCGCCGGCGCCTACGAACGACGATCACTGGCCATCGGCTCGCACTGGCCCTTCGAGCAATGGGGTCGGTTCCTACCCGAGCAGACCACCGCCGTCAGCATCCTCGACCGCCTGCTGCACCACGCCACCGTCGTCATCACCGACGGCGACTCCTACCGCATGAAAGACGCCAAACACCGGAAGGAGCGGCCCACACCAACCTAGGAACTACCGCACGGGGTGGATACTTTCAACTGGCCACCAGCGGATACTCCAACTTGGCCATTGACAAGTTCGAGCCATGTCGCATTCTGGACGGTTGACAGGAAAGCGTGCGTTGGTAACCGGTGGCGGCCGGGGTATCGGTGCCGCGATCGCGCGACGCTTAGCAAGCGAGGGTGCACGAGTCGCGGTCAATTACGTGCGTGATGCGGCCTCTGCTGAGGCATTGATCCGTGAGCTGGGCGGGGGTGATCGGGCGCTTGCGGTCCAGGGCGACGTAAGCGATGCTGCCCAGACCGCTGATCTGGTTGCTCAGGTAGTGGCGGCGTTCGGCGGGTTAGACCTGTTGGCTAGCAACGCTGGTGTCGAGCATTTCGGGCCTTTGGAATCAATTACGCCGGTCGATGTAGATCGAGTGTTTCACGTCAATGTTGCAGGGCAGCTTTTCGCGACCCAGGCGGCGGTCGCGGCGATGACGCAGGGCGGCCGCATCTTGCTCACCTCGTCGATCAGCGCTCGGATTGCGGTGTATCAGCACACGCTGTACGCAGCCAGTAAGGCCGCGGTTTCAGCGATGGTGCTGAATCTGGCGCCAGAACTGGCCGAACGCGGCATCGGCATCAATGCGATCGCCCCAGGAGGTACGAACACCGACATGGCAGCCAAGCACGCCGCAAGCTACACACCGCCAGTGCTGCGCGACTTGGCGCCCGAGGTCGTCGTTAAGTCAATGAATTCGCTGGGCCGATGGGCCGAGCCGGCTGAAATTGCCTCGGTCGCAGCATTTTTGCTCTCGGATGACGCGTCATACATCACAGGAGCAACCATCGACGCCGCGGGCGGCTGGATGTAGGGCGCGGCTATCGCATCAAGCCCGGGGGCATCACGCTTGGCATCGAAGGACCACTACAGCCAGCGTCGCAGTGGTCCTTCGATCAGTCGTTGCCCGCGCTGGCGACGATGCAGTGTCCGTACCACTAATGATGTGGCGGACAGGCGCGTTGACTGAGCTGGCCACGCGATGACGATCGCGGAAAGCGCTGCCATAATTGGATATTGAGCAATGAGCTGGTCGGAGCTCCAGTAGGAAAGTAGGGTCAGTATCGAGCCCATCGCCGCAGGCAAGCTGAGCACTCCGACAATCAGCGCGATTCCTAACGTGGTTTCGAGTAGCGGAATCATTACCCCGAACAAGCCTGCGTTGTCGCGAAGCACCGATTCCGAGAGAGCTGTGAAGTAGTCGGGGACCCTGCTATTGGCCTTCGCGCCGTCGACAACGAGCAAGATGTCGGCGCGACCAAAGTGTGCGCGATATTTGAACCAGCCCTCGTGCAGCCATAAGATGCCTAGCGCCGCCCTTGCCGCGCCGAAGGCGATCCATGCCAACAGCGCGGCAGGGCGTGCCTGAGAACTCATGAGAGCGTGGCGGCCCCGAAGGATGCCTTGGCCTTATCGCAGTGAATCACTACGGTGGTGTACTTCGATTCGTCGAGGCCGCTGAGCGGGAATGTCTGCGAACTCTTGTCGAAAGCGACGCTGGCGATCACCTTGCCCGCGGCGACGGCGCTCTCGTCAGTGCCATTAGCCAGGTAGATGTGCAAATCCGGCCCTTCGTCGGAGGAAAAGTTCGACAACACGATCTGGCCGTCGGTCACTGTGACTTTGCCCGCAACCTGCTTACCGTTGAGCCCGGTGAATGTGCCTGAACGCGACGCGGCAGACCCTTGGGGAGCCGTCACGCTCGACTGGGATGACGAGCTCGATTGGCCCCCTTTGCTCGAGGAACTGCATCCACTTAACAGCAGGGCTACCGACAACAGTGCTGCGGAGATGAGTGCGGTCAATCGCATCGTGAAGTCCTTTCGGTGAGCGCCATAACGACAGCAGCCTATATGTACTTATCGGTACAGGGAAGCTTGTCGCCGAAATATCCTGCAACCGTGTGGGTGTGTGTGACATCGGTCAGGGTTCCCAACCATCAGGGCTCGCGGGCTGGCGGCGACACCGTGCCGCGACAGCTGTGATGAACGCGTGCTGTGCGATTTCGGAGCTGCGGGTGTCGCGGCGCGCGGTGATTGAACGACCAGTAGGTGTATGTGTGCCTGGGGCCGCACCGAGCAACAATCGATCAGGGAGGTCGGTTTTGGTCGGGGCTCCCTGGTCGCCTGCGCAAGCGTCGACGTCGAGGGCCTGATTGGGGCAGGGCCAGCAGCCGCAGCGCTATCGGTGGAAATGTTAGGACGGACAACATCCCCGCGCCTGCAACGGCGGTGGATGTCGACCGAGACAATAAACCCATCTGCAGACCAACTTGGGCGGCTGTGAGAAGAAATGGCAGCGAAGTTGCCTGCAATAGGGCAGACGCGAGCAACTGAGTTTTGGATAACTCCTGCCAGAACACGACGACAGGCAGACCCCGCACCGCCAACAGTGCTGCGAGGAACAGAGCCATTTCCGCCAGGGTCGCGGGCTGCTGTGTCAAGCCTTCCACGTCGAGCGCCATTCCGCTGCGGATGAAGTAGACCGGCACGAGTAGTCCAAAGGCGATCGCTTCGATCTTGATGCGATAGAGCGGGTGGGCACGTTGGGGTTCGGGGTCGACGGTACGGACCAGCACCCCGGCCAAGAATGCGCCGAGGATCGATTCGAAGCCCAGACGTGCTGCCGCGAAGGCGATTCCCGTCACCACCAACACGGTAAGACGAATCCGGATTTGGGCGCTGGTATCAGCGAGCCGTTGAATGAGAAAGACGAGGCGCGAAGCATGTCTGGCACCTGCTAGAACTGTGCCGACTCCGCCGACAAGGGTCAAGAGCAAACCGAGAAGGAGCAGTCGTCCGATGAGGGGGGTCGGCGATCCGGCCACCCCTAACGAGAACGCCACTACTGCTGCAACTTCGCCGGCGGACGCGCATGACACGGTGATGACGCCTACAGGTTGGCGGGCCACCGCAGCGTCTGCCAGGACGGGCACTACAACTCCGAGCGAGGTCGCCAGCAGGGCTATACCGACCAGAAGGCTGCCCTGACCGATCCTCGCATCCATCGTTACCATCGTCGCGGCGCTGAGCAGCATCGAGATGAGCAACGACATCATCACCTTGGGTCCGATCCTCGTCCTGAAGCGACGCACGTCGACTTCGAAGCCGGCCAAGAACAGTAGGAACGACAATCCCAACGTTCCCAGCGTGTTTACCAGTTCATCCGGCCTGGCCCAGCCGAGCGCCGCAGGACCAATCAAGATACCGGCTAGCATTTCCAGGACCGGTCCGGGCAGTCGCAACTTACCGGTCATGGTGTAGACGAATGGCACGACGGCCCCGAAGGCCAAGACGACCACCAGATTGCTCGATATCACAGACCCTACCTATGGCCTAGGGCAGCGGAGCTTCCGCCGTCAAGGGGTGAATACCAGCCTCGGTATTCACGACTGATGCAAAATTTTGACTACCACAACAACATCTTCGACCGCGAGACCTATTGTACTGTTAGGTACATTTAGGCGGGCTGGTGAAATCCGGCTCGCCAGTGCTCGGCAAAAAGGTGGTCGCGCATTAGTCCGATCGAGTCGGCGCTACATGAGTCTGACGATCAGGTACCTGCAGGCGGCTTACGAACTTCACCAGCGATGGTGTAAAGCCCCAATTCGGCGGTGGCATGCGTCGCCACGATCGCGTCAACGGGCCGCTTTCGGATGATATGCCGGGTTATCCAAAGTCCGTTCTGCTTGGGGTCAGCCTCTGGTGTGCCGCCGGGCGGCCCCGGTGCCGAGAGCCCTGCCGATCTGGGCCGTAGCGATCGGACCATTTAGCACTACGCGAAACAAGAGCTCATCGAATGCGGTTGGCTGTCCGACCTCGACCGGGCTGAGCAGGCCGAGCCGACGGCAATTATCGAGTCCGTCTCGAGTAGAACGCAAACGGAGTTGCGCAACCGCCATCGGTGGAGGACGCGTATCGAGTCGGCCAACGCGATCTTCGAGTTCCAAGAGAACGTCCTAAAGCGCCAACGGCGTCACTCCGCGCTCGGCATACGCACTCCGAGGGAGCTCGAACTGCTCCTACAATCCACCGACCCCGTGGCGTAAAACCAAGTATGACAACACCGTTGAGCGTGAGCGCGGGATAGACCAAATTCTCCGGGGAAACCAGGACAACCAATCGGATCGTAAGCCGCGACTTTGCCGAAGCTATCGCAGCTAATGGCAAACGATTCGCCCGGCATGATTGGGTACATCACCTGCGCGTCGGAGAGGCCTCTAGCTGCACGCCGCAGCATCAACACCCTCCGGATCCGAAAGGTCTGTATGAAAAATAGATTTCGCGGACTGCGGCATGCCCTACCGGGTGAGGTCCCGGGTCAATACTTTTCGACCCTGGTCGGCAAAATTCCTCTTCGCGTAATAGCTGACAAGATGCGCGACGTCGTTGGCCTTCGGCACTACGACCACTTCGAGGGCCTGGCAACCGCGAGACCGAGCCCAATCGCAGCTGTCGTCAATGAGCGCGGTCGCGACTCCCGATCCCCTTGAGGCCGGTGCGACGAACAGATCCTCAAGTTCAGCGATAGCACCATATTCAAGCCCGAAGCTAAGGGTTGTGATGGCAAAGCCAACGATGTCGTGCTGCCGGCCCGCCACGGCGACGCGGGCGGCACGGCTGTGCAGCAGAAAGGCCAGGTTGTCACGGAGCTGTGAAACCGGCGTCGCAAATCCGTCTTCGAGGTAGAAGGCGGCAGCCAAGGTCAGCAGGCGCGTAAGCTCGGTCGAGCCCGCCGCGCGGATGTCGAAACCAGTCATCATGCGCCTCGCAAGGGTGTATGCCAGTCATATCCGCTATCGCGGCTCTGCCCGCCGCGCAAAGATGCTGCTTGACAACGGTAGTGCAGTTCACTGTGTACTGCGTACTGTGGCGGGGAGGAGGGGCCATAGCGGCATTTTCGCCGCAGAGCAGGCAGACATCCTAACGCGCCAACGAAGCTGATCTGACAAGTTATTACTGCAATGCGAACCCAGTCAATGTACCAAAGAGTACACTTAATGTGCCACCCGAACACGAGCAAATCGACCGACGATGCGCCGTGAAACTTTCTCGCGCACTGATTTGTTGGCGTTTCTTGCGTCCGCCCTCCGCAAGATGCGGTCCAGTGCACTGCTGCGTCGCGACTACCACGCCCGACCTCACCGCGGTTGTGGGGCGGCTCCGATGAGCATCGGCACTCAAGGGACGGGTCATCAGAGCATTACACCTCCGGGTTGATCGGGTTCATTGCCCCGTCACAGCCCGGGTCGACCAAGCAGAACAATTCTGATCCGCGGGATTCGTTGTGCAACAGCGACTCCGACTGAAGGAAGGCGTGAATTGCAGTGAGCGTAGACCTGTCTCATTCGGGCTGCCATCGCAGGTCCGGATCGAATTCCCTATCTCGCAATGATCGTCTTCGTCACGATGTGTCGGCTGTCACGTCCATGTGGGAAGCCCACCGACTGCGCCTCGCAGTGTACCAAAGCGTACAGTACAACTATGACCGTGCCGAGCTTGAAAGGATACGGGCGACGTGACGTCACATCTCGCAGCAGTACTAGTTACCGGGGCAAATACGGGATTGGGTAGGGAAGTGGCGCGAACGCTCGCTCGCGTCGACGGCGTCGAGCGCGTCTACGTCAGCTGTCGATCTGAGGAAAAGGCATACAAGGCCGCCGATAACCTGGGCCGGATAGCCGGCAGGCAGATCTATCAACCGCTGATGATGGATCTCACTGAACTTAGGTCGGTGACCGCTGCGATCGACGGCATCGATGACTTTGTGGACGGCATTATCATGAATGCTGGCGGAACCGGGGGGCCGACGCCGAACGCGCGGACGACCGCAGGCGTTACTCACATCTTCGCGGCAAACGTGTTGGGACATGCCGCTTTGCTAGAGGGGCTGATGCAGCGCGGGGCGTTCGGCGGCACTGCCGTACTCGTCGGCAGCGAGGCGGCCCGCGGTGCGCCGAAGCTGCGTATCCCGAGACCGATTTTCCACGTGGGCTCTGCCGCCGAGTATTCATCCGTTGCCGACGGTTCTTTCTGGTCGCGTGGCGGCAGCGTGATGTCGGCATATGCCGCGGTCAAGCATGTCGGCGCCCTCTATATGAGCGCAATGGCGCGACGGCACCCAGAGTCGCGTCTGCTCACCGTCAGTCCCGGCAACACGGCGGGCACCGACGTCCTCCGGGATATGACGCCGATCGTGCGGCTGTTGATGGGCGGGTTGCTCATGCCTTTTGTCCTGCCTGCGTTCGGCATCGCGCACACGCTTCAGACTGGGACCCAGCGGTTGATCCGAGGGCTGATTGACGACGCACTGCTCAGCGGCGGGTTCTACGCGAGCCCGGCCAGCGCCCTGACCGGACCGCTAACTGATCAAGCCAAGATTATGCCCGACTTCGCAGACGAAGCACGCCAGGACGCCGCGATGGAGGCGATACACCGTTTCCTTTCGCCCTCGCCCACGGCGTCAGGTGTTTAGCCGCTGGACGCATCTGGACTGCATGCCGTCGCGCGGCTACGGGCGCAACGCTCGAGCCGCGCTTGGCGGCAACACGTGGACGCCAAGGCGTCGATCAACTCATCGTCTGAGCTTGGGCTGCCACGCGACGGCGACGGTGCTGTGCGGCAGTTTCAGGAGGCGATAGGTGATCCCGGGCTGAGCGTAATACCCTGCGGCCGAGTCACAGGCCGGCGAGTCCATGGCCTCTTGGAACGGCTGCGAAACACATCGGCTCCGTCATCAAGGCCTCCATGCGCAGTTTGTTCACGGCGGGTACCGGCAGCCGCGCCTAAAGGCCCGTCGCTGATCGGTTCTCTCCGAGCAGTTTGCGGCGCATTCCGGCGCGGAAGGAGTCTCCGGTGAGGTGAGGGGAAGGACTTTTGCGCGACGAAGACTTGCAACGAATTCCTAATCGTTGCAGCATGAACCGTCCGCGCTGCCCCCATTGGCACCCGGCTGCAACCCGCTACTCCGGCCGCATCACGCGTTCGACCAAGAGTTGTCTGTAACATCTGAAATTGTTGAAGTCTTTTCTCTCGCGTATTCACCAGACGCACGCGAAGCGCAGCCCGCAGCGATTTGTCGTTCCTGAGATTGACTCCTGAACGTACACACCAAGACTTACCACCCGAATCCCACGGCGGCGACGAAATCCATTGCGACTAATATAAAGTCGTGCCAGTCGTTCTCGGTCGGCACTGGCAGCGTTTCCACGCCATCTTTAGGCGTTGGTCACGTACCGTCGAAGTCGGGAATCCCCGAGGCTTTGGTCGGACTCGAGCTTGGGATGTAGAAGGCCTATCGAACTGTGATATCCCCTTGCGCCAACGCGGCTTACCGTGCTGTTCCGGAATCGTTGTTCGACGCGGTCGTTCGTGCTCTGGCGGACTTCGATCGAATATCGCTGCGTCAGAACCGAAGTCCTAGACGTCGATGACGCGAAACAATACGGGAATGTAATCAGACGCGGCCGTGGGCAGCTGCCAGCTCGACCGCTCGCTCACGGGCTCTGTCGAAGCCACCGTCGGGATCAGGGGTCAGCAACGAAGGTTGAAATCGCAGCTCGTCGATTTCTGTCACCCCCGCCTCGTTGAGCCACGCGCGCAGATGGGTCGAGTGGTGGTCAACGCCGAACGATGAGGGAACGCCCTGAGCGTAGACGCCTGAGGTCAGCACAAGTGTTGCGTGCTTGTTCTTCAGAAGTCCGTAGTAACCGGTCTCTGGGTTGAGTCCCCACAGGAGGCCGGGCTGGTGTATCAGGTCAATATAATGCTTGAGGCGGTACGGGACGCCGCCGTTCCACATCGGCGCGGCAATTAGGTAGCGGTCGGCAGAAATGAATCTGGCTGCCACTGCCACGATTTGATCCCATGCCGTCTGCTGCTTGTCGTTCTGGTTTTGCTCAGTGATGACGTTCATCTTGGCTGCCACCTTATCGCCGTCGAACGCCGGGAGATCGGTCTCCCAGAGTTCAAGAATATCGATGTTCAGGTCCGGGTTGTTCACCCGCAACGCATTGAGGTACGTCTGGGCGATCTGAATAGACTTTGACGCGTTCTTGCGCGGGGAGGCTTGCAAGAAAAGTAGATTCGACAAGAGTTCAACTCCGTTTCGGGTGTCCAGGATGCTGCACGGCAGCCACCAACACTCTGCAAAGTAGGCATACCAGAAAAGTACCGAAAGGTACAGTCACCGGTTGACGCGCGAACGCGATCGAGCATCTACCAGCTCGCGGCAACAAGACGTACCATTCTGCTCATGAGCGATCGGCTGTATGGCATCCCGCGAGTCGATCCCACTGCAAGGCCGGGTGTGATGCGGCGCGCTATCGGCCGGTTCATGTCCACGCACACGGGATCAGCGATCCACCGCAGGCTCTTGGCGCCGCTCGACAACCGCCTAGTTCGGCTTACTCACGGACGCGCACATTTCGCGAAAGGAGCCATCCCCCTTGTCTTGGTTCGCACGACCGGAGCTAAGTCGGGATTGTCGCGAGACGTGATGCTCACCTACTTCACCGATGAAGACGACGTCATCGTGATTGCCTCGAATTACGGCCAGGCCAGCCACCCGAGCTGGTACCACAACTTGCTCAAGAATGCGCAGTGCCAGGTGTTCGCCGATGGCCGTCCCGACCGGGGCGGCGACTTCATCGCCCGCGCGGCCGAGGGTGAGGACCGTAACCGCTTATACGCGCTTGCTGAGCGATATACATCAAATTTTTCGGCGTATGCCGCGAACACCGACGGACTTCGCGCTATCCCTGTACTTCGGCTGACTCCGCAAAGTTCCTGACCCGTAGATGGTTTCGCGAGCACGGCGGGGAGTCGGTGTTTGACTCCGCGGTGTCGAGGCCCGTTGCCGGTTCCTCATTGTTCGGATCTGACTCGGGCATGTCCGTAACGCCGGTTGAGGGCCTCGGCGTATCGAGGGTGGCAGTACTCAAACTGGCTCCGGTGGCTCTGCAACGTGGCCATCCCGCGACACGACCGAGGAGCCACGGCCAAGCGTGGGCCGCCCGCAAAGGCGATACACCAATAAGGCAGCGCAACGCTTCTCGGTGGCTCTTGCCCGCGGCTCGTTTTCGTCGGTGTAGTCGCGTCCCGGGGTGGCTTGGGCGATCTGGGTGATGGCCATGGTGTGCAGGCAGCAGTTGAGTTGACGGCCGCCGGCGCGAGAAAGGCAATGGCGGTGGCTGCTTTGGTGATGCGCCGGTCGAGTTGGCAAATCGCGGCGACGAGGTCGACGGCAAGGCTACGAAGCGTTCTGACCGCCGGCTCGCAGGGTCGGATCCGGCGGAGGACGTCGGCGGCGCGGTCGGCGGTCAGGCCGCGCGGGGCGCCGACCGGTGTGAGATGGGTCAGTAGCACATGGAGCCGGTTGACGGTTTGGGTGCGGGTTTCGACCAGGTCGTCACGGTGTTCGACCAGCGCCCGCATCGCGATGATGTTGGCTCGACGGCGGCGGTGTTGAGCGTGCACCCCGTCAGTGCGGCGATCCCGACTGAGACGGCGTCAGCTTCATCGGTTTTGCGGCCATGCCTGGTCGAGAGCAGCCGCACGCGAGCGGCTAGTTTGGCGGGAACATCGATGACCTCGACGCCGTCGGCGGCCAGCTGCCGGGTCAACGGTGCGCCCAATCCGGCCGCGCCTTCCATAGCCCACACCGGGTTGCTCCACTGCCGGGCGAACCGGCGCAGCCGGCGTCAGCCGTCTGCGCTGACATCCACCCGTAGCACCTCAAGAAGTTCTAAGGCGGTGCCAACCGCGGCGGCAGTCCAGGATGCCTTGTGCGGATCGACAGCGATGACGACACGATCAGTCGGTAACGATGATGGCACCACGGGCGGGTTTTCCTCCGTGCGTTCGGCAACGACGTGAATGCGGTTTGAGCAGAGCAACTTTCGGGATTTCAAGCTCCTCTTCAGCCACTCGCGGCCAACGGTGCCGATCGAGACGCAAGCCGTCTAAGAGCCAACCCAACCGGGCGGCAGGTATCAGAGTGAGCGATCCCGAACCGGCACCTCGGAGATTGAGGCTGCAGACCCCGTTCCCCTGACCACTGTCGAACCAGTTGGCAATGACGACACGATCGGTCGGTGACGACTGGCACCCGGCCCCTTCGCCTTTACAGCAGCCCGAACGACGTCAGATGACCCACCCACCCGGTGGGGTCGCATGAGTCAGCGTGCGCGCTCGGCGCACCTGACAACACGCCGCGCACTCCGGCGAAGTCTTCTAACGCCGCCAACCACCGGCGACAATGCCCCCCGCATCCCACATGACTTGACACGACCTTCAGCCAGCTAGCCGAGCATGGTCATGCGCGCAGGCCCGCGATCAGCGTGCGTTCCAGCTCGGCGCAGACCCGATCGAGGTCGAGTCCGTGCGGGTCGAGCAGCCATTGGTATGCGATGCCGCCGAGCGCGCCAATGATGAAGGCGATGGCGGCCTCGGCGTCGAGGTCGGCGCGGAGTTCGCCGGTGTCGATGCCGCCCTGGATCCAGGACAGGGTGTTGGCGCGCAAGGTGCGGTGCAGCGCGGCGAAATCGACGGCAAGCTCGGGCCGAGGTCCGAGCGCTTCGAAGAGCAGCACGTAGAACAGGCGGGGGCGACGTGGCGGCGCCCGGTGAGAAATCCGCGGTGTGCGCGCAGCGCGCGGGTGACGGCTTCGATTCCACGCGCATCGCCGACGTAGGGCACCAGCTCATTGATCTCCCAGCGCAGGAACGCATCGTCGACGGCGGCGCGCAGCAGTCCTTCTTTGGAGCCGAAGTGCCAGCCGATCGAGCCACGGCTGACAGCGGCGCGGTCGCCGATCGCGGCGAGCGAGGTGTCGCGGTACCCGTTTTTAGCGAACAGCTCGGAGGCCCGCGGCCACCAGCGCGGCACGGGAGCGCTCTGACTGTTCGGCTTTCTTTGTCAGGGGCGCGTCCATGAGGGTGAGGTTACCGGTCATCAGATGCGCCGCTGCTGGTCGGCCCAGAACCTTTCGCGGATCTGGCGTATGAGAATTTTGCCCGCCGAGTTGCTCGATGCCGACGGCTACCGACGCGAGGCCTAATCGGGATAGGGTCCGTCTTACGGCGTCCGGGCCGGCTGCCTTGGCGGCCGCGGTGACTTGGGCGCGTGCGTAATGCCAGACAGCCCACCGAGGTGGCCGTCTTCCCGGGCGGACCCGAGGTGGCCGAGGGGCGTGCACGGCTTCCGTACCTTCAGTCACGCCAAAGGCGTGTTCACGCAGTCCGATCAGGACATCGCCGCAATGGCGGGCCTTCGACTGCCGTTCGACGAGCGGCTAAGCGCTGCAATGGATTTCCAGATTCAACGATAGGGCAGGAGAGCGACGATGAGATGGACACCCGACGACATTCCCGATCTGACGGGACGCATTGCGGTGGTCACCGGAGCCAACGGTGGTCTGGGCCTAGAAACCGCGCGTGAACTCGCTCGCGCGGGCGCGTCGGTGGTGATGGCCGCCCGCAACCAGACCAAGGCCGAAGCGGCCAAAGCGGAGATCCTTGCCGATGTCCCGGCGGCCGACCTCGAGGTCGTCTCCCTTGATCTCGGTTCGCTGGCGTCGGTGCGCGCGGCTGCCGCGACGATCGTCTCGCGGCACCCGAGGTCGATCTGCTGATCAACAACGCCGGAGTGATGGCCGTGCCCGAGGGCAGGACCGCTGACGGATTCGAAATACAGTTCGGCACCAATCATCTCGGGCACTTCGCGCTCACGGCGCAGCTGCTGCCGGCGCTTGCGGCGGCTCGAGCTGCCCGCGTCGTCAGCGTCACCTCTACTGCACGCCACATCTGCCGGCCAGTGGACCCCGACAATCCGCACCTGCACGGCAGGTACAAGCCGCGGCGGGCGTACGGCCAGTCCAAGCTGGCCAATTTGCACTTCGCGGTCGAGCTTCATCGACGTCTGACGGCCGTGGGTCTACCGGTGTCCAGCTTGGTGGCGCACCCCGGGTTGTCCAACACCGATCTGCAGACCGTGAGCGCGGCTCAGAGCGGCGGCTTCTCGCAGCGGTTTTTCAAGAACCTCGCCGGGGCGGCGGGCATGTCCGCAGCGAACGGCGCACGTCCCTTGCTGCGGGCGGCGACCGACCCGAAGGCGCGCGGCGGGCAACTCTACGCTCCTCGTTTCGTTAACAACGGAGCCTTCGTGCACACCGTCCGCTGATGGGGCGATCGCTGAACCGGCGAGCCGCGACCACACGCTGGGAGGTCTCTGAGCGCGAAACAGGCATCGACTTCGACATCCAGGCAACCGCTAGGGCACAGCGATAGGCTCTCGAAACAAGCCACGCGTCGATGAGGCCAGGCGCGCAGATCACTTCGTCGCAGATGCCTAACGCTGAGGGACTTCCCAGCTCACTACACCGCGGACGTTTTCAATCACTCTCTGGGAGGAAGGTCGCATGCTCACTCACCAGGCTCCGATCAACAGGGCCGACATGTCACGGGTTCTTGCGGCGGCGTGATTCTGCGATGGGGCTCTAAACCGCTCTAACCCTGGTTCAAGGTCCGGTCGGTTCTTCTCGCTGACCGTGCTTGTCGGCCGATGGTGTTGCGGCGCAACTCGATTCTCCCCACGCTGCGGTGGGCGGAATGGTTTCACCCGCAGCTACTCTGCGCAGGATCTGCAGAAGGACTTGTGGAGCAACATCTTTGAACAGGCACGCCTTCGCCCCGGCAGCCAGGACGCGCTGAATTTGATGGTCGGTGGCACTAGTGGTCAGCACGAGAATGCAGGCAGTCGGATCAGCCGCCAGCACGCGACGGACAACTTGCAAACCGTCAAGATGAGGCATACGTAAGTCGAGGACCAGCACGTGAGGCCGATGGCACAGGTAAGCGGTCAATGCGCCTTCGCCGTCGCTGCTTTCAGCAACCACGTCGGTGCCCCCGAGAGTTTCGAGAATACTTCGCAGGCTCTGCCGAAAAGCTACGTGATCATCAGCGAGCACTACCCTTAAGCACGCGTCGGCGTTGTCTGCGATCATGGCGGCGGCAGCGGGTAACTAACCGAAACTCGCGTTCCGTGCGGCTGCACCCGCGTCACGGTGAGAACGCCGCCGCCAGTCGCTGCTCGCTCGCGCATTGCACGCAAGCCTCCTCGTTCCCTGGCCTGCGAAATGATGTCCTCGGCAATCCCGGTGCCATCATCGTCGACAGTGACGGTGAGTTGACCCTGGGTAGCGCCGACGTGGACGACGATGGTGCGCGCGTCAGCATATTTGAGGGCATTCTGCAGCGATTCTTGCACGATCCGATAAGCGGAATCTTCCAGCGCGGGTGTCAGATGCAGAAGGGGACCGTGGGACTGCAACTGGCAGTCGATTTGACCGGTGATAGCGCAGTTGTCGACTAAGCGTGTCAATGCGGCGATCAGCCCGTCAGCCTCTAACGTCACCGAGCGCAGTGCGAAGACGGAGCGACGCGCTTCGCTGACCCCGTCGGCTGCCAGCGCTTCGATCCTGCGGAGGAAAAGGTGGCGGTGCGAGTCCTCGTCAGAAAGCAGTGCTGCGCGGGCCTGCATCAATATTGCCGTGAATCCCTGCGCGAGTCCGTCGTGAATCTCGCCGGCCACCCGGCCACGTTCGACGTCGAGAGCGGCGGTGCGGGCGTCTTCGGCCAATCGGGTCAGGCGCACCGCGAGCACGGCTTGTTGAGCTAGGACCTGCGCTACCTCGAGTGTGTTTTCATCGAGAGATAATTCAGCCGATTTGTCGAAACACAACCCGAGGAACCCGATAGCGGTGCCGCGATAGATCATCGGCACGTCAGCGACGTACCGGTGGCCCAACGCGCGATGAAATTGCAGCGCCTCCGGCCAATCGATTGGCGAAGGGTTGTCGTAGTCCATCCACAACACCTTCTTGTCGACGGCCATTGCGCCCCAGGCCGGATCATCCGCTGTCGACCGGGGCGCGCGGAACGCAGCGCCCAAAGGATCGGTAGCGACGTTAACAACGGCACCACGCATAATGAACGCTTCAGCACTCAGCGTCTGCTTTGCGGCGTCATGGATAAACACCGCTCCGCTCACGGCGCCGGCAGCGTTGATTGAGGCTCCCCCCGGACGGTGGACATCGAGATAGCGGGACAAATGCTCCCGCTGGAAGGATGTCACCATGTCCCGAACCCGCCGGTCTTTCACGACCGAATACAAGGTCGAAGCCGCCCATCGGGTGATCGATTCTGGACGCACGATCGCCGAGGTCGCTCGTGAACTCGGGCTCAACGAGGGCCTACTTGGGCGCTGGGTCGCCGATGAGCGTCGCAGGGTCGAGGCGGCTGCGACGCGCAATGAGGAGCCGTTGACTCCCGCGGAGCGCACCGAGTTGGTGCGGCTGCGCAAGCAGGTCGCCGAGCAGGAGAAAGATATAGCGTTCCTGAAAAAAGCCTCGGCGTACTTTGCCGCCAGCCAGCCGAGGTAGACCGCTTCGAGCTGATGGCCGCAGAGTGCGCGACCACCGCGATCACCCGGATGGCCCGCCTGCTGGGCGTGTCCACCTCCGGTTTCTACAAGCATGTGAACCGTTCGACGACAACGGAATTGACCGATCGAGAGCAACGAAAGGCCGACCTGAGCGTGAAGATTGTCGAGCATCACCGCGACTCTGGGGGCACCTACGGCTCGCCTAGAATCACTGCCGATCTACGTGCCGCCGGGGAGAAAGTGTCAGAAAAGACGGTCGCCAAGATCATGGCCGAGATCGGACTGGCCGGGATCAGCCCGCGCACGTTCAAGGTCCGCACCACGATCGTCGACCCCACCGCCTCCTTCCCAGCTGATCTGGTCGAGCGTTGCTTCGATCAGGGCCGGTGCGATGCGGTGTGGAGTTCGGACATCACCTACCTGACCTGCGGTGAGGGCGACATGTACCTCTGCGCAATCCGAGATGAGCACTCCAAACGGGTGCTGGGCTGGACGGTGGCCGATCACATGCTCACCGCGCTGGTCACCGACGCCCTGGCTCAGGCGGTTGCGGTGCGCGGTGGCCACCTCAGCGGCACCATCATGCATTCCGACCGCGGGGTCCAGTACACCGCAAAGGCGATGGTCCAGGCCTGCGCTGATGCCGGCCTGCGTCGATCGATGGGCGCTACCGGGATCTGCTGGGATAACAGCGGCGTGGAATCGCTGTGGTCGACGTTCAAACACGAGTTCTACTATCGCCACGTCTTCGCGACAAAGTCGGAACTCGTTGCAGCCGTTGACAAATGGATGGACTTCTACAACAATCAACGGCGTCATTCGGCACTCGGGATGATCAGTCCCAACGCCTACGAACAATCACTCAACGCGGACACGCAAGCCGCATAACCCCCGTCCACTTTTCGGGGGGAACCTCAGATCGCCTCCATCAGCACGGCGGTCAGAAAGTCGGATAAGCCCTCGCCGGACGCGAGCTGGGCGGTTGAGCGGGTCAACGCGGCATTGGCCTGAGCCAAGGTATCAGCTCGCTGGCGGGCGGCGCTTTCTCTCTCCCGCAGTACCACGGCCTCTCGCGCCTTCGCCGCGGCCTGTTCGAGCGCTGCCACCAAACCGAGCTGATTGGCCAGCGCGCGCAGCAACGCACTGGTCCGCCTGTCAAACACTGGGCTGTGCACGAAACCGAGGCCGAGAATGCCGATCGTTCGGTCACCGTGGCGAAGCGGCACCATGGCCAGCGCCCGGTGGCCCTGGGCGTAATGCCAGGCGTTGCTCGGCGGCCAGAGCCGCGGCGCCAGCGCGTCGAGTTCTTCGGCTACCAATTGGTCATCCGACAGTGCGACGCCGGACGGAAAGTCAGACCACTGGCACGTCTGCCGGCACATGGGGTGAGCCCGATCGCTCTGAGGGTCCACCGGCTCGCCGTCGAGGAAAAGCAGCGGCATGGTGAGGCCCCTGTCGGGCTCTTCCAGCATCAGGGCGCTGCATTGTGCCCCAGCGATGCCACCGATCTCTTTGACCATGCGGGCCATGAGCACGTCGGTCGTTTCCTCCACAGTGGCGTGACTTAACGATCGACTCAAGACCGCATTGGCGCGGGCCAATTCGGCGGCCTGCTCGGCCGCGATAGCGGCCTCGCGATCACGCTCGGCCAGACGGTTGACTTGGATGGCGAGTGCGACTTGCTTGCCGAGCGTTTCCCCCAGGGCAACCTCCCCGGTGCTGAAGGGCTGCTGCTCATCGCGGTGCAACGTGATTGCAGCGCAACTTACGCCGTTAACCATCAACGGCACGTTAAGTTCCCACGCCCACCCGCGGCTGCGGCAGAAGTTGTGTAGTGCTGGCGACGCGGTCGCCTTGGTATGGTGCACGACACTGGGCGAACTGCGCCGTCGGTAGTCAACGCCTAGGTGCGCAGGCGACACGGTGAACCCGGACGCCATCTCACGAACAGTGGTCAAGTCGTCGCCGTTGAGGCTGGGTAGCTCATCCGGCCCGTAGACGACGCCGTGGTCGAGCCAGAAGCGCAGAAAGATGGTATCGGCAGGGTGCTCGAAGTAACCCGCACCGGACGCATTAAGGGCCTCGGCGACAATGCGCAAGGCCTTCGAGATGAAACCTTCAAGGCCGTCGAGGCTAGCTGTCGCGTCAACCAGACGCTGCAAGGCGACGTTGGCAACTTCCAGTTCTGCCGCCCGCGCCTGCGTCGCGGCCTCACGTTCGCGCGTCACCGCCAGCTCACGCTCGTGCTTGCCCGCCCGAATGAGCTGCACTGCCAATGCGGCTTGGTGGCCAAGAGACTGCAGCAGATCAAGTTCGTCTTGCGTGAGTTCGCGACGCCGAAGAAATGCAACGCCAAGAAACCCGGCAAAGCGGTCGCCGTAATGGAGAGGTGTCACCAACACCGTCTGCGAGCCGAAGCGACGGTGATACTCGACTGTTCCCGGCCAGAAGTTCTGGGGCTCGCGGTCAAGGTCGAAGTAACGGGGCGTGCGGCGATCGCGGAGCACCTCGAAGCATCCCGCGCCGCTGGCCTGAATTGTTGCCGGAAATTGGAATCGCTCGGGTTCATTCTTGGCCACGCCCGCGACGGTAAACAGCTCGTCCTTGGCCTCGTCGTACAGCACAAGCTGACTGCCGTCCGCGTGTAGCCGTGAGGTCACCTCGACTGACAACGCATCCGAAAGTGTATCGAGATCGGAGCCACTAGAGAGTCGAAAGAGCAGTGCATTGAGTGACGCGTCATTAGGCGCCGGCTCGGCGGAATGGCCGGCGCCCTCGGCGTCGGTCGCCTGATCCCGAGAATTGCGCCGTAACTGACCACGTCGTGCGACGCGAGCCATGATGATCGCCGCCGACTGGAGAATCTGCCTTTCCGACGCGTCGCAGCGACGAGAAGTAGTATCGTCGAATCGTACCCACCCCCAATAGTTTTCGTTGACTTGGATGGGGCAGCAAACCACGTATGCGACTTTCGCTTCCTTCAGCACACCGCGAAGTGTTTTGTCGGGGAGATCGCCGATCAACGCATCCAGAGGGTGGTCACTGTGGATCGATGCGTCGATCCATGGACGCATGTCGAGTAACGCCAACGAGTTACCGAGAGGTGTTCGGTCCCGGGCACCCCATCCGGCTAGGAGTTGCGGACGCGGTCGTGCTGCCCCACCTTGGTCATTGAGTTCGATGACGCAGGCTGAGGAAAATTCGCCCGCGTCAGCGATTGCTGCCAGGGCGTTCTGCAACGCCTCTTCTGTCGCGTCAGCCTCGGTCAGGACCGTAACGGCATCGCCGATCGCTGACCGCATCTTTGCTTGACGAAGTTTTGCCGCAGACAAGTCGGACGCTTGGCTGCGCGTGGGGCATTCGGTCGTGCCGCGAGTAGTTCCCCCGAAGGCGGTCTGTCTCACCACTGACATGGTATGTGCGGTGGCACGAAAACGCTGCTGGTCTTGGACCAAGTCTGGTCGTTGGTTGCGCCTGCGCCTAGAACTAAAGGTGAGGCAGACCCCAAATTGTCTCGTGTAGCACCAACGGGTAGACAAGTCGGGCCCGGCAGGGGAGCTTTAGTGAACTTGATGGTACAGTCCGAGGGAGTGGACGATGTCGGGTGGGGGACGAGCACACCGTCGCTAGGTTGCGGTAGACCGGAACATGAGTAATAGCGCGGCTCGGATTGCGGTGTTGTTGGCTGACGACCACGAGGTGGTTAGAGCTGGCGTAGCTTTTATGGTCAATCGCCAAGCTGACATGGAAGTGGTCGCCGAAGCAGCTGACGGGCACGAGGCGGTCGAAATGTATGCGGCCCGGCGTCCCGACGTTGCTCTCATTGATCTGCGGATGCCTGGCGTTGACGGGGTGGAGTGTGTTAGCCGGATCCGCGAAATTGATGCAGACGCGCGCGTGGTGATCCTCACGACGTTCGATGCCGAAGCCGACATTCAACTCGCTCTGCAAGCCGGGGCCAAAGGCTTTCTGCTAAAGGATGTCGCAGAAATCGAGTTGGTGCAGGGCATTCGAAGGGCGGCCGCAGGTCAGATGTGCGTTTCGCCCGCGGTGGCCACCAAGCTGGCCGAGCGGCTTCAGCGTGCGCAGCCCACGGCCCGCGAACTCGACGTGCTCAGGTTGATGGCGGAAGGAAAAACCAATCGGGAGATTGCCGGCGCCTTATTCATTGCCGAGAGCACCGTTAAGTTGCACGCCAACAACCTGTTTGCGAAGTTGGGGGCATCGACACGTACGGAAGCGATGCGGATCGCAATCAGACGGGGGCTAGTCCGTTTTCCCGACTGAATGTGTCAACGGCGCGAACCTTGCGCGCCGGCGCCACCGTCATGATCGGACCGGACGGAAAGGACTTCCCTTGATGGAAATCGTCCGCCCGCGTCGAAAAGCTGCCCATCAAGCGCGCGTCGCTTGAGGGCTTCGGCGATACGGCAGATTGCCGCCCCGTGGTGATAGACCGCGTCGAGCGCCTCTTCGGGCAACTCGTGAGGTTGCAGTGGTGTCATGTCGTCAGAAGTGACGCGGATGTGCGGGCCCCAATGCATTCCGGCAACGTCAAAACCTCGGGTGCATTTCGGGAATGGGACCATGACGCAGCCCATTGCTGCCAGATTGGCCAGCATGGACAGCTGCGCCATTTCGCATCCGCCACCAACGTTTCCGTGCCCGCCGCCAGTAGTGAACACGCCGCAAGCCCTGCCGACCATGTCGTCGTAAAACCACGAGGGCTCGCACAGTTCATCGATGAACTTCTTCATCGGCCAGCTCATTCCGCGTTGGTGCACCGGCGACCCCAAGATCAGGCCGTCAAGGTCACGAAAATCGCTGCGGTGACAGCTTGTGACTTGGCGGAGTCGAACATCGGCACCGGCAGCGCGCGCTCCCCGGGCCAGATGTTGACCGGCATAGGCGCAATGCCCATCAGAGGTGTCATAAGCGACGAGCAGTTGAATCGACATCGAGCTCCTCTCTATCGTCCGCCAAGGCCAACCCGAAACGGTTTCGTCATCGGTCGCGAAGCGGCACGCTCAGGGAATACCCAACTGTCATGTAGGAAACCGTGACCCACTGATTGCGCAGTCCCACGATCGGAGGCTGCTACGTAGTCGGCGACGTAGGCCCGTGCACCGGGGCGGATTCATGCTCGAAGTACCGATCGGTACAGTACTAGTTCGCGACGGTCAACGGCCAGCGGGTCTTGCCCATGGACCGAAAGGAGCTCCGATGCATCAATGCAGCGTCGACCCCAACTGCGTGCGACACTGTCCTGTAGCAGAGCAAGTCGGGATCCTCAGGACTGCGGAGTCGAACCCCAAGCGGTCGTTGTGCCTGCGATGGACTACTGGATGCGGACTCCGATGGCCAGCCCTGCTGACAGCAGTGGTAGGGCTCGGGCTGCTTCTGCAGCCTCTTCCCGAGGCCCAGGCTGCACAGTGTCCTAATGTCGCTCTCGTGTTCGCGCGCGGCACTTTCGAGCCACCGGGGATAGGTGTTACAGGGGAGGCATTTCTCGAAGCCCTCAGGACGCGCCTCGGTGGCTTGACAGTGGAACCCTATGCTGTCGATTACCCTGCATCACTGGATTTTTCGCGTGTTGCCGAAGGGGTTGTTGATGCAAGCCATGAAGTCATCACCCTGGCGTCAGACTGTCCCGCCACCAGGATTGTGATGGGTGGATACTCGCAAGGCGCCGCCGTAGCGGTCTACACCACAACGGACGCTGTCCCAGCAGGATACGTGCTTCCGGACGGGCTCGCCGGACCCCTACCGTCAGGAGTCGCGCAGCACGTCGCCGTGGTAGCACTATTCGGCAAACCACGGGACTCGTTTGTGCAGCTAATAGACGGCGGCGCGCCGCCCCTGACGATCGGTAACCTATTTGCAGCTAAGACCATTGACTTGTGTGCCCCCGCAGACCCAGTGTGTTCACCAACAGGCACCGATCGCGCCGCCCACCGTGCTTACCCCGTCAACGGGATGACGAACCAAGCCGCCGACTTTGCAGCGCAAAGGCTTAACGTCACTCGCTGAAACATCAATGAGCACCAGTCGTCCCAGCGATATGGCCGCAAACCGCCGATCCAGATGGTCGGCAATAGTGATCCGGCGACGCGAGCTTGGGATACATCGTCTGTGTACTATCTGGTACAGAAAAATCCGCTACGATAGCTGGGCCGATGCTTGTTTGCGCAGGAGGGTCAGGTTTACGCAGCATGTCGTCGTGACCAGACAGATTTTGGCCTCTGAATGTGATCTGGTTGACAGCCTTATGTTTTCGACGGGTGCATCGTTGGTCGTCAAGTCCGCGACATACTTTGCGTAACTTGGGCTAAACAAGTGGAAAGATCGATGACAGCTGACCTCAGTATGATTGGCACGATTGACGTCATTTATCGAGCCGCTGCCCAAGGTACGCGCTGTTGGGTGCGTAATGATCGTGGACAGGTACGCGAGCTTCCAATGGCGCGCTTCATGGGCTCGTCTGAAATCGCCGCTTCTGATCGTATTGTTGACGAACACGTTATTGCGTGTTGCTCGCAGCACCCAACACTTGACTTGGGCTGTGGACCAGGACGATTCACGGCTTCGCTGCATCACCGCGGATCGCCTGCACTCGGCGTCGACATGTCAGTCGCTGCCATCGAGCTGACGCGTTCGCGAGGAGGAGCGGCAATTTGCACCGACCTTTTCGGTCCGCTTCCGGCCGAGAGGTGCTGGCAGCAAGTGCTTTTGGTCGACGGGAACATCGGCATCGGTGGCAACCCTGTCCGAGTGCTACAGCGCGCCGCCGAGATGCTCGCACCGCAAGGGATTGTCATTGTCGAAGTCGATCCTCGCCCCTTAGCAGTTAGCCATGAAATGTTGCGCTGGGAGACTAAAGACCACACCAGTCCATGGTTTCGGTGGTCGCGAGTGGGGGCAGGTGCTCTTGGGGCCGTAGCCGACGCCGCGGGACTCCTCGTGACTGACGTACGCAGGATTCACTCGCGGATGATCGCCGTGCTTGCCGCCGTGGGAAGCACCGTCAAACACTAATTTGCACGCGCTGGCTTTGCGGTGTTCTTCTCGCGGTCAAGAGGATTCGACCGTGTGATCCAAATCGGCTATTCCAGTGGATTCACAACTCACTAGCCGAACAAATCCGACGGGTTCGGTAAAGCCCTTAAGTGCCACCGTCTCGCGGCGCTGGGTCACGGTGGATAACATCTCTCGCACCGCGGGATCGCAGGCAAGCGCTTGCGACAGTATGATGTCCCCTCCCGCGCTCTGACCTTGCAGGCGCGCCGTCATGTTCACCGTGGAGCCGAAATAGTCGAGGCGGTCATTCAACGTCACCACGACGCTCGATCCGGCATGAACGCCGATCTTCAACACCAGCGGCTCGGCGCCGGATGCTGCCGCGACGATCCGGTGCTGCATAGCCAACGCCGCCCGTACCGCTTGTGCGGGGTCGTCGAAGGACGCCATCACCGCGTCGCCGATCGTTTTCACGACCGCGCCATCGTGGTCCCGTATGACCTCGGCGAGTAATGTGAAGTGCTCGCGAACTAGGTTGTAGGCAGTGGCGTCGCCGACGCGTTCGTAGAGTTCCGTGGAGCCTCGCAGGTCGGTAAACAGCAGTGCCACCTGGCTGATGCCTGCATCATCGCCCGGTCGCAGCGTTGCCTCGGCGAACAGATCGCGGAAGACTTGCAAGGAAAGCACTTCCGGTGCGGTAAGTGTCTCGCGTGTCCAGGTCCGTTCCTCGATCAGCGCCGCCAACTCGAAGCCGGCGTCGTTGACGAACGTCACGGTCCCGGGCCGGTCGGTCGGCTCAGATGTCGCAAGCAACTCTGCACCGGTTGTAGTGATGTGCAAACCGGGAAAGGCGCCCGCTTCATAATCGACTTCGACAGCGTGGCCAGGGTGCAATGTGCGCAGCCGATAGGAACCGGCTGGCAGGTCAACGGGAACGGTGCGGCGCTCTCCCGGGCGTAGCAGGACTTGCACAGCCACATGCTCGGTGCTCATCGGGCCGGACAGGCAGAAGTCGCCTTCTGGCAGGGGACGTACCGTCGGCGACGGTGTAAAGGTCAGCTCGACATTACGTTCGAAGTCGCGATCGTAGTCGATGTTGCACGATGAACAAACCCCGCCGTGGGGTAGCTCGGCGAGTGTCGGAACGCTGGCCTTGGCCCCACGGCAGTTCGGGCACAACAGATCCCACCTCATGCCGAGCAGTCCGGCCCGCACACCGGCGAGACAGGCCTCGGTCGCCGCTCGGGGCGGCACCCCTAACTCGCCGGCCAGAACCTTTGGCCGCAGCCTGGCGAGATCGGCCGCCATGGCATTCAGCACCCGCTCGACGAGGCGGTCGCCGAGTCCGTTCCCATACGGGCTACTGTCGATGTCGCGGGCCATCGCGGTGGCCCGTTCACGTGCGCTCGGAGGCAGTACTGGCTCCCGAAGCACGAACGGGGTCAGCCGCTCGGGTTCGGCGGCGCCGTGCGCGAACGTGACTGCCTCCAGGATCCGCCTTTTCACGTTCTTCCCGGCCTGCACGGCAAGTCGTGTGCCGAACAGTCGCCCCGCCAAGTTCAGCGGCTCCCACTCCAGGGTATAAGACACACGCGAACCGCCTCGGCCGTCCGGCTCGACATCGAAGACCGGGCCAAAGCGGCGGAATGGTCCCTTGCTGAACACTCGCCGCTGGCGAAAGTGTCGACCCGCGATCCATTCGTAGGGTTTTTCTTCCCACTCCTGTGCGAAACCCGCGGCTTTGGCCCGTCCGCGGCGCAGGATCGTGCCGTTGGGTTGCGGTGTTTCCTCGAGGGTGTACGGCGGCAGACCTAGCGCCTCGTTGAACCGCTTCGTGTCGGCCAGGACCGGCCAGAGTTCATCTGGCGGTAGGTCGAATGTCCAGGCCCACGAGCGACGCATCGACTCAAACTTCACGCTGCCCCCACCTCTGTGCGGTGTCCAAATGAGCAGGTACCCTCCTCAGCAACAAACCGGACCAGCCGGTTTCGCGCAGCATGCGCGCGCCATCCAGGTTCTTTACTACGGTTCTGGCCACTGTCTAAACTCCGCCTGAACCGCGATCTGACGGTTCCTCCTAAACCAACCATCAGACCAAAACGTCAGTGCCACAACGTTTATCGCGCGCTGAGCGCCCAGGAAAAGCAACGGGTGAGTGCGGTAGCACAGGCAGTGCCAATCGACCTGAGTATCCATGAATGTCCGACCGCGTTGAGAGAAGTATGTCCACCGGCTCGCATAACGCTTGTCAATCGTGGACGAATTCGGCAATGACTTGGGCTAGTTGGGGTCCGCGGTCTTCTTGGAGGAAGTGCCCGGCCCCTGAGATAGTGACCGGAGCAATATTTTTCGCGCCCGGAATGTGCTCGCGAAGGACCGCGTCAGCTCCCCGAGTGATGGGATCCTGGTCAGAGAATGCGCACAGGAAAGGCCGCGTGAAGCGGCCAAGCGCCGCCATCGCCGCGAGATTGGCCGGCGCGGCGGGATCGTCGGGCGAGGTGGGAACCAGCATCGGAAATTGGCGCGCCCCAGCCTTAAAGGAGTCACCGGGAAACGGCGCGTCGTATGCTGCAATGACGTCGGGAGTCAGATTCGTCGTGCAGCCGCCGTTGACGATCCTGCCTGCATCGAAAGACGGTGTTTCTTGACTGTAGCGCTGCCATGCCAGAAAGGCCTTGCCCCGTTGTTCCCCCGTCGGTAGAAACGTGTTTGCGGCAACCACACGGCTAAAACGCTCGGGCTCCTCGCCGACGATTCGCAGGCCGATCAATCCACCCCAGTCTTGGCCTACTAACGTGATTTCGTCCAAGCCGATTGTGTCGAGGGCTTCTTTAACCCAATTGACGTGCGCCAGGTACGTGTAGTCCGAACGCATCGCGGGCTTGTCACTGCGGCCAAATCCCACGAGGTCCAGCGCCACCGCCCGCAATCCTGAGTCGACCAACACCGGAATCATGTGTCGGTATAAATATGACCATGATGGTTCGCCGTGCAACAACAAGATGGCCGGAGCGCGCCGCGGACCCTCGTCAAGGTAGTGCATTCTCAACGCCACGCCGTCGCCGCGGTCGACCGCAACGTAGTGAGGTGCAAACTCGTAATCCTGCAGCCCCTCGAAACGAGAATTCGGCGTTCGCAGGACACGCATGGACAAACATCCTTTCACCATCGCGTCGCGGATCGACCGGCCTCGACGTCCCAGCTTCGCCTACCACAGACTGTACCGGAAAGTACATCATGAGACGCGCAGGCCGCTCAAGCTGATCCTGCAAGTCTTGGAAACCGCAGCCCGCGTGCAGGCGGCCAAGCACACCCGTTACTGTGCTCGCCGCGCGACCACAGGAAGTCGCCAAGCGAAGCCGAGGGTTCGAGGAGCTGACTGGTACCTTCGCCGAAGTGATGGGCGACCATGTATGACTCGACAGCGGCGCGTCCTAGAACGGTAAGTTGAACGCCCACGCGTAGCCCAATAATACCGATTCCGCCAAATGAAGCACGAGCTGTAGGCGGTGTCACGGCACAGCGGGCGGCGACATGTGGGCCGCGCAGCCAATTATGCTGGCGGTGGTGGGACAATTCGGTTTCGACGGGATTGCCGTGCCCTCGGCGTAGAATCAAGAGATCGCGATAAAGGCCAGGCCGACGGGCGTCACGGGCCGCGGAGTACGGTTCTGCCTGCATCAGCACGTGTATGTGACTCGGCATACTTTGTGCTGGGTGCCGAATGGCACTGTGGTCACGAATCAACCGATGTCAATGACCGTGGTGACAGGTGAGGATCAAACGCAAAGGCCTCAAAAGACTTACATGTCAACGGCAACCGAAAACTGACCAGCGGGCGGCAAGGTGGTTTGAGGGGGCGGTCGCAACACTTCTCTAAGTTCTGGAGGGTCACTGACCACGGCGCGGTGACCTCGACCGCGCCGACTGCCTCAGCACCTTCTACAGTGCGCACGTCTACGAGCCCAGGTCCGCAGTCCTCGTGGTGGCGCCATGGCCACCATGATCGCTGGCTGCCACCGCCTTTACCCTCGGCGTTGCGCTGGTCACTTGGAACACTAACGACGTTAATAACCTCTGCCTGTGCGGCGACGGCGTGAAGGCGGCAGGCGGGTGTCCCATCGCGGGCCTGCATCGTCAATCCGGTGGCCCTCAGCGGTCATTGGCCGTGGATCCCGTGCACTGAACGGCAAGTCGCCCCCGTACGGGTCTTTGCCGCCTGCCGAGAAGTTGGAGCGGCTGGGCCACGGCCGTTTTGGAGTCAGCGGCCGTCGCGTCACTCGACAGCAGCCGAAGCCGCCGCCAGGACTTCGGCGGCTAGGTCCGGGTCGCTGGCGCGGGCGATGACGACGGCGCCGACGAGCATGCTGAACTGTTGCAACGCGGTGGTACGGCGCTCCTCGGGTGCACCGTCCATGGTGGCGGCGAGGGCGTTGACGGTGTCCTCGACGCCGCGGCTGAAAGCCGCTTTGATCTGAGTTGTTCCGCGGCCGACGTCCATACCGAGCGCGGGGACCGGGCAACCGTTTCCGGGGTTGTGGACGTGCGTGTCGGAGAGGTACACGTCCCGCCAAGCCTGCACCGCGCCCGGTCCACCAGTTCTGAGTGTCTCGGTGAACGTCGCGAAGGCCGTCTGCAGCGCGGTTTCCACGAGGGCGTCCTTGCTGGCGAAGTGCTTGTAGAACCCCCCATGGGTCAAGCCGGCGTCCTTCATCACCTCTCCGACGCTGGCACCGTCGATGCCGCGCTCGCGTAGCAGCCGGGACGCACTGGCCACGATCCGGGCGTGGCTCTTGTCCTTCTCCGCCTGGGACATCCGCATGTCCATCGACTCCCGTCTTATTCGCTTGACATTTTGGAGTATAGGCATAATCTTTATAGATTACTACCAACATCTAAAAGGAGATGGCGATGGCGATCAAGCCGACGATCCTGGTCACCGGGGCGACCGGAAAAACCGGCGGGGCCGTGGTGAATGCCCTGCTTGCCCAGGGATTCCCGGTCCGTGCCATGGTCCGCAGCCTCGACGGGCGCGCCGAGGCACTACGGGGGGTGGGAGCCGAGGTGGCGGTAGCCGACCTATTCGACCCGGATCAACTGGTCGCCGCCATGCGGGGCACCCAGCGCGCCTACTTCATGGCGCCCTTCCATCCGCATGCCCTGCAAAGTGCCGTCGCCTTCGCCGTGAGCTCCCGCGACGCCGGCCTGGAGTCGATTGTGCAGATGAGCCAATGGACCTCCCATCGCAATCACCCGGTCAACCTCACGCGGCAGACCTGGCTGATGGACCGGCTGTTCGCCGACCTGCCGGGGATCGCCCACACGATCGTCAACCCCGGCATGTTCGCCGACAACTTCCTGCGCACCATCGACTTTGCCGCTCTGCTCGGCATCTATCCGGTCCTCAGCGGTGACGCGAAAGCGGCACCGGTCTCCAATGAGGACATCGCCCGCACGGTCGTCGCGGTCCTGCAAGATCCCGGCCGTCACGACGGCAGGACCTACCGCCCGACCGGCCCGGAGCTGTTGTCCGGCAAGCAGATGGCCGCTGTGGTGGCCGAGGCGGTGGGCCACCGTGTCATCCCGGTGTCGCTGCCCTATTGGCTGTTCACCAAGGTCGCCCGCCAGCAGCGCGTCGACCCCCTATCGGCGAGTGTGTACCTGCGCTACATCGGCGGCGACATGAAAGCCGGGGTGTTCGAATTCGAAGGGGGCGTGACCGAGACCCTCCAAGAGCTGACCGGCGCACCGGCCGAGAGCTTCCTGACTACGGCACGCCGCTATTCGGCCATGCCGATCGCCCGCCAGACCGCGGCGAACCGACTCACGGCGATGGTGAAATTCATGGCCGTCCCGTTCGTGCCGGGCTACAACCTGCCCCGTCTGGATCGTCAGTGGGACCTGCCCATTCCCCCGAATCCGACACTGGGGATCCAGGACGCCCGCTGGCGCGAGGAGCACACCGCCATGATGAATTCCCGCCTGCTGCAGTCTGTACCCGCAAGCTGACAACGGTGACCACGCGCAGCCGCACGCTGACTCAGTCGATCAGCATTAACGCCACGCCGCACAAAGTGTGGAAATCCTCACCCGTATTGAGACCATCGCCACCTGGTACGACGCCTGGGAACCGTCCTGGTGACCTCAGCTGCCGGAAAGACCGGCCCCCACACCGCCATGGCGCTGCTAGACAAAGGATTTCCGGTGCGGGGGATGGTGCATCACGACGATGCACGCGCCGCGGAATTACGCGACCGCGGCGGGGTGCAACGACTCACGGGACGAGCACCAAATCCATGGAGACCGTCGCCCGGCGTTGCCCGGCCACCATGCCGGGCACCACCCGCGGACTCTCCGGTATGGCCAGGGCGATAACCACGCTGACCAAAGCGATGCCTAACACCGACCGGTATCTGCGAATGTTCCAGGACGGCAAAGAGATCGAAACGCTGGCCGTCGACTCGCCGACCTGGCATGCCACCCACAATCCGGACCGTCAACTGGCGCGGTGACCGGCCATTTTCATCACGAACGAGGAGCAAGAACATGACCTACACCGAAACAGGCGTGCAGCAGACCGTAGAGCGGCTACTCGCCGAAGCCGATCTGACCGGCCCACTGTCCCCGGAGCAGCTGAATTTCCTTGACCAGTACCACATCGGTGGTGTGGCCGCCGTCGACCGCACGATCGGCCCGATGCACCTGACGGCGGCCGATCGGGTGCTGGATATCGGATCGGGTTCCGGCGGACCGGCCCGGCGGATCGCCGAATCGACGGGGGCCAGCGTGCACGGCGTCGACATCACCGCAGGCTATGTCGACACCGCCACGACGCTGACCCGCCGGTGCGGTCTGCACGACCGAGTCACGTTCGAACACAACCCTATCGATGACCACCACCCCCAACGGCCCTACACCGCCGCGATCAGCATGCACGTCTGCATGAACATCGCCGACAAGCCCCGCTGGTACCGCGCGATCGCCGACCGACTCTGCGACGGCGATCAGTTCGGGATCTGGGACGTCGTCCGCATCACCGATGGCCCCGTGACCTTTCCGATGCCCTGGTCGATCGATGGCACCGACAGCCACCTCGACTCTCCCGAACAGTTGCGGACGGCGATCACCGGCGCTGGAGTCGAGACTCTGGAGTGGGTCGATGAGTCCGGATGGGTTCGCGACTGGGTCACCCAGACCTTCGGTGCGGGGCTGCCCCCCGGCCCCGGCATCCCGATGGTCATCGACGACGGATTCACCCGCACCGTCAACTTCGGGGCCGCCTTGGCCGCTGGCACCCTCGGTGTCTATCGCGGCTGCTTCACCAAAACCACACCCTGACAACAACTCCGCCGGTTCCCGTCCCCCAAACCACGAAAGAATCACGACGATGACTACCAACGCTGCCGAACCAGTCAAGATCACCACTCAAACCAAGTTTCTCGTGGTAGGAGCCACCGGACACGTCGGCTCGAAAATCGCCATCCTTCTGGCGGACAAAGGATTCGACGTCACCGCACTGGTGCGCAGTGACGGGGCCAAGATCCGCGACCCGTACCACGGTGTCATCCGTTACGTCACAGGCGACCTCGCCGACGATGCGTCAATGGCCAAAGCCGTCGAGGGGATCGACGTCGTTGTCTCAACGGCCAACGGTGTTGTTCCGCAGAAGAAATCCGACAATGCTGCCAGCGTCAACGACCACGCCCTGCGATTCATCGAGATCTGCGAGAAGGCGGACGTCCAGCGCTTCGTCCAATCGTCGACCCCGAGCTACCCGCGGGAGCAGCGAGTACCCGAGCTGGCCGGCAAGCGCCGGCTCGAGCAGCGCCTCCAACAATCGCCCCTGCAATCGGTCATCGTGCGCAACGCCGCGTTCATGGACGTCTTCCTGGTATTCGGCGGCTTCAAAGGGGCCGTCGACTGCTCTGCTCACGCCACCGTGCTCCGCAACCACGGCTTCACCAAATTCTGGGGATCCCTGACCGGGAACCTGGCCGAGAAGTACGGCTTCTTTCTGGCTCCCGGCGGCGCCTCGCACGGCACCCCGATCATCGCTACCCGCGATGTCGCCGAGATGATCACCGGCGCCGCGCTTTATACCGGCAGCGAGGACCTCCTCATCGAAGCCAACGGACCGCAATGGCTGACCTGGCGGCAGATCGCCGACACCATCGCCGCCACGACCGGACGCAGCAAGGTGCGGATCATCCCGCTGCCGGCTCGGGTGGCCTGGCTCAATCAGGCCCTCGCCCGACCGTTCTCCCCCTCAGCGGCGAACATGTTCGCGCTCATGGGGTTCGTCGCCGAGTACCAACCGCACTGGGACTCCGCACCCGTCGTCGAGCAACTCGGTCTGCCCCCTCAGTGGACACTCGCCGACTACCTCGACCACAACTACGGCGCTCCTGCCAAACGATGACCGACGACGCCAATGGCGAAGAGGCCCGGTTCCGCTACGTCAACGTGGCGCAGTGGACCGATCAGGCGGCCTTCAGTTACGCACAAAGCGGAATGATGCAGCGTTTCGCCGACGAGTCACTGGATCGCGTCGGGTACTGGAAAACGTTGGGCATCAACATGAATGCTGCGACCTTCCACCCCGCACGGCGCTTTTATCCCCACGCGTCGAGACCTTCACCGACACAGGGGACCACCAATCGACGGTCGATGTAGCAACCGCGCTGCGCAAGGGATTCGACACCGGCAACTTCGAGCCTCAGCTGAACATGCTCACCGACGACTTCCAGCTCTGGGCGCCTGCCGGCCCCTTGCGGGGAAAGAATATCGGCCGACAGGCGGCCGCCGAGAACTACGGGCTCATCTCCGGAGCCGCGGACACCCACACCACCCTGCAACAACCATCCTCCACACTCTGCGCGGCCCACCGATGAGCGGTGACAACACGCACCCGGTGCGACGCTCAATGATTTTGAGGTGATGCCGGCGGGGGCTCGGCGACCTGTTTGGTCGACCGAGCGGATTATGGATGTGTGAATAGCCATCTTTTAGCCGGGGGAGTCGGTAATCCGTTTGCGGCGAGGGTCGTCACTGATGGTGTGGTAGTGGAGGAACGCGCGCAATTGAGCGGGCAGTGTGAGCAGCAGGATTCGTCGGCGCATGTGTTTGTGCTGCAATCGATCCCCGTGGCGTCTGCGCGGCAGGTGTGGGTGGATTCGAGTCGCGAGGGGAGCATGTCGGCGGGCCAGATGTCGATTATGCCGGCGGGACTTCCCATGTTGTGGGAGTGACAGGGTCCTGTCCAGGCACTGCACGTCTCAGTAAATCCGGGTGTGGCTGACCTACTGGCGGCCGACCGTCTAGGGCGTTCATATGTCGAGGTGCTTACTCTGTGTCTGTTCGATGACCGGTTTGTTCGCCATCTGCTGGAGCTGCTGCGCATGGAGGCCGTGGCCGGTGCCGAACCGCTGCGATCTCAACACCTCATTCAGCGGCTGTTACTGCGGGTCGGCATCGGTTCTCGCAGAACAATGAAGCCACCAACCGGGGCACTGCGGCCGGACGGCGTGCGCGCGGTGACCGACTGGATTGAAGAAAACCTCGCCGACCCCATCTCGGTCATCGACCTTGCTGCTTTGGCTGGTGTGGAAGCATCATGGTTTACCCGTCTGTTTTCGCGGGCCATCGGGTGCTCCCCGTATCGCTACGTGTTGGAACGCCGTGTCCTGCGCGCCCAGATCGCCCTGCGCAGTGGGATGTCAGTCGCTGCAACGGCATCGCTGTGCGGGTTTGCCGACCAAGCGCATCTGAGCCGCCATTTTCGTCGGCAAGTCGGCGCCACCCCGGCTGCCTGGGCTCGGATCTCGCGCAACTGAAGCGCGAAACGTACAAGATCGTGGTGACTGTCATCGGGTATCAAAAGTGAGTGAGATATGGCATACGCGGTCTCACCCGATGTGGTGAGCCATCGTGTTTTCCGGTCATCGTGTTCCACAACCGCGGCGGTGATATGCCGTGAGCAAGCCGCTGGACGGCAAGGTCGCAGTCGTTACGGGGGGCTCGCGGGGCATCGGTCGGGCTATCGCGCTGCGGCTAGCCGGCGACGGTGCGCTGGTTGCTATCAACTACATGTCCAACGCCGCCGCGGCCGAGGCGGTGAAGCCTTCACCGTGCAGGCCGACCTGAGCTCATACGCCGGTATCCGTGCGTTGTTTGACACCTTTGACGGCGAGCTGACCTCGCGCCGTGACGATTCTGGCTTCGACATCCTGATCAACAATGCCGGCACCGGCCGGGCAGGGACCCCATCGGACACGTCGGAAGCCGACTTCGACGCGGTCTTTGCCACAAATGTCAAAGGACCGTTCTTCGTTACTCAGGCCGCCATCCCACGCTTACGCGATTCTGGCCGAGTCGTGTTCATTTCTTCCGGGCGGTCGAAACGCCCGCTGGTGTCTACCGCCGCCTACTGCATGGCCAAGGCCGCAGTGGACACCTTGGCAGTCATGCTCGCCGCCGAACTGGGCCCGCGTGGCATCACGGTTAACGCATTGGCACCAGGATGGACGGTGACCGAGTTGAGCTCAGAATTTCTCGGCGACCCGCACAATCAGCAGGCCATCTCGGAAATCAGCGCGTTGCGGCGGTTAGGACAAGCCGACGACGTAGCCGCCGTGGCCGCGTTCCTGGCTTCTGACCAGGCGGCCTGGATTACCGGCCAATACATCGAGGCAAGCGGTGGATTCGACTTGGTCGCCACCAGATGAGGAATCCGTAGTGCGCATCGGTGTCGTCAACGCCGGCAACATCGGTCGGACATTAGCGCAGGCGTGGCTTCGCGCGGGTCATGATCTCCTGCTCGCCAAGGACGGATGCCAACGCAAGCTCGACGATTTTATCGTCGACCATCCGATCGCACGTCGCGGCACACCCGCTCACGCTGTCGCCTTCGGCGATGTCGTGCTGTTCTCGGTGTACTGGCCGCGGCTACCCGCCGTGCTATCGGCGACCGGTCCGATCGCCGGCAAAATCGTCATCGACACCATGAAACCGCTGCGGGTCGACGAGCATTTCCAGCACAGCCACGATCTCGAGTTCATGGCCCGCTCGTCGACGACCGAAAAGCTGCAACGCGAATTGCCCGACGCTCGGGTGGTGAAAGCGTTCAGCACCATGCCCTCACAACTCCTCGACATTCGGCTCTGGCATGACACGCTCACCCTGCCGCCGGTGTTTCTGGCCGGCGACGACACTGCAGCCAATGCGGTCGTGGCCACGCTGGCCCGCGATGCTGGCTTCACAGCACTTGATACCGGGCACGCGGCGGCCGCCCGTAGCATCGAGCAGCTCGGGGTATTGACCCACCAGGTCGTAAAACACAACTTCGGCGGCGAATGTCAGAACCTGGCGCCTGCGATACTGCGTGCCGGCCCGGCCATTGCTATCGGGGCGAAATGACGACAGAAAAGGACGCACCGCGATGAGTGAACACGACCAAGGCGACGACTTGCCGGCGCGGATACGGCGCAGCATCGGTGAAAACAGTCCTTTCGGACTCCTGACGATCGTGCGGGCGAAAGACCAGCAAGCCGCAGACAGACTCACCGAGGTCCTGCGAGCCGTGGCCGTCCCGTCACGCGCGGAACCGGGCAATCTTCTATACACCGCCAGCCGCGGCGAAGACGGCCTCACCTTCTATCTCCATGATCGGTGGGCCTCGATCGCCGCGGTCGCTGAGCATGAACAAAGCGCGCACTTTCGTTCGTCCATCAAAGAATTCGGTGCTCTCATCGATCCGGGCTCTGCGGTAATTGACGTCCTGAAGATCATCGATAATCAACTAACCGTCAGCGGTGGGAGGAGAGAAATCGATGCGTTTGACCTACGAATTTGAGTGGACCGTCGCGGCCGAACAGCCCTCCGACATAGGTCGACTCGACAACGGCGTGCTTCACCACCATGTACTTCCCTCCGCACGGCTCATCGGTGACCGACTGAACGCAAACAGCGTTCACCCCGGCACCGACCTGTTCCGCCAACTCGATGACGGCTACGCCGCCATCGACGTGCGCGTCCTGATGCAAACCGACGACGGAGCACTCATCCACGTCGCGTACCAAGGCTTCGTCGAACCCACCGAGGCCTTCTTACAGGCCGTCCAATCGCTCACACCAACCGAATTCACCGACCAATCGATTCGCACCACCTGGACACTGACCACCGGCGATCCGCGCTACAACTGGATCAACCGCGCAATCTTCATCGGCGAAGGCCGTCTACTCCCCGCCGGCGACAACCGATTGGGCATGCAGCACAAGGTATACCGAGCCGCATAGACGAGCTCAGAAGCGTGTCGGACTTTCTTCAGGCCCGTGACACGGGTGTTTTGGTGAGGCGCGAAACGAATGATGCTCATATCTCGGGAGCACAGGCCCTGCGGAGTGGGTGGCCCAATCAACCGCGTTGGGGCGGAGAAGTTTTCAGATCCTAGGATTGAGCCTCGGAGTACGGGCTGGGCTGCCTCGCGAGCCAGCGCGTCAGGTCCTCTACGTCGTCGCCGAGGTCGCGAGTACGAGCGAAATCGGCGCGATAGGAAGGCGGATCGGAGAACCAACGAAACATAGCTCTGCCGTCGTCATCGTTGCCGAATACATCGAGCGGCAGCTCAACGAATGTGGCAGATTCACCAAACCGCTGAGCCACCAGGTTGGCGATCTGCTCGCCGCTAACTTCGTCGCCAGCAATCTCCACCGGCGCAGCGGCGGAGTCGCGGCGAACTAGTAGAGTCGCGGCCACGCTACCGATGTCGCGAACCGAAATCATCTGCAGCGGAACGTTTCCGGGCATGGCCATGCTGAACGCCAGCTTGCCATCCTTTCTATCGATCATCTCCAACAGGTTCTCCATGAAGAACGTCGGCCGGATGATGTTTGCGGGCACCGCGCCGATCAGAAACTCCTCGACCCGCCTCTTGCTCTCGAAATGGGGCACCCCGGACTTGCGCTCGGCACCACCAACCGAGCTGTACACGAGAAATGGTAGTTGGGCGGCGTGCGCCGCCTCGACGATAACTTTGCCGTGCGCGACCTCACCGTCGACGCCGCGCGGTCCCAAAAAGCTCGTCATCGCGAAAGCGGCTCCGGCGCCCTCGAAGGCACGCCGGATGGAGTCCGGCGCATCCAAGTCGGCCTCAACGACTTCCACTCCACGTCCGGCCAGCGCCCGCGCTGCAGCGCTGTCGACGCTGCACGTAAGAGCGCGGACAGCCATCCCACGATCGACCGATGCGTCCACCGTTGCCGAACCCTGCTGGCCGGTCGCTCCAATGACCACGATGGGATCTTTACTGGTATTCGTCATGAAATCCCCCGCTATTTGCGTCTTGGTATTCGGCTGAGATGGCGTCGTGAGCGAACGCACTGTCACGGGGTGCTGCCCGGTTTGAGGTTCGCAGCGACGGCGAGATGATCGACCTGCTCGGGATCGGCGATGCACGGAAACATGATCAGCTCGTCGCAGCCCGCCGCGCTGAAGGCGCTGATGGCTTCGACCACCTCATCGCGGCTCTTCATCGCCCCCGAGATCACGTGCTTGGCATACTCACCGCTGAAGCCGTAATAGTGACCCAGGTAAGTCCTCGCGGCCACGGCGGCACCATCCCCGAGCGCGAAATAGCCCAATGCGACCAGCCGAGGTGAACCGTCTCCACCCGCCTCCTTCCACGCAGTGCGCACTCCGCGCGCGGTCTGAGCGAATTGCTCCACGTCGCCACCACCAGAAATCCACCCGCCCCCGAACTCGACGACCCGTTGATTCGTGGCGTCCCCCCGCCCCGATCAGCAGCGGAGGCCCACCTTCGTGGCGAAATATGGCCCGTCCAAGTCGATAGCAGCGGCAGCTGCGCTTGGACGTCGGCGCCACCGCGATAGCACTCCAGTAGAGTGCGCACTGCGAAGGAATGACGCAGATCACCGACCCTCGGATGCGGCTGGCCGGTGGTGGTATGGATTCCGGCGGGACCGAGCAGATCGGCGAAGGTGTAGTCGATCGTGTTGACCACCAATCGGCCGCTGGCCGAGACGAAAAAACGCTGACCACCCCTTGGTGCCGGCGGTGTGGTCTCGCAGCTGGCTGTAATCGCGCAGCACCGCAATTGTGGTGTGGTGCAGCAAGATCTGCCTGGATTTGTCGTATTTCGAGTTAGCGATGCGCACCACACCGGCGTCGAGGTCGACATGATCACGGTCCAGGCGTGCTGCTTCGCCAGCCCATGAACCGGCAACAACGATGACTTGCCCAGCATCAGCCCCCTTGTCGTATACATAGATTCGAGCGTGTTGCTACCCGTTGATAACGGGCGGGGCCACTAAGACGACGTTGTCTCAGATCGTCGCGCACGGCCTCGGCATCCCAGCCGGCCTTGTCCTAGGTGCAGGTCGTCGGGGGTGGCAGCACCCGCGGTGTTCGGCGATGGTCGAGTTATTCTTTCGGTCCAAGCCTGAGACCATCGCTGAAACAATCGAGACGTTGCGGCTGTGTTGACGCCGTCAACGCGCCGAACCGAAAACCGCAGGTGACGAATTGCACTGAAATCGATCGAGAAAGGTCAAAGGCCCAGCTAGTGGGGTTGACGAAGACCAGATCCAGGGGTTCCGGGCCGTAGCGCAGTTCGTCGTCCATCGAGACCAGCTCGGCGGAATGCTGATCGGCTTTGTCTTTGACTGCCTCGGCATAGATCCGCGGGGTGGCCGTCATGTACAGCCGGCGCGCGGCGCGCAGGTAGGTGTTGTCGTGGATGCGCACGAAGTTGGATTCGTCTTCGCCGGCCAAGGTGACCCCGGTTGTGCGATGCGCCTCGTCGCAGATCACCAGATCGAAGTCATCCAGGCCTAGGGTTTGCGCGTCAGCGACCGTCGGCAGCGACTGATAGGTGGAAAACACCACGGTCAGGCCTTTGGCGCGTTTGCGATGGGCCATCGCTTCCAGCAGGGCGGCCGGGTTGGTGGTGACCGGGATCGGCACGTCATAGACGTTGAAGTCCTCGGTGTTGCGCAACCTGCCGACTTTAGTGTCCGAACACACCGCGAACGCCCGGATGTCCGGCACGGCTTGAGCGGTCCATTCCCGCAGCGATTGACTCAGCAGTGAGATTGACGGCACCAAAAACAGCACCCGGACGCTGCCGGCGTTGTTAGCGGCGATGCGTTCAGCGAGTTTGAGGGCGGTGAAGGTTTTGCCGGTGCCGCACGCCATGATCAGCTTGCCGCGATCATTGCCGACCGCGTATCCGGCCAATACCGCCTCGATCGCGGCCAGCTGGTGGGGACGGGGTTGTTTAGGTGGGGCCGGGGCCAGCTCGATCCGCAGATCGTCCTGCGGCCAAGCGATGTCCCAGTCGATGGGGGATTCGGCGATATCGGCCAAGTTGATCCGCTGCACGGGCGTGAACTGCCCGTCCAGAGCGTCTTCGGCGTTGGCGCCCCACTTGTCGGTGGTGGAAATGATCACCCGGTTGGTGAACGGCTTTTTGCCCGATGCGGTGAAAAACGAATCAATATCGGCCTTGGCTAGGGTGTGGGTGGGTTCGTAGAACTTGCACTGGATCGCGGTGTAGGCGCCGGTGTCGCGTGCGCGGGCCACCAGATCGATTCCGGTGTCGGGTTTGCCTTTACGATCGGGCCAGTCCATCCACCGCCACACCTGCTCGTACTGCTGGGCCAGAGCGGGATCAAGTTCGAAGAACCGCACCATCAACTTCTCGAACAACATGCCCCGATCAACGTTGGTCGGCGCCCGCCGAAACGCCTCGATCACGTTGATTGACCCCACAAACCGCCCCTCTGAACCCGGAAGGTCACTGTGCGTGTCCTGTTCTGTGCCGATAGTCGGCCCCACCGACTCGCGGCCACAATCGCCGGGCAGCCTGCGGGCTGTGCCGGTGTGCCGGTGTGCCGGTGTGCCGGTGAGGCAAGGTCGTAGGCGCGCCAGGCCCGGGCCAGGGCTGCTCGGCGGCTGACCAGCCTCGACTCGAGTCTGTAGCGACCTGACGAAGATTGCAGCAAATGCTACAATTGCTACATGATGTCGGACTATGTTATCTCCGAGGTGGACGATGGACTGGAGGTCCGTGGCGTTACCCGAGGGGAGCTCACCGAGGCGCTTCAGCTCCTCAATCTCTTCGGAGGAACCGAGGGCCCATACGAGGCAATCCCCCTGCTGCAACTACGCAACGCGCTTGTGCATGACCCGCAGGGCGGTACCCGCGTCCGCGAATTCATTGAGGTGTTCAATGCCATTCGCACGCTGCAAGCCGAGCATGTAGAAGCGTCGCGCGAAGAGCTCCTTCGCGCGCTGATGGGCCATGGCATTAGTCTGACGCCCGCCGCGACCCTGTCGCAATCGAAGCGTTTGGCCGCCCACCGCAACGCGCTGCTCGCGACGCCTTTCCACACCTACAAATCGCTGAGTGAGCAGCGCGATTCGTCGGAGTCCAACACCAGAACGTGGGTGGCGCGACGTCGACAAGCGCATCAACTATTCACCGTTGACCATGGCGGCAGGACCTTGATACCAGCGTTTCAATTCGACGAGCACGGCAAGCTGCGCGCCGAGTTGGCGCCGATCCTGGCCGCGCTTGCCCATGGGGGAGTGCGGGACTGGTCCTTGTGGACATGGCTTACCAGCCCGACGAGTTTTCTCTCCGGCGAGGTACCAGAGCGCACCGCAACGACTGATCCAGCGCGTGCGCTGCGCGCAGCCCAGCGCTTCGCCGCGGGTGCGGCCGCCTAGAACGCCGGCTCGACGTGACCGCTACGCCTCCGCCGCAGGATCTGGTGTGCCCCCATCCGGCCGGCTGTGGTGTAGTCGCGACGTTGCCCACATTGAATGCAGTGCCCCTCGACAAAGGCCGCAAGCTCTACCGCGTGTACGACGGCAAATGGGGATATGACGAATTCAATGCAGGCTGGGGCGACACGCGCTTTGCTCCGATCGACGACCCCATCACCGGAAAGCGGTTGTCGAACATGTATCTGGGCGAGTCGCCTACAGGGGTGCTGCTCGAGTCGGTCTTTCACGACGTCCACCAGTTGGGCAGCATGATCGCCTACGACGCCCATCTGCACGAGAAACTGTTGGCGCACATCGAGGTGCCGGCCGATGCTACGCTGGGCGACCTTCGTGATCCGGAGCTTACGCGGCTGAACCTCACACGCAGCCAAGTGATCTCGAGTCCGGCCGAGCACTATCCATGCACCCGGCGCCTAGCCATCGCGGCCCTTGCCCAGAAACATGATCCGCCGCTTCAAGGACTGATCTGGCATTCCCGTCAAGCCGAGTTGATCAACAAGCCGCCCGAAGAAGTAATCGTCTTGTTTGCGGAAAGGTACCCGTCGAAGCGGGGTTCCTGGCAGCGGTCCGGACCCGGCTCACAGAACCTCTACGAAGGGCCCGGGCGACTACTCGTCGAAGAGATCGCCGAAGAACTGCGTGCGCTGATCGAGACGGATAAGGCGTAGGCGCAGCCATGGCGGGGACTACGGATGGTACCAACTTTATCCACGACGGCGACGTGCGCAAAAGTTCGTTGACACCGGCAGGCGGGCGCACTGTCAAAACCGCTTTAGGTGCCAGCGGGATCACATCGTTGACCGAATTCATCCCACAACTCGAAGTCAGACTGCACGCGAGGTTGGCTACACTTCCTACCCTCGCTGCGAGCAGCTGCAAGGTGGTCCAAGTCTAGCGAACGCGCCGACGTGAAATCCTCTCCAACCACCGCGGCGGTTCGGCCCGAGCACGAATTCGACTCCGATCCTGAGCTGGGCGACCTGCTGGCGCCTCGCGCTAGGAACTCCGCATCTTCGTTCCATGCATAACCGCTATTATGCATGAGTTATGTCACCCGCTGAAGCACGCTCGCCAAGTGCGCCACCCCGCACCGACGCCGAGCGGCCCGAATGGTTTCGCGCGTTTCTGGCCGACCGAAGCACCCGCAAACCCTCCCCGCACACCGTGGACGCGTATCGGTGTGACTTTGACGCGATCGCCGTCGTGCTGGCCGGCTGCCCCCAACAGCTGGCTGCGCTGGACTGCGTCGCGATCACCAAGGACACGATGCGCCAGGCCTTCGCGGTGTTCGCCGCCTCCCGCGAACCAGCATCCATCCGGCGCTGCTGGTCGACGTGGAACACGTTGTGCAGCTATCTGTTTACCGCTGAGCTGCTCGAGGCCAACCCGATGCAATTCGTGGGCAGACCGAAGGTCGCCAAGAGCCTTCCGAAGGCACTTCCCGTCGCGGCCGCTAAGGCCCTCGTCGACGCCGTCACAGACCACAGCGATGCGAAACTGCGCAACCAATGGCCCGAACGCGACCGCGCCATTATTCTGACCATCTTGCTCGCTGGCCTGCGCGCCGGCGAATTGCGCGCCGCCAACGTCGGGGATGTCCGCCTCACCGAGGCCGGTGGGGTGATCCACGTGCGCGGCAAGGGCAATAAGGACCGCGCCATCCCGATCGAGGCGGCCCTGATTGACGTTCTGAGTGACTACCTGGCCAGTCGCGGCACTCGCTTCCCCGCGGCCAGCCGGCGCCGGCAGGGCAGCGACGTTCCGGTGCTGCGCCGCTGGCCCACCACAGCGCCGCTGTTCGTCGGTGTCGACGGGCAGCGCATCACCCGCGGGGCATTGCAATACCGAATCCTGCGTGCGTTCAAACTGGCCGGGCCGGACGCTCACCGCAATCCGGGGGCCCTGGTGCACGCGCTGCGACACACCTACGCCACCGAGCTAGCGAACACCAACATCAGCGTCTACACCCTCATGAAACTCCTTGGCCACGAATCCATGGCGACCTCCCAGCGGTACGTCAACGCTGCCGGGGCCGAAACCCGTTCCGCCGCGGCGCAAAACCCGCTCTACCGCCTCACCAAAGACCGCCACTAGTGCCGCTCTGACGGCTGCGGTAGCCAAGTGATCAACCTCGCGGTTCGCGCCTGGCTACAGTAATCAGACATGCGGGTCGGAGATCGTGATGGCCACGGCGCCTACGGCCAGCTCAGCACCGACGACAACGGCCATCTCGTCTGCCACGAATGTGGTCGCGGGTTTCTGCATCTGGCGACTCACGCGATGCGCACCCATGGCCTGTCCGGTGCTCAGTATCGCGAACGCCACGGTTTGGAGCTGACCGCGGTTCTGGTTGCCGGCGAGATCCGTCAGAAGATGTCGCAGGCGTGGGAGCTGCACCGCGACAAGCACGTCGCGAACCTGGACCGGTCACGCAATCCGGATCGGGCGCGCGCACAGATGCGGCCGAGGTCGCAGTGGCCGGCCGCGACTCGGGTCCGTCGGAGCGCGGCGTTGTCGGCGAAGCGAGGGCGGCTGCTGACCGATGATGAGATGCGACAGCTAGGTGATGATCTGCCGCTGCAACAGTGGTGCGACCAGGTGCGCGCCCTGCTGGCCGCCGACCCGACGATCACCGCCATGTCGATCAGCCGCAGCTTCGAGCGCTCAGAGTCGTGGATTTATCAGCGGCTGTACAGATACCCCGGACACGGCGAATGAGCCGCCACGGTCGATCGCTTGGCTGCCATCCAGCCTTAGCGGGCGGGACCGATCCCTTTGTGCTGGCGTGTACGCGATGCGCGCGCACGCGCATCGATGCGAACGGTGAAGGGTTCCACAGCGCGGTGAGAGGTGCCCGCCAGTACCTGGTGGGCACTTGGTCTGGCCGGGCACTGCACGCAGGACACCGCGGGGCCCCACTTCTTCCCAGCCGCGATAAGTAGCACGATCGCCACGACGACTGCGGCGACAAGTGCAATGGCGGCGCACAGAAAGCAACTCACCCGCGCCGCTTCGAGAAGGCCTGCCTCGATTGCGTTTTCCCACAATGAATTTCGCTCCTAGAGTACCAGCGGCTGACTCTCCCTACGCGGCAGCTTCACCTTGGCTGTTGAGACCACTGGCGCTAATCCCGTTGCCAGTGAGCAGGTTTGGCGGGTGGTCAACAGCCGCTGCTGCTGGAACGGCGGATATCACCTGCAGGTCGAGAAGTTGCAGTTCCCAGTTCCAACGCATGGTGTAGGCGGGCGTGCCGATGGCCGCCGCGATGTAGGGGAACCGCTGCGCGTGCTGAGCCGCCGATGTTCCACTGCGTGGTGTCACGGAGGGCCCCGTGACTGCCGGCAAGTTGTAGATGTTGACCGGTCCGGCGGGGGTGTGGAGCCACCATTCGGCGTCGACCAGTGCGGGATTTGTGAACGCCATGGCCTTGGGCGGCCCGAAGAGCTCTGCACACATCAGCGCCGTTGGGCCGTCGCGCATTTCGCGGGTTACCGGGTTGATGAAAATGATGACACGTTTGCGCATTTACTGCCAAGTCAGCATGTCGAGCAGTCTCAGATCGGTGATGTGGTGCAGGTTCGCGCCTAGTGTGCCCTCGTCGCCGAGTACCGCGCGTAGCCGCGTGAGCGCTTCGGACTCAGTATTGGTGATCAGGTCGTCACGAATGGCGGGCCAGTAGGCGGCTCTCTGGTATTTCAGACGCGGGTAGCGGTCGGCGGCTTGCTCAGCGAGCTGGCGGTACACATCGGTCACCTTGGAATCAAGGATGGGGATAGCCGCGGGGCGCTTGATGTGAAGTACCTTGCTGATTTTCGATCGAGCCACGTTGGTTGGCGCGTCCTGTTCAAAGTGCCGGTAGAACGATTCGAGTTGGTCGTAGAGACCATTTCGGATATTCGGCTCAGCGCGTAGAAGATCAGCGTCGGCTGGCGGCCACGGCGCGCTGGTTGCACGTTCGACAAACCATACGAGTTGCTCTTCCGATATACGTGAATAGATGACCCATGTACGGGCTACTTCCGCACGAGTAAGCACTTCCGGGTCGCCGGGACCAGGCAAGTCGTAGTCGACGATGGTCCGGCCCGGATACTGCCGCAGCTGGGCCACACACTCTTCGATCGACCGCTCCCTGCCGGCGATCACAATGACTTCTGAAGTAGACACCCTGTCACGCTCACATGTCCAAGAATGCGAGCGCAAAATCGCGATCGCGGTAACGATCCCCAATCCAACCGTCCTGACCGCCGCTGGCGTTGCTCCTGAGTCGGTGTTCACCGACAAGCTCTCTGGATCGGCCAAAACAACGCGGCCGGGCGTGACTGCGATGATGAACTACGCCCGTGCCGGTGACACTGTGGTGGTCGCCGCCATCGACGGTCTCGGCCGCTGCGTCGCCGAAGTCACCCGCACTATTGCTGACCTCGGAGAGCGGGGCATCGTGCTGCGGGCATTGCGTGAAGGGATCGACACCGCCACGCCCACCGGGCGGGCAGTCGCGGCGATCATGGCTACCTTGGCCGAACTCGAACTCGAACTCGAACTCGGCCGCGAGCGCCGTGCCGCCTCCCGTGAAGCAAGACATTCGCGCCCGGCTCCCGGCCACCAAACCACCCAAGCTCAGCGACGAACGCCAGGACCAACTTCGCCGACTGGCCGCAACTGGAGAGCCTATCGGTGAACTCGCCGCCGCATTCGGCATAGGACGCGCCACCGCCTACCGGTACCTATCTCAAGGCGGCGCTGAGTACCCAGAACCGAATGAGTGACGGGCTGTTGTCGGTAGTGGCGCGGATGATCGGTGTCATGCGACAGCTTGACGGACGAGCGTGATGACGGCCGGCGGGGCCGAGACCTGGGGGTGGGATGGAATGCGCCATCTGGCGTCGCGTCAGTTCGGGTTGTTTACCTCAGCCCAGGCGCGGCGGAACGGGCTTTCCAACATCGAGGTAGCGCAACGTCTTGCCTCGGGCGAACTGTATGTGGCGTATCGCCGTGTCTTCGGGTTCACCGAGAACGACGCCGACATGTTCAGGTGCGAAGACTGGGCTGCTCGATGGCTGGCGCTCAAACCCACCGCAGACATCGAAGCGCGCCGAGCCGCCCCAGATTGCATCCTCAGCCACGAAAGCGCGGCAGCGATCCGCAACCTAGGGACGGTCGTTGCTGACGGTCTGTACCTCACCGGCCCCCGCCCCATCAACAAAACCCCACAGGTGCGCAGCTACCTGCGTGATATCGGTGCCCGCGGCGCGGAATGGAACGTCTTCGAAGGACTTCCGGTCGCGATGCCGGGGCGTATCGTCGCTGACCTGGCCGACGCTGAGATTGACGGGTCCCATCAAGGAACGGTCATCGCCGACATCATCGACGACGGATTACTTACGATGCAAGAAGTCGGCCGCCGCCTGGACCCCTACGCTCACCGGTGGGGGGTTTCCGGCGGTGTTGAACTCGCCCAACTATTCACCGCCGCCGCCTGTCTACCCAAATGATCCACCAGGGAGGCACTACACGCGCGAGTATCGCTCTTTCCCTTGGCATTTCGCGATCCAGTGTGTACCAGGAGTTGGTGGGTTGATGGTCGTCGGTCGGCCCACGTACACCGCGCTCGCCAGCCGCGACGGACGCTGGTGGCTCATCCGCGTCCCCGGCCTCGGCCACAATCCCGAAGATGGCATCTACACGCAAGCCCGCAAACGTGCCGACATCGAACCGATGGCACGGGAGCTGATCGCGCTGTGTCTCGAAGTGGCTATGGACTCCTTCGACGTTCAAGTCGAACTACCGGGCCGAAGTTGAAAGCCGAACAAAAGCGGCACGGTGTCTTTGGTCGGGCCTGTCGTACCGGGCTGGGACAATTCCGGCGATGAAGAAGTCCCACCAGCGGGTGGAGAAAGTGGGGTGTCTAGATGAACGGCGGCAACGGTTGGCTTAACACCGTTGAACGGTTATGCGCCCAGGGGTTCAACCCGGACGGGCCAGCGACCGGCGGCGCCCAGGTGCAAGTCTTCGACCGCACCACCAACACCATGGTGTATCGCCAACCTATCGCCCGCACAGTGCGCCTTGAACCGGCAGAACCGTTGCTGTGGTTCCGCCAAATCATCGGCACCGGACCGGCATTTGATGTCTACGAGTGCCGAGTCCGCTCGCTATGCACCGAAGGTGCGACGGTCGCAGGCGAACAGGTCGTCTTCCCTCAAAATCCCACGCAGACCAACGAATACGCAGTCATCAGTGCCGCTGACCCCGACCAGATCGCAACTCTAGACGCGTGGGACACCTGGAAGCTCACACAAACCAGCGCTGAACAGGAAGAATCACTGGACAACCTCGACGCCTGACTCCGCCCCCCCGGGCTCGGCTGGGGATTTCATCCACGCAGGGCTCCCGCCCGACCCCTCGCGGGTCGGGCGGGGTCCAAAATGTCGAGCGGATCAAGGCCTGGCTGCATGAGAAGGCTTGTCCGGCAGCCGGTGACCTCGCGGCGGCCCGGCCATTGATCGATGCCGAGGCCATTGCGGCATGTGAGCCGCTGACCAGGGTCGGCGGGGGCGGCCGAGTCAATCCGCTGCTGGACCTACCGCTGAAACAATACGCGGGAATGGACAAGACGAAACTCTGGGAGATGTTCGTGTGGCGGCTAGCCGAGGGCGAGGCGAGATGGATTCTGCGCGACGAGCAGTCCTCGGGACCGCCGATGCGCAGCACCATGGATGCGGCCAACACTGCAACCTGTGTCCGAGGAGGAAGCCGACGCCGATTATGCGGCTCGGTTGGCGTGGTGGAAAGAGAACCAGGAGCCGCTGCTGCGCCCCGGGAGACCTCCACGCCGGCGCACCGCGTACCTTCGCCTACGTAATGAGGCTGCGCAAGTAGGTCGTCACCACCCAAACAAACAACCCGCCAACGGGATTCGAATTCTCACTTCATCTGGGGCGCCGCAGGTAGACCGCTACATCGTGCCCCAGATTCAATGAGAACGCCGCAATACAGAGACTTAAACCTATCTGATACATTGATGTTTCCTATGTGGTGTCATGGCCGCTTCGTCATCATGACGATGCTGTGCGCCGCCCTGTTTGTGCCAAACTGTGTTCGTGCGGCGGAGCCGCACCGGGGGACCGATGTGGCTTCTCGTTTGATCTGGCGACACCTGGCGGGCTTGATATGATCGGGCAACCGCAGCCCAGCTAGCAAACGCGCCAGAGAATTCGACCGATGTTGATACCACCGATATCCAATGAATGCCGCCGTGTTCCACTGTGCAGCAACATGTTTCGGTAAATCCACCGTCGTGTTCAGGGTTGGCTTGCAGCGAGTTGCCTCCTAGTGCAATGTGATTCGCGGCCTGCAACCAGCGTCGCCGCAGAGCACATCCTTGATTCATCTGATGCATCAGCAAGGATGCTGTGGGCACGCAGCCGGATCCGTCGGGCGCAGTCGCCACGGCCGGGTTGCCGGGTCGAGCGGTTCGACGGTGCTCCTACTCCCCCGCCGGGGGATAAACGAACCCGCACGTGTGCTTCACACTTCGAGCTTGGCGGAACCTGTCAACCTGATGAGGCATGACATGCGGGCTGTTCAACTTCGCGGTGGCTTGGGCTTTGCGGCGGAACCGCTGCTGAAACGTGGCGTGGTCCGAGTAGTGAGCGGGCGGGGTCTTGGTGGCTACGACGCGGTCGGTCACCGTGTCGTGCGCCCTCCATTACCTCGCCCATCAGTTTTCGGCTTCCGTCGACAAGGCTATCTGCCTGCGCTCTGCTAGCACCGCTTTCGTCGCAGCCAGCCATCGGCGGATGTAATCGTTGGCACCGATTTCCGGGTTGCGGTCGACGTAGCGAACGAACCATCCGGTTAGGCCGTCCCATTCGGTGCAGTCACCACAAGGTTTCCGCAGCGTCCAGTTCAGCTCCTCTAAGGTCCAATGCGCCTTTGCGGAGTTCCGCAGCATCGACGTCGTCACCCAGTTCGTGTCGTTATCGACGCCACGTCGCGAGACCGGGACAACGTGGTCAATCGAGGGAAAGAGCTCCCAGAAGGCAATATGGGTTTGAGACATCGCCCAGTTCGGATGGGCAGGAAAATCGTCTGGCAGAGCGAGCGAAAGCGCCCGAAGTGCACCCGGGTGAACCAGCCGGGCGCCGGAATAGCGGTCGGTGAAGCCGTCTCGGAAAAATATCCGAAGGCACTGCCGCTCGCTGTATCGACGATTCACTTTGTCGACAGCAACGAATCGATACTCTGCCCGAAGAATTTCGCGACCCGCTGCGAGAGAGTCGCCTTCTAGGGCCGCGCAAACGCGCTCGAGAATTGTGGCCTTGTCCACTGTTCCTCCGTCGTACACCTTGATAGTCACCCTGCAACATACCGCCGCGCCGGCAAGGCTGTGCTCACCACAAGTAAACAAGGATCACGCCTGCCATTCTTAGCGAATGGATTACCTCCAGCTGGCGATAGCCCGCGCGCGCATCGAGATCCCGCCCAACGTCGTGGGTTGGGCCCTCGATTCAGTTACTCCAATGCTCCGAGCATGGACGGCACTGCTGACCCGACGCGAGGTGACCGACGCGCAGGCCTGGACGCTGCTATGGCGGGGCGGCAGGCTGGAGAGATCCGTCGAGAAAGTGCCTCAGGGAGAGGCGGGCTATTACGTCTGCAACGCATCATCGGACAGGCTGGCCGGGCATGTCGCTTCGTACTTGGCGCGACCCGACGTCCCACCAGGCGCTATCGCACGGATACGTGAACACTTCGACGGGACCGTCCTTGCCCGACTGGATCTCTTACGCGCCGTGACACGCCGCGATGGCAGCGACACCGTCTCCCATGAGTTGGCAGCAGAACCACCTGTCAACTCTTCCCGCGGCCACCAACTGGGCCCACGTGAGCTTGCGCTCGTCGAACGGTATCGAAACGATGCGCGCACCGAGGCCCGCGAGAGAGCCCAAAGCATCGCGGCGCAGACATCGGCAATTCTCTCGGAAGACGACCTAATTGGTCGCGTGGAATATGCACGCCGCCATGGTGTGCGGGGCTTCGAGGGCCTCGAAGCGTGTCTCTTCGGCCGCGAACGATAGCGCCGCTGCCCGAGTCCGCCGATGCGGCCAGCGCCAAATGGCTCGAGGAAATCGCGGCCAGAGAGCTGGTCTACTCGACCGACTCCTTCCGCCTCGGCCCAAGCTTGTCTGCACTTCGCCCCATTGTCCGTATGCATCGAGATCCCTCCGACCGGTCTGCCCAAAGGTGGGGGCCCCGCCGGATCCGAGACTTCGGTCGAGCCGGGACTGTCCCTCTGACGTTCTCTCTCCCGTCCGAGGAAGGAGAGTTCGTCATCCGCAAACTGGGCAATGACGTACGCCGCTACGAGAAACTCGCCGACCTAATTGAGGAACGGCCGAACGTCCCTTTAGGTCGCCTATGCCATACCACAGGAGGCAGAGCACCAGCTTGAAGACCTCATGGCTCAGCAGCGCAAGGTGAAGGTGAAGATAACGAGTGGGCGGGCCAGTCCTACCGCATGAAAGACACCCAACACCGAAAGGAGACCACCCTGAGGGGGACCCGGTTGGTGGTCCCCCGGAATCGACCGCCTTGCTGTACTCGCTGCTGTACGACGGTCTAGTGTTGCGGATCTGCAGCTTGTTCCGGTACCGGCAACCCAACGACGCCGATTCAGCTGAGTCCAACGTTCCGGGAAAACTGCGCCCCATTAGCGTGGCCAGCAAAGTCGTGGAGCCCAGCACCAGGTGCGCCCGGGTCGCGCGTCGGCACTCCGCTGGCCGCGATGCCCAGACATCTAGTTTGCTCGATGCCGAGGTGTCCGCAACGTGCAGGCCGCGTGGAATACGGCGGATTCGAATACGGCGGGTTACCAGTAGATGCCCCCCGTATTCTCTAACATGTTGCACCGCAACGAATTTCGACACTACTCCCGTACCGATAACCTGCTCAGTCTGTATTGCGCTCGTATGGAGCGCTCTGGCCGCAGTCGATTGGAGCGAGTGCAAAGCGATTGATTCATCAGATGAATCAGCCTGAGCGCTCTGGCGCCAGATGACGATGTTCGCATGCTCAGTATTCAATTGCGCTACTCCCCCGCCGGGGGACCGGGTCTGTGGAGTGCGCAACGGCAGCGGGCGGGCGCCAGCGGTCCTTCGGGTCATCCACGAATTCTTAACTGGCCGGGCGGCAGATCCCGCAATATCGTCCGGCCCTCGGACTGCACGCGGCGTCAGCCACCGTCCGCAGCAAACTAGCGAAACGTCATGCAGTGTCGAGACATATGGCCCCACACATCGCGGCGAACGGAACCCGGGTCTCTCACGCCGCCGTCGGCGGGATGGCGACGCTACCCAGCGTCGACCATCCAATACGGCGGACTCGAATATGGCGGGTTACCAGTAAACGCCGCTGTATTTCCAAACATGCCGTGCCGCAGTGGATTGCGGGATCGCGGGTAATGTCGATAATGTATGTCATTCGTATTACTTCTTTCAAGAAGGGCTTTTCTGCGCAGCCGATTGGAGTGAGTGCAAGGGCGATTGAATCATCAGATGAATCATGTTGAGCCCTCTGGCGGCAAATGGCGGTGTCGCTTGCTTGGTCTACGGATTCAATTGCGCTACTCCCCCACCGGGGGACTGGGCCAGTAGGGCGCGCAACGGCAGTGGCCGGGCGCCACGGCGGGAGTGCAAAGCGATTAATTCATCAGGTGAACGAGCCTGAGTGCTCTCGCGCCAACGACGGTGTCGCATGCTCAGACCATCATTCAATCGCGCTACTCCCCCGCCGGGGGGCCGGACCGCTGGCCGAGAAGTCAACGCCAGCGGCTCTATTGGCTGAGCATCTACCGCGATCTCCTGAACCCGGACGGACCGTGCGCGGCGATAGGATCCCGAGATGACGCTCGGGGTGGGCGATGTATTCGCTGGCTATACGATTATCAGACTGTTAGGCGCTGGCGGCATGGGCGACGTCTACTTGGCGCAACATCCGCGACTACCACGCCGGGAAGCCCTGAAGATCCTGCGGCACGACGTCTCGGCCGACGAAACCTTCCGGCAGCGATTCATCCGCGAAGCCGACTCCATTGCTGACCTAGAGCACCCGAATATCGTCACCATCCATGACCGGGGAGAGGATGACGATCGGCTGTGGCTGGCCACCCAGTATGTGGATGGCACTGATGCAGCCAAGCGGTTGCGGGACAGCTGTCCCGCAGGGATGCCCGTCAAAGAAGCACTGACCGTCATCACCGCTATCGCCGAGGCCCTCGACTACGCCCATGATCGGGGCTTGCTCCACCGAGACGTCAAACCGGCCAACATCCTGCTCGCACAACCCGACCGGGATGGCAACCGACGGGCATACCTCGCCGACTTCGGAATTGCCCGCCCCCTTGATGACCCCGCCGGCTTAACCTCGACCAATTTCACCTTGGGAACCTTCTCCTACGCCGCCCCCGAACAACTCATGGGCAAAGCCCTCGATGGGCGCGCCGACCAATACGCTTTGGCTGCAACCGCGTACCATTTCCTCACTGGCATGCCACTGTTCCCCCATTCCAGCCAAATTGCCGTCATCAGCCAACATCTCACCGAACCGGCCCCGGCGCCCTCGTCGATTTATGCCGAACTCGCATGCTTCGATGCCGCGTTTGCGCGGGCACTCGCCAAGGGTCCTGAAAATCGATTCCCGTCCTGCCGGGACTTCGCCCACGCACTCAGCGAGGGGTCAACAAAGACCGACAACGAGTTTTCGCCCACCGCGACAACCCAGCAGGCCCAGATTCGGGTCACTGCACCGGCAACCGAGGAAACATGGCGCCGTCCCCACCGCCGTGGCCTGCTCATGGCAACGGTCTTGGTGGTCCTGGTCGCCGGCGGGCTACTCTTTCGGGCCTGGGCCCGCCAGAGTGGGCCAACGATCTCAACGCCTAGTACAGATGCACGGCCTACCACGGACTCCGCAAACCCGACCCCGCACGTCATTGCCCCTGAGCCGTCGAGTGCTCCGCCGCCGGCACCGGTTACTAGTAACGCCTTGCCTCCATCCCAAACCCCGTCCACGGCGCCGCGGCCGACGTACCCGCCAGCAGGACAAATCGGTTCGGCATGTCCACCCCCCGGCGGCACCATTGGCACCGGCCCGGACGGCGCGATCTATTACTGCGAAAGAATCGAGGGCACGGACGGCTACGAGTGGACATTGACACCCGGCCTCATCCCAAATCCGGCATTGCATCAGCCCCTGAACATCCCCGCTGGCAGCCCCTGCATGGTGCCGGGCCTAACGGCAGACACCACGAATGGAACCCTATATTGCAAACTGTCGCCCTACGGCCAATGGCTGTGGCTGCCTGGCCCCTAGAAGCAGTTGACAGGCCTGCTCTGAGCCGCATTGAGCGCCTGGCGCGACGCTGGCGCTCGCAGGACCCCGGCGAGGTCATCGCAAACAGGGTATCCGGACGCGCGCCTGGCTCTGAACGACAAACTGCCTAGTTCGGCCGCTTGCGTTAGGATCCCGAGCTGAGCTGCATGCCTCAGCGACACGGTTCTCTGCGCATGTGGCTGCACTCGGCAAAGATTCACTAGGCGAGATGACGCCCGCCCGCCCCCGCTGCATTACGGAAGGGTTATTTTCCACTGTCCAACAGTCGCGTAGAAATCTTTGGAGTACTGTGGACAGTATGTGCTGATCGCGGCACCGGTCACAGCGAAGAGTTGGTTCACAGTCCAATTGCCCTTAGCCAGGTTTATCAGAGTCATGTCCAAGCCAACAACGATGGGATCCCTCGACTTGGTTTCATTGGTTCTATCTATTTCTCTACACGTTTGCTGCGCAATGAAAACGGTGCTGTCGTTGCCTGTGAAACCAATCCGATTCAGCTCGCTCAGATAGGATTGATCCTGTTTCGGATCGGCATGCGAAGCTGGTGCAAGAACTAGCGGGATCGTTAAGACGTGCAGCGCAATTCCGCTAATGAGGAGCCTAATTTTTTGCCTCACCTGAGCGCTGCCTCGACCAAGTACGGGGAGCTGCGCAAGTCCCGTCGTCCTTGTTGTGACGGTTCGGCGCCACGCGGCACCTGATGTTGCGCTCTTAATCTTCGGGCGTACCTCCAGCCGTCCTGCACCTCTCTCATGGGAACTAAATTTAATCAACACGGGTCCACTCTCCGCAATTGTTAGATTCGAAGGCGGCATCGGTTGTCTCGATGGTGACCACTACGGATTGAGATAGCGAAACCATGTCGTTGGCAATGATGTTGCCCTGGCTATCGGGTCGCGCCCAGTAACAGTCAGAGACCCTTCACAATCACACGCAGCGGCGGCGTAACAACCCTGGACGGCCACTCCTGTCCGCGGCCCGGAGAGCAACGGTTTGAACTTGGGCGGATCCATCCACCGCGAGCCACGCTCGCATGGCAATCTGTGGGGTGCAATCCGGACTGGCACGGGCATCGATCGAGCGGACCTGGACCGAGGTTCGGCGGATGAGCTGTGATTTGACTGAGTGGCGCTACACGACGAGCGCCATCCGAACGCTTCGCGTGGAGTCGGGCCAGTTCATCCTGCGCTGCCTGCTCTTAACCTCCACTGCCCGCATTCGGCTTTCGGACCGATCCCGTTGCCGATTTCCCCAGCGTGAAAACCGAACGTCTTCGGTTTTCACGCTGTCCCCGAACCCGTTGCCGTACATTGCTGAACAGTGCAAACATGCGAAACCCCAAGCTGGCAGCGACTTTCGTGGGCAAATAATTGGGTCTGATGCACGAATAGGTGACAGTTTCTTCACGCGGCCTGGCTGGCCGGTGTGGTCATGATTGCTTCGTATTCGATCGGGGTCAACCGTCCCAGAGCGATCTGACGTCGGCGGCGGTGGTAGGTGCGCTCGATCCAGGTGACGATCGCGATGCGTAGCTGTTCGCGGGTGACGTAGCGGCGGCGATTCAGGACGTTCTTTTGCGGCAGGCTGAAGAACGATTCCATGGCGGCGTTGTCGCCAGCCGCGCCGACTCGGCCCATGGATCCGGCCATGTCATGACGGCCCAGGGCGTGAACAAATCGTCGGCTTCGAAATTGCGATCCGCGGTCGCTGTGGACGATGCAACCGGCGACATCGCCGCGACGGGCGACTGCGCTGGCCAATGCCTGTGTGGCCAGTTGCGATTTCATCCGCGAGTCAATCGAGTAGCCGACGATGCGGTTAGAGAACACGTCTTTGATCGCACAGAGGTAGAGCTTGCCTTCGCCGGTTCGATGTTCGGTGATATCGGCTAGCCACAATCGATTTGGCGCGTCAGCGGTGAAACGGCGACCGACCAGATCATCGTGAACCGGCGGCCCGACCTTGCCGTTCTTGCCGCGCTTGCGTTTGCCGAACGCGCTCCACCAGCCGTTGCCCGAGCAGATCCGCCAAGCGGTGCGCTCGGCCATCGGGTGCCCGGCGTCGCGGGCTTCTTCGACCAGGAATCGGTAGCCGAACTCCGGGTCATCGTGGTGGGCGTCGAACAAGGCGTTGGCCCGATGCGCCGCAACATATTCGGCGTCGGTGACCGGATCGGCCAGCCAGCGGTAGTAGGGCTGGCGGGCGAGCTTGAGGACCCGGCACGTCACCGCCACGGGAATCCCGTTGGCGGCGAGCTCTTTCACGAGCGGGTAAATCCTTTTCCCGGCAGGTTCGACTGCGACAGATATGCCGCGGCCCGGCGCAACACCTCGTTCTCCTGTTCGAGCAGCTTGATCCGCCGGCGGGCCTCCCGCAGTTCCGCCGCCTCGCTGGTGGTCCTGCCTTGCTTGGCGCCATCGTCCACATCGGCCTGACGCATCCACTTCGACAGCGTGATCGGATGCACCCCGAAATCGGCGGCGATCTGCTCCAGCGTCACACCGTCGTCACGGTTGCGGGCCACGCGCACCACGTCGTCGCGGAACTCCTTGGGATAGGGCCTTGCCATGGTGACATCCTTCCAGCCCGCCCACCTGGGCAAGCCATCTCAGGTGTCACCTATTCGTGCATCAGACCCATTCTTTGTTTTTCGTTCGGGGGGGGGTATGTAGCCAGCGGGTGGGGAGTGTTGGCTGGAACGCGCCAGCGCGGCTCCCCCACCCCCTGGGGGTTTAGCCAACGCCTGGCCACCAGCGGCGCAAGCGCGCCGGCAATATGGAGTGACACGACGGACGGCATGGGGATAGCTGATACCGTGCCGCCATGTTGAGAAGGATGCTTTCTGTCGGCATTTTTGGATTCGCAGCGATAGCGGCGTCGGCCTGCGGTGCCAGCTCCGAGAGCAGCAAGCCCAGCACAGTCACCGTAACGGCACAGCCGACGACAACCGCCCAGGCTGGAGCGGACTGGAAGTACCTCAAGACGCAATATGCCGCCCTGCTTAGTCGCGACTGCGGCAGTGACGCAGCGGCTGATGGCGTGTGGGCGGCATGCGTGGGACTGCAATACGTCGATATGGATTCGTTTTATCGTGACGCACAATCGTTGCCCATGAGCAAAGATCGCGCTGATCTGCTTAAAGCAATCGAAGATTACAAGCGGGACTACGGGATCTGGCAACAAAAAATGTGCACCCAGAGTGCCAGTGCCACACCAGAGACCGCCCAGTGCATCACCGTACCTCTGCAAATGTCGTTTGAACACGACCTCATGGTGAGGTTGGTCAACCGCAACGCCGGAACATAAATGCCAACAAATAGCTGAAGCGCGAAACTCGTTAAGCCACCAGCATCCGGAAAGCAGCGTAGTTGACCGAATCGCTGCCGTAGCGGGGATACATGTACATCCCCCGCTGACCGGTGGGCCGCTGGTTGGGGCCGAGCAAGTGCTGGATCAGTTCCACAGCGCTGCCGATCCGGTTGGGAAACAACGAAGTTGGAGAAGTCTTCGTACAGCAGCACTGGGTCGTTGCCTGCGCCGCCGCCCAGCGTGGCATCCATGTTGGACAGTTCGTCGACCGGCTTACCGGCAAGTGTGGGTTGATCGGCCCGCAACTCAGGAAACATCACCGACCCGTTCGCCGTCTCAAGCTGGCGAAGTTGGTTGAGGATCGCAAGATTCGTGCACCAGCGGGCGTTGGCCTGCCAGCGAGGACCTGACTTGGCTCACCCAATGTGTGAGCCAAGTCAGGTCACACGCACACGATGATCTGATCCAGTTTGCGGCGCGGCCGATTGCACGGGCGATTCTTCAGGGGGCCAAGCTTCAGCGACGTCGGCAAATTATCAGGAGCCCGCGGCTTGTCGGCCTTCAATACGCAATGGCTAACAGCAAACGATCCTCCCGCAGGCCGGTGTAGCCGTATCCGGTCTGGGCCGCCTGCGGGATCTGGCCGGCAGTCATTGCCTCTCCTGTCAAATTCCACCCCATCCCCTGAAGCGCATCGTGTGGAATACGGCGGGATGAAGTATGGCGGGTTACCAGTAAAACCCGCCGCATCATCTAACATGATGCACCGCAACGTATTTCGACACTTGCTCCTGTGCCGACAACTTGCGTTGTCTGTATTCCCTTTTATGGAGCGCTTTTGGCCGCAGTCGATTGGAGTGAGTGCGAAAACGATTGATTCATCAGATGAATCAGTCCGAGCGCTCTGGCACCAAATGACGCGGTGTTCGCTTGCTCAGTATTCAATTGCGCTACTCCCCCGCCGGGGGACCGGACCGCTGGCCGAGAAGTCGACGCCAGCGGCTCCATTGGCTGAGCATCTACCGCCGCATCCCTGCCCGGAGTATTCATCAAACACGCATGAACCGCAGCGGCCGCTGACCGGTCCGAACTGACCGTCGGAGCGATGCTTCTCATCCGTGCCGGCCTTAATCCCCACCTTGGTTGCGGACTTGCGGTTTGACCGGCAGAGGGCACATACCCTGGTTGCGAGGTTTCCCAAGAGACACAAGGAGTCCGGTGACGGCGCGAAACGGCACGGTCCGTGATCAGGCCGAGGGCGATGGTGCTACCTCGGAACCCGGCACCAGCGCGACGGGGGCGAGGAGGTCTGCTGAAAAGCCGCTGCAGTCGCTGACCCCAAAGTACGAGGAGAAGCACCACGGCACCTACCTGAAGCGCTTGGAGCAGGCGGTCAAGGACCCGAACAACCTGAACATCGCACTGACGGGGTCGGTGTCAATGGCGTTCTGGTCGAACGCGGCCCACCGATCGGCGTCGAGAGCTTCGGGGACGAATACCTCCAGTCCGGCCTGGTCGAAGGCGTGTCCAACCATCGTCGGCCCACCTTTTTCCTGGTGGGCCAGCACAATGTCGAGGGAGCGGGCCCTGGCGACAGCAGCCCAGAAGTCATAATCGTTGCCCTGTTGGGCGGCGAACTCTCGGGAGCCGACCTTCAATCGATAGAGGTTCCACCGGTTGCCGTGCAGCGACGACTTGGCGTCCCTTACGCTCAACGCGAAAAGGTCAAGGCGTTGGCCGAGCTGCTTCGCAAGCCGCTCATGCTCGCGGACCCTTTCTGGCCTGGCCAGCAGGTCGCGGATCCGCTTCTCATGGGCGCTGATGGTGTCGCGGGTGAGGCGCTGGGCGAAGTCGTAGAGCCTGTCCAGGTCGCTGTCACGCCGCGTGATGTTCTCGAAGTCCTCCAGGTGGAAATTCTTGTACACGACCAGCGCGAAAAGGTGTGTGGCATCCAGGCCCGGAGCAGTTGAGGTGGGTGCAGGCGGCTCCAAGAGACGCTCGGCGAAGACCAGGTACTCGTTGCACATGTTGCGCATCAGCCGCATGTCGGTGCAGTGCTGCGCGACCGTGTTGACGAGGCGCGGATCGATGCCGGTGATGTCGCGCTCGTCGAGCAGCTGAACGAGCAGGTCGCGCGCGTTACGGTGCGAGATGAACGGCACCACCGGGATGACGATGTCGAAGAACTTCGTCCGGTTCGCCCGTAGGGTCTCAGCCGCAGCTTCGTCGAGATCCGGCTCTGCTATCGCTGTTGGGCCCTCGTTTTGGCCCTGAGGTGCGAATGCGAGTATAGCTGCGGAACGCTTGGACGAAGGCTTCGCAGGGGTGGCGTCAATCTGGCTAAAGACGCTGTCACGCACCGCGTAGATGAATCGCAATGGCTCGCCCAGTCCCAGGACGCGTCCGGCCCGCGGGTACGGCAGCTTGGTCTCGAGCCGGCCGGGCCACTCTTCGTTCATCCGCCCGAGCACTTGCGCGAATGCGCGCCCGAGGCGGTTCCCATTGCGCTTCCTGCGCCTCTCAGGGGTGTTGTTGAGGAGCACGTTCAGTTCGCGCAACGCCTCGAAAATGTTCGGGTCCTCGAATCGGTCTAGGTCCTCGAAGATGACAACATCCTTCGGCTCCTGCGCGAAGTAGTGCACGATCTCGTCGATGTATTTGTCGAAGAACGTTTGCGGTTTCTCCGAGAGCGTGAGGGCGGCGCCGCCAGCTGACACGTCCTTCACGTCGTATCGGCCATGAGTTAAGAGCCGGACCACTGTCACCAGCGCCGTTAACAGCCCAACAGCAGCCACCCAGGCAACCACCCGCAGGCATATAGGATCTTCCGCAGTGGGCCACTTCAGGTGCGGCAGCACGCCGAATATGTACGCCAGGCCCACGAGCGGGAGCACGACCGCCGCGGATTGCATGAACGCCCTGCGCCGACTCAGAACCGCGATCTTGTTGAACCGAGAGTTCTTCCCAACCTTCTCCGAGGCGCCGTAGAGCAACTGCTTGACGATCTCCTTCTGGATGCGGTTTGTCGTGCTCTCACCCTCTTCGCCGGGCGCGAGGGTCGAGATGGCGAGCCGCAGAACCGCCCTCTTGTTTCTGGCCTCGAACTTGTTCAGCACGCTCGACTTACCCGCGCCGTAGCGGCCAACGAAGGAGATAGACATCGAGATGCTGCGGCGCGCCGACTTCGCGGACCTTGTCACGACCGAGTTCATCCTGACGCTCCGAGACGGAGAAGCAGCGTCGAAGAAGCTCACACGCCTGAAAAACTCTGGAAACTCGCACACGTTCGCGGACCTCACGGACGCGACGTTAGAGTCCGAGCTCGCCCGCGACCTTGTCCGACGCGGCTACATCGACCGGAATTACTCGCTGTATGCCGCCCAGTTCTACGGAAACTTCACCGGCGTCGACGTCGCAAACTTCATGGTCCAGCACGTTCAGCCGAATGTCATGAACATCGACTACGACCTGAGCCGCCCGAAGGAAGGCGGACGCGAAGGCGCAGCCGCGAACCTTCTGATAGAAGCCGAGGAAGCCGGCGAGGACCTGCTGAACACGGTCGTCGCATACAACATCGACCTCCTCAACCACCTCTTGGAGACTGATGAAGCCGGTGCCAGCACGGTCGCGCGGCACCTCATCGCCACCTGGCCCGAGGAGAACGCTCGCAACTTCTTCGCGGCCTACTTCACCTCAAAGAAGGCGCAACGCGAGAAGTTCGCTGAGCTTCTGACACGTTGTGGCTGGCGAGAGGTGTTCACCTACCTGACCTCACACGACGACGTACCCGCCGACGCACGAGTGACTCTGGTCAATGCCGCCCTGGCAGCGTTTGACCCACACACGTACTACGACCTCGGTGAGGACGTCTGCGACCTCCTCACCGCGAAGTACAACCGCATGTCCGTCTTCACCGAAGCACCGCACGCGCAACACTCGTCGGCCGACAAGGCCAAGCAACCCATCTCTGAGAGCCTGCCTCAGCGACTCGACGTGATGCTGCGCCGTGGCAATGTCGTCCTGCCTGAGCTCGCGCCGTTGAACGACGAGATCCGCGCGCTGGTCATCGAGGGAAACCGGTACGCCCTGACGGCTGACAACCTACGCATCGCTCTGAGCCTCGAGGACACCGACTCGGTGTCCCTCGAGACGCTCACGTCCGCCGCCGGCAGCGAGAGGGTCTACGCCTACGCCCTCTCAGACCTCCCCGGCTACCTCGCTGCGATCGACGGCGACGAGCAGACCACCGCCGCGTTGACCACGCCGCGTACCCTCGGCAAGGTGCTCGTCGATATGGTCGAGCAAGCGACTGACGAGCAGGAGTCTCAGGAACAGCACTGGGACGGTGTTCATGACCTCGTCGACCTCCTCGCCCAGACCTCGCCGACCGCTCAACTGAGCAACCTGCGCGACGCCCCGGTGGTCACATGGAAAGCGCTCGCCGACGCGAAGCTGTTCCGCTCTTCCCTGGCTAACATCGAGGCGTACCGCGGCAAGGTCGGCTCCATCGATGACCACCTCGCGGGGCTGCTCGAGTCCGCCGCGACGATCCACGTCGACGAGGACGGAGACACTACTGACCCTGATGGTAACGAGTACGACCGTCAAACCGCCGCGCTCGCCATTCTTAACACAAGTGCGCTACCGCCGCAGGTGCGCGTCGCCCTCGTCATCTCCCTGAACCCGGCGACACCGCTACCGGCGGCGGATGTCGACGCCGAGGGCAACGACCTGTTCGCACGCCTGCTCAACGCCGGCTTGGTCAGTGACGACGCGGAGACATTCACGCACCTACGTACCGGCGGGTGGGCCGCCCTGCGTCCCGCCATCACTGTCTCTGACGGAGTTGAAGCCTTCCTCAACCCTGCCATTCTCGAGGGTGTGGTCGCCGATGCACTCGACGACGGCAATACCTCACTCAAGGTGGCAGGAAAGGTCCTTGCAAACGTGAACGAGTATGTGCCGGAGGATGACTCGGTGGCGTTGCAGGCAGTCGCCATTTACGCGGACCGGAACGGGGTACCGCTCGACCCCGCCGTCGTGGCGCGTATGGCCAGGGTCGGCGACGGGCACAACGCGACCCTGATGCTGCGCCTACTGGACCGGGCCTCTCCATCCGCGTCAGCCGACCACATCGTTGAAACCTTCTCGGAGTTGGGGCCGCCGTACAACCGCATCACGAACTCTCAGGACTCGTTCGAGCTTGACTTCAACGATGTCCATGACCGGCTATTGAAGGTCTTACAGGGGGATAACCGCATTACCCGGGGATTCCCACGAATCCCCAAGCGCCGATATAGCGTCACCGTGCTCTGATTGTCCTGTTCGGTTTATGAGTCATCCGCAGCGACAGCGGACGCCCTCGTCCACGCGCTGCGACACACCTACACCACGGAACTAGCGAACACCAACATCAGCGTCCACACCCTCATGAAACTCCTTGGCCACGACTCCACGCGGACCTCTCAGCGGTACGTCAATGCTGCGGGGGCTGGAACCCGTGCCGCCGCGGCGAAAGACCCGCTCTACCGCCTCACCGCTGATCGTCACTAGTGCCGCTCTGACGGCTGCGGTAACCAAGTGGTCAACCTCCGGGTTCGCGCCTGGCTACGGTGATCAGCTATGCGGGTCGGAGATCGTGATGGCCACGGCGCCTACGGCCAGCTCACCACCGACGAGAACGGCCATCTCGTCTGCCACGAATGTGGTCGCGGGTTTCTGCATCTGGCGACTCACGCGATGCGCACCCATGGCCTTTCCGGTGCTCAGTATCGCGAACGCCACGGTTTGGAGCTGACCGCGGTTCTGATTGCCGGCGAGATCCGTCAGAAGATGTCGCAGGCGTGGGAGCTGCACCGCGACAAGCACGTCGCGAACCTGGACCGGTCACGCAATCCGGATCGGGCGCGCGCACAGATGCGGCCGAGGTCGCAGTGGCCGGCCGCGACTCGGGTCCGTCGGAGCGCGGCGTTGTCGGCGAAGCGAGGGCGGCTGCTGACCGATGATGAGATGCGACAGCTAGGTGATGATCTGCCGCTGCAACAGTGGTGCGACCAGGTGCGCGCCCTGCTGGCCGCCGACCCGACGATCACCGCCATGTCGATCAGCCGCAGCTTTGACCGCTCAGAGTCGTGGATTTATCAGCGGCTGTACCGGTACCCCGGACAGGGCAATTAAGCCGTTACGGTCGATCGCCTAGCGGCCGTCTAGGCTTTGCGGGCGGCGCCGATCGCTTGGTGTCGGCGCGGCGTGTAAATGATGTGCGCGCAAGCGCATCGATGCGTGATGTCGCATGGCTCAGCAAGCAGATCCACGAAGAGATTAATGCGTGGATGGATCCCAAAAGTAGACGGCGGCAGCGCTTCCCGAACAATCTGCTGATTTTCAGTTACGCCCGACTGTCACCCAACGACCCCGGTGGGGGGCGACGACATCACGAAATTCGTTGCCACGCTGCCAGATCGTGAATATGACCCATCCGACGACCACGCAACACCACGCACACCACAGGGCCGCGGACTCCGCGAGGGTAGGGTATGGCACTGCGACAAGGCCAACGAATTGTTGGTGGAAAACGCCGGCATCCGGACCCGCTTCGCGCGCCTGGCAACCGCAGTGTCGACGAAAGCCGCCAAGCTGACTGTTTCCGCGAAAAATGTGGGCGGTGGTCTATCGCCACGAGGCTTAGGATGAAGTGGTCCGCGCACCGTTCGCCTGGCTATCCGAACCAATGCACTGGTCCAGCTCAACGCCGTGTTGCCGGCGCTCGGTGTCAAGGACGAGCCGACTGGCTTCGAATTCGACGTCATCGGCCCGTCGGTCATTCGGTCGCACGCCATGGCCGTGGATCGACGCCCCAAGACCTGGGGTCTGGCTTAGAGGAGTGGTGCCGCCGCTTGGCTGGCTTCAACGAAGTAGTGCTGTCGCGTTTGCCGGTCCCAGGTTTGTCGGAATAGCGGCAACGCGTCCGACCTGTCGGGTCGGTATGCGGGGAGCTTGTGAGGCGCTCATGGTTGTTATCGGGGTCGACACACACAAGAAGACTCATACATTGGTGGGTGTCGATCCCGGTGGTCGAAAACTTGGCGAATTGACGGTGCCCGCGACGACGGCCGGACACCGGAAGGCGCTCGGCTGGGCCCGAGATAGTTTCGAGCTTGAGCTGACCTGGGGTATCGAGGATTGCCGAAATCTGTCGCGGCGGCTTGAACAGGATCTGCTGGACGCCGGCCAGCGGGTAGTTCGAGTTCCGCCGCACCTGATGGCTCGCACTCGCGCGTCGGCGCGGACCCGGGGAAAGTCAGATCCCATCGATGCGTTGGCCGTGGCACGCGCGGTACTGCGAGAACCTGATCTACCGATGGCAACCCATGATGAGGTTTCCCGCGAGCTAAAACTACTGGTGGACCGTCGCGAGGACCTGGTGTCACAGCGGTCCGCTACGACTAACCGATTCTTATGGCGGGTGCATGAACTCGACCCTTCTCACGCGCCCAAGTCCCGCTCGTTGGATCGGGCGAAAACAGTGAAGGCGCTTAACGGATGGCTGACTACGCAGCCTGGGCTGGTCGCCGAGCTGGCCCGCCAAGAGCTAAGTGACATCACACGCCTCACGCTCGAGATTGAAGCTCTCGAAGGTCGCATCGGCATTCGGGTGCGAACGTACGCACCGTCACTACTAGGGATCTACGGCTGCGCAGAACTGACCGCGGCAAAGATCGTCGGCGAGACCGCCGATGTCTCCCGGTTCCGAAGCGAGGCTGCATTCGCCTCCTACGCCGGTTTGGCGCCGACTCCGCGGTGGTCAGGGCAGGCGCGGATCTACTTGGTGGGCTCCCGGTCGGGAAATCGGCAGCTGAACACCGCTTTGTATCGGATAGCTCTCGTGCAAATCAGTCATACCAGCGCCGGCCGCTCGTACTACGAGAAGCGTTGCGATGCACATCAGGACTCACCTCCTGAGGCCATCCGCCGCCTGAAACGGCGGATAGCCCGAACGGTGTTCGCCCGTTTGCGCGCTGATCGTGAGAACCGACCGACGACGCGTCGTCCCCTGACATCTTTCCCTGAGCTCGAGCAGGTCAACGCGCAGTGGGCCAATGCCCTGGCATCCCTTGGAGTGCACGCGCCTTGATAGCGCGCACGGATCCAGAGCATCAGCCGTCAAGGCGCCGCAACCGATGTTTGTCCGCGTCTTCGGACAGCCCTACTTGATCTATGCCGTCTGGCTGCTGTTGCTTGTACTGGTCGTCGAACACCGATACCGAATCGGTGGTCGCAGGTTGCACATCCTCGACCGCAGGAAGGACCTGTGTGCAGTCCAGATCAACAGGTCGTGTCGCTCCTCGGGTATTGGATTGAGCTTGCGCGGGCGGGCGAGCAGCGGGGCTGTTAGCTCCCGAGGGTGCAGACCCCGCGCTGGGCAGGTGCTGCCCCATCTGCTGCCCATGGCCATGAAAAAGTACCCACTGGTGGCCAAGTCGAGGTATCCGTTTTTGGCCGGGTAAAAGTATCCACCCCGTGTTCGTCGTGTCGATCAGGAACTGCGGGCCCCGATGGTGACGGTGAAGGCGCCAACCAATCGCCATCACCACCGGGGAGTTCCATTGAAGTCTGCGAAGGACCGCATGGACATCATTTCTGCCTACCAACAGCTCGGGTCGTATAGGGCCGCCGCGGAGGAGTGCGGCACCACTCACCGCACCGTCAAGAAGGTCGTGGACAAGTTCGAGGCCGACCAGGCCGGTGTGCCGCCGCCACCGCGGGCCCAACGGGCGCATAACTATGATTCGGTGGCCGATCTGGTCGCTGAACGGGTCGCGAAGTCACATGGTCGGATTTCGGCCAAGCGGCTGCTGCCGAAGGCCCGGGCCGCCGGATACAGCGGTTCTGACCGTAACTTCCGCCGTCTCGTTGCAGAGGCGAAAGCGTTGTGGCGCATTAGTAATCACCGTGGCCGGCGGCCAGCGGTGTGGGAGCCGGGTGAGTATCTGGTCATAGATTGGGCCCAAGTCGCGCCGGGGTTGTTCCTGTTCTGCGCGGTGTTGGCGTTCTCGCGGTGGCGCTTCGTGCGCTTCGCCAGCGACCAACGTGCCTCGACCACGTTGGCGTTGATCGCCGAAGCTCTGGCCGCGATCGGCGGGGTCCCGGCGCGGGTGCTCGCCGATCGGATGGCCTGCCTCAAAGGCGGCGTCGTGGCCAATGTCGTCGTCCCTACCGCGGACTACGTGCGACTGGCCGGCCACTACGGGTTCGCCCCGGATTTCTGTCACGCCAGCGACCCGCAGTCCAAGGGGATCGTGGAGAACCTGTGCGGCTACGCCCAGGACGATCTGGCCGTACCGCTGTTGACCGAGGCCGCCGTCACCGGGCAACCGATTACTCTGCGCGATGCCAACGCCGCAGCCAAAGTGTGGTGCGCGGAAGTCAACGCCGCGACCCATTCAGAGATCTGCGCCATCCCCGACGAACGCCTGATCGTCGAACGTGAACTGCTGCAACCGCTCCCGTCCCTTCGGTTGCAGATCGGGGCACCCTCGGTGCTGCGCAAAGTCGACCGACTGTCCTGTATCCGGTACGGGTCGGCCCGCTACTCGGTGCCGATGCGGTTGATCGGCACCACGGTGACCGTGGTCGTCGACCACGGCGCGATCGTCTTGCTCGACCCCGCGACCGGGGTGGTCGTGGCCGAACACCAACTCGTCGCCCCCGGTGGTGTCTCGATCCTCGACGACCACTACGACGGACCCCGGCCGGCACCCAGCCGCGGGCCACGCCCGAAGACCACGGTGGAAAAGCAGTTCTGCGATCTCGGTGAGGATGCGCAGGCGTTTCTGGTCGGTGCGGCGGCCATCGGCAACACCCGCCTGGCCTCGGAGTTGGAGATCCTGCTCGCCCTGGGCGCTGCCCACGGCCGCGACGCCCTGGTCGGTGCGCTGCACCGGGCGGTGGCGTTTCGCCGGTTCCGGGCCGCCGACGTGCGTTCCATTCTGGCCGCCGGCACCGGCACACCCCAGCCCCGCCCGGCCGGCGACGCGCTGATCCTGGACTTGCCGGTGGCCCCGACCCGTTCCCTAGACGCCTACAAGATCACCCCGGTCACCTCCGACGGCGAGGTGATCTCATGACCACGCCGCCACCGGTGACCGCCACCGAACCCGTTGCACCACCATCGGTTCCGCCGCTGGCCGCCGATCTGGACGCCGGGCTGCGGCGGTTGAAGCTGGCCGCGGTGCGGCGCACTGCACCCGAAGTCCTGATCACCGCCAAGACCCAACGCTGGACCCCCGAGGAAGTGCTGCGGACCCTGGTCGAGACCGAACTGGCCGCACGGGATGCCTCCAACGTCGTCAACCGCCTCAAAGCCGCGGCGTTCCCCGTCCCCAAGACGTTGGACAGCTTCGACGTGGCCGCGTCCTCGATCCAGCCGAAAGTGTTCGACTACCTGTCGAGTCTGGAATGGGTTCGAGCGCAACACAACCTGGCGATCATCGGCCCAGCCGGCACCGGTAAGTCTCACACCCTGATCGGGCTGGGGACCGCCGCGATCCACGCCGGGCACAAAGTCCGCTACTTCACCGCCGCCAACCTCATCGAAACCCTCTACCGCGGCCTGGCCGACAACACCGTCGGCAAGATCATCGAATCGCTGCTGCGAGTCGACCTGATCATCCTCGACGAACTCGGATTCGCGCCCCTAGACGACACCGGCACCCAGTTGTTGTTCCGCCTGGTCGCCGGCGCCTACGAACGACGATCACTGGCCATCGGCTCGCACTGGCCCTTCGAGCAATGGGGTCGGTTCCTACCCGAGCAGACCACCGCCGTCAGCATCCTCGACCGCCTGCTGCACCACGCCACCGTCGTCATCACCGACGGCGACTCCTACCGCATGAAAGACGCCAAACACCGGAAGGAGCGGCCCACACCAACCTAGGAACTACCGCACGGGGTGGATACTTTCAACTGGCCACCAGCGGATACTCCAACTTGGCCATTGACAATCTGCCGGAGCTGACGCATAGTCGATTCAACACGGCGTACCGCGAGGTCTCGGGCCTCATCGATCACTCGGGCCTCGGCGTCGCGCCTCACCGCATAGTCCATTCCGACGCGGCGAACGGCTCGAAGATCGTCGTTTGCCGAGCTTGCGATTCGTTGCAGATCAACCTTGAGGTACCTCGCGAGGGTCGCAGTCTCAGCTCTGCCATTCGATAACTCTTCAGGCCACAAACCGCCGATCACCCAGGGAGTGCAATCGATCGGAGCGCTGAAAGTGGGCACCGACAGCGATTCCTGGGTCGCTCGTCGAAGCCGCTGACGTGCCGAAATCCGACGGAACATCCCCACGCGGTAAGACTAGCGGTATCGGCCCCCGCGCCTCGGCGAAGCACATTTCCAGCCGAGGTTTCCCGTTTTGAGGAGCGCTCGTTATGGCGCCCCTTCAGGTAAGCCCGATTGACCACTTAGAGAGTAATCATCGTCCGCCGGGCGACTGAATACCGGTAACCCTGCTTTCGATTCCCGCAAATTCCTCCGCTGGCGCGAGGGGCTACGCGAATCACTACGTCCAGGGGACGCGTATGCCGAGGAGGGAGAACAACTCATTTACCTGTGCGGGGACCCTCCCCGTTTCGAGGCTGTACTGGATGCGCGACAAAATCACTTGGTCGTCGAGAACTCGGAGCTCCCGCCGCCGTCGCTGTTCGGTACCTGGTTCAAGGATGCCAAGGGCAGATTCCAAACCGGGCTCGACGATTACGACTTTGGCTTTGATTGCGCGGTCGGCGAGGTCTCGCTGAATTCGCGCTTTTACCCCGGTCTGATCGCCGTCCGCGACGACGACGAATTTTGGGACCGTGACGGAATGCGGCAGCAGCGCTTCGGCGGTCGGCCCGAAGTTTGACGGCCCTCCCACGGGCACGACACTCTGGCGCTCGGCCCGGGTACCCCAAGACCGAATCACGGCGGAGAGGATGTGCTCGTCTATACGACCTTCGACCAGGACAACTTCACGTGTGTCTTCGGCCCGACGCCGCGGAGCTCCCGCTCCGACCGCAAAAAACGCCGCTCCGGTTTCGGCTGCCACGCGCAGTTTGGCGCGGATCGCTGCGTGGATGGTGATGTCGTCGCGCGCGATCGCCCGCAGATCGTCGCCATCCATGAGGATGAGGTTGAGTTGCTTACCTGCGATCAGGGCGTCGATGGCGTCGGGAGACACTCCGCTCATGCTGACGAAGAGCCCAACGGTCCCAACGAGTTTGCCGCTGATCTTTCCGGTGAATTGATAAAGGGCAGAGGCAGGTTGGGGCTCCGCTGTCCACTTGGCCTCTAAAAGCATGGTCCGTCCGGCGATAACGAAGGAGCCGTCGATCTCTTCACCCTCCGGTCGATACGACAGACGGGGAGACAATCCGGCGTCGTCGAGCATCGCGTGCAGAATCTTTTCGAGCCGGTGCCCCCGCTTAGCTTTCTCTGTAGGGGTAGCGTCAGGTGGTAGTGCATCGAGGACGGCGAATTCTGCGCGCCAATCGAGGACCGAGGTCATGACCACGAGGATGTCATGTCCGTCACGATCAGGTCCGAAACGGCGGAAGCGGTGTGCCTTGGGCCCATGGGCCCGCGAGCGGCACCGTCATAGGCAGCGCCCACGGGCATCTCCGGCAGCGCATCGCGACGAGTCAGCGCGGCCGCTGCCGCGGCAGCTCGACCACGCGGCTTCGGTCAACGGTGGGGGAATCCACCACGAACACATCGCCGGAGAGGTCAACGGCGACTGACGTCGGGTATTTCAAGCCGATCAACGGCAGCTCGGTGGGAACTGGCGCGCCCATGTCGAGCCGCAGCACCCGGTTATGCATGGTGTCGGCGACATAGACTCTGCCGGCGTCATCCACCGCCAATCCCTGAGGCGAACTCAAGTCCGGGAAGGGCAGCTGGATTTGGACGCCGTCGCTGCGGAGCTCGATAACGTGACCTGCGATCTTGTCGACCACGTAGACGTCGTCACTGGCGTCGACCGCGACGTTGACGGGTTCTTGGAGCCCGGTGAAAGGCAGCACGCTCGACTTAGCCGCATCGTGGGAGAGTTTCAGCACCTTGGCTGGGTTCATGGACGGCAGCGTAGACCGCCCGTCCGGTTTGATCGATCGCCACTGCGTGGACGAAGCCGAGCCCGTCGAACGGCAGTGCCGAAGCGTTGGCGGCTCCTGACTTCAGGCTCAGTACACGATGGTTGAGGGTGTCGGCCACATACACTTCACCGCCAGGGTCGACCGCCAGCCCCTCAGGGTAGGACAGGCCCATGAACGGCAGTGCGATCGGTGCGCCGCCATCGTCGGCTAGTTTGTACACCGCGTCGTGCGAGGTGCTGGTGACGTAGACGCTGCCACGGATGTCCACCGCGACGCCGGTCGGATACGCCAGCCGTGAAGACGCCAATTCCTGCTGTTGCCCGTATTCGGCGGGCAGGGAGCGTGGGGACGCCGGCGCGCCCGAACCCGGGGCGACCGGGCGCCGATCAGGGTGGGGTGACCACAGGTCTCGCGTGAAGAACGCTGCGGCACCCGCGAGCACCACAGCGGCTGCGGCTGCCAGCACGCGACGCGTAGTCGTCTTCTTCGGGACAGTGGTCGGATACGACACGATCGGCAACGCGGCTCCCGGTGCACCCTGCGTCGCGTCCAAGGGGTCCCCGACCACCGGGGGACGGGGTCGGTGTCCGCGGACCGACGGCACCGCAGGCGGCTGATCCCCGCCGGAGCCGGCGTCCCGTAACGCAGCGGGGGTTAGTGCCGCGGCGGCGGCTTCGGCGAGCGCGGTGGCGGATTGGTAGCGGAGGTCGGGATCCTTGGCCATGCCGGTGGAGATGACCTCATCGAATCGGGCGGACAGGTCCGGGCGGAGCAGCGACGGGCGGGGCGGTGGTGTGGTGAGGTGCGCGGCGATCAGGTGGGCGCTCGTGCTACCAGCGAAGGGGGGTTGACCGGTGAGGGATTGATACAGCACGCAGGTCAGCGAATAGATGTCGGCACGCGCATCCTCGTGAGCTGAAGGGTTCAACCGCTCGGGTGCGATGTAGGCGAAGGTGCCGATGACGTTGCCGGACTGCGTCATTCGCGTCTCGTCAGTCAGACGGGCGATCCCGAAATCGATCAGATACGCGAAGTCGTCGTGATCGAGTAGGACATTGGACGGTTTGACGTCCCGGTGCAGTAGGCCGGCGTCGTGAGCGGCGCCCAACGCCTTGGCGACCTGCTCAGCCACGCGCACGGCGCGGGCGGGTTCCAGCGGCCCCTCCGCGAGCACGGTGCCCAGGTCGCGGCCCTCGACGAGTCGCATGTCGACGTAGAGGTGGCCGTCGATCTCGCCGTAGTGATGAATCGGTATGACGTGCGGGCTGTTCAGCAGCGCCGCGGCGTGCGCTTCACGCCGGAAACGGAGTTGGAACTCCGGGTCCGCGGACAGGTGTGCGTGCAGCAGCTTGATAGCAACGACCCTGTCGGTGTCGGTGTCGTGCGCACGCCACACCTCGCCCATGCCGCCGCGGCCCAGCAACGTCAACAACCGGTAGCGCCCGAACAGCCGCCCGCTTTGCACGCATCCTCCCGAACCCGTTTCATGGACACCTTAATCAGGGTTCAACGCTCTTGGACGCACGTAGCGCCCGGGCTGACACACCCCGCGGATCAGAACAACGTCTGAGGATCTACAACCACAGTGAGCCATCAAAGATTGACGCCATACCCGGCGTTCCTAGGTTGCTGACCATAGCCTCATCGGGTAGCAATCTGTCACGGTAACAGAAAGCCCTAGGCAACAGTAGCTTTCGTCAAATATCGCGGCATCGATGTGCTCTGGGCGAAAAGTGTTTGCGGACTGGGCTTTTGCGTTACCGTGACGCATGCGGATTGTTGCACGCCCGCCTCAGTCGAGGTAGGACGCGAGCAGACGTGATGATCCGGCCGTCGCGGTCGCCAACCAACCGCAACCGGAGACCCGAAAGAGACGAAAGAATCGACATCACCGGCGACCCTCCCACGGCATTCGGGGACTACAGCCAGGCGTGACTCGAACAGCGCCCGATCTGTGGCCGCACCCGCGCCCATTATTGGGGACTGCTGAAGAAGCACATTCTGCCGGCCTTCGCCACGACAACTCTGCGCGACATCAGCCCCGACGCCGTGGCGAACTGGTATGCCGTCACCGCCACCAGTATGCCCACCACCCGAGTACATGCCTACTCGCTGCTGCGGACAATCATGCAAGATGCGTTGGCTTGCAATTTGATCGATACCAGTCCATGCCAGGACACAGGAGTCAAGACCTCGCGGCGCGGCGAGGCCGTACGCCCCGCAACAGCCGGGAAACTCGAAGTGATCGCCGCGGCGATGCCGGCACGCTACCAAGCCCTCATCCGCATGGCCGCCTGGTTAGCGATGCCGTTCAGCGCGTTAGGAGAGCTGCTGCGCAAAGACGTAGACCTCCACGCCCAAGTCGTGCGCGTTCGCCGCGCGGTCGCCTTGATCAACCGCCACTTTCAGGTCACAACACCGAAAAGCACCCTTGGAATCCGAGATATCCCAATCCCGCACAAGCTGGCTCCGATAATCACCGCCCACCTTCTCTAGTACGTCGAGCCTCATCGCGAGGCTCTGCTGTTTCCTTCAGTTCTCGATAACTGCCGCCATCTGTCTCCGTCGGTCCTATACCCGATGTTTGACCAAGCGCGTGCCACTGCCGGGTGCCCAGATCTCCGCGTGCCCGATTTGCGGCGCTCTTGCGACCTTCTCCTCTGAGCAACATCGCGAAGTCGACCGCTAACGAAGAATGTTCGCCGTCGTAAGGGATATCTTCTCCGCAGCTAGGACAGCGCATTCTCTTGTTCTCTTCCCAAAGAAGCGCAGCTGGACTCGGAGTGTGGCTGCGACGGATGCCGCTGAGTTACAGCGGGGTGAAGGTGAGGGTCCACGGCCCCTGTGTGTTGTACACGTGGAACGTGGTGCGCCCGCTCGCGCGGAACGTCGTCGTGCCGGTAACGCGTTGGGAAGTGCTCTGCCCGATGGCGTTGATGGCGGGAGGACCGTCAGTGCCGTCGGCCTGCACCGGCGCCACGATCATCGTCCAGCTGGATGCCTGGTACTTGATGGTGTAGCCGTGAGCCACCAGCTCGGCAGTCTCGACCGACTCGCCGGTGCCATTGATAGAGACTGGGTAAGCGGGCACTGCCGGTGCAGAAACCGTGCTACTGGGCGCATCGGAGCCACCCACTGTTCCGTGATAGTGCTTGTCAGCACTAGGTGTGTACGTGCAGGCGCTCAGTGCAACAACCGCGGCCGCAGTAATGCACACGGTCCGCAGTCCAGTCGTCGTGATCTTGCGCACTCGTACCTCCTTGTACCGAGCTAACATGAGGGCAGCCGCTATGCGACCCGGGGGTTGGTGGGTCGTGGTCCACTTTAGAGCGAAATCAGCTGGGTAAGTTCACAGTGGGTGGAGTGGGGTCGGTTCGCGTTGTAATGGCGGCGCCAGGCTTCGATGATCACACAGGCTTCCAGCAACGAGTCGACGCGCCACTAGTTGAGAAGTTCATGGCGTAGCCAAGAGCGACGCGAACATTTGCAATCTGGGCTGTGGTCTCTGATAAGCGGCGTTGCCGCGCTGTTTTTCGCTGAGCAGGGATGTGAACCTCGCACCTGCGGCCGCGTCATGCGTAACCGACGCGGTCTTGGAACTTGTCGTCGATGTTCTGGTGACTAGCAGCATTCCCGGCGCCCGAATGATGCTGGTAACTGCTGTGCCCTGCAGAGGATCGTGTTCGGTTGTCGTGGAGCAGGTTTGGGCATCGACGGTAAGGAGAGCCGGATCATAGGAGAAGCGGCGGCCGACCGTGGCGAGCAGGACGGTTGTGTCGAAGGAGACATAAGCGGCGATGTCCGGGTATAGCCGAGTGTGTCCAGGCGCACGGCTCCGGGATCGGATACAGCGTTCCCGCGATCGTGGTCTGCCGTTCTTCCATCGCCTCAAGCATCGCGCTCTGGGTTTTGGCGCTAGAGCGGTTGATCTCATCGAGCAGCACGATGTTGGCGTGCACTGGACCTAGGCGTGCGTGTGACAAAGGAATTGGTGGCCGGCCGAGTCGAAGATCTGGGTGCCGATGATGTCGCTGGGCAGCAGATCCGGGGTGCACTGGATGCGGGCGAAGCGGCCCTCGATCGACTCGGCGATCACCCGTGCCGCGGTCGTCTTGGCCAGCCCGGGCACACTTTCCAGTAGCACATGCCCGCCGGCCAGCAGCCCGATGAGCAGCGTTTCCCGCAGCGTGCTCTGGCCGACCACTTTGGCCGAAAACGCCGCCACCAACGCGGCAATGCTCATCTGAGCCCCCTCAATTTCGTGAGGGGACACACACGTGTTGTCCACGGTCATGACCGGGTCTCCTTGCCGGGTTAGTCGAAGGTCAACGCGGGCGGTGTTTTCGCCATATCCGCGGAGCCGTAGAGGAATTGGCTGGCGGTGGCCGTTTCGGTGCCACCCTTGCGGGTGGCGGCGGTGATCGGCACCGTCACCTTGCCCGAGAAGTGCACCGACAGCTGGTAGGGACTGAAGCGGGAGAAATCCATGGCGCTGGTGTCGGGCGGGCCCCAGCTGACCGTGCCATTGACCAGGGTGCGGGTATCGTAGGAATCCAGTTTCATCGGACACCCCGGCGGCGCCAGCAGATTCGAGTGCTCGCAGGCGGCCATCGCGGCGTTGAACGAATCGGCGACTGCCGCCTTTCCTGTGTCAGACAGGGCGATCTCCGGGCTCATCCACGCCCCCCCCGCTCAGCGAGAGCTGTTCAAGTAGAAGCGGTTTGGCGCTGACCGTCAGATACGGGTTGGTGGAGCCGATGTCGATCCAGCCGGGGAACACATACACCGTCGCGTCGGCCACCGGCTTGCCGAAGAACGTGATTGTCTTGGCGGCGGCGTTGCCTGAGGTGGAAAAGTGTTGACCGTCGAGCTTGATCGCGGCCGCATCCAGCTTCCAGCCGCCGTGGTCCTTCTTCACATACAGGGTGGTGTCGGAGTTTTTGTCGCCGAAGTTGGCGACCACGTGCACCCGGCCCATCCCCAGTCCAACGGAGTCGTCGCTGAGGATCCGGATATTCGAGATCGGCCACTGGGTGATCTGCTTTCTCAGGACCTCGTTGGTCAGGAACTGTTTACTGGCCGGCTGGTCCACCCCGTAGGACAACGCCGCCTCGGCATCACCACGCGCCAGCGCCGCCAGATATCCCTTGACCGCATCCCCGGCAGTGGCGGCCCCACCGTTACCGGATCCTCCCCCCGCCAGAGTAAGGAACAGCACGACCGCCACCGTCACCACGACCACAGCCCCCGCCGCCAGGGTGACCCACAATGCCTTGCGCCGTTTGGGATCCGGTGGCCCCACCGGTGCGCCCGGGCTCGGGGAGTACAGCGGCCCAAGCGGCTGCAGGCCCGCCGTATCCGGCCCGGTGGCATGCGGGCCCACCGGATGCGCTGCCCAGGTGTGCAGTCCCCCGGGCGGTTTCACCGGTGCGTGCGGATTCAGCCCCGCCCCCGGCATTTGCGGGCCGCCCGGCGGTGGTGTCCAATTGTTCACGACACGATCTCCATTTCTCTGTCTGTCAGTGCGGCATGTTCTCGGCGATCGCCGTCACGATCGCGACCGGGTGCGCGGCAGTGACTTTCGGGCCGAAGGTGTACACGTCGATCACGACATTGGCGCGCGAGGCGATCGCGTGCGCGCACACCCTGCCCTGCCCGCCCTCCAGCACGTTGACTACCGTGGCGACATCACCGGTGGCTGAAGGGAAACCCAGCGTGTAGAACAGGGTCACCGGATCCGGGGGCGGCTCAGTGGTCGACAGGTGGACATCGGCGCACCGCTGCCAGGCCAGCGAGGTGCACACCACAAACCGCGTCGCGACGTCGGCGCTGGGAAAGGCCACCACCGCCTCATCGATGTCGTGGGTAGGGTGCGGGCCAGGCTCGTGCAATGTGCGCCCGGCCACCGCGGTGTACCCACTGCCCGCATAGCTGGTGTACATCGTGTTGTACAGCGACGACGCACACGAAGGATCGGAGGAACGACTCCCCCTGAGGCTGCGTAATCACCGAGTAGCGCCGCGAGATCACGAAGCCCTCGGCGGACCGCGCACCGCCTCCCACGATCTCGCCGATCTGGTTCTCCGACAACAATAAACGGTCTACACCGTCGGCGGCCACCACCGGTGCACCCGCGTCTTGGGCACGCTGGGGACGGGCCGCCCCCGACACGATGGTCGAACACCCGCTGCCCACCGCGACACACACCACCCCCACCGCGCACGCGCGCAGCATCGCCATGACCCACCGCATCTAGGACACCGGCACTTTCGCCACGACCGCCCGCGTCACCGACTCCGCCTGCCCGGTCAGCCGCTCCCCGCACACCTGCACATCGACGATGACGTTGTTGCGCGCACTCAGCGCGTGCTCGCACATCCAGGTCGGTTCGTCGGCCTCGGTGGAGGTTTGGGTCAGGATGCCGTCATGATCACCGGCCGACCCGACGTCAAACAGTTGATCCGCTAATGCCGGCTCATCCAGGTAACGCATTGCGATGCGGCGCCCGTCGCACGTGCGCCAGGCGGCCACCTGCCGGGAATAGAACGCCGTGGCGTCCACCGCGAACGGGAACCTCACAATGCCCTGCCACACCCGGTGCTCCTTGTCGGGGGTTGCGACGAACTGCGTGCGCATCGCCACCCACCCCGAGCCGGTGTACATCGGAACCCACGCCACATTCCAGGTTTCTGCGCAGTCATCGGAGGCAGTGGCGCCGCTATATCCGTATGACAGCGACTGCTACACACTCATCCCCTGCACCCCCAACACCGCGTCCAGCTGCTCTGGGGAGGGCAACAATCCCGCCATCGCCTCCACGGCTACCGGCACAGCGACATGCCCCAAATCGGCGGCGGCAAGAGCGGTTCCGCCCACGCGGGTGGTGCACCCCGCGCTCAAGATCGCCACGCCGAGGACGCCGACTGCCGCGCCGGCCCGGGTCAGCATGGCAAGCCCCGACGCAACAGAAGGATCCTCGTACGCGATGACACGGCGGGCCTGGCCTCCGCGCAGATCTCACGGCAGACGCTTACGGCAATGACCGCGAGGTCGGCGCAGGCATCCACCCAGCTCGGCAGGCGGCCGGTCAGGTCCTGCATTAAGGCGCAATCCATCGTCGGCGTCATCCGCTTATCAAGCGAGGGCGAGCGCCAGCGAGCCGAAACCGAGCAGGCTTTCGCCGCGCAGGTAGGTTCCGATGTTGCCGTCGCCGACGTTGGACCAACCGAAGTTGCGATTACCGACGTTGCTGAACCCAAAGTTGTTGCCGCCGTAGTTGTTGGAGCCGACGTTAAAGCTGCAGATGTTGCCGGCTCCGAGGTTGAAGTTACCGAAGTTGGCGTTGCCGAACACATTTACAATGCCGCGGTTGTAGCTGCCGAAGTTGAAACTGCCGGTGTTGCCGTCCCCGAAGTTCAGGACGCCGTTGTTGCCGTTGCCGAAGTTGAAGAATCCTTGATTGTTGTTGCCGAAGTTAAACAGGCCCAGATTGCCTGTCCCGCCGCCGAGGAAATTCAATCCGGCGGCGTTGAGCAGAGATGCTTGTGCCTGTACGGCAAGCTGATGAATCTGTTGGGCGACACTGGCGTTGAAGCTGTTCATCGAGTCGGTCAGCGCCCTCTGGATCGAGGGTCCGATCGAGTTGATGTCCTGAACGACCCCCACCGAGCCGTCGACGCCACCTCGTGCGATGTCGATTATGGTGCCGTTGGAGCCGCCAGCGTATCCGTTGGCTCCGGGTGCGCCTGGCGCCCCGGGTTGGCTCAACAACCCTCCCGGGCCACCCTGCCCACCGAGCCCGGGCGTGCCGGGTAGCCCACCGTTGCCGCCAAAACCGCCGAATCCGGCCGCGCCGCCGGTACCTCCATTACCCGCGGCGCCACCGATACCCCCATTGCCGCCGGGACCGAATAGGCTGCCGTGGCCTCCTGCACCACCGAGCCCGCCCGCGCCGCCGGTAACGCCCATGCCGCCCGAGCCCCCGATCGAGTAGCCGGCGCCTCCGTGGCCTCCGGTGCCTCCGGCCCCTCCGGCCCCTCCGGCGCCTCCGCTGCCGCCGGCGCCGAACAGCATCCCCGCGTCTCCGCCAAGGCCGCCGCCGCCACCGTTGCCGGCTGCTCCACCGTTGCCGCCCCCGCCGCCAACGAACTGCAGGGTGCCGCCGCTGCCGCCGTTGCCGCCAGCCCCGCCGGCCCCCCCGGCCCCGCCGCTTCCGCCCAATATGCCGCCGTGTCCACCGGTGCCTCCTGCGCCACCGAGTCCGCCGGCGCCGCCGGAGAAGTACAACGAGTTTGTCCCGGCCGCACCGGCACCCCCCGCTCCGCCGGCCCCACCGTCACCGAAAAGTCCAGCTGCCCCACCGGCGCCGCCCACACCGCCGACCGTTGCGGGGCTAGCAGCGATGCCGCCCGTGCCGCCGACACCACCGGTGCCGTACAGAAGCCCGCCAGTACCGCCCGCTCCCCCGGCGCTGCCGACGGCTCCAGTGCCACCGGCACCACCGTTGCCGAAGAGACCGGCTGCACCCCCAGCGCCGCCTGCGCCGTTGTAGCCGTTGCCCCCGTTGCCCCACAACAGGCCTCCGGCCCCGCCATTTGGGTTGGCCGCGGAGCCGGCAACTCCGTCACCGATCAACGGCCGACCCAACAGCGCGTTCGTCGGCGCGTTGATCGCCCCCAACACCTCACGCTCCACGCTTTGCAGCGGATTGACGTTGACTGCCTCAGCCGAGGCATACGACGCGGCCCCGGCCGTCATCAACTGAACGAACTGACCGTGAAACGCCGACATTTGCGCGCTCACCGCCTGATAAGCGATGCCATGGGAGCTGAACAGCGCCGCAATGGCCGCCGATACCTCGTCGGCCCCCGCTGCCAACACGGTGGTGGTCGGCGCGACCGCGGCCGCGCCAGCCTCCTCCAGCGCAGAACCGATCCCGGCCAGGTCTTTTGCCGCGGACTCGATCAACTCAGGTGCGATAGTGACGAATGACATTTTCAGAATCCCGTCCTTCGTGAAACTTGCTTCTGTTCAACAGGAGTCGGCGCAGCCGCGCCATCCCCGTCGGGGCCGCCGCGGCGGCAACACCGGACATTCGCCACTGCTACCCGTCCTTGCTCATGGCGCGGTTAACCGCCGCCTCCCACGGTGCGCAACCGCCCGCACCCTTACGTCGTGCGCTGGCAGAGCGTGTCGGCCCGCCCTGCCCGTAGCACCCGCTTCTGTTCCTTGGCGTCGCGGCTCAACCGCGGCGCAAACATAAAAGCATCAGATGCATTAACGCACAGGATACATTACTGCATCAGTGCCTGGCTAGATGCGTGCCTCGCAAGCTGCATCGCACGCTGTGGGCTGCGGGCTAAGAGGTCGCCGGGCCCGGATCCCCCGCCCGACGCGAGAGGCGCCCGGTTTCTCAACAAAATTTGCCGGCAACTTTTTCACGTCGGCTGTCGAATAGCGGCTGTGCGGGCCATACCGTTGCCATACCACCACATCCAACTGGCTGCGAAGGAAAATTGCGGTGTCCGACCCCACCGATCACATCCAAACTCTCGAAGGAGCAATAGTGTTGGCGTGCGCGATGCTTAATTCTCCTGCCGCGCAGCACCATGCCGGCCCTTCGCGCGATATGGATGTGTGGAAGGCGGTGAGCGAGCCGGTGCTGGCCGCACTGCTCTACACCGCATCCCCATGCCAACGCGGCGGCGGAATGACCTGGGTCAACAGCGCTGTCTCCGTGCTGGCAGCAGACATCGGTGATCCCGGTGATGTGGTTGGGATGAGCCACCCGCTGGGGCGCCGTTTCATGGGAAGCCTCGCATCGATGAATGGACCGCAACGGGACTCCGTCTTGCTCACCATCCGCGATGCAGTGCTGCCGTGGATGGCCGCATGACAAGCCACTGCGCGGCGCTCGCCAACCTCAGTGCGCGCGAATGGGCCATCAGCGCCGGTGAACTCTCACCGACCGAGAGGTTGCTGCTGATCCTGTTGTCGGACAAAGTCGATCGCAACTTCACCTGCGAGCCCACCCTGCGCACGCTGGCGGCCGAATCGGGTGCGGGCCGAAGCACCGTCTTGCGCAGGCTCAGGGAGCTCGAACAGCGCGGCCTGATCCGCCGCGAACCGCAGTTTGATGAGGACGGCGCCAGGCTCCCCACCCGCTATTTCCTCAACCACCCGCTCGCGCCGGTTCGCTGCGGTGTATGCGGAGCACCGCGCCAGTCGACACCGTGCTCGAGCGCCAGCCGCGCGCCGCACACCGAAAGCCGCCTCGCTCTCTCCGCCCCAGCTTCCCCTAGCAGTAACTAGCGACCGCAGGTTTGGAATGTACGACCGTGCACCTCCTGGACCTTCCCCGCCGAGCTCAATCAGCACCAGCTGCGTCTGTGCCGGGGCGCCGCTCGTCTAGTGATCCGGCCCGCATCTGCCGTCCAAACTCTGCAACGTACACGACACCTCCAGCAGCGGTGAGTAATTCGTGTGCTCACAGCTACGGCAAAAGTGGGAACGGTGCATGCGTCCGCAGCTGCAATGAGCAACACCAACGAGCACCTGGTACGCGCCGAGCTTCGCGCCACACGCGGGGCGGTGCGGCAGACGGGCTTCTTCCCAGCCGCGCCGGGTCGGGCGAAGCGTCACGTGCGAGATGCTACCCGCCACCACCAGAAGGAAAGCGCCTGCGGCGCTTGCAGCTGTTTGTTGAACTTCTGCCTTTCTGGCCTCCGATTTTGCCGGCGGCGGCCCGCTGCGCGCAAGGCCACGGCCTCCGCTTCGCTACGGGCACAAGGCTCACAAAGTGCCCGCTGCGCTCGCAGGCTCGCGGCGATCACTTTGCGCCCGGACCTTGCACTTCGCTGGGCTCGCGCCGGCCGAAATCTTCGCTGCCAGAACGGCAAAAGATCGGGCGGCCCCGACAAGGACGCCCCCACCTTTGGAAGGTAGCGACATGACCGACATCATCGACCCACAGACCGAGCACGCAGTTGCGGAGGACACCAGCGCGGGCACCCTGGTGCACGTCGACCCCCATGCATTGATCCTGGAAACCAACGTGCGCGACGACGCGGCGCTCGACAAGCAGTTCGTGGCCAGCATCCAGGAGCACGGCGTGCTGATCCCCATCGCCGCTGTGCAAGACAACGACGGCAAACTGTGGGTCCGGGCCGGTCAGCGCCGCACCCTGGCCGCCCGCGAAGCCGGTCTGGCCACTGTTCCAGTCTATGTGCGTGCCGCCGGTGTCGGCGACGACAAGACGCTGTTGGTCGAACGGGTCGCGGAGCAGATAGTGGAAAATGACCAGCGCCGCCAACTCACCGATGCCCAGCGGGCGCGCGGGATCCAGCAGATGATCGATGCTGGAGCGTCCATCACCAAAGTCTCCAAGAAGCTCTCACTTGGCAAGGACACTGTCAAAGCTGCTGCGGCTGTGGGCAAGTCGGACACCGCGATGCGCAGCCTGGCAGAGGGTCAGCTGAGCTTAGAAGAAGCCGCTGCGCTCACCGAGTTCGAGGAGATTCCCGGTGCCGTCAGCCGCCTGATGCAGGCAGCCGGAAGTCGGCGCTTCGAACACGTCGTGTCCCAGCTGCGTCAGGAGAAGATCACCGCTGAGGCAGAAGCCAAAGCGGCCCAGCAATACCTCGCGGCGGGCTTCACCGTGCTGGACGAACAGCCCCCACTGGACCCCGAATGCGTTCCGCTGTACCGGCTGCGCACCGCCGAGGACGCCCAGGCCGACGAGAGCGCAGTCACCGACCCCTCGCATTGGGCGGTGGTGCTCTTCGAATCCGAGGGCCTGGCCGATGTCGAGACGGGCGCGGTCGTGAACGAGGACGAGGTGGACTGGGATACCCAGGACGACCCCAAGGCCACACCCGCCGCAGGGTTGCGCCATGCATCCACCGTCACCGAAACGATCGTGTTCACCCCGCAGTACTTCTGCCTGGATTACCGCGCAGCGGGCATGACTCCCGATGAGCGGTTCGCCCGCCAGACGGGGCTGGTCGGGTATGACAACCCAGCGGGATGCCCGGTCGATCTTGACGACGAAGCACGCCAGCCCGAACGGGAACGGATCGCAGCAGAGCGCGCCGAAGCCGAGAAGCGTGAACGGCGAATGGTGTTGGCGCTGAACAAGCTCGGGGTAGCCGCCCAGGGAGTACGCCGGGAGTTCGTCAAGAAGATGCTGGCCCGCAAGACCGCTCCCAAGGGTGCCGCCATCTTCGTCGCCGACTGCCTGGCCCGCGACGGCTACCTGCTGACCGGTCACAACGCCGCCGAAACAACCGCTGAGCTACTCGGGCTCGACAGCGCCCAATCGGTCAGCAAGGTCGCTGCCACACTCGCGGCCACCGCCGATGCGCGCGCACAGGTCATCACCTTGGGCCTGGTGCTCGGCGCGTTGGAGTCGCGCACCCTCAAAGACTCCTGGCGCAACGCGGCGACAACCAACCACTGGTCACACCACGTGACGGGTGGCGACTACCTCAAATGGCTGGCTGCCAACGGCTACACGCTGGCCCCCGTCGAAGAAGTCATCGCCGGTGACAAGACCGCCGACGAGGTCTACGACCTGCACCGTGCCGAGGTCGACCAGAAGTAACCCGCCCGTGGTGGGGCCAGGCGCACGGAGTCCTGGCCCCACCACCATCACATATCAGTTGCCTGCACGTCCGACAAATGGCGTAAGGGACCGGTGACTGAGCTATTTCTTCACCCCCCAGGAAGATGACTGTGCGCGAGCAGCTAAAGGACTTGCAGATGATTGACATTTGTGAAATAGAGAACCTCTTTACGACATTTTTCGGCGGGAGCGACACCGTATACGGGCGGTGCAAGGCTAGCTCTGAAATAGCAACGGAACGGGAAGGGCTGTATCTCGTTCACGACCTGGGCCCCGCCGTGTTCGGATTTTCTGAAAGCTCGCGGTGTCGACATCGATTACGCCGATCGATCACGCTACGGGCAGGGCCCCCACTGCCCGCGCCGCAGACCGCGAAACAAAAGCCCAGAATCGGCAGTGATAAACAGCACACGACGCGCCGAAAACTCTTAATAACTTTCTACAAACCGACGTCGCATTGCCAAAAGCAGCCCATTACAATTTCAGGTAACGACGCAAAAGAAACCTGCAAGAGGAGTTCCGCACCATGTCGCCAATAACCGTCTACACAAAGCCATCATGCGTCCAATGCAAGGCGACATTCCTTGCTCTGGATAAAGCCGGGCGCAATTACGTGGCGATTGATATCACCCAGGACAGCGAGGCCCGTGACTACATCATGAGCCTGGGATACCTCGCCGCGCCGGTGGTTTACGTCTCCGACGACGAGCACTGGTCAGGCTTTCGCCCCGACCGACTGGCCCGCGTGGCCTGAACACCCTGCCCCCCTCCGCACCGAATGGACAGTTCCCATGACCCTGCCCACCGCCGCCGACCTCGACGACGTCGAACGCGAACACATCCGGCGCATCGCTGATCTGCGCACCAACCTGCTTGCCCACGTCGCCAACAGCATCGGCATCACACAACACGCCCTGAGCTCCTTGCGACGGTTGCGCGACAACGACGTCTACGACACCGAGTTCATCGACGGCCGCGACGGTGACGACATCGGCGCCTTCCTCAACGACTCGATCCGCTACCTGCGCGCGGCCTACGCGGTCGTGCACGCCGTCATCGACAAGGAGGTCCCTTAATGTCTGAGCACACCGGCGGCACCGGTGCCTCGTTGGCGACAGTGCGCGATGCCCTGCACAGCGCAGGGCAATTCGTGCGGCCACGCGGCGCGGATGCATTCATGGCCAGCTGCCCGCTGCACATCGATCACAGTCCCTCGCTGTCTGTCACCTGGCGGGCGGCCACCACCACAGGTCGCGGCGGGGCGGTGCTGCTGCACTGCTTTTCCTGCAGCGCCGCCGTCGCCGACATCGCCGGGGCCCTCGGACTGCGGGTCACTGACCTGTTCGATTCCCCCTTACCCACACCGACGCCGGACAAGCCCAGGTCCCGGCCGGCGGCGCGGCGGCCAGCCCGTGCCGGCAGCGCACTGCGGCCGCTACCACCGCGCATCACCGCCGAACCCCCAAGCGACAACCACCACTGGCGGCGCGTGCGGGTCTACACCTACACCGACCAGCGTGGTCGTCCCGTCCAGCAAGTGATCCGGCAGGAGTGCTGCTGCACCGGGCAACAGCACAAGCGGTTCCAGCAGCGTTACCGCGTTGGCCGCCAATGGGTTTACCGCAAACCGCCGGAATTCACCCCCGTGCTGTACCGGGCGGCGGCGATCGCCACGGCCCAGCAGACCGGTCAGCCGGTGTGGATCGTCGAAGGGGAAAAAGACGCCGATACCCTCACCGCAGCGGGTCGCCTGGCGACCACGAACCCCCAAGGTGCGGCGAACTTCCCCCCAGCACTGCTTGCCCAGTTCGAAGGGCTGCGCGTCGCTGTCGTCGCCGACAGAGACCTCAGCGGCTACCGCCGCGCGACGGCACTGTCGGCGCAGTTGCGTGGCGTCGCCACCGAGGTCACCCTGCTGCTGCCCGCACTTGAGGCCGACAAAGCCGACCTCACCGACCATATCGAGGGCGGGCTGTGGGATCCCGCGCACCCGTGCGGTGGGCTGCTCGAGGTCACCGCAGCCGATCTGCACGCGCTGACGCTGGCAGCCCTAGCAGCACAGGCCGCTCACCGTTGCGCCATCGCGATCACCGAACACCAGGCACACCAGGCTTTATGGAAAACAGGACCGGGTAGCGTGCAGGCGCTGGCGCGTTGGCGGGCCGAAGCCGGCCACCAGTTGCGCATCGTCACCGACAGCGATCAACAACTGCAGCGCCATGCCCGGGAGAACCCAAGCGCGCTCGCCCATCACGCCGTGAGGGCCACCGCAGCGGTGCGCTCACAAATCCACGACACCTACCGCGGTATCGGCGCGGGTCACGACGGCCTGAAGGAATCAGCATGAGCACCATCGCCGCAGACGCCGCGATCACGCGCCGCGCCGCCGCTGCCGTCACCGGTGGCCCCACCGCCCTTCCCGCCGCCCACACGGCGCGGGTCTGGATCGAAACCCTGACCGCCAGAGCCCAACTGCGCTCAGAACGGCACATCCACCACCGACCCCGTCCCCGAGAAAAGTGACCGCAGCCATGACCACGCGAGCCAGCCTCTTCAGCATTGTCACGACCATCTGCGTCGCCGCCGCCATCCTGACGGCCCCGCACGCCTTCGCCAAGGCCGTCATCATCGAACCCGGTGAGCGGATCGACTACATCAATGCCGATGGCGGCAGAAACCAGTACTGCACACTCGGTCACGTCTACAACGGTGCCGATATGCACGTCTACGCCGTCACCGCCGGACACTGCCGCAACAGCACCAACGGCTCTGTCCGTACCGAGCGCAGCGGCCAGACCGGAACATTCCTGCGGACACTGGTCGAACCGGCCAGCGCCGGCGGCGCTGATTACGGACTGATCGACTTCGGCATCGACCCCCTGGCCGGTGCCTACATCGGCGAAGTCCGAACCATCAGCACCAGCCATCCCGAACCCCAAATCGGTCAAACCGTCTGCCGCAGCGGCATATCCAGCGGCACGCACTGCGGCACTATCGCCGACCGGCAGGGTCGAGACCAATACCTGACGACCGGCATGCCAGACAGCATCCCCGGAGACTCCGGGGCACCGGTATGGACCGAAAAGGCAACCGCCCCGCCGAAATCATAGGAATCTGGCTCGGCGAGAAGATCACCGGCGTCGGCCGCCACACCTATGGGCGCTTCGCCAGCCTGGCTGAAGGACTGCGAATCCTTGCCGCAAACTAAGCCCAAAAGAGCATCAGAACACGGGGAAGTCCGGATCGACAGGCACGAAATCGAAGCGCACCGGCGGTTCTGGGCGCCGTCCCGTCACCACCCACTCCACAAACGACGGCGGATACCCGCCCGGCAGCTCCCCAAGTAACTGCACCAACGACTTCTCCATAGCGCCCAGGCTACGACCAGGTCACCCGCTTACGCATCGGCCGACGAAAATTCGGCCGGCACATCCGCGCCGCCCTGCATGCCGAGGAACGTCGCGCACGGAGAACTTCAGCGGTCAGCGGGTTGCGAGTATGAGCGGCGAGGGCACCGCCGCTGTCAACCCACGCCCGGCCAGGCTCGCCCGTTCTGCGCCCCGGGCGGGGCCCGGGGCTGCGCCCGTGCGGCGCCGGCGGATCTGCGACCCTACGCACGCTCGCCCCAGGGCGCACGCGCCCGGGCTCGCCGGGCCGCACATCCCGCCTCCTGCTGCCGCCGAGCTCTGCGGGGTTGACAGCGCCACCTCACCGCTCCCCCGCACCTGCGCGCCGACCGGCGCACCCAACACACACAGAACGGAGAGCACCCATGACGAAATCCGCCGCACCCCTGCACGTAACGCCGGCCGCAGTCATCACCCACAGCATCGTCTCGATCAACGGGGAGGTGGACCCCGACGTCACGGTCCAGCACGCTCGCACACCGGATGCGCGCATCGCGACGACCATCGGCGGCGTACACATGAGCCTCTACAACTGCCAGACCGCCCAGGGCTTACTGGAGGCCTTCGCCGCCACCCGCGGCCAGATGATGCACCTGCCCCGCGAAATCCCGGTCAGCCCCGCACCTGCCGAGCGGCCCGCCGGGCGGGCGATGATGTCCATCGAGTGGACCCGTCCGCCGGCTTACGCCGTCCTCGCGCACGAGGCGCTCAACAAGCTCAAAACCGGGACCGTCCACTGGGTCGAGCTCTACACCGGCCCGATCACCTGGCAACTGCGCGACCGCGCCGCCCTGCTGTCGCTGATCGAGGCATTGAAGCGCGTCCACCATGTCGCAATCGCCGTCTTCGCCGACGGCGAGCAATACCAGGCGGACCCGAGCGAGCTGGGCTACCCCGCGGCCTAAAGCCGCAAGTGCCCCGGGGGCCCGGCCGCTTCCCTTTCGCGGAGCCGGCCGGGCCCCCTTTTTCTTCCAAGGCCCCGTCGCGCCCGGCCGGTGTAAGCCAGCCGGCCCGAGATCCCCAGCGCCACAGAGACGTTCGCCGGGCAGCGGGTGCCCACGATAACCGGGCGGGGACGCGGCCGCTCAACCCACGCCGCAACCGGGTCCCGCCGTACCGGGTGACTGTTTTCGGCCCTGCCAATCGGCACGCCCAAGGCGCTGCGCGCCGGGCGGGCCGCGGGCCGAAAACCCGGCGACACCCCGCTGCGGACTCTGCGGGGTTGACCCGCCGCCCGCCCGGCGCGCCTGCACCCAGCGCCGACCGGCGCACACCGCACCCCACAGGAAACGGAGACCCCACCATGACCATCACCGCCGCCACCTGGGCCACCACCAGCCACCCCGACGAGGCCCAGTCCCTACCCCACTTCGACCGGCCCGACGCCGATCCCACTGAACTCGACTGTGACATCGACGAACTCGCGGTTGCGCAAGTTGCCTGCGACGGGCTGAGGCTGCGACTGCGCGGAGCCGAGCGGGACGAGGCGATCCGCCGCATGCACGGCCGCGTCGCGACGGAATTGATCGCCTGGCGGCTCTACACCACCAAACGCACCGTCAACCGCGTCGCAGCACGACTGGGCCTGACACAACACCGCTGCGGTGAAGACCTCACGACAGCGGAACGCTGATCCAGTCCCAAGGCGCGCAGGCTGCGGCTGGTCCCTCCCCGCGGGGCCGGCTGCAGCCTCGTGCATGCCCCTGGCTGCTGCACGCGCCGTTGCCCACCTCCCGGTGGGCATCAAATCCGCAGCCCCTCACCTGTTTTGCAGTCAGCGCGGTGCTCAGTATGACCGGCGGGATGAAGGCCGCCGTCAACCTGCGCCGGGCGCGGGCTCGCCCGTGCTGCGCTACAGCCGCCCAGGGGCGGCTCCCGCTGCGCCCGTGCGGCTTCGGCGGCATTTGCGGCCCCACCCGAGCTCGCCCAAGGCGCTGCGCGCCGGACGAGCGAGGCCGAAATCCGCCTTCTGCCTCTGCGCCGGGCTCAGTTGACCGCGCCGCCCCGCCGGTCCCCCACACACCCGTGCGCTGACCGCGCGAATGCGACACAGCCACAACGGAATCGGAAAAGGCCACGAGGCCACCAGGCCAGTCAGCGGCAACCGGCACAACCGAAAGGGACAAGACCATGACCATCATCGAGCGCAAGACCCTAGCCACCATCGACGGCTTCGCCCTTCAGGCACGACTGCTACCCGATCCCGACGCAAGCCCCCACGCCTGCCTTGGCTACTACGACAGCGAAGCTGTGGTGGCCTGGCACCGCGGCCACTGGCGCTACGTCACCACCGAAGTCGCCGCCAGCAAGGCCGGCATCGTCTTGGGCGCGGCATCGCTGTCGGGCTGCGAGTACGGCTCGTTTCCTGTCGACGGTGAGTACCAGCGCCTATCCCCGTTGGACGGAGACGACGACGACTTCGCCAACGGCTACGGCCCAGACCTAATAGCGCAAGCGATCTCAGAAGCCAAGGCCACCCTGGCGCAGCTTCACGCACATCCATGAGCACGCCCAGGACATCTCAAGGCGCGGCGTCACCGAACCCATTAGCACCGAAAGGACTCTCAATGAAGAAGTCAAGCCGCCGATTCAGTGATGGGTGGTGAGTCGGGTTGCCAGGTGCGGTTGTCGCGGATGAGTGCGTAGAAGACGTTGGTGCGGCGTCGGGCCAGGCAGATTGTGGCCGGGATCGCTCGTTTGCCTTCGTCTCTCTTGCGCCGGTAGTAGGCCTTGGAGTCGGGGTCGCAGCGGATCGCGGTCAGTGCGGACATGTACATGACGCGGCGGAGTCGACGGCTGTAGCGCTTGGGGGTGTGCAGTCGTCCGGTGCGTTTTCCGGAGTCTTTGGATACCGGGGCCAGTCCGGCCCAGGCGGCGAGTTGGTCGGCCGATCCGATCAGCGCGGGATCGCCTACGGCGGCGAGGAATTCTGCACCGAGCCGAAAGCCCATGCCGGGCAGGCTGGTGATCACCTCAGCGAGCGGATGGCGGCGAAATCGGCCCTCGATGTCGGTATCGGTGGTCTTGATGCGGTCATCGAGGGCGATCACCCCCTGGGCCAATTCGGCGACCAGGGCGGCAGCGACCTCTTCGCCGGGCAGGCGCACCGTCTGAGACTTGGCGGCGGTGACCGCCGCCGCAGCGATCGCGGCTGCGTTGCGGACCCCGGCATCGGCCAGTATCCGGGTCAGCCGCGAAAGCCCCTTCTGACGAATCACTTTCGGTCTTTGATAGCGCGAGAGCAGCACCACCCACCCGCGATCCTGGGTGATCTGAGCGGCCCGCTCCAAGGCCGGGCACACCGCGATGAGTTGCTGGCGCAGCCGGTTGATGGTGCGGGTGCGGTCGGCCACCAGATCCGCACGATGGGCGGTGAGCATGCGCAGTTCGGTGATCAGGTCGTCGTCAGGATGCAGGATCGGCAGATCAGCACCACGCATCCGCGATTGGTCGGCGATCACCCGGGCGTCCTTGGCGTCGGTCTTGGCTTCGCCGCCGCGGTAGGTCACCGAGGCTTGCCAGACCGCACGGCCGGCGAGGTAGCGCACCGACTTGCCGGCGTCAGCCAGCACCGTCAACAGCAGGCTGGCGTACACCGTGGTCAAATCCACCGTCCAGGCCACCTGTCCGGCCACCCCTTCGATCTCGGCGATCAGCTCGCGAATCGATTGCTCATCGTTGGCGAGCTTGCGCGAGAGCACCACGGCGCCCTTATCGTCGACCACGCACACCCAATGGTGTTCCTTGCCGACATCCACACCAGCCCACAACTGGCTCGCCGCCATCGAACCTCCTCTTCGCTTGTTGCCCAACATGATCCCCACGGACGACCCCGCCAGCATGTCCTTAAACAAGCGATCACATCGCAGATCTCAATCAGCGGCCAGAGAAGTCCAAGCAGACCGGGCGGCCAGTCCTTTCAAGCCGCACCCACGGGCCGACAACAACATGACAGCCTCACCCGGCCCACCCGGGTCACAGCACAACGTAACAACACGAAGTAACTGCAACTACGAACTTAAGGACAAACACGATGACACACCAGCACATTCAGCCCAATGCAGGCCGCGATCCCTTCGCCGGACACCGCGTCGCGGTCTACAAGAACCTCCACAAGCAGGCGTGGTCGCTGCGGGCACTCGATGGCCCCCACAAAGGGCGCGTCGTCGCCCACGCCCCCGCGGTCGGCCTCACTCGCTGCCACATGCACATCAACGAGCGGATCCGGCTGCGCATCGCTACCGGTGCCGCCCGCGAAGTGCACGCCTGGATCGTCGGCACCCTCGCCGAGGTCGAACTGGCCCAGCCCCAACGGATCTCCTACCGGCCACACGAACGCGGCACCTTCATCATCGCCGCCACCGGGCAACCGATCTGGACTGCCGACGCCGTCCTGTTCACCGACGCCGCCTACATCGAGACCGCCGAGGAGCACCGCATCCCCTCACCATCTCACCAGTCGGCGGGGCGCCCAGCATGACCGGCGGGGCTGCTGTCGCCGTCAACCGCGGCCGCCGCGGGCCCTCGCCCGTTCTCGCTGCGCTCGCCCGTGCGTCACCGGCGGCATGTGCCGCCCCACCGCGACTCGCCCAGGGGCGCTGACGCGCCCGGCTCGCCGCAGCGACACATCCGCCTCCCGCGCCCCCGTCGGCTCAGTTGACCGCGCCGCCCCGCCGGTCCCCGCTCCCCCAGCGCCGACCGGCGCCCACCAAGCAACACCACACAGAACGGAGAACACGTCATGGGCCAATACTTCACACCCACCTTCCTCAGCAGCGACGGCCGCATCGTCGCCGCACTGGACCCCGCGGACTACGGTTCGGGCCACAAGCTCTACGGCCACACCCGCGCCGACACCCCGCTCATGGCCGCCGTGCAGACGCTCTTAAGTCTCGACGGTGGCCTGCGGCTGGCCTGGGCCGGCGACTACGCCGACAACGAACCAGGCGCGGACACCAACCTCTTTTTCCTCATCGAGGACAAGCACTTCGTGCGCTTCGAGGGCCTGGTATGCGACGACGTCGACCCGAACCGGGCGATGCCGGCTACCAGCCTGGGGACGGCCGGGTACCTGTGCAACCTCGACAAGCAGCAATACATCGCCGACGACGCTCTGCGAACCGACGTCGATGGCCACCGCCGCACCCCGCTGCCACTGCTCACCGCCGAGTACGGCGACGCCGACGCTGATGCTGCACGACGCGCCTACGGCGGCTGGGTGCGCGACCGGATCTGCTACACCCAGACGACACCCCCAGCCGGCTGGGCAGCGGTACCCGCCGGCAGCGACGGGTAGCTGCGCGGGCGCGACTCTGCCCGGCCCGCTCCCGGTGGGCCGGGCAGCTCCGGTGTTCTGTCGCAAATGAGCGCACACCCCGCGCCCCGCTGTTACGGTGCCGCCGCGCAAACCGCAGCCGCTCACCATTTTTCCAGTCAGCGGGTCGCCCAGAGTACTTCGGGATGGGCCGCAGTCAACCCGCTGCACGCAGACCGTGCGGGCGGCGGAAGACATTTGCCGCCCTATCAGCTCGCTGACGCTCGCGGGCGACAAATCCGCCCGCACCGGCCCGCCGCGGGTTGACAACACGCCCCATCCCTCAGTGACCGCGACCCCGCGCTGACCGGCGCACCACTCAGTAGCCAGAACGGGAGAAACGCCATGTCTTACAACGATCTTCGCACCCCCGCCGACCTGCTCGCCGCCTGCCCGGCCCTGCTCAAATATGTGCCGACCAACAGCATGGTCGTCTACCTGGTACAGCGGGCGCCCAACGGCGGCATCCGCGTACGAGACGTGGTGTGCTTCGACATCACCATCACCACCAGCCAAGCCGCCAACTTCCCCACCATCTGCGCCTTGCGCTCCGATCGCTACGACGCCGCCATCCTTCTGGCGATCTGCGAGCAACGCCACGACATCCACGCCAGACACATCCTCGACACAGTCCGAGAGGCGCTGCAACGCAACGGGGTCGGGGTGCTGCGCCGGATCTACGCACGAGACGTGACCACACCCGGGCACTGGCTGGACGCCGACACCGGCGATCACGGCGACACCTACCCCTACACCGACTCGCTGCACTCCGCCCGGCTCGTGCACTCCGGAACACCGATCCACCGCACCCGCAACGACATCGCCGCCGCCTTCGAGCATCTTCCGCCCGCACCGCCCGTCGCAGTCGCCGACCACGCCAACCTCGTCCTTGACACCTTCGATGACATCACCGACATCCTGCTGGGAGGCCCCCACACCGACCCCACCCTGGCCACCCGCGCCGGCATCGTCATCACCGGCCACCCCGCCCTGCGCGACGCCATGATCGGCCTGGCGATCGACCAGCCGCTCGCCGCCGCGGACCTGTGGACCCACATCGGCCGGCGCCTACGAGGCCAACCCCGCGCCGAAGCCCTCACCATCGCCGCCGCCAGCCTGTGCCTGCAGGGCAACACCGTCCACGCAACGCTCGCACTCCAAGCCGCCTTCGCTGAAGCCCAAGCCACCCACACTCCCGACCCCGACCTGGCGGTCGCGCTCGACAGCAAGCTCACCGAAGGCCTCGGACCCACCGAAATCCGTGCCGCCATCACCGCAGCATTCGCCCGCCGCGGCGACGGTCCGCCCCAACCGTGACCATCCATGCCCTGGCCGCTCGGCAATCCCGGGCGGCTGGGGCCACGTCCCCCCTTTTTCGTCCGGCTCCCGATCCGAAACCCGCAGCCCCTCAACCTTTTTGCAGTCAGCGGGGCACCCATCGTACTTCGGGGCTGGTCGCAGTCAACCCTGCCAGGGGCGCGCGGCGGGCGGCGGAGGACATTTGCCGCCCTATCAGCTCGCTGACGCTCGCGGGCGACAAATCCGCCCGCCCCTGGCCCCCTCCCGAGGGTTGACAACACGACCAATCCCTCAGTGACCGCACCCCAGCGCCGATCGGCGCACCACAACCAGTCACAGAACGGAGAAACATCATGTCTCAGATCAGCCTTCGCACCCCCGCCGACCTGCTGGCCGCCGCGCCCTGCCTTCTCGGATTCATCCCCACCAACAGCCTGGTGATCTACCTCTACCAGCGCACCGAAGGCGGCACCATCGGCATCTACTGCGCCATGCGACTGGACCTCACCGCCACGATTGAGCAGATTGCCCAGCTGCCCACCCACGACGTGCTCTCCGATGGCGTCGTCGCCGCCACCGTCATAGCGATCTGCGACCACCACGACGACGATCACGTCTCCTCACTCATGGATGCGGTCCGCGATGTGTTGCAGGCCAGCGGCATTCGCGTTCTGCACCGTCTCTACACCCGCAACGTGACCGAAGCCGGCCAATGGCTCGACATCGACACCGGCAACTACGGCCAGACCTACCCCTACACCGATGGCCAGGCCACCGCCGAATTCGTGTTGAACGAAGGCAAGCAGATCCGCAGCAGCCGCCAGGACATCACCGCGGACTTCGGGTACCTACCGGCTGCACCACAGATCGACATTGCCGACCACGACGAACTCGCCGCCAACGCCCAAGCCGAAATCGCGGCAATCCTGCAGGGCGCGACACCCATCACCAGCCCCACCCTGGCCGCCCGCGCCGGCATCGCCATCACCGGGCACCCCGCCGTGCGTGACGCCATGATCGGGCTTGCTGTCGACCACCCCGCGTCCGCGGCCGACCTATGGACCCACATCAGCCGGCGGCTGCGTGGGCGCCCCCGCGCCGAGGCACTCACCGTCGCAGCGGCATGCCTGTGCCTCGACCGTGACACCATCCGCGCCGGTATCGCGGTCCAAGCCGCTCTCGCCGAAGCCGAGTCCACCGGCACCCCGCGGCCCGGTCTGGCCAACCTACTGGAAGTCGCCCTGAACTCCGGTATCAACCCGGCCAAGATCCGCGACGTGCTCATCACCTCCACCGCCGGCCAACCCCGCCGCGCCCACTAAACCGGCGCCGAACCCGGGCCCGGCCAGCTCTCCACCACGGAGGGCTGGCCGGGCCCCCTTTTTCTTCCCGCCCTATCCAGGCCAGCGACCGCACACCGGGGCGGGGCATGGCTCGTAGCGCACGAAATACAGGACCCCTCAACATTTTTTGCAGTCAGCGGGGTGCCAAGTTTGACCGGCGCGGCTGATGCCGCCGTCAACCGCGGCCGCCGCGGGCCCTCGCCCGTTCTCGCTGCGCTCGCCCGTGCGCCACCGGCGGCATGTGTCGGCCCTACCCAGGCTCGCCCCAAGGCGCCGCGCGCCGGGCTCACCGGGGCCGCACATCCGCCTCCCGTGCCCCCATCGCGCCCAGTTGACGGCGCCGCCCCGCCGGTCCCGCACACACCCAGCGCCGACCGGCGCACACCAACAACACCACAGAACGGAGATCACCCCAGTGTCCGTACAGATCACCCACAGCGCCGCAGAAGGCACCCTCGTCCACGGCACCAACCGCGGCGACGGCACCAACACCATCCTCAAAGCCGCGGGATTCCGCTGGTTCCGCACCCTTGGCCTGTGGGGCATCGCCCACAGCCGCGACCGCCAACCCAACCGCCACAAGATCACCGCCGCCGCCCAAGCACTGCGCGAGGCCGGCCACACCGTCACCCTCGACATCGACGACACACACCGTCCCGCCGCGCAAGCCGAGGCTGATCGCGCCGAGCGCCAAGCCCACCGCGTCGAGGTCCTCAACGACAAAGCCGACCGCCGCGCCCAGGACGCCCACGCGGCGTGGGAGGCCGAACAACGCGCCATGGACGCCCTGCCCCCCGGCGGTGAACCCATCAAGATCGGCCACCACAGCGAACGGCGCCACCGCAACGCCATCGCACGCTCCAACCAAGCCACACGGCGTGCCATCGACGCCACCGATGCCGCCGACACCGCCGCCGCCCGCGCTGCCGCGGCAACACAAACCACCGCCCAGCGCTACGCACCGATCACCGTCAAGAACCGCATCGACAAACTCGAAGCCGAACAACGCGCCGACCAGCGCCAACTCGACGGACACCGCCGCGTCATCGCACGCACCGCAACCGTCGAGTACGCCGACGAATTCCCGCCGGCCACCGGATCTCACCGCGAGCAGATCATCGCCCGCATGGCCCAGCGCGCAGACGGCATCACCTACTGGAAGAACATCTACGCCACCCAGCAGGCCCAGGGAATCGCCAACACCTACAGCCGGGACACCATCGCCAAAGGCGACCTCATCCAATACCTCAACAGCTGGTACACCGTCCTCCGCGTCAACACCAAATCCGTATCAATCCGGCTGCACGACAACGCATCCTGGACCGACACCGTCGCCTACCACAAGATCACCGACCACCGACCCGTGAGGCACACCCCCGCCACCACCGATCAGTAGCTACACTCGCGGGCCCGGCCAGCTCACCAACTCCCCGCGCTGGCCGGGTCCCCCTTTTTCTTCCGCCCTCTCCGAGGCCGGCTGGTCCGCGCACGGCGCCGGCCGGCCCCGCCCCCACGGCCGCGAAATCCAGAGCCGCTCACCTTCTATGCCGTCAGCAAGGGGCGCAGCCTAATCGGCCGGGGACCCGAGCTGTCAACCCACGCCCGGGGTCGGCGCCGACGGCGGAGGACATTTCCGGCCCCTCACGCTCGCTGCCGCTCGCCGCGGCCGAAAATCCGTCGCCGCCGACCCTCAGGCTCTTCGGGGTTGACAGCCCACCCTCACCCGATTAACCCCGCCGGCGCGCTGCCCGGCGCACCACTCAGCACACAGAACGGAACACACCCATGACCACCCACGACCTCACTGAAGACGACTTCTACACCGAGCAAGCCATGCTCATCGACGAACACCGCATCAAGCTCACCGGCGCGCTCAACAGAGCACTGGCCGCACTTCACGACGCCAGCATCAGCCTGGCCGAACTCTCCAGCAACCACGTCTACGACGCCGAATTCGCCGACACTCACCACGGCCGCGACGTCGCCGCCTTCATCGACGACAGCCAACGCTTCACCCGCGCCGCATGCGCCATCACCCACATCATCACCGAGCGCGGATAACCCGCCGACGCCGGCCGGGCCAGCCAACCCCGGTCGGTCACGACTCCCTGCACACCCACCCTCGAAAGGAAAGCCGTTGCCTACCTACATCACTCGCATCGAAACCTACATGAACCCGAAGCTCGACAGCCTCACCGGCGCCGACTATCGCCGCATGTGCCGCTACCTTTCCTCGACCGGCGAACTGGTCCTCACCCGCGAGATCCGCGAACCAGTCGCCTCCAAATACGAATTCGACGACCAAGGCCGCCTGATGTTCGCCAACCTCACCGCCACAGACATCAGGGGCCAACTCGACCGCATCACCGGCCGGCGCTAACCCACTACCCGCGCCAGGCCCGCACACCAGCCGCCCTATCCGGTCCCGGCCAGCACCAGCGACGAACACGGTCTGGCCGGGGCCCCCCATTTTCTTCCGCATCCATCCCCGGCGCACCCATGAGCGCCGGGATGCGGCCGCCCAGGCGGCCCTGAAATCCGTAGCCCCTCAGCTTTTTTGCAGTCAGCGGGTGCCAAGTATGACCGGCGGGGCCAATGCCGCCGTCAACCGCGGTCGCCGCGGGCCCTCGCCCGTTCTCGCTGCGCTCGCCCGTGCGCCGCCGGCGGCATGTGTCGGCCCTACCCAGGCTCGCCCAAGGCGCTACGCGCCGGGCTCACCGGGCTGCACATCCGCCTCCCGGCCCCCCATCGCGCCGAGTTGACCGCGCCGCCCGCCGGTCCTGCGCACACCCAGCGCCGACCGGCGCGCAACGCCGAACTCACAGAACGAGGACACCGCCATGGACACCACCTACCTCGATAGCCAAATCCTCACCACCCACAGCCCCGGGGGCGGCGGCCGACCACCGAGTGTGGTCGCCAGCTTCGGGCTGGGACTGGACTCCTCGGCCATGCTCGTCCGCTGGCTCACCGACCCCGACTCGCGTGACTTCGAGGTCGAGGATCTCGTCGTCGTGACGGCCATGACCGGTCACGAGTGGACCTCTACGGTCGAGGCGGTCGAGCGTCATGTCCTGCCCCTGTTTCGCCGACACCGCGTGCGCTACCTCCAGGTCGCACGCTCACAACGCAGGACAACACGAGCAGGCGGGGGCGTCGTGGTCCTCAATGACTCCCGCTGCACCGGGCAGCTCTTCGCAGCCGGGCACTACACCCTCGGTGATGAAATGCTCTCCGCCGGAACCCTTCCCCAACTCGGCGGGATCCGCGCCTGCTCCATGCACTCCAAGGGTGACGCCCTCGACCCGGTCATCGCCCGCATCACCAGCGGGCGCCCCTACAGGCACGCCATCGGCTACGAGGCCAACGAAGCCGGCCGCTCGACCAAGGACCGCGGTTACAACACCGCGACCAGGACTGGCTGGTATCCGCTACAAGAGTGGGGCTGGAACCGCGAAGACTGCCAAGACTTCCTGCTCGCCGAAATCGGTGCCAGCATTCCCAAATCGGCCTGCAGCTTCTGCCCGTTCAGCATGGCCACCGAAACCGGGCGGGCCCACCAGATCCGCCGCTTCCGCGCCGAGCCCGACCGCGCCGCCGAAGCGCTCTTTCTGGAATTCGTTGCCCGCAGCCTCAACCCCGCCCAAACGCTCATCTCGGGCAGTAGCGCCGCCGACATGGTGGCCCGCGCCGGCCTCGACGACGTGGTGACACGCTTCCAAACCCGCCTGCAACGATCACCCTGGGCTCTCTACGAGGTCCGCCGGCTGCAGCGGCGCGGCCCAGCCGGTGGACGGGGGATCACAGCGCGCTCGATCCGCACGATCGCCACCGGCACCCGGGCACAGATGGCCGCACAACTGGCCCGCGAGCCGGGGCAGCGGGTGCGTGGCGTCGACGGGGTGATCCGCCACGTCCTGAAAGACCGCAGCGTGCACGGCGTTGACCACCTCATCGTCGCAGCCCCCCTGGGCCCGGTCGACAAACAACGCCCCGGCTTCGAACAATGGTGGCACGAGGCAGTCGGCGACGCCCTGTTCTGACGCGGCCACACATCTGGCCGGCCATCTCCCGCGCGCGCCGGTGCCCACTCTTCTTCCTGCACCGCACCGCACCCATGCCCCATGGCGGCAAACGGCCGCCTGGCGGCGGCCGAAATCCGTAGCCCCTCACCATTTATCCAGTCAGCGGGGTGCCAAGTATGACCGGCGGGGCAAATGCCGCCGTCAACCGCGGCCGCCGCGGGCCCTCGCCCGTTCTCGCTGCGCTCGCCCGTGCGCCGCCGGCGGCATGTGCCCGGCCCTACCCAGGCTCGCCCAAGGCGCTACGCGCCGGGCTCACCGGGCCGCACATCCGCCTCCCGGCCCCCGCCAGGCCCAGTTGACTGCGCCGCCCCGCCGGTCCCGCACACACCCAGCGCCGACCGGCGCACACCAAACACCTTCCACCGAAAGGGAAGACATCATGGCACACGAACTCGACATCACCACCGACGCCAACGGCATCGCCCACGTCAGCTTCGCCAACTCACGCTCTGACCACTGGCACCGACTCGGACAGTCCGTCGGCCACGCCATGACGGCCCACGAAGCCCTCCAAGCCGCCCACCTCGCCGGCTGGGACGTCCGCAAGATGGCATTACAGGTCCCCCAGGAACCCGTCATCGACCCCACCGGCGTCACCACCCCGGCACCCCTGGCCGTGCCCGACTATTACGCCACCGTGCGCACCAACCCCATCAACGGCCGCCTCGACGTCCTCGGGGTGGTCGGCTCCAAATACGAGCCCGTCCAAAACGAAGCCTCCTGCGACCTGCTTGACGCCCTGGTCGATGCCTCCGGGGCGCACTTCGAAACCGCAGGTGCCCTGCGCGGGGGCCGCGAAACGTTCATGACGATGAAACTGCCCAACACCATCGTGTTCGACGGCCGCGACGGAACCCAGGACCGCACCGACCTCTACCTTGCAGCCCTGAACTCCCACGACGGGTCCTCAAGGTTCACCTTCTTGGTCACACCCGTGCGCATCGTGTGCAAGAACACCCAATCGGCCGCTCTGCGCAATGCCAAAGCCAGCTGGGGGATCCGCCACACCGGAGGGGCACGCGCCGCCATCCAAGAGGCACGCAACGCCCTGAAACTGACCTGGCGTTACATCGAAGCGTTCGAAGCCGAAGCCGCCGAACTCTACGCGCGCCCGATGGACACCGACGAAGTTCGCCGATTCGCCAACACCCTGCTCGAGGTCGACTCCGCCACCAGCGCCGCCACCGCCCGTCACCGCAGCGAACGCGCCAACGGCATCGTCAAACTGTGGACCTCCTCCCCGACGATCACACCCATCGCCGGCACCCGGTGGGCCGCCTACAACGCGGTCACCGAATACCTCGACCACCACGTACCCGTGCGCGGCGCCAGAACCTCAACCGCCGCCAGCCAAACCCGCGCCCTGCGCAGCATCGCCTCGGCCGCCAGCCCGCAATCGCTGAAGGCCCAAGCATTCCGGCTGCTGCAAACGCTGTAGCTCACACCGATGGGCCCGGCCAGCTCTCCACCACGGAGGGTTGGCCGGGCCCCCTTTTTGGTCCTTTCACACCCACCGCCGCGAGCGCGGCGGATACGGCCGCGGCGCGGCCGTGACAACCCGTAGCCGCTCACCTCTTTGCCGTCAGCAAGGGGCCGCAGCCTAATCGGCCGGGGGCCCGAGCGGTCAACCCACGTCCGGTGCTGGTGCCGGCGGCACAGGACATTTTCGGCCATATCAGCTCGCTGGCGCTCGCGGGCCGAAAATCCGCCGACACCACCACCGGACTCTTCGGGGTTGACAGCCCACCCTCGACCGATTGACCGCGACCCCAGCGCTGACCGGCGCGAACAAACACAACCCGGAAGGAACCACCATGCCCAACCTGCACACCACCGTGTACCTCAACGAATCACCCGACCGCCACTGGGGCATCACCATCCACCAGCCCCTACCCGCCGAGCTGCGCCAGGCCGCCAGCTTCGAGCTGGAGATCGCCGAGCACGTCCTCGCCCACGAACTTTCCAACGCCGCATTGGAAGTCGTGTTCGAACAACTCAACATCGACGAGCCCGACCAGGACTGGGCTTTGCGCTACCGCCTGGCCGGCCATCGCAGCCTCTCGGTCGGTGACGTGGTCGTCGTCGGCGAAACCGCTTGGCTCTGCGAGTCGGTCGGCTGGAACCGCCTCACCACCGACGAACTCTGCGCCGCACCCACTGCGCGCTGAGCACACCCGGCCCGGGCGGGCGCCCCCACACGGCACCCCGCCCGGGCCTACCACCAACTACTCACACCTGAATGGAGCACACCACCATGAGCGCATTCGCCCTCTCCCACGAACACATCCACGTCCTGCTCTGGGCCGCAGACAAATTCCGCGGGATCTACACCAACCTCACCTGGTACTACGACAACCCCTCACGCATCGGCCAACTCAGATGCGACAACTTCGACGAAACCGGGCAGATGCTGGTCGACACCAACATCGCCGCCGCCAACCACGGGCGGTCCCCCGCCCGGGCGCCGGAGCCCCCATCTGAATACCGCTACCAGCGCCCGCAGCACACCACCTGGTCGATCATCGAAATCCTCAGCGCTCTCGAATGCTTCGTCTACCAATGCGCCGATCTGGCTGACTGGGAAACCAGCGAAGCCAACGCGTTCTGCCGAGTCCTCCAAGACACCCTCATACGGGCCCTTCCCCGCTACAACGACGGACCCTGGGCCATCACCCGCGCCAGCGTGCCTCTGACCGTCGCACCCGCCCACGACCTGTGACCACCACAAAACGACACCGAAAGGGCAACCCCATGCCGCAACTCGACCTCACCGCCATCCCGCACACCCATCAAGACTCCGCCCCACACAGCGGCTGGTTCCGACACCGCAGCGGCGTCTACATCAGCCCGCTTGCACTGGCCAAACACCGCATGGCCGGCGAGCCACCCACCACGTTCACCTACCACTGGTGGCGACACGGCGGATGGTACGTCGTCGAAACCACCTGGCCCAACGGCGGATGCGGATGCGTCTCGCGCAACTTCATCGATAAGAAATGGCGAATCGCATGTGACCCTCGCACTTTCGCTGAACAACCCACATTCCGCGACCGCGACCTCGCCGCCCGCGGTGAATGGCTCTTTGTCCAATCCCTCGTCCAGGCAACGCCATGGTGAGATCCGCAACATAATCCAGGCCCGGCCAGCACACCCACCACGGGGGCTGGCCGGGCCCCCTTTTCTCCGCCCTCCGCAACCCGGGCCGATGGCCGGCCGGGTGCGTTGTCACCCGCGCGGCGCAAACGCGAAATCTGCAAACCGCTCATCTTCTATGCCGTCAGCGGGGATGGCCAGTGTGACCGGCGGGGACTGCTGTCGCCGTCAACCCGGGCCCGCGGGGCCAGCTCGCCCGTTCTCGCTGCGCTCGCCCGTGCGGCGCCAGCGGCATTCGCCGCCCTATCCCGGGCTCGCCCCGCGGCGCTGCGCGCCGGGCTCGCCGGGGCGGTCAAATCCGCCTCCTGCTGACCCCCGGGCCGGGGTGGACCGCGCCAACCCGCCGGTCCCGCGCACCCCACGCCGACCGGCGCACAACTGAACTCTCAGAACGGAGAACAACACCACCATGTCCAACCACATCGAATGGGGCACCGCCGCCGGCGCTCTCTACACCGTGCACACCCGCGAGAACGGCATCGAGCACCTACGGCCCGACGACGAAGACGACCTGACCTCCCCCTACATCCTCGGACTGTGGAACGGCAACGGAGACGGCCTCGCTCTGCAGGGAACCCGCCGCGAAATCCTGCACTACCTGCGGCTGGTAATCGCCCGCGTCGAACGTGAAACCGACCCCCGGACCGAACTCGATCAAACCCTCACTCGCCTCAACACGCTGCGCCAACAACGCGCCGCCCACTTCGAATGCATCAACCCCCACAACGCACGCGAAATCCTCCGCCTCGCCGCCGACGAAACGCTCCTGCTGCACGACGTCGCCGGCGCCGCCCAACGCCTGGTCGACGAACTGTGACCACCAGCCGGAAAGGAAAGCCCATGTCAACCGTGCGCACACTCGCCCGCCGACTCATCAGGCAGGGCCACACTCAAGCGCTTATCAGTCGCGAACAAGCCCAAGCATGGGCCGGCCGCCACCTCAGCGACGACGACCTAGGACGACTCCGCGGCTGCATCCCCCACTCGTCGATCCCCGACGCTATCGGCGCCATCATTGGCAGCTGGTAACCCACCCGCCCGGCCCGGCCCGCGCATCGTCGAGGGCCGGGCCGGGTCCTTCACCAACCCACACCGGTCCGCACCGCGCCGCACGGCGGCGCGGACACGGCCGCCTGGGCGGCCGTCAAATCCGTAGCCCCTCACCCCTATTGCCGTCAGCGGGTCGCCAAGCGTACTTCGGGATCGGCCGCAGTCAACCCTCCCAGGGGCGCGGTGCGGGCGGCGGAGGACATTTGCCGCCCTATCAGCTCGCTGACGCTCGCGGGCGACAAATCCGCCCGCCCCGCGCCCCCTCCCGGGTTGACAACACGACCAATCCCTCAGTGAACGCTCCCCAGCGCTGACCGGCGCACCACTCAGCACACAGAACGGGAGAACACCATGGACCACGACTTCGAACTCGCTTTCAACCTCTGCGACGAGGCCGCCGGCCGCATCCAAGACCAGCAGTACGGAATCACCCGCATCCTGGCCCACAACCATGGACCGATCGTGTTGTCCACCGTCCACCAGTACACCCGCGAGAGCGGGCACCACCTGATCCTCCTCGCCCACGACCACCACGGAGATCTCATGGCCGCCGTCGAAGTCGCCGCAGCCCACCTGGACGACACCCCCAACGTCTTCATCACGAAAGTCCGTGCCGGCGAACTGATCTTCCACGCCGACCCACACCACCAGTGGACCTACCGGGCCACCCGCGGCACCGACATCTACACCCTCACCGCCCTCATCCCCCACGAGGCCGACGACCCCATGTGGACCACCCAGTTCAACGACGCCGACGTCATCGACTGGGACGACCTCGACGAGGCCCTCGACGCCCTGCTCACCGCCCCCACTCGCACCGCCGGCGCCGCCTAACCAACCCATCCGCCAGGCCAGGTCCGCACACCCGCGGGCCTGGCCTTCTTTTCACCCCAATCACGAAAGGAGTCACCATGTCAGACATCGACTACGCACTGGCCTACGACTTCATCGACCCCTCCGACGGCATCGCCCGCCAGCTGCGCTTCGAACGAAACTGGGCGCCTCCCGGTGACCGCCGGATTTTCGACGGAACCGGCCAACTCGTCGCCGTCGTCGCCGAGTACGGCCACCCCCGCAACGGCGACACCCTGCCCATCAGCAGGCCAGACGTCCAACTCAGCGACGTCAACAACGCCATCAACGGATGGGAAACCTGGGCAGCCATCACCGACACCACCTACAACCTCGCCCCCATCACCCGCCGCATCAACAGCGCCGGCCTGGGATACCACCCATGACCGGCAGGCCGGCACCCGTCAGCGAGCACGGCCAACCTCTCCGGAAGGAACATTCATGATCATCGAAGGCACCATCACTCGCCGCATCGACAACCGCAACGTGGAGATCCCTTTCCTCATCGACACCCTCACCGGCACCTACACCCAATGGGGTCACACGACGATGACCCTCGGCGAAAACGTCGAGCTGCTCGAAAGCCTGCGTAACGCCGCCTGCGACCTCACCTAAACCGAGGCAATCACACGGGCCTACCGGCCTCCCAACACCGGGGCCGGTAGGCCCCTTTTTTCTTCCGGCTGCCGCCACTCTTCCGGGCCCGAAAAATGCTGCCACCCTGCCGATTACCACAGAGTCGGGTCAGCCGAACCCAGCAGCGCCGCCTGCACCGCCTCGCCGTCCCACCCGCCGCGCACCGCCTCCCGCAACGCCACCGCCCGGGCCCGGCGGGCTTTCACGCCGTGATCACCGCGGCGCACCGCCACCCGGCCACCACCGCGGCCCGCGCGGGCCATCATCATCATGTTGTCGCGCTGCGAACCACCGACGATGTGCAACAAACCCCTCTCACCGGGCGGACTCACCCGCACGCACGCCGGATTGTCACAACCGTGCAGTGCCCGCACCCACGGTTCCAACGCCTTTCCGCCCAGCGCGGACGCCAGCGCATAACGATTGGCTCGCACCATGATCCGCGCACCCCCGCGACGCACCCAAAACCGACCATAACCATCAGCACCGATCGCCGAGCACCAGATAGCGCAATCCTCGGCGCCAGGACCCCGCACGACGTTGGCCTCAAAGCGGCTCAACTCCTCAGCGTGCACCATCGGATCCACGACCAAACGTAGCGGTTGCGAAACCCCCATAACTCCCTTCGCTTTCGATGCCCTAGCGTCCCGCGCCTCGTCTGCGGTGCATCATCGCCTGACCCGCCGACACCCCCAAGCGGCTACGGCTGCGCCGAGACGGCCGGCCGGGAACTCTCTGTCGGATCGACGGCCGCGACCACCGGCGCCTGGGATTGAGCATTCGAGCGCACAATCGTCAGCTGCGGCGCACCCGCCGGGCCCGCTGCATCCTCGGGGCCCGTCTCCGCCTCCCGAACCAACTCCCGCACAGTCTTTTCCGCGATTGCGGCCATGCGGGCGATTTCGCTCACCGGCACGCCGCGATCACGCATCGATTTCAGCGCCTGCCCGCACGCGAGGCGCTGCGCACTGCGCCTTTGCGCAGCTTGCTTGACCAGCGTTGCCTGGCGCTCAGAAAACCACTCATCAACCGCTTCGACTCGTTCGCGAGCAGAGAAGTACGTCGCCAGATCCGCAGTATTGGCCTGCATTCGCTTTCTCAGCTCATCCTGCGCTTCCCTTGCCGCCTCACGCGCTGCTCTGCGTGCCGCCTTCGTCACTGTGCCCGATGCCATGGCTCCCACGCTAAGCCCCGCAGTCGCCCTATGCCGCAATGGAACCGAAAAACTCTGCGCCAATCCGCCCAGCCGCCACCAGCCGGGCTCCGCGGACTCCCAGTCGGGCGCGCGCTCCCCGCGCGGCCTGCTACGGCATTTCCGGCCGGTACCACTTCACTCCGACGTCGAGCTCGCGCACGTCAACCCCGGCAGTGGTGACCATCTCCTGCTCCGTGACGAAAAACCCGGCGCCCACCGGGTCCCCGGTATACCAAAAATGCCACCGCGCCACCGCGCCACGATCCGCTGCGATCGCATCCAGCCGCGACAAAATCACCTCAATCGACAGCGACGCATGACCATCACGCAGATCCCGCGCCACCAGGTCAACACCATCAAGCTCAACAATCAGCTGGTCCCCGACCACGCGCACCGGGCCACGGCTCACCTCAACGCCGGCATCATCCATCGCCGTCAACGCCTTGGACACCAACTCCTCAACCCACTGCTCGGCCTGATCCTCCGGCGCAAAATCACCATCCAAGTACACCCCCCGGTGCCAAAGCGCCTCACCCCACTCGCCGAAAACCTGATGGGCCCGCATCTCGTCCAAACCCGTTGCCCTCCTTAAGCGCTTCTCGGCCAACCGCTAACGCCGGAATCTTCCATCCTGCCCCCGGCCGCGGGCGGCACTCGGCCAGGCCCCCCACCTGCAGTCCCGCCTACGCGAGCACAGCGCCACCCGCCCGCCCTGTGACGACTGGCCACACCCTTCGCTCCTGCATCACCCCACCAGCCAGCCGACACTTAGGGCACCCTAACTACCCTCATGCAGAACCGACAACCGCCATCACACCTAGTGCACATAGGTAACGAATCGGTAACGGCCCCCGGTGGAGGCATGCCGAGTTTGAGTCCGATGTTGCGCGGGACGGGGGGGCCGCCCTTAGTTTTCCGGCAAGGGGTGATGACGCGGTGATGAGTCTGCACAAGCTGACGGCCGGCGACGGGTACATGTACCTGATCCGGCAGGTCGCCGCCGCCGATGCCAGCGAACGTGGCCGCGGATCTCTCAGCGACTACTACACCGACAAAGGCGAGTCCGCCGGAGTGTGGATGGGCAGCGGCCTTGCCGCGCTGGGCACGCCGATCTCGCGCGACACCGACGACGAGAACATCCGCCGCCACTGGCACGTCGAGCACGGTTCGACCGTCACTGAAGAGCAAATGAAGGCCCTTTTCGGGGAAGGTTTACACCCCAATGCCGATCAGATCACCGAGTACATCCTCGGCGGTAAAGG
>NZ_JAUFRX010000003.1:0-895703 GCF_030755135.1 Mycobacterium sp. TY815 | reverse complement strand
CGCATGGTCGAAGGAAGTAGCCGTCTGTGCGGTGAACGAGAACGCGGAAGGATGTCTCGATGAATCGTGAGCATCTACTGCGTGCGGCGGCGGAAGTCGTCAGCCGGCGGCCCAACGCCACCCAGGATGAGATCGCGGTAGCGGTCGGTGTCAGCCGTGCCACGCTGCATCGCCACTTCGCCGGGCGGGAGGCCCTGCTCGAGGCCCTGGACCGGTTGGCGATCACCCAGCTGCGCGAGGCGCTGGATGCATCGCGCTGGCATGAAGGTGAGCCGACGGATGCCCTACGGCGACTGGTCCAGGCCTGCGAACCGGTGGCGAGTTACGTGGCGTTGCTCTACGCCCGAAACGAGGCCGCTCAGTACCGGCAGTCCCGGGCCGGCTGGGACGAGATCAGCACCGAGATCGAGGAATTCTTCCTGCGAGGCCAGCAGGCAGGAGTATTCCGCCCCGACGTGACTGCGGTATGGCTCACCGAGGCTTTCTACAGTCTGGTCTCCGGCGCGGGATGGTCGATCAAGCTCGGACGCGCCGCCAGCCGCGACTTCACCACCATGATCACCGAATTGCTGCTGCACGGCGCCAAAGCCCCGACCCGGGGCAATCTGCCCGCACCGCTGGCCGGCTTTGTCGGACGCGAGGCCGAGCTCGCCGAACTCGAAGAGTTGATCTCACACTCGCGACTGGTCACCCTGACCGGCATCGGCGGGATCGGCAAATCCACCCTGGCGTTACAGGCCGCCCGCCAACGCATCGCCGACTTCCGCGGCGGGGTATGGCTGATCGAGTTGGGCGAACTCAGCGACCCTGAATTGCTGGCCGCGGTGGCCGCAGCAGCACTGGGCATCCGCGATCAGACCACCCGGCCACTGGTGGAGGTGATGGTCGAAGCACTCGCCGACCGTGAAGCACTGCTCGTGCTCGACAACTGCGAGCACGTCCTGGATGCCACGGGCCGGTTCGTCCAGCGGCTGCTCGCGGGCTGCCCCCGGCTGCGGGTGCTGGCGACCAGCCGCGAAATACTCGACATCGACGAGGAATCGGTGCTGCCGGTGCCTCCCCTTCCCGTTCCCGACATCGATCATCTGCCCGACTACCAACAGCTCGCACGCTGCGACGCCGTGACCCTATTCCTCAAACATGCCCGCGCCACCCAGCGCAGCTTCCACCTCACCGAGCGCAACGCCCTGGCGGTGGCGCGGATCTGCACTCAACTCGACGGATTACCCCTGGCCCTGGAACTGGCCGCCCCCCTGCTGCGGACCATGGCCGTCGAACAAATCTCCGCCCGCATCTCCAACCGTTTCAAACTGCTCGCCCACGGCAAACGCGGCGCACCCACCCGCCAGCAGACCCTGAACTACTGCATCTCGTGGAGCTACGAACGCTGCAACGAAACCGAACGCAAACTCTGGGCGCGGCTGTCGGTATTCACCGGCAGCTTCGAACCCGCAGCCGTCCAACACATCTGCGCCCCCGACATGTCCGAGGACAAGCTCCTCGAGACCCTGTGCACCCTGGAAGACAAATCCATCCTTCTCCGCACCTCAGCCGACGACGTCGTGTGTTTCCGCCAGCTGGCAACCCTGCGCGAATACGGCCACCACCAACTCAGCACCGACGAACACACCGAACTACGCCACCGCCACCTCGACTGGTACCACCAACTGGCCGCCGAACACGCCGGATTCGAGTGGTATGGCAAACACCAACTCGACTGGCTCCGCCGCCTCCGACGCGAAACCCCCAACCTGCGCGACGCCCTACAATTCGCGCTGGCCGCCGCTCCGTCCGCAGCCCTGGAAATGGCCACCAACCTGCGCGGCTTCTGGACCGCTATCGGCATGATGCAGCAAGGTCGCCGCTGGATCGAGAAGGCCCTCGACGCCGCGCCCGCCGAAGCTACCGCGCAACGACTCCAAGCGGTCATCGGAGTTGCGGAAGTGGCCGTTTTACAAGTCGATATGTCCGCCTTGACGGCTCGGCAGGCCGAAGCCCGTGAAATGCTCTCGAGTGTCACTGAGCAGCGGACCGTTGCCCACTTCACCGCTAACGAGGCCGCCCTCGCCCTCCTGCTCGGTCAAGCAGACTCGGCACGGGCTTTGGCCCAGCAAGCTCTCGAGAGCACCACGTACACCCCGGTGCAGATTTACGCGCTGCTGTTGATGATCGGGGCCTCCGCCGCCGCCGGTGACGCGCAAACCGCGGTCGGACACGCCGAGCACGGCCTTGCTCTGTCCGAAGCCCGTGGCCACGACATCATTCTCCGGACGTACCTTTTGGCGGCCCTCGCGCTCAGCCGCATGGCGCTGGGTGATATCGACCTCGCAGAGCGCGCAGTTCGGGAAGGTCTGCAACTCTCTCGGTCGATTCAAGACAGCGTCACCTGCGCCACCTTCCTGGAGACAGCGTCCTGGATTGCCGCTGCCAGGCAGGCTCCGCGGCGCGCTGCGGTTCTCATGGCAGCCGCTGCGGCCATCGGTCGCGCAGCCGGCGCCACCGGCGCCATCTCAGCCAGCGTAGGAGAGTTCCACGATTCCTGGGAGCGCCAGATCCGCGAGCAGCTCTCACCTGGCGACTACCGGACTGCGACCAATGAAGGCAGATTTCTGTCCCTCGTTGAAGCCACCGCCATCGTCTTGGATGAGAGCATGTGATTCACCCGTCCAGGGCTGACGAGATCGGCACCCCCGGTTTCATCTCGCCGCAGCGCGGAACGCACCCGGCGAAAGTGTGGTTGCCGACACTGCTGCCACCCATCGGCGCGAAACGATCATTCACTTACTTTGCCGGCAATATGCTGCCCGCAGTATGTGCATGCCTGTGAGGCCAACGCGCGATCGCATGGTCGAAGGAAGTAGCCGTCTGTGCGGTGAACGAGAACGCGGAAGGATGTCTCGATGAATCGGGAGCATCTACTGCGTGCGGCGGCGGACTTTCTCAGCCGGCGGCCCAACGCCACCCAGGATGAGATCGCGGTAGCGGTCGGTGTCAGCCGTGCCACGCTGCATCGCCACTTCGCCGGGCGGGAGGCCCTGCTCGAGGCCCTGGACCGGTTGGCGATCACCCAGCTGCGCGAGGCGCTGGATGCATCGCGCTGGCATGAAGGTGAGCCGACGGATGCCCTACGGCGACTGGTCCAGGCCTGCGAACCGGTGGCGAGTTACGTGGCGTTGCTCTACGCCCGAAACGAGGCCGCTCAGTACCGGCAGTCCCGGGCCGGCTGGGACGAGATCAGCACCGAGATCGAGGAATTCTTCCTGCGAGGCCAGCAGGCAGGAGTATTCCGCCCCGACGTGACTGCGGTATGGCTCACCGAGGCTTTCTACAGTCTGGTCTCCGGCGCGGGATGGTCGATCAAGCTCGGACGCGCCGCCAGCCGCGACTTCACCACCATGATCACCGAATTGCTGCTGCACGGCGCCAAAGCCCCGACCCGGGGCAATCTGCCCGCACCGCTGGCCGGCTTTGTCGGACGCGAGGCCGAGCTCGCCGAACTCGAAGAGTTGATCTCACACTCGCGACTGGTCACCCTGACCGGCATCGGCGGGATCGGCAAATCCACCCTGGCGTTACAGGCCGCCCGCCAACGCATCGCCGACTTCCGCGGCGGGGTATGGCTGATCGAGTTGGGCGAACTCAGCGACCCTGAATTGCTGGCCGCGGTGGCCGCAGCAGCACTGGGCATCCGCGATCAGACCACCCGGCCACTGGTGGAGGTGATGGTCGAAGCACTCGCCGACCGTGAAGCACTGCTCGTGCTCGACAACTGCGAGCACGTCCTGGATGCCACGGGCCGGTTCGTCCAGCGGCTGCTCGCGGGCTGCCCCCGGCTGCGGGTGCTGGCGACCAGCCGCGAAATACTCGACATCGACGAGGAATCGGTGCTGCCGGTGCCTCCCCTTCCCGTTCCCGACATCGATCATCTGCCCGACTACCAACAGCTCGCACGCTGCGACGCCGTGACCCTATTCCTCAAACATGCCCGCGCCACCCAGCGCAGCTTCCACCTCACCGAGCGCAACGCCCTGCCGGTGGCGCGGATCTGCACTCAACTCGACGGATTACCCCTGGCCCTGGAACTGGCCGCCCCCCTGCTGCGGACCATGGCCGTCGAACAAATCTCCGCCCGCATCTCCAACCGTTTCAAACTGCTCGCCCACGGCAAACGCGGCGCACCCACCCGCCAGCAGACCCTGAACTACTGCATCTCGTGGAGCTACGAACGCTGCAACGAAACCGAACGCAAACTCTGGGCGCGGCTGTCGGTATTCACCGGCAGCTTCGAACCCGCAGCCGTCCAACACATCTGCGCCCCCGACATGTCCGAGGACAAGCTCCTCGAGACCCTGTGCACCCTGGAAGACAAATCCATCCTTCTCCGCACCTCAGCCGACGACGCACTTCGCTTCCGACAGCTGGCAACCCTGCGCGAATACGGCCACCACCAACTCAGCACCGACGAACACACCGAACTACGCCACCGCCACCTCGACTGGTACCACCAACTGGCCCAGCAGGCCGGCCAGGAATGGTACAGCGAACGCCAACTCGACTGGTTCCACCGCCTTCACTGGGAAATCCCCAACCTGCGCGAAGCGCTTCAATTCGCGTACACCGACGCACCGCCGGTCGCGCTGCAGATGGCCACCAGCCTGTATCGCCCGTGGACCGGCCTGGGCAAACTGCAGCAGGGGCGCCGCCGAATCGAAAAGGCCCTCGACGCCAGCCCCACGGCGCCGGCCGGACTACGACTACAAGCGGTGATCGGCGTGGCTGAATTGGCGTTTCTCCAAGCCGACATCCCGGCGATAACCGCTCTGCAGAATGAGGCACGCGCATTGCTTGCCCGCGTCCCCACCGATAGCAACACCGTCTCCCACTTCACTACCAACGAGGCCGCGCTCGCTCTGCTCACCGGTCAACTGAAACTCGCGCGGTCCTTGGCACAGGAGTCATTCGCCCTCACGGACGTGTTCTGTCTGCAGATTTACGCCCTGCTGGTGATGACCTGGTCGGCTGCGGCTACCGGCGACGCGCAAGCCGCGGTCGGACACGCCGAGCACGGCCTTGCCCTGTCCGAAGCCCGGGGCCACGACATCGTCCTGCGGACCTACCTTTTGGCAGCCCTCGCGCTCGGCCGCATGGTCCTGGGCCAACTCGCATTGGCCGAGGAGGCCGTCCGGGAAGGTCTGCAACTATCTCGGCTGATCGCAGACACCATCGCCTGCGCCACCTTCGTGGAGACGGCAGCCTGGATCGCAGCGGCCAGGAACGAAGCACGGCGCGCTGCGGTGCTGACTGCTGCTGCCGCTGCCATCAGCCGGTCCGCGGGCGCCGATAGCAACGTCTCGGCGAATGTTGGGCAATTCCATGAAGCGTGCGGGCTCCGGATCCGCGAGCAGCTTTCACCTGGCGACTACCGGACTGCGACCAATGAAGGCAGATTTCTGTCCCTCGACGAAGCCACCGCCATCGTCTTGGATGAGAGCATGTGATTCACCCGTCCAGGGCTGACGAGATCGGCACCCCCGGTTTCGACTCGCCGCAGCGCGGAACGCACCCGGCGAAAGTGTGGTTACCGACACTGCTGCCACCCATCGGCGCGAAACGATCATTCACTTACTTTGCCGGCAATATGCTGCCCGCAGTATGTGCATGCCTATGAGGCCAACGCGCGATCGCATGGTCGAAGGAAGTAGCCGTCTGTGCGGTGAACGAGAACGCGGAAGGATGTCTCGATGAATCGGGAGCATCTACTGCGTGCGGCGGCGGACTTTCTCAGCCGGCGGCCCAACGCCACCCAGGATGAGATCGCGGTAGCGGTCGGTGTCAGCCGTGCCACGCTGCATCGCCACTTCGCCGGGCGGGAGGCCCTGCTCGAGGCCCTGGACCGGTTGGCGATCACCCAGCTGCGCGAGGCGCTGGATGCATCGCGCTGGCATGAAGGTGAGCCGACGGATGCCCTACGGCGACTGGTCCAGGCCTGCGAACCGGTGGCGAGTTACGTGGCGTTGCTCTACGCCCGAAACGAGGCCGCTCAGTACCGGCAGTCCCGGGCCGGCTGGGACGAGATCAGCACCGAGATCGAGGAATTCTTCCTGCGAGGCCAGCAGGCAGGAGTATTCCGCCCCGACGTGACTGCGGTATGGCTCACCGAGGCTTTCTACAGTCTGGTCTCCGGCGCGGGATGGTCGATCAAGCTCGGACGCGCCGCCAGCCGCGACTTCACCACCATGATCACCGAATTGCTGCTGCACGGCGCCAAAGCCCCGACCCGGGGCAATCTGCCCGCACCGCTGGCCGGCTTTGTCGGACGCGAGGCCGAGCTCGCCGAACTCGAAGAGTTGATCTCACACTCGCGACTGGTCACCCTGACCGGCATCGGCGGGATCGGCAAATCCACCCTGGCGTTACAGGCCGCCCGCCAACGCATCGCCGACTTCCGCGGCGGGGTATGGCTGATCGAGTTGGGCGAACTCAGCGACCCTGAATTGCTGGCCGCGGTGGCCGCAGCAGCACTGGGCATCCGCGATCAGACCACCCGGCCACTGGTGGAGGTGATGGTCGAAGCACTCGCCCACCGTGAAGCACTGCTCGTGCTCGACAACTGCGAGCACGTCCTGGATGCCACGGGCCGGTTCGTCCAGCGGCTGCTCGCGGGCTGCCCCCGGCTGCGGGTGCTGGCGACCAGCCGCGAAATACTCGACATCGACGAGGAATCGGTGCTGCCGGTGCCTCCCCTTCCCGTTCCCGACATCGATCATCTGCCCGACTACCAACAGCTCGCACGCTGCGACGCCGTGACCCTATTCCTCAAACATGCCCGCGCCACCCAGCGCAGCTTCCACCTCACCGAGCGCAACGCCCTGCCGGTGGCGCGGATCTGCACTCAACTCGACGGATTACCCCTGGCCCTGGAACTGGCCGCCCCCCTGCTGCGGACCATGGCCGTCGAACAAATCTCCGCCCGCATCTCCAACCGTTTCAAACTGCTCGCCCACGGCAAACGCGGCGCACCCACCCGCCAGCAGACCCTGAACTACTGCATCTCGTGGAGCTACGAACGCTGCAACGAAACCGAACGCAAACTCTGGGCGCGGCTGTCGGTATTCACCGGCAGCTTCGAACCCGCAGCCGTCCAACACATCTGCGCCCCCGACATGTCCGAGGACAAGCTCCTCGAGACCCTGTGCACCCTGGAAGACAAATCCATCCTTCTCCGCACCTCAGCCGACGACGCACTTCGCTTCCGACAGCTGGCAACCCTGCGCGAATACGGCCACCACCAACTCAGCACCGACGAACACACCGAACTACGCCACCGCCACCTCGACTGGTACCACCAACTGGCCCAGCAGGCCGGCCAGGAATGGTACACCGAACGCCAACTCGACTGGTTCCACCGCCTTCACTGGGAAATCCCCAACCTGCGCGAAGCGCTTCAATTCGCGCACACCGACGCACCGCCGGTCGCGCTGCAGATGGCCACCAGCCTGTATCGCCCGTGGACCGGCCTGGGCAAACTGCAGCAGGGGCGCCGCCGAATCGAAAAGGCCCTCGACGCCGCCCCCACCGCAACCGCTGCGCAACGACTACAAGCGGTCAACGCTGCGGCCGAACTGGCGTTTCTGCAGGCCGACATCCCCACCCTGGCCGCTCGGCAGGCCGAGGCACGCGAACTGCTTGCAGACGTGACCGACCACGATGCGATTGCCAACTTCACTGTCAACGACGCAACCCTGGCATTGCTCACCGGCCAGCTCGAACTCGCGCAATCGCTGGCCCAGGAGTCGTTCACCAGCACCGGGGAGTATTGGGTGCGGATCTTCGCCCTGCTCGTGATGACCTGGGCGGCCGCGGCCAATGGTGACGCGCAGACCGCGGTCGCGCACGCCGAGCACGGCCTTGCCCTGTCCGAAGCCCACGGCCACGACATCATCCTCCGGACGTACCTTTGGGCAGCCCTGGCGCTCAGCCGCATGGTCCTGGGCCAACTCGAATCCGCCGAGCAGGCGGTCCGGGAAGGTCTGCAACTGTCCAGGATGATGAATGACACCGTCTCTTGCGCCACTTTCGTGGAAGCGGCAGCCTGGATCGCCGCGGCCCGGAAGGAAGCATGGCGTGCCGCGGTCCTGACGGCCGCAGCTGCCACTATCAGCCGGTCCGTCGGCGCCGATAGCGCGGTCTCGGCGAATGTAGGTCAATTCCACGAAGCATGTGAACACCAAATACGTGAGCAGCTCTCACCTAGCGAATACCGCACCGCAACCAACGAAGGCAGATTGCTGTCCCTCGACGAAGCCATCGCCATCGTTCTGGATGAAACTGCCTGATCGATCATGTCCGATCAGGTGGCGGCCACACGGATCTCAACGACCAGGCGGTAGCTGATGACCCGATACTTCGATCGAGGATCCATTAATTTGCGGTGGCAGATTCGACGCACACGATAGTGGGCCGATACCCGACGCCGTAATCGTCGTCAGTACCGCCAAACCGGCGACGCGTGTGACAAGCATCCGGGCCTTGCGCCTGTCGCTCATGGACTCAACTCCGTTCTTTCCTTCGGATCATTTCTCAAATTCGACCAGAAATCAGAAACTACCACACCGCAAATTACCTAAAAATTCACTTTCAGTACAGCACCATATTCCAACATTCCGCGATCGGGCCCCCTTTCAGCCCGGAAGGCCTCCAGCCCCGCAGATCTCCGATATTAAATCCGCAACTTTCCCAGGAGAAGAGAAATCTCCACCGCCGCTTCAAATCCGGTAATTGCGAGACTAGACTGTCACATTTATGCCACAGTTGCCTCGCGTGACGTGAACCCGTATCGCCGATTCCCGGTCGGAGCCGGACACTTGTGACGGTCGCCGCCGCCGCATCCTGTGTTCATCGCTGTGACTGGCGCCAAGCTCTGGCTTGCCGAACCTGACAAACACGCGAACACCAACCACTTTGATCGGTGGTCCGTCACCGTCGGCCGCAACCGTCAATCGCGCATGTCCGGGTGGCGAACCGCGTTCGTCCCGCATTCCGGTTAAAACAAAAATGTCGCAATGAAGAGTGCAATGTATCGGTTCCTGCATCACGGTAACAATTGCGACTACACGCCTTCAAAAGACGCGATAATTGCCCGCAATTGACGTGATCGCCCTCTTCACGGGCCTCACATTAGGGTCGTAGGATAACGCGATGCCTGGCCGTCCCGTTTCGCACGAACAAGCGAAGCCGGGTGGACTTTTTGATCAGATTGGCAAATTTGTTATCCGGAGACCCGCATTAATCATCGGGCTTTGGCTGGTGACAACGGCAATATTATTCGGAACGCTGCCCTCATTACATTTACAGGCCGTGAAACACCAAGAAGCGCCGTTGCCGAATGACGCGCCCTCGGTAGCACTCAGCAAGCAGATGGGGCGAGCATTCCATGAAATAGAAGGCGGATCGCTCCTGCTGGTGGTCTTGACCGATGAGCGGGGCCTCAGCCCTAGCGATGAGAACGTCTATCGCGGTCTCATCAAGAATTTGCGGCAAGACACTCAGGACAAAGTTCTGGTGCAGGACTTCCTGACCGTGCCGGCGCTCCGCCAGATATTAGAGAGCACCGACAAGAAGGCATGGAACCTACCGATCAGTTTCCCCGGCGAGGGGCCCACCGCGGAAACACAGCAGGCTTACCGGCATATAGCCGAAATCGTGAGAAGCTCGGTCGCGGGAACCACCCTGAGCGCTAGCCTCAGCGGGCCGGTGGCAACCATATCCGACTTCCAGCAGCTGGGCGAAGATGATTCCCGAGTAATCGAAATCGGCACCGTATTGTGTGTTCTCGCAATACTTTTCACCATTTATCGCAACCTCGTGACGATGCTGCTGCCGGTGGTCACGATCGGCGCTTCAGTGCTGTTCGCGCAGGGGACGCTGTCGGCTCTGTCCGACCACGGTTTGGCGCTGAATATGCAGGTGGTGGCCTTTATCAGTGCGGTGATGATCGGCGCCGGGACGGACTACGCGGTTTTCCTCATCAGCCGGTATCACGACTACGTCCGGCAGGGCGTCGATTCGGACCAAGCGGTCGAGCGAGCATTGTTGTCCATCGGCAAGGTGATCGTCGCTTCCGCCGCCACGGTCGCCATCACTTTTCTGGCGATGGTGTTCACCCGACTGAAAGTCTTTTCCGCCGTTGGACCGGCGACCGCGATCGCGATCGCGGTGTCACTGCTGGCGGCGGTGACTCTGCTGCCTGCATTGCTGGTGCTGGCGGGTCGGCGCGGCTGGATTCATCCGCGGCGTGAATTGGCGAGCAGGTTCTGGCGCCGGTCGGGCACGGCGATCGCGCGGCGACCCGTCACCTACCTCGCCGGCAGCCTGGTGGTTCTGGTTGTCCTGGCCGGATCTGCAAGCCTCATCCACCTGAGCTTCGACGACGTCAGATTCCTGCCCCGCGATGTGGGCAGCGTGGTCGGGTACGAGCAGATCAACCACCACTTTCCCATGAATACGATGACGCCGGCCGTTCTCCTCGTTCAATCGCCGCGCGACTTACGCACCCCGGCTGCGCTGGCTGACCTCGAAGAGATGGCCCGCAGGATCAGCGAGCTGCCCGACGTCGCCGTGGTAAGAGGCCTCACACGGCCTACGGGCGAAACGGTCGAACAAATGAAAGCGTCGTTTCAAACCGGCGAAGTGGGCAGCAGACTCAGCGACGTATCGACCACGATCGGGAACCGCGCCGGAGACCTCGACACGCTTGCCGGAAGTAGTCACCAGCTGGCCGGTGCGCTTGCCCACGTGCGCGAGCAGCTGATCGGCGCCGCATCCGGGGCGGACCGGCTCATCAGCGCAGTTGAGGAATTGAAGGCTTTTATCACTACGAACCAGACACGCCAACAGCTGGTGAACGCCGGACAGATCGTCGGCCGAATGGCGGCACTGAGCAGCAATTTGAGCACCACAGTGGCGAGCGCTCAGCAAATTGCCAGGTGGGCGGATCCCATGGTTCCCGCCCTGACGTCCAGCCCCGTCTGTAGTGCCGATCCCGGATGCGTCCGCTCGCGCACGGAATTGGCGTCGCTCGTTCAGGCCGACAAAGAAGGCACCCTCGCATCGGTCGCGGCACTGGCGGCGAGCTTTCGAGAGAATCCCGATCCCAACACCGTCTCCCAGACGATGAAGCAATTCGAGCAGCAACTCGGTATGGCCCTCACCTTATTGAGAACCATGGATGGCCTGCGGGGCCGGGTGGCGCAAATGACGCTCGGAGCCGACACTCTCGCGCAGGGCAGCGCGGCGGTGGCCGAGGGAGTTCAGCAGTTGGTCGATCGGACCAAACAGCTCGGGACGGGACTGAACGAAGCCTCCTCATTCCTGTTGAGCATCAAACGCGACGCGCACACCAGGTCGATGAACGGCTTCTATGTTCCGCCGCAGTTCATGAGTCGCGGGGAGAATTTCAGCGGCGCGGGAATTTTCATCTCGGACGACGGCCATTCGGTGCGCTACTTCATTCAGAGCGCGCTCAACCCCTTCACTACGTCCGCGATGGATCAGATCTCGAGGATCACCTCGGCCGCGCGTTCGGCTCAGCGCAATACCGAGTTGGTGGACGCATCGATCGGACTGACGGGCATCACAGCCGGCCTCAAAGACATCCATGACTACTACCGCAGCGACATGGAGTTCATTGTCATCTCCACCGTCGTCATCGTATTTCTCGTTCTGGCTGCACTACTGAGGGCAATCGTCGCGCCGCTCTACCTGATCACGTCGGTCTTGATTTCCTACCTATCAGCCCTGGGACTGAGCGTCATCGTCTTTCAATTGCTGCTGGATCAGCAGATGCATTGGAGTTTGCCGGGGTTGTCTTTTGTCTGCTTGGTCGCGGTGGGCGCGGACTACAACATGCTCCTGATATCCCGAATTCGGGAAGAATCGTCCGACGGCGTCCGCCTGGGAGTTGTCCGAACAGTGGGCGCCACTGGCGGCGTGATCACATCAGCCGGGATGATATTCGCCGCTTCGATGTTCGGACTGATGGCAGCGAGCATCGGCACGGTAGTTCAGGCAGGTTTCACCATCGGTATGGGAATCCTCCTCGATACTTTTCTCGTACGCACTGCGACGGTGCCGGCTCTGGTGGCAATCATAGGACGGGCCAGCTGGTGGCCTGGAGAACGCGCAGGCAAATGGCTCCGGAATACATCAAACGCCTTGGCATACCAACTCTCTCGCGGGAGCCGCGGGCTCTCCGGTGGCGTTTCCGGCCCCGCTGACAAGCGCTGCACGCCGGGAACCGTTACCAGCTCTGTTGAACCACCCAAGCCGGGCGCAGCCGCCGTCATCAGTGGTCTGCTGCAAAGCCGTTCCGGGATACACGCCCTGCCGTTGTTCGCATGCCACCACGGCACCCAACCGCCGCCCCGACGGTCACAATCTCGACGATCAAGGCCCACGAACAAGGCACAAGAAGTCAGCAGGCCGGACGCGGATTTCGTGCAGCACGCGTTACCGCTTTTTTGTCTCATCGAGGCGCCGATCACAGCCAACTGATACGGGGCGGGAAAAAAGTACGGCTGAACGTGGGAATCCCCGCCTCAGCTACCAACACATAAGCAAAGGAGTTCAATCATTAAAATAATCGTCTTGGGTGGCGACGGCTTCTGCGGATGGCCATGCGCCCTCAATTTGTCCGACGCCGGCCATGACGTCGTCATCGTAGACAGTCTTGTGCGCCGCAAGACAGATATCGATTTGGGCGTCAAGTCGCTGTCGCCGATTGCCAACATCTTCGAACGCTTGGAGGCATGGGCACGGACCGGCGGAAATCCCATCAGGTTCGTCCAACTCGACATTGCGACAGAGTACGAGCGGTTAAGGGACCTACTCGAGCGGGAACGTCCGGATTCGGTGGTGCACTGCGCCGAACAGCGTGCCGCTCCGTACTCGATGAAAAACCCTGCGACCAAACGCTATACAGTGCACAACAACGTCAACGGCACGCATAACCTGCTCTGCGCAATCGTGGAGACGGGACTCGATATCCACGTTGTGCACTTCGGCACCATGGGCGTGTACGGGTACGGCGGTCTGCAGAACGGCTCGATCCCCGAAGGTTACCTAGAGGTCGAGATAGCCGGCGGTGGTCACGGTCCGTCCCGGCGGGAAATCCTTTACCCCGCTGACCCGGGAAGCGTTTATCACATGACCAAGTCGCTTGATCAGTTGCTTTTCTATTTCTACAACAAGAACGATCGTATTCGGATCACCGACCTGCATCAAGGAATTGTCTGGGGCACGAATACGGTACAGACGAAGCGCCACCCGAAGCTGATCAATCGTTTCGATTACGACGGCGACTATGGAACGGTCCTCAACCGCTTTCTGATGCAGGCAGCTATCGGCTACCCATTGACGGTGCACGGCACCGGAGGACAGACCCGCGCATTCATTCATATCAGTGATTCGGTGCGCTGCGTACAGTTGGCGCTCGAGAATCCGCCGCACAATCAAGACCGGGTGAACATCTTCAATCAGATGACCGAAGTCCACCGGATCAGGGACCTGGCGGTGAAAGTGGCTGAGTTGACCGGTGCGGAGATCAGTTATCTGCCCAACCCGCGCAAGGAAGCGGTCGAGAACGACCTGCAGGTCGAGAACCGGCACCTGCTGGACCTCGGGTTGAAGCCGACAACCCTGAGCGACGGCTTGATGACTGAACTTGTCGACGTTGCCAAGCGCTTCGCCTATCGGTGCGACCCCGCTCGGGTGCCATGTACAAGCGCCTGGGTCGGCCCGGCAAATGTCAGCGGGGAGGTCGCCGAACCCGCATTGACAGCCCCCTTGGGCGCACTCACATCGGAGATATAGAGCAGCGCATGTCCGTGCAATGCATCCCCGCCGCGGCATTTACCGCCGATATCGGTGGTTTTTGCCTACCCGACGTGAGGTTCACTTGATGCGTATTTCGATATTCACAGATAATTTTGTGCCGAAGGTCGACGGCATCGTCACCCGTCTCACCATGACGGTGCGGGCCCTGATTGACGCCGGGGATGAAGTGCAGATCTTCTGCCCCGATGATGCGCCGTCCACCTACCACGGGGCGGAGATCGTAGGTTTGCCATCCGTCCGATTACCGTCGTACCCCGAGGTGAAATTGGCGCTGTCCACGCGCACCGTTTCCGCGGCCTTGAACCGATTTCAGCCGGATGTGATCCACGTGGTCAACGCATTCGGGCTGCTGGGCGTGGGGGGCATCTGGTTCGCCAAGCGCAAAAAGATTCCGCTGGTCGCCAGCTACCATGTCGACCTGCTGAAGTACGCCGATTTTTATCGGTGGCCCGCGCCGGTGAAACGGGCCAGTTGGAAACTCGTCAGAGCAGCTCACAACCAGGCAGCACTCACACTGTGCACCTCGACACCACTGGGCGCAGACCTCCGCAGCAGTGGTGTCCAGCGCGTCACCCAATGGCCACGCGCTGTGGACACCGAACTCTTCCATCCTCACCGCGCCTCGTCGGAATGGCGCAATCGGCTGCTGGGAACCCATAGCGGCAATGGCGCACTTCTTCTCTACGTCGGCCGGCTGGCCGTGGAGAAGGAGATCGAACAAATGCGTCTCGTGCTCGATGCGTTGCCCGACGCCCGGTTGGCGCTGGTTGGCGACGGCCCGCATCGAAGACAACTCGAAAGGCATTTCGCCGGAACCGCGACCACGTTCCTGGGGTACCTGAGCGGTGAACAGCTGGCGGCGGCCTACGCCAGTGCCGACGCGTTTGTGCTGACCTCCTGCACCGAGACCCTCGGCCTGGTGCTGCTGGAGGCCATGGCGGCAGGCTGCCCCGTGATCGCGGCCAACCGGGGCGGTATTCCTGACGTCGTCCAGGACGGCGTCACAGGTTTCCTGTACGAACCCGGCCGTCCCGGTGACTTGGTCGCGCAAAGCAAACGGCTGTTGAGCAATGCCGCGCTGCGCCAGGCGATGAGCCGGTCTGCGCGCCAGGAAGCCGAGCGGTGGTCCTGGAAATCAGCCACAGACGAGTTGCGCCGTCAATATGTGCGGGCTGTCGGCGCTAACCCCACGCGCCGCCGCTTGATCGCCAGCGGTGCGTCGGCGGTGTAGGGACCTTTCCGAGCGGAAGGCACGGAGGTCAGTCCTGCCGGGGCGCCAGCAGTAGTTCGGCCGCGGCGTAGGGATCGCCGTGTCCGTCGACGACCGATTCGGCGAGCAGATCCAGGTCGGTGCGGGTCCGAAGCCGGGTTTGCGCCAACGACAGGATCTGCGCCCGGGCGCGGGCCAGCCGCCGGGTGCGGTTGTCGGAGCGGTGATGGGCGTCGATGGCGGCGACCAGATCCTCGAGCCCCTCACCGCGGGCCGCGATGAGGCTGACGATCGGCGCGCTGGTTTCGGCCCGCAGATCGCGCACGGTCTGCTGGGCACCGTCGCGGTCGGCCTTGTTCACCGCCACGATGTCGGCGACTTCCAGCAGACCCGCCTTGGCGGCCTGCACCGCGTCGCCGGCTCCGGGGTTGAGGATCACGATAGTGGGGTCGGCGACGGCGGCGATCTCGATCTCCGACTGGCCCACTCCGACGGTCTCCAGCAGGACGACGTCGTAGCCGATGGATCCGAGCAGCCTGATCGCCGCGGGGACGGCAGCGGCGAGACCGCCGAGATGTCCCCGGCTGGCCACCGAGCGGATCAGCACGTCGGAGTCGTTGATGTGCGCGGTCATTCGGATACGGTCGCCCAGCAGCGCGCCGCCGCTGAACGGCGAGGACGGATCCACGGCCAGGACGGCGACCCGTTGATCCTGCTTGCGGTAGGCGCCGACGAGGGCGCCGATCGTGGTCGATTTACCTGCGCCCGGGGGGCCGGTGATTCCGATTACCCGCACCGGCGCGGCCGGGCCGAGGGCGGTCAGCACCTCGTCCCGGCTCTCACTCTCGACGAGGCTGAGCAGTCGCCCGGCGGCGCGCGGAGAACCGTTGCGCGCCTTGGTGATCAGGTCGGTGACGTCCAGGGTTGGGTCCGTTCAGCGGGGCGGGTTGGTAACGAGAACCCCATTCTCGCACTTTCTCCCCTCTACCCGCGAGCAGACACAAAATCGCAAATTTGCGAAGGCGGGTTCACGCGGTCGTCGCAACACTCTCGATTTGAGAGGTTGCGGCGACCGTGTCGTTTTCCAAGGACTGTGTTCGGCTTGGTGATTTGTTAGCAAAGTTGGTGGATGCCGGTGTGCCCGTGAAGGAGGCCGCCGCCCAGTTGGGTGTCTCGCGGGGTCGTGGGTATGCGATTTTGGCGGCCTTGGGCCGGCCCGTGGGTTCCCCGCGCCCGGATGTTAGTGGTGTGGATATCAGCCGGGTCGTGGCGGTCTTCGAGGCTACGGGTTCAGTCAATGCGGCGGCGAAGGCGGTCGGTGTGTCGCACAGTACTGCCCGGCGGATGCTGGTGGAGCTTGGCTTGGTCAGCCAGCAGCGGCGGCCGTTCGGTAAGCCGGTGGCCCGGGCCCGGTTCTTTGAGTTGCTTGAGCAGGGCTGGTCGGTCAGCCGGGCGGCGCGCGAGGTCGGGGTCCACGTAGGCACGGCCCGGAATTGGCGCGACGGTATCGTGCGGGTCGCCGACACGCGGGTGCGCCGAGACGGCACGGTCATCCAGTACCGCGCCGCCGGGCGCTACACACAGGTGGTGAACACCGACAAAGTGGCCGTGGCGGCGATCAGTGAGCGCTACCTGTCGTTATCGGATCGGTTGGCCATCGCCGACGGGTTGGTCAACGGATGGACCTTGACCGCGATCGGTGCCCGGATCGGCAAGCACAAGTCAACGGTCTCGCGTGAGGTCGCCGCGCGCAGTGTGCAGGGGGTGTATCTGCCCTATCACGCTGATCGGGCCGCCCACGCCGCTCGGAGCCGGCCTAAAGCAGCCAAACTGGTGATCAACCAGAAGCTGCGCCAGGCGGTGGAGCAGGGGCTGTCCCAACGGTGGTCTCCCGAAGAGATCTCTTACCGCCTGGTCAAGGACTTCCCCGACGATGAAAGCATGCGGGTGAGCACGGAAACGATCTACCAGGCCCTGTACTTTCAAGCCCGAGGTGGCCTCAAACGTGAACTCACACAGGCACTTCGCAGTGGACGCACAATACGCAAACCCCGTCGCCGCCCTGATCAGCGCACCCAACGGTTTATCGATCCGATGATCATGATCAGTGATCGCCCCGCCGAAATCGCCGACCGCGCGGTACCTGGGCACTGGGAATCTCAATGGTGTTGTCAAGCCGCCTGAATCAGTGGCGGTGGTGAGGCGGTCCATGTCCGGTTCTCGCGCAACAGTGCCCATAAGACGTCGATGCGGCGGCGGGCCAGGGCAATGACGGCCTGGGCGTGAGTAGCGCCGTGAGCGCGCTTTTTGAGGTAGTAGTCGCGGTTGGGCCCTGCGCGCATCATGCTGGTTTGGGCGGAGAGGTAGAACACATGCCGCAGGGAGCGGCTGTAACGCAAGGGGCGGTGTAGGTTGCCCGTGCGTCGGCCGGAGTCATTAGGGACAGGCACGAGTCCCGCGGCGGCGGCGAGGTGCCCAGCGCTGGGGAAGGCACGTAAGTCGTTGGCCCCGACCAACAGTGATGCGCCAAGGAAAGGCCCGAAGCCGGGCATGGACTGAATGACTGCCGCTTGCGGGTGTTCGGCAAAGATCATCGCGATTTGAGCGTCGAGGGTTTTGAGGCGGTCATCAAGGGCGAGGATGGCGGTAGCCAACTCGGTGATGATGCTGGCAGTGAGGTCTTGTCCAGGCAGCACGACCGTTTGCGTCTTGGCCGCGGTGGTGGCGCGGGCAGCCACATCGGCTGATCCACGCACATGGCGGGTCCGCAGCCAGCTCGTCAGCCGAGTTTGTCCGATGCGGCGGATCCGGTCGGGGGTGGCGTAACCGGTGAGCAGTACCAACGCTCCCTTGTGCGAGGAGTAATCGAAAGCACGCTCTAGGCTGGGGAACACACTGGTCATCAAGTCGCGCAGCCGGTTGATCATGCGCACCCGGTCGGCGACGAGGTCGGCGCGATGCCCGGTGAGCACCGCAAGGTTGCGGATCAGGTCGGTGCCGGTGTCGATGACCGACAGGTCCCGGCGCAGGCGGGTGGTCTCGGCGATGACGTAGGCGTCTTTGGCGTCGGTCTTGCCTTCGCCGGCGTAGGCCGCGCTCATCGCCGCAACGACTCGCCCGGAGGCATAACGCACCGACTGGTCGGCTCGAGCCAGCAGGGCCAGCAGCAACGCCGACGGTGCGCCGATGATATCGACGGCCCAATCGAGCTGTGTCGCTTGGGAACCGGCGGTAGCGATGAGGGCCACGATGTCCGCCTCGTCGTTGGCGACCTTGATCGACAACAACTTGTTGCCGTCGGCGTCCACCACGCAGGCCCAATGGTGTGTCTTGCCGACATCGATGCCGACCCAAGCTCTGTTTCGTTGTGCGGGCACGCTGCTCCGTCCGTTAGTTCGGTTGCTGACAGCGGCCCGCGGAACACCCCGCTGACGCATCCGTAACCAAGCGACCGAGCGCAGATCTCAATTAGCAGCCAGGGCACCCCGAAGAGCCGGGCGAACATTCCCAATAAGCGACGACAGCGCAAGGCGACCTCAGCCACACCCGGCTCTCCTGGGCCCCCGACAGTCTTACGGAAGGCGACTTGATCATGGGACAAGCCAACAAGACCGCGATCGCCACCCTGGTCGAACGCGCCACCCGTTACACACTTCTGGTGCCTCTACCCAACGGCCACCACGCCGAAGCCGTCCGTGATGGCCTGATCGCCACGATCGCATCGCTGCCAGCTCATCTGCGCGGCTCACTGACCTGGGATCAGGGATCGGAAATGGCAGGACATAAACAGTTCTCCATGGCCACCGACATGGCCGTCTACTTCTGCGATCCCGCCAGCCCCTGGCAGCGCGGCACCAACGAGAACACCAACGGCCTTTTGCGCCAATACTTCCCCAAGGGAACCGACCTAAGTGTCTATGGCCCCGAAGACCTCGAACACGTCGCCCAGCAACTCAACGGACGCCCACGCAAAACACTCGACTGGGATACCCCAGCCGAGCGCCTGCGTGATCTACTACTGGCCAACTAACCAGCAGTGTTGCAACGACTCCTAGAAACCGCCGAACGACAACGCGCGATTTTGTGTCTGCTCGCGCGGCCATAATGGCACCGTGGACACGATCGAGGTTCCTGGCGGCCGGGTGTGGTTCAAGCGGGTGGGGGCCGGTGCTGGCCTGCCTCTACTGGTGGTGCACGGCGGCCCCGGCCTGCCGCACTACTACCTCAGCTCACTGGAGCGCCTCGCCGACCAACGGGAAGTGATCTTCTGGGATCAGCTCGGCTGCGGAAACTCCGAGCACCCCGCCAACCCCGACCTGTGGACCATGGAACGCTCGGTCGCCGAGCTGGACGCCGTCGTTCGGGCCTTGGGGCTGAACGCTTTTCACCTCTTCGGAAACTCGTGGGGCGGCATGCTGGCACAGCAGTATGTGCTGGACGTCCCCTCCGGTGCCGTCAGCCTCACCATTTCCAACAGCGCAGCGTCCATTCCCGTCTTCGCTGAGAACGTCATCCGGTTGAAGTCCCAGTTGGATCCCGCCACCCAACATGCGATCGACCGCCACGAAGCCGCCGGCACCACCGATTCCGCGGAATACCAGGCCGCGATCACCACCTGGAACGAAACCTACCTATGCCGGACGCTGCCCTGGCCGGACGACCTCTACCGGGCCTTCGCGAACATGGGTGCCGAGATCTTCCAAACGATGTTCGGGCCCAGCGACTTTCACATCGTCGGCACCATCCGGGACTGGGACGTGGTCGACCGGTTGGGTGAGATCGCCATCCCCACTCTGTTACTGGCGGGCAGGTACGACGAGTGCTCACCGGAGCACATGAAGGAAATGCACGAGCGCATCCCCGGTTCCCGTTTCGAGTTCTTCGAGCACACCGCCCACCTACCGTTCGTGGAGGAGCCTGAGCGTTTCGATGCGGTAGCGCGTGACTTCCTGGGGCAGCACGACTGAGCTTGATCGCCAGCGAATGCGGGTACCCGCGAGCTGTGGTTGGCTACAAACGATGAAGTTTCGGCGCGATCGTACAAAGGGGGGCGCGTTGATGAAGCGTGAGGTCGGGGCCAGCCTGCGGGTCACCGTCACCGATCCCACGGCCCTCGAGTTTCAGATCGCGGTCGCCGCGCTGCCAGGTCTGCAGATCAACGAGTCGCTGCGGGTGAATCTGGACGGCAAACCGGTTTCGCTGCGCGAGATCCCCGGCGAACATGGCACCCGTATCCACACCGCCGACGTCGGGACGGGTGATCTGCAGGTCGACTACGAGGCCACGGTGGTCGGGCGCGCCGACCCGATCGCGGTGCGGGACCTCGACGTCTCCACCTACCTGCGGCCCAGCCGCTACGCCGAGGCGGACAAGTTCTTCGGCTTCGCGGCCACCGAGTTCGGTCAGTACACCAACTCGGTGACACTGCTGGAGAAGGTGTCCTCCTGGGTGGGCACCCGGCTGAAATACGTTCCGGGGTCTAGTGATCCGATCGACGGTGCGACGGACACCCTGCTGGCGGGCGCCGGGGTGTGCCGGGACTACGCACATCTGGTGGTCGCACTGCTGCGGGCGGTGAACGTGCCCGCCCGGCTGGTTGCGGTCTACGCACCCGGATGCGACCCGATGGACTTTCACGCGGTGGCGGAAGCGTTGATCGACGGGCAGTGGCAGGTGGTGGACGCGACGTGCCTGGCGCCGCGCCAGACGATGCTGCGGATCGCCACCGGACGCGACGCCGCCGACACCGCGTTTCTCGACAACCACGGGGGCGCAATCGAATTGACCGAATCGGTGATCACCGCGGTCACCACCGACCCGTTGCCGCGGGATTCGGTGGAAGAACTCGTGGCGCTGGGCTGAGGAATTACCCCCGGAGAACGGGCTTGTCGCCCCCGGGGCCGCGGGTCACGGCCGACACAGTGACAGTCGCCATAGTTTGATTGTTCGGACGTTCCCAGGGGGTAACCGAATCAGGACCGCGTGCCAACGAAAGGAGCGCAATCATGGCCGACAGTGGACCTGTGGCAGGCATCAAGGGCGTCATTGAGGACGTTATCGGTAAGGCGAAGGAAATCGTCGGAATCATCATCAGCAACGACGGTCTTCGCAACGAAGGCCGCGCCCAGCAGGACAAGGCGAAGGCGCAGCGCGACGTGGCTAAGAAAGAGGCCCAGGCTGAGTCGGCCCGGGTGGCCGCCAGCGCGGCCGAGGCCCGTCAAAAGGCCCAGTCCTCCAAGTAGCACCCTGAGCGTGGGGTCACGTGCCGTGCATGTGGCCCCACGCTTGTGCGTTGTCAGCCCTTGCCGGCGTTGAGCTTGCTGACGATCGCGCGGAAGTCCTCGGTGACGAACGACTGGTGCTCGGCCGACAGGGCATAGTCCAGGCTGGCGAGCACGGCGCGCTCCAAGTGGATGTTCAGCACCCGCTTGGTGCTCTCCACCGCCTGCTGGGGCAACTCCATGATCTTCTTGGCGCACTCCACCGCCGCGGCGAACGGATCGTCGGCCACATGGTTGGCCAACCCGAGTTCGACCGCCCGCTGAGCACGAATCCTGGTGCCCGTCAACGCATATTCCTTCGCCAGCAGCAAGCTGATGTGCAGCGGCCAGGTCAAGGGTCCGCCGTCGGCGGCCACCAACCCCACCTGCACGTGCGGGTCGGCGAGAAACGCGTCCGGTGCGATGTAGACGATGTCGCTCAGCGCGACCAGACTGCAACCCAGCCCCACGGCCGGCCCGTTGACAGCCGCAATCACCGGGATCCGGCACCGGGCCATGCCCAGCACGATCTCCCGCCCGTCGCGGATGGTCTTGGCGCGCAGGTCGGCGTCTTCGGCGAGTTCGGCCAGATACGCGAAATCCCCACCGGCCGAGAAGGCCTTGCCGCGACCGGTGATGACCGCGGCCCGCGCCGACGCGTCGTCGGTCAGCCGCTGCCACAATCGCGCCAGCCCGACGTGCAGACTGTCGTTGACGGCGTTCAGGTCATCCGGCCGGTTGAGGGTGATGATCCGCAGCGCCCCCTCGGCGCGAACGTCGATTTCGCTTGGCATGTCGTACATGTCAGACTCCCAATCCCAGGATCCGCGAGGCGATGATGTTCTTCTGTATCTGCGATGTCCCGCCCATCACGCTCTGTGCGCGGCTGTACAGGTAGGCGTTGAACAGTGCGGCGTCACGGGTGCCGCCGACGGCCAGCGCGGCGTGCCCGACGGACTGTTCGACCCACGTCATCAGCAGTTTGTCCAACGAGCCTTCCGGCCCATGCGACACACCGTCGAGTTGCTCGGACAGCCGGCGCCGCACGTGGTGCGTCAGCATCTCGGCCTGCACCGCCGCCCATGCCACTTCCTCTTTGACGTAGTCGTCCGGGTCCTCGTTGCTGCGGGTCACCAACTCCGCGACCAGTTTGTTGTAGCGGGCCGCGTAACCGAGGGTGGACGGTTCCCGTTCGTGGCCAACAACCGTCATCGCGACGGCCCACCCGTCTCCGGGGGCACCGACCATGCGATCTGCCGGTACCGTGGCGCCGTCGAAGAACACCTGGCCGAACTCGTTGGTGACGCCGTTGATCATCTGCAGCGGACGCTGTTGCACGCCAGGCTGTTTCATCGAAAGCACGAAAGCGGACAGACCGCGGTGCCGCTTGGCATCGGGATCGGTGCGGGCCAGCAGTAGGCACCAGTCGGCGACGTCGGAGTAACTGGTCCAGATCTTGTGCCCGTGGATCACGTAATCGTCGCCGGCGCGGGTCGCGGTGGTGGTCAGCGACGCCAGGTCCGAACCGGCACCCGGCTCGCTGAACCCCTGACACCAGCGCTCGGAACCGTTGATGATGCCGGGCAGAAACCGCTGCCGCAGCGCATCGCTGCCGTGGTGGCCGATCCCCATCACCAGATACCCGACGCTGGGGCGCGGCGGGGCGCCCGCCCGCGCGATTTCCTCGTCGACGATGACGTCGTAGACCGGCGGCAGCTCGAAACCCCCGTAATCACGGGGCCAGGACAGTCCGAAGAAGCCATCTTCGTAGAGCGCGCGGTGCCAATCCGCCTGACGGGCCCAGTATTTGTCCCCGGAGCCGCCGAACTCCTTGGCGTGCAACGCAAGCCACGCGCGCAGCCGCTGCCGGAATTCCGCCTCCTGAGGTGAGTCACGAAAGTCCACGGCCGACCTCCTTCAGGGTGACCGGCCACAGCTCGGTCGATGTCAGTGCGCGGCGCAGGTATAGGTGCGCCAGGCATTCCCAGGTGTTGCCGATGCCACCGTGTACCTGGATCGACGTCTCGCACACGGTGCGGGTAGCGCGTGCACAGTAGACCTTCGCCACCCGGGCGGCCTGGATAGCCGCGGCCGGGTCCAATTCGTCCACTGCCCAGGCGGCATGGCGCAACACGCTCACCGAACCCTCGATCAGCGCGAGGCTTTCCGCCAGCAGGTGGGCAATCGCCTGGTAGGACCCGATCGGTTTGCCGTACTGCTCGCGGATTTTCGCGTAGTCGCAGGCGACGGCCTGCGCGCCGCGGGCCGCACCGACCAGGTCTGCCGCCGTGCCCACCAACGCGAGAGCAAACCAGCGGTCGGCAACTTCGGCGGACACCTCACCCAATTCCTCTGCGTCACCAGCGATTCCCGCGCACGCCCGGGTCAGGTCGGCTCCGCCGCCGGCGCCGTCGAGCTGCGTCGCGAACACCGTCGTGTCCGAGAGCAGCAATGCGCGCCGGTAGCCGCGGGTGTCGAAAGCGACGCCGCCAACCGCCACCGTCGCGGCACTGGCTGTGGAACCGAGATGGCGGGCCAGGTCGTCGGCCAGTACCGGTCCGAGGAAGGGAGCGTCGACCAGTCGCCGGCCGAATTCCTCTGCCACCAGCGCCACTTCGACCCCGGAGGCGCCGTCCGACCGCAACGAGCGCCAGCCCGTCTGGTCAATCTGCTTGTCCAGGCGCGCAATCCGGCCCTGGTCGGACAGCTCCTGCACGGCTGCCGGGCCGAGGTCGTCGGCCATCTTGGCCGCGGCATCACGCAATTGCTGTTGTTCAGCAGTCAGACGTACATCCATAGCTCTCCTTGAGCACTCTGCGCAGCACCTTGCCCGAGGGCAGGCGGGGAATCTCGGTCACGAACACCACCCGGCTCAGACGCTTGTACGTCGCGAGTTTCGCATCGACCCGCGCGATGAGTTCCTCGGCATCGACCGGAATGTGGGTGGCGACGGCAGCGACGACGGCCTCGCCGTTGGCTCCGTCCGGCACGCCGAAAACCGCGCAGTCCTTCACCGCCGGATGGCCATGCAGCACGGTTTCGATCTCGGCCGGCGCGACCTGGAAGCCCCGCACCTTGATCATCTCTTTGAGGCGATCGGTGATTCGCAACCAGCCGTCGGCGTCCAGCCATCCGACGTCCCCCGTGCGATACCAGCCGTCGTCGCAAACGTCGGCGGTGCTCGCGGCGGGCAGGTATCCCGCCATCAGCGAGTCAGCGCGCGCCTGGATCTCGCCGACGTGGCCGGGGCCCTGCGGTTCCCCGGTGTCCATCGAGACCACCCGCAACTGGACGCCGGGCACCGCGCGGCCCACCGAATCCAGCCGCGCCCCGGTCAACGGATTGCAGGCGATCACCGGCAGTTCGGTGGTGCCGTAGGCCGGCACCCAACCGACACCCGTGCGGCGGGTCACTGTCTCGGCGATGCTGTCGGTCACCGGCGTCGCCCCCCACATGATGTACCGCAGCGACGACAGGTCGTAGGACTCGAGGTCCGGGTGCGAGGCCAGCGCCAACGCGATAGGCGCCACAGCCATTTCGACTGTGATCCGGTCGGTTTCGATATGCCGAAGCATCCGGTCGATATTGAAACGCGGGTGCAGCCTGACACGAGCGCCGGTGCGCAGCGCGGTGAGGATGTTGAGCAGGCCGAGGATGTGCGACGGCGGAGTGGTGACCTGCAGGCGGTCCCGCTCGGTCAAACCCAGGGCGTCGCGCCACTGCCGCACTGCCGCGTTCAGCGAGGCGTGTGTATGCCGTACTGCCTTCGGCAGTCCGGTGGTGCCGGAGCTGAAGACCAGCACCGCGTCGGCCTGCGATGACACCGGAGCGCCGACGGGTTCGGCGGGCGCAAGGGGTTCGTCCAGGTGCAGCATCGGCATCAGGCCGGCCAGCACCGGATGGTCACCGAGCGCGTCGACCGGCCCGGTCAAGGCGAGTGCATGCTCGACCTCGTCGCGTTTCCAGGCCGGACTGATCAGCACGGCTGCCGCGCCGACGCGCCAGATCGCGTGCACTGCGGCGATGAATTCCGGCCGGTTGGAGGCCATGAGCGCGACCCGCTGCCCGGCGTCGACTCCACGCTTCCGTAAGGTCGCGGCCAGGCTGTCGGTGAACGCATCGAGTTCAGGCAGGCACACGTGCCGATCCTCGAACACGAGCGCCGCCGGTTCGGTCACGTCTCGATCCCTCCGGCGGTCTTGAGAAGGTCCTATCGTCTAGTGAGAATAGTATTCTCTATACTGAAGAATACAAGTACGGGGAAGGTGCGCATGACGGAGGCCGCCGTGGTGACGATTCACCTCGACCGCAGGAAAGTGTCGGTGCCGCTGGTTCCTGGTGAGACTTTGCTGGAAACGGCGCGACGGGCCGGGCTCGACCCCCCGTTCAACTGCGAGGCCGGCAACTGCGGCACCTGTATGGCCAGGCTCACGGAGGGCACGGCGACCATGCGCGTCAACGACGCCCTGGACGACGACGAGGTGGCCGACGGCTACATTCTGACGTGCCAGGGCATTCCGGACACGACGCGGATCACCGTTCATTACGAGTAGCCACGAGAGGCGACGACCATGGCCAAAGGCATCATCTACGTCGAGACGTATCCGAGTTCGCCGGACCGCGAAGAGGAGTTCAACACCTGGTACGACGAGGTCCACCTTCCCGAACTGGTCGCTCTCGACGGGATCGTGGCGGCACGCCGGCTGCGACCGGTCAACGGCGAAGGGCCCTATGTGGCCCTTTACGAGATCGAGGGTGACGATCTGCAGGCAGTCCTGCAGGGCATGGGCGGGGCCAAGCTGACCATGTCCAGTGCGCTGCAACTGGATCCGCCGCCGATTCCGCGACTGCTCGAGGTGATCGCCGAGCACGAAGCCGACGCCTAACCGGCCGGCGGGCTCATTCCAGCAGCCGCTGCCGCATGGCCTCGGCCACTGCCGCGCGAGCAGCAGCGTCAGATGGCGGAATTCATTCACGACGTGCCGCTGCAGTACCTGCTGGCCGCCCGCCAGGATATTTCGGAACATCTCGGGAAGTACCCGGACGAGCGCGTGAGCGACTCCCTGGCCAGCCTCACAGTCGCATCAGATCAATTGCGGCAGGCCACCTTCGAACTCCATCCCGCCGTCCTCGAGCATGCCGGACTGCCTGCCGCCATCGGCCAGCTGACTGATGCCCTGACGACCCGCAACGGCATCGCGGTGACGCCGGGCACACCCATCGAAGTCGTGGTTCCGCTGCCAGACAACTGACGTCTCAGCCGATCTCCAATGCCGGCGGCGGTCGGTATCGAGGCTCGTAGTCCGACACCCGGATCGGGCTGCCGACCAACCGGAAGTCGCCGGCCTGCACGACGACTTCCGGAGTCGCTGCCAGAGCCTCGGGCAGCGTGCGGACCGCCGCCGCCGGTACCCCGAGTTTGCGCAGCCGCCGTTCCCAGTTTGCCGCGGTATCGGTCGCCAGGGCCGCGGTGACTACGGCCAGTACCTCGTCGCGTCGTGCCACCCGCTGCGTCATCGTCCCGAAGCCGTCGATACCGGCCTCTTCCGCGAAGGACTTCCAGAATCCGTCGTGGGTGATGAACAGGGCGAGATAACCGTCGGAGGTCGGAAAAAGTTGAGCCGGAACGTAGTACGAGTGTGCGCCGTAAGGGCGCCGCTGCGGTTCGGTGCCGTCGTTGAGGTAGGCCGCCGCATGGTAATTGAGTTGCGAGAACATCACGTCGCGCAGCGACACGTCCACCTGGCCACCGCTACCGGACACGATTTTGGCCAGCAGACCCAGAGCTGCACACATTCCGGTGGAGTTGTCGGCCGAGGAATAGCCCGGCAGAGTCGGCGGTCCGTCCGGGTCGCCGGTCAGTGCGGCGATGCCGACGCTCGCCTGCACCACGTAGTCGAACGCCGGATCGTCCCCGCCGTTGAGCCCGAAGCCGGTGATGGCGACACACACGAGCTTGTCGTTGTGCTGCCTCAGGGCGTCGTAGGTGAGGCCCAGCCGGCGGATCGCCGATGGTTTCAGGTTCACCAGTAGCGCATGGGAATCCGCCGCAAGCTCGCCCAGACGCTGCTGCCCGCCCGTCGAATTCAGGTCGAGACAGATGCTGGACTTGTTGCGATTGAGGCTGGCGAAGTAACTGTCCCCGACCCCGCGGGAAATCTCGCCGCCGGCCGGCTCGATCTTGGTGATGTCGGCACCCAGATCGGCCAGCAGCATGGTGGCGTACGGCCCGGCCAGCATGGTGCCGACTTCCAGAATGCGAATCCCGGCCAGCGGCCCCGCTGCGCTCACCGCAACTCCGCAGCCAACTCGGCGATCATCTCGCGCGTCCGGCGTTTGGACGCGACGAGTTCGTCGCGGGTGTCACCGATGGGCAGGAGCCGCACCGACAAATCGGTCACGCCGGCGTCGGCGAAGCGCCGCATCCGGGCCAGAATCTGTTCCGGGTCGCCGGCCGCACACAGATCACCGACGTCGCGGGCGTCGCCGCGTTCGAGCAGGCGCTGGTAGTTGGGCGACACCTCCGCCTCGCCCAGGATTCGGTTGGCCCGTTCCTTGGCCGCCGCGACTTCCGCAGGCGCACAGAGGCATACCGGGATTCCGGCGACGATCCGCGGCGCCGGACGGCCGGCATCGGTGGCCGCCTTGGTGATCTTCGGCGCGATGTGATCACCGATCGCGCGCTCGTCAGCCATCCACAGCACCGTGCCGTCAGCCAGTTCACCTGCCAGTTGCAGCATCACCGGCCCCAGTGCGGCGACCAGCACCGGCATCGGGGGATCGGCCGCGAGAACCGTCGGGCTGTGCACCGCGAACGAATCGTTCTCGACGTCAACCGGTCCCGGCCCTGTGATGGCGGCGTTGAGCACCTGCAGGTAGTCACGGGTGTAGGCAGCCGGCTTCTCGTAGGCCAGTCCAAGCATGTCGCGGATGATCCAGTGGTGGGACGGACCGACACCCAGGGCCAGCCTGCCAGTTGCTACCGCATGCACGGAAAGTGCTTGGCGCGCAAGAGCGATGGGATGTTGGGCCTGCAATGGGACTACGGCGGTGCCCAGCTCGATGCGCGAAGTGTGCGCTGCCATCAGCGACACCATGGTCAGGCAGTCGAAGTCGTCGGGCACCTGCGGCATCCACGCGGTATCCAGTCCGGCCGCTTCAGCCCATTCGATGTCGGCGACCAGTTTGGCCACCTTCCGCGCCATGTCGCCGCGCTCGGCGCCGATCATCACTCCGACGCGCACGGTTCCTCCAGTGCGGGTTCGGGCGTCCCGGTGAGTGCGCGGATGTCGCGCACCAGCACGTCCAACTGCGTTCCGGTGGGAAACACCGCGGCAGCGCCGGCGGCCAGCAGCTTGGGCACGTCGGCATGCGGGATGGTGCCGCCGACCACGACGGCGATGTCCGCGGCATCGGCTGCCCGCAGGGCCTCGATGGTGCGCGCGGTGAGGTTCAGATGTGCGCCCGAGAGGATGCTCAACCCCACGACGGCGACGTCCTCCTGGACGGCGATCGACGCGATGTCTTCGATGCGCTGCCGGATACCGGTGTAGATGACCTCGAAGCCCGCGTCGCGCAGGGTGCGGGCGACGATCTTGGCACCGCGGTCATGTCCGTCCAGCCCGGGCTTAGCGACCAGAATCCTTGCGGCCATTCAGAACACCACCGGCTGCTGAAATTCGCCCCAGACCGCCTTGAGTGCGGAAACCATCTCACCCACCGTGCAGTACGCGTTGGCACAGTCGATCAGCTTGTGCATGAGATTGTCGGTTCCCTCGGCGCTACGTGCCAACGCCGCAAGTGCAGACTCGACTGCGGCGCTGTCTCTTTCGGCCTTCACGGTGGCCAGGCGCTTCAGCTGGAGGTCGCGCCCCTCGGCGTCGAGTTCGTAGCTGACGACGTCGGGTTCGGGCTCTTGTGACACGAATCGGTTGACCCCGACCACCGGACGGGCGCCGGACTCGATGTCCTGGTGGATCTTGTAGGCCTCGTCGGCGATCAGGCCCTGCAGGTAGCCGTCCTCGATCGCGCTGACCATGCCACCGTGCTGCTCGAGGTCGGCCATGATCTCGATGATGCGGGCCTCGGTCGCGTCGGTGAGCGCCTCGACGAAATAGGAGCCGCCCAGCGGGTCGGCGACCTGGGCGACACCGGTTTCATAGGCGAGGATCTGCTGGGTGCGCAGCGCCAGGGTGGTGGACTCCTCCGAAGGCAGCGCAAACGGCTCGTCCCACGCCGCGGTGAACATCGACTGGACACCGCCGAGCACCGCAGCCATCGCCTCGTAGGCCACCCGCACCACGTTGTTCTGCGCCTGTGGCCCGTACAGCGATGCGCCGCCGCAGACGCAGCCGAACCGGAACATCGACGCCTTGTCCTTACTGGACCCGTACCGCTCCCGCACGATCGTGGCCCAACGCCGCCGTCCCGCACGGTATTTGGCGACCTCCTCGAAAAAGTCGCCATGGGTGTAGAAGAAGAATGAGATCTGCGGCGCGAACTCATCGATGCTCATCCGGCCGCGTTCCACCACGGTGTCGCAGTAGGTGACACCATCAGCCAGGGTGAACGCCATCTCCTGCACCGCGGTCGCGCCGGCGTCGCGAAAGTGCGCGCCCGCCACCGAGATCGCGTTGAACCGCGGCACCTCCGCCGCGCAGAATTCGATGGTGTCGGCGATCAGACGCAGGGAAGGCTCGGGTGGCCAGATCCAGGTGCCCCGCGAGGCGTACTCCTTGAGGATGTCGTTCTGAATGGTCCCGGTGAGCTTGGCCCGCGGTATTCCCTTGCGCTCGGCGGCGGCGACGTAGAAGGCGAGCAGGATGGCCGCCGTGCCGTTGATCGTCATGCTGGTGCTGAGTTTGTCCAGCGGGATGCCGTCGAACAGGATCTCGAAGTCGGCCAGGGTGTCGACCGCGACACCCACGCGGCCGACTTCCTCACCGAAGTCGGGATCGTCGGAGTCGTACCCGCACTGGGTGGGCAGGTCCAAGGCGACCGACAAACCGGTACCGCCCTGGTCCAGCAGGTAGCGGTAGCGGCGGTTGGATTCTTCGGCCGTCCCGAACCCCGAGTACTGGCGGAAGGTCCACAACTTGCCGCGGTACCCGGACGCGAAGTTGCCCCGGGTGAAGGGGTACTCCCCCGGCGGCGGAGGCTCGGTGCGCCGATCCGCCGGGCCATACACCGGCGCAAGCGGGATGCCCGATGGGGTCTGGGCTGCGTTATCCATCGTTGCATAACGTACTTGCAAAAAAAGAGAATGCCAATACCGCATACCTGAGCAGGTCAAATGTCGGATTTGCGGCCCGCGGCTGAGGACCCCGCGCGGGACTGATGGCCGCCTGGCGCCCGCCGGCGCCGGTGTGAACATGCGCACATTCGCGCCGCGGAGAATGCCGGTCGACGGCTCGCCCTCGACGCCCGTCACGTGGGTAAATGCCCCGCGACCCGCGCTCCGGGGCCGATCGCGCGTGCCCTGCGGCGGTCCGGCGGGTGAATTAGGCTCAGCACGCGCCTGAAGAACCCCGGAACAAACTGCTCCCGCCACAGGTTCGTAATCGGCGGACCTCCCGACGAAAAGAGCCGACCTTGAGCTGCAGTAGATTGCCCGCGCTGTCGTTACCACCGGTGGCCGCCTGGCTGGCCGCGATGGTGATGTCCGTGGTGGCCCTCGTCGGATCGTCAGGCGTCGCACCACGAGCCGCCGCCGATCCCGGCTGCCCCGACGTCGACGTGGTGTTCGCCCGCGGCACGTTCGAGGCGCCCGGCGTCGGCGCCACCGGTCAGGCGTTCGTCGATGCGCTCAATGCACGCCTGGCCGGCAAGACCGTGGGCGTGGATCCGGTCAACTACCCGGCGTCGCTGGACTTCGGCCGGGCGGTCGACGGCGTCGCCGATGCCAGCAGCAAGGTCGAAGCCACCGCGGCCAATTGCCCGAACACCAGGATCGTCCTGGGTGGCTATTCCCAGGGTGCGGCCGTCGCGGCGTACACCACCACCGACTCCGTTCCGGACGGCGTTGCCCTGCCCGACGGGATCGGGCCCATGCCGCCCGCGGTTGCCGCCAAGGTCGCCGCCGTGGTGCTCTTCGCGCCGCCCTCGGACGGGTTCTTGCACCTGGTGGACCGCAGCGCGCCCCCCATCAACATCGGACCTCTGTACGCCGCCAAGACTCTGCAACTGTGCGCCGACGGGGATCCGGTGTGCGCTCCGGGCGGGCGTGACCGCGCCGCTCACAGCTCCTACCGGGACAACGGAATGGCCAACCAGGCAGCCGACTTCACCCGCAACGCGCTGGCACGTTGAGCCTTCGGGGCCAAACCTCAAGCGCGACAGAGCACTTCCCCGTGCGGGATACCCAGCCACCCGTCGGGCGCGGCGGCCCAGGCTAGCCAGGCCGACGAAATCTCTTCCAGCTCTGCATAATCCGCAAGTCCCGTGTTCACCAACTGGCGGGCCAGGTCAGATTGCAGGATGCGGTCGGCCCACATGCCGCCCCACCACTGCCTGGTTTCCGCCGTCGCGTAGCACCACATCCCGGCGGTCGCAGTGATGTCGTCGAAGCCGGCCCGCTGTGCCCACGACAACAGCCGGCGGCCCGCGTCGGGTTCGCCGCCGTTCGCGCGCGCCGCCTTCTCGTACAACTCGAGCCACCGGTCCAGCAACGGAATGCGGGGAAACCAGGCGAACCCGGCGTAGTCGGCGTCTCGGGCGGCGACGATGCCGCCCGGCACGCAGACCCGCCGCATCTCGCGCAGCGCCTGCACCGGGTCGGCCACGTGCTGCAGCACCTGATGGGCGTGGACGACGTCGAACGTGTCGTCGGGAAACTCGAGCGCGTGCACGTCGGAGGTGACGAAGGAAACGTTCGACGCGTTGCGTCGTTGCGCCTCGTCCCGCGCCAGGTCCAGTGCGTCGTCGGTGAGTTCGACCGCCGTCACCGATCCCCCGGGACCCACGCGGGTTGCCAGATCGACGGTGATCGTTCCCGGGCCGCACCCGATGTCGAGCAGGGAAAGCCCCGGCCTCAGATGCGGCAGCAGGTAGCCCGCGGAGTCCTCGGCGGTCCGTCGCCGGTGACTGCGCAGCACCGACTCGTGATGGCCGTGTGTATATACGGCTCGATGTGCCTCGCTCACGACGACCACTCCTCACAGGCTCGGTAGGTGGGCGACCTCAGCCTAGCGCTTGTGATCAGATTATGAGACTGATAACTCACTATGTGAGACAGCTAGTCGAGGGGGACATTGAGAATCGGCCGTTGCACGCCGGCGCCGGGTCCGTCGAAATGCCACCACTCTCCGGAATAGACGGTCAGACCCCCGTAGTTCATCGCGTCCCGTAGTCGCTTACGGTTGGCCTGGGCTTCGGTACTGACCTCTTGAGTCGCGAAAGCGTTTGCGCGCGAGGTGAAATCGTCGAAATCGGTACCCATGTCGGCAAGGCAGATTCCGCTGACCAACTGCTGGGCCGGGCATTGCGACAGTCCGCCCGCATAGGTGACATCGACCGAACGCCCTGCCTCGTGGCTGGTTGCGTACGGACCGGGCCGCGCCACCCAGGCCGGGTTCGGCACGATCTGAAACATCTTGACCTGCACATCATGTGGGCGATAGCAGTCCCAGAAGACCAGGACGTGCCCCTGCGGACGCAGCGCGTTGGCTGCGGCGGCCAGACCCGGCGCCATGGACTGGTGCACGAGGCACCGCGCATCAGCGGGATACAACTGCGTCTTGGTGAAATTGTTCGTCGTCGCATACCGCAGATCGATGATCGCGTCGGGAACCACGGACCGGACGTCCACGAACTGGGCGGCGTGTGCCTCCTGGCTCAGCGGCGGCACACCGGGGCCGGACGGAGCAGTGGTGTTGACGGGCCGAACGGCCATCGAGGCGGACCGCCCGGACTGGCAACCGGCAGACGCCGCGACAAGCGCAGCCGCGATGACCACCAGCAGAGCCTTGCGACAACGCATCCCACCATTGTCCCGGCCCGTCACCGCCCGCCGGCAGCGCCACGCCAGCGGCGAGCTCGACGGCAGAAAATTCCTCTTGCGTTGAGATTAATCTCAACGTAGCGTGAAACTATGACGATGGCACTCAACGGTCCGCAGACCACCGGCCGGGAATACCGCAACCTCAGCGAGCCGCAGTATCGCCGCCGGCGGGATGACAACGTGCCGATCGCCATGCGGGACGGCACCACGCTGCTGGCCGATGTGCACCGGCCCGACGCGCACGGCCGCTTTCCCGCGCTACTGGCCGCCTCACCGTATCCGCGCCAGATGCAGGATTTCGGCGCTCCGGCCGGATTCATCGAGGCCGGCGTGACCGACTTCTGGGTGCCACGCGGGTATGTGCATGTGATCGCCAATCTGCGCGGCACCAATGGTTCCGGCGGCACTTTCGGCTTCGCCGACCCCCAGGAGCGCCGGGACCTGTACGACCTCGTCGAGTGGGTCGCCGCTCAGCCGTGGTGCGACGGAAACGTCGGCATGCTCGGCATCAGCTACTTCGCCGTGTCCCAGCTCGAGGCGGCCGTTGAGCGCCCGCCCCACCTCAAGGCGATCTTCCCGGTCGCGGTCACTGCGGATATCTACGAAGCCGCCAGTCACCACGGCCTGTTCAGCTCAGCCTTTGTCACCCCGTTCCTGTCGATGATCGGCCTGACCTCCGAGCGCAGCGACAAACTCTGGCGCAGCCTTCCCGTGAGCCTGGCGCGCCGGGTGCTGCACACGCCGCGGCTGCACAAGAAGTTCGCCACCATGAACGGCGAGGCCGCGGTCACCATGCTGCGCCAGCTGATGAAGCTGCCGCACGACCCGCACCCGTGGGACGAGCTGTGGCTCGACGCGGCGGTCAACCACCCCACCCACGACGAATGGTGGGATCAACGAAACCTGCTGCCGCTTCTCAAGGAAGTCGACATCCCGGTGTATCTCGGGTGCGACTGGGAGAACGTGCCGCTGCACCTGCCGTCGACATTCGCCGCGTGGAAGGGCCTGTCGGACAACGCCTGTGTGCGGATGGGGATGCTGGGGAAGTTCGGACTGACCTGGCCGTGGGAGAGCATGCACACCGAGGCGCTGGCCTGGTACGACCATTGGCTCAAGGGCCGCGACACCGGCATCCTCGAGGGACCGGCCGTCCGCTACTTCCTGCCGGGCGCGGACGAGTGGCGTACCGCCGAATCGTGGCCGCCGCCGGAGGCCGCCCATCGGGAGTTCGCCCTGCGCGCCGACGGCGACCTCGGCGAGGACGAAGGCAAGCCGGGCTCCCGCGACTATCTGGTGCTGGGTGCCGGTCTCGGCCGCACCAAGCCCAGCCCGATCGACCCACCCGCATTACTGACCTGGACCAGCGCCCCGCTCACCCACAGCCTCGACGCCGTCGGCGACTTCGAATTGCGCCTCGTCGCATCCGCTACGGCAATCGACACCGCCTGGATGGCGACCCTGCAGGACGTGGGCCCTGACGGCGAGATCACCGATGTGACCGCAGGGTGGCTACGCGCCAGTTTGCGGGAGGTCGACGAGTCGGCCAGCCGCCCCGGCGCTCCGGTGCTGCCGTGCCGAAACCCGCAGGCGGTGCCGATCGGGGAGGACGTGGAATATCGAATCCCCTTGGTGCCCAACGCTCGACGGTTCCAGTCCGGCCACCGAATTCGGCTCGTACTCACCAGCGATGATCAGGATCGGTCCACTCCGGCGATCATGAACTTCCGTCACGCCAGCGTCGGCACCAGCAGCCGCAACACCGTTCGCTCGTCGTCGCGATTGCTGATCCCGGTACTCGGTTAGCGGGTCGCGATGATCGAAGCCCGCGCTACCCGACGCGCTCGGTCGCCGTCTGCAAGATGGTCCGGGCGATCTGGTCGGCCGGTTCGAGCCCCAACACTCCGACGGACATCAATACCGCGGACTTCTCCCGGTACACGTGGCTCCACGCGCGGGCAGTGATCCGCACGGTGGCCGAATCCGGCCGGTCGAGGGTGAAGTCGTAGCGGGGGTCGCCCAGCGCGGCACACGCCTGCAGCGAGGTATCGAGCTGGTGCAGGACACCCCGGGCGGTGCTCGAGTCGGGGTAGACGGCGACGGCCTGACTGACCGTCTGAATCATGGCCGGACCGCCGGGCTTCAGGTCGTCGGTAATGCCGTGATAGCCCGCACTGCGGAATTCCGACCAACCGGTGCCGAAGGTGACATCGCTGATTCCGGCGGCCCGGCACGGTCCCGGCGCATTCATGTCACCGGCCGGCGGTTGCCGCAGGTCCGCATGCGAATGCGCGGTGAGTTCCTCGTAGTTGGCGATGCGACGGACTTCTTCAATGCTGACGATCAGCGCATCGGCACGGGAAACGGCTGGGGTGGCGGGCTGAGCCGCGGTGCGGTCGGGAGAGCAGCCCGCGACCGCCAACACCAGCAGGCCCGCTGCCAGACCTCGTAATGGCCTCATCATCGATGACGTCATGACAAGCCGTTTTCTGCGGATTGCGGTCCGCGTTCGCGACGCAGTAGCTGCGACGATGCCCCGGGCGAGCGCACCCGCCCCTGTCCCCTCTTCTCGGTTGCCCGCTGACCATCCTACGTTGGGGTTAGAGTCGCCGCGTGCCCAAGATCAGCGCCTCCTCGGTAGAGGAGCACCGCGAGCAGGTACAGCGACGCGTCTTCGAAGCCTTCGCCCGCCTGATGGTCGACCACAGCTTCGATGCGATCACCATGGCCAAGCTCGCGGCGGCGGCGGACATCGGCCGCACGGCGATCTATCACCACTTCGCCGACAAGGAAGCGGTGGTCGTCGCGTTCGCTTCGCACGAGACCAGCCGCTACATCGACGGCCTGCGGGCCGACCTGGCGGGCGTCGACGACCCGGCGCAGCGCCTGATCATCTACATCAGGTACCAGCTCAAGGCCGGCGAGCAGTTCCACATGGGCCTGGGGCCTCAGCTTTACGGCGCGCTGTCACGAGACACCATGCGCGCCATCCGCGAGCATGTCGTCGCTATCGAGGATGTGCTGGGCGAGATTCTGGCCGACGGCGTGGGGGTCGGGCGCTTCGTCATCGAGGACCGGGCCGCCACCATCTCGCTGATCCACGCCTGCCTGGGTCCGCGGGACCTGCCGTCGGCGACGATCGAGCGATTCGTGCTGCGCGCGCTGGGATCCGCGCCGTAGCGACGAGCGAGTCCGGCAGGGATGTGGTACGTTTCTGACAGATTGTCAAAATCTTTTGATTCAGACTCTTCGGGATGAGACTAGGGGCCGACATGCGACCGAGGACTGCCGAGGCTGTCCGCCCCTTCTCCGTTGCGATGAAGGAAGGCTCGGCGGCCGAGCACGAGGCGGCAGAACAATCGCCCTTCGTGTCCGAGTTGCTCTCCGGCCGGGTCAACCGCCGGGGCTACGCCGACTACCTGCTACGGCTGCGGGTGATCTACGAAGCACTCGAGGCCGCGGTGCGGGCCCGCCGCGACGACCCGTTGGTCGCCGCCGTCTACGACCCGTCACTGGAGCGTCTGGCGGCCATCGACGCCGACCTGGACTTCTGGGCCCCGGCGGCCGACCGGCACATCGACTCCCCCGCCGCCCGGACGTATCGAGACCGGCTGACGGGCGCCTCCTGGGGTGGCACGCTGGTGGCCCATCACTACACCCGCTACCTCGGCGACCTGTCCGGTGGACAGGCGATCGGAAAGATTCTCGACCGTACCTTCGGGCTGGACGGGGCGGGCTTGGCGTTCTACAACTTCCCGGTGCGCGCCAAGCCGTACAAAGATGCCTACCGCGCCAGGCTGGACGGGCTCGCACTCGAGGACGATGCCATCGATCGCGCGGTCGAAGAGGTGCGGGTGGCATTCACGCTGAACCAGGCGTTGTTCACCGAACTCGCGGAGAAGCTGCCGGACTATCGGCGCTGAGGCCTGACCGTCAGTCCGAGGCCATCGCTTCGTCAAATTTTATTGTGGCGCTTTCCTTTTCCAGGTGGTCGTAGATTACCTGGACAGTGGATGGCCAGAAAAGCCGCACCTCGCCGACGGCTGCATCGATAGCGCCGTCGACGAGGTGCGGATCGCCTTCAGTCTGCGCAGGGCAGTGTTGTGCAGACCTGCCGGCCTGGTTGCACTGACCTGGTGGTGCAGCCCGGCCTCAGCGGAAGGTGCCGGTCCGGGTGCGGCGCCCGGTGACCGCCTCGTAAGCGGCAATGAAGAGGACCGCAAGCCCCACTCCGATGAAGAAGGGGATCCAGGCGATTCCACCGTTGGCGTTGGCGTATCCGAAATGGCTGGCGATAGCCGATCCGAGTAACCCGCCCGCAGCGCCGAGAAGGACCGTCATGATCATGCCCACGTTTTGCTTACCCGGCATGACAACACGCGCCACGACACCAATGATTGCGCCGACAACAAGAGCCAAGACAATTGTTCCGACCATTTCAGACTCCTGACCTGAGGGCGCCCCTGGCGGGCACCACTGCGTTGCGGGTTCCCGGATTCTGCAGGCTTATAACCACCCCTTTGGGTGTATTCGCGCGGACTCTTTGATGCGCGCCACAGCTGGTTTACCCGCCACCGGCCCGGGGTAGACCGCGCTTGGTCCGGCACACATCTCTCGAGGAGTCGCAGCACATGGTCACCAATATCTGCCCCGCGTGCGGCTACCCCACCCTGCACCCCACGCTGTGTGCCTTCTGCTGCCCCAGCGACTCACCGTCGACCGGCAATCACGGAATCGGGCGGATGTCCTTCACCCGAAACTTCGAACCGTCCTGGATCACGTGGCGCGACTCGGACTCCTATTCGCCCGCACGTGTTCGCGCATGGCCCGGCCCGATTGCCAGCTGACTGGTCTGTTGCAAACCCCGCCGACAAACTGCTGCAAAAATCAGGCATTTTCCGTGTGATTGAATGCCGGGATCCGAATCCACTGTCGCGAATCCGAAAAGACACAAAGCAGCGATATCCGGCGCAGCGGGTTGCTTTGTGCCAGCTGAGAATTGGCTGGACACAGCTTAAGTAACGGACAATCCCGCCGTCCCCTCCCGGTCTCACGTGGCAGTGTGTTTGTGGTGGGGGAGATGAGCGAGTGACATACGTGCTGACGCATCCGCAGCTCTTGGCGACCGCGGCAATGGATGTGACGTCCATTCAGACGTCGCTCAACGCGGCCACCGCGGCGGCAGTGCCCGCGACAACGGACCTGGCTGCCATGGCCGCCGACGAGGTATCCGAAGCGGTCGCCAGTCTGTTCAACACCTTTGCCCGCCAGGGTCAGGCGGCCATGGCGCAGGTCGCAGCCTTTCCGGACGACCTCACCAGGGCGCTGGCCGCGGCGGCATACTCCTACGAAAGTGCGGAGGCCGCCAATCTGAGCGGGCTCGCCGCTCCCCTGACCGGCGGCACGACTGCGCTGACCCAAGCCGTCGCGGCTGGGCCCTACGTCACCCTGGTGATGGGCGGCAGCGGAACACCCATCCCGCCAGCAGATTTCGTCGCCAACGTGGTGAGCCGGTACGTCACACCGAATCTCCCGGCCGGGCTCGTGCAAGCCCTCTACCTGCCTGCCGGCGAGTATCCGGACAGCGGCATCAAAGATCTGACTTCGGATGTGTCGATAGCCCGCGGCGTCGAAATTCTCACCACCACAATCCAACAGCAGCTCGCCGCCGGGAACACCGTCAACGTCGTCGGTTACTCGCAGAGCGCCAATATCGCCGCACTGGCGATGCAGCAGCTGAACCCGACCGGAACGCCGAGCTCACTGCCGATAAACTTTGTGCTGCTGGGGAATTCGATGAATCCCAATGGCGGCTGGGACGCCCGTTTTCCCGGTCTGAGTTTCCCGAGCCTGGGGTTCACAGCCCTGGGTGCGGCACCGAGCAATTCATTCCCCACGACCTCGTACACGATCGAATACGACGGCTGGGCCGACTTTCCTCGATACCCGATCAATATCCTGTCCGACCTGAACGCTCTTTTCGGCATGGTGACCGTGCACGGCGGCTACGACACTCTCACTGCAGCACAACTTGATTCCGCGATCCTCCTGCCCACCCAAGGACCGACCACCAGCACCTACTACATGATCCCGACCCAGGATCTGCCACTACTGGAGCCGCTGCGCTTCATCCCCTACATCGGCGACCCGGCCGCCGATGTCCTGCAACCGATCCTGAGACCCTTGATCAACTGGGGGTACGGCGACCCGAACTACGGTTGGTCTACCGGCCCCGCCAATGTGCCGACGCCGTTCGGATTCCTGCCGCCCCCTGAGGCCACCATCGCCCTGGGGCCGGCACTGCTCAACGGATTTCAGCAGGGGATCCTCGCCGGGACCACCCACCTGTCCACCATGACATCGCCGACTTTCCCACCGCTGCCGTCACTTTCGGATGCTGTCACGTCGATGTCCGCGGGCCCCGGCACCTTCACTCTGCCCAGCGTCACCGATCTACTGCGCAATATTCAGGCGGCGAACACACAGCTCGTCGGGTCGTCGACGATGGCCCTCTCTACCGCGTACTCGACACTGCTGCCTACTGCGGATATCGCCACTGCCGCGCTGATCTCGTTACCGTCCTATGACTACAACCTGTTCCTGGACGGGATGATTCAGATGTTCAACGGGCAGCCCGTCGAAGGACTGGTGAACGCGATCGGCAATCCGATCGCCGCGAACATGGGGTTGCTGCCATTCCTGTTGGGTCTGGAATTGGCCAGTGTCGCGCTGGCGGGCGATTCGATTCTGACGGGAACGCCTTTCCCGAGCACCTGATCGGAAAGTGGCGCAGCATGTTCCGCGGACGGCGCAACAGCGCACCTTGGGCACCGGTGAATTCAGGCCGCCGATCGGTTGTTTCGTTTGCGCGGCGGGGCGACTTCCGGCCGCCGGGGCAGCGGACGCAACCGGTGGTCCGGCGTGAAGATCTGGCGCAGCAGCCCGAGGGCGATGACCACGGTGGTGGTGGCCGTCGAGCCGAGCACGAGAAACATCACCACGGCTTGCACCAGAACGGCCTGCAGCGGTGGCACACCGGCCAGGATGAGTCCCGTCATCGCGCCGGGCAGGAAGACGAGCCCGGTGGCCTTGGTCGACTCGATCTGCGGCGTGAGCGCCGAGCGCAGGGCCGTTCGCACGTAAGGTGTGGCGGCTTGGCGGGAAGGCTGGCCGAGCGCGAGCCTGGCTTCGACCTCGTCGCGTTTGTCGCGCAGCTCATCGACAAGCCGGCGGGCCACCAGTACCACGGCGGTCATGGAGTTGCCGATCATCATGCCGACGATCGGTACCAGGGTGCGGCTCTGCAGCGGGAAGACCCGCAGTCCGAACACCACACCGAGGGTGACCACCGCGGCGGCCGCGAAGGCGACGACGGCCAGTCTGCCGAGCCGGGGCACCTCAGGAACGCGGCGGCGCGCGACGTCGCCGGCGTAGAGCACCATGCCTGCGGTCCAGGCCCATGACCACCACAGGGAACGGCCCGGCTGCAGGAGCCAGGCCAGCACCACCCCGACGATCAGCAGTTGCGTCAGGGCGCGCGCCGCGGCCCAGAGCACCTGCCGCTCCAGGCCCAGCCGCTGCCACAACGAGATCCCGGCGGCGAAGCCGACCAGCGCCAGTGACATGGCCAACCCGGCCCACGACACCGGCCCGTTCACTGCGACACCTGCCCGGGACCGGCGTGCACGGGCGTGATTCCCAGGCAGCGCCCGCGCTCGATACGCAGCACCCGGTCGGCGATCCGGGCCACCTGTTCGGCATCGTGGCTGACCCACAGCGCCGACAGCCCCGTCTCGGCCAAGTCCCGTACAGCCTGCTCGATCACCCGCGCGGCCACGGCGTCATCCGACGACGTGGGCTCATCCAACAGCAACACGTGTGGTCGGGCAATCAAGGTGCGGGCCAGGCACATTCGTTGCGCCTCTCCGCCCGACAGCGCGGTCGCGTCGCGGTCCAGCCACGAGCCGGTCAACGCCACCCGGGCCAGCATTTCTTTCATCTGCGCCTCGCTCGCGTCCGGCTCTGCGACGCGCAGGTTGTCGGCCACCGTGCCGGGAAACGGGGTCGGGCGCTGAAAACACATGCCGACCTCGCGGCGCAGCCGCAACGGATCGAGATCGGCGATGTCCGTTCCCCGGAACAGCACCCGTCCACCGGTGGGCACCTCGAGTCGATTACACAGCCGCAGCATCGTCGACTTGCCCGACCCTGACGGCCCGAAAACTGCAGTCACCCCACCGTCAGGCACCACGGCATCGAACCCATCGAGGGCTCGCACGCCGTCGCGCTCCACCACAACGCCCTCAAAGGCGAACAGGGCACCTTCGCGTCCCACCCACGTCACCTCCGTTCAGTTGACCTTCAGCAGTGTCATGAGGCCGTAGTCCATGTGGATCTGCTGGTGACAATGCAGTAGCGACAGGCCCGGCTGGTCGGCGACGAAGTCAACCTCCATGGTCTGGTAGCCGCCCAGCATGACCACGTCCTTGCACACGCCGCTCGTCGGGGTCCCGGCGAAGCGCGTGATCTCAAACGTGTGCCGGTGCAGGTGCATCGGGTGCATGTCGTCGGTGGCGTTACGAAAGCGCAGTCGGTACCGCTTGTTCATCTGCAGGTCCAACACCGGACCGTCCATGGAGAACGGCGTGCCGTTGAACGTCCAGACGTTGAAGCCGCTGTCGGCGGCGTTGCGTTTCTCGATCAGCAGGTCGAGGGTCTGATCCGGTGGCGCCACCGGCGCCGGGCGGGGCGGGGCGAAGAGTCGGTAGTCCCAGGTGAACTCGGGGGGTGGCAGCCACCGCGGATCCCCGCTCTGTCCGGCATACTCCACGACGATGCCCATTCCATGGCCGCGGTCGTCGTCGGACAGGTCACCGAGCACCCATACTCCGGGATTGGTCATCGTGACGATTGCCGAAATCCGCTCGGCCGCACCGAGCCACAGCACCGGCACCGTCGCGGGGTGGGGAACCGGGTTGCCGTCCAGGGCAATCACCTCGAAGCCGTGTCCGGGCAGCGCGAGGCTGCGGGTCTCGGTGGCGCTGCCATTGAGCACGTGCAACAGCACTCGCTGGCCGGTCCGCACCCGGATGGGGTCGCCGTGGCCGAGCATGCGTCCGTTGATAGCGAACGCGCCGTAGCTGACCTCGTATCCGTGCGGGTCACCGCGGTTCAGCGACGCGTTCATGGCGGATTCGCCTTTTTCATTGAGGTCGGGGTCTTCGTCACCGGCCAGAAATGAGGCGGCCATGTCGCCTCCGCGGCTGAAGACGGGCTGAAATTCCTTGAGTGTCAGAAAGATTTCCTGGTCGTAGCGTCCCGGGTTCTCTTTGGGTTCGATAAAGACCGGGCCGACCAGCCCGCTGTACTGCCCCCGCGAGAGATCGGCGCGCGGCACGACGTGGGTGTGATAGAAGCGGAAACCGGCCGGTCCTGGGATGAAGGAAATCCGCCGCATACCATGCGCGGGAATGTCCGGCGTCCCCTCCTCGGCGGCACCGTCGACATCGACCCCGACGTGCTGGCCGTGCCAGTGCAACTGCTCGGGAGTGCCGGTGTCGTTGTAGATGTCCACCCAGGTCCGTTGGCCCTCTTTGAATCGCACGAGCGGGCCGGGGAACTGGCCGTTGTAGAGCACGGTGGACACGATCTGATCGGGCGCCAATTCCACCGTGCCGGTGCCGATTCGCAGCGTGTAGTCCGGTTTACCGCCAGGCGGGGACGGTGGCGCAGGCCGAGAGCAGCCCGATGCGACGCCGGCCAACCCGGCCGCACCGCCCGCGGCGAGCACGGCGGCGGTACCGCTGAACTTCAGGAAGTCGCGCCGGGTGCCGCTGCTCATTTCGCCCCGGCGGAGGTGAACAGTTCGTCCGGGTTGCTGGACGGGTCATCGAGCACGATCTGGCGCCGCCCGGGTCCGGCGAGGTGGGTGGTGGAGAAGTCGGTGGCAGTCACAATGCTTCTCCCCCAATGTTTTTCGGGCACGACGTCATGGCTTGAGCGAGGTAGCGGATGCGACTGTGCAAGTCGGTCGTCACCGCACGAAAGGCCGCATAACCCGCCCGTCCGGCGCCCGCAGCAGCCGGATCCGGGACGCTCCAGTGAATGGCTTGCCCACCGGGAAACTCGGGGCAGATCTCGCGAGCCTTGTCACACACGGTGATGACGTAGTCGAACCGACGCCTGCGTAGCTCCTCGAGGTGCTTACTGCGCCGGCCGGTCACATCGATCCCGTACTCGCGCAACACTCGGAATGTATTGGGGTGGATCGGTTTTGGACTGGACCCTGCACTTGCCACCCGTGCCCGCCGACCGACGGCCTGCTGCAGCAATGCCTCGGCAATCTGCGAGCGGCTGCTGTTGCCGGTGCACACGAACAACACACGCACCGGAGTTGACCCGCGAGCGGGAACCGTCGGGGATGCAGTCGCCAACCCGGGGTGCAGCGCTGCACCCGTTGCGGCAAGCAGCTGTGCGCAGTGGACCAGCTCGATTCGGTAGTAGCTGTCGCGGCCGTCGGCCGAGCTGCGCCGCATCGACACCAACCCGCCGGCGCGCAGCCGGCCCAGGTGGTACGAGACCGCGTTCTGAGGTTGTCCGACCAACTCGGTCAATTCGCCCACACGCCGGTCGCTGCGCGCGAGTTCGGACAGCAGTCGCCAGCGCAGCGGCTCGCCGGCCAGCCGCAGAAATTCCGGGGGCGAGGCGTCTGCCGGCGACGTTTGCATCGACCCAAATTACATCAAGCTGGATTGATGCATACTGTCCAGGTGCGTTGACGAATGTGAAGCCGACGCTTCGGCCTGACTCTCCCCTGCCCGCGGCCGTTCACCCACCGGAACATGGTCGACGAGAAGCCCAAATGACGCATGCTGCCGGACCGGTCCGACGCCGAGGCTGGTGATGGACAACCTCGGCGGCTGTCCGCCCGGCATCACCGAGTTGCTGGTGCACGCGACCACTGTGGCTGGCCATCCCTAGGATGACTGGTTTGCGGGGACGAGGGCGCATTGCGGCGCTTGACGCCCCATCACCCCAACGCTGCGCCCGCGCGGAAGCAGCTAGGCACCGTCACGCGCGCAGCGGGTTGTGCAATCCGTCCGGCGCCGATGCACAGAGCTGGCAACCGCACCTGAAGTCACTCGCAAATCAGTCTTGTGACAAGGGGTATGCAAGGCGGCCCTGGCGGGTACGGTGGCGGAAACCCTTCGATGATGGTCGAGTTGGTCAGCGGGCTGTTTTGGTCGAAATACCAAGGGTGGCAGACGTTCATGTCCCAATTGGGCATGTTCTTCAGGATCGGGGAGCCCGGACACCATTGGTAGGTGCAGCTGTTGGTCGGGGTGGCTAACGTGCTTCCGTCCTGGCAGACCATCGGAGCGGGATCAGCGTGGGCGGTGCCTGTCGCCAGTCCCGAACCGACGAGCAGAGAGCCGACTGTAGTCAGACCCAAAACAGTTAATCGCAACATGCGATTAGTTCTAGTTGCCGCCACTTGCCAGAGGTTTGCAAAATTCTTGCGAAATTCCTGTCCCGCACCGCAATCGGCGGTCTTGCAGCCGAAGATGAACGCGTGGCCGCCGATACAGACCCGGTCGGCGTCGTCAGGGGGTGGCACTGCCCGCAATGAGCCCGCCTCGACACCAGGCGCTCGAAGACCTGACCTGGCCCCGCCGACTTACCGTGATCTACATCACACTTACGCAAGCATGGCCCGAAAGTCGGGAGCTGAGGCCGAAACGCGAACACCCGAGACCGGACACATAACCCGACAACCGTGTCCATGAACCGGGTCTACACAGGCAGAACCTGGTGGCCAGGGGCGGGATCGAACCGCCGACCTTCCGCTTTTCAGGCGGACGGATTAGCCGCTGACCTGCGGTTTATCTGCTGTTGTGCGTCGTATGCGCCGCATTGAGCAGGGCTGACGTACTCAGCCTGTCCGACGAACGGACATAAACCGGACACGGATCCTGCACTCCCTATCAGGAGCTTCCGTATTGCCGCTTGCGTTGTGGGCGGCTGCGCGGGCTCCGGGGAGCAGGCATCCCGATGCCCAGCATCGCATCGTCAGCCGCCATTTCGACATCCTCAACGCAGGGCTCGACATCGGCATCACAACACCCGTCTTCGCGGCACGGTTCTGCCGATGCCTCGGTTGACGGTAGGTCGCGAGCGCCCGAGGCCGCCCAGGCCGCAGGGCGCGAGAGCGACAGTGGTCGGCCGGACGTCGACCGAGGCGCCGGCCTCAACCCGGCCCCGGCCGGCGGGCTTGTTATATGTGCCGAAAATGTCCGGGAGCCGGTTGACGACGGTATCGCGACGGGCGAGCTGCGGGCGATCGACGCATTGGGGCTGCGGTTCCCAAGTCCCGAGATGGTCACCGCGGCTGCGGCACTGTTCGAACCGGCAGCGCCGTGGGCATCTGGTCCTGACCGTCGAGGCACCGAACCCGAATCGGGACGTTTTCATATCACCGTCGGTCCCGGCGTAGTGCGACTCGGGTGGACCAATCCCGTCCGCGTCGAGAAAGCCGCCGAGCGGGCCGTTGGTCATCACCAACGTGACGTTGACGACGCGAAGCTGCAAGTCAGAAGCGACCCCGCCCTCGCTGCCGGGAACGATGATCAGGCCGTCGTGTCTTCGACACGACGGAGCAGTACGGCACTCCACCACCGCGGCCCTAGTGGTGTCATCAACGAGTGGTCCCGCAAGTCACGCTCGGCGATGTGCCGCACTTTTGCCGAACTCGACTACAGCCCACTTGTGGAGTCCGGTCGTGTCCCAGCGATGGTCACACTCACCTACCCGGGCGACTGGGAAACCGTCGCCCCCGGCGGAGCCAGTGTGAAGCGACACATGGTGTTGTGGCGCAAGCGCTTTCAACGCGAGTATTGCGAATCAGCCTGCTACATATGGAAGTTGGAGTTTCAGCGGCGCGGCGCCCCGCACATTCATCTCTGGATGGCACCACCCATGTCACCGGGCCGCTCGGGCCGGGGCTTCGCACAGTGGCTGTCCGAGACTTGGGCACAGATCGTCGACCACCCCGACCCGGTGCAGAAAGCTCGCCACCGGCTCGCCGGAACCGCCATCGACGTGCGCAACGGACTGAAAGCCTGCGACCCCAAACGGCTGGCCATCTACTTCACCAAGCACTCATCGCCAAACATGCACGGCGACAAGGAGTATCAGCACATCGTTCCCGACCTATGGCGGCAACCCGGGCGCGGCCCCGGCAGATTCTGGGGCGTGTACGGACTCAAGAAGGCCATCGCCGTGGTCGATGTCGCTCAGGACGCGTACCTCACGGCTCGCCGCATCGTCCGGCGCTGGTCACGCAGCCAAGCGGTATACGGCAATCCCGATAGCAGTTTCCCGAGTGCCGTCGTGCCGCGAACGGCTACGCGGCTGGTCCCCCGTGTTGTTCAGAACACCGGCGCCATGACCCATCGGCGGGTACGACGACGGCGAGCCGTCTGCAATCAGGGCGGCCTCGCGGGCGGATACGCGCTAGTGAATAACGGCCCGGGCTTCGCCACTCAACTAGCCGCAGCATTGTCGCTGCGAACCGCGCGGACCGAAACACGACCATTCTGAACATGTTCCACGGTGCGCAAGCCTGACTGGTTGGCCGAAAAAACTTTGCTTCGACCGTCGCGTAAGCCGGATTCAGCTCTTAGGGTTATAAGCATGGTCAATCCTCCCGCCCTTGTCGGGACGCCAGCGCGACGCCCACCGGCTTGGCAACGCTGGTTGCTCAACGCGATGTACAACTTCGACCGATACACGATCGATGACTGGCTGGGTCTCATGAGAGACCATCTTCAGCGACCCGGTGGTGCCACCCCGATGCAGACGGCTCGCTACACCGTTGATGTGTTGCGCCACGTTAGTAGGCTCACATCGGCAACCGCGAGCCTTGCCTCACACGGTGATCGGGCAGCCCGCTCCCAATTGGCTGACGCCGCTCTGGACTTGAAGAGCGCTCTCGACCGCCTTCACGAAGCGCGCGATCAGCTACTGAAAGCCGCTGGCGCTGAGCGTGTTACGGATATGGGTTAGGGAATTTTCCACCGACTCGCCAAATGGCGCGGCGGCAACGAGTCGAAGCAAACGACGGGCTCGTCGTCGGGCACTTGGCGTTTGCCGTGCTGGCGCGCAGGTCAGATGACGTGACGGGCATCGACCCCAAAGGGTGCGGCTGGGGTAGCGAGACCGGTAAGTAGGCCGACAGCCCTTCCGCTTCCCTCACCGAAGCTGGGTCAATCCGGCTCGTTGACGACGTCGGCGATCTGCTGGGCGATGTCGTCGATGCTGTTCTGATCGGTGCTCAGCGCAACCTTGTCGGCCAGCGAGGGACTGTACGTACGCACCTGCTCAGCGGTGAGATCGTGCCAGATCGGGAGCAGCGACTGCTCGCCGGCGACCGTGCGGGTGACTAGACCGTCGAGCTCGTGGTTCGTCCAACCCTTCCGAAAGAAGGCCTCGGAGAGGACCACAACCCCGAAGCGACTCGACCGGATCCCCTCGTCGATCTTGCGACGCAGACTGTGACCGATTCTCATCTGGGCTTCATCGAGCCAGACAGTCACGCCCCTTCTGGTAAGCGCTTCACGCAGCGGACGTGCGACAGCATCTTTGTCCTCACTGGCGTGGCTGATGAACACATCCCATGTCTGCCCACCGAGCACGCCGCCTTCGGGCTCCTGGGGGGCGTCACGAACCTGGACCTGCGACAGCAGATGCTCTTCCGCAGATCTGGCTGTCGGAAGGAATCCTCGCGGCGGTGGTTCTACTGCGACGCTCGCCGAGACGCGGCCTGCGTACCCGCCGAGGTCAACAGCGACCACCCAGTGGCCACTAGACGGAACGATGATCCGAAATGGTGACCGGGTCACCCGACCGCCGTGGTAGCGGTACCTGCGGCCAGCCTTGTAGTTGTTGTACTCGCTGCTGGTCATCAACTGCACATTGGCCTGGCTGTTGAGAGAGACCACGGCGGTGGCGCCCTTCTCGAGTTGTCCCAGGTCGTAGCGCAGATGCTGCATTTGTTCTGTACCGCCTACTTCTCGGCCTGGCGCGTCCGCGCCCGCTCAACCGCCGCGCGCTGGGCATCTCGACGTATATCGGCGTGGTTGGTCTCGGCGCGCAGACGTTCTTGGCGTGAGGGGGACCCGCTGCGCATCCACTCTTCGAACACTTCTGCCTCGACGGCGAGAAGGTCGTCATCGTCGATCTCCAGGTCGGAGAGCACCGTCTCAAGCCAGTCCCAAAGAAGCTCCGCCTCTGTAAGGACGGGTGCAGACTGGCTTCTCAGGACCTCTAGCTCCGTCTCGGCTCGTGTGTAGTGCTTTATGAGCCGCTGCTGGAGTACGAATATCCCTCGGTTCGATAACGTGGCGATCCGTCGCTCCTTGGTCAGTAGTTCGACCGGACAAGCCGTGATGTCCACGAACATCGCGGCGAAGTGCTTGCCCGAAACGAGTTCGGCAAGCGGCATCACCCGGGGGTGGCCATGCCACGCTTTTCCGGTTATCGCCCGGTACGGCTCGATTGGCGCGACGGTGATCCTCGGCGACAAAGAAGCACCCGTCCTCATCGCACATGGGTGGGCGACGATCTGAACCTTCCTCGGATTCTCACCGAAGCCGGGTAGCACGATGCCATCGAAAACGTCACCCTGCAGCAACGGGCGCGCTCTACTGATGTCTTCGCGCTCGTCATAGAGCTCGTCCGGATCGATCTGGTCCATTTTGTCTGGCAAGCCCTAGTCGTTTCGACGCCGAATGGCTCGCTCACCTGTGGCGTCGACATAGACCTCAAAGTCACTGCGGCTTTGCCGCCAATTCGGTCTGACCCGGTCGAGGACTTGAGTGATTGTCTGCCGTTGATCGGCAAGCTCAATCAATTCGGTCACATGCCCCTCAAGGTAAAGGTCCAAGGGCCGAATAAAGTATCCGGGCTCCAACGAGAAGTCCATTTCCATCCACGCCGCCGGGTCCTCAACAAGCCCCTTTTCTTCAAGCACATCAAGAAGTGCGGCGATCCGGGCAAGTTTCGATCGACTCTGAGGGCTCGCGACGCCACCCTTCCGCCACTTCCGAACAGCTGAGACACTCACACCGACGACCTCTGCGATGTCGGACCACCCCATGCCACGGGCGACCGCGAGCTCTTCTAGCAGTCCAGCAACGGATTTCTTGCTCTTCTCAAGAGCACGGTCAGCGAGGTCGCGTTCACGGATCTCTCCGTGCATTTCCTGCATCTCGCCCCCGAGCATATCGACCTCGGTACGCAGGTAATCGGCGCGAAGCGACAGCGCGCGTGTCTCGCTCAAAGTCGGCAGCGGGTATTCAGAAACAGCACCCACGGATGTACCGGTAGCTCCGCTACCTTTGTTCACAGTCATGCCAATTCTCCTCGAAAGAGTTCACGGGCTCTATTGGTAATGGACCGCTGGAACGTGGCACCGCAGGGAGTGTGGACGGCGGTCAGCGTGTCGCGAACGACGTCAGCACTCATGGTGGTGAACTCGTCGCTGGGAAAATCACGGAAGCCATCGAAGTCGAGCACAAAGAACGGCCCCGATGGAACCGCACGCCGCCGGAGATACTGCGGGACGACGACTGAGCCTTGGTCCAGGGCGGCGAACCGGAAGGTCAAGCCTTTTCCTTCCCCCAGGTCATAGGTGCTGATGCCCTGCGTCCCCGCCACAGGTACGTCATCTGGGCCAACGGCAAGATGGGCGATGAGACGTTCATCGATCCAAGCACTCCATTGCCGCACATCGTTGACAGTCTCAGGCACCCGTACCTCATCGATGTACCGCAGACCGATCCGCCGCACCGCGGGATGGACCTTGGCGGCGTCGAGTGCCTCACACGCAGCGACTACGGCATCCCGTAGATCCTCAAAGCTTGTGTAATTGGTCGTCTCGTAGGTCAGCGACTCCGACAGGATAGTCATCGTCTCTGTGCTGTCGACATTCTTGAGAACGACGCCACGCCGTTCACGGATCTGCGGCTGTCCTCCGCTTGGAACATGAGCCAAATCAACTTCGGCCTGTTGTAGTTGCTCAGCGAAGGGGAAACGTTGCTCAAGGGCAATCGTCACTTCGTCTTTCGTCTGCTGTTGCCGTAAGCGGGCTGCGTCGGTGAAACGCACCTCAGCTGCGACGAGCGCTAACGGCGGGTTCGGGAAGATCTCGCGGTTGGGATACACGATTAGGAAACCTACTTTCCTGATATCCGAACTGTACCTAAACGCGCACTCAGAACGGTACCGATTCTCGCACCTACGGTTGCCTCACTTGCGCCGGAAAAAAGTTCGGGCAACGTCTTTTAGTTCGGCGGTCTTGTCCTTGGCCGCGTCGGTCAGATCGGTTGCTCTGTCCTTGGCCGCGTCGGCCAGATCCGCGGCCTTGTCTTTGGCTACCGTGGCGCCCTCTGTCCCAGCTGCCAGCGCTTTGTTCACCACCTCGCCCGCGGCCTGGCCCCATCGCTTCGCGTCGCTGGTCGCGTGACCGGACTCGATGCCGAGGCAGTCACGAAAAGCCACCACACCCGTGGCGATCTGATTGCTCGACCGGACGGCCGCCGGCGCGTCGCGCGGATTGAGCAGCACTCTGGAGTTCGCGTTGCGGACCGTCGCGTGCATTTGGGCGAGCAAACGGGCAGTGCTGCTTGAGATGACGTTCAGCCGTTTCTGGCGGGCGTTGGCCAGGCCTAGTCGGTGGCTGTCGAGATCCTCGGGCGCGGAGTCGAGTACCCTGTCGAGCTCCAGCATGGCCACCCCGTCCTGGAGCTGGAAGCAGCGCGCTATTACCGCTAGCCACTCGCGCACCTTGGGCTCGGCGGCCTTGGCGGCCTTGGCGGCCTTGCCCAGGTCAGCCATCTTTGCCAGTTCTCCGGCGATGTTCTCAAGTTGACATATGGCGTACGCCTGCGTCTCCGCGAGCACCAGAGAGCCCGACTGAATCTTCGACCAGGTGATCTCCGAGACTCGCCCGACCTGGTCACGGACGCTCAGCGCGTCCTCAACAACCAGTTCGACACCGATCATCTTCGCGAGAACGGCGTCTTTCTGGTTGCGCAGGATGTTATCGACCTTCGCGTTGATCTCCTGGAGATACTCAACAATCTGATCCATCTGCTGTTGCATCGCCTGCTGCTGCATCAACGTCGACAGCGCGGACAGCGCCAGCGGGCCCTTTAAAAGGGCCGTCGGGGCCTTTGCGACCTGAAGCCATTGCTTGACCTCACCAGGCTTCCCGATCATCGCGTGACTGACACCGGGTGTCTTGGTCGGCATCAGCCCGTATTGCTTGACGGCCTGCGCCGACTCGGCAGTCAGCTTGACCCAGCGTCCCGAATTCGCGGCCACTTCAGAGCCGACTTGCAGAGCCGCCCCACCGGTGCCCGCGAACGACGAAAGACGGCGGACATCCAGGACCTTCGATGGCGCCCTGTCGAGTCCTTGGTCGAGCAGGAAGCGCTCAACATCGGCCGTGTCACCGATGACGGCCAAGCCGTCGCCGTCGCTGACCAGTTCGATCTCGTTGCCCATCTTTTTTCTCCGCTGGATGGAGTCCATCGACCGGCCTCCCGGTTCGCCTCGCCACCAGACGCTACCCGTGTGCACCGACGCCCGGCGCACGCTTCGGCTGACGGTTTGTCCAGGGAAACACGAAGTCCGCGGCAGGCCGACGATCGGGACCCATCCCCCTTCCGGCTGTGGTGTCTGATCGAAGCGAACACGGCCTCGGCATGTCGGATCACAGTGACCGTCCCCACCACCGCTAGCGTCGATGGACTATGACAGAGGTTGGCGCTGGCGACGATAAATCCACGTCGCCGCGGCAGCTCACACCTGGTGACCTAAAGCCGGGCACTCCTGCGTGGCGTGTGAACGTGGCGATGTTTGCTCACCAATTCTTCGATCTGGTCCACAACCCGGAGATCGCAACGGCGATCGGGAAACCTGATCCTCCGCCCGCTGACTCGAACGGCGGGCCACCCAAGACAGTCCCCTTCGAACCGTGGTCGGTCGCCGACTTCTCGAAATACCTGCACAGCCTCGGCCTCCCCGCCGCCGGCGAGGCCGTCACTCTCCATCGCATCCTCAGCGCGATGGAACGTGCCGGGCTTCTGCTGCCACTCGGTTGGAACCCGCAGCTTCCAGTCATGGGCCAGCAGTACATCTCTCAGGGTGGCGCTTCCAAGGGGCAAGTCGGTGGCAACCTGTGGTTGTCCGAGGTATTTGGTGCCGAGCTCATCATCCCGAGCTACAACGCAGTGACAATTCAGCTTGCTGGCCACGACGACGAGGGCAGCCCAGTCGACAGCTGGGGCACCGGCCTCGTCATCGACCACAACCACGTCATCACCAACAAGCACGTCGTAGCGGGACTCGCAGGAAACAGCGCGGGTCTGTCCATCTACCCGTCGCGCAACCATGCCGACGCGGAACAAGTCAACTGCACCGGAACCGCTCATCCGCACCCGACGCTCGACGTCGCCGTGATCAAGTTCGACATGCCCGACGGCAAATACATACCGCGACTCGCTGGCATGGCATTCCGCGACCCCGACTGGGCCGATGAGGTCTACGTGTTCGGCTACCCGCGGGTGCCGATGACTGCCGAGATGGCAATCACGGTCCAGCGCGGAGAGGTGGTCAATCCCGCGGCCACGACCATCCCCGACCGCCAGAGGATTTTCCTGTATTCGGCCATCGCGCGGCCCGGCAACAGCGGCGGCCCGATCGTTGCGCAAGACGGCCGCGTGATCGGCCTGGTGGTCGAGGACTCCGCGGAAGCAGCATCGACTGATGCCGGACAGGCCGCGGCGCCCTTCTATCGTGGTATCCCTTCGGGCGAAGTGATTCGGGCGATCGGCGAACTCGGCTTTGGCGGCATCATCGAGCTGGACGCACCGCGGTAGCTGCTTTCACCGGTGCCATACTCACCACTTGTCACCCCCTTCGATTAGCGTCATTAGGCTGCCAAACTGGGAGGTCGAAGGTGCTGTTGGAGGAGCTCAAGCCGGGGCTTCGTATTGATGGGCTGATCCCCTCGGAAGTCGTGACGGTTCTTGCCGCCCAGCAGCACGGCCCGGACGCCGTCGAACTCACCTATAAGACCTCGGCAGGACACCTCGGCCAACAGGTCGTGTTCCGCAAAGACCAGGATGCGCTGACGATCGCCCAGTCCGGCAGCCGAGCCTTCGACGCCCCAGCAACTGACTTCAAGCTCGTCGCCGAGGCCCAGCGCATCCAGCTGGCCGGCCTGTTCGACCCGATGCTCGCAGTGGCTACTAGCGACGTGCGTCCGCTGCCCCATCAAATCCGCGCGGTCTACGGCGAACTACTCCCCCGTACACCGCTGAGGTTCCTGCTCGCTGACGATCCGGGCGCCGGAAAAACCATCATGGCCGGCCTCTACATCAAAGAGCTGATTCTCCGCGACGACGTCAAGCAGTGCCTCATCGTCGCACCGGGCGGACTGGTCGAGCAGTGGCAGGACGAGCTGTTCTTCAAATTCGGGCTGCGCTTCGACCTGCTGACCAATCAGCTGATCGACGCCAACGTGAACCTCAACGTGTTCGAGACCAACCCGCTGCTGATCGCCCGCATGGACCAGCTGTCCCGCAACGAGGAGCTGCAGAAGCAGCTCAAGGACACCGAGTGGGACTTGGTGATCGTTGATGAGGCCCACCGCATGGGCGCCCACTACTTCGGCGCCAAGTTGGAAAAGACGAAGCGCTTCCTGCTCGGCGAGCTGCTTGGCTCCATCACCCGCCACCTGCTGCTGATGACGGCCACCCCGCACTCAGGTAAGGAAGAAGACTTCCAGCTCTTCCTCACCCTGCTGGACCGCGACCGCTTCGAAGGCAAGCATAAGAAGACGGCCGACACCAGCGGCATCATGCGCCGAATGGTCAAGGAAGACCTGCTCACCTTTGAGGGCAAGAAACTTTTCCCCGAACGCATCGCCGAGACCGTCCCCTACGAGCTCACCGCGCTGGAATACGACCTGTACGAACAGGTCACCGCCTACGTCCGCGAGGGCATGAACCGCGCCGACCGGGTCGGCGGCAAGCGCAAGAACACCGTCGGCTTCGCCCTCACCGTGCTGCAACGCCGACTTGCTTCGAGCCCCGAGGCCATCTACCGCAGCCTCGTCCGCCGCACCGAGCGGCTGGAACGCAAGAAGCAAGAGATCCTCAACGGCACCTACGTCGAGAAGGACCCCAGCATCGACGTCAGCGCCCTAGACGCTGACGACTACAACGCCGAGGAAATCGAAGAGCTTGAGGAAGAGCTGCTCGACGCTGCCACCGCCGCCCAGACCGTCGAGGAACTCGACGCCGAGCTGCTCGAACTGGCCGAGCTGGCGAACGTCGCCAAGCAGGTTCGCGACTCGGGCACCGACCGCAAATGGACCGAGCTGAGCACGATCCTGCAGGACAATGCGCTGACCAACGATAAGGACGGGGTGCCGCGCAAGTTCATCATCTTCACCGAGCACCGCGACACGTTGGACTACCTGACCGCGAGGATCCGCTCGCTGCTCGGCAAGCCAGATGCGGTGCAGGCCATCCACGGCGGTGTTCGCCGGCTGGAACGCCGAGTGATTACCGAAGAGTTCACCAAGAATCGCGGCTGTCAGATCCTGCTGGCCACTGACGCCGCCGGCGAGGGTCTGAACCTGCAGGCCGCGCATCTGATGGTCAACTACGACCTGCCGTGGAACCCCAACCGCATCGAGCAACGCTTCGGACGCATCCACCGCATCGGCCAGGAAGAAGTGTGCCGATTGTGGAACCTCGTGGCGAGCAACACCCGCGAAGGCGACGTGTTCGTCCGCCTCCTGGTCAAGGTCGAAGAGCAGCGAAAGGCGTACGGCGGCAAAGTGTTCGATGTGCTCGGCGAGGCGTTCACCGAAACGTCGCTGCGAGACCTGCTGCTGGAAGCCATCCGCTACGGTGATCAACCCGAAGTGAAGGCCAAGATGCACGAGGTCATCGACGGCCAGGTGTCCGACGGCTTGGCGCAACTGCTCGAAGAACGCTCCCTCGCCGCCGAGCACCTCGCCGAGGCCGACTTGTCCAAGCTGCGCGCGGCGATGGACGAGGCGCGGGCCCGACGCTTGCAGCCGCACTACATCGAGTTGGCGTTCAAGGCGGCGTTCACCCGGCTGGGCGGGCGTATCGCCAGACGTGAGCAGGGCCGCTACGAGATCGCCAATGTCCCGGCACAAATCCGGTCCGGCAGGTTCGGGCCGATCGCCACCAGGTACGACCGAGTCACCTTCGACCTCGGCCAAGTTCAACCCGACGGCCTGGTCCGCGCTGATCTGCTCGCGCCCGGACATCCGCTGCACGATGCGGTGATGGATGAGGCGATCCGCCGCCACGGCGGTGTCCTGAACAGCGGCACCGTGTTGGTGTCCTCCACGCTGGAGGAACCGCACCTGCTGGTCGGTGTAGTCGAGGAGGTTGCCGACGCGACCGGGGCGACCGTATCGCGTCGGTTCGGGTACGCCTACGTCGACAGCATGGGCACGGTGAGTGCGGCCGGCCCGGCGCCATACCTCGACTGTGTGGCCGCCCCCGACGTGCCGGTGGTGACAGCAGCGCGGCAACTGCCATGGTTGGCCGAGGCGGAGGATCGTGCGATCAGTTGGATCATCGCCAACCAGCTTCCGGAATACCTTGCCGAGGTGCAGCCCCGGCGCGCTGCCGAACTGGCCAAGACCCGTGATCTGGTCACGAAACGCCTTGAGCACGAACGGGATCGGCTGCTTCTTGACGCGGCCGTCGCCGCCGAGAAGGAACAGGCCGGCGAGAAGCCCAAGGAGTCCGCTGAGAGCCTAAGCCGTAAAGCCGTCGAGTTGGACGCCCGGCTGCGCAGGCGGTTGGCGACAGTCGATCAGCAGGCGCTGATGTCGAACAAGCCGCCGCGCATCCTCACTGCGGCGCTCGTTCTGCCGGTCGGGATGCTCGAAGCAGATCTCCCGGCGTCGGCGCCGATCCATGCGAAGGAAACAAAAGAAGTCGAACGCCGCGGGGTGGACCTGGTACTTGCCTGCGAACGCCAGCTCGGCCGCACTCCGGTGGAACAGGCCTTCAACAACAAAGGATTTGACGTCCTCTCGTACGCTCCAAACGGCGCCACCTACCGAATCGAAGTCAAGGCGCGTATCGACGGCGCGAAGGACTTCTTCGTCACTCACAACGAGGTGATCGTCGGGAAAAACGCGGTGCCCCGCTACCGACTCGCCCTGGTGACCGTTAACCGCCGCGGGGCACAGCACGATGAGGTGCGGTATCTGGACAATCCGTTCGCAACAACCGATCTGGGTAATTTCGACTCGACCGGTATCCGCGGCGACTGGAACAAGATGTGGAACAAGGGATCGGAGCCGTTTTGAGCGCCTTAGTTCCAGCACATTTGACCGGCGCAACGGGTGATCCATCGCGCCGTGACTTGAGCGACTACCTGATTCACCTCACCGGGTCGCTTGAAAACCTCACAGCGATATTGTCCGAAGGCTTCATCCGACCTACTCGGCCATGCAGCTGGCAACGCAAGATTGCGGAGCACGCTCCTATCCCAAGGCTGGCGTGTCTGTCGGAGATTCCGCTTGAGTTCATCGATCGTCTGACCCGTCGATGTGGCCTGTATGGCGTTGCGTTCACTCGCCCGTTTGTGGCCAAGGCGGGCGGCACCCGGGTTTGGTATCTCGACGGCGAAAATCCACTGTCCAACAGATACTTTGACCAGATTCTCAGGCTCATTGACGAGCGCGACTTCCAAGACGATTTGTGGCAACTTGCACCATTTGTAGATCCGACTGGTGCCGGATACCGCTTCGACTGGGAGCGTGAGTGGCGAGTTCCGAATGGCCTTCGATTTGCCTTGCGAGACGTCGCATTCGTCCTGACTCCCGACGAAGACGGCCAGCAGCAAATCACGGAAGAGGTCGAGTTTCACGGAGCGTTTCTCGTTCCCGGCGATATTGGCGTCTCGTGGGACAGCACCCTTGAATCACTAGGCCGTGCCGTCGAAGCGAAGGTTATCGAATTCCGACGTGCATATTCGACGCCGGTCGAATACTTGCCCTGGGACGAGGGTGGGTTCGTTTGGATCGTGGAAAAGCTGTCAACCGACGACGCGATGGCCGAGTTTTTCGATTCTCTTGAGCCGTCGATCTTCGATGCGATCTACGACCACCTCGACGGTGAAAGCACGGAGTGGCTGCGAATGTCGGACCTTGACTCGCTCAGAGATTAGCGCGTATGCCAATACATTTCTTAAGGACACGTTTTGACTGGAGACAGGCATGCATAAGCGCAAGTTGATCGAGGTGGCATTACCGCTGGAGGTAATCAACCGGGAGTCTGCGCGCGAGAAGTCAATCCGCCACGGCCACCCGTCCACACTGCATCTATGGTGGGCACGGCGTCCTCTTGCCGCTGCCCGTGCGGTGCTCTTCGCGCAGCTCGTCGATGACCCGTCATCGAATCCCGACGAGTTCCCGACAGAGGAGTTGCAACGCAAGGAACGCGAGCGGTTACACAAGCTCATCGAACGCCTCGTCGTCTGGGAAAACATCCAGGACGAGAAGCTGCTCGCCGAGGCGCACGCCGAGATCCTCACGTCCACCGACGGCAATCCCCCATCGATCCTCGACCCGTTCGCCGGCGGTGGAACAATCCCGCTCGAAGCCCAGCGCCTCGGACTAGAAGCACACGCGTCAGACCTGAATCCCGTTGCTGTGCTCATCAACAAGGCACTCATCGAAATCCCACCGAAGTTCGCCGGGCGACCCCCCGTGTCCCCGGATGTCGCCAGAGATGAGCTCGCCCACCCGTGGCCGCACGCCACCGGCCTGGCAGAAGACGTGCGCCGCTACGGCCAATGGATGCGCGACGAAGCCGAGAAACGCATCGGGCGTCTCTACCCGAAGGCCACCCTGCCCGACGGGTCGCAGGCAACCGTAATCGCGTGGATCTGGGCCCGCACCGTCACCTGCCCCAACCCGGCCTGCGGCATTGCGATGCCGTTGGTGCGCTCGTGGTGGCTCGGCAAGAAGAAGGGCAAAGAGGCCTACGTTGTCCCATCCGCATTTAACGGCAAGGTCCACTTCACCATCGGCCACGATCCCAAAAGTGCCCCCGCCAAGGACAACGACGGCACAGTCAGCCGGACAGGAGCCGTCTGTATCGGGTGCGGGACAGCGGTCGAACGTGAACACATCAAGACCGAAGGCCGCGCTGGCCACATGGGCGCCCAACTCATGGCTACCGTCGCCGAAGGCAACCGCACCCGCATCTACCTGGAACCAACACCCGAACACGAAGCCGCCGCCCAAATTCGACGTCCGATGGACGTTCCGGATCAAGAACTTGGCTATCACCCGAAAGACATTTGGACACCGCCATACGGGCTTACCACGTTCGCCGACCTATTCACGCCAAGGCAGCTCACCGCACTCACCACATTCAGCGACCTCGTCACCGAAGCGCGCGAACACGTCCTCGCCGACGCCCTCGCCGCAGGCATGCGGCAAGGCGACCGCATCGAAGCCGGCGGTACCGACGCCGCCGCCTACGCCGACGCTGTCGCGACATACCTCGGGCTGGGAGTCAGCAAGATCGCCGACATGAACAATTCGATTGCCCGCTGGAAATCAACGATGGATCAGGCGATTGCACTCTTCTCGCGACAGGCAATCCCGATGGCATGGGACTACGCCGAAACCTCGCCGCTTGCCAAGACACATGCGGGAGGATTCGTTACAAGCATCGGCGGGATAACCAAAGCGCTTGACAGACTTGTGCCGTCAACGGCAGCTACTGCAATCCAAGCATCGGCCGCAGAATGCTCGCCCCGTGGATCACTGATCTCCACTGATCCGCCGTACTACGACAACATCGGCTACTCGGATCTATCCGACTTCTTCTACGTGTGGTTGCGCCGCTCACTCCGCACAACCCATCCGGATCTGCTGAGCACCATGCTGGTACCTAAGACCGAGGAACTGGTAGCCAACCCCTACCGCCACGGCGGCAAAGACGGCGCACATAAGTTCTTTGAAGACGGATTCCGAGAAGTGTTCCGCCGCGCGCGTGAATCTGCGTTGCGAGATTTCCCGATCACCGTGTACTACGCGTTCAAGCAATCCGAAACCACCGACGCCGGCGAGGCTTCGACGGGTTGGGAAACCTTGCTAGAGGGCATGATCCACTCCGGATGGGCAGTAACAGCAACTTGGCCACTACGCAGCGAGCTGGGCAATCGCATGCTCTCGCACGGGACCAATGCATTAGCGTCGTCGATCGTATTGGCGCTGCGCCCACGCCCCGATGATGCCCCCCGAACTGACCGCCGCCAATTCGTCGAGACCCTCAAGTGTGAGCTCCCTCCAGCCCTGAAGGACTTGCAGCAGGGGGCGATTGCACCAGTTGACCTGCCGCAGGCCGCGATTGGTCCGGGCATGGCGGTGTTCTCCCGGTATTCAGGTGTGCTGGAACCAGACGGAACGACGATGTCGGTTCGATCCGCTTTGGCGCGAATCAATGAAATCCTTGACCAGGTACTCAACGAGCAGGAAGGCGACTTCGACGCGACGAGCCGGTTCGCGATCGCCTGGTATCGGCAACATGGTTATGGCACTGGAACTTTCGGCGACGCAAACAACCTCGCCAACGCACGCAACACTACCGTGGAAGCGATGGATCGCGGGGGGATCGTGTCCAGTCGAGCTGGCAAAGTTCACCTGATAAAGCCGTCTGACTTGGGGGCGGATTACGACGTCCTCGCCGATACCCATACCAGTAACTGGGAAGCACTGCACCACCTAATCAAGCTGCTTGAAGATGACGGCATTACCCCCGCCGGTGACTTCCTTCGCACCGCACTGTCCCGCCGAGACGGTGCGATCGATGCCGACCTGGTCAAGGAACTCGCACACCTACTGTTCCGGGTCGCTGAGGCCAACGGCTGGACCAAGGATGCACTGAGCTTCAACAGCCTGGTCACCAGCTGGCCCGAGATCATTGACGCCGCCCGCTCGGACAAGCCGGCAACCTCCCAGGGCTCATTCGATTTCGAGGAAGACGCAGACTGACATGGCACTAAGCAACCGTGACCGCATCAACAAGATGTTCGAGATCATCGCTCCACCTCTGGATGACTTCATCTCCTTAGTGATTGGACAGGGCGACCCAGCGGTCGGCGCAGCCTGGCCAAAGCTCGTGCAGGCCAAAGACGGGGCATCCAGCACAAAAATGTACAGCGCTCACGACCCTCAGGTGCAGTTCCGCATCCTGACCGAGTCGAATATCACTTCGGGGTTCAAGAAGGGCTGGTATCCGTTCAGCAAGACACTGGGCAAGGCCGGCGAGTCATTCGCCATTGAGCTCCGCGAGGTCCGAAACAACTGGGCACACAACGGAACTTTCACCGACGACGACGCTTACCGGGCCCTCGACACCGGCGAGCGGCTGCTCAAACTGATCAACGCCACCGATGAGGCCGCTGAGTTGCAGACCATCCGGCTCAACCTACGCCGGGTGACCGCCGATAAGGACGACAAGAAGGTCCTCAAAGCCGCCGTCGACAATCCCGAGTCCACCGGCCTCAAACCATGGCGCGAAGTTCTGCCGCCCCACGATGACGTCGCCACCGGAAACTTCGCCGCATCCGAGTTCGCCGCCGACCTCTACAAGGTCGCTTTCGGCGGAGAGCAGGATATCGACTATGCGGATGCGGTCGAGTTTTTCCGCCGCACCTACCTCACGGAGGGATTAACCGATCTGGTCGGGCGAGCGGTACGACGCCTCTCCGGCGATGACAACGCTCCCCCGGTCATCAACTTGCAAACCAACTTCGGCGGCGGCAAGACCCACTCCATGCTGGCACTGTGGCACGTCGCAGCTGGGCTGCCGGTCGGAGAGTTTCCGCAGGAAACGCAGGAACTGCTCACCAAGAACGGCTACACCGGCAACAAGGTCAATCGCGTCGCTATCGTCGGCAATCACTTCAGCCCTTCGGGGGTAACCAAAGACGATGGCACCCAAGTCAACACCATCTGGGGCGAACTGGCCTGGCAGCTCGGCGGCCCCGAGGCGTTCGCGCTAGTCGCCAAGGCCGACGCTGACCGCACCACGCCAGGTGAAGCGCTACACGATCTGCTGGCGGAGTACGCCCCCGCCGTCATCCTCGTTGACGAGTGGGTGGCCTATGCCCGATCACTGCTTGGCCGCGATGACCTCGCCGGAGGTACGTTCGACGACCAGTTCACATTCGCTCAGTCGCTGACCGAAGCCACCAAAGGCACCTCCGGGGTCTTGCTGGTGATCTCCATTCCCGCATCCGAGTCCGGCGACGACTTCGATGTCGTGCCAGGCAACGCCGAAGAGGTCGGCGGTGCAAACGGTTTGGAAGCGCTGAAACGGCTGCAGAATGTGGTACGTCGTGTCGCTGATCAGTGGCGTCCTGCATCCTCGGCAGAGGCGTATCAGATTGTGCGGCAACGATTATTCAAACAACCCGATGCGGCAGCACTTGCCTCAATCGGCGCGACCGCCCGCGCGTATGTCGACATGTACCGCAAGTACACCGATGACTTCCCCCGGGACTCCCGAGACACCGCATACGAGGACCGAATCAGACGGACGTACCCGATTCATCCTGAGTTGTTCGACCGGCTCTACGAGGAATGGTCATCGCTGGAGCGCTTTCAGCGTACTCGTGGTGTCCTGCGACTGATGAGCACGGTGATTCATGCACTCTGGACCGGTGAAGACGCCTCACCGTTGATCATGCCCGGATCAATTCCCCTGGCGACAGCCAACGTCAACGCAGAACTCACTCAGTACCTACAGGATTCGTGGAAAGCGATCATCGACGCTGACGTCGACGGCCCGAACTCTGAACCGTCGCGCATCGACAAGGACAAGCCACTGTTTGGTCAGCGCTCGCTAACCAAACGCTTGGCCCGCACGGTGTTCTTCGGCGCCGCACCCACGATCGGCTCAGCCCACAAGGGCCTGGAGACGCAGCGGGTCTTCCTCGGCACCGCAGTGCCCGGTGATGTGCCGGGCAACTTCCACTCCGCTCTCACGCAGCTCGGCGACCGGGCGACATACTTCTACTCGGGCTCCGGCAAGTATTGGTATGACCTGCAGGCCAACATCACCCGCACTGCCAAAGACCAGGCCGAGCGTCTGCACAAAGAGGACGTGTGGGCAGAGATCACACGGCGCTTGCAGAGTCAGGCCAAGACCCGCGGCGATTTCGCCGGCGTGCACGTATGCCCGGAATCCAACGCTGATATCCCAGACACCGATGAGGCCCGCCTGGTCATCCTGCACCCCAAGGTCGCTCACAAGCGGGGATCCGATTCGCCCGCCAAAGAATTCGCCAAGCATGCCACCGAATACCGCGGAACCTCCCATCGGACCAACCGCAACATGCTCGTCTATCTGGCCGCCGACGACGCGCGCCTTGATGAACTCGGCTCCGCCGTCCGTGAGTACCTGGGCTGGGTGCATGTGCTGGACAACGAAGTCGACCTCGACCTGACGCAGAACCAGAGAAACCAAGCAACCCAGCGACAGTCCCAGGCCGACGGCACAGTGAATTCCCGCCTGCTGCAGACGTTCACGTGGGCGCTTGTGCCGTCGCAACCCGACGCCGGTGCGCCGTTCATCGTGCGTGAGACCAAAGTCGAAGGGCAGTCGGAGTCGTTGGCCCAGCGGGTGTCCCGGCGACTGGGCAACGACGGCGACCTGTCGGTCCGCCAGGCCGCGGCGACCATCCGGCTCGCGATCGGCAAGGTGCTCCAGATTTGGAAGGACGGCCACGTCTCCCTCGGAGCGCTGTGGCGACTGTACAGCCAGTACCCGTACATGCCACGTCTGCGCGACCGGCGTGTGCTTGATGAGGGCATCGTCGACATGCCGATGCTCTGGGAGACAGACGCCTTCGCACTGGCGACCGGCTTCGACGAGGCGGCTGGTCGCTACATCGGGCTGTGGACCCCCAACGACACGGGCGCCGCCCCGGCCGCAACGGATTCGCTACTGCTGGTGCGCCCCAACGTCGCGGTGAAGCAGCGCGAAACCGAAGTGAAGCCGCCAACAGATCCGGATGACGAGACGACGCCGGCCGTGGTGGACAAGACAACGAAGCCACCAGTCGACATCGCGTTTCCCCCACCGAAGACCCGTTTCTACGGGGTCAAGACCCTCAGCTCCGACAAGATCGCCCTGGAATTCAAGAACATCGCCGAGGAAGTCCTTGCCCAGCTCCGTGACACCGGCGCGACACTCGTTGTGAAGATCGAGATCGAAGCCACTGACGCGGGCGGCTTCGACGAAGGCAAGATCCGCACGGTGTCCGAGAACGCACAGACACTGAAGTTCGATCAGTCGGGGTTCGAGGAGACGTGAGCTTCAAGAAAACCCCGGCGCTCCAGGCCAGTTTCCTTGGGCTTCGCGGCCGGCGCTTGAAGATGCGATGACAACGCACGTTCTTGTTCGGGAATCCATACTCGCCGAGCTCACCGCGCTCGGCGTCCCGAAGGAAGTTTCGACGGATTTTCCGGCTCTGCCCGGAGATGTGTCTGCGCTGCTCATCTACGGCAGTCGTGCTAGGGGCGACGCGATCGCTGATTCGGACCTCGACGTCCTCGCGCTGGTCAAGCACTCATCCCCGAGCGCATATTCGGGAGTTGTTAATGTTAGCTTTTACACGAGAGACCAATTGGAAAGTGGAATAGGCACGCTTTTCGGTGCACATCTACAACGCGACGCCAAAATTATTTGGGATCCCGAAGGGGAGCTGTCGGAAATTGTTAACACTCTCGGCAACGTCGATACGGAGAGACTTTTCAATCGGGTGAAGACCATGTCCCAAGTATTTGGTTCTCCTCAATTGGACCTACCGAAGTACCTCGCCGGCCTCTTGCGCGAAGCACGTTACCTCCTCAGAAGCACCTTATACGCGCAAGCTATCGCCGCGAATGACCCTTGTTTTTCAGTCAGGGAGCTCGCCGTTCGACATTCTGATCCCGTCCTGGCGGAACTACTCGCCTCCCGCCAATCCGGGGATTCACGCCGCGAGGAATATGACGAATGCCTAAAGCGGCTCGAATCAATGTTGGGACGAATTCCCGAAAACCCTCACGGGTCCCTCGAAGCGCTGATAGTTAACGAGTGGGAAAACAGAGGCGACGTTCTTTCGATCGCTTTTATGGCACTGGGCATCGTCGGCAGTGGCGGCGATTACGCGGAGATAGAAAAAATCTTGCTATGACTCTTGCCGGTACTGCCTTCGTGGGTGATATTCACGGAAATATAGCAGCGCTGCGTGGGATCCTGGAACTTCTTGACCAGATCGACGGTATCGACCGAATTGTTTTCTTGGGTGATTATATAAACAAAGGTAAAAATTCGGTGGCGGTAGTTCAAACGCTACTAGAGAAATCAACAGGTGAGCGAATTACGGCGCTGCGCGGCAATCACGAAACCGAAATGTTGAAAGCTCTTGAGACGGGCGACCTCGCCAGTTTCTTAAAGATGGGGGGTGCCAGCACAATTCGCTCCTACGTCAAACGTGACGTAGGCCCTGATGTTATCAGCGACTTCCGCGCTCGCGTTCCTACTGAGCACATCAATTTTCTGCGAAGCATGCCCCAGGTTTACGAGACTCAATACGTAGTTGCATCCCATTACCCTGCGGCCACCAACAAAACTCGGTTTCAGATTTCCGCACACATACCCGTTGGCAACCTGCCTAAGGTCGGCGTAAATTTCGCCCACATCGATACTGGCTGCGGCTCTCCGGAAGGGCGACTGACAGCATTCGCATGGCCAGGCCTCGACTACGTTCAGGTTGATTCCGACGGCCACCCGATCGGATCCGACACCTAGTCGCGCTCACGATTATTCCCGGAGCCTGTCAAGCAGCCAGCGCGCTCGGCCTTGGCCGAACGTATTTCCCATGGCCTCGTTCAATGCCAAAGCCTTCTCGGCATCCGCTATCGCTCCAGGCACGTCACCCGATGCCCGTAGGCACTGAGCTGACACAAGCAATGAGATCGCCTCACCCCGAGCATTCCCAATCTGCCGATTGATTGAAATCGCCCGAGCCGTATTCTCGAGCGCATCAACTGCCGACCCAAGCCGCAAAAGCACCTGAGCACGCAAGATTTCGGCATTCGCCAGGAGCGCACTGGGAGGGAACTTGCCCAACTTTGATAACGCTTCTTCTGCAAAGTCACGGGCGGAGTCCAGGTCGTCCGTTGCAACGTGAAGGCGCGCGAGATTCACCAGGGATTGACAGATACCTACTTCATCTTCTGCTTCTCTGCGCTTGTCGAGCGCGAGTTGGAAACTACGGTGTGCACTGTCCGATTCCCCGACCTGTTGATGAGCCAATCCAAGTTCGTCAAGTATTCGACACCTCACGACCGCCGCGAACGGGTCATCTTGCTTGAGAAGAGTGAGTGCCTGCTGCAGTCGACCGATGGCGTCCCTATCAGAGCCCTTGCGGCGCAGTAGCCCCGCCAGAGCGGCAAACGCCTCGGCCGCGGCGGTAGTGTGTAAGGTGCCCGGCTCCTTGCCGAAATAGTCGATCGCTGACTCGATTACGCCTTGAGCTGCGTCTAGGTCGCCGCTGTGCTCCAGATACTTGGCATAGGCCAGTTGCTCGGGCGGTCCGCCGAGGACCGCTGCCTCCTTGAGATTCTTGCCCCCATTTTCCGGTAGCCCAAGCTCCACCAGCTTCTCGCCATCCCGGCGAAGCGTCGCTGCGCGAATAAGATCCTTTCCGGTCGAAGGAAGCAAATTTATATGACGCGCAATCTTTGGTCCAGCTATTGACGCCCAGGCCTCCAGTCGCTGCGTTAGCTTTGTTTTTAGATCGCGAATATCAGACACAGGTTCGTACATAACCGAGTGTTGATTGGACATTTGATCACGCAATTTGACTATCTCCGACGCTGGCGATGCGTCATGCAAGAACGCGACCCAGACATCGCGCATGGGTCGATCCTCTTGACCCAACTGCAAGAGAGCTGTGAAGAGCTCCTCTTCAGTACCTGAGGTGTAGCCCCAGGGACTTCCGGGCGCACTACCCCACGACTTCTTAAAGAGAGCGACCAAATAGTGGCATTCGCCAAGAAGTTCGTTGATCGCCTCTTGCGGCCGCCGCGCCGTTCCTCTGACGCTTTCCCAACCAACCATCTCAAAGCGGGTTGCGTCGCTCCCCTGTCTTGCGTTGTGCTCCGCGATGATCGTATCGACGACCTTGCGCTCGCTCGCCAGGTCACCCGGCGTTGCAACAAATACGCGAAGAGGATTACCGTCGGCCATGGCGGCACCTTACTCGACTGCACCGCTCCTAACTTCGAACGAGCCGCCCGTCGCGGAGGACATTGCCTGCGTGTACAGCTTCCGGCAGATTTGGCTGTCAGCCGGATATGAGATTGACACCATCATGTGCCCGCGAATGGACGTCCTCGTCGAGAGCATCCAATACGCGAACCGCGAATGCGGGACTCATCGCCGACTGAACCTGTTCCCTCGTCATCCAACGGATTTCACGAGCTTCCTCGGTCGCATGCGGTTTACCCCCAGCTGGCCGACAGCGGTACACCAAGGCGACGATTCCGTGGGTCAGATTCTTGTAGACACCCGCGAGTCGCTCTACAGCGACCTCAAGTCCAGTCTCTTCCAGCACTTCGCGTTGAACGCCAGCCTCGAATGATTCGTCGAGCTCCAGGACGCCTCCAGGGGCTTCCCAGTGGCCGTTATCATTGCGCCTAATGACCAGGACGCGGCCGTCGTCGCGGACCACGATGCCGGCGACGCTGACCGAGTGTTTCGGCGTGGTTGCCATGCGCGACTCCATCCTCTTGGCTGGACGCCAGTAGTGACATGTACGTGTCGTTTTCCTAGACTAGTCGTCTAGACGTGCATGGAAAGGCCCGCAGGTGCTGCAACTCGGTCAGATCGATCGCGCGGACGACAAGCCGCCGTATCGGCAGATCGCGGGCATGCTGCGCGAAGCCATTGCCTCGGGCCAGCTAACCGCAGGCGAACGCCTGCCATCCGAGGCAGCGTTGATCGACCACTTCGGAGTCGCGCGAATGACAGTCCGCCAGGCAGTACAGGAGCTGCGTTCCGAAGGCCTGGCCGTTTCGGAGCACGGCCGCGGAGTGTTCGTTCGCCCCGCTCCTCAGATTCGACGACTCGCATCCGATCGCTTCGCACGGCGACATCGCGCAAGCGGCAAGGCCGCGTTCACCGTCGAGGCGGAAAAGTCGGGTTACACGCCACAAGTCGACAACATCACCGTGACACTCACGAAGCCGAATTCGACTGTTGCCGAACGCCTTCGCTTGACACCAGACGACGAGGTCGTGGTTCGATCACGGCGTTACCTCGTCGATGGACGGCCGATTGAGACAGCGACTTCCTACATCCCTGCGGCATTTGCCCAAAACACCAAGATCGACCAAGTCGACACCGGACCTGGCGGCATTTACGCGCGACTCGAAGATGCCGGCCACATACTCGCCCGATTCACCGAAGAAGTCGGTGCACGGATGCCCACCCCCGAGGAGCGCCGCGCCCTGCGGCTCGCGACGGGGGCACCCGTCCTAACTGTGGTTCGGACGGCCTACGACACCAATGACGTCGCCGTAGAAGTGTGCGACACGGTGAAGGTGGCATCCGCCTATCTGCTCGAATACGACTTCTCAGCGCGCTGAGACTTCCCGAAATGACCAAGTCGCACGCAATGCTTGACTCACTCCTCTAGACGACTAGACTAGATAATCATCTAGTCCAATCCTCTCGAAAGGTTCTGCAATGTCCATCCCCAAATGGCTTCAGGTCGGCCATGACCAGGTGTTTTCGTTCGGTGCGTTTCTCGTGTCCGAGGTGACGCCGATGATCGACTTCGACCGGTCCTCGGGCGACAACCGAGTACAAGCAACCGACCGTGAAACCGGCTTGCCAATGTGGCAGGTCGAGGTGCTCGACGGTGATCCGGCCGCACCAAAGCGCAGCCGCACGGTGACCGTCAAGTTCGCCGCGCAAACTCAACCCACTGCACCCACCAATTCCAGCGGAACCCCCTTTACCCCTGTAATTTTCGAGGGCCTGACAGCTCTGGCGTACGTCGAGAAGGCGGGCGATTTCTCTCGGATCGCGTGGTCGTTTCGGGCGGCAGGCATGGCAGCACCTGGCAAGTCGACCGCAGCATCGGCTTCTGGTCGGGTGTCGGCGTGAATCCCGACCCGTACGAACTCACCGACCCCGACACCCCACTACGGTTTGACCACCTCTTTGACTTCTTGCTTACCGGCATAGCCTGGGTTGCGGTAGCCGCCGGAATCATCGCTGCCGTTCTCATTGCCTGGAGGCTGCAGTCACCGGCGACCTACGAACTGCACTTCGCCGTCCCCGTCCGGCGCATGCGCTGGAGGCTGTGGGCATACATCTCATGGGAGCGGCTGTCTAGACGGTGCGGCCTGTCCGCCTCCGAGCAAGTCACCCGCAAGGACCGCGAAGGTCGGCCGGTCACACAGACGCGATGGACTCATCCAAAGCTGTTACAGGTCAATGTATCTGACAATTGCCTCCTTCTGACAGTGCAGACGCGGATGGGACTGACGGTCGAAGACCTGGAGCGTGCCGTCCCGGCCATCCGCGACGCCGCACGAGCACACGCCGCCCGGTCGGTCGTAGTCGCCCCCGGTACCGTGCGGATGGAACTGGTCATGCGCGAGCAACTCTCGTCAGTGGGTCACGCCGCTTCACCCAGCGCACTCGCCACCACCCGAATCACACTGGGGCGTTGCGAAAACGGCGCTCCGTGGACGCTGCCCGTCGCAGGACGCCACACCCTGACCGTGGGCAGCTCGGGCGCAGGCAAAGGGTCGGTGTTTTGGGGCATTGCCGGCGGCTTCGGTCCTGCGATCGCGGCCGGCCTGGTCCACCTGATCGGCATCGACCTCAAGTACGGCATCGAACTATCGGTCGGCGCGGGCTTGTTCACCAAGATCGCCACGACCGAGGCCGATGCAGTGAAAACCCTTGCCGCGCTGGAACAGTTGATGGACAAACGCGGAGCGCGAATGGCAGGCAGAACTCGACAACATACCCCCACCACATCGGCGCCCTTGATCGTGCTGCTGATCGACGAGCTGGCCGGAATGACCGCATACATGAGCGACCCCGCACTGCGCAAAGAAGCCGCCGCCTCATTGTCTCGAATCCTGACCAAAGGCCGCGCACTGGGAATCGTCGTGGTGGCATTCCTGCAGGATCCCCGCAAAGAAGTCCTACCGATGCGGGGCCTGTTCACTCAGACGATCGCACTCCGCCTTCGTTCCCGCGACGAGGTGACGATGGTTCTGGGCGACGGATTGGCCGATTCCGCACCCGCACATCGGATCAGCCCTGACGCTCCGGGCACCGGCTACGTCATTGCCGAGGACGGCCAAGTGACCAGGGTGCGCGCTGATTTCTGGACCGATGATCAAATCCGCTCCACTGCAAAGCAATACGGACGGACCGCGGGAGCTACCGCGAAAGAGCAGCAATGACTAACCGCGGACATCTCTTCGAATTGCCCGGTCAAGACCAATTGGCCCGGCAAGCAAACGATTTGATCCACCGCGCCAACCTGGTCCGCAGATACGGTTTCGATGAGTACCGGCATATATGGTCCTCCGGCGAGATCCTCGGTACCGCATTGGTCATGCACGACGAGGCGGAACTCCAACGATGCAGTGAGACGCAAGTGTCCGCACTGGATCGTTGGGCATACAGCCTATGGGGAATCACGGCGGGAGGAGCCGACAGTGCCGCCGGATTGCCGCGCACCCGCGCGTGGTTCGACGCTATCCGGGCCGGCATGCACGCGCCGTCCACACACCAACGACCCGTGACTGGGTGACGCGATGGTCACTCACGGCATTAGGGAGTCTCTCGTCACTACGGGCAACTTCCCAGAATTGCTTACCGCCGAACAGGTTTCAACGCTGTTAGGTGTTTCCGCTGCAACACTCAACCGCTGGGCCGCACTCCGCGAAACAACCGGCGAGCAGGTCGGACCACCCTGCTACACGTTGTCAGAGCGCGTGCGCCGCTGGGATTGCGCGGAAGTTCGGTCCTGGCTGAAGCAGGTGCGCCGGTAATGGCGGGCAACACCCCTCGCGGCATCCGAAAGCGCCTCAACGCAGCCGGCCAACCCCGCTACCAAGTCCGGTACCTGATCCGAGATCCGGACGCGCCATCGGGCTGGGTCGAAACTTCGGCCACGTTTCCGACCTTGCGCGAGGCGAAGGCGTTCAAATCCGAACGCGACAACGAAGCCGCGCTCGGTGCGCGTCGATTCGACCCACGCCTAGGGCGCACACCGCTGAACCGGATTTGGACGCAGTTCTCCGATTCCAAGAAGCCCGCGGTGTCGCCGAAGACCTGGAGCGGATACACCCAACACTGGGAACTGCGCATCGCGCCCCGATTCGGCCACATCCCCGTCGACGAGATCACTCGCGCCGACGTTCAGGCGTTCGTTGACGGCCTGACGGTGGGCCCGTGGGCGAAAGTGTCCACGCTGCGTCTCATGCGCTCGATTCTCGACGTCGCCCACCAGGACGGCCGCATCCACCGCAACCCGGCCTTTGGTGTCTCAGCGGGCCGCATTCCCGAGCGGGATCGTCATCGCTACCTGACCGCGCAGGAGGTCCAGACACTGGCCGATGCCTGCGGTGACCAGGGCGACGTCGTGACAATCCTCGCCTACACGGGCCTGCGCTGGTCCGAACTCGTCGGCCTCCGCGTCAAGGACATCAACCTTGCCGCCCGCCGCCTCTTCGTCCGACGGGCCGCACCCGAGGTTGAGGGCCGCATTGTTATCGGGCCTCCGAAGACCCGCGCCGGCATCCGAACCATCCCGCTCCCGCGAGTAGTGGTCGACATCTTCGCCCGGCGCATCAACGGCCGCGATCCGGACGAACCAGCCGTTACCTCACCGAACGGAACAATGCTGCGATCCAACAACTGGCGCCGCCATACTCACTGGAATCAAGCCCTTGAGAAGACCGACCTGGCTCCCCTAACTATCCATGAGCTACGCCACACTTATGCCAGCCTGGCCCGTAAATCGGGGGCAGACCTGCGTTATGTCCAGAAAACCATGGGTCATTCCACGCCCACCGTCACCGCGAATATTTATAGCGATCTCTACGCCGACGAACTAGACCAAGTGGCAACCAACCTCGATCAGCTTCACGCAAAAGAGATTCACCTACCGAAGACCGGACAAGAACCGGACGAATCAAACCAACCATCGAGTGCATAATCCGTGTCTAAGCAGGTCAAACCTGGTGGCCAGGGGCGGGATCGAACCGCCGACCTTCCGCTTTTCAGGCGGACGCTCGTACCGACTGAGCTACCTGGCCGGAAGCCGGCAGGCAGCGTGTGCCTCGCCGTGCTGGCGACCCTGACGGGACTCGAACCCGCGACCTCCGCCGTGACAGGGCGGCGCGCTAACCAACTGCGCCACAGGGCCTTGCTGTACTGCTGTGCTCCGCGGTGCCCGCGTAGCCAGTACCCCCTACGGGATTCGAACCCGCGCTACCGCCTTGAAAGGGCGGCGTCCTAGGCCGCTAGACGAAGGGGGCCAGAACCGAATCTCTCCGGGGCACTGCCAACGCGATTACTGTTGGGAGCCAAGTCAGCTTAGGTCACCCCGGCCCCAATCCTCAAACGAGCCCTCCTCCGGGACCCAGTATTGTGATTCTCCGCCGCCCCTATAGCTCAGTTGGTAGAGCTACGGACTTTTAATCCGCAGGTCGTAGGTTCGAGTCCTACTGGGGGCACCGCCGGTTCCGTCGTCGTCGGGAAACAGCTCGACCTCGGGGATTAACTCGGTGGCCGGAACACCTAGCCACGCTGCGGTTACGGCCACCTCGATCGCGGTCCAGTCGGTCTTGCCGTGGAGCCGCTTCGAGATCGAGCCTTGGTCGACTCCGAGCAGTCGACCTAGTTGCTTCTGCGTGCGACCAGCACGCCACATGAGTTGATGTACCCGCTCGCCGATCAGCGCATTGCTGCGCCGTCGAGGGTCTATCGCGAGTTCTGACTGAACGGTCATGAGCGACACCATACGACATGAAGCGACATATGCGCCATATGCATGGCGCGCTTGACACTGCATGTCACTCCGCCATACCGTCAAGAGCATGGCCGAATCGCATATAGATTCCCTCCTGACACCTTCTCAAGTCGCCAAAAACTGGGGCATATCGCTGCGCACCGTTCAGCGGTACATCGCAGACGGCCGACTCAAAGCGGTAAAGCTGCCGGGGGGCTACTACCGAGTCCACCCAGCCGACGCGAGGGCCGCACTTGAGGCCAGCGCATGATCGCCGCTGTGGGCGACCGGCCGCTACCGTTGCTGCCCAGTAATCCGATTCAGGGTTGCGGTGTGCCCGTTGACTGCATCGATAAGCATCTGAAGTTTCTCTTCGATACTCGCGACCGCGGCGATGACGTCGAGGTCCGACCCGATCATCATCATCGTCGTCTGCCCTCGCCTGCTCTCCGCCTCTTCCAGCGTCTGCGGAAGCTCGCCTCGTTCGACGTTCTCGATCAGGAAGTCGACGAAGGCCCGGCTGAGAGCCAAGTTCTGGGGAACTTTCACGCTCCGCAGAAGCGCGACAAAGTTGGGATCGATCGAATTCGGATCGGTTTTGATCTCCTTGCGTTTGCACGGGCTGGAACCCGTTATGTAACCGGCGCGATCCTTGCCGCGTCTCGGTGGTTGCAGCGTAGGGCGTGGGTCCGACGCGCCGCGGACACCGCGCCGCGGCCGTCGGGCGCCACAGCCGGCCGTGATCAGCAGCGTGGGGGCCGGTCGTGACTACCGCCAACACCGACGACTGTTTCGCCGTCGTGCCACGTAGCCTCGCCGCGTACTTCGCTGCTGTTGGTCTCCTCCCGGGTCCTCAAGCCGTCGGGGATTCGGGAGAGCCCGCGCCCGGTACTGAGCCGCCGGGCGCGGGCATCCAAACCTCCGACAGGGCTGCCGCAGCCTCCCGGGTGGGGGTGCCGGCACCGCAGCCGCTGCCCACTCCTCACTGGCCCCTGTGGGCCTTGACTTCCCTGGCCGCTGTCGTCGTGGTCAGCGGGGTGTGCTTCGTGGCGTTGCTGGTGGCGGCGGTGGCGGGGTCATGATCTTCGCCGCCATCCGCACCCTCGCCACGCTGGCCCAGCAGATCTACCACGTCGGCCAACTGCTACTCGCAGGCCCCGATCACCCTTTCGCCACCCGCGAGCTCGCTTTCGACTCGGCCGAGTCACTGACCGAGCTGGTTCACGAACAAGGCGCGACGAACGCGCTCCTGCAGGACATCCGAAACCTGCTGCAACACATAGCTTCCGCTGCGCCATTCCTCCCCCAGAGTGGTGCGGCGGAAGGCCCGGCCGCGCCTATCCCCCCGGGCGTGGCCGGGTCACTCAAACCGCCGACCTACGCGCAGTCAGTAGAGGACTGGTCCGCCGTCCGTGGCGGTGCCCGGTGATCGACCTCGACGCGCAAGAGCCCGATCGGCGCTGGGCGCCGCCACTGCTGTGTGGCGACGTGTTCGGCCATGCAAGCCGCTCCGGACACCCCTGCGCCCGCGCATTCAATCACCCCGCCGACCAGCTCGGCCACATCTGCCGGTGCGCCGCCGAAGCGTTCTGTGAGCAGCGTTCAGTGTGCGGAGTGCGCGCATGACCGCCGAGCCGGCTTGGCCGCCTTTAATGTGCGCCGTCTGCATGTGGTGTGAGTACCTCGACGGCGAATTCGAAACCCCGAGCTATCTGCGTAGCGACCCGAAGCCGGCAATGACTGCGGTGGCCGGCACCGCGCTGTGCCGGCTGCACCTTGAGGACTTCCAGCGGGCCCGAGACCCGTTCACCGCCGCCGCATCAATCGTCGGCATCCACAACCCCAAAGCTTTCCCGCGCGAACCGCACGGGAAATAGCAACCCGGCCCCACCCGCCCCAACCTCGAAGGGGAATCAACTGATCGTGATCAAGCGCAAAAATCAGCGTCCGCGGATGCAAATGGTTTGGAGCCCAGAGGATTTCCGGGAAACCGAAGACGCTCTATTTGAGCGTCACGCCGCGGATGCGGTCGCACTGACCAAGACCATCGAGCACGCCAAGGCGATACACCCGGCAACGGTGTCCAAGCAGCTGCGCGCCGAGGCGTGCACCCCCGAGCCCGCCCTGGACCGCGCGTCGTGCACTGTGACCGACCTTTTCACGCGGACACGGGTGCGATGAACACCGGCCACGGCAACGCCCACCGGCAACGCGCCATCGCGTCCCTGCTGACCCGCCACACCCGCGTCACCGAATCGGACGGCACCTGTTTGGGATGCCTGTGCGGCGCGCCCATGGGCCGCCTCGACCACACCAAGCACCTGGCCAAGCTGGTCGACGCGCTGGTGGACGGCCGCGCTGGACGCGGCGTTCGCCAACCACGCCAAAGGCCGCAGCGCATGACCCAGCTACCACACCGCGACGCGCCGTGCGCGAACTGCCCGTGGCGCCGCGACTCTCCGGCCGGGGAGTTCCCGCCGGAGCGCTACGCGGCACTGGCCAACACGGCTGGCAGCCCGGGCGCAGAGGCGCCAATAGGCGCCCCAATGTTCGCGTGCCACAAGTCCACCGAAGGCCACGACCGAGCCTGCGCCGGTTGGCTGGCGCGCTGCGGCCACAACCACCTAGGAATCCGGCTGGCCATTGTCCAAGGTCGACTGCCTGGTGAGGTCACTTGGGCGCCGCCGCCGTCCTGGCCTCCACTGTTCAACTCCTACGCCGAAATGGCCGCCCGCAACGGGGTCCAACTGTGACGGTCCCACGACAGGACGGGCTTTACCCAGGCGTCAGTGAGCAGGAATATCACGGCGACAAGGACTCGTTGTCGAGTAGCGGGGCTCGGCTGCTGCTGTCTACGAGCCCGGCGGAATTCCGCTACCAGATGGATCACGCACCTAGGCCGAAGAAGGTCTACGACTACGGAAGTGTCTGCCACGCGCTGGTTTTGGGTGAAGGTGTCCAGTTTGAGGTGTTGGACCCCGCGGTTGTGGGGTTGACCGCCGACGGGAAGCAATCCCAGAAGCCCACGGCCACAACCATGTGGAAGCAGGCCGACGCCCAGGCGCGTGTGGCGGGCAAAGTTCCAATCGCCAAGTGGGACATGGACCAGGCCGAGCTGATGGCCGCGGAGGTCTGCAAGCACCCCCTGGCGTCGGCGCTGCTCGCCGAGGGCTACGCGGAGCTGTCGGGGTGGTGGACCGACCAGGAGACCGGAGTTCGTTGTCGGCTGCGCCCCGACTACCTGCCGATCGATAAGCCCCGCCGGCGGCCGCTGATCGTCGACTATAAGACGACCGACGACGCCAACCCGGAGAAGTTCGCCAAGTCGATGCGTGACTACGGATACCACTGCCAAGGCGACTGGTATTTGGACGGGTTCTTCGTCATCACGGGAATCGACGCCGATTTTGTGCTGATCGCCCAGTCGAAGAAAGCGCCATATTCGGTGTCGGTTCACTACATCGATCCCGAAGACATGGTTCGCGCGCAAGGCCAGAACCGCAGAGCCCGGCGGCTGTACGCGCAGTGCCGCGAAACCGGCAGGTGGCCGGGATACGAGGAACTCAACATCTTGAGCTTGCCCACCTGGCTACGCAAAGAGATCGACTTGGCCAACGCCATCGAGGAAAACACTATGGAAGGTGAAATACATTGAGCAGCAACGCAATAGCCCGCCCCGACGACACCAGCACCGGCTTGGAGGTGTTGCCGCCGGCCCGCCCAGCGATGTCCACCGCGCGGCAGGTACTGATGGAACACGCGGAATTGACCGATATGGCCTACCAGTTCGCCAGGAAGCTGGTTGGCAGGCAAATCGTCCCTCTCAGCCTTCGGGGCAATGCGGAGGAAATGACCGCCGTGATTCTGTACGGCGCCGAGATCGGCTTGAGTCCGATTGCGGCGTTGCAGAACGTGTTCGCTGTCCACGGAACGCCGGGCATCTATGCGCGGACTGCGCAAGCCCTGTTGGAAGCCAAAGGGTTCCGGTTCAAGACGATGGAGGACACCGACGCGGCATGCACCGTCCATGGCATGAGGCCGGGCACAGTCGCCGACTGGGATCACCCAGACGAGTCGTCCCGGTTCACCATTGAAGACGCCGACCGCGCGGGCTGGATACCGCAGGTATTGGACAGCGACAAGGGCGGCAAGGTCATCCGGGGTGTCCGTTACGAGGTCAACGAGCGCGGCAAGCTGGTGGGCAACGAAAAATACCTGACTCAGCCACGCCAAATGCTGTGGGCCAAAGCGATGATGGAGGTCTGCCGACGGCTGTCCCCGGCAACCCTGCTCGGTATCGCCTACAGCGTCGAGGAACTGGAATCCGAGCCGCCCGCCCCAGCGCTGTCACCATCTCCGGCGGCCGGGCCAGGCGCCGTAGCGAACACGCTGACGGTGGAGGAAATCCTAGCGGCAACCCCCGACAGCCCGACCAACATGGCCGCCGAGGGTAAACCCAAGGGGCACACCAGCCGGATGGAGGCCGCGCTTGCCAAGTCCCAGGCCAAAGCCTCCGCGCCGGAACCAGCGCCCCCGGCGCAGGACGACGTAGACACGCCCCCAGCCCCGCCGGCGGAACCTGAGCCGGAGCCAACCCCAGACCCCAGCGCGCCGGAACCCACGGGCGACGACGACCCGCCCCCGCCGCTGGACACGGGAGACGCCCCAGACGGCGACCTAGACAGGCAGGCCGATGTGCCGCCGGAACCGGAGCCGGAACCGGTGCCCGACGATCGCCCGGCGACGAAAGAGCAGCTGCAAGATCTCACGCAGCTGATCGCCGCGGCCGGATTCCAGCCCACCGACGCCGGCCGCACCCAGTGGTTCGCGTTTGTCTCCCAGACGGTGGGCCGCGACATCACCGCCAACAACCAACTGACCCGCTACGAAATCGGCCTCGTCGGCAGGGAACTCGTGATGCCGGCGCCGTCCGCGCCCGACAGCCAACCATGACCACCACAGACCCGCAGGGATTCGACTACGACACGGGGCTTTTCGACGTGCCGGACAGCGCCCGCACCGTTCCGGAACCAAAAGAGAAGCTGTCACGCACAGCCCAGCAGCACCGCAAGGTCGCGCGCCGCATCGGCGCCGGCATCCACCCGCTGGGCGAACCGATCCGGCTACACCCCGACGCGCCGCGAGACCTGGACTACCAGGAAGCCAAGCGGTCCACCGCGGGCGGCCCGCGCTGCGGCAGCTGCCGGTTCCGGGAGATCCAGGGGTGGCCCAAATGCATGCTTCCCACTGTCATAGGGGGCCGTACCATCTTTCCCCGCAACACCGGCAGTGATGCCAGCGATGTGGCCGCCTGGTGGCCCGCCTGCACCAACTGGGAGCCGCGCTGATGGCCGACGAGCGCTTGTACGGAAAGTTCACGCTGGAGTTCCCCCGGAACTCGAAAATCGCGATCCTGTCCGACGCTGCGTTCCGGTGTCTGGTGGAAGCCACGCTGTATTCACGCGACGAGTTGACGGACGGATTTCTAGCGCGTCGCTACGCGGTTGCTCGGTGGTCGCTTGAAGTTCTGCAAGAGCTGGCCACCAACCACGACGAAAAGCCATCACTGATCGAGTGCGACAAGGGTTGGTACATCCACGATTACGCCGAGCATCAGGATACGAAGGCTGAGGTGGAGGCCCGCCGGGAGCGCAACAAACGCGCAGGCCAGAGGGGCGGTCAAGCGAGCGCCAGGCAACGCGCTAAGCACGCCGCTCAGCAAGTTGCCGAGCAACTTGCTGAGCATCACGCTGAGCAAGTCGGTGAGCAAGTCGGTGAGCGAAGTACTGAGCGAACCGTCAACGATTTTCAACCAGAGACAGAGACAGAGACAGAGACAGAGACATCTCTTCTGGTTACTTCTGGTGGGGGGGTTGCGTCTCGTAACGCGCACGCGCGCAACGGCGCTGACGCGCCGCCCCCCCAAGAAATCAGGGATTCACGGAAAACCGCAAACGAGCCGCCTGCTGCGTGTCGCAAGCACCCCGCCGGGTGGAACCACGACGAGGCCTGTACGGCCTGTGGGCGGCTCCGCAAGCACGCCGAGGCGCAACGGGACACCGAAGCCGAAATCGAGCGGCAGCGGGCACGTGAGCGCGCCGAATGGGAACGCGGCATCCACCGCTGCCCCATCCCCTGCCCCGACAGCGGAATGATCTTCCGGCCCGGCCCCCACCCCGACGACCCCAAACGCGACTCGCTGTACGTCCGCTGCCCCCACGACCGGCGCGCACTGGACCAGTTGCTCCACGAACACCAGCTGACAGTGGGCGGCCAGTGATGGACGAGGCAAACATCCCCCAGGGTGAGTTCATCGCGGGGCCGGAGATCGCCCCCTACCCCCGGGAGTGGACCGCCGAGCAGCGTCTAGCCGCCTACTGGTGGGCGCTGGCCAACCGCTGGACCGTCGAGGTCAATCCCCGCGCCGACGACGAAGGCGCATCCGGCTGGTACCGGGTCGCCGAGGCGATGAACCGCGACCAGCGTCGGCAACGCCCCCCGGAACTGGGCGGCCCGGCCCCGACGCCTGTATCTGATGACGAGCAGCCGGCGGACCCCTCCGAGCCCCGCTACCCCAACCCCGCAGACCTGGTGGCCGCGGCCACCACCAACCCCATGGAGTCCTGGTGACCACGAATATCGAACCCGACCCCCGCGGGACAACGCCCGAACAAGCACTACAGCTGATCGACGCGCTGGGCATCCGCAAGCGGCTAGGCCGCGGCACGTGGCTGCCGCCGGTTCAGGGCGGCGAATGCTGGCTGTTCGACAGCAAGGACGGTCGCCGAATAATCGTCGGCTACTGGCCATTTGAAGACCAGCCCTGGATTCACGCCAGCATCTCACGCCACGACCCCAACGACATGCCGTCCTACGACGACCTGAAGGAAATGCACGCAGCCGTATTCCCGGACGGTCACGCCTACCAGTGCTTCGTCCCGCCATCGGAGCACATCAGCATCCGCAACAACGTGCTCCACCTGTGGGGCCGCGCAGACGGGCAACCCCACCTGCCCACCTTCGGAAGGTTCGGGACGATATGAGCACGGCAACGGCAACGGCGCCGAGCCGCAACCGCCGCGGGTCAGAGACCCGGCAGCGGACCGTGATGCAGGCGGTGCGGATGCTGCCGGAGGAGAAACAGGCACTCGAAACGGCCGCGAAGTCTGCCGGCGTCACCGTGTGCCAGTTCATCCGCGACGCCGCACTCAACAAGGCCTGGGAGACCGGCAGATGAGCGTGCTGGAGTTCTTCGTGCCGGGCGTGCCTAGACCTCAAGGCAGCAAGAACCATGTGGGCGCCGGCCGCCTGGTTGAAAGTTCAAAGGGCTTGGCGGAGTGGCGGTGGCGGGTCGGCCTAGCCGCGAATCAGGCCCGGCGCGGAGCGCCGCTGCACGCGGGAGCGGTGCGCGCCACGCTGATATTCGTCATGCCCCGCCCGACGTACATGGCGCGCACCACAACACCGCCGCACACCAGCCCGCCGGATGTTGACAAGTTGGTACGCGGAGTTTTGGACGCCCTCTCCGGAACTCTGATTGTCGATGACGCGCAGGTCACCAGCCTCGGAGACACCCACAAGCGGTACGCCGACCCGGCCGAACCACCCGGGGTGCACATCACCGTGGAGGCGTTGTGACCGGCACCCCGGCCCAAATTCGCTGCGAGATGTGTCACGAACCCGTCCACATGGTCAACGGGGTCTTGGTGCACGACTTCACCAGTAGCGAGAAATGTACGTTACAAATCCCATCTCTGAGTATCGAATAGGAAAAGGAGACAAAATGTTTCGCGAGATCGCCGAACGCGCCGTCGAAGCGCTGAAATCCATCGCCGAATCTCTCGGCACGCTGGCCACTACCGCCGACCTGCAGGCCGAAGTGCTCACCCAACACCAGCATCACGTCCACCACCCTCGACCCGAGCCGGCCGCCCAGCCGCTGCGGTCCGTTACGACAGAGGACCGTCTCCGTGGGTAACCCGCCGACCAAAGTCCAGGCGTTTGAAACCGACGTCGCCGCGCTGCTGCGTGCCCGTAACCCACTGCTGCTGGTGGTTACCGCCGAAGAGTCCCGCGCCGAGCAGAACCTGTTCAACGCGATCGGCCGCGCCGGGTTCATCCCCCACACCTGGGACATGGCCGCCGGGGCGCAAGCCATGGACGGCACCCCGGAAACCGACATCGCCCCGAAGGGCGACCCGGACGCCATCCTCGACGCGATCAAGGACCGCACCGGCAGCCGCGACGTGTGGATTCTGCGGGACTTCCCCGAGTGGTACACCGGCGGCGGCGCGGGCGCGATCACGCTGCGCCGCCTGCGGAACCTGGCGCGCCCCGACGCGCTGCCCACCAAGGCCCGCGACGACGCCCAAGCCATCATCATCCTGACGCCCACTGTGAACGTGCCGCCGCAGCTGACCAACCACACCACCGTCCTGGAATTCCCCCTGCCCGAGCGCGCAGAGATCGCGGAACTGCTCGACGCCGCAGTGGAATCCGCTACCCAAGGGATGCTGGCCAGCCCCAACAACAAGCTGAACTACCAGCAGCTGGTGGACCGCATCCGCGACGGCTCCCGCGAAGCAGCCATCGATGCGGCAGTCGGCTTGTCCGGGGAAGAAGCCCAAGCCACATTCGCGAAATCGCTGGTCCAGCACCGCAAACTGCACCCGCCGACGATCGCGGCGGAGAAGAAACGCATCATCGCCCGCGACGGCCTGTTGGAGTGGATCGACCCGCCGGCCGGCGGCCTGGCCAACGTCGGCGGCCTCGACGAATTCAAAGCCCACGTGATGGCCTCCGCCATGGCCTACACCCCCGAAGCCCGCGACTACGGCCTACCCACCCCGAAGGGCGTGTTCCTGATGGGCATCTCCGGCTGCGGCAAATCCGAACTGGCCAAAGCGATCCCCGGCGAGCTGGGGATGCCGCTGATCCGCATGGATCTCGGTGCGCTGAAGTCGAAGTTCGTCGGGGACAGCGAAGGGAACCTGCGCAAAGCACTGGCCACCATCGACGCGATCGGCCGCTGCGAGGTGTGGCTTGACGAGGTGGAAAAAGCTATGCAGGGCGCCACTTCCGGGTCCGCGGACGGCGGGGTATCCGCGGACGCGCTGGGAGCGATCCTGACGTGGATGCAGGAACGCTCCGGGGAGGCGTACGTGGTGGCCACCGCCAACGACGTGACCGCGCTGCCGCCGGAGCTGATGCGCAAGGGCCGCTTCGACGAGACGTTCTGGGTCGATTTGCCGACCGCGCCGGAGCGCGCCGCGATCGTCACCGCGACGCTGCCGAAGTACCCGCGCGCCGACGGCACCCCCCGCACCGCCGAGACCTTGGGGATTGACCTGGACGCGGTAGCGGAGGTCACCGACACGTTCACCGGCGCCGAGGTGGCCAGCCTGATACCGGACGCGCTGAAGGCGGCGTTCGCGGACGGGCAGCGTGAACCCACCACCGAGGACCTGATCCAGGCCGCGAAACGGATCGTGCCGATGGCCACCACCCAGGAACGGAAAATCACCGCGCTCCGCAGCGAGTGGGCGGCCCGCACCCGGCCCGCCAGCAGCGCAGCACCAACCAAACGCGCCGCCGCCAAAGCGGGCCGCCAAATCGACATCGACAACTGAATACCGAACCCCAACGCACGGAGATACGACCATGACAACTACGACGGCAACCACCGAAGCCATGGAAGCCCGCACACTGCGCCCCGGGCTGCTAGTCAGCCTCCGTACCAGCATCGCCGGCGGCGTCAAGTACCAGCGCGTCGACCTGGAAAACCAGTGCATCGACGAAGACGGACAAGAACGGTCCCGGTGGGAAACGACCCGCATCGTCGTCGACCCCGACGAGCACGCCAACGCCGTCAAGGTCCGCGGCAAAGTCCGGGCGCTGGTGACCGGGGTGTGCGCCCAGTCGGACTTCGGCCTGTTATGCCCCAACAGCCGCCAGGGCGACCTGCGGGCCCGCATCCAGGAGGCCCGCGCGCTGGCCACCCAGTTCAACAATCAAGCCGCCACCACCCGAATCAACGTCCGCGTGGTCGCCGGCACCATCGCCCAAGACGACGTCGAAGCCGTGCGCGCCATCTCCGGGGAGCTGCGCGACCTGATGGCCACCATGGAAACCGGCCTGGCGAACATGGACGTCAAAGCGGTCCGCGAAGCCGCAAAGAAAGCCAAGTCCGTCGGCCAAATGCTCAGCGCCGACGCGAAACTGAGGCTCGACGAAGCGATCAACGCCGCCCGCGCCGCCGCCACCAAGGTCGTCAAGGCCGGCGAACAGGCCGCCGTGGAAATCGACCAGGACACCCTGGCAACCCTCAAAGCGGCCCGCACCAGCTTCCTGGACCTCGACCTCGACGACACCGACCTCGGTGCGGGCGCCGGCGACACCGAGACCGCCGCCCCGGCCGCACCGCAGGCCCGCGCCATGGACCTGTACTCGATGTGGGAAGACGAACCCGAACCGGCGCCGCAGACGCCGGATACCCCGGCCGCGCCGGAGCTGGAAATGGACGACGACCAGCCGGAAGGGCAGTGAATCATGGTCGACGACATCATTCGCCGCAAGCGAGTCCAAGCGCAGACGGGCTGGCCGCTGCATGACTACCCCTGCCCGCAGGGATGCTACTTCTGCCGCACCCCCGGCCAACACAAGCCGCCGTGCTGCCACGGAGGCTTATGCAAAGGGCAGGACGACACCCCGGAAGCCCGCGCCGCCAAGGCGTTAGCGGAAGCCTTGGAGAAGCGCATCGCGCAACGCACAGTGCGGATCGGCATGGACCGCACCGGCAAGGTGACGCTCGAAGGGCTGACAGACGAGGAACTGCGCTACGGCCAGGGCAACCTCGTGGTGTACCTGGCCGAGTACGGCACCGCCGCCACCAAGGCAGAGATCGCACGCGCCCAGCAGCTGGCCAGCCGAACCACCACCACCGCAGCCGGCCGCACCGCCCGAGTGATTGGACGCTGAAATGAGTCAACCCAGCGCGAGAGAGATCATCGCCGAGGCGATCCACCACCAGATCGACACGACGGAGTCGTTCGAGGAAATCGCAGACACGGCGATCGGCGACCTCCGAACGGCTGGCTACGCCATCGTGCGCGTCCCGGACATCGCGTGTAGAGGCCCGCATGACACCAACGGCACCATGCTCCTCACCGCCGCCGAAAAGGCCGAGTCAGCACGGTATCCGGTCGGCGGAAGCAACGTAGGTCGAGCAGTCGCGCAAGTGCTGCGTGAAGTCGCGGCGGCCTCTGACCAGCAAACCTACCTACCTGAAGGAGTAGACGGGTGATCTGCATAAACGCGCAAATTGCAGGATGGGTGATGCTGCCGGTATTGGGAGCCATCATCGCGCTGCTGATTGTGAATCACCACCAATGACCGATTGCCAAAGTTGCACGCGCCCAACCGATCTGTACCTCTGCTCCGACTGCACCAAGGTACTCGGCGACATGATCCAGCAGCTGCCCTGGCTCCTGGCCGAACTCGACGCCCGCATTCAACGACTCGACCGCACCAGCGTCGGCACCATCGGCCGCCAACGCCGACCCGACGAACTCAACGTCATGGACTTCGGCGCCGCCGAAACCGCCCGCAAGACCGAGAAAACCATTCGCGGCCTCGTCGCCACCATCAACGGACCCGGCCCGATCCGCCTGCAGTGCACCGTCGCCCACGACTTCATCGGCCCCCTACGGCCCGCCTGGCGGCGCCTCCTACGCAGCTACCGGCCCACCATCACCGAACTGATCGACTGGCTCACCCGGCACGTCAACACCATCGCGCGGCACCCCCAAGCCGGCCACGTCTACCGCGAACTGCGCCGCCTCGTCGGCACCGACCACCGCGGCGGCCAACTCCTGCGCGCCATCAATCCCGTCGAACGCCACCTCGTCGGACCGTGCCCCACCATCACCGGCCGCGACCACCAAGGCCACCCCCGCCACTGCGGACACGTCCTGTTCGCCGACACCTACGACCGCACCGTCACCTGCCCCACCTGCCACCAAGACATCGACGTCGAACGCAACCGCACACGGGCCGCAGCGGAACGCGACCTCCACACCGAAGACCAACTACTCGAAGTCCTCACCAACTGCGGCGAACCCGTCGACCCCGACACCTTCAAAGCGTGGATCAAGACCCGCCGCATCCGCCCCGCCGGCCGACTCCACAACGGCCTCATCGTCCCGACCCACACCCACGACCAAGACCCATACGTCTACAGCGTCAAACGCGCCCGCAAACTGCGCCGCCGGGACCAGCAGCTCGCCGCGATGCGCACCAAGGTCAGAAGCTGACCGTCCGTTATCGGCCTGCTTTCACAGCGAAAAGGAGCAAAGTGAAATCCATCTACAAGTACCGGCTCGAACCTGCCGACGAAACCATCCTGTCTCTGCGCGGCAACGTGCTAAGCGCCGGGGCGGCCCAAGGCGGCGACATCATGGTTTGGGCTGTTCACGATGACCTCGCCCCTGAACGCAAGGTCAGAGTCAATGTGATGGGCACGGGGCACATGTTCGTTGACGCGCCCGAAAGCAGCTTCGTGGGAACGGTGTTCTTGGGTTCGCTGGTGTTCCACGTTTTTGCCACCACTGACCCGACATAAGAGAGGCTGATCGGCATGAGCGATGAACCGAGCCGTTGGTGTCATGCTGCCCCGAGTCCGTGCGTGACTCTGGACTGTGACGCGATCAATTGCCTGTGCGCTGCTATGGGTGAAGTACCGGACGACTACGCCGCTCGGCGCCATTTCGTCCCCGATGATCCCACTGAGGACCCTGATTTCGATCCGACGAAATGGACAGGAACCGTCCTATATCAGGACTCATCAGCAGCCGCGCCGAATGCCGCGAATGCGCCGCAGTGTGGTCCGACGACCACCAGTGCGAACGATGAGCGACGAAGCGAAGTGCTGCGAGTGTGGCCGCACGGTGTCCCACGAGACCGGGTTCACCATGAGCGGCACCCTGGCCGAAGGCTCGCCAACCCACATCCACTGCCCTGACTGCACACCCAACCAGAGCAAGGGCTACACCATCGCCGACCTGCAACAGATGTGCGAAGACGGCAAGGTCGAACTGGCCCGCTACCAAATGGACCAGATGGAACAACTTGGCCCAGACGCATACTTCTTCGTGGCCGGGCCGCCACCGAACGCTGAAGGAATCGAGGACGCACTCGGCGATGAGTGACACCCTCAGACACTCCCGCAACGCGACAGTTCCCGTTTCTGACGTGTTGACCTGCTACATTAGCTTTTGTTGGGGGAAGAAGTGTGTCCACCCCCCGAAATCAAGCCCCGGTCAGCGACTGCTGCCGGGGCTAATTCATCCCCGTTGAATGAAAGCCCCCGGCGACCGCGCCAACTGGGTATGGCCGACCTTCCAAGGAGATCGACATGCCAGATACTACGACTGATCAGCCGACCTACGAAGCAATGCACTCGCGCTTGAACTACCGCCAGGGACTCGCCCGCCGACACCCCTGCGTCGACTGCGGCGCACCAGCGCGGCACTGGTCCTACGACCACCAAGACCCGAACGAACTCACCAGTCCAAAAGGACTGGAATACAGCACCAACCCCAAGCACTACCAACCGCGTTGCAGGACATGCCATCACGACCTCGACAAGAGGTACCGAAGGTCAGGTATCCCCCGACTCCACTCCCTAGCGAAAGAACTAGAGCCGCAAATCCGGACCGCCGTTTACGAACGCGAACGAGCACGGAAATTCGGCGACTTCGCGAAGATGGTTCGCTGGGACGAGGAACTGGACAAGCTCATTGACCAGCTTCAGACAGCTCGCGCGGACATGAAGCGCCGTGCCTAGCGCCCCGCCCCGGGTCTGTAGCCGGTGCCGCAAGCCCGCTCTAAAGGGCCGCCCGTGCGACTGCCGGCCCGCCTACGAAGGCTCCACCCACATCGGCGGCAAGACCGACATGCGGATGCGCCGCAGCATGGACACCTACCGGGCCCAGAACCCCTACTGCGAACACCCCGGCTGCCACCGAGTCATGCATCAGGTGGACCACATCGTGCCGCTCGCAGAGCTGACAGCCGACGACCCGCGACGGTACGACTGGGACAACTACCAGTCCCTCTGCAAGCCACACCACGACCAGAAGACCGTTCAGGATGCACTGCGCGGCAAGACGAGAGCGAGGTGAACCAGTGGCACTGACAAGCGACCCCAACGATCCACGCCTGACGCGCGGCATCGACACCGAGGCCAAGGGCCAAGCCGACACCTACCTCACGCTGTCGGACGCTGAGCGCGCCAAGGGATTCGTCAGGCCCGTCCGCCGCACCTACGTCCACGCGCGCGGCACCACGCAGCAGAAGCCAGCATGTGGCCAAGCCACCACCATGAGCTTGGCCATTGCCGAGACCTACGCTCGCGACCCATCGTTTTACGGTGCGACGTTCTGCGTCGGATGCCAGATGCACCTTCCCGTCAACGAGTTCGACTGGGACGACGGCAGCCAGGTCGGGTCATGAGCGCATCCGTGGCTGTCATCGCAGCTAACGTGCCCCGAGCCACGATGCTCGCCACCACCCTCGGTGTCTCATGCGCGGTATTCAGCGCCTCTGACGTCGGTGATGTCATCCGCGGCTGCGCGTTCGATGTGATCATCATCGACAGCGAAGCCGCCATCGACGATGACACCATGGCCGACATCCGACCCGCACTCCGAAGCGGCGGATCACTGCTGAACGCAGTTACCAGCTGATGTGCCAGATCTGCGCCGATCTGGCTGAGTACGACGCCATCGTCGACACGGTGACCGCCCGCGAATTGCAGTCCGTCGCGCCAGCAAACACCGCAGCGCCCAGCAAACACGGCCGCCCCCAGGGCAACCCCCCAGCAAACACGCCAACCTGGCCAGCAAACACCCCGACCCGTGGCAGCGAACGGCCAACGGCCACCAGCGCATCGCCGCAGGCCCCCGACGTGCCCCGTAGGGGGGTTCACATCGCTGACCAGCACAAATGCAACCCTCGCCGCGGTGGCTTCGCATTTTTCTGCACAAAACTGCTGGTAGGGGGGGTATCGCGGGCAAGGCGGGGTTTTCTGCAGCAAACTTGCCCCCCGGTGCAGTTAATTTGGTGCCCTCCGCAGCAAACTCGGCTCCGGCGCCAGCAAACATTGGCAGCAAACGGTGGGTAGGCCACCTCAACCAGCAAACTTGCTTCTGCTGAACGGCCGAGGCGAGGGCAAGGACTCGGCGGGCCGCCCGGTCGCACCGCCGCCCGCGTTCAAGCGCCTGGCACCGAACCCTCCCACGTGGATGAGCCGCGAAGCGAAGGCCGAGTGGAAGCGCATCGTGCCTGGTCTGACGCGTTTGGACCTGGTCAAGCCGGAGGATCGGGCCACGCTGACGACGTACTGCGAACTGTGGTCGCGGTGGGTGACGGCTGTACGTGACATCGCGGCCAACGGCCAGGTGGTCCGCAACACCTCGGTGAAGAAGGACGGCACCGAGTCAGTCTGGTTCACCAAGAATCCGTCCGTTGCTGTGGCGGAGCAGGCTGAGACGCGGCTGCGTCAGTATGCGAATGACTTCGGGTTGACGCCGGCGGGTGAGCGGAACGTGTCGAAGCGGGACGACGATCGTGGCGACAACGAGGCGAACCCGTTCGCGGCCGCCGTCGGCGACGACTGACCCGGATAATCCCTGGTCAGACGCTGATCTCGATGAGTTGAAGCTCAGCCCGGAGGTCGCCTGGTATTTGCAGGACCGCGGGTATGCGCCGCCGGACTGTCCGCCGCTGATCAAGACCCCGGAGCCTCGGGAGGTTCCGGGTGCGCGGTTCGATCCGGCGCGGGTCGACAAGGTGATCGCGGCGTTCCGGCAGCTGCGGCACACGAAGGGCCGGTTCGCTGGCCAGCGGTTCGACCCGGATGTGTGGCAGGTCGCGTACATGATCGCGCCGGTCGCCGGGTGGGTGCACCGATCGCCTGACTCGGGCCGCTGGGTGCGGATCATCACGATCCTGTACGTCGATGTGCCGAGGAAGAACGGCAAAGGGATCGGAGTCGACACCCCGATCCTGACTGGTCGCGGGTGGATCAAGTTCGGCGATCTACGGGTCGGAGACTTGGTACACACTGTGGACGGATCGCTCACTCCGGTGACCTTCGTCTCCGACGAGCACCAACGTCCGTGCTACGAGGTTGAGTTCGGTGACGGCCAGGTCGTCGTCTGCGACGATCAGCACCTCTGGACCGTCTGGGATCGCTTCGGACACGATCCGCAACGTTGGACGGAAGGGCGGGGCAAGGGCGCGGCGGTCACGATCGACACGCCCACGCTCTACGCGCAGCACCGTTGCGGCGCGCGCGGAGACGCACGGTACTCGGTACGCGCTGACCGAGTGTTACGGCGCCCGGCGTCTGACCTGCCCGTAGATCCGTACCTACTCGGCGCATGGCTGGGCGACGGGGCGACCGACGCGGCCAGGATCACGACCGTTGACGCGGAGGTTTTAGCGCACTTCGGCGAGCACTACGACGTGCGGACGCCGCCGGGCTCGATCACGCACTCGATCAACGGCGGGTTCCGGGTCGCGCTGCGAGCACTCGGAGTGCTTGGCAACAAGCACGTTCCGGACGCCTACCTGACCGGATCGGCCGAGCAGCGCATGGAGCTGCTGCGGGGCCTGATGGACACCGACGGCGGCGTGAACCAAGGGCGGAACACGCCGCGGGTGGAGTTCACGTCCACACGTCGCGAACTCGCCGACGCGGCGCTGTTTTTGGCCCGGTCGTTGGGGTGGAAGGCAACCATCCGCGAGGGTCGCGCGGCCTTTGAGGGCCGGGACTGTGGACCGAAGTGGCGTGTGACATGGACGGCGTACCGCGAGAGGTCACCGTTCGCCTTGGCCCGCAAGACGGATCGGCTCGCCATCGCGCCGGAGCGGGCTACAAGGGCGGTCACGAACGCGATTGTCGCGGTCCGGCCGACTGACTCGGTGCGCACACGGTGCATCCAGGTCGCAGACGCATCGAAACAGTTCCTCATTGGCGAGGGCCTGGTGCCGACGCACAACACGACGACGGCCGCCGGGTGGGGTATCTACTTGACGGCGGCTGACGGCGAGTTCGGCGCCCAGGTGGTCGCGGCGGCGACGACGAAGGAGCAGGCCGGGTTCGTTTTCGAGCCGATCCGGCAGCTGGTCAATAAGTCGCCGGGGCTGAAGCGGCACCTGCGGGCGCTGAAGCACCGGATCACGCACGCGGCCAGCGGAAGTTACTTCCAGCCGATCGCGAATGCGGGTGATGCGCAGCACGGCGCCGATGTGCATGGCGCGATCGTCGATGAGCTGCACCTGCACAAGCAGATGGATCTGATCGAGGCGCTGGAAACCGGCACAGGTTCTCGCGAGCAGCCGCTGATCATCTACATCACGACGGCGGATGCCGGGAAGCGGCACACACCGTATGACGAGAAGCGGTCGCTGATCGAGAAGCTCGCCCGGGATGTGTTGAAGCGGCCGACGACGTACGGTGTGGTGTTCGCGGCGGAGAAACCCGAGTACCTCGACGGGAAGTTGGTTAAGGGCGACGACCCGTTCGCGGAATTGACGTGGCGGAAGGCGAATCCGGGCTACGGGGTTAGCCCGACGAAGCGGTCGATGGTTGAGGCGGCGGAGAAGGCGAAGGACTCGCCGGCGGAGCTTGCGTCGTTCCTGCGGCTGCGCTTGGGGATCCGCACGAAGCAGGAGACGCGGTATCTCGACGTCGACGAGTGGGATATGAACGCGTCGATCGTTGACCTGTCGCGGTTGAAGGGCCGCGAGTGCTGGGGCGGGCTGGACTTGGGGTCGACGTCGGACCTGTGTGCGTTGGCGTGGGTGTTCTCGGCCGAGGGCGGCGCGTTCGATGTGCTGTTGCGGTGCTGGGCGCCGGAGGACTCGATTGAGGCTTTGGATGCGCGGACGGCGGATGCGGCGTCGGGGTGGGTGGAGAAGGGGTGGCTGACGGCGACGCCGGGTGATGTCACCGATTACGACTTCATCAAGGCGCAGATCGGGCGGGACCGTGACGAGTTCCTGGTGCAGGAGATCGCGTACGACCGGTGGAACGCGACGCAGATCGTCAACGATCTGACGACTGATGGCGCGCCGATGATCACTTTCGGTCAGGGGTTCGCGTCGATGTCGGCGCCGACGAAGGATTTGCAGCGGCTGATCAAGGTGGGTGCACGGGCCGACGAGCGCGGCGCGCCGGTGAAACCGATGATCCGGCACGGCGGCAACCCGCTGTGGCGGTGGATGGTGGATAACTTCGCGGTGACGATGGACCCGGCGGGAAATGTGAAGCCGGACAAGAAGAACGCCGGCGACAAGATCGACGGTGTGGTGGCGCTGATCATGGCGCTGGCGCGGGCGGTAGCGGCGCGCGAGGCGGAATCCACCTCGGCGTACGAGGACGACGACGGCGAAGGGCTGATGATTGTTTAGACGACAGCACCCGGGCTTGAACCGGCAAGTGCTGGTGTCGCTGTTCTCGGGCAACGCCGTGTCGGGTGTCCTGGTCGCGACGCCGGGCACGTTCTTGGTGCTCAAGGCATGCGAGGTTTTCGACGAGGGCGCTTCGGCGCCGTCTCCGGCCGACGGTGAGATCATCGTCGACACGATCAACGTCGACTACGTGCAGGTCGTCGCGCGCTGATGACGTTCGTTGTGTCTGAAGGCGCGGTGCGCGCATTGTCTCGGCCGAGCTTCGTGTCGTCGAGTCGGCTGCCCACGGTGGTGTCGCTGTCGATGGACTACGACAAGATCTGGCGCACGCAGCCCGCGGTGCGCACGGTGGTGACGTTCCTGGCCCGCAACATTGCGCAGCTCGGATTGCCGCTGTACCGCCGCGACAGCGACACCGAGCGGGAGCGGTTGAACGATCATCCGTTGGCGATGTTGTTGCGTCAGCCGAATCCGTGGACAACGCGGTACCGGTTCATCAATGCGCTGGTGCATGACTTCGCGATCTACGACGTGGCCTACTGGCTGAAGATGAAGGTCGACGGCCAGACGTCGGGCCTGGTGCGGTTGCCTCCGAAGCTGGTGGCGCCCAAGGGCGACAACTGGCTCACTCCTGATGAGTTCGAGCTAGCTGGTTCCAAGCAGCGCAAGGTTTTTCCCGCAGATCAGGTCGTGTACTTCCGCGGCTACAGCGCCGATGGGGATGTCGGAGTGTCGCCGCTGGAATCGTTGCGGCAGATCTTGTTGGAGGACTGGGCCGGTTCGCAGATGCGCGAGCAGGTCATGCGCAACGGCGCCCGAGTCTCGGGTTACATCAAGCGGCCGCCGCCGTCGACGTCGGGGGTAAAAGAATGGTCGAGGGAAGCCCGCGAGCGGTTCCGGCAGCAGTGGCAACAGCAGTACGTCGCTGATGGACCGCAGGCCGGCGGCACGCCGATCCTTGAGGACGGCATGGAGTTCGTTGCCGCCAGTCAGACTGCGAAGGAGCTGCAGTACGTCGAGGGCCGGAAGTTGACCCGCGGCGAGGTCGCGTCGGCTTACTTCATCCCTCCGCCGATGGTCGGAATCTTGGACGATGCAACGTTTTCCAACATCACCGAGCAGCGGAAGATGCTGTACACGGACGCGCTGGGGCCGTGGCTGACGATGATCCAGGATGAGATCAGTTTGCAGCTGATCCCTGATTTCGAGGGGAAGCCGCAGCAGTTCTACGCGGAGTTCAATCTGCGCGAGAAGCTCTCCGGCGATTTTGTGTCACGCCAGGACGCGATCACCAAGGCGGTGGGCGGCCCGACGATGACGATCAACGAGGCCCGTGCGCTAGACAACCGGCCACCGGTCGAGGGCGGCGACGAGTTGATTCGCCCACTGAACGTGACACAGAACGGTGACCAGCAGCCGATCCTGGCCGAGGGCGGCGGCGGTAATGACGTGAAGCCGACGAACAAGCCGCCGGAACCGGACGACGAGCAGGAGGACTGATGCTCACAAAGAGCGCGGCAATCGACGTGAAAGCCGGACCTGACGACGGGCTGAAGGATGGCGAGTTCACCGCCTACGCAAGCATTTTCGGCAACAAGGATTCCTACGGCGACGTCGTGATGCCGGGTGCTTTCGCGAAGACGCTGGCCGAATGGGTGAAGTCGGGCGACACAATCCCGCTGCTGTTTGGGCACAACATGTCCGATCCCGACTACAACCTCGGGGGTCTGGTCGCTGCGTCCGAGGACAACGTCGGGTTGAAGATTCACGCGCAGCTCGACTTGGAAAACCCGAAGGCACTGCAGACTTACCGGTTGCTCAAGGGCCGGCGGATCCGTCAGATGTCGTTCGCGTACGACGAGATCGACTCCGGGCCGGCAGTGCACGGCGGCGAACACGTCTGGGAGCTGCGCGAGCTGAAGCTCTACGAGGTGTCGATTGTGACGATCGGCGCCAACCAGGAGACCGAGATCCTGGCCGTTAAGTCGATTCCCACCGTCGCTGAGCGCGCGCTGCGCGACGTCAAAGCTGGCCGCGTGCTGTCGGCCAAGAACGAGGGCGAACTACGAGAGGCACACAACGCGATCGGTCGCGTGCTCTCGGCTCTCGACAGCACATCAGGCGAGGAGAAGGCCAGCGGTACCGGCCCGTCTCAAGAGGAATCCGAGGCATCGGATTCCGCTGGGGCCAGCCACAACCCGTCCGTCGACACCTCGGCGCTGGATCTGCTCAGCCTCGAAATTCAGCTGAGCGCAACCACTTCCGAGATAGGAGCATGACATGCCGATGACGGCAACGAAGCTGGCCGACCTTCAGAAGGCCGCGCTGGTGCACACGCAGAAGGCCCGCGAGATCATCGATGCCAACACCGACAAGAATCCGAGCGACTGGTCCGAGGACGACCGCAGGGCGTACGACGAGGCCATGGCCAAGGGTCGGGAAAAGCTTGAAGAGATCAAGGTCGCCAAGGCCGATCTCGCGATCCTGGACGGCGCGAAGGCGTTGGCCGGCGAGATCGGCGACCCGGCAGCAGCGAAGGACGACCTGGACGCGCAGGGCCGCCAGCCCGTGCGTGAGCGGGTGAAGTCGCTGGGCTTGCAGGTCGTCGAGTCGCCCGAATTCAAGTCGATGCTCAAGCCGTTCGGCGGTCTGGAGAACCCGCGGATCCCTGAGAAGGCGCGCATCCAGTCCGACCCGATCAGCATCAAGGGCCTGTTCGTCGGCGGCACCGACACGTCCGCTGGCGTGTTCGTGGTCAATGAGCAGACCGGCATTGTGGAGATGCTGGGCCGCAAGGAGCTGAAGATCCGCGATCTGGTGTCGGTGCGCCGCACCGGTTCGGACACCGTGGAGTACGTCGAGCAGACGTCGCACACCAACGCCGCTGCGGTGGTGCCGGAGGCGACCAGCTCGGCTGCTCCGCAGGCCCCGGCCGGGACCACGCAGGCCCCGTTGGTCCTGGACCCGAACGGCGGCTACAAGCCCGAGGGCTCGTGGGCGTTCGTGCGCCGCACTGCCGTCGTGAAGACGATCGCGGAGTGGGTGCCGGCCACCAAGCGGGCGCTCGCTGACGTCGCCGCACTGGAAGGGCTGATCAACGACGAGCTGCGCGCGGATGTCGCTGAGGCCGAAGAGGGACAGATCCTGGCCGGCGACGGCACCGGTGAGAACTTCACCGGTATCCGTAACTGGTCTGGCATCCAGACTCAGGCGTTCGACACCGACATCTTCCGGACGGCCCGCAAGGCGCTGACGAAGGCGCGGGTCGTCGGGCGGGTGAATCCGACGGCGATCGTGATTTCCCCGGCAACCGCCGAGATCATCGACCTGGACAAGGATCTCAACGGCCAGTACCGGTACGGCGGCCCCCAGGCCATCGGACCGCGGACCCTGTGGGGGGTGCCGACGGTCGTGTCGGAAACTCAGCCCGACACCGACATCCTCGTCGGCGATTTCGGCAAGGCGGTCCTGTGGGACCGGGAACAGACCACGGTCACGATGTCGGATTCGCACGCGGACTTCTTCATCCGCAACATGGTCGCGATCCTCGCTGAGGAGCGCTTGGCCTTCGCCGTAACGCGGCCGAAGGCGTTCGTGAAGGCTGCGCTGTCCTGATCCGGTGGCGCTGATCAACGCGGGCTCGCTGGGGGCTGAATTGCCCTCAGCGGACCCGCCTTTCCGAGAGGAGACGCCGGTGGCGCTCAAGGAGTACAGCACCGTCATCAACGGCATGGCCACGACGGTGCAGCTGTCCGACGAGGACGCGAAGTTGCAGGGTTTCACCAAGAAGGACCTGGTGTCCAGCCAGGAGGTCGAGGTGACCGAGGCGCAGCGCGAAGCGAAGGCTGAGGATGCCCAGCACACGCAGGCGAAGGCGTCGGCCAACAAGCAAGCTGCCGCACCGCAGAACAAGGGCGCGGCGGCCGAGGCACCGAAAGCCTGATGACCGCACCAACCGCACCAACTTCGCAGGACGTCGCGCGGTCCGTCGCGCGGCGTTTCTGCGGCTGGCACGTCACCCCCGTCAACGAAGACGACGTGGTGACGTTGGACGGGCCGAGGTCGCCGCTGCTGGTGCTGCCGACGCTGCGGCTCATTGAACTGGGCGGGGTCGTCGAGGACGGCGTCACCCTCAATGTGGCCGACCTGCACTGGTCGACACGCGGCCTGGTGCGCAAGAAGTCAGGCGCCAACTGGTCCCGGAACTATGGGGCGATCGTCGTCACGATGACACACGGATTCGAGGCCGCCGAAGCCCTCGACTTCACCGCCGCGGTTTCGTCGTACGCAGAGCGATCGGAAGCCAGCGACAAACCACGCGTAGTCGGCCCCTTCCAGTGGGACAGCAAGGCGATGGCCGACGGGTCGGCGTTCAGCGTCGTCGAGCGCTCGCTGCTTGAGCAGTACCGGCTGGAATCTGCGCCGTGAGTGAGCAGGTGATCCGGCACCGCGGCGGCGGCCGCGACGAGAACAGCCAGCTCATCCCGGCATCGCAGACACCGTTGGTGGCGATCGGGGTGGCGCCGGGTGTCGTACCGGGTGTTACGCCGCGGCAGCGGATCAGCGACGGCCGCGACGGCGAAGACATCGCTTGCGTCGTGTACTTCGCTGCCGGAACGGATCTGGTCAACAGCGACGAACTCACCGTCCGCGGGAAGCGGTACCGGATCATCGTCAATGACTGGCAGATGCAGGGACGCGGCGGACTTGAGGTGTTGTGCGCGCGGGGGCAGGGATGAGTTTCGAGCTGGACTACCGGGGCGGCGAGAAGATCCTCAAGGAAATGGCCGCCAGGCATGTCCGCGCGATCGCCGACAAGGTGGCCGCCGCCGCCGGCGAGGACGCCGAAGTCGCGGAGTACACGACCGACCGCGCGGTGGCGGCGGTCCGGGTGCCGGCTCACCAGCAGGCCAAGGACGGGGCGCTGACCCGCGCCGCCGCAGCAGCGGGCCTCCAAGTGCGGTCGAAGTGAGAACCGGTTTCGAGCCGAAAGACGTTGTCCGTCTTGTCAAGGACTGGCTGAAGGCGGATCTGGCGGACACGTTCCCGTCGCTGACGGTGACACTTGAGTTGCCGTCAGGGTGGGCCCTGGGTTCCGATCCGGTGCTGGTGCTCGCTGACGACGGCGACCCGCTGGGCCTGTGGCCGGCCGCGACGTCGCCGGCGATCCGCGTGACGTCGTGGACGTCGGGCCGGGACCGCACATATGTGCATAAGGCGCTGGCCCGGCTGCTGACCGCGCGGATTCCTGGTGTCGCTGCGCTGCTTCCTGGGGCCGGCGTGGTGGATGCTCGCGACCCCCAGACCGGGGGTGACCTGTCGTCGTTCACTGTGCGGGCACGCGCCCGGACCGCAGTACCGCAGTAGCCGCGCACACGCGCGCACGATCTGCCCTGCCCGAACCCGGGTGGGGTTATTTCAGCCCGCGAGGGCATCGCAACAAACGCCCTTGAAGGAGGGAAATTCGCAATGGTCAACACCACCGAGAACCCGAATCTCACCACGATCCCCGATGAAGCCGAGGTGTGGCTGATCCTGGCGGAGAACGTCACCGACATCGCAACGAAGATTCCGTCGTCGCCGACCGCCGACCTGGCCGCGCTGGGCTGGGAGTTCACCGGCATGATCGACGACAAGAAGGGCATCCCGCTCGACCCGACGATCGAGGTCAAGGAATACGACGCGTTCGGCCGGCCGAGGTTCCGGATCAAGCTGCGCAAGGGCGCGTTGAAGACGGGATTCACTGCGCTGGAAATGAATTCGACGACGCGAAAGATCGTGCTGCCGGGTTCGGCGCCCAACAAGATCGGCGCGCCGAAGGATGTGCAGGTCTACGTGCTGTACCGGTTCGTCGACGAGGACCGCGCCACCGTGTGGGTCCAGCTGACGAAGTGCCCGGTCGAGCTGAAGGGTCACGGCGGCATCGTCGACGGAGAGCTGTCGTGGGCTGAGCTGACGGTGCACCACACCACCGACGCCAACGGCGACATCTTCCAGGTCGTCGACGCATCCACCGACGATGTGGTGAAGACGTTCACCATCGCTGCGGGCGTGTCGGCCTACACGGCGACTGTGGACGGGTCGACCTCGGCGTCGATTACCGCGAAGACGAAGGCGGCGTTGCAGGCTGCGCTTCGGGCGCTGTCCACCGTTCAGGCGTTGCCGACGCCGGGCGTCACGGTGGACGGGCCTGACGGCGGCCCGCTGGTCGCTACCTTCACCGGCCCGGTGACCACGGTGTCGGCGGCCGGTACGGGTGGCACGGTGACGGTCGCATGACCGCCGCCAAGTCGGACGTGTCCCGCATCCCGGCGAATGCGCGCAAGCCGCAGGATCGTAAACCGAAGAAGACGCCCGCCGAGAAGGCGGCGGTCAAGCAGTTGCAGGCCGAAGCGGAGGACGGTTACGTGACCGTCGAGCAGTGCGGGGTGCAACTGCGGATTCCGGTCGCCGGCAAGATTCCGCTGGCCGCGGTCATCGCCTTCGAGCAGGACGAGAATCTGCGTGGTACCGAGCTGCTGCTCGGCAAGGAGCAGTGGTCGGCGTTCCTTGCGGCCAACCCGACGCTTGACGACTTCATCGCCATCGGCGAGAAGCTTGAGGCGATCACGGGAAACTTGTAAGCCTCTGGCGTCTGCTGTGCGAGCACAGTGACGCGATAGAGGCTGACCTGTTGCGGTTCTACCGAATTGACCTGCTCGACTTCTTCCGCGGCACGCTGTCAGCGCGCCGACTCGGCGTGCTGATACGGCAACTGCCCGTCGAGTCGGCGCTCGTGCGCGCGCTCAACGGCGGCCGTGTGCCGTGGGGGAATGTCGAGCATCTGATCGCCGATCATTGGGCGCTGACGTTGCAGATCAACAGCGGCGCCAAAGCGCGTTTCCGTGATCATCCGGTGCGCGCCGAGATTCAGCAGAAGGCCCACGCTGAGGCGAAGACGGCGAGGGTCGTCGATCTGCGCACCAAATTTGAAAAACGCAAGCAGACATACGGATTGGGGTGATCTGGAGAGTTGGAAAACATCGGCTTCGCTGTCCTGCAGATTATTCCGTCGCTGCGCGGTGTCCGTGAGGCGATCGCGCGTGCGACGCGCAACATGTCGATCGATGTCGACGTGGATGTGTCCGGTGCGCGGGAAGCCGGTGCGCGTGCGGGCCGGGATGTGCGTTCCGGTTTGCAGGGGGCGCGCATTGCCGACGGTCTGCACCGTCAGGTCGATGAAGAGCTGTCGGAGGCGAACGCGAAGCGGACCGGTAGCCGGTTCGGGTCGAGCTTGGCGGCGTCGATCCTGTCCAGCGTCCGGTCTATCGGGTCGGGGTTCGACTCGGTGGTGGCCAGCGCGGGCCCTGTCCTGCGTAACGTCGGCGCGATCGCGACGGGCACAAAGGTGGCGTCTATCGCGGCGGGGGCGCTGTCGCGGTCGCTGCTGGCGGCTGGCGGGGCGCTGGCGCTGCTCGGCGGCGGCGGCGTGACCCGCCTGGCGGTTGGCCTCAACCTGGTGTCGCGGGCAGCCGGCGGCGCGGCCCGCGACATCGGCCGCATCACCTCGGCGCTCATCGCCTTGTACGTCGTCGGGCGCGGGCTGTCGATCCTCAACAACATCGGCAAGTACGCGGCGGTCGGTGTGATCGGCCTGTCCGCGCTGCTTGGGGCTGCGAGCGGGGTGGCCGCACTGCTCGGTGGGCCCATGATTTCTGCGCTGACTGCGATGGGCGCCGCGATGGGCGCTGCGGCTGCGGCAGCTTCGGGCATTCTGGGGCCTGCGCTGCTCACCCTGGCTTTGGGCTTCAAGGGGTTGCAGGACGCGGCGAAGGCGTACGCGTCCAGCGACGGCGGCGCCGGCCAAGCCAAAGCCGTGGCGGCGGCCGCACGGCAGCTCACCGAAGCTGAGAAGGGTGTCCAGCGCGCCAAGCGTGACTCTCGTGACGCCGAGCGTGATCTGACTCGGGCACGTAAGGATGCCCAAGAGCAGATCGAGGACATGAACCTGGCCCTGAAGGGGTCGGCGCTGACCGAGCGGGACGCGCAGCTGTCGCTGCTTGAGGCGCGCCGCGACCTGCAGAACCTCGGCAAGGACGGCCAGCCGTTCGACATGATCGACCGTGAGCGGGCCATCCTGCGGGTGCAGGAGGCTGAGCAGCGGCTCGCCGAAACTCAGGAGTCGAACGGGGATCTGCAGGAGAGGGCGGCTGAGGCTAACCGCGTCGGCGTCGAGGGCTCCGATCAGGTCGTCGCGGCAAAGCAGCGCGTCGTTGACGCCAACCAGGCGATCGCCGACGCTGAGCAGCGGGTCGCCGACGCGCAGCAGGCCGTGGCCGACGCGCAAAGCCAGGGCCAGAAGGGCGTAGACCCGTTCGACCTGATGATCGGGCAGCGGTTGGCTCCGGCGCTCGACGCCGTGAAGAAGCTGCGTCAGTCCATCACCGACAACCTGACAACCGCGATGGCGCCGGGCATTCAAGCGTTCGTCGGGCTGCTTGACACCGTGGGACCGCGCTTGACGGGCCTGTCGACGCTGCTCGGCGGGATCGGATCGGATGTCGCCAAGGCGCTGTCCGGGCCGCAAGCCGTGCAGGGCTTCAACAACATGGCCGCCGCGGCCAACACATTCTTCACGGCGTTGAAAGGCACCAACGGTCTCGGGGGGCTGGCCACCGGCCTGGTGTCGTTCGCTGCGACTGCGGCCAAGACGTTCGCGGGTGTGGGCAAGAACATCGGCGATGTGCTGGGCTCGGTCGGGGAATGGTTGAGCAAAATCACTCCTGCGCAGATGATTCTCGCATTCGAGAAGCTGCGGCAGGTGTTCCACAGCATCCGTGACGTCGTCGGACCGATCTTCTCGGCACTGCGCGAGCTGAGCGGGATCGCGGCCCCCGCGTTGGCGCCCGGGTTTCACGCGATCGGCGATGCGATCAAGCAGGCCACGCCGGGGATCATGTCGATGGCCCGCGAACTCATGCCGGCGCTGCGCGACGTGATGCAGAACTTGGCGCCGATCCTGCCGGCGGTAGTGGAGGGGTTCCGGCCGTGGGCGACCGTCGTCGCCGCGATCGCACCGCACCTGGCCACCATCGTCGCACACCTCGGGCCGCTGCTTCCCCTGATTCTGGGCGCGACGATCGCAGCTAAGGGCATCGGCGCCGCGATGGTCGTGTGGCAGGCCGGCATGGCCGCCGCGTCGATCGCCCAAGGAGTGCTCGCCGCCGCTACCGGTGCCGGCGCAGCGGCGCTGGGCACCAACACCATCGCCCTGACCGCGCACCGTATCGCGCTGCTGGCCGGGTCCGCGGCCACCAAGGTCATCACCGCCGCGCAGTGGTTGTGGAACGCCGCGTTGACCGCCAACCCGATCGGACTGATCATCGCCGGCGTCGTCGCGGCCGGCGCCGCGATCTGGGCATTCTTCACGAAAACCGAAGTCGGCCGCAAACTTTGGGACAAAATCTGGACGGGCATCAAGACCACCGCGGCGGCGGTGTGGGATTGGTTGAAGAACACCGGCGGCCGGATCTGGGAGCAGCTGAAGCCGGGACTGCAGCAGCTCGCGACCAACGCCAAGACCGCGTTTACGGCGCTCGGTAATGCGATCAAGCAGGTGTGGCACTTCATCCAACCCGCCGTCGCCTGGGTCGGGAAACTGTGGCTGGCGTTCGAGAAGCTGAAATTCACCGTCATCCTTGGCGCCCTAAAAGCTGTCGGCGGTGCCATCAAATCGGTGTGGACCTTCATTCAGCCCGCGGTGACGTGGCTGGCCAAGCTGTGGATGTCGGTGCAGAAGATGGAGTTCGGCGCGGCCATCACCGTCCTCAAAGCGTTGGGGGCGGCGATCGGCTGGCTTTGGCAGAACGCGGTGGTGCCCGCCTTCAACGGCATCAAGACCGCGATCGCGGCGGCGTGGCCGGTAGTACAAACCATCTTCGGCGCGTTCAAGACCGGCCTCAGCGTTGTCGGCGATGCGGCGATGTGGTTGTGGAACAACGCACTCAAGCCCGCGTGGGACGGCATCAGCGCCGGATTCCAGACAGTATGGGCGGGCATCAGCGTGGTGTTCGACCTGTGGCGCGATGCGTGGCGGATAGTCGGCGACGGCGCGATGTGGTTGTGGAACAACGCGATAACCCCGGCGTGGACTGGCATCAAAAACGCGTTCAGCGCGGCATGGAACTTCGTCGGCGGCATCTTCGACAAGTTCAAGTCCGGCTGGGAAACACTGAAGAACGGTGTCACTGGCGCAGCAAGTTCCATCAAGGATGGTGTCACGCAGGCGTTCTCGGGACTCGTCGACATCATCAAGGCCCCGCTGAAGATGTTGGGCACATTCCTGGAAAACATCCCGACCGAGGCGTTCGGCATCAAGATTCCCGGCGCCGAGGCGCTCAACAACTGGGGCAAGAGCCTCAAGGCGCTCTCAGGTGGTGGCTACACAGGCAACGTGCCCGTAGACCAGATCGCCGGCGTCGTGCACGGCGGCGAGCACGTCATCAAAGCGACGTCGCGGCAGCGCATCGAGAACGCCTACCCCGGCCTGCTGGACTTCATGAACAACAACGGGCGCCTACCCGGCCTGCCGTTGCCCGGATATGACCAGGGCGGCCTGGTGGCGACGTCGGGCGGACGGTACTCGGTGCCGAATGGCTCCAACAGCGGCGGCTACGGCGGCGGCGGAGTCAAGTTCCCCGACTGGGTGTACCAGCTCGGCAAGGCATTCAACGTCAAGCCCTCCACCTATCCGGGTCACCAGGAAGACGCCGGTGAGGGCAACCAGGGCATCGACTGGTCCGGGTCGACGGCAGATCTGCAGCGGTTCGCCGAATGGCTGGCCGCCAACCGCAAGCTGGCCGGCCTGGAAGACGTGATCTGGCAGAACCCCGAAACGGGGCAGGCTATCGGCGTCAACAAGGGCCGACTGGTCGGAACTCCCGGCAGTGAGGACCCGGGGTACTTCCGGCGCGGTCACAACGACTTCGCCGACCACACCGACCACGTGCACACGACGATCCACAATGCGATCCTGCTCGGCGACAGCGGGAACACCGGCGGCGGCACGGTCCCGGACTGGGATGCGATCGCTCAGGCGGAGTCCGGCGGCAACTGGTCGATCAATACCGGCAACGGCTTCTTCGGCGGCCTGCAGTTCAAGCAGTCCACCTGGGAGCAATTCGGCGGCCTGAAGTACGCGCCCCGCGCCGACCTGGCTTCCCGCGAGCAGCAGATTGCGGTAGCCGAGGCCACGCTGGCGGCGCAGGGGCCGGGAGCCTGGCCGAACACGTTCGCCACGAAGCCCGGCACCGCATCAACGACACCCGCCGTGCCCGCCGCATCCGCGGGGACCGGCGCGTCGGGCATGAGCGGGTTTCAGTTCTCCGCCCCCAACGCGGCGCCGATGCCCGGCAGCGGCGGCAGCGGCATCGGTGTGCCGTCATCGTTCTCCGACGCGGCCGCCATGCCCCTGACGATGATCGGCAATCAGCTCACCGGCGGTGACAAGCGGGCACAGAAGTTCGGGCCCGCGCTGGGCGAGTTCGCCGGCGGCCAGGTCAGCTCTGCGCTCGGCGTGTTCGGTGTGAACGACTCGCCGGGATGGTTGCAGGCCGGCGCCAAGCTACTCAGCGGCATCAAGATCGGGGACAGCGCGGGCAACACGCTGTTCGACGGCAGCAACCCGCTGGCGGCGTTGGGTGGCGGAGGGATGTTCGGCGGCAGTACAGGGGGGGCGTCCGCGTCGCCGTTGGCCGCGGTGTCGCCGTTGGCGGCGGCGACACCTGCCGTCTCCGCCGCCGTTCCCCCCGACGTTGCGCACGGCGTCAACGCGGGACAAAGACCCGGGCCGCAAACCATCTTCAACATCCAAACCGCCCGCGTAGAAGACGCCTTCATCCAGGCAGACCGCCGCTCAAAGGAACTGGCCATGAACCGTCATCTAGGCAGCAGCAAGGGCTGACCAATGACTGTCGCAACGATCACCCTCGAATCGTCCAACGGTGACAGCGTCGTCGTTTCCGCGCCCGATGACGCATTCCTCCAGGACGACATCGTTCTCGACACCGACCCTGACAGCGTCTACGACGTCGGGTTCACGGTCCGCACCCAGTCCGGCGCTTTCCAGATCGGCGGGCGCCCTATCGACGAGGACGTTCCGATCCGGGAGCCGATCCTGCCGTTCTGGCTCACCCCGGAATCCCGGCCGCGGTTCCAGCGGCTGTGGGGCACACCGGGCAACTTGCAGAAGGTGAAGTGCACCTGGGACGGCCCATCGGGGCCGCGGTGGCTGATCCTGCGGCTGGCCAAGGAAATCAAGTACACCACCGAGGGCGGGTTCGACGCCGCCGTCGACGACCTCTATCACGCTGTGGTGTCCACCCACGCCTACAACCCGATGTACGAAAGCGCCGAAGACGTCCAGTCGTGGACCAACTCGGGGAACTTCACCATCCACCTCGCGTCCTCCTCGGGCAGCTTCCGCCTGAATTACGCCGGCTCCTGGACTGGGTACCTCGACGTCAACGCATCCTCGGCGACGGTGCAGTCCGCGCTGGAAGCGTTACCCACCCTCGGCGCCGGCAATGTCACCGTCTCAGGTGACCCCCGGCATTGGACCGTCCTCACACCGGTAAGTCGCCCGGGGATGCTCACGGTCGACGGGGCCGCGCTGGCGCCGCTGGCGTTCTCGATCACGCTGGGCACGCTGAGCTACCAAATCACCATCGGCGGGCAGACCACTGCGCCGATCTCGTTCTTCTCCTCGGCGGCTACGTTGCAGCAGGCCATCGAGCAGCTGTCGAACATCGGTGTCGGCGGGGTCACGGTCGCGGCGACGTTCTTCGGGCACGTCCTGTCGTTCGCCACCGGCCCGCTCGCCGGCTTCCTGGTCTCCCTGTTCACGGGGCAGACCACTGCGATCGCGCCGGTTGCCCGTGTGACCGCGAACCCGAACACCTCGTGGTTCGAGGTGTGGAACCCGACTGATCAGAAGCTGTGGCTGGAATGGGAGCTGGACCCGGCGACATGGTGGCAGTTCCCGGATTTCGGGTTCGGCCAGGAACGCAAGTGGGGCCGGCCGGTTGGTGCGGATGCCGCGCGGATGATCGTCACCCCGCCGCTGAGTCAAATGCTGTCGGTGATGTCCGACCCGTTCATGGACACCTACGTCAGCGCGGACCTGTCGAATGCGGCCGGGCTGTTCAACGGAGTTGAGCCGCTCTACGCGGTGCCGCCCTACACCGGCACCGAGGATGATCCGGTGCTGGTGCCGGTGGTCTGCTCTGGACCTTCCGGGGCCAGAGTGACGCTGCGGCAACGCCGCTTCTGGTCGGCGGAAAGTGGGCTCGAAAATGTCTGAACCGCGTGAAGACTGTGTGCGCATCACAGAGGAGGGCGTAGCGGTCATCGAATCTGGCCTGTCGCTGCGGCAGGCGCATGAGATCAAGACTGGCTGTTCACCGGACAAGTTCTGCGATGAATGCCGCAGATATATAGGCGATCTGCAATGACAGCGGCGTTCGCTGAGCCGTTCACCGGCACTGACCACGACGACTTCGCAGAGTGGGCGCGTGAGGTTCGCGACTACCGGATCGCACGGGCCTACGACCCGCCCACTGTCATGCTCTACGACGGCGACTGGATTTACCGCGGCACCGTGGCCGGCGAACTCGGCGGCTCGCTTAATCCCATCGTCAACGAGACCGGCGGCATCCAGTTGCGGCTGCCGATCGACCTGGACGACCGGCGCGGAACCTGGGCGGCGTTCTGGGCTCTGGACGAAGAAGCCCGCGGCACCAGCAATATTCACATCCGGGTAGAGACGATGGGTGCCCGGATCTGCGGCCGGATGAAGCCGCAGAACGGCGTCACCGTGGTACGCGGCGAGAAAGGAGACGAGGTTGTTATCGACTTCCTCGACGACATCGAAGAGCTGAAATTCGTTCACACCGCGGGTAATCCGTTCCTGCCGTTGTCGCTGATTCAGCAGCCGAAGGCGTGGATGTTGCTGGCCCAGGCGGACCATGCGATCCTGCTGACTCTCGCGGCGAACCTGATCCGGCTGCAGCTGACCAACATCAGCATCGAATCGATCATGGCTCTGCTGAATCCGGCGAACTGGACTATCCCGGGGATTCTCGGAGCGCTCAGCGGTATTTGGCAGCATGCGCAGATCGTCATCAAGCCCCGCGCGTTCGGCGACTCGGTGGCCCCGCTGGCGCTGGTGGTCGGCAGTATCAAGACGTCGATCTTCGATGTGGCGGCCCCGATCCTCGAAGATGCTGAGCTGCAGTGGGATTTGCGGCGCTGGTTCACTGGTGACCCGGAGCCGTGGCCCGGTGCGGGCACTTGGTGGCTTCGCAACGGTGTTCTAATTGTCGGCATCGAGGACAAGTCTGGGTTCCGGCAGGGCACCTCGATCGGCGGAAACCTGCTGACCGGTTTGACCCGCACCATCGCCGACGTTCTCTCGAATTACGTCGAGGACTCCTACAGCCTGTTCACCGGCGAGACGATCGACGACCAGTACTACCGGCTGCCAGGCATCCTCGGCACCTTGCCGGGTCACCCGTACGTGGTCTACCGCGATGGCGATATCACCGGCATCCAAACGAGCGAGTTCTCCCGGTCGCCGGGCGGGGCCGGGCGTATCACCGTCGGCGGCCAGTCGATGCCTGGCGTCAACGAGCTGATCTCGGCGGCCGTGCAGTATGGCGGAGATGTATTGGGGGACAACATCTCTGCGGCGATCTCGTTCGGTGTCGGCTATACGGTGTCCGTCGGCTCACTCGGCGGTGCGATCGACAGCTTCCTGAACCCGATCTACCGGGATTCGATCCTCGCGCACATGAGCGTGCCGCTGCTGCTGCGCGTCGCCCGGCAGGGATGGGGCCACTACCTTGAGACCACCTCCACGAACGTGACGCAGGCGTTCACCGCCGCGAGCATCATGGATCTGAGGCGGCGGCGCCGCGAGACCGACCCTGACATCGCGTTCACCCTGACCGTCGCCCAGGCTGCGCCCTGGCTGATCGGAGACAACGGCTTTGGGCATTGGTGGCTCGGAGACCGCGTCGGCGGCACGTCGAAGTATCTGATGCCGCGGGTGTTCGTCCGCCGCTGCCGCAGTCTCGACATCAGCTGGGGCGACGGCAGGGGTGTCGACATTCAGGCGAAGTTCGGTGACACCCGCAACTCGATTGACGCGCTCGAACGGATGGCCGGGCTGATCGGCAAGGCAATGACCGGATTACAGGAGATCGGACTGTGGTGAGCGATGATGAGGCCGGCCCCGTCGGCCAGGTTGGACCCGTCGACAGCAGCCTCACGCCGGAAGCGGCGAAAGCGCTGGCCGACAAGGTCATCGAAGAAAAGGTGGTGCCCAAGAAGATTCCCGCCGCCGACGACATCGAAGGGCAGACGAAAGCGCTCGGCGGTGCGTTAGCCTCAGCGCTGCTGACGGCCACGGAGATGCCGCTGCACGTGCTGCAGCCCGTCGTCGCCGATCTGGCCGCGCAGCTCGTCGCGCTCGGTATCCGCCAGACCGAGCACATCGATCCTGCAGCGGTCCATGCGCCGGCCTGGATCACTGATGGTGTGCGCCAGGAGTCGGTCCAGCTGCCTGATCCGCCGCAGCACACCGAGGCTGATCCGTTCATCGTGGGTGTCGCGCAAGCACCTGAGCCGCCGTCGCGGATCAACAAGCGTGCGCGGGCGGTGCGCCGGTGACGGTACCCGGTGGTGTGCCGAACCTTCCGGTCGGTGGGATGACGATCGACACGCTGGCCGCTAAGGTGCAGGACACTGCGGCGGAGACGATGCGCAACCTGGCGAGCCAGCGGTTCCCGTCGATCTTCGATGGGTCGACGGGTGGAAGTGTCCTGTCGGATCTGTCGCCGTTCGGCATCATCACCCGCATCTGGTCTGAGGTGAACTCGGCAATCGCCAACGCAGACCCGGCGGATATCAATGGGCCCGAGGATATTCCGCCGCTGCTGCTCGATTTCATCGAGAGCTTGCCGGTAGTGGGCGAGCTGGTCGGCCTGATGGAAGCGATCCTCGGCACCTACACCGGCGACGACGCCGTCCTGTTGGCGATCCAACAGATTTTCATGCCGATCCGGAAGCTGCTGCAGCTGGTGTCGGGGCAGCCTGTGGGGTGGCCCACGGTCGAGGAGACGACTTCCGGGTGGGTGGCTCTCGGTGATGCGCTGACCGCGGTGGCGACGGACACGGCCACCTTCTTGTCGGCGACGGGGCAGGCGACTTTCTCGTTGCTGGGCGCGGCGCTGCAAACGCTGATCTCCTGGTTGTCTGCTATCCCGGCGAATCTGTTGAGCGGTAGTGTGCCGTTGCCGTCGATCCCGAGTCTTCCGCTGTCGCAGATGCCGAGCTTGGGCGGCTATCTGACGAACCTGAACCCCAGCGGCATCTTGGCATTGACCGGGCTGGGCACCGGCTCGCTGCCGGTCGGTGTCACGTCAGCTATCAACCAGATCACTGGCCTGTCAGGCTATTTGACGAACCTGACCTCCGGCGGCGTGCTCAACCTCGCCGGCCTTGGGACGGGCTCGCTGCCCGCCGGGATCTCAGCGAGTATCTCCCAGGTCACCGGACTGACGTCGGCGTTGGCGGCGGCGTTGACGAGCGCGAGCCCGCTGAACTCGGCGAACCTGACCGGCACTATCCAGCAAGCGGTGGCGCCGTGGGTGGCGCCAATCGACACCCTGATGAACGCGTGGGGTATCCCGTCCCTGGGGCACACCGCGGCGGAGTTGTCGGCGCTGGCGGCGTCGATACCCAACGCGAACATCGCGGGCCTGCTCGGCGGGGCGGACATAGGCACAGCGATCCAGCAGACAGTGAACGCGGGCGCGGTGGCCCTCGGCGCGGTCAACTCCGGCGCGAATGCCTCACTGGCGCAGTGGGGTAACGCGCTGACGAGTGCGATCACAAACTACCTCGGCTACAACCCCGGCGGCGCAGCGCCGGCCGGATCGGTCGCCAAGATCGCCTCCGACACCAATGCGACAGTTAACGCGCGCGCCGTTCAAAAAACCACCTACGCCAATCTCGACAAGGCGATGGACGCGACATTCGATCTCGCCGAGGTCAATGGATCGTCGACCCTGCCAACAATTGGTATTACGCAGACCAAGTCCGCTATCGGCTATGTGACTATCCGCGATGGCGGCATCAAACAGTCCATTGGCTGGCTTGGATACGGGCTGACAAATATCACCGAGTTTTATGTCGTACTGCACAGCGTCAACAAGACAACCGGGGTGATGACGCGACTTTATTCCACCGCCAATATCGTGGGCAGTGTCGGCACGGGCAGCGTTCCGGTCTGGAATTACGTCACGCTACCGGCGCTGAACCAGATCAATGCAACCCCCGGCGACCTGTACGCCATCGAATACATCGTGCGCGGCACCGGCACCTACAACATCGTCGGTAAGACGATGAGCGCGCAGCTGCCCTACCACCCGACCGCCATCCCCGCATACCCCGCAGCGTCGCGGGACATTGATCTCGCCCCGTCATTCCAGACCGTCAGTCCAGCGGTAAATGCTTCGGGTAGTGGAAGTGCGACAGCCGCCACCACGATTGCTATTACCGCTGGCGATTACCTGATCGTGGCGGCGACCAGTTATTGCTTCACCACCACAAGCATCAACGTCTATTGCAACGGCGTAGCCATGACCAACCTTGGCAGCGTGTTGCAATATAATTCGGGTGGCACCATCGGTTACACCACCCTATACGGAATGGCTAATCCACCATCAGGCGGTGCCGTCCCCATCTCCGGCGTCGCAATCGCAACATCTGCCAATATCGGTATTCAGGGAGCGACATACAGAAATGTCTCAACTGTAGGAGCTGCGGTCACCGCCTCGGGTGGCGGTACATCAATGTCGGGCGGTTCACCGGCCGTGCCCGCGACGCAACGGGTAGTTCACGCTTTCGGAGCTATCGGAGCTTCATCGGGCTACAGTCCCGGCACGTTGCGAGGGACACCCGGCTACATCACGCTCGGTGACAGGTTGGGCACAGGATCGACGAACAACAACACCGCCACGTTGGCCGCGGCTTCACCCAACAACTGGGGTAGCGTGGCCGTTCCGCTCAATGGCGTAGTTGACGTCCTGCCTGTCACCATCGCCAACCCATCCACCTTCGTCAGCTCACCGATGGCGTGGTCGGCGCTGGTGCCCTGGTGCGGGCTGTCAGGCATTCAAGGCGCGACCCAGTACTCCCCAGTCCTGGCCACCTACGGCGCAGGTGCCGGTCAGTCGATCACCAACCCGACCATCACCTACCCGTGGGCCAACTACTTCGACGTCATCTACTGCTCCGACGGCTCCGGCGGGCAGGGCGGCGCAGGCATCTTGGGCGGTAACTGCGGCAGTGCGGGCGTCTGGGGCAGCGCCACCCTGACCAAAGCCCAGATGGGCAGCTCCAACCTGACCCTGAACGTCGGACCCGGCGGAACCGCCGGCTCCCCGTTGGGCAACCCCGGCGGCGCGGCGAGCGGCACCACCATCGTTATCCCCGGCTACGGCACCCTGGCCGCCGCAGGCGCCAGCGGCGGCAACGGCGGCTCCCCCTCCGCCTACGGCGTCGCACCCGCCCCCGGCCCCGGCAACATCACCGTCACCGATGCCCGAGGGGTGGCGACTCTCTACTACGGCGGGGCGGGCGGCGGCGGCCCGCAAGCATCCGGCGCACAACCCGGCGGGGCCGGCGCGGGCGGCAACTCGCCCGGCACCGTCGGCACCTACACCAACGGCGGCGCCGGCGGCCCCGGCATCGTCTACATCCGCGCCTACCAATAGGAGACGCCCGTGACCACACACGTCCTCACGCCGAAAGACCCCCACCCCGTCACCGGCCTGAAAACGCCGATCCTCGGATGGCACTTCACCGGCGCGACCGCACTCGACGTCCTCGAAGGCGCACGCTTCATCCAGACCGGCGGCTGGTGGTGGATGATCCTGCCCCACCCCACCGAAACCACACGGCAACAGATGCGGCTCTACGACGGCATCGCCGCCAACCAGATCACCCCCACCACAGTGCCGAAGCTCGTCGTCGAGAACACCCAGTGGTTCACCTTCGACGGATTCTCGGTGCGTGTACTCGAAAACGCTGTCGTGGAAACGAATTACGACATCACCACCTGGAGCCCACCTCCACCACCCGAAGAATCCGTACCCGACCCCAAGGAGACGCAGCCATGACACAGCCAGCACCCACCACCTACGACGACGGTGATGTCCGTATTGAGCCCGGAGGCCGCGCCATTGCGGTCCGCCAGATCAACCAACCGAACGCGTGGGCCATCATCTCAGCCGACCAAGGCTTGCGGATCGCGAGCCGGTGGGAAGTGGATGTTGTCCAGTCGTGGGAGCCGATGGCCCGCGCCAAGACAACCAAGTCGGCCAAGTAGCCGGCCGTGACTGCGCCGGAGGCGCGCTGCATCCAATGCGGTTGTCCCGCAGTGGATCACGTCGCTCTGCGTTACGTGCTGCGCGCCTGGCTGCTGCACCGCCTCCCCGTCCGGCTGGCCCGCTGGCTGCGTCCGCTACGCCGATGACCATCACCTTCGGCGACGCCGCCCTGTGGCTGCTGTTCGCCGGGACCGCGCTGCTCGCAATCGGATTCATCCTCGGCGAACTCCAAGCACACCACCACGACGACCACAAGAAAGGGCACCGCTGATGGGCATCCTCCAACGGATCGGCGACGCGATCGGCGACCGTGTTGTCCCGAAGGTGATCGACGTCCTCGCTGATCACGCGAACCGGCTCATTCCGAAAGTCATCGACACCATCGCCGCTGAGATCGAGAAGCGGATACCCGCGCTCACCGCCGCTTTGGTGACGGCTGTGACTGAGGCTGCGGCCCGCGGCGCTGTTGAGGGTGCTGACCGGCTCACCGACGCTATTCCCGGCCAACTTGACGACCAAATCCTTGATCCGATCATCGCCCGCGCCATGGAAATCTTCTCGCAACTGGCCGGCAAGAGATGAGTTACGGACTACCCGCCGGCACCAGCATCTACTACGGCGCACCCGGCTTTCCGGCGTGGGTGTACCGGCTCGGTGAGGCGTTCGGGCTGAAAGCCAGCACCTACCCGGGCCATCAGGAAACCGACCGCATCGAAGCAGGTTTCGCACGTAACCCCCAACGGTTGAACCGCGCCATCGACTGGACCGGCCCGGTCGATGCGATGCAACGCTTCGCCGAATACTGCCTGTCCATCCGCGGCTCCCTTGAGCAGGTCATCTGGCAAAACCCCAACACCGGACGACGCGTCGGCGTCGCCGGCGGCCAGGACGTCAGCACCACCGGCTACTACGGCGCCGACTACGGCGGCCACCAAGACCACGTACATACCCGGCAAAGCAAGCCGATCCCACTTCCCAAGGAGGCCGCCGTGTCGAATCGTCCGGCATTCAACGAGTTCCCGGTCTGGTCCAAGAACAACAGCAGCCGCTCAGCGAAGGTCGACGCGTTCTTCCTGCACACCCAGGAGGGTGGTGGCGGCGATGCAGCCGCCGAAAACCTCGCCAAGTGGTTCCAAAACGCCAACGAGGTCTCCTACCACTACACCATCTCCCAAGCTGCAGACGGCGGGGTGACCGTGGTGGATTGCGTGGACACTGACCGCGCATCCTGGTCCGTGCTGTCAGCCAACAGCCGTTCAATCAACCTGTGCTTCGCGGGGTCCCGGTCCTCGTGGTCGCGCGCCGACTGGCTCAAGCAGGCCAAAGCGATCGACGTCGCGGCCTACTTGGCGGTGAAGGACGCGAAGAAGTACGGCTTCCCCGCGAACGTCATCGCACCGCCCTACAGCGGCCGGCTACCCGGCATCTCTGACCACCGGTATGTGACGAAAGTGCTGGGCGACGGCACACACACCGATGTCGGCGACGGATTCCCGTGGGACGTGTTCGCCGCCGCAGTCGCCAAGTATGCGGGAGGAGCACCCTCCGCGCTGCCGCCCCCGGCCCCGCCGGCCAAGAAGCCGGTCATCGTCGGGCCCGCTGACGACCAGCTCACAATGCGCTGGAACATGCTCGGCGGCAAGACGATCGTCGAAGCCTTGGCTGAGGTCCGCGACAAGCTGTGCGGGACGAATGACAAGGACAAGCCTGGAGTGGTGGTGTCGTGATGGCCTGGCAGCCCGCGCAGCAACCCGGCGATGTTGATCCGCTGATCAGCGACGCCAAACGTGAACTGGCGAAGTACAGCTACGGCCGCGGGCTCGGCACCAGCGACGAGTACACACACGAGTTCGGTGTTGCGCTGGTCCGGTACGGCAAGGCGATTCACGACCAGGTCATTAAGGGCCGCCGCACACCGCCGGACCCGAACACCCGCGGCGTGTTCGACTGGGCGGTCAAACGGCAACTCGGCTTGATCGGCGATCCCACTACCGGCGTGATCACCAAACCCCGAGTGCGGCACCCGTTCTACGTGTTCCGCGGCACTGGCGGCATCGTCGGCCAGGACCCGGTCAGCCGCGTCTGCCAAGGCGCAGCTGACCTGGTCGAGGAAATCAACACCCCGTGGGACGCGACGATGGGCGGTATCCCAGTCGGCGCCACGCAAGGCGGCATCGGCGCCGCGTCGATGTGGGGCTGTGTGCAGAAGGCGCTGCCGATCGCGCAGGCCGACTTCATCGCCCGGCGCAAAGTCAACCCGCGTATCAAGGCCGGTGTTGGCGGCTATTCGGCCGGCGACGTCATCGCCGCCCTGTTCGAGCAGTGGATTCTTGAGAACTTCCCGGAGAACTTCCTGTGCGGGTTTCGGTTGGGCTCACCGACACGTCCCGCCGGTGGCGCGTTCTTCGCCGCGCCCGTCGTGCCATGGGGGAACGGCATCGCCGACTTCACCCAGGGCAACCCGCGTGACTGGCGCACCATCTGGCTCACCCACGAAGGCGACATGTACGCCCAAATCCCCGGCGGCACAGTCGGAGAAATCATGGAGCTCTTCTACCGGCTGGCCACCCGCTTTGCGTTCTCCGACCTGATGGCGTCGATGCGCGAAGGGATCACGATGCTGCCCAAGGCCATCGAGCTGGCCGGCATCGAAGTCCCCGAGGTGCTAGCCGCGTTGTCCGGCGGCATCCCCGGACTGTTCAGCTTCGGCTTCATGAAGCTGATGGCCGCCCTGCCGGGACTCATCCAGACGGGCACGCCACTGGAACAGCTGACCGGCACCGCCGCCGCGGCCGCCGCCGCCCGCCTGGCGCTGACATTCCTGTTCCAAGGCACCGGACCGCACATCCGCTACGAATGGGACCCTGCGTGGCCGGGCGGTCCGACGTTCGTTCAGCTCGGAATTCAGCATGTGCGGGACTGGGCCAGCCGGCCGGAGAACCGCGCCGCATAGCTACTTCTTTCACGCTAAGCCGCGACGAAGCGCGTTCGGGACGCTGACCTGCGGGTATCCCCGTTAACTCGGAAAGGTTGACCTGCAATGTCCAACACCGGCGACATCTTCACCGCTGACTTCTGGCGTGCGACTGCGGCGCGCGCCGCCCACTACTCGGCCACCTTCGCCCTGGCCGCCTGGGGGCTCGGCGCAGTCGGCTCGTCCGTGGACACCCCCGCCCACCTGAGCGTCCCCTCCATGGGGGTGGCCATCGGCGCCGGCGGAGGCTTCCTCTACGGGCTGCTGCTTTCCGTGGCCGGCGCACAACTGCCTACGGCTGCGAGCAAGCTATCCACCCTGATGTCGCGCCGCGACGCGTGACTTACCGCTTCGTCTCCGACCGGGCGTTGCGGGTCGGTCAGATCGCGCTGCTCGGTGAGGCCGTGGTCCGCGGCGTCAACTATGTGACCGCCCCGGCCGGCCAGTTCGCGGCAATGAACCAAGTCGAGGACAGCGCACCGTTGTGGGCGTGGGGCGCGGTGTACATCAGCCTCGGTGTCCTCGGCTGGCTCGGCGAAGCCCTCATGTCGGGCACCGAAACCCTACCCGGCCCCAACCCGCGGGCGTGGCCGTCGTTTCTCGCGCACACCGCGCTGATGTGCATCTACCTGGCCCTGGCGCTCGGCTCATTCGTGGCAGTGATGCAGCAACACCCCCAGTACGGGTGGCTGAACACCTACGACCTTTTGGGCGGGGCTGTGGGCAACTGGATCTTCGCGCGACGGCGGCGCCATGATGCATGAGGACTGGTGGCGGCACCTACCGCAACAGTGGGTCGGCATCGCCGCCCTGCTGATGTTTGCGTCAACCCTGGTTGTGAACCTGGCCGAGAAGTACGCTGCTGTCGCAAAGCTGCTGCCTTTGGGTACGTGGTGGCATGAGCGGCAGAAACGGCGCCAGTCTGAGCGGTCCGGCGTCTACGACGACAGCGAAGCTCTGCGCGCGTTGAAGGACCGCATCGAGTCGATCGCCCAGACGTGCCGCAAGCAGTCCGCGGACATTCGGGCGCTGCAGACTAAGGTGGCATCGTTGTCCGCGTGGTCGGTGTACGACGCTCGCTGGCATCACCGCGTCGAGGTCATCAACGCCGCCCGCGACGCCTGCACTCTGCCCAAGCATTACGACTACTTCGAGTTCGAGGCGATCTGGCAGCGTAACCCGCAGGCTGCGGAGAATCTATCGGTGTTCGATCCGGAAGATCAGCCGTCATCGTGAGACCAGGGATGCCACAGGAAGAGCTGGTGGTTGTCGTGGCCGCGTTCCTGGCGATGCTTGGTGTGGCCGCGTTCAGCGGCCAGCTGGCCTGATTCACTCTCGCCAAAGCAAACCCCCCCAATATCCCCGCCCCCGGGTGGCCCCCCCACGGCCGCGCCGGGGGGCTTTTGGGAATTCAGCGCACAATGTTTCAGTCCAGATGCCCGGGCTCTCCCGGCGGAATAGTCTCCCACGTAACCCGGTAGTTGTCTTCGATGTACCGCTCGGGCTCTACGTCATTCTGCATCCAGGGTGGACAGCCGCCCTGGTAGTAGCGGCCCCCGCAGCTGCTTAGCTGCCCCCCTATGTAGTGAGATAGCCGGGCGCGCATCCATGACCCGTCTGCCTCAATCGGCTGGTCGCAGATGGTCCGAATGTATGGGTTGAGCCCGAAGATCGGAACCCGCTCACAGTACGACGGCAGCGACTCAGGGCCAGCATGAGCCGGTGTCGAGCAGGACAGGACGGCAATAGCGCTTAGCGCAGCTGCGATGAGATGCCCCCTCATACGCCATGACCATACCCTTGGCGCTTGTTGGATCAAACGCCCCCGCTGTCAGCTGACGGGAATCGGGTCTGTGGGCGTGTTGTCGGGGTCGATGACCGCTTTCAGCGCGCGCTGCTGGAACAGTTGAATCGCATCGATGCAGTTCGGGGCGGCAATGCCAGCAACAGACCTCAGCGAGGACACCTGCCGTGGAGAACTTTCAGGACGGGGGCGTGCCATCTCACCAGCAATCACCCAGGTTGGGATCTCCCCCCTCTTTTGCCGTCGGTCGCGGAAGGGGTCGAGCCGGCTGACTGCCTCATGCCTACGGACATCTGGAACCTTCGTGTAAATCTGCGTCGTCGCAACCGATGCGTGCCTCAGTAATTCTTGGACTGTTCGCAAATCCGCACCATCGTCAAGTAGGGTGGTTCCATTCCAATGCCGCAGAGAATGGGGCGTTCCGCGAGCTTCGGCGCGACGCATGACGTCACCGATAATGTCGGAAACGCTTTTGCTATGTATATGATCATTGGGGCGGCGCGAGTTTGCGGGAAACCACCAACCGCGTCGTGGCATTGTCAGGGCTGCGTCGACAAGTAGCGAGTGCAGCGGGAGCCAGTTCCGCGTCTGCCCCTTGCCGAGAACGTATATCTTCGGCGCTGACAGGTCAATATCCTCCCCGCGGACGCGCGCAATTTCCGATACGCGCAACCCTGCCAGGGCAGCCAGGAGGATCATCACACGCGTGCGGTGGCGCATGTTTGTGCACAGTAGGCGCACGAGATCATCGTCGCTCACGGGCCGCGCCAACCGCTGCGGATATTGCGGAGAATGTAGCTTTACCATCGGATTGTCTTTCCGATGATCCATGACCGTGAGCCACTTAAACCACGCCCGAAGATACGAGTGGTATGTCGCTGCGGTGGATGCCGACCATTCAGTGTGTCGGCTCAGCCATCGAATCACGTCTATCGCCTGGGCGTGTGACGGCCGGACATCACCGAGTTCGCCTGCGAACTCGGTGATGACTCTGATGCGCTCGCTGACGGTAACCCCCGACAGTCGCGCGGCGGTCTGCCAAATCATCCAGTCCTCAATCAACGGGTCAGCAAAGTTGTTTGCCAAGTCACCGATCCCTCCCGATGGGGACGTTTGCTCCATCAAACCCGTCCTTTACCCAGAATTAACGCAGACGAACCAGCTACCAAGGCAAGATTTTTCCGAATGTCACGCGGCATGATTCTGACTTTTAATCCGCAGGTCGTAGGTTCGAGTCCTACTGGGGGCACCAGACCGGTCTCAAACAGGCCATGACCTGGCATACCGTGCGCGCACAGCCTTCCGGCCGAGACGAATTCAGACGCTAAGGGTGATTGCCGTCACGCGTGGTTAAGCTCGCGGCTATGCTTCCGGACGTGAATCCCGCTGAGGTACAACCCAACGCCCCCGTAGCCCTGGTGACGCTGGAGATCCGTCACCCGGCAACAGACTCTCTGACCGAGACGGCGAGCCGCGAACTCAAGCATCTGCTGCTCAACGATCTGCCGATCGAACGCCAGGCCCAGGATGTCCAGTGGGGCATGACTGCCCCCGGCCAGCCGCCGCAGCCGGTCGCCGATCGCTTCGTGCGCTACTCCAACCGGGAGAACACCACGGCCGCCTCGCTGAAAAACCAGGCGATCGTCGTCGAGACCAGCGCATACAGCAACTTCGACAGCTTCCTCGAGATCGCGATGCGGGTGGTTGACGCGCGGTCGGCGGTCTCCTCGATCGTCGGTATCGAACGCATCGGCCTGCGCTACGTCCTCGAGGTCCGGGTCCCGGCCGGCGTCGACGGCCGGATCGAGTGGACCAACTGGATCGACGAGAGCCTGCTCGGCCCCCAGCGTCTGGCGCCGGGCGGACTGACCCTGACCGAATGGCAGGGCGCCGCCGTCTACCGCGAGGCGCAGCCGGGCAAGTCGCTCATCGTGCGTTACGGGCCGGGTGTCGGTCAGGCGCTCGACCCGAGCTACCACCTGCGCCGCGTCACGCCGGCCCAGACCGGCCAGTTCTTCCTGATGGACATCGACAGCTTCTGGACGCCGCCCACCGGCGCCATCCCCGAGTACAACCGGGAGGCGCTCGTCTCGACCTATCGGGATCTCTACGCTCCGGCGCAGACGGTGTTCCAGGACATGCTCACCACCCGGCTGAAGGACGAACTGCTCCGCAGCCAGTAGCGGCCCGCTACGGCTTGCGCACCGCGCTGGAGAACGTCACGTCCGCGAACGCTTCGGCGAGTTCGTCGTTCGGATAGACGAACCCGTTCGCCTCGTGCAGTTCCTTGGTGGTGTGCGAAGAGGTCTGCCAGCCGGCGCCGGTCAGGTGGTCCAGGATGTGGCTGCGCTCGGCGTGATAGACGAGGTCGTTGAAGTCGATCTCGAAGCCGAGTTCGGCCATCCGGTCATGGTGTGCGCGCCAGCGCTCATCCTGGAAGATCCTGGTGTCCGGCACGAACTCGAAGGCCAGCCGGCTGCCCGGCGCGCTCAGAGCGGTGATGTTGTCGAACAACGCATCCTGGGCGTCGTCGGGCAGGTACACCAACAGGCCCTCAGCGCTCCACGCGGACGGGGCATCGGCATCGAAACCGGCCTCCCGCAGCGCCGTCGCCCAGTCGTCACGCAGGTCGATGGCGACGGTCCGGCGCTCGGCGGTCGGCTCGGCGCCCAGGTCGCTCAGCGTCAGCGTCTTGAACTCGATCACCTCGGGCATGTCGACCTCGTACACGACGGTGCCGGCTGGCCACGGCAGGCGGTAGGCACGCGCATCGAGGCCCGACGCGAGAATGACCACCTGCTTGATCCCGCTGCGGGTGGCCCCCAGGAAGAACTCGTCGTAGAACCGGGTCCGGCAGGCCATGCCCCGCGCCATCCGCTGCGGATCGAACTCGGAGTCGTCCTCCACCGGAATCTGGCCATTCACCAGGCGGGTGTAGACGTCGATTCCCACCGCACGCACCAGCGGCGCGGCGAAGGGGTCGTCGATCAGCGCGTATTGCGGGTCGGAAGCCAGCGCCCGCTGGGCGGCGACCATGGTTGCCGTCGCACCGACACTCGTCGCAAGGTCCCAGCGATCCCGATCGGTACGCACCATTGCACTCCTAAGTCAGCCTCAAGTCAGAAATATAGATAACCTAGTTACTATCACAGAACCGCCAATGATTCTGCGGGCTACTCTGCGGGTGTGACCGACTTCGCACAGCGAACCATCGACCTCGCCCGCCGAAATGTCGCCGAAGGCGGTCGACCGTTCGCAACGGTCATCGTCAGAGACGGCGAGGTTCTCGCCGAAAGCGCTAACCAGGTGGCGCAGACCAACGATCCGACCGCCCACGCCGAGATCCTCGCGATCCGCGCCGCATGCACCAAGCTGGGCACCGAACACCTCATCGGTACGACCATTTATGTGCTGGCCCATCCGTGCCCGATGTGCCTGGGATCGCTCTACTACTGCTCCCCCGACGAGGTCGTGTTCCTGACGTCACGGGAGGCCTACGAGCCCTATTACGTCGACGACCGCAAGTATTTCGAGCTCGCCACCTTCTACGACGAGTTCGCCAAGGACTGGCGGGACCGTCGGCTGCCGATCCGGGAGGAGTCCCGCCCGGACGTCCAAGAGGCCGCCGTGGACGTCTACCGGACGTGGCAGCAGCGCAACGGCGGGCAGCGACAGGCGACCACCGTTCAGCGCTGACCGGCTCCGGGCTTGACGCCCCGGCGTCATCCAGATCTATTATCTACGTATGCACGCAGATAATAGATCTGGCCGGTTGCCGGACGACCAGGTTGGTCTGGTGGTCGAGGTCTTCCGCATGCTCGCCGATGCCACCCGCGTGCAGGTGTTGTGGTCGCTGGCCAAGCATGAGATGTCAGTCAACGAGCTCGCCGAACACGTGGGCAAACCGGCACCGTCGGTCTCCCAGCACCTGGCGAAGTTGCGCATGGCGCGCCTGGTGCGCACCCGCCGCGACGGCACCACGATCTTCTACAGCCTGGAGAACGACCACGTGCGCCAGCTCGTCATCGATGCCGTCTACAACGCCGAGCACGCCGGCCCCGGAGTGCCAGGGCACCACCGCGACGACGACATCAAGGCGCTCAAAAGAGAAGCAGCCCAATAGCTTTCACAGTAAGGAGAAAGAAAATGTCAGAACACAGCCACGATGAGGCCCACGCGCACGAGCACCAGCACGGCGACGTGCACCACAGCCACGCGCACACCACGCATGATCACGAGCACGTGGCACACGAGCACAGCCACTCACACAGCGACGGCACCGAACACACTCACGAGCACGTGCACCAGTCAGGCCTCGAAGAGGTGCACAGCCACACCCACTGAGCCCTCATACCACCGGGCAGTAGTGCTTCGGATCGCCGCGCTCGTCCAGCGGAGGCAGGTTGCGGGCCGGCGTCTGCGGCAGCGGCGCGTCGGCCGGAATGCGCCCCGACGCACGGTCGAGACCGGCTCGCGCCCGCGGGTGCTTGCGGTATCTGGGCGGCACGAACGCGAAGACCGCCCGCACCACGCCACCAAAGCGGCGGTGCAGCCATTCGTCACGGCGCGACCACCGGTAACCCAATCGTTCGCGGACAGCTGGGTGATACAGACCGACGGTCAGCCAGAGGAAGAACGGCGCGGACAGCTTCGTCAGGCCCGCCCACAACCAATCCGGAAGCCATGGCGCGATCGGCGGCTTGCCGTACTTCGTCAAGTCCAGGACGACCCGCGTCGCAAAGTTGTCCTCCAACACGTTGCGGCACATGTGGTCCCAGTAGTCCTGGAACTCCTCCCAGGATTTCGGCACCGGCCGCATGCTCATGCCGTACATCCGGTACCACTGGACGTGCTCGTCGAACAGTTGGCGCTTCTCCGCTTCGGTCAGGCCGCCACAGAACCATTCAGCCACGTGGAGCGTGCCGACGAAGAACGTCGAGTGGGCCCAGTAGAAGACGTCGGGGTTCAGCGCGTGGTAGCGCCGCCCCTGATCGTCGACACCCTTGATGTCGACGTGGTAGTCGCGCACCTCGGCACCCGTGATCGGAGCGCGGTCACCGTCGAAGACGACGCCGCCGATGGGATACAGCGACCGCATCACCCGCGGCAAGGGCTCCCGCAAGAACGTCGAGTGGTCCTTGACGGCGGCGCCCAACTGGGGATGCATGTTCTGCATGGACCCGGCGAACGGACCCTGCAGCATGCCGCGCCAATCGCCGAAGTATTTCCAGGTCAGGGAATCCGGTCCCAGCGGCACCGGCGGCGCCTCGTAGCCGGAGCCGGAGACCGGGCACCCCATGGCTACGCCGGGATCCACCTCCGGAGTGGCGGAATCCGCTCCGTCAGCGCTGGTCACCGGGTAGGCCGCAGAAGTATCTTGAGTCACTGGCGTCTTTCTTCAGGTGTCAGGAAAATCTGACTACGCGCGTTGTCAGAATCGATTCTAGGAGCGAAGTGCAGGCAGGTCAACGACGGGGCCGTTGGTCGGGCGTACCCCTGGAAGACCGCAACGCGTTGCGCCGCGACACCTTGGTCGCCGCCGGCGTCCAACTGCTGGGCAGCGAAGGCGGACCCGCACTCACGGTGCGCGCGGTCTGCCGCCAGGCGAACCTGACCGAGCGGTACTTCTACGAAAGCTTCGACGACCGCGACCACTTCGTTCGCGCGGTCTACGACGATGTCTGTACCCGGGCGATGGCGACGCTGACGTCGGCCAAAACTCCCCGGGAGGCCGTCGAGCAGTTCGTGGCGCTGATGGTTGACGACCCGGTACGCGGGCGCGTGCTCTTGCTGGCGCCGGCCGTGGAGCCGGTGCTGACGCGCTCCGGGGCGGAGTGGATGCCCAATTTCATCGAGCTGCTGCAACGCAAGCTGTCCCGAATCGCCGACGCGGTGACCCAGAAACTGGTCGCGACAAGCTTGGTCGGCGCACTGACCGCGTTATTCACGGCGTACCTGAACGGCCAGCTGGGCTCCACCCGCCAGCAGTTCATCGACTACTGCGTCGAGATGTTGCTGGGCACCGCCGCGATCTACGTCGGACACGGCACGTCCGAGATCACCGTCGCGTCGGCGCAGCACGATTAGCCGCGCGCGGCCTCGGGCATTCCTGCAGAGGTAGCCCATCAATCTTGACCGCACCGTGATGCGCCACACCGTAGGCAAACTTGAATGCTACTGACGGACACAGATATATTGACTGCAACCAACAGACACAGATAACTGGAGTTGCCATGTCAGGCGAGCTGACCAATCTGCAGCTGCTACAGGAACTCGAGCCAGTCGTCGAGAAGTACCTGAACCGGCACGAGAGCATGCACAAGGACTGGAACCCGCACGACTACATCCCGTGGTCGGACGGGAAGAACTTCTACGCGCTCGGTGGACAGGACTGGGAGCCCGGACAATCCAAACTGTCCGACATCGCCCAGGTGGCGATGGTGCAGAACCTGATGACCGAAGACAATCTGCCCTCGTACCACCGCGAGATCACGATGAACTTCGGCCTGGACGGCCCGTGGGGCCAGTGGGTCAACCGGTGGACCGCCGAGGAGAACCGGCACGGGATCGCGCTGCGCGACTACCTGGTGGTGACCCGCGCCGTCGACCCCTATGAGCTGGAGAAGCTGCGCATGGAGGTGGTGAACCGCGGCTTCAGCCCGGGCCAGAACCACCAGGTGCGCGACGACCTGTTCGCCGAGAGCCTGTTCGACTCGGTGATCTACGTCACCTTCCAGGAGCTGGCCACCCGCATCTCACACCGCAACACCGGCAAGGCCTGCGAGGAGCCGATCGCCGACCAGATGCTGGCCAAGATCTCGGCCGACGAGAACCTGCACATGATCTTCTACCGGGATGTCAGCGAAGCCGGGTTCGAGGTCGCACCCAACCAGGCGATGAAGTCGCTGCACAAGATCCTGCGCAACTTCCAGATGCCCGGTTTCCAGGTGCCCGAGTTCCGCCGCAAGGCGGTGCTCATCGCGGTGGGCGGGGTCTACGACCCGCGCATCCACCTCGACGACGTCGTGCTGCCGGTGCTGAAGAAATGGCGCATCTTCGAGCGCGAGGACTTCACCGGCGAAGCCGCCGCACTGCGCGACGACCTCGGCGTGCTGGTCAAGGAACTTGAGGCGTCCTGCGACAAATTCGAGCAGTCCAAGCAGCGCCAGCTCGACCGCGAAGCTCGCACCGGTAAGCGGACCACCGCGTTCGAACTGCACCAGACCGCGGGCAAGCTGACGATGAGCGGGCGGTAGCGCCCTTTGCGCATCGGCACCATCGAGCTGGCCAGCCCTGTCGTGCTGGCGCCCATGGCCGGGGTGACGAACGTCGCGTTCCGGACGCTGTGCCGTGAGCTGGAGCAGTCCAAGGCAGGGACGGTCAGCGGACTGTACGTCTGCGAAATGGTGACCGCGCGGGCTCTCGTCGAGCGCCATCCGGTCACCATGCACATGACGACGTTCGCCCCGGATGAATCGCCGCGGTCGCTGCAGCTCTACACGGTTGACCCGGACACCACCTTCGCCGCGGCCAAGATGATCGCCGACGAGGGGCTGGCCGACCACATCGACATGAACTTCGGCTGTCCGGTCCCGAAGGTGACTAAACGCGGCGGTGGCGCGGCGCTGCCCTACAAGCGGCGGCTGTTCGGCCAGATCGTCGCCGCCGCGGTACGCGGCACTGCCGGAACCGACATCCCGGTGACCGTCAAGTTCCGCATCGGCATCGACGACGAGCACCACACCCACCTGGATGCGGGACGCATCGCGGAATCCGAGGGCGCGGCAGCCGTCGCCCTGCACGCCCGCACGGCCGCGCAGCGATACTCCGGCACCGCCGACTGGGATCAGATAGCTCTGCTCAAGCAGCAGGTGCGCACCATTCCGGTGCTCGGCAATGGCGATATCTACGACGCCAGCGACGCGCTGGCGATGATGGCCAGCACCGGGTGCGACGGCGTGGTCATCGGCCGCGGTTGCCTGGGCCGGCCCTGGCTTTTCGCCGAGTTGTCGGCCGCCTTCACCGGCCGGCCGGCCCCGACGCCGCCGACCCTCGGCGAGGTCGCCGACATCATCCGACGGCACGGCGCGCTACTGGCCGACCATTTCGGCGAAGACAAAGGCATGCGTGACATTCGCAAGCACGTCGCCTGGTACCTGCACGGCTTCCCGGCCGGATCCGACCTGCGACGAGCATTAGCGCTGGTCAAGACGCTAAATGAACTCGACGAACTGCTCGCCCGGCTCGACGGCGACGTCCCCTTCCCGGAGGCCGGCAACGGCCCGCGCGGACGCCAGGGCTCTCCCGCCCGGGTGTCGCTGCCCGACGGCTGGCTCACCGATCCTGACGATTGCCGGGTACCGGAGGGCGCTGACGTCATGCACTCCGGCGGCTGATCCGCAAGGGAGGGTGGCTGAACCGAGACACTCTCGAAATCGCGTCTCAGCCGAGAAATCAGTACGATGTGAGCCTTAATGCAATTCCGCGGCGCCCGATACGGCGGTGCTGCGATTACGTGTGCGCGTAGTGCCCGAACAACCACCCCATCGGTGGGGACGTCCGCATAGTGACTTTCGGAGGCCGGTAGGACATGAGTGACGGCGAGAAAGACGCCACTCCTGGCCATCGGCGCGCGCCAAACGCCGGTGATCCTGACTTCCTTACCGCAATCGAGCAGCCTTTGCCAGGCGCCGCGCCGTGGGAGCGCTTCTCCGCCTCGCCATCCGACGACGAACTGAGCAAGTGGTCGGCCGGCACCCCCGCCAAAGCTGAGGCCTGCGCCGACGAGCCTGAAAGTGAACAGACCGGCAGCCACAACGACGGCATCTTGAGCGTCGCGGACCTGATCGCCAAACTCGGCGCGACCCTCCCGGACCGTCCGACGCACCATCATGTGGCCGAGGAACCTGAGGCCGAAGAACCAGAGGCCGACCACGAGCCTCAGATCGACGAGGAACCGGAGTTCGCCGGCCGCGACGACCTGCTGGACACCCAGGTCATCCCGACCCCGGCCTACTCGCTGCAGCTGCTGTCCGAAATCCCCGACCTCGGGGCGACCAACTACCCGGAGGACGGAGGGGCCGAGAAGGCACCGCGCCGTAGGCGCCGCCGCACTTCCTCCCCGGCCGGTGACTCGACCGACGCGCCCCCGAAGCCGAGGTCCCGCCGACGGCCGATCCTGATCGCGGGCCGTTCCATGGTGGCGGTTTTCGCACTGCTGGCCCTGGTTCTCACGGGCGGCGCCTGGCATTGGAGTTCGTCAAAGAACAATCAGCTGAACACCGTCAGCGCGCTGGATCCGGGGTCATCCGACATCGTCGACCCGAATGCGCAGTACGGCGACGAGAACTTCCTCATCGTCGGGATGGACTCGCGGCTGGGAGCCAACGCCAATGTCGGAGCCGGCGACACCGAGGACGCCGGGGGTGCCCGGTCGGACACGGTGATGCTGGTCAACATTCCGGCCAACCGCAAACGGGTCGTCGCGGTGTCGTTCCCCCGCGACTTGGCCATCACGCCCATCCAGTGCGAGGCCTGGAATCCCGAGGACGGCAAGTACGGACCCATCTATGACCCGAAGACCGGCAAGACGGGCCCCCGGATGGTCTACACCGAGACGAAGCTGAACTCGGCGTTCTCCTTCGGCGGCCCCAAATGCCTGGTGAAGGTCATCCAAAAGTTGTCCGGTTTGAGCGTCAACCGGTTCATCGCCATCGATTTCGTCGGCTTTGGGCGCATGGTCGAGGCGCTTGGCGGAGTCGAGGTGTGCACCACCACGCCGCTGAAGGACTACGAACTGGGCACGGTCCTCGCCCATGCCGGACGCCAGGTCATCGACGGCCCCACCGCGCTGAACTACGTGCGCGCCCGGCAGGTCACCACTGAGAGCAACGGTGACTACGGCCGCATCAAGCGTCAGCAGCTGTTCCTGTCCTCGCTGCTGCGGACGATGATCTCCGAGGACACGTTGATGAACCTCAACAAGCTCAACAACGTCGTCAACATGTTCATCGGCAACAGCTACGTCGACAACGTCAAGACCAAAGACCTGGTGGAACTCGGCCGCTCGCTGCAGCACATGGCGGCCGGGCACGTCACGTTCGTGACCGTGCCCACCGGCATCACCGACCAGGACGGCAACGAGCCGCCGCGGACCGCGGACATGAAGGCGCTGTTCACTGCCATCATCAACGACGACCCGTTGCCCAAGGAGAACGACCAGAACGCCCAAAGTCTGGGCAGCTCGCAGACGTCCGGAACCGGCCCCAGCGCCACCAAGAAGCCGGCGCAGCCGGAAGCAGCCCCGGCCCCTGACATGCACCGCGAGCAGGTGACGACGACCTCGCCGCAGGAGGTCACCGTCCAGGTGTCCAACGGCACCGGCACCGAGGGTCTGGCCGCCGCCGCCGCGAGCCAACTCAAGCGCAACGGGTTCAACGTGATGACGCCGGACGACTACCCCAGTTCGCTGAAGACGACCACGGTGTTCTTCTCCCCCGGCAACGAGCAGGCCGCCGCCACAGTGGCCGCGGCATTCGGCAATTCAAAGGTCGAGCGGGTCACCGGAATCGGGTCGGTGGTCCAGGTGGTACTCGGCCCGGACTTCAGCGCCGTGAGCACCCCGCCGCCCAGCGGCTCCTCGGTGAGCATGCAGATCAGCCGGAACACCAGCAGCCCGCCGACCCGGCTGCCGGAGGACCTGACGGTCACCAACGCGGCAGACACCACCTGCGAGTAGCGCACCGGCGTTCGGGAACAGTACGTGCCGCTGCACGCCATTAGCCCTGTGCAGAACGTAGGCTTTACACATGAGAACCGCCTACCATGAGCAGCTCGCTGAGTTATCCGAGCGACTCGGCGAGATGTGCGGGCTGGCCGGGATTGCGATGGAGCGGGCTACTCAAGCCTTGTTGCAGGCCGATCTGGTGCTGGCCGAGCAGGTCATCACCGACCACGAGAGAATTTCAGCGCTCAGCACACAGGCGGAGGAGAGTGCCTTCGTCCTGCTCGCTCTGCAGGCGCCAGTGGCCGGCGACCTGAGGTCGATCGTCAGTGCGATTCAGATCGTCGCCGACATCGATCGGATGGGCGCGCTGGCACTGCACGTCGCCAAGATCGCCCGCCGGCGGCACCCTCAGCACGCGCTGCCCGAGGAAGTCAACGGTTATTTCGCCGAAATGGGAAGCATCGCAGTCGAATTGGGCAACAGCGCGCGAGAGGTACTGCAGACTCGCGACCCTGAGAAGGCGGCGCGAATCCGCGAAGAAGACGACGCGATGGACGACCTGCACCGGCACCTGTTCAGCGTGCTGATGGACCGCGAATGGAAGTACGGGGTGGCGGCCGCGGTGGACGTGACGCTGCTGGGGCGGTTCTACGAACGCTTCGCCGACCATGCCGTCGAGGTGGCGCGACGGGTCATCTTCCAAGCCACCGGCAAATTCGTCGAGGGTGAAGCGACCCACAGCTCGCACTGACGACGGGCCAGCTGATTGCCGGGCCCAGCCTGGCGTGCGGACCCCTTAACCGAATCGGCCGGAGATGTAGTCCTCAGTGGATTTCTGGCTGGGGTTGGAGAAGATCTTCTCGGTGTCGTCGATCTCGATCAGGCGCCCGGGCTTGCCGACGGCCTCCAAGTTGAAGAACGCCGTCTGATCGCTCACCCGCGCCGCCTGCTGCATGTTGTGCGTGACGATGACGATGGTGTACTCCTGCTTCAATTCGCTGATCAGCTCTTCGATCGCCATCGTCGAAATGGGATCCAGCGCCGAGCAGGGCTCGTCCATCAACAGCACGTCGGGCTGCACCGCGATGGCACGGGCGATACACAATCGCTGCTGCTGACCACCGGACAGGCCGCCGCCGGGCTTGTCCAACCGGTCCTTGACTTCGTCCCACAGGTTAGCGCCGCGCAGCGAGTGCTCGGTGGTCTCGTCGAGCACCTTGCGGTTGCGGATCCCCTGCAGCTTCAGCCCGGCCACCACGTTGTCGCGAATCGACATGGCGGGGAACGGGTTCGGCCGCTGGAACACCATGCCGATGGCTCTGCGCACGCCGACCGGGTCAATGCGACTGCCGTAGATGTCCTCGTCGTCGAGCAGCACGCTGCCCTCGACCCGGGCCCCCGGAAGCACCTCGTGCATCCGGTTCAGGGTGCGCAGCACCGTGGTCTTGCCGCAGCCAGACGGGCCGATGAAGGCGGTCACGCTGCGCGGCAGCACCGACAGCGACACATCGGCGACCGCATGGAACGACCCGTAGTAGATGTTGACCTCTTTGAGGTCCAACCGTTTGGCCAACTGAATACAGCTCCTGGTTACGTCTTCTTTGGTGTGAAGATCTTCGCGACCACCCTGGCCCCGATATTGATGATGGCAATCAGCAAGATCAGGGTAAGCGCGGCGCCCCACATCCGCTCCGTCGGAACGGGGTTGGCACCGGCTCCGGCGGTCGTCTGGTCATACATCATGCCGGGCAACGACCCCATGAACCCAGTGAACATGTCGAAGTTCATAGCCCGCGAATAGCCCACCAGGATGAGCAGCGGCGACGTTTCGCCCAGCACCCGGGCCAGCGCCAGCAGGATCCCGGTCAGGATCCCGGACATTCCGGTCGGCAGCACCACCCTGGCGATGGTCTTCCACTTCGGTATCCCGAGCGCGTAGCTGGCCTCCCGGAGGTCCATCGGCACGATCCGCAGCATCTCCTCGGTCGCCCGCGCGATCACCGGCAGCATCATCAGGACCAGCGCCAGCGACACTGCGAACTGGGAACGGGGCAGACCCATCGCCGCAACCCATACCGCGTAGACGAACAACGCGGCAACGATCGAGGGCACTCCCGCCAAAATATCCACCGTGAATGTGACCAACCGGGCCAGCCGGCCGTGACCGCCGTATTCCACCAGGTAGATGCCGACCAGCACCCCGATCGGGATGGAGATCGCCGCGCACGCCAATCCCAGCAGCAAGGTGCCGATGATGGCGTGGTACGCACCGCCGCCGGAAGCCAGCGCCGTCGTTCCCGCCTGCGAGTGCGTCCACCACGCACTCGAGGTCAGCGCCTGGTATCCGTTGATCACCACCGAACACAGCAACCAGAGCAGCGGCGCCAGCGCGATCAGCATCGCCAGCGTCACCAGGATCGTGGCGACGGTGTTGGCGGCGCGACGGCGACGGCCGCGACCGGCGAGCGTCCGCCACTTCAGTGGGCGGTCCAGCATCGAGGTCATGGCCGCGCCCTTGCGGCTCGGGTGCCGGCCACCGACGCCCGCGCCAGGGCGTTGACCACGAACGTGAACAGGAACAGCACCAGCCCCGCGGCCAGGTAGGCGCCCGCCTTGTAGGGATTGTCGAACTCGGGCGCGGCGGCGGCGATCTTGGTAGCGAAGGTGGATCCGCCGTCGAACAGCGACCACGAGAACGCAGTCTGCGTGCCGCGCAGGATGATCAGCAGCGCGACCGTCTCGCCCAGCGCCTGCCCCAGCCCCAGGATCGATCCGCTGATGAACCCGGAGCGCCCGAACGGCAATATCGTCGTCGTGACCACTTCCCAGCGGGTCGCGCCCAAGGCGAGCGCGGCTTCGATCTCGTCCTGCGGGGTCTGGACGAACACTTCCCGGGTGACCGCGGTGATGATCGGCAGGATCATCACCGCCAGAACGATTCCGGCGGTGAAGATGGTGCCGCCACCAGCCACCGACGCATTCCCGCTGGCGAACAGGAACACATGCCCGAGGTGGACGTTGAGCCAGACAGCCAGGGGCCGCAACTGCGGCGCCAGGACATAGAGCCCCCAGACGCCGTAGATGATCGAGGGCACCGCTGCCAGCAGGTCGACGGTGTACGACAGCGGCGCGGCGAGCCTGCGCGGCGCGTACTGGGTGATGTAGATCGCCACGCCCAGTGCCACCGGCATCGCCAGGGCCAGGGCGAACAGCGACACGAAAACCGTCACCTGCAGCTGCTTGAGGATCCCGAAGTGCATCGCTGAGGGATCTGTGGTGACCCAGTTGCCCCCGTAGGTGAAGAAGTTCTCCCGATTCCGCGCCAGCGCCGGCAGGGCGTGCCACAGCAGGAACCCCCCGACGCCGGCGATGACGGCCACGATCGACAGGGCTGCGGCCACGGCGAGCCGGCGGAAGATCCGGTCGGCGAGCGGTGGCCTGCCGTAGCCCCACGGGCTGATCGGAATGATCGGCGGTTCCGGGAACGGCGCGGCGACGACTTCGCCCGAACCCGCATCGGCTGGGTTTGGCGTCGTCACTGGTGATCCCGTCGCTTCTCCGTGCGATTACTGCAGCGCGTCGATCGCGGTGATCAGGCGCTCCTTGACCTTATCGGGCAGCGGGACATACCCGGCGGAGGTGAGCGCGGTCTGCCCCTTGTCGACGGCTGTGGTGAGGAAGGCCTTCACCGCGGCGGCGGTCTGCGGGTCGTAGCCGGCCGAGCAGACGATCTCGTAGGTCGCCAGCACCAGCGGATACGACGTCGGCTCCTGGGTTGCGTACATCGAGCCCAGCTCCAGCACCAGATCGTTACTGCTGGCCGCGAAGGTGACGGCATTGACGGCGTTGCGCGCGGTTTCGTCGGTCAGCTCGACGACACCGTGGCCGGTATCGATCCGAGCAAACGGCACCCGGGCGCGATCGGCGAAACCCTTCTCGACGTACCCGATTGCCCCGGGCGTGGTGCGCACCGCCTCGACCACGCCGGCCGACCGCGGCGCACCCTCCCCCACGCCACCCTGGAACTCGGTGCCCACGCCACGGCTCCAGCTCTGCGGCGCCGCGGTGGTCAGGTACTTCTGGAAGTTGTCGGTGGTCCCGGAGGAGTCCTTGCGGTAGATCGGCGTGATCCTGGTCCTGGGAAGCGCCACCCCGGGATTGAGCGCCAGCAGCATCGGGTCGTCCCACATGCGGATGCCGCCGCTGAAGATCTTGGCCAACGCGTCGGCGTCGACTGCCAGCTTCGGAATGCCCGGCAGGTTGTACACCAACGCGATCGGCCCGAACACCAGTGGCAGGTCCCATGCCGAACGTCCGTTGCACCGCTGGGCAGCGGGTCCGATCTGAGCGGCGACCAGGGGCGAATCCGATCCGGCGAAGTCGACGTGACCGGCGATGAACTGCTCGCGTCCGGCGCCCGACCCAGTGGGGCTGTACGCCACTGACTTTCCCGGGCACAACTGGCCCCACACTTGATTGAACAGAGCGATCGCGATCTGCTGCGCGGTTGAACCCTCGGCGATCAGGGAGTTCTTGCCGCCGCACGAGCCACCGCCGGAGACCTCGGGGCTTTGCGTGGAGGCGCCGCGGTTGTCGTCACTCCCGCATGCCGTCACGCCCGACGTGCAGAGCAACATCGCCACCGCTGCCGCACCCAGTGCCGACCCGATTTTCATCCACTGGAACATTGCCAACTAACCCGGAAACTATGCTCCGCGCCCGAAGAAAAGGCGGACCTGCGGTGTCAGCCGGGGGCGTACGCGGTATCGACGCTGTACACGGCGAACCCGGTCTTCTCATAGGTCCGCACCGCGGCCGCGTTGTCGGACTCGACGTAGAGCATCGCGCTGGCGCCGGGCAATTCGGCCAGCCGCTGCGCCAGGAAAGCCAACCCGATCGACGTCAACAGCTGTCCGAGTCCGCCGCCCTGGGCCGCCGGGTCGACCCCCAGCACGTACACCTCGCCCAGACCGGCGGGGTCGGGATGCACTTTGGTCCAGTGGAAGCCCAACAGCTTGTCGTCGCGGTCGAATGCCAGGAACAGACCGTCCGGATCGAACCAGGGCTCGCCGCGTCGTTCCTCGATCTCGCGTTCGGTCCAACCTCCCTGCTCCGGGTGGTAGGAGAACGCAGCGTTGTTGACCCGCAGCAGTTCAGCGTCGTCGGACGGACCGGCGTAGGTGCGGATTTGCAGCTGCCGATTCGATGGCACGGGTTCGGCAACGTCGCGTAGCGGCCGCCGCATCTGCAGCAGTTCGCGCACCACGACCAAACCCAGCGCCGACGCGGTCGCGCGGGCGGGTTCCAGCGTGCCGTGCGCCCAGAACCGGGTCTGCCCGCCCGTCTTGGCCAGCGCCTCACGGATGAGTGCGCTGCCGATGCCGGCGCGACGGGCTTGCGGCCGCACCACCAACTCCGACATTCCCGCCTCGTCGCGCGGCGGGGTGAGGTTGAGATAGCCCGTGCAGCCGCCTTCTGAATCGACAGCCACCAGATGCTCGGTGCGGTCGTGCGAAAGTTCCCGCAGCACCTGCTCACCAACCGGGGCGACACCATCGAATTGTGTTGCTGCCGTGATGATTTCGCGGATCTCCTGCTGCTCCTCACCGGTGAGGGCAGTGCGCCACTGCGGCGATGTCACTGACTGCGCGCCGGGTCGGCCAGTGGATCGATTTCGGTGTCGGATTCGTCGTCCTCAGATTCGCGGTCGGGCTCGGCGGCCGGGGCGCGTCCGCGCGCGGGCCGGACCGCCTTGTAGCCGACGTTGCGCACCGTGCCGATGAGCGCCTCATGCTCGGGCCCGAGTTTGGCGCGCAGCCGGCGGACGTGCACATCGACGGTCCGGGTGCCGCCGAAGAAGTCGTAGCCCCACACCTCGTGCAGCAGCTGGGCACGGGTGAACACCCGGCCCGCGTGCTGGGCCAAGTACTTGAGCAACTCGAATTCCTTGTAGGTGAGATCGAGCGGACGCCCGCGCAGTCGCGCGGTGTAGGTGCCCTCGTCGATCACCAGCTCACCCAGGCTTACCTTGCCGACGCTCTCCTGGTCGGCCAGACCGCCCCGGCGGCCCACCACGAGCCGCAGGCGCGCATCGATCTCGGCCGGCCCGGTGCTGGGCAGCAGGATCTCGTCCAGGCCCCAGTCGGCGCTGACGGCCACCAATCCGCCCTCGCTCACCACGGCCAGCACCGGCGCGGACCGCCCGGCCGTGCTCAGCAGCCGGCACAGGCCGCGTGCCGCCGACAGGTCATTGCGCGCATCGACGAGCACGGCGTCGGCGTTACCCGCCTCCAGCAACGAGGACGCCTCCGGCGGCGCCGTCCGCACGGTATGGGGCAGCAGGGACAACGAGGGTAGGACCGGGTCGGGATACAGCTCCGAGGTCAGCAGTAATAGCTCCAACACGCCCCTCCAGCGTCGTGGGCAAGGCCTCCCAGATTCATCGCGACATATGACGTTAGCGGCAAGATCATCTAACGATAACTTGCCACGTGGTATTCGGCCTGGCGACGAGCCCTTATGAGATGCAACCGAGGGAAGTCGGACCGTTAGCCGATGCCCGCTCGACCAGCGCGCGGAGGCCAGTTGCCGCGAGACGACTGTGAGCAACCCAACACGGCGATGTCAGAATGTCCGCGTGCGTAAAGTCCTGGCCGCTGCCACCGCCGCGGCGATCGCCGTCGGCGTCATCGCACTCGGCGCGGTCGGCGTCGACTACGGCGCCAGCATCTACGCCGAATACCGGCTCTCGACGACGGTGCGCAGAGCCGCCGACCTGGGCTCCGACCCGTTCGTGGCCATCATCGCCTTCCCGTTCATCCCGCAGGCGATGCGCCACAACTACACACAGCTGGAGATCAAGGCGGGAGCCGTCGATCACGCAGCCGTCGGCAAAGCCACCCTCGAGGCCACCATGCATTCGGTCGACCTGACCGACGCGTCCTGGCTGATCAGGCCCGAGGCCAAGCTCCCGGTCGGCAAGCTGGAGAGCCGGATCATCATCGACTCGGTGCATCTGGGCCGCTATATGGGCATCACCGACCTGATGGTGGAGGCCCCACCCCAGGAATCCAACGACGCCACGGGCGGGACCACCGAGTCCGGGATATCGGGTAGCCACGGCCTCGTGTTCAGCGGCACCCCGCCGAAGTCGGCCGACTTCGAGCACCGGGTCAGCATCTCGGTTGATCTGTCGATCGCTCCCGATGACCCGGCAACGCTGGTGATCACTCCCACCGGCGTGCTCACCGGGCCCGACACCGAAGACCGCGCCGTTCCCGACGACAAACGCGACGCGGTACTCCGGGCGTTCGCCACCAGACTGCCCAATCAGAGGCTTCCGTTCGGGGTGGCGCCGAACACCGTCGGAGCCCGCGGTTCCGACGTCATCATCGAAGGCATTACCAGGGGAGTCACGGTCTCGCTGGAAGGCTTCAAGCGGTCGTGACGCGGGCGACCGCCGCCCCTTCCGCCGCTGTTGGCTTGATCACTGTTTCATTGGGTAAGCTAACCGGCGTGTCAGCCCGCATCGAGCTTGTGCTCACCAAGCGCCGCACGGTTTCGCTGTGCCGCGTCGCGTGCTGTTGCTGTTGCTGTAGCTGCTGAGTAGCCGCGCCTTTCTGCGCAGGCTCGGAGCGGCCAGGTCCCTCACCGTGGCATGTCTTCCTTGCGCAACAGGCGTACCCAGGCGATCTCACCACGCTGCCCGTTAGTAGAAATCGAAAGGATCCCCCATGGCACGCTCCGACGTCCTGGTCTCCGCCGACTGGGCTGAGAGCAATCTGGATGCCGAAAATGTCGTCTTCGTCGAGGTGGACGAAGACACCAGCGCTTACGACGGCGGCCACATCGCCGGCGCGATCAAGCTGGACTGGCGAGACGACCTGCAGGACCCGGTCAAGCGCGACTTCGTCGACGCAGAGCAGTTCTCCAAGCTGCTGTCCGACCGCGGCATCTCCAACGACGACACCGTGATCCTGTACGGCGGCAACAACAACTGGTTCGCGGCTTACGCCTACTGGTACTTCAAGCTGTACGGCCACGACAAGGTGAAGCTGCTCGACGGCGGCCGCAAGAAGTGGGAACTCGACGGCCGCCCGATGTCCAGCGACGCGGTGAACCGGCCCGCCACCTCCTACACCGCGGCCGCACCGGACAACTCGATCCGCGCATTCCGTGACGAGGTCATCGCGGCCATCGGCACCAAGAACCTGGTCGACGTGCGCTCCCCTGACGAGTACTCCGGCAAGATCCTGGCGCCCGCGCACCTGCCGCAGGAACAGAGCCAGCGACCCGGCCACGTCCCCACCGCCATCAATGTTCCGTGGAGCAAGGCCGCCAACGAGGACGGCACCTTCAAGTCCGACAAGGAGCTGGCCAAGCTGTACGCCGACGCCGGGCTGGACGGAACCAAGGAAACGATTGCCTACTGCCGGATCGGGGAACGTTCGTCGCACACCTGGTTCGTCCTGCAGGAATTGCTCGGCCACAAGAACGTGAAGAACTACGACGGCAGTTGGACGGAATACGGCTCCCTGGTGGGTGCCCCGATCGAGTTGGGAAACTGAGATGTGCACTGCACCGAAGCAAGGACTGACGTTGCCGGCCAGCGTTGACCTGGAGAAGGAAACCGTGATCACCGGCCGTGTCGTGGACGGTGACGGCCAGGCCGTCGGCGGGGCTTTCGTCCGTCTGCTGGACTCGTCCGACGAGTTCACCGCGGAGGTCGTGGCGTCGGCGACCGGTGACTTCCGGTTCTTCGCCGCACCCGGCTCGTGGACACTGCGGGCCTTGTCCCGGGTGGGCAACGGCGACGCGGTAGTGGCGCCCTCCGGTGCCGGCATTCACGAGGTGGACATCAAGGTCGCCTGACGGGCTCGCTGCGCACTGGGCGGGTGACGAAGTCCAACTCGAATTCAGGCGTCGCCATCCACAGGGCAGGCTCAACGGCGAAGGTGATCGCTTAGACTCGAGCACGTGGTGCTGTTCTTCGAGATCATGCTGGTCCTCGCGACTGTGATCATCTCCTGGTTCGCGCTGTATGCGCTGTATCGGTTGATCACCGACGAGTCGTGACGTCCACCGAGGGGGAGGACGCCGCGGACGAACTGTCGCAGGCGGCGGAGCGGGCGAAACTGACCGCTACCCGGAATATCCCCGCGTACGACGACCTGCCGGTGCCTGCCGACACCGCGAACCTGCGGGAAGGCGCCAACCTCAACGACGCCTTGCTGGCGCTGCTGCCGCTGGTGGGCGTGTGGCGCGGCGAGGGCGAGGGTCGTGCTCACGACGGCGACTACCGGTTCGGCCAGCAGATCGTGGTCTCCCACGACGGCGGTGACTACCTGAACTGGGAAGCCCGGTCCTGGCGCCTCGACGACGCCGGTGAGTACCACCAGCCGGCGTTGCGTGAGACGGGCTTCTGGCGATTCGTCGCCGATCCGGACGACCCGAGCGAATCCCAGGCCATCGAGCTGCTGCTGGCGCACTCGGCCGGCTACGTCGAGCTGTTCTACGGCCGCCCGCGCAACCAGTCGTCGTGGGAACTCGTCACCGACGCGTTGGCCAGGAGCCGGTCCGGCGTGCTGGTCGGCGGCGCCAAACGGCTCTACGGCATCGTCGAGGGCGGCGATCTCGCCTACGTCGAAGAACGGGTGGACGCCGACGGCGGCCTGGTCCCGCATCTGTCGGCTCGACTGTCCCGTTTCGTCGGCTGACACCCGGCTCGCACAGTAGCCGCGGCCGCGAACTTCTTGTTGCCTTCCCGCGCACTTGCGCGTGTACTGTTCGCGTCCTAGCAGGCCGCCGGAAGCGAGGTTCGATGGGCCAGAAGAGAATCGCCCCGCCCCCGGTGCGCTGGAGCATGTCCATCCTCGCCGTCCTGTTGATCGGGTACCTGGCGGCGGTGGCCTTTCAGCCCGCGATTCTCGACCTGCTGCCGTCCGGGCTGGCCTGGTTCGGCCGACCGGGATCGATGTCGACGACCGCGATCGTGGTCGCCGTCCTGGTCACGGTGTGTGTAATGACCTTCCGGTCCAACACCAGCCACCGCCTGGTGGGGGTTTCGTTCACCGTGATTGCGGTGCTGATCACCATGAGCGCGATTCTCGGACTGAGCTCGTACTGGAACTGTCACGACGAGAACCATCCGGCGGTCTTCACCCCGCTGATGCTGACCGCCCAGCTGATCAAAGGCAGCAGCGGCGACTACTCGCTGGGCGGACACATCTGCCCCAGCCCGACACCGGTCGGTCTCGAATTGGCCCGAATGGCAGCGGTTTCGGCGATCTTCACCGGCCTGGGCGGTGTGGTGGTCGGAGTTTTCCGGTCTCAGGTCGACCGGCTGCGGGCCAACTTCGCCGATTCCGTCACCGCGATCGTGGGGGTCGACGACGACACCGAGTCGATGATCAGCGGCGTCGCCCGCACGCTGGACCGGCGCGGCACCCTGGTCGTGATCACCAGCGCCAACGACGACCGGGTGCAGCGGGTCCGCCGGATGGGCGCCCGTGTGGTGCTCGTCGACTTCAACACACCGGCCACGCTGGTGTCACTGCGGTTGTGGCGCCACCTCAGCCGGCTCTATCTGATGGCGCCCGACCCGGCCATCAACCTGCTGTGGCTGGACCTGATCAGCCGCCGGCTCGCGGAAGTCGCCCACAAGAGGCGGCTGCCGCTGATCGTGCGCATCGACGACCCCTGGCTGGCCGAAGCCTGGCGTGCCCAGCAGTTCGGCGGATCCGACACCCGATGGGCGGCCGATGTGGTCGGCAAGTACGAGGTCACGGCAAGCCGGTTGTTGGACGGGATCATCGCGACCGGCCGCACCAAGCGTGTGTTCGTCTGCGGCACTTCACAATTGACGTTGGCGCTATGTGCGGACCTGACCCGTCGCGCGCTGGAACGTGACTTCTACACGCCCCCGGGTGCGGTGCCGCTGCCGTCGCTGACGCTGGTGGAACGCGACGCCGAGGAGTACCTGAAGGATCACGAGTTCTACCGTCAGCAAGCAGGATTCGCCTCCGACGGACCGTCGATCGACGCGGTGTCCGAGGGCCCGACGATCCCCACCATCCTGCGCCTGATCGGCGACACCGACCCCACGACCAGCGCCGTGATCCTGGTCGACACCCATACCGCGACCACCGGCACCAGGCTGGCCGCGCGCTTCCCGGAGATGCCGGTCTACACCTCGGATCTGAACACCAGCATCGCCGACGACTCCATCCAGGTGGTCGGCATGCTGCAGTCCTACTCCCTGGTGCTGGACAGCCGTGAAGGTCAGGTCCAGGATGCCTGGGAACGGGCCGCCCGGTTGATCCACGAACGGTACGTCGCCACCATCGATCCCAGTTGGCCGCGTGGCCCCGCCTCGGTGCCGTGGATCGAGCTCGACGAGTTCTACCGTGGCTCCAACAGGCGACAGGTACGCAACGCGTTGTGGATGGTCGAACAGGTCGCCGGGCACACCTGGAACACCTGGGGCAGCCCGCCGGCCCAACTGTCCGGGCGCGACATGGCCGACGCGCCGCCGCTGGAGCAACTCGCGCTGATGGGTTTCGACCGGTACTCGGCGCTGGCCATGGCGCAGGCCGAGCACGAGGACTGGTGCCGGTACTACCGCCGCAACGGCTGGAAGTACGGCACGCCCCGCGACGACTCCCGCAAGATCCACGACAAGCTGGTGGACTGGTCCACCGTCGAAAACAACCCGGACCTGCTCAGCGCCGCGGTACGCAGCCTGGCGGCCACACTGTGGAGCCTGCGCCAACTCGGCTACCGGTCCCGCCCACTGTGGCGGACCTTCACACGGGTCGGGACGGTGTCCGCCGAGCAACGCACCGCACCCTGGACGTGGACGTCGGATTCCGGGCACACCATGCACGCCGACGCCGGCGACTGGGAGGTGCGCTCGGACGGCAAGACCTGGTCGGTGCGCGACGACATCTTCCACGCGACCTACGAACCCGCCGGCGACGGGCTCTGGCGCCGGAAAGGGCGAGTCCAGGCCCGTCCGGCACAACCGGGCGAGTCGATCAACACGCTGGAGGGCCCCACGAATGCGGCCGACGGCGACTGGGTGGTGCGAGGATCCGAAGGCGAGCAGTGGCCGGTGCCGGGCCATGAATTCACGCAGCGCTACGCCGAGTTCCACCCCCCGGACGAGGCGCATGTCCCCGCCGCCGACTGATCGCCGCGGCACGCCGCAGCTGGTTTGCCAGAGCCGATTGCTGCGGCCAGTACCATGCGCTACCGTCGCATGACGGTTTCGCCGTATCAGCTTCCCCCTGCCCTCAATTGAGGAGACTTCCGTGGCCATATTCATCAGCTATTCGAGCCAGGACAGGACGTCGCTGGACGCGCTGACGACCGCGTTGAAGCGCGCTCAGCAGAAGGTGTGGTTCGACCAGGAACTCGGTGGTGGGGACGCCTGGTGGAACGCGATCCTGGAGCAGATCCGCTCCTGTGATGTGTTCATCGTCGCGCTGTCCAACAACTGGCTGCAGTCCAAGCCCAGCCAGGCCGAGCTGCGCTACGCCCAGGCTCTCAATCGCCCGATCCTGCCCGTCCAGGTGGGCCCCGTAGACAGCGTCCGGGTCAATCCCGTCTCGACGCTGCAGATCATCGACTACCAGAACCCCACGGTGGACGCCGGCATCCAGCTGGTCACCGCGATCCACGCCATGATCCAGAAGGCCGCCCCGCTTCCGTCGCCGCTGCCCGAAGAGCCGCCGGTGCCGTTCGGCTACATCATGCGGCTGGGCAACACCCTGTCGGAGAAAGAGCTGACTCCTCAGACGCAGTTGCAGCTGCTGGTGGAGCTGCGATCGGGGCTCGACGAGGACGGCGACGACCCCAGCGCGCGCAGCGACATCGCACAGCTGCTGCGGATGCTGCGCATGCGCCACGACGTCACCTACCGCACCCGGACCGAAATCGACAATGTGCTGGCCGAGATCGAGGCCAAGGACGGTGGCCCAGGAGAAGCGCCGCCAGCCAAGGAAACGGCGGCAAAGGCCCCGGAGGCGGCCGCCGCTGTCGCTCCTGCGGCCGCACCCCAGCCCCGCCCCGCCGCCGGTCAGGCGGTCTCTGCGGCCGGCACCGACAGCGGGCAGTCGAGCAAGAAGCTGCTCATCATCGGCGGCGCGGCGCTGGCCGCTGTGGTGGCGATCGTGTTGATCGTGGTGTTCGCCACCGGCGGCGGAAACAGCCGCAAGCCGGCGGCGTCGAAGCCGAGTGGGGAATCCAACGGCGTGCCCAACGGGGTTGCCGCTCCGGCCGAAACCGAGTCCGTCCTGCTTGGCGCCGCCGACATCGGGAACGTGCTGGGCGACCCCAACATGAAGGAAAGCGCCCGCAGCGACCAGCTGCGGGCGCCGCAGGGCACGTTGTCCGATCCGGAATGTCTGTCGGCGTTCGAACCGTTCCAGGAGTCGGTGTACCGGCCGCACGACCCGACCGCGATCCACAGCCAGGTCGTTCAGTCCTCCGGTGACGCCCACCGGGTGGTCGAGGCGGTCGCGAAGTTCCCCTCGGCGGAGAAGGCTCGCGCATTCGTCGAGTCGTCCGCCGGGAAGTGGCGGGCGTGCGCCAACAAGACCGTCACGTTCACCGGCCCGAGCAAGAGCACCGAGTGGAGCTTCGGCGAAGTCAATGGCGCCGCGCCGAAGATCACGATGACGCGTGCGGAGACCGACAACAACAGCCGCACCTGCCAGCATGCCCTCAGCGCGGCGGGCGACCTGGTCATCGAGGTTCAGGCGTGCGGAAACGACATCACCGACGGCGGCGCCAAACTCGCCGATCAGATCGCGGCGAGGGCGAACAAGTAGAAAGCCCGGAAAGCGGGCGCAAAATGGCGGCGAAAATGGAGCGGCCCCCGAGCGACGCTCCGGTTGGACAGACCGGACGCTCGAGGGCCGGGTGGCTGCGGGAAATTCGCCAGCGCGCGTAAATCGCTGACTCTTCCGAGCCAATGCAGCTAGCGCGCAGCCACCTCACATGTCCATGAAGCTATCAATTTCGCGGACCACCTCCTCTCTTGTGTAAAGCCGACGCTACCGCGACTCCGGCCCGGCGACAACAGATTTAAGCGCTCAGCGATCAATGACGATCGCGGCGTCAACCAGCTCGGCGAACGTATCGGCGAATGGGGCCCTCGGTAGCAGGCGGCCATCGAGGGTGTGCACGCGCGCGGCCAGCGTCATGCTCGACACCAGCCAGATGCCCTGTGCCGCGACGAGATCGGCGGGTCGCAGCGCACGGTAGTCGCAGTCGTACCCGCGGTCGCGTGCCACTTCGAAGAGTGCCTGCTGGGTGGTACCCCGCAGGATCGGATACCACGGTGGCGGGGTGAGCAGGCAGGGGCGGCCGTCCTCGCCCTCCACAGCGATGACCACTGTGGAGCGGGGCCCTTCCAGGATGTAGCCGTCGGTGCTGACGAAGATGACGTCGCCCGCGCCCTGTCGGGCGGCATGGCGCAGGACGGCCATGTTCACGGCATACGACAGCGTCTTGGCGCCGGCCAGCAGCCAGGGCATGGTGTCGATGCCGCCCGCCGGCAATCCGCGATCGAGCGTGATCGCCGAAACACCTTCGCGCCGCACCGCGTTCACCCGATCCGGCACCGGGTTGACCATCACGTAGGTGGTCGACGCCGCCGGCGCGCTCTCCCGGCCGCGGCTGTACACCAGGCGCATCGCGGCCTCGTCGTCGGAGATGCTCAGCCACTGCGCGGTCGCCGCGTCGATCGCCCGCCGCCACCGGTCCAGGTCCGGTTCGGGCAGGTCCATCAACTTCGCCGACTGGGTCAGTCGCTGCAGGTGCGACTCGATCAGGCATGCCCTGCCCTCACGCACCAGCAGCGTCTCGAAGACTCCGTCGCCCCGCACCGCCGCCAGGTCGTCGGCATGCAGCAATGGGGTCCCCGAGTCGAGAACTTCGCCGTCCAGAGTGACGACCACACCCGTCATGGGGAGTGAGCCTAACCGCCCGCACCCTGGGCGAGCGTGCGGCTGGCTGCACGCTCGGCGCCGAGTGTGCGGCTGGCTTCACGCTCGGCGGTTGGCGGGGATACGCCGCCGTAGAGTTGACACATGAACCCAGTCCCTGCCCCGGATCCCGGCCCCGACGCCGGTGCGATCTGGCATTACGGCGACCCACTCGGCGAGCAGCGGGCGAGTCAGACCGACGCCATTCTGGTGGACCGTTCGCACCGTGCCGTGATCACGCTGACCGGAGCCGATCGCCAAACCTGGCTGCACAGCATCTCCACGCAGCACGTCAGCGCGCTACCGGAGGGCGCCAGCGCAGCGAACCTCAGCCTGGACGGCCAGGGCCGGGTCGAGGATCACTGGCTGCAGACCGAGTTGGGTGGCATCACCTACCTGGACACCGAACCGTGGCGCGGTGAACCGCTGCTGGCGTACCTGCGCAAGATGGTTTTCTGGTCGGACGTCACGGCGGCCGCCGCGGATCTGGCGGTGCTGTCGCTGATCGGGCCGCGGCTGGCGGAGCCGCCGATCCTGGCGGCGTTGGGGGTGGACGCCCTCCCACCCGAATGGTCAGCGGTGCCACTGCCGGCCGGTGGATTCCTGCGCCGGATGCCGAGCACCCCGAACGGTCCGATCGAGTTGGATCTGCTGGTACCGCGCGATTCGGCGGCCGACTGGCGGCAGCGACTGGCCCAGGCCGGGGTCCGTCCGGCCGGGGTGTGGGCCTACGAGGCCCACCGCGTGGCCGCCCTGCGCCCGCGGCTGGGCGTCGACACCGACGAGCGCACCATCCCGCACGAAGTGCGCTGGATCGGCGGGCCCGGCGAGGGCGCAGTGCATCTGGACAAGGGCTGCTACCGCGGCCAGGAGACGGTGGCTCGCGTGCACAACCTGGGCAAGCCGCCCCGGATGCTGGTGTTGCTGCACCTCGACGGTTCGGCAGAGCGGCCGTCCACCGGTGCCGCGGTGCTCGCCGGCGGCCGCGCGGTGGGACGGCTGGGAACGGTGGTCGAGCACGTGGACCTGGGACCGGTGGCACTGGCGCTGGTCAAGCGCGGCATCCCCGCCGACACACAATTGACGACGGGGGCCGACGGCGAGGTGGCCGCCGTGATCGACGCGGACTCGCTGCCACCGCTGAATGAGGTGGGCGCCGGCCGGCTCGCGGTGGATCGGCTACGCGGCGGCGCCCGATAGAGCGTCACGCGGCAGCGCCCGATAAGCAGCGCGCCCCAGCGCTCAATCACACTGTGACATCCGCCATGTGCGGCTGGGCAGGGCGCGCCCACCTTCGGCCGCGCGGCACGGTAAGCTGTCGTCAGGACAATAACGACACTAGAGATCGGAGCCGCCTACTCGTAGGCCGCTCCGTTATTTCGCGAGGGGGTCCCCCCATGGGCCGCGGCCGGGCTAAGGCAAAGCAGACCAAGGTTGCTCGAGAACTGAAATACAGCTCCCCGCAGACCGACTTCACGCGGCTTCAGCGCGAGTTGTCAGGGACGAGCACCAGCACCGATGACTCCGACAGCGTGGAGGGCGATTCATGGGACGACGAGGACACCTGGCGCCGCTGATCTGACGCAGGTGCCACTCGGCACCGCATCGCTTCAGAATCTCGGATGCTGCCCGACAAGCGTCGCGCGCGGGCCTTCCTTTCCACCCTTGCAAATGGTGCCCAGCACCCAGCAGTCCAAGTGCCGGGCGGTCAGAATGGCCAATGCGCGGTCGGTGTCTTCGGGTGCCACGACGGCGATCATCCCCACACCCATGTTGAAGGTCTTTTCCATCTCCGGCCGGGCCACACGGCCACGCTGCGCAATCATGGCGAAGACCGGTGCGGGGGTCCAGGTGCCCCGGTCCACCTCGGCGACCAGACCGTGCGGGATGACGCGTTCGAGGTTTCCGGCCAGCCCTCCGCCGGTGACGTGGCAGAAGGTGCGGACCTGGGTCTCGGCGGCCAGCGCCAGGCAGTCCTTGGCGTAGATGCGGGTGGGCTCCAGCAGCTCCTCGCCCAGCGTGCGGCCGAACTCCTCGACGTAGCCGGCCAGGTTCATCCGGTCGATCTCGAGTAGCACGGTCCGGGCGAGCGAGTACCCGTTGGAGTGCAGCCCCGAGGAGCCCATCCCGATGATGACGTCGCCGGGTTTGACGCGGTCCGGTCCCAGGACGTCGTCCGCCTCCACCACGCCGACCCCGGTCGCCGAGATGTCGTAGTGGTCGGGCTCCATCAGCCCGGGGTGCTCGGCGGTCTCGCCGCCCAGCAGCGCGCAGCCGGCACGCACGCAGCCTTCGGCGATACCACCCACGATCGCCGCAACCCGCTCCGGGACGGTGCGGCCGACCGCGATGTAGTCCTGCAGGAAGAGCGGTTCGGCACCGCAGACGACGAGGTCGTCGACGACCATCGCGACCAGGTCGAGGCCCACGGTGTCGTGCTTGTCCATCGCCTGGGCGACCGCCAGCTTGGTGCCGACGCCGTCGGTGGAGGCAGCGAGCACCGGTTCGCGGTAATCACCGCGTAAGGCGAACAACCCGGCGAAGCCGCCGAGCCCTCCGCGCACCTCGGGTCGGGTGGCCTTGGACGCCAGCGGCTTGAACAAGTCGACAGCGCGGTCACCGGCTTCTATGTCCACCCCGGCCGATGCGTAGGTGATGCCCTGGTTGCCCGCGCCGCGTTTGGCGCTCAGTTCGGGATCCGTCATCGCGATAAAGGCTACCGGTCGGCAGGCACCGCCGGTAACGGTTACCTACCCAGAGCCTGCGTCAGCGCCCTACCGGAACGTCCGGCGCGTCCTGAGCGGCGGCCAGGTCGCTCAGGCCGGCGCCGCGCGCGGCGTTGGCCAGCATGTGCTCGATGACGTTCTTGCCCAGCGCGCTCTCGCTGGGCAGTTCGATCGGATAAGTGCCGTCGAAGCAGGCCGTGCACAGCCGCGACGCGGGCTGCTCGGTGGCCGCGATCAGACCCCGCAGCGAGATGTAGCCGAGCGTGTCGGCATTGATGGCGTGCCGAACCGCTTCGAGCATCTCCCCTTCGTCCTCGACGGCGTTGGCGATCAGCTCGGCCGGGGACGGAAAGTCGATGCCGTAGAAGCAGGGCCACTTGACGGGCGGCGAGGCGATCCGGACGTGCACTTCCACGGCCCCGGCTTCGCGCAGCATGCGGACCAGGGCGCGCTGGGTGTTGCCGCGCACGATCGAGTCGTCGACCACGATGAGCCGCTTACCGCGGATCACCTCTTTGAGCGGGTTCAGCTTGAGCCGGATGCCGAGCTGACGGATCGTCTGCGACGGCTGGATGAAGGTGCGCCCGACGTAGGCGTTCTTCATCAGGCCCTGCCCGTACGGGATGCCGGATTCCTGCGCGTAGCCCACCGCGGCCGGCGTGCCGGACTCGGGCACGCCGATGACCAGGTCGGCGTCGACCGCGGACTCGCGCGCCAGCTGGCGGCCGATGTCCAGCCGGGCACCGTGGATCGACCGGCCTCCGATCGTGCTGTCCGGCCGGGCCAGGTAGACGTACTCGAAAATGCAGCCCTTGGGGGTCGGGTTGGCGAAGCGGGTGGAACGCACCCCGTCGGCGTCGATCGCCAGCAGTTCACCCGGCTCGATGTCCCGCACGAACGACGCGCCGACGATGTCGAGGGCAGCGGTTTCCGAAGCCACCACCCAGCCGCGATCCAGCCGTCCCAGAGACAGCGGCCGCACGCCGTGCGGGTCGCGGCAGGCGTACAGCGTGTTTTCGTCCATGAATGTCAGACAGAACGCGCCGCGCACGGTCGGCAGCAGCTCCAGCGCAGCCTGTTCCAGGCTGGAGTCGGCCGCTCCGTGAGCCAGCAGCGCACCGAGAATGTCGGAGTCTGTGGTCGCCGGGGCAGGTGCCCGCTTGGCGATCAGGCCCTCGTCGCGGGCGCGCGCCATCAGCTCAGCGGCGTTGACCAGATTTCCGTTGTGCCCCAACGCAACTCCGGTGCCCGCGGCGGTATTGCGGAACACCGGCTGGGCGTTCTCCCAGGTGGTGTCACCGGAGGTGGAGTAGCGGCAGTGCCCGATAGCGACGTGACCCTCCATGGCGGCCAGCGTCTGCTCGTCGAACACCTGACTGACCAGGCCGAGGTCTTTGAAAACCAGCACCTGGGATCCGTCGGCCACGGCGATGCCCGCGGCTTCCTGGCCGCGGTGCTGCAAGGCGTACAGGCCGTAGTAGGTGAGCTTGGCGACATCTTCACCCGGGGCCCAGACCCCGAATACACCACACTCTTCACGAGGCGAACTGAAATCTTCTTCGGGCTGCTGCGCGGTCACGGCGTGGCGGCTCCCTAGGGCGCGGTTAGTGACGTCTACGGAGTCTACGGGCACCGCGGGCGGCCTGCGCAATGCCGAACCGCGTGTTGCGGTGGACAAGATGGGCGTGTCGCCCGCCAAACTCCAGGTCAGTAGAGGTCAAGGCGTTAAACGCAACAACGGCATCCAGTGTTCTATTTCACACGCACGTGACCCCGAAAGAGCCAGGGCACCGCCGTTGGCAGCGTCGCCGAACCCCATCAGCCCCGTTGCCACCATCAGCCACGTGCGCGGATCGGTTTCCACCACATTGGGCGGCGTACCGCGGGTGTGCCGGGGACCGGAAACGCATTGCACTGCGACGAACGGCGGTATCCGCACCTCCACGCTGGCACCGGGAGCCAGGTCGGCCAGGGTCCGGGCCGTGAGACGGACAGCGGCGGCGAGGGCGGCCCGCTCGGGCATCGGGTGGGTTTCGTCGCGCAGCCAGTCGGCGATCGCCGACACGGCCTGCCGTGTCTTTGCCGGATCGGCTTTCTGACGGGCTGCCATACCCTAGGGTCTCAGAATCATGGAGCGTCGTCGCTCGGGCGCGCGGCCACCGTACCGGACCATCGGCCTTGTCGCGCTGGTGGCGCTGACGCTTGTCCTGGGCGCGCTGTACTGGCAGTTCCGCGGGAACTTCACCCCGAAGACGAAGCTGACGATGGTAGCCCCCCGGGCGGGCCTGGTGATGGATCCGGGCGCGAAGGTCACCTACAACGGCGTGCAGATCGGCCGGGTGGGCGCCATCTCCGAGATCAGCCGCGACGGCGTCCCGGCAGCCCAGCTGGTCCTCGACATCTTCCCCAAGTACATCCCGCAGATTCCGGCCAACGTCGCCGCCGAGATCAAGGCGACCACCGTATTCGGCAACAAATACGTGTCGCTCAGCTCGCCGAAAGAACCGGCGCCGCAACATATCACGCCGTCGATCGTGATCGATGCGACGAAGGTGACCACCGAATTCAACACACTGTTCCAGACCCTGACGGCCATCGCCGAGAAGGTCGATCCGGTCAAGCTCAATCTGACGCTCAACGCGGCCGGCCTGGCACTGGCGGGGCTGGGCGACAAGTTCGGCACCTCGCTGACCGACGGAAACGCGATCCTCGACGACCTGAACCCGCAATTGCCTGCGGCCCGCCTGGACGTGCAGCGCCTGGCGGCTCTGGGTGACATCTACGCCGACGCCGCACCGGAGCTGCTGGCGGCGCTCGACGCGGCGAGCACCACGGCACACACCGTCAGTCAGCAGCGCAACGATCTCGACGCCGCGCTGCTGGCGGCCGCCGGATTCGCCGACACCGCGACCCCGGTGTTCGAGCGCGCCGGGCCCTACCTGGCGCGGGGAGCCGCCGACCTCATCCCCACGGCGCAGCTACTCGACGAGTACAGCCCCGAGATCGTGTGCACGATCCGCAACTACGACGAAGTGGCGCCCAGGATCCGCAATGCGCTCGGCTTCAACGGCTACGCACTCGGGGCGACCTCGGCGGGCGCCATTACCGGTGCACCGGGCCCGTACATCTACCCCGAGAACCTGCCCCGGACCAACACCAGGGGTGGCCCCGGCGGGAAACCGGGCTGCTGGCAGAAGATCACCAGGGACCTGTGGCCCGCTCCGTATCTGGTGATGGACGCAGGCTACGACCTGGCTCCCTACAACCATTTCGAGATCGGTTCACCGATGTTTCTCGACTATGTATGGGGCCGGCAGATCGGCGACTACACCATCAACCCCTGACGGCGACGTCGCACCGCCCGGCAGATCGGGGTTCGCCGACCCGCATGACGCCAAGGTGAACTGACCGTTAAGTCCAGGTATCGGAACCAGACTAAATCGACTGTCCTGCAACAGTTATCACTTTGCCGCGCGATCCCGGCACAAGTGTGGGATTCTGCGGATGTTGGGTGACTTCGACCTGAGGTGGTGGTCCGGTGCCAAAAATTTTTTCCAGCGACGGCGACCGGTCCGTCCCCGGTTCACCCGTTACGGTGAACCGTCGAGGCCGGATCGCGCGCGTGGAGGCCAGTCTCACACCGCATGAGGCACAGATCGAGGATCTGGTTTTTCTCCGAAAGACGTTGAACCGGGCCGGTATTCCCTACCTTCTGGTCCGCGATCACAAGGATCGCCCGATCCTCGCCGTCGATATCCGGTTGCGCGCGGCCGTCGAACAGGCCTTGGCGGCTGCCTGCGCCACCGAACCGATGTACGCGAAAAGTGTTGACGGACAGGTGCTGCTTGCAGGTGGCAGGCTGTCCACCTCGCCCGATCCGCGCGTCCTGCGGGTATACCGGCGCAGGATTGCGCCCGGCGGATTCCGCTACGGCCCGGCATTCGGTGTCGATCTGCAGTTCTGGTCGTTCGACGAGAACGCGATCGGATGCCCGGTGGAGAATTCACTGACCCGCAGGGTGCTCCCGCGCGACGAAATCACCCCAGCGACCGTCAAACTGCACGGCTATAAGTGGCCGACGCTGGAAGGCATGTTCACCCCGCACGCCGGCGACGTGACGTTCGACATCGACCTGGTCTTCTCCTGGGTCGACGGCAGTGACCCGGAGTTCCGCGCCCGGCGGGCCGCCCGATTGTCCGGACACGTGGTGGGTGAAGGCGACGATGCCGAGGCCCGCATCCGCCAGATCGACGAACTGAAATACGCGCTGCGCTCGGTGAACATGTTCGCCCCATGGATCCGCCGCATCTTCATCGCGACGGATTCGGCACCGCCGGCCTGGCTCGCCGAACACCCGAAGATCACCATTGTCCCTGCGATCGAACACTTTTCAGACCCGGCTGCGCTGCCGACCTACAATTCGCACGCGGTGGAGAGCCAGCTGCAAAACATCGCCGACCTCAGCGAGCATTTCCTGTACTCCAATGACGACATGTTCTTCGGCCGCCCGCTGCGGCCCAGCATGTTCTTCTCCCCCGGCGGGGTCAGCAGGTTCATCGAAGCCGATACCCGAATCGGACTAGGCGCCAACCACCCCGGCCGCAGCGGCTTCGAGAACGCCGCCCGGGTGAACCGGCAATTGCTCGTGGAGCGGTTCGGGCAGCTCATCACCCGCCATCTCGAACACACCGCGGTGCCGCTGCGCAAGAGCATCCTGCTGGAGATGGAGCGCGAATTTCCCGACGAGTTCGCCCGCACGCAGGCCAGCGCATTTCGCTCCTGCACCGACATCTCGGTGACGAATTCGTTTTATCACTACTACGCGTTGCTGACCGGTCGCGCTGTTCCGCAGGAGAAGGCCAGAGTCCGCTACGTGAACACGACCACCCGGGCGGGCCTGAGCCTGCTGCCCGAGCTGCGCAAGAATCGCCGGCACCACTTCTTCTGCCTCAACGACAGCAGCTTTCCCGAAGTCTCCGCCGCCGAACGCGCCGAACGGGTCATCGACTTCCTGGAGCGGTATTTTCCGATTCCCGCACCCTGGGAGAAGGTTCCGGCCGGGGTCAGTCGCCCCGACCTTGCGGTGCCGTCGACGTCAGTGCCATCGGAGGGTGCGTGAAAAGCGAGTCGCGGCGGGACGGCTCGATGAAGATGCCGGCTTCGGCGATGTTGCGCTGCGCCTGGCCGGGGGAGACGAACGTGCCGACGGTGTTTCCGCCGCCCAGCGGGATGACCGAGTGCACAACGGTTTCCGGGTAGATGTGCACCAGGTTGCAGGCCTGCGCGCCGTCCCTGCCGCGGGTCCCGCCGACGGCGACGGTGAGGTCCTGGGTGTAGCAGGTGGCCGAGGCGACCGAGACCGGAATCCCGGCGAAGGTGGCATTAGTCGAGTAGTGCAGGTGCCCGGCCAGGATGGCGCGGACGTCGCTGCCCTTCAGCACCCGTCCCAGTGGGGCCTGGTCGCGCAGCTCCACGGTGACGGCCATGTCCAGCACGCTGGGAATCGGTGGGTGGTGCAGGGCCAGTATGGTGCCGTCGGGCGCCGGTGTCGCCAGTTGCTGTGCAAGCCAATCCAATTGAGCCGGCCGGATCTCGCCGTGGTGGTAACCCGGCACCGAGGTGTCGAGGGTGATGATGCGCAGTCCGTCAATCCTGCGCACATGGTCGACCGGAGCCATGGACGGCACTTCGTCCAGCAGCAGTCGCCGCAGTTCCGCCCGGTCGTCGTGGTTGCCCATCACCCAGACGAGTTCGGCGCCGAGGTCGGCCGCGAACGGCTCAACCAGGTCGCGAAGCTTGCGATAGGCGGCGGGCTCCCCCTTGTCGGCGAGATCACCGGTGAAGACGATGGCGTCGGGGCGCACTCCCGAGTTGTTCAGCTGTCCGAGAAGCTCACCCAGCCGGCCGTCGGCATCGACGTCGCCGTACAGCGGACCGTCCCCGCCCACCAGGTGGGTGTCGCTGATGTGCAGAAGTACATAGTCCGGCCGCGGGTGCTCCGCGGCCCTGAGTCTGTGCACCGGCGCCCTCTCTAGCTGGGGATTTAACAAGCAATTAACAAGTGTAGGGCGTCACGCGCCGGATCGCGCGCCATGTGAGCCGTTCCACTTTCGGCGCTGTGCGGCCACCACGGCGATCGCGCCCGCCTCGTTGATGGCCAGGTGCACCAGGATCGGCGCCAGCAGGCTGCCGCTGCGCTCGGCCAACCAGCCGAACAACCAGCCCGCCAAGCCGGTCACCACCACGATGGGCAGCGGCGGTTCGCCCGCCGATCGAGCGTCGGCGATGTGGGACAGACCGAACGCGCCGGCCTGCAGCAGCCGTCCGCCCGCGACCCCGAAGGCCTGCCGGGACGCGCCGCCCAGCGCACCGCGAAAGGCGGCCTCCTCGGCCCACACGGTGCCGACGGGTATCTGCCAGCCCAGCCAGCCCGGCACCGACGCCGGCACGTCGCGCGCTGACATGGACAGTCGCACCCGGGGAACGGGCGTCGTCGCCGCGATCGTGACCGCCACCAGCGCTGCCGCCGACGAACCCAGCCGCAACCCCGCCCACACCCGTGGTGGGCGAAATCCCAACGGCGCCCGCGTCGTCAGGGCCAGCACGGTGCCGCCGGCTGCCTGCACCGGTGTGCGGTACGCAGCCGGCAACCGCGGGCCGGCGAAGCTCCATCCGACCAGGACAGCGGCCAAACCCAGTGCGCGAAGCCTTAACCGAAGAATCGCGGCAGCACCGCCTCGGAGGTCGCTCGCAGTTCGGCCAGCGACACCGTGAACAGCCCCTGCACCTCGATGGCGTCCGATGCCTGATCGACGACGCCGATGCGGGCGGCCGGCAGTCCCCGGGCCTCACACATCGAGGTGAACCTGCTCTCTTCGGTGCGCGGCACCGCAACCAGCGCCCGGCCGGCCGACTCGGAGAACAGCGCCACAAACGGATCCGCATCCTCGGGAAGCACAATGCGGCAACCGGTTTCACCCGCCAGCGCCGATTCGACGACGGCCTGGGCCAGTCCGCCTTCGGACAGATCGTGCGCGGCGCTGATCAGGCCGTCGCGAGAGCCCGCGGCCAGCACCTCGGCCAGCAGCTTCTCGCGTTGCAGGTCGACCGCCGGAGGTAGCCCGCCCAGGTGATCGGCCGTCACCTGCGCCCATACCGAACCGTCGAATTCGTCGCGGGTATCGCCGAGCAACAACAGGCTCTCTCCCGGTTCGGTGCCCATGCCGGTGGGGATGCGCCGGCTGACGTCGTCGATCACACCGAGCACCCCGACGACCGGGGTCGGGAGAATTGCCGTCGACCCGGTCTGGTTGTAGAAGCTGACGTTGCCCCCGGTGACCGGAATGCCCAGCGCGGCACAGCCATCCGCCAGACCCCGCACCGCCTGGGAGAATTGCCACATCACGCCTGGGTCCTCCGGCGAGCCGAAGTTGAGGCAGTTCGTCACCGCGACCGGGGTGGCACCGGTGACAGCCACATTGCGGTAGGCCTCGGCGAGGGCGAGTTGCGCACCGGTGTACGGATCCAGTTTGGTGTAGCGCCCCGACGCGTCGGTGGACAGTGCGATACCACGCCCGGTCGCTTCGTCGATGCGCAGCACTCCGCCGTCCGCGTGTTCGGCCAGGACGGTGTTGCCGCGCACGTACCGGTCGTACTGCTCGGTGATCAGCGCCCGACTGCACAGATGCGGACTGTCAAGCAGCGCAAGCAAAGTCGCGCGCAGTTCGTCGCCGGAGACCGGCCGGGGCAGCTTTTTGGAGGAATCCGCGTTCAACGCGTCCTGCGTGTCGGGACGGGTGACCGGCCGCTCGTACACCGGTCCCTCGTGGGCCACGGTGCGCGGCGGCACGTCTACGACGGTCTCACCGTGCCAGGTGATGCGGAGCCGGTCCCCGTCGGTGACCTCGCCGATGACGGTGGCCAGCACCTCCCACTTGCGGCACACGTCCATGAACGCGTCGACGTTCTCCGGCGCGACCACTGCGCACATCCGCTCCTGCGATTCGCTACAGAGGATCTCGGCGGGCGTCATCTCCTTGGCGCGCAACGGCACCGCGTCCAGGTCGATCGCCATCCCGCCGTCCCCGGCCGAGGCCAACTCCGATGTGGCACAGGACAATCCGGCACCGCCAAGGTCCTGGATGCCGATCACCAGGCCGGCGGCGTAGAGCTCGAGGCAGCACTCGATGAGCACCTTCTCCATGAACGGGTCACCGACCTGCACCGACGGCAGCTTCTTGCGCGAATTCTCCGCTCCCCCGTCGGCGCTGAAGGTGTCCGAGGCCAGCACCGAGACCCCGCCGATGCCGTCGAGCCCGGTACGCGCCCCGAACAGGATGATCTTGTTGCCGGTGCCGGAGGCGAACGCCAGGTGCAGATCTTCCTGCCGTAGCACGCCGACGCACAACGCATTCACCAGCGGGTTGCCGGCATAACAGGCGTCGAAAACGGTTTCCCCGCCGATGTTGGGCAGCCCCAGCGAGTTTCCGTAGCCACCGATGCCGCGGACCACCCCGTCGAGCACCCGGCGGGTGTCGGGCGCGTCGGCGGCACCGAAGCGGAGCTGGTCCATGACCGCGACCGGCCGGGCACCCATGGCCATGATGTCGCGGACGATGCCGCCGACGCCGGTGGCCGCGCCCTGGTAGGGCTCCACGTAGGACGGGTGGTTGTGCGATTCGACCTTGAAGGTGACCGCCCAGCCGTCGCCGATGTCGACGACGCCCGCGTTCTCGCCGATGCCGGCCAGCATGCCGGTGCGCATCTCCTCGGTGGTGGTCTCACCGAAATAGCGCAGGTGGACCTTGGAAGACTTGTAGGAGCAGTGCTCGCTCCACATCACCGAGTACATCGCGAGCTCGGTGTCGGTGGGCCGGCGGCCGAGAATCTCGCGGATCCGCTGGTACTCGTCGTCTTTGAGGCCCAGTTCGTGGAACGGTTGCGGCTGGTCGGGGCTGGTTGCGGCGTGCTCGACGGTGTCAGTCACGTGGGGGCTCGTCACCCCGACAGTCTAGGTTCCCGCCTCAGGTGCCGGCGACGCAGAACTGGTTGCCCTCCGGATCGGCGAGCACCACCCAGTGGAAGTTGTCGCCGAAGCTGTGCCGCTCGACCTCGCTGGCGCCGGCGGCGGTCAGTCGGGCGACTTCGGCGTCCATATCCTCGGCGCCGAAATCCAGATGGACCCGGTTCTTCCCGGGGGTCGGTTCGGCCACCTTCTGAAAGGCGAGCCGCGGCCCCTCCGGACGTATCACGGCGATGAACTCACCGGGCATCAACTCGTGCGTCTTTCCGCCGAAGTGCTCGGCCCACCAGCCGGCCAGCGTCACCGGATCGGCGCAGTCGAAAGTGACCATCTCCACATTGAGTGCCATGCAGCCGACTTTATGCCTCGGGCGCCAGAAATGCCTGCAGTGCAGCCGCATACGCACCGACATCGTGCGCGCCCATCAACTCCCGCGCCGAGTGCATGGCCAACTGGGCGGCGCCGACGTCCACCGTCGGAATACCGGTTTGCGCCGAAGCCATCGGTCCGATCGTCGATCCGCACGGCAGGTCCGCCCGGTGCTCGTAGCGTTGTAGGGGTACCCCCGCCTGCTCGCAGGCAATGGCGAATGCCGCGGCGGTGCGGCTGTCGGTGGCATAGCGCAGGTTCGGGTGCACCTTCAGCACCGGGCCCGCGTTGACCGCGATCTGGTGTCCCGGCTCGTGGCGCTCCGGGTAGTTGGGGTGCGTCGCGTGCGCCATGTCGGCGGACGCCAGCATCGAGGCGGTCAGTAACCGCAGGAAGTCTTCGCGGTTGCCGCCGGCGGCCAGCACGATTCGTTCCAGGACGGTGCTCAACAGGTTGGACTGTGCGCCGTGGTCGGACGTCGAGCCCACCTCTTCGTGGTCGAAGAGCACCAGCACCGGGCAGAACGCGTCCGGCGTCTGGGCCAGCAGGGCTTCCAGTCCCGCATAACAGCTGGCCTGGTTGTCCAGCCGCGGTGCGCTGAGCAGGCTGCCGTCGGCGCCGACCACGGTCGACGGTGTCAGGTCATGGGTCATCAGGTCCGCGGACAACACCTCGTCCGGATCCACTCCGGCCTGCTCAGCGACATACCTGACGAACGACGCGTCACCGACGCCCCACACCGCGTTGAGGTGCCGCTGCGGGTCCAGCGTCACCGACTTGCGGTCCTCAGCCAGGTGGATGGCCAGCTGGGGAACCCGCAGAATCGGCTCGTCGATCCGGACCAGGCGGTGGCTGACCCCGCTGCCGTCGCGCACCGACAACCGCCCACTGATGCCGAGGTCGCGGTCCAGCCAGGAGTTCAGCCACGCACCGCCGTAGGGCTCCAGCGCCACGACCTTCCAGCCGGCCACGCTGCGGTCAGGGTGCTGCTTGACCCGGAGGTTCGGGCTGTCCGTGTGGGCGCCGACGATCCGGAACGGCATCAGACTCGCGGGCGCACACCAGGCGATCAGCGAGCCGGCCCGCACGGTGAAGTAGCGGCCCGGCTGATCGGGCCAGCGATCCACCTCGCTGAGTTCGGTGTATCCGGCGTCGATCAACCGGGCGGCCGCCGTGGCGCACGCGTGGAACGGCGACGGGGACGCATCGATGAATTCACCCAGACCCGAGGCGGTGGCCACCATACAGCCAGGTTAAGCACCGCTCCTCGCGCAAGGGCGTTAGGGTCTTGCCTGTGCCCGCCGTGCAGCCGCAGCCCATACTGGCTCCGTTGACGCCAGCCGCGATATTTCTGGTAGCCACCATCAACGACGGCGGCGAGGAGGCGGTACACGATGCGCTGCCCGACATCTCCGGGTTGGTGCGGGCGATAGGGTTTCGCGACCCGACCAAGAGACTGTCGGCGATCACCTCGATCGGCTCCGACGCCTGGGACCGGTTGTTCTCCGGCCCACGTCCCGCCGAGTTGCATCCCTTCACCGAATTGACGGGGCCGCGCCACACCGCGCCAGCCACCCCCGGCGATCTGTTGTTCCATCTCCGCGCGGAGTCCATGGATGTGTGCTTCGAACTGGCCGGGCGCATCCTCAAGGGGATGGCCGGCGCCGTGACGGTGGTCGACGAGGTCCACGGCTTCCGGTTCTTCGACAACCGCGACCTCCTCGGGTTCGTGGACGGCACCGAGAATCCCGACGGCCCGATCGCCGTCAGCTCGACCACCGTCGGAGACGAGGACCCCGATTTCACCGGCTCGTGCTACGTGCACGTGCAGAAGTACGTCCACGACATGACGTCCTGGGATTCGCTCTCGGTGACCGAGCAGGAGCGGGTGATCGGACGCACCAAGCTGGAAGACATCGAGTTGGGTGACGACGTCAAACCCGCCAACTCCCACATCGCGCTCAACGTGATCACCGACGAGGACGGCACCGAACTGAAGATCGTGCGGCACAACATGCCCTTCGGTGAGGTGGGCAAGAGTGAGTACGGCACCTACTTCATCGGATATTCGCGTACCCCGTCGGTCACCGAACGTCTGCTGCGCAACATGTTCCTCGGTGATCCACCCGGCAACACCGACCGCGTCCTGGATTTCTCCACCGCGGTGACCGGCGGGCTGTTCTTCTCCCCCACCGTCGACTTCCTCGACGATCCGCCGCCCCTGCCGCAAACCCCGGCCCCGGCCCCGGCCGCGACTCCGGCCTCACATGACGGCTCACTTTCGATCGGCAGCCTGAAAGGACCCTCTCGATGAACAACCTGTACCGCGACCTGGCGCCGATCACTGAAGCCGCCTGGGCGGAGATCGAAGTAGAGGCAGCACGGACATTCAAGCGGCACATCGCCGGCCGGCGCGTGGTGGACGTCAGCGAGCCCGGCGGCCCGGTGACGGCAGCCGTCAGCACCGGCCGCCTGATCGACCTGGAATCGCCTACCGACGGCGTGATCGCGCACCTGCGCGACAGCCGCCCGCTGGTCCGGCTACGGGTCCCGTTCACCTTGTCTCGCAACGAGATCGACGACGTCGAGCGCGGCTCCAACGACTCGGATTGGGAGCCGGTGAAGGTGGCCGCCAAGAAGCTGGCGTTCGTGGAGGACCGCGGCATCTTCGAGGGCTACGCCCCGGCGTCGATCCAGGGCATCCGCAGTGCCAGCTCCAACCCGCCCCTGACCCTGCCAAACGACCCGCGCCATATCCCGGACGTGATCACCCAGGCGCTGACCGAACTCCGGCTGGCCGGCGTCGACGGACCGTATGCGGTGCTGCTGTCGGCCGAGGCATACACGAAGGTGAGCGAGACCACCGAACACGGATATCCGATCCTCGAGCACTTGAACCGGCTGGTCGACGGCGACATCATCTGGGCGCCGGCCATCGACGGCGCCTTCGTGTTGACCACTCGCGGTGGTGATTTCGATCTGCAGCTGGGCACCGACGTGTCGATCGGCTACCTCAGTCACGACGCCGACACCGTGCAGCTCTACCTGCAGGAGACGCTGACCTTCCTGTGCTACACGGCCGAGGCATCGGTCGCGCTCACCGCGCCCCGAGACTGAACCCCGTGACCTCGTTCGGCGGCTACCGGGCCCTGGTCACCGGCGCCACGTCCGGAATCGGCCGGGCCATAGCGCTGCAGCTCGCGCAGCGTGGGGCCGAGGTGGTGGTGCATGGGCGCAGTGCGGAGCGTGGCGACGAGGTGGTGCGGCAGATCGAAAGCGGCGGCGCTACCGCACGTTTCGTCGCCGCTGAGCTCAGCGATGCCGCCCAGGTGCGTCGACTGGCGGCCGAAGCCGGTCCCGTCGACATTCTGATCAACAACGCCGGCGTCTTCATTTTCGGGGACACGGTCGACACCGATGACGACGTCTTCGACGAGCACGTCAACGTCAACATGCGCGCCCCGTACATCCTGGTGCAGGAATTGGCGCCGGGCATGGCCGATCGGGGCCGCGGTGCCATCGTCAACATCAGCACCCTCGCCGCCTAGGCACCCAAGCGCAAAGGCGGAATTTATGGCGCCACGAAGGCCGCCCTGGAGCTGCTGACCAAGGTGTGGGCCGACGAGTTCGGCGAATCGGGCGTTCGGGTCAACGCCGTGGCAGCCGGCCCCACCGACACTCCCGGAACGGAGGCCACTCCGGGCCTCCTGGAGAAGCTGGCCGGGGTGACCGCATTGCGCCGTATCGCCGACGCCGACGAAATCGCCAGTGCGGTGGTCTTTCTCGTCTCGCCGGACGCCAGCTACGTCAACGGCTCGATCTTCAATGTCACCGGCGGCGAGACCTCGTTCGCGCGGTAGTTACAGGTCCAGCACCAGGTCGCTCGCCGGGGCGGCCGAGCAGACCAGCACCTCGCCGGGTCCGGGCGACTCCAAGGGAGGCTGGATATACGTCGTCGTGCCCGCGACCACGCTGGTGACGCAGACGTGGCATACCCCGCTGCGGCACGAAAAACGCGTTGGCACGTCACATGCTTCGGCGATCTCCAGGATCGAGCCGTACCGCGCTGACCAGTTGACCGTCAACCCGCTGCGGGCGAAGGTGATGGCCGGCCCGGCGCCGGGTTCGCCGGCCGGTTGGTGCGGCGGCCGGCCCGCCGCATCGACCACGCCAGGGCTGATCGGCGTCCGGGCGCCGAACAGTTCGCTGTGGATATTGCCCGGTGCGAACCCGGTCGCTATCAGCGCAGCCCGCATATCGGCCATGAACGATGCCGGCCCACAGAGATATGCGGTGCCGTCGAGCGGCAAGTCCAGCTCGGCGAGCGCCCGCGCGTCGAGCCGCTGCCGCGTTTCGGTGTAAAACACCCGATAAGACGCGTTCGGCAGCCCGTCGATCAGGTTCGCGACTTCCGCCGCGAACGCCTCGGTCGCTCGATTCCTTGTGGTGTGCAGCCACCAGAGGCGGGCGCCGCTGCCAGACAGCGCATGCAGCATGGCCAGGACCGGAGTCGCGCCGATGCCGGCAGAGATCAACAGCACCGGCTTGTCATCGGCAATGAGGCAGAATTCGCCCCGGGGCGCGGCGACTTCGAGGACAACACCCGGCTCGACGTGACTGTGCAACCATCGGCTCACCGCTCCGTGTTCCTCGCGTTTGACGCTGATGCGGTAATCGGCGGCGCCCGGGTCACCGGACAGGGAGTAGTTGCGCACCTGCGGTGTCTCACCGGGTATACGCACGGTCAGATACTGACCCGGAAGCGCAGGGGGAAGCGGAGTTCCGTCCTCGGCGGTCAACCGAATCGAGAGGACGGAAGACGTTTCCCGTCTTGTGGCAGTGACTTTCAGTCGGCGGAAACCACCCGGCGCGGCCTTCGCCACGGAGCTTGCACCGTCTTGCGCAGCCAGCATCTCGGCGAAGGATTGTTGCCATCCGGGACTCAGCTCAGGGACGTCGACGGCGTTGCGCAAGTGCTCGATGTTGCGGTTCGGCAGGTAGAGCAGCGCATCGACGTCGGCCACACTGAGCCGGTGGCGGCCGCGACGGGTCAGCACGATGTCATCGCCGGCCTGCACGTCGCCTTCTGTGATGACCCGGCAGTAGAAGCCCGGACGACGCTGTGCGACGAGAAGATTCGGAATTCGCTCGTCACCCAGTCGAATGCCCACCCGGAAACAGGTGACGCGCGGCTGGGTAACCTCGAATTCCGCATGCCCGATGCGGTAGCGGTCACCGATGCACACCTCGTGGTCGGCGAGGCCGGAGACCGTGAGGTTTTCACCGAAGTGGCCCGGCCGCAAGTCATCTCGGGCCAGATAGTCCGCCCAGTAGTCGTACGACTCGGTCTGGTACACGAGTACGGCGCGCTGCTCGCCGCCGTGACCACCGAGATCACCCTGGCCGTCGCCGTCGAGATTGAGACGGCGCGCCATCACCGGCCCGGCGACCGGACTCTTCCAGATACCGGTGTGAACGGTTTTGTCGTTCCACTGCACATCGCGGGGCATGCCGACGTTGACAGACACCAGCTTGCCCATCCGTGCCTCCTCGTGGCCTCAGCGCGGCATCAAAGAGTGGGTTGATCAACCCATAATAGGGGTTACCTAGCCGCGCGATCAATGGTTGCATCTGAGATCCGCAGGTGCATAATGGGTTATATAACCCAAAACTGCTTCAGGGAGCGCGCCATGCCGACCGTTCACCACCGTTACCGCACCGTCGACGGTCACCGTCTGTTCTACCGCGAGGCCGGCGACCCGGATCAGCCCACAGTTGTTCTGCTGCATGGCTTTCCGACCAGCTCGTACATGTTCCGCAATCTCATCCCGGAACTTGCCGACCGCTTCCACGTGGTGGCACCGGACCATCTGGGCTTCGGACTGTCCGACGCGCCCGCCGTCGACGAGTTCGACTACACCTTCGACGCCCTCGCCGATCTCACCGAAGGACTGCTGCACACCCTGGGTATCGACCGATACGCCATGTACGTGCAGGACTACGGCGCACCGATCGGGTGGCGCCTGGCACTGCGCAATCCGTCCGCGATCACAGCGATCATCAGCCAGAACGGCAACGGCTACGACGCGGGTTTCGTCGAGAGCTTCTGGCGGACGGTCTGGGCGTATCAAGAGGACCCGAATCCGGACAACGAGGCGGCGGTGCGGCAGTTTCTCACCCTGGAAGCCACCCGTTGGCAGTACCTGACCGGGGTGCCTGACGAGACGCTGGTGGATCCCGAATCGTGGCATCACGATTTCGCGCTGATCTCCCGGCCGGGCAACGATCTGGTGCAGCTCAAGCTTTTCCGCGACTATGCGACCAACGCACCGATGTACCCGCGCCTGCACGAGTACTTCCGCGCCTCGGGTGTTCCGCTGCTCGCGGTGTGGGGGCGCGGGGATGAGATATTCGGGCCGGCGGGCGCAACGGCCTTCACCACGGATCTGCCGCACGCCGAAGTCCACCTGCTCGACGGCGGCCACTTCCTGCTCGAGTCGGCGCAAGCCGAGGTTGCCGAACTGATCCAGACGTTCCTGTCCGGACACCGCATGGCCGCGTGAGGCGATCAATGGGCTGAATATCCCATAACCGTCACCTGTTGCGGGTTAGCCTGTCGCGATGGCCGATCCGGACGTCGAACAGCGGTTGACCGCCAAGGGCCGCGCCACCCGCGACCGGATCGTCCTGGCGACGGCCGAGTTGATCGTCGCGGAGGGCCTGGCGGCATTCAACATGGACAACGTGCGCAAGGCCGCCTCGGTGAGCGGTTCCCAACTGGCGCACTACTTCACCGACAAGCGTGCGTTGATCCGGGCCGTGATCAGCCGGCAGATCGGCGTCGTGCTCGACTTCCACCGCCAACCCAAGCTCGGGGACCTGGACACGTTCGACGATTACGAGCGCTGGCTGGATCTCAACATGCGCTACCTGCGCCGTATCGAGTACACCGGCACGCCTACGTATCACGCTCTCGCCGCACAACTGGCCAAGTCCGACGACGCCACGCGCGCGGCCCTGGCCGACGGATACCGGCAGTGGATCGCGCTCTTCGAGCAGGCCATCGCGCGCATGAAGGACAACCGCCTCCTGGTCCGCGGAGCCGAACCCCACGCGCTGGCAGCGGTGATGGTCTGCGCTCATCAGGGCGGCGGCACGCTGGCCTTTACATATCGAGCGGAGTGGCCGCACGCCGATGCGACGCGATTCGCCGTCAACTATCTACGGATGTTCGCCACCGATCCCGCCGAACGCGCACTCCGGCCGCCCCGGCGGGTGCGCACCCGGCGCATGTCCCCGCCGACCGGCGACGCACAGGCGCCACGGTTGACACAGAAGGGTCTGGCCACCCGAAGCCGCATCGTCGACACGGCGGCCGCTGTCGTCTTCGAACGCGGAGTGGCCAATGCCAGCATCGACGAGGTGCGCACCCGCGCCGAAGTGAGCGGATCGCAGATCACCCACTATTTCCACGACAAGCGCGATCTCATCCGCCAGGTCATCGCCAGTCGTCGTCGCGACGTGCGAACGTTTCACACCCAGGCCCGCATGGGCGCGCTCGACAGCGTCGATGCCCTGCATGCATGGGCCGATGCGTGCCTGGACGACATCGACACCGTCTACCGACTCGGCGGGTGCGTCTACGGCTCGCTGGCCGGGGAACTGATCGACGCCGACAGCGAGATTCATGACGACGTCGCCCGCGGTTACGACGAGTGGATCGAGATCTTCACCGATGGACTGACTTCCATGCGCCGGCGGGGTGCGCTGCGTTCCGACGCCGACCCGCGGCACTTGGCGGCGTCTCTGGTCATCGCCCACCAGGGCGGCGCCATGATCACCCACGCCACGGGCGAACCGGAGCCGATGCGCGCCGCGCTGACTGCCGCGGTCGAGTATGTCGCCGCGTTCGTCCCGAAGGGGCGACGCGGGTCCGCGCGGCCCCAGTCCACAGCCTGACCCCCCGCCACACTGGACATCTCTGGGATGCGTAGCCCATAATAGTGGGATATACAACCCATTCAGCCTGGGAGGGGACGCCGTGGATACCATCGCGAGGGACGTCGGCAAGATACCTAGCGCCCCGGCCGTGGTGCGCGAGACGGCTGGCGAAAACACGATGCGCGCAATCATTTTGCAGCGATTCGGGGGACTCGACAGCTTGGTCTACACCGATATCCCCAAGCCGGTGCCCAGAGACGGCGAGGTGGTGATCCGGGTCAAGGGATTCGGCATCAACCACGCCGAAATGCACATGCGGCGGGGTGAATGGGCGGAGGCCGCCGAAGTCAGCGGCATCGAGTGCGTCGGCATCGTCGATGCCTGCCCCGGCGGGGAATTTCCGGTCGGCGCCAAGGTTGCCGCGCTGATGGGCGGCCTGGGACGGACGATCAACGGCAGCTATGCCGAATTCACCCGCGTACGCGCGGCCAACGTCGCGCTGATCGAGTCCGGCCTGCCCTGGTCGCAGTTGGCGGCTCTGCCCGAGACGTACGCGACGGCCTGGACATGCCTGTTCCGCAACCTCGCCCTGGCGTCAGGGCAGACCTTGCTGATCCGCGGTGCGACATCGTCTTTCGGGCAGGCAGCGCTGAAGATGGCGGTGGCGGACGGAGCGCGTGTCATCGCGACGACGCGCAGCCGCGGACGTATCCCCATGCTGGAGGCACTCGGTGCCGACCGCGTCGAGCTGGAAAGAACCGACCTGGCCGCCCGCCTACCGGAAGCCAAACAGCTGGACGCCGTCCTCGATCTGGTGGGCAACAGCACCATCCTCGACTCCCTCGACATGCTGCGCCGCGGTGGCACCGCGTGCCTGGCGGGATGGCTGGGGGGCCTGGATCCCATCGGGGATTTCAACCCGCTGCTGCGGATGGCCAGCGGCGTGAACTTGAACTTCTTCGGCAGCTTTGTGTTCGGCACGCCCGGCTTCCCGGTGGCAGACGTGCCTCTGCAGGCCATCGCACAACAGGTTGCCGACGGCACGCTGGACGCGAGGCCGTCCCGCATCTTTTCCTTCGATCAGATTCGCGAGGCCCACCGGGTGATGGAGGCCGGGCAGGCCGGCGGCAAGATGGTGGTGGTCATGGATCGCGAATGACGTGGGGAGGCTGATCAGTGGCCATACCGTCCGTGCTGGTCTTCGATGTCAACGAGACTCTGATCGATATCGAATCGCTGGCGCCGTTGTTCGGGGAGCTTTTCGGCGACCGGCGGGTCCTGCGGGAGTGGTTCAACCAGCTCGTCATGTATTCGATGGCCGCGACGTTGTCCGACGACTACGTCGACTTCGCCCAACTCGCCGCCGGGGTGCTGCGGATGCTCGCCGACATCCACCGGGTGCGCGTGACCGACGACGACGCCCGGCGCCTCACCGCGGGCATGCGACGCATGCCCGCCTACCCCGACAGCGCCGACGGGCTTGCGCAGTTGCGTGACAACGGCTTTCGACTCGTCACCCTGACCAATTCGCCGCATCCGCCCGGTGCGCCTACTGCCCTCGAAAACGCCGGCCTGGCAGGCTTTTTCGAGCACCGGTTCACCGTCGACAGCTGCCGGGCGTTCAAGCCGGCACCATCGGTCTACCAGTACGTGTGCGACGAGATCGAGGTGGCACCCGCCGAATGCATGATGGTCGCCTCGCACGTGTGGGACCTGCTGGGCGCCCACAACGCCGGCTTCGGCACGGCGCTCATCACCCGGCCAGGCAATGCACCGCTGCCCGTCGACGCCCTACCACAACCAGATTTGCTCGCCGGCAGCCTGATTGACCTCGCCCGGCAGCTGCGACCCACAACGAAGGGAACGGATTGACCATGCCAATAACAGAATTCGACGTCGTGGTGCTCGGCGCCGGACCGGTCGGACAGAACGCCGCCGACCGGGCCCGGGCCGCGGGGCTGTCCGTCGCGGTCGTCGAACGCGAACTCGTCGGTGGTGAATGCTCGTACTGGGCCTGCGTCCCGAGCAAGGCGCTACTGCGCCCCGTCCTGGCGGTCGCCGACGCCCGTCGAGTGGACGGCGCCCGCCAGGCGATCGGCGGTTCGCTCGATCCCGCCGGTGTGTTCGGCCGCCGCAACCACTACGTAAGCGACTGGGACGATTCGGGCCAGGCCGACTGGGTGGACGGCATCGGCGCCACGCTGATCCGCGGACACGGGCGACTGGATGGTCCGCGACGGGTAGTGGTCACGCCGTCCGGCGGTGATCAGGTCACGCTGACAGCGCGGCACGCGATCGTCATCTGCACCGGCAGCCGCCCGGCACTGCCCGACCTGCCCGGAATCCGCGAAGCAAAGCCGTGGACCAACCGCCAGGCCACCGACAGCAGCGCGGTCCCGGGCCGACTCGCGGTCGTCGGCGCCGGCGGCGTGGGTGTCGAGATGGCCACGGCCTGGCAAGGTCTGGGCTCGGCGGTGACCCTGCTGGTCAGGGGCTCGCGGTTGCTGCCGCGAATGGAGCCCTTCGTCGGCGAATTCCTCCGGCGTGGACTCGACGAGGGCGGAGTCGACGTCCGCACCGGGGTGTCGGTGCGGACGCTGCACCGGCCGGACCCGGACGGCCCGGTCCGCCTGACCCTCGACGACGAAAGCGAACTGGAGGTCGACGAGATCCTGTTTGCGACCGGGCGCGCACCCCTCACCGATGACATCGGCTTGGAGACAATCGGATTGACGCCGGGCAGCTGGCTCGACGTCGACGACACCTGCCTCGTGCAGGGCGTCGACGGCGGCTGGCTCTACGCCGCCGGCGACGTCAACCACCGCGCGCTGCTGACCCACCAGGGCAAGTACCAGGCGCGCATCGCCGGCGCCGCCATCGGCGCCCGTGCCGCGGGACGACCGCTCGACACGGCGCCGTGGGGCGAACACGCCACCACAGCCGACCATCACGCCGTACCGCAGGCATTCTTCACCGACCCCGAGGTGGCCGCCGTCGGACTGACCGCCGAACAGGCCGCGCAGGCCAATCATCGCGCCAAAATCATCGACGTCGAGATCGGCGAGGTCGTGACGGGTGCGAAATTGTTCGCCGACGGCTACACCGGCCGGGCCCGGATGGTGGTCGACGTCGATACCCGCCGCGTGCTCGGCGTGACCATGGCGGGGCCGGGGGTGACCGAACTGCTGCACGCGGCCACCATCGCCGTAGCCGGCCAGGTTCCGGTCGAGCGGCTGTGGCACGCCGTGCCGTGCTTTCCTACCATCAGTGAACTGTGGTTGAGACTGCTTGAAGCCTATCGCGATTCGTTCAGCGTGGTCGTCTGAACCGTGGCTGCCTGAAAGGAGCACTGATGGACGGATTTCACCCAGACTTCGACGCGAACGACGTCGATGTGCGCCGCACGCGCGTTCATCACATCCGGGCGTCCGAACTGGACTCCGGCACCGCCCAGACCGAGGGGCTGCAACGGTTCGCCGCGATCAGCGGCAAGTCCGTCGGCGCGCAGCAACTCTGGATGGGTGAGACATACATCGAGCCCGATACGGCATCGGGCAATCATCATCACGGGGACTCCGAGACGGCGATCTATGTGCGCAGTGGCAACCCGGAATTCGTCTTTCATGACGGCGTGCAAGAGGTGCGGATCAAGACCGAACCCGGTGACTACATCTTCGTCCCGCCGTTCGTGCCCCACCGTGAGGAGAACCCGGATCCGACGACGCCGGCCGAGGTGGTCATCGCCCGCAACAGCCAGGAGGCGATCGTGGTGAACCTGCCGGAGCTGTATCCGCTCTGAAAGACGATCAGTAGACGGCGATTTCGATCAGATTGCCGTCGAGGTCGCGGCAGTAGTGGGATGTCATCGGGCCCAGCGCGCCCGTTCGCGTCACCGGTCCGGCGACGATCTCGACCCCGCACGCCATCAGGTGCGCGCGCACCTCGCCCGGGGTCGCCCGGGTGATCAGGCACAGGTCCTCGGACCCGGCCGCTTCGACCGAACCGGTGGCCCACTCCGGGTCATCGGCGAGCGCGCCAATCGGGCGCAGGTTGATCTTCTGCTCCCCGAAACGCAGCGCGGTTCTGTTGGACTCCCCGAACGTCTCGCGCGTCATGCCCAATACCCGCTCGTACCAGTCCGCAGTGGCGTCGACGTCGCGGCAGTTGATCACCACATGGTCGAAGCGTTCGACGGTCAGGCCCACTCTGCCATTACACCACTTGACGCGAACCGGCATAAGACGTTTTAATACGTCCTATGACCTCTGGCGTCCCCGAGCTCGACTTGGATGCCGCTGAACTGCGGATATCGCGGGGCAGCGTGCCGGCTACTACTCAGCTCGCCGAAGCACTGAAGGCACAGATCGTCGCTCAAGGCCTACCGGAGGGCGGACGACTGCCCAGCGAGAAGGCGTTGATGGACCGAACCGGGTTGAGCCGGGTGACGGTGCGGGCGGCGGTCGGCATGCTCGAAAGCCAGGGGTGGCTGGTGCGGCGGCAGGGCCTGGGCACCTTCGTTGCCGAACCCGTCAGGCAGGAACTCACCTCCGGCGTCCGCACCATCACCGAGGTGCTGCTGGAATCCGGCATCACACCCGAGGTGGATGTGCTGTCACACGAGACAACCACCGCACCACAACACATTTCCAGGGTTCTGGGCATCTCCGACGTGCTGTGCATACGTCGGCGCTTCCGCGCCGGAGAGGAACCGCTCGCCCTCGTCACCGCATACCTCCCGGCGGGATTGGGTCCGGCCGTCGAGCCTCTGCTCACGGGCACGCCGGCCACCGCAACCACCTACACCATGTGGGAACAGGGCATGGGCGTGCGGATCGGGCGGGCCACCTACGAAATTCGTGCGGACAGCGCTACCCCCGACGTCGCCGGCGACCTCGGTCTCACCGCCGGTGCACCGGTGTTGATCGTCGAGCGGATCAGCTACACCGACGACGACAAACCTCTCGAGGTGGTGGTGTTCCACCATCGGCCGGAGCGATACAAGTTCTCCGTCACACTGCCCCGCACAGTCGCCGGGCCGGGCGTCGGACTCACTGAAAGTGGTTCATAGACAATGAATTCCGATGCCCGATTCGGCCTCATCCTGGCACTCACCGTCAACGGCCTGGCGGTGAGCGCGTATCGCGACATGGTCGCCGTCTCACAGAAGGCGGAGCAGTACGGCTTCGACTCGGTGTGGCTGTGCGACCACTTCCTGACAATCAGCCCCGACGACTACGTCAAAGACGCCGGCATCGCCGCCGAATCAGGCGGAACCGGCTCCGCTGCGCCGCCCTCCTCGCTTCCCTTGCTGGAGTGCTGGACGGCGCTCAGCGCGCTGGCACGGGACACCACCCGGCTGCGCCTGGGCACCAGCGTGCTGTGCAATTCCTACCGCCACCCCTCGGTGCTGGCGAAGATGGCCGCCACGCTCGATGTCATCTCGGAGGGACGCCTCGATCTGGGAATGGGAGCCGGCTGGTTCCAACGCGAGTTCGACGCCTACGGGATTCCTTTCCCTCCGGTTCGCGAACGGGTTTCGGCGCTGGCCGAGTCGCTGGAGGTGATGAAGGCGGTCTGGACCGAGCCGAACCCCACCTACCGGGGCGAGTTCTACACCCTGGACGGCGCGATCTGTGATCCGCCACCGGTGCAGCGGCCACACCCGCCGTTGTGGATCGGCGGCGAAGGCGACCGGGTGCAACGGATCGCCGCCAGGTCCGCCCAGGGGCTCAACGTGCGCTGGTGGTCGCCGCAGCAGGTCACGCAGCGTCGCGACTTCCTCAACCGCGCGTGCGAGTCGGCCGGCCGCGATCCGGAGTCGCTGCGGCTGTCGGTCACGGTCCTGCTCGCGCCCACCGACTCCGCTGATCAGGAGGCCGCGATCCGCGCCGAGTTCGCGTCCATCCCTGAGCCGGGGTTGATCGTCGGATCACCCGCGCGCTGCGTGGAGCGGATCCGGGAGTACCAGCGTTGCGGTGTCGACCAGTTCCTGTTCACGATTCCCCACCTCGCCCGGTCGGAGTACCTCGATATCGTTGGACGCGAGATCATTCCATCGTTCGGCGGGGCCTGACGCTCAGCAAATTCTCAACTGATTCTTTGCAATCCCTGGCCCTGGCTCAAGGGTCCGCTCACGCACGTACCGGAGCATGGCCTTATGTCTGAGCGCGTGGGCGAACCGTTGAGCACAAATCTGATCGAACGCTACCTGTGCACCAGGGCGCGGCGATACTTTCGCGGCCGGCACGACGGCGAGTTCTTCTTCGTCCTCAACACCGCCCACCGCCTGCACGTGCACCTCGAGATTCCCCCTATGCACCCCGACGTGTTCACGATCCGCATCACCCCGGCATGCTTCTTTCCGGCCTCTGACCAGGCCCGATTGACGGCGCTGGCCACCGCGTGGAACGAGCAGCATCGCGACGTCACGGCGATCGTGCATGGCTCGTCCGACCCGCAACGCATCGGGGTCATGGCCGAGCAGTCCCGCTGGATCGGCGACCGGGTCCGCTTCGACGATCTCGCGGCTTTCGCCGACCGCGCCACCGCCGCCGCCATCGACCTGTTCAGCCGCCTGACGCCGGCCGCCGAACTGTCGCCACCGTTGCTGCTTGACGCGAGCTGATCCGGGCGGCGGGCCGGCGCTGACGGACGACCGGACTTTCGGCGAACTACGCAGTGCGCCAGCGCCTTACGTCGGCCCGACGGCTCAGACGGCCAGGACCGCGTCTAGCGCGGAATAGAACAGGCCCAGCCCGTCGTCGGAAGGGCCGGTTAATGCCTCGATGGCATGCTCGGGGTGCGGCATCAAGCCCACGACGCGTCCGTTGGCGGAGCTGACGCCGGCGATGTCATGCTGTGAGCCGTTGATGTTGTCGCGGTAGCGGAACACCACCCGGCCCTCGCCTTCGAGCTGTTCGAGCACCTCCTTGGGCGCCACGTAGCGGCCTTCGCCCGACTTCAGCGGGATCAGCAGGTCGGCATCGGACTCGAATCGCGAGGTCCAGGCCGTCGATGTGGAGGTGACCCGCAGCCACACGTCGCGACAGATGAAATGCAGCCCGATATTGCGGGTCAGGGCGCCAGGCAGCAGACCGGCCTCGCAGAGCACCTGAAAGCCGTTGCAGATTCCTAGCACCGGCATGCCCCGACCGGCCGCCGCAACCACTTCACCCATGACCGGCGCGAACCTGGCGATCGCGCCTGCCCGCAGGTAGTCACCGTAGGAGAAGCCGCCCGGGACCACCACGGCATCCACGCCCTTGAGGTCGGCGTCGGCGTGCCACAGGCTGACCGCTTCGGCGCCCACCATGCGTGCCGCGCGTGCGGCATCGACGTCGTCGAGGGTGCCCGGGAAGGTGATGACGCCGATCCGTGCTGTCACTGCGAGTCCCGGCTGATGGTCCAGTCCTCGATCACGGTGTTCGCCAGCAACGATTCCGCGATCTCGGCGAGCTGGGCATCGTCAACCGTGTCGTCGACCTCCAACTCAAATCTCTTGCCCTGACGGACATCTGAGATTCCGGGATGGCCCAGCCGCCCCAGGGCGCCGACAATCGCCTGGCCCTGCGGGTCAAGAATCTCGGCTTTAGGCATCACATGCACGACCACGCGGGCCACTGCGTTCCTCCTCAGCTATGACAGACCGCGCCAACTCTACCGACCCCGGCAGCGACTAGGCGACCAGAACCAATCCGTCGCCGCCCAGCTCGGCGAGGCGACGCTGCGCGTCCCCGCCCGGGTCCAGGGCGGCGTCGCTCAGAGCGGTCCACGCGTTGACCTCGAAAGGGCGTCCGGCCAGTTCAGACGCGGCACGTGCAGCACGGGCCGCGGCGATGAACTCACTGATCCGGGGGTGGTTCAGCGCAATGTTCATGGCGTCGCAGCGGGTCCCGGCGATCCTGGCCAGCCCCAGGCTGTTGACGCCGAGCAGCGTCGGCGGCCGGGGTGAGGGGTGCGGGAAACCCGCCCAATGGTCCGCTCGCTCCGGGTCCCACTGCGCGTCGCAGAGGTCCAGGACGTGAATCAGGCGCCGATGACGCTCCCGTATCGAGTCACGAAGCGGAATGTTCAGCAGATCGTGTTCGCGAGACCAGGAGCTGCCCGGTGCCGCGCCGGCGCCGAGGCCGAACACGAAGCGCCCGCCGCTGATCTCCTGCACCGACGCGGCCGCCGCGACCGCCACCCCGGGCGGCCGGTTGGCCGCGTTGACCACCAGGGTGCCGATGCCGATGGTGGACGTGGCGGCGGCCAGCGCGCCGGCCAGCGTGAAGCACTCCAGCATCCGCGTACCGGATAGCATCGCCCCGGACAGGTGATCGAAAACCCATGCTCGGCCGAAACCGTCGGCTTCAGCCCGCAACACGTGGTCACGGAGCTGCGGCCAGGGGTGGTTGGCGGCGCTGTAGAGGACGTCGAGTCTCATTGTCTCCCCGTGCTTTTCGACTAAGGGCACGAGGCTATGTAGGCCTCGCACAGTGGGGCGATCAGCGCGTCCAGGACGTCGGTATCGCTGAGCGACGGCCACGAAATCTCCGGGGGCGCGGCGGCCCACAGCGTGAGTTCGCTGATCGTGCTGCTCGCCACATGCGCGACGAGGTAGGTGTGCACCACGATCGGGCCGCTGATCACGGCCGCCATCCGGGTCGGTTCGTCGTCGGTGACCGAGGGGGACTGCGCGGGGGCGCCCAGCTGGCATCCCCGCAGGGCGGCGACGGCGGTGCCGAACACCGAGGCGGCAAGTGCGCCGCCGCGGGCGGTATCCCCTCGCCAGTGCACGATCTGGGCCTGCAGCTGCCACTGCCCGTCCGGGTGGGCCACCAACGCCCGTGCCGCCACCGCCGAGTTGCGGCTGTCCTGCGGGAACGTCATGGTGTTGCACACCTGCTCGAACTTGAACCGGGGAGTTGCGCCGCCCGTCAGCGCAATGCTGATGCCCGCCGGCGCCGGCCAGTTGTACACCGAATGCAGAGGTATCGACCGCGGGGCGATCCACGCGGCGCCCGGGATCTGATCGCACACCGGCGGGCAGGTTTCCGGTTCGGCCAGCCCGGGAGCTGCGGCGACGAGCGCGATCGCGAAGCTACCCGCGACCATCATCGTCGCCAGAAACACTCTCAGCTGCACGGCCCGCATCAAGGCACAATCGTAGACATGCAACTGACGCATTTCGGACATTCCTGTTTACTCGCCGAGTTCGGTCAGACCAGGATCCTTTTCGATCCCGGGACTTTCGCCCACGGCTTCGAGGGAATTACCGGGCTGTCGGCAATTCTGATCACGCACCAACACCCCGACCACATCGATGTGACGCGGCTACCCGCGCTGCTCGAGGGAAACTCGGAGGCGGTGCTGTATGCCGACCCGCAGACCACCGGGCAACTCGGTGAACCCTGCCGAGCGGTGCACGTCGGCGACGAACTCGAAGTCGGGCAGCTCACCATTCGGGCGGTGGGCGGACGCCACGCGGTCATTCATCCGGAAATCCCTGTGATCGAGAACATTTCGTTCCTGGTGGGCGATGGTGAGCACCGCGCCCGGTTGATGCATCCCGGTGACGCGTTGTTCGTTCCCGAGGAGCCGGTGGACGTGCTGGCCACGCCGGCCGCCGCTCCGTGGATGAAGATCTCGGAGGCCGTCGACTATCTGCGGGCCGTGGCGCCGCAACGGGCGGTACCTATCCATCAGGGTGTAGTGGCGCCGGAGGCGCGGGGAATCTATTACGGCCGCCTCACCGAAATGACCACCACCGATTTCCAGGTGTTGCCGGAGGAGGACGCGGTCACCTTCTAGCGCGGGCCGTGCCGGCTGGCGAGCGGACGCCAAATCGCACGATTTGGTGCCAGAGCGTGCGATTTGGCGTCTGCTCGCGCCACGGCCCGTCAGGTGATGTCGGCGGCGACACCGCGGCCGGCCGCGCGCCCGGAGAAGATGCAGCCGCCCAGAAAAGTTCCCTCCAGCGCCCGGTAGCCATGCACCCCGCCGCCACCGAAACCAGCGGCCTCACCTGCCGCGTACAACCCGGTGATCGGAGTGCCGTCGGACTTCAGCACCCGCGAATCCAGGTCGGTCTCGATGCCGCCCAACGTCTTTCGAGTCAGAATGTGCAGCTTGACGGCAATCAGCGGTCCGGCCTTCGGATCAACGAGCCGGTGCGGCGCCACCACTCGGCCCAGCCGGTCGCCGAGGTAGCCGCGGGCGGCCCGGATTGCGGTGATCTGACCGTCCTTGGTGAACTTGTTGGCCACCTCACGGTCGCGCGAGGTGACCGCGGCCTCCACGGTTTCGTAGTCCAAGGGCTCCACGTCGGGCAGCCCGTTCATCGCCTCCACCAGTTCCGGCAACGTCTCGGCGGTGACGAAGTCCGCGCCGCGGTCGATGAACGCCTGCACCGGACCCGGTGGACCCGACCGGGTCCGGGCGCGCACCAGCCGGCGCACGCTCTGCCCCGTCAGATCCGGATTCTGCTCCTGCCCGGACAGGGCGAACTCCTTCTCAATGATCCTGGCGTTCAACACAAACCAGGTGTAGTCATAGCCGCTGGCCGCGATGTACTCCAACGTGCCCAAGGTGTCGAAACCGGGAAACAAGGGCACCGGCAACCGGTTTCCCGCGCCATCCAGCCACAGCGACGAGGGGCCGGGGATGATCCGGATTCCGTGCTGCGGCCAGATCGGGTCGTAATTGGTGATGCCTTCGGTGTAGTGCCACATCCGGTCGGGGTTGATCACCCGCGCTCCGGCCTTCTGGGCGATACCGATCATCCTGCCGTCGACGTGTGCCGGCACACCGCTGAGCAACTGCTTGGGGGCGCGGCCCATCCGGCGCGGCCAGTTCTTGCGCACCAGGTCGTGGTTACCACCGATGCCGCCGCTCGTCACCACTATCGCCGAGGCGCGAAATTCGAACTTGCCCAACGCCTTCCGCGAAGAAGGCATGCCCCGCAGCTCATCCGAGGGTTCCAGGACGGTGCCCCGCACCCCGGTCACCGCATCGCCCTCCACGATCAGCCGGTCGACCTGGTGGCGGTGCACGAACCGCACGTTCGGCCGGTCACGCAGCTGCCGCGCGAAGATCTCCACCAACGCGGGCCCGGTTCCCCAGGTGATGTGGAAACGCGGCACCGAATTGCCGTGCCCCTGCGCGTCGTAACCGCCACGCTCGGCCCATCCGACCAGCGGGAAGATTTTGAGTCCGCGCGCCCGCAGCCAACTGCGCTTCTCCCCCGCCGCAAAATCGACGTAGGCGTGCGCCCACTGCTCGGGCCAGTAGTCCTCGGGACGGTCGAAGGCCGCGGTTCCCAGCCAATCCTGCAGGGCAAGTTCGTGACTGTCGCGGATTCCGAGCCGGCGCTGCTCGGGGCTGTCGACGAAGAACAGGCCGCCGAAGGACCAGTAGGCCTGACCGCCGACGTTCGCGCTGTTCTCCTGGTCGAGGATGAGCACGCGTAAGCCCCGGTCCACCAGCTCACAGGCCGCCACCAGCCCGGCCAGCCCGGCCCCGACGATGATCGCGTCAGCTGTGAAGTCGTCGGAAGCCGAATCCGCGTCGCTCATGTCGAAACAGGGTAATGCCCGCCACCGATGGGCATCGGTCGAGCGTTAAGCGGCGTCGAGCACCGCTTTGCCGGATTGCCAGCTGTACACGGTCGGCGTGCACTCCTGCAGCAGGGCCAGGTCGACGGCATCCAGCATGGCCTGCCGCGGGCCGGGCTTGCGCAGGTGCCGGGCGGCGACGGCGATGCGGACCACGCCGCCGCGCCGCGCGATCCGGTCGGCGGACAACACCACCATCCGGCACCACCAGGGCTCGGCCAGATACCCTTCGCCGATGCCGAGTACGCGGGCCCGCACGGTTTCCTTGCGGACCAGGTCGGTCATGCCGTAGGCGTCCGCGAGCAGCCGAAAACCGTTGTTCGGCAGTGCCTTCACCACGCCCGGGGAGACGAGCCAGCCCGGTGCGGCGAACAGCCGGGTGCGCAGCCCGAGATGTTCCAGCACCCGGTCGGCGGCCTTGATGCGCAGGTTGGCCTCGTGCGCGTGCAGCGTCGCGAACTCCCCACGACGCTTCTTGGTGGCGGCTTCGTTGTAGCCGTGCAGCACCAGGGCGTCGCCGCGGGCGCGCCGCTCGCTCAGCCAGTCCACGGTGCGCGGGTCGCGGTCGAGTCGATAGTCATTGCCCAGGCGCGGGGCTGCGAGCAGCGACACCGGGATCGAACGGGCATCCATCTGCGCGCAGAAGTCGGCCACGTCAGCCAGCGTTTGCTCGCCGATCCCAGAAACGGAGACGATCAGTTTTCCAGTCACGCTTGTCAGTTTGCCGACCGCAGGTGTCGAGGCGGTGAAGGACACACGGACGGCAGACGTATATCCGGCCGTGTGATCAGGTCGGACGGGCGTCCCCGTGAGGCATTGGTCACAATCGGTTAGATATGCTCAGCAACGCCATGGATAAGGCGCCCTCCGCACCGGCCGACGCCGCGCTGCCCGCCACCCCCACGGGAAAGTCGGCGCCGCACGACTTCCCCGACAAGCTCGATGCCGCGACGCTGAGGGTCGCCGGGGTCTGCATCCTGGCTTCGGTGATGTTGTCGGTGGACACCACAGTCGTCAGCGTCGCGCAGCGCACCTTCATCGTCCAGTTCGAATCGACGCAGTCCGTCGTCGGCTGGACCATGACCGGGTACACGCTCGCGCTGGCCACGGTGATCCCGCTGGCCGGTTGGGCGGCCGACCGCTTCGGCACCAAACGACTGTGGATGGGGTCGGTGGTGGCGTTCATGGCCGGCTCGCTGCTGTGCGCGATCGCGCCGAGCATCCTGCTGCTGAACGTCTTTCGGGCCGTGCAGGGCATGTGTGGCGGCATGCTGATGCCGCTGGGGTTCACCATCCTGACCCGGGTCGCCGGCCCGAAGCGCCTGGGCCGCCTGATGTCGGTCCTGGGCATCCCGATGCTGCTCGGGCCGATCGGCGGCCCGATCGTGGGCGGCTGGCTGATCAACGCGTTCAGTTGGCCCTGGATCTTCTTGATCAACCTGCCGATCGGGCTGTGCGCGTTCATCCTCGCCAAATTCGTGTTCCCGCGGGATGAACCGGCGCCCTCGGAGACGTTCGACGCGGTCGGCGTGCTGCTGCTGTCCCCCGGGCTGGCCACTTTCCTGTTCGGGGTGTCCTCCATCCCCGGGCGCGGCACGCTCGCCGATCGCCACGTGCTGATACCGGCGGTCATCGGCCTGGCGCTGATCGTCGCGTTCGTGCTGCATGCCTGGCTGCGGGCGGATCACCCGCTGATCGACCTGCGATTGTTCCGCATCCCGGTGGTCACCCACGCCAACATCACGGCGTTCATCTTCTCGATCGCCTTCTTCGGTTCGCTGTTGCTGCTGCCGAGCTACCTCCAGCAGGTGCTGCGGCAGACTCCGATGCAATCCGGGTTGCACCTGATTCCCCAGGGGCTCGGCGCCATGCTGACCATGCCATGGGCCGGAGTCTTCATGGACCGCAAAGGCCCGGGTAAATCGGTGTTATTCGGCATCTCGCTGATCACGGTGGGCCTGGCGATCTTCACCTTCGGCGTCGCCCGCCAGGCTGCCTTCTCACCGGTGCTGCTGATCGGGCTGGGCATCCTCGGTATGGGGATGGGCTGCACCATGATGCCGCTGTCCGGGGCGTCGGTGCAGTCGCTGAGTCCCCACGACATCGCCCGCGGTTCGACGCTGATCAGCGTCAACTTCCAGGTGGGCGGGTCGATCGGCACCGCGCTGATGTCGATGGTGCTGACCAGTCAGTTCAATCGCAGCGAGAACATCTCCGCGGCAAACGAACTCGCCCGCCGCCAGCAGGAAGCCGCGCGGCACGGGGTGCCGCTGGATCCGTCTGCAATACCGCCGCAGACCCTGGGACCCGACTACACCGCCAGCCTGCTGCATGACCTGTCGCACGCCTACACCGTGGTGTTGGTCATCGCTGTAGCGCTGGTCGCGAGCACGCTGGTCCCGGCGTCATTCCTGCCCCGCAAACCCGCCGCTTAACCCGCCCCCTGGTTGCCCTGGGCGGTCGCCAGCAACCACGAGTACTGGAACGCGGTTTCCTTCCAGCGTTCGTAGCGGCCGCTGATCCCCCCGTGGCCGGCATTCATCTGGGTCTTCAACAGCACCGGGCTTCCGTCGGTGTTGGCGTGCCGTAACGCGGCCACCCACTTGGCGGGTTCGACGTAGTAGACCCTCGTGTCGTTCAGCGACGTCATCGCCAGGATCGCCGGATACTTCTTGGCCTCGACGTTCTCGTACGGCGAATAGGACTTCATATATGCGTAGACGTCGCTGTCGGCCAACGGGTTTCCCCATTCATCCCATTCGGTGACGGTCAGCGGCAGCGACGGATCCAGGATCGTGGTCAACGGGTCGACGAACGGCACCTGCGCCAGGATTCCGGCGAAGAGGTCCGGCGCCATGTTGGCCACCGCACCCATCAACAGGCCGCCGGCGCTGCCCCCCAGCGCCACCAGTTGCTGCGGGCTGGTCAGACCGGTGTCGACGAGATGCTGTGCGACCGCGATGAAGTCGGTGAAAGTGTTCTTCTTCTGCAGCAGCTTGCCGTGCTCGTACCACAACCGGCCCATCTCCCCGCCGCCGCGGACATGGGCGATCACGAAAACCATGCCGCGGTCCAGCAACGACAGCCGCGCGATGGAGAACCGCGGATCTTCGCAGATCTCGTAGGCGCCGTAACCGTAAACCAATGCTGGAGCGGGGAATTCGGTGCCGGCCCGATAGACTATCGAGATCGGCACCCGGGTGCCGTCGGCGGTCTGCGCCCAGTCGCGCCGCTCCACGTAGTCCTCACGCCGGTAGTCGCCCAGCACCGGCTGCTCCTTGAGCAGGGTGCGTTCGCCGGTGGCCAGGTCGAGATCGTAGATCCGCACCGGCGTAACGAACGATCCGGCACCCACCCGCAGCTTCGGCGAGCTCCAGTTGGGGTTGGCACCCAAACCGGCCGACATCAGTTCGGAGTCGAAGGCGATCTCCTGCGGCTCACCGTAGCCGCCATCAGAACCGAACGGCCACAGTTGGATTCGCGGGAGCGCCGCCCGCCGATAACTGACCACGAGGTGATCGGCGAAGGCGTCCACGCCGTCGAGGCGAACGTCGTCGCGATGCTCGATCAGCGTGCGTTGCCGCGCAGGGTCCTCGACCGGCGCCTCCACCAGGGTGAAGTTGACCGCGCCGTCGTTGTGCAGGATGAGGAACCGCTCCTGCCCACCCACCGTGGCATGCTCCACCGAGTACTCGACACCCTCGCGGCGCGGCAGCACGACGGTGAACTCGGCCTCGGAGTCGGCGGCGTCGGCGTAGCGCACCTCCGAGGTCACCGACGATCCGGCCGCAATCAGGATGTAGGCGTTACTGCGGGTGCGGCCCACGCCGAGCCAGAACCGTTCGTCGGGTTCGTGATACACCCGCTCCGGCGACCCGCCGGAGCCCAGCCGGTAGCGCCACACCGTATCGGGACGCCACGCCTCGTCGACGGTGCTGTAGTAGACGGTGCGGTTATCGGCCGCCCAGGTGGCGCCGGCGCCGATATCTTTGATCTCGTCGGGATAACGCTCGCCGGTGCGTAAGTCCTTGAATCGCAGTGTGTATCGCTCGTCGCCCTTGACGTCGACGGAGTAGGCCAGCAGATTGGCGTCGAGGCTCACGCTGGCCGCACCCAGGGCGAAGAAGTCATGGCCTTCGGCTTCGACGTTCTCGTCGAGCAGGATCTGCTCACCCGGGATCTCGGTGTGCTCGTCGAGTTGCGGCGGGTCCCAGTCCTGCGGATCGGCGACCGGGCAACGACAGTGGACCCCGTACTGTTTGCCCTCGAAAGTGCGGGCGTAGTACCACCAGTCGCCGCGCCGGGTCGGCACCGAAAGATCGGTCTCCTTGGTGCGCGACTTGATCTCGTCGAAGATCTGCTGCCGCAACGACTCCAGGTGTGCGGTGCTGTGATCGGCGTAATCGTTCTCGGCCTCGAGGTACCCGATGACCTCGGGACTTTCCTTGTCCCGCAGCCACTCGTAGGGGTCGACGAAGACGTCGCTGTGGAATTCCCGGCGGGTCTCCACCCGCTTGGCGGCCGGCGGCACCACTGCGTCGGTCATGCACTGATCCAGTCGTCGAAGCGCAGGCCCGAGATCCGCTCGTAGGCATCGATGTACCGTGCGCGGGTGGCGTCGATGACGTCCTGCGGAAGTGGTGGCGGCGGCTCGGTACCGTGCCGGTCCCATCCGGATTCGGGGCTGGTGAGCCAGTTTCGGACGAACTGCTTGTCGAAGCTGTTCTGCACCACGCCGGGCCGGTATTCGTCGGCGGGCCAGTAGCGCGACGAGTCGGGGGTGAAAATCTCGTCGGCCAGCAACAGATTGCCCTCCCGGTCGGTCCCGAATTCGAATTTGGTGTCGGCGATGATGATTCCTTTGGTGAGGGCGTGGTCGGCGGCCTGCACGTAGATCTGCAGGGTGCGGTCGCGCAGCTGGTTGGCTGTCACCGCGCCGACCAGTTCGACGACCCGCTCGAACGAGATGTTCTCGTCGTGACTGCCGAGCTCCGCTTTGGTCGCCGGGGTGAACAACGGCTCGGCGAACTTGCTGGCCTCGACCAGCCCCGGCGGCAACGCGATACCGCAGACCTTCCCGGTCGCCTGGTAGTCCAGCAGGCCCGAGCCGGTCAGGTAGCCGCGCGCGACACACTCCACCTCGAGCATCTGCAGCCGGTGCACGACGAGCGCACGACCGAGTACCTCCTGCGGAATCCGTGGGTCGTCCGGTGGTCCGGCCAGGTGATTGGGTGCGTCGACGAGTCCGAAGAAGAACACGCTCATGGCGGTCAGAATGCGGCCCTTGTCCGGGATCACACTGTCGAGAATGAAGTCGTATGCGGAGATGCGGTCGCTGGCGACCAACAGCAGGTGGTCGTCGTCGACGCGGTAGATCTCGCGAACCTTGCCGCTGGCGACGTGCTGGTAATCGGACAATGGGGGTCGCATCGCGTCAGCCTATCGGGCGAGCCGGCACCATTCCGTGGCGAGCTGTGCTGGTATCGGGGTATGACGAGGTACCTGCCGTACTCCACCCGACCCTTCCGCCTGTTCGGTCAGCTGATCAGCGACATCACCATTTCGCTGTGGACGGTGATCTGGGTGTTCGTCGGTATGGCCGTGCACGATGCGATCGCGACGATCGCCGAGGCCGGCCGTCAAGTGGAAAGCGGCTCGAAAGACCTGGCCGGGAACCTGGCCTCGGCGGGCAACGGTGCGCACAACGTGCCGTTGCTGGGCGACGCGCTCGGCAAGCCGCTGGATGCCGCCAGCCGGGCGGCACTGGACGTGGCCGGCGCGGGGCACAGCCTCGATTACACGGCTAGCTGGCTGGCCTGGGTGCTGGCGCTGGCGGTCGCCTCGCCGCCGATCCTGGCGGTGACCGTGCCGTGGCTGTTGCTGCGGTGGCGGTTCTTTCGGCGCAAATGGGTGGTGACGGCGCTGGCCGCCACCGCGGCCGGGCAGCAACTGCTGGCGCTGCGGGCGCTGGCCAACCGGTCGCCGGCCAAGCTGGCCGCGGTCAGCGCCGACCCGGTCGGCGGGTGGCGACAGGAGGATCCGATGGTCATCCGCGGGCTGGCCGCGCTGGAACTGCGGGCGGCGGGAATCAGGTTGCGCATGCCCTGAGCGGCGGCCGCACTAGTCCTCGCGCAGTTCCACGACCAAATGCCGGATGCCGGTGTGCCGGTTGCTGCGCGTCCACTCCGGTGGCTCCACCACACGCACGGCGCCGAACCGAGAGAACAGCTCCTCGTAGAGCACCCGCAGTTCCAGCCGGGCCAGGTTCGCGCCCAGGCAGTAGTGCACACCCTGGCCGAAGCCCAAGTGCGGATTGGGTTTACGGGTGATGTCGAACTCTGACGCGCGTTCGAAGACAGCTTCGTCGCGATTGGCCGAGCCCTCCCAGATCTGCACCTTCTGCCCGGCCTCGATCGGCTGTCCCCCCAGGGTGACATCGCGGGTGGCGGTGCGGCGCTTGGACGGCGACGGCGAAGTCCAGCGGATGATCTCCTCGACCGCCGTCGGCAGCAACTCGAAATCAGCGCGGAGCGAACGCAATTGCTCGGGATGTTCGGCCAGCGCCAGCAGCCCGCCCGCGACCGCGTTGCGCGTCGTCTCCGCCCCGGCGCTGAACAGCAGACTGAAGAACAGGTACACCTCGAGATCGGACAAAGCCTGGGATGCTTCGTCTTCCACCATCGCGTTGGCAACCACCGAAAGCATGTCGTCGGTCGGCTGTGCGCGCTTGGCGGCGATCAGCTCCTGCCCGTAGGCATACATCCGCGACCCGGCCTCTTCGATCGACAGCTGCGACAGCGCCGCTTTGCGCGAGCCGCCGAAGTCGAACTGCGGCTCGATGGCCTCGAACAGCCAATGCCGTTCGGATTCAGGAACTCCCAACAGGATGCAGATCATCTGCATGGGCAGTTCGGCGGCAATGTCGATGAGGAAGTCGAACGGCCGCCCCGGCACCACATCATCGATCAGGCGCCGGGCCCTGCCCCGCAGATCGTCCTCGACCCGGCGGATCATCCGGGGCGTGAGGCCGGAACTGACCAGTCGCCGGATCTGTGAGTGCCGGGGGTCGTCCATCATGTTAAGCACCTGACCCGCGATGGCCAGATCCTGCAACAGGGTGCCGCCGAACGGCCGGGTACCGCCGGTGACCGAGGAGTACGTCCCCGGATCACGCAGCACCTCAAGGGTTTCGGCGTGGGTGGCCACCGACCAGAAGCCTTCGCCGTCGGGGGTGTTGTCGGTGGGCTCGTGCCAGAACACGGGCGCCTCGCGGCGGTGGAGGGCGAACAACTCGTGCGGGAACCCGTTGGCGAAGTTGTCCAGATCGGTGAAGTCGATGCTGGTGACAGCGGTGGTCACAGGATGGCCCCGGGCGTGTACTTGGCCGCCTCCGGATGGCGGCTCACCAGTTCGTCCACCTGGGCGGCCACCTCGTCGACCTGGTCGCCGGACGCACCGACGAAGGCCTCCTTGTCGGCCAGCGCGGCGTCGAGCGCCGCCCGGTCCAGCGGCAGCCGGTCGTCGGCGGCCAACCGGTCCAACAGATCCGGCTCGGCGCCGCGTTCCCGCATCGCCAGCGCCGTGGCCACCGCGTGTTCGCGGATCACGTGGTGCGCGGATTCGCGGCCCATCCCCGCCCGCACGGCGGCGATCAGCACCTTGGTGGTGGCCAGGAACGGCAGGTAGCGGTCCAGCTCGCGCTGGATCACCGCCGGGTAGGCGCCGAACTCGTCGAGCACCGTCAGGAACGTCTCGATCTGTCCGTCGATAGCGAAAAAGCTGTCCGGCAACGCAACTCGGCGTACCACCGAGCAGAAGACGTCGCCTTCGTTCCACTGCGCCCCGGCCAGTTCCGCGGCCATCGAGGCGTAACCGCGCAGCACCACCTGCAGCCCGTTGACCCGTTCGCAACTGCGGGTGTTCATCTTGTGCGGCATCGCCGACGAGCCGACCTGACCTTCGGCGAATCCCTCGGTGACCAGCTCGTGCCCGGCCATCAACCGGATGGTGTGCGCCAGCGACGAGGGTCCGGCGCCCAGCTGGACCAGCGCGGAGATCACGTCGTGGTCCAGCGAACGCGGATACACCTGTCCGACGCTGTGCAATACCGCTGCAAATCCCAGGAATTCGGCCACCTGTTGCTCGAGCGCCGCCAGTTTGGCCGCATCGCCCCCGAGCAGGTCGAGCATGTCCTGCGCGGTGCCCATCGGCCCCTTGATGCCGCGCAGCGGGTAGCGGTCGATCAGCTCCCGCAACCTGGTCAGCGCGATCAGCGTCTCTTGCGCGGCCGAAGCGAATCGCTTGCCCAGGGTGGTGGCCTGGGCAGCGACGTTGTGGCTGCGACCGGCCATCACCAGGTCGCGGTAGGCCACCGCGCGCTCGGCGAGGCGTGCGGCCACCGCGACGCCGTGCGCGAACACCAACTCGAGGGACTGGCGGATCTGCAGCTGCTCGACGTTTTCTGTCAGGTCGCGGCTGGTCATGCCCTTGTGCACGTGCTCGTGGCCGGCGAGTGCATTGAATTCCTCGATGCGGGCCTTGACGTCGTGGCGCAGCACCCGCTCGCGCGCCGCGATCGAGGCCAGATCGACGTTGTCCAGCACCCGCTCGTAGTCGGCGACCGCGCCTTCCGGCACATCCACCCCGAGGCCCATCTGCGCCCGCAGCACCGCCAACCACAGCCGCCGCTCGGCCACCACCTTGGCCTCGGGCGACCAGATCGCCACCATCTCGGCACTTGCATACCGGCTGGCCAGCACATTCGGAATACTCACGAACACACAGCTTACGGTCGGCGGCAGGACGGACCCAGCGCGCGCCGAGGCGGGCAGGAGGAGCCGCATTTCCGGCGAAGCTCCGCCTCGCGGAAGTGACAGAATGCCGCCATGTACTTCGCCGGCGTCGACCTCGCCTGGGCGGGCCGCAACCCGACCGGGGTCGCGGTGGTCGATGACGGCGGCGCCCTGGTCAGTGTCGGCGCCGTCCGCAGCGACGACGACGTGCTGGCCGCGTTGCGGCCCTGGGTGCGGGCAGAGTGCGTAGTAGGTTTCGACGCCCCGTTGGTAGTGACCAATCCGACGGGTCAACGCCCGGCCGAGACCGCGCTCAACCGGGATTTTCGCAGGTTCGAGGCGGGGGCTCACCCGTCCAACACCGGAAAAGCCGAATTCGCCGACGGGCCCCGGGCCGCGCGGCTGGCCGGCGCGCTGAACCTGGACCTCGACCCCTGTTCATCTGCCCCGGGACGCGCCCTCGAGGTGTATCCGCATGCCGCGACGGTGGCCCTGTTCCGGCTGCCCCGCACGCTGAAGTACAAAGCCAAGCCGGGTCGCGACCTGCAGCAGCTCCGGTCGGAGCTGCTACGGCTGATGGACCTTGTCGAGACCCTGGCCGCGGCGCCGGTACCGCTACACGTGCGCAGCTCACCCGAATGGGCCCGGTTACGCAACGCCGTGCTGACCGCGCAGCGCAAAAGCGAGCTGCGGCGCGCCGAAGATCCCGTCGATGCGGTGATCTGCGCCTATGTGGCGCTCTACGCGCAGCGTCGTCCCGACGACATCACCCTCTACGGCGACGCGGCGACCGGCTATATCGCGACGCCGTCGTTGCCCAACGATGTGCTGATGACGCGCACCGGGGGCTGATCGACCGGCGCCAGCACCTCGATCAGGTCGATGACCGTGGACATCGCCGCGGCGCGCGGATCGCGTCCTTCGACCAGCGCGGAGACCACCGAACCGTCGACGGCGCAGATCAGGGTGCACACCAGCTCGATCTGGACCGATCTCCCCGACCTCTCGATGGCCTCGGCGACCGCCTCCGCGCGCTGGCGCAGGCTGCGTCGCATGCTTTCCCGCAACGCGGGAAGCCGGGTACAGGCGATATGACGCTCGTACCGCGATATCAGCTGCTCGGCGAGCCCCGGCCCGGATACGTCCCCCACCAGCAGATCGACCAGCACGTCAGCGGTGGTCTCGGGCCCCCGGCGCCGCCGGGACAGGGCGTTGACCCGGGCACGCAACTGCGCCACCTCGATCATCCCGATGTGTTCGACCGCACGTGCGATCAAATCGTCGAGCGACGAGAAATAGTAGGTAGTAGAAGCCAGTGGCAGGCCGGCTCGCCGAGCGACCGCCCGGTGGCGCACCGCTTCGAACCCGCCTTCGCCGAGCAGCTCGGCGGCAGCGCTCACCAACGCATACCGCCGACGTTCTCCTTTTGGAGTAACTGCTGCTGCTGTCACGCCCACCCATGCTGCCAGTCAAAGTGGTACTGCATTGCCATTTTCGCGAAACGAACATGGCATGATGACCCGCATGCCAGACATCAGCCGCCGCGCCGTACTGCGCCTCGGTGCCGCCGCCGCATGCGGCGCGGGCGGCGCATATGCGCTCGACGTGCTGTTTCAGCCCCGGACGTCGCGCGCCGCCCCGGTTTCCTGGACTGGGACAAACGTTCCATTGGCGCCGGCACGGCCGCTGGATCCGGCACCCCCCGCGCAGGCGGCCCCGACCATGGTGACGGGCTCGTTCGTCTCGGCCGCCCGGGGCGGGATATCGACAAACTGGGCGATCGCGCGCCCGCCGGGCCAGACCAAACCGCTGCGGCCCGTCATCGCGCTGCACGGCAAGGGTAACGATGCCGCGGCCGTCATGGCAGGCGGTGTGGAGCAGGGCCTGGCGCAGGCCGTCAACGCCGGATTGCCGCCGTTCGCGGTGGTTGCCGTCGACGGCGGCGGTGGCTACTGGCACAGACGGGCCGACGGTGACGACGCCGGGTCGATGGTGCTCAACGAGCTGATCCCGATGCTGGACAGCCACGGCCTCGACACGTCACGGGTGGGATTTCTGGGTTGGTCGATGGGCGGCTACGGAGCGCTGCTGCTCGGTGGCCGGCTCGGCCCGGGCCGCACCGCGGCGATCTGCGCCGTGAGTCCAGCGCTGTGGACGTCTGCCGGTGCCGCCGCCCCCGGAGCCTTCGACGGGCCCGAGGACTATGCGGCGAATTCGGTGTGGGGGATGCCGGCGCTGGGTTCCATCCCGATCCGCATCGACTGCGGTGACAGCGACCCCTTCTATTCGGCGACCAAGCAGTTCATCGCCCAGCTCCCGACCCCTCCCGCCGGCGGTTTCTCGCCGGGAGGTCACGACGGCAGCTTCTGGAGCTCTCAGTTGCCGGCCGAGATGACGTGGATGGCGCCGATACTGACGGCGTAGGCCGCCACGGATACCGTCGTCGTGTGAGCGCACCGTTCGGCTGGACCAATCCGTACGCCTGGCCCCGCACGCCCATCCTGGGCGGCAATGTGGTGTGTACGTCCCAACCGCTGGCCGCTCAGGCCGGGCTATCGATGCTGGCCGCCGGCGGGAACGCGGTCGACGCGGCCATCGCCACCGCGATCACGCTGACGATCGTCGAACCGGTGTCCAACGGTATCGGGTCGGACGCGTTCGCGATCGTCTGGGACGGCACGCATCTGCACGGCCTCAACGCGTCGGGACGCTCGCCCGCTGCGTGGACACCGGAATACTTTGACGGCCAGAACGTTCCGGTCGTCGGCTGGAATTCGGTGACGGTTCCCGGAGCCGTGTCCGGGTGGGCGCAGCTGCACCGTCGATTCGGGCGGCTCCCGTTCGAGCAGCTGTTCGCACCTGCTATCTCTTACGGCCGCAACGGCTTTCTGGTCTCTCCTATGGTCGCCTCGCAATGGCACGCTCAGGTTCCGGTCTTCGCATCCCAGCCCGGCTTCGCCGCAGCCTTCCTGCCGGGTGGGCGTGCGCCCAGGGCCGGGGAGTTGTTCACCTTCCCGGACCATGCGGCCACCCTGGAGGCGATCGCGGCATCCGGCGGCGAGGCCTTCTACCGCGGCGAGTTGGCCGCCCGGCTCGAGGCACACTCGGCGGCACACGGCGGCGCGATGCGGGCAGATGACCTGGCGGCTCACCGGGCCGACTGGGTCGACACGATCAGTCGCGACTACCGCGGCTACACCGTTCACGAGATACCACCCAACGGTCAGGGCATCGTCGCGCTGATCGCCCTGGGCATCCTCGAAGAATTCGACATGTCCTCGCTGCCAGTCGATTCCGCAGACAGCGTGCACCTGCAGATCGAGGCACTGAAGCTGGCGTTCGCCGACGCGCACGCGTGCGTCGGCGATATCGACCACATGACCGTGAGCACCGAACAACTCCTCGACCGTGAGTATCTGAGGCAACGGGCGACGCTCATCGACCCACGTCGCGCCAAGCAGGTTTCGGCCGGAGTGCCCACGGGCGGAACGGTCTATCTGACCGCCGCCGACGCCTCCGGGATGATGGTGTCGATGATCCAGTCGAACTACCTGGGATTCGGCTCCGGTGTGGTGGTGCCGGGCACCGGGATATCATTGCAAAACCGTGGCGCGAATTTTGTTGTCACGCAAGGACACCCAAATCAGATCGGCCCGGGTAAGCGCCCCTTTCACACCATCGTCCCGGGCTTTGTCACCAAAGACGGGGAACCGGTGATGAGTTTCGGGGTGATGGGAGGTCCGATGCAGCCACAGGGCCACGTGCAGGTTCTGGTGCGCATCGCCGACTACGGACAGAATCCGCAGGCGGCCTGCGACGGCCCGCGCTTCCGCTGGGTGGACGGCGTACAAGTGGCCTGCGAGAAGGGATTCCCGCCCGCAACGCTCGACGAGTTGCGGCAGCGCGGGCACGACCTGCTCGCCGTGGACGACTACAACGCGTTCGGCAGTTGCCAGGCGATCTGGCGACTGAAGCAGGGATACCTCGCCGCCAGCGACCCGCGCCGCGATGGGCAGGCAGTCGCGTTCTGAGCCGGTGACGCTTGTCGGCCCCGGCACGAATTAACGGCAATCTCACAGGAAATCACGAGCCGTCTCCCGGTAGTGAGCTGGTTAATATCGGGCGAGCAACTGCGGGCAGGCGCCCGAGGCCATGCCCGCCTTCTCGTTACGGATGGTGCGATGGCTGACTCAACTGATCGAGGCGGCGCCTGCATTCTGAATGCCGGAGATGTGTTCGCCGGCTATGCAATCGACCGGCTATTGGGTACCGGCGGGATGGGTGAGGTTTACGGGGCCCGCCATCCACGCCTGCCACGCCGCGAGGCACTGAAGATCCTGAACGATGACATCTCAGCAGACGAGGCATATCGGCAGCGCTTCATCCGAGAAGCGGATCTGGCTGCCGTGCTGTGGCATCCGAATATCGTGCGCATCAACGACCGCGGCGATTTCGACGGCCGGCTATGGATTTCCATGGACTTCGTCGACGGAACCGACGCGGCGAGCCTTTTGCGCGACCATTATCCGGCCGGCATGCCGGCAGATCAGGTCGCGACAATCGTCGAGGCGATCGCGTGCGCCCTCGATTACGCACATGGGGAGCACGACGTGCTGCACCGCGATGTCAGTCCCGCGAATATCCTGATCTGCGGCGCGGGCAGCGCTGAACAGCGAATCTTGTTGAGTGACTTTGGTATCGCGCGAACCATCGGCGACACCCCCGGCCTCACCGCGACGAACATGATGATCGGCACCTTCCCCTACGCCGCGCCCGAACAACTGACGGACGAACCGATCGACGAGCATGCAGACCAATACGCGCTGGCCGCCACCGCTTACCATTTACTGACCGGCTCGACGTTGTTCCCCCACACCAACCCGGCCGTCGTGATCAGCCGCCACCTGAGCGCACCTCCGCCGAGACTCGAGGACACCCGCCCGGCGCTCAAAGCCCTCGACCCGGTGTTCGCAGTGGCACTGGCCAAAGAACCCGGTGAACGATTCCATCGATGTAGCGACTTCGCCGACGCATTCGCCCGCGCGATCGACTCTGCCGGAGCGGCACCGAGTTCGGTCTGCACCATGCCCCGAGCGGTGGCAATCCGGCCGAAAGCGCATGCGACCCGCGGGAGGGCGCACCGCGGCCGCGGGCGGGTCCTCGCGGCCGCGGCACTGGCGGTCGCCTTTACCGGGTTGGGTGCCGCCGACTACGTCATCGCGGACAAGTCCTCCGTCAGCCCACCCGCCGCAGCCACCGGCAAGCCGCAACCGCAACTCGTGGCGAAACCGGCAACACCGTCTGCGGAGCCGCACAGCGCGGCCCCGCCGAGCGACATTCCGCCACCGCCGTCCGCTGCGCGCGCGCCGGCCCCCACCACGGCCGCGCCACCCACTGCCGCCCTGGCTTCCCCTGTTGTTGCCGCGCCTCCCTCTCCCGCGCCGGCCGCGCTGCGGCCGAAAGCGCCGCCGCCACCCCAGCGACCGCCAGACCAGGACCAGACCTTCATCAACACGTTGTCCGGCATTCCGGGGCTCACCGTCACGGACCCGGCAACGGCCGCCGCGACGGGTCGCGCCATCTGCAAAGGACTGCAGAACGGTGCGACCCCCGACGATTCCGTCCAGGCGACGGTGAAGAGTAACTCCTCCCTCAGCCCCGCCCAGGCTGCCGCAGGCGTCAATGCCGCGATCGCCACCTACTGCCCGCAGTATCAGCATTAGGCGCGCCGACGGTGCCTACGATCGTCGATGACGTTGCGCAGCCCGGCATCTCACGGTGCGCGGCCGGCGTGCGGTGCCGCTTCGACATGACTGACCGGGCGGTCGCACGCTGAGCGCAAGGTGAACTAAAGGTAAACTCATAGGAAACTATGAGTGACTTGTCGATGAAGCGCTGGGTAATATCGAGTGAGCAAGTACGGCTGGCGCCGAGGTGCGCTCGGCATTCCTGTTACGGACGGTGCGATGATTGGCTCACTTCACCGAGAACCCGGCGTTGGTTTGAATACCGGAGATGTGTTCGCCGGGTACACGATTGACCGTTTGTTGGGACGCGGCGGAATGGGCGAGGTCTACCTCGCGCAGCATCCGCGGCTGCCACGACGCGAGGCGCTGAAGATCCTGAACGACGACATATCCGCCGATGACGCCTATCGTCAGCGCTTCATCCGCGAGGCGGACCTGGCCGCCGCTCTGTGGCACCCGAACATCGTGCGCATCAACGACCGCGGCGAGTTCGACGGGCAACTCTGGATTTCAATGGACTACGTCGACGGAACCGATGCGGCGAGCCTGTTGCAGGACCAGTACCCGGCCGGCATGCCGGCAGACAAGGCGGCAGCCATCGTCGAGGCGATCGCCACCGCGCTGGACTACGCACATCTGCACCACGACGTACTGCACCGGGACGTGGGTCCGGCCAACATCCTGCTCGCCGATCCGGGAACCAGCGAGCAGCGAATCCTGCTGGGCGACTTCGGTATAGCGCGGGCCATCGGCGACATCGGCGGTCTGACCGCGACGAATATGATGATCGGCACGTTCCCCTATGCCGCGCCTGAGCAACTGACGGACGAACCGATCGACGGGCGGGCCGACCAGTACGCTCTGGCCGCCACCGCGTTTCATCTGCTGACGGGAACAACACTGTTCCCGCACACCAACCCCGCCGTGGTGATCAGCCGCCACCTCAGTGCGCCGCCACCGAAACTGGCGGAGATCCGCCCGGCGCTCCAGGCCTTCGACCCGGTGTTCGCCATTGCGCTTGCCAAGGATCCAAGCGAACGATTCGCCCGGTGTACCCATTTCGCCGAGGCCTTCACGCGCGCGATGCACTCCACCGGACAACCGACGAATTCGGTATGGACCATGCCCAGGCCGATTGCGGTTCGGACGCCGGCGCCGGCGGCCCCGAAGGCCACGGAGACCGCTGAGCCACAACGCCGGCGGCGTCGCATCTTCGCGGCCGCAGCGACCGCGATCGCGCTCGCCGGCGTCGGCGCCAGTAGCTACCAGAGCGACGACGCCGCCGCACCCGTTGCGTCGCCGGCTGGGGTCCAGCCTCAGGTTGCCGCGGAGCCGGCACCCGCGCAGCCAGAAGCGGCACCCGCGCAGCCACAAGCGGCACCCGCGCAGCCGGTCACGGCGCCCGCGCCGCCCAATGACGCACCGCCGCCGCCCGCCCCGGTCGCACCTCGTGCGTCCACACCGGCCGCGGCACCGGCGGCCCAGGTCCCGAAAGCGCCTGCCCCGCAGGCGCCTGTCCCGAAGGTGCCACCCCCTCCGCAACGCCCGCCGGACCCCGACCAGGCCTTCGTCAACATGGTGTCCGGTATCCCGGGTCTCACCGTCACCGACCCTGCCACCGCCGCCGCGACCGGCCGCGCCGTGTGCACGAGCCTGCAGAATGGCGGGACCCCCAATGATTCCGTTCAGGCGACGGTGAACGGAAACAACACCGTCACCCCGGCACAGGCCGCCGCCGGCATCAATGCGGCAATCACGGTCTACTGCCCGCAGTTTCAGCAGTAGGCAGCGCCGGCGGCTAAAGGCGAATCTTTCCCTCTGCCGCACGCTGTCCGATGTCGGTGCGGAAGTGGCTGCCGGGCAACCGAATCGAGTCGAGTATCTGGTAGGCGCGGGTGCGCGCCTCGGACAGGTCAGCGCCCGTGCCGACGACCGACAGCACCCTGCCGCCGGAGGAGACGATCGCTCCGTCGTCGCGCCGGGTGGTTCCGGCGTGCAGGACCCCCTCGGCTTCGGAACCGGTGATGACGTCGCCGACCCGGGGCCGGCCGGGATAATTCTCGGCCGCCAGCACCACCGTCACCGCCGAGCCGTCGCGCCAGCGCAACGGCTCGAAGTCGGCGAGCGTCCCACTACCGGCGGCATGCAGTAGCTGGCCCAACGGCGACTCCAGCAGGGCAAGGACGGCCTGCGTCTCCGGATCGCCGAAGCGGCAATTGAATTCGACCACCGCCGGCCCCTTCGACGTGATTGCCAGGCCGGCGTAGAGCAAGCCGTTGAATGGGCATCCCCGCCGAACCAATTCGGCGGCAACTGGTTCCACGATCCGGCTGACGATCTCGCGGTAGACGTCGTCGGGCAGCCAGGGCAACGGCGCGTAGGCACCCATACCCCCGGTGTTCGGGCCGGCATCGCCGTCACCGACCCGTTTGAAGTCCTGCGCCGGCAGCAGCGGCACCACGGTCGCGCCGTCGAGCACGCAGAACAGCGAAACCTCGGGTCCGTCCAGGAACGACTCCAGCAGCACGGGATGACCCGATTCCAGCAGATTCGCGGCGTGCGCGCGGGCCTCGTCGCGATCCGCGGTCACCACCACACCTTTTCCGGCAGCCAGCGAGTCGTCCTTGACCACCCAGGCCGGGTCTCCGGCCGGCGGTCCGAAGCGTTCGAGTGCCGCGTCCAGATGCGCCGGGTTGTCCACGATCTCACTGGACGCGGTACGAACCCCGGCCGCGGCCATGACCTCCTTGGCGAAGGCTTTCGACCCCTCGATGCGCGCCGCATCCTTGCCGGGTCCGAAGCAGACGATTCCGGCAGCACGCAGCGCATCGGCCACTCCCAGCACCAGCGGCACTTCCGGACCGATCACCACCAGGTCGGCCTCGACCTTGCGGGCCAGGGCGACGACCTGGTCGGCCGAGGTGACGTCGACGTCGTGCTGCTCGGCCAGCCGGGCGGTACCGGCGTTGCCAGGGGCCACGATCAAGCCCGTGACCTGCGGGTCTGCGCTGAGCGCCAGTAGCAGGGCATGTTCACGGGCACCAGAGCCGATCACCAGGACGCGCACGACAGGTCAGACTAGCCGCAAGCCGCTACAGAATCTTTTCCAGCAGGTCCCTCACCCCTACCAGTGGCGGGCTACTCGCCCGAGTTCATCTTGAGCGCACGCTCGACGTTCGCCTTCTTGTCCTCCGCGGCGCCCTTGGCCGCGGCCTTCTTCCGCCGCGCCACCACGGTGTCGACGGCGCCGTTGAGCGCCGAACCCAGCGGGAAACCGAGGTAGTGCGTCAGGAACAGCGCCATCTCCTTCAGATCGGACTCGCTGAGCTCCTCGTTCAGCAGCGCGGCGTTGATCTGGATCTCGGCCAGGTCGCGATTCCCGATGGCGGTGACCGCGGTCAGCGTCATGATGCGTTTGTCCCGCATGGACAATCCCGGCCGGGCCCAGATGGAACCGAACAGGTGGTCGACCGTCAGGTCGAAGTAGGGGTCGCCCTCGATGTTGGGCATCTCCCAGCCATAGACCTCGTTCATCTTCTCGAGGCCCTTGCGGCGCAGTTCGTCCATCACGCGTCCTTCTGCTCGTCGTGCGGTACCCCGAGGCCGGCAGCCAGCCGCTGCAGAGCCAGTTCGGCCATCGGCAGGTCGACCGAGACCGATTCTCCCAGCGCTAAAGCCAGGCTCAGATCCTTCTCACCCAGCCCCCGGGTGTGCAGGAACGGCTGGTACAGGAAGTTGTCCGGATCGAGGTCCCTGGTGTCCTCGCGCACCATAATCGCGCCGGGACCACCGGTGAGCGCGTCGGTGTGACGCACCACCCGGCCCAGCGCCTGCAGGTCCAGCCCGGCCGCCTCGGCCAGCTTCATGGCCTCACACGCGGCAGCGTAGGAGGTGAACGTCAACATGTTGCGGGCCAGCTTCATCCGTGTTCCGGCGCCCGGCTCACCGGCGTGGATGACCATCGCAGCCCAGTGTTTGAAGGCCGGCTTGATCCGCTCGTACACCTCGCGCTCGGCCCCGACCATGGTGGCGAGCTCGCCCTTGGCCGCCGCCGCGGCACCGCCACTCACCGGCGCGTCGACGATATGGATTCCCTGCGGTTTGAGTTCGGCCGCGAGCGCCACTGCCGTGGTGTCGCTGATGGTGGAGTGGATCGCGATGACCGTGCCGGCCTTCGCGGTTGCGGCCAGTTCGCCGACCACTTCGCGCACCTGGGCGTCGTTGAGCACGGTGATATGGACGATGTCGGCAGCGGCGATGTCGGCCACACTGGCGGCCCCGTTGGCGCCCTTTTCCAGCAGCGGCGCCATCGCCTCGGCTCGGATGTCGTAAACCGTCACGCCGCCAGGCCATTCGGTCATCTTGGTGGCCATCGGGGCGCCCATATTGCCCAGCCCGATGTAGCCCAGCTTGAGATCAGGGCTCATGACCGGATGATCTGTCCGCCGTCGACGTTGAAGATCTGCCCGGTGATCCAGCGGGCCTGATCGCTCAACAGGAACAGGCACATGCCCACCAGGTCATCCGGAGTTCCCATGCGCGACAACGGCAGTCCCTTGACGATGTCGTCGACGATCTCCTTGGGGGTGGTGGTCCGGTTGGCCTCGGTGTCGATGGGCCCCGGTGCGATCGCGTTGATCCGGATGTTCTGGCCGCCCAGTTCCCGCGAAAGTTGTTGGGTGAGGCCGTTGATGCCGACCTTGGCCAGGCCGTAGAAGTTGGCATACAGCCAGGCCGCGGTGGACGACTGGTTGACGATCGCGCCGCCGCCGCGCTTTGCCATCTTCTTGTACACCGCGCGGGTGCACCACAACGCGCCGTCGAGGTTCACGCTCATGAATCTCTTGTAGTACTCCGGGTCCACGGTGAGCAGGAAGTCCAGCTTCATCCCGCCGAAGATCGCGGCGTTGTTCACCAGGTAGTCGATGCCGCCGAATTCGGCCAGAGTGCGGTCGGCCATCGCTTTGGCCGACGCCGGATCCGACACGTCCACCGGGATACTGATGGCGGTTCCCCCGTCGGCGACGATCTGCTTGGCCACCCCCTCGGCCGCCTCGGCGTTGATGTCGGCCACCACCACCGCGGCGCCTTCGCGGGCCAGTGCCTCCACGTACGCCTGACCGATGCCGCCGCCGGACCCGGTGACGATGGCTACCTTGTTCTCGAACTGCACGCTGCGCTCCTCTAATTCACTGCCGTTGCAATGGTTTTGATTTCCAGGTACTCCTCGAACCCGGCCACGCCCATCTCGCGGCCGTTGCCCGACTGCTTGTATCCGCCGAACGGCGCGTCCGCGGAGTACCAGACGCCGCCGTTGACGTTGACGGTGCCCACTCGCATCCGCGAGGCAAACCGGGCGGCCCGGTCCGGGTCCGCGCTGAAAACTGTGCCGGACAAGCCATATGGCGAGTCGTTGGCGATCCGCAGCGCGTCGTCGTCACCGTCATGGGCGATCACAGTCAGCACCGGCCCGAAAATCTCCTCCCGCGCCACCCGGGCATCGTTGCCCAGACCGGCGATCACGGTGGGTTCGATGAAATAGCCGACGTCGCGGCCCGCCGGCCGACCGCCCCCGCAGGCGAAGGTGCCGCCCTCCGCGACCGCCGAATCCAGATAACTCTGCACGCGGTCGCGCTGACGCGCCGAAATAACCGGGCCGCAGACGGTTCCGGGATCGTTGGGATCACCCGGCTTGATGCCGGACATGGTCCCCGCCGCCGCCGCGACGGCGTCGTCGTAGTGCGCCCGCGGCACCACCAACCGGGTGGTGATCGCACAGCCCTGCCCGGCATGCATCGAGGCGGTGAACGCCGCCATCGCACACGCACCGGCCAGATCGGCGTCATCGAGCACCACGAACGCCGACTTTCCGCCCAACTCCAGGAATACCTTCTTGATAGTCGCGGCCGCATCGCTCATCACACTGCGGCCGGTTGCGGTCGATCCGGTGAACGAAATCATGTCCACCCGAGGGTCTTTGGCGAGCAGTGCGCCCACACTGTGATCGCTGGAGGTGACGATGTTGACCACACCTGGCGGAAAGTCGGTGTGCTCGGCGATGAGTTCCCCGAGTACCGCCGCGCACCAGGGTGTGTCAGGCGCCGGCTTCAGCACGACGGTGTTGCCTGCCGCCAGCGCCGGGCCCAGCTTGGCGAGATTGATCTGGTGCGGAAAGTTCCACGGGGTGACGGCGCCGACGACACCGACCGGCTCGCGAGCGATGGTGCGCCGGGTCGGAATCCCCATCGGCGCCGCCTGCCCCAGATCCTGGTGCCAGAGATAACTTTCGGCCGTGTCCGCTGCGAACGCCAAGTCGTTGACCGGACCCTCCAGCTGGGCCATCGAGGTCAGCATCCGCGGCGCACCGACTTCGGCGATCGTCAGTTCGCGCAGTTCCTCGGTGTGCTTCTGCATCGCTTCCCGCAACTGCCGCACGCAGCGCACCCGCAGGTCGGCGTCGCGCGACCAATCGGTGTCGTCGAAGGCCCGTCGCGCCGCCTCGATCGCACGGCCCATGTCCTGCGCGTCGGCATCCGCGGCAACGCCCAGCACCTCCTCGGTGGCCGGATTCGCCGTCGGGAAGGTGCCCGCCGCGCCTTCGGAGAACTTGCCGTCGATGAACAGTGCACTCACGCCGTCGGCCAACAGGGCCATCTACCACTCCCACCACACGCGCTCAGCTATCCGAAGCCGAGGATTGATCTGAATGGACAACTGTCCGATATCGTTCTTCCGAACCATAACGCCGGAGACTGGGCGGGAGCAAGGGCCGATCCCGCACGCGGCCCTGAGTATTCGCCTATTACGGCATTGACGTGTGCGTTTAGTTTGCGCACTTGATTCACGGCGCCGCTATCCTCTAGTTTGGACATGTGTCCAGCGATGCCGCGGTTTCGGTAACCGACCAGGCTCAGCAGCCGGGCGGGCGAACCCCGCGCAACCGCCGCCAGGAGGAGACCTTCCGCAAGGTGCTGGCCGCCGGCATGGAGACCATGCGCGAGAGCACCTACGCAGATCTGACCGTCCGCATGGTGGCGGCCAAGGCGAAGGTGGCGCCGGCTACCGCCTACACGTACTTCTCCTCCAAGAACCACCTGATCGCGGAGGTCTACCTCGATCTGGTGCGCCAGGTGCCCTACTTCACCGACGTCAACGTCGCCATGCACACCCGGGTGGATCAGGCGCTGCGGCATCTGGCACTGGTCGTCGCGGACGAACCCGAAGTGGGCGCGGCGTGCACGGCGGCGCTGATGGGCGGCGGTACCGATCCCGCGGTGCGCGCCGTGCGTGACCGGATCGGTGCGGAGATCCACCGCCGCATCGCCTCGGCCATCGGGCCGGGGGCCGACGCCGGCACCGTCGCCGCTCTGCAAATGGCCTTCTACGGAGCCCTGGTCCAAGCCGGCAGCGGCGAGTTCACCTACCACGACATTGCCGACCGGCTGGCCGACGTGGTGAGCCTCATTCTGACCGGAGCCGAAAAGGGCGGTGACGCATGACGATCCATGTCGGGGATCCGGAATTGATCTTGGACCCCTACGATTACGACTTCCACGAGGACCCGTACCCGTACTACCGGCGATTGCGCGACGAAGCCCCGCTCTATCACAACGAGGCGCTCGGCTTCTGGGCGGTGTCGCGGCACAGCGATGTGCATCAGGGATTTCGCAACAGCACCACACTCTCGAACCGCGACGGCGTGTCCCTGGACCCGGTCTCCCGGGGCCCGCACGCGTCGAAGACGATGTCGTTCCTGGCCATGGACGACCCGGCGCATCTGCGGCTGCGGACCCTGGTGTCGAAAGGGTTCACCCCCCGCCGGATTCGCGAACTCGAGCCGCGGGTCACCGAACTCGCCGTGCAGCACCTCGACGTCATGCTGGACAAGGCCGCAACCGGCGGCACCGTGGACTACGTCGCCGAGTTCGCGGGCAAGCTCCCCATGGACGTGATCTCGGAACTGATGGGTGTGCCGGTAGCCGACCGTGATGGCATCCGAGCCTGGGCCGACGGCGTCATGCACCGTGAGGACGGTGTGACCGACGTGCCGGCGTCCGCGATCGAAGCCTCGATCAACCTGATCGTCTACTACCAGGGCATGATCGCCGAACGCCGCAAGAAGCTGACCGACGACCTCACCTCGGCCCTGCTCGAGGCCGAGATCGACGGCGACCGGCTCACCGACGAGGAAGTCCTCGGGTTCATGTTCCTGATGGTGATCGCCGGGAATGAGACCACCACCAAACTTCTCGCCAATGCCGCATTCTGGGGACACAAGAATCCCGATCAGCTGACCCCGCTCTACGCCGATTCCTCGCAGATCCCGCTGTGGGTCGAGGAGACGCTGCGATACGACACGTCCAGCCAGATCCTGGCGCGCACCGTCTCCGGTCCGCTTGAGCTGTACGGCACCACGATTCCCGAAGGCGACGTGCTGTTGCTGCTGCCCGGTTCGGCGCATCGCGACGAGCGGGTGTTCGACCACCCCGATGATTTCCTGATCGGCCGTGACATCGGCTCCAAGCTCTTGAGTTTCGGCAGTGGCGCGCACTTCTGCCTCGGGGCCCACCTGGCCCGGATGGAGGCGCGGGTGGCACTGACCGAGTTGTTCAAGCGAATCCGCGGATATGAGGTGGACGAGGCCAACGCCGTCCGCGTCCACTCCAGCAACGTCCGCGGGTTCGCTCACCTACCCGTTACCGTGGAGGTTCGCTGATGCCCCGCTTTGAGCCGCATCCCGCTCGCCGGCCCGCCATCGTCGCCGGCGCGTCATCGGGCATCGGCGCCGCGACCGCGGTTGAGCTTGCGGCTCATGGTTTTCCGGTGGCGTTGGGGGCGCGACGGGTGGAGAAGTGCCAGGAGCTCGTCGACAAGATCCGCGCCGACGGTGGTGAGGCGGTGGCACTCCCGCTCGATGTCACCGACCCGGAGTCGGTCAAAGACTTTGTGCGCCAGGCCACCGAACAGCTCGGTGACATCGAGGTGCTGGTCGCCGGCGCGGGCGACACCTACTTCGGCAAGCTGCACGAGATCGACAGCGAGGCGTTCGAGCAGCAGCTGCAGATTCATCTGATCGGCGCGAACCGACTTGCCACCGCGGTACTTCCGGGCATGGTGCAGCGGCAGCGCGGCGACCTGATCTTCGTGGGTTCCGACGTCGCGTTGCGGCAGCGGCCACACATGGGCGCCTACGGGGCGGCGAAGGCCGGGCTGATCGCGATGGTCACCAACCTGCAGATGGAGCTGGAGGGCACCGGTGTGCGGGCCTCGATCGTCCACCCCGGGCCGACCAAGACCGGGATGGGCTGGAGCCTGCCGGCCGAACTCATCGGCCCGGCACTGGAGGACTGGGCCAAATGGGGCCAGGCCCGCCACGACTACTTCCTGCGGGCATCCGATCTGGCCCGGGCGATCACCTTCGTCGCCGAGACCCCGCGTGGCGGGTTCATCGTCAACATGGAGCTTCAGCCCGAAGCGCCGTTGACCACCACCCGAGACCGCCAGCAATTGAAAGTCGATGAGAAAGCACTGAATTCATGACCAGCACGACGATGGTGCCGCGGGTGTCCGGCGGCGAAGAAGAACACGGCCATCTCGAGGAGTTCCGCACCGACCCGATCGGACTGATGCAGCGGGTACGTGACGAATGCGGTGATGTCGGCTGGTTCCAGCTGGCCGGCAAGCACGTCATCCTGCTCACCGGTGCGGGCGCCAACGAGTTCTTCTTCCGCTCCGCCGACGAAGATCTGGACCAGGCCGAGGCCTACCCGTTCATGACGCCGATTTTCGGCAAGGGCGTGGTGTTCGACGCCAGCCCCGAGCGGCGCAAAGAGATGCTGCACAACTCGGCGCTGCGCGGCGAGCACATGAAGGGCCATGCCGTCACCATCGAGGGCGAAGTGCGAAAGATGGTGGCCGACTGGGGCGATGAAGGTGAGATCGACCTGCTCGACTTCTTCGCCGAACTGACCATCTACACCTCGACCGCGTGCCTGATCGGGCTGAAGTTCCGCAACCAGTTGGACTCCCGGTTCGCGCACTTCTATCACCAGCTGGAGCGGGGCACCGACCCGCTGTGTTACGTCGACCCCTACCTGCCCATCGAGAGCTTCCGCATCCGCGACGAAGCTCGCGTCGGCCTGGTCGCGCTGGTCCAGGAGATCATGGATCAGCGAATCGCCAACCCGCCCAAGGACAAGACCGACCGCGACATGCTTGACGTGCTGGTGTCGATCAACGACGAGGACGGCAACCCGCGGTTCTCCGCCGACGAGGTCACCGGCATGTTCATCTCGCTGATGTTCGCCGGCCACCACACCAGTTCCGGCACCTCGGCGTGGACGCTGATCGAACTGATGCGCCATCCCGAGGCCTACGCGGATGTCGTCAAGGAACTCGACGAGCTCTACGCCGACGGCCAGGAGGTGAGTTTCCACGCGCTGCGCCAGATTCCGAAGCTGGAGAACGTCCTCAAGGAGACGCTGCGGCTGCACCCGCCGTTGATCATCCTGATGCGGGTGGCCCAGGGCGAATTCGAGGTGGAGGGATACCCGATTCACAAGGGCGACTTCGTCGCCGCGTCTCCGGCTATCTCCAACCGGATACCGGAGGACTTTCCCGATCCCGATTCATTCGACCCGGACCGCTACGAAAAGCCGAGGCAGGAAGACCTGGTCAACCGCTGGACCTGGATTCCGTTCGGCGCCGGCCGGCACCGCTGCGTCGGCGCCGCGTTCGCCCAGATGCAGATCAAGGCGATTTTCTCGGTTCTGTTGCGCGAGTACGAGTTCGAGATGGCGCAGCCGGCCGACAGCTACCACAACGACCATTCCAAGATGGTGGTGCAGCTGGCCCGGCCGGCCAAGGTCCGCTACCGCAAGCGCGCCCAGGGATAACCGCCATGGGATTTCGAATCGAGGCGGATCTGGACCTCTGCCAGGGGCATGCCATGTGTGAGCTGGAGGCTCCCGACTATTTCCGGGTGCCCAAGCGCGGCAAGGTCGAGATCATCGACGCCGAGCCGCCAGAGGAAGCCCGCGACGAGGTCGAGCGGGCCGTCGAGTCGTGTCCTACCCAAGCCCTGTTCATCAAAGAGAAGGAAAGCTGATGGCGTCACATCCCCGCGAGGTGCTGGAAGACTGGGTCGAGCGCTGGCTCGAGGTGAACCGGGAGGCCGAGCGGAACGGCGACTGGAAGCCGCTGGCCGACTTCTACGCCGATGACGCGACCTACGGCTGGAACATCGGCCCCAAAGAGGACGTGATGTGCGTCGGCATCGACGAGATCCGCGACATCGCCCTGGGGCTGGAGATGGAGGGGCTGGAGAACTGGCAGTACCCGTACCAGAAGGTCCTCATCGACGACAAGCAGGGCGAGATCGTCGGGTTCTGGAAGCAGGTCGCCATCGACTCCGACGGCGGCCGCTCCGAGATCTACGGCATCGGCGGCAGCTGGTTCCGGCTCAACGCCGACGCCAAGATCGAGTGGCAACGGGACTTCTTCGACTTCGGCCACGTCCAGGCGCTCTACCTGGACTTGATGAAGGCCGGGAAGCTGTCCGCAGGCATGCAGAAGCGGATCGAGCGCAGCCTGGCCGGCGAGAAGCTACCCGGTTACTACCCGCTGGGCTCGGCGCCAGTACCACTCTGGTGAGTCGGCGTCGCGGTCAGCCACCACCCAACCAAGCATTTGATTGCTTGACGCGCTATGCTGACCGTCAGGAGTGCCCTGTGGCACTCGTCACTACCGTGCCGGGCATGATGGGGCCAGGCACTCTCAATTCAAAGGCGAAATGGGGTCAGGTCCACCGTGAAGACAAAAGGCGCACTGATCTGGGAATTCAACCAGCCGTGGTCCATCGAGGAAATCGAAATTGGCGACCCTGCCAAGGACGAGGTCAAGATCCAGATGGAAGCGGCCGGCATGTGCCACTCGGACCACCATCTGGTGACCGGCGGCATCCCGATGGCGGGCTTCCCCGTGCTCGGCGGCCACGAGGGCGCCGGCATCGTCACCGAGGTGGGCCCCGGCGTGGAGGACATCGCCCCGGGTGACCACGTGGTGCTGTCCTTCATCCCGTCCTGTGGGCAGTGCCCGACCTGTCAGGCCGGCATGCGCAACCTGTGCGACCTGGGCGCCGGGCTGCTCGCCGGCGCCGCCGTCAGCGACGGCACCTTCCGCATCCAGGCTCGCGGCCAGAACGTGTTCCCGATGACCTTGCTCGGGACCTTCTCGCCGTACATGGTCGTGCACCGCAGCTCGGTGGTGAAGATCGACCCGTCCGTGCCGTTCGAGGTGGCTGCGCTAGTCGGCTGCGGCGTCACCACCGGCTACGGCTCGGCCGTCCGCACCGCTGACATCCGCCCAGGCCAGGACGTCGCGATCGTCGGCGTCGGCGGCGTCGGCATGGCGGCCCTGCAGGGCGCGGTCGCCGCCGGGGCCCGCTACATCTTCGCGATCGACCCGGTGGAGTGGAAGCGTGACCAGGCGCTGAAGTTCGGCGCCACCCACGTCTACCCGGACATCAACGCCGCGCTGATGGGCATCATGGAGGTCACCTACGGGCTGATGGCCCACAAGGTGGTCGTCACCGTCGGTGAGCTGCACGGCGCCGACATCGACAACTACCTCAACATCACCCAGAAGGGCGGCACCTGCGTCCTGACCGCCATCGGCAGCCTGCTCGACACCAACGTCAACCTCAATCTCGCGATGCTGACGCTGATGCAGAAGAACCTGCAGGGCACCATCTTCGGCGGCGGCAACCCGCAGTACGACATCCCACAGCTGCTCGCGATGTACAAGGCCGGCAAGCTGAACCTGGACGACATGGTCACCACCCAGTACCGCCTCGAGCAGATCAACGAGGGTTACCAGGACATGCTGGAAGGCAAGAACATTCGCGGCGTCATCCGCTACACGGACGCTGATCGGTAACCCTGGTCCTGAGTGACCGGCTTTCCGCACCTGTTGGCGCCGGGGCGAATCGGCGCCATGGCGGTGCGCAACCGGATCGTCATGTCTCCGATGGAGACGATGTACGGCACCCCGGACGGATTGCCGTCCCAGCGCACCCGTGACTACTTCGCCGCCCGTGCCAACGGCGGCGTCGGTCTGATCACGCTGGGCGCTACCGGAGTTGACGCGCAGCATCCCGAGACTCCGGGCGGACTGCACCTGGGCACCGACGCCGCGGTGGCGGCGCACCGGGCGCTCGTCGACGACGTGCACGAACACGGCGCCAAGATCCAGCCGCAAATCGTGCACGCCGGGCCCGACGGGCTGGGGCCGGAGATGTTCGGGGCGACGTCGCTGGGGCCGTCGGTGATCCCGTCCTACCTGACCGGCCGTCCGTCGGTGGAGATCAGCAACGCCCAGCTGACCGAGGTGCTCGACCTGTTCAAAGCCGCCGCGCGCCGGACCGTCGAGGCGGGCTACGACGGAATCGAACTGCACGCCGCGCACGGGTATATGTTGCTGGGTTCCTTCCTTGCGCCCCAACGCAATCGGCGCACCGACTGCTACAGCGGCCACACCGCACACGGCAGACTGCGCGTAGTGCTGGACACGCTGGCGGCCATCCGCTCCGAAATCGGCGACGCGCTGCCGATCACCTTGCGCATCTCTGGATACGAGCGCGTCGCCGGCGGGCGGCCCATCTACGAAACCGCGCGGATGGCCCCCGAACTCGTCGCCGCCGGAGTCGATGCGTTCCATGTCAGCGGCGGCGTGATCGACCGACTGGTCACCGGGATGGTCAACGGCGCCGACGACGGTGACGAGGTGAACGTCGGCGCGGCCAGCGCGGTCAAGCAGGTGGTCGACGTGCCGGTGATCGCCGTCGGCCGCATCCACGACCCCGTCCGGGCCGAACGGATCCTCGCCGACGGCCGCGCCGACTTCATCGCCATGGGCCGTCCGTTGCTCGCCGATCCCGACCTGCCGCGCAAGCTTGCCGCTGGACAGGCGAGCCGGGTGCGCAGGTGCATCTCCTGTGAAAACTGCATCGACGCAATGGAACAGCGCTTCTCGGTCGACTGCGCCGTCAATCCCCGCACGGGCCGGGAACGCGCACTGGCAGCGCCCCTCGTTGCCCGCGCCAAACGGGTGGCGGTGATCGGTGGCGGGCCGGCAGGGCTGGAGGCGGCGCGGGTCGCCTCCGAACGCGGGCACCGTGTCACACTTTTCGAGCGAGGCCGGCAATTGGGCGGCGCGCTGCGCTGGGCGAGCATGCTGCATTCCGAGAATCGGCCGTTCTTACGGTATCTGCGGCAGGAGATCGATCGCAGCACGACGGAAGTGCATCTCGGACATGTCGTTTCGGCCCAAGACGTACTGGCTGCGGCGCCGGATGCCGTAGTGGTGGCCACCGGGGGCCGGGTCGCGGTGCCGGCGATACCGGGCGCCCACCTGCCGCACGTGCACACCGGACCCGGTCTGCGGAAGATGCTGGAGGACAGGCGGTTTGTGCGCCCGGGCGCGGTGCGGATGGCCAGCCGCGCCTGGATGCCGTTCGGCCGCCGGGTTACCGTCATCGGCGGCGATCTGGTGGCGCTGGAACTGGCCGAATTCCTCGCGGCGCGTGGCCGACTCGTCTCGATCCTCGAGGGCGGCAAGGACATCGCCCCCGAGATCGGGAACAAGCGCAAGACCGAACACACCGACCGACTGGACCGGCTGGGCGTCACCGTGCACGTCCGCGCCGAGGTCGAGCGGATCACCTCCGGCGCGGTGGTGTTCACCCCGGCCGGTGGCGTCCGCCGCGAACTGGCCGCCGACAGCGTCGTCATCGCGGGCACCGTCGAGCCCGATACAGGCCTGTTCGACACCCTGGTCGACGCGCTGCCCGGCACCCCGATTCACGCCGCCGGCGACTGCACCGGCTTGGGCCTGATCCGCAAAGCCACCGAAGACGGCGCCCGCGCCGCGTGTGCAATCTAGAGAAGGAGAACCGCAATGACTCAGACCGCCCAATCCCCGGCACTGACCGCGTCGCAATCATCGTGGCGCTGCGTGCAAGCCCATGACCGCGAAGGATGGCTGGCGCTGATGGCCGACGACGTGGTCGTCGAGGACCCGATCGGCAAGTCCGTCACCAACCCCGACGGAACCGGCGTGAAAGGCAAGGAAGGGGTGGCCACCTTCTACGACACCAACATCGCCGCCAACCAGCTGACGATCACCTGCGAAGAGACCTTCCCGTCCAGCTCACCCAACGAGGTCGCCCATATCCTGGTGCTGCACAGCAGGTTCGAGGGCGGGTTCACCAGCGAGGTTCGCGGCGTGTTCACCTATCGCGTCAACGACGAGGGACTGATCAACAGCATGCGCGGGTACTGGAACCTGGAGATGATGAAGTTCGGGCAGGAGTAACCCCGGCCGCGCGCTAGCCGATGCGACCGATTCCGGTGATGTTGCCCTGCATGATCTTTCCACCCATCAGCACCATGCACGCCGTCTGAATTGGGTCGGTGAGCAGGGTGGCCGATTTGGGTTGCTGGTGCATCAACCGGCCGGTGGTCGGGTCGATCACCGAATAGGCGAAGACGTCCACCGGGGTGGTCTGGTCGAGCCCGATGCGGGTGATGGTGTAGATCAGTCCGTCGCCGGTGGACAGGTGCGGCAGCGCGGCGCTGCGAACCTTGCTCTCCCACACCGTATGACAGCCTGGGCCCGGACTGTCCATGTCCACGCGGGTCATCCCGCCGACGAACGGCGCCGTCGGCGGCACCGCCGGACCCGCTCCCGGCGGCACCGCCGGATAGGGATAGCCGTACGTGCTGGCGATGAACATCGAGTTGCCCGCCCCGATGGGCGAGTTCTCACTGCCCGGTCCGCCCTGCGTCAACACGGTCTGCTGGCAGAGCACGTTGCCGGTGCCTGACTGGTAGACCATCGCGTGCACCTGCGGCTCGGCGTTGTCGACGATCGTCACGTAGTCGGCGCCGGTAGGTCCGAAATATGTTGGCGTGGAACCGGTTCCCCAGCTCAACTGCCCCGGCTTGCGGGCTGGGCCGCGGTCGTAGTTCTGACTCCACATGACCTGCGGGTTGCCGCCGCCGTTGAGGTTGATCTCGTAGATCGCGAACGTCGTGGCGACCGCGATGCGGTTCAGGGGCGACGCCGAGATGCTGTTGGCCACTTGCTGCCCGGCAGGGAGCTGCAAACTCGCAACGCCCCCAGCGGCTTTCGCGACCCCGACCACTCCGCCCGCGGTGGCGAACCAGACGTTGCCCTGATAGTCCGGGACCACACCGACCGAGCTGTCGCCCGGGGGTATGACGCTGGACAGGTCTGTCGACTGGGTGACGACCAACTGCCAGCGGCCCCGCTCGTTCTTCACATGCGCGATGCGCAGCAGGTGGTTGACGCCGTCGATCAGCACCATCTGGTTGTTGTTGTCCAGATACGCGTAGACGCCGCCGAGCAGGCCGCCTTTGGTGATGTCCAGGCTGGCCAATGGGATGATTTGCGGGAGAATGCCGTTGGGATCAATGAGGTGCAGCACTGGGGCTTGTTGGGTGATGGTGGTGCACAGTGCCAGCACCAAGCCGTCAGTGCCCTGGGTGATGGTCGGACAGGCGGCCAGCAGCGGGAAAGCGAAGACGGGAACCAGGCGTGCGCCGGGGCCGGGGAGCGGTCCGGCGTCGGCCGATCCGGCGTCGTTGTGCATCGACGCCAGGCCGTTGGGCGCCATGTACGGGTTGGGCGGCCCGAGTGGACCGTACGCGTCGGCGGCCCGGGCCGGGGTGAGTGCGGGAACGAGCGACACCGCGCATGCGGTGAGCACTGCCACCGGAATCGCCAGCAGCGCTTTGGGAAAACGCACCAAGGTCGCCTCCCGTGAATTGGGTCATGTGGGATTCTGGCGATCGTTGAGAACGACACGGCAACGGTGCGTTAACGATTCGGCCGCACCGGCTCGCGGCCTACGCCGGGTCCGGTAGATACACCCCGGTCCCCTGGGCCGTCTTCGCCAGGGTCTCATAGGACATCCACATGAATCCCCGCTCGCCCCAGCGCTTTCCGAAGCTGTTCTGAATCCGCACCGCGCCGGTGTTGTCGTCGTAGCCGGTGATGACCATGACGTGCCCGGCCTTGCGGCCAGAGGCGTTGATCATCCACTGACCGTTGCCGACGTACGGCGACGGGGTGCCGCGATAGTGCGGGAAGTCGCTGTAGAGATTGATGCCGAAGGCGACGGGGTTGCCTCCGGCGATGACGCTCTTCAGATTGTTCATGCCGTCTGCGCCGGTGATTCTGATCAGTTTGTGCCCGGGGATACCGAATAGCGGGTCCGGGGCGATGGTGCGCGGACCATAGTCGGCCCAGTTGGCTTCACACGATGTGGTGGATGTGCGCCGGCCGATGTTGGGTGCTGCCGCCAGCGACGGCGTGCCGCCGTTGGCCTGTAACCAGTTCAGGCACTTGACCATTTGGCCGCCTTTACAGGTGTTTTCGGTGAGCTTGTTGGCCAGCTGGTACCGGATGTAGGCGTAGTCGGGCCCGGCCCGGCGCGCCGGGGTGCTGGGCGGGGTGTTGGTTGTGCGGGCGGCATGGAAGGTGGCCAGGCCGTACACGGTGGCCCACACAAAACAATTCGGCATCGTCTGCCGGCCCACCGGCGGCAACCAGTCCGTGTTCACCGACGACTTGGCCGGAAGGGCTCCGGCAGGCTTGGGCCCCTCGGGGGTTCCGGGCTCGGTGACGTCGGAGTCGTAGCCGTAGGAGGTCAGCTCGTAGGGCTCGTCGTCATCAGACCCGCAGGCCGGCAGCGCGGCGCTCAGCGCGCCGGCGCCGGCGAGCGCCAGCAGGGTGCGTCGCGCGATCCGTACCTGCACGCGGATGACCCTATTGCCCATGGCGCACATATGCTGACGTAATGGCGTCGATCTTCACCAAGATCATCAACCGTGAAATCCCCGGCCGCTTCGTTTACGAGGACGACGACGTCGTCGCGTTTCTGACGATCGAGCCGATGACGCAGGGGCACACTCTGGTGGTGCCGCGCGCGGAGATCGATCAGTGGCAGAACGTGGACCCGCCGGTTTTCGCCCGCGTCATGGAGGTGAGCCAGCTGATCGGCAAGGCCGTGACGAAAGCCTTCGCGGCGGACCGCGCGGGTGTGATCATCGCCGGACTGGAGGTGCCGCACTTGCACGTCCACGTTTTCCCCGCGCGCAACCTCAGCGACTTCGGCTTCGCTCACGTCGACCGCAGTCCGTCGCCGGAGTCGCTGGACGAGGCACAGGCCAAGATCAAGGCGGCATTGGCCGAGTTGTCTTCGCGCTGAGCCTGCGTCCACGGCGCGGTGGCGCGGCGTGTCGTCTCCCTCAGCGCAGGCTCAACGCAGCAGCCCTGCTAGCCAACCGGCGCGGGCACGTCGCTGACCCGGGGCAGTGCCACGCGGAAGCAGCACCCCTCCCCCGGTGCCGTCGTCACGCTGACGGTGCCGCCGTGCGCCTTCACCAACGAGTCGACGATCGACAGCCCCAGTCCAGTGCCGCCGCTGGCCCGGGCCCGCGACGAATCGGTGCGGTAGAAGCGTTCGAAGATCCGGTCCGCGTCCTCCTGGGCCATGCCGGGTCCCTTGTCGGCAATCTCGAGCACCGCGTCGCCGCCGGCGGTGCCGACCCGGATGGTGACGTCAGCGGTCACCGGCGTGTGCTGGATCGCGTTCGCGATGAGGTTGCTCAGCACCTGGCGAAGTCGCGGCTCGTCGCCCAGCACCTCCGGGGTACCGGGGCCGTCGAATACCTCCATGGTGATGGTGCGCTTGGGGTCGATGGCGCGCCCGTCGTGCACGGCGTCGCTGGCCAGCGCCAACAGGTCCACCCGGTGGTGTTCCAGCGGCCGCTGCACATCCAGGCGTGCCAGCAGCAGCAGATCGTCGACCAGCAATCCCATCCGGCTGGCCTCGCTCTCGATCCGGGAGAGCAGCATCGCGACATCACGTGCGGCGCCCTGGCGGTACAACTCGGCGAACCCGCGGATGGTGGTCAACGGGGTGCGCAGTTCGTGGCTGGCGTCGGTGATGAACCGCCGCATCCGTTCCTCGGAATCGCGAGCGGTTTCCGCCGACGCTTCCGAGGCCGCGACGGCCTGCTGGATCTGCGACAGCATTCCGTTGAGCGCCAGGGACAGACGGCCCACTTCGGTGCGCGGGTCGCGCTCGGTGACGCGCCGGTCGAGCTGTCCCCCGGCGATCGCCGCGGCCGTCTGCTCGACTTCGGTGAGCGGCCGCAGACTGCGATGCACCACTACGAAGCTGGCAATGCCGACCACCACCAGCACCGCCGTGCCGATGCCCGCCTGCAACCACACCAGCGCGCGGACCGTGTGGTCGACGTCGGACAGGTCGATGGCCACCGTCGTGATCCCGCCCTGCGGCCCGCGCACCGTCACCGCGCGCCACTGGATGTCGGAGTCGCTGACGGAGGGCAGCGTCGTCGGGTTCGGGCCCACGTCATTGTTGGCGGGCAGCGCGGGCTCGGCGTTGCGGTCGTTGATCGCGGTCATGGGGTGGCCATCAGGGCTGATCGCCCGTACGTAGAACTTCGACGGCGGCCGGGCCGGGTCGAAACCCTGCCCGTTGGAGGTGGTGTGCTTCCACGGCGCCTGCGCCCAGGTGCGGGTGGCGTCCATCAGGGTCGAGTCGATGCGGCTGACCAGGCTGTGGCGCAGTATTGACGTCACCGCCACCCCCGAGGCCAGCAGCCCGCACAAAACCAGCACCAGGGTTGCTGCCACCAGACCTACCCGTAAGGGCACGCCGCGGCGGTACCGGCCGGTCATCTCAACGCGGTTCGCGCAGCACGTAGCCCACCCCACGCAGGGTATGCAGTAGCCGCTTCTCCCCCGTGTCGATCTTGCGGCGCAGATACGACACATAGGACTCCACCACGTTCACGTCGCCGCCGAAGTCGTAGCGCCAGACATGGTCGAGAATCTTCGGCTTGCTCAGCACGGTGCCGGCGTTGATGACGAAGTAACGCAGCAGCGTGAACTCGGTGGGCGACAGGGACACCGGCTGGCCGGCTTTCCAGACTTCGTGAGTCTCTTCGTCGAGTTCGATGTCGGCGAACGTGAGCCGGGCATTGCGAGGTTCGTTGCTGGTGCCCTTGCCGGCGCGCCGCAGGATGACCCGCAGGCGGGCCACCACCTCCTCGAGACTGAACGGCTTCGTCACGTAGTCGTCGCCACCGAGGGTCAGACCGGCGATCTTGTCCTGCAGCGAGTCACGGGCCGTCAAGAACAGCGCGGGGGCGTCGATGCCGTCGGCGCGCAGCCGTCGCAGCACTCCGAATCCGTCCATTCCGGGCATCATCACGTCCAGAATCACCGCGTCGGGCTTGCCTTCGCGGGCCCGGTCCAGGGCCTGGGCGCCGTTGGTCGCGGTGATGACCTCGAATCCCTGAAATTTCAGGCTCACTGAGAGCAGTTCGACGATGTTGGCCTCGTCGTCGACGACGAGGATGCGAGCCTCTGGTTTCGTGTTCTCGCCGCCGGGGTGTCCCAATGTCACGTCAGTCTCCCAACCCGAACTTGAGTACTAGCTGCAAAGTCATTGAAAACTTCCTGAAAGGTCGGTGCAAGTAATCTGCTAGCAGTCTGCCAGGAGTTTCAATGAAGGCAGGACAGCGCGCGTTGTTGTCCGGTGCTGCGTCGCGAATAGACTCGGAGAATGAACCTCAGCAAAACGCTGGTGGCGCTGGCCATCGCACCCGCGCGCACCGGTCTCGCGGCCGCGGAGGCGAGCCTGAACTTCGCCGGCGCGGCGGTGGGCCTGGCCAAGCAGGCATTGGGTGACACCAGCGGCCCGAGCGGTTCCAATGCGATGGCCAACATGCTGGGCATCGACGATGCACTGGCCCGGGCCAACCGGCTGGCGCGCCTACTCGACGACGACATGCCGCTGGGGCGCGCGGTGGCTCCCAACGGTCCGATGGACCGGATGCTGCGCCCGGGCGGCGTGGTCGATCTCCTCACCGCAGAGGGCGGGCTGATCGACCGCCTGACCGCCGAGGGCGGCGGCCTGCAGCGCGCGCTGCAACCCGGAGGTCTGGCCGACCAACTGCTGGCGGCCGACGGCATGATCGAGCGGGTGCTGGCCGAGGACGGGCTGGCCGACAAGCTGCTGTCCGAGGGCGGTCTGGTCGACAAGCTCACCGCCAAGAACGGCCCGCTGGAGCAGCTGGCCGATGTGGCCGACACGCTGGCACGCCTCGCCCCCGGTATGGAGGCACTGGAACCCGCGATCGCCACCCTGCAGGATGCCGTCATCTCGCTGACCATGGTGGTCAACCCGCTGTCCAGCATCGCCGACCGCATCCCGCTGCCGGGGCGGCGGCCACGGCCTTCGTCACGGCCGGTGCGTTCGCAACGCATCGTCGACGGCGAGCCGTGACCAGTTAGGCTGGCACCGGTTTTACCGGCCTCCTTAGCTCAGTGGTAGAGCACTCGCCTTGTAAGCGAGCGGTCGTCAGTTCAATCCTGACAGGGGGCTCCAAATTTCTGCGCGTGCCCACCCCCGCGTCGTCGCGGTCCGTGTCGACTCGTCGCCGAGTCAGATCTGACAGAGGTGTAGCCGGTGAATACCCAAACCGCCTTTCTTCTCACGATCTCAGTGCTGTGCTACGCGGTCGTCTCCGGACTCGTCCGGCGCTGGTATGTGGCTCCCGCGCTGATCTTCACAACACTCGGGATCGCGCTGGGTCCCTTCGGCTTCGACCTGATCGAGGACGAGGCCAGCACCGGGGTGTTCACCACCCTCGCGCAGTTGGCGCTGACGGTGATTCTCTTCAACCAGGCTTCGGTGCTCGACCCGCGGGCGCTGCTGCGCCGGGGAGGCTTGACGCTGCGCCTGCTGGTGGTGGGAGTGCCGATTGCGATCGCCCTCGGGACCCTGGTCGCGGTTCTGCTCCTGCCGGTCCTGAACTTTTGGGAAGCGGTGTGTCTGGCCGTGATCGTGGTGCCCACCGAAGCGGCACTGATCGATGCCGTCCTGGAGGATCGGCGCATACCTGAGGACGTGCGGCACGCCCTGGCGGCAGAAAGCGGCTTCAACGACGGCATCGCGTTGGCGGCCCTGCTCGGCGCCCTGGCCCTGGCATCCGACCGGGCCCATCACGCGCCGGAACATTGGGCGTGGTTCGCTTTCCGCACCGAGATCGTCTCGGCAGCTGTCGGCGTCGGCATCGGGTTGATCGGTGCGACGGTGATCTCCCGATCACGGGAGCACGGGTGGATGAGTGACACGTGGGCCCAGTTGGCCACGCTGTCACTGGCGCTGATCTGCTACGGCGTTGGCGAGCGCCTGCACGCCAGTGGCTTCGTCACGGCATTCGCCGGTGGTCTGGCCTATGCGATGGTGTGGTCCAAAGCCGGCGATAGCAACAGAACCACCCAGGTCTCGGACGCGGCCGGCGAGCTCCTCGAACTCCTCGTCTTCGCCCTCTTCGGCGGGTTCGCGCTGATACCCGTGTGGCGTGAGGTCGACTGGCGACTGGTGCTGTTCGCCGTCGTGGCGGTGATTGTGGTGCGAGTGATCGCCGTCGCGACTGCCATGCTCGGCAGCCGCCTGAAAGTGCGGAACACGTTGTTCATGGGGCTGTTCGGGCCGCGCGGAATCGGAACGCTGGTCCTGGGGCTGATCGTGATCGAGCGCGGAGAGATTCAGCAAGGTGCCGTCATCACTCAGGCGGTCGTGGTGGCCGTGACGATAAGCCTTGTCCTGCACAGCCTCACGGCACCGCTGACCGTTCTGCTGGGCTACCCCTCAGGTGGTCAGGTCAGGAAAGCCCACCGGAAGCGGACGAAATCGCGGTAGCGCGCCGTCAAAAGAATGTTTGCTGCAGGCGTTGACGTCGGCGAAGATAAATCCGGATAGCACCGGGTTATCTCGTCGGGGGTGACGCCACGTGAACGATAGGGACGGGCCCGCACTGATCGACGCGCTGCTGGATCGCGCGGTGGCGGCACTCGGCAGCGGTGACCACGCCGCGGCGACGGCGTTGGCCGGGCAGGTGCTGGCCGCCGACGAAGGCAATGCCGACGCCGAGGAACTGCTTGCCGCACCGTCTCGTGGGGGCGAGATCCGGCGGCTGACAATCCTTTTCGCCGACCTGGTGGATTCCACCGCCTTATCGACCCGGATCGAGCCAGAGACGTACCGCTTGGTTGTCGGCCGGTATCGCGAACAGGTGCTGGACATCGTGAACCGCTTCGGGGGCCACATCGGCTCGACTGCGGGTGATGGTTTGCTGGCCGTGTTCGGCCACCCGGTCGCACACGAGGATGATGTGCGGCGCGCCGTACTCGCCGGCCTGGAGATCACCCGTGCGGTACCAAGGCTGAGCGCGAAAGCGAAGGCGCGCTTCGGGTTTGAGATCAGCGTGCGGGTCGGTGTGCACCGCGGTGTGGTCTATCTGGACACCACCGCGGCTGACGTGTACGGGCTGGGCGCCAACCTGGCGGCGAGGGTGTGCAGCCTGGCGCCGCCGGGTGCGGTCGTCATCTCCGAACCGGTGGCCCGCCTGGTGCACGACGCGTTCGACCTGGAGGCCCGGCCCGCCGCGCCGGTCAAAGGTGTCGAAGGCTTGATCGACCATCACCGGGTCGTCGGCGAACGGTCCCGGCCGGCCCGGGCGGCCACCGGCCCGCTCGTCGGCAGGGACCGCGAATGGCAGCACCTGCAGAACAGCTGGGGCCTGGCGCAAACCGGCCGGCTGAGCGCACCGGTGGTGTTCTGCGGTGAGCCCGGCATCGGGAAGAGCAGGCTGGCAGCGGCCGCCCAGGAGCTGGTCGGAGGACAATCCGGGAACACGGTGGTCGAGCTGATCGGCTCACCCTTCCACGCCGATGCCGGCCTGTATCCGGTGCGTGCCCTGATCGAACGGCATTGCGGCATCGGCCGTCTCACCGGTCCGGCCGAGCGCCTCACCCTGCTGAAGGCCGAATTGGCCAGGCTCGGAATGGATTCCGTTCGCCTCGTTCCCCTGCTGGCACCGGTGCTGGGCGTCGACGCGCAGCACGGGTATCAGGCCGCTGCCGACGAAGGCAGCGAACTTTACGAACTGATCGCCGAGGCGGTGCGGGACTACCTGCTGGCCTGCCTGCAGGGCGCGCCGGGGTTGGTGATCGCGGAGGACGCGCACTGGTTCGATGCCACCAGCCTCGAGGTGCTCGGCAGCCTGCTCGACGGAGGAGGCGTTCTGCTCGTCGTCACGGGACGAGACAAGGGCTGGTTGCCGGACAGCTGGCGGGCGACGGTGTTCGATCTGGAACCCCTGACGGAGCGGGAGTCCGATGAGCTGATCGTCGCACTGAATCCGGGGCTGACGCCGCAGGAGCGCGCCACTGTCCAATCCCGTTGTGACGGTGTGCCTTTCTACATCGAGCAGGTGGTATCCGGCATCACCGAGGTCGGCGTGCCCGAAGCGCTCTACGAACCGTTGTTCGCCCGGCTGCGGGCAAGTGCCGAGGTGGTGCCGGTCGTCGAAGCGGCAGCCGTCATCGGTCGCTACATCGACACCGGCCTGCTGACAGCCGTCGCCGAGGTGGACCCCGAGGATCTCCGGCGCGCCCTCGACGAGTTGGCGGACGCGCAGGTCCTGGAACGGTGGAACACCGACGGGTGGCGTTTCCGCCATGAGCTGTTGCGCGAGGTCGCGATCGAGTTGGCACCCCCCAGCGTCCGCCGGACGCTGCACGCCCGAGTGGGCGACGCCCTGTGCAGCGTCGGCGGTGAGCCGGACTGGGGCCTGGTCGCCGGCCATTACCGGCAGGCCGACCGCTTCGACGACGCCGCCTCCGCCTACCAGCAGGCCTCGGCAGCTGCGCGGCGCCGCGGCGCCCTGACCGAGGCGCGCGCCCATCTGAGCCAGGCGTTGGCGCAGCTGGACCAGTGTCCGCCCAGCCCGGACCGGGACCGCCGCGAGATCGCTTTCCGGTTGGGGCGGGGTTTCCTCACCGGAAGCGCGGTCAGTCCGTCGAGTCCCGTGGTGGCTCCGGACCTGGAGCGGTGCCTCGAACTGATCGGAGCCGACGTGCCCGTCAGCAACCAGGGGAAGACGTCGACCGCGGAGGAGTTGTTCTCCACGCTGGGCGTGTTGACCGGCTACTACACGGGGCGCGCGGATCTCAGCCGCGCGACGAAGGCACTCGAACTGCTCCGCGCCGCCCTGGATCAGTGGCAGCCGGGATCGTGGCCGCGCACCGATGCCTGGGCCGGCGTCCTGGCGTTCTTGCGGGGCGAATTCTCTTATGCACGTGAGAAATTGGAGCTGGCGACCGACCCCGGCCCGGCCGCCAATCGGCGCACTGAGACCGTGGGCTACCTGCCGATAGACCCGATCGTGGCGGCGCGCATCCATCTGGCTCTGGTCCGGCTGGTCCAGGGCAGCCTGCCCGCGGCCGAGGCGGAGTTGGCGCGCGCCGCGCAATCGGTTGAGGGCATGGGTTTCCCGCAGGGCCCCTACAGCCTGGCGTACCTGCGGTTCGTGGAGATCTGGGTGCACATCGAGACCGGTCAGTTCGATCGCGCAGCGGCACTGGCCGTCGAATTGATCGAAGACGCCCAGCGGCACGGCTTCAATCAATGGCGGCTGCGTGGCACGATTCAGCGGGCCGTCGCGGAAGCCCTGGCAGCGACCGGCGGACCATCGGCCGCGGTCGATGAACGCATCACCGATATCGCCGCGCTGGTCGACGAATTGCGCTCGGCCGATCTCAACGTCTATCTCACGTTCTTCGAGGGTGCGCTCGCCCGGGTGATGATCGCCGGCGGACACCGGGACGCCACACGGCTCGACGCCGCTCTTGCGATGGCCCGCGAGACCGGCATGTCTTTCTATGATTGCGAACTGCTCAGGCTTCGATCGCAGCTTCAGCCGGACCCCGAGGCGCAGCGCGCCGACCTTGAAAGTGCCCTGCAGCTGGCCCGCCGCCAGGGCGCGAACCTGTTCGAATTACGTTGTGCACTAGGCTATTTCGAACTGGTCGGACCGACCGCGGGCCTTGCTCTCGTGGAGGCGATGAGCCGCATCCCGGCAGACAGCGGCCTCGCCGAAGCGGCCCAAGCAGCCGCCGCGCTGGGCTGATCGCGAAGGCTCAGAGAGCCAGCGAGAGTGCGAAATTCGGCCCTGGCTCGGCGGTGATGCTGTGGCAAGATGCTCGTGTCGCCACCGACTCTGATCACTCACCGAGCGGAGAGAAGTCGCATGTCTTTTGTCATCGCAGGGGTTGAGGAGATCGCGACGGCGGTCGCCGACGTGTCGGGCATCGAAGCTGCCGTCACCCGGGCCAACTCCGCTGCGGCGGTGCCGACCACGGAGTTGTTGGCCGCCGCCGAGGACGAGGTATCGGCGGCCATCGCAAAATGGTTCGCCGACTACGGGTCGGCATATCTGTCGGTCAGCGGCCAGGTGGCACAGGCACAGACCCGGTTCGCGCAGTTGCTGAGCGCCGCCCAGACCTCCTACGCCACCACCGAGGCTGCGATCACGGCGTCATTGCGCGTCGCGACCGCGGAGGCGGCCGGTCCGGCGGTGATCGACGACATCCTGGCTGCGGTCAACGCGCCGACGAACTTCCTGTTGGGCCGCCCGTTGATCGGGGACGGAGCTGACGGCTTGCCGGGCACCGGGCAAGCCGGTGCGCCCGGCGGGATTCTGTGGGGCAACGGCGGCGCGGGTGGATCGGGTGCGGTGGGCCAGCGGGGCGGTAGCGGCGGCAGTGCCGGGTTGATCGGCAACGGGGGGGTGGGCGGCGAGGGCGGTATCGGCGGGGGCGCCGGCGGCACCGGCGGTACCGGCGGTTGGTTGCTGGGCAACGGCGGCGCCGGCGGTGTCGGAGGAATTGGCCTGGGGCCCATCACCGCCGGAAGCGGTGGGCTGGGTGGGCGGGCGCTGTCCTTCTTCGGCGCGCCCGGGGCCGCCGGCAGCGGCGGAGATCATCCGGCTGTTCTGCAGGTGTCGCAGCAACAAGCGCTCGCTCTGCTCACGACGGCGCCCGACATGAATTTCCTGCTGATCGGCACCGACGGCACGAATCTGGCCGCCATCCTGGCCGACCCGGCCGGCACCCCGAACTTCCACGCGTTGATGCAACAGAGCGTCACCTCCGCGTCCACGATCGTCGGGCACACCACCATCTCCAACCCGTCGTGGACGACCATCCAGACCGGCGTCTGGATGGAGACAGCCGGCGTGAGCAACAACGTCTTCACCCCGTGGACGTACGACACCTGGCCGACCGTGTACAACCAACTCGAGGCCACCTGGGGCGACCTGGTCAACACCACGGTGATCGCCAACGGCGAGGGCACCACAAGCGGCATCAACACCCGAATCGCCGGTGCCGGTGCGTTCCCCGCCGACCACATCGAGTTCGTCCCGCAGATCCCCGGCGACACGGACTGGATAGCGACGCAGAACCTGGTCGGCCAGAAGGCCCAGGCCGCGATCCTGGCCGCCGACCCGAGCAAGGGCAATCTGATCTTCGCGTCCTTCGCCGGTGTAGACAACAACGCGCATCAGTACGGCGGCGACTCACCGCAGTACGCGGCGGCCCTCCGGAACCTGGACTACAACCTGGGTAAGCAGTCCATCGGCGGCGGTGGCCTGTTGGGTGCGGTCGCGCAATGGGAGCAGGACTACGGCGAGCAATGGTCCACGCTGGTGGTCACCGATCACGGCGAGATAGGACCGGACCAGTTCGGCCGCGGTCACGGCTTCCAATCCCCGCGTGAGACAGCGACATTCCTGATCTTCGACCAGGCCGGCAACGATCTGCGCGACGGGTGGATCAACAATTCCTGGCAGACCGTCAGCACGACGCCGACGATCCTGCAGCAGTTCAATATGGCGCCGCCGTCGTACATGCAGGGGGCACCGCTGACGTCGGGGGTCTTCGACAACACCTACGTCGATCCCGGCAACAACCTCTTCAGCGTCCTCAATGCCACATTCGCCGCGCAGGGTTACCCCGACCCCGTGACGAACTACGTATTGGACTCGCGCACGGTTGCGGCCACGATCCCCTATCTGGTCTACGGGCCCATCCAGAACATCGTCGACGCGGTGCCCGAACTGTTGAAGGTCCCCGTCTCCTGGATCGGTGCGGGCGTCTATCAGGCGCTGAACATTCCCACGCAGATCTGGTGCCGGTTCACCGGAGTGACCGGGAACCAGATCATTCCGCCGGTGCTCAACCCCTTCCTTGGCGGGTAGAGCAGCCGAAGAAACCGGCGCGATTGCAGTAGTGCACTACTCAGACGGTCGTAACTGACCGGGACGACGATCAGGCGGTCACATCCCGAACGGGAAGGCCTGATTCAGATGATCTCTGATGCGATCCGCGACCAGCGCAGTGATCACAGCGGTGCCGCCACGGAGCCGGTACTGCAGCTCACAAGCGTCCACAAGACCTACTCGCGGGGCGATGAGCAGGTGCAGGTGCTCGTCGACTTCGACTTCACGCTGCGCGGGAGCGAATTCGTGGTGGTGACCGGGCCGTCGGGGGCAGGCAAATCGACCCTGCTGCACATCGCCGGCGGGTTGGACGCACCAGACGGCGGGACGGTCGCGGTGGCCGGCCGAGACGTCTGGTCAATGAGTGCCGGCGCGCGCGCCGCGTTCCGGCGGCGCAACCTCGGTTTCGTGTTCCAGTTCTTCAACCTGGTGCCGATGTTGACCGCAACCGAGAATGTCTCGTTGCCACTGGTTCTGGACGGTGTACCGGCCCGATCGGCCGACGCACGCGCACAGCAGCTGCTGGCGCGGGTCGGCCTCGGCGACCGCGCGCGGCACCGGCCGGGCGAGTTGTCCGGCGGTCAGATGCAGAGGGTGGCCGTGGCCCGCGCACTGGCGGCCCGGCCCGCCATCGTTCTTGCCGACGAACCGACCGGCAATCTGGACAGCCAGTCCTCCAATGAGGTGCTGGATCTGCTGCGCTCGCTGGCTGACGAAGACGGCGCGGCGGTCGTGATGGTCACGCATGACCAGGCGGCCGCGAGCTACGGCTCGCGGCAACTGCACCTCGTCGACGGGCGTTCCCGTGCAGCCGGCGCGCCCGCCGGGGAGCGATGATGCGAGGGCTGCGTGCCGGATGGGTGTCCTTCCGGCGTATCCACCTCGCAGCCCTGATCGCCGACTGGCGCCGCACCCTGCTCAGCGTGATCGGCGTCGCGCTCGGCGTGACAGTGGTGCTCGGAGTTCTGGTACTCAAAGCCGAACTCGTCCGCCCGTTCGACTCGTTCGGCCCGTCGCTCGCCCACGCAGCGGACAACGGGGTGATCGAGGTTGCGCCGAAGGTAAGTGGCCAGCTGCCGGTCGAGACGGTCAACCGGTTGCGCGCCGACGTGCCAGGAGCGGCCGCGGTGATCCCGGTCGTCGCCGGTCTGACCCCCGTGGATGTAGCCGGCGGTGCCCACGGCTTCTTCGTGCTCGGCGGCTCGTGCCAGATCGAGCTGCTGGTCGGCTCGTTCGATTGTGAGCGACGCGCCCACGATGCCGAACCTGCCGCGGGACCTGGTGTGCCGCTGCAGGTTCCGGCGGTGATCGCGCAGCGTCACGGCCTGAAACCGGGTGACGAGCTGCACATCCCCGGGCTGCCCCCCGGTGCCGCCCACCTGGGTTGGACGTTTCCGGAGTTCGACCGCGTCAAGGACATCAACGACGGCTACGTGCTGTTGGCTCCTTCCACGGACCTAGCGGCGCGTCTGGTCGGAGCACCCGGGTACGTCACAGCCGCGTTCGTCGTACCCAGACACGGCAGCGAGGTCACCGCCGACGTGGACCGCGCCATAGCCGGCGTCGCGACGGCCGGGCCGCCGCGACCGCAGCTACCGGCGGTGTTCGAGAACGGCAAACAGAGCTTCAACCTCACCGTGCTGGCCGGCATCATCATCGGGGTCCTGATCGCCGTGAACACCATCCTGCTGGCGGTGGAGGACCGGCGCGCGGTGATGGGCACCATCGGCGCTATCGGCGCGAAACCGGCCGGCTTGTTCGGCGGCATGCTCTGTGAAGGCGCCGTGGTGGGACTGCTGGGCGGATTATGTGGCGTGCCAAGCGGTTTCCTGCTCGGAACGTACCTGGTGGAAACTTTCGGACGATCGATGCTGGCGGGCTCCGGTGGCACCATCACGGCGCACTTCACGCCGAACTTGATCGTGATCGGCGCGGCGGCGGGGGTCGTCTGCGGAATGCTCGCGATGGCCGGGCCCGCGACCAAGCTGCTTCGCGAAGGACCACTGGCATCGATGACGACCGTCGGCGGCATACAGCGGGCCCGGACCATCCCGCTCTGGCCGCTGGTTGTCGGGGCGCTTCTGATGACCAGTGCCGTCGTTGTGCTGAAAGTTTTCGAACGCGGCTCGCTGCCACTGAACGTCGGCATCAACGGGATGACCGTAGGGCTGTGCGGACTGGTGTTGGTGACGGTGTGGGTTGCCCCGCGGGCCGCCGGACTCTTGATCCATGCACTCACAGTCGCGCGTCCTGCGATCGGCCGCCTGCTGGGCGCGGACTTTCGTCGCTATACGCTGCTTTTCGCCTGCTCCGCGGCACTACTGGCGGAGGGCACCAGCTTGGCAATCGGGTCACACGCCATGCAATTGCTCGGCACCGACCAGATCGCCGCGGAGAAGGCCGACCGACTGCCTTCGGCTCTGTTGATTTCTGCCCAATCTGTGCTGGATCAGCGGGATGGGCAGCTCTCGGACGACACATTCGAGCTGGTGACCGGCGCCGCCGACGGTCGGAGCGTCTCGACGCGCTGGCGATCAACGATCGCGTCGGGAACGTTGTCGCGCTTGGTCGTCGGGGTCACGCCGGGCGATTGGTACAGCCAGGCACAGTACGAGCCGACCGATGACCGCGACGCATTCTGGGAGGGGCTGCGGGCAGGGGAGGTCGGGCTGAGCGAGATCGCTGCCAGCCGGCTCGGCGTTGCCGCGGGCGACATCGTCGAGTTGCCTACCGTGAAAGGCCCGAAGCACTACCTGGTCGCCGGAACATTCCGGCCACGGATGGTCAATGACGCGGCCTTGGGTGACATCGCGCTGGTGTCCGAAAACCTGGCGCGTGCCGATTGGGCCGCCGTGCGCGATCAGATCGCGGTGGCATATTCCTCGGCGGCCGAGGCCACTTCTCACCGCGGCGACTTCGTCAGCCTCGGCGCCGGCCTGTGGGTGTACGACAACGAGCGCTGGCGTGCGGTGGCCACCAACGGAATCACCCGCTTCCTGGAGCCGTTCACGATCGGGGGGTACGTGGTGATGGCCGCCGCCGGCCTGAGCGTACTGAATGTGTTCGTGTTGGGACTGGTGCAACGCAAACGTGAACGAGCCGCGCTGCGGGCGATCGGGGTGACCACCGGGCAGGAGCAGGCCGTCATCCTCGCCAACGCCGGCCTGCTCGGCTTGCTGGTCGCTGTCGTCGCTGTGCTCGGCGGTGTGGGTCTCACCTACCTGTGGTCGCTGGGTTCACCGGTGTACTACGGCATCAGAATCGAGTGGGGTGTGCTGCAGACGCCGCTACGGACGGGGGTGGCTGCGGTTGCGGTGCTGATGCTGTCCGCCGCGGCGTACCCCGTGATCTATTCGCGCCGACTCGAGACTGTCGAGGTGTTGCGCAGCAGTTGATGCGGGCCGCCGCCTCAGGCGTGAATCGCACGGTGCACGGGCGGGATGTCGTCGCCGACGATCCGGAACCGGTGCAGGTGTTCCTGAATCGCCGGACTCGACAGGGCCTGAAACTCGTTCGGCGGCAATGCCATCTGGAAGACCAGTCCGCGGCCGCCCGCCCCGTCCATCAAGATACCGCCGCCCGCTACCGGTAACTGCATCACCGTCGTGCAGTAGGACGGGAAGGTGTCCTCGAACCGAATGCGATAAACACCGAAGCCACTCACGTTCGAGATAAGCGGATTCCATTGCGCCGGATTGAAGTTGGCGGTTACACAGCGAGCGGCCCGCCATGGGCCGGCATCGTCCAGGAATTGCTGGTTGATCCGCATGTCGCAGTGTTCATCGGCGAACCGGTTCACGTTGTGGCGAATGCGTCTTGCCAGAGAACCGGCAGGCTCGCCACTGCGCAGGTCCAGGTTCAGCGTCGTGACGATGTTGCCGACCAGCATCGGATCGAGGCCACAACGATTCCGCGCGTTTACCACAATCGCCAGAGTGCGACGATCCATCGCGGGCTCCGCCATCATCAGCGCTTCGCAAATCTGCGCGCAGACAACGTCATTGGCAGACAATCGCAGCTCTTCAGCGAAGACGTCGCGCATGCGGGCGATTTCGTCTTCTCCAAAGTAGAGCGTGAGGGTGCGCTGTTTGTGCGCATCCTTGGCCAGGTAGACCGCACTACGCGCGAGTTCCGCCAATCCGAGACAACGCACCCCGGGCTCCCGGGCACCGTCGGCGGGCAGATGCTCGTCCAGGTAGGCGGCGCGGTCTTCGACGATCAACGGTCGACTCAGTGGCTTGTCCGCTGCGGCGGCACTCCACGCGTTCATGAAGTGCATGAACGTCTGCATGTCACCTACTACGTGGTGCCATGAGAAACCGATCGCGGTCGCCTCGTCGGCGAAGTGCGTGACACGTACCTTGCATACCGGGCCCAGACCCCACCGGGCCGTGACGCCGTTTACGGAGTCGATGAGCCATCCCCCGCTGTCCTGGGTCACCGAACGGACCGCCTCAGCAAGCGTGCGGTCCGACGACACAGAGGTGAAGGGCACACCTTGGCTGTTGCACCGGATGTGCATCCTGCCGCGGACGATGGTCATTCGTCCGGCGAAGACCGGCAGTTTCGTGAGCGCTTCCGCGAACGCGTCGGCGAGCGCGCGCGTGTCCAGACGCCGTTCGAAGAAGAAGATCATGTGGGCCGCGAGGTTCGCCACGATGGCGTCACCGACATTGCAGCGAACATCGAACCGTTGCGCCTGAATTGGACGGATCACTTGAGTTGACATCAGAGGCTACTTTCTGCGATTCACGACAATGCGGGCGCCCGATTTCGGAGTGTGGGCGATCCCGCGGAAGTGGGACTTCTCGTCGGGGGCGGCGTCGGTCTGGATCCGGAAATGCCGCAGGACTGTCCGCAGCACGACGTCCATCTCGGTGAGCGCGAAGTCAGCGCCAAGGCACCGCCGCGCTCCACCGCCGAACGCCAGCCAGGCTGATGGCGGCGGTTTGCTTCCATAGAAGCGATAAGGATCGAATTGATCAGGGCACGAATATATTTCGTGGTCCTGATGCAGATCGGCAATTCGCACCAATACCGTGCGGTGTTGCGGAATCCGCCACCCGCCAAGCTCGAAGTACGGCGCGCGTACCCGGCGACCGGCCACATCGAGGACCGTGCGTACCCGCAGCAACTCCAGAATGGCGGCCCGCCGAAGGTCGCTGCCGCCCTCGTCGACCTCCGCGACCAGATCCGCCAGCACGTCAGGGTGCCGGCGCAATCGCTCGAACATCCAGCCCAGCGCTGACGCCGTTGTCTCGTGACCCGCACTGATGAACGTCAGCAGTTCGTCGCAGATGTCACGCCGCGACATCGCGGTGCCGCCGTCACGGCTGGCACGCAGTAATAGGGCCAGGATGTCCGTCCGATCGTCCAGGCATGGGTCCGCCTGGGCCCGGTCGATCATCGTGAACACGATCCGGTCGAATGTCCTGCGGTGCATTCTGCTCCAAGGGCTTTGGCGTCCGGGCCAGAAGCGCGGGGGTGGCACGAACGCGATGAGTTGGCCGAGTCTCATGTAGCGCGGAATGATCCGCCGAAGTTCCGCCATCTCAGGGCGGTCAGTGCCGTCAGTGCCGTCAGGGCCGTCAGGGCCGTCAGTGCCGTCAGGGCCGTCAGTGCCGTGAGTGCCGAAGGCGATTCGCAGGATGACGTTCAGAGTGATCCTGTTCATCGGCTCGAGAATCCGGAATTCCTTGTTCTCCGGCCAGTTCGCGCTTTCCCGCAGCGTCTCGTCCTCGATCAGGCGCTCGTAGTGCTTGAGCTTCGTGCCGTGAAATGCCGGCGCGAGCAGCCGCCGTCGATCGTGATGTCGGTGACCGTCGAGGGCGAATATCGATCCGGGGCCGAAGAGATTGCTCAGGTTCGGCTGGACGTTGACCAACTGCTCGGTGCCGGCTGTGCACACCGACCGCGCCAGGGCCGGGTCCGAAACGATAACGGTATGGCCGAAGAACGGAACGTTGATTCCGAAGACGTTGCCGTACCGTCCGATCCAATTTTTCATCGCTCGTCGGCGAAAGAACGCGAATTCGATGCCTTGCAGGAGTTTGGGCGAGTGTGAATGCGGCGGGTTCGGGCCCCTCGGTCTCAGTGTTTCGCACGCGGTGGCCGCCGTCGGATCGATCATGCGTATCCCTCTGCTCGAGCACCCTGCTCACGCCCTACGAACGAATCGTCGCTCGGCAACGGGGCGGCAACCTCGGTACTGCACTACTGGGATTTGATCCGATTTCGGGCGCGCGATACTCAAGCGGGCTTTGGCGGATTCCGCACTGCCCCAGTTCGGCAAACATCGGACCTGGCTTGCCGACGTTGATGATCCGGATTGCGCTGACGGCAGACACCGTGGGTCGGCAGCAGGCACCTTAGACGAGGATGTCCGCGCCGCAACATGTTTCAGCCTCGACCCGTGGCGGACAGATCGGCTTTAGTTCTCGGTGGGTGGTGGTTGGGGTTGGAAGGGGGTGTACCACTTCCATTGGGCGCGTTCGCCGCTGGGCCCGCGGTAGGGCGGGACATCGGGTGGGGTGGTGGTGGGTGGGCGGGCCAGGGACCCGGGGCGCAGGATGTCGCCGTCGCGGTCGGTCACGGTCAGATGCTCGGCGTCACCGGAGAGGGTGATCTCCCCGCGGTGATGCAACCGGTGGTGATACGGGCAGACCAGGATCAGGTTGATCAGCTCGGTGGGGCCGCCGTTCTCCCAGTGCCGGATGTGATGAGCGTGCAGGCCGCGGGTCGCCCCGCAACCGGGCACCGCGCAACAGCGGTCGCGGTGCTCCAACGCGCGGCGCAACCGCCGGTTGACCGTGCGGGTGCTGCGCCCGGCCCCGATCGGCCGGCCCTCGCGCTCGAACCACACCTCACAGGTGGCATCACAACTCAGGTACTGGCGCTGGCCCTCACTCAACAACGGGCCCAGGTGCAGCGCGCCCGCGGGCTTGTCGACATCGACGTGCACCACCACCGTGGTGTGCGCGGCGTGCGGACGCGCGGCAGCCTCGGCATCCCAACCCGCCTCCACCAGCCGCAAGAACGCATCCAGCGTGTCCGGCATCGGCGGTGCGGACTCCGACTCACCGCGTGCGGCGCGATCACTCTTCCATTCGGCGACCAGGGCCTCCCGATGCGCGCCCAGCGCCGCCTCAAACGTCGCCGCCTCGGTGTGCGGCAACGTGATCCGCCAGCACGTGGACTCCTCGGTGGCGGTCTTGACGATCGCCGGCTGCCGGCGCGGATCAGGCTTAGGCCGCGGCTCACACTTGATCGCGGTCCGCAGCTGATTGACCGAGGCATGCCTAGCCAACTGCTCATAATGGGCATCCGAGCCGTCCCCGGCCCGCGCGGCGATCACCCCCACCTGATCCAGCGACAACCGCCCCTCCCGCAAACCCGCCACACACCGCGGAAACTCCGCCACCCGATGCGCCACCGCCGTCACCGTCTGCGCGTTCGCCGGCGAGCACCCCAGCTTCCACGCCACCACCGCCGCCACCGACCGCGCCCCCGTCATCCCACACAACCCGTCACGATCCAACTCCGCGACGATCTCCACAATCCGCCCATCAATCGCGTTGCGCTGCCCCGCCAACTCCGCCAACTCCTCAAACAACACATCCACACGCTTCACCGCAGGCCTCTGAAAAGAGCCCGCCAAGGCCGTCACCGACATAACCCCATCCTCCCAACGGGGTCTGACAACTTCTGGCTGCCGACAGCTACGGCAGCAAACGATTGCGTCAATAGCCAAGCTAGACAGCCGGATTGGTCACCGCAGCTACGTCATCCGCGCCCGAGCCACCTGCGCGGCACCGTTGCCGGTAATCAGCCAGAGCGTGGCGAGCTGACCGATCAACTCGTCCACCGGCAGATCCACGTCACCGTTGACGAAGGCCAGGATCGCTTCGGCCGTCCCACCGACGATGAATGACGGCGCCACCTTGGCCAGCGGATCCGCTTCCAGCTCGACACCGTGGACCGCGCGACCGTGGCCGATCAGCACGTCGGTCAGCCGGTGCATCACCGTGGTGCGATGAGCCTGAAGTGCGGGTGAGGCAGCGACGCCGCCGAGCAGGATGCGCGCCCGCCGGGGATCATCGACCAGCGCACGGACGGCGGCGGCCACTCCCGCCAGCGCCTGAACCTCCAGCGGCTGCTCGATGACCGCCCCCACGGCCTCCAGGGTGGCCGTTCGTACTTCGTCGGCGATGTCATCGACCACCGCAGCGGCCAGCGAGTCGACGTCATCGAAGCTCTCGTAGAAGTATCGCTTGTTCAAACCGGCTGCGGCACAGAGCTTGTCGACCGTTGCTGTGCGCCACTCGGTGCGCGCCATCGCGTCGAGCGCCGCGTCCAGCAGCCGTCGCCGTCGCTGCCGGCGGCGCTCTGCCGCGGACTGCCCACCGTAGGCCCGCTGAGGTGACTCGGACACCGTCAGATCTTCGCAGGCGTTGACAACACCGGCTAAGTCTGGCACGTTTTCGTACCAGATATTTGGCACTGATTCGTACCAGAATTCGGCAGACCGGAGGGACACATGGCGAGACCCGGCACAACCACTGAACTCAAGACTTCGGTACTTGGCGACCTTCGGCAGCTGGCACGGACCGCACCCGCGCTGGCGCGCCGTCAGGGTTGGGACTACCTGCGGGAGCTGGGCAACGCCGGCCGGCGGGATCAGCTGGCTGCTCTGTTCGCCCGCGGCGATGCCCCCGACGGGCCGCACGGCGCGCTGGAAGGCCTGATCGTGGGCAATCTGTTCGGCATTCCCGAGGCGTACCTGGCCAACCCGCTGCTCAAGATCGACCCGACCTGGCGCGGCAAGACATTCGAGGGGGACACCGGATTCAACCGGCTGGCCCCGCTGGCGAGGTACGCGATGCCCGTGATCGCCCCGCTGTACCGGGGGTTGCGCCGGGTCGGTCCCGAAATGGTGGGCTTCGGCTTCACTCACCGCATCGAGACCGCCGCCATATCGCCGTACAACACGGTGCGCGCACTCGACTACAGCCCCGACGAATACCGCAATCCCAGCGTGCGGACATTCCCGATCAAGCGGACCCGTGACGAGATAGTGGAACTGCTGCCCGGCCTCTACCTGGGACGGGCACTGTTGACGATGCCTAACGGCGAAGTCCGGCTCATCGCCTACTTCGCGCTGCGGGAATTCGCCGACGAGAACTCGCAGCGCGTGGAGCCACCGTGTGGATCGGTGATCTCGATGTGGACGAGTGCCACCGCACCGCACACCAAATCGGCGCCACCGCGGTACATCTCGACGTGACCGACGAGTCCAGCGTGGCCGCGTTCCACCGCGCCGCGTCCGCGAACGGTCCGGTTTCGATGCTGGTCAACAATGCCGGGATCCAGCACATGGGCCGCTTCGCCGAGCAGAAGCTGTCGGCATACCACCGCGAAGTGGCGGTGAACCTGGTGGGCGTCATCAACGGAATGCACGAATTCCTGCCCGCGATGCTTGCCCACGATCGCGGCCACATCGTCAACGTGGCATCGATGGCGGCCAAGGTGACCACACCGGGAATGTCGGTCTACTGCGCGACCAAGTATGCGGTCGCGGCACTTTCGCGCGCGGTGCGCGCCGAGATCGCCGGAACCCGCGTGACCATCACCACGCTGATGCCGACGGCCGTGCACACCGACCTGACCTCAGGCGTGTCGCTCGATCTGCTGCCCACCCGGCAACCCGAAGAGATCGCCACGGCGATTGCGGACAGCGCCCGGCGGCCGGGGCGGGAAATCACCGTGCCATGGTGGCTGGCGCCGTTCGGGGCCATCGAAGAAGTGACTCCCGAGCCTCTGATGCAACGCCTGAAACGGATTGCGACCCGTAATGAGCCGCCCGGCCACTTCGACGCCCAGCAGCGCCGCGGCTACCTCGACCGGATCGGCTAGAAAGCTTTTAGAAGGACGCAAGAAAGGCACAAGGCCTGCCCCACAGACTCACTTCACCAGGAAATATCCGTCCACACCGAAGTGACCAAGCAGGCCAACATGACCACTCTCCGAACCATCGAACTGCACGGCGACCGGGTCGCATACCGCGACGAAGGTGCCGGCGAGGTACTGCTGCTGATCCACGGAATGGGCGGCAACTCGAACAATTGGCGCGAGATGATCCCGGCCCTGGCCAAGAAGTATCGGGTCATCGCCCCGGACCTGTTGGGCCACGGCCAGACCGCCAAGCCGCGCGGCGACTACTCACTGGGCGCCTTCGCGGTGTGGCTGCGGGATCTTCTCGACGCACTCGGTGTGCCGCGGGTGACGATCGTCGGCCACTCGCTGGGGGGCGGTATCGCGATGCAGTTCGCGCACCAGCACCGGGACTACTGCGAACGGCTGATCCTGATCAGCAGCGGCGGCCTGGGCAACGAGGTCAACCCGGCGTTGCGGCTGGCGTCGCTGCCCGGCTCGGGAATGCTGCTGCAACTGGCGTCCTCGAAGCCGGTGATCAAGGCGCGCATGGCGCTCGCGGCGCTCGGCAACCACTCGGACCTCAGCCACCACTGGGAGGCGCATGCCGCACTGTCCAACCGGGAGAACCGGCAGGCGTTCCTGCGCACCCTGCGCGCCGTCGTCGACGGCCGCGGACAGGCGGTCTGCGCACTCAACCGCCTGCAATTCAACGCCGACCGCCCGGTGCTCATCATCACCGGCGACGCGGACCCCGTCATCCCGGTCGCCCACGCGTACGCCGCCCACGAGGCGATGCCGCACAGCCGGCTGCACATCATCCCCGGCGTTGCGCACCATCCCCACACCGAGTGCAGCGAGACGGTGACTCGCCTTATCGACGACTTCATCGGCTCCGACGAGGAGCACGCGACCGAGGTGGCCGTCTCTTTGGCGGACTGGTCAGCGTCGCAGCGTCCCGGGGTTCGGTCCGGAGCGGCTGGTGAGCGGATCAGCCGCCGCCACTCGAGGCGCCACCTGCAGGTGGTGCCGGCATCGGACCAGTCGCTCTGCGGCTGATACGACACGTGTGTGAAATATATGACTATTCTCTGAGTTCCCTCGGCCATGGCTCGGCCGGTTCACTTTGCGGCTTCAATCTGTTCGCAGGATCGTGACGTTTGGTGCAGGGAGAGTTGTGGACGACGAGGGCACGCCATTCGGCCGATACCGGTTGATCGAGCTGATTGGCCGCGGTGGCATGGGCGAAGTTTGGCGAGCCTTCGACACCGAGACTCAGCGCGTAGTCGCAGTCAAGGTGCTGGCGGCGAATCTGGCCAGCGACCCGAGTTTCGTACAGCGGTTTCGCCGGGAGGCGCTGGCCGCGGCCGGGCTGAACGACCCGCACGTCATCCCGATTCACCATTTCGGGGAAATCGACGGCCGCCTCTACGTCGACATGCGCCTGATCAACGGACGCGACCTGCAGAGCATCATTGCCGACGGAGTCATGGATCCGGCACGGGCAGTGATGATCATCGATCAGATCGCCTCGGCGCTGCACGCCGCGCACCAGATCGGACTTGTGCACCGCGACGTCAAGCCGTCGAACATCCTGGTGACGCCCAATGACTTCGCGTACCTGATCGATTTCGGTATCGCCAGCGCGGCGGGTGAATCGCGGATGACCAACACCGGCAGCGTGATCGGCACCTGGGCCTATATGGCCCCGGAACGGCTGAGCCAGGGCCAGGCGGACCCGCGCAGCGACACGTACGCCCTCACGTGTGTGCTGCACGAGTGTCTGACGGGCAGCCAGCCGTACCCCGGGACGAGTATCGAACAGCAGATCGGCGGCCACCTCGGCTTGCCGACGCCGCGACCCACGGCGTTGCGCAAAGGCCTGCCGATACAACTCGATGGCGTGATCGCGATCGGGATGGCCAAGAATCCCGAGCAGCGCTATGCCACTCCCGTCGAGATGGCGACCGCGGCCCGGGCGGCGGTCACTCAACCGGCCAAGGTGCCCGGCTATCCCCCGGGCGCTGAGCCGATTCAGCACAACACCCAGGTGGTGTCGGGTCAGGCGAGCGTGCCGCGGAACTACTATCCCGCCGCGCCGGTGTCCAACACCGACGCGACCCAGTACCGGCAGTACGTGCCCCCGCGGGGTCCGGACGTTCCCGCCGGCCCACCACCCGGCCAGGTCCCGCCTCCGGCCGCCCCTGCCCGCCCGCTCGGCAGCGCAAGCGCACCCGCTAATAGGTCCTCGAACCCCAAGCGTCGACGGATCCTGCTGGCAAGCGGTATCGCGGCGGTCATCGCGGTGATCGCCCTCGTCGCCGGCCTCGCGTTGATCCCGGACAAGAAGTCCGGTACCTCCAGTACTCCGCAGGCAAATTCGGGACCCATCACCGGCACCTACACCCTGAGTTTCGGGCCCAGCATCGGTCTGAACGGTAAGCCGGAACCCGGCATGGAGCCGGCCGGCCAGGAAACGTGGAAACTGCGGTCAGAATGCGGCCCTAAGGGATGCGTGGCAACCGCGGCGAGGAGTTCGGGATCCTTCAAGCACCCAACCAATCTGGTCTTCGACGACATCAACGGACGCTGGATCGCGGTCGCGCTGGATACCGAACGATGCGGCAACGAGGACATCGAAGAGTGGCACTGGATCTATCTGCTGCCGCGCCCGGACGGCAGCCTGGCCGGTGAATGGATCGACGACTCCGTCAAGTGCTATAGCAAACGCAGTGTGACGTTCAGCCGGACGGGTGACGCCGACATCGCCAGCCTGCCCGACCCGGCGGGGCTGCCGGCGCGGGTGGCATCACCGGCATTGGGATTGCGCGGCTTCTACCGCTCGCGAGTGACGACGGCAAACGGCCAACCCAAGCTGGGTGACCAGGACTTCAGCGTGGACACGTTCTGCCTGCGCGCCGGGGACCGCTGCCTGAGCCGCTTCGTGCTGACCGACTTCACCGACCATCAACTGTTCATCTTTGCCAACAACGCGTGGACGGAGAACTCTGAGGAGGACGCCCCCTGTCCGGTCGGCGGAACGAGTCGCGTCCGGATGACCGGCGTGTTCCCGCTGCCCAAGCCGGCCCAGGACCCGATCACGTCGCTGTCCGGCCACGGCATGGAGGACGTCACGGGCAGCGCATGCAAGGGCGGCCCCTACGATCAGGTGTTCACCCGGATCAGGGACTGAGCCCCAACGGACCGAGCCCCAACGAACTGAGCCCCAAGAGACCGAGCCCCAACACATTTCACACCGGGACCGGTAGCCCGGTCAGGCCGCTGATGCTGGGGTGGGTCAACGAGTCGATGAAGTCCTCGGCCACCGCCAGCGGGAAGTTCGCCGTTGCGGTCCCGACGCTTTCGATACCGTCACGCAGCGCGATAGCGAACGTGGTCGGGTCGCCGGAGAGCAGGCCCCCCACCGCATTCCACACCGCGACCTGCGGGGGCACGATCAGGTTGCGGACGTCGACGAACAGCTTGGTCGGCAGGTTCGCCGGCCCCACGGGCACACCGTCCCAGCTGACCAGGTTCCAACCGCCCTGCGGATCACCCTGCACGACAACGACACTGGTGTTGTTGAGCTGATGGGTGAGCAGCAGTAAAGGGTTCGGGTTGTTGACGTTCATCAGTGTGCCGACCTCGATCGTGAAGGCGCTCGAGTAGGCCACGTCAGTGATGTGACCTGTCACCGGGGAGACGATCGGGTTGGCCATCGCGGTGTTGTACATCGTCTGCATCGATTGATTGAAGGCATTGTTGAACACGATGCCGTTGATGTCGGTGGAACCCGGCGCCAGCATCGGCATCAAGGGGAAGCCGAGCGTCCAGGCGATGGGGCCCATCAGGTAGAGGATGCCCGCGGGGCTGATCTGCGGGAGGCCCTCGTAAATGCCGGCGTTGATCTCGTTCAGGCCGGCAAGTATCTGCGGGTTCGCGGTCAGATAACTCGCCGTCTGCTGTGTGCGCAGCAACTCGGAGGAGAAGATCCCGGCGTAATTTGCTTGCGGTTGAAGGACATTCGCGATCGCCTGAGCCTGCTGCTGACCCAGGGCGGTGAGAGACACGCCCGGGACCGCGGTGTCGATCCAGCCCTGCGCGTTGGCGATCGACTGAGCATGGCGCACGAAGTCAATCTGGATGAGCGTGCCCGGCCCGGCGGTCGGCAGCGCACCGGTGCCCGACACGCCGACGAACAACCCGCCACGGCCGGCAAACCCGCCGGGTGCGGCGGCGCCGCCATTGCCGAAGAACAACGCCTGCCCGCCACTGCCTCCGGTCGCACCTGCGCCACCGAGACCGCCGTTGCCCATCAGCCAGCCGCCGACACCGCCCGTACCGCCCGCCCCGGTGCCGAACCCGACACCGCCGGCACCGCCGTTGCCGATGAAGCCGGCATTGCCGCCATTGCCGCCTGCCACATTGCCCGCTGTCGGGGAATAACCTGTGCCGCCGTCACCGAACAGGATTCCGCCGTTCCCGCCGGTGGGATGGGCCGCGGTGCCCGGGGCGCCGTGGCCGATCAACCCGCGGCCGAACAGCAAGGTGGTGGGCGCGTTGATGACCGGGTCCAGCGTCTGCCCCAGCGGGCTGGCTATCCACAGGTCGCCGGCGGTGTGGATCGGACCGTAGAGGGTTTGAAACCCGTTCGCGACAACCGAATCCAGGGCACCCAGTGCGTCGGCGGCCGCGGCCTCCGCACCCGTGTACGACGTCGCGGCGACGCCCAGGTTCTGCAGGAACTGCTCGTAGTACGACGCCGCCTGAACCGCCGCCGTCTGGTACTTCAGGCCGTGCGTGCCGAACAACGCCGCGATGGCCGCCGATACCTCGTCAGCGGCGGCCGCCGCCAGCTCGGTCGTCGGCAACATCGCCCCAAAATTCCCGGCCCGCAGTGCCTCACCGATCTGTGCCAAATCCGTCGCCGCCGTCGTCAACAAGCCCGGCGCCGTGGTCACATATGACATCGCCCACCCTCGTTGGTATCGCGCTTTCGGTCATCATCGCGCCCCGCGCCGCGAAATGAGCGCATATCCGAGAATTGGGTGAACAATCCGTGAGCACGCGGTTGCGATTACGGTTTTTGGCTTTTCCGGTCAAGAAACGCCTGCATGTGCCGCTGCGGTTCGCCGGTGAGGAACGCCGTCCCGAACTCTTCAACGCTGTCTTCGACCGCTGCGTGCACCGACATGTCGAACCACTTGTTCAGCAGACGCTTCTGCTGCCGGACCGCGGCCGGGCCGAATCCGCTCAGTCTTGTTGTGAGCTGGGCGATACGGGAATCGAGCGCATCGGGCGCAACGGCCTCGTGAACCAGACCCCAGGCCAGCGCCGTGGCGGCGTCGATCGTCTCGCCGGTGAGCAGCATCCACGCTGAGTGCCCGGCTCCGATCAGTGCCGGCATCAGTGCCGCATGGATCACCGACGGGATTCCGACTGCAACCTCGGGCATGCCGAACCTGGCGCCGGATTCGGCGATCCGCAGGTCGCAGGACATCGCGACTTCCAAACCGCCACCGAGACACCAGCCCGCGAGCCGGGCGATCACCGGAACGGGGCATTCGCGAATCGCCTCGCACAGACCGGCGAGCCGGCGGATGAACACCTTGCCGCTGTCCTGGTCGAGGTTGACCATCTCGTTGATGTCGGCGCCGCCGATGAACGCCTTGTCCCCCTCCCCGCGCAGCACCACCACGCGCACGTCACTGTCCTGCCCGACCGTTTGCAGCACTTCGGTGAGTTCCGAAATCGCCGGGCTGCCAATGATATTCAGCGTTCTCGAGTTGATCAGCTCGATGGTGGACACGCCGCCGTCGTGACTGAGCCGGACGTAGCTGGTTTCCGTCATGGTCACGCGCCGGAACTGGCGTCCTCCAATTCGTCGAGCGCCTCGCCGGTATAGACGGCCAGTCGCTGCAGGTGAGGCAGCGTGTCGCGGCAGCCGATGAAACCGAAGTTCAGCGTGCTCGCATAGCTCTGCAGGGTGATGTTGAGCGCCTGGCTGTGCGCGACGAGCGAGACCGGGTAGGACGCCTCCATGCGGCTGCCCCGGAGGTAGAGCACGTCCTGCGGGCCGGGCACATTGCTCACGCAGAGGTTGAAGGCATGCGGCAGGGGCGTTTTCACCCCGCTGAGCGCGCTGGCCAGCTGCATGGTGAACGGCGCCATCAACGCCGCGGTGTAGGCCAGGATCGCGTCCCGGTTCATCTTCGCCAACTCGGCCTTGGCCATCCGCGTCGTCGCGGTGACCACCGCCAGCCGCTCCAGCGGGTCGGCGATGTCGGTGCCCAGCGAACCCAGGATGGCGGCGACGGCGTTGCCGCCGCCCTCGTCGTCTTTCGGGCGCACGTTCACCGGCAACATCGCGATCAGCGACTTCTCGGGCAACTCGCCCAGCTCGTCGAGGAAGCGCCGCAGACTGCCACCACAGATCGCCAGCGCGACATCGTTGACCGTCGAATCATTGGCAGTACCAATCTTTTTCAGACGATCGAGCTCGTACTGCTGAGTGGCGAAGCGGCGGTTGCGGCTGATCCGGGTGTTGAGGATGCTGTGCGGCGCCTGCACCGAGCCGATCAGGTTGCGGTACTCGTTGTCGCTGCGTAGCTGCGTGTTGATCAGCGCCTTGGTGAGATCGAAAGTGGACCGTCCCGCGCCCGCCACCGATCCGAGCGCGCTGCCCACTCCGCTCACCATCCCGCCGAGGTTGCTGACCACACCACCGAGACTGTTGAGCAGACCGCCCGCGATACCGCCGCCGGACTCTTCCTTCACCGCCGAGACCCGGCCGGGCGTCGGGATGTTGAAGAACAGTGGGTGCGTGGTGTCATGCGGGTCGGTCGACAGGCTGCGGGCCAGCATCTTCTGCCCGGTATAGCCGTCGATCAGCGCGTGGTGCATCTTGACGTAGATCGCGAACCGTCCGCCCTCGAGGCCCTCGATGAAATGCATTTCCCACGGCGGACGGCGCAGGTCCAGCGCATTACTGTGCAAGCGCGACACCAGGATTCCGAGTTCACGCTCGTCGCCAGGACTGGCCAGCGCCGATCGCCGGACGTGGTAGTCCAGGTCGAACTTGTCGTCGTACACCCAGGACTGGATCGGACTCAGCAGCAGGTCCGGATGGCTGAGCTTCAGGTTCCACGGCTCGACGACGTCGTTGGCCTTGCTCTCGTCAACGAGCTGGCGCAGGAAGTCGCGGGGTGCATCGGGCGGCGGGGTGAACGGCATGAGCCCACCGACGTGCATCATCGTGCTGGAAGTCTCGCCGTAGAGGAACAGCATGTCTTGCGGACCCAGCCGCCGGGCGGTCTTGCTCACGGGCTACTCCTTCACTGGCGGTATCACCGGTGATTGTGACCGTAGCCCAAAGTAGGCGCCGCGGACCCGCGGATTTCAGGTCGTGCCGCGACCGGATTCGGCGGCGCTATCGGAAGCGACCGGGACGCGACCCCCCGGAATCCACCTCAGCGCGGCGAAACTTCCCAAGAACGCGGGTCGTCAGTCTCCGATGTGGCGGGTGAGGAAGTCGAGCACCGCTCCGGCGAAGATGTCGTTGCGGTCGCCGGCGACCATGTGTCCGGCGCCGCGGACGTCGGCGAACTCGACCTGCGGGAAGCGCGCCAGAAACTCCTCGGCGCGTTCCTGGCTGACCAGATCACTCATCTGGCCCCGAATCAGCAACATGGGCAACCCATTTCGCAGGATCGCCGCGACGGCCGTATGCATGCGGTCGGCGTCGGTCACCTCGAACGGTGGGAAAGCCGCTGTGCCACTGATGAATTGCGGATCCCAGTGCCAATACCAGCGGTCGCCCCGGCGACGCAGATTGGTGGTCAGCCCCTCCAGATCGGTGGGGCGGGGCCGATGTGGGTTGTACTCGGCGATGGCGTCAGCGACCTCTTCGAGCGACCCGAACCCCGATTCCACCCGGTCGGACATGAAGGCGTGGATCCGGTTGGCGCCGGACTGTTCCATATTCGGCACGATGTCGACGAGGACAACCGCGCTGGCCAATTCCGGCGCGATCTCACCGGCGAGCAGCATTGAGGTGAACCCGCCGAGCGAGGCACCCACCAGCACGGGCCGGGGCGGCAAGCCGCGCAGCACCTCGACGACGTCGCGCGCGAAGCTGGTCACGCGATAGTCGCCTTCAGAGGACCAGTCCGATTCGCCGTGTCCGCGCAGGTCGACGGTGACGGCTTGATACCCGCGGCGCGCGACGGCCGCGGCCGCCCGGCCCCAGGATCGACGGGTCTGGCCGCCACCGTGCAGGAAAACCACCGCACGAGCCGCCGGATCGCCCTGGCGATCGGCGACGATACGGACTCCGCCCACGCCCTCGGTGGCGAACAGCTCGGGTTCGGTGTCCATCAGTGGGGATCCTATGACCCGCCCGACTGACGGTATCGCTACCGGGGTGCGGTTAGCCCGTCAGCCACGCGCGCCGGGCACCAGCTTCAACAGGCGCCGGCCGATACGGCTCAGCGGATTCGACGTCGATCCCCGCGACTCGTTGATGCGGTTCAATGTCTGCTCGCCTTTGGCGGCGTAGTCCTTGACGCTTTCGTCGCCCTCTTCAGCGCGCATGCGCAGCCTCCGTCCCTGAAGTCTTTCTAGCGGCGTGACGTTGCACCCGCGGCACTGATGGCCGGCGAGTGCGGCACGTCCGCAACCATGCCCTGTCGCCGTTAGGCCTACCCGCCGGTCGCGTGGTTCGAAACAAACCCGCTGGGCCGGACGTGACGTCAGCGCCGCCGGCCTGCCAGGTTCAGTCGGCCTCGTTTTCCCCGGCCTCGTCGTGTCGGCCGGCATCCGGACCGGCAGGAGATTCGTTCGACGCCATTCTCAGAACCGCGTCGGCCAGGGGGTAGTCGCCGCCGTCAGCGCGGGACTGGATGTAGCGACGGACTCTTTCGTGGGCGAACAGCGCCGCGCCGGCCTGATCCATGAACTGCCGGACCTCATCGGTGTCGAGCAGGACCAACTCGTCCTCTCCGCGCCAGCCGAATGCGATCTGTAACACCCGGGCGGACAGGCCGAACGCATTGCCCACGTCGATCAGCTCCGCGTAGCTCGGAAAGTCGGCAGCTTCCTTGCGCCGCGAGTAAGTGGCTTTCGCCAGGTTGAGCGCCGCCCCGATCTCCGTATCCGGAACATCCCGGTTCAGCAACCACTCCAGGACGCGGCGCAGGTCCCTCCCGGCCTTGTTCGTCCTTGGCATCTCACAAACGCTAGTACGTGGCCAGATAGGCGTCAAAAGACTCACCGACGAACCTTGTGGACCGGTTCCAAGGATCTAGTAACTATTTTTGAGTCCGGTGTTCCATTTTTAGAACTATTTGTTGTAATCTGATGATCAGCGGTCTGATATGGCACCGAAGATCGCTGATGGAATCACTACCCACTACCGGGAGACACCATGAACACACGTTCCGGCGACACCCGCCCCCAGCCGTCATCAAGGCGTTCCACTGGCCGGCGGCTCGTGATGCTGTCGATCCTCCCGTTGGCAGCTGCCGTCATGGCGACCAACACCGCGTATGCCGACCCAGCCGGAGGCGTCCGCGCGGAGGGCGCCGGCAACAGCCGCCCGTCGTACCAACTGGGCTACACCAAGACGTTCAACGACCTCGATATCCTGGCCCGCCGGGCGCGCGCCGAGGGACTTGCGCTCGAAGACCTCGACTTCTCCAGCCGCATCCCGGCCGTGTGCGCGAGGGAAGCCCAATCCGTCGGTGACTCGACGGAACTCAACGGTCCCGACTTCCTGCGGGGCTGCGCCGACGGAATCAACAGCCTGGTCCGGGCCGGCCTGGTGTCCTGACGGACTCCACGCAAGGTTGCACCGGAGACGCACGCACCGGTTCAGCCCCCGGTGCGGTTGAACTTCATGTCGTAGGGCCCGCCTTTACAGGCGCTACCAGACTCGTCTTTGGTGCCGCTGCCGGTGAGCACCATGATCGGGTCCTGCTCCGGCTCCGGAAGCGGGAAGGTGCCCTTGATTTTGACGTGCGACGTCCCGCCGGCCGGACAGGAAGCGTCGTACTCGTCGTCCCTGGTCCACACGTTGTTGGCGAACAACAACAGTTGGGTGCCGCTGCTGCCGTTGCGGACGAACCGGCTCAGGCAGCGGTCGCCGGTGCGCAGACAGATGGTGTCGACGTTGTAGTCGGCTTCCTGGGGCTTCGGCGCACCGGGGCCGGTGTAGGTGGTCAACAAGTGGTAGAAACCGTGCAGCGCCTCGGCCGGCGAGATCTGGCGGGCGGCCTGATCGGCAGGGTTGGGCAGGCTGTCCAGATCGGCGTCTCCGACTCGGGTGAAGGTCACCGAGCGCTTGCTGTAGCAGTCCAGTGAATCGGTGATCCATTCGCCGACCATGGTGCCGTCGGCATGAGGCTGCAGCCAGACGTAATTCCACTTCTCGATCGGCTTGTCGTTGCAGTTGCCGCCCTCGAGCGCCACGGCTATCCAGCGTCCGCGCACGTCGTCGAACACCAGCTTCGGGATGTGGTTGTAGGGCCCGTCGGTGCGCTGCGCGGTCGCGACGCATCCGCTGTTGTTGTTGCCGGTGCAGGCCGACCGCAGCACCCAGGTCTCCTTGGCCGGCGGTTCGGAATTGGGCACCTCTTTGCCCGCCAGGGACAGCTTCGGGCCGAAATCGGCCGTGTACGTACCGGTGAACGGACCGCCGTTGCCGGGTGCCGCGGACGGCTCCGCCGTACCCGAATGTCCGCCGGGCTGTTCGTCTCCGCTCTTACCGCCGCCGCTGAGCGCGATGCCGGCGACCACCGCGATCACCACAAGTAGGGCGCCGGCGCCGGCGATGATCAGCGGGATCCGGCGATTCTTCGCCGGCTTGCCGGACGTGGCGGGCGGGGCTTCGCCGGCCGACGACAACCTGGCGGCCGGTAGCTGCGGCTCGCTGCTCACCCGGAACTGGGTCGGCTCCTCGTTGCCGTGCCGGGGCTGGTTGGGGTCCAGGTTGGGGCGACGCTGGGTGGGGTCGGTGGGCGGCCGTTGCGGACCGGGCTCGACGGGCGGCCGGTACAGCTTGGGGTCCGAGGGCGGACGGTATGGAATGGGCTCGGGAGCGGGGCGGCGCTGCGGCGGCTCTGGGGGTGGTCGCCGCTGGGGCGGCTCGGCATACCCTTGGCCACCGCGCCGGGGTGGGTACTGCCTCGGTGGGGGCGGCCCGGGCGGCGGCTGCTTGTGCGGCGGCGCCTGCTGGGTTCGCTGCTGCACCGGTTCGGGCCGGCGCAGCGGAATGGGGCGGGTGCCGGTGACGGCTTCCCTTGCGGCCGCGGCCATGTCGGTCACCGTCGCATAGCGCTGTTGGGGAGTCTTGGCCATCGCGGTGGCGATGACGTTGTCGAGTTCTTCAGGTATGCCGCGCCGGATGGTGGACGGCCGGGGCGGCGGCAGACTGAGGTGCCCGCCGATTTGCTGCTCGAGACTGCCACCCGGGAACGGCTGGCTGCCGGTCAGACATTCATGGAGCACACACCCCAGCGCGTAGGTGTCGCCGCTGGGGTCGGTCTGGCCGGTGGTCACCCGCTCCGGCGCCATGTAGGCCCAGGTGCCGATGACGTTGCCGGTGCCGGTCATGTGCGAATCCCCCTCGGCACGGGCGATGCCGAAGTCGATCAGGTAGGCGAAGTCGTCTTCGGTGACCAGAATGTTGGACGGCTTGACGTCGCGATGCACCAAGCCGATGCGGTGGGCGGCGCGCAGCGCCGAGGCGATCTGCTCGATGATGTTGACCGCGCGTTCGGGTTCCAGCGGACCCTCGGCGATGATGGCCTGCAGATCCCGGCCGACGACCAGGCGCATGTCGACATACAGGCGGCCTTCGATCTCGCCGAAATGGTGAATCGGCACCACGTGCGGATCGTTGAGCCCGGCGGCCGCCAGCGCTTCGCGGCGGAACCGCTGCTCGAAGGTCGGGTCGTTGGCAAGGTTGGCGGGCAGCACTTTTACCGCAACGACACGCTGGGTCTCGGTGTCGTAGGCACGCCACACTTCGCCCATACCGCCGCGGCCCAGCAATTCGATGAACTGGTAGCGGCCGAATGTCGTACCTTGCACTCCGCCCCCCTCAGCGAAAGTCTCGGTGAATACTCAGCAAAAACATTAAAGCCGCACCAGCGGGGATGTACGGCCGTATCGCCTAGCTAATCACGAAACCTTTGAGGCCGGGATAGCGAGGCGCGGCACCTCCGGAGAGGCGCAGACTGAAACGGAGAGCCGGGAACTCCCGAAGTACGTCCAGGGGGGTGCGCACATGACATTCGAGACACCGTCACCGGTGACCGAACTGACGCAGGAACTGCGGCTTGCCACCACGATGACGGGCGGGGTGAGCCTGGCGATCTGGATGGCCGGAGTCACCCGCGAGATCAACCTGCTCGCGCAGGCGTCGCAGTGGCGCCGCGAGGGCGGTCCGTTCCCCGCCGACAACCGCCTCAGCAAGGAGTCGACCGCATCGCTGCGGCTCTACGCGAGTCTCATCGATCTGCTCGACGTGATCGTCGACGTCGACGTCTTGTCCGGCACGAGCGCGGGCGGCATCAACGCGGCGCTGCTGGCATCCTCCCGGGTGTCGGGGTCGGACCTGGGCGGGTTGCGGGAGCTCTGGCTCGATCTCGGCGCCCTGACCGATCTGCTGCGCGATCCGCGCGACAAATACACTCCGTCGCTGCTCTACGGCGACGAGCGAATGTTCGCCGCCCTGGCCAAGCAGATCCCTAAGCTGGCGCCCGGACCATTTCCGCCGGCCGAGTTCCCAGGCGGCGCACGCACCCCGTCTACCACCCTGTATGTCACGACCACGCTGCTGACCGGCGAGGCCAGCCGCTTCACCGACTCGTTCGGCACCCTTGTCCAGGACGTCGACCGGCGCGGCCTGTTCACCTTCACCGAGACCGACCTCGTCCGCCCCGACACCGTTGGGGCGTTGGCGCTGGCCGCGCGCAGTTCTGCGTCCTTCCCCATCGCGTTCGAACCGTCATTTCTGCCTTTCAACAAGGGCACGCCGGCCAAAGGAAAGGTGCCGGCGCGACCGCCGATGGCGGCGTTCAGCAACATCACCCGACCGCACTGGGCGGCCGACGGCGGCCTGCTCGATAACCGGCCGATCGACGTGCTGCTGAAGCGGATTTTCGACCGACCGGCCCGGCGGCCGGTGCGCCGGGTGCTGCTGTTCGTCGTGCCCTCGGCCGGCCCGGCGCCGGACCTGGTGGCCGAGCCGGCGCCGGATGACGTCGACAGACCGCTCGGCCTGATCGACGGGCTGCTCAAGGACCTGGCGGCGATCACCACCCAATCGATCGCGGCCGACCTGCGCGCCATCCGGGCGCACCAGGACCGGATGGAGGCGCGCACGGACACCAAGCTGCGGCTCGCGGAACTCGCCGCGGCGATGCCACACCCCTCGCGACTGCTCACCGCCGCCCTGCTCAACGACTATGCGACCCGGGAAGCCACGCGGCTCGCGCAGATGCTGACGGATGCGCTGCTGCGCCAGCTCGGTACATGGCCTCCCTCTCCGAGCCGGCTCGCCGAAAGCATTCCACCGAACTGGGAACCCGAACTGGCCGTCGGCGGCGACTCGGACCGGGCCTGTCGGCACCGGATCAGCGGGGCGATCATGAGTCGCTGGGCTCTGCCGCCCGAACAGACGCTGCCGCACGGACCTGCCGACCTGGCCCGCTATGGCCAACCCGCCTACGACCTGGCGAAGAGTTGCGCGCTGGCCGTCGTGCTCGCCGCATATGAGGTGGCGCGATCCGACACCGACGTCGCGGCACTGGCCGATCTCACCCGGGGAATCCACGCGGCGTGGCCGCCCCCGGCGCCGGTTGACCTAGGTGCGGTGGTGCACTCGGTATGCACCAACGCCACTGTCCGGCAGGGGTCTTTGACGAACGCGGCCGCTTTGATCGCCGCGGATTATCTGCAGCAGATCACGGTGCCGCCGGTCGGCTGGAGCAACCTCGGCCGGGTGCTGTTCGACAGCTTCGGCATGCTGACCAGTTTGGCGTCCAACGGTTCTGTCACCGCCGACGCAGCCGGCCCGCTGCGCACCTATCTGGGGTATCTCGACCAGGCGACCGACGCGGAGACCATGGCGCTGGCGCTGTTCGATCTCGCCGCGACACAGCGCGCGATGCTGCCGGCCGAGGCCGACATCGAGCAGTCCGTTGAGCTCGTGCAGGTGAGCGCCGACTCGCGCAACCTGCTCGCGCCGGACTGGCAGACCGCGCAACAGAAACTCACCGGGATGCAGTTCCACCATTTCGGTGCGTTCTACAAGCGGTCGTGGCGGGCCAACGACTGGATGTGGGGCCGGCTCGATGGTGCCGGCTGGCTGGTTCATGCGCTGCTGGACCCGCGGCGGGTGCGGTGGATGGTGGATCACCGCGCGGCGCCATCAGACCGCGCCGGCGACGATGCGCAACGCGCAGCGGTGCGAGGAGGAGCGGCGCCATCAGACCGCGCCGGCGACGATGCGCAACGCGCAGCGGTGCGAGGAGGAGCGGCGCCATCAGACCGCGCCGGCGACGATGCGCAACGCGCAGCGGTGCGAGGAGGAGCGGCGCCATCAGACCGCGCCGGAAACACCGACAGCGGCGCGCAATGGTTCCTCGATCGCCTCAAAGAGCTTGGCGCACCGGACTTTCCGAAATCCGGTTATCGTCTGCCGACGGTCGGTGAGCAATCGGAGCGGCTGACCGAGGACATGGTGCTCGCCGAACTGTCCTTCCTCGACGACGCGTCAGCGGCCGTCCCGCCCAGCCTGCCCCGCACGTCGCTGTGGTTGGCACAGGCGTGGCAGCAGCGGGTCCTCGACGAGGAACTCGATGACCTGGCCGCCACCGTGATCGATACCGAACCGGGTGAGCGGCCCGACTGGAGTCCGGCCACCTCACGAACCTGGGCGAAGAAGGTGCTTGCGGCCCACAGCGGGCCGGCGAAATACGCTCTGCTGAACGAAGATCCGGTGGCGGCCGAAACCTTCGCCAGCGACCGGAATTCGCCGCTGATGGCACACACGCTGTCGAAGGCGGCCGCGACCACATCCGGCGCGGCAGGCTCGATCCGGCAACTACCGGGTGTGGTCAAGCCGCCGCTGGCCACCCTGAAGACGGTGGCGCTCGGTGCATACCGGGTGGTGTCACTGACCCGGGGCGTGGCCAGGTGGACTTTGCTCTCCGGCACAGCGCTGCTCGTGCTCGGTGTCGCGGCCGCGGTCGCGTCGGCCGACACGTTCGGCGCCCTGGGTCTCGTCGCGGCGGGGATCGGCGGCTACCTCGTGGTCCTGGCAACCTGGCAGTTCTCCGGCCGGCTGCTGTTCGCGCTGCTGTCGACAACGCTTGTGGGCGCGGTGCTTTCGCTGGCCACCCCGGTGGTGCGCCGCTGGCTTTTCGGCGACGTGAAACATCCGGGCTGGGTCGGTGCCCACGTCTACTGGCTGGGCGCGCAGTGGTGGCACCCGCTAGCCGTGGTGGCGGCGATCGCGTTGGCCCTCACCCTGGTGGCCGTCGCCAGACCGTCGTCAACGCCGGCACGGCGGCGACCAGATCGGGGGCGCCCACCTCGAGTGCGTAAGCCGCACCGGGGCGACGTCACTTCAGGGCGCTGACCCCGTTGTAGACGACCATCGCACCGATGAGCACCAGGACTGCGGCCAGCATTGCCGCGTGGTTGGTCTCCATCCATGCCTTGAGCCGCTCCAGCGGTTGATCCAGCCGGTCGCCGGCACCGGCATAGGCCAGGATCGGGATGGCGACCGTCGACGTCGAGATTGCGACGAACACCGCCCCGGCCACCCATCGGCCCACTGGGCCGAGCCCATTGGTGCCGATGGCCAACCCCGCCGCCACGCAGAGCAGCGACACTTCCAGCCGCAACACGGTGAGTACGAAGGCTGTCACCGCGGCGCGCTTCGGGGTGATGGTGTCGAACGCCCGCATCCACCGCGGCGCTTCGGACTCGCGGTGCCGGGTGAACCACCGGTAGATGCCGAACAGGATCAGTACCGAGCCCAGCACCACGCGCAGCCACGACGCCCACGCCGGCGGCGACTTGTGCGCATCACCGATGGCGCCCGAAGCCGTCACGAAAATCCCGGTCAGGACCGACATCCCCAGCACCCAGCCGCCCAGGAACGCCAGACCGGTCGGCCGCGGTCGCGGCGCGTGCAGCACCAGCACCGCCGGGATGATCGTCAACGGCGAAACCGCGATAACCAGAGCCAGCGGAATGAGCGTGGCAAGCAGCGAGCCCCAATTTCCCGTCACGGGCAGCAATCTTCGCACTGAACCCGCGCGCGCACCCGTCAAACCGGGTGAGCGCCCGAGATCGGGTCTTCCTTACGGGCTTTGACGGGAGCCGAGCTCGGCGGGACGGTGAGCAGGTTGCCGCGCAGACTGCCGCGCGTGGTGCGGGCGGTGACCAGGATCCACGTCAGCAGCAGGCCGACGTAGGCGACGGCGCCCGCGACCCGGAACGCCGGCAGGTGGGTGTGCGCGGCCAGCTGGGACGTGCCGGTGACGAAGGTGCCGACCGGAAAGGTGAGACTCCACCAGGTCAGGGCGAAAGGCATGCCGCGCCGCAGCGTGCGCACCGTCAGTGAGGCGGCCAGGGCGATCCACAGCACCGCGAACCCCCACACCGGCACCCCGAAGATGACGGCGAAGTCGTTCATCGCCCCCACGAGTTGGTGATCGACCGCACCGGTGGCCGCCGCCGTCCCGAGAAGCCCTGCAGCGGTGATGGATTGGCCGAGCGGACCCAGCACGATCCACAGCGTCGGCACCCGTGCCGACCCGGAGGTGCCGTACAGCACCAGCCTGCTCCAGATCATCGCGATGATGTTCAGCGAGGCGATCAGGGACAGGCCGAACATCGCATAACAGCCGTACAGCATGGTCTCTCGGCCGGTGCCCGGCGGCATGTGCGGCAACAGCAGCGCGCCGGTCGCGGCCGACACCATCGGCGGCACCACCGGCATCAGCCAGCCCCCGAACGCGGCGTCGGGCTCGACGCGCAGCTGGGTGAACATCAGAAACGGGATGCTCACTGCGGTGAACAACCCGCCGGCAGTGCCCGCCGTCCACAGCACCCAGTCCAAGTCGATCGCGAGGCGGCGGCCGATCAGGTCCCCGCCCACCAGCACCGCACCGGCGCCGACCGTCATCAACGCCATCGGCGCGGCTCCGTAGAAGTGCGCCATCTGCGGATTGCGGGCATGCGTGCGCGCCACCGTCGGGTTGCGCAGCCAGTGGCCGCCCACCAGAACGATCAGCACCACCAGCAGTGCCGCGGCCAGCACCCAGACGCCCGTCGTGAACCCGCGCAGTCCGGGCACGTGCACCGGCAGCGTCGCCCCGGCGATGGCGACGATCCCGGTGCCCATCACCGAGGCGAACCAGTTGGGCCCGATATTGCCCAGGACCTCGATGCGCGTGTGCGACTCGTTCGGTGCTGACACCGCTTCATCCGGGCTGGGAGTGGCCATAGCTGAGCAACCTACTGCCGCGGGTCGCTGTCCGGGGCAGGCGGGGAGAACATGTCGAGGAACATTTTCCGAAGGCGGCACCGACAATTTCGGTCGCCTACACTGCCGGGGTGCGTCCCTGGTTGAACCTCGCGATTCGATGACAAAGCGGATCGTGATCGGAATCTCGGTGCTGCTGGTGATCGTGGCCCTCGCAATGCCGATCAAGCAACGCTGCGGCGCCCCCGGCCGCTCCTGCGCCACCGCCGTGGACGCCAATGGCGACGTACACTATTACTTTGAAGTGGAACCGTTCGGCATATTCCTTATCGAAAGTGTGATTGGTTCGAATATCCCGTTGTATTACACGTCCGGCGAGGAGATCGAGAGGGTCCGCTGAATGGCAGGACATGGGCGCCTGGCCTTACTGGTCGGGTCGGCGATGGTGATCGGCGGTGCCCTCGCATCGGTGCCGGTCACGGATATAGCCCTGGTGACCGCGCACGAGGACTTCTGCGCAGCGGTTTCCCGGTGTCCCGCGGACCCCGCGCCCGACGGCGGCGACCAGGCCACCGCGGAGCGCAGGGTCATCGACGGCTATGTCTCCAAGCAGGCGGGTTGCACGCCGGACATGACCGCCAGCCCGCAGTCGGTCACCTGGGATCCGCCGGGGTTCACGCCGAACACCGGGGGCTCGGGAAACATCACCGACGCGAATCCACAGCTCGGCGGGCACTTCGTCGCCGACTACGTCAACGGCCGCTGGCACATCGACTACCAGTACTGCTGATTCTCAGTTGCTGCACACCTGTGCGGCAAAGCGCACCGTCGTAGTGGACGGCGTATTGAACTGGGCATCGAGCGTGAGCTCGGGCCGCACCGCCTGGTTGTCGACGCCCAGACGAGTGAGGTCGAGCAGGACCTGAACGGTGTCCGGCGCTACCCTGCGGGCGTTGGTGTCCCGGTCCGGCCGGATCCGCGCGTCAGCCCCCGGGGCGGCCTGCGTGCTCGTGATGGCCAGGTCGTCGGTGTCCTGGTCGGGACCCAGTTCGGCGAACTTCTTGCCGTTATTGGCGACGCTGTAGGTCAGGACATACCCGACGAACCGGGTCGACTCCGTTCCCGTGGGCGATGAGGGCAACGGCTTTGCGAAGTGAATCGTCAGCTGCAACACGCTGCTCCGCGGATGCCTGACATCGACTCCGGACACGGTGATGCCGTCGGGCGGTTTCGGGCCCTCCCCCACCCGGCAACTCAGCCGGTTCGGCAAAGCCGCCCACTCGTCGCGGGGCTGGTCGGACCAGAGGGCCCAGCCGGCTGCGGCCAACACCACGACCAGCACGACGGGCAGTGCGACCCGCAGCGGGACCGGCAGGGCGTCCCAGTGCCGGCGCCACCCGGGCGGCCGCGGCGGCCGATCGGGCCGCCGGCTCGTCGTCCAGCGCTCACCATCCCAATAGCGCTTGCCCCCGGAACCGTCGGGATCGACATACCAGCCTGCCGGCGGCGAATTCGGCACGGTCAAGCTCCATTCGATCGGTGGTCTGGGCAAACCGGGGGCTCGGGAGGGCTAGGGAGGCGAATCCAGCGATTCGGGCGGCCAGTCGAGCATCTGCACCTTCTCGCCCTTCCACTGGAAGCCGACCGTGGTCAGAACGCCGTCGGTGCAGGTGGAACAACTCTGCTGCGTCCGATACGTGAGCACCACGATGTCGTTGGTGGAGGCGGGCGCCTCGAGTGCGGTGAACGGGTAGGCCCGGGGCGTGGCGGTGCCGACGAATGCGCCGCGGTGGAACATCAACGCCAGGTCGGGTGAGCTGCCGGTTGCGTCCTGCACCGTCACCACGATCGCGGACAGATCGGCGCACGCGTTGTAGTTGCTGGCCTTCGGTGTGCGATCCCATTGCTTGCCGGTCTTGCGATCCGGTGGGACCTGACCGAGCGCCGCGGACAGCGCGCCGGCCTCGTCCGGGCCGCACCCCGTGGAACCGCCGGCGCCGGTGGTCGTCGGCCCCGACGGGGGTGCCGCGGTCGAGGAGGGTGCCGCCTTGGACGCTCGGGGATCACGGTGCTCACCTCCGAACGCGAACACCGCCATGGCGCCCAGGCACACCAGCGCAACCAGCGCCACGACCCCCCAGACAGCGGTGCGACTGCGCGTGGGCGCGCTGGTATCCAGGTCGTCGGACGGGTCGTACACCGGGGGCGGCCAGTCCGGGTCGACCTCCTCAGCAACCATTCCTGAACGGACCCTTTCGACCAGATCGTGCCCCGGCGGCTCTTTCTGCCCGCCGAGCTTGGCGGATTGTAGCCCGAAACCGCAGGTAGCGACATTTTAGCCGCGGCCGCGCGGACGCTGTTCCCAGGTGAATCTGCCCACATCAGCAACTTTTTGTTGGGGGGTTCGCAGCAAGCTACCGCATACTAGACGGCATGCGCCGAACGACCCCACCGCAAACCGCCGGCCCGGTGCCGGCCGGTGAGCTGGTGTTCGGTCGGGGCCGCTAGTGCCGCGTTCCGGCGGCGCACACCGCCTTCAGAAGAATCAACGTGCAAAACGGCAGCACTCGCGACTGCGCACCCGGCTGTCGCGCGGCTTCATGACGCTGGTGTCGATTGTGGCGCTGGGTATGACCGGCGCGGGCTATTACGTGGCGCACGGCGCACTCGGCGGCATCACCATTTCGCAGGCCTTGACCGCCGAGGACCCCCGGTCCACCGGCAACACGATGAACATCCTGCTGATCGGGCTGGACTCCCGCAAAGACCAGGAGGGCAACGACCTGCCCTGGTCGATCTTGAAGCACCTGCACGCCGGCGACTCCGATCAGGGCGGCTACAACACCAACACCCTGATCCTCGTTCACGTCAGCGCCGACGGGAAAGTCGTCGCCTTCTCCATCCCCAGGGACGACTGGGTGCCCTTCAACGGCGTTCCCGGCTACAACCACATCAAGATCAAAGAGGCGTACGGGCTCACCAAGCAGTACGTCGCCAACCAGCTGGCCAACCAGGGTGTGAGCTCACAGCACGAACTCGAGACACGCGGCCGCGAAGCCGGGCGGGCCGCCACGCTGCGCGCGGTACGCAGCCTGACCGGTGTTCCGATCGACTACTTCGCCGAGGTCAATCTGGCCGGTTTCTACGACCTGGCCCAGACGCTGGGCGGCGTCGAGGTGTGTCTGAACCACCCCGTGTACGACTCGTATTCCGGCGCCGACTTTCCGGCCGGCCGGCAGCGCCTCGACGCCTCGCAGGCACTTTCCTTCGTCCGCCAGCGGCACGGCCTGGAGAACGGCGATCTGGACCGGACCCACCGGCAGCAGGCCTTCCTGTCCTCGGTCATGCATGAACTGCAGGACACCGGCACCTTCACCAACTTCGACCGGCTCAACAGCCTGATGGCCGTCGCACGCAAGGACGTCGTGCTGTCGGCCGGCTGGGATGAGGCACTGTTCCGCCGGATGGGCGACCTGGCCGGTGGGAACGTCGAGTTCCGCACGCTGCCCGTGGTGCGCTACGACAACATCGACGGCCAGGACGTCAACATCATCGACGCGGCCGCCATCAAGGCTGAGATCGCGGCGGCTCTCGGGGCCGATTTGCCGACGACGGCGCCGAACACCTCGAGCGCCAAGCCGAACCCGTCGACCGTCGTCGATGTGGTCAATGCGGGCAGCATCAGCGGCCTGGCAACCCAGGTGTCCAACGCGCTGAAGAAGCGCGGCTACACCGCAGGGCAAGTTCGCGACCGGGAATCGGGCGATCCCTCGACGACCACCATCCAGTACGGCGCGGGCGCGGAAACCGACGCGCAGAACATGGCCAACCTGCTCGGCGTCGACGCTCCCAAGCAACCGGATTCGTCCATCGCGCCCGGGCACATCCGGCTGACCGTGGACACCAACTTCTCCCTGCCGGCCGCCGACGAGATGTCGGACACCACGAGCACGACGAGTACCACGACGACGACCACCACCACCACCACCAAGCCGAGCAGCAACGGCTACTACTACAACGGCACCTTCACCAACTACCCGACGCCCGATCAAGGCAAGCCGATCGACGGCGGCGGGGTGCCCTGCGTGAACTGACGCGCAGTCAGGCGTGGGTGCCGCCGTCGATACGGATCTCGGTGCCGGTGATGAACCTGCCGTCCTCGGAAACCAGCATCGCGATCACGCCGGCGATCACCGACGGGTCCGCCATGCCGGCGCCGCTGGATTTCTCCGTGGTGGGCAGGATTGGCATCAAGCGGCTGAACAGCGACCAGTTGGCGTCTTTCGGGATGTATCCGCCAGTGGCGTCGGTGATACCGGACTTGATGCTGCCCGGAGCCACACAGACCGCGCGGAGTCCGGCGGCGGCGTATTCCAGGGCCAGCGAGTGGGTGAACGCCTGGACCCCGCCTTTGCTGGCGGCGTAGGCGGCCATGTACGGGTGCGCGAAGCTCGCCGAGGTGGAGCTGAAGTTCACGACGGTGCTGCGCGCGTTGTCCAGCAGGGCCGGTAACGCTTCGCGGACCATCAGGAAGGTGCCGGTCAGGTTGACGGTGACGATGCTGTTCCACAGTTCCAGGCTGGTCTGGTGGGTGTGCGCGGCGCGCAGGATGCCGGCGGCATTCACCAGCGAGTCCAGCCCGCCTAGGGTATCGATGGCGCTGCGCACGCCGGCAGTGACCGAACGCTCGTCGGCGACGTCGATGACGCTGGTGGTGAACCGGTCGGCCGAGGCCGCCGCGCGGTCCCGGGTGGCGACCAGCCCGTCCACCACGACGTCGGCGCCCACCACCGTGGCCCCCTCGTCGAGCAGGCGCAGGGCGGTGGCCTGTCCAATCCCCGATCCGGCACCGGTCACCAGGATCCGCTGACCGCCCAGTCGCTTCATGCCGGAAGCGTAACGCGGAGCCTCAGTTCACCGTCGCGGAGAACGAGTCGACACCCAGTCCGACGCCGCCGCTCCACGGCTCGAACCCGGCCTGGATGCTGGTCAGGTACCACGAATCGGTGATGGGCTCCATGGTGGCGGTGTGGTCGATGAAGTCCATCGCGTCGAAGGTCCACACTTCGATGGGCTGGCTGGCGACGTAGGACATGACGTTGTTCTGCCCGTTGCTGCCGTCCCACACCGTGAAGGTCTTGCCGTTGATCGTGGTGGTGCCGACCGGCGCGCCCACCGGCTGAATGGGGCCCTGGTGGTTGAACCAGATCATGATCTCCTGGTCGTTGACCCCGGTGGTGGTGTACGTGGAGTCCAGCCAGATGTCGTAGGACGCGTTCCAGGTGCCGGTCGGCACATAGTTGTAGTCGATGCTGGTCGTTGCGGAGTTGATCTGCCCCAGCTGAATCGGGAGGTTGGTGCCCGTCGACGAGGTGCCGTAGTGGACGCCCTCGAATATCGACGGATATCCCAGCGGAGCGCCGTTGGTCGGGGCCGAGCCGTTCATCTGGGTGATGGAGAACCCGGTGGGCGTGACGTTGATGGTTTGACCAGCGGGGTTGTTCCAGGCGTTGTTCTGAACCACGTAGCCGCCGTTGACCGTCGTCGTCCCGTACTGGGTGGAAATGACCGTCCCACCTGTCGGGGGCGTGGTGGGTGGGGTGGTGGGCGGCGTGGTCGGCGTGGTCGGCGTGGTGGTGACCGGGGTGCCGTTGATCAGTGGATTCGTCGGTGGCGAGTACGCACCGGTCTGGGCGGCTTGGAAGCCGACCTCGACGGAGGTACCGGGCGCGATCGTCCCGTTGTAGCTCGCCGGGGTCACGCTGTACTGCTGGGCGCCGGTCGAGGCGAGTTGGCCGCCCCACGCGCTCGTTACTGACGATCCGGTGGGCATGGTGAATTGCAGCTGCCAATTGTTTATCGGCGTCGCACCGGAATTGGTGATCGTGTACTTGCCGATGAATCCGCCGTCCCATTGCGAGGCCGTCGTGTAGGTCGCGGACAGCCCGGCCGGGGTCGTCGGCGTGGTCGGGGTGGTCGGCGTCGTCGGGGTCGTCGGGGTGGTCGGCGTGGTGGGGGTCGTCGGGGTGGTGGGGGTCGTCGGCGTGGTGGGCTCGGTCGGTGTCGACGTCGACGGGGTGGTGGGGGCAGGACGGCCCGTCAACAGGCTCACGACACCCTGCAGCTGCTGCTCGGCGTTGCGCAGCGAGCCTGCGATGGCCGCTTCGGTGCCGGCATACCATTGCGCGCCCGCGTTCAGCGCCTGCACGATCCGGGCGTTGACGGTGGCCGCGAGCTGGGCGCTGATGGCCTGATACTGCCTGGCCTGCAGGTTGAGGAACCCGTTGACCGCCGCCGATATCTCGTCGACACCGAGCGCCGCCAACTGGGTGGTCGGTGCCGCGGCGGCGGCATTGGCAGCGCTGAGCGTCGAGCCGATATCGGCGACATCGGCCGCCGTGGCCGCCAGCAGTTCTGGTTCGACAATCACATATGACATGTCTAATTCCTTAGATCACGAGACATATTTGCCTATAACAGGCATATATCGAACGGATAACAATCGGATCGGCAGAACGTAGCACGCACTGGTCCACGAGGTGGAAGGAAAACAAGAATTTGAACACACAGCCGGGTGTTGTCAAAAGACTTCACGAATTATCGGCAATGTGCAACGCACGTACCAGAATGGCGCCGCCAATTAGTCGGCGCAGCGCAATAACGACGAGCTATCGGCCGCTAGGGCGGCCCTACACCACTCCGCGCAGCGCCTCGGCGCCGAACATCTGCTCCATCATCGACGAGTAATCCGGGCCGCGGCGCAGCATGTGGCCACCGTCGACGTTGATGCACTGGCCGGTAATGAAGCTGGCGGCATCGCTGAGCAGGAACATGGCCAGGTTGGCGACGTCCTCGACCTCGCCCACCCGGGGCAGCGGCGTGCACAGCGCATAGTCGCCGCTGATCTCCGGAGACTGGATGACGCTGGCATCCACCAGGTCGGTACGGATCAGGCCGGGACGGATGCTGTTGGCCCGCACCCAGGACGGCCCGAGTTCGTCGGCGGCCAGCCGCATCATGTGATCGATGGCGGACTTGGTGACACCGTACGGCCCGAACCAGCGGTGGGTGTTGCTGGCGGCGATCGAGGAGATCGCCACGAAAGACCCGCCGCCGCCGCGCACCAGCTCCCGGGCGACGTGCTTGAGCACGTACATGGTGCCGTTGACGTTGAGGTCGACAGTGCGTCGCCAGGCCTCGGAGTCGGTGTGGGTGAGCGGCCCGATGGTCAGGGAGCCTCCGGCACTGTGCACGGCTCCGAACAACCGGCCGTGCCACGCCGTCGCGGCATCCACCACCCGGGCGACCTCGTCTTCGTTGGTGACGTCGGCCGGTTCGTAGCGAATGGATCCGGGCAGTTGCAGACCCTCGATTTCGGCGACGGCCGAGGCCAGCCGGTCCGCGTTGCGGCCGACGATCATGACCGATGCCCCGCCGTCCACCAGGCCGGTCGCCACCGCCTTGCCGATACCGCTGCCGCCGCCGGTGACCAGATACGTCCGGTCGGTGAATGAAAGCTGCACGGGCCGCCCTCTCGCCGAAAACTGAAACAGGTTCTAACTATCGAACCATGCTCCTTACGGCGTATCGCGGCGGGCGACCTTAGTCGGCCGCGCGGTGCGCCAGTCCTCGACGTCGGGCGGCAGGCCGACGGGGAACCTGTTCTCGTTGTGGGCCGCCCAGTGCGCGTGCCCGAGTTCGTGGACGTGAAACGCATGGCGCAGCGCCTCGGTGAAACCCATCGCATCAGCAGCGGCGTTGACCGACGCCTTCACCAGAAGCGATGCCATGGTGGGCCGTTCGGCGATGCGCCGCGCGAACTCCAGGGTCTTCTCCTCGAGGTCGTCGAGCGGGAAGACCTTGGACACCATGCCCAGTCGATAAGCCTCGTCGGCGTCCAGCGAATCACCGGTCAGCAGCAGCTCTTTGGCCTTGCGGGCACCGAATTCCCAAGGGTGGGCGTAATACTCGACGCCCGGCATGCCCAGCCGCACCGCGACGACGTCGCTGAACTTCGCGTTGTCGGCCGCCACGATCAGGTCGCACGCCCAGATCAGCATCAACCCGGCCGAGATCGCGTTGCCCTGCACCTGGGCGATGGTGATCTTGCGCAGGTCACGCCAACGGCGGGTGTTCTCGAAGAAGAAGTGCCACTCCTGGTGGTAGAGCTTCTCGACCACCGGCTCGAGGGTGCCACCGTGCGAGCGGAAGGTGGGGTGCTGATGCGGGCCGGGCTTGCGCTCGAGCACCGCTTCCTCCGACCCGAGGTCGTGGCCGGCAGAGAAGTTGCGGCCGCGTGCCGCTAGGATCACCACGCGCACGGTGTCGTCGGCTTCGGCGCGGGAGAACGCCTCGTCGAGCTGCACCAGCAGGGTGCGGTTCTGGGCGTTGTGAGCCTCTGGCCGATTCAGCCAGATCCGCGCAATGCGGCCCTCGTCCAGGGTTTCGTAGACCACCATCTGCGGCGGTTCGGCATTCTGGGACTCAGCACCGGCGCTGGTCTGATCGGAAACTGTCATTCCGCCCACCTCACTTGTCACGACGTGGCTTTACACATTACGGCGAGTGTGTAAGCGGGGAGCCGCTGGGTTGCGGACTCCGGACGGGCTATAGCACGTCTTGGCTTACAGTTAGTTAATGCCAACAAAAACGGACCATGGTGACATCGGCGACGTGGAACCGCTGGCCGACAGCACCGCAAGTCAGGCCCGGCGTGTCGTGGCCGCCTACGCCAACGACGCCGATGAGTGCCGCGTCTTCTTATCCATGCTCGGTATTGGTCCGGCGAAGCACGAAAGCTAATGGCTGCCAGGAGCAGCCGGGCTGCGAAGGCGGGCTTCGGCGACTCCGACTTCGTGGTGGTGGCCAACCGGCTGCCCGTCGACATGGAGCGGCTGCCTGACGGCAGCACCACCTGGAAGCGCAGTCCCGGCGGGCTCGTCACCGCTCTCGAGCCGCTGCTGCGCAAACGGCGCGGCGCCTGGATCGGCTGGCCCGGACTGGTCAGCGACGCCGTCGCCGAACCGGACGACGAGCCGATCATCCAGGACGAACTTCAGCTCCACCCGGTGTGGCTGAGCGCCCAGGACGTCGCGGACTACTACGAGGGTTTCTCCAACGCCACCCTGTGGCCGCTGTACCACGACGTCATCGTCAAACCGATCTATCACCGCGAATGGTGGGACCGCTACGTCGACGTCAACCGCCGATTCGCCGAGGCCACCGCCCGCGCGGCCGCCAAGAACGGCACCGTCTGGGTGCAGGACTATCAGCTGCAGCTGGTGCCCAAGATGCTGCGGAGCCTGCGGCCGGACCTGACCATCGGATTCTTTCTGCACATCCCGTTCCCCCCGGTCGAACTGTTCAGGCAGCTGCCCTGGCGCACTGAGATCATCGAGGGTCTGCTGGGCGCCGATCTGGTGGGCTTCCACCTGGCCGGCGGCGCCCAGAACTTCCTGGTCCTGGCGCGGCAGCTGATCGGCGCCAACACCTCCCGGGGTTCGGTCGGCGTGCGGTCACGGTTCGGAGAGGTGGAGTACGACTCCCGCGTGGTGCGGGTGGGTGCATTCCCGATCTCGATCGACTCCGGCGCACTCGACCACGCTGCCCGCGACCGCAACATCAGGCGGCGGGCCCGGGAGATCCGCGCGGAACTCGGCAACCCGCGCAAGGTGCTGCTGGGCGTCGACCGGCTCGACTACACCAAGGGCATCGACGTGCGGCTGCGAGCCTTCAACGAGTTGCTCGAAGAGGGCCGCGCCAAGCGGGACGACACCGTGCTGATCCAGTTGGCCACCCCCAGCCGCGAGCGTGTCGAGAGCTACCAGATTCTGCGCAACGACATCGAACGGCAGGTGGGGCATATCAACGGCGAGTACGCCGAGGTCGCCCATCCGGTGGTGCATTACCTGCACCGCCCGGTCCCCCGGGACGAACTCATCGCGTTCTTCGTCGCCAGCGACGTCATGCTGGTCACCCCGCTGCGGGACGGAATGAATCTGGTGGCCAAGGAGTACGTCGCGTGCCGCAGCGACCTCGGCGGCGCCCTGGTCCTGTCCGAATTCACCGGCGCCGCAGCAGAACTGCGTCAGGCCTATCTGGTGAACCCGCATGACCTGGAGGGCGTCAAGGACGCCATCGAAGCGGCGCTCACCCAGACCGAGGAAGAGGGCCGGCGCCGCATGCGCGCGATGCGCCGGCAGGTGCTCGCCCACGACGTAGACCGTTGGGCCCGTTCGTTTCTCGACGCGCTGGCGTCCGGGGCCGAAGACGCGCAACCGACCGCGCGCAGCTGAGCGCCCGATTCGATGGTTTTCGCGCCGGATCGCTGTGATACTGGACGCGTGAGAATCCGTCGCGGGCTGGCCGCCGGTGCCGCCATCGGCTCGGCCGTCGCAGCAGGCATGGCGTTGCAATCGGAAAACCCGGCGTATGCCATCGGTCCTCCCGCGGACGGCGCCTACACGTTGAACGAGGCGGGCGTCTCCGGCGCCACCTGGAACATCACCGCGCTGTGCGCGCAGCCGTCGGGCACCCGCAATATGAACAACTATTCCGACCCGATCGTGTTCGCGATGAACTGCGCGCTGAACGTGGTGAGCACAACGCCGGCGAACAACAGCCGCGCCGAGCACCTGCAGAACTTCAGCGCGCGGGCGCGGATGAGCAGCATGCTGTGGACCTTCACCATCAGCAAGGCCGAGGGTGTGGCCTGTCCCAGCGGCGGCTTCGGCGAGACCACCGAGACCTACGCGTTCAGCGACGAAACCCTGACGGGTACCCACACCACCTTGCACGGCGCGGTGTGCGGCATGCAGCCGGACATGAAGAAGGAACCGTTCTCGCTGCAACTCGCCGGACCGCCGCCCAGCCCGGTGCAGCGTTATCCGATGGACTGCAACGAGATTGCGATCTGCTTCTAGAGCGGTTCTAGAGCAGGTCTAGATCGGCGTGATGTAGGAGATCAGCCACTTGCCGTCGACGCGCTTGAACTCCACCCGCAACCTGCTGCCGTCATAGTGCGGCTCGCGTGACTTGTCGGTGACGATGCGGTTCATGTAGACCATCGCGGTCGCCGAATCGCGTTTGGCTGCCATGACTCCCACGCCGACCACGTTCGCCTGGACCACCATCTCGCGCTTCTTGGCCTCGGGGATGATCTGCGCGTTGACGACCTTCTTGAACTCCTGGCGGTAATCCGGCGTCAGCAACGGATACACGTCGTTGAGGCTGCGCTCGATGGTCTGGAAGTCGTAGCCGAAGAACTGCGGGATCTCCTTCTCGGCCAGCTTGGGCAATTCCGCCCGCGCGGCCTGTTCACCCCTGGCCTCCACCCGGTCCCAGTAGAACCAGCCGCCGACTGCCGACAACCCCACCACCGCGGCGATGGCCAGGGCACCGGCGACCGAGAACAGCCACCGCGACCAGCGCATCAGTTGCCCCCGTCGGGGTAGGTCAGGTCATAGCCGGTCATCTGGCCGCGCTCGTCCTGATGCACGATGACCCGCAACCGGTACGGCTGGGACGGCTTGTTCACCCCGTCGATGTCGGCGACGGTCACCCGCACCGCGACCAGCACCGAGGCGTTGTCGCTGACGTTGTCGATGCTCTCCAGGGCGGCACCGTTGATCACCGCTTCGGAGGTCGCGTTGGTCTTGCGGAACAACTGCTTGAGGAACTCGACGTTCTCCGCCCCGAACTTGCTGCGCAGCGGGCCGCTGGTGCCGTTGACGAACCGGTTCACCGACTCGTCGATGGTGTCCTGGGTGTAGCTGAACATGTTCACCACGGTCTGCGAGGCGGTGTCGACGAAGCGCTGCTCGCGGGCCTGCCGGGCCTCGGCCGCGCGGTGTTGACCGACCAGAACCACGACGCCCCACACCAGTCCGGCGATCACTACGACCGAGGCGGCCAGGGAGACCCAGCCGACCATCCGGCCGTGCGGCCGGCGTCGCCGCGGCGGCCGCGCGCTGATGGTCTTCTTCTTGGACGGTCGCTTCGGCGCGGTTTTGTTAGCCTGCCGGGTCCCGGAGCCGGTGTCGGTTTCTGACCCGGTGGCGCCGTCGACCTCCGCCCCCGCGCTGACCTGCGCGCCTTTCGGCGGACCCGCCGCGCGCGACGCCCGGCGGCGGACGCGCTGGGTCGTCGCCTGTTCTTCTGTCACCACTGGATCCACTAAGAGGTTTTCGGAGCGAGCATGAGGTCCACCCAGCTTTCGGCGCTGGAGGGACCGGTAACGCCGGACGCGAAGATACCAGTGCCGCCGGAAGGATCCTTGAACCGGCCGGTAGACGGGTCGTACGTCGTGGTGTAGCCGGCCCCGTTGGCCTCTGCCGGACCGGTGCCGACCGGCGGCCCCGGCGGCTCGATGTACTTGGGGTACGGGAGCTGCGGTGGCTCCGGCGGGTAGTTCGGCGGCATCCACGACGGATTACCCGGCGGCGGCGGGACGTTGTTGGGCGGCGGCGGGTCGTAGGCCGGCTGATGTGGTGCCGGACCCGGGCCGGGTGTCACCCCCGGGGGCGGGGGCCCGACGATCGGCGTCCCCGGATCGGGATCGGCTCCCGGCGGGATGAACGGGAAGTGGTTCGGCGGCAGGACGTTCAGCCCGTTGGTGACCGGGGTGCCGTACGGGATCGGTGGTCCTCGCCAGGGGTTGGTGCCGACCGGGACGTACCCACGCGGGTCGCGGCACAACTGCACCGTCGGTGCCCGCTTTCCGGGGAACTCCTGGCACGGGTAGTTGCGCGCGCCACGCACGGTGCTTGGATCATTCTGCGCGGTCTTGCAGTACATGTCGCGCGGGACTTCCCGCACCGTCTCGTCGGCCGGCGTGCGCATCAGGGGCGCCGGAATGAAGCCGGTGCTGCACGGCGGCGGGTCGTTCAGGTCGAGCTTGAAGTCCAGCTTCGCGCCCTCGTCCTGCGGTTCGCCGCCAGCCGCCGTCGTGATCGCGGCGAACAGCGCCGGGAACACGACGAGGAGTTGCTCGATCGATTTGTGGTAGATGACGCCGACCCGGCCCAGATTCGCCATGTTGGCCGCGAGCGCCGGGAACGACGGGCGGATACCGCTGAAGGTCTCGTTGGCCTCGTCGAGCGCACCCGGCGCGGTGGCCAGCGTGTCGCGCAGCCGCGGGTCGGCCCGGCGCACCTCGGAGGTGAAGCGGGCGAGCCCGTCCGACAGCGACTTGATGTCGGCGCCGGCGCGCACCTGGGCCTGCAGGAACGGTCCGGCCTGGTCGATCAGCTGGGAGACCTGCGGGTAGTTGGTGTTGGCCTCGTCGACCAGCAGCCGGGCTGATTCGACCAGCCTGGCCAGTTCCGGACCGGTGCCGTTGGTCGCCAGGAACGCCTCGTGCAGCACCTCGCGCAAGCGGGTGTCGCCGAGGCTGTTGACCAATGTCTCGGCCTTCTTGAGCAGGTCGGCGACGTCCTGACCGATGCGGGTGTTGGCACGGTCGATCTTGGCTCCGTTGCGCAGCTTGCCCGGCGCGGGGTTGGCCGGCGGCACCAGGTCGATGTACTGCTCACCGATCGCCGACACGCTCTTGACCGTCGCGGTGACGTTCGACGGGATCGGGGTCCCGCTGTTGAGCCGCATCTCGGCGGTGACGCCGCTCGGGTTCAGTTGCACCGAGTCCACCCGGCCCACGGCGACGCCGCGGTAGGTGACGTTGGCGTTCTTGTAGATGCCGCCGCCGGCGACGAAATCGGCGCTCACACCGTAAGTTCCGATGCCGAACGTGGACGGCAGGCGCAGATAGAAGATCGCCATCACGGTCAGCGTGATCACGGTGATAGCCGCGAATATGGACAGCTGGATCTTGGTAAGTCTGTCGATCATCGTCCCCGCCTCTACTGCGCCGCCGTGCCGGGCGGGATCTTGAACGGGTCGGCCGCTTGTCCGGACAGGTTGGCCATTTCGCCCATCAGGAAGTCGGGTGCATTGAGCACCTCATCCATGTGCATCATGTTCGGGTCCATGGCGTAGCTGGTGGTGAAGAACGTCTCACCGAGCCGGCGCAGAGTCAGGTCGAACGTGGTGAAGACGTTCAGGTAGTCGCCGCGCACCGCCTGCTTGATGCCGAAGTTCGGGAACGGGAACGTCAGCATGATCTGCAACGAGGTGACGAAGTTCTTCCTGTTGTCGTTGAGCGCCTTGATCGCCGAATACAGGTCCTTGAGGTCGGCGGCGAAGTCGGCCTTGGTCTTGGACAGCACGTTGGAGGTGACCATCGCCAGCTTGTTCAGGGCGCTGAATGCCTGAACGATGTTGTCCCGGTTCTTGTTCAGCACCCGCAGCGCGTCGGGCAACGTGTCCAGCGCCCGGCCCAGATTGTCCTTGTCGCGGGCCAGGATCGAGGAGAACCGGTTCAGCCCCTCGACGGCGGAAATGATGTCGTTGACCTGTTTGTTGAGGCCCGACGTCAGCTCCGCCAGCCGCGGCACCAGGTCGACGAACTGGCCCTGCCGCCCGGCCACGGCCTGATAGGTCTCGTCGGTGATCTCTTCCAGCGCACCGACATTGCCCTTGTTGACCACCACGCCCAGCGCCGAGAAGACCTCCTCGGTGGTCGGGAAGCGGCCCGTCCTGGACTCCGGAATGCGCGATCCGTTGCCCAGCCGGCCCGTCGGGGCCTGGTCGGTGGGCGGAGCCAGGTCGATGTGCAGAGAACCCAGCAGCGAGGTCTGGGCAACCTTGGCGACCGCGTTGGCCGGCAGCACCACGTTCTTGTCCAGCGCGAGTTTCACTGCGGCGTAAAAGGATCCGTCGGAACGCTGCTCTGCCGAGATGCCGGACACACTGCCCACCGTGACGTCGTCGACCATGACCGGCGAGTTCTGCGGCAACGTCGACACATCGGGCAGTTCGACGGTGATCGAATAGGCGCCTCCACCGTGACCGGCGGTGCCGGGCAGCGACAGGGAGTTCAGGCCACCGAACGAGCAACCGGCCAACAGAGTGCTGCCCGTGACGAATACGCCGGCGCGCAACAGGATTCGCTTCATCGACCCGCTCCTTGCTCGGCAGGCAGCGGTCCGGGTGCCGCAGCGGGGGCGGCGGGGGCGGGACCCGGCGCGGGCCCGTACCCCGGTGGCGATGCCGGGCCGGGACCGGGGGCATTCGGGACGAACAGGTTCTGCAGGTCCGTGACGTTGCTCGGCGCCGGCTGGCCCGAACCCTTGGCCGGAATCCAGGTCAGTTCCGGAACGGGCGTCTCCGCCTTGGCCGCGGTGGCCGGGGTGTCATAGATGATCTGCCCCTTGTAGGCCGTGATGGTGTTGATCGGGTGGAACATGATCGGCGGGAAGTTCACGGTGAGCCGGCGCAGCACCGGGCCGAGGCGCTCGCGGCAGATCTCGGCGCGCTTGAAGTATTCCGGTCCCGACGGGCCGGCCGCGGTGTCGAAGGAACCACCGCAGATGAACTGCACCGGGTTCAGGAAGTTGGGCAGTGAGAGCAGACCGTTCAGGGTGCCCTGCGCGGGGTCATAGATGTTGTAGAAGTTCGTGATACCGGGACCCGCGACGTGCAGCACCTGCTCGATGTTCTCGCTCTGGTCGCTCAGGGTCTGGGTGAAGTCGGTGAGCTGGTTCACCGTCTCGATCAGCGTCGCGTTGTTCTCGTGCAGGAATCCCCGGACGTCCGACAGGGCCTGGTTGAGCGATCCCAGGGTGTGGTCGAGGTCCCGGGAACTGTCGGCGAGCACCTGCGACACCGACGCCACATGCCCGGCGAATTGCACGATCTGTTCGTTGCTCTGCGACAGCGCGTCGACGAGCACCTGCAGGTTCTTCACCGTGCCGAAGATGTCGCTGCGCGAATCCCCAAGTCGCCCAGCGACTTGCGCAAGCTCGCGCAAGGCGTTGTGGAAGGAGTCGCCGTTGCCGTTGAGGGTGTCCGCGGCCTGGTTGATCGCCGCGCCCAACGGGCCCTGCATCTCGCCGGCCGCCGGGCTCAGCGAGACCGACAGTTGGGTCAGCGCTTCCTTGACCTCGTCCCACTCCACCGGGACCGCGGTGCGGGTCAGGTCGATGCTGGCGCCGTCCGGCAACGAGGGGCCGCCGGTGAACGCCGGGGTGAGCTGGATGAAGCGGGCTGCCACCAGGTTCGGCGACATGATCACGGCCTTGGCGTCCGCCGGGATCTTGAGGCCGTCCTTGACCTTCATGGTGATCTTGACGTCGGCCGGCCGCGGTTCGATCGACTCGATCTCGCCCACCGGCACGCCCAGGACGCGCACCTGGTCACCGGGGTAGAGCCCGACGGCCGAGGTGAAGTAGGCCGTGAGCTTGCGTCCCCCGCCGCCGGCCGAGAACAGCACGTAGGCGCCACCCACCAGCACCGCCACCAGGACGACGATGGTGACGGTCCGCCAACCCTTGCTACCGAAGCGCTTCGCTGTTGTCATATGGACTCGATCATGGTGATTTCGGCCTAATCGTCCACCGTTCCTGGATCATGCCGCGCAGGTAGTCGGCGAAGCTGTCCGGCAGCTTGCCCGGCTGGAAGACCGCGTCGAACATGGTGGCCACCAGCGGCGCCGGGATGGCGCCGAAGACGTTGACGTTGAAGCCGGGACCGGAGCCGACCACCTCGCCCAGTGTGGTGGCGTACGTCGGCAACCTCTTGAGTGCCTCGGTGATGTAGTCGCGGCGCTCGTTCAGGTTGGCCAGCACCTGGTTGATCTTGGTCAGGGCGGGACCGAACTCCTTGCGGTTGTCGTTGACGAAGCCGGACAACTGCGCGGACACGTCGTCGATGCCGGAGATCAGCGCGCTCAACGCGGAGCGGCGCTCGTCCAGCGCGGCGAACAGTTGATCGCCCTGGTCCACCAGCTTCTTCACCTGCCCGGCACGGTCGGACAACACCGCCGTCACCGACTTGGCGTGCGCAAGCAGACCCTGCAGCGCTTCGTCACGGCTGTTGAGGGTGCGCGACAGGGTCGTCACGCCGTCCAGCGCGCCGCGCAACCCGGGGGTCGCGTCGTGCAGCGTCTCGGTGAGCACGTTCAGCGCGTGTTCGAACTGTGGCTTGTTGAGGTTGTTCGCGTTCTGCCCGAGGTCCTCGAGCGCGCCGGCCAGGGTGTAGGGCGTGGTGGTCCGGCTGAGCGGAATGGTGGTCGCGTTGCCCGAGCCGCCGGGGCTCACCGAGATCGAACGCTCGCCGAGGATGGTGTCGGTGCGGATCGCGGCCAGCGACTGGTCGCCGACGACGACGTGCCGGTCGACGCTGAAGGTGACCTTGGCGGTGTCACCGGCCAGTTCGACGTCGGACACCTTGCCCACCTTGACGCCGGAGACCAGCACGTTGTTGCCGGGCGTGATGCCGCCCGCGTCGCTGAAGTACGCCGTGTAGGTCTTGCCCTGCGGCCAGAACGGCAGCCCCGAGTAGCCGAAGGCGATGAGGACGACGAAGGTCACGACCGCCAGGCCGATGATGCCGGTGCGGAGCGGATCCTGGTCGCGCTTGCTGCCTGGCTTCTTATTGCTTGGCAAAGGCGCACCTCCCCTTGCTGGAATCCACCTGGCCGCCGAGGCCCAACCGGATGTCGGAACCCGCCGGCCCGTTGATCTTGATCGTCACCGAGCAGAAGTAGATGTTGAAGAACGACCCGTAGGTGCCCAGTGCCGCCAGCCGCAGGTAGTCCTCGCCGAGTTGCTCGACGTCGTTGTTGATCTCGGCTTTGCGGGTGTCGAGCTCGGTGGCGAACGGCCGTGCATTCTCCAGCACCCCCTGCAGCGGGCGGCGCGAATTGCGCAGCAGCTCAGTGAGATCCGTGACGGTCGAGGCCAGCGGCGGGATGGCTCCGGCGATGGTGTCCTTGTTCTTGGCCAGCCCCTCGATCAGCTGCTGCAGCTGGTCGACGCTGGCCGAGAACTGGGCGCTGCGCTGGTCGACGGTGCCCAAAACCGTGTTGAGGTTGGTGATCACGTCGCCGATCAGCTGGTCGCGCTTGCCCAGCGCGTTGGAGAAGCTGCTGGTGTCGGCGAGCACGTTGGCCAGCGCGCCGCCCTGACCCTGCAACAGTTCGATGACGGCGCTGCTGATCGTGTTGATCTTGTCGGCGTCCAGGCCTTTGAGCACCGGCTTGAGCCCACCGAGCAGCGCGTCGAGATCGAGCGCGGGCTGGGTGTGCTGGGAGTTCATCGTCCCGCCGGGCGGCAGCTTGCGCAGTTCACCGGGGCCGGAGGTGATCTCCAGGAACCGGTCGCCGACCAGGTTCTCGTAGCGGATCACTGCGCGGCTGGATGAGTACAGCGTGTAGCGGGCGTCGACACCGAATTCCACGTCGACGGTGTTGTCGGGGTTGAGCTTCACCCCGGACACCGCGCCGACGGGCACACCGGCGATACGCACCTTCTGGCCACCCTTGAGCTTGGAGGCGTCCAGGAATGTGGCGTGATAGGTGTTCTCCGAACCGAACCGGAAGTCGCCGAACACCACCACCAGGGCGGCACTGGCCAGCACCATCGTCACGACGAAGATGCCGACCTTGATCATCATCGACCGGTGCGACGGCATTGCTCCGGAGGCCATCAGAAATCGTCCCGCTCTGCGAAGGCGCCATGGAAGAGGAACTGCAGGGTCGACGGCGCGTCGAACTGCAACTCGGTGAACGGCTCGTAGGGGATGTTCGCGTTGTCGGTGACCAGGAACGGCGCCCGGTAGTACGACCCGCCGGTCTGCTTGGTGGGGATGTCGGGCAGGCCGCGGCAGTTCGGGCCGCCGGAGGCGTTAACGTTCGGCAGGCTCTCGGGATACGTGTAGGCCGGGGCGCCGATCACGAAGCTCGACGAGGTGAACAGGCCCGCCTTGCGCACGCCGATCAACGGGGCGAACTCCTTGATGCCGCGGTCGATGCCGGCGAGCAGGCAGCCGAACTCCGGCGAGTAGTCGGCCGCCACTTTCAGCGGGGCCCGCAGCCGGTTGATGGTGTCGATCAGGTTCTGCTCGGCCGGCGCTAGTGTCTCGTAACCGTTGTTGGCCAGACCGATTGCGGCCAGCAGCGTGGTGTTGAGGTTGGTCTGCTCGTCGACGACCGTCTTGCTGATCGTCGGGAGATTCGCGAACACCGTGTTCAGATCGGGCGCGGCGTCACCGTAGATGTTGGTCACGATGCCGGCCTTGCGGAAATCCTCCTGCAGTGTCGGCAGTTTCGGATTCGCTTGGCGCGTCAGCGTATTGAGTCCGGACAGCAGCGCCCCCAGGTCGTCGCCGTGGCCGCGCAGGCCTTCCGACAGCGCGCTCAGGGTGCCGTTCAACTCGACCGGGTCGACTTTGTGCAGCAGGTTGGTCAGCGACTGGAACAGCGTGTTGACCTCTAGCTGTACCGCGGAGGCCTCCACCGTGGCGTTCGGGCGAATCGACGTCGGCGACGGGCTCTGGGGCGGGATGAACTCCACCGACTTGGCACCGAAAATCGTGTTGCCCGCGATGTGCACCGTGGCGTTGGACGGGATGAAATGCAGGTCGTCGCTGTAGATGGCCAGCTTGAGGCGCGCCTGGTCGCCGCTGTAGCTGATGTCTTCGACCTTGCCGATCTGGATGCCGCGGAACTTGACCTTGGCACCCGGCTCCATCACCAGTCCGGCGCGCTTGGACGCGACCGTCACGGTCTGGGTCGAGGTGAATGCCGCGGTGTAGGACAGGTAGGTCAGCACCGCCGCCGCCACCATCAAACCAGCGAGCGTCGCCGCGGCCAGTCGGCCCGCGGTTCGTCGTGATCCTATGCCTGCCATAGCCCTTACCCCGAGAGGTTGAAGTTGCCGGACGCCCCGTATACAGCGAGCGAGATGAGCAGGGTGATGACGACGACGACGATCAGCGAGGTGCGCACCGCCTGGCCGACGGCAATGCCCACGCCGACCGACCCGCCGCTGGCGTTGTAGCCGTAATAGGTGTGCACCAGCATGACCGCGATCGACATGGCGATGGCCTGCGCGAACGACCACAACAGGTCCGAGGGGATCAGGAAGGTGTTGAAGTAGTGGTCGTACAGGCCCGCGGACTGTCCGTTGATGAACACCGTCGTGAAGCGGGCGGCGAAGAAGGCGGCCAGCACCGACAGTGAGTACAGCGGGATGATGGCCACCAGTCCCGCGATCAGCCGGGTCGACACCAGGTAGGACACCGAGTGCACCGCCATGCATTCGACGGCGTCGATCTCCTCGGAGACCCGCATCGCACCCAGCTGGGCGGTGGCGCCGGCGCCGATGGTGGCGGCCAGCGCGATGCCGGCGATGACCGGGGCGACGACGCGAACGTTGAGGAACGCCGAGAGGAAGCCGGTGAGCGCCTCGATACCGATGTTGCCCAGCGACGAATAACCTTGCACGGCAATGACACCGCCGGAGGCCAGCGTGAGGAAGGCCGCGACGCCGACGGTGCCGCCGATCATGATCAACGCACCGGCGCCCAGCGTCATCTCGGCGATGAGGCGGATGGTCTCCTTGCGGTACTTCGTGACGGCGTTGGGGATGTAGCGCACGGTTTCGCCGTAGAACAGCGCCTGCTCGCCGAAGTTGTCGACCGGCGCGGCGAACCTCGAGAAGAAGCGCTTGAAGCGGAGTGTGGCGTCGTAGCTCATCGCATCTTCACCATCGCTCGTTGGCCGTCATCTGTTACCCGCACCTACTTGGCCGAGATTCTGACGCCGATGGCGGTCATGACGACGTTGATCACGAAGAGGCAGATGAACGCATAGACCACCGTTTCGTTGACGGCGTTGCCGACTCCCTTGGGTCCGCCCTTGACGGTGAGGCCGCGGTAGCAGCCGACCAGTCCCGCCATCACTCCGAACAGCAGCGCCTTGACTTCGGCGAGGATCAGCTCACGCAGCCCGGTGAGCACGGTCAGTCCGTTGATGAACGCGCCCGGGTTGACGCCCTGCAGGAAAACGGAGAACGCGTAACCCCCGGACAGGCCGATGATGCAGACCAGTCCGTTGAGCAGCAGCGCGACCAGGGTGGAGGCCAGCACGCGGGGCACCACCAGTCGCTGGATGGGATCGATACCGAGGACCCGCATCGCGTCGATTTCCTCGCGGATGGTGCGGGCACCCAGGTCCGCGCAGATGGCGGTGGCACCGGCTCCGGCCACCACCAGCACGGTGACGATCGGGCCGAGCTGCGTGATGGTGCCGAATGCCGTTCCGGCGCCGGACAAGTCGGCGGCGCCGATCTCGCGCAGCAGGATGTTCAGGGTGAACGCGACGAGCACCGTGAAGGGGATGGACACCAGCAGGGTGGGAACCAGTGACACCCGCGCGACCATCCACGTCTGGTCCAGGAACTCCCGCATCTGAAACGGACGCCGGAAAGCGGCACGTGCGGTCTCGATCGACATCTCGAAGAAGCCGCCGACAGCTCGGGCCGGAACGGCAACTTTTTGCAACAAGCCCGGGTCCCCCAATCTGTTGCTCGCGGCGAAGTTCGGTCTGCCCTGAACACACCGTTGGATGACTCGTTGCTTGGTGTGAGCCGGCTCATACTAACTAGTGTCCTGAGTCATTAATTCTGGTGCAGTAGTTGCCGATGCTGGCTAGGATTTGGTCGGCGGTCTTGGTCCAGACGTAGGGGCGGGGGTTGTCGTTCCAGCTTTGAATCCAGGCGCGGATGTCGGCGTTGAGTTGGCGTACCGAGGTGTGGGTGCCGCGGCGCAGTTTCTTGGTGGTCAACTCGGCGAACCAGCGCTCGACGAGGTTGAGCCATGAGGAGCTGGTCGGGGTGAAGTGCAGGACGAATCTGGGATGGGTTGACAGCCAACGCTTTACCGCTGGGGTCTTGTGTGTTGAGGCATTATCGAGCACCAGGTGAACATCGAGGTCGGCGGGGACTTCGGTATCGACCTTTTTCAGGAATGCCAAGAACTCCTGGGACCGGTGACGGGCGTGCAACGAGCCGATCACCTGACCAGAGGCCAGGTCCAACGCGGCGTACAAACTCGAGGTGCCGTGCCGAACGTAATCATGGCTGGCCCGCGCGGGCGTGCCGGGCAGCATCGGGAACACCGGCTGAGTGCGGTTGAGCGCTTGGATCTGGGTCTTCTCATCAACACACAGCACCAGTGCGCGCTCCGGCGGATCCAGATAAAGCCCGACCACGTCGCGGACCTTCTCGACAAACAGCGGATCCTTGGACAGTTTCCACGAATCTTGTTTGTGCGGGGCCAATCCGAACGCCCGCCAGACCCGCGAGACCATCGACTGACTCAACCCGAGATGCTCAGCCATCGACCGCGTCGACCAATGCGTGGCATCCCGCGGAGCGCTCTCCAGCGTCTTGGTGATCAGCGCCTTGATCTGCTCGTCACCTACGACCCGAGGCCGGCCGGGACGCGGTTCGTCGAGCAGGCCGTCACAGCGCAACTCCACAAATCGGTTTCGCCACCGCTTGACCGTTGACCGCGAGATCCCCATCCGAGCGGCCATGTCGGTATTGGACTCACCATCAGCAGCCGCCAACACAATTCGCGACCTCAAAGCCAACCCCGCCGCACTGGTCCGACGCCGCGCCCACCCCTCCAACTCGGCACGTTCAGCATCGGTCAACTCGATCACGGCAGCCTGCGGATTGGGCACAACTCAGTTTACCAACTGAGCCGTAATTAATGACTCAGGACACTAGAACAAGTTCTGAGTGTCGATGAAGCTCGAAAAATTTTGTGGCAATTATGCCTAGCTGGTATTTCCCCTCTACCTGTGTCCGGTACGGCGGGTCAGTCCATCAGACCGGTGGCGGCGAAGTTCACTTCGGGGTCGCGGTCGGCGAAGTAGCCCTGCAGCGTCTGGCTCAGTTGCGCCGGATCCCAGGCCGCGCCGCCGGCGTCGAACTGGTGCTCGGCGGTGGGCGCCGCCACCAGAGTGACGCGCGGACCGTAGACGATGAACACCTGACCGTTGACGTCGGCGGCCGCCGGCGAGGCCAGGAACTGCACCAGGCTCACCACGTGCTCGGGCGACAAGGGGTCGATCTCGGCGTCTTCAGGTGCCGCGCCGAACACGTCGGCCGTCATCGCGGTGCGTGCGCGGGGGCAGATCGCGTTGGCGCACACGCCATATCGGCCCAGCGCCCGGGCCGCCGACAGGGTCAGGGCGGTGATGCCGGCTTTGGCGGCGCCGTAGTTGGCCTGCCCCACCGGGCCGACCAGACCGGCCTCTGAGGAGGTGTTGACGATGCGGCCGAAAACCCGGCCGTCGCCTTCCTTCGCCTTGCTGCGCCAGTAGGTGGCGGCGTTGCGGGTCAGCAGGAAGTGTCCGCGCAGGTGCACGGCGATCACCTGGTCCCAGTCCTCGTCGCTCATGTTGAACAGCATCCGGTCGCGGGTGATGCCGGCGTTGTTGATGACGATGTTCAGGCCGCCCAGACCGTCGGCCGTGGCGACGAGTTCGTCTGCCGTCTCGCGCTTGCTGATGTCGCCGGCCACCGCCACCGCCTTGGCGCCCGCCGAGCTGATCTCGTCGAGGACGTCGGAGGAGTCCAGGCCGGAGGCGATGTCGTTGACGACGACGGTCGCACCCAGCCGCGCCAGGCCGATGGCCTCGGCGCGGCCCAGGCCCGCGGCGGCACCGGTCACCACCGCGACCTTGCCGGACAGATCGGTCGCGTTCGTAGTGCTACTCAATTTATGAATACCTCTAGTTTCTTCGTCAGTCCTCGCGCAGCAGTGCCGCCCGCGGGCATTCCGCGATCGCCTGCTCGGCCAGATCCTCCTGATCCGGCGGAATGGGATCGGTCTTCACGACGGCATAGTCCTCGTCGTCCAGGTCGAAGATATCGGGTGCAATTCCCAAGCACACCGCGTTACCTTCGCACCGGTCACGGTCGACGATCACTCGCATGGCACCCTCCTTGAAACCTGGGCTGGAGTAGGGAAACACGCCTGGTCCAAACTCGATCAGTATCCAGCACCACCCTAGGGCCCTGATACGGATGACCATAGGGTCGCTGGATTCCCAGACTAGAACGTGTTACAACCGGGAGAACGAATGGGTGGCCGCCGGCGTGGTTTCGGTGCCCGCCCACAGAGACGATCGCTCGATCGGAGGCGGCGGGAATGCGCATCAGTTACACCCCCGAACAGGAGGAGCTGCGTCGCGAGCTGCGGTCCTACTTCACCAAGCTGATGACACCGGAGCGCCGTGAGGCGCTGAGCTCGGTACAGGGCGAATACGGCACCGGCAACGTGTACCGCGAGACCGTCGCGCAGATGGGCAAAGACGGGTGGCTCACCCTGAACTGGCCCAAGGAGTACGGCGGTCAGGACCGCGAGCCGATGGACTCGCTGATCTTCACCGACGAAGCGGCGATCGCGGGCGCACCGGTGCCGTTCCTGACGATCAACAGCGTGGCCCCGACGATCATGGCCTTCGGCACCGACGAGCAGAAGAAGTTCTTCCTGCCCAAGATCGCCGCGGGCGAGCTGCATTTCTCCATCGGCTATTCGGAGCCGGGGGCGGGCACCGACCTGGCCAACCTGCGCACCACCGCGGTGCGCGACGGCGACGAGTACGTGATCAACGGCCAGAAGATGTGGACCAGCCTGATCGCCTACGCCGATTGGGTATGGCTCGCGGTACGCACCAACCCGGAAGCCAAGAAGCACCGCGGCATCTCGATGCTGGTGGTGCCCACCACCGCCGAAGGATTCTCGTGGACGCCGGTGCACACCATGGCCGGTCCGGACACCAGCGCCACCTACTACACCGACGTGCGGGTGCCGGTGACCAACCTGATCGGCGAGGAGAACGCGGGCTGGAAGCTGGTGACCAACCAGCTCAACCACGAGCGGGTCGCACTCGTCTCGCCGGCCCCGATCTTCATGTGCCTGCGCGAAGTTCGGGAATGGGCCCAGAACACCAAGGACGCCGGCGGCGGACGGCTCATCGACTCGGAGTGGGTGCAGCTCAACCTGGCCCGCGTGCACGCCAAGGTCGAAGTGCTCAAGCTGATCAACTGGGAGCTCGCGTCTGCGTCGAGTGAAAACCTTTCCCCCGCAGACGCTTCAGCGGCCAAGGTGTTCGGGACCGAACTGGCCACCGAGGCCTACCGGCTGCTCATGGAGGTGCTGGGCACCGCGGCGACGCTGCGTCAGGACTCCCCCGGCGCCCTGCTGCGGGGCCGGGTCGAGCGGATGCACCGGGCGTGCCTGATCCTGACGTTCGGCGGCGGCACCAACGAAGTCCAGCGCGACATCATCGGCATGGTTGCCCTCGGGCTGCCCCGGGCCAACCGCTGAATTTTCCGGCAGGAGAAGGATATTCATGGATTTCTCGACAACCGAAGCCGCACAGGACCTCGGCGGACTGGTCGACACCATCGTCAACTCGGTGTGCACGCCCGAACACCAGCGCGAGCTGGACAAGCTTGACCAACGCGTCGACCGCGACCTGTGGCGCAAGCTCGTCGACAGCGACATCCTGACCAGCGCGGCCGCCACCCAGGTGGGCGGCGACGGTTTCGGCGTCCTCGAACAGGTGGCGATCCTGGTCGCGCTCGGCCACCAACTGGCGGCGGTGCCGTATCTCGAGTCGATCGTGCTGGGCTCGGGCGCCCTGGCGCGGTTCGGTTCCGAAGAGCTGCAGCAGAGCTGGGGCTCCGACGCGGTGCGCGGTGAGAAGATTCTGACGGTCGCTTTGGACGGAGAAATGGGCGACGGGCCGGTGCAGGCGGTCGACGGCCGGCTCACCGGAAGCCGAACCCAGGTGTCCTACGGCCCTGCCGCCGACGCGTTCCTGGTGCCCGCTGAAACCGATTCCGGCACAGCGGTCTTCCTGGTCGCCGCCGACGACCCCGGGGTGACGGTGACGCCGCTGCAGACCACCGGGCTGGGCAGCGTCGGGCACCTGGCACTGGACGGTGTTGCGGTGGACGACGCGCGCCGCGTGGGTGGTGCCGAGGTGGTGCTCTGGCTGCGCACGATCTCGACCCTGGGCCGCAGCGCCTACCAGCTCGGTGTGCTGGAGCGCGGTTTGCAGATGACGGCCGAATACGCCCGCACCCGTGAGCAATTCGACCGCCCGATCGGCAGCTTCCAGGCGGTGGGTCAGCGGCTGGCCGACGGCTACATCGACGTCAAGGGCCTGCGGTTGACGTTGACCCAGGCCGCGTGGAAGGTCGCCGAGGACATCCCGGCCGAAATCGACGTGGCGTCCGCGGCATTCTGGGCGGCCGACGCCGGCCACCGGGTGGCGCACACGATCGTGCACGTGCACGGCGGTGTGGGTGTCGACACGGATCACCCGGTGCACCGGTACTTCCTGTCCGCCAAGGAAACCGAGTTCGCGCTGGGTGGAGCCACCGGGCAGCTGCGGCAGATCGGACGCGAACTCGCGGAGACTCCTGCTTAAAGGCGTGGGCCCGGCCCCGCTCCGGCGAGCGTGAAGCCAGCTTCACAGTCGACGTCGAACGTGAAGCCAGCTTCACATTCGAGATGAAGAGGAAGTGACGTGAGCGAACCCACGGTCACCGCACTGCTGCGACCACTGGCCGAAATCGACGACCGCGGCGTGTATTTCGAGGATTCCTTCACCAGTTGGCGGGAACACCTGCGTGACGCTGCGGCCCTGGTGGCGACGGTGCGGGAGCGCCTGGACCCCGCCCGGCCGCCGCACGTCGGCGTGCTGCTGGAAAACACGCCGTTCTTCTCGGCGGTGCTAGTCGCGGCCGGACTGTCCGGGATTGTGCCGGTGGGCCTCAACCCGGTGCGCCGCGGCGCGGCGCTGGCCCGCGACATCGGCCATGCCGACTGCCAACTGGTGCTTGCCGATACGAATTCCGCTGCGGCGCTGGACGGGATCGAGCACCTCAACGTCGACTCAACAGAATGGGCCGATGAGATCGGCGCTCACCGAGACGCCGATCTGGAGTTCCAATCCGCTTCTCCAGCAGACCTTTTCATGCTGATCTTCACTTCGGGAACCAGCGGCGAGCCCAAGGCGGTGAAGTGCAGTCACGGCAAGGTTGCCGGCGCCGGCTTGGGAATGGCGCAGCGCTTCCGGCTCGGCGCCGACGACGTCTGCTATGTGTCGATGCCGCTGTTCCACTCCAACGCGGTGCTGGTCGGTTGGGCGGTGGCAGCGGCATGCCAGGGTTCCGTGGCGCTACGGCGCAAGTTCTCGGCGTCCGGGTTCCTGCCCGACGTACGACGCTATGGCGCCACCTACGCCAACTACGTGGGCAAGCCACTGTCCTACGTGCTGGCCACCCCGGAGCAGACCGATGACGCGGACAACCCGTTGCGGGCCGTCTACGGCAACGAGGGCGTGCCGCGCGACATCGAGCGGTTCGCCTCCCGGTTCGGCTGCCGCGTTCAGGACGGCTTCGGATCAACCGAACTCGGAGTGGCGATCGCCCGCACCCCCGACACCCCGCCGGGTTCGCTGGGTCCGCTGCCGGACGGCGTGGAAATCGTCGACCCGGAAACCGGCGCGCCCTGCCCGCCGGGTGTCGTCGGCGAGCTGGTCAACACCAAAGGCGCCGGCGGTTTCGAGGGTTACTACAACGACCCTGACGCCGAGGCCGCCCGCATGGCCGGGGGCATCTACCACAGCGGTGATCTCGCTTACCGGGACGACGCGGGCTACGCCTATTTCGCCGGGCGACTCGGTGACTGGATGCGGGTGGACGGTGAGAACCTGGGCACCGCCCCGATCGAACGGGTGCTGCTGCGCCATCCGTCCGTGACCGAGGTCGCGGTCTACCCGGTGCCGGACCCGGTGGTCGGCGACCAGGTGATGGCGGCCGTCATCCTGGCACCCGGCACGCAGTTCGACCCGCAGGAGTTCCGGACGTTTCTGTCCGGGCAGACCGATCTCAGCCGCAAGCAGTGGCCGTCGTACGTACGGGTGAGCGCCGGCCTCCCCGGCACGATGACCTTCAAGGTGCTCAAGCGTCAGCTCTCGGCCGAAGGCGTTGACTGCGGCGAACCGGTATTTCAGATTCCCCGTTGAGCTGACGACCAGGGCTCCTGACAACCCCTCTCAGCAGCCGAAATGCACGATTTCTCGCTCAGATCGCGCTATTACGCGTGAATCCAACAACGCGCTGTGGAGACGCGATACGATCCGCGCCTAACACTTGCATCGCTGCTTGCCTGGCCGCCGCCGGGCCGCATTATTTCTTGCGAGGTGCCGGATGTCATACCTGCTGGTAATGCCGGAAACAGTGACGTCGGTGGCCACGAATCTGACCAGCCTGGGCTCGACCATCAGCGCCGCGACCCAGGCGGCCGCAGCTCCTACCACGGGGCTGGTGTCGGCCGCCGCCGACGAGGTGTCGACCGCCATCACCAACCTGTTCGCGCAGCACGCGCAGGGGTACCAGATGCTGGCGGGCCAGGCGGAGGCTTTCCACCAGCAGTTCGTGGCGGCGCTGACCTCCGGTGCGAACTCGTATGCCGCCGCCGAGGCGGTCAACCTCCGGCTGGCCGCGGCCGCTGCGACCGACCCCATCCAGGCCTTGCTGTCCCGCCCGATCATCGGAAACGGAGCCAACGCCACGACGCCGGGCGGCAACGGTGGCGACGGCGGGTGGTTGTTCGGTAGCGGCGGCGCCGGCGCTGCGGGAGGCCCGGGCCAGCCCGGCGGCAACGGCGGCTCGGCCGGGTTGTTCGGCAACGGCGGCTTCGGCGGCGCCGGTGGCAGCGGCGGGGCCCGCGGCGGTAACGGCGGAAACGGTGGCCTGCTGTTCGGCGCGGGCGGTGGCGGCGGCATCGGCGGCGTCGGCGCGGCCGGCGGCGGTCTGGGTGGTGCCGGTGGCACTGGGGGCAACAGCTCGTGTCTGTTCGGCGGCGGCGGTGTCGGGGGCGCCGGCGGCCAGGGCGGCGCGGGCGGCGGCACCGGCGGCCACGGCGGCGACGGCGGCAACGGGGCGTGGCTGTTCGGCACCGGCGGCAAGGGCGGCGCCGGTGGCATCGGCGCTCCGGGTGCCGTCGGCGGAGGCGGCGCCGGCAACGGCGGCACCGGCGGCAACGGCGGGGCCGGCGGCCTGTTCATGAACGGCGGCGACGGCGGTGCCGGCGGCCAGGGCGGTGACGGCGGTGCCGGCAAGGCCAGCCTCGTCGTCGGCGGCACCGGCGAAAACGGCGGTTTGGCCGGCAACGGAGGGGCCGGTGGACAAGGCGGCGCGGGCCCGGTGCTGTTCGGTCACGGTGGCGCGGGTGGCGCCGGAGGCCAGGGTGGTACCGGCGGAAGCGGCGGGCAGGGCGGCGCCGGTTCCACCGTGATCGCCGCCGGCACCGGCGGTGACGGCGGCAGCGGCGGCGCCGCCGGACCGGGCGGAAGCGCAGGGGTCTCCGGCACGCTGTCCAACGCAGGGCTGTCCGGCGGCGTCGGTGCCGGCGGTACCGGCGGGACCGGCGGACAGGGCGGCACGGGCGCCGACGGGGCCGCCCAACTGGTGGCCGGCAAAGACGGCAACAACGGCTTCGCCGGTGGCCAGGGCGGCAAGGGCGGGACCGGTGGTGCCGCCGTCACGGGTGGCGTTGCCGGCAACGGCGGCCTGGGCGGCGCCGGCGGACAGGGCGGCAACGCCAGCGCGGGAGCCGACGGGGCGGCAGGCGGTAACGACGGCGGCAACGGCGGGATCGGCGGCAAGGGCGGTGTTGCCGGTGCCGGCGGTTCGGCAGGCACCGGTGGCGGCGGCAAGGCCGGCGCGACCGGCGCCGGTGGCAACGGCGGCCTCGGCGGAGACGGTGGCAACGGCACCACGGGCGGCAACGGCGCCGACAACTCCGGCACGGCCAACGCGGCCGGTGGAGCCGGTAAGGCGGGCGGCAACGGCGGTAGCGGCGGTGCCGGTGGTGGCGCCGGTGGCGCCGGGGGCACCGGCGGCACCGGGGGCACGGGTGGCGACGGCGCGGGCGGCGGCACCGGCGGACATGCCGGCAACAACAGCACCAACTCGCCGACCGGCGGCATAGGCGGCGCGGGTGGTGCCGGCGGCGCTCCGGGCGCGGGCGGGGCAGCGAACGGTGGAACCGCGGGTGCCCTGGGCAAGGGCGGTAATGGCGGGCTGGGCGGTGACGGCGGCGGTGGCGGCAGCGGCGCCAACGGCGTCGGCGGCGGCGCCTCCGGCTTCGCGGGTGGCGACGGCGGTGCCGGCGGCGGCGGTGGCGCCAACGGCCTCAACGGCGGGCTCGGTGGCAGCGGTGGGAAGGGCGGCGCCGGCGGTAGTGGCGGCACCGGCGTTGCCGGGGGCACGGGCAGCACGGGCACCGGTGCCGCACCGGCCGGCGGCACTGGTCAGACCGGCGGTGACGGCGGGAACGGCGGTGCGGGCGGCGCCGGCGGTAGTGCCGGCGGCCCCGGGGGCAGCGGCGGAGCCGGTGGCGACGGCGGCAAGGCCGGCAACGCCGGCAACGGCGGCCAGGGGGGCAATGCCGTCCAACCCAACAGTGGCGTCAACATCGCACCGAACGGCGGCACCGGGGGCACCGGCGGAAACGGCGGCATCGGTGGCACCGGCGGGACCGGCGGCGCCGCGGGCGCCGGAGGTTCCGGGGGCGCCGGCGGCAACGGCGGAAACAGCGGCGACGGCGGCAAGGGCGGCGGCGGCGGCAAGGGCGCGCCGGGCGGCATCCTGGACACCGACGCTGCAGCCGGTTCCGGTGGAGCCGGCGGTCAGGGCGGCAATGCCGGCAATGGTGGCACCGGCGGTACCGGTGGTGCGGGCGCGACGAAGGCGCCCGCCGGCAACGGAGGCAACGGCGGCAACGGCGGTAACGCGGGCAGCGGCGGCAACGGCGGCCTCGGTGTGTCCGGCGGTAACGCCCTGGCGGCGTCGGGCAGCGACAGTGCCGGTGCCGGCGGCGACGGCGGCAATGCGGGCGTGGCCGGTAACGGCGGCGCCGGAGGCAAGGGCGGTAACGGTCTCACCGGCGGTTCCGGCGGCGCCGGCGGCAACGGCGGTACCGGCGGTACCGGCGGCATCGGCGCGAACGGCGCCGATGGCACCAACAGTTTCAATGTCTCGACCGGGCCGACATCGAACGCCGGCGACGGCGGTGCCGGGGGCGACGGCAGCAAGGGTGGCGGGCCTGGCGCCGGCGGGGCCGCCGGCGGCGCTGGCGGTAATGCGGGCAACGCGGGCAAGGGCGGCAACGGTGGTGCCGGCGGTCAAGCCGGCAACGGCGGCAAGGGCGCCGACGGCATAAACCTCCCGGTTCCGCCGACCTCAACGGCCGCGACAGGATTGCCTAACCCGGGTAACCCGGGTGGAACCGGGACAAACGGCGCCACCCAACTTCAGCAGGGCGGAACGGGCGGCGCGGGGATCGACTTGACGAATACCAACGACAACCAGTTCGCCTTCGCCGGAAACGCCGGCGCCGGCGGCACCGGCGGGCAGAGTGCGCCCGGCGGCACGGGCGGTGCCGGCGGCAATGCAACCGAATCCGGCAAGGGCGGCACGGCCGTCGGCGGCATCGGGGGCAACGGTGGGGCCGGCGGGGCCTTTGGCGCCGGCGGTAAGGGCGGCGCCGGCGGCACGGCCACCGCGAACAACGACAACGGGGTGGCTACCGGCGGCAATGGAGGCAACGGCGGCAACGCCACCGACGGCACCGAGACCATCAACCCCCCCGTCGGGCCGCCCATAGTCAAATCTCTCGGCGGCAACGGTGCCGCGGGGGGCAATGGAGGTAACGGTGGGGACGCGTCAGCGACTGGGACAAACGGCAAAGCGACCGGCGGCAATGGCGGCGACGGCGGCAACGGTGCCAGCGGTGGCATCAATGCGGGTAGAGGCGGCACCGGTGGCCTCGGCGGCCGTGGCGGGGACGGCGGCCTGAATGGCGGAAGCGGAGCCGTGGGGGGCGCGGGAGGCGTCGGTGGTGACGGCGGCAAAGGCGCGGTCGGTGGCAACGGCGGCAACGGCGGCAACGCCGGTACCGGCACAGGCGGGGCCGGTGGATCCAGCATCAACGGCACCGCCGGTGACGGCGGGGCCGGCGGAACCGGCGCCAGGGGCGGCGACGCTGGCGCTGGCGGTAACGGCGGTGCCGGTGGTCAGAGCGGGGGCGCTGGCGGTACAGCCGCGAATGGCGGCGCTGGCGGGTCCGGCGGTACAGGGGGTGCGGGTGGCACCGGCGGCAACGGCGGTTCCGCAGGACTAGGTGCCGGTGGCATCGGAGGTATAGGCGGTACCGGCGGCGACAGCGGGGCCGGTGGCACCGGCGGGAGCGGCGGGCTATCGGGAAGCAGTACACAGGGTCAATCGGGCATCGCCGGTGGATTGAGCAACACGGGTACGGCCGGCGTCGTCACAGCCGGTGGAGCCGGCGGGGCCGGGGGTGCTGCCGGTGCCGGAGGCTCTGGCGGCATTGCCGTTTGACCTCTTCACACATCGAGGTGCTGACGGGGTTAAACCGGACCGAATTCCAATAACGAGGGAATCGCGGACCTCAAGGCTGCAGCGAGTCAGGCGGGGCGTCTGAGCTCGGACCGGACGGCGGACGCTGCGCCTCAGTCACGATCAGCTACCCCAACAGCGACGGCACCACCGCGTCGATCAGGTGCGGGCCCGGTTCGGCGAAGGCGTCGCGCAGTGCGTCGGCGAGTTCTTCGCAGGTGGTGGCGCGTCGGGCCGGCACCCCCATCCCTTCGGCGATCTTGACGAAATCCATTGTGGGACGGGAGATATCGAGGAGATCTTTGGCTTTCGGCCCCGGCCCGGCCTCAACGCCGACGCGCTGCAACTCGAGCCGCAGGATGTCGTAGGCGCCGTTGTTGTAGATGACGGTGGTGACGTCCAGCAGTTCCCGTGCCTGTGACCACAGCCCGGAGATCGTGTACATCGCCGACCCGTCGGATTCCAGACACAGCACCGGACGGTCGGGTGCGGCCACGGCTGCGCCGACTGCGGTCGGGATGCCGTATCCGATTGCCCCGCCGGTCAGCGTCAGCCAGTCGTGGGCCGGTGCTCCGGCGGTCGCCGCCGGCAACATCAGGCCCGAGGTGTTGGATTCGTCGACGACGATGGCCCGCTCGGGTAACAGCGCGCCGATCACCTCGGCCGCCGACGCGGACGTGAGGGCGCCCGACGGCAGCTGGGGACGGGAGGCGGGCGCCAGCGGCGCGGTCGCGCCAGGCGCCACTTCGTCTGCCAAAGCGTCCAAAGCGGCTGCGGCACCGTCATATTCGGCCAGCACATGCACGTCGCAACCGGACGGGACCAGGTCGCTGGGCATCCCTGGATAAGCGAAGAAGGAGACCGGCGACCTTGCCCCGGCCAGCACCAGATGCTTGGCTCCGTCGAGTTGGGCCGCGGCGGCCTCGGCGAAGTAGCCCAGCCGCTCGATAGCCGGCACCCCGGCGCCACGCTCCAGTCGGGTCGGGAACGTTTCGCACAGCAGGCGGGCGCCGGTGGCCTCGGCGATCCGCACGGCCGCGGACAGTCCCGGTCCGCGGGTGGCGTCTCCCCCGACCAGGATGGTGGTCGGTTCACCCGAGCGCAGCACGTCGGCCACCTTGCTGACGTCGACGCTCACGGCGGACGGAGCGGCGCCGTCGACCGTCGCGGGCTGGGCGCCCTCGGACCAGGAGGCGTCGGCGGGCAGGATCAGCGTGGAGACGAACGACCCGGACATGCTGGCCGCGATGGCGTCGGCAGTGTCGGCGCCGACATCGGCCGCGGTCACAGTTCTGCGCACCCATCCCGACACCGTGCCGGCGACCGCGTCGATGTCGGATTCCAATGGGGCATCGTACTTTTTGTGGTAGGTGGCGTGATCGCCGACGACGACCACCATCGGTACCCGGGCGCGGCGGGCGTTGTGCAGGTTGGCCAGACCGTTGCCCAGTCCGGGCCCGAGGTGCAGCAGCACTGCCGCCGGGCGCCCGGCGATGCGCGCGTAACCGTCCGCAGCACCCGTGGCGACACCCTCGAAAAGCGTGAGCACGCCCCGCATTTGGTCGACGGTGTCCAGCGCCGCGACGAAGTGCATCTCCGAGGTGCCGGGGTTCGAGAAACACACGTCGACGCCGCCGTCGACCAAGGTGTTGATCAGAGCCTGCGCACCGTTCACGTGTCCACCTTTCGTTGCAACCTGAAAACCCGCTCGGCGTTGTCGTGCAGGAAGTCCCGCCGAGCCTCGTCGCTGAGTCCCAGTTCGTCAAGACCCGCCAGTGCGTGCTCGTGGGCAATCATCGGGTAGTTGGTCCCGAACAGGACTTTGCGTTGTCCGGTACCGGTTTTCATGAACCGGACCAATTCGCCGGGGAGCCGGCGGATGGTGTAGGCGGACGTGTCGATGTAGACATTCTCGTGTTTGCGGGCCACCGCGACCATTTCCTCGGTCCACGGGTAACCGACGTGCCCGCACACGATCACCAACTCCGGGAAGTCGAGAGCGACCTGGTCGATGTAGGGGATCGGGCGTCCGGTCTCCGATGGGCGCAACGGTCCGGTGTGCCCTACCTGAGTGCAGAACGGCACTTTCGATTCGACGCACTGGGCGAACAGGGGGTAGTAGCGCCGGTCGGTCGGCGGGGCGTTCCACAGCCACGGCACCACCCGCAACCCGACGAACCCCTCCTGCACGCGGCGCCGCAGCTCGCGCACGGCCTCCATCGGACGGTCCAGATCGACGGTCGCCAGGCCCTTAAAACGGTTGGGGTGCAGGTGAATCCACTCGCCGACCTCGTCGTTGGACACCAGGTCCTGGCCCGCCGGGCCGAGCCACGCGCTGAGCAGCCCGAGTTCGACGCCGGCGGCGTCCATCGCGGCCACGGTCACGTCGATAGGGATCTCGGCGTCCGGCATGGACCCACCGGTCCAGCGGCGCAGCGAGGCCAACATGTCGCTACGCAGGAACCGCTGCGTCGGATGCTGCATCCATACATCGATCGTCATCGCGCTCTGACACTAGCGCGATGAGGATGCCCGGCGGGGTTCGCAGTACGCGTGGCGGCCGATCCCTCAATCGCGGGAGAGAATTTCATCCGCTCAATCCACCATTCGCCCGCGAGACCTGCGGTCAAAGACGGGCGAAGTATCGGCGAGCCGAACAACGGCGCCGCAAGCGAATCCACTCAGCCAGGGGATAAATCAGGATGTCGGTCCTATTCGGTCCCCAGAAATGCTGTCGGCGCGCGTGACCGAGGTAGCAGGGATCGGTTCGCCATTACGTCTGCGAACGCGGCGCCCGCCCCTTTGACTGTGACAATCGATTCAGACCACACCGCGGGAGGCAGCGCAGGCGGCACCGGGGGCGTCGGCGCAAACGGCGCAGTCGCCGGGCTGGGCGGGCGGGCGGATCGGCGTCAACGGAAAGGCCAGCAGTCGGGGAAGGGGCAGGCTGCTCCGGCAGGTGGACCTCAGGCGCCCAACGCGGAGCGGGCGGCAGCCCGTGTCTGCCCGGCATACCCGTCGCCGAACAGCACCACGTGCGCCAGCAACGGGTACAGCTGATGCAGCCCAATCCGGTCGCGCCAGCCAGGTTTCAGCGATCGAGCCTGCTGATAGCCGGCCAGGACTTCGTCGCGGTGGTGGCAGCCGAACAACGCAAGCATCGCCAGGTCGGTCTCGCGGTGGCCGCCGTGAGCGGCCGGGTCGATCAGCACCACTCCGTCCCGCGTCCACATCACGTTGCCGCTCCACAGATCTCCGTGCAACCGCGCTGGCGGATCGTCGTCGTCGAAATCCCCTGCCTCACAACGCACCACGACGGCGTCGATCGCTTGCCGCGTCGCCGCGTCGAGCTGCCCGGCCGCCAGCTCCGCCATCGGCACCAATCGCTCGCGGGCATAGAACGTACCCCAGCGTTGGTGGTGTCGCAGGGACATCGGCAGTGGCTGCAGCAGCGGACCGAAGAACCCTGGCCCGTCCCAGCCGTCGGGTCCCGCACCGAACGCCGGGGCACCCGCGTCGTGCATCACGGCCAGCCGGGAGCCGAACTCGCGCGCCGCGTCGCGCCTCGGTGCTGCCGGCGCCAGCCGGCGCAGCGTCAGGCTGGTGGCATCGACGGCCAAGACCTGCGCGCAGGGCACTCCCCCGCCGACCTCGGAAAGCCACTGCAGCCCTGCCGCCTCGCACGCGAAGAAGCCGGCCGGTGCTGCCGGATTGCGTTTGACGAATTCGGTCACGAGGACGCCGACAGGACGATATGCAGCATGCGTTCGGACTGTAGACCGCTCCGCATTTCGAAAACCAGGCGGTCCGAAAGCTGTTGAGCATTTTGGAATCCCGTTCGACACCGCGGAAATACACCTCGAAAAAATTGGTGACTTATTGCACTGATGACGAATAAGATCCCGAGCTACGCGCCATTTCCGCGGGTTCTATCCAGCGTTGGTTGGGAGCTGTGCCATGTCGTTCGTAGCGATCTCACCGGAATTCTTAATAACCGCCGCTGGTGATCTGGCGCGGGTGGGATGGTCGCTTAACGCGGCCAACGCCACGGCCGCCGCGCCGACCACAGATTTGCTGGCCGCCGCTGCCGACGACGTGTCAGCCCAGATCGCTGCGCTGTTCGGCGGTTACGGCCGCGACTATCAGGCGCTCAGCGCACGGCTGGCTGCGTTTCAGGAGCAGTTCGTGGCAGCGCTCAGCGGCGGAACCGTTGCGTATGCGGCCGCCGAGTCGTTCAACGCCGAGCAGGCATTGCTCGGCCTCATCAACGCGCCCACCCAGACGTTGCTGGGACGTCCGCTGATCGGCGACGGAACCAACGCCACCACCCCGGGCGGCCGCGGTGGTGACGGCGGGATCCTCTACGGCAACGGCGGGAACGGCGCCGCCGGCGCGGCCGGGCAGGCCGGTGGTGCAGGCGGCGCGGCCGGCCTGTGGGGCAACGGTGGCGCGGGTGGCAACGGCGGATCCGGCGGGGCGACCGGCGGCGCGGGTGGTGCCGGCGGCTGGTTGGTCGGCGTCGGCGGCGCGGGCGGCACGGGCGGCATCGGCGGCGGCACCGGTGGGTCCGGAGGCAGCGGCGGGTTCTTGTGGGGCGGCGGCGGTGCGGGTGGCAACGGCGGGTTCGGTGGCGGCGCCGGCGGCGCCGGTGGTCGCGCCGAGTTGTTGTGGGGAGCTGGTGGGGCGGGCGGCCACGGTGGTGCCGGTGCCGATGGTGGCGCCGGCGGCCGGGGCGGCGCGGGTGGTGACGGCGGCTGGTTTGCCGGCGGTGGGGCCGGCGGCAACGGCGGAGCCGGAAGCGCGGGCGGCGACAGTCTCACCATCGGCGGCACCGGCGGGACCGGTGGAGCCGGTGGTGACGGCGGCGCGGGTGGTCGCAGCGCACTGTTCCTGGGGGCCGGTGGACAAGGGGGCCTGGGCGGGTCCGGAGGAATCGGCGGTGGCGGCGGCAACGGCGCCGACGGCAGCATCGCCGGCCTCGGTGGCATCGGTGGTGCGGGCGGCACCGGAGGTAACGGTGGCGCGGCCGGCCTGGGCGGGGCGGGAGGTGTCCGGCAGCTGTTCGGCCTCGACGGCGCGGCGGGTGCCTCGGGTACGGGCGGCACTGGCGGTTCCGGCGGCGCGGGTGGAGCCGGCGTGTCCGGCACGGACTCCCTGGCCGGCAGCGGTCTCGCCGGCGGCACCGGTTTCGCCGGCGGGGCCGGCGGCGCCGGCGGCGCGGGTGGCAATTCCGGTCCCGGCGGGGTCAACGGCTCCGGTGGCACCGGCGGGGTCGGCGGCGTCGGCGGCGGCGGTGGGGCCGGCGGATCGGGCACGCTCAACGGTTCGGTCGGTGGCAACGGCGGACAGGGTGGAGCGGGCGGCAACGCCGGCGCCGGGGGTTCAGCAGGGACCGGGGGCGCCGGGGGTGTTACCGGCAAGGCGGGTACGGGCGGCACCGGTGGTGCCGGTGGCGCGGGCGGGGCGGGCAGCGCTGGCGTCGACGCCATCGCCGGACTCGGCGGCTTCGGAGGTAGCGGGTTCGCCGGCGGCGAGGGCGGCGCCGGCGGTCAGGGCGGGAACAGTTTCGCTGGCGGCATCAACGGTTCCGGCGGTGCCGGCGGCGGCGGCCTCGGCGGGGCGGGCGGCGCCGGCGCGGACAACCTCACCGGATTCGGCGGCGCCGGCGGCGACGGCGGAGCGGGCGGCGGCGGGGGCAACGCCGGCGCCGGCGGACTGGCCGGCACTGGCGGTACCGGTGGCGCGACAGGCAGTTCCGGCAACGGAGGCAACGGCGGCGCCGGTGGTGACGGCGGAACCGGAGCGGCGGGGATCATCGCCGGACAGGACGGATTCGCCGGCGGTAAAGGCGGGTTGGGCGGTGCGGCGGGCAGCGCCGACACCGGCGGCACCAACGGCAGCGGCGGGGCGGGCGGTCGCGGTGGCGACGGCGGCGTAGGGCGAGCCGCCGTGCCGGGCACCGGCGCTTCGGGAGGCGCCGGTGGTACCGGCGGTGTGGGCGGCGACGGCGGCACCGCTGGCTTCGGCACGGGTTTGGGCGGTAGCGGTGGCGCGGCCGGGGCCGGCGGCGACGGCGGGGCCGGTGGCGCCGGCAGCGCCGGCGGTGCCCTTAGCGTCAACGGCGGTATGGGTGGTGCGGGCGGCACCGGCGGCCAAGGCGGCATGAGCGGCCTGAACAGCAATGGCCTGAGCGGCGTGAGCGGGACCGGAGGCAGCGGCGGCCAGGGCGGCACCGGTGGCGCCGGCGCCACCAACACGCTGGGCCCGGCAGGCAATGGCGGAGACGGCGGCGCGGGCGGTAACGCCGGCGCGGGCGGCGTGGCCAACCTGGGGGGCCTCATCGGAAGCGCCGGGACCGGCGGGACCGGTGGTGCCGGTGGTACCGGTGGTACCGGTGGCAACGGTGCGAGTGTCGCGCTGGACGGCTTCGGCGGTGGCAAGGGCGGCCAGGGTGGTGTGGGCGGCAGCGCCGACGCCGGCGGCACCAACGGCAGCGGAGGCACGGGAGGCCGCGGCGGTGACGGTGCGACCGGGAAGTCGGCCCCCGCCGGTACGGGCGCGACCGGCGGCAGTGGCGGCCTCGGCGGTTCGGGTGGCGACGGCGGCAACGCGGGCGCGGGTGCCGGAGCCGGCGGTGTCGGCGGAGCGGCCGGCACCGGCGGTAACGGCGGCGCCGGCGGTACGGGCGGCAGCGGTGCCCTCAACAGTGGCGGTGGTTTGGGCGGCCACGGCGGACAGGGCGGCCAAGGTGGAATGGCCGGCCTCGACACCTCCGGTTTCACCAGCGCTGCCGGCGGCACCGGAGGCAACGGCGGCCTGGGTGGCGCCGGTGGCGCCGGCGGAGCCGGCACCCTGATGACCGCAGGCAGCGGCGGCGACGGTGGCGCCGGTGGTGATGCAGGGACAGGGGGCTGGGCCAATGTCGGCGGAGTCGCCGGCAACGCGGGCACCGGCGGCACCGGTGGCAGCGGCGGCGCCGGGGGTACCGGCGCGAACGGCAGCGGCGCCGGCCAACCCGGCTTCGGAGGCGGAAGAGGTGGCCAGGGCGGGGCTGGCGGAAGCGCCGATATCGGCGGCACCAACGGTGCCGGTGGCGCCGGCGGCCGTGGCGGAGACGGCGGCGCCGGAAAGGCCGGGGCCGCCCTGACCAGCGGTGTGGGCGGCCAGGGCGGGTCGGGCGGACAAGGCGGCGACGGTGGCAACGCCGGCTCAGGTCTCGGGGCACTCGGCGCCGGAGGGACGGCGGGGGTCGGCGGCGACGGCGGTGCGGGTGGCGCAGGCGGTAGCGGTGCCGGTGGCGTCGACGGCGGCTTCGGCGGCAACGGTGGGCAGGGCGGCCAGGGTGGCATGGGCGGCCAGCAAACCGGCGGCTTCAGCAGCGTCGCCAGCGGTACCGGTGGCAACGGCGGCCAGGGAGGTGCGGGCGGCGCCGGCGGAGCGGGAACTTCGACGACGGCCGGGAGTGGCGGCACGGGCGGGACCGGCGGCGACGCCGGTCTGGGCGGCGTCGCCAACACCGGCGGCGTCGTCGGCAACGCCGGGACCGGTGGCACGGGCGGGACCGGCGGCGACGGCGGTGCCGGCAGCGGCGGGACCGCGCCCGGCCAGGCCGGTTTTGACGGTGGAGCCGGGGGCCTGGGCGGCAACGGTGGCAGCGCCGAGGCGGGCGGCACCAATGGCGCCGGAGGTGCGGGCGGTCGCGGCGGCGACGGCGGGGCCGGCAAGGCGGCCGCCGCGTTGACGGGGGCTACCGGAGGCAATGGCGGCAACGGAGGCGCGGGCGGCTCCGGCGGCATCGCCGGTTCGGGCAACGGCGCGGTCGCCGCCGGCGGCGCCGCGGGTAGCGGCGGAAACGGCGGGGCCGGCGGTGCGGGCGGCAGCGGAGCACTCAACACCGATGGCGGTGCGGGCGGTGCCGGCGGCAGGGGTGGCGAGGGAGGCGCCGGGGGCGTCGGCACCGGAGGGTTCGCCAGCGCCATCGGCGGCACGGGCGGCAACGGCGGACTCGGCGGCGCCGGCGGCGCCGGCGGGGCCGGCACGTTGAACACCGCTGGAAACGGCGGCGCCGGTGGTGCCGGTGGTGATGCGGGCAACGGCGGCTCGGCAAACATCAATGGGTTCGCCGGAAAGGCGGGCGTCGGCGGCACGGGCGGCGCCGGCGGCGCCGGCGGGACCGGCACCGCGGGCACCGGTGTCAGTCAGCCCGGCTTCGGCGGCGGACACGGCGGACAAGGCGGCGCTGGCGGCAACGCCGAGGTCGGCGGCACCAACGGCAGCGGCGGCGCCGGCGGCCGCGGCGGCGACGGTGGGGCGGGCAAGACCGGTCCGGCCACGACCAGTGCCACCGGCGGTGACGGTGGGAAGGGCGGCGATGGTGGTTACGGCGGCAATGCCGGCAATGGCGCCGGTGCATCCGGTGCAGGTGGTGCGGCCGGCGGCGGCGGCAACGGCGGTGCCGGCGGGGCCGGCGGCAGCGGCGCTCTGAACATCACCGGCGGGTTCGGCGGTGCCGGCGGCCAGGGCGGCCAGGGCGGCATCGGCGGTCTGGACACGGGCGGGGTCAGCAGTATCGCCAGTGGCACCGGCGGTAACGGCGGAGCGGGTGGCGCCGGCGGGGCAGGCGGTGCGGGCACGTTGGGCACGGCAGGCAACGGGGGCATCGGCGGGCGTGGCGGCGACGCCGGTAGCGGCGGCTTCGCCAACATCGGCGGCGTCGCCGGTAATGCGGGTACCGGCGGAGCCGGGGGGGCCGGTGGTGCCGGTGGCGCCGGCGCCGCCGCCAGCGGCACGGGACAGGCCGGTTACTCCGGTGGTGAAGGCGGGTTCGGCGGGAACGGCGGCACTGCCGACGTCGGGGGCACCAACGGCGCCGGCGGCGCCGGCGGTCGCGGGGGCGACGGCGGAGCCGGCAGAGCTGCCGCACCCGGCAGCGGCGCCATCGGTGGCGCCGGTGGCAACGGAGGCGGCGGCGGCATTGGCGGCAACGCGGGAAGCGGTGCGGGTGCGGCCGCCCTCGGCGGTGCTGCCGGTGCCGGCGGCAACGGTGGTGCAGGTGGCACCGGTGCCAGCGGGTCGGCCGACACCAACGGCAGCGACGGCGGCGCCGGCGGTCGCGGCGGCCAGGGCGGCATCAGTGGTCTCGACAGCAGCGGGCTCAGCAGCGCCGCCGGTGGAAGCGGCGGCAACGGCGGTCAGGGCGGCGCCGGTGGGGTGGGGGGTACCGGCACCCTCGGCACCGCCGGTACTGGCGGAAATGGCGGCGCGGGCGGCGACGCCGGGGCCGGCGGGTCGGCGAACCTCGGCGGGGTAGCAGGGAAGGCGGGTGCCGGCGGCAGCGGCGGGGCAGGTGGCAACGGCGGCAACGGCGCCAATGCCAGCGGCGTCGGCCAGGCGGGCTTCGGCGGCGGCCAAGGCGGTCAGGGCGGCCAAGGCGGGCTGGCCGATACGGGAGGTACCAATGGCGGCGGCGGCGCGGGCGGGCGCGGCGGCGACGGCGGCGCCGGCCGGGCCAACAGCCCGCTCAGCAGCGGCATCGGCGGCCAAGGCGGAGCCGGAGGCGCCGGAGGCGCCGGCGGCAACGCCGGCGCGGGTAGCGGCGCCTTCGCCGCCGGTGGCGCGGGCGGCACCGGCGGCAACGGAGGTGCCGGCGGGACCGGCGGCAGCGGCGCCGACAACACCAGCGGTGGCGACGGAGGTGCCGGCGGCCAAGGCGGTCAGGGCGGCATGAGTGGCCTGAACACCGGAGGCTTCAGCAGTGCACTTAGCGGCACCGGCGGCAATGGCGGCCAAGGTGGTGTCGGCGGTGCCGGCGGCGCCGGCGCGTTCAGCGGTGGCGGCACCGGTGGCACCGGCGGCGCCGGCGGCCAGGCCGGTTCCGGCGGCGTGGCTAATGCGGGCGGCGTGGCCGGCAATGCCGGCAACGGCGGCAACGGCGGCGCCGGCGGCAACGGCGGCACCGGAGCCGGCGGCGTCGGAGCAGGCCAGGCGGGCTTCTTCGGAGGCCAGGGCGGTCTCGGTGGCGCCGGCGGAGGCGCAGATACCGGCGGGATCAACGGCAACGGCGGGGCCGGCGGCCGCGGCGGCGATGGCGGAGCCGGTGTCGTCGGCACGCCGTCCTCCTCAGGTGGCCTCGGCGGTGACGGCGGGGCCGGTGGCAGCGGCGGCTTCGCCGGCTTCGGCAGCGGCGCGTCCGGCAGCGGCGGTGTCGGAGGGGCCGGTGGCAGCGGCGGATCGGGCGGCGCCGGTGGCAACGGCCCGCTCGACGTCAATGGCGGCGACGGTGGAGGCGGCGGCAGGGGCGGTGACGGCGGTATCGGCGGGGTGAACACCGACTTCAACAGCAGCGCGGTGAGCGGCACCGGAGGCAATGGCGGTCAAGGCGGCGCCGGCGGCAAGGGTGGCGCGAGCTCAACCTTCGGTGTGGCAGGAAACGGCGGCACCGGCGGCACCGGCGGTAACGCAGGCACGGGCGGTGCCGCGAATGTCGGAGGGGTGCGAGGCAATGACGGGGTCGGCGGAACCGGTGGCGCGGGCGGTGCGGGCGGTAGGGGTGCCGACGCCGTCTTCCCGGGCCAGGCCGGTGCAAACGGCGGCCACGGAGGAGGCGGCGGAGCGGGCGGCAACGCCGGTTTGGGCGGTGCCAACGGGGTCGGCGGTGCCGGTGGCCGCGGCGGCGACGGCGGGGCCGGATTCGAGGGCGCAGGCAACGCCGGTGGCACTGGCGCTCCCGGTGGCAACGGCGGCGACGGCGGAATGGGCGGTAACGGCGGCAACGCCGGCAGCGGCGGCGGCGTTATCGCAAATGGTGGTGCAGCAGGGAACGGCGGCAACGGCGGTGCCGGCGCCAAGGGCGGTCTCAGCACTCTGGGCGCAGTCGGCAGCCAAGGCGGCCAAGGCGGCCAAGGCGGGCAGGGCGGCATGGCCGGCGCGAATTCCAACGGATTCAACGGCGCCGGTGGCGGCGGCGGAAACGGTGGTCAAGGCGGCACCGGCGGCACCGGTGGGGCAAGCATCAGCAGCACTGGCGGTAACGGCGGCACGGGCGGCAACGGGGGCGCGGCCGGTGCCGGCGGCAGCGCCGGTTTCGGCGGCACCGTCGGCAAAGCGGGCGTCGGCGGCAACGGCGGCGCGGGAGGCGCCGGCGCCCCAGGCAGCATCGGTGACCCGAACGGCACAAGCAACGGCTACGACGGTGGCGCCGGTGGCCAGGGCGGACTCGGGGGTGACGCGGGCGTCGGGGGCATCAACGGCAACGGCGGGACCGGCGGACGCGGTGGCGACGGTGGAGCCGGTACGCAGCCACCGCCGGTTGCGATTGGTCCGGGCGGCAACGGCAGCAACGGCGGCAACGGCGGCAACGGCGGCAACGGTGGTTTGGCCGGCTCGGGCGCCGGCACGGCAGGCAAGGGCGGAGCGGCCGGGGACGGCGGCGACGGCGGAACCGGTGGGGCCGGCGGGGTCGGGGGCCCTTCTGCCTTCGGTGGCACCGGCGGCACCGGCGGCAACGGCGGTCAGGGCGGCGTGGGCGCCCCGGCCGTCGGCAACAACGCCAACGGTGGCGACGGCGGCAACGGCGGCGGCGGTGGTCTCGGCGGCGCAGGCGGCAAGGGCGGCCTGAACGCCAATGGCGGCAACGGCGGCCTGGGTGGCAACGGCGGTTCGGGTGGCGGCGGCGGTTCGCCCACCGGCAGCGGGGCAGGCGGTGCAGGCGGCGACGGTGGCAACGGCGCCGCCGGCGGCAAGGGCGGCGACGGCTCAGGCTCTCCCGCCGACGGCGGCATGGGTGGCAACGGCGGTAACGGCGGCAGTGGCGGCGACGGAATCGGCGCCCCGGGCGGACCGGGCGGCGCCGCCGGCGATGGTGGCCTCGGTGGCACCGGCAGCGGTGGCGGCAACAACGGCGTCAGTGGTGACCCAGGCACCCCGGGAAATCCAGGCGCGTAGCGCGGCCAGCCGGCGCTAATCGTGGCCTTACATCGTCGCGCAGATATCCGGCGACGTTTGCCAGCAGCAAACCTTCCTGTCCCGCTTCGGCATCCCGCCCGTCCTCTGGGCCATCTGCAATCAGCAGCGTTCTCTCATAGCGATGTCCGCCCAGCGTTATCCAAGGTCAATAAACGAAATCGAGCCGACAGACTCAACCATGAGTGGATCAATCAAGATCACACCTTAGGTACCGAGTGTGCTCAAAACAGTGACATAAAGCCCGGCAAATCATAAGATCCGCGCAAGCGATCCCGGCGTGGGGCGGAATTGTGAACTCGTCCCCTGCTGCCTGGAGCCGTTTCGATGTCGTTCCTCTGGGTCTCCCCCGAAGCCGCCGCCGCCGCGGCAACGGACCTCTCGAGACTCGGCGCTTCGGTTGCTGCGTCCAGTTCGGCCGCCGCCGTCCCGACGACTCAGGTGCTGGCAGCGGCCAGCGATGAGGTGTCGCTTCGCATCGCCGCCCTGTTCGGTGCCCATGGCCGCGAATATCAGGCTGTCAGCGCTCTCGTGGAGCAGGTGCAATCCCAGTTCACCCTGACTCTGCGGGCCGGCGCGGGCTCGTACGTGTGGACAGAGGTGGAGAACGCCCAGCGGGCCGTGCTCGGTGTGATCAACGCGCCCACGATGACGCTGCTGGGCCGGCCGCTGATCGGTGACGGCGCCAACGCCACGACGCCGGGAGGTGCCGGAGGCGACGGCGGGATCCTGTTCGGCAACGGCGGTGCCGGAGCGGCCGGCGCTGCTGGTCAGGCCGGCGGGGCCGGTGGGTCGGCGGGTCTGTGGGGCAACGGTGGGCCAGGCGGCGCGGGCGGCGCGACTGCCAGCGGTGGAGCCGGCGGTAACGGTGGATGGCTGCTCGGTGTCGGAGGCACCGGCGGGATGGGCGGGACCGGCGGCGGCACCGGGGGGGCCGGCGGTAACGGTGGCTTGTGGTGGGGCGGCGGCGGCACCGGCGGCACCGGCGGCATCGGTGGCGGCACCGGGGGCGCCGGCGGGCGGGGTGAGTGGTTCTTCGGCGCGGCCGGTGACGGCGGCGCGGGTGGCTCCGGCGGCGGCGTCGGTGGGGCCGGCGGTGACGGCGCGCTCGTCTGGGGCGGTGGGGGCGCCGGCGGCAGCGGCGGGTACGGCGGCGGCACGGGCGGGACGGGCGGACGTGCCGCGCTGCTGTTCGGCTGTGGTGGCGCCGGCGGCGCGGGCGGTATCGGCACGACGGGTGTTCTCGGCGGCGACGGCGGGGCCGGGGGGGCCGGCGGCACTGGGTGGTTATTCAGCGGCGGTGGTGCCGGCGGGGCTGGCGGAGCAGGCGGAACCGGCATTGCCGGGGCGGACGGCGGCGCACTCGGCGGGCTTGGCGGGACCGGTGGCAGCGGAGGTGCCGGCGGCGTCGGCGGCCGTGGCGCGCTGTTGTTCGGTCCCGGCGGTCACGGCGGTACCGGAGGAGCCGGTGGTATCGGCGGCATCGGCGGCCGGGGTGGTGACGCCGCTCTTGGCGGGGTCGGCGGCACCGGCGGCACCGGTGGCACCGGCGGTACTGCCGGTCAGGGTGGAGCGGGCGGAGCGGGCGGTTTCCTGAGTTTCGGCGGCGTGGCAGGTGGAACGGGCGCTAACGGAACCGGTGGCGCAGGCGGTGCCGGCGGTGCGGGCGCCGCCGGAACGGACGCTGCAGCTGGTTCGGGCGCTGTCGGCGGTACTGGTTTCGCCGGTGGCACGGGCGGCGCGGGCGGTGTCGGCGGAGGCAGCGGAGCGTTGCAAGGAGCCGGCGGCGCCGGTGGCCAAGGCGGGGTCGGCGGCACGGGCGGCGCCGGAGGTTCGGGTTCGTCCGGCGGTCTGAACACCCCCGGCGTGGCCGGCGGACAGGGTGGCACCGGTGGGACCGGGGGCGCGGCAGGACTCGGTGGCGCCGGATCAGTCGCGGGGGCCGCGGGCCTCGCCGGCGATGGTGGTGCGGGCGGCAAGGGCGGTACCGGCGGATCCGGTGGGGCGGGGTTGGACGCTGTCGCGGCGGGCGCCCAGGGCGGTCAGGGTGCGGCCGGCGGCGCCGGGGGCCAGGGCGGCACGGGCGGAGCGGCGGGGGCTGGAACCGGCGGTCACCAAGGTGCTGGCGGCACTGGCGGTCAGGGTGGCCGGGGTGGGGTCGGTGGTTCCGGGGCAGACGGTGCTGACGGCAGCGATCCTCTGGTGGCTGCACAGGCCGGTGGTCAAGGGGGCACCGGCGGCTCTGGTGGCGCGGCCGGAGCCGGCGGGACCGGCTTCAGCAATGGAGCGGCGGGAACGGCCGGGGACGGCGGGGCCGGTGGTGCGGGCGGCAGCGGCGGTAAGGGCGCTGACAACAGCACGGTCGCCGCGACCGGAACGCAGGGCGGCCAGGGTGGTGCCGGGGGTGCCGGGGGCAGCGGCGGTACTGGCGGCGCCGCGGGCGCCGGAACCGGCGGCCAACAGGGTGCCGGCGGTGCCGGCGGCAATGGCGGCGCAGGCGGTGGGGGTGGCCAGGGCGGCAGTGGCGCAAAGGGCACCGACCCGCTCGTTGCTGCTCAGGCGGGGGGTCAGGGCGGGACTGGCGGCACCGGCGGAGCGGCCGGAGCGGGCGGGTCGGGTTCGTCGAAAGGCTCATCAGGAGTCGCCGGTGACGGCGGCGCCGGTGGCGTCGGGGGCACCGGCGGCCAGGGCAGCGATAACAACACGATCGTGGCGCCCGGCGCCCAGGGCGCGCAGGGCGGTGCCGGCGGTGCCGGTGGCCAGGGCGGCAGCGGCGGCGCTGCCGGGTCGGGCGGCGGCGGTCAGCAAGGCGCCGGCGGCAAAGGCGGTCACGGCGGGCTCGGCGGCACCGGCGGCGTCGGCGGTACCGGCGCAACGGGCACAGATCCGCTGGCCGCTGCTCAGGCCGGTGGAAAGGGTGGGACCGGCGGGACTGGTGGCGCGGCCGGAGCGGGCGGTTCCGGATCGAGCACGGGCGCAGCGGGCACTGCTGGTGACGGCGGCGCCGGTGGCGTCGGCGGGACTGGCGGCAAAGGTGCGGACAACACCACTGTTGCGACAACCGGCCAACAGGGCGCTCAAGGCGGTGCCGGTGGCGACGGTGGGCGCGGTGGTGATGGCGGAGCTGCCGGGTCGGGTGGCGGTGGTCAGCAGGGGGCAGGCGGCAAGGGCGGCGTCGGTGGAGTCGGCGGCACGGGTGGCGCGGGTGGTTCCGGTACCGACAACAACGCGAACCTTGGGGTCGTCGGCGGCACCGGCGGCACCGGCGGCGTGGGTGGTGCCGGCGGTGCCGCCGGCCTGGGCGGTTCCGGTTCCACCGCAGGAGCGTCGGGCACTGCCGGCGATGGCGGCGTCGGCGGGGTTGGCGGTGTGGGCGGCAAAGGTGGTGCCGGCAGCGCCGGTGCCGCGGGTGGCGGTGCTGGTGGGCAGGGCGCTGCCGGTGGCGACGGCGGCCAGGGCGGTGCCGGCGGGGCAGCCGGCGCCGGCGGCGGTGGGCAGCAGGGAGCCGGCGGCAAGGGCGGCATTGGTGGCGTCGGTGGCGTCGGCGGCGTTGGTGGTGCCGGCGTGGACAACAGCACCAACCCAGGTGTGGCGGGTGGTGCAGGGGGTATCGGCGGTGCCGGTGGTACCGGCGGTGCCGCCGGTGTCGGCGGGACCGGATCGAGCACCGGCACATCGGGCAGCGCCGGTGACGGCGGGACCGGCGGCATCGGTGGCACCGGCGGCAAGGGCGGTGCCGGAGTCAGTGGTGTCGCGGGTGGTGGCGCTGGTGGCCAAGGTGCTGCCGGTGGCGACGGCGGCCAGGGCGGCGCCGGTGGCGCGGCAGGAGCCGGTGGCGGCGGCCAGCAGGGAGCCGGCGGTAAAGGCGGCACCGGTGGTGTCGGTGGCGTCGGCGGCGTCGGCGGTGCCGGCACCGACAACAGCACCAACCCGGGTGTCGCGGGTGGCGCCGGTGGCATTGGCGGCGTCGGCGGCACCGGCGGCGCAGCAGGCCTCGGCGGCACCGGCTCGACCCTCGGCGCATCCGGAACAGCCGGTGACGGCGGCGTTGGCGGTGGCGGCGGCGTCGGCGGCAAGGGCGGTGCCGGCAGCACCGGCGCCGCGGGTGGCGGCACTGGCGGTCAAGGTGCCGCGGGTGGTGACGGCGGCCAGGGCGGCGCCGGCGGCGCGGCCGGAGCCGGTGGCGGTGGCCAGCAGGGAGCCGGCGGCAAGGGCGGCATCGGTGGCATCGGTGGCGTCGGCGGCGTCGGCGGTGCCGGCACCGACAACAGCACCAACCCGGGTGTTGCAGGTGGCGCCGGTGGCACCGGCGGCGTCGGCGGCACCGGCGGCGCAGCAGGCCTCGGCGGCACCGGCTCGACCCTCGGCGCATCCGGAACAGCCGGAGACGGCGGCGTTGGCGGTGGCGGCGGCGTCGGCGGCAAGGGCGGTGCCGGCAACACCGGCGCCGCGAGTGGCGGCACTGGCGGTCAAGGCGCCGCGGGGGGTGACGGCGGCCAAGGCGGCGCCGGCGGCGCGGCCGGAGCCGGTGGCGGCGGCCAGCAGGGAGCCGGCGGTAAAGGCGGCACCGGCGGCGTCGGCGGCGTCGGCGGCGTCGGCGGTGCCGGCACCGACAACAGCACCAACCCGGGTGTCGCGGGTGGCGCGGGCGGCACCGGCGGCGTCGGCGGCACCGGCGGCGCAGCAGGCCTCGGCGGCACCGGCTCGACCACTGGCGCATCCGGAACAGCCGGAGACGGCGGCGTTGGCGGTGGGGGCGGCGTCGGCGGGGGTGGCGGTGTTGGCAGCACCGGCGCCGCCGGTGGCGGTGTTGGAGGTCAAGGGGCCGCGGGTGGCGACGGCGGAAAGGGCGGCACCGGCGGCGCCGCTGGAACCGGCGGCGGCGGCCAGCAGGGAACCGGCGGCAAGGGCGGCACCGGTGGCGTCGGCGGCGTCGGAGGCGTCGGCGGTGCCGGCACCGACAACAGCGCCAACCCGGGTGTGGCAGGTGGCGCCGGTGGCACTGGTGGCGTCGGCGGTACCGGCGGCGCAGCCGGTCTCGGCGGCTCCGGCTCGACCATCGGCGCATCCGGAACGGCCGGAGACGGCGGCGTTGGCGGCGGGGGCGGCGTGGGCGGCGGCGGTGGGGCTGGCAGCAGCGGCACCGCGGGTGGCGGCGCCGGCGGTCAGGGAGCCGCGGGTGGTGACGGCGGCCAGGGCGGCGCCGGCGGCGCAGCCGGAGCCGGTGGCGGCGGCCAGCAGGGAGCCGGCGGCAAGGGCGGCATCGGCGGCGTCGGCGGCGTCGGCGGCGTCGGCGGTGCCGGCACCGACAACAGCACCAATCCGGGTGTGGCAGGTGGCGCCGGTGGCGCCGGCGGGATCGGCGGAACCGGCGGCGCAGCCGGCCTCGGCGGGTCCGGCTCGAGCACCGGCGCATCCGGAACATCCGGAGACGGCGGCGCTGGTGGCATTGGTGGTACCGGCGGCAAGGGCGGAGCCGGAATTGGCGGTGTCGCGGGTGGTGGCGTTGGTGGTCAGGGTGCCGCGGGTGGCGACGGCGGGCAGGGCGGTGCCGGCGGTGCAGCAGGAGCCACCAACGGCGGCGCGGCGGGCACCCAGGGTGCCGGCGGAAAGGGCGGGATCGGCGGTACCGGTGGAACCGGTGGGCAAGGCGGCACCGGCACGGACAACAGCACAAACCCAGGTGTCGCAGGTGGCGCCGGCGGCACCGGCGGGATCGGCGGTACCGGCGGCGCAGCCGGTCTGGGCGGGTCCGGATCGAGCACCGGCGCATCGGGCACCGCCGGTGACGGCGGCGTTGGCGGTGCGGGCGGCACCGGCGGCAAGGGTGGTGCCGGAGTTACTGGTACCGCGGGTGGCGGAACCGGCGGCCAGGGCGCGGCGGGTGGAGTCGGCGGAAAGGGCGGCGCCGGCGGCGCAGCGGGAGCCACCAACGGCGGCACCGCCGGTATCCAAGGCGTGGGCGGCCACGGCGGCGTAGGAGGCACTGGTGGCGTCGGCGGCCAAGGCGGCGCCGGCACCGACAACAGCGCCAACCCCGGCGTCGCAGGTGGCGCGGGCGGCGTCGGCGGCGTCGGCGGGACAGGCGGTGCCGCTGGTGTAGGCGGGTCCGGATCGAGCACCGGCGCATCGGGCAGCGCCGGTGACGGCGGCGTTGGCGGTGCGGGCGGCACCGGCGGCAAGGGTGGTGCCGGGGTTACTGGTACAGCGGGTGGCGGAACCGGCGGCCAGGGCGCAGCGGGTGGAGACGGCGGAAAGGGCGGCGCCGGCGGCGCGGCCGGATTCGGCGGCGGCGGTCAGCAGGGCGCAGGCGGTCAGGGCGGCATCGGCGGCGCCGGTGGCGTCGGCGGCCAAGGCGGGACCGGCACCGACAACAGCGCAAACCCGGGCGTGGCCGGCGGCGCGGGTGGCATCGGCGGCATCGGTGGCACCGGAGGCGCGGCAGGCCTCGGTGGCTCCGGATCGAGCACGGGAGCGTCCGGCACCGCGGGTGACGGCGGGGTCGGCGGCGTCGGCGGGACCGGCGGCAAGGGCGGCGCCGGGGTTACTGGTACCGCGGGTGGCGGAACCGGCGGTCAGGGCGCGGCCGGTGGCGACGGCGGAAAGGGCGGCGCCGGCGGCGCAGCCGGATCCGGCGGCGGAGGGCAACAGGGCGCTGGCGGCCAGGGTGGCGCCGGCGGTGTCGGTGGTGTCGGAGGCGTCGGCGGTGCCGGCGTCGACAACAGCACCAACCCCGGCGTGGCCGGCGGCGCCGGTGGTGTCGGCGGCGTCGGCGGCACGGGAGGTGCGGCCGGCCTCGGAGGCTCCGGGTCAACCGTCGGCGCGTCCGGCGCGGCCGGTGACGGCGGTGTTGGCGGTGTCGGTGGGACGGGTGGCAAGGGTGGTGCCGGGAGCACCGGCGCCACAGGCGGCGGTGTCGGTGGCCAAGGTGCTGCCGGAGGTGACGGCGGGCAAGGCGGCGCCGGCGGCGCGGCCGGATCCGGCGGCGGCGGGCAACAAGGCGCTGGCGGCCAGGGCGGCACCGGTGGTATCGGCGGCATCGGCGGCCAAGGCGGGACCGGCACCGACAACAGCGCCAACCCAGGTGTCGCAGGCGGCGCGGGTGGCATCGGGGGTGTCGGCGGCACTGGCGGCGGCGCCGGTTTTGGCGGCTCCGGGTCCAGCACCGGCGCCTCAGGTACCGCCGGCGACGGCGGCGTTGGCGGCGCCGGCGGGACCGGTGGCAAAGGCGGTGCCGGCAGCGTCGGCACCAGCGGTGGTGGCACCGGCGGTCAAGGGGCGGCTGGAGGTGACGGCGGCAAAGGTGGCGCTGGAGGCGCAGCCGGAGCCGCCAATGGCGGCACCGCCGGTATTCAGGGCGGCGGCGGACAAGGCGGCATGGGTGGCGCCGGCGGAACCGGCGGCCACGGCGGGACCGGCACCGACAACAGCGCCAACCCGGGTGTCGCAGGCGGCGCGGGTGGCATCGGCGGCACCGGCGGCACTGGCGGCGCGGCCGGCCTCGGCGGGTCCGGGTCCAGCACCGGCGCCTCCGGCACGGCCGGCGACGGCGGGGTCGGTGGTGTCGGCGGCACCGGCGGCAAGGGCGGACAAGGCAGCACCGGGACCGCCGGTGGCGGGACTGGCGGTCTGGGCGCGGCCGGTGGTGACGGCGGCCAGGGCGGTGTCGGCGGCGCAGCCGGAGCGACCAACGGCGGCACCGCCGGTACCCAAGGCGTGGGCGGTCAGGGCGGCATCGGTGGTGTCGGTGGCGTCGGTGGCCTTGGCGGTGCCGGCGTCGACAACAGCACCAACCCCGGCATCGCCGGCGGAGCCGGGGGCACCGGCGGCATCGGAGGCACCGGAGGCGCAGCCGGCCTCGGCGGATCAGGATCCAGCACCGGCGCCTCCGGAACAGCCGGTGACGGCGGCACCGGTGGTGTCGGCGGGACCGGCGGCAAGGGCGGCGCCGGGGTTACTGGTACCGCGGGTGGCGGGACCGGCGGTCAAGGGGCGGCTGGCGGTGACGGCGGCCAGGGCGGTGCCGGCGGCGCAGCCGGAACTGGCGGCGGCGGCCAGCAGGGCGCGGGTGGCCAGGGCGGTGTAGGCGGCGTCGGTGGGACCGGTGGCGACGGCGGTGTTGGCACCGACAACAGCACTAACCCAGGTGTCGCAGGCGGCGCGGGCGGTATCGGCGGCGTCGGAGGCACCGGAGGCGCGGCCGGCCTCGGCGGATCCGGGTCCAGCACCGGCGCCTCCGGCACGGCCGGCGACGGGGGCACCGGCGGCGTCGGCGGCACCGGCGGCAAGGGCGGTGCCGGGGTTACTGGTACCGCGGGTGGCGGGACCGGCGGTCAAGGGGCGGCTGGCGGTGACGGCGGCCAGGGCGGTGCCGGCGGCGCAGCCGGAACGGGCGGCGGCGGCCAGCAGGGAGCAGGTGGCAAGGGCGGTATCGGCGGCGTCGGTGGCACCGGTGGCGACGGCGGTGCCGGCACCGACAACAGCACTAACCCCGGTGTGGCTGGCGGCGCGGGCGGCATCGGCGGTGTCGGTGGCACCGGTGGCGCAGCCGGTCTCGGCGGATCCGGGTCCAGCACCGGCGCCTCCGGCACGGCCGGCGACGGCGGGGTTGGCGGCGTCGGCGGCACCGGCGGCAAGGGCGGTGCCGGGGTTACTGGTACCACGGGTGGCGGGACCGGCGGCCAGGGCGCAGCCGGCGGTGACGGCGGCCAGGGCGGTGCCGGCGGCGCAGCCGGAACGGGCGGCGGCGGCCAGCAGGGAGCAGGTGGCAAGGGCGGTATCGGCGGCGTCGGTGGGACCGGTGGCGACGGCGGTGTTGGCACCGACAACAGCACCAACCCGGGTGTGGCCGGCGGCGCGGGCGGCGTAGGCGGCGTCGGTGGCACCGGAGGCGCGGCCGGCCTCGGTGGCTCCGGCTCCAGCACCGGCACATCCGGCACGGCCGGTGACGGCGGGGTTGGTGGTGTCGGCGGGACCGGCGGTAAGGGCGGCGCTGGAAGCACTGGGACCAGCGGTGGCGGGACCGGTGGCCAGGGCGCGGCCGGTGGTGACGGCGGCCAGGGCGGTGCCGGCGGCGCGGCCGGAGCGACCAACGGCGGCACGGCCGGCACCCAAGGCGTGGGTGGCCAAGGTGGCATCGGTGGCGTCGGTGGCGTCGGCGGCGTTGGCGGTGCCGGGACCGACAACAGCGCCAACCCCGGTGTCGCGGGTGGCGCGGGCGGCATCGGCGGTGTCGGCGGCACCGGCGGCGCGGCCGGCCTGGGCGGGTCCGGCTCGAGCACCGGCGCATCCGGAACAGCCGGTGATGGCGGCACCGGCGGTGTCGGCGGCACTGGCGGCAAGGGCGGACAAGGCAGCACCGGCACCACGGGTGGCGGGACCGGCGGCCAGGGCGCAGCCGGCGGTGACGGCGGCCAGGGCGGTGCAGGCGGCGCAGCCGGTGCCACCAACGGCGGCACCGCCGGAACCCAAGGCGTTGGTGGCCAAGGTGGCATCGGCGGAACCGGCGGCCAAGGCGGCCACGGCGGGACCGGCACCGATAACAGCACCAACCCCGGCATCGCGGGTGGCGCGGGCGGCGTCGGCGGTACCGGCGGCACGGGCGGAGCAGCCGGCCTCGGCGGGTCCGGCTCGAGCACCGGCGCCTCCGGCACGGCCGGTGATGGCGGCACCGGCGGGGTCGGCGGCACCGGCGGCAAAGGCGGACAAGGCAGCACCGGCACCACGGGTGGCGGGACCGGCGGCCAGGGCGCAGCCGGCGGTGACGGCGGCCAGGGCGGCGCCGGCGGCGCAGCCGGAGCGACCAACGGCGGCACCGCCGGAACCCAAGGCGTTGGTGGCCAAGGTGGCATCGGTGGTGTCGGCGGTGTCGGTGGCGTTGGCGGTGCGGGCGTCGACAACAGCACTAACCCCGGCATTGCGGGTGGCGCGGGCGGCGTAGGCGGTATCGGCGGCACGGGCGGCGCGGCCGGCCTCGGCGGGTCCGGCTCGAGCACCGGCGCATCGGGCACCGCCGGCGACGGCGGGGTCGGTGGCATTGGCGGCACCGGCGGCAAGGGCGGCGCCGGAAGCACCGGCACTACGGGCGGCGGTGCTGGCGGTCAGGGCGCGGCCGGTGGTGACGGCGGAAAGGGCGGCGCCGGCGGCGCGGCCGGAGCCACCAACGGCGGCACGGCCGGCACCCAGGGTGCAGGTGGCCAGGGCGGCATCGGTGGTGTCGGCGGCCAAGGCGGCCACGGCGGGACCGGCACCGACAACAGCACCAACCCCGGCGTCGCCGGTGGCGCGGGCGGCACCGGCGGTATCGGCGGCGCCGGAGGCGCAGCCGGCCTCGGCGGATCAGGATCCAGCACCGGCGCCTCCGGCACGGCCGGTGACGGCGGGGTCGGTGGCATCGGCGGGACCGGCGGTAAGGGCGGCGCTGGAAGCACTGGGACCAGCGGTGGCGGGACCGGTGGCCAGGGCGCGGCCGGTGGTGACGGCGGCCAGGGCGGCGTCGGCGGGGCTGCCGGAGCGACCAACGGCGGCACCGCTGGCACCCAAGGCGTGGGCGGTCAGGGCGGCATCGGTGGTGTCGGTGGCGTCGGAGGCGTTGGCGGTGCCGGCGTCGACAACAGCACCAACCCCGGCATTGCGGGTGGCGCGGGCGGCATCGGCGGTATCGGCGGCACGGGCGGAGCCGCAGGCCTCGGTGGATCCGGGTCCAGCACCGGCGCCTCCGGCACGGCCGGTGACGGCGGCACCGGTGGTGTCGGCGGGACCGGCGGCAAGGGCGGGGCCGGGACCGCAGGGAGCAGCGGCGGCGGGACCGGTGGCCAGGGCGCGGCCGGTGGTGACGGCGGCCAGGGCGGCGCCGGCGGCGCAGCCGGATTCGGCGGCGGCGGCCAGCAGGGCGCGGGCGGTCAGGGCGGCATCGGTGGTGTCGGCGGCGTCGGTGGCCATGGCGGGACCGGCACCGACAACAGCGCCAACCCGGGTGTGGCTGGCGGCGCGGGCGGCGTCGGCGGTATCGGCGGCACCGGCGGCGCGGCCGGCCTCGGCGGATCAGGATCCAGCACCGGCGCATCCGGCACAGCCGGTGACGGCGGGGTCGGTGGCATCGGCGGCACCGGCGGCGCTGGTGGACAAGGCAGCACCGGCACCGCCGGTGGCGGAACCGGCGGCCAGGGCGCGGCCGGCGGTGACGGCGGCCAGGGCGGTGCCGGCGGCGCAGCCGGATCCGGCGGCGGCGGCCAGCAGGGCGCGGGCGGTCAGGGCGGCATCGGTGGTGTCGGCGGCGTCGGAGGCGTTGGCGGTGCCGGCACCGACAACAGCACCAACCCGGGTGTGGCTGGCGGCGCGGGCGGCGTCGGCGGTATCGGCGGCACCGGCGGCGCGGCCGGCCTCGGCGGATCAGGATCCAGCACCGGCGCCTCCGGCACAGCCGGTGACGGCGGGGTCGGTGGCATCGGCGGCACTGGCGGCGCTGGTGGACAAGGCAGCACCGGCACCGCCGGTGGCGGGACCGGCGGCCAGGGCGCGGCCGGTGGTGACGGCGGCCAGGGCGGCGCCGGCGGCGCAGCCGGAGCGACCAACGGCGGCACCGCCGGCACCCAAGGCGCCGGTGGCCAGGGCGGCATCGGCGGCATCCGGTGGAGTCGGTGGCGATGGCGGTACCGGCACCGACAACAGCGCCAACCCGGGTGTTGCCGGTGGCGCGGGCGGCCTAGGCGGTATCGGCGGCACCGGCGGCGCAGCCGGCCTCGGCGGATCCGGGTCCAGCACCGGCGCCTCCGGCACGGCCGGTGACGGCGGGGTCGGCGGCATCGGCGGCACCGGCGGCGCTGGTGGACAAGGCAGCACCGGCACCGCAGGTGGCGGGACCGGCGGCCAGGGCGCGGCCGGTGGTGACGGCGGCCACGGCGGCGCCGGCGGCGCAGCCGGAGCGACCAACGGCGGCACCGCCGGCACCCAAGGCGCCGGTGGCCAGGGCGGCATCGGCGGAATCGGCGGCGTCGGAGGCGTTGGCGGTGCCGGCACCGACAACAGCACCAACCCGGGTGTTGCCGGTGGCGCAGGCGGCATCGGCGGCATCGGCGGCACCGGCGGCGCAGCAGGCCTCGGCGGGTCCGGGTCCAGCAACGGCGCATCCGGCACGGCTGGTGACGGCGGGGTTGGTGGCGTTGGCGGCACCGGCGGCTTGGGCGGGGCCGGAACCGCAGGGAGCAGCGGCGGCGGGACCGGCGGCCAAGGCGCGGCCGGTGGAGACGGCGGCCAGGGCGGCGCCGGCGGCGCAGCCGGAACGGGCGGCGGCGGCCAGCAGGGCGCGGGTGGCCAGGGCGGCATCGGTGGTGTCGGCGGCGTCGGAGGCGTTGGCGGTGCCGGCGTCGACAACAGCACCAACCCCGGCATTGCCGGCGGCGCGGGGGGCATCGGCGGTATCGGCGGCACCGGCGGCGCAGCCGGCCTCGGCGGGTCCGGGTCCAGCACCGGCGCCTCCGGCACCGCCGGCGACGGCGGGGTTGGCGGCGTCGGCGGGACCGGCGGCGCTGGTGGACAAGGCAACACCGGCACCGCCGGTGGCGGGACCGGTGGCCAAGGCGCAGCCGGCGGTGACGGCGGCCAGGGCGGTGCCGGCGGCGCTGCCGGAGCGACCAACGGCGGCACCGCCGGCACCCAAGGCGTGGGTGGCCAGGGCGGCATCGGCGGCGTCGGCGGCCAACGGTGGCCACGGCGGTACCGGCACCGACAACAGCACCAACCCCGGCATCGCCGGCGGCGCGGGCGGCACCGGCGGTATCGGCGGCACCGGCGGCGCAGCCGGCCTCGGCGGATCCGGCTCCAGCACCGGCGCCTCCGGCACAGCCGGTGACGGCGGGGTCGGTGGCGTCGGCGGCACCGGCGGCAAGGGCGGCGCTGGAAGCACTGGGACCAGCGGTGGCGGGATCGGTGGCCAGGGCGCGGCCGGCGGTGACGGCGGGCAAGGCGGTGTCGGCGGTGCAGCCGGAGCCACCAACGGCGGCAACGCCGGCACCCAAGGCGCGGGCGGCCAAGGCGGCATCGGCGGAGTCGGCGGCCAGGGCGGCCACGGCGGGACCGGCAGCGACAACAGCACCAACCCCGGCATTGCGGGTGGCGCGGGCGGCATCGGCGGTATCGGCGGCACCGGCGGCGCAGCCGGCCTCGGCGGATCCGGATCCAGCACCGGCGCCTCCGGCACAGCCGGCGACGGCGGCGTCGGTGGCATTGGCGGCACCGGCGGCAAAGGCGGACAAGGCAGCACCGGCAGCACAGGTGGCGGGACCGGTGGCCAAGGCGCAGTCGGTGGTGACGGCGGCCACGGCGGCGCCGGCGGCGCAGCCGGCGCCACCAACGGCGGCACCGCCGGCACCCAAGGCGCAGGCGGCCAAGGCGGCATCGGCGGCGTCGGCGGCCAACGGTGGCCACGGCGGGACCGGCACCGACAACAGCACCAACCCCGGCATCGCGGGTGGCGCAGGCGGCACCGGCGGCATCGGCGGCACCGGCGGAGCAGCAGGCCTCGGCGGATCCGGCTCCAGCACCGGCGCATCCGGAACAGCCGGCGACGGCGGCACCGGCGGTGTCGGCGGCACCGGCGGCAAAGGCGGACAAGGCAGCACCGGCACCAGCGGCGGCGGGACCGGCGGCCAAGGCGCGGCCGGTGGCGACGGCGGCCAAGGCGGCGCCGGCGGCGCAGCCGGAGCCACCAACGGCGGCACCGCCGGCACCCAAGGCGCAGGCGGCCAAGGCGGCATCGGCGGCGTCGGCGGCCAAGGCGGCCACGGCGGGACCGGCACCGACAACAGCACCAACCCCGGCATCGCCGGTGGCGCAGGCGGCACCGGCGGCATCGGCGGAACCGGCGGCGCCGCAGGCCTCGGCGGGTCCGGGTCCAGCACCGGCGCATCCGGAACAGCCGGTGACGGCGGCACCGGTGGTGTCGGCGGGACCGGCGGCAAGGGCGGCGCCGGGACCGCAGGGAGCAGCGGCGGCGGGACCGGCGGCCAAGGCGCGGCCGGCGGTGACGGCGGTCAGGGCGGTGCCGGCGGCGCAGCGGGCGCCACCAACGGCGGCACCGCCGGAACCCAAGGCGCCGGCGGTCAAGGCGGCATAGGCGGCGTCGGTGGCCAGGGCGGCACAGGCGGCACCGGCATTAACAACACCACCAACCCCGGCATCCCCGGCGGTGACGGCGGTGCGGGCGGCGTTGGCGGAACGGGCGGCGCGGCAGGAAAGGGCGGCACTGGCTCGAGCACCGGCGCGGCCGGCACCGCCGGCAACGGCGGCGTAGGTGGCACCGGCGGCACCGGCGGCCAAGGCGGGCAAGGCAGCACCGGCACCGCAGGTGGCGGCACCGGCGGGCAAGGCGCGGCCGGTGGAGACGGCGGCCAAGGCGGCGCCGGCGGCGCAGCCGGAGCCACCAACGGCGGCACCGCCGGCACCCAAGGCGCAGGCGGTCAAGGCGGCATAGGCGGCGTCGGCGGCCAAGGCGGCACGGGCGGCACCGGCGTCGACAACAGCACCAACCCCGGCATTGCGGGTGGCGCAGGGGGCACCGGCGGGATCGGCGGAACCGGCGGCGGTGCCGGCAAGGGCGGCACTGGCTCGACCACCGGTACGGCCGGCACCGCGGGTAACGGCGGAGTCGGTGGCACCGGTGGCACCGGCGGCAAGGGCGGGCAAGGCAGCGCCGGCACCAGCGGTGGCGGCATCGGCGGCCAGGGCGCGGCCGGTGGTGACGGCGGCCAAGGCGGCACGGGCGGCGCAGCCGGCGCCACCAACGGCGGTACCACCGGTATCCAGGGCGCCGGCGGCAAGGGCGGCATCGGCGGAATCGGCGGCCAAGGCGGCACCGGCGGTATCGGTACCGATAACAGCGCCAACCCCGGCATCGCCGGCGGAGCCGGTGGAACCGGGGGCACCGGCGGCACCGGCGGCGCAGCCGGCAAGGGCGGCACCGGCTCCACCATCGGTACGGCCGGCACCTCCGGCAGCGGCGGCGTAGGCGGGACCGGCGGTACCGGCGGCCAGGGCGGACAAGGCAGCACCGGCACCAGCGGCGGCGGCATCGGCGGCCAAGGCGCGGCCGGCGGCGACGGCGGCCAAGGCGGCACGGGCGGCGCAGCCGGCGCCACCAACGGCGGCACCGCCGGAAACCAGGGCGCCGGCGGCAAGGGCGGCATCGGCGGAATCGGCGGCCAAGGCGGCACCGGCGGTATCGGTACCGACAACAGCACCAACCCCGGCATCGCCGGCGGCGCGGGCGGTACCGGCGGCACCGGCGGCACCGGCGGCGCAGCCGGCAAGGGCGGCACCGGCTCCACCATCGGTACGGCCGGCACCGCCGGCAGCGGCGGCGTAGGCGGGACCGGCGGCACCGGTGGCCAGGGCGGACAAGGCAGCACCGGCACCAGCGGTGGTGGCACGGGCGGCCAGGGCGCGGCCGGCGGCGACGGCGGCCAAGGCGGCGCGGGCGGCGCGGCGGGAGCCACCAACGGCGGCACCGCCGGAAACCAGGGCGCCGGCGGCAAGGGCGGCATCGGCGGAATCGGCGGCCAAGGCGGCACCGGCGGTATCGGTACCGACAACAGCACCAACCCCGGCATCGCCGGCGGCGCGGGCGGTACCGGCGGCACCGGCGGCACCGGCGGCGCAGCCGGCAAGGGCGGCACCGGCTCCACCATCGGTACGGCCGGCACCGCCGGCAGCGGCGGCGTAGGCGGGACCGGCGGCACCGGCGGCCAGGGCGGACAAGGCAGCACCGGCACCAGCGGCGGCGGCACCGGCGGCCAGGGCGCGGCCGGCGGCGACGGCGGCCAAGGCGGAGCCGGCGGCGCGGCGGGAGCCACCAACGGCGGCACCGCCGGAAACCAGGGCGCCGGCGGCAAGGGCGGCATCGGCGGAATCGGCGGCCAGGGCGGCACCGGCGGTATCGGTACCGACAACAGCACCAACCCCGGCATCGCCGGCGGCGCGGGCGGTACCGGCGGCACCGGCGGCACCGGCGGCGCAGCCGGCAAGGGCGGCAGCGGCTCGACGACAGGAGCCGCCGGCACAGCCGGCGACGGCGGCGTCGGAGGCACCGGCGGTACCGGCGGCCAGGGCGGACAAGGCAGCACCGGCACCAGCGGCGGCGGCACCGGCGGCCAGGGCGCAGCCGGCGGCGACGGCGGCCAAGGCGGAGCCGGCGGCGCGGCGGGAGCCACCAACGGCGGCACCGCCGGAAACCAGGGCGCCGGCGGCAAGGGCGGCATCGGCGGAATCGGCGGCCAAGGCGGCGCTGGCGGTATCGGCACCGACAACAGCGCCAACCCCGGCATCGCCGGTGGCGCCGGAGGCACCGGCGGCATCGGTGGCACGGGCGGGGCGGCCGGCCTGGGTGGTGCCGGATCAAGCACCGGCGCGGCCGGCACCGCCGGCAACGGCGGCGCAGGTGGCACCGGAGGAACGGGCGGCAAGGGCGGACAAGGCAGCACCGGCACCAGTGGTGGCGGCATCGGCGGCCAGGGAGCAGCCGGCGGCGACGGCGGCCAGGGCGGTGCCGGCGGCGCAGCCGGCGCCACCAACGGCGGCACCGCCGGAAACCAGGGCGCCGGTGGCAAGGGCGGCATCGGCGGAATCGGCGGCCAAGGCGGAACGGGCGGTAACGGCGTCGACAACAGCGCCAACCCCGGCACCGCAGGTGGTGCCGGCGGCACCGGCGGCAGTGGTGGCACCGGCGGCGCAGCGGGCAAGGGCGGCTCGGGTTCGACCACCGGCGCGGCCGGCACCGCCGGCAACGGCGGCGCAGGTGGCGCCGGCGGCACCGGCGGCAAGGGCGGACAAGGCAGCACCGGCACCAGTGGTGGCGGCATCGGCGGCCAGGGAGCAGCCGGCGGCGACGGCGGCCAAGGCGGTGCCGGCGGCGCAGCCGGCGCCACCAACGGCGGCACCGCCGGAACCCAAGGCGCCGGTGGCCAGGGCGGCATCGGCGGCACGGGTGGAACGGGCGGCCAGGGCGGCGTCGGCACCGACAACAGCGCCAACCCCGGCACCGCAGGTGGTGCCGGCGGCACCGGCGGCAGTGGTGGCACCGGCGGCGCAGCGGGCAAGGGCGGCTCGGGTTCGACCACCGGCGCGGCCGGCACCGCCGGCAACGGCGGCGTGGGCGGCGCCGGCGGCACCGGCGGCAAGGGCGGACAAGGCAGTACCGGCACCAGTGGTGGCGGCATCGGCGGCCAGGGTGCGGCCGGCGGTGACGGCGGCCAAGGCGGTGCCGGCGGCGCAGCCGGAGCCACCAACGTCGGCACCGCCGGAACCCAAGGCGCCGGTGGCCAGGGCGGCATCGGCGGCACGGGTGGAACGGGCGGCCAGGGCGGCGTCGGCACCGACAACAGCGCCAACCCCGGCATCGCGGGTGGCGCCGGCGGCACCGGCGGCAGTGGCGGCACCGGAGGCGCAGCGGGCAAGGGCGGCTCGGGTTCAACCACCGGCGCGGCCGGGACCGCCGGCAACGGCGGCGTGGGTGGCACCGGCGGCACCGGCGGTAAGGGCGGTGCCGGTAGCGCCGGCGCGATTGGCGGCGGCGCCGGCGGCCAAGGCGCGGCTGGCGGTGACGGCGGACAGGGCGGTACCGGCGGCCTAGCCGGGACAACCAACGGCGGCACCGCCGGAACCCAAGGCGCCGGCGGACAGGGCGGCATCGGCGGAATCGGCGGCCAAGGAGGAACGGGCGGTACCGGCGTCGACAACAGCGCCAACCCCGGCATCGCCGGTGGCGCCGGCGGCACCGGCGGCAGTGGCGGCACCGGAGGCGCAGCGGGCAAGGGCGGCTCGGGTTCAACCACCGGCGCGGCCGGCACCGCCGGCAACGGCGGCGTGGGTGGCACCGGCGGCACCGGCGGTAAGGGCGGTGCCGGTAGCGCCGGCGCGATTGGCGGCGGCGCCGGCGGCCAAGGCGCGGCTGGCGGTGACGGCGGACAGGGCGGTACCGGCGGCCTAGCCGGGACAACCAACGGCGGCACCGCCGGAACCCAAGGCGCCGGCGGTCAGGGCGGCGTCGGCGGCCAAGGCGGCGTTGGCGGCCAAGGCGGGTTCGGCACCGACAACAGCACCAACCCCGGCATCGCGGGTGGCGCCGGGGGCACCGGCGGCAGTGGTGGCACCGGCGGCGCGGCCGGCAAGGGCGGTAGCGGTTCGACGACGGGTGCCGCCGGCACGGCCGGCAACGGCGGCACCGGTGGCACTGGCGGCATCGGCGGCATGGGTGGACAAGGCAGCACCGGCGCGATCGGTGGCAGCACCGGCGGCCAGGGAGCCGCCGGCGGCGACGGCGGACAAGGCGGTGCCGGCGGCGCAGCCGGAGCCACCAACGGCGGCACCGCCGGAACCCAAGGCGCCGGCGGACAGGGCGGCGTCGGCGGCAAGGGCGGACAGGGCGGCACCGGCGGCATCGGCACCGACAACAGCACCAACCCCGGCACCGCCGGCGGTGCCGGGGGCACCGGCGGCAGCGGCGGCACCGGCGGCGCGGCCGGCAAGGGCGGCAGCGGTTCGACGTCAGGAGCCGCAGGCACGGCCGGCAACGGCGGCACCGGCGGCACCGGAGGCACCGGCGGCATGGGTGGACAAGGCAGCGCCGGCGCGATCGGTGGCGGCACCGGCGGCCAGGGCGCCGCCGGAGGCGACGGCGGACAGGGCGGTGCCGGTGGCGCCGCGGGTAAAGCGAACGGCGGCACGGCTGGCGTCCAGGGCGCCGGCGGACAGGGTGGCTTCGGCGGCAAGGGTGGCCAGGGCGGCACCGGCGGCATCGGCACCGACAACAGCACCAACCCCGGCATCGCCGGCGGCGCCGGGGGCACCGGCGGCACCGGCGGCACCGGCGGCGCAGCCGGACTCGGTGGGACCGGCTCGACCACGGGCGCGGCCGGCAGCGCCGGCAACGGCGGCACCGGTGGCACCGGCGGCACCGGCGGCATGGGCGGACAAGGCAGCGCCGGCGCGATCGGTGGCGGCACCGGCGGCCAGGGCGCGGCCGGCGGCGACGGCGGACAGGGCGGTGCCGGTGGCGCCGCGGGCAACGCCAACGGCGGCTTCAACGGCGTCCAGGGCGCCGGCGGACAGGGTGGCTTCGGCGGCAAGGGCGGCCAGGGCGGCACCGGCGGGTTCGGCACCGACAACAGCGTCAACCCCGGGGTTGTCGGTGGCGCCGGCGGCACAGGCGGCGTCGGTGGCACGGGAGGCGCGGCAGGCAAGGGCGGCGCCGGCTCGACGGCAGGAGCCGCGGGCACGGCCGGTAACGGCGGCACCGGTGGCACCGGCGGCACCGGCGGCATGGGTGGACAAGGCAATGCCGGCGCGATCGGTGGCGGCACCGGCGGCCAGGGTGCCGCCGGCGGCGACGGCGGACAAGGCGGCGCCGGTGGCGCCGCGGGCAACGCCAACGGCGGCTTCAACGGCGTCCAGGGCGCCGGCGGACAAGGTGGCCTCGGCGGCAAGGGCGGCCAGGGCGGCACCGGCGGGTTCGGCACCGACAACAGCGTCAACCCCGGGGTTGTCGGTGGCGCCGGCGGCACAGGCGGCGTCGGTGGCACGGGAGGCGCGGCAGGCAAGGGCGGCGCCGGCTCGACGGCAGGAGCCGCGGGCACGGCCGGCAACGGCGGCACCGGTGGCACCGGCGGGACCGGCGGCATGGGCGGACAAGGCAATGCCGGCGCGATCGGTGGCGGCACCGGCGGCCAGGGCGCGGCCGGCGGCGACGGCGGACACGGCGGTGCCGGTGGCGCCGCGGGCAACGCCAACGGCGGCTTCAACGGCGTCCAGGGCGCCGGCGGACAGGGTGGCCTCGGCGGCAAGGGCGGCCAGGGCGGCACCGGCGGCATCGGCACCGACAACAGCGTCAACCCCGGGGTTGTCGGTGGCGCAGGCGGCACCGGCGGCGTCGGTGGCACGGGAGGCGCGGCCGGCAAGGGCGGCGCCGGCTCGACGGCAGGAGCCGCGGGCACGGCCGGTAACGGCGGCACCGGTGGCACCGGCGGGACCGGCGGCATGGGCGGACAAGGCAATGCCGGCGCGATCGGTGGCGGCACCGGCGGCCAGGGTGCGGCCGGCGGCGACGGCGGACAGGGCGGTGCCGGTGGCGCCGCGGGCAACGCCAACGGCGGCTTCAACGGCGTCCAGGGCGCCGGCGGACAGGGTGGCTTCGGCGGCACCGGCGGCCAGGGCGGCACCGGCGGCAACGGCTCCGACAGCATCAACCCGAGCACAGCCGGTCAAGCCGGCGGCCAGGGCGGCACCGGAGGCGACGGCGGCGCAGCCGGCAAGGGCGGCACCGGCTCCACCACGGGTGCCGCAGGCTCCGCCGGCAACGGCGGCACCGGCGGCCTGGGCGGCAACGGCGGCAAGGGGGCCGACAACACCACCGCCGCATCCGCCGGCCAGCAAGGCGCCCAGGGCGGCACCGGAGGCGACGGCGGCCAAGGGGGCGCTGGCGGGGCCGCCGGCAAGGCGAACGGCGGCTTCAACGGTGCCCAAGGCGCCGGCGGCCAGGGCGGCGTCGGAGGCACCGGCGGCAAGGGTGGCACCGGAGGCAACGGCACCGCCAGCACCAACCCGAGCACAGCCGCTCAAGCCGGCGGCCAGGGTGGCACCGGAGGCAGCGGCGGCGCAGCCGGCAAGGGCGGCACCGGCTCCACCGCGGGTGCCGCAGGCACCGCCGGCAACGGCGGCACCGGCGGCCTGGGCGGCAACGGCGGCAAGGGGGCCGACAACACCGCCATCGCTTCCACCGGCCAGCAAGGCGCCCAGGGCGGCGCCGGAGGCGACGGCGGCCAGGGAGGCACCGGAGGCACAGCCGGAGCCACCAACGGCGGCACCGCCGGAACTCAAGGCGCCGGCGGCCAGGGCGGCGTCGGCGGCACCGGCGGTAAGGGTGGCACCGGCGGCAACGGCACGGACAACAGCGCCAACGTGGGCATCGCCGGCGGCACCGGCGGAAAGGGCGGCACAGGAGGCACTGGTGGCGCCGCCGGACAGGCCGGTGTCGGCTCTACGGCAGGCACCGCCGGTACCGCGGGCAACGGCGGCGCGGGCGGCCTGGGCGGCAACGGCGGAAACGGCGGCAACGGGACCACAGGAAGCAGCGGCGGCGGTGTCGGCGGGCCCGGTGCCGCCGGCGGCGACGGCGGCCAGGGCGGTTCCGGAGGCTCAGCCGGCGCCACCAACGGCGGCACCGCCGGCATCCAAGGTGCCGGGGGCCAGGGCGGCAACGGCGGCAACGGCGGAACGGGCGGAACGGGCGGCCAAGGTGCCACCGACACCGGCAGCGGTGCAGGCACCGGCGGCACCGGCGGCCTGGGCGGCAACGGCGGCAAGGCCGGCGCGGCGGGAACCGGCTCTACGCCGGGCACCCAGGGCAACGGCGGCAACGGCGGCAAGGGTGGCGACGGCGGCCAGGGTGGCACGGGCGCGGCGGGGCCCAACGCCGCCACCGCCGGCAATGGCACCGGCGGTGGCACCGGGGGCACGGGTGGCCAAGGTGGTAACGCCGGCACCGGCCTTACCAACGGTGTCAACGGCAGCGGTGGCAACGGCGGCGTAGGCGGAACCGGCGGACAGGGCGGTGTCAGCACCACAGCCGGCGGTAGCGGCGGCAATGGCGGCCAGGGCGGCAAGGGGGGCACCGCAGGGATCGCCGGCACCGGCGGCACGGGTGGCACCGCCGGCAACGCCGGCAACGGTGGCACCGGCGGCAATGGCGGTGCCGGCACAGCAGGGACGTCCGGGGCGGCCGGCAGCGGGGCTGCGGGTACCAACGGCGGCCAGGGTGGCGCCGGCGGCCAGGGTGGCAGCGGCGGCAACCCGATCGGCACCGGCGGCGCCGGCATCGGCGGCAACGGCGGTCAGGGTGGCGCCGGCGGGGCAGGCGGCAATGGCGGTAGCGGTGGGTCGGGCGCATCGGCCGTCGCCGGCGGGAATGCCGGCAACGGTGGTGCGGGCGGCGCCGGTGGCGCTTCTGGCGGCGGCGGGACGGGTGCCAACAGGGGTAGCGGCGGTACCGGCGGCGCCGGCGGAGCGGGTGGCACCGGCGGCGACGGCGGAATCGTGACTGCCTCGGGTGCGACCGGCAAAGCGGGTGGAAACGGTGGTGCGGGCGGTGCCGGTGGGCAGGGTGGGGCCGGACTCACCAGCACCGGCATCAACGGCAGCGGCGGTGTAGGCGGCAACGGTGGCAACGGCGGTGCCGGCAGCAGCGGCGCCACTAACACCGGCACCGGCGCCGGCGGCGCAGGCGCCAATGGCGGCACCGGAGGCAACGCCGGTAACGGCGGCAATGTCGGTGGTGGGGGAACCGGCGGGGACGGCGGTCAAGGCGGCAGCGGCGGGACCGGTGGCACCGCCGGCAACGGCGGCAACGGCGGCAACGCGACAACCCCCGGAGCTACCGGCGGCACCGGTGGAAATGGCGGCCAAGGCGGAAACGGCGGCAACGCCGGCAACGGCGGCAACGGCAGCGCGACCGGTAAGGGCGGAAATGCCGGTATAGCCGGTAACGCCGGCATCAACGGCAACGGCGGCAACGGCGGCAACGGCGGCAACGCAACGGGAGCGAACAACGGCGGCAAGGGCGGCACCGGCGGCAACGGCGGCAACAGCGGGGCCACAGACCAGATCGGCGGCAACGGCGGCAACGGCGGATCCGGCGGAACGCCTGGCAACGCCAGCGCAGGCGGAGCCGGCTCCGTCGGCGGTCAGGGCGGCAAGGGCGGCGCCGGCGGTACAGCGGTGAACGGTACCGGAGGCGCCGGCGGCACCGGCGGAATCGGCGGGGACGGCGGCACCGGCGGCACCGGCGGCACCGGCGGCCTCAGCCTGACGGCCACAACGCCCGGCGCGAACGGCGGAGCAGGCGGCGCCGGTGCCAATGCCGGGGCCGGCGGACAGGGCGGCGACGGCGGCGCCTCGAGCAAAGGCATCGGCGGTACCGGCGGCATCGGCGGCGCGGGCGGCAGCAACCTCGGCGGCGCGAACGGCGGCAACGGCGGCACCGGCGGTGGCAGCGGGGTCGCCGGCGGCATCGCCGGCAACGGCGGCGACGGCGGCGCCAACGGGGTAGGCGGAACGGGCGGCAACGGCGGCAAGGGCGGAACGGGCGCCACCAAAGCGGGTGCCGGCGGCGCCGGTGGGGCCGGCGGCCAAACCGGCGGCGGCAGCGGCTCAAGCACCGCCACGATCGGCAACGGCGGTGCCGGCGGAACCGCACCCGTGGGCGGCACCGGCGGTACCGGCGGTAAAGGCAGCACTGGCGGCGCCGGTGGAATGGGTGGCACCGGCGGTATCAGCGGCAGCGGCAACACCGGCAAGTCCGGCACCGGCGGCGCCAGCGGTTCGGCAGGCGGAAATGGTGCGGCGCCGAGTGGCAACACCGGCGGCAAGGGCGGAACGGGCGGCCTGGCCGGTCTCAGTGGCGGCGCCGGCGGGGCCGGCGGCGCGCCCTAACCGCGAAAAACGTTATGCGTCAGGCAGTCGCGTGCGCGGCGTGCACATCGTCGGCCGGCCGTGCCTCAGTCTGCTCCTTGGCCCACCGATAGTCGGGCTTGCCGGCCGGTGACCGTTTCACCTCGTCGACGAACCAAAGACTGCGTGGCACTTTGTATCCCGCGATCTCAGAGCGAACGAAGCTGTCCAGCTCGGCCAGCGACGGGCGCGCCCCTTCCCGGGCCTGCACCACTGCCGCGACGTGCTGGCCGTAGCGCGGGTCCGGCACCCCCACCACCAGTGCGTCGAACACGTCGGGGTGACCCTTCAACGCAGCCTCGACCTCTTCAGGGTAGATCTTCTCGCCGCCGCTGTTGATCGACACCGACCCACGGCCCAGCATCGTTACGGTGCCGTCCTCTTCGACCAACGCGTAGTCGCCCGGAATCGCATAGCGCACACCGTTGATGGTCTTGAACGTCTCGGCAGTCTTCTTCTCGTCCTTGTAGTAACCGACGGGGATGTTGCCTTTCTTCGCAATGAACCCGCGCACACCCGAACCCGGCTTCACCTCGTTGCCTTCGTCGTCGAGCACGACGGTGCGGTGATCGATGGTGACCCGCGGGCCACCGCTGTGCGGCGCGTCCTTGGCGACGATGCTGGTGCCACCGAACCCGGTCTCCGACGAGCCGATCGAGTCGGTGATGACGCGATTGGGCAGCAGCTCAAGGAGTTTCTCCTTGATGCTCGGCGAGAACAGCGCCGCAGTGCTGGCCAGCAGGAACAGCGACGACAAGTCGTAGTCGTTGTTCTTCTCCAGCGCATCCAGTAGCGGCCGCGCCATCGCGTCACCGGTGAAGAACAGCAGGTTCACCTTGTGCTTGTGAATCGTGCGCCATACCTCGTCGGCGTTGAATTCCGGTGCCAGCACCGTGGTTTGGCCTCCGAAGATCGACATCCAGGTGGCCGATTGGGTGGCCCCATGGATCATCGGTGGAATCGGGTACCGAACCATGGGCGGATTCGCCGCGGCGGCCTTGGCGAGGTCGTACTCGTCCTTGACGAATTCCCCAGTGGCGAAATCGGTTCCGCCGAGTAGCACGCGGTAGATGTCTTCGTGGCGCCACATCACGCCTTTCGGGAAGCCGGTGGTGCCGCCCGTGTAGAGGAGGTAGATGGCGTCGGCGGTGCGCTCGCCGAAGTCGCGCTCGGGCGAACTGTCAGCGATCGCGGAGTAGAACTCGACGCCCCCGTAGCGCTGGTAGTCCAGATCGCTGCCGTCCTCGACCACCAGCACCGTCTTGACGTTCGGGGTGTCCGGCAGCACGTTGGCGACCCGGTCGGAGTACTGGCGCTCGTGCACCAGCGCCACCATGTCGGAATTGTCGAAGAGATAGCGCAGTTCGCCCTCGACATAGCGGAAGTTGACGTTGACCAGGATGGCCCCCGCCTTGATGATGCCCAGCATCGCGATCACGATCTCGATGCGGTTGCGGCAGTAGAGGCCGACCTTGTCGCCCTCGCGCACACCTTGGTCGATCAGGTAATGCCCGAGGCGGTTGGCCTTCTCTTCCAGTTGGGCGTAGGTCAACTGCTCGTCACCACAGATGAGAGCAACACGATCCGGCACAGCGTCTATGGCGTGCTCGGCAAGGTCAGCAATATTCAGAGCCACGGCCACCAAATTAGAACGTGTTACATTTCTTGACAAGCTCACACCCCATGTCGAAGAAGAGGCGGTAGCCGTGGCGGAGCAGCCAGCAAACGAATCCGGGCCGGACGCGCTGGTCGAGCAGCGCGGTCACACCCTCATCGTGACGATGAACCGGCCGCACCGCCGCAACGCTCTGAGCACTGAAATGATGCAGATCATGGTGGAGGCGTGGGACCGCGTGGACAACGATCCCGACATCCGCTGCTGCATCCTGACCGGTGCCGGTGGCTACTTTTGTGCGGGCATGGACCTCAAGACCGCAACGCAGAAGCCGCCGGGTGACTCCTTCAAGGACGGCAGCTACGACCCGTCACGCATCGACGCCCTGCTCAAAGGTCGCCGGCTCACCAAGCCGTTGATTGCGGCGGTGGAGGGACCGGCGATCGCCGGCGGCACCGAGATTCTGCAAGGCACCGATATCCGGGTGGCCGGCGAGAGCGCCAAGTTCGGCATCTCCGAGGCCAAATGGAGCCTGTACCCGATGGGCGGTTCGGCCGTCCGGTTGGTCCGGCAGATCCCCTACACCGTCGCATGCGACCTACTGCTGACCGGACGGCACATCACCGCTACCGAGGCCCTCGAGATGGGCTTGATCGGGCACGTCGTCCCCGACGGTCAGGCCTTGACCAAGGCGCTCGAACTCGCCGAAATCATCGAGAACAACGGCCCTCTCGCTGTGCAGGCGATCCTGCGGACCATCCGCGAGACCGAAGGTATGCACGAGAACGAGGCGTTCAAGATCGATACTCAGATCGGCATCCAGGTCTTCCTGTCCGACGACGCGAAGGAAGGGCCGCGGGCGTTCGCCGAGAAACGCAAGCCCGAGTTCAAAAACCGCTGACCCATTTTCGCGCCGGGCGTGGCCCCTCGCGCGCTCAGCGTCGCCCCCTCGCGCCTCGCGCCCCGCGCCTCGCGCCCAGCGCCCCCTCGCCCCCAGCGCCCCCTCCTCGCGCCCGCGCCCCCTCGCGCCCCGCGCCCCCTCGCGCCCCGACTCCCCCTCCTCGCCGAGCGTGAACATACTGCGAAAATTACGTGCATTTTTCGCAGCCAGTTCACGTTCGGCGGGGCTGTCGGACCCTTACGACAGAGTGCGGAGCCGTGACGGGACCATTCATCGGCAGCGAAGCCATCGCAAAGGGCATTCTGACGCCATACCAGCTGCGCAGCCGCTACCAAGCAATCCATCCGGACGTCTATATCGCAAAAGGCACCGAACTGACCGCGATACAGCGCGCCTACGCCGCTTGGCTGTGGTCGAAAGGGCGCGGGATCGTGGCCGGACAGTCCGCGGCCGCGTTACACAAAGCCAAATGGGTCGATCACCGGAAGCCTGCGGAGCTCCAGTACGAGAATCGGCACCCCCCGAAAGACATTGTGATTTGGTCGGACCGGGTTGCGCCGGAGGAAACGCAGGTGGTCGCGGGCGTACTTGCGACCACCCCCACTCGCACGGCCTTCGATCTCGCCTGCCACTATCCACTCAACAAAGCGGTCGCGGCGATCGACGCACTCGCACGTGTCACGAAGCTCCAAACCGCTGACGTAGAGCCTCTTCTCGCGCACTACCGAGGCCACCGCAACATCCGCCGAGCCCGAAAAGCCCTGGCCCTCGTCGACCCGGGCGCACAGTCCCCGAAAGAGACCTGGCTGCGGCTGCTGGTCATCCAGGCCGGCTATCCGCGCCCGCAGACGCAGATCCCAATCTACGGCCGATACCAAGAACTCGTCGGCATTGTCGACATGGGCTGGGAGACAATAAGAGTCGCGCTCGAATACGAGGGCGAGCATCATCGGAGGCCAGGGCAGTTCGCCAAAGACATCGCGCGCTACGAAACGATGACGACCGATCTTGACTGGATCGTCCTCAGAGTCACCAGCCAGGACACCGCGGGAGGCATTCTGGGCCGGCTTGCCGTCGCGTGGTCGACCCGCGCGTCTACCCCAACACCGGCGCGCTCGGCGTGAACACCACCGGCATCGACTCCAGGCCGGACACGAAGTTCGCCGGCCGCAACGGCAACGCGGACTCGTCGGCCAAGCGCAGATCAGGCAACCGCTGCAACACCCGCGACGTCATCAACGACAACTCCAGACGGGCCAGCTGGTTACCCATGCAGAAGTGGGTGCCGAAGCCAAAAGCCAAGTGGCTGTTCGGATTACGACGGATATCGAACTTCTCCGGCTGATCGAAGACCGACTCGTCGAAGTTCGCTGCCTCGAACAAGAGCATGATCTTCTCCCCCGCCCTCAACGAGGTGCCGTGAAAGTCCGTGTCTGCGGTCAAAGTCCGGCACATGTTCTTCACCGGCGACGTCCAACGCAGCATCTCCTCGATGGCACCCGGCAGCAACGAAGGGTCGGCCACCAGATCCGCGAACTGATCCTGATGCCGCACCAGCTGCTCGGTCCCGCCACTCAACGTATGCCGGGTGGTTTCGTCCCCGCCGATCAGGATCAGCAAGGTCTCCATGACGATCTCTTCGTCCGACATCCGCTGACCCTCGACCTCGGCATTGATCAGGATCGAATAGAGGTCGTCGGTGGGCTCCGCACGGCGCTTGCCGATCAGGTCCATGGTGAAGGCCGTATAGCCGGCGAATGCCTCCATGACCGTCTGGAACTCCGCCGAGGTCGGGTCGATGTGCGACGACAGCCCGCACACCAGATCATCCGACCATTTGAGCAACATGCCCCGCTCTGAAGGCAGCACGCCGAGCATGTCGCCGATCACCGCCATCGGCAACGGCGCGGCGATGTCGCGGACGAAGTCGCACTCCCCCCGCTCACACACCGAGTCGATCAGGGTGTCGCACAGCTCCGCGATCGACGCCTCTTTGTCCTTGACCCGCTTGCGGGTGAAGCCCGCGTTGACGAGCTTGCGACGCACCAGGTGCGCTGGGTCGTCCATGTCGATCATGTAGGGCATACCCGGCTGGTCGGGACGGATGCCCCCGGTGCTGGAGAACAGCTCCGGGTTGCGCTCGGCGTCAAGGATCGCCTGATACGTTGTCGCACCTGCCAATCCGTTGCGGTCCCGGAACACCGGCTGGTTGGCCCGCATCCAGCGGTACGCCTCCCGCGCCGCAACCCCGTCGGCATAGAAGTTGCCGTCCGCCAGATCGATGTTCAAGATCGTGTCCGGAATCGTTGACGTCATCTACAGCCTCCAGTTTTCTGCCTCGAGGCCATTACAGTAAGCCCCATGCCTGTCTCGCAACACACCATCGCCGGAACGGTTCTCACCATGCCGGTCGTCATTCGCAAAGCCGATCAGCATTCCGCGATGTTCTCCGTCGACGCCGACGCAGCCCAGCGCCTCATCGACTACAGCGGCCTCGAAGTCTTCCAATACCTGCCCGGCCGGGCCATTCTGCTGCAACTGCTGGTCCGCTACATCGACGGCGATCTCGGCAAATACCACGAGTACGGCACCGCGTTCATGGTCAACAGGCCAGGCACCCACGACAAAGGCATCCGCGCCATGGCCGGCGCGGCCACCTTCATCCACCAACTGCCGGTCGACCAGGAGTTCACCCTCGAGGCCGGCCGCACCATCTGGGGATACCCAAAGATCATGGCGGACTTCAACGTTCGGGAGGGACGCAAGTTCGAGTTCGACGTCAGCGCCGACGGTCAGTTGATAGCTGGCATCGAGTTCAGCCGCGGACTGCCGCATCCGGCGCCCAAACCCCAGACATTGACGACCTACTCCTGCCTGGACGGCGTGACCCGCGAGACCACCTCGACCATGCAGACCACGGGTGTGCGGACCCGGCTCGGTGGTGCCAGGATCCGTCTCGGCGAGCACCCCTACGCCAAGGAACTGGCGACGCTGGGACTGCCCAAGCGGGCGCTGATGACGCAGTCGGTCACCAACGTGGAGATGTCGTTCGGCGACGCACGCGCCGTCTGACACCATCTCCATCCGGCCAATCTAGAACGTGTTCTAGCGAGGCCGCAAGCACCGGCCTCAGGTCAGCGCGGCGAGGTCGCGCACCTGCTCAACGCTGCGAGCACCGACCACCATCATGGTGACGCCGGATGCCTCCCAGGCCACGATCTGCTTACGCACGTAGTCCAGATCCCCGACGATCATGGCGTCGTCGACCAGCTCGTCCGGGATCACCTTCGCCGCCTCATCCTTGCGGCCTGACCGGAACAGCTTGGTGACATCGTCGACCACCTCGGAATATCCCATCCGGCGGTAGACGTCGGCGTGGAAGTTAGTGTCTTCGGCGCCCATGCCGCCCATGTAGAGCGCCAGGTACGGCTTGACCGCCTCGAACGTCCCGGCACGGTCCTCGGTCACCACCACCTGTGCGGTCGCGCAGACCTCGAAGTCCTCCCGCCTGCGGCGGGCGCCGGGCCGGGCGAATCCCTCGTCCAGCCACTCGTTGTAGGTGTCGGCCATCCGCGGCGAATAGAAGATTGGCAACCAGCCGTCGCAGATCTCGGCGGCCAGCGCTACGTTCTTCGGCCCTTCCGCGCCCAGCATGATCGGGATGTCGGCGCGCAGCGGGTGGGTGATGGGCTTCAGCGGCTTACCCAAACCCGTTGTCCCCTCGCCGGTCAACGGCAACGGGTAGTGCGGCCCATCGCTGGTCACCGGCTTCTCCCGGGCCCACACCTGGCGCACGATGTCGATGTATTCGCGGGTACGCGCCAGTGGCCTGGGGAAGCGTGCCCCGTACCAGCCCTCGACCACCTGCGGGCCGGACACGCCCAGGCCGAGGATGTGCCGGCCGCCCGACAGGTGGTCCAACGTCAACGCCGCCATCGCGCAGGCGGTCGGGGTGCGCGCGGACAGCTGCACCACCGAAGTGCCCAGCCGCACGCGCTGCGTCTCCCGGCCCCACCACGCCAGCGGCGTGTAGGCGTCGGAGCCCCATGCCTCGGCGGTGAACACGGCGTCGAAACCGGCCTCCTCGGCGGCCGCGACGAGCTCCGCGTGGTTCTCCGGCGGCTGAGCGCCCCAATAACCCAGTTGCAATCCGAGCTTCATGCGTCGCCTTCCCAAGGCCTTCCAAAGGGCCTAGTTGAAACCATTCTTAGAACCTGTTCTACTCGAATGCGTGACAGCCAGCTCAAGCGGCCCGGCCCTGATCGATCACCCTGAGCCGCCCCTCTCTGCCCCGTTGACGTTGTCCTTCGACTACACCCGTTCGGTGGGTCCCACGCTGGGCAAGTTTTTCACTGCACTGCGTGAGCGCCGCGTTCTGGGAGTACGCGGTTCCGATGGCCGGGTACATGTGCCGCCGCCGGAATATGACCCGGTTACCTACGAACCGCTGGGCGAAATGGTACCGGTGGAAAGCGTCGGCACCGTCGTTTCCTGGACCTGGCAACCCGCGCCGATCGGCGGTGAACCGCTGGACCGGCCGTTCGCCTGGGCGCTGATCAAGCTCGACGGTGCCGATACTCCGCTGATCCACGCCGTGGATGTCGGAGCCGCCGGTCCTTCGGGCATCAAGACCGGCGACCGGGTGCACGTGCACTGGGCCGACGAGACCGTCGGCGCCATCACCGACATCGCCTACTTCGCACCCGGCGACCAGGCCGAGGACGTGCCGGAACCCCAGGCCGGACTGGACCCGGTCAGCATGATCATCACGCCGGTCTCGCTGACCATCCAGCACACCGCATCCCACGAGGAGAGCGCCTACCTGCGGGCGATAGCCGAAGGAAAGCTGTTGGGCGCCAGGACAGGTGAGGCCGGAAAGGTCTACTTCCCGCCGCACGGCGCCGACCCGGCCACCGGCCTGCCGACCACCGAGTTCGTCGAGCTGCCGGACAAGGGCACGGTGACGACGTTCGCCATCATCAACATCCCCTTCCAGGGCCAGCGCATCAAGCCGCCCTACGTCGCGGCCTACGTGTTGCTCGACGGTGCCGATATTCCGTTCCTGCACTTGGTCGCCGACGTGGACGCGCACGAGGTACGCATGGGGATGCGGGTCGAGGCCGTATGGAAACCCCGCGAGGAGTGGGGATTCGGGATCGACAACATCGAATTCTTCCGGCCCACCGGCGAACCGGACGCCGAGTACGACACCTACAAGCACCACCTGTAAAGGGCACAGCTACACATGAGTGATCGCAATGTCGCGGTGGTCGGCTTCGCCCACGCGCCGCATGTTCGCCGTACCGACGGCACCACCAACGGCGTCGAGATGTTGATGCCGTGCTTCGCACAGCTTTACCAGGACCTCGGCATCAACAAGTCCGACATCGGCTTCTGGTGCTCGGGCTCCTCCGATTACCTTGCCGGGCGTGCGTTTTCGTTTATCTCGGCGATCGACTCGATCGGCGCGGTGCCGCCGATCAACGAGTCACACGTCGAAATGGATGCCGCCTGGGCTCTTTTCGAGGCCTACATCAAGATCCTCACCGGCGAGGTCGAAACCGCGCTGGTGTACGGCTTCGGAAAATCCTCGGCGGGCATTCTGCGCCAGGTCCTGACCCGCCAGACCGACCCCTACACCGTTGCGCCGCTGTGGCCCGACTCGGTGTCGATGGCCGGGTTGCAGGCCCGGATCGGGCTGGACTCCGGCAAGTGGACACCCGAGCAGATGGCTCAGGTCGCGCTCGATTCGTTCGCGCAGTCCGAGCGCAACGACTCCGAGAAGCCGGCCAAGAGCATCGACGAACTGCTGGCCCGCCCGTTCTTCAACGACCCGTTGCGCCGCCACGACATCGCTCCGATCACCGACGGCGCCGCCGCGATCGTGCTGGCCGCCGATGACAGAGCCCGGGAACTCCGCGAAAACCCGGCCTGGATCACGGGAATCGAGCACCTTATCGAGACGCCGGTGCTGGGTGCGCGCGACCTCACCACCTCGCCGTCCACCGCGGCGTCGGCAAAGGCCGCCACCAACGGCGACACCGCCATCGACGTCGCCGAGATACACGCGCCGTTCACCCACCAGCACTTGATCCTGGCTGAGGCGATCGGGTTGACCGACAAGACGAAGGTCAATCCGTCCGGCGGTGCGCTCGCGGCCAACCCGATGTTCGTCGCCGGACTGGAGCGTATCGGCCTGGCGGCACAACACATCTGGAACGGATCGGCACAGCGGGTGCTCGCGCACGCCACCAGCGGGCCTGCGCTGCAACAGAATCTGGTCGCGGTCATGGAAGGACAGAACTGATGGCCGGCGCAGGAGCGCACCTCGCCGCGGTACTCGGTACCGGGCAGACCAAGTATGTGGCGAAGCGCAAAGACGTGTCGATGAACGGCATGGTTCGCGAGGCCATCGACCGGGCGCTGGAAGATTCGGGCTGCACCTTCGACGACATCGACGCCGTCGTCGTCGGCAAGGCACCCGACTTCTTCGAGGGCGTCATGATGCCCGAGTTGTTCATGGCCGACGCAGTCGGCGCGACGGGCAAGCCACTCATCCGGGTGCACACCGCGGGTTCAGTGGGTGGCTCCACCGGCGTGGTGGCGGCCAGTCTGGTCCAGTCCGGCAAGTACCGGCGGGTGCTGGCGATGGCCTGGGAGAAGCAGTCGGAATCCAATGCCATGTGGGCACTTTCGATCCCGATTCCGTTCATCAAGCCCGTGGGTGCGGGCGCCGGTGGGTATTTCGCCCCGCACGTCCGGTCCTACATCCGCCGGTCGGGCGCGCCGCTCAACATCGGTGCCATGGTCGCGGTCAAGGACCGGCTCAACGGGGTGCGCAACCCGCTGGCCCACCTGCACCAGCCCGACATCACCGTGGAGAAGGTGATGGAGTCCCCGATGCTGTGGGACCCGATCCGGTACGACGAGACGTGCCCGTCCTCGGACGGTGCCGCCGCCGTCGTCATCGGTGACGAGGAAACGGCCGATGCCAAGGTGGCTGAGGGCCGTCCCGTCGCGTGGATTCACGCCACCGCGTTGCGCACCGAGCCGCTGCAGTTCTCCGGCCGTGACCAGGTCAGCCCGCAGGCCAGCCGTGACGCGGCCGCCGCGCTGTGGAAGGCCGCCGGCATCACCAGCCCGATCGACGAGATCGACGCCGCGGAGATCTACGTGCCGTTCTCCTGGTTCGAGCCGATGTGGTTGGAGAGCCTCGGTTTTGCCCCCGAGGGCGAGGGCTGGAAACTCACCGAGGCGGGCGAGACCGCTATCGGCGGACGAATCCCGGTCAATCCGTCCGGCGGCGTGCTGTCCTCCAACCCGATCGGCGCCTCCGGCCTGATCCGCTTCGCCGAGGCTGCCATTCAGGTTATGGGCAAGGGCGGTGACCATCAGGTGCCCAATGCCCGTAAGGCGTTGGGCCACGCCTATGGCGGCGGTTCGCAGTATTACTCCATGTGGGTAGTCGGCAGCGACAAACCGGAGGAAGCTTCGATATGAAGTACACGCTCAGTATCGCGTTCAGCCCGATCGAGCAGATGACCGAGCTCGCCAAGACGGCAGAGGAAGTCGGGTTCGACTCCATCGCGTTACCGGATTCGATCTTCTACTTCGAGCAGCAGTCCGTCGACTATCCCTACACCGCCGACGGCAAGCGGATGTTCGACGAGAACGCCCCCTGGGTCGATCCGCTGATCTTGGCGGGCACGATGGGCGCGGTTACCTCGAAGCTGCGGTTCTACACCAACGTGATGAAGCTGGGTTCGCGCAACCCGCTGCTGCTGGCCCGTCAGGTCGGCTCGGTGGCCAACCTGACCAACAACCGCTTCGGCTTCGGTGTGGGAATCGGCTGGGCACCAGAGGAATTCGAGTGGTGCGGGGTGCCGTATGCGCGTCGCGGCAAACGCGTCGACGAGATGATCGAAGTGATCAAGCTGGTACTGGCCGGCGGGATGGTCGAATTCCACGGCGAGTTCTACGATTTCGACCGCCTGCAGATGAGTCCCGCGCCCAGCGAGCCGGTGCCGTTCTATGTCGGCGGCCACACCGACGTCGCCCTCAAGCGCGCCGCCCGGGTCAGCGACGGGTGGACCAGCGCGATGATGACGCACGCCGAACTGGACGAGACCATCAAGAAGCTCAAGGCACTGCTCGCCGAAAACGGCCGCGCGGACGATCCTTTCGAGTACCAGGCCGTCTGTATGGACAAGTCCGGCGTGGACGGCCATCGGGAGCTGGCCGAGATCGGGGTGACCGACTACATCACCATTCCGTGGGTGTTCGACGGCCTGGCCTTCGATCCGCCGCTGGACAAGAAGCAGGACTCGATGAAGCGGTTCGCCGACACCTACATTCATTCCGGCTGGCAGGACAAGTGACCAATCCGGCGCACGAGGCGGGCCGGCGATCCCGCGAGGCGGTCGCCGCTCGCGACAAAGACGCCTGGCTGGCCGTCTTCGCCGATGACGCCATTGTCGAAGACCCCATCGGCCCATCGGCTTTCGACCCGGAAGGCAAGGGCCACCGCGGCCTTGAGGCGATATCCGCGTTCTGGGACAAGGCAATCGCGCCCACCACGAAGATCGAGTTCTTCTTCCGCGACACCTACCAGTGCGGCAACGAGGAAGCCAACGTCGGGCACATTCTGATCACCACGGGCGACTACCAGACCACGGCCGAAGGCGTTTTCACGTACAAGGCCAACGACGAAGGCCAGATGGTGGCACTACGCGCGTACTGGGAGATGGACCGGGCCGCCGCCGCCACCCGCCGAGTGTGAAGCCAGTCTCCCCCCGCCGAGTGTGAACCTGGCCGCACATTCGGCCACGAGCGTGCAGCTGGCCGCACATTCGGCCAGGGCTAGGCCGGCTCATTCGGCCAAAGCTAGGCCGGCTCGATCGGCTCCACCCCGGCGATATGCCGCTGCGCCAGGTCCCGATAAGCCTGCGGGTTGACGTTGACCCACATCTCGGCGCCGGTGCCCTCGATCGGCCCCTTCACTTTCGCGGGCGCGCCGGTCACCAGCATGCCGGGCGGAATCTGGGTTCCACCCACCACCACAGCACCGGCCGCCACCATGCAGCGCGCGCCGATCACCGCGCCGTCGAGCACCGTCGCATGGTTCGCGATCAACGCCTCGGAGCCGATGTGCGCGCCGTGGATCACGCACAGATGCGCCACGGTGGCCCCGGGACCGACGTCGACGGGGATGCCCGGCGGTGCGTGCAGAACCGACCCGTCCTGCACGTTCGCGCCCTCACGGATCACTACGGGCGCGTAGTCGCCGCGCAGCACGGCGTTGTACCAGACGGACGCCCCCGCCTCGACGGTGACGTCACCGATCAGGGTCGCGGTCGGCGCCACGAACGCGGTGGGATCGACCTTCGGCGAGCGGCCTTCGAAAGAGAACAGCGGCATCAGTTACATATACCGCAATGCGCATACGCCCCCAGCAAACTCAGCCAGACTCGCCGTCGTTGCGCTTCCCCGCCCCAAAACTGTAACGTGTTCTAGTTAGTACCCGTGATCTGGAGGTGACAGGTGAGTACCGACACAAGTGGAGTCGGTGTCCGGGAGATCGATGCCGGCGCGTTGCCGACCAGATATGCCCGAGGATGGCACTGCCTGGGCGTGGCCGAAGACTTCCGTGACGGCAAGCCGCACTCGGTTCAGGCGTTCGGCACCAAGTTGGTCGTCTTCGCCGACTCCACGGGCGACATCAAGATCCTGGACGGCTACTGCCGGCACATGGGCGGCGACCTGTCCGAAGGCACCATCAAGGGCGACGAGGTCGCCTGCCCCTTCCACGACTGGCGGTGGGGCGGCGACGGCCGCTGCAAGCTGGTGCCCTACGCCAAGCGCACCCCCAAGACGGCGCGCACCCGGGCGTGGACGACGGACGTTCGCGGCGGCCTGTTGTTCGTCTGGCACGACCACGAGGGCAATCCGCCGGACCCTGCGGTCCGGATCCCCGAGATTCCGGAAGCCCACAGCGACGACTGGACCAATTGGCGCTGGAACCGGATCCTCATTGAGGGATCCAACTGCCGGGACATCATCGACAACGTCACCGACATGGCGCACTTCTTCTACATCCACTTCGGCCTGCCGACGTACTTCAAGAACGTCTTCGAGGGCCACATCGCGTCGCAGTACCTGCACAACGTGGGACGCCCCGACGTCAACGATCTCGGCACCTCGTACGGCGAGGCGGAATTGGACTCGGAGGCCTCCTATTTCGGCCCGTCCTTCATGATCAACTGGCTGCACAACAGCTACAGCGGCTTTAAGTCCGAGTCGATCCTGATCAACTGCCACTACCCGGTGACTCAGGACTCCTTCGTCCTGCAGTGGGGCGTCATCGTCGAAAAGCCCAAGGGCATGGACGAAAAGATGAGCGACAAACTGTCCCGAGTCTTCACCGAGGGTGTGAGCAAGGGCTTCCTGCAGGACGTCGAGATCTGGAAGCACAAGACCCGCATCGACAATCCGCTGCTGGTCGAAGAGGACGGCGCCGTCTACCAGATGCGTCGCTGGTATCAGCAGTTCTACGTCGACGTCGCCGATGTCACCCCGGAGATGGTGGAGCGCTTCGAGATGGAGGTCGACACCGCCCGGGCCAACGAGTTCTGGAACGCGGAAGTCGCCGAGAACCTGAAAGCCAAAGAGGCCGAAGCGGTTTCCGACGAAGCGGTTTCCGACGAAGCGGTTGCCGACGAAGTGCCGGCCGAACAACACTGACCGAAATGTCCGACGATCAGCCGGCGGTTCCCGACGTCGATAGGCTCGCCCGGTCGATGTTGATGCTGCACGGTGATCACCATGATCACGACGAGCCGCACGGCTCCAACGGAGGGTCCGGTTCGTGGTCGAAGTCACGGGATTTCGCCGACGATCCGCAGCGGGCCGCGGCGGTGGCCGAGGCCAGCCGCGCGGACCGGGAGCGCTATCTCACTGGCGGGCTACGCCCGGTGGACTGCCGCTTCTGTCACGTCACCGTATCGGTGCGCTGGTTGGGTCCGGGTCACACTGCGGTGCAATGGAATACCGAGGCGTCGCAGCGGTGTGCGCACTTCGCCGAGGTGCGGGCCTGCGGTGGGAACACTGCACGCACCCGTTCCTGCCCCCGGCTCTCCGACAGCATCGAACATGCGGTGGCCGAAGGGATCCTGGAGGCTGCGGAGTAGTTGTCGCTACGGGGCCGGGCAACGACACTGGCCAACAGCCGAAGTCGAGTGCCGCGCTGCCCGAGTAGCAGCGACAGGCAGCGCCGATCACAGCCCGGCGAACCGCTCCTTGACTTGCTCGGCGGTCAGCCCATAATCGGCCAGCGAGTACTTGTGCTTGGGCGCACGCGCACCGGTCTGACTCTCGGCGTGACTGTCCTCCATCGCCTTTCGCGCCTCGTCGGTCAGTGTCAGACCGAAATGGCGGTATACCGAGGCGACCGTGCCCAACGGGTCGGCGATCAGATCACGGTAGTCCACATCGCAGAACTGAGCCGGATTGTGCGACGCGCGAACGGTATTGAAGCGCTCCAGCCCCCGCGACCAGGTTTCCATCGAGTCGGCGCCGATCTGGGCGCCGGTGAACGACGTCGACCAGCCTTCAACGGTGTGCTGCGCCAACGAGCACATTGACGCCATGATCGTCTCCACCGGCCGGTGGGTCTGGATCACCAAAGCGTCAGGATAGGTCGCCATCAACGCGTCCAGCGCGAACAGATGGCTGGGATTCTTGAGCACCCAACGCTTGTCGGCGTCATTCATTCCGATGAGCTGGAGATTGCGGCGGTGCCGTTGGTAGGACGGGGTCCAGTCCTGTTGCGCAAGCCACTGTGCGTAGCTCGGTACGTGGGCCAACGTCTCGTAGGACACCGAATGCAGCGACTGGCGCAGCAGCTGCCAGCATTCCTCCAGCTCGTAGGCAGCCATGAAGTGCAGCCCGGTGTACTCCGGGTTCTCCTGGTGGTGTTTGTTGAACTGCTCATTCAGCTGGCTGTACCAGGGGTTCGAGTCCCAGGTGTCCCGGGGCGGGCGGGGCTGCGGGAACTCGGCCAGCCACAGATGCAGTCCTTGGTGCGCCGGATCGGCGCCCAGCAGCCGGTGCAGCACCGTCGTGCCGGTGCGCGGCAGTCCCGTCACGAAAATCGGCTGCTTGATGGCCACGTCCGCATAGGCCGGGTACTGCTTCCATGCCGACTCCGACAGCAGCCGGGCCACCAGCGCGGCGCGCAGGAATACCCGATTCATCTTGCTGCCCAACGCCGTCAGGCCCGCTTCGCGCTTGTAGGCGTCCAGCAGCACGCTCAGCGCTTCGCGGTAGTTGTCGTCGTCAGTGCCGAAGTCGTCCAGACCGGTCATTTTGGTCGCCGACGCGTGCAGGTCGTCGACGGTTCCGACGTCAGTTCGCTCGGCCATTAGTTGTGGTACTCCCCGCAATTGACGTCCAGCGTCTGTCCGGTGATGCCGCTGGACAGGTCGCTGGCCATGAACAGAATCGCCGAGGCCACCTCGTCCTCGGTGGGTAGCCGCTTCAGATCCGAGTTCGCAGCGGTGGCCTGGTAGATCTGCTCGGCGGTGGTGCCGTACTTACCGGCCTGGTGGTTGAAGTAACCCTGCAGCGTGTCGCCCCAGATATAGCCCGGTGCCACGGAATTGACGCGAATACCTTGCTCGCCGAGTTCGGTCGCCAGCGACTGCGACATCGACAGCAGTGCCGACTTGGCCATCTTGTAGGCCCCGTACTTGGCCTGGGAGTGCCGGATCACCATTGAGTTGACGTTGACGACGGAACCATTCGACGCGGCCAGCGCGGGCGTGAATCCCTGGATGAGCCGCAAGGCCCCCAGCGCACTGAGCTCGATGGCGTCGCGGATGTGCTGAAATGTCGTGCCCGCCAACGGCTTCATCGACGGCACCCGGAACGCATTGTTGACCAGCACGTCGACCTTGCCGTACGCCTGCAGGGACGCCTCCACCAGGTTGCTCACCTGGGCGTCGTCGGTGATGTCGGTGGGCACCGCGACCGCCTTGCGACCCAGATCGACGACCTGCTTGGCGACGTCGTCCAACCGGTCCGCGCTGCGCGCTGCCAGCACCAGGTCGGCCCCTTCGAGGGCACATCGGCGCGCCAGCGTCGTGCCCAGGCCCGGGCCGACGCCACTGATCACTACCACCTTGCCGTCGAGCATGTCGGTCATCCCAGCATCCTTGCCGCAATCTGCAACTGGCGCAGCGCGATCCGCGTCCGCCAGTCGTCCTCGGAAATCTTGTTGTGCTCGAAATAAGGCAGCGAAGCCGGCACCGCGTCGACGTCGACCAGCTCGACGGTCGGGCCGTCGGCCTCAGTCAGCTCCCGGGACACCCGCTGCCACCGGAACTGCAGGAACCCGCGCCGATGGCCCAGCGTCTCAACCCAATTGGTCACTCCGGGATTCTGTTCGCTGACGACGATGCGGACCTTGCCGTCCGGATCAGCCTGCGCCTGAGTGTTGTTCAGCGAAGTCTGGTGGTTGATGTAGTCCAGCGAGATGTACCACATGCTGCCCAGCTGGAAGCCCAGATACGGGGCGTCACTCACAGGCACCGTGATCACCAGCGCTTGTTCCGGTTGCAGGTCGAAGTGGCCAACCGACGAGTACTGGGTCGCCAGACCGCCGGGAGTCAGTCGCGGCGGCACCATGGTGTTGACCGGGATCTTGAGGTAGAACCACTGCGGAAACTGCAGCCACGTCTTGACCCGGTTGACCAGCTGTTTACCCGCTGTGGCATAACGCTTTTCGATCAGCTCGCGGGTCAGCGGCGGTGGCGCGGTGCCCGCGGTGTCCACCCGTTCGATGGTCAGCGTGCCCCGGGTGGCCGACCAGTCACCGTAGACCTCGCGCATCACGAGTTGTCCCGGGCTGGTCGGCCGCAACCGCCACTCGAAGGTGCCGTCGGCAGCGATGTCGAGTTCGCGGTCGTCGAACGCGGCCTGGCTGGCGGGCACGTTGTCGTCGGTGTATTCACCACCTAGCAACTGAAAGCTCAGGTCGGTGGTGGTACCGCGCACCCCACGCACCACGTAGTCGTGGTCAGCGTGGACGCGGGTGCCGAAGTAGAGGGTGTCCGGATTGTCCAAGCCCATCTTGGTGAACGGGCCGGTTCCGGACTGCAGGAAGGGATGGTCGCGTTCGTAGTCGAAGGCCAGATGCATGCAGCCGGTCACACAGCCGGCCAGATACTGCAGTCCTTCGAGGAGGTCGGCTTCGGTCTCGATGTGCGGGGCGGCAGCCACAAGCTTCTCGGCTTCCGCGATCGCTTCGGTGAGCGCGTCAGAAAACACGTAACTGACGCTAGAACGTGTTCCTATTTTGAGTCAACCGCGAACATTTGCGCGTGTCGCGCATAACGCTCACCGACGAAGCCCGATCACCTCAGGACGTGCACTCGTTGGCCAGTGTGATCAGCGCCTGACGTACGTCCGGGTGCCGATTGAGGTAGTCGACCAGATTGGTGCCCGACCCAGACGCCTGCGAACGCGCGGTGATCTCCGCCTTCACGTCGGGGTGCTTGTTCAGGTAGCCCTGTACCTGTTCGGACGCCGTTTGGCCGAAGGTGGTGTTGCACTGCTGGCCAGGGTCGGCGGCGGCCACAGGCATCACGATCAGCGCGGCACCGGCGGCACTCAGCAGTCCACCAGCCAGCATCCTGGAAATCCTCGAAGGCAGGGTCAACATCGGAATGCTCCTTCACGCGGCACGGGTTCTGCAGTCGAGGGTACTCGCGCGCAGGTGACAAAAACCGCGGCAAAAATGCACCACGGCCACGATGAGCGGCCGCTGCTGACGCTCCAACCAGGCGCTTTAGGCGTTCGCCTCCTGCTCGCGCTTGATCTCCAGCGCGATGTCGATCAGCTGGTCCTCCTGGCCGCCGATCAGCTTGCGCTGACCCGCCCGGTGCAACAACTCATGTGCCGGGACGCCGTAGCGCTCGCCCTGACGCACGGCGTGCTTGAGGAACGAAGAGTACACCCCGGAGTAGCCCATGATCAGCGCGTTGCGGTCCAACAGGCATTCGGCCGGCATGGCCGGGCGCACCACGTCCTCGGCGGCGTCGGCAATGTCGAAGAAGTCGATTCCGGTCTTGACGCCGATCTTGTCGAACACCCCGATCAGCGCCTCTACCGGCGCGTTGCCCGCACCGGCACCGAACCGGCGCACGCTGCCGTCGATCTGCTTGGCGCCGGCGCGCACCGCCTCGACCGAGTTGGCCACCCCGAGTCCGAGGTTCTCATGTCCGTGGAAGCCCACCTGCGCGTCCTCGCCGAGTTCGGCGACCAGCGCCGACACCCGGTCGGCCACACCGTCGAGCACCAGGGCCCCGGCCGAGTCGACGACGTAGACGCATTGGCAGCCGGCGTCGGCCATGATGCGGGCCTGTGCGGCCAACTTCTCCGGCGGGATGGTGTGCGCCATCATCAGGAACCCGACGGTTTCCAGCCCGAGTTCGCGGGCCAGCCCGAAGTGCTGGATGGAGACGTCGGCCTCGGTGCAGTGGGTGGCGATGCGGCAGATCGAACCACCGTTGTCCTGCGCCTCTTTGATGTCTTCTTTGGTGCCGACACCGGGCAACATCAGGAAGGCGATCTTGGCTTCCTGGGCGGTCTCGGCGGCGAGCTTGATCAGTTCCTGCTCGGGGGTCTTGGAGAAGCCGTAGTTGAACGACGAGCCCCCGAGGCCGTCGCCGTGCGTCACCTCAATTACCGGCACCCCGGCGGCGTCGAGCGCCGTCACGATGGAGCGCACTTCGTCCTTGGTGAACTGGTGCCGCTTGTGGTGCGACCCATCGCGCAGCGAGGTGTCGGTGATCCGGACGTCCCATGCGCCCTCGAAAATGTGGCCGCTCATCGTGCGCCTCCCGTCACAGCCAGCGTCTCTTTGGCGATCTCCTCGCCGACCTTGGTCGCGGCCGCGGTCATGATGTCCAGGTTGCCGGCATACGGCGGCAGGTAGTCGCCGGCGCCCTCGACCTCCACGAACGTGGTCACCACGTGGTTGCCGCCGTTGACCACCGACGGTTCGTCGAATTGCGGCTCATTGAGCAACCGGTATCCCGGCACATAGGTCTGCACCTCGGCCACCACGTCGTGAATGGACTTCGCGATCGCGTCGCGGTCGGCGTCCTCGGGAATCGCGCAGAAGATGGTGTCGCGCATGATCATCGGCGGGTCGGCCGGGTTGAGGATGATGATCGCCTTGCCGCGGGCCGCACCACCAATGGTCTGGACGCCGCGCGAGGTCGTCTTGGTGAACTCGTCGATGTTGGCCCGGGTGCCCGGCCCCGCGGACACCGACGCCACCGACGCCACGATCTCGGCGTAGGGCACATCCACGACTCGGGACACGGCATAGACGATCGGAATGGTCGCCTGCCCGCCGCAGGTGATCATGTTGACGTTCGGGGCGTCCAAGTGTGCGCGCAGGTTCGCCGGCGGAATCACCGCCGGGCCGACCGCGGCCGGGGTCAGGTCGATGGCGCGGATGCCGGCCGCCTCATACTTGGGCGCCGCCGCCTTGTGCACGTAGGCGCTGGTCGCCTCGAACACCAAATCGGGCTTCTCGTCCTGTTCCAGCAGCCAGTCCGCCCCCTTGTGGCTGGTCTCCAGCCCCAGCTTGCGGGCCCGTGCCAAGCCTTCGCTCTCGGGGTCGATACCCACCATCCAGCGGGGCTCCAGCCAGTCGGATCGCAGCAGCTTGTACAGCAGATCGGTGCTGATGTTGCCCGATCCGACAATGGCCACACTCGCCTTAGCCGGCATATTGCTCCTAACCCCATGGTCGCGACCCGCTTCGCCCGGCTACGCCGCGCTCGCGATCGCTCCTATTCTGTTTGGTCGCGACCCGCTTCGCCCGGCTACGCCGCGCTCGCGATCGCTCCTCCTATTCGAAGGAAAGCCGAACGGTACCGAGGCCCGCGAAGTCCGCGACGAACTCGTCGCCGGCCCGCGCGTCGACGGCAAAGGTGCACGATCCAGGTAGAACGATGTCACCTTTCTTCAGCCGCACACCAAAACTTTCCACCTTGCGGGACAGCCAGGCAACGGCGGTGACCGGGTTGCCCAGCACCGCGTCGCTGCGGCCCTCGGCAATCAGCTCCCCGTTGCGGGTCAACTTCGCGTCGATCGCCTTCACGTCGACGTCGCCCGGCGATACCCGGGCCTGTCCCAACACGAAGCCCGCCGAGGAGGCGTTGTCGGCGATGGTGTCGCAGATCTTGATCTGCCAGTCCTTGATCCGGGTGTCGATGAGCTCGATCGACGGCACCAGCGCCTCGGTGGCGGCCAACACGTCCTCTTCGGTGCACTCCGCACCAGGCAGGTCACCCGACAGGATGAAGCCCACCTCGACCTCCACCCGCGGCAGCAGATACCGGGACGTAGGCACCGGGACATCCTCGAACACCTGCATGTCATCCAGCAGATGGCCGTAGTCGGGCTCGTTGACGCCCATCATCTGTTGCATCACCGGCGACGACAGACCCACCTTGTGCCCCACCACCCGGGCACCGTCGGCGATCCGCCGGCGGATGTTGAGCAACTGAATCTCGTAGGCGTCGATGACGTCGATGTCGGGGTACGCGGGCGAAATCGGGGCGATTCCCTCGCGGGTCCGTTCGGCCTGGGCCAAGTCGGCAGCTAGCGCTTCCCGGGTCGCATCAGTGAGCATTTACCGAAGTTCCTTCGTCCGCTTGACCGGGCCAGTAGCGCCCAGCCCGGGCAATTCTATAACGTGTTCTACATGACAGCACAGGAGTACGACGTCGTCGTGGTGGGTAGCGGCGGCGCCGGTATGGTGGCTGCCCTCACCGCCGCGCACCGCGGCCTCTCGACAGTAGTCATCGAGAAGGCGCCGCACTATGGCGGCTCGACCGCCCGCTCGGGCGGCGGCGTGTGGATCCCGAACAACGAGGTTCTGCGGCGCGACAAGGTGAAGGACACCACCGAGGCCGCCCGCACCTATCTGCACGGCATCGTCGGCGACGTCGTGGAGCCCGAACGCATCGACACCTACCTCGAGCGCGGGCCCGAGATGCTCTCCTTCGTGCTCAAGCACACGCCGCTGAAGATGTGCTGGGTGCCGCGCTATTCCGACTACTACCCGGAGGCGCCGGGCGGACGGGCCGACGGCCGGTCCATCGAGCCCAAGCCGTTCAACGCGCGCAAGCTGGGTCCCGACGAGGCCGGTCTCGAACCCGCCTACGGCAAGGTCCCGCTCAATGTGGTTGTCATGCAACAGGACTACGTGCGACTCAACATGCTCAAGCGGCACCCGCGCGGCGTGCTGCGCAGCTTGAAGATCGGCGGACGCACGATGTGGGCCAAGGCAACCGGCAAGAATCTGGTCGGCATGGGCCGGGCGTTGATCGCGCCGCTGCGAATCGGGTTGCAGCGGGCCGGAGTTCCGGTCGTGCTCAACACCGCGCTCACCGACCTCTACGTCGAGAACGGCGTGGTACGGGGCGTCTACGTGCGTGACGCGGGAGCTCCGGAGTCTGCGGAGCCACGGTTGATCCGGGCCCGGCGCGGCGTCATCCTGGCCTCGGGCGGTTTCGAGCACAACGAGCAGATGCGGGTGAAGTACCAGCGTGCCCCGATCACCACCGAGTGGACGGTGGGCGCCAAAGCCAACACCGGCGACGGCATCGTTGCAGGCGAAAAACTGGGTGCTGCATTGGATTTGATGGAAGACGCCTGGTGGGGGCCGACGGTGCCGCTGGTGGACGCCCCGTGGTTCGCGCTGTCGGAGCGTAATTCGCCTGGTTCGATCATCGTCAATATGTCCGGCAAGCGGTTCATGAACGAATCGATGCCCTACGTCGAGGCATGCCATCACATGTACGGCGGCCAGTACGGCCAGGGCCCGGGGCCCGGCGAGAACATTCCTGCCTGGCTGGTGTTCGACCAGCAGTACCGGGACCGCTACATCTTTGCCGGATTGCAGCCCGGACAACGGATTCCGCGTAAGTGGATGGAGTCCGGCGTGATTATTCAGGCCGACACGCTGGAAGAGCTGGCCGGTAAAGCCGGGCTACCGGTCGACGAACTCAGCAAGACCGTGGCGCGTTTCAACGGATTCGCGCGCTCCGGCGTCGACGAGGACTTCCATCGCGGGGAAAGCGCCTACGACAAGTACTACGGCGACCCGACCAACAAGCCGAATCCGAACCTCGGCGAGATCACCCACGCGCCCTACTACGCCGCCAAGATGGTGCCGGGCGACCTGGGCACCAAGGGCGGCATCCGCACCGATGTCCACGGACGCGCCCTGCGCGACGACGGCAGCATCATCGAAGGGCTTTACGCCGCAGGCAATGTCAGCGCTCCGGTAATGGGACACACCTACCCCGGCCCCGGCGGAACCATCGGGCCGGCCATGACGTTCGGATACCTGGCGGCACTACACATCGCAGGAGAGCGCTGACATGCCGATCGACGTCGAAGTCGCGCTCGCCGCGGAACTGGATCCCATCGAGTTCTCCTGGACGAGTACCGACATCCAGCTCTACCACCTCGGCCTGGGTGCCGGCGCCGACCCCATGGACCCGCGCGAACTGCGCTACCTGGTCGACGACACGCCGCAGGTGCTGCCCACCTTCGGTAACGTCGCCGCGACCTTCCACATGACCAAGCCGCCCACCGTGCAGTTCCCCGGTATCGACATCGAGTTGAGTAAGGTACTGCACGCCTCGGAGCGGGTGGAAGTGCCTGCGCCGCTGCCACCTTCGGGCTCGGCGACGTCGGTCACCCGGTTCACCGACATCTGGGACAAGGGCAAGGCCGCGGTGATCTGGAGTGAGACCACGGCAACGGCGCCGGACGGCACCGTGTTGTGGACGCAGCGGCGGTCCATCTTCGCTCGCGGCGAAGGTGGCTTCGGGGGTGAACGTGGGCCGTCGGGTTCGGACGCCGCACCCGACCGCGCGCCGGATCTCGAGCTGGCGATGCCGATTCTGCCGCAGCAGGCGCTGCTGTACCGGCTCTGCGGCGACCGCAACCCGCTGCACTCCGACCCTGAATTCGCTGCTGCCGCAGGCTTTCCGCAGCCGATCCTGCACGGCCTGTGCACCTACGGCATGACGTGCAAGGCCATCACCGACGCCCTGCTCGACGGCGACACCTCAGCCGTCGCGGCCTATGGCGCCCGCTTCGCGGGCGTGGCGTATCCGGGCGAGACGTTGCAGGTCAACGTCTGGAAGGAAGACGGCCGTTTCCTGGCCGGCGTTATCGCGCCTGCGCGCGACAACGCCGTCGTGCTCAGCGGCGTGGAGTTGGTGCCCGCCTAAACCCCATTCCGCCGAGTGTGCGGCCAGCCGCGCGTTCGGCCTCCGGTGTGCGGCTAGCAGCACATTCGGCTCCCCAATGCTGAGCGAACACGACTGATAATGTCGGCGGACTTGTCGCCGGCCAGCACTCGAATCACAGTCCAGCCAAGACGCTCGAGCATTTCCCGCCGCCGGCTGTCCCATTTGTACTGCCGCTGATCGGTTCTGTGCTGCTCACCGTCGTACTCAACTGCGACTTTCAAGTCGGGCCAGCCCATGTCGAGATACGCAAAAACGTCGCCAAACTCGTCGCTCACCGGAATTTGGGTCTGGGGCCTGGAAAAGCCGGCTTGCACAAGCAGCACCCGCAGCCAGGACTCCTTCGGAGATTGCGCACCGGCATCGAACAAGTCGATTGCCCGACGCGCACGCACGATGCCTCGTCGTCCACTGTATCGACGCGACAACAGCTCTACGTCCGCCGCCTTGATGTCGGTCGCCCGAGCCAGCGCGTCAATGGCCGCTACCGCTCTCGTCGTTGGATACCAGCAGCCGAGATCCAAGGCAGTCCTTACCGGGGAGGTGACAACCATGCCGTCGATAAGCTGGATCTCGTCTTCATCTATGCGGTCGCGGTGCACACGGATCCCGGGTGGGCACCGACGATTACCGTGCAGCAATTCCACTGCCTGACCATCGTCGACCCATCGGCTGCCGTGCAGCACCGCCGCCGAGTATCCCGCGAGTACTCCACAGCGACCCGTCCACAGCCACCCGGCCTCGGCTCGTGACGAGGCGGTAACCGCCGCATTCCGCCCCACATAGACGTCTGGAAACAGGCGGCGATAGCGGGTAGACAGTTCAGACTTGGTCAGGACTCCCGTAGCGAGGGCCTCGCTACCAATGAACGGCTCACGCACGGTGGCAGCCTCGCACGCAGGGCCGCGGCGGTCACTTCAACTGTCTACACCCCGCCGAGTGTGCGGCTCGCCGCACCTCCGCAGTCGAGTGTGCGGCTAGCCGCACACTCGCCGAAGGCAACAAGGCTCAGCCGAGGATCAGCCCGGACGTCGGCACACCCGTCCCCGCGGTGACGAGCACGTGCTCGACGTCCGGAACCGGGTTCACCGACGTTCCACGCAATTGCCTTACACCCTCGGCGATTCCGTTCATCCCATGGATGTAGGCCTCACCCAGTTGACCGCCGTGCGTGTTGATCGGCAACCGCCCACCGATCTCGATCGCCCCGTCGGCGATGAAGTCCTTGGCCTCACCGCGGCCGCAGAACCCCAACTCCTCCAACTGAATCAGCGTGAACGGGGTGAAATGGTCGTACAGCACCGCGGTCTGAATGTCAGCCGGCGAAAGGCCGGACTGCGACCACAGTTGATCCCCCACCACCCCCATTTCGGGCAGCCCGATCTCGGGCCGGTAGTAGCTGACCATCGTGTACTGGTCCGGGCTTGATCCCTGGGCCGCCGCCTCGATGACGGCCGGCCGGTGTTTCAGGTCGCGCGCCCGCTCCGCCGACGTCACCACGATCGCCACCGCGCCGTCGGTTTCCTGGCAGCAGTCCAGCAGGCGCAGCGGCTCGGCGATCCACCGCGAATTCTGGTGGTCCTCAATGGTTATCGGCTTCTCGTAGAAATAGGCCTTGGGGTTGTTCGCCGCGTGCCTGCGGTCGGCCACCGACACCGCGCCGAAGTCCCGGCTACCGGCGCCCGACCAGTGCATGTACCGCCGGGCGATCATCGCCACCTGCGCGGCCGGAGTCGAAAGACCATGCGGGTACGAGAACGAGTTGTCCACACCGGTCGAATCGGCGTTCTCGGTCAGCCGGGTCTGCACCTGGCCGAACCGCATGCCGGAGCGCTCGTTGAAGGCGCGGTAGGCCACCACTACGTCGGCCACCCCGGTGGCCACCGCGATCGCGGCCTGCTGGACGGTGGCACACGCCGCACCGCCGCCATACCCGATCTTGGAGAAGAACTTCAGATCACCGATGCCGGCCGCGCGCGCCACCGCGACCTCGGTGTTGGTGTCCATGGTGAAGGTGGTCAACCCATCGACGTCCGAAGGCGAAAGCCCCGCATCATCCAACGCGTCCAAAACGGCTTCCGCAGCCAGCCGCAGCTCGGAACGGCCGGAATTCTTGGAGAAGTCGGTGGCGCCGATCCCGACGATGGCCGCTTTACCGGACAACATCTACGCGTCCCCCATCGTCAGCGTCACGGTCGCAATGACATGGTTGCCAAGGCTGTTGGCGCCGATCACCTTTACCGTGATCAACCCGTCCTCGACCGCCGTCACCTCACCGGAGAAGGTCACCGTGTCGTAGGCGTACCACGGCACGCCGAGCCGCAGCCCGATCGACTTGATCAACGCCGACGGCCCGGCCCAGTCGGTGATGTAGCGCTGCACCAGACCGGTATCGGTCAGGATGTTGACGAAGATGTCCTTCGAGCCCTTCGCAACAGCCTTGTCCCGGTCGTGGTGCACGTCCTGAAAGTCGCGCGTAGCCAACGCTGTTGAGATGATGAACGTCGGGTCGCCGTACAACTTCAACTCGGGCAGGGCAAAGCCCACAGCAGGCGCGCTCATGCCTCCGGCTCCCAGGCGTACAGGGTCCACTCCGGCCCAGATTCCCCGGCCGGGAAATCGATATACGTTGCATGGACCGGCATTCCGATCTCCACCGCGGCGGGATCGACGCCGCGAAGTTCGCCCAGCATCCGGACGCCTTCCTCCAGTTCCACCAGCGCGATCACGAAAGGCAGTGTGCGGCCAGGCACTTTCGGCGCATGGTGCACCACGAAGCTGTACACGGTGCCGCGTCCGCTGGCCACCGCATAGTCAATGGGATCGGCCGGGTCCTGCCATACCGCCGGCACCGGCGGATGCTGCAGCGAACCGTCGGCCAGCTTCTGGATTCGCAGCTCGTGCGCCTTGACGCCCTCCCAGAAGAACGCGGTGTCGCGTGACGACGCCGGGCGCATCATCGCATCCGCGTCCAGGTCGTCGGGCACCGCAGCACCAGAAGACCCTGAAGCGGGCTTGAATTTCAGTATTCGCCAATTCATCTCGGCGACGTCTTCATCGCCGACCCGCCACACGATGTGCTGGTTGATGAAGAAGCCCTCACCCAGAGCGGTCTGCTTCGGCCCCACCACGTCGCCCATTTCGGAGGTGATGCTGACGTCCTCGCCGGGCCGCAGATAACGGTGATAGGTCTGCTCGCAGTTGGTCGCGACCACCCCGATGTAACCGTTGTCGTCGAACAACTTCATCATCGGGCCCATCGGGTCGTCGTCCGGGCGAGCGCCGTTCAGGCCGAACATGGTCCACACCTGGATCATTGCCGGTGGCGCCACCAGTCCCGGGTGACCCGCCGCACGGGCCGCGGCCTCGTCGACGTAGATCGGGTTGCGGTCGCCGATCGCTTCCACCCAGTTGTTGATCATCGGCTGGTTGACCGGGTCTCGCCCGGTGCGCGGCTTACCACCACCTGCCGCGACGATCTCGGCGATGGCTTCTTGGAGTTCGCTCATCGAGGCACCCTCGGCACCTTCAGACCCGCCGCCGCGATCATCTCGCGCATCACCTCGTTGACCCCGCCACCGAAGGTGATCACCAGGTTGCGTTTGGTCTGCGAGTCCAGCCACTCCAGCAGCTCCGCGGTGTCCGGCTCGGCCGGGTTGCCGTACTTCCCGACGATCTCTTCGGCGAGCCGTCCGATGTACTGAATCTTCTCGGTACCAAAGACTTTCGTCGATGCCGCATCGGCCACGTTGATGTCCTCGCCGGCCGCGGCGACCTGCCAGTTCAACAGCTCGTTGACCCGCCACAGCGAGTAGATCTCCCCGAGCGCCCGCTTGACGTCGTGGTGGTCGATCGGAGTGACGCCATTGCCGCCGGGCTTGGACGCCCAGGCGTGCAGGCGATCGTAGATGCCAGCGGTACGACCGGCCGGCCCGAGCATCACCCGCTCGTTGTTGAGCTGGGTGGTGATCAGCCGCCAGCCGCCGTTCTCCTCGCCGACCAGCATGTCGGCCGGGACTCGCACGTCGTTGTAGTACGTGGCGTTGGTGTGGTGCGCGCCGTCGGACAGGATGACCGGCGTCCAGGAATAGCCGGGATCCTTGGTGTCCACGATCAGGATCGAAATACCCTTGTGCTTCACGGCTTCCGGGTCGGTGCGGCAGGCCAGCCACACGTAGTCGGCGTCGTGGCCGCCGGTGGTCCACATCTTCTGGCCGTTGACGATGTACTCGTCGCCCTGGCGCACCGCCGAGGTCCGCAGCGAGGCCAGGTCGGTGCCGGCCTCCGGCTCGCTGTAACCGATCGCGAAGTGCACCTCGCCCGCGAGGATCGCCGGCAGGAACTTCTTCTTCTGCGCCTCGGTGCCGAACTGCTGCAGCACCGGACCCACCGTCTGCAGCGTCACCGCGGGCAGCGGCACGTCGGCCCGGTGCGCCTCGTTGACGAAGATGGATTGTTCGATCGGCCCGAAACCCAAGCCGCCGTACTCTTTCGGCCATCCCACGCCGAGCTTGCCGTCCTTGCCCATCCGGCGGATCACCGCTCGATAGGCCTCGTTGTGGCGGTCCTGCTCCATCGCTTTCGCCTCGTCGGACGAAATCAGATTGGTGAAATACTCCCGCAGCTCGGCCTGCAGCTGGCGCTGCTCAGGGGTCAAGTCGATAAACATTTACACTCCCACCAGATCTAGTCGGTGTGATGACCCGCCCAGCAATCGGGTCAGGTCCTTGATCGTGGAGTAGTACCGGTGCATCGGGTAGGTGATGTCCATACCCATGCCACCGTGCAGGTGATGACATGTCTGCATCACCGGTGGCGCCTGCGAAGCCAGCCAGTATCCGAGCACGTCGAGATCGGAACCGGCGTCGCGTCCCTCGGCCAGTTTCCAGAGCACCGCCTTGGACGCCAAATCGAGTGTGCGCGAAGCGATGTAGACCTCCGCCAGCTGCGCCGCAACGGTCTGGAATGTCGAGAGCGGCTTGCCGAACTGCTTGCGCCCGGCCACATAGTCAGCCGTCAGCCGCAACGCTCCGGCCACCAGGCCGGCGGCATAGGCACCGGTCATGGCCAGCACCAGTTGGTTGACCCGCGCCGCCGTAGCACCGGCCAGCACGTCGGCGTCGGCGACCGCGACATCGGTGAAGGTCACTGTGTACTCGTCGGAGCCGCTGGATGTCGGGGTACGGACCAGGCGCACGCCATCGGCATTGGGCGACACCACCACCACACCGGTGTCGGCCGTCACCAGCATCCAGTCCGCCGACTCCGCGTACCCGACAGCGACTTTCACCCCGGACAACCGCCCGCCGCTGAACGCAACCGAAGGCCGGTCCGGCAGTGGGGAACCGGGTTCGTTCAGTGCCGCGGTCAGCACCCCGCCACCGGAAACTGCGGCCAGGTAGCGGTCCTGCTGCTCCTGCGACGCCAGTTCGAGCAGCGGCACCACGCCGTAGCCCAGCGTGACCAACGCCGGTGTGATGGCGCCGTGGCGGCCTGCTTCGGTGAGCACGGTGCCCACCTCCGCCAGACCTACCCCGTCCCCACCCAGACGTTCGGGCACCGCCAATGCCGTCACTCCGCCGTCCGCCAGTGCGGCCCATGACAATTCGCGGCTCAGTACCGACTTCACGACGTCGGCGACGGCCTCCTGCTCTGCGCTGAGATTGAAGTCCATCGTGATCAGTGCGCCACCGCGTTTTTGCCGGTGTAGTCGACCTGCCAGTGCTTGATTCCGTTGAGCCAGCCCGAGCGCAGCCGCTCGGGCTCACCGACCGGGGTGAGGTCCGGCATGTGATCGGCCACCGCGTTGAAGATCAGGTTGATGGTCATGCGGGCCAGGTTAGCGCCGATGCAGTAGTGGGCGCCGGTGCCGCCGAAACCGACGTGCGGGTTCGGGTCGCGCAGGATGTTGAAGCTGTGCGGGTCGTCGAACACGTCCTCGTCGAAATTGGCCGACCGGTAGGACATCACCACCCGCTGGCCCTTCTTGATCTGCACGCCGCCCAGCTCGGTGTCCTCGCTGGCGGTGCGCTGGAACGCCGAAACCGGTGTGGCCCAGCGGATGATCTCGTCAGCGGTGGTCGACGGCCGCTCCTTCTTGAAGAGCTCCCACTGATCGGGGTTGTTCGCCAGGGCGATCATGCCGTGGGTGATCGAGTTGCGCGTGGTCTCGTTGCCGGCCACCGCGAGCATGATCACGAAGAACCCGAACTCGTCGTCGGAAAGCTTTTCGCCGTCGATGTCGGCCTGGATGAGCGTCGTGACGATGTCGTCGGTGGGATTCTTACCCCGCTCGTCGGCCATCGCCATCGCGTACACGATCAGCTCCATCGAGGACTGAGCCGGATCGACGGTGGCGTACTCCGGGTCGGTGCCACCGGTCATCTCGTTGGACCAGCGGAAGAGCTTGTCGCGGTCCTCCTGGGGAACGCCGAGCAGGCCGGCAATGGCCTGCAATGGCAATTCGCATGCCACCTGCTCGACGAAGTCGCCGCTACCCGCACTGGCGGCGGTCTTGGCGATGTTCTGGGCCCGCTGGGACAGCTCCGCTTCCAGCCTCCCGATGGCCCGGGGGGTGAAGCCGCGGGAGATGATCTTGCGCAGCCGGGTGTGGTGGGGTGCGTCCATGTTCAGCATGACGCTGCGCTGCAGTTCCACCTGCTCGCGCTTCATCTCCGGCGGCCAAGTCGGGATGGCGCCGTTCATCCAGCTGGAGAAGAGGTCGCTACGCCTCGACACCTCTTTGACGTCTGCGTGGCGGGTGACGAGCCAATAACCGTGGTCCTCGAACCCACCCGCGCCGCCGGGGATGTCGACCCAGTGGATCGGCTCCGCCTTGCGCAGCCAGGCGAGCTCCTCGACGGGCAAACCTGCGAGGTTGACGTCGGGGTCGAGGAAGTCGAAGTCGGCGGGAATATTGGGGGGTGCCATGTAGGGTGCGCTCCTTTTACAACACTATTTGCAACGTGTTCTAGTGCCAGTAAAACACGGCTCCTGCGCAGATAAAAGGCAGGTAACCATCCTTGCTTGTCATAGTAATGAAACGTGTTCTAGCCTGGCTTCATGGGTAACCCGGTAATCGTCGAAGCCACTCGCAGCCCTATCGGCAAGCGCAATGGATGGCTCTCAGGACTGCATGCCACCGAACTGCTCGGGGCGGTGCAGAAGGCACTGGTCGAGAAGGCCGGTATTGAGGCCGGAGACGTCGAACAACTCGTCGGCGGCTGCGTCACGCAGTTCGGCGAACAGTCCAACAACATCACCCGGGTGGCGTGGCTGACGGCCGGACTGCCCGAGCACGTCGGCGCCACCACGATCGACTGCCAGTGCGGCAGCAGCCAGCAGGCCAATCACCTGGTCGCCGGGTTGATCGCCACCGGTGCCATCGACATCGGCATCGCCTGCGGTATCGAGGCGATGAGCCGGGTGGGTCTGGGCGCCAACGCCGGCCCCGACCGCGCGGCGATCCGCGCGGCATCCTGGGACATCGATATGCCGAATCAGTTCGAGGCCGCCGAGCGCATCGCCAAGCGCCGTGGCATCACCCGCGAGGAGATCGACGCATTCGGCTTCGCCTCCCAGGCGAAGGCCAAGCGGGCTTGGGAGGAGAACCGGTTCGAGCGGGAGATCTCGCCGATCGTGGCGCCGGTGCTCGACGAGAACAAGCGGCCGACCGACGAGCGCGCGCCGGTCACCCGCGACCAGGGTCTGCGCGACACCACGTTGGAGGGGTTGAGCCAGCTCAAGCCCGTGATGGAGGGCGGCATTCACACGGCGGGCACCTCGTCGCAGATCTCCGACGGCGCGGCCGCGGTGCTCTGGATGGATGAGGACAAGGCCAAGGCGCTCGGGCTGCGGCCGCGGGCCCGAATCGTCAGCCAGGCCAACGTCGGCGCGGAGCCCTACTACCACCTCGACGGTCCCGTGCAGTCGACGGCGCGGGTGCTGGAGAAGGCCGGGATGAAGATGGGCGACATCGACATCGTGGAGATCAACGAGGCTTTCGCGTCGGTGGTGCTGTCCTGGGCGCGGGTGCACGAGCCCGACATGGACCGGGTCAACGTCAACGGCGGCGCCATCGCCCTGGGCCACCCGGTGGGCTCCACCGGAGCCCGGCTGATCACCACCGCGCTGCACGAACTGGAGCGCACTGACCAGAGCACCGCGCTGATCACCATGTGTGCGGGTGGCGCGCTGTCGACCGGGACCATCATCGAACGCATCTAGACCGTGCACGTCTCCGAGGAGAGTCGCATCGCCGCGGCTCAGAGCTACATCGATGCACTCGTCAGCCACGACGCCGAAGCCGTTCCGTTCGCCGCCGGATGCACCCGCATCGAATTGGGCGTGAAGAACGGCTTCTCCGGTAATCACCTACGGCGCGGCCTGAATCGCGGATTGCAGTACCGCGTCATCGCCGATGCCACGCCCCCGCACTACCGCATCGAGGGCGACGAGGTACACGCCCGCTACGACGTCTTGAGCAAGGCGGCGCTCGCCGGTCGGCGAATCGCCGCGCGGGTCGACGAGACGTTCGTGATTCCGGCCGAAAGCCCCACCGGCAAAGCCGAAATCCAGCACATCAGAGCCAGTTTCACGCCGTTCATCCAGCACTAGGATCAATTCATGCCGAAATCTCCCCCGCGCTTTCTGAATTCGCCGCTGACCGACCACTTCATCAAGTGGATGTCGCGACTGAACACGTGGATGTACCGCCGCAACGGCGGCGAAGGTCTCGGCAGCACATTCCAGAAGATCCCCGTCGCCCTGCTGACCACCACCGGTCGCAAGACCGGTGAACCCCGGGTCAGCCCGCTCTACTTCCTGCGCGACGGTAACCGCGTCATCGTGGCGGCATCGAAGGGCGGCTCGGCCAAGAACCCCATGTGGTACCTCAACCTCAAGGCAAACCCCAAGGTGAAGGTGCAGATCAAGAAGGAAATCCTCGACCTCACCGCACGCGACGCCACCGACGAGGAACGCGCCAAGTACTGGCCGAAGCTGGTGGACATGTACCCGACCTATGAGGACTATCAGGCCTGGACCGACCGGACGATCCCGATCGTCATCTGCGACCCGTAAAAATCCCGCGACCGCGTTGATTCTGCGTCCAGGGCGCGACGCACCCGCACATTCGCACCCTGTACGCAGAGTCAACGCAAAACGCTAGGCCCCGTATACCGGAACCGGCGTCCGTGACTTGGCCAGCAGGTCGGTGACCACCGGCCCCAGCTCGGTGGGATCCCACTTCGCGCCCTTGTCGATCTGTGGTCCGTGCGCCCAACCCTCGGCGACCCGGATCAGCCCGCCCTCGACTTCGAAAACCTTTCCGGTGACGTCCCGGGACTCGACGCTGCCCAGCCACACCACCAGCGGCGAGACGTTCTCCGGGGCCATCGCGTCGAATCCACCGTCCTCCGGGGCGGCCATCGTCTCGGCGAACACGGCCTCGGTCATGCGGGTACGGGCGGCGGGCGCGATCGCATTGACCGTGATGCCGTAGCGCCCGAGTTCGGCGGCGCCGACGAGAGTCAGCGCCGCGATTCCGGCCTTGGCGGCGGAGTAGTTGCCCTGCCCGACACTGCCTTGCAGGCCGGCGCCGGAGCTGGTGTTGATGATGCGGGCATTCAGCTCGTCCGGGCCGACGGTGCCGGCCTTGATCTGCCGGCGCCAGTAGCCGGCCGCGTGCCGCAGGGTGGCGAAGTGACCCTTGAGATGCACACGGATGACCGCGTCCCACTCACTTTCGCTGGTATTGGCCAGCATCCGGTCACGGATGAATCCGGCGTTGTTGACCAGCACGTCGAGGCCGCCGAAGGTGTCGACCGCCGTGTCGATCAGGTTCTGCGCGCCGGTCCAGTCGGCGATGTCGTCGCCGTTGGCCACGGCTTCCCCACCGGCGGCGGTGATTTCGTCGACCACCTGCTGCGCCGGGCTTTCGCCGGCCGATCCGTCCAGGCCCACGCCGATGTCGTTGACCACCACCCGTGCGCCCTCGGCGGCGAACGCCAGGGCATGCGCACGGCCGATGCCGCGGCCCGCGCCGGTAACGATGACCACTCGGCCGTCAACCAAACCCATTGCCAATACTCCTTTTCCGTCATTTGTTGGCGCTCGAGGCGGCCAGATACTGCGGCGGCTCCCCACCGCCGTGCACCTCCAGCGTCGCCCCACTGATGTACGACGCCACGTCGGATGCCAGAAATGCTGCCGCCCAACCGATGTCGACAGGCTTGGCCAGCCGGCCCAGCGGCACGGTGGCCGCGACCCGGGCGACCGAGTCGGCGTCGCCGTAGAACAGTTCGGACTGTTCGGTCTCGACCATGCCGACCACCACCGCGTTGACGCGGATCTTGGGTGCCCACTCGACAGCCAGGGTGGTGGTGAGGTTTTCGAAGCCGGCCTTGGCCACGCCGTAGGCGGCGGTGCCCGGCGTGGGCCGGCGCCCGCTGACGCTGCAGATGTTGACGATCGAGCCGCCGTTCGGCTGGTTCTGCATCACCGCGTGCGCATGCTGCGAAACCAACAGCGGTGCAAGCACATTGAGCTCGACGATCTTGCGGTGGAAGTTGTGCGTCGCCTCGGCGGCCAACACGTACGGAGAACCGCCGGCGTTGTTGACCAGCACGTCCAGACGCCCGTGCTGCTCCACTATCGTCCCCACCAGGCGCTTGACCGACTCCTCGTCGCGAATGTCGCAGCTGTGGAACTCGTGCGGAAAGCCCTCGACCGGGCGTCTCGCACAGGCAACGACCGTCGCGCCCTGCTCGGCGAAAACCGAACTGATACCGGCGCCGACGCCGCGAACGCCGCCAGTCACCAGCACCACACGCCCGGCCAAACCCAGATTGATGCTGCCGGGGGCTGATTGGGGTTCGGTCACTGTGCTAGCGTACCAAGCAAGTGCTTGCTTAGGTAACTGACCCCAGCGGACTCAGCAGGAAGTGCCATGACGATCACCTCCACAACGACAGAACCCGGAATAGTCGCGGTCACCGTCGACTACCCGCCCGTCAACGCCATTCCGTCACAAGGATGGTTCGAACTCGGGGACGCCATCACGGCCGCCGGCCGGGATCCGCAGACCCATGCGGTCATCCTGCGGGCCGAAGGCCGCGGCTTCAACGCCGGCGTCGACATCAAGGAAATGCAGCGCACCGAGGGCTTCACGGCGCTGATCGACGCGAACCGCGGGTGCTTCGCGGCATTCCGTGCGGTCTACGAGTGTGCGGTGCCGGTGATCGCCGCGGTCAACGGCTTCTGCGTTGGCGGCGGCATCGGCCTGGTGGGCAACGCCGACGTCATCGTCGCCTCCGACGACGCGATCTTCGGGCTGCCGGAGGTGGAACGCGGCGCACTCGGCGCGGCCACCCATCTGTCCCGCCTGGTGCCGCAGCACATGATGCGGCGCCTGTTCTTCACCGCCGCCACCGTGGACGCCGCGACGCTGCACCACTTCGGCTCGGTGCATGAGGTGGTGCCGCGCGCTGAGTTGGACGAAGCCGCGCTCAGAGTGGCCCGCGATATCGCCGCCAAGGACACCCGCGTCATCCGCGCCGCCAAGGAGGCGCTGAACCTGATCGACGTGCAACGCGTCAACTCGAGCTACCGCATGGAGCAGGGGTTCACGTTCGAACTCAACCTCGCCGGTGTCGCCGACGAGCACCGCGACGCGTTCGCCGGAACGGCAAAGGGCAAGAAGGAATGACGCCGGCGACGATGCAGTGGGGGTCCCGCCCGCTTGCGGGGGACGAAGCGATGAGGAGGAGCGGCGCATGACCCGCGACAAGACGACCACTCTGGACGACGCCGTCGCGCACGTAGAGAGCGGCATGACGATCGGCATCGCCGGCTGGGGATCGCGCCGCAAGCCAATGGCCTTCGTGCGGGCACTGTTGCGCACCGACGTCACCGACCTGACCGTCGTCACCTACGGTGGTCCGGACTTGGGCCTACTGTGCTCGGCCGGCAAGGTCAAGCGGGTCTACTACGGGTTCGTCTCCCTGGACTCGCCGCCCTTCTACGACCCGTGGTTCGCCAAGGCCCGCACCAGCGGCGCCATCGAGGCCCGCGAGATGGACGAGGGCATGCTGCGCAACGGCTTGCAGGCGGCGGCACAACGGCTGCCGTTCCTGCCGACCCGCGCGGGGCTCGGCAGTTCGGTGCCGGACTTCTGGGAGGGCGAACTCAAGACCGTCACCAGCCCCTACCCCACCGACGGCGGGTACGAGAAGCTGATCGCGATGCCGGCGCTGCGGCTCGACGTCGCGTTCGCCCACCTCAATCTCGGTGACAACAGGGGCAATGCCGCATACACCGGCATCGACCCCTACTTCGACGACCTGTTCCTGATGGCCGCCGACCGTAGATTCCTGTCGGTGGAGCGCATTGTGCCTACGGAGGAACTGGTCAAATCGGTTCCCCCGCAGGCGCTTTTGATCAACCGGATGATGGTCGACGGCGTGGTGGAAGCGCCTGGTGGCGCTCACTTCACCACCGCCGCACCGGACTACGGCCGCGACGAGAAGTTCCAGCGGCACTACGCCGAGGCCGCTTCCACCGAAGAGGGCTGGCAGCAGTTCGTAGCCACCTACCTGTCCGGCGGCGAAGAGGATTACCAGGCCGCCGTGCGGAAGTTCGCCGAGGAGGCAGCGAAATGAGCGGCACCCGAGCAGAAGTATGCGCGATCGCCTGCGCCGAGTTGTTCAGGGACGCGGGCGAAATCATGATCAGCCCGATGACCAACATGGCCTCCGTCGGGGCCCGGCTGGCACGGCTGACCTTCTCCCCCGACATCCTGCTCACCGACGGCGAGGCGCAATTGCTGGCCGACACCCCGGCACTCGGCAAGACCGGACCGGTCGAAGGCTGGATGCCGTTCGGTCGGGTCTTCGAAACCCTCTCCTGGGGCCGTCGGCATGTCGTGATGGGCGCCAATCAGGTTGACCGCTATGGCAATCAGAACATCTCGGCGTTTGGCCCGCTGCAGCAGCCGACCCGGCAGATGTTCGGGGTCCGCGGCTCACCAGGCAATACCATCAACCACGCCACCAGTTACTGGGTCGGTAGCCACTCCAAGCGGGTGTTCACCGAAACCGTCGACGTCGTCTCCGGCATCGGTTACGACAAGGTCGATCCGGACAACCCGGCGTTCCGGTTCGTCAACGTCTTCCGGGTGGTGTCGAATCTGGGTGTCTTCGACTTCGGCGGACCGGACCACACCATGCGGGCACTGTCCCTGCACCCCGGTGTGTCCCCCGACGACGTCCGCGAGGCCACCTCGTTCGAGGTGCACGGCCTCGACGAGGCCGGTGAGTCCCGGCAGCCCACCGACGACGAACTGCGACTCATCCGTGAGGTCATCGACCCGAAGGCGCTGCGCGACAGAGAGATCCGGTAGTGAGGATCAAGACGCCGCTGACCGAGCTGGTCGGCATCGAACACCCGGTGGTGCAGACCGGGATGGGATGGGTGGCCGGTGCCCGGCTGGTGTCGGCCACGGCCAACGCCGGCGGGTTGGGCATTCTCGCCTCGGCCACCATGACGCTCGACGAACTGTCGGCGGCCATCAAGAAGGTGAAGGCCGCGACGGACAAACCGTTCGGCGTCAACATGCGTGCCGATGCCGCCGACGCCGGCGACCGCGTCGAACTGATGATCCGTGAGGGCGTCAAGGTGGCGTCCTTCGCGCTGGCGCCCAAACCCGAATTGATCGCCCGGCTCAAAGAGGCCGGGGCCGTGGTCATTCCGTCGATCGGGGCGGCCAAGCACGCTCGCAAGGTCGCCGGGTGGGGCGCCGACGCGATGATCGTGCAGGGCGGTGAAGGCGGCGGACACACCGGTCCGGTTGCCACGACCCTGCTGCTGCCGTCGGTGCTGGACGCGGTCAAGGGCACAGACATTCCGGTGATCGCCGCGGGCGGGTTCTTCGACGGACGCGGACTGGCAGCAGCGCTGTCCTACGGCGCAGCCGGGGTTGCCATGGGCACCCGCTTCCTGCTCACCTCGGATTCCACGGTGCCCGACGCCGTCAAACGGCGTTACCTGGACTCGGCACTGGACGGCACCGTGGTCACCACCCGCGTCGACGGCATGCCGCACCGGGTGCTGCGCACCGGCCTGGTGGAGAAGCTGGAAAGCGGCTCGCGGGCACGTGGTTTCACCGCGGCGGTACGCAACGCGGCCAAGTTCAAGCAGATGTCGCAGATGAGCTGGCGGTCGATGATCCAGGACGGTCTGGCGATGCGGCACGGCAAGGAGCTGACCTGGTCGCAGGTGGTGATGGCGGCCAACACCCCGATGTTGCTCAAGGCGGGACTGGTGGAGGGCAACACCGACGCCGGCGTGCTGGCATCCGGCCAGGTGGCCGGCATTCTGGACGACCTGCCGTCGTGTGCCGAGCTGATCGAATCGGTCGTCGCGGAGGCCATCGAGCATCTGCAGGCCGCGGCGAAGCTAGTGGAGTAGTTGACGCGTGTCGACTAAGCTCTTCCAGCTATGTCGACCGTCGAGCAGGCACCAGCGACCTCCGGGTCCGCCGCGCAGCACGCGCTGCCCGATCCGGGTGAAGCAGTTCCCAAGCTCGCGCTGCCCACCATCGGGATCTTTCTCGCGTCGCTGACCGCGTTCGTCACCACGACGGTCGGCTACATCAACGGCTGGTCACCCTGGTGGGTGACCATTCCGGTCAACGCCGCCGTGACGTTCGTGATGTTCACCGTCGTGCACGACGCGTCGCACTACTCGATCAGCTCCGTGCGCTGGGTCAACGGTCTGATGGGGCGGCTGGCCTGGCTGTTCGTCGGCCCGGTGGTCGCCTTCCCGTCGTTCGGCTACATCCACATTCAGCACCACCGGCATTCCAACGACGACGACCGGGACCCGGACACCTTCGCCTCGCACGGCAAGTGGTGGCAGCTGCCGCTGCGCTGGTCGATGGTGGAGTACTTCTACTTGCGGTACTACCTGCCGCGCGCCCGCAGCCGGCCGGTCGTCGAAGTGGCCGAGACCGTCGTGATGATGACGCTGTCCATCGCCGGACTGGTCGCGGCGATCGTCACCGGAAACTTCTGGATCCTGGCCGTCGTCTTCCTGATCCCGCAGCGGATCGGCCTCACCATCCTGGCGTGGTGGTTCGACTGGCTGCCCCATCACGGTCTGGAAGACACTCAGCGCACCAATCGCTACCGCGCAACCCGCAATCGCGTCGGCGCCGAATGGCTGTTCACCCCGGTGCTGCTGTCGCAGAACTACCACCTGGTGCACCACCTGCACCCGTCCGTGCCGTTCTATCGGTATCTGCGGACGTGGAAGCGCAACGAAGAGGCTTACCTGGAGCGCAACGCCGCCATCAACACCGTCTTCGGGCAGCAACTGAATCCCGACGAGTACCGGGAGTGGAAGGACCTCAACGGCCGGCTCGCCAAGCTGCTGCCGGTTCGGATGCCGTCACGCTCGAGTTCGCCGCACGCCGTCCTGCACCGCATCCCGGTCGCGTCGGTGGACCCGATCACCGCCGACAGCACCCTGGTCACCTTCGCGGTGCCGGAGGACCTGCAGGACGCGTTCCGGTTCGAGCCGGGTCAGCATGTGACGGTGGTGGGCGCCGAGGGTGTTCGGCGCAACTACTCGATCTGCGCCCCGGCGACCCGCGCGCAGTTGCGGATTGCGGTCAAACACATTCCAGGCGGCGCCTTTTCGACGTATGTGGCCGAACGACTGCAGGCCGGTGACGTGCTCGAGCTGATGACCCCGACCGGACGGTTCGGCACCCCGTTGCATCCGCTGAACCGCAAGCACTACGTCGGCCTGGTGGCCGGCAGTGGCATCACGCCGGTCTTGTCGATCCTGGCGACGACCCTGGAGATCGAAACCGAGAGCCGGTTCACGCTCATCTACGGCAACCGCACCAAGGAATCGACAATGTTCCGCGCAGAGCTCGACCGCCTCGAGTCGCGCTACGCCGACCGGCTGGAGATCCTGCACGTGCTGTCGGGCGAGTCGTTGCACACTCCGGAACTGCGCGGCCGGATCGACCGCGACAAACTCAACCTGTGGCTGACCGGCAACCTGCAGCCCGAGGCCGTGGACGAGTGGTTCATCTGCGGGCCGATGGAGATGACGACATCGGTGCGCGAGTCGCTGCTCGAGCACCGCGTGGATCCCGAGTGCATCCACCTCGAGCTCTTCCATGGGTTCGAAACCGGTTCCGCCGCAGAGCATTCCTACGAGGCCGCGACGGTGACATTCACGCTGTCCGGTAAGCAGTGGACGTATGACCTGACCCCCGGCGACTCGATCCTGGAGGGAGCGCTGCAGGTTCGCGACGATGCGCCGTACGCCTGCATGGGCGGTGCGTGCGGAACCTGCCGGGCGAAGCTGGTCGAGGGCAACGTCGAGATGGACCACAACTTCGCGCTCGGGCAGGCCGAACTGGACGCGGGCTACATTTTGACCTGCCAGTCGCACCCCACGACGCCGTTCGTCTCGGTCGACTACGACGCCTAGGGCCAGCGCCCCGGCCCCCAGCGCCCCTCGCGGCCCCTCACGGCCCCGGCCTCGCCCCTCGCGGCCCCTCGCTCCGCCCCTCGCGGCCCCTCGCCCCGCCCCTCGCGGCCCCGGCCTCGCCCCTCTTCGCCGAGTGTGAATCTCACGACGCGACACGCCGGCGGAGCGTCGTGAGATTCCCACTCGCGGTAATACCCAGCGCCATTAGCCATCCTGGCGACTCTCACACCCCGCTTCCCTTCGCCGAGTGTGAATCTCACGACGCGACACGCCGATTCGGCGACGTGAGGTTCACGTTCGCGACTTCCCATGCCTCGGCCCCGCGGCCCCGCGGAGTCCCGGAGTCCCGGACCGCCCGCCTCGCGGGGTCCAGGGTCACCAGCGCCATCCGGCCGCCTGCATGGCCGCGACAACTCGAGCAATGAACGTTGCCTCCCGGTAGCGGAGCAGGTCGTTGCTGACCCTGACGATTGTCCACCCCAGGTCCATCAGTGCGGCGTGCCGGTCGATATCCCGCGCACGTTGTTCCGGATCCGTCCAGTGCTGCGGGCCGTCGTATTCGATGCCAACGCGCAGCTCCTCGTAGCCCATGTCGATGCGGGCCACGAAGTCGCCGTATTCCCCATGCACCCGGATCTGTGTCCGTGGTTTCGGTAGCCCCGCGTCGATCAACACCAATCGGGTCCGCGTCTCTTGCGGTGACTCCGCCCCTCCGTCGACCAACGGCAATATGCGGCGAAGCCGGACCAACCCGCGCGCACCGCGATGTCCGGCAACGACGGCCTCTACCTCAGCGAACTTGAGATCGGTGGCGTTCACCAAAGCGTCGAGGCGCTGTACGGCATGTAAGCGGTCAGCGGTTCGCCGGCCGATATCGAATGCCGTGCGCGCCGGAGTGGTGACCGTGATCCCGTCGACAATCAGTACCTCGTGCGGCGCCAAACTGTCGGTATGAACGACGATGCGCGCCGGGGGTTTTCGATTGTCGTGCACCAGTTCCGCGTCGAGCGCCGGGCCGACCCACTTGGCGCCCAGCAGCGCCGCGGCCGAGTTGCCGGCGACCACGCCTCGTCGGCGCGACCACAACCACGCGGCCCGTGCGCGCTGGCCTGCCGTCAGCTCAATACCGGCCGGGCCGTACACCCCGGGATAAACGGGCTCGTACAGACAACGCAGTGCGCGCTCGCTGATCGCCTTGCCGGCCAGGGCTTCGGCGCCCAGAAACGGCCAGTCCATCCGGGCATGCTGTCAGCCGGGCGCGTTCACCGCCGTCGCCCATCCCCAACCATCGCCGACTGTGAATTCCACGACGCGAAACGCCGACGGAGCGTCGCACGTTCCACACTCGACCCCAGGTGCGAGGACCTAGAGGCGCTCGATGATCGTCACGTTCGCGGTGCCGCCGCCCTCACACATCGTCTGCAGTCCATAGCGACCGCCGATGCGCTCCAAGGTGTTCAGCATGGTGGTGAACAATTTCGCACCGGTGGCGCCCAAGGGATGCCCGAGTGCGATCGCGCCGCCGTTGGGATTGACCTTTTCCGGGTCGGCCTTGATCTCCTTGAGCCAGGCCATCACGACAGGGGCGAAGGCCTCGTTGATCTCGACGGTGTCGATGTCGTCGATGGATAGGCCCGTCTTCTCCAGCGCATAACGGGTGGCGGGGATGGGACCGGTGAGCATGAACACCGGGTCGGCGCCGCGGGTGCTGATGTGGTGGATGCGGGCACGCGGCGTCAGACCATGGTCTTTTACCGCCTGCTCGGACGCCAACAGCACCGCGGATGCCCCATCGGAAATCTGGCTGGCCATCGCCGCGGTCAGGCGACCACCGTCGACCAGGGTCTTCAACCCCGCCATCTTCTCCAGCGACGACTCGCGGGGACCCTCGTCCACCCGGAACGGGCCGGTTTCGGTTTCGACGGTGAGGATTTCGTTGTCGAAGTTGCCGCCGCGAATCGCGGCGAATGCCCGCTCGTGACTGGTCAGCGAGTACTGCTCCATCTCTTCCCGCGACAGGTTCCACTTCTCCGCGATCATCTCCGAGCCACGGAACTGGGAGATCTCCTGGTCACCGTACCGGTGCAGCCATTGCTTGGATTCGTTTGTGGGCGAGGTGAATCCGAACTGTTCACCGACAGTCATCGCCGACGAGATCGGGATCTGGCTCATGTTCTGCATGCCACCGGCGACGATCAGATCCGCGGTACCCGACATGATCGCCTGCGCGCCAAAGGAAATGGCCTGTTGACTGGATCCGCATTGCCGGTCGACGGTGACGCCTGGCACCTCTTCCGGATAGCCGGCGGCCAGCCACGAGAGTCGGGCGATGTTGCCTGCCTGCCCGCCGATCGCGTCCACGCAGCCGGCGATCACGTCGTCAACGGCAGCCGGGTCGACGTCGGTCCGCTCCAGCAGTCCCCGCCACCCCAGGGCACCGAGATCGACGGGGTGGATTCCTGCCAGCCCGCCGCCACGCTTGCCAACCGCGGTACGCACCGCATCGATGACATATGCCTCGGAAAACCCAGCCATGTTCAGACTCCTTCTTTTGCAATTCCGCCCAGAACGATGGCGAGATATTTCTGACCCACCTGATGTGCGGTGAGCGGTCCGCCGGGTTGATACCAGCGGACCGACACCCACGTGGTGTCACGGATGAAGCGATAGACCAGGTCGACGTCCAGGTCGGGCCGGAAGTAACCCTCCTTGACGCCCTGTTTGAGCAGCTCGACCCACATCGCGCGCTGCTGCTTGTTGCGTTCGTCGATGTAGGAGAACCGTGGCTGCGACGAAAGCCGCTGCGCCTCATCCTGGTAGATGACGACCTGGGCGTGCCGATGTTCGATGGCCTCGAACGACGCCATGAACAAGCCTTTGAGCCGCTCCAAGGGGTTGGGTTCGCTGTCGACGATCTCGCGGTAACGTGCAAACAGCCAGTCGAGAAATCCGCGCAGCAGCTCGTCGACCATCTCCTCCTTGGAGGCGAAGTGGTGATAGAGACTGCCGGAAAGGATCCCGGCGCCGTCGGCGATGTCACGCACGGTGGTGGCGCGCAGGCCGCGCTCGGCAAACATCACCGCGGCGAGTTCCAGTAACTCGTCTCGGCGGCTGTTAGCCTGACCGGCCACTCGCTCCACCCGCCCAGCCTATCAACCAAGCGCTTGCTCGGCCAACACCGGTCATGTCATCTGTTCGTCGATCTCACACTGAGCGCACAGGGAGCACCGGCCTGGGCAACCCGGATCGGGCCAACGCGGCTTCGAGAGAGCGGGAACTTGAACACCCCGCCGGCAACCCGGGCTCCGATCACACCGCGGATCGGACCCGATGCCGGGCAGGCGTGCGGCTTTTTCGATTCAATCGGCGCGGGGGTCGGCGCCGAACAGGCGAGTTTTTGGACCTTCCGACAAGGCTGCGACCGCGTCCGTGAAGGGTATGCCGCCGGAGCATCACCTGTGCTTTTCTCGATATAGAAACCAGTCCGGCGGGCGTATTCAGCCGCACCCGGCCGTCGCCGATACTTTAAATCCATTTTTCGGCCCTGCGACTGAGCAAGGCGCCCGGGTAATTCCCGCAGAGGCATGTCGTCCGTACCGATATACCCGGTCTCAACCACGGCGCCAGCAACCGCCGCAAAGCGTCTGACACCCAAAGAACGCCCACTCCGCCCGGAATTCTCGAAACTTTTAGCAAAAACGAAACATGGCAGGTAGCGCAGTCGTATTGTCTGCGGCGTCGGGCTTACTCGTCGCGGGCGGCGGGTTTAACGGAGGTCAGCGCTATGAACTTTTCCATGCTTCCACCAGAGGTCAACTCCCTACGGATGTTGTGCGGCGCTGGGTCAGCACCCATGCTCGAAGCCGCGGCGGCCTGGTCGGGCCTGGCCGAGGAATTAGGTTCGGCGGCAGACTCATTCGCCTCGGTGACCACCGGGCTGACCAGCCAGGCCTGGCAAGGCCCGGCCGCGGCGGCGATGACCAAAGCAGCCAGCCCCTACTCGGCGTTCCTGCGTGCGGCGTCCACCCGCGCCCTGACCGCCTCCGTCGGCGCCAAAGCCGTCGCCGAGGTCTTCGAGGCCTGCAAATCCGCGATGGTGCACCCCGAGGTGATCTCCGCCAACCGCCAAGCCATGGTGCAAGCGGTCCGCACCAACTTCTTCGGCTTCAACGCCCCCTTCATCGCCGCCGCCGAGGCCGCCTACGAGGAGTTCTGGGCCACCGACGTCGCCGCAATGTTCGGCTACCACGGCGGCGCCTCCGCGGTGGCCGCCCAGCTGTCGTCCTGGCAGCAGACCCTGCAGGGCCTACCCGGCATCGGGCAGCTCTTCGGCGGCGTCAAGGGAGCCGCACCGGCTGCGCCCGGGGACCCCAACATCGGCATCGGCAACAAAAACGGTGGCCTGAACGTCGGCAACGGCAACAACGGCAGCAACAACGTCGGGAACGGAAACAAAGGTGACCTGAATCTCGGTGGCGGCAACACCGGCAAGAGCAATGTCGGCAGCGGCAACAACGGCAACAACAACTTTGGCTTCGGGAACGCAGGTAACGGAAACTTCGGACTCGGAAACGTCAACAACTCTGCCACCGCGCGCGGGAATTTTGGCCTGGGCAATATCGGCAATAGCAATACGGGCATCGGAAATAACGGCATCGGGAACCAGGGGGCCGGCAACACCGGCAATAACAACATCGGGTTCGGCCTAACTGGCAACAACCTGGTCGGTCTAGGCAACGCCTACTTCAACACAGCGAACGGCCAGTTCGTGTTCAACGGTCTGAACTCTGGCGCCGGCAACATCGGCTTCGGGAACTCGGGCACCGGCAACATCGGATTCTTCAACTCCGGCGACGGCAACCTCGGTTTATTCAACTCAGGGTTCAACGTTAATCCCGCCAACTTGGGCCAACTCCAGGGCCTTGGTATCGGAAACAGCGGCTTCGGGAACATCGGTCTCGGTAACAGCGGCCAAGGTAACTTCGGCTTCGGGAACACCGGCGCCCTGAACACCGGCCTCGGGAATGTGGGTACCGCAAATACCGGCTTCGGGAACAGCGGCGCTTTCAACACCGGCCTGGAAAATTCCGGGAGCTTCAACACCTTCGACGGGAACTCGGGCAACACAAACACGGGTTTCTGGAATTCAGGCAACGTGAACACGGGCTTCGGGATGACCACCAATAGCGGGGCGGCGCACTCCGGTTTTGGCAACACGGGCAGTCAACCAAGCTCGGGATTCTTCAACACCGCTTCCGGCGGCGGTTTGAACGGCCTTATGTCTGGTTTCTTCAATAGCGCCAATGGAGGCACCGTGTTGAACGGCCAAATCTCAGGCTTCTTCAACCATGGCGCGGGTACCCCCATTGCCGGCCAAATTTCTGGACTGTTCAACACAGGTACGCAAATGGGAGGCTTCTTCAGCATCGTACAGGCGCTGAAGAACCTCTAGGGCGGCCTAACGGCTTCTTCAGTGCGCCAACCCAACTACTATTAACGCACGCCAGCGCCTAGGCTGCGGCCGCTCGCCAACACCGGCAGCGGCAACGCAGAACAAGGTGCCGGAAAATCGGCAACACGGTTGGATTCGGCTGGGCCGGAAACAATCCGACCGGCACCGGTGATGCCGGTCGCCAGAGAAATACCGGCTAATACCAGTTCGCCGGCCTCGACTCGGGCGTAGAAAACGTCGGCCCAGACGCGGCGCGGGCTGTAGCGAAATGTCGGCCGGGCAGCGACGTCGATATTTTTCGCAAAGTCGAACCAAATGGATCGGGCAGCTCTATTGTCTCTCTGTCGGGCTTACTCGTCGCGGGCGACAGGGTTAACGGAGGTCAGCGCTGTGAACTTTTCCATGCTTCCACCAGAGGTCAACTCCCTACGGATGTTGTGCGGCGCTGGGTCAGCACCCATGCTCGAAGCCGCGGCGGCCTGGTCGGGCCTGGCCGAGGAATTAGGTTCGGCGGCAGACTCATTCGCCTCGGTGACCACCGGGCTGACCAGCCAGGCCTGGCAAGGCCCGGCCGCGGCGGCGATGACCAAAGCAGCCAGCCCCTACTCGGCGTTCCTGCGTGCGGCGTCCACCCGCGCCCTGACCGCCTCCGTCGGCGCCAAAGCCGTCGCCGAGGTCTTCGAGGCCTGCAAATCCGCGATGGTGCACCCCGAGGTGATCTCCGCCAACCGCCAAGCCATGGTGCAAGCGGTCCGCACCAACTTCTTCGGCTTCAACGCCCCCTTCATCGCCGCCGCCGAGGCCGCCTACGAGGAGTTCTGGGCCACCGACGTCGCCGCAATGTTCGGCTACCACGGCGGCGCCTCCGCGGTGGCCGCCCAGCTGTCGTCCTGGCAGCAGACCCTGCAGGGCCTACCCGGCATCGGGCAGCTCTTCGGCGGCGTCAAGGGAGCCGCACCGGCTGCGCCCGGGGACCCCAACATCGGCATCGGCAACAAAAACGGTGGCCTGAACGTCGGCAACGGCAACAACGGCAGCAACAACGTCGGCAGCGGCAACATCGGAAACCAGAACATCGGCGGCGGCAACATCGGCAGCGCCAACGTCGGCAGCGGCAACAACGGGAGCCGGAACTGGGGCTCCGGCAACATCGGAAACCAGAACATCGGCTTCGGAAACCTGGGCGACGCGACCACCAGCTCCAACCCAGGTGCCAACGTCGGCCTGGGCAACCTCGGTAACGGGAACTTCGGCCTCGGCAACCACGGCGACTCCAACGTCGGCGGCGGGAACACCGGAAATGGCAACATAGGGTTCGGGCTTTCCGGTAACAAATTGATCGGCATCGGGGGTACCTACTACGACTCGGTCACCGGCCAATTCCACTTCGACGGCCTGAACTCCGGCACCGGCAACATCGGCTTCGGCAATTCCGGCACCGGAAATATCGGATTCTTCAACTCCGGTGATGGCAATCTCGGTCTGTTCGGCTCTGGATTCCATGCGCCTACCGACCCTGAATTCGGGAAACTACAAGGCATCGGCATCGGCAACTCCGGCTACGGCAACATCGGCATAGGCGAAAGCGGAACCGGGAACTTCGGCTTTGGCAACTCGGGCACCCTGAACACAGGGTTCTTCAACTCGGGTGACGTCAACACCGGAGCCGGCAACGCCGGAGGCGGTATCCTCACCGGAGGCAACACCGGCTTCTGGAATTCCGGTCACACCAACACCGGTAATGGCAATTCGGGCAATGTGAACACCGGCTTCTGGAACTCCGGAAACTTCAACACCGCGTTCGGTTCCACTACCGACGTCAGTGCCACGTCGTCGGGCTTCAACAACATCGGTTCCAATGTCTCGGGCTTCAACAACTCGGCAAGCGGCGGGGTGGGACACGGCTCCGTCTCAGGCATCGGAAACACCGCCAGCGGCGGCTCGTTATTCAACGGCTACACCTCCGGCTTCTTCAACACCGGCGTCACCGGTCCCCTCCTCACATTCCCGAGCGGTTTAGTCAGCGGCTTCAACTCGGGCGCGTTCAACTCGGGTACCGGCATTCCTGGGTTCTTCAGTCTCATTGCCCGATTGCAGCAACTTTGAGCCCCAACGGGCGCTGAAGTCCAAGTGGCCGAGAGCCTTTCACACAGCAAGTAGCAGGTCGCGTTCATTTCGCGGCGGATCGGCCCTAGTGTCGAGGTCAGTTCGCTGCGCGGCACGTTAGCGACAGCTGCTGCAGCGCTCAGGTGAGATCGGCCGGCCAGCGTTGGTCGGCCCAGACGCGGACGTCCGTTTGATCGGGGCTCTTCGATCTCCGGGATCGTCCACCTCAGCCGGCCTGGAGCGCCCGCGCACACCCCCGCCACCTGCGCAAATTGATTAGCAAGCGTAAATTTTCCCGAAATGCCATGTGGCGTAGCCACGCTCACCGTAGTGTCGGTCAAAATTTGCGCGACAGCGGTCATGGGGGGCCGCCGCGAATCAACCGGGGGGAAAGCGTGTCGAACTTTGCGGTGTTGCCGCCTGAGGTCAATTCGTTGCGGATGTTCATCGGTGCAGGTTCGGCGCCGATGCTCGATGCAGCCACCGCCTGGGCGGGTCTCGCCGATGAGTTGGCAACGGCCGCCGAGTCTTTTTCCACGGTGACCGCAGGACTGGCCGGCCAGTCCTGGCAGGGCCCGGCTGCGGCAGCAATGGCTGCGGCTGCGGCGCCGTACGCCGGATTTCTCAGCGCCGCATCGGCCAAGGCGCTACTCGCCTCCAGCCAGGCAAATGCAGTGGCAAGCACTTTCGAGGCCGCCCGTGCCGCGACGGTCCATCCGCTCGCGGTAGAGGCCAATCGCAAAGCCTTCGTGCAACTCGTGCGCTCAAACTTCCTCGGGCTCAATGCACCTGCGATCGCGGCGGCCGAGAGCATCTACGAAGAGATGTGGGCCGCCGACGTCTCGGCAATGACCGGCTACTACACCGGCGCGTCGGCCGCGGTCACCGACCTGATTCCGATTCCGGCTGGGCTGCAACAGATTATCAACACGCTGCCCAACCTGGGCCTCGGCAACATCGGCAACGCCAACCTGGGCGGCGGCAATGTCGGCGGCGGCAACGTAGGTAACGGGAACTCGGGCAGCTCCAATCTGGGCGGCGGAAACAACGGCAGTAAGAACATCGGCAGCGGTAACGTCGGCAGCGGAAACATCGGCGGCGGAAACTTCGGCCAGAACAACATCGGGTTCGGGAACAGCGGCCTCGGCAACGGCTTTCGGTTCGCCGGTGATGGCGACAACAACATCGGTTTCGGTAACAGCGGAAACAACAACGTCGGCCTGGGCAACAGCGGCGACCGAAACCTCGGTGGCGGCAACAGTGGCAACAACAACATCGGATTCGGTCTCACCGGCGACAATCTGCTCGGGTTCGGCAACGCCTACCTCGACCGGTCGACCGGTCAATTCGTCTTCACCGGACTGAATTCCGGCAACGGCAACTTCGGTCTGTTCAACTCCGGCAACAACAACATCGGGTTCTTCAACTCCGGCGACGGCAATGTCGGTCTCTTCAGCTCCGGCTCAAATCCTTTCGCGCCCGGCAGCCTCAACAACCTGGGCTTGGGTAACTCCGGCACCGGTAATCTCGGGCTGTTCAACGCGGCCTTCGGCAACACCGGCGTAGGCAACGGGGGCAGCGTCAACACCGGCTTCGCCAACGGAGGCAGCGTCAATACCGGCTTCGCGAACGCGGGAAGCTGGAACACCGGTTTTGACAACGCGGGTCTCGCCAACACGGGGATCGGAAATACGGGCGACTCGAATACCGGGCTGTGGAACTCCGGCGGCCAGAACACCGGTTTCGGCGCGGTCACCGACAGCGGCGCCGCCGGCTCCGGCTTCTTCAACAGCGGCGCGGGCACGTCGGGGTTCTTCAACTCCGCCAGCGGCCCCGGCAGCGGTTTCCTCTCCGGCATCGGGAACAGCGCCAACGGGTCACCGGAGGTGAACGGCCGAGGCTCGGGCTTCTTCAACTTCGGCCTACCGACCCCGGCGAGCACCGATCCCCTGGACGGTGTCATCAGCGGCTTCAACTCCGGCCTGCTCAACTTCGGGTCGTCGTTGTCCGGCATCTTCAGCCTGGGCCGCCTGCTCGGCTAGCTGGTCTCGGCCGCGTGGGAAAAGCCCCACGCGGCAGGCCGATTTAGCGTCGGACAGTTCACGTCGGCGCGCCAGCTAATGCCCAGGCGATACTGACAAATATCCTTCGGGACCGTCGTAGCATTTTTGCTGCACTCCCATTTCCATTCGGGCACGGTCGCCTCGCTCGGCGGCCGGTGGAAAGGGCTGGAGGTCGGTCATGGTCAGCTATCCGATGTTGCCGCCGGAACTCAATTCACTGCTGATGTTCAGCGGTGCGGGGCCCGCACCGATGCTGCAGGCGGCCGCCGGCTGGGACGCATTGGCCGACGAATTGGCCACTGCGGCAAACACATTCACGTCAGTGACATCCGGACTTGCCGGGCAGGGCTGGCAGGGACCGGCCTCCCTGGCAATGACCGCGACGGCTGAGTCGTACGCGGCCTGCCTCAGCGTGGCATCGGTCCGCGCGTCAGCGGCTGCCGGGCAAGCCCAGGCGGTGGCCAGCGCCTTTGAGACAGCGCGCGCGACAACGATCCACCCGTTGGCCGTCGCGGCCAATCGCAGTGCCTTCGTCCAGTTGGTAAGGTCGAACATTCTCGGGCTGTTGGGTCCCGCGATCGCCACCGCGGAGGCACAGTACGAGCAGATGTGGGCGGCTGACGTCGCGGCGATGACGGGTTATCAAGCCAGTGCAGCGGCGGCGGCCGCGCAGTTGAACCCCTTCGCCCAATTGCTCGCGGCGCTGCCGAACCTAGGCCTCGGCAACAAGGGCGGTACCGGCAACATCGGCAACGGCAACAACGGCACCGCCAATATCGGCAGCGGCAACACCGGTAGCGGAAACATCGGCGGGGGCAACGGCAGAACCGGCTTTCCCGCCGTCGGAAACTTCGGGAGCGGCAACAACGGAAACAACAACGTCGGCTCCGGCAACGTGTCGAACGGCAACGTCGGGTTCGGAAATACCGGAGATGCGTCAAGTCCTAACCCCGGCAACAACTTCGGCCTGGGTAACGCGGGCAACAATAACTGGGGCCTGGGCAACCGCGGCAACGACAACCGGGGCGGTGGGAACATCGGCAGCAACAACATCGGCGGCGGAAACAACGGCAACGGAAACATCGGCTTCGGCAACACCGGAAACAACAACGTCGGCATCGGCCTGACGGGCAACAACCAGATGGGCATCAACCTGGCCGGCCTGTTCAATTCGGGCAGCGGCAACATCGGATTCGGCAACTCAGGCACCGACAACATCGGCTTCTTCAATTCAGGCCACGGCAACATCGGCATCTTCAACTCCAGCACCATCTCGACCACCCTCGCTCCCAATCTCGGCATCGGTAACGCCGGTCAGGGGAACGTGGGCATCGGCAATTCGGGCGCCGGAAACTTCGGCTTAGGGAACGCCGCCAATTTCAGCACCGGCTTCGGCAATTCCGGCGCGGAGACCACGGGCTTTGGGAACGGCGGAACCGTCAACACCGGTTTCTGGAATTCCGGCGTCCTGAACACGGGGTGGGGGAATTCGGGCGGCCTGAATACCGGTTTCTGGAATTCGGGCAACGTGAACACGGGCAGCGGGCTCGCCACCGACGTCGGCGCCATCCAGTCGGGCTTCAACAACACCGGGCCCGGAGTGTCGGGATTCTTCAACAGTGCCACGGGCCCGGGCGCCGGCAACATCTCCGGCTTCTTCAACAAGGCAAGCGGCGGAACGACAAACGGCCTGGTCTCGGGCTTCGGGAACACCGCGGTACCGGGGTCGCTTCCCAATCCCAACGTCAGCCAATTCGTGTCGGGCGTGCTGAACACCGGCAGCTTCCTGTCCGGGGTATTCAATATCGAGCAACTGCTCAAGCAGCTGCTGTAGTACCCGGGCTCAGCGCACGGACACTTGCGGCGGATCCTGCGAGACGTCGGCCTTGACGCTCATGAAGCTCCGCACCACGCCGGACTTGTCCCCGCCCGATTTGGTCTTGGCCGTAAGCGGGAACAGCACATCACCGCTGTAGCGCGCATCGAGGTGGTAGGGATCGAAGATGCTGAGCTTGAGCCCGCTGGTATCCGGTGGACCCCAGGTGACGGTGCCGTCGACGATGTCTGAATCGCGCGCTCGCTGGGGGCAGTTGGGCGGTGCCAACTGCGTTGACTTCGTGCAGCCGGACAGGGCCGCCGTGATGGCCGACATCGTTGCCGACTGCCCCGCGTCGCTGAGCGTGAAATCGAAGTCGTTGAAATAGCCGCCCGACACCGAAAGTCCGTCGAGCAGATACAGCTTCTTCTGCTTCACCGCGAGGTTCGAGTTGTTGCTCGACGCGTCGATGTAGCCCGGGAACACGTACACCGGGGCGGTGCCGACGGGACGGCCGAAGAAGAGCAACGTCTTGAGCGCATCGTTTTCCAAGCTGCCGAGCGGTTCGATCTTGGTCGCGGCATGCTCGAGCTTCCACGTCTTCCCGGATTTCTTCACCGACATCGTGACGTCTGAGGTGTTCTCACCGAACTTCGCCACCACATGGACCCGGGCAAATCCCAGACTGTGCTCGGAGTCGTCGCTGAGAATCTTGACCCCGCTGATCGGCCAGCGCGCGATCTGCTTCCTGAGGATGTCGTCCGACAGGAATTCGTCAGAACCCGGTTGATCGCTGCTGTAACTCAATGCCGCGGCGGCGTCTCCCCGCGCCAGCGCATCCAGGTAACCCTTGACGGCGTCACCGGCCTTGCCCGAGCCACTGTCACCGGTTGACGCCAGCACCACGACGAGTGTCACCACCGCGAGAATCACACTCGCAATGACACTTAGCGCGATGACGAGCGGCTTGCGACTTCGCCGCCCGGGTATGGGCGGCGGGCCGAACTGACCAGGCATCGGCGGCCCTGCCGGCCAGGCAGGCGGTCCCTGCGGAGGGAGACCGGGCGGCACCGCTGGATTCGGCTGCCCAGGCCACGCCGGCGGGCTCGGCGCAGGCTCGGCAGGAAGCCAGGCGGCCTGAGTCGAGCCGTCTGCGGGATTGGGCGGGTTTTCCCACGGGTACGGGTCCGGCCTGTAGGTCACCGAACGACTCCTACCAGCAGTAACGTACTGCGCATCATTTCCCCCGGGTGTGGACGGCGCCGAGCGGCCGTCGTGTGAACTGCCTCTTAGCCTAAGGCGCACCTGCGGGTAAAAAACGCGCGAAAATTGAGCCGAAGCTCACGCGTGCTGGTTGGATACCGAGATCACTTCTCCGGTCAGATAACTCGAGTAGTCGCTGGCCAGGAATGCAATCGTGGCCGCCACTTCCCACGGTTCGGCCGCACGTCCGAACGCCTCCTGCGCCTCCAGCCGGTCCAGCAGCTCGGCCGAGGTCGTTTTGTCCAGGAACTTGTGCCGCGCCAAGCTGGGCGACACGGCATTGATCCGTACCCCGTACTCAGCGGCTTCGATTGCGCTGCAACGGGTCAGGGCCATCACGCCCGCTTTGGCCGCGGCATAGTGCGACTGCGAGTGCTGGGCGCGCCACCCGAGCACGCTGGCGTTGTTGACGATCACACCGCCGTGTGGCGCGTCCCGGAAGTACCGCAATGCCGCCCGGGTGGCCCGGAAAACGGACGTCAGCGACACGTCCAGCACCCGGTCCCACTCCTCGTCGGTCATGTCGGCCACCGGTGTCTGCCCGCCCAGTCCAGCATTGTTGACCAACACGTCCAACCGGCCGAGGCGCGCGGTGCACGACGAGATCAGCGCGTCAACCTGAGCGGTGGACGTCACGTCGCACACCACATGCTCCACCCGGCCCAGTCCCAGAGCCGACAACTCCGCGGCGGTCTCGCCCAGCCTGCGCTCGTGGTGATCGGAGATCAGCACATCGGCGCCTTCGGCCAGCGCACGGCGCGCGGTGGCCGAGCCGATGCCGGTGCCCGCAGCAGCGGTCACGACCACTACCTTGCCCTGCAGAAGCCCGTGTCCCGCAATCTCTTCCGGCACTTCGGACAAGCTCACCCCTTGACCTCCCTCGGCAGACCGAGCACCCGCTCGGCGATGATGTTGCGCTGAATCTCGTTGGACCCGCCATAGATGGTGTCCGCGCGGGTGAAGAGGTACAACCGCTGCCATTCGTCGAATTCGCCGTCGTCCAAAATCAGCCCCGGCTTGCCGATCACGTCCATGGCCAGCTCGCCGAGCGCACGATGCCAGTTGGCCCACAACAACTTCGACACGTTGTCCTGACCGGGTTGCTCAACGTCCATGGTGGCCAGCGCATAGGACCGCATGGCGCGCAACCCCGTCCAGGCCCGCGTCAGTCGTTCCCGGATGAAGGGGTCAGCGGTTGCGCCGGTGCGCTCGGCCAGCTTGGCCAGGTTGGAAAGTTCGCGGGCATAGACGATCTGCTGGCCCAGCGTCGAGACGCCGCGCTCGAAGGTCAGCGTCCCCATCGCGACCCGCCATCCGTCACCCGGCTGACCAACCACCAGCGAGGCCTCGGTCCGGGCGTCGTCGAAGAACACCTCGTTGAACTCGGCGGTACCGGTGATCTGGATGATCGGCCGCACCTGAACACCCGGTTGATCCAGTGGCACAAGCAGATACGACAGGCCGGCGTGACGCTTGGAGCCCTTCTCGGTGCGTGCGACCACGAAGCACCACTGGGACAGGTGGGCAAGCGAGGTCCACACCTTCTGGCCGTTGATCACCCACTGGTCGCCGTCCAGTTCAGCGGTGGTCGCGACGTTGGCCAGGTCGCTGCCGGCGCCGGGCTCTGAGTAACCCTGGCACCACAACTCGGTCACATCGAGGATTTTCGGCAGGAAGCGTTGCTGCTGCTCCGGGGTCCCGTACGCGATCAGCGTCGGCCCGAGCAACTCTTCACCGAAGTGGTTCACCTTGTCGGGGGCATTCGCGAGTGCGTATTCCTCGTAGAACGCGACCCGGTGTGCGGTCGAAAGCCCGCGGCCGCCATGCTCCACCGGCCAGCCCAGGCAGGTCAGTCCCGCCTTGGCCAGGTGCTGATTCCACGCCCGGCGTTCTTCGAACGCTTCGTGCTCGCGCCCCGGGCCACCCAGGCCCTTCAATGCCGCGAATTCGCCGACCAGATTGTCGGCCAGCCATTGGCGGACCTCCGCCCGGAACTCTTCGACGTCCTGCATAACCTGTAGGCTAACCTACCAAGCACTTGCTTTGTTAGCCCGGCAGGAAGGAGCGGCCATGTCCTGGGGGCAGTCCCCTGCAGGGCGGGGACCCGACCCGCTTGCCGGAGACGATCCCCGCACCATTCCCGCGGCGCTGGATCGTTTCGCGAGCGAACTTCCCGACCACGACGCGCTGATCACCGATGACCGCACCTTCACCGCCGCCGCGCTGCGCGACGAGGTACGCCGGGCGGCGGCCGCGCTCATCGCGTTCGGCGTGCAGCCGAAGGACCGGGTGGCCATCTGGTCGCCGAACACGTGGCACTGGGTGGTGGCATGCCTGGCCATCCATCACGCCGGTGCTGCCATGGTGCCTCTGAACACGCGCTACACCGCCGCCGAGGCATCCGACATCATCGCGCGGACCGAGGCACCGGTGCTGTTCGCGGCGGGGAGGTTCCTGGGTGCCGACCGGGCCGCGGACCTGGACCGCCAAGCGCTCCCCGCGTTGCGCCACATCGTGCGGATCCCGATCGACGAAAACGACGGCACCTGGGACGAGTTCATGGCCCGTGGTGGCGACGTCGCCGCGGTCCAGGCACGCGCGGCGGCGGTCGAGCCCGACGACGTCAGCGACATCCTGTTCACTTCCGGTACCACCGGCCGCAGCAAAGGGGTGCTGTGCGCGCACCGGCAGTCGCTCGCGGCTTCGGCCGCCTGGGCGGCCAACGGCAAGATCACCAGCGCCGACCGCTACCTCTGCATCAACCCGTTCTTCCACAACTTCGGCTACAAGGCCGGCATCCTGGCCTGCCTGCAGACCGGTGCGACGCTGATCCCGCAGCTGACCTTCGACCCGGTGCGCGCCCTGCAAGCCATTGAGCAGCACCGCATCACCGTCCTGCCCGGACCGCCCACCATCTACCAGACCCTGCTCGATCACCCGGCCCGCGGTGACTACGACCTGAGCTCACTGCGGTTCGCGGTCACCGGGGCGGCCACCGTGCCGGTGGTGCTGGTGGAACGCATGCAGTCCGAACTCGACATCGACATCGTGCTGACCGCCTACGGGCTGACCGAGGCCAACGGCATGGGCACGATGTGCCGCGCCGAGGACGACGCGGTGACCGTCGCCACCACCTGCGGACGCCCGTTCGCCGGATTCGAACTTCGCATCAAAGACGCCGAAGAGGGCGAAGCGGGCGAAGTGCTGCTGCGCGGGCCCAACGTCATGTTGGGCTACCTCGATGATCCCGAGGCCACAGCTGCGGCAATAGATCCCGACGGCTGGCTGCACACGGGCGACATCGGTGTGGTCGACGAGGCCGGTAACCTGCGCATCACCGACCGGCTCAAGGACATGTACATCTGCGGCGGCTTCAATGTCTACCCCGCCGAGATCGAACAGGTACTGGCCCGGATGGACGGCATCGCCGACGCGGCGGTGATCGGCGTGCCCGACCCTCGACTCGGTGAGGTCGGACGAGCGTTCGTGGTCGTCCGGCCCGGTGCCACCCTGGACGAAGCGGCGGTAATTGCCTACACCCGTGAACATCTGGCGAACTTCAAAGCACCGCGTTCGGTGCGGTTCGTCGACGCGTTGCCGCGCAATGCCGGCGGCAAGGTGGTCAAACCACAACTGCGAGAGTTGGCCTGAATTGGATCTCACACTGGACGAAGAAACGCTGGCCTTTCAGGCCGAGGTCCGCGAGTTTCTCGCGGCCAACCGCGAGCACATTCCGACGAAGTCCTACGACAACGCCGAAGGCTTTGCCCAGCATCGGGTTTGGGACAAGGTGCTGTTCGACGCCGGCCTGTCGGTGATCAACTGGCCGGAAAAGTACGGCGGTCGCGACGCGCCGCTGTTGCACTGGGTGGTCTTCGAGGAGGAGTACTTTCGCGCCGGAGCGCCCGGGCGGGCAAGCGCCAACGGCACTTCCATGTTGGGGCCCACGCTGTTCGCGCACGGCACCGAAGAACAGCTGGACCGGATTCTGCTGAAAATGGCTAGCGGCGAACAGATCTGGGCGCAGGCCTGGTCGGAGCCGGAATCCGGCAGCGATCTGGCATCGCTGCGGTCCACCGCCACCCGGACCGACGGCGGCTGGCTGCTCAACGGGCAGAAGATCTGGAGTTCGCGGGCGCCGTTCGCCGACATGGGCTTCGGGCTGTTCCGCTCGGATCCGTCCGCGCAGCGGCACAACGGGTTGACCTACTTCATGTTCGACCTGAAGGCCGAGGGCGTCACAGTGCGCCCCATCGTCCAGCTCGGCGGCGACACCGGCTTCGGCGAGATCTTCCTCGACGACGTGTTCGTGCCCGACCACGACGTCATCGGCGCTCCCAACGACGGCTGGCGCGCGGCCATGAGCACGTCGAGCAACGAACGCGGCATGTCGCTGCGCAGCCCGGCCCGATTCCTGGCCGCGGCCGAGCGACTGGTGCGGCTGTGGAAAGACAGCGGGTCACCGCCGGAGTTCGCCGAACGCGTGGCCGACGGCTGGATCAAGGCGCAGGCCTACCGCCTGCAGACCTTCGAGACCGTCACCCGTCTGGCCGGCGGCGGCGAGCTGGGGGCCGAATCGTCGGTGACGAAGGTGTTCTGGTCAGACCTTGACGTGGAGTTGCACCAGACCGCACTGGACATTCGCGGCGCCGACGGCGAACTCGCCGGGCCGTGGACCGAAGGACTCCTGTTTGCGCTCGGTGGCCCGATCTACGCCGGCACCAACGAGATTCAGCGCAACATCATCTCGGAACGACTGCTGGGCCTACCCAGGGAGAAGCGCTGATGGATTTCGCGATAGACGAACAACAGCGAGACTTCGCTGCCAGCATCGACGCCGCGCTGGGTGCCGCGGATCTCCCGGCGGCCGTGCGCGCCTGGGCTGCCGGTGACACCGCACCCGGCCGCAAGGTGTGGGAACAACTGGCCAACCTGGGCGTCACCGCGTTGATCGTGCCGGAGCGCTACGACGGTATCGATGCCTCGCCGGTCGATCTGATGGTCGCGATGGAGCGGCTCGGACACTGGTGCGTGCCGGGCCCGGTGACCGAATCCATCGCCGTGGCCCCGATTCTGCTGGCGGACGATCAGCGCAGCGCGGAGCTGGCCTCCGGCGACCTGATAGCGACTGTCGCGCTTCGGCCGCACGTGCCGCGTGCCGTCGACGCCGACGGCGCCGGACTGGTGCTGCTGGCGGATCAGGGCAGCGTCAACGAGTGCACAGCGAACCAGCGACACGACTCGGTGGATCCCAGCCGCCGGCTCTACGACGTCGCCGCCTCGGGCGATGCGTGGTCAGCGGATACCGAAAAGGCCTACGAATTGGGCGCGCTGGCCACCGCGGCCCAGTTGATCGGCGCGGCCGGGGCGCTGCTGGCCGGTAGCGTCGACTACGCCAAACAGCGCTCCCAGTTCGGCCGGGTGATCGGCTCGTATCAGGCGATCAAGCACAAGCTCGCGGACGTACACATCGCGGTCGAACTGGCCCGGCCGCTGGTGTACGGCGCGGCGCTGTCGCTGGAACCGCGCGACGTCAGTGCGGCCAAGGTCGCCGCGGGTGAGGCGGGACTGCTGGCGGCACGCTCGGCATTGCAGACCCACGGCGCCATCGGCTTCACCCAGGAGCACGACCTGTCGCTGCTGCTGTTGCGGGTGCAGGCACTGCGATCCGCCTGGGGTACAACGGAATCACATCGACGCCGAGTACTGGAGGCGCTGTCATGACTTCCTCTGAAGAACGGGAGATGCTGCGGGAAACCGTGGCGGCCCTGGTGGCCAAGCACGCAAGCCCGGCTGCGGTGCGCGCGGCGATCGAGTCGGATCGCGGCTACGACGAGTCGCTGTGGCGGCTGCTGTGCGAGCAGGTCGGCGCGGCGGCCCTGGTGGTCCCCGAGGAACTGGGCGGGGCGGGCGGCGAACTCGACGATGCGGCAACCGTTTTGCAGGAGCTCGGGCGCGCTCTGGTGCCCTCTCCCCTGCTGGGCACCACGTTGGCCGAACTGGCGTTGCTGGCCGGGACCGAACCCGACGCCGAGACGTTGGCAGCGCTCGCCGAGGGCAGCTCCATCGGGGCGCTGGTGCTCGACCCCGATTACGTGGTCAACGGCGACATCGCCGACGTCGTGGTCGCCGCCGACGAGGGACGGCTCACCCGGTGGACCCGGTTCAGCGCGCAACCGCTGGCGAGCATGGACCTCACCCGGCGGCTCGCCAGGCTCGAGCCCGAGGAAACCGAGCCGCTGGGCGACGACCCGGGCCTGGCCGACTTCGCGGCAATCCTGTTGGCCGCCGAGCAGATCGGCGCTGCGGAGCGTTGCCTCGACCTCACCGTCGAGTACGCCAAGAGCCGGGTGCAGTTCGGCCGGCCCATCGGCAGCTTCCAGGCGCTCAAGCACCGGATGGCCGACCTCTACGTCGTGGTCTCCGCCGCCCGCGCCGTCGTCGACGAAGCCTGCACCGCGCCCGGCCCCACCAACGCCGCCACCGCACGACTGGCGGCCACCGAAGCGCTCAACACCGTTGCAGCCGAAGCCATCCAGCTGCACGGCGGCATCGCGATCACCTGGGAGCACGACATGCATCTGTATTTCAAACGGGCGCATGGCAGTACCCAATTGCTCGCGTCGCCGCGAGAGCTGCTGGACCGACTAGAATCCGAAGTACTCTCGACACCGTGAACGATCATGTCGCCCAACGGGCCGGCATCCCACCGTTCTATGTGATGGACGTGTGGCTGGCGGCCGCCGAGCGTCAGCGCACCCACGGTGACCTGGTGAACCTGTCGGCCGGCCAACCCAGCGTGGGCGCCCCGGAACCGGTGCGGGCCGCAGCCGCGGCCGCATTGCATCTCAACCAGTTGGGCTACACGGTGGCGCTGGGCATACCGGAGCTGCGGGCGGCGATCGCCGCGGATTACCAGCGCCTGCACGGCATCTCCGTGGAACCCGATGCGGTTGTGATCACCACCGGTTCCTCAGGCGGTTTTCTGCTCGCGTTTCTGGCGTGCTTCGACGTCGGCGACCGCGTCGCGATGGCCAGCCCCGGTTATCCCTGTTACCGAAACATCCTGTCGGCGTTGGGATGTGAGGTGGTGGAGATACCGTGTGGGCCGGAATCGCGGTTTCAGCCCACCGTGCAGCTGCTGGCGGAACTCGATCCCCCCGTCAAGGGTGTCATCGTCGCCAGTCCGGCCAATCCGACCGGCACGGTGATCCCCCCTGAAGAACTGGCCGCGATCGCCTCGTGGTGCGACGACTCGGGGGTGCGGCTGATCAGTGACGAGGTGTACCACGGCCTGGTCTACGACGGTGCGCCGCCGACCAGTTGCGCGTGGCAGACATCGCGAAACGCGTTGATCGTCAACAGCTTTTCCAAATACTTCGCGATGACCGGGTGGCGGCTCGGGTGGCTGGTGGTACCGACGGAGCTGCGCCGCGCGGTGGACTGTCTCACCGGGAATTTCACGATCTGTCCGCCGGTGCTGTCGCAGATCGCCGCGGTATCGGCGTTCAGCCCCGAGTCGATCGCGGAGGCCGAGGCCAACCTGCAGCACTACTCCGTCAACCGCTCGATGCTGCTGGACGGTCTGCGCCGGATCGGTGTCGACCGGCTGGCGCCCACCGACGGAGCGTTCTACGTCTACGCCGACGTCTCCGACTTCACCACCGACTCGTTGACGTTCTGCTCGAAGCTGCTGAAGGAAACCGGGGTTGCGATCGCACCGGGCATCGATTTCGACCCGGCACGCGGGAGTTCCTTCGTCCGGCTGTCCTTCGCCGGTCCGACGAGCGATATCGAGGCGGCGCTACGCCGGATCGGTTCCTGGCTGCCGGGCCAGTAGCGCGTCCACCCGCGCCTGAAGGCCGCCGGGATCGGGTACCTCGATCCCGAACCGCGTGCGCACGGTGTCCACCACCGCGGCCCCGTCCTCCAGCAGGATTTTTTCGCTGCCGTCAGTCCGGTGGATCGTCAGGGTGCGCCCCGCCAGGTTCACGCGGGCATCATCGGTGACTGCGGCCACCATCAGACCGGTCACGAAGTGCGACGACGGGTGCGTGGAGACGTACCAGCTTCCCACCGTCAGATCGATCGGCGGGCGGGTCTGGGTGGTGAACTCGTACAACGCCTGCCACTGGCCGCGGACTTCGGCCTGCAGGACCATCCCGTCGCCGCGGTCTTCGAGCCGGAACCGTTCATGTGCCGTCTGCTGCACGCCGCCGGTTGCCAGGCGCAGCGGCGACGTTGGCGTCTGGCCGCCGAAACCGACATCGACCAGGTACGGTCCCGCGCAGCCGGGAAAGCTCACCGCGAGCAGGGTGTGTGTCTGGGCCGGCACCGGCGCGTCCGGCGGACTCATCCACACCACGCGTCCGCCGAGCCGGCGCACCTGAAAGCCGAGTTCGGCCAGCACATAGCCCATCAGGCCGTTCTGCTCGTAGCAGTAACCGCCGCGGCGCCGGTGAACGAGCTTGTCGGTCAACGCATCTGCGCTCAGATCGTCGACCGGCACGCCCATGAAGGGGTCGAGGTTCTCGAACGGGATGGTGCGGGTGTGGGCGGTGACCAGCGCCTGCAGCACGTCGAAAGTCGGCTCGGCCGCACCCTCGTAGCCGACCCGGTCGAAGTATGCGCTCACATCCACTGCCATGAAGCCATTCTGGCCTGAACCGCGACCACGTAGGTTCAGGTTCGCTACTGTTGACCTCGCGAAACAACCATCGCGCGGAGGGGAAGCGTCGAATACATGCCTGAAGAAACCGACGGCGCGCCAGTTTCAGGCGGCCTCGCCGACGAGCTGACCGCCGCTGGCTTCGAGGACGCACGGCAGGTGGGCCGCGGCGGCGCAGGCGTGATCTACCGCTGCTACGAGACGGCCCTCGGGCGACACGTCGCGGTCAAGGTCCTGCCGTCGCACTTCGACCAGGAGAGCAGGGAGCGGTTTCTGCGCGAGGGTTACGCGATGGGCGGGCTCTCCGGACATCCGAACATCGTGCACATCCTGCGGGTCGGGATGACGGTGAGCAATCGGCCATACATCGTGATGCCCTATCACGCCGCTGATTCCCTCGCGGTCCGGCTGCGTCAGGAGGGGCCGGTGCCCTGGCCGGAGGCGCTGCGCATCGGGGTGAAGCTCTGCGGGGCACTGGAAACCGCACACCGCAACGGCACCCTGCACCGCGACATCAAGCCCGCGAACGTACTGATCAATGATTACGGCGAGCCCCAGCTGAGCGACTTCGGCATCGCCCACATCGAAGGCGGATACGAGACGGCGACCGGGTTCTTCTCCGGCACCATCGACTACACCGCCCCGGAAGTCATGACCGGCAATCCGGCCACGGTGGCCGCGGACATCTACTCGCTGGGCGCCACCATCTATGCGCTGATCGCCGGCAACGCCGCGCACGAACGACGCAAAGGCGAGGACCTGATCGCGCAGTACCTGCGGATCAGCTCCACCGGCATCCCGGACATGCGGCCCGACGGCATCCCCGATGCGGTGTGCTCAGCGATCGAGCACGCGATGTCGGTGGACCCGGAGCAGCGGCCGGCATCGGCGGAGGCCTTCGGACGGGAACTGCAGGCCGCCCAGCGCGCCAGCGGGTTGAAGCCCGACTCGATGGCGATCACCAGCGTGGGGGACAACACCGGGCGCACGTCGGTCGCGGCGCCGGGTGTCTCGGTCACTCCCCCGGCGGCCACGGGAATGACGCGGGAGATCCCGCCCCCGGGACGGGACGAAGGCCCCACGTCCGCGATCAGCCGGTCGATCCCCCCGCCGGCTTCGGATCCCGCCATCACGAGCAACCCGGCCGAGGCCGCGCGGATCCTGCGCGACGCGCACGGCACCCACACTCAGGCGATGGTGACGCCGACCCCGACCACACCCCCCACCAAACCCGCCAACCGCAAGAATCTGCTGCTGATCGGCGCGGCGGTGCTGGTGGTGCTGCTGTTGGTCGCCGGCGGCGTCTTCCTCGCGGTGTCGGGCGACGACAAGAAGACCAGCGCCTCGAGCCAGTCGCGGACCCAGGCACCGGTCCAGTGGAAGGCGATCACCAATGCGCGCATCGCGCGCGACGCAGCGGCGACCACGCAATCGGACGGCACCATATGGATTTTCGGCGGCGTCGGCAGCGACGGCAACGTCACCGGACGTCACGAAGGGTACGACCCGGCCATCGACGAATGGAAGGGCGGCGACGACCTGCCCGCTCCCGTTCAGCGCGCCATGGCGGTGACCTGGCAGGGCAACCCGGTCGTGCTCGGCGGCTGGAAGACGACCGGCGCCAAACCCGTTGCCACTGACCAGGTTTGGCGAGTGGTGAACAGCCATTGGGTCGAGCTGCCGCACCTGCTGCAACCCCGCGCAGCCGCGGCCGCGGCGGTAATCGGCGACCGGATCGTCGTCACCGGCGGAGTGGACGCCAGTGGCGCGCTGCTGAACACGACCGAGATCTTCGACGGCAATTCCTGGTCGCTGGGCGCTCCGCTGCCTACGCCGCGCCAGATGCTTGCCGCCGCCACCAACGGCAAGCTGATGTACGTGGTCGGCGGCTCCAGCGGGAGCACCGACTCGGCCGCCGTCGAGGCCTACGACCCGGACGCGAAGACGTGGTCGACGTTGCCGCCGCTCCCGCGGCCGCGCAGCGATCTCGGTGTCGCGATCGCCGACGGACGATTGGTGGCGGTCGGTGGTCTGTCCGGGGGCGAGGTCCTCAAAAGTGTGTCGGTGTTCGACTTGATGGCCAAGACCTGGGACGGGTTGCCGGACATGGCGACCGCGCGGCACGGAATGGCGGTCGCCGCCGTGGAGAAGACGGTGTATGCGATCGGCGGCGCCACCGGGCCGGGCGATCAGCAGGTGGTGTCCGCGGCCGAGGCGCTCACCCTGCCGGCACGCAAGACGCAGCCCGCCGCGCAATGGCGCACGCTGCCGGACGCGAAGAGTCCGCGGCTGATGATGGCGTGGACGGTGCAGGGCGACAAGATCTGGCTGATCAGCGGCTTGTACAACGGATCGGTTCTGACCACGGTCGAAAGTTATGACCCGCGCAGCGGGGTCTGGGAGACCGGGCCACCCCTGCCCATACCGCTGCACCACGCGGCGGCGGCCACGTACCGCAACGAGGTCGTGGTGCTCGGCGGTGCGAGCGACAATATCGCCGATGCCTCCAACAGGGTCTTCGCGTTGCGGGGCGGTAGCTGGGTCGAGTTGCCGAGCCTGACCCACGCCCGGGCCGCACCGGCGGCCGCGGTGGTCGGCGACAAGCTCGTGGTCGTGGGCGGACAGAACGCCAAGCAACTGGTGCAGCAGACCGAGGTGTTCGACGGCACGTCGTGGAAGGACGCGGCCAAGATGCCGACCCCGCGCGAGCACCTCGCGGCGGTGTCCGACGGCACCTACGTCTACACCGTGGGCGGCCGGTTCCTGTCGGCCGACAAGAACTCGGCGGCGTTCGAGCGGTACGACCCGCAAGCGGACGCCTGGACGAAATTGGTCGACATGCCGACCCCGCGCGGAAGTTACGGCGCCACGTTCATCGACGGCCGCGTGGTCGCGGTCGGCGGTGAGGAGCCGACACAGGTGCTGGCCGTGGTGGAGGCGTATGACATCGCCGACGGCAAATGGTCGACGTTGCCGCCGATGCCGACGGCGCGCCACGGCGAGGCGGTGGCGACCGTCGGCCACACGATCTACGTGATCGGCGGGGCCAACCGGCCGTCACATGAGGGCGGCACGGCGACGGTGGAGGCACTGGACTTCATGTAGCACTGCTCAGGGCTTGTTTTATTTCTGTGGAATATGGGGATCCGCTCCAGACGGCCCTCCGGACGGCCACGGCACAACAGCAAACCGCCCTAGCAATGGAGCTCACCATGAGTACCAGCAATATCGTCCTGATCGTGGTTGCCGCACTGGTGATTATCGCGGTGATCGTCGCACTGATCGTCGTGTCCACCAAGGCAAAACGGCGTCGCCAGATCCAGCAGGCCGAGGAGATCCGCGAACAGGCCAGAGTGGAGTCTGCCCGCGTCGAGCGTAGGGAAGCGCTGGCCGAGGAAACGGCGGCGCGGGCCCGCGCCGCGCAGGCCGAGGCGGAGGCCAAGGCCGCCGAAGCAAAACGTCTGCAGGACCGCGCGGCCGCCCATCAGAGTGAGGCCGCGACGTCGCGCGAGCAGCTCGATGAGCAATGGAAGCGCGCCGACACCATCGACCCGAACACCCGGCTCGAGCGCGCCGAACAGTCCCAGGCCCAGGACGCGGTCGTCACCCGCGAAGGTTCCTACGACGACACCGACCATTACCGCGGGGCGCGCACCTAGCCTCTCCGGCACCGGGCCGTCAGCCGGAACGGGAGTTTTCCGCAGCTCCCGTTCGGCTGGCGGCCCGAAAGCTGTTTGTACCGGGGGCGCCCTGGTGGATCCGCCCCCTTAGCGCCCCGGCGGCGGCCCGGGGTTCAGCGGGCCGACCGGGTCAGCGCCGGCGTGACTGCCCGTCTTCGGCCCGATGTCGGAGACCTGCCAATGGTCGCCCACCTTGTTGACGGTGACCTGCAACAAGATCACCGATACCCGCGACTTCGGGTTCTGCAGGTTGCGGGTCGTCTGTGCGGCCGACACCACCACCTGATACACCTGCCCGGGCTGGGCTACCGCGTCGGTGGCGAGCACTTCACCCGTCGAGGTGACCTGCGCCTGCGTCATGATGCCCTTGAGCAGATCGGTGGCGTTGACGTACTTGTCCTTCAGCGTCTGTGACACACCGTCTTCTACCGAACGGAAGAAGGCGTCGGGGTCCTCGAAGGTGTAGGTCAGCGACTTCAGCGCGTAATCCTTGGCAAGCTTGGCCGCGGCGTCGCGGTCGGAGTCGGCCTGACGCACGGCGGCCAGTTCACCGGCCACGGTCCGGTACTTGTCGAATCCGAACCAGCCACCCGCGAGAGCCGCGATCACAGCCAGCGCGAGCACCCAGAACCGCTTGGTGCGCAACCGGTTCGGTGGATCAGACTCAGCGGCCCCGGTGTCCTGGCTGGCCCCGGTGTCCTCGGTGGCCTCGGTGTCCTGGCTGGCCTCGGTGGCCTTCGTGGCCTCCGTGGTCTCCGTGGTCTCGTCTTCGTCGATCAACGTGTTGCTCATCGGTTTCCTTCCGGGACGCTCACCTGCACGCGGACTCCGCCTGCATCGCTGAAAGTCGACTCCCACACGTCGACGAAGTGCCCCGCATCGACCTTGAAGCCCCGTAACGGTGCGGTCGCCGGTTCCAAAGCCGCCGCAAAGGTACTCAGCGGCCCCGACAACATGTCGAGATATTGCTTGAGGTTGGCGACCAGGGTGGGAACGGGGGCGCCGGGGGCGAACACGCCGTCGGCGCTGTGGGCATACGTGTCGACCTCGCGAGTCAGCTTGGCCAGCGCCAAGATTGAGCTCGGCAGCAGTCTGCCGCTGCGACTGAGCACGCCACCGACGTCCTGGTCGCTGATGTCGGTGGTCAGTGTGGCCAGGTTGCCGAAGAGCGTGGCGAGTATCTGCTTGTTGTCGCGTTCGATCTTGGCTGCCCCGGCCGCGGTGGTGGCCAGTGAGTCGATGGCGGCGTCGTTGCCGGCGAACACCTGCGAAACGGTACCGACAATATTGTTGACGTGCGTCGGGTTGAGCACCGAGAGCAGCGCATTGGCCTTGTTGAGCAGGTCGCTCACCGTGACCGCGGAAGCCACCCGTTCGGCGGGGATCACGGTGCCGTCGCTGAAATAGGGCGGGGCAAGGTGTTTCGGGGTGAAGTCGATGTACTGCTCGCCGACCAGCGACAGGTTCTGGATGCTGATCGCGCTGTCGGCGGGAATCGGATGCCCCTGGTCGAGGTCGATCGACACCTTCAATCCACTTGCGGTGGTGCGGATCCCGGTCACTTTGCCAACCCGGATGCCGCGCATCGTCACCTGCGAGGTCGGCATCAACCCACCGGAATTGTCGAGCAGCAGCGTCAGCCGGGTGCGCTGGGCGGTCGGCTCCGCCTTGAGCACTCCGAATGTCAGATATCCCGCGCCCAGCAGCGTCGCGACCGCGAGAATCACCACGGTGACGGCGGCATTGAATTTCATGGCAGCATCCCCATCGTCCGCATTGCGGCTATCGCCTCGTCCGCCCTCGCACCGGGGCTGACCGACACGCTCAGTCGCGGACCACCGTTGCTGTAGAACGGGATCAGCTTGTCGCGGATCAGCGCGACCATCTTGTCGGCCATCGCCGGCAGCGACGTGTCGGCCGACGCGATCGTCCGTACCGTCGGCGTGATGTAGGACAGCATCTGCAGGAAGTCGGGTGTGTTCGGTACCAGCAACTCGCCGCCGTAGCGGCCCAGATCCTGCGCGCACACCAGCAGTTGGACGATGCTCGGCAGCACCGCCGACATCGCCCGCAGACGCACCGGCCCCTCGTTGATCAAGCGGTCGAAAGCACCGGTTTCGGCCAGCAGGTCATTGCTGACACGCTCTGTGCTGCCCAGGATTTCGTCGATCTTGTCCTCGTTGGCGGCCAGGTCGCGCAGCATTCCGGACAGCTTCTGACGCATCCGGTCCAGCTCGGCCGGGTCCTTGGAAAATGCTTTGTTGAAGTTGACGACTGATTCTTCCAACGTGTTCAGCGACCCGCCCGACACCAGAGTCGACACCGAGCGCAGGATGTCCTCGACGTTGTCGGACGGCACGGTGTTGCGCAGCGGTATGGTGTCGCCGTTATGCAGGTGACCTGGCGCCGGGGTCTCAGCCGGCAACAACGCGATGTAGATGTCCCCCAACACTGTCGCCTGCCGCAACTCCGCCCGCGTGTTCTGGGGCAGTTTGACGCTGTTGTCGACGTCGACGTAGGCGACCGCCGTGCTGCCTACCAATTGGACGCGGTCCAGCACACCCACCTGGACACCACCGAGGTCCACTTTGGCGCGCGCCGGAAGATTCAGCACACTCGAGAATTCGATCTTGACGGTGTACTTACCGGCCGGCACGTACGCTCCGGGCACCGGTAGCCGGGCCGGATCGAGCGAACAACCCGAGAGCAGGCACGCCAGCGCCAGCGACAACGCGGCAAGCCAACGCCTGGTCATGACGCCGCCCCGAGCAGGAGGTCGGTCATCCCCAGGGTGACCGAATCAGAGTTCGCACCGGGTGCGCACGCGTCCTCGGCGCCCGGCACATTGCGCTGCCGCAGCACGCTGCAGATCGTGCTGGCCTGCGACGGCGACATCGCCACCTGCGGTGGTAGGTAGGTGACACGGTGCGATCCCCAGGCCGGCTGATACTGCGACGCAACCCAATTGGTGACCGGCGGCAACGCGTTGATGAAACCCACGATCTGGGGGGTGTATGCGGTCAGGACATCCCTGAGCCACGGGATCAGCTTGTCGCCGATGTTGTTGTACGCCCTGGGCCCGAACCGGTTCAGCGCGTCGACCAGCAAGGGTAAGGAGTGCGCGAGATGCGCGAGCGCCGAACCGAACCCGTTGGACAGGCCCTCGATCATGCGCAGGCTCTCCGGCAGGGTCTGCAACACGGTGGTGAAGGTATCCCAGTGCGCGAGCAGGTCGGAGGTCAAAACCTCGCTGTTGGACAGCAGTTGCCGGTACTCGGCATCGGCATGGTCGGGGTCCCCCACCAGGGCGACGAGATTGCGCAACGTCTGGTTGGTCTGTGGGCCGGTGCCCTCCAGCGAACGGCTCAATGCCGCCAGGCTCTGATTGATCGCTTGGGCACCAGGCGCTTTCGCCGGATCCGGCCCATCTCCCAGGATGGTGCCCGCGAGTTTGTCGACGGCGGAGAAGGTTTGACTGACGCTGATCGGCGTCTTGGTGGATTCCAGCCTGATGCACTGGGCACCAGAAAACTTCGGGCCACCGGCGTAGGGCTTGGTGAGCTCGACGTGCCGGTCGGCGACAATCGACTGCGAGTAGGTGAGCGCCCCCACATCGGCCGGCAATTCGAGATCACCCGGCACGGTGAAGTCCACCTGGACGTAGTCGGGCTTGTTGGCGATCGCTGTCACCGAACCCACGTCGATGCCCAGCAACTGCACCTTGTTACCGGGGTAAAGCCCTACCGCATCGCTGAATTCGGCGCACAGCGCCCTCGTTTCCGGCGCCATCGCTTTGGCACCGGTGACCGCGGCGGCCACGATCCCGACGACCACGGCGAACAAGGCGGCACCGATCCAGGTGGATTTCTTGTTCATGTCAGCACTGCTTCACCATGTTGGGCAGACAGACCGGGGCCTGCACCACCCGGTTGCTCTGGTCTACGACGACGCCGTGTCCCTGCAGCATCGGCAGCATCACATTGACGATCTGGGAAAGGCCCTCGCTGGCCTTGCCGACCCGCTCCGGGTGCGCCACCAGTGCGGTGATGATGTCGTCGATGCCGTTGATCGACGGCGCCAACTCGCGGTTGTAGAACACCATGACCCGGTCGATGATGCGGGTCAACTCGCCGAGGAGCGTGAAGAATTCGACGATGTCGACCGACTTGGTGGTGTAGCGCTGCCCGACCAATGCGAACTGCTCGATCAGGGCGGTGAGTTGCTCACGTCCCGAAGCGAAGGCGCTCGCCGCATCGTTGACGAAATCCAGTCCACGGTGGAAATCACCACTCATTTTGCTCAAGGATCCGGTCAACTCATTGGCAGACTGCAGGATCTCGCGCAGCGCATCGGGGTACTTGTTGGTCGCGTTGGCGAGTTCGGTGAACGTGTCATGGATGACCTGTCCGTTGACATCCCGCAGAAACGGGGTCACGGCCTGGATGATGTCGTTGCCCTCGAACGGCGTCTTGACCCGCTGCGGCGGAATGACGTTGTGGCCCAATGGCGTACTGCCCTGGGGATCGAGGGCCAGGTAATGACCGCCCAGTGGCGTCAACAACCGGATGTCCAGTGTCGAATCGCGTCCGACCACCACCTCGCGATCGACGTCGAATGTCATCTCCACCAGCGTCCGGCTCAACCGGACCGCGGTCACCTTGCCCACCGGGACACCGGCGATACGGACCTCATCACCGACGCGCACCCCGCCCGACGTCCCCGCGTGCGCCGTGTAGCCGGCCTGCCCTGCCGGATTGACGTACGCCAGCCCGGTGGTGACCAGGGCAACCACGATCGCGAACACACCCACGATGCCCAGCCGGCGGTTGCGCACAGCTTCACCGCGATCGTCGAGAACCCGGCGTCTACGGATGCCTATCATCGGCACACCACCAGATCCTGTTGCGCGAAGGACACTTCGCCGATGCCCGGCAGCCGCACCTCGCCGTTGGAACAGGCGAACGCTGGGCGCTCGTCGTCGACCAGGGAGTCGCGCAGCCCCTGAATGAGCGTGGGGGTCAGGGACAGCCCGGCGATCACGGTGGGTGTCTGCGGGAATAGTCGGGTAGCCAATCCGTACAGCGGCGACGTCGACCCGTCGAAACCGCGTTCAGCGGTCTGCAAGACCCGGACCAGGCTGCGCAACATCGGCAACTCGATGTCGATCGAGGTGCGGAACTGCTCAGCCTTGGACGTGAAAGTGGCCAGCGCGCCGTTGAGCGCGTTGATGAGTTCGAACAGCTGCTGCGACTTGCCGCCGAGATCGTGCGACAGGTCGCTGAGGTTGTGCAGTAGCAGGGTGATGACGGCCTGCCGATTGACGGCGTACTTGGAGATGGCGTCGAGATCACGGAGCACCGGCCCGATTCCGGTGTCGTCGCCCTGGATGAGCCGTAGCAGATTCTCACCGAACTGATTGAGCTGTGCCGCATCCAGCGTCTGGAACACCGGACGGAAACCGTTGAAGAGTTTGGTGATGTCGAACGAAGGTACCGTCTGCCCCACCGGGATGGCTGCGCCGTTGGGCAGTCGCTGCCCGGCCCGTTCAGCTGAGGAGGACGTCTGCACCAACTCCACGTAGCGCTGACCCAGCAGGTTCTGATAACGCACGGCCGCAATGGTGTTGCGGTACAACGGGTGTTCGTTGAGCGCACTGAATTGCACTCGGGCAGTGCGCCCTTCGAGCGTGATCTGCTCCACCTTGCCGACCTGCACTCCGGAGATGCGGACGTCGTTGCCGACGTCCAGGCCGGAGACGTCGGTGAACGTCGCCGAATAGTGCGAGACCGCACCGTTGACCGGACTGCGCAGCGCGGTGAGCAGCAGCACCGCGCACACGGTGGCGACCGCGGTGAACACCGTCAGCCAGAACACCGGCCTGGCCAGCTTCCTCATCGGTGCGGCCCCCCGTCCAGGGAGACTTCAGTACGCAGCCGGACCTGGCCGTCGACCACTGTCAGCGCACCGTCCGCGCGATCGACCAGGCTGAAGAGCCGGTCATAGGCGGGTGCCAGGCTTCCGGCGGCGAACGACGCCGGTATGCCGACATTCATGATCGCGTTGACCAACTGGATGATCCAGGTGTTGTTCTCCCCGGCCAGCCGGCCGACATCGACCAGCAGTTGCCCGGTCTGCCCGAAGACCAGGTTGGTGCGCTCGACACCACCGGGACCCACCAGCGGAGTCAGCCCGTCCACCAGGTTGGTGCTCAGCCCGACCAGCGGAATCGCGTCACCCAAGCCGGTCACGAACGATGCCAGCACCGAAAGCGACTGGGCGACAGGCATGGTGTCGGTGTCGGCGATGATCTTCGCCAGATCCGATCCGGCCCTGGCCAGCGGCTCGACGACGTCGGCGTGCCGGCGCAGCACCTCGATGACATGGTCGAATTCGGGGTTATCGAAACTGCGGCTCAGCTTCAGGCCCTGACGCAACAGCCCGGTGATCGATGCTGCCTGCACGTCGGCACTCATCACCAGGGTCTGGTTCGACCGCAGCGCAGGACCGTTGCCGTCGCTGACGAGTTCGACCGCGGCCGTGCCGAATACGTTCGACGAGGTGAACCTGGCTTTGGTATCGGTGGTCAGCGCCGCGGCCTGGTGCGGGTCGAGTACCACCGTCATCCGCTGCCGGTTGTAGCCGACCGACTCCAGCTCCTTCACCGAGCCGATGGCCAGGCCGTGGAACTTGACCTCGGCGCCGGGCGCCAGGCCCTCGCCGATCGTGTTGGCGATCACCGTGAGCTTGAAGGTGTCGTCGTAGGTGCCCTGGGCGGTCTGGTAGAGCACCGTGCCCACCAGGGTCAACACCCCGGCGACCACCAGGCCCCGGATTCTCAGGGTGGCTACGGTCGCGCGTCGCGCGACCAGATCTCGAATCATCATGTGCTACCCCGACAACCGCAGGCCCGGATTGTTGCCCCAGAACACCAACGTCAGCACCATGTCGGCGACGACCACCGAGATCAGGCTGGCCCGGATCGCGCGGCCCGAGGCCTGGCCGACTCCCTCCGGCCCCCCGGCCGCGTAATAGCCCTCGTAGCAATGGATTGCCACGATCAACAGCACGAAGATGGCGGCCTTGACCACCGAGAGCAGCACATCGGACGGTTGGATGAAGGCGTCGAAGTAGTGATAGTAGGTGCCCGACGACTGGTGGTGCACCACATTCACCACCAGTGAGCAGAACACGTAACTCAGCACCAGCGACATCAGGTAGAGCGGGACGATGGTGATGATGCCCGCGATCACGCGGGGAGTCACCACGTAGGGGATCGACGAAATACCCTGCACCTCAAGGGCATCGATTTCCTCGGAGATCCGCATGGAGCCGATCTCGGCGGTCATCCGGGTGCCCGCCTGGGCACCGAATCCGATCGCCGCGATCATCGGAGCCATCTCGCGGGTGTTGGCGTAGGCGGAGATGAAGCCGGTCAGCGGGCCCATGCCGACCATGTCCAGCGCGGCATAGCCCTCGATGCCGACCGACGCGCCGATCGCGGCGCCCATGAACACCAGCACGCCAACCGTCCCGCCGCCGACGATCAAAGATCCGTTGCCCCAGATCATGTCGACGAGGATGGCACCGGTGTGACGCCGGTACCGGGTCACGGTCCGCGGTATCGCGCCAAGCGCCAGGATCAGGAAGCTGGCCTGATGCCCCAACCGCTCGAAGAGCGACAGGCCCCGATAGGCCACGCTCAACGGCACGCGCAGCGCCAGGCCAATCCCGCCCGGGCGGTAACTGGACGGCTTTGCCACATACCCTGCCATCAGCCCACCTTCGTCGGCATCAGCGTGGTGACCAGCTCGGTGATCACCAGGTTGAGCAGGAAGACCGAGACCACACCCAGCACGACGGAGGCGTTCACCGCGTCAGCTACCCCGCGCGGGCCACCCCTGGCCTCCAGCCCGCGCTGGCAGGAGATGAGCGTGACGATCACACCGAAGAGCCAGGTTTTCAGCAGCGCCACCACCAGATCGCCTGTGGTGGCGAATGATCCGAACGACGCGATGTAGCTGCCGGGGGTGCCGGACTGGAAGGCCACATTGATCACGTAGCCGGCCGACAGCCCCATGAAGATGATGAAGACGCACAGGAACGGCGCGACCAGGATCATCGCCGCCAGCCGCGGGGTGACCAGGCGCTGCACCGGGTCGATGCCCATCACGCGCAGCGCGTCGACCTCGTCCCGGATGCTGCGCGCGCCCAAATCGGTGGTGACGGCGGCGCCGGCCGCACCCCCCAGCAGGAGAGCGGCGACGATCGGCGCAGCCTGCCGGATGACGCCGAGGCCGCCGGCCGCTCCGGAGATCGACGTCGCACCGACCTGCTGGATGACGCTGCCCACCTGGACCGCGACGATGACTCCGAACGGGATGGAGATCAGCAGCGCGGGGATCGCGGTGACGCTGACGATGAAGGCGGCCTGGTGCAGCGTGTCCCGCCACGGGTGACGTAGCCGGAACAGATCCGCGATGAGATAGACCGCGGACTGCACCGACAATTCGAAGAAGCGTCCCAGCGTCTGCAGCGATCCGTCGGCCTTGCGCGCAATTCGGCGCCCACTGCGGACGACCCGCGAAGTGCTGCGTCGAGGCAGGGCGGGCGGGGCGGACGCGACGGACGGAGCTGGTGCCTCGATGACCGGATTCACCGTGCCGTGCCCTCCCGCGCGCCGAGCGCAGCCGCGTAGACAGACGAAAAAGACATGACGGTTCCCCGGGAGCAGATGAAGGGTTGACAGCCAACTGACGTTGTTGGTGGTTTCGCACACTACACAGCGACCGTTATGAAAGCGAGGCCTGAACGTTATTTTCTTCAGACCCTGCAAATGGGGTGTCTACGCGTTTGACAAGGGGCGCTGAATTCAGATGTAAAGTTCATTTACGCGCGGACGATCCGTCGCTCATAAACGGCGGCGCGTCAAGCCTGAAAAGATTTCCGACCAATTTCCGGGGAACCGTGGTATACCGGCCGCCGCGGGTTTAGGCTGCGCTACATTTACCGACCCAAGACATTGGAGGTTGCCGTAATGGTGGCATCGCCCTCCCGAACGGCCGCACAACCCGCCGCATCTCTCGCCTCACCCGCCGATGCACTCCGCGCCGAGTATGACGTGGTGATTCTCGGCTCCGGCTACGGCGGCGCCATCACCGCCGCCCGACTCGGGGTGGCCAATGCCCGGGCGGGCGGCAAGCTCAGCATCGCGGTCCTGGAGCGTGGCGCCGAGCATCCGACCGGCACCTTCCCGGAAACCGAGAAGGCGGCGGCAGCCGAGTTGCGTTCATCGCTGAACCCGCTGGGACTGATCGAACTCGAACGTTTCAAGACCATCGACGTCATCCACGCGAACGGCCTGGGTGGCACCTCACTGATCAACTTCAACGTGGCGATCGTGCCGGACCGTGAAGTGTTCCAAGCATCGTGGCCGAAGGAGTTTCAGCGGCTGGTCGAGCAGGAACGGGAGGGAGTCGGCGGGCTCGAAGAGTATTACGGCCGGGCCCGGCGCATGCTCGGCGCCGTGCCGTATGCCGAGAACGTGCCGCTGCGGCGGGTGGATGCCTTCACCCAGATCGCCAAGAACGCCGGGGCCCAGCTTCAGCTGCTCAACCTCACCGTCAGCACCGAGGATCGCGTCACCAGATACGGAGTGCAGCGCCGGCGCTGCCCCAACCACGGCGGCGACGGCACGGGCGACAACACCGGGTCGAAGAACACCCTGATGACCAACTACCTGCCCATGGCCGCCCACTTCGGCGTCGAGTTGTTCGCCGGTATCGAGGCACAACACGTCGAACCGACCGACGACGGCCGGTGGCGCGTGGTCACCCGTCGCACCGACGGCAAGAACGGCAAGGCCACGGCCGTCATCGCCCGGCACGTCGTGGTGTCCGCGGGGACCATCGGGTCCAACGGGATCATGCTGCGCTCGGGCAAGGCCGGGCTGCAGCTGTCCACCCGGCTGGGCAAGAACTTCAGCGGCAACGGTGACAACTTCGGCATCGCCTACAACACCGACATGCAGACCGACACCCAGACCTGGGCCACCACCGATGGGCCACCGCGCTCGCTGCTGGCCTGCGGGCCCAGCATCACCGCCGCGATGCGCTTCGGCGTCGACCAGTCCGACCTGCGTAAACGGTTCACCGTGCAGGATCTTTCGTTGCCCCGCGCGCTGATCGACAGCTTCCGGTTCGGGCTGATGGGATTGGCAGCGACCAGCTACCGCGACTACCGCATGGCCAAGCTCGACCGCTGGCGCCGCGACATCACGTTCAACACAGACGGGGCAATGAACCACTCGCTCGGCTTCCTGATCATGGTTCACGACAATTCCGACGGCGAGCTGGTGCTCCGCAAGAACGGCACCGTCAAGGTCGACTGGCCCGGCGCCCCGACCGAGCTCGTCTACAAGGACGTGGACGACGTCATGCGGCCGGCCGTAGAAGCCATCGGCGGCACTTACATCAAGAATCCGCGCTGGGACAAGCGGTTCCTGGGCAAGCACCTGATCACCGCCCATCCGATGGGGGGTTGCACCACCGCGGACAACGTCGACGCCGGCGTTGTCGACCACGCCGGGCGGGTGTTCCGGCCGGACGGCGGCACCTACGACGGGCTTTACGTGTGCGACGCGTCGGTGATCCCGCGCGCCATCGGGGTCAACCCGTTCCTGACCATTTCGATGTTCGCCGAGCGGGTGGCCGAGCTGATGCGTGAAGACCTCGGCCTGCCCGGCTACGACCCCGACATCGAGGGCGACGACCGCGCCTGAGCAGCCCGGACGCCAAAAGCCGGCCGGGGAGGTCGTGACCTCCCCGGCCGGCTTTGTTGTTTGGCCGTCAGGCGCGCAGCGCGAAGAAGCCGATCATCTCGTAGTGGTCGCGCGGCAGGCGGAACAGGATCTTGCCCAGGTAGGTGCCCGGCACCACCTCGACCAGCTCGTCCCGGATGCTGCGGATGATGACGTAAGGGTTCTCCTTGACGTCGGCGTAGTCGATGACCATGACCTGCACGTCCGGGTCCAGCTTGCCGGCGTCCTGATACGTCTTGAAATCGAAGGCGAGCTTGCCGTCGGCGGCGTCCTTCATCTTGTAGAGCGGCCACAGCAGCTTCGACGGCAGCTTCGAACTGGAGGTCATCCGGTTGTCACCGGTGCCGGCCGTCAGGTCGAACCGCTTACCCTGCCACGGCATCCACAGGTTGGTGACGAAGCGGGCGGCGGCGTCGACGAGCGGATTGGTGGTGGTCATCACCAGGATGCCGTCCGTGGGCCCGTCGAGGTCGCCCGGCGGTGTTCCCTTGCGGAAGATCGCGTCCAGCTGCGCGGCCGCGCCTGCGCTGTCTGACTTCGCTTGTTCTTTCAGATCGACGATCCACTGCCAGGCCTCGTCTGCCGCCTCCCGGTTTCGCAGTTCAGATACCCGGGATTCGGCTGCTTCGATTGACATTTCATAACCCTTATCTCTGACGGGACCCACAGGTCGTCTGGCGGAGCGCAATGGCCCAGATGTTAACCCCGCCACAGCAGAATTGGAACATATTTCATAAAAAGACATATTTGTCGAAAGTGAAACTTTTTTGTCGCGAAAGTAGAACTATTTGTCGCGAAAGGCGTTTTGCGCGGCCAGTGTAAAGCTGATCGACAAACGCCGATCAAAGCCAGGTGTCGTCCGTGGTTGTCGTCAAAAATGCTTCCAGATCGTCGCGCCACTGGGCCGGTGTCGTCTTGTCCGGCTCAATTCCGGTATAGGAGCCCCGATAGAACAGCAATGGGCGCGGTTTGACCGCGGGCACTTCAGAGAGGGAGTTGACAGCGCCGAACACCACGAAGTGATCGCCGCCGTCGTGCACCGACGCCACCGTGCAGTCGATGTAGGCCAGCGACCCCTCGATGATGGGCGAACCGAGTTCCGAAGGGCGCCAATCGATTCCAGCGAACTTGTCGGGTTCCCTGGATCCGAAACGGGCCGAGACGTGCTTTTGCGCCTCGGTGAGCACGTTGACGCAGAAACGGCCGCTGGCCTCGATGGCCTGCCAGGACCGCGAGACCTTGGTGGGGCAGAACAACACCAGGGGCGGATCCAGCGACAGCGCGGCGAACGACTGGCATGCGAAGCCGATCGGCACGTCGTCGTGCACCGTCGTGATGATGGTGATCCCGGTGCAGAACTGACCCAGCACGGTGCGGAATGCGCGCGGGTCAATCGGCGCAGCAGTCATTCCTCGAGGCTAGCCACGCATGCCGACGGTGAAGTCGTGACCCCACAGGCTCACCGCGGTGCTCTCCCGCGCAATCCAGTCGTCGTCCTGGACTTTCCTTCCTTCGCAACCGAATTCGACGTCGAAGCCGCCCGGTGTCTTCATGTAGAAGGACAGCATCAGGTCGTTGACGTGCCGGCCCAGAGTGGCCGACATCGGCACCTTGCGGCGCAGCGCGCGGTCCAGGCACAGCCCCACGTCGTCGGAGTTCTCCACTTCGACCATCAGGTGCACGATGCCCGACGGCGTCGGCATCGGCAGGAAGGCCAGCGAGTGGTGCCGGGGGTTGCAGCCGAAGAAGCGCAGCCAGGCCGGCGCCCCGTCGGCGGGCCGGCCGACCACCTGCGGTGGCATCCGCATCGAGTCGCGCAGCCTGAAGCCCAGCACGTCCCGGTAGAAGTGCAGCGCCTCGGCGTCGTCGCGGGTGGTCAGCACCACGTGACCCAGGCCCTGCTCCTCGGTGACGAACTTGTGCCCGTAGGGGCTGACCACGCGACGGTGTTCCAGGGCGGCGCCGTGGAAGACGGCCAGTGGGTTGCCGGACGGGTCGTTGAACAGAATCAATTCGTCCACCCGCCGTTCGGCGAGTTCGGCGGCGGTGGCTTCCTTGTACGGGGTGCCCTCCACCTCCAGCCGCTTCCGGATCTCTTGCAGGCCTTCGGCATTGGCGCATTCCCAGCCGGCTTCGGCCAGTCGGTCCTGCTCGCCCGGGACGATCACCAGCCGGGCCGGAAAGTCGTCCATGCGAAGGTAGAGCGCCCCCTCGACCGTCCCCTTGCCTTCGACCATGCCGAGCACCTTCAGGCCGTAGTCGCGCCAGGCGGCCATGTCGGTGGCCTCGATGCGCAGATAGCCCAGTGACCGGATGCTCATCTCGCACCTCCTAAGAAATCGATGGTCAGCTTGTTGAACTCGTCGAACTTCTCCACCTGAGCCCAGTGCCCGCACTGCCCGAACACGTGCAACTGCGCCCGCGGAATCGTTTTCAGCGCGACCAGGGCCCCGTCCAGCGGGTTGACCCGGTCTTCGCGACCCCAGATCAGCAGCACCGGCTGGCGCAGCTTGTACACCTCGCGCCACATCATGCCGAGCTCGAAGTCGGCGCCGGAGAACGACATGCCCATCGCCCGGGTCGCCTGCAGCGACTCCGGCGTGCTGGCCAGCTCGAAGCGCTGGTCAATCAGCTCGGGGGTGATCAGCTTCTGGTCGTACACCATGACCCGCAGGAACGCCTCGAGGTTGTCCCGGGTGGGCTCCATGGAGAACTTGCCCAGCCGCTTGACCCCCTCGGTGGGGTCGGGTGCGAACAGGTTGACACTCAGACCACCGGGGCCCATCAGGACCAGCTTGCCGGCCCGGTCCGGGTAGTCCAGCGCGAACCGCACCGCGGTGCCGCCGCCGAGTGAATTACCCACCAGCGGAACGCGTCCCAGCTCCAGCTGGTCGAAGAGGCCCTTGAGGGCGCGGGCCGCGTAGCGATTGAACTGCCCGTGCTCAGCCCGCTTGTCGGAGTGCCCGTAGCCCGGCTGGTCGACCGCCAGCACGTGGAACCGCTCGGCGAGCACCGCGATGTTGCGGGAGAAGTTCGACCAGCTCGACGCGCCCGGACCGCCGCCGTGCAGCAGCACCACCGCCTGGTCGTTACCGACGCCGGCTTCGTGATAGTGCAGCTTCAGCGGCCCGTCGACGTCGACTTCCGCAGTGCGCGAAGTGGATTCGAACGTGACTTCTGCGGTGGCGGTCATACCATCGTGTCGCCGGGCGGCAGCCCGAACTCGTTGTTCCCGAAGATTACGTAGGCCCGCTCGGGGTCGTTGGCGGCGTGCACCCGGCCGGCGTGCGCGTCACGCCAGAAGCGTTGCACCGGTGCGTCACTGGCAAGGGCGGTGGCACCGGAGGCCTCGAACAGCCGATCGATCGAGGCGATCGCGCGCCCGGTGGCGCGCACCTGGTCGCGCCGGGCGCGGGCACGCAGTTCGAACGGGATCTCCCTGCCGGCCTGCAAGAGCTCGAACTCTTCGGCGACGTTGCCGCGCAACTGACGCCATGCGGCGTCGATGTCACTGGCCGCCTCGGCGATGCGCACCTTGGCGAACGGGTCGTCCTTGGCCTTCTCGCCGGCGAACGCCGCACGCACCCGCTTGCCCTGGTGCTCGACGTGCGCCTCGTAGGCCCCGTAGGCCATGCCCACGATCGGTGCCGAAATGGTGGTGGGGTGCATTGTGCCCCAAGGCATTCTGTAGACCGGCGCGGTGTTGGTCTGGTAACCACCGGCGGTGCCGTCGTTCATCGCCTTGTACGACAGGAAGCGGTGCCGGGGCACGAAGACATCCTTGACGACCACGGTGTTGCTGCCGGTGCCCTTCAGACCGACGACGTGCCACACGTCGTCGATGCGGTACTCGGAGCGGGGGATCAGGAAGCTGCCGAAGTCGACAGGGCGTCCGTCCTTGATCACCGGTCCGCCGAGGAAGGCCCAGGTGGCGTGGTCACAGCCGGAGGACCAGTTCCACGCCCCGTTGACCAGGTAGCCGCCGTCGACGACGACTCCGGCGCCCATCGGCGCATAAGACGAGGAGATGCGCGTCCGGGAGTCGTCGCCCCAGACCTCTTCCTGGGCCTGCTGGTCGAACAGCGCCATGTGCCAGTTGTGCACCCCGAGGATCGAGCTGACCCAGCCGGTGGACCCGCAGGCACTGGCCAGCCGGCGCACGGCCTCGAAGAACAGTGCGGGTTCGCACTGCAGGCCGCCCCACTGCTCGGGCTGCAGCAGGGTGAAGAAACCGACCTCGTCCAGTTCCTGCACCGTCTCGTCCAGCAGGCGGCGCCGATCTTCGGTGGCCTGGGCGCGCTCCCGGATCCGCGGCAGCAGATCATCGATGGCAGCTAGGACCGTCTGCGCATCACGCTGTTGAATAGTGGTCACTGACGTATGCCTCCTGGGAGTGCCGACTTACACAAAGACTAGAACACGTTCCGATTTGTGTCGAGCAGGGTATTCCTGCGGCTGGTAGAGATGCGAATCGGGTTTTCTATAACATGTTCTAGTTGAGACCGAAGAGAGGAAGCGCCTTGACCGAGGCGGATCTGGACCACGCACCCGACGAGCCGCTGGGCGACCATGTCCTGGAGCTGCAGATCGCCGAGGTTGTCGCCGAAACCGACGACGCACGGTCGCTGGTATTCGAGGCACCCGGCGATGCACCCGTCCCGGCCGAACGGCTGCGTTATGCCCCCGGCCAGTTTCTGACGCTGCGGGTGCCCAGCGACCGCACCGGCTCGGTGGCGCGCTGCTACTCACTGTGCAGCTCGCCGTTCACCGACGACTCGCTGACCGTGACGGTCAAGCGGACGGCGGACGGCTACGCGTCCAACTGGCTGTGCGACCACGCGCACAAGGGCATGCGCATCCATGTGCTCGCCCCTTCGGGCACCTTTGTGCCCAAGACGCTGGACGACGATTTCCTGCTACTCGCCGCGGGCAGCGGGATCACCCCGATCATGTCCATCTGCAAGTCGGCGTTGTCGGAAGGCAGCGGGCGGGTGACGCTGGTCTACGCCAACCGGGACGACCGCTCGGTCATCTTCGGGGAGGCGCTGCGCGAGCTGGCTGCCAAGTACCCGGACCGGCTGACCGTCGTGCACTGGCTGGAATCGCTGCAGGGCCTGCCGAGCGCGGCCGCGCTGGCGGCGCTGGCGGCACCATTCACCGGCCGCCCTGCCTTCATCTGCGGGCCGGGGCCGTTCATGGAGGCGGCGCGCGTGGCGCTGGAGACGCTGAAAGTGCCTGCGCAGCAGGTGCACATCGAGGTGTTCAAGTCGCTGGAGTCCGATCCGTTCGCGGCCGTGAAAATCGAGGACGACGGTGACGAGGCGCCGGCCACCGCCGTGGTGGAACTCGACGGCGAGACCCACACCGTGTCCTGGCCGCGCAGCGCCAAACTGCTCGACGTACTGCTCGCCCAGGGCCTGGACGCTCCGTTCTCCTGCCGGGAGGGCCACTGCGGCGCCTGCGCCGTCACTCTGCGCAGCGGCAAAGTGAGCATGGAGGTCAACGACGTGCTCGAACAGCAGGACATCGACGACGGGCTAATTCTGGCCTGTCAATCTCACCCGGAATCTGATTCGGTAGAAGTGACCTACGACGAGTAGTCGCGGGGATAAGTTCTGCGTGGGAATCGGTGGGAAGGGGAGCAGGATGAAGCGGCTGTTACCGGGTCTGGCGCTGGGCGGGCTGCTGATCGCGTTGGCGCCCGCTCCAATGGCTTTGGCCGCCAGCAATACCGCGACCACGCTCTTCCCGGTGGATGACGCCACCCAGATTCAGACGCACAGCTTCGTCGACTGCCATGGCAATGGCAGCTGCGACTTCGTCGCGGGAGCAAACCTGATGACACCCGACGGCCCGGCCGGCTTCCCGCCCGGGCTTTGGGCGCGCCAAACCACCGAGATCCGCTCCAACAGCCGGGTGGCCTATCTGGATGCCCATGCCACCAGCCAGTTCGAGCGGGTGATGAAGACCGGCGGGGGCGACGTGATCACCACCGTCTACTTCGGCGAGGGACCGCCGGACAAGTACCAGACCACTGGCGTCATCGACTCGACGAGCTGGGCGACCGGCCAGCCGATGACCAACGTGATGGTCTTCGTGTGCACCCATATGCAGGTGGTGTACTCGGGCGTCAACCTGACTTCGCCGAGCACCTGCGCGCAGACGAATTTCTCCTAGGTCGCCTTGCTGTCGTGCGGCCCGTGACAAGGCAATCCGCTCCTCCAGCCTGTAAAAAGGCAGCGAAAGTACGAGTAACCAGCTGCAGAATTACAGCCTCGGCGAAACCGACTCCGCGACAGGGCACATTGCGCGGGCTACCCCGCCAGCGCCTTCGCCCTCTGCGGTCGCCATCCCCGCCCAACCAGTGCCCGCCGGACGCGTTCGATGACTTCTTCGCGTGTGTCCTCGCCGATGACGCGCACCACGATCCAGCCCAAGTCCTGCAGCTTGCGCAGCCGTTTCTGGTCCCAGACGTAGCGCGGGCGTGAGCTCCGGTGTTCGTCGCCGTCATACTCGGCCGCCACGCCGAACTCCGGCCACCCCATGTCGAGCAGGGCTAGAGTGTGAAAGTTGACGACGATCGGGTTCTGGGTGACCGGCCTCGGAAAGCCCGCATCGATCAGTAACAGGCGAAGTTCGGTTTCCTTCGGCGACGCGGCGCCGCCGTCGAGAAGATCCATGGCGGCCCTCAACCTTCGGATGCCGCGTGCTGCCGGGTACCGCTCCGACAACCTGAGCACAGCGTCAGGGTAGAACCGCGTCGCGCGAATCAAAGCATCCAGCCGTGTTATCGACTGATCCCGCGGCAAAAGGCGCCCCAGGTCGTACGCCGTTCGGATCAACGTTGTGACCGGCAGGCCGGCTATCCGAGTGACTTCGTCATCCGCCAAGGTCTGCTCACGAGCAGCGATGCCAGCTGGTGGCCTGGTGCTGGGGCAGACCAACTCGATGGGCACATCGGCGTCGACCCACTGCGCGCCATGCAATGCCGACGCCGCCACCCCGGCGACGACCCCACGCTGCTGCGACCACAACCATGCCGCAAAGGTCCGTTCTCGCAGCGAAAGCTGTTGTCCCGCCGGGCTATAAATTCCGGGGAAGATCCGGCGATACCACCGTCGCAACTCGTGTCGGGTCAAATCTCCCCGTGCGATCGCCTCACTGCCTCTGAACACATTTGCCGACATGGCCTTGATAGTGGCTTCGGGGTACGACAGCCCCACCGACCCTGTAAATCCGCAGCGAAAGTGCGTGTAAAGCCCACCACATCTACAGGCTCGGCGAACAGCAACCGCCTAGAGACCTACCGCGGCAACCCCAGCAACCGTTCGGCAGCCACCGTCAACAAGATCTGCTCGGTACCTCCGGCGATCGTCAGACACCTCGTGTTGAGGAAGTCGAACACCGCACGGTTGTGCACCAACCCGCCGCCCTCGGACACGTCCATGGTGAATTCGGCGAGCTCCTGCCGGTAGCGCACCCCGATCAGCTTCCGCACGCTGGACTGCGCCCCGGGATCCTTCCCACCGACGGCCAACATCGCAATGCGCTGATCGAGCAGCGCCCCGGCCTGCGCCAGCAGGATCAACCGGGCCAGCCGATCCTGTTGCGCCGCATCGAGATCCATCTCAGACAACACCCGGAGCAGCTCTTCCATCGGATTGCCCAGCGCGGTTCCGGTCGCCATGGCGATTCGCTCGTTCGCCAGCGTGGTGCGGGCCAGCCGCCAGCCGTCGTTGACCGAGCCGACCACCATCTCGTCGGGGACGAACACGTTGTCCAGGAAGACCTCGTTGAACAACGAGTCGCCGGTGATCTCGCGCAGTGGCCGGATCTCGATGCCCGGCGACTTCATATCGACCAAAAAATAGGTGATGCCTTTATGTTTCGGCACCTCGGGGTCGGTCCGGGCGAGGCAGACCCCCCAGGCAGCCTTCTGTGCGGCCGACGTCCAGACCTTCTGCCCGGTGAGCAGCCACCCACCGTCCCCACGCACGGCCTTGGTGCGCAGCGACGCCAGGTCCGAACCGGCGCCCGGCTCGGAGAACAGCTGGCACCACAGGAAGTCACCACGCAGGGTGGCGGGGACGAAGCGCTCGATCTGCTCAGGCGTGCCGTGCTCGAGGATGGTCGGCGCCGCCCACCACCCGATCACCAGATCCGGCCGCTCGACGCCCGCCGAGGCCATCTCCTCGTCGATCAACAACTGCTCGGCCGGCCCCGCTCCCCGCCCGTAGGGCGCCGGCCAGTGCGGCGCCTGCAGCCCAGCTTCGGCCAGCGCGACCTGTCGTTTCTCGACGGGCAACGCAGCCACGTCGGCGACCGCAGCCGCGATCTCCGCGCGTTGCCCCTCGACCTCGGTCAGGTCGACGGACAGTTTGCGCCGCACACCGTCCTGGGTCAGCGCGGCGACTCTGCGCTGCCAGTGCTCCAGACCACCCAAGAACCGGCTGATGCTGTGCGCGCGACGCAGATAGAGATGCGCGTCGTGTTCCCAGGTGCAGCCGATTCCGCCGAGCACCTGGATGCAGTCTTTGACGTTGGCCTTGGCCGCGGCGATCCCGATGCTCGCGGCCGCGGCGGCCGCGATCGCGAACTGCGAGGAATCCGGATCGGACGCCGCCCTGGCTGCATCACTGGCGGCCACCTCGGCCTGCTCCGCGCGGCACAGCATCTCCGCGCAGATGTGCTTGATGGCCTGGAAGCTGCCGATGGGCTTGCCGAACTGCTCACGAACCTTCGCGTAAGCGACCGCGGTTTCCAGCGCGTACCGGGTCACCCCGGCGGCTTCGGCCGCCAACAGAGTCGCGGCCAGGTCACGCAGGCCGGGAGCCTCGATCACCGTGGCAGGCACCGACGTCAGCTCCACCCGGGCCAGCGGCCGGGAGAAGTCGGCGGCCGCCAACGGTTCCAGCGCCACGCCGTCGGCGTCCAGGTCGACGAGCACCCAGGTATCGCCGGCGGGCAACAACAGCACTCCACCCGTCGCGGCGCCCAGCGCCCAGGGAACCGAACCGGACGCCGCCTGCCCGTCCACCGACACGTCGCCCTCGAGCGCCAGTCCGGCGAAGCGTTCACCGGCCATCAGCGCGCCCAGGAGCTCGGTATCGGTGACGACCAGGGTTGCCAGCGCGGTCGTGGCGACCGGTCCCGGCACCAGCGCCTTGGCGGCTTCCTCGACCATCGCGCAGAGGTCCGCGATGCTGCCACCGGCGCCGCCGTCGTCCTCGGCGACCGCGACACCGAAAAGCCCGAGGTCGGCAAGCGCGGCGAACAACGGGCGCCACGCTTGCGGGTCGCCCTGCTCCACGGCGCGTACGGCCGCGCTCGCGGTCTCCCCCGACGCCGCGCTGCGGGCCCAGTCGCGCACCAGCTCGCGAGCCGCGAACTGTTCATCGGTGACGGTCGCTACCACCAGCAGTCCTCCGCGTCATCAAATTCACATACCAAGATATCTTTCCTCCACACTAGAACGTGTTCTAATAGTGGAAACAATCAACCGTCAAGTCGGTGGCCATCAGGCCAGTACACGACGTTGGCCCGGCGATGGGGAGGTGGGAGATTTACGCGAAGAATGCGTATCGTTTGCGATCGAATCGCCCGCACGAGGAGCTGCCTTCCACATGTCGCCCGACGGCCAACCGCGCGAGGTTGTGAACATGGCCGTACTGGCTGAATCCGAGCTGGGCTCGGAAGCACAACGCGAGCGCCGCAAGCGGATCCTGGACGCCACCATGGCCATTGCGTCCAAGGGCGGCTACGAGGCGGTGCAGATGCGTGCCGTGGCCGACCGCGCCGACGTGGCGGTGGGGACGCTCTACCGGTACTTCCCGTCGAAGGTGCACCTGCTGGTGTCGGCCCTGGGCCGCGAGTTCAGCCGCATCGACGCCAAGACCGACCGTTCGGCAATGGCGGGCGGCACGCCGTTCGAGCGACTGAGCTTCATGGTGGGCAAGCTCAATCGCGCCATGCAGCGCAATCCGCTCCTGACCGAGGCGATGACGCGCGCGTACGTGTTCGCCGACGCGTCGGCGGCCAGCGAAGTGGACCAGGTGGAGAAGCTGATCGACAGCATGTTCGCCCGGGCCATGAGCGACGGCGAACCGACCGAGGACCAGTACCACATCGCCCGGGTGATCTCGGACGTGTGGCTGTCCAACCTGCTGGCCTGGCTCACCCGGCGCGCCTCGGCCACCGACGTGAGCAAGCGACTCGATCTTGCCGTGCGCCTGCTGATCGGCGATCACGAGAACTGCTAGTCGCGATCGCAAGAGCGGCCGTAGGCCGGTCGCTGCGGGTCGCGACCATCTGGCTAGTCGCGATCGCAAGAGCGGCCGTAGGCCGGTCGCTGCGGGTCGCGACCATCTGGCTAGTCGCGATCGCAAGAGCGGCCGTAGGCCGGTCGCTGCGGGTCGCGACCATCTGGCTAGTCGCGATCGCAAGAGCGGCCGTAGGCCGGTCGCTGCGGGTCGCGACCATCTGGCTAGCGGGTCGCGACAGTTCGGCTAGGCGGGCGGTCCCGAGGTGCGTCCCCGGATCAGTTCGGTGGGGAGCAGTTCGACCGCAGGCAACCCGGACCGCGGCGGCTTGAGCACTAGTTCGCCGGCCCGGCGGCCCTTCTGCAGGCTGGGCTGCGCGACCGTGGTCAGGCCGCGGCTCAGCGCGTCATCGACACCGTCGAATCCGGTGACCGTCAGCTGCCCCGGAACGTAAATGCCATGTGCGCGAAGGTAATCCATCGCCGATAAGGCGAGGATGTCGGCGGTGCACATCAGCGCGGTGATGCGCGGATTGGCCTCCAATGCCACCTTGGCGGCGTCGCCGCCGGAGGTCGGCAGGTGCTCGTAGCTCTCCACCACGGTGAGCGAGTCGGGATCCACTCCGGCGGCCGTCATCGCCTCCCAGACACCGATGATCCGTTCCCGCTGCACGTCGAAGGTCGGCGACTTCAGCCGCTCGGCGTCCACCAGGCCCTGACGCCGGTCCCGGCCCAGCCGCATGGTCAGCAGCCCGATCTCCCGGTGCCCCAGACTCAGCACGTACTCGGCCATCTCGCGCATGGCCGCCCGGTCGTCGATGCCGACCCGGGACACCCCCGGCAGGTCCACGGGCTGATCGACCACCACCACCGGCAGCCGCCGCTGCAGGACCACCTGCAGATAGGGATCGTCATCGCGCACCGAATACACCACGAACCCGTCCACCCCGGCCCCCAGCACCGCCGACGTCCCGTCCTCGATGCTGCGATTGGGACCCACCGCCACCAAGAGCAGGCCCTGGCCCAGCTCTTCGCACGATTGCGCCACGCCTGCCACGAAGTCGCGCGCCGCCGGGTCACTGAAGGAATAGGTCAGCGGCTCGGTCATCACCAGACCCACCGCGCCGGCCTTGCGGGTGCGCAGCGAGCGCGCCACCGGGTCGGGTCCCGCATAGCCCAGCCGCTTGGCCGTGGCGAACACCCGGTCACGGAGTTCTGGCGAGAGCTGATCTGGCCGGTTGAAGGCGTTCGAGATCGTGGTGCGCGACACTTTGAGCTCGGCTGCCAACGACGCCAGAGTCGCCCGCCTGCGCGGTGTGGGACTCACGTTCGGTGACGCTACAACGCATACCGCCGGTCGCATCGACCGACTTTCTAATGGAAACGATTTTCATTAGTATTATGGGTCGGCCAACCGGCCTGGCGAGAGGATGCGACGTGCGGAAGTGGCTTGCGCTCAGCCTGCTCTGCTGCGCCGCACTGACGGGCTGCACCGCCCTAACAGCTTGCGCCGCCGGCAGTGGTCCGGAGCACCCGGGGGCGGTCGCGGTGGTGGCCTCCACGGAAGTCTGGGGCAGCGTGGCACGCGCAGTTGCCGGCGGGCACATCGCCGTCAAATCCATCCTGACCGGACCCGACGCCGATCCTCACTCCTACCAGGCGACCCCCGCCGACGCGGCGACGCTCGCCGACGCCGATCTCGTGGTCTACAACGGCGGTGGGTACGACCCGTGGGTCGACCGGGTGCTGGCCGGACATCCCGGGATCCATGCCATCGACGCCTACTCCTTTCTGGGTCCGGTGAGCGAGGCACCCAACGAGCACGTGTTCTACAACCTCGCCGTCGCCAAAGCGGTGGCCATCGCCATCGCGGAGCGGCTGGCGATGATCGACCCGCCCGACTCTGCGCAATACCGCGCCAACGCCGCCCAATTCGGGCGCGGCGCCGACGCGATCGCCACCTCAGAGCGCGCGATCGCCACCGCGCATCCGTCCGCCGGCGTCATCGCCACCGAGCCCGTCGTGCATTACCTACTCGCCGCCGCGGGACTGATCAATCGCACCCCCGTCGGTTTCGCGGCGGCCAACGAGAACGACGCCGATCCCGCCCCTGCCGACATGGCCTCCGCCCTGGACCTGATCAACCGCCGGGAGGTGGTGGCGCTATTGATCAATCCGCAGACCGCGACCGCAGCAACGGCCGACCTGCAGGCCGCCGCCCGGCACGCCGGTGTGCCGGTGACCGAGGTGTCCGAGACCCTGCCCACCGGATCCGATTACCTGACCTGGCAGCGCAATACCGTCACCCAGCTGACGACGGCGCTGCAGACCGGCAGCTGACACGTGACATCCGTGAGCCGTCCCGCCGCAGTCGGGCAGCTGGCATCCGCGAGCCGTGAAGTAGTCGCGCTGTCTGGTGCCCGGCTGGCCTTCGGCGACCGGGTGCTCTGGGACCACCTCGACCTGTCGGTGGCGGCCGGTGAATTCGTAGCGGTGCTCGGACCCAACGGAACCGGCAAGACCTCACTGCTCAAGGTGTTGCTCGGACAGCAGCCGCTGAGTGCCGGGGTGGCGAAAGTCCACGGCCCGGTCGGGTATGTGCCGCAACACCATCCGATCGATCGGGAGGTGATGCTGCGCGGACGCGACCTGGTCGGTCTCGGCGTGGACGGGCATCGGTGGGGCACGTTGCCGGTGCGCGCCGCACACCGGGCCCGCCGTCGCGACGCCGTCCGACTGGCCCTGCGCCAGGTCAACGGTGAAGGACTGGCCGACAGGCGGGTGGGTCTGATGTCCGGTGGCGAACTGCAGCGGCTGCGTATCGCGCAGGCGCTGGTCAGCGACCCGGCGCTGCTGCTGTGCGACGAACCGCTGCTGACCCTGGACCCGGCCAACGCCAAACTGGTCGCGGAGCTGATCAATCGGCGCCGGCGTGACGTCGGGACCGCTGTCATCGTCGTCACCCACGAACTGAATCCGATACTGCCGTACGTGGCTCGGGTGCTGTACCTGGTCGACGGCCGTTTTCGGATCGGCAGCGTCGACCAGGTGATGACGGCGCAGACGCTGTCCGAGCTCTACCGGGCTGACATCGACGTGGTCAAAGTGAAGGACCGCTACTTCGTCGTCGGCGCCCCGGACGGCGAGGCCTGATGAACGAGCGCCTGACCGAAATGCTCGACCACCTATTCGCCTTCGACCTGACCGCCCATCTGCTCCGGCATGACTTCGTGCAGCAGGCCCTGCTCGCGGGGGTCCTGCTGGGTTTGGTCGCCGGGCTGATCGGGCCGTTCATCGTAATGCGGCAGATGTCGTTCGCGGTGCACGGCTCGGCCGAATTGTCGCTGACCGGAGCGGCATTCGCGTTGCTGGCCGGCTTCGAGGTGGGGATCGGGGCCCTGGTCGGCAGTGCGCTGGCGGCAGCGCTGTTCGGCATTCTGGGTCAGCGTGCGCGGGAGCGCGACTCGGTGATCGGAGTGGTGCTGGCCTTCGGTCTGGGCCTGGCTGTGCTGTTCATCCACCTCTACCCGGGCCGCACCGGGACCAGCTTCGCATTGCTCACCGGTCAGATAGTCGGGGTCGGCTACTCCGGCCTGTTGATGCTGGCGGTGGTGTGCGCTCTGGTGATGGTGGCACTGGGCCTCTGCTACCGCCCCCTGTTGTTCGCCACGGTCGACCCGGACGTGGCGGCCGCCCGAGGCGTGCCGGTGCGCATGCTGGGCGTCGTGTTCGCCGCACTGGTGGGGGTGGTGGCTGCGCAGGCCGTCCAGATCGTGGGGGCGCTGCTGGTGATGTCGTTGCTGATCACTCCGGCCGCGGCGGCCGCCCGCGTGGTGAGCGCGCCCGCTGCCGCGATCGCCACGTCGGTGGTGTTCGCCGAGCTCGCAGCGGTCGGCGGAATCGTGTTGTCGCTGGCGCCGGGTGTTCCGGTGTCGGTGTTCGTGGCCACCATCTCCTTCGTCATCTACGTGTTTTGCTGGTTACTCGGGCGACGCCGCTGAGCAGCATTTAAGCTGGTAGAACGCTCGCCAACGGGGGCGCGGGATGGGGGATCCAGTGCGCTTACAGATCGCGGTGCTGGCCGGTGCATGCATGCTCCTGGCCGGTTGCACCGACGTCGTCGACGGCAACGCTGTCGCCGGGGAGAAGGCCGGCCTGGCCAACCAGACACCGATACCGGTGAGTGCGCTCGACGACCTGATGCTGGACGCCAGCCAGATCAACAGTGCGCTCGGCGCCACGTCGATGAAGGTCTGGTTCAACGCCAAGGTGATGTGGGACTGGAGCAAGAACGTGAACGACAAGAACTGCCTGGCCGTCGACGGCGCCGCGCAGGGCAGGGTCTACGAGGGCACCGGGTGGACGTCGATGCGCGGCCAGCGTCTCGACGACAGCATCGACGACTCCAAGAAGCGCAAGCACTACGCGATTCAGGCGGTGGTCGCTTTTCCCGACGCCCAGGAGGCCGGCAACTTCTTCAAGTCCTCGGTGCAGAGCTGGAAGTCGTGTTCCAACCGCCGGTTCAACGACGTCAGCCCCAACCAGCCCGCCACCGTCTGGTCGGTGGGCGACGTGACCAACGACAACGGCATGCTGACCAGCTCGCAGGTCCAGGAGGGCGGGGACGGCTGGACCTGTCAGCGTGCCCTGACCGTGCGCAACAACCTTGCCATCGACGTCGTCACCTGCGCTTATGACATCAGCGGTCCGTCGGCGACCCAGATCGCCGGCCAGATTGCCACCAAGGTCGCCAAGCTGTAGCCGGCCCGGCCTTCTAAGCTGGCCAGGTGGCCCGCATCGACCTCAACGCCGACCTCGGCGAAGGATTCGGGGTCTGGCAACTCGGCGACGACGACGCCATGCTCGGCATCGTCAGCAGCGCCAACGTGGCGTGCGGCTTTCACGCCGGCGACCCGGCCGGCCTGCTGCGGGTATGCCGGTCGGCCGCCGAGCGCGGCGTGCGAATCGGCGCACAGGTGAGCTACCACGACCTGGCCGGGTTCGGCCGACGGTTCATCGACGTCTCTGCCGAGGACCTGCTGGCCGACGTCGTCTTCCAGATCGGTGCCCTGCAGGCCATCGCGCAGGCCGCCGGCTCGACGGTGGCCTACGTCAAGCCCCATGGGGCGCTGTACAACTCGATCGTCTCGCATCGCGATCAAGCGGCCGCGGTCGCCGAAGCGGTAGCGACGGTGGATGCCTCGTTGCCGGTGCTGGGCATGGCGGGTTCGGCGTTCTTCGAGGAAGCCGGACGCCGGGGCCTGCGCACGGTCGCCGAGGTGTTTGCCGACCGCGCCTACCAACCCGACGGCACTCTGGTTCCCCGCCGGGAACCCGGTGCGGTGCTGGGTGATCCGGCGGTCATCGCACGCCGGGTGGTGAACATGGTCAATGCCGGCGAGGTGACCGCGACCGACGGAACGGTGCTGCGGGTCACCGCGGAATCGGTTTGCGTGCATGGTGATTCGCCCGGAGCCGTGCAGATTGCGACGGCCGTGCACGAGCAGCTCCGCACCGCAGGGGTCGAGATCGGAGCCTTCTGCTGATGCGACTGAAACTCGGGCGCCCCGACCTCTCGCAGCATGCTGCACGCTTCAATGTTCCTCCGGCAGAAGATGATTCACCGCTCTGGGTGACCTGGATGGGGGTTGCCACGATAATCGTCGACGACGGCAACTCGGCGTTGATGACCGACGGCTATTTCTCCCGCCCCGGCCTGGCGGCGGTAGCAGCCGGGAAGGTGGCGCCGTCACCGGCCCGCGTCGACGGATGTCTGGCGAGGGCCAAGGTATCCCGGCTCGACGCGGTCATTCCCGTGCACACCCACATCGACCACGCGCTGGACTCCGCCCTGGTGGCCGACCGCACCAGGGCCAAGCTGATCGGCGGCGAGTCGGCAGCCAACCTGGGCCGTGGATACGGACTCCCGGCCGAGCAGATCGTCGTCGCGGTGTCCGGTGCGCCAATGAGTTTGGGCGCCTTCGACGTAACGCTGATCGAGTCACACCACTGCCCGCCCGACCGGTTCCCCGGCGCGATCAGCGCGCCGGTCAAGCCGCCGGTGAAAGCGTCCGCATACCGCTGCGGGGAGTCATGGTCGACACTCATCCACCACCGGCCGTCGGGCCGGCGGGTGCTTATTCAGGGCAGCGCCGGCTATGTCCCGGGTGCCCTCGACGGCACGAGTGCCGATGTCGCTTATCTCAGCGTTGGGCAGCTCGGATTGCAGCCGCGGTCCTACATCACCGAATACTGGGATCAGACGGTGCGGGCCGTCGGCGCGCGCCGTGTCGTCGGTATCCATTGGGACGACTTCTTCCGCCCGCTGACAGAGCCGTTGCGGGCCTTGCCTTTTGCGGGCGACGATTTGAACGTCTCGATGCGAATGCTGGACGAGCTGGCTGCGCGGGATGGAGTTGAACTGCAGCTACCCACGGTCTTTCGCCGCGAAGACCCCTGGGCATAGACGCTGCTGCTGATCCTCGCTTTCCCGGGTGCGGTTCTGGTGCTTGCCAGGCTGTGCAACGACGAGGGCCTGTTCGAGGCGGCCGGTGCGGCGATGGCGCGCGCGAGTACTCCCGGCTCGGCTTGTAGCCGCCGCCTCATGGTGGCGGTGCTCGCCCTCTGGGCGAGCGTGCAGGTCTTCGGGATCTAGCCTTCCGGGCGGGCTAGCCGGCCGCCGGCGGCCTCGTCATGAACGTCAGGCGGTGCCCGTACGCGGGGGTACGGCGGCCGTTGCCGGCATTGACGAACTGCCCGAATGGCGGCGCCACCGGCATGCTGCTGCCGACCGCCCCTTCCGCCGCTGCCGAGATCGAGGTGGCATTGCCGATCGCTGTCACTCCGGATCCGGCCTGGGCGGTCGCCGACGTCCAACTCACCGGTACCGACAGTCCGCTGCTGAGCGGGACAGCCCTGCCCAGCCCCGCGGCCACGCCACCCACGCTGCTCGACAGTTTGGGCGCGGCCGCAGCCGCGGCCTGCGCCGCCTTTTCCGCAGCCTGCGCGGTCGTGAACAGGTCATTGGCGACGCTGCCGAGCTTGGAGAAGCCCGCTACTTCATCGCCGACGAAGAGAGTGTCTTGCAGACCCTGCGCGAAGGCACTCATGTACGGCGAGATGTATTTGCTGTAGAGCGGCACGAGGTCGTCAAGCGGCGTGTTGGCCACGAGCCACTGGTCGATCGCCGTGAATTGGCCATTCAGCGGCGACGAGAGTGTTTGCAGCAGGTCGCCCACCCGGGGCATCAGCTGCGCTCCCACGCTGTTCAGTTGGGCCTGAACCGCCTGGCCTGCACCCTTGAAGCCGGCAATGGCTTGGTCAACCAGAGCGCCGGGGTCCGTCGCCTCGGCGGGCTGGGGCAACTCGGTCAGCTGCGTCGCCGCCGCCGAGCTGCCCGCGTAGTTGTACATCGCCGCCGCGTCCTGAGCCCAGAACTCGAGGTAGAGAGCCTCGGTTGCCGCGATCGCCGGCGTGTTCTGGCCCAGAATGTTGGTCGCAACCAATGCCGCCAGCAGCGCACGGTTGGCCGCGATCACCGGAGGCGGAATCGACGCCGCGAATGCCGTGTCGAAGGCGGCCGCAGCCGCGAACGCCTGACCCGCGGCCTGACCGGCCTCAGCCGCGCTGCTATCCAGCCAGGCGATGAACGGCGTCACTGCCGACAGCAGCGACTCAGACGCAGGCCCCAGCCACGGCCCGTTGGTGAGCTCGGCGACCACCGACCGATGGCCCGCCGCGGCGACCTCGAAGTCGCCGGCGAGGCCACTCCATGCCGCTGCGGCAGCCAACATCGGCCCGGCCCCCGGTCCCGCATATATGCGCCCGGAGTTGATCTCGGGCGGCAGAAGTCCATAATCGACCATCGCGATTAATCCCCGTATGCGGTGATCGGGCCGGTCAGCCGGCGGCCGGCGGCTTGGCCATGACCGACGGCTTGAAGCCGTACTGCGGGACATTGCGCCCGTAACCACCGTTGACAAACTGTCCGATCGGCGGGGCCATCGGGAAGCTGTTGCCGCCTTCGGCGGCGGCCGGAATCGCAGACGCGATACCAGGATTGGTGGTGGCGTGCCAGGGGACCCAGCTCGCCGGCGCCGACAAGCCGCCGATCGGCACCGCCTTACCCAGGCTGCCGGCAACACCGCCAAGACCGGCACCCAAGTTGCCGGCTGCGCCTGCCGCGGCCTGGCCAGCGCCGCTCGCCGCTGCCGCCGCACCTTCGGCTGCCTTCGCTGCCGCTGGTGCGGCCGGCTTGAGAAGAGTGTTCGCAAGACCGCCTAGCCCGGAGAAACCACTGGTGTTCTGGCCGATAGTCTGCGTCGACTGAATCATGGCAGCGACGGAGTTGATGTAGGGCGACATGTACTTGCTGTACAGCGGAACGATGTCGTCCAACGGGGTGTTGGCGATGATCCACGCGTCGATGGCAGCGCCTTGGCCATTCAGCGGCGACGACAAGGTCTTCATCACGTCGCTAATCCTCGGGCCCACCGTCGAGCCGATGTTGTTCAGCTGAGTCTGAACGCCGGTACCGGCGGCCTTGAACGCCGCGATGCCCTGGTCGACCACCCCCATCGGGTCTACCGCGTCCGCCGGCGCCGCGAGCGGCGTGAGATTCGTTGCGGCCGCCGCACTACCGGCATAGGTGTACATCGCGCCGGAATCTTGCGCCCAGAACTCTGCGTACTGAGCCTCGAGCGTCGAGATCGCCGAACTGTTCTGGCCCAGTATGTTGGTCGCGATCAGCTCCTGCAGCAATGCACGGTTTGCCGCAATGATGGGTGGCGGAACACTAGCCGCGTAGGCCCGCTCGTAGGCGGCCGCGGCGACGCCCGCCTGGCTCGCAGTCTCCGCGGCCTGTTCTGCGCTGTTGCTCAACCAGGTGATGAAGGGTGAGACAGCCGAAACCAGCTTTGTTGACGCCGGACCCAGCCACGGGCCGCTGGTCAGAGTCTCGATCACCGAGCGGTGCCCCGAGGCCGCGGCCGCGAAGTCGGCGGCCAGGTTCTCCCATGCCACCGCCGCGCTCACGAGTGACGCCGCACCAGGCCCGGCGTAGATCCGTGCAGAGTTGATCTCGGGCGGCAACATTCCATAGTCGACCATTGCTATGACTCCCCTATCGCCTCAGGTCGTTCAGTGAGCCAACACGGCGTTGGCCGCCTCGGTCGCGGCGTAGCTCGCGCCGTTGGTCGCCAGATTGGCCGCAATCATCGACTGGATCCGGGCCGCCTGAGCGCTCAGCTCCTGGAACCGCTGGCCGTGGGTGGCGAACTGTGCCGCGGTCAGGATCGATACCTCGTCGATGGCGGCGGGAACTACGCCCGTGATCGGCGCCGCAGCAGCCGCGCTGCCCACGTTCAACGCCGCGCCCAGGGACTGCAGCGTGCTGGCGGCGGCCGTCAAGTGCTCGGGCAGTGTGCGTACAAACGACATGAGAATTCCTCCGGCGGTTGAGTGGGATTGGGGTTCAAGACCCGGTCAGTTGTTCGTGAATCGCCGTGAGACGGCGCCTAACCGCTATCGCTCAACGTGACACCAAAAAGCGCGCGATGATACACCGCTAGCTGTGTTTGGTCCATCGTTTTCGGGCCACCCCATGCGAAAGACAGTAGATCCAAAGCGAAGACACAGAAACCGATAACCCCAACAATTCACCGCTTGCAAACTTTTGTTCAGCATGCGTTAAACAACCGGGCAGAATTTAGATCATGACCTGCGGAAATAGGCCTGGCGGCGTACGCCGGCCGAACCTCCGATCCCCTGGCCGAAGTCTTTGAGTTCACTATGACGACACCAGTTCCTGTGAACTCTCACAGAATTACATGACATAACGCTGACTGGGATTCTTGGACCGGCGCCGCGTCTGGACATGGCCTCCTAGCGCCGATCCGCAGACCCACGCCGCCGTCCAGCAATCTCGAACGGCGTCCCGGCTGCCAACGATCGTGCTTGGTATCGACGATGCGCTACGAATCGCCGAACAGTCCGGTAACGCGTCCCGACGACCGCGCCGCCGCTCAGCTTCTGCGTTGCCGCGCGATTTCGGCCAGCACCACTCCGGCGGCAACGGCGGCGTTCAGCGATTCGGCCTGTCCGGCCATCGGGATGGACACCACCTCGTCACAGTTCTGACGCACCAGGCGGGACAGCCCTTTGCCTTCCGAACCCACGACGACCACCATCGGGTCAGTGCCGTCCAAGTCGTCCAGCACGGTGTCGCCGCCGGCGTCCAGGCCGACCACCCGCAATCCGCGATCGGCCCAATCCTTCAGCGTCCGAGTGAGATTGGTGGCCCGGGCCACCGGAATGCGTGCCGCCGCCCCAGCGCTGGTCCGCCACGCGACCGCGGTCACCGAGGCAGACCTGCGTTGCGGTATCACCACACCGTGCCCACCCAACGCCGCCACCGACCGCACGATCGCGCCGAGGTTGCGCGGGTCCGAGATGTTGTCCAGAGCGACCAGCAACGCCGGCGGTGTTTCCAGCGCGCTGGCCACCAGATCGTCGGGGTGGGCGTACTCGTAGGGCGGAACCTGTAGCGCGATGCCCTGATGCATATGGTTGGCCGTCATCCGGTCGAGATCGCTGCGGGGCACCTCGAGGATGGCGATCCCCTTGTCGGCGGCGCGGGCGACGGATTCGGTCACCCGCTCGTCGGCGTCGACACCGAGCGCGACGTAGAGCGCCGTCGCCGGGACTCCCGCACGCAGGCATTCCACCACCGGATTGCGGCCCAGTACGGTTTCGGCCTCGTCCACCGGCTTCGACGGGCGCTGCTGCTGGGGCTTGGCCCGTTTTGCGGCCGGATGGTTGGGACGCAGGTGCGCCGGCGGTGTCGGACCACGACCTTCCAGCGCGCGGCGGCGCTGCCCACCCGAGCCGACGGTGGGCCCCTTCTTGGAGCCGGCTTTGCGGATCGCCCCCCGGCGCTGTGAGTTACCGGCCATCTACTTACCGTCACCGCCCAGCGTCCACTGCGGGCCGTCCGCGGTGTCGGTGACCTCGATGCCGGCCTGCTTGAGCCGGTCGCGAATCTCATCGGCCAGCGCCCAATTGCGCTGGTCGCGCGCCTTCTTGCGATTCTCGAGTTCGGCCTGCACCAGCACGTCGACCGCGGCCAGCGCCGCCGACGTCTCGTCGCGGGTCTCCCAGCGCTCATCCAGCGGGTCGCAGCCCAGGATCCCCATCATGGCGCGGATGGCGGACGCGCTCCTGAGGGCACCTTCGTGATCACCGGCATCCAGCGCGCGGTTGCCGTCGGCGCGCGTGTGGTGGATCTCCGCCAGCGCCGTGGGTACCGCCAGGTCGTCGTCGAGGGCCGCGGCGAATCGCGGCGTCCATTCCCCGGGACAGACGGCGCCCACCCGGCTGCGCACGCGGTGCAGAAAGTCCTCCACGCCCACATAGGCTTTGACAGCGTCCTGCAGCGCCGTTTCGGTGAATTCGAGCATCGACCGGTAGTGCGCGCTGCCGAGGTAGTAACGCAACTCGGCCGGGCGCACCCGCTGCAGCATCGCCGGGATGGCAACCACATTGCCCAGCGACTTGCTCATCTTCTCGCCGCCCATGGTCACCCAGCCGTTGTGCAGCCAGAAGCGGGCGAACCCGTCACCGGCCGCGCGGCTCTGGGCGATCTCGTTCTCGTGGTGCGGGAAGATCAGGTCCATTCCGCCGCAGTGGATGTCGAACTCGGGCCCCAGGTAAGTGCGGGCCATTGCCGAACATTCGATGTGCCAGCCGGGGCGGCCGCGACCCCACGGCGACGGCCATGACGGCTCGCCGGGCTTTTCGCCCTTCCAGAGGGTGAAGTCGCGTTGGTCGCGCTTGCCGGTGGCCACGCCCTCGCCCTGATGGACGTCGTCGATGCGGTGACCGGAGAGCTGGCCGTAATCCGGGTAGCTCAGCACATCGAAATAGACGTCACCGGCCGCGGGGTATGCGTGACCAGTTTCGATCAGCCGCTCCATTAATTCGACCATCTGAGTGATGTGCCCGGTGGCCCTCGGCTCTGCTGACGGCGGCAGCACGTCGAGCGCGTCGTAGGCGGCGGTGAACGCCCGCTCGTGGGTGGCGGCCCATTCCCACCAGGGCCGCCCGGCGGCCGCGGCCTTGTTCAGGATCTTGTCGTCGATATCGGTGACGTTGCGGATGAATGCCACGTCATAGCCGCGGGCTGTCAGCCAGCGGCGCAGGATATCGAAGGCCACGCCGCTTCGGACATGTCCGATGTGCGGAAGCCCCTGCGGGGTTGCGCCGCACTGGTAGATGGAGACGTGCCCGGCCCGCAACGGCACGAAATCACGCACGGCCCCCGTCGCCGTGTCATGAAGCCGCAATTGGGCACGATCAGTCACGACGTGCCAGCTTACTGCCTGCGCCCCGGGCACCCCGTCGGCCGGTGTTCATCGGAGCGGAATGACCAGCGCCGTCGCGATGGCGGCGAGGCCCTCTCCCCGTCCGGTCAACCCCAGTCCGTCGGTGGTGGTGGCCGCCACCGAGACCGGCGCGTTGAGCAGGCGGGAGAGCACCGCCTGGGCCTCGTAGCGGCGCCAGCTGATCTTGGGCCGGTTACCGATCACCTGCACGGAGGCGTTACCGACCATGAAACCGTGTTCGGTGAGCAGCTCGACGGCGTGGCGCAGCATGTCAGCCCCGGTGACGCCTTTCCAGCGCGGGTCATCGACACCGAATACGCCGCCGATGTCGCCGAGGCCCGCGGCGGACAGCACGGCATCGCACAAGGCGTGGACGGCGACGTCACCGTCGGAATGGCCCGCGCATCCGTCCGCACTGGGGAACAGCAGACCCACCAGCCAACATGGCCGTCCGGGTTCGATCGGATGCACGTCTACGCCCAGGCCGACGCGCGGCATCTGCATCACTGGCGCACTATAGCCCTGGCCAGCAACAAATCGAGTTGCGTGGTGATCTTGAAAGCGAGCGGGTCGCCGTCGACCACCTGTACCTGGCCGCCGGTGTGCTCGACGAGCGATGCGTCGTCGGTGAAATCGCCAGCGCCCGCAGCGGCCCGTTCGAAGGCACGCAGCAGCACTTCGGTGGCGAAGCCCTGCGGAGTCTGGACCGCGCGCAGCCCCGCTCGTTCCGGCGTTCCCAGAACCACACCGTTGGCGTCGACGGCCTTGACGGTGTCGGCGAGCTGCAGCCCGGGCACCACGGCGCCGTGGCCGCTTCGCAGCGCTTCCACCACGCGCACGATCAGCGATGGGGGTGTCAGCGCCCGTGCCGCGTCGTGCACCAAGACGAACTCTGGTCCCGGTTCGGCCAGCGCCGAAAGGGCCAGCCGCACCGATTCGGTACGACTGGCCCCGCCGGCCACGATCGTGGCGAGGTGCCCCAGTATCAGTTTTGCCTCGTCGGTGCGGTCCGGAGGGACCGCGACAACAACGGTGTCGACAACGCCAGACGCCCGCAGACCTTCGACGGCCCGCTCAACCAGCGACTGTCCTTCCAACTGGTAAAACGCCTTGGGTACGCCGGCACCGAGCCGACGTCCAGAACCTGCGGCCGGTACGACCGCGATTACGTTTCCGTTCAGGAGGCGGCAGCCAGGACCTCGTCCAGAATGGTGTCAGCCTTGGCCTCGTCGGTGCTTTCAGCCAGCGCCAACTCGCCTACCAGAATCTGGCGGGCCTTGGCCAGCATTCGCTTCTCGCCCGCCGACAGACCGCGCTCCTGGTCACGACGCCACAGGTCACGGACAACCTCGGCCACCTTGTTCACATCGCCCGAGGCGAGCTTCTCCAGATTGGCCTTGTAACGACGCGACCAGTTGGTGGGTTCTTCGGTGTGCGGCGCGCGCAGTACCTGGAAAACCTTGTCGAGGCCTTCCTGGCCGACGACGTCGCGGACGCCGACGTATTCGGCGTTATCGGCGGGCACTCGAACAGTCAGGTCACCCTGCGCAACTTTCAAGACGAGATACTCTTTTTGTTCCCCTTTAATGGTCCGAGTTTCGATCGCCTCGACTAACGCAGCACCGTGGTGTGGGTAGACGACGGTGTCACCGACCTTGAAGATCATATGATTCGAGCCCCTTTCGTTAGTTCATTCTAACACGCCGGGTTTCTGCGTGTAGATCAACGGTGCAGGTCAGGGGCACGCGACGCGCAATTTAGGGGTTGACAGGCGGGCTTAGACGTGCAGTGGGGTGGTGCCGGGACCGAGAGTCACGCGGCGCTGGGAGCACCTTCGGACCAGGCGCGGACCAGGCGCTCGGCCCAACGGGACACGGCCGGGACCGGCGGCAGGTCCACACCGGGCATCCCGCCGCTACCGTCAGCGGTAGCGTGCTACTACTCTGCATAGTTGAATTGCGCCTGAATTGCGACGGGGCCGACCAGGAGGCATTGCGTGAACCACCCGAACATCCGCCTGCCATTCCGCCCGGCGAAGCTGACCGCATGGCTGGCCGCTGTCGCGCTGGCCGTGGTCGCGCTCAGCGGTTGTGGAACCGGCCAGATTTCCCAGACAGCCGCCCAGGAGCCCGCTGTCAACGGCAACAAGGTCACCATCAACAACGTAGCGCTGCGCGACATCCGCATTCAGGCGACACAGACGACCGGCGACTTCCTGCAGCCCGGCAAGACCGTCGACCTGGTGCTGGTGGCGGTCAACAACTCACCGGACGTCAACGACCGGCTGACCGGCATCACCAGCGAGATCGGCAACGTGACGATCTCCGGTGACGCGAAGCTGCCGGCCGGCAAATTGCTGATCGTCGGCACACCCGAGGGCCAGGTCGTGGCGCCGGGACCCGCGGAGGGCAACGGGGCCGCCAAGGCGACCGTCAACCTCTCCAAGCCGATCACCAACGGCCTGACGTACAAGTTCACCTTCAAGTTCGAGAAGGCCGGCGAAGCCAGCGTCCAGGTACCCATTTCAGCCGGCATGCCGCAGATGCACGAGGGCTCGACCCACCCCTGACCGGCCCGTCGGCGTTCCTTCCCGGGAACTGTCACCGCCTCCCGATACGGTCACGGGGTGGCCAACGCGCGATCGCAATACCGCTGCTCGGAATGCCGCCACGTCAGCGCCAAGTGGGTCGGGCGCTGCCTGGACTGCGGCAGCTGGGGAACCGTCGAAGAAGTGGCCGTACTGGCCGCTGTCGGCAACGGGAAACGCTCGGTGTCGTCGGGGTCGCGGGCGGTGCCGATCAGCGCGGTGGAGCCGAATAAGAGCCGGCACCGGTCCACCGGTGTGGACGAACTCGACCGTGTCCTGGGCGGCGGCGTCGTTCCCGGCTCGGTGACGTTACTGGCGGGCGATCCCGGCGTGGGCAAGTCGACCCTGCTGCTGGAGGTCGCCCACTGCTGGGCGCAACGCGGGCAGCGCGCGCTGTACATCTCGGGAGAGGAATCGGCCGGCCAGGTGCGGCTGCGGGCCGACCGGATCGGCTGCGCCGGCGCCGCGTTCGACGAGGTCTACCTGGCCGCCGAATCGGACGTGCACACCGTCCTGGAGCACATCGATACGGTGCGCCCGGCACTGGTGATCATCGACTCGGTGCAGACGATGTCCACCACCGAGGCCGACGGTGTCGCCGGCGGCGTGACCCAGGTGCGCGCCGTGACGGCCGCGCTGACGGCGGCCGCCAAGGCCAACGGCGTCGCGATGATCCTCGTCGGGCACGTCACCAAGGACGGAGCCATCGCCGGACCGCGCTCCCTGGAACACCTCGTCGACGTGGTGCTGCACTTCGAGGGCGACCGCAACGGCGCGTTGCGGATGGTTCGGGGCATCAAGAACCGGTTCGGCGCCGCCGACGAGGTGGGATGCTTCCTCTTGCACGACAGCGGCATCGAAGGAGTCGCGGACCCGTCGAACCTGTTCCTGGACCAGCGGCCGAATCCGGTCCCCGGCACCGCGATCACGGTGACCCTGGACGGCAAGCGGCCGCTCATCGGCGAAGTGCAGGCGCTACTGGCCACCCCGAACGGCGGCTCGCCGCGGCGGGCGGTGAGCGGCATCGACCACTCCCGGGCCGCGATGATCACCGCGGTGCTCGAAAAGCACGCCAAGCTGCGCCTTTCCGTCAACGACATCTATCTGTCCACCGTGGGCGGCATGCGGTTGACCGACCCCTCGTCAGACCTGGCCGTGGCGACCGCACTGGCCTCGGCATACGTCAACCTGGCGCTGCCCACCACTGCGGTGATGATCGGCGAGGTCGGCCTGGCCGGCGATCTGCGGCGGGTGCACGGCATGGACCGCCGGCTGGCCGAAGCCGCCCGTCAGGGCTTCACGATCGCGCTGGTCCCGCCGGGCTGCACGACGATCCCGGCCGGTCTGCGGGCTCTGAGCGCGTCCACCATCGTCGAGGCGCTGCAGCACCTGATCGGCATCGCCGAGCACCGCGCGGCCGCCGAGGTGGAGCTGCAGCCGCTCGGCAGCCGCCGGTAGGGGTCCCGTTCCGCGGCCCGCCATAGCAGAATGCTCGCTGTGACTCGTCCGACCCTGCGTGAGGCCGTCGCCCGATTGGCTCCGGGCACCGGGTTGCGCGACGGCCTCGAACGCATCCTGCGTGGCCGCACCGGCGCCCTGATCGTGCTCGGCTACGACGAGAACGTGGAGGCCATCTGCGACGGCGGATTCCCGCTCGATGTCCGCTACGCCCCCACCCGGCTGCGGGAGTTGTCGAAGATGGACGGCGCGGTGGTGCTGTCGACGGACGGCAGCCGCATCGTCCGGGCGAACGTGCAGTTGGTACCGGACCCGTCGATACCCACCGATGAATCCGGCACGCGGCACCGCTCGGCCGAGCGCGCGGCGATCCAGACCGGCTACCCGGTCATCTCGGTGAGCCACTCGATGAACATCGTGACCGTCTACGTCGGCGGCGAACGCCATGTGCTGACCGACTCGGCGACCATCCTGTCGCGCGCCAATCAGGCCATCGCGACCCTCGAGCGCTACAAGACCCGGCTCGACGAGGTTTCCCGGCAACTGTCGCGGGCCGAGATCGAAGACTTCGTCACGCTGCGCGACGTGATGACCGTGGTTCAGCGGCTCGAGTTGGTACGCCGGATCGGTCTGGCGATCGACTACGACGTGGTCGAACTGGGCACCGACGGGCGCCAGCTGCGGCTACAGCAGGAGGAACTGCTGGGCGGCAACGACGCCGCGCGCGAGCTGATCGTGCGCGACTATCACGCCAATCCCGAGCCGCCTTCGAGGTTGCAGATCGCCGCGACGCTGGAGGAGCTGGACTCGCTGTCGGACACTGAACTCCTCGACTTCACCGCGCTGGCAAAGGTTTTCGGTTACCCGACGAGCGCCGAGGCGCAGGATTCGGCGTTGAGCCCGCGCGGGTACCGCGCCATGGCCGGGATCCCCCGCCTGCAATTCGCCCATGTGGACCTGCTGGTCCGCTCGTTCGGGACGCTGCAGGGGCTACTTGCGGCCAGCGCGAACGACCTTCAGTCCCTGGACGGCATCGGTGCGATGTGGGCCCGCCACGTCCGCGAGGGGCTATCGCAGCTGGCCGAATCCACGCTCACCGAGCACTGATCAGCCGCCCTGCGCCGGCGGCGCCTCCGGCGGCGGCGCGAGCGCCGGACCCGGGGCAGGTGCCGGACCCGGGGGCTGCGGCGGCTGGTTCATCACGAACGGAAGCGGCTGCGAGCGCAGGTTGCCGAGCTGGACCACCAGGTTGTAGGTGCCCGGTCCGATCGCCGGGCGCGGCAGCGGGCACTTCGGCGCCGACCCCATGCCCGTCCAGGTCACCGCGGTGGTGACCTGCTCGCCGGGGGTGAAGGTCTTGACCAGCGTCTCGTTGGACGGCGCACAGTCCAGGTTGGACCACAACCGCTTGTTGTCCAGCGAGTACACGTACGCCGCCAGCACCGCGGCACCCACGTCGCGCTTGCAGGACACCAGGCCGATGTTGGTCACCACCATGGTGAATTTCGGCTGGTCGCCGATGTAGTACTGGGGCGAGTTGGTCAGACCCTTGACGGCCAGCGTCGCGTCGGGGCAGTCGTCTCCGTCCTTGAGCACCGGTGGCGGCTGGACCGCGGCGGTCGGTGTCGGCGACTCCGGGTTCAATGCTCCAGGGGGCGCTCCCGGGGCGGGAGCCTCGGTCTGCCCGGCGGGCTGCTGCGTCGCCGGGGCCTGCGGCGCATTGGAGCCAGAATGGCCCTGCGCGGACGCGGGCTTGTCGGCGGGTTTGGCCCCGGCATTGCTACTGACGAGGGCGATGACGATGGCGACAGCGATCCCGACCACGACAACCGCGATGCCCAGGGCTAGTCCCCTGCGCCGCCAGTAGATCTCGGTCGGTAGCGGGCCACGCGGTTCCAGATCCAGCACATTTCCACGGTAGGGGCAGGTCACGCATCTTTGACTGACCCGCCTCGGCGTGTCGCAGGGTTAGCCGGACAGGCCGCGTGTTAGGAGCCGCTAAACCGCCTGCTCCTGCGGCGCCTGCTCGCCGATGTCGCCGATGTGGTCCACCAGCTCCGCCTTGCCTTCGGCGAGCTGATAGGTCACTCCGGCAAGCGCCAAGGTGCTGTCGGCCACCCGATCCGCGATCGCGGAGGAACGCGCCACAAGCTGCTTGAGCGTCTCGCTGACATGCCGCTCCTCGAACTCGTCGATGCGGGTCAGGCCGTCACGCCTGCCGGCCAACACCGACGGGACCACCCGTTCCACGACGTCGCGCACGAATCCGCCGGGTATCGCGCCGTCGTCCAAGGCGTCGATGGTCGCCTTTACCGCGCCGCAGCTGTTATGGCCGAGCACCACGATCAGCGGGACGTTGAGCACCATCACCGCGTACTCGATGGATCCCAGCACCGCGCTATCGATGGCCTGCCCGGCGGTACGCACCACGAATACGTCCCCGAGGCCCTGATCGAAGATCAGCTCGGCAGCCACCCGGCTGTCCGCGCAACCGAAGATCACGGCGGTCGGCGTCTGCCCGCCGGCCAGACTGGCTCGGTGGTCGATGCTCTGACTGGGGTGGGCGGGCTTGCCGGCGACGAATCGCTCGTTACCCTCTTTGAGTGCTTTCCAGGCGCTTATCGGGTTGCTGTTGGGCATGCCAGACATTCTGCCGGAACACCCCGTGATCGGCCCAGTACACATACCGGCCACCAATCTTGTCGCCTGGTATGAGCGGTGCAGCCGGGACCTGCCATGGCGCGAGCCAGGGGTCAGCGCATGGCAGATCCTGGTCAGCGAATTCATGCTGCAGCAGACGCCCGTGTCCCGGGTGCTGCCGATCTGGACGGACTGGGTGCGTCGCTGGCCGACACCCTCGGCGACGGCGGCGGCCAGTGCCGCAGACGTGCTGCGGGCCTGGGGCAAGCTGGGTTATCCGCGGCGGGCCAAACGCCTGCACGAGTGCGCCGTTGTCATCGCCAGCGAGCACGGTGACGTCGTCCCCGACGACGTGGAGACGTTGCTGACGCTGCCGGGTGTCGGTAGCTATACCGCGCGGGCAGTGGCCTGTTTCGCCTATCGGCAGCGAGTTCCCGTGGTGGACACCAATGTTCGGCGTGTAGTGGCCCGCGCCATCCACGGGCGGGCCGACGCGGGCAACCCCTCGGCGACCCGCGATCTCGCCGACGTCGCCGCGCTTCTTCCGAATGACGCTGTGGCGCCGATATTTTCGGTGGCCCTGATGGAACTCGGCGCGACAGTCTGCACGGCGCGGGCACCCAGGTGCGGCGTGTGCCCACTGCAGCAGTGCACATGGCGCGACGCCGGTTTCCCCGCCGGCGACACCCCCGCGCGCCGCGTCCAGGCCTACGCCGGCACCGACCGGCAGGTTCGCGGGCGGTTGCTGGATGTGTTGCGCAACAACAGTTCTCCGGTCACTCGAGCGCAGTTGGACGTGGCGTGGCTGACCGATACCGCACAGCGCGATCGCGCTCTGTATTCACTGCTTGTCGACGGCCTGGTCACCCAGACGGCGGATGGGCGGTTTGCACTGGCGGGCGAGGGACAGTAACCCGGCAGGCACCCCAGCGGGTCAGACCCGCGACATCCGGTCGTCGAGCACTTTGAGGCGGATTCCTACACTTGCGTAGCTCGTTATACGAAATTTATTTCGTGATGTTTGACAGACGTATTTTTTCTCACGTAATGTGCCTCGTATGTACATCGGACATCTGAAAGCCACGACGGGCGGTGGTGACCAATGACCGCCGTCCTCCTTGCCGTTTTGATTGCGCCCCTGCTCGCATCCGTCACTGCCCTGCTGGCCGGTGACCGGCATCCCCGGCTGGTCGGCCGATTCGGCGCCGCGACCGCGGCGTCGGGACTGATCGCGGCCGCTGTGTTGAGCGTTCAGGTAGTGCTGCACGGGCCGATACACGCCTCGCTGCGTACCGACCAAGGCACCCTCATCGGCGAGGTGACCGCCGGCCGGCTCAGCGCCCTGCTATTGGTGCTGGTGTACGGAGTGAGCACGGTCGTTCAACTGTTCGCACTGCGCTACCTCGCCTGTGACCGCCGGTCGGGCTGGTTCACCGCTGGGACCGGACTGCTCACCACCGCGTCCGCGGGCCTGATGATTTCGGGCACGCTGATCGCCTTAGCCCTCTGCTGGACCCTGGCCGGGACAGCGTTGTGCCTGCTCCTGGCGACTTACTGGGAATTGCCGGCCGCCCGCGACGGTGTGCGACGTACCGCGACCGCATTCGCGCTGGGCGATCTCGCGCTGTGGTCAGCGGTCGGGTTGGTGACGATGCATTTGGGCAATCGAAGCCTGTCCGAGTTGACCGTCAGCAAAGACGCCTCACCGACGATGCTGGTCGCCGCGGTACTGATCGTGGTGGCTGCGCTGTCGCGGTCCGCGCAGATCCCGTTCCACCGCTGGTTGCCGGCTACTCTCGCGGCACCCACCCCGGTGTCGGCCCTGCTGCACGCCGGTGTGGTCAACGCCGGGGGTGTGCTGCTGGTCCGGTTGAGCCCGATCGTCAGCGGATCAGCCCTGGCCATGGGTATAGCGTTCGCCGCCGGCATGTTGAGCATGGTCTACGGAGCCCTGGTGATGCTCACCAAGTCCGACATCAAGGGCTCGCTGGCATATTCGACCATGGCCCAGATGGGCTTCATGATTTTGACCTGCGGATTGGGCCTGTCCGCCGCGGCGGTCTTCCACTTGGTCGGGCACGGCTTCTACAAGGCCACGCTCTTCTTGTCCTCGGGCTCGGCGATCGCCAAGCGGCGCCAGAAGGCCGCTCGCCCGCCCGCGCCGCCGCTGAGCCGCACCCGACGTGCAGCGGTGCTCGTCTCTGCGATGCTGCTGCCCGCGGCCGCACTGTACGCAGCCGGTGCCGTGATGCCGTTGCACACAGCGGAGCACGGCTCGGCGGAAGCGCTGGTGATCTTCACCTGGGCCACCGCCGCGGCGGCACTGATGGGCTGGCTGGCGCGATCGCCCCACTGGCCGGCGGTCGTCGCCGCGGGCGTGGCGCTGCTCGGCGCGGGCGTCGGCTACCTGGCGCTGGTCAACCTGGTGACCGGTTTCCTGTCTCCCGATCTGCCGCCGGTCGCCGTGCCATCGGCCTCCTCGTTGGGCATCGCCGCGGCGGCGGTCGTGCTCGGCGCACTGGCCCTGCTGCGCCAGGCTCCCCCGGATGGCTGGGCCGGCCGCCTGCAGCGCGCCCTCTACACCAAAGCGCTTGTAGCAGGACATGTCTCGGCGATACGGCCGCAGCAGATCCCCACCCCGACCCACTTGACTGCAGAACTGACAGGAGCGCACCGATGACCATCGTCGCTGAACACCTCTCGATCGACGCGCAGCGTGCCCAGCTGCGCAGCGAGGTGAATCTGGCCGCGCGGGTGGTTCCCACCCACTACCCGCTGGAGACCTTCATCGCCGTCAACCCGCTGGCCGGACTGGAAGGCATGCCCTTCGAGCAGGCGGTGCTGCGTGCCGGTGACCTCTACGGCGTCGCAGGACTGCTGGATGAGACCGCCTACCGCGACCTCTACCACCGGGGGCGGATCACCGACGCCGACCTCGAATCGACACTGCGGCTGCGTTACCCCACCCTGCTGGACGGAGAACCCATCCAGCTGGGCGCCCGGACGGTGACACCTGCCGAGCTGTTGCGTGACGACCTGCTCAACGGCCGCGTCGCGGCCAAGCCGGTGCGCCGCAACAAGATGCGCAGCGAGCAACTCGCACCGCAGGTCGCCCAAGAGGTAGACGCACAGGCCGCCAAATGGAGTACGGCTTTCTTCGGATCACCCGCGGCGGGTTGGCCGATGCCCGCGCGCGAACGGGGCTTCTTCCACGCCTGGCGGACTCTGGCCGCCGGCGACCACAAGTTGAGCCGGAAAGTCCGCGCCGCCCTGCGCGAGGTGCCCGAACGAGCCGACGACGCTGCGCTGCAAGCGCTGCGGCAGTTGGGCGTCACCGACGACGAACGCATCACCTACCTGCAGGCTCACTTGACCCGGCTTCCCGGCTGGGCGGCGTATGTCCGGTGGTATGCCGAGCGGATGGTCGGCGCGGACCTCCTCGACTACCTGGCCCTGCGTCTGACCTACGAGGCATTGCTGCTGCCTGACAACGCTGCTGAGCCGCCGGCCGATATCGATGCCATCAACCGGCCGGCGATCCCCTCCGCGGAGGAGCGGGCTGCGGATCTCGCGCGACTGCGGGGCCTGAACGGGCTGAGCGATGATGATCTCGCCCCGGCCGCAAGGATCCTGGCGGCGCTTCCGGTCACGGCCCGGCCGGTGGTTTGGCAACAGGCCTACGAGGCGCACTACCGGGACGCACTGCTGAAGTCCTTGACCGGCAGCACTGTTCAGGGTTCCCACGGGCGGCCGCACACCCAGCTGGTGTGCTGCATCGACGCCCGGTCGGAAGGGCTGCGCCGGCACATCGAATCCAAGGGCGGATACGAAACCCTGGGCTTTGCCGGGTTTTTCGCGGTCGCCATCCGCTTCACCGACCTGGTGGGCGGGGCGCCCAACGAGCTGTGCCCGGTTCTGATTCGTCCCCAGCATGAAGTCCGCGAAAGCCCGGCACCTGAAGGTGTGCGTGCGGCCAAGCGGCGACGGGACGGCAGCGCCGTCATGGCCGGCGCCGAAGCCGCTTTCAACACCGCGAAGCAGGCACTGCTGGCCCCGTTCACGCTCGCCGAAGCCTCTGGCTGGGCCGCCGGTCCATGGGCCGCCGCAAAGACGCTGAGCCCGAAGGCCAGCGGCACGCTGCGCCGGCGCCTGCGCGACCGGCTGGCCCCGCCGGCGCCCACCGTCCTGTCCGTCAACGAGAGCGTCGACCTGGGACAACGGGCTCTCTACGCCCAGGTGGCTCTCACCACCATGGGCCTCACCAGCGGGTTCGCCCGGCTAGTGGTGATGTGCGGACACGGCAGCACCACCGAGAACAACCCCTACCAGGCGGCGCTGGACTGCGGGGCGTGCGGCGGTCAACCCGGCGGGCCCAACGCGCGAACCGCGGTCGCCATCCTCAACAACGCCGACGTCCGTGCGGAGTTGCGCGACATGGGGATCTCGATTCCAGACGACACCTGGTTCGTCGCCGCTCTGCACGACACGGCCACGGACCGGGTCTCCGTCCTGGACGAGCATCTGGTCCCGGCAAGCCATGTAGCGGACATGCGCCGGCTGATCGCCGATCTCGAGGTGGCCGGTGCCGAGTTGGCCGCCGAACGCTGCCTCGTGCTACCCGGAGGCCCGGTCCGTCCGGACCCGGCGCGGGCAGCGCGGCACGTCGCCAACCGCTCCGCCGACTGGGCCCAGGTCTTTCCCGAGTGGGGGCTGGCCGGCAACGCTGCCTTCATCGTCGGGCCCCGCGACCTGAGCAGCGGCCTCGACCTGCGGCGACGGACCTTCCTGCACTCCTACGAAGCTGACGTCGACCCAGACGGCAGCGCGTTGGAGACCATCCTGACCGCCCCGATGGTCGTGGCCCAGTGGATCAGTTGCCAGTACTACTTCTCGACGGTTGCGCCGGAGCTGTTCGGAGCGGGAACCAAGACGGTCCACAACGTGGTGGCCGGAGTGGGCGTACTCGCCGGCCACGGCGGTGACCTGCAGCTGGGGCTGCCTCGCCAATCGGTGACCGACGGTCAGACGTTCGGGCACGAGCCGATGCGCCTACTGACCGTCGTCCAGGCCCCGCTCGAGCGAATCGACATGATCGTCGACCGCAACCCAGTCCTGCAGCATCTGTTCGGAAACGACTGGGTAGCCCTCGCGGCCCGAGAGAAGCCCGGAGACGACTGGCAGCGCTGGACTCGCAACGGCTGGCGGAGCTGGGAATCGGGAGTCGAAAAGCACAACGCAACTGAGGAGGTATTGCCATGCCACTGAATGGCCTGACAAAAATGACGAAAATCGAAGTGGTGGTGGGCGGCGATCACGCGTCCGCGGTCCGCGACCAGTTCCACAGCGCAGGCGCCACCGGGTTCACCAGTGTCTCGGGCGTCTCGGGGCTCGGGCATCACGGCTATCACCAGGGCCGGCTGCTCTTCAACCAGCAAGCAGCACTCGAAATGCTCATCACCGTCGTACCGGACACCAAGTCAGAGGCGCTGGTCGCCGGATTACGACGGCTTCTCGAGGGTTCGCCGGGGGTCATGTTCGTGACCGACACCTACGTCAGCCGGCCCGAGTACTTCAGCTGAAACCAACCACAGAAAGGTAACGATAATGTCCAACCCCACTTCCGCCTGGCAGAGCCTGCAAGCCGGAAATCAGCACTTCCACAACACCTTACGGAAGCAGCACAGCGTCGCCAACGGACAGCCGCCCGCCGCCGTCGTGTTCCGCTCCGCGGATTCCGACGTGCCCAGCCAGGTGGTGTTCGGCCAGAGCTGGGGCTCGATCATCGACATCAGCAACTGGGGACACGTCATCGACACCGGCGTGCTGGCCACCCTTGAGTACGCCGTGGGCACCCTCAAGACACCGTTGATCGTCATCCTCGGCCACACGGACTCCAGCGCGATGCAGACGGCCCTCGATGCTTGGAACATTGCCAACTTCCCCGACGGCGCCACCCGTGCCGTGGTCGAACAGGCGGTTTCCTCGCTGGCCCGCAAAGACGCCGGCATCAATACCGCCGACGATCTGACGGCCGCTCACGTGGCGCACGTCGGGGTGTCGCTGCTGCACAAGTCGCCGCTGGTTGCCAAGGCCGTCGACAGCGGACGGTGCGCAATCGTCGCCGCCCTGCTCGACCGTGCGGACGGCCGGGTCCAGGTCTGCGGGACCATCGGACAGGTTTCCGACAACGAGACACCGTTGCTGCGGGTCGTATAAGAAATGCGGGCAGTCGGGCCCGGCGGATTCCGCCGGGCCTGGCTGCCCGCCGGGACATCTCATGAACGCACCCGTTGACTCTTACGCCGGGACGGTGATCGCCATGGGCACCATGCACGGCAAGGAGCGCCAGGTGGCGCCGGCTTTCGCCGCAGAGATCGGTGCCCGGGTGATCGCCCCGCCGGGCATCGACACCGACCAGTTCGGCACCTTCGCCGGGGAGGTCACCCGGACGCTCGCACCGGTGGCGGCGGCCTCGGCGAAGGCCCGGTTGGCCATGAGCGCGGCTAAGGTGCCGTACGGCGTGGCCAGCGAGGCCAGCTACGACACGTGGTACGGAATGCTGGCCGTACACCAGGAAATCCTGGTGTTCCTCGACGACACCCGAGGCATCCGAGTCGTGGAGGGTGTCAACATCCAACGGGCTCCGGGCCCGCCGAAACTGGTCGAAAGCGGCCACGAAGCGGCCGACGCCGCGCGCCGCTTCGGATTCCCCGAGCAGGGAGCGGTCGTCAAAGCCACCGTCGACGGAGAAACGCGGGTGTTCGGCAAAGGGCTGACCGATGCGTTCGCCCTCGTCGAGATCGTCGACACCGCGGTTGCCGCCGCCGACGACCGGCGCGCCCTGCTCGAACCCGACCTGCGGGCACACCACAACCCAGGTCGCCGGGAAGTCCTGACCGCCCTGGCGAATCGACTCGCCGGCCGACTGGCCACCCGATGTCCGGCGTGTCTGTCGCCCGGATTCGGGAGGGTCGCGGTGCGCGAAGGATTACCGTGCCGGATGTGTGGCTCGCCGACCACACTCGTCGCGGCCGACATCCTGGGGTGCCCGGCTTGCGAGCACCGCAGCGAGGACGTCCGCTCCGGGACGGCGGAACCGCGCTACTGCCCGCAGTGCAATCCCTAGCGGGTCGCCGCATTCGGGCCGGCCCCGGTCAGGACAGCGCGGCAACCAGCTCGCCGACGGTGTGGCTGGCTTCAAGGGGGTGGCGCAACCTGCCCTCAGGGTTGACCTCGTAGACGTTGCGACGCCCGACCTTCGACTTGATCAGGTAGCCCTCGGCGGTCAGGTCGGTCAGAATGGCCTGCACTGAGCGCTCGGTGATGCCGACCCGCAGCGCCAGCTCGCGCGCCGTCAACTCCTCGCCCGTCGAGATGCACAACAAGACATGGGCGTGGTTGGTGAGGAACGTCCAGCTCCGATCCTGCGTTTCTAGCGGGAGCGGGGCTACTCTCCTGCGCTTGCCGGCTACAGCCACTGCTCGATGATACCCATGCCTGATTCGCGTAAACCGATTCGCCAATCCACCCGCGCGCCGCTTTCACTCACCCGGGTGTGCGATCAGGAAGGATTCGACGGCCCGCCGGTACACCTGCGGCGCCTCGTCGTGCACCAGGTGACCCGCTTCCGGGACCGGCAAATATGTAGTCGGATAATCCCTTTGGGCCATTTGACGCATCTGGCCGGGCGGCGTCACAGTGTTTCCCGCCTCGATCAGCAACGCGGGCGAACGCACCGCATTCCACTGGTTCCAGTAGTCGCGGGTACCCCACTCGGCAGCGATCTCGATCCACCGCGCGGGATGCCCGTGTAATCGCCAGCCCTTGCCGGTGCGGTCGAACGCCTCCAGGAAATACTGGCCGGCGACCGGGCCGAACGCGGCCACCACCTGCTCGGCGGAATCGAATTCAACCGGCAGTGCGTACACCCACGGCTCCCACGGTCCGGTGGTCCGGCCGACGAAATCGGGGGCCATGTCCTCGACTACCAGCGCACTCACCAGCTCCGGCCGCTCACCTGCCAGGCACCAGGAGTGCAGGCCGCCCATCGAATGCCCGATCAGCGTCACCGGAGCGCCCAGCGAGCTGACCGCATCGCCCAGATCGGCGACGAAGCGTTCGGTGCTGATCGGGAAGGGGTCCTCGACGTCGCGGCCGCGGTGCCAGGGAGCGTCGTAGGTGTAGACCGCACCCAGCCGCGTAAGCCAGGGCAGCTGTCGCGGCCAGGTGGTGCCGCGTCCCATCAGTCCATGCACCAGAATCAGCGGCCTGCCCGCTCCGCCGCGATGGGTCAGCAGATCGGCGGCCATGTTCGGCACGGTAGCCTAGCCACATGCCAGTGGTGAAGATCAATGCAATCTCGGTGCCCGCCGGCGCTGGCCCCGAGCTGGAAAAACGCTTCGCTCATCGCGCGCACGCGGTGGACAACCAGCCCGGCTTTCTCGGCTTTCAGCTGCTGCGTCCGGTCAAAGGTGAAGACCGCTACTTTGTGGTGACACATTGGGAGTCTGATGAAGCGTTCCAGGCCTGGGCGAACGGGCCCGCGAAAGAAGCCCACGCAGGTGAGCGCGCCAATCCCGTCGCCAGCGGTGCGTCGCTACTGGAATTCGAGGTTGTGCTCGACGTTGCCGGGACCAAACAGGCCGGGTAGGCGGCGCGCCGCGGCGCGCCGGGCACTGGCGCTGAGCGCCGCCGCCGCGCTCGTGGTGACGCTGACTCCGGGCTGCTCTTCATCACCGACGCCGTCGGCGAACGCGGCGAATGTGGGGCGCCGGATCGACACCAGCACTCCCCCTGGTCTGCGCGCCCAGCAGACCATGGACATGCTGAACTCCGAGTGGCCGATCGGCCCGGACGGAGTACGCACCCTGGCCGTCGCCGACAAGGTCGAATCGGTGGAAGCCACCATGGAGAGTCTGTGGTGGGATCGGCCGTTCACCCTGGACTCCGTTTTCATCGGCGCGAACGTGGCGACGTTGCAGTTGATCTCGTCCTACGGGGCGCGCCAGGACGTCCGGATCCATACCGGCGATACCGGCGAGGTCGACCGGTTCGAAGTCGACACCCAACCGCCCCCGCCGATCAACACCTGGTCGGATGTGGATGCGGTGCTGAGCAAGACCGGCGCCCGCTACTCCTATCAGGTGGCCAAGGTCGACGACGGTAAATGCGACCGGGTGGCCGGCTCCAACACCACCCAACCCTTGCCGCTGGCTTCGATTTTCAAGCTGTACGTGCTGCACGCGGTCGCGACGGCGGTCAAGAACGGCACCGTCTCGTGGGACGACCAGTTGACCGTGACCGCCAAGGGCAAGGCGGTCGGATCGTCGGGTCTGGAACTGGCTGTCGGCGATCACGTTTCGGTGCGCAAGGCGGCCGAGAAGATGATCGCCACCAGTGACAACATGGCCACTGACATGCTGATCGAGCGGGTGGGGACGCGCGCTATCGAGCAGGCCCTGGCCACCGCCGGGCACCACGATCCGGCCAGCATGACGCCGTTTCCCACCATGTACGAGTTGTTCTCCATCGGCTGGGGTAAGCCCGATGTGCGCGAGCAGTGGAAGAATGCGTCCCAGCAGCAGCGGGCCGAGCTGCTGCAGCAGGCGAATTCCACTGACTACGAACCTGATCCATTCCGCGCGCACACCCCAGCCTCGGCGTACGGCGCCGAGTGGTACGGCAACGCCGAGGACATCTGCCGCGTTCATGTGACGTTGCAGTCCGATGCCGTGGGCGCGGCCGCACCGGTCCAGCAGATCCTGTCCGCGGTGGCCGGTATCCGATTGGATCCCAATGTGTGGCCCTACATCGGTGCGAAAGCCGGTGGGCTGCCCGGAGATCTGACGTTCAGCTGGTATGCCGTCGACAAGACCGGGCAACCGTGGGTGGTCAGTTTTCAGCTGAACTGGCCGCACGACCACGGGCCGACCGTGACCAGTTGGATGCTGAAGGTCGCTCAGCAGGTCTTCGCGCTGATCGCGCCCCGCTAGACCCGCAGCGTCCAGGCCCCGCCCCGACGGTGCAGGACGGTATGGCTTGACGGAGCAACATCCATGCGCCAGAACGACTTCGGTGGCGCGTCGAGGGCAACCAGAATCGCCGCCCTGATGACCGCCGGGTGAGTGACGGCAACCGTTCGCACGCTGTCGTTGATCTGCCTCAGCCATCCGGCGACTCGTTCCACCAGCCCGACGATCGACTCGCCGCCGTGCGGCGACTGCCCTGGATCGGTCAGCCACAGCTCGAGCTCGGCGGTCGGGATGCTCTCCAGCGCTCGCCCACGCCAACTCCCACAATCCAGGTCCATCAAGCGTGGGTCGGCGGCGGCCTGCAGCCCCAGCAGTTCCGCGGTCTGACGGGTGCGTTGTTCCGGGCCGGTGAACGCCCGGGCCGCCGCGCTGTCAAGACGCCCGACCTGACGGCGGCCGAGGGCACTCAGCGGTTCATCGACGGGAAAACACCCGGCCGACATCGCATCCGTCATCGCGTGCGAGACCAGCGTCAGCCGGGTCGCAGCCGCCGTCACGCTCGGACGCTCTGCGCCGGTGTGCCCTCAGCCAACAGGCGCCCGGCCAGCACCGCGAACACCAGCCCGGTGCCCGCCCATAACACCATCTGGGTAGCCAGCGATACCAGCCTGAATTCATAGAGATCGGCGGCGGGAAAGCCGGGCGGCACTTCGGCGACGTTCGGCAGAGCCAGCGCGACGGCCACCGCCGCGATCACATAGGCACCGGCCGCCAGCAGCCTGGCAGTGAACGCATCGAATCGGGCCAGCAGCTGCCGGGCCAGCCAGAGCGCGCCGATCGCCAGCCCCACCGACGCCAGCACCATCGCCAGGTACCACAGGGTGCGCGATCCGATCGTGTCCGCCTGTCCGACCGCAGGAGGATTGGGTGGGTATTTCAGAAACGGCACCAGATACGCGGCGACGAACCCGCCGGCCGCCAATCGCAGTGAAAGTGATTGCGGCGCAACGCCTTCTGATCGCGGATAGCGGACGCAGAATACTACCGCGAACAGGGCACCCAGCGCGATGCCGAAGACCAGCACGCCGAAGCCGAGTCCGGCATTGCCCTGGACACCGCGGGAGAACAGTTCCGCGCCGTGCTCATGCACACCCTGGGCGTGCGCGGCTTCGACGCGGTCTTCCTCGAACGCGATGGCGCGGCCGATCACGGGCTCGGCGAACAGCCTGGCGAAAACGAACGCCACCACCGCACCGACCGCACCCGCCAGCAGGCCGCGCGCAATCAGACGCTTCTCCACGGCTGCGGGTCAGTGGCAGGGAAAGCCAAGCAGATGCCGCGCGTCGTGGAAAAACTCGTGCACGTGGGTGTCGCTGCCGAACAGCGACACGGCGCCCTGGTCGATGCCGACGAAATAGATCGCCAGCAGCGCCAGGAAGGCGGTCGCCGCCAACCACAGCGCCGCATTGACCCCCGACAAGTCCACCGCTTGCGCCCGGGCAGTCTGAGAACTAGCCACGATCAACTCCTTCTGGGATCTCGCGTCCCAACGGAAGACACTGCTGGCGGGCGCCGGGTCTGACTGTAGACAGTGGCGCGACCGTTCTGGAGTTTCACCAGATTCCGGTGCCCGTCAGCGTGGGCAGTCTATGCCCGTGTTAGCCCGACGTACCAGGCCCGCCCGCGCCGGCCTTGGCCAGATCCGGCTCGGCCGGCGGCTTGCGCGTTCCGGTGAACGTGAACACAGCGTCCTCGCCGCTGCCCTCGCCGTCCCAGTTGTCGACGTCGACGGTGACGATCTGACCCGGACCGACCTCCTCGAAGAGAATCTTCTCCGAGAGCTGGTCCTCGATCTCCCGCTGGATGGTGCGTCGCAGGGGACGGGCACCCAGCACCGGGTCGAAGCCGCGCTTGGCGAGCAGCGACTTGGCCTTGTCGCTCAGCTCGAGAGCCATGTCCTTGCTCTTGAGCTGGTTGGCGACGCGGCCGATCATCAGATCCACCATCTGGATGATCTCGTCCTTCGTCAACTGGTGGAAGACGATGATGTCGTCGATGCGGTTGAGGAACTCCGGGCGGAAGTGCTTCTTCAGCTCGTCGTTGACCTTCTGCTTCATCCGCTCGTAGTCATTGGCGCCGCCACCCTGGGTGAACCCGAGGCCGACGGGCTTGGAGATGTCGGATGTGCCCAGGTTCGACGTGAAGATCAGCACGGTGTTCTTGAAGTCGACCGTGCGGCCCTGACCGTCGGTGAGCCGGCCGTCCTCGAGCACCTGCAACAGGCTGTTGTAGATCTCCTGGTGCGCCTTCTCGATCTCGTCGAACAGGACCACCGAGAACGGCTTGCGCCGCACCTTCTCGGTGAGCTGGCCGCCCTCTTCGTAGCCGACGTAGCCCGGGGGGGCACCGAACAGCCGCGACGCGGTGAAGCGGTCGTGGAACTCGCCCATGTCGATCTGGATGAGGGCGTCGTCGTCGCCGAACAGGAAGTTGGCCAGCGCCTTGGACAGCTCCGTCTTACCGACACCGGACGGGCCGGCGAAGATGAACGAGCCCGACGGCCGCTTCGGGTCTTTCAGCCCGGCGCGGGTACGGCGGATCGCCTTCGAGACGGCCTTGACGGCGTCGACCTGGCCGATGATCCGCTTGTGCAGCTCATCCTCCATGCGCAGCAGACGCGTGGTCTCGGCCTCGGTGAGCTTGAACACCGGGATGCCGGTCCAGTTGCCCAGCACCTCAGCGATCTGCTCGTCGTCGACCTCCGCGACGACATCGAGATCACCTGAGCGCCATTGCTTTTCACGCTCGGCACGCTGGGCGACCAGTTGCTTCTCCCGGTCCCGCAGGCTGGCGGCCTTCTCGAAGTCCTGGGCGTCGATGGCCGATTCCTTCTCCCGGCGCGCCTCGGCGATCTTCTCGTCGAACTCACGCAGGTCTGGCGGCGCGGTCATCCGGCGGATCCGCATCCGGGCGCCGGCCTCGTCGATCAGGTCGATCGCCTTGTCCGGCAGGAACCGGTCGTTGATGTACCGGTCGGCCAGGGTGGCGGCGGCCACCAGTGCGCCGTCGGTGATGGACACCCGGTGGTGCGCCTCGTAGCGGTCGCGCAGACCCTTGAGGATCTCGATGGTGTGCTCCACCGTCGGCTCGCCCACCTGCACCGGCTGGAAGCGGCGCTCCAGCGCGGCGTCCTTCTCGATGTACTTGCGGTACTCATCGAGCGTGGTGGCGCCGATGGTCTGCAGCTCGCCGCGGGCCAGCTTCGGCTTGAGGATGCTGGCCGCGTCGATGGCGCCCTCGGCGGCACCCGCGCCGACGAGCGTGTGCAGCTCGTCGATGAACAGGATGATGTCGCCGCGGGTGTTGATCTCCTTGAGCACCTTCTTCAGGCGCTCCTCGAAGTCACCGCGGTAGCGCGAGCCGGCGACCAGCGAGCCGAGGTCCAGGGTGTAGAGCTGCTTGTCCTTGAGCGTCTCGGGCACCTCGCCGTGCACGATCGCCTGGGCGAGACCCTCGACCACGGCGGTCTTGCCGACGCCGGGCTCGCCGATCAGCACCGGGTTGTTCTTGGTGCGCCGGGACAGCACCTGCATGACCCGCTCGATTTCCTTCTCGCGGCCGATGACCGGGTCGAGCTTGCCTTCCATGGCGGCAGCGGTCAGATTGCGGCCGAACTGGTCGAGCACCAGCGAGGTGGACGGGCTGCCGGACTCGCCGCCCCGGCCACCGGTGCCGGCTTCGGCGGCTTCCTTGCCCTGGTAGCCGCTCAGCAGCTGAATCACCTGCTGGCGCACCCGGGTCAACTCAGCGCCCAGTTTCACGAGCACCTGAGCCGCCACACCTTCACCCTCGCGGATCAGGCCCAGCAGGATGTGCTCGGTGCCGATGTAGTTGTGGCCGAGCTGCAGCGCTTCACGCAGGCTCAGCTCGAGAACCTTCTTGGCCCGCGGAGTGAACGGGATGTGCCCGGAGGGCGCCTGCTGGCCCTGGCCGATGATCTCCTCGACCTGGCTGCGCACGCCTTCCAGCGAGATTCCCAGCGACTCCAGTGACTTGGCGGCGACGCCCTCACCCTCGTGGATCAGACCCAGGAGGATGTGCTCGGTGCCGATGTAATTGTGGTTGAGCATCCGGGCCTCTTCTTGCGCCAGGACGACGACCCTGCGGGCACGGTCGGTAAATCTCTCGAACATCGTCGGTTACCTGCTCTCCCTCACCATTAGGTACTCCGTCTCGGAAAGGCGTTTGCCGGCCGTCGCCGACCTTTTGTCGACTCAGGGACCGACTCCGCGTACCTGCCGTCCACTCTAATGGTCGGCCTGCCGGGGTTCATACCTAGCAGTGCCCAGCGGTGCCTTCACGTAACCGGTTTAACGAGGAAAAGCCCCAATGCGTTTCCCGAGTTGGGCATCGATCAGTTCGCCACAAGCGAAAACACAAAATCCGGCGCCCAGGCTTCGAGCCCGGGCGCCGGAAAGTTGGTGCCTAGGTGGCGGCGTGGAACGCGTCGATCACGTCGGCCGGGATACGACCGCGGGTCGACACGTTGTGCCCGTTGCGCCGCGCCCATTCGCGGATCGCGGCGCTCTGCTCGCGGTCGATCGCCCCGCGGCCGCGACCCGAACCGGAACGCCCGCGCCGCCGACCGCCCACGCGACGTCCCGCCGCGACCCATTGCTTCAGGTCATTGCGCAGCTTCGTCGCATTCTTGCTAGAAAGGTCGATCTCATAGGTCACCCCGTCAAGCCCGAATTCGACCGTTTCGTCGGCGGAGCCGGCACCGTCGAAATCATCGACCAAGGTGACGGTCACTTTCTTCGCCATTGGCTTACCCTCGCGTTTCTTCCTGTGCAGTTACAGATCCAGTTTGGATAGACTCCCCACTGTCCTAATCTGCCATAAGAACGCATAATACTCAATCCAGACACATCTTGAGCAGTTCAGTTGGAGTGTGGACGAACAATCGGGAACAAAACAGTCTCCCTAATTGACAACCCGGTCAAACACATCAACAACCGATCGATACCCATTCCCGTTCCGGTACACGGCGGCATCCCGAACTCCAGCGCGGCCAGAAAATCTTCGTCAAGTTGCATGGCCTCGTCATCACCGGCGGCCGCCGCACGGGCCTGTTCAGCAAATCTTTCCCGTTGCACTACCGGATCGTTTAATTCCGAGTACCCAGTGGCCAGCTCCATTCCGCGCACGTAGAGGTCCCACTTCTCGGTTACACCGTGGATGCTGCGGTGGTGGCGGGTCAAAGGCGTCGTCTCCACCGGGAAATCCCTGACAAAAGTGGGTGCGGTCAGCGTGTTGCCCACCGTATGCTCCCACAGTTCCTCGACGAGTTTGCCGTGACCAAAACCACGGTTCTCGGGAATCTCCACGTCCAGTTGAGCCGCGATCTCACGTAACCGTTCGACCGGCGTGTCCGGCGTGATCTCTTCTCCCAGCGCTTTGGACAGTGACGAATACATCTGCAGAGTTGCCCATTCTCCGTCGATGTTGTACACACTGCCGTCGGGCATCGGGAGTTGTCTGGTCCCGATCGCCTCGTCGGCCACCTCTTGAATAAGCTCCCGAGTGACGACCGCCGAATCGTCATAGGTCCCGTACGTCTGGTACGTCTCCAACATCGAGAATTCCGGCGAATGAGTCGAATCGGTTCCTTCGTTTCGGAAGACCCGATTTAGTTCGAAGACCTTGTCGAAACCACCGACGATGCATCGCTTGAGGAACAGTTCCGGCGCGATCCGCAGGTAAAGGTCGATGTCCAGCGCATTGGAATGGGTGATGAACGGGCGCGCAGCGGCGCCGCCGGCCAGCGTCTGCAGGATCGGAGTTTCGACCTCCAGGAACCCCCGGCGCTCCAGGGCATTCCTGATTGCCCGGATAACGGCAATCCGTTGCCGGGCCACCGAACGCGCCTGCGGCCGGACGATCAGGTCGACATACCGCTGCCGCACCCGCGCCTCTTCACTCATCTCTTTATGGGCGACGGGCAGCGGCCGCAGCGACTTGGCGGCCATCTGCCACGAATCGGCGAGAACAGACAGTTCGCCTCGGCGTGAGCTGATCACCGTCCCGTGCACGAAGACGATGTCGCCGAGATCGACGTCGGCCTTCCACGCGTCCAGCGATTCCTGGCCCACCTTGTCGAGGCTGATCATCGCCTGCAGCTGGGTGCCGTCACCGTCCTGCAGTGTCGCAAAGCACAATTTCCCGGTGTTACGGGCGAACACCACCCGGCCCGCGACACCGACCACGTCGTCGGTCGCGGTGTCGGTCGGCAGGTCCGGGTGGGCGGCACGGACCTCGGCCAGCGTGTGGGTTCGCTCGAGCGCCACCGGGTAGGGGTCGTGACCGTCGGCCAGCAGGCGGGCACGCTTGTCCCGACGAATCCGGAACTGTTCGGGAAGGTCCTCGACTGGGTTACTGTCGGCGTCTCGATCGGCGGCGCTCACGACGTGCCAGCTTAAATGAGATCGGGGCGGCCCCGTCGGCTGGCGTACAGGCCGCGCTGGGCTATGTGACGCACCCCACCCGTGACCTATCAGCCTCGTACGCGGCACCGCAGCGCCGGGAGCGCTCAGCGCGCGGTCTTGAGCCGGCCCCGCTGGGCGTCGCGGTTGCGCTCGAACACCAGCCGCAGGCCGTGCAACGTCAGATGCTGGTCGTAGTGCTCCACCGTGTGCAGTTCGGGCAGCAGCAACGGCGCCGTGTGCCCGGTGGCTACCACGGCGACGTCGTCCGCGGCGGAGAACCCCGCCACGTCGTCGCGGATCCGGCCCACCAGGCCGTCGACCAGTCCGGCGAATCCAAACACGGCACCGGCCTGCATGCACTCGACGGTGTTCTTGCCCACCACGGATCTGGGGCGGGCCAGTTCGACACGGCGCAACGCCGCCGAGCGCGCCGCCGCGGCATCCGAGGACACCTGCACGCCGGGCGCGATCGCACCACCGAGAAACTCGCCCTTGGCCGACACCACATCCACACAGATCGACGATCCGAAGTCGACCACGATGGCGGCGGTGCCGAATTTGTGGAAGGCCGCCAGACAGTTGACGATCCGGTCGGCGCCCACCTCTTTCGGGTTGTCCACTAGCAGCGGGATGCCGGTGCGCACCCCCGGTTCGATCAATACGTGCGGGACGGCCGGCCAGTACTGGTCGAGCATGATCCGCACCTCGTGCAGCACCGACGGCACGGTGGACAACCCGGCGGCCCCGGTGAGTCGCTCGGCGTCATCGCCGATGAGGCCGTCGATGGTCAGTGCCAGTTCGTCCGCTGTGACCTCGGACTCGGTACGGATCCGCCATTGCTGAACGACCTTGGCGTTCTCCTTGGCTCCGGATATCAGGCCGACGACCGTATGGGTGTTGCGGACGTCGATCGTCAGCAGCACGGTTACCGCGCGCCGATCCGCGGGTCGAGCAGCTCGTCAACGCCGTCGGGCACGTAGGCGGGGTCGCTACCCAGGTCGATCTGCTTGTTGTCGGCGTCGACGAACACGATCCGCGGCTGGTAGGCGCGGGCCTCGGCGTCCTCCATGGTGCCGTAGGCGATCAGGATCACCAGATCGCCCGGGTGCACGAGATGCGCTGCGGCGCCGTTTATTCCGATGATGCCGGTGCCGCGTTCACCGGTGATCGCGTAGGTGACCAGGCGGGCGCCGTTGTCGATGTCGACGATGGTGACCTGTTCCCCCTCCAGCAGGTCGGCGGCGTCCATCAGGTCGGCGTCGATGGTCACCGATCCGACGTAGTGCAGATCGGCCTGAGTGACGGTGGCGCGGTGAATCTTCGACTTCAACATCGTCCGTAACATCAGTTCCTCCAATGGGATTGGGCGTCCGGCCCGGTAGTGGTGCCGGCGAGATCGCCGATTTGGATTGCCACATTGTCCAGAAGTCTGGTGGTGCCGAGCCGGGCCGCGATCAGCAGCCGGCCGGATCCGTTGGTGGGCACCGGGCCCAGGTCTGTGTCGCGCAGCTGCAGGTAATCGACCTCCAGTTCGGGCGTGGCCTGCAGCACCGCATTCGCCGCGTCCAGTGCGGCCTGGACGCCGTAGGTCGCGGCGTGCGCGCCCGCGCTGAGCGCCGCCGAAAGCGCCACGGCCGCTTCGCGCTGCGCCGGGTCGAGGTAGCGGTTGCGCGACGACATCGCCAGCCCGTCGCGTTCCCGGACCGTCGGCACGCCCACCACCTGCACGTCGACGTTCAGGTCGGCCACCATCTGCCGGATCAGCACCAGCTGCTGGTAGTCCTTCTCGCCGAAGAACGCCCGGTCCGGCCGCACGATCTGCAACAGCTTGAGCACCACGGTAAGCACACCGGCGAAATGCGTTGGGCGAGCTCCACCTTCGAGCTCGGCGGCCAGCGGCCCGGGCTGCACCGTGGTGCGCAATCCGTTGGGATACATGCTCGACGCCGAAGGGGCGAAAACGATGTCCACACCCTCGCCGCGCAGTAGTTCCACATCCTGGTCGAGGGTGCGGGGGTATGCGTCGAGATCCTCACCCGCGCCGAATTGCAGGGGGTTGACGAAGATCGACACCACGACCACCGAGCCCGGCACCCGTTTGGCGGCGCGCACCAGCGTCAGGTGACCTTCGTGCAGCGCTCCCATGGTGGGCACCAACATGATTCGCCGGCCGGTGTGCCGCAATGCTCGGGTGACGTCGGTGACGTCGGAAGGCGCCGAATACACATTGAGTTCGCCCGGCATGAACTTGCGGGGTTGCCCGGCCCTCATCGTGCGAGCACCTCGACGACGTCGGCGGGAGCATGGGCACGCTGAGCCGTCCGCAGCGCATTCATCCGGTAGGTCTGCGCGAGTTGAGGGTCGGTGGCTTCGAGTGCGTGCAGGTGTCCGGCAACGGCGGCGGCGTCGCCGCGGGCCACCGGGCCGGTGAGCGCGGCCTGACCGCGCTGCAACGTGTTCTCCAGCGCTGCGCGCGCCAGCGGGCCCACGATGCGTTCGGCGATTCCCCCCGGCTGGTTGTCGACGCGCTGTCCCCCGCAAGCGGGAGGTTCCCCCAGCCCGAGCAGTTCATCGCCTTTCAGCGCGGCACGCAACGCCTCGAGTGCGTCTGCCAGCACCGTCACCAAGTGGTTGGACGCGTGCGCCAGCGCCGCGTGGTACAGCACGCGCGCGTCCTCGCGGACCGAGAACGGCTCTCCGCCCATCTCCAGCACCAGCGACTGGCCGATGGCGTATCCGACTTCGTCGGCGGCAGTGACGGCGAAGCACGTGCCGGCGAGCCGGGCGATGTCTTCATCGGAACCGGTGAATGTCATCGCCGGGTGGATCGCTACCGGAATGCAGCCCTGCCGGGTGAGCGGGTCCAGGATGGCGATTCCATTGGCTCCGGAGGTGTGGGCCACGATGGTGCCCGGTCGCACCGACGAGGTGGCCGCCAACCCGGCCACCAGGCCGGGCAGCTCACTGTCGGGGACCGCCAGCAGTAGTAGTTCCGCGCCGGCGGCGACCTCCGGCGGCGACAACACGGGGGTATCGGGCAGCCGGCGCTGGGCCCGCTGCAGGGATGCGTGGGATATGGCGCTGCACGCCACCACCACGTGGTCGACGCGCTCCAGCGCGACCCCCAACGCGGAGCCGACCCGACCGGCAGAGATGATTCCCACCTTCAGCCTGGCCGGGCGCAATCCGTCGAACTGCTCCATCGCAGACGACCTCACAGATTTCTTTCGTACGTTCCAGTCCCGCTGCTGGGGTACCGGACGGTCACTACGACTGTAGTCGATCCGTCAGACCGAGCACAGCGTGTCAGGCGTCACGCCGGCGGCGCCGGCCTCCACCGCTGGGCTGCACCTGGAATCTCGCCAGGAGGTCGGCAGCCGAGTGTCCACCGCTGTCCGGGTCGGCTTCGCTCTCGACCGGCTCCTCCGCGCTGCGATGCCGAGGCGCGGGCGGCGCCGGAGCGAGCCGGGGCGGCGGGGGTGCCGGCGGCGGCTCCGGAGCCGGCTCGGGTTGCGAGTCCCGGGGCCGTCCGAGGTTGCCGACACCGAAGTCGCGGTACTCCGCCGAATGGCGGGACCGCGAGCGGCGGCCACCGTACTGCGGCGGGGCCTCGTCCTGGGGTGCGCCGGCAGCGCTGACGTCCGCCTCGTTGGCGTCGTCGCGGTAGCGCCTTCTGCGTCCCTCGGACTCCGCGCGGGCCGGGGCGGGCGGGGCCTCCGCAGGCGCCCAGTGGCTGCCGGGCGTGCCTGGCGGCAACCACTGCCCCTCAGCCGAGACCGGTTGCCAGGCCGCCGGCTGCGGCTGGGGCTGGGGTTGCGTTTGCGGTTGCGGTGGCGGTTGGGGTGGCGGCGGAGGGGGTGGCGGTGGCGGCTGGAACTGCGGCTGCGGCTGCGGCTGGAAGTGCAGCTGCTGCGGCGGCGGTGGTGGCCGGTGTCGCGGCTGGTAGGGCCCGGCCGGCTGCTGGGGCGGCGGCGCATACTCCCGGGCGTTCACCGGTTGCCGCGGTGGCAGCAGCGGTTCCTCGGGGACATCGATGATCGCGACGTCCTCCTCAAGCGCCGGCTCCTCGTCCGGTTCGTCCTGGCGCACGGCGGTCACCCGGTCGCTGGCCACCCAATCGGCGGGCGGGCTCTCGCCGTTCTTGGCGGCGTTGGCCGACCGATCGGTCAGCGCCCGCGCCGCTTCCCGGTTGAGCGTCTCGAGGGCCGGACGGTGTTCGAGGTCGGTGTCGAACAGGATCTCCAGGTTGGTCCGCAACGCCGACAGTTCTGCCCGCAGAGCCGCGATCTCGTCGGCGGCCTGAGCCCGTATCTCGGCGGCCAGTTCGCGGCGCAATTGCGATTCCACCGTCAACTCGTACTCCCGGCGCGCCGAGATCTCGCGATCCAGCTGCAGGTCGTACACCAGCTTCATGTCGCGGGCCCGGGCCTGGTCCGCCTCGGCCTGACGTCGGTACAGCACCGACACGAAGGCGCCGGCCACGGCGGCCCACAGCGCCAGGATCACAGCGAGCTTGAGAAGTTCCACCCGATCGGTGAAAACCAGCGCGGAACTGGCCCCGATTGCCAGGACCAGCAACGTCGTCAAGAGCACCCACCCCGGCCTGCGGCCGCCGCGCCGGACCCGGGCGCCGCGGGACAGAACGGTCATGGCCCCTGACTGTACCCGTGCGAGGTCACTTGGCGTGTCGCGCCAGTCCGGCGATTCTCGGCAGGAGTCGCCGCACCGCCGGACCGGCTAGGTCTCGGCCCCTTCGCCGGGTTCACCGGAATCCTGCGGAGGCGACTTGCAGCAATGCTGCAGCCACATCGCCGCGATCACCAGCGCCAGCGCGCTGACCGCCGCCACCACCGCACCGCCGGTGTCCTCGGCGGCGGCGTGCATCCACGACCGTCGCGGCAGGAAGTACACCAGCACCCCCAGCCACCAACCCAGCATCACCGCGCCCACCCAGGCCGACGCCTTCGCGACAATCAGGCTGCGCGCCACCGCGAGCGGGTGCAACCGGCCGGGTGCGTCGCCGATCTCGCCGTCGCTGATCCTGGCGCGCACGGTGCGCGCCCACAGTGCTTCTGCGACGGCGACCACCAGCAGCGAAACCCCGCTCCACACCGTGATCGGCGGAAAGTACCGATACGACAGGGTGATGAGCAGGTAGCCGACGAACGCCGCGCCGAGCACCACGGCCGTGAGATCGCGCTTGCGGGTCGGGCCCATCAGGTGTCCAGTGCCAGCGCGGTCGGGCGCACCGCGTCGCCGTCGAGTTCGGTGAGCAGCTCCCGCACCGGCCGGGAGAGTTCGGCGGCCGGATCCACGTCCAGCCAGGGCACCAGCACGAACGCGCGCAGATGGGCCCGCGGGTGCGGCAGCGTCAGCTCGGGATCGTCGAGGGTGAGCTGACCGTGCGCTCCGTAGCAGGCGATCAGGTCGACATCGAGGGTGCGCGGCCCCCAGCGGACTTCCCGCACCCGTCCGGCGGCCTGTTCGATCTCGTGAGCCCGGCGCAGCCAGTCGTGCGGGTCGCGGGCCGGATCCTCGGCGATCAACACAGCGTTGAGAAACGGTTCCTGGTCCACCCCGCCCCAGGGGTCGGTCTCGTACACGGGTGAGACCGCGCGGACCGCGTCGCCGAGTCCGTCGACAACCGATTGCAGATGGGCCAGGCGATCACCCATGTTGGAGCCGATAGACAGCACCACTTGCGTCACCGGCGCCGCTCTCCCCCGCACACGCGCCTCATACGACCGAGCCCGCCGGGATCACCGATCCGCGGCCGCCGCGCCGCGACCGTCTGGTCACTACGGCCACGTCGTCGAGAGCCTGAGAGATGGGCGCTTGTGGCTTGTGCACCGTGACCTCGACGGCGTGCACGCGCTCGTCGGCGATCACCTGTTCGGCGATCTCGGCGCCGACGGTTTCGATCAGATTCCGTGGCGTTCCGCCGACGATGTCGGCGGCCAACTGTGCCAGCGCACCGTAGTCATAGGTGTCGGCCAGCTCATCGCTGGCCGCAGCGCGGGCCAGGTCGATCCAGACCGTGATGTCGATGAAGAAGTCCTGGCCGTCGCGCCGCTCGTGGTCGAAGACGCCGTGGCGGCCACGAACCTTGAGACCCCGCAATTCGATTCGGTCAGCCACCGGTCACCGCCCCTTCCGCACCCTGCCATGCCCGGACGACCTTGCGGGCGTCGACCGATGCCCGCACGTCATGCACCCGCACCCCCCAGACGCCGTGCCACATCGCCAATCCGGAGATCACCGCCGTCGCGGTCTCACGGCCGTCGGCCGGTCGCGGCGTGCCGTCGGGGCCGGCCAGCAAGCTACCGAGGAAGCGTTTACGCGACGCCCCCAGGAGCACCGGAATTCCGGTGTCCACCAGCTTGGGCAGGCCGTGCAGCAAAGCCCAATTGTGTTGGCCCGTCTTGGCGAAACCCAGCCCGGGGTCGATCAGCAGCTTGGCGGGGTCAACGCCTGCCGCGACCGCGTCGTCCACGCTGGCCAGCAGGTCGGCACGTACGTCGGCGACCACGTCCAGGTAGTCCGGTACCCGGTGCGGGTGGTCCCTCGATACCGGCCGCCAGTGCATCAGCACCCACGGCACTCCGGCCTCGGCCAGCAGCGGCGCCATGCCCGGGTCCGCCCGCCCGCCCGACACGTCGTTGACGATCCGCGCGCCGTTCTCCAGCGCCGCCCGCGCCACCCGTGCATGCATTGTGTCGATGCTGACCGTAAGTCCCTGCGCCGCAAGATTTTTCACGACCGTGACGACGCGTGCGGCTTCCACAGCGGGGTCCACCCGGGTGGCGCCGGGCCGGGTCGACTCGCCGCCCACGTCGATGATGTCCGCACCTTCAGCGGCCAACGCCAGTCCGTGTTCGACAGCACCGTCAGGATCCAGGTAACGCCCGCCGTCGGAGAACGAGTCGTCAGTGACGTTGAGCACCCCCATCACCTGCATGGGTGCCGAACTCACTTACGCAGGATGAGATCGAGCGCTTCCGCCCGGGAGGCGGCGTCGGACTTGAACTGACCACGCACCGCAGACGTCGTCGTGGTGGCACCGGGTTTGCGGACACCACGCATCGCCATGCACAGGTGCTCGGCCTCGACCACCACGATGACGCCGCGCGGGTCCAGCTTGTGCACCAGGGCGTCCGCGATCTGGCTGGTGAGCCGCTCCTGCACCTGGGGACGTTTGGCGTAGAGGTCGACCAGCCGCGCGATCTTCGACAGGCCGGTCACCCTGCCGTCCACACCCGGGATGTATCCGACGTGAGCCACCCCGTGGAAGGCCACCAGATGGTGCTCACAGGTGGAGTACATCGGTATCTCTTTGACGAGCACCAATTCATCGTGGTTCTCGTCGAACATGGCGTTGAGCACCGAGGTTGGCTCCGTATAGAGCCCGGCGAAGATCTCCCGGTAGGCGCGCGCGACCCGAGCCGGCGTGTCGCGCAGACCGTGCCGATCGGGATCCTCACCGACGGCGATCAGCAACTCACGAACCGCCGCCTCGGCACGCTCCTGGTCGAACGGCCTGGTGCCGGTCTCTGTGGATTCCAGCTGCGTCATCAAATGCTCCGTCGTTCAGCCGTGGGCCGGTGGGTTGGACCGAGTCACATCCTTGTCCAGCTGACCGGAATCGTCCTCGGCGTCGGACTCATCCGGGCCGGGGTAACCGGGAGCCGGTTGCGGCCGGCTGGAAGACGGCGGCGGCCAGCCGGGCGCGTGCCACCCTGCCGGGGCCCCGTAGTCGGGCTGGGTGGTGGCGTGCGAGCCGTTGCCTCCGCGCGAATTCGCACCGTCCCCGTTGCCCTTTTCCGCCTCTTCGGCTGCCTTATTGGCGCGCGCGATCGCCAATTTGAAAGCCGGCTCGGGCACCGGTTGCGGCCACGGCTCGCCCCGCTCGATGGCCAGTTCGCCGGGCGTCTTGATCGGCGGCTTGTCCGAGGGGATCCGGCCACCGAAGTCGTCGAACATGGTCAGCCGCGGGCGCTTCTCGACGTCACCGAAGATCGCTTCCAGCTCGGGCCGGTGCAGCGTCTCCTTTTCCAGCAACTCGCCGGCCAGCGTGTCCAGCACGTCGCGGTATTCGGTGAGGATCTCCCAGGCTTCGGTGTGCGCGGCCTCGATGAGCTTGCGGACCTCTTCGTCGATTTCGCGGGCGACCTCGTGCGAATAGTCCGGCTGGGTCCCCATGGTGCGCCCCAGGAACGGATCGCCGTGTTCGGTGCCGTACTTCACCGCGCCCAGGCGCGCGCTCATCCCGTATTCGGTGACCATCGCCCGGGCGACCTTCGTGGCCTGCTCGATGTCGGATACCGCGCCGGTGGTCGGCTCGCGGAACACCAGTTCCTCGGCTGCGCGCCCGCCCATCGCGAAGACGAGTTGGGCGATCATCTCCGAGCGGGTCCGCAGGCCCTTGTCCTCTTCCGGCACCGCGACGGCATGTCCGCCGGTGCGGCCGCGGGCCAGGATCGTCACCTTGTAAACCGGGTCGATGTCCGGCATCGCCCAGGCCGCCAGCGTGTGCCCGCCCTCGTGGTAGGCGGTGATCTTCTTCTCCTGCTCGCTGATGATGCGGCCCTTGCGGCGGGGGCCGCCGATGACCCGGTCGACCGCCTCTTCCAGCGCCGGGCCGGTGATGACGGTGCCGTTTTCCCGGGCGGTCAGCAGCGCTGCCTCGTTGATGACGTTGGCCAGGTCGGCGCCGGTCATGCCGACGGTGCGCTTGGCCAGGCCGTCCAGGTCGGCGTCCGGGCCGATCGGCTTGCCTTTGGAGTGCACCCGCAGGACGGCGCGGCGGCCGGCCAGGTCCGGGTTGGTCACCGGGATCTGGCGGTCGAACCGTCCCGGCCGCAACAAGGCGGGGTCCAGGATGTCGGGCCGGTTGGTGGCCGCGATCAGGATGACGCCGGCGCGGTCGCCGAAGCCGTCCATCTCGACCAGCAGCTGGTTCAGGGTCTGCTCGCGCTCGTCGTGACCGCCACCTAGGCCGGCGCCGCGCTGGCGGCCGACGGCGTCGATCTCGTCGACGAAGATGATGCACGGGCTGTTTTGTTTTGCCTGCTCGAAAAGGTCCCGGACGCGCGATGCGCCGACGCCGACGAACATCTCGACGAAGTCGGAACCGGAGATGGTGAAGAACGGAACGCCCGCCTCCCCCGCCACCGCGCGCGCCAGCAGCGTCTTGCCGGTGCCGGGCGGGCCGTAGAGCAGCACGCCCTTGGGGATCTTGGCGCCGAGGGCCTGGTACCTGCTGGGGTTCTGCAGGAAGTCCTTGATTTCGTAAAGTTCCTCGACAGCCTCGTCGACGCCGGCGACGTCGGCGAAGGTGGTCTTGGGCATGTCCTTGGACAGCTGTTTGGCTCGCGATTTGCCGAAGCCGAAGCCCATCCGGGCGCCACCCTGCATGCGGGAGAACATCACGAACAGCCCGACCAGCAGCAGCAGCGGCAACACGTAGACCAGCAGCTCGCCGATCAGGCTACCTTCGTTGACCACGGTGCTGACCTTGGCGTTCTTGGCGGTCAGCGCGTTGAAGAGGTCGACACCGTAGCCCGTGGGGTACTTGGTGATGACCTTGTCGGAGTTCTCGGTGTCGTTGTTGCCCTTTTTCAGGGTCAACCGCAGCTGTTGTTCGCGGTCGTCGATCTGTGCGCTCTTGACGTTGTCGGTGTTGATCTGGGTCATCGCCACCGAGGTATCGACGGGTTTGTAACCGCGGGTGTCATCGCTGAAGTAAAAGAACGACCAGCCGAGCAGCACCAGCACAGCAACTGCCGTAACGGTGCGGATCACGTTTCTACGGTTCATCAATCATCGGCCGTGGGGGCCAGGTCCTTCCGATAAACGCAGCTGGAAATGTCCAGGTTACCGCCCATGGCGATCGCAAGCTCCGGCAGAGCCGGAGCGCAGCGGGTCGCCACGGTTGTTCCCCGGCGATCGCAAGCTCCGGCAGAGCCGGAGCGCAGCGGGTCGCCACGGTTGTTCCCCGGCGATCGCAAGCTCCGGCAGAGCGGATCGCCTTTGTCTCTTGGTCAACGATCGGGAGTTCCCGGCCCGTCGCCGAGCGTGCGGCCAGCTTCACGTTCGGCGCCGAGCGTGCGGCCAGCTGCACGCTCGGCGGAGGGGCTACCCGTAGTAGCGGGCCTCGATCACATTTCCGTCGGGGTCGGCGAAGTAACAACCCTGCGGCGCCCAACCCCGGGCACCGAAGCTGTTGTTCAGTCGCGCGCTGGTGTCCACGCCCCGGGTCTGCAGCCGGCGGTCCAGCGCGTCGTACTCGTCCTTCGTCATGGCCAGGCAGACGTGGTTGACCGGATGGCCCGCACTGCCGGCAACCTTCGTCATCGCCTCGGTGTCGCCGGCGCCGCCGGCCGGCAGCAGGTCGATGATCGAGTCGTCGCAGACGCGCACACTCGGGAACGGCGCCTCGCCGGACCGAAACTCCTCGAACCGGACGGGCGCCAGGCCCACCACCGTGGTGTAGAAATCCATGGCCACCGCGGGGTTGTTGGTCCAGAGCACCACATGGTCCAGCTGCATGAGGCCATGATGCGCGGGGGTCCCGCCGATAACCACCGGCGGCCCCTTCTCAGGCCGGTGGCGGTGTGATTTGGTGAGACGATGGCCCTATCAACCGAACGGTTAGTTGACACCAACGGTGTGCGGTTGCGCGTGGTCGAGGCCGGGGAGCGCGGTGCGCCCGTCGTGGTGCTGTGTCACGGCTTCCCGGAACTCGCTTACTCCTGGCGACATCAGATCCCGGTGCTCGCCGACGCCGGCTACCACGTGCTCGCACCCGACCAGCGCGGCTATGGCGGCTCGTCGTGTCCGGCCGCGATCGAGGCCTACGACATCCACCAACTGACGGCCGACATCGCCGGCTTGCTCGACGACGTCGGCGCCCAGCGCGCCGCCTGGATCGGCCACGACTGGGGCGCCATGGTGGTGTGGAACGCGGGCCTGCTGCACCCGGACCGCGTCGCCGCCGTCGCCGCACTGAGCGTTCCGCCGGTGCCGCGCGCAAAGCGTCCGGTCACCGTCGCGCTCCGGCGCACGTTCGGCGAAAACTTCTTCTACATCCTGTATTTCCAGGAACCCGGTGTGGCTGACGCCGAACTCAACGGCGACCCCGCGCGGGTGATGCGCCGGATGATGGGAAGCCTGCAGCTCACCGGCGACCAGGGCGCGGCATTGCGGATGGTGGCGCCGGGACCTGAGGGTTTCATCGACCGGCTCCCGGAGCCCGAAGGGTTGCCCGACTGGATCAGTCAGGACGAAATCGACCACTATGTAAGCGAATTCACCCGCACCGGTTTCACCGGCGGACTGAACTGGTACCGCAATATGGACCGCAACTGGGAGACGACGCCGCAACTCGACAGCGCGAAGATCACGGTGCCCTGCCTTTTCATCGGCGGCACAGCCGACCCGGTGCTGGCGTTCACCCGCAGCGACCGCGCCGCCGAAGTGGTGAGTGGCCCCTACCGCGAGCTGATGATCGAGGGGGCGGGGCACTGGCTGCAGCAGGAGCGGCCCGCCGAAGTCAATTCCGCCCTGCTGGAATTCCTCAAAGGAGTGGAATGGTGAGTGCACCAATGCGTTTCGGAGTCTTCATCACCCCGTTTCACCCGACCGGCCAATCGCCGACGGTGGCGCTGGAGTACGACATGGAACGGGTGGTCGCACTGGACCGCCTGGGTTACGACGAGGCTTGGTTCGGCGAACACCATTCGGGGGGTTACGAGTTGATCGCGTGCCCCGAGGTCTTCATCGCGGCCGCCGCCGAACGCACCAAGCACATCCGGCTGGGCACCGGCGTCGTTTCGCTGCCGTATCACCATCCGCTCATGGTGGCCGACCGCTGGGTACTGCTGGATCACCTGACCCGGGGACGCGTCATGTTCGGCACCGGGCCGGGCGCGCTGCCTTCCGACGCCTACATGATGGGCATCGATCCGGTCGACCAGCGCCGGATGATGCAGGAATCGCTGGAGGCGATCCTGGCGTTGTTCCGCGCCGCGCCGGACGAACGGATCGACCGCCATACCGATTGGTTCACACTTCGCGATGCGCAGTTGCACATTCGTCCCTACACCTGGCCGTATCCCGAGATCTCCACGGCCGCAATGATCTCGCCGTCCGGACCGCGACTGGCCGGCGCGCTGGGCACCTCACTGCTGTCGCTGTCGATGTCGGTGCCCGGTGGATTCGCCGCGCTGGAGAACACCTGGGACGTCGTGTGCGAACAGGCCGCGAAGGCAGGACGCGCCGAGCCCGACCGCACCGATTGGCGGGTGCTGAGCATCATGCACATCGCCGACACCCGTGACCAGGCGATCGAGGATTGCACGTACGGGCTGTTGGATTTCGCCAAGTACTTCGGTGCCGCCGGCTTCGTCCCGCTGTCCAACACGGTCGAAGGGGCGCAATCACCGCGCGAGTTCGTCGAAGACTATGCGGCTAAGGGCAATTGCTGTATCGGCACGCCCGAGGATGCCATCGCGTACATCGAGGATCTACTGGAACGCTCGGGCGGTTTCGGCACCCTGCTGTTGCTAGGCCATGACTGGGCGTCGCCCCAGGCGACCTACCACTCCTATGATCTGTTTGCCCGCAAGGTGATTCCTCACTTCAAGGGCCAGCTCGAAGCGCCGCGGGCCTCCCACGAATGGGCCAGGGACAAACGCGAGGAACTCATCGGCCGTGCCGGTCAGGCTGTCGTGCAGGCGATTACCCAGCATGTGGCCGAGCACGACGGCGCCGCCAACTGATGCGCGCGTCGGTGTTGCGCGACGGGCGCATGGTGTACCGGGACGACGTCCCGGACCCGGTGCCGGGACCGGGACAGGTGCTGGTCGGGGTCCGGTGTTGCGGAATCTGCGGTTCGGACCTGCATTTCGCGGCACACGGTGCCGACGTGGTGGCGCTGAGCAATCAGCTGGCCCGGGGCCGGGGCGGCATGGACCTCGACCTTGGCCGGGACGTCTTCATGGGGCATGAGTTCAGCGCCGAAATCCTCGAGGCCGGACCCGATACCGAAACCCATCCGCCCGGCACCCTAGTGACGTCAGTGCCGGTAGTGCTGTCCGACAAAGGCGTTGAACCGATCGTCTTCAGCAACACCACGCTCGGCGGATACGCCGAGCGGATGTTGCTCTCGGCCCCGCTGCTGCTGCCCGTCCCGAACGGCTTGGACGCCAGGCATGCCGCGCTGGCCGAACCGATGGCGGTGGGATTGCACGCGGTGAACAGGTCCAAGATCGAGGCGGCTGAAACCGCACTGGTGATCGGCTGCGGACCGATCGGCATCGCCATCATCGCGGCGCTGCGAGTGCGCGGGGTGGAACATATTGCGGCATCGGACTTCTCGCCCAAGCGGCGCGAGCTGGCGGCCACCATGGGCGCCCACCAGACGGTCGATCCGGCACAGGGGTCGCCGTTCGACAGCGTCAAAGCACGGGTGGTCTTCGAGGCCGTCGGGGTACCCGGCATCATCGACGACATCATGTGGCGCGCCCGCAACGGCACCCGGCTCGTCATCGCCGGCGTGTGCATGCAGCCCGACACCGTGCATCCGTTCTTCGGCATCGCGAAGGAGATCAGCCTGCAGTTCGTCAACGCCTACACACCCGAGGAGTTTGCCGACTCGTTGCGTGCGATCGCCGAGGGCCTGATCGACGTCGCACCCATGATCACCGGCGAGGTCGGATTACAGGACGTCGGAACGGCATTCGACGATCTAGCAGATCCGGAGCGGCACTGCAAGATCCTGGTGACGCCGTAGAGTTCATCCCGCAAACGGTGGCCGGGTCATCACCGTCGGGTGGAACCCGTAACGCGGAGCGTTCGCGGCAGCTGCGCCGCGGCCCAGACCACCGGTTAGCGGCATGCCGCCGAGCAGGTGTTGGCTGGGCAATGGAGCCGCGGCCGCGTTGGCGCCCGCGCCGCTGAACGGCAATGCCGATACCCGGCCGAGACCGGGGGTGCCGGCCGCCCACGCATTGGGCACCGATAGGCCTCCAATCTGTGCGGCGGTTCCGATCCCGCCCAGTCCCGGGAGGACCGAGGGCGCCGGGATGGCAGCAGGCAGCGCCTGCAATGCCTTGGCGCCCTCGGATGCGGCGTGCGGCAGCAGGGACGTGCCGAGTCCGTGGATGTCCCTGAAGACGGTTGCGAAGAGCCTGACCGGAGAAACCAGCCTGATGAAGGCGTCGACACCCGTGCTGCCGTCGATGGTCGCCGACCCCGTCAGACCCTCCACCACGTCGCCGAGGAGGCCGGCCACCACAATCCCGTCACCGTTGGAGTTCCAGGTGTGCCCCGTCAGGCCCAGTGCCGCAGCGGGATTGCTGAGCCAGGGCGGCGCATTGGTGAAACCGGCCATGGTTAGCAGACTGCTGGGCAGGGTGTTCATCAATTGCTGCAGCGCCAGGGTGTCGCCTGCCGCGGCGCCGCCAACGGCTTGGCCCACTGCCGCCGCCTGAGCCGCCAAGCCCGACGGTGTGGTGGCGGTTTGCGGTGGGACCAACTCGGGGAGCGCCGCCGCCGCAGCCGACGCGCCGGCGTAGCTGTACATGGTGCTGGCGTCCTGCGCCCACATCTCGGCATAGTCAGCCTCTACCACGGCGATCGCCGGAGTGTTCTGGCCGAAGATGTTGGTGGCCACCAGAGTTGCCAGTAATGCGCGGTTCGCCGCTACCTCCACTGGCGGCACCGTGCCGGCGAATGCGGCCTCGTAGGCGCTGGCTGCCGCGGCCGCCTGGACACCGGCCTGCTCGACCTGCGCGGCGGTGGTGCTCAACCATGTCAAGTGTGGCGAGACCGCAGCGGCCATGGCCGCCGATGCGGGCCCCAACCAGGGACCTGCGGTAACGCCGGACACCAACGACCGATACGACGCCGCAGTGCTGTGTAACTGCGCGGCAAGGCTTTCCCAGGCAGCGGCCGCCGTCAGCATCGGTCCCGAACCCGGACCGGAGTACATCAAGGTTGAGTTGACCTCCGGCGGCATCAGCGCGAAACTCATAACCATCCCCCGCTAGGCGATCGTCGCCGCGTTGGCGGCCTCGGTATCGGCATACGAGCCGGCGGAGACGGCCAAGGTGGTGGCCAGCTCGTCCTGAACGGCGGCAGCCTGAGCGCTGATGACCTGATAGAGCTTTGCGTGCGCGGCGAACTGGGTAGCGGTCAGTACCGAAACCATGTCCGCCGCAGCAGGTACTACCCCGGTGGTCGGTGCTGCCGCGAACTCGTCCCCACTGCGCGCCACGGCGTTGATCGATTGCAACTCACCAGCGACTCCGGCCACGATCTCTGGCCGTGCGATCACTTGTGACATGTTTCCTCCCGTAAATGCATGTTGTGGAAGCAATTTCCCCCGTTGTCAGCTCACTGACGGCGACGCCGCACTCCTACGCCCGAACGTCTGCGAAGCGGCCACTGGCCAGGCTATGGGAGCCCCCCGCTGGCAACACAAGGCTTCTCGCGGCCTGTTCATCGTCGAGTTGACAACTATTCATCCACGGCAACGCATCTCAGTGTTAAAATGCCGCATTTTATGAACTATGCATGAGGATCTGAGAAGGTCGCGGTTGCGGACTATACTGCCCTTCTTGCCATAGTTGTTGTCCGCCAATAGATTTGCTGTTGGCACGCACCAGGTTGGCATCCCAGGAATTCTGCGGTGCACAGAGAAGAAACCAAATAGTCCAGTGCGCGAAGGGAATTGCGCAGGTGAACACCCGGCGAGCGAACATCTCACGACTTCGCCTGCGGCACAACGAATGCTGAACGGACGTAGCCTACGCCGACGCCATTGCAGTTGAAGCTGTTACGGCGCAGGCCTTATCGCCCCTTCTGGGGCGGAGCTGCACCAGCGGCGTCAGGTCGGGCCCGCCAATGAGGCGAGTTCTTCACCACCTTGGCCGCGGTGCTGCAAATGCCGAACGGCGGCAGCTTGTGCTGCCGCCGTTCGGGTCGAAGATGCTACTGCGCCGGTCTTTTCGTCATCCCCCGGACGGAGGCTGTACGACCACCGTCGGCTTGAAGCCGTAGCGCGGCGCTGCGAAGTTCGCCACGCTCCGGCCAGTGCCGGCGCCCGGCACCATCGGCAACCCACCGAACGCAGCGGTGGCGGGTTCGGCTGCGGCCGCACCACTCATTCCGTTCAGTGCCACCGTGATCGGGTTCGCAGCCGGCGTGCTGATCCAGCTGGCGGGAACCGACATCGCGCCGACCTTGGCCGCGTTGCCGGCCGCGCCGGCGATTCCGCCCAAGGCATTGCCCAGACCGCTGCCGAAGGTGGGGGCAACGGCCGCCGCCGCTCCCTCGGCCGCCTTCGCGGCACCCTCGGCAGCTTTGGAAGCAGCGGGAAACGCGCTGTGGAAGAGACCGTCAAGGTCCTTCATCGCGGTCGTGCTGAGACGGAAGGGAGAAACCATCCTGATGTAGGTGTCGAACGCGGTGCTGGCGTCGACCGTCGCCGATCCGGTGAGACCCTCAACGACGTCACCGAGCATCCCGTTGATGACAATCCCGTCACCGGTGGCGTTCCAGGTATGTCCGGTCAGACCCAGGGCCGCCTGCGGGTTGGCGAGCCAGGGCGGGGTGTTGGTCAGACCGGCCATCTGGCTCAAGGCCTTGGGAATCTCGTGCAATCCCGCTGCCGCGGCGGCCGAGTTGAGGGCGTTGAACTGCGCGTTGACCTGGGCACCCAGGCCGGCCAGGCTGGTGGCTATGTACTGAGGAGTCAGGGGCGGCAGGGCGGTTGCCGCCGCCGACGCGCCGGAGTAGCCGTACATTGCAGCGGCATCCTGCGCCCACATCTCCAGGTATTGCGCCTCGGTCGCCGCGATGGCAGCGGTGTTTTGGCCGAGGAAGTTTGTCGCCAGAAGCGTCGCCAGCAGCGTCCGGTTGGCCTCGACCACCGGCGGCGGGACTGTGGCCAGGAAGGCGGCCTCGTAGGCACTCGCCGCGGCAGCAGCCTGCGAACCGCTTAGCGCGGCCTTTTCGGCGGCGCTGTTGAGCCACGCGATCTGCGGCGTTGCGGCGGCCGCCATGGCAGCCGCCGACGGCCCCTGCCAGGGCCCGTCGGTGAGGCTGACGACTACCGCTCCATATGAGGCCGCAACGGACTGCAATTCACCGGCCAGCGCGTCCCACGCGGCGGCGGCGGACAGCATCGGCCCCGAACCCGCACCGGCATACATCAGCGCCGAGTTGATCTCGGGCGGAAGAGCTGCGAAGTCAATCATGAGGTCGCCCTAACCGATCGTGGCGGCGTTGGCGCCTTCGGTAATCCCATACGAGGCGGCAGACAGCCCCAGGGTGGCCGCGAGCTGCTCTTGCACCGCCACCGCGTGCGCGCCGATCTCCTGATAGAGGTTCGCGTGATTGGCGAACTGGGTGGCGGTCAGCAGTGACACCAGGTCGGACGCGGCCGGAGCGATCACCGTGGTCGGGCCGGCGGCAGCCGAATTGCCGGCGCGCATGGCCGCGTTGATGGACTGCAACTCCCCCGCGGCACCAGCCAATGTGTCGGGCTCTGCGTAGACGAGCGACATGAAGGTTCCTCCCTGATTGCAATGTGCACTCACAGCGTTGCGCGCCCAATGACTTCGTCGTCATCGGACGCGTTAGCGGATCTGAACTCACGTTAAGCAAGCGGGCGGAAACAACAACAGGCTTCCTACAGCCTGTTCATTGCCGAGTTAGCAATTATTCATTTGCCTCCCGATAAACGCAGGAGACAATCGAGATTATTATGAATCATATTTGTTTCAAATATGATTTGAGAATCATATGAATCCATTGGATTCTGACTCCATGATCTATTTAATGCGGTAGGGGCGCAGCCGGTCGCGCCCCCGGGCCTGCACACCTCCCCCATTGCCACTGTGATCAAAAACACTGTGCGCCAGCACTTAAGCGCGTACGGCCGCATGCGCAATGACGGTCCGCAGAGATACGGCACCCTGCCCCTGCGCAACGCCGCCCTGTCACAGAATCGCCAGGTAAATCTGACCGCGCGCGCGCCGGGCAATGATCTCGATAGGCGAATGACTACGAAGGCTCATCCGTGCCCGGCGGAAATGCGGAGCGACCGACCTGCCGCTTCGCCGAATTGTTGAAGTCGCGTTGGGTGAAACCTGAAATGGGCATGCGCCAGCGAGCCGGCCAGGTCCTTTGCTGGCCCTTCCGTCGGCGCCGGGCGGCTAAGGTGCCAGGCATGCCGATCGCAATCCGCGCCCGCAGGTCGATTGCCGCCGCGGGCCTCGCCCTGGTCACGTTGTCGGCCTGCGACTCGCACACTGCGGCGCCGTCACCAGCGACCACACCGCGGCAGGTGACTGTGGTCGGATCCGGGCAGGTGCAGGGCGTCCCGGACACCCTTACCGCCGCCGTGGCCATCGAATTCACCGCACCCGACGTCACCACCGCCATGAATCAGACCAACGACCGCCAGCAAGCGGTGATCAATGCCCTGCAGGGGGCCGGCGTGGACCGCAAAGATATCCGCACCACGCAGGTCAGCCTGCAACCGCAATACACCACGCCTGAATCCGCCGGATCCGCCACGATCGCCGGCTACCGGGCCACCAACGGGATCGAGATCAAGATTCATCCCACAGATGCCGCGTCCAAGCTGCTGTCCCTGATCGTCAGCACGGGCGGCGACGCCACCCGGATCGGCTCGGTGAGTTACTCGATCGCGGACGATTCGCAGCTGCTCAAGGACGCTCGGGCACGCGCCTTCGAGGACGCCAAGAACCGTGCCCGGCAGTATGCCCAGCTCTCGGGCCTCAGCCTGGGCAAGGTGCTGTCTATTTCGGAAGCCTCCGGCGCGACGCCCCCGCCCGGCCCGCAGCCCGCGCCGCGCGCCGCGATGGCGCCGCTGGAACCCGGCCAGCAGACAGTGAGTTTTTCGGTGACCGCGGTATGGGAGCTGGACTAGTTACTGGTAGACGCGAGGGTCCAGGGTGCCGATGTAGGACAGGTCCCGGTAGCGCTCGTCGTAGTCCAGGCCGTAACCGACCACGAAGTCGTTGGGGATGTCGAAACCCACGTAGGTGATGTCGACGTTGGCACCTACGGCTTCCGGCTTGCGCAGCAGCGTGCACACCCGCAAGGAGCGGGGATGGCGGCTGGTCAGGTTGCGCAACAGCCAGGACAGGGTCAGGCCGGAGTCCACCACGTCTTCCACGATCAGCACGTCGCGGTCGTGGATGTCGCGATCGAGGTCCTTGAGGATGCGCACCACTCCCGACGAGGACGTCGAGGACCCGTAGGAGCTCACCGCCATGAACTCGAACTGGGTCGGCAGCGGAATGGCGCGCGCCAGATCCGTCACGAAAAGCACAGCGCCCTTGAGCACGGTGATCAACAACAGGTCCTGGCCGGTGGTGGCCGCCAGATCCTGGTAGTCCTCACCGATCTGTCGGCCGAGCTCAGCGATGCGGCCCTGGATCTGCTCCTGGGTGAGCAGTACCGACTTGATGTCCCCCGGGTACAGCTCCGCCGTCACGAGCACAGCGTGCCACGCCTACCTGAGAAGAACCAACGCAGGCGTCAAATTGCCTGCTGGCGCAACATAAGTACGCCGTCGCTGCGACCCGCGAAGAGGCGCTGACCCCGCAGCCTGGACCCGACCGCCACCCCGCCCTGGCCCCGCCACGCCGTGATCAGCGCGTCCACTGCCCGGATCTGCTTGTCGGTCAGTCCGACCGCCCCGCCGGCCAGCAGCCAGCTGCGGATCACGCGGCGGCGCACGGGGGCAGGCAATGCGGCCAAGCCAGCCGCGTCCAGCCCAGCTCCGGTCGAGACGTCGGTGAGCGCCTCGGCGGCGAGCGCGTCGATCAGGTCGGTGTCCTCACGCAAGGCGGTCGCGGTGCGAGCCAGCGCCTCGGCGACACCGCCGCCCAGCACGTCCTCCAGCAGCGGCAGAACCTCGCTCCGCAGCCGGGCACGGGTGAACCGCCGGTCCACGTTGTGCGGGTCCTGCCAGGGTGTCAGGCCCAGTTCGGCGCAGGCGGCGTGGGTGCTCACCCGCCGTATCCGCAATAGCGGCCGGCACCAGGGCGGATCGTACGGACGCATGCCCGCGATGGACCGGGCCCCGGAGCCGCGGCCCAGCCCCAATAACACCGTCTCGGCCTGATCGTCGAGCGTGTGCGCCAACAGCACCGGCCCGTCCCGCTGGGCTTCCAGCGCGCCGTAGCGGGCTGTGCGTGCGGCGGCCTCCGGGCCGCCATCCGACGTCACCTCGACACGCAGCACCTTCGCCGCGGCACAGCCGAGCGAAAGAGCTTGTTGCCGTGCGGTTTCGGCAACGGATGCGGAATCTTGCTGCAGGCCGTGGTCGACGATCAGGGCGGTGGTGGGCAGCAGGCCCGCCGCAACCGCGGTCAGCGCCAGCGAATCCGGCCCGCCGGACAGCCCCACGCTCCAACGATCGGTTCCACCCAGCTGGGTCTGCGCGAATTCGCTTACTGCCCTGCGCAGTTGGGCTACAGCACCCTGTCGATCCATCGCTGTGGGTGATCGATCTCGGCGGGCAGGGGCAACGTCTCGGGGCCCGTCCAGACCGCGTTGAACCGCTGCATCCCGACCCGGTCCACCACGTGGTCCACGAACGCCTTGCCGCGGGTGTACTGGCTGAGTTTGGCCTCGAAGCCCAACAGCGCACGCAACAACCGCTGCAACGGCGGCTGCTTGCGCTGTCGACGTTCGTCGAACTTGCTGCGGATGGCGGCGACCGAGGGCACCACCACCGGCCCGACGGCGTCCATCACGTGCTCGGCGTGGCCTTCCAGCAGCGTCCCGAGCACCAGCAGTTGGTCGAGGGCCTGACGCTGCGGCTCGGACTGCACGGCGCGCACCAGTCCCAGGATTCCTTCGGGGTGGGATTCGTCGCGTCCCCGGTTGCGGACGAAGTCGGCGAGCCGGCCGGCCACCTCGCGGATGTCCTCGGCGGGCTCCTGGGTCAGCAGGCCCAGCGAGCTCGACATATGGCCGGCGATCCAGGGGTTCGCCGTGAACTGCACCCGGTGGGTCACCTCGTGCAGACACACCCACAACCGGAAATCCGACGGGTCGACCTTCAGCTGCCGCTCCACGGCGATGACATTGGGATACACCAGCAGCAGCGTGCCGGCGTCCGGGCTGGTGAACGGGTCGTACTGGCCGAGGATGCCGGAGGACACGAAGGCCAGCACGGCACCCGTCTGGGCTCCGGTGAGCCGGCCGGTGAGGAAGCTGTGCGGCTTTTCGGCGCCGTTGGTCATGGCGCGCATCGACTCGGCGGCCGCCCGGATCCATTCCGGCCGGTCCACGATGCGGGCCGGAGGCACCGTGTCATCGGTGATCAGACCGGTAACTTCGCGGACCGGCGGCTCGGCCTGCTCGGCCGCCCGGGTCAGCTCCTCCATCACCTGCCGGCGGGTGTAATCAGAGGTGACCGGCCCCCCGCGGGCCAGCTTCTCCCCCACCGTGGCGGCGAACCGCCAGTCGACGGCATTGCCCATCGACAGGCCGGACGATGACGGGCTCATGTCGCGCACCCGCAGAACCACAGCTTGGTGGCCAGCGCGTCCATCGCGTTGCGGCCGTTGGGGCCGGCGTCGTTGGAGATGAAGGCGAAGGTGAGGACCCGTCCGCTGGCGTCGGTGAGCACCCCGACCAGCGAGTTCACCGCCGTCAGCGACCCGGTCTTGGCGCGCAGCCAGCCGGCCGGGCCCTGGTTGGTGGACCGGTCCAGGAAACGTTCGCCCAGCGTGCCGCTGCCGCCGGCGATCGGCAACAGGTCCAGCAGCGCCCGCAGCGACGCCTGATCCGGTCCGGCCGCGGCCTGCATCACGCCGTCCAGGGTCCGGGCCGTCAGACGGTCGTTCACCGACAACCCGCTGGAGTCGACCAGTGCGGCGCCGCCGGTGTCGACGTGGGCCGTGTTGAGCCGGCTGGTGACGGCGTCGACCGCACCGGTGAAGCTCTGCGGCCGATTGATGGCCGCGGCCACCTCACGGCCGATGCACTCGGCCATCACGTTGTCCGAGGCGTTCATCATCTGCGACAGCCGCTGGATCAGCGGCGCCGACTGCACCACCGCGAGCTGGCGCGCGCCGGCCGGCGCCGACCCGATTGTCACCTGCGCAGGGTCGAGGCCCAGGGCAATGGCCAGCTGGCGTCCGGCATCCAGTGCCGGGGTCTTGGACCGTCTCGAGTTGACGGTGGTCGGCTGGATGCGTCCGGCGTCGATCATCGCGGACTCGATCGGAGCCACGTCGCCGTTGTCGATGTCGGCCGGGTCCCAGCCGGGTGCCAGCCCGGGACCGCTGAACGCCGAGGTGTCGACCTGCACGGCCGTCGGAGTCATGCCGCTGCGGTGCACCTGTTCGACCAGGTCGCTGATCCGGGCGGCACCCCGGTACCAGGTCTCCACACCCGGCGGTGCCGCCGACAGCGTCGGGTCGCCGGCGCCCACCAGCACGACGGGCCCCTGCGCGGCCTGACCCGCCGCCACCACCCTGGTGCTGATGCGGGCCTGCCGGTCCAGGGTGAGCAGGGCCGCTGCCGCGGTCAGCACCTTGTTCGTCGAGGCCGGCACCATCGGCAGGTCGTCGAGCTGCCGCCAGAGTTCCTTGCCGGTCATGGCGTCGGTGATCCGCCCGCCCAGCTTGCCGAGATTCGGATCGGCCACCGCGGGCGCCAGCGCCGCCGTCACGCCTTCCGAACTCGGTGCGGCGGCATTGTCGGCCACCGGGCTCACCCCCGCCTTGACCGTCGGCGGCCGGGGCGGCGGCACGGGTGAGCGCGCTCCGTTGGGTCCGTGACCACCGGTGGTGAAGAGCACCGCGGCGGCCACCACGGCCGCGACGAACGCCAGCACCACGAGCCCGACCAGCACGTGGGTGGACTTGCGCCAGCGTTTGGGCCCCATCAATTCCTCAGCGATCGCGTCGTAGCTCTGCTTTTCGAGACCCATTCTGCCGAATCGGCCGTAGAGCACTGCCGCGGCACCTGCTCGACTACTGTGTACCCGTGCAATTCGACGTGACCATCGAAATCCCAAAGGGCCAGCGCAACAAGTACGAGATCGATCACGTGACCGGCCGCGTGCGCTTGGACCGCTACCTCCACACCCCGATGGCCTACCCGGCCGATTACGGCTTCATCGAGGACACCCTCGGTGAGGACGGTGACCCGCTGGACGCGTTGGTGCTGCTGCCCCAGCCGGTGTTCCCCGGCGTGTTGATCGAGGTGCGGCCGGTGGCGATGTTCCGGATGGTCGACGAGAAGGGCGGCGACGACAAGGTGCTGTGCGTGCCGGCCGGTGACCACCGGTGGGATCACGTCCAGGACATCGGCGACGTCCCCCAATACGAGCTGGACGACATCAAGCACTTCTTCGAGCACTACAAGGACAACGAGCCGGGCAAGTTCGTCAAGGCGGCCGACTGGGTGGGCCGGGACGAGGCCGAGGCTGAGGTGCAGCGGTCGGTGGAGCGGTTCCAGGCCGAAGGGCACTGAAGTCCGCGTCCGATAGTGTCGCGACGGTGACGGACGGCGCGGGTACCACCGGAGCCACCGGCGCGTCGGTGGGCCCGGTCGCACGCGGCAGCGTCGCCCGGGTCGGCACCGCAACGGCGGTGACCGCGCTGTGCGGCTATGCGGTGATCTATCTGGCGGCGCGCAACCTGGCACCCGGCGGCTTCTCTGTCTTCGGCGTCTTCTGGGGAGCGTTCGGCCTGGTCACCGGCGCCGCCAACGGCCTGCTTCAGGAAACGACCCGCGAGGTCCGCGCGATGCAGTACCTGGACGTGCGCCCGGACGGGGAACGAACGCATCCGCTGCGCGTCGCCGGCATGGTCGGACTGGCCTCTGCCGTCCTGATCGCGGGCAGCTCGGTGCTGTGGAGCGGACGGGTCTTCGTCGAGGACCGCTGGCTGTCGGTCCTCCTGCTCAGCGTCGGACTGGCGGGTTTCTGCCTGCACGCGACGCTGCTGGGCACGCTCGCCGGCGTCAACCGGTGGGGCCAGTACGGCGCGCTGATGGTGACCGACGCCGTCATCCGGGTGGCGGTCGCGACGGCGACCTTTGTGCTCAGCTGGGGGCTGGTCGGGTTTCTGTGGGCGACGGTCGCGGGGGCGGTGGCCTGGCTGATCATCCTGGCCACCTCGCCGACAGCCCGTACAGCGGCACGTGTGCTGACGCCCGGCAGCACCGCGACGTTTCTGCGCGGCGCGGCCCACTCGATCACCGCGGCGGGCGCCAGCGCCATCCTGGTGATGGGGTTTCCGGTCCTGCTGAAGTTGACGTCTACCGAGCTGGGCGCCCAGGGCGGCGTCGTGATTCTGGCGGTGACGCTGACCCGGGCGCCGCTGCTGGTGCCGCTGACCGCTATGCAGGGCAATCTCATCGCGCATTTCGTGGACGAGCGCAGCCACCGGTTGCGGGCCCTGATCTCGCCCGCCCTGCTCATCGCCGGGATCGGCGGGGTCGGGGTACTGCTGGCCGGCCTGGTGGGGCCGTGGTTGCTGCGGTTCGCGTTCGGTTCCCAGTACCAGGCCAGTAGCGCGCTGCTGGCCTGGCTGACGGCCGCCGCCGTCGCCATCGCCCTGCTGACCCTGACCGGTGCCGCGTCGGTGGCGGCCGCGCTGCACCGGGCGTACTCGCTGGGCTGGGTCAGCGCCACCGTCGCCTCCGGGCTGCTGCTGGCGCTGCCACTGGCACTGGAGACCCGCACCGTCATCGGCCTGCTGTGCGGTCCCATGGTGGGAATCGCCGTCCATCTGGTCGCGCTCGGACGCGGCGGACGCGTGTAATTTTGGCCTTGAAATGGCCCTGAAAATGGATTACTCCGACGCCTGGATCATCGTCCCCGCCTTCAACGAAGCCGCCGTCATCGGCGAGGTCGTCGCCGAGTTGCGAACGGTCTTCGACCACGTCGTCTGCGTGGACGACGGCAGCGCGGACGGCACCGGCGAGATCGCCCGGCAGGCTGGCGCGTTCCTGGTGCGTCATCCCATCAACCTGGGCCAGGGTGCGGCGATCCAGACCGGCGTGGAATACGCCCGAAACCAGCCCGGCGCCCAGGTCTTCGCCACCTTCGACGCCGACGGACAGCACCGCGTCAAGGACGTGACCACGATGATCGACCGGCTGAAGCAGGGCGACGTCGACATTGTGATCGGCACCCGGTTCGGCCAGCAGGTCACCAACCGGCCCCCGTTCCTCAAGCGCATGGTGCTGCAGACCGCCGCGCGGCTGAGCCGCCGCGGGCGCCGGCTCGGCCTGACCGACACCAACAACGGCCTGCGGGTGTTCAACAAGACCGTCGCCGACGGCATGAACATCACCATGAGCGGCATGAGCCACGCCACCGAGATCGTCATGATGATCGCCGAAAACCATTGGCGGGTGGCCGAAGTGCCGGTCGAGGTGCTCTACACCGAGTACTCCAAGTCCAAGGGGCAGCCGTTGCTCAACGGCGTCAACATCATCTTCGACGGTTTTCTGCGAGGGAGGATGCGGAGATGAAAAGGACCGGAGAATGAACTGGATCCAGGTGCTGCTGATCGGGTCGATCATCGCGCTGCTGGTGTTCCTGCTGCGGTCGCGGCGCAGTGCGCGGGCCCGCGCCTGGGTGAAAGTGGGCTACGTCCTGTTCGTGCTGCTGGGGGTCTATGCGGTACTGCGACCGGACGACACCACGCTGGTGGCGCACTGGTTCGGCGTGCGGCGCGGCACCGACCTCATGCTCTACGGGCTGATCATGGCGTTCAGCTTCACCACGCTCAGCACCTACATGCGCTTCAAGGACCTGGAGTTGCGCTACGCCCGGCTGGCTCGCGCGATCGCGCTCGAGGGAGCGCAGACGCCCGAAGTCTAGGCGTGCTTGTGCTGGCGGAAGTACTCCACGGTGCGCCGCACACCCTCGTCCAACCCCACCTGTGGCCGCCAGCCCAAAACCTCTGCGGCCCTGGCAATGTCGAGGCATGACCGCTTCAGGTCGCCCAGCCGCGGCGGATGGAACTCCGGGTCGTCGGGGCCGCCGACCGCAGCCGCGACCGCGGTATGCAGCTGACGGTCCGAGGTCTCGATGCCGGTTCCGACGTTGAAACGCTGCCCGCCCCCGGCATCCCCGGCCGCCTTCACGAAGGCGTCGACGACGTCGTCGACGAACACGTAGTCGCGGGTGTTGGAGCCGTCACCGAAGACTTTGGTGGGCCTGCCTTCCAGCAGGGCCTGGGCGAAGATCGCCACCACGCCGGCCTCGCCGTGCGGGTCCTGGCGCGGCCCGTAGACGTTGGCGGGCGCGATGTGCGAGCAGTCCAGGCCGTACAGATGCCGGAAGGTGTTCAGGTAGATCTCCCCGGACACCTTCCCGGCGGCATAGGGCGAGAACGGGTCGGTCGGCACCGTTTCGGGCGTCGGGTACTGCGGCGGCACGCCGTAGATGGACCCGCCCGACGAGGTGTGCACCACCTTGCGCACTCTGGCACGCTGGGCCGCTTCGGCAAGCCGGATGGTGCCGATCACGTTGACCGAGGCGTCGAACTGCGGGTTGGCCACCGAGTGCCGGACGTCGATCTGCGCGGCCAGGTGAAAGACCACCTCCGGCTTGTGCTCACCGAGGATGGCGTCCAGGTCCGACGTGACGATGTCGGCCTCGACGAAGACGTGTTCCGGGTTGTCGGCGAGGTGCTCCAGGTTGGTCGCCCGGCCGGTGGCGAAGTTGTCCAGGCCGACCACCGTGTGCCCGTCGGCCAGGAGACGGTCGACTAGCGTCGACCCGATGAAACCGGCTGCCCCGGTGACCAGTGCTCGCACCGGCCCACCATACAGAGTCGCCGCGGTGGCAGCCGCGCTGATCGTCGCGCAGCTGGGCGTTCGTGCCGTGTTGGCGTTCGGTGGCTACTTCTATTGGGACGATCTGATTCTCATCGGCCGGGCCGGCACCCAGGGCCTGCTCTCGCCGTCGTACCTGTTCGACGACCACGACGGACACGTCATGCCGGGCGCGTTCCTGGTGGCCGGGGCGATCACCCGGCTGGCCCCGCTGGTCTGGACGTGGCCGGCGGTCAGCCTGGTGGTGCTGCAGTTAATCGCGTCGCTGTCGCTGCTACGCGCCCTGTACGTGGTCCTGGGCTGGCGTCCGGTGCTGCCGATCCCGCTGACGTTCGCACTGTTCACGCCACTGGGGATCACCGGCTTCGCCTGGTGGTCGGCGGCGCTCAACTCGCTGCCCATGCTGACGGCACTGGCCTGGGTCTGCGGCGACGCCGTGCTGCTGGTCCGTACCGGCAACGCGCGCTACGCGGTCACGGGTGTGCTGGTCTACTTCGGCGGCCTGCTGTTCTTCGAGAAGGCGGCGGTGATCCCGTTCGTCGCGTTCGCGGTGGTGGCGCTGCTGTGCCACGTGTCCGGGGACCGGGCCGCCCTGCGAACGACGTGGCGCGGCGGTCTGCGGTTGTGGGTGGCGTCGCTGGCGCTGACCGCGGGCTGGGTGGCGCTGTACCTGGCGGTGGTGAACCAGCGACGCTGGAGTTCGGATCTGGCGATGACCGGGGCCCTGTTACGCCGGTCGGTCACCCACGGCATCGTGCCGGGACTGGCGGGCGGGCCGTGGGACTGGGCGCGCTGGGCCCCGGCCTCCCCCTGGGCCACTCCACCGACGTCGGTGATGCTGCTGGGTTGGTTCATTCTGGTTGGGCTGCTCGCTGTTTCGCTGATCCGCAAACGGCGCATCGGGTTGGTCTGGCTCACCGCGGCCGGGTACGCGGTCGCTTGCCAGGTGCCGATTTATCTGATGCGGTCGTCGCGGTTCACCGCGTTGGAACTGGCGCAGACGCTGCGCTATTTTCCCGATCTGGTCGTCGTGCTCGCGCTGCTGGCCGCCGTCGCCTTCACTGCGCCGAACCGGGAGTCGTCGAGGTGGCTGGACACCTCGCGGACGCGTACCGCACTGACAAGCGTTGCGGCGCTGTTGTTTCTGGCCAGCAGCCTGCATTCGACGCTGACGTTTCTCACGTCCTGGCGCGACAATCCGGCCGAGCCGTACCTGAAGAACGCTCAAGCCGGCCTGGCGGCCACCGATTCCGCGGTGCCACTGCTGGACCAGGAGGTCGATCCGTTGGTGCTGCAACGGGTGGCGTGGCCGGAGAATCTGGCCAGCCACATGTTCGCCCTGGTCCGCGATCGACCCGAATTTGCCTCGGCGACAACGCAATTGCGGATGCTGGACAGCAAGGGCAAACTGGCCGGCGCCCGGGTGACCTGGGTGCGGACCATCACACCCGGTCCCGTTGCAAACTGCGGCTACTTCGCCCAGCCCGATCAGCCGGCCCGCATGGTTCTGGACGGGCCGTTGTTGCCGGCCGACTGGACAGTCGAGCTGAACTATCTGGGCAACACCGACGGCTCGATGATGCTGGCGCTGTCGGAGGGGCCCGAGGTCAAGGTGCCGGTGCACCCGGGACTCAATCGTGTGTACGCGCGGTTGCCGGGCGCCGGGAGCGCGATCACGGTACGGGCTACGACGGCCGCGCTGTCGCTGTGCCTGGCCTCGGGACCGGTGGGGTTTCTGGCGCCGCTCTGAGCCGCCGAAATGAAACGTTCTGACGGGCGATCCCGATACCCTTCTTGTCGACCAGTCCGAGTGGGAGGGCAGCGTTGTCGAACCTTGTTGCGGTTCCGGAGCTGATAACCTCCGCGGCAACGGATCTGGCGGGTATCAGGTCGGCGCTGTGCGCCGCCAACGCGTGCGCGGCGCCGCCCACCTCGGCCGTGCTGGCCGCCGGAGCCGACGAGGTGTCGGCGGCGGTAGCGGCGCTGTTCTCCGGCTACGCGCGGCAGTATCAGGCGCTGAGCGCCCAATCCGAGGCTTTTCACGACCGCTTCGTGCAGTTGCTGACCTCGGGCGCCGGGGTATACGCCGCGGCGGAAGCCACCAACGCCGGTCCGCTGCAGCCGGTGCTGGACCTCATCAATGCGCCCACCCAGGCGCTGCTGGGCCGGCCGTTGATCGGAAACGGGGCCGATGCCACGACGCCGGGAGGCGCCGGCGGGGCCGGCGGCCTGCTGCTCGGCAACGGCGGAAACGGCGCGGCCGGCGGGGCCGCTCAGGCCGGCGGCGCCGGCGGCGAGGCGGGTTTGATCGGCAACGGCGGTCGGGGCGGAACCGGCGGCAGCGGAGCCGGTGGCGGCGCCGGCGGCGCCGGCGGATGGCTGCTGGGCAACGGCGGTGGCGGCGGATCCGGCGGACTGGGCGGCGGCTTCGGCGGCGCCGGCGGGGCCGCCCGGGTGATCGGCTTCGGGGGCATCGGTGGTGCGGGCGGAGTCGGCGCACTCAGCGGCACCGGCGGCGGCGGGGGCGCCGGCGGCCAAGGTGGTTTCCTGTTCGGCGGTGGCGGCAACGGCGGTGCCGGGGGCTTGGGTGGATTGGCGGGTGGCAGCGGCGTAGGGGGCAATGGCGGCGCCGGTGGAGCCGGGGGCGCCGCAGGCCTGCTGTACGGCAACGGCGGCGTGGGCGGGTCCGGCGGCCAGGGCGGTGAGGCCGCAGGTGTCGCGGCCGGCGTCGGCGGCGACGGTGGCGCCGGCGGCCGGGGTGGTGACGCCGGATGGATCGGCACGGGCGGGAATGCCGGCGGTGGTGGAGCCGGCGGGGTCGGCGGAGTCGGCGGGTCGGGGGGCGACGGCGGTGACGGCGGGGCCGGCGGATCGGCGAAGTATCTCGGCACCGGCGGCAGCGGCGGGGCCGGCGGAGTGCCCAGTCCGCCCTTCGGCGTCGCCGTCGGCGGCACCGGCGGGCCCGGTGGCGCGAAGGGCCTGATCTTCGGCGCGGCCGGCTTACCGGGGCCCGACGGCTGAGCCGCCCTGGCTAGCATCCCAGGATGACCAGCTACGAGACCCTCAACTTCGCCCAGGACGGGCCCGTCACACGCATTGCGCTCAATCGGCCCGACGCGGCGAACAGCATCGACGATGTGATGGCCCGCGAGCTGATGGATGCGGCAAGCCGCTGCGATGTCGCCGAGACGAAGGTCGTCCTGCTCACCGGCAACGGCCGGTTCTTCTGCGCCGGAGGTGACCTGCAGGCGATGGCGCGCTCGCCCCTGGGTGCGGGCCGATTCGTCAAGGGCATCGCCGACGACCTGCACCGGGCGATCTCGACCTTCGCCCGCATGGACGCCGTGCTGGTCGTCGCCGTGAACGGCGCCGCGGCCGGGGCCGGATTCAGCCTTGCCCTGATGGGAGATCTGGTGCTGGCCGCCGAATCCGCGTCCTTCACGATGGCCTACACCAGGGCGGGACTGAGCCCCGACGGCAGTTCGTCGTACTACCTGCCGCGGCTGGTGGGAGTGCGGCGCACCCAGGAGCTGATGCTGACCAACCGACGGCTGTCGGCCACGGAGGCGGCACAGTGGCACCTGGTCACCGAGGCCGTGCCCGACGACGCGCTGACCGACCGGGCCGAAGCTCTCGTCACCCAAATGAGCTCTGCGGCAAAACTTTCCAGTTCGTCGGTGAAGAAGCTGCTGCTCATGAGCTTCAGCAACGGCTTGGAGGAACAGATGGAGATCGAAGGCCGCATGATCGCGGCATGCGCCGGTGGCCCCGACGGCCGGGAGGGCATCGACGCGTTCCTGAACAAGCGCCGACCCGAATTCGCCTAGGAGGGCCAGAGCAGCGCGGGGATCGCCCCTGGCGGCGGCCAGGCATGGTCGTTGCGGTAAGCCCATGTCTCCCAGGGGTTGTCGTAATAAGCCAGCGTCGTGATCACGCGGGACAAGTCTTCCTCGGGGTGCAACAACCAGTAGCCGTAACCGGCGATCGTTCCGCCCGTAGTCCAGGCGGAATAGCTGGCCGAGAACAGCGGCCCGAACAACCGGTTCTGCCAGACGTGCAGTGCTTCATGGTTGAGCATGAGATCCACGGCCTTCGGGCTGTAGCCGAGATGACTAGTGACGTTGCCGAACGTGGTGGCATAGCCGGGGAGCCCGATGCCGCCCCGGTAGACGTGCGAGCCCGCTACCGCGCTCAGCGCTGCATCGTAGTTGGAATTCGGGGTCGAATCGTTGACGATCTGTACGGCATAGCCCAGTGCGGTGCCCGGCGCCCCCCACGTGTAGTCCAGCAGGAAAGCGGCCCAGCCGCGCGGGTCACTGAAGTCGTAGATCGCGAATTGGCGAGCGATGAACCCGGTGACGCGGTCGATGGCGGAGCCGACCAGCAGTGACGAGTTCGTCGCCTCGGCGGCCGCGTACGTCTGGGCCGCCGCTTGGATCGACTGCCCGAACTGCTGTAGCAGCGCCCCCGTCTGCGCGCCCAGTGCCTGGTACTGCTGGCCGAATCCGGAGAAGAGGGCGGCGACCGCCACCGATATCTCGTCGGCGGCCGCCGACGCGAGAGCTGTAGTCGGCGCAGCCGCGGCCAGCCGCGCCGCCTCGAGGCCGGAACCGATGCCTGCGACGTCCGCGGTCGCCAGCGTCAGCAAGTCTGGCGCCACGAACAGCTGCGACATGCGGTTTCCTCCCCCAACCTGGAACGACTCCTGATTATGGACGGGAGTCGCCGGCGCCACCGGCATTTGATCGGCGTGGGAGGTCGAGCAGTGGAGCCGCCTAGGAGAATCGAACTCCTGACCTATTCATTACGAGTGAATCGCTCTACCGACTGAGCTAAGGCGGCCGTACCCTCGCGGGCGGCACGAGTCTAACGCAGTTGCTGGCCGATGGTTGCGACCATGGCGTCGACGGCGAACTTGGGCTTGACGTTGATCGCCAAGGCTTCACGGCATTCCAGCACGGCTTCGATGCAGCGCAGCAGCCGCTCGGGGGTGGCGTGCCCGGCCAGCGACGCCACCCGCTCGGCCATGTCAGGATGGTTCGCCCGAACCTGGCCGGCGTTCGCGGAGACCACCAGCGCATCCCGGAAGTAGGTGGCCAGGTCGATCAACGCCCGGTCCAGTGCGTCACGCGAGGCCCTGGTCTGCCGGGATTTCTGCCGTCGCTCCAGATCCTTGATCGCTCCTGTGGCGCCGCGCATCGCCCCGGCCGCACCTTTGCCGGTGCCGCCCGCTCCCAGCGCGGTGCGCAGTTCTTCCGTCTCGGCCTCGGCCCGCCCGGCAGTGAGCGCCACCGCCTCGGCTTCGGCCGCGGCGACCAGTTCCTCGGCCGCGGTGTACGCGCGCGCCGGCCGCGCGGCGTCACGTACCAGCTCCAGTGCCTGCTCGCGTCGCTGCCTGGCCTCCGGGTCAGTGGCCAGCCGGCGCGCCCGGCCGACGTGCCCGCCGCTGACGGACGCCGCCCAGCCGGCGGTGCCGGCGTCCAGTCCGTCGCCGTCGATCAGCACCTGCGCGATGGCCTCGGTGGGCGGTGTCACCAGCGCCACGTGCCGGCACCGGGAGCGCAGGGTGACGGCGATGTCCTCGGGATCCACCGACGGGGCGCACAGCAGGAAAACCGTCGACGGAGGCGGCTCCTCGACGACCTTCAGCAGGGCGTTGGCGGCGCCTTCGGTCAACCGGTCGGCGTCCTCGATCACCACGATCTGGTGGCGACCGGTGGTGGGGCGCCGGGACGCGACCTGCACGATGCCCCGCATCTCGTCCACACCGATCGACAGGCCTTCGGGGATGACCCGCCTGACGTCGGCGTGGGTGCCCGCCATCGTCGTCGAACAGGCGCGGCACGTCCCGCACCCCGGCTCGCCTTCTGACGTGCATTGCAGCGCCGCCGCGAAGCAAAGAGCGGCCACCGAACGGCCGGAACCCGGCGGACCGGTTATCAGCCATGCATGTGTCATAGTTCCCAGGCCGGCGCCTGCGTGACTCTGATCACCCTCGGCGGCACCGCGTGCGGACCGGGCGGCGGCGAGCAGTTCCGCTTCCACCGCCTGCTGGCCTACCAGCCGTGTAAACACCCCGGTCATCATCGGCAACAGTAGTGAGGACCCCCGACGGAGACCGATCAGCATCCGTTTTGCGATAAATCCGTGATCTTTCGGCAACTTTTGCCCACGTCGCACGACCTGCCGGGGACACTTTTAGTTTCCGGCGAGTCCCCGCTGACCGATACGGTGGGTGCGTGACCATGGCAACAACACTCCCGCGGCGGATCAGTGCATTCGCCAAGTGGGTGGTGCGCACTCCATGGCCGGTTTTCTCGCTGAGCATGTTGCAGGCCGACATCATCGGGGGCTTGTTCGTTCTGGGCTTCCTGCGTTACGGTCTGCCGCCGCACGACCGGATCGAGCTGGGCGACCTGCCGACGCTGAACGTCGCGATCTTCATCAGCTCGGTGATTTTTCTGTTCTTCGCGGGGTTCGCCTGGAACCTCAAATTGCTGGTGCCGGTTTTCCGCTGGCAACGCCGCGACAACCTGCTGGTCGAAGCCGACCCGTCGACCACCGAACTGGCCCGCACCCGGGCATTACGGATGCCGTTCTACCGCACGTTGACCAGCGCGGCGTCCTGGGCGGTCGGGAGCGTGGTGTTCATCATGGCCAGCTGGTCGGTGGCACGCCAGGCCGCGCCGGTCGTGGTGGTCGCCACCGCGCTGGGCGCCACCGCCACCGCGATCATCGGCTACCTGCAATCCGAACGGGTGCTGCGCCCCGTCGCCGTCGCCGCGCTGCGCAGTGGCGTACCCGAGAGCGTGCGGGCACCCGGCGTCATCCTGCGATTGATGCTGACCTGGGTGCTGTCGACGGCCGTCCCGCTGCTGGCGATCGTGCTGGCAGTGGTTTCGGACAAGATCGCGCTGCTGCACGCCTCGCCGGAGAAGCTGTTCAACCCCATCCTGCTGCTGGCGCTGGCGGCCCTGGGCATCGGAGCGGCCAGCACACTGCTGGTGTCGATGTCGATCGCCGACCCGCTGCGTCAGCTCCGCTGGGCGCTGTCGGAGGTGCAGCGAGGCAACTACAACGCGCACATGCAGATCTACGACGCCAGCGAGCTGGGACTGCTGCAGTCCGGCTTCAACGACATGGTGCGCGACCTGTCCGAACGGCAGCGGCTGCGCGACCTGTTCGGCCGTTACGTGGGCGAGGACGTGGCCCGGCGGGCCCTCGAGCGGGGCACCGAGCTGGGCGGGCAGGAGCGCGACGTCGCGGTGTTGTTCGTGGACCTGGTGGGGTCCACTCAGCTGGCGGCGTCGCGACCGCCCGTCGAGGTGGTCCACCTGCTCAACGAGTTCTTCCGTGTCGTGGTCGACACCGTCGGCCGGCACGGCGGGTTCGTCAACAAGTTCCAGGGCGACGCTGCGCTGGCGATCTTCGGCGCGCCGATCGAGCATCCGGACGGCGCCGGCGCCGCACTGGCCGCCGCCCGCGAGCTGCACGACGAGCTCATTCCCGTGCTGGGATCCGCCGAGTTCGGTATCGGCGTCTCGGCGGGCCGCGCCATCGCGGGGCATATCGGGGCGCAGGCGCGTTTCGAGTACACCGTCATCGGCGACCCGGTCAACGAAGCCGCCCGGCTCACCGAGCTGGCCAAGCTGGAGGAAGGGCATGTGCTGGCCTCGGCGATCGCGGTCAGCGGCGCCCTGGACGCCGAGGCCCTGTGCTGGGACGTGGGTGAGGTGGTCTTTCTGCGTGGCCGCGCCGCGCCCACGCAGCTGGCACGCCCGCTGAATCTGGCCGAGCCGGAGGGCGCCTGTGAATCGGAGGAAGTCTCCAGCGACGCGGGCCGCTAGCTGCGCTTGACGGCCTTCTTGGCCGGCGCCTTCTTGGCCGGTGCTTTGCGGGCGGCCTTCTTCGCGGTCCGCTTGACCGGCCCGCGGGCGCGGCGGTCGGCCAGCAGTTCCGCGGCGCGCTCATCGGTGATCGACAAGACGTCGTCGCCCTTGCGCAGGCTCGCGTTGGTCTCTCCGTCGGTGACGTACGGCCCGAAGCGGCCGTCCTTGATCACCATCGGCTTGCCCGAAGCAGGGTCGTTGCCCAGCTCACGCAGCGGAGGCGCCGAAGCAGCTTGCCGCCCCGAACGTTTGGGCTCGGAGTAGATCTTGAGCGCTTCGTCGAGGGTGATGGTGAACATCTGGTCCTCGGTCGCCAGCGAACGAGAATCGGTGCCGCGCTTGAGATATGGGCCATAACGCCCGTTCTGGGCGGTGATCTCCTCACCGGAGGCAGGGTCCACGCCGACGACCCGGGGCAGCGACAGCAGCTTCAGCGCGTCCTCGAGCGTCACCGTCTGCAGGTCCATGGTGCGCAACAGCGAACCGGTGCGCGGCTTCGGTCCGGTGGGCTTCTTGCCCTTCTTGGCGCCGGCGGCGGCGCCGCCGTCGTCACCCTCGGGCTTCGGCAGGACCTCGGTCACGTACGGCCCGTACCGGCCGTCCTTGGCCACGATCTCGTGGCCCGTCTGCGGGTCGACGCCGAGCACGCGTCCCTCCTGCGGAGTGGCGAAAAGCTCTTCTGCCACTTCGAGAGTCAGCTCGTCGGGGGTCAGCGAGTCGTTCAGGTTGGCCCGCTGCGGAGTCGGTTCACCGTCGTCACCGGTCACCGTGCGCTCCAGATACGGCCCGTTCTTGCCGACACGGACGTAGACAGGCCGGCCTTCGGCGTCGTCGAACACCTTGATGGAGTTCACTTCTCGCGCGTCGATGCCTTCGAGATTGACGCCCACCAGCTTCTTCAGGCCACCGGAGCGGGCCACCGAGTCGGGCACCCCGTGGTCGCCGCCGAAGTAGAAGTTGTTGAGCCAGTTGGTGCGTCGCTCGTTGCCGGAAGCGATCGCGTCGAGTTCGTCCTCCATCGCCGCGGTGAAGTCGTAGTCGACGAGCCGGCCGAAATGCTGTTCCAGCAATCCGATCACCGCGAAGGCGATCCAGGACGGCACCAGGGCGCTGCCCTTCTTGTACACGTACCCGCGGTCCTGGATGGTCTTGATAATGGACGAGTAGGTGGACGGCCGGCCGATACCCAGCTCCTCGAGCGCCTTGACCAGCGAAGCCTCGGTGTAGCGCGCGGGCGGGTTGGTGGAGTGGCCGTCCGGCGTCAGCTCGATGGCGGCCAGGCGCTGCCCCGGCGACAGGTTGGGCAGCCGGCGCTCGGCGTCGTCGGCCTCGCCGCCGGCCAGTTCGTCGACGGTTTCCACGTAGGCCTTGAGGAAGCCCGGGAAGGTCAGTGTGCGCCCGGACGCCGAGAACACCACCTGCTGCTCACCGGCGCGGCCTTCGATGCGCAGGCTCAGCGTGGTGCCCCGCGCATCGGCCATCTGTGAGGCCACCGTGCGTTGCCAGATCAGCTCGTAGAGCCGGAATTCGTCGCCGTCGAGCTCGCGGCGCACCGCGTCCGGGGTGGCGAAGGTCTCTCCGGCGGGCCGGATGGCCTCGTGCGCCTCCTGGGCGTTCTTCACCTTGCGGGTGTATTGCCGCGGCGACGGCGACACGTACTCCTCGCCGTAAAGCTGCCGCGCCTGGTTGCGCGCGGCGGTGATGGCCGACTGCGACAGGGTCGTCGAGTCGGTACGCATATAGGTGATGTAGCCGTTCTCGTACAGGCGCTGCGCGATGCTCATGGTGCGTTCCGAGGAGAACCGGAGCTTGCGGCCGGCCTCCTGCTGCAGCGTCGACGTCATGAAAGGCGGGTACGGACGACGGGTGTAGGGCTTCTCCTCGGCCGAAGCGACGCTGAGCTGCGCGCCCTGCAGGCTGGTGGCCAGCGCGGTCGCACCGGCCTCGTCGAGCACCACCACTTCGTCGGCCTTGCGCAGGGCGCCCAGTGAGTCGAAGTCACGGCCGGTGGCGACCCGCAGGCCGTCGACGTTGGTCAGACGCGCGGCGAACGTGGGCGGCTGGGCCTGCGGGTCGGACACGCTGGCGTCCAGCCTGGCCAGGATGTCCCAGTAGGACGCGCTGCGGAACGCCATCCGGTCGCGTTCGCGCTGCACGATGATCCGGGTGGCAACCGACTGGACCCGGCCCGCCGACAGTTTGGGCGCAACCTTCTTCCACAGCACGGGGCTGACCTCGTAGCCGTACAGCCGGTCCAGGATGCGGCGGGTTTCCTGCGCGTCGACCAGATCGATGTCCAGGTCGCGGGGGTTTTCGGCCGCCTCCAGGATGGCCGGTTCGGTGATCTCGTGGAACACCATCCGCTTGACCGGAACGCGCGGCTTGAGCGTCTCCATCAGGTGCCAGGCGATCGCCTCGCCTTCGCGGTCACCATCCGTTGCCAGATAGAGCTCGTCGACGTCCTTGAGCAGGCCTTTGAGCTCGGTGACGGTGCTCTTCTTCTCCGGACTGATGATGTAGAGCGGCTCGAAGTCGGCATCGACGTTCACGCCCAGCCGCGCCCACGGCTCGGACTTGAACTTCGCGGGCACGTCGGCGGCGGCGCGGGGCAGGTCGCGGATGTGACCGCGGGACGACTCGACGATGTAATTGGAACCCAGATATCCGGCCAGCTTGCGCGCCTTGGTGGGCGACTCCACGATCACGAGTCGCCGGGTGCTGCCGTTTCGGCCGCTGCTGCTAGCCCTCTTGGGGGCCCGGTCAACCAACTGCGCCTACGCTCCATCTCCTGTGTCGGCCCCTGGGCGGAACCGTCTCGCAGAAACAATGACAGGGCGGCTCCCCGATATTCCGGATTTCCGGTCCACCTTTGGTACGCCGCCGCGCCGTTGCCCCGCGGGCAACTGACAATTTCGCACCATTGGGCGGGCCCGCGCAAACCGGCCCACCCCGGCATGGGTGGCACACAGCGGTCAGACCCGTGGCCACTGCGCTGCCGCATCCGGGCCCTGCGGGGCCTCTCCCACGTTCTCTACCAGGCGCGATAGTCTGCGGCGACCGCTGATCCGCAGTGCCGGGCGGGCACCGCGGGTACCGATCAAAGTGGGTGCGATGCCGACCCTCATCAGAGCCGACGCCAGCGGTGAATGGGTGTCCGGCGCGTGCGGATCCAGCCCGAGCAGGTAACGGTCAGCTTCTGGACTGCCTGCCGCCAACGTCCAGGCCCGCAGCTCCCGCGGCCCGGGCAGCCAGCGCGGCGGAACCGTCTTCACCGCCCCTCGGGTCCATTCGGTGGCGATGCCGCGCAGCGACGGGTCCGCGGACGTCCGCACCAACGGGTGGTCCTCGTCGGTCCGGGTGATCTCGGGGGCCAGACCCGCCTCCCGGATCATCTCGGCCAGCGCCTCGGCACGCCAGGGCTCGTCGACGACCACCGACAGCCTGGCACCGGCGCCTACCGTCACTATCTGACCGGGTGCGGCCAGCAACCCGCACAAGTCTTCGACCGCGGGCGGGACCGATTCCGCGGCGAAGAAGGAAAGCTGGCTCACGCCACAGACAGTAGGCGAGCGAGTGGGCACGCGGCTCCTCCGTATCGGCGCGGCGGGCCGGTTCCGCTGTCCCAGAAACGAAAACCCCCGGACTGCTCCGGGGGTTCCGTCTGGGAATCTGCTCGAATCAGAGCGAGCGGACTCCGGTGGCCTGGGGGCCCTTAGGGCTGTGGCCGATCTCGAACTCGACCTTCTGGTTTTCTTCGAGGGTGCGGAAGCCCGTCCCCTGGATCTCCGTGTAGTGGACAAAAACATCCGCGGATCCATCTTCGGGGGCAATGAAACCAAAGCCCTTCTCCGCGTTGAACCACTTCACAGTTCCCTGTGGCATCTCTCGATCTTTCCTTTTCTTTCTGGGTGCGGGGCGCCGCCTTTCGATGCCCCGGGCCAGCCGCGACCGCCATACCTCGCAGAGTCGCCGGAACTTCACCCGACAGATAACCTCGCAGGAACCGCGACCGCAACGTCGATCCTGCGAAAGTTTTACACGAACACAGAAGCTGCGACCGCAATCAGTCAACCATGTTCAACGCGTCGGCGACAGTCTCTAGGCCCAGACATACCGCCGAATGGCGCGTCAATTTACGTCAGCGTCATCACCGGGGGCCGCGCCCGGCCGCGACGGGGCCGAGAAAGGTATCTGATGGCGAGTTTCGGCAGTGAACTGCTTGCCGCCGCGCTCGCCGGGACCGCACCCGACGAGCATCCGCTGCGGCACACCGCCGAGCTGCCGCCCCGGCCCGGCCGGCCGCAGGGTTGGCCGGCGTGGGCCCGGCCCGAGGTCGTGCGGGCGTTCACCGGCCGGGGACTCACGGTGCCGTGGTCGCATCAGTTGCAGGCCGCCGACCTTGCGCACGACGGGCGTCATGTGGTGGTGAGCACCGGTACCGCGTCGGGGAAGTCACTGGCCTACCAGCTGCCGGTGCTCAACGCGCTGGCCGACGATCCGCGGGCCCGGGTGCTCTATCTCTCGCCCACCAAGGCACTGGGGCATGACCAGCTGCGCGCGGCGCAGGCGCTGGTCACCGCCGCCGAGCTCGGCGACGTGGCGCCCACGGCCTACGACGGAGACAGCCCCACCGAGGTGCGGCGGTTCGCCCGCGAGCGCTCCCGGTGGATCTTCTCCAATCCCGACATGATCCACCTGTCGATCCTGCGCAACCATGCCCGGTGGGCCGTGCTGCTGCGCGGACTGCGCTTCCTGGTTGTCGACGAATGTCATTATTACCGAGGGGTTTTCGGTTCCAACGTGGCGATGGTGCTGCGTCGCCTGTTGCGGCTGTGCGCGCGCTATTCGTCGTACCCGACCGTGATATTCGCCAGCGCGACGACAGATTCCCCCGGACTGACGGCGACCGAGCTGATTGGCCAGCCGGTGACGGAGGTCACCGAGGACGGCTCGCCGCAAGGGGCGCGCACCGTCGCGTTGTGGGAGCCGGCCCTGTTGACCGACCTGGTGGGCGAGAACGGCGCCCCGGTGCGACGGTCGGCGGGGGCCGAGGCGTCCCGGGTGATGGCCGACCTGATTGTCGAGGGCGCGCAGACCTTGACCTTCGTGCGGTCCCGCCGCGCCGCCGAGCTGACGGCGCTGGGTGCCCAGGCACGACTGGGTGAGCTGGCGCCGCAACTGGTTCCGACTGTCGCCTCCTATCGCGCCGGATATCTGGCCGAGGACCGCAAAGCACTGGAGAACGCGCTGGCCGAGGGTCAGCTGCGGGGTGTGGCCACCACCAACGCCCTCGAGCTCGGCGTCGATATCGCGGGCCTGGACGCGGTGGTGCTGGCCGGGTTTCCCGGAACGGTCGCGTCGTTCTGGCAGCAGGCCGGCCGATCGGGGCGGCGCGGTCAGGGCGCGCTGGTGGTGCTCATCGCCCGCGACGACCCGTTGGACACCTACCTCGTGCACCACCCGTCGGCGTTGCTGGACAAGCCGGTCGAGCGCGTCGTCATTGATCCGCGCAATCCCTACATCCTGGGTCCGCAACTGCTCTGCGCGGCAACCGAACTCCCGCTCGACGAGGCCGAGGTGCGAGCTCTGGACGCCGTGGAGGTGACTGAGGGACTCGTCGACGACGGACTGCTGAAACGCCGCGGCAGCAAGTACTTCCCGGCACCCGGTATGGAACCCCACGGGGCGGTCGACATCCGCGGCTCGATCGGCGGTCAGATCGTGATCGTGGAATCCGACACCGGACGCCTGCTCGGCAACACCGGTACCGGACAGGCTCCGGCCTCCATTCATCCGGGCGCGGTGTACCTGCACCAGGGCGAGAGCTACGTCGTCGACTCTCTCGACCTGGAAGAAGGCATCGCTTTCGTCCACGCCGAGGACCCCGGCTATGCCACTTTCGCGCGGGAGATCACCGACATCGCGGTGACCGGACCGGGCGAGCGTTCTGCGTTCGGACCGGTCACGCTGGGCCTGGTGCCGGTGACGGTGACCCACCAGGTGGTCGGATACCTGCGCCGGCGGGGCAATGGTGAAGTGATCGACTTCGTCGAACTCAGCATGCCCGAGCATTCGTTGCCGACTACGGCGGTGATGTACACCATCGAGCCGGAGGCATTGGAGCGCAACGGTATTGAGTTGCTGCGCGTACCGGGGTCGCTGCATGCCGCCGAGCATGCGGCTATCGGGCTGCTCCCCTTGGTAGCCAGCTGCGACCGTGGCGACATCGGTGGACTGTCCACCGCGCTCGGTCCCGACGGTCTGCCGACCGTCTTCGTCTACGACGGATACCCGGGTGGTGCGGGATTCGCCGAACGCGGTTTCCACCGCGCCGCCACCTGGCTGGGTGCCACCGCCGCGGCCATTCAGGCGTGCGAATGCCCGAGCGGGTGCCCCTCGTGTGTGCAGTCGCCGAAGTGCGGCAACGGCAACGACCCGTTGGACAAGGCGGGTGCGGTGCGGGTGCTGCGACTGGTGTTGGACGCCATCGGACGCGTCGAGTAGGTCGCCCGGTCCTCCCCCAACAGGAGGAGGAAACTTCATCCTCCGGACCCGCCTGTTGGCCGAAGATGCGGAAACCCTTGTTGAGCGATGGTGATAGCTGCATCACCGGCGCTAAGCAAGGGGCAGCAGCGATGTCATTCGTAGTGGCCAGCACAGAGGCAGTGGCAGCGGCAGCAACCGACGCGGTGCGTATCGGGTCGACGCTGCTCTCGGCAAATGCGGCAGCCGCGTCGGCCACGACCTCGGTGCTGGCCGCGGGCGCCGATGAGATCTCGGCAGCGCTGGCCGCGCTGTTCTCCGGGCACGGGCAGGCCTATCAGAGCCTGAGTGCGCGAATGATGGCGCTTCACGACCAGTTCGTGCAGACCCTCGATGCCAGCGCGACAACGTATGCCAGGGCGGAAGCCGCCAACGTCTCGCCGTTGCAGTCGGTGCTGGACGCCCTCAACGCGCCGGTCCAGGCGGCGACCGGACGGCCGCTGATCGGCAACGGCGCGAACGCCGCCCCGGGGAGCGGGCTCAACGGCGGGGATGGCGGGTGGCTGATCGGCAGTGGCGGGGCCGGCGGCTCCGGTGTAACCGGCGCCAATCAGAACGGTGGCAATGGCGGTTCCGCCGGCCTCATCGGCGCCGGCGGTGCCGGCGGTGCGGGCGCGAATTCACCGGTGCCCGGAGGCGGCGCCGGCGGTGTCGGAGGGGCGGGCGGTACCGGCGGATGGCTCTGGGGCACTGGCGGCGCCGGTGGCGCCGGCGGAATGGCCGGCACGGGCGGATATGGCGGCAATGGCGGGGTCGGCGGAGCAGGTGGGCTGTTCGGTGGTGGCGGCGCTGGCGGCACCGGCGGCCAGGGCGGTGCCGACAACGGTGGAACCGGTGGCGCCGGCGGAGCGGGCGGACTGCTCTCCGGACTGGTCGGCAACAGCGGCGGAAACGGCGGCGCAGGGGGATACAGCGGTGCGACCGGGGGCGCCGGGGGCGCCGGGGGCGAGGGCGGGTTCTTCGGCGGGTCCGGCGGTGCCGGCGGGGCCGGCGGTTACGGCAGCGGCGGCGGCGGCGGCGGAACGGGCGGCACCGCGGGGGCGTTGTTCGGGCACGGCGGCGCGGGTGGCCTGGGAGGTGACGCCATCGGCACCGGGGGTCGTGGTGGCGCCGGCGGTGACGCCGGACTGTTGTTCTCTACCGGCGGGGCCGGTGGAGGCGGCGGGTCGGGCTATCTCGACAGCGGCGGATCCGGCGGATCCGGCGGCAACGGCGGTCTGCTGGGATTCGGCGGCAGCGGAGGGGCCGGCGGCTTCGGCGGTGGCGGCGTGTGGGGGTACGGGGGCGTCGGTGGCACAGGTGGCGACGGCGGCCGAGGCGGCCTGCTGTTCGGCAATGGCGGTGCCGGTGGGGCCGGCGGCGAGGGCGGCATTACCGGCGGAGGTAATGGCGGCAACGGCGGCAACGCTGTCCTGATCGGCAATGGCGGCAACGCCGGCACCGGCACGGTCACAGGTACCGGCGGTACCGGCGGGACCGTGCTGGGTCTGGACGGCTTCCACGCCTCGCTCAGTCAGAATCCGCTGCACATCGCCCAGCAGCAGGTACTGCAAACGATCAACGCGCCCGTTCAGTCCCTGACCGGGCGCCCGCTGATCGGCAACGGCACCCCTGGTGCGGCGGGGAGCGGAGCCGACGGTACTCCCGGCGGATGGTTGCTCGGCGATGGCGGCGCCGGCGGCGCCGCCGAAAGCGGCAGCGGACTCAGCGGCGGCGCCGGCGGAGCGGCAGGACTCTTCGGCACCGGAGGCAATGGTGGGGGCGGCGCGGCACCCCCCACCGGCACGGGAGGTACGGGTGGCGCCGGTGGCGCCGGCGGATGGATCTCCGGCAACGGTGGAATCGGCGGGGCGGGCGGCGGCGGACACAACCTCGGCGGAGTCGGCGGCCTCGGCGGCGCCGGAGGCACCGGTGGGAACGGCGGACTATTCGGCGCTGGCGGACAAGGTGGGGTGGGCGGCACCTGCCTCACCGGAATCGGCATCGGCGGCACCGGCGGCACCGGCGGAACCGGCGGACTGCTAGGACCCCTGTCCGGCGGTGGCGCCGGCGGCGACGGCGGAATGGGAATCAGTTCCGGCGGCGTCGGCGGCCGGGGCGGCGACGCCGGCCTCCTGGGCGGCTCGGGTGGTGGAGGCGGATTCGGCGGCCCCGGTGAGAACGAAGCCGGTGGCAACGGCGGAGCCGGCGGCAACGCCGGGCTGGCTTTCGGCGACGGCGGGATCGGCGGCGCTGGCGGATCGACGCACGGGGCGATATTCAAGCCCGGCGGCATAGGTGGCGACGGCGGCGCCGGCGCGCGACTGTTCGGCAACGGCGGCGCCGGCGGGGCCGGCGGAAACACCTACACCCAGAAAGGCGGCTTTGGAGGCGCCGGCGGCGCCGCCGGACTGATCGGCGGCGGCGGGGCCGGCGCGGCCGGTGGCTATGGCAGCTTTGATCAATCCGGTGACGGCGGGCGCGGCGGGGCCGGAGGGAGGTGGTTGGGCTTCGGGGGCGGCGGTGGCGCCGGTGGCCCGGCTGGGAGCTCATTCGGAGCAATTGGAGGGCTAGGCGGGCCGGGCGGCGCTGCCGGGTGGTTCGGCGGTGGCGGCAACGGCGGCAATGGCGGCACCGGAAGCAGCACCGGATTGGCCGGCATCGGTGGCGCCGGCGGCACGGTGTTCGGGCAGACGGGACTCGACGGGTTGCCCTGACCGGCCTCCGCTCGGCGGCCTGGTACCTCCCCAAAATTGGTGGTTTCATTTTTCGGAAAAGGCGCTACGGTGCTCATATCCATCGCTGCACAGCGAGGGATAGCAGACACTGGCCGAGTCTGTCGTCGTAGACCGATTGGGAGGTGTCATGTCGTTTGTCAACGCGGCGCCCGACCGCTTGGTGGCAGCCGCTCGCAATCTTGCGGGTATCGGTTCAACGCTCAGCGCTTCCAATGCAAGTGCCGCGGCGCCGACACTGGCCGTGTCGGCAGCTGCCAGCGATCAGGTATCGGCCGCGGTCGCCGCGTTCTTCTCCGGACATGCCCGGGGCTATCAGACGCTCAGTGCTCAGGCAGCGAAATTCCACGACCAGTTCGTGCAGGCGCTCAACGCCGATGCCAACAGTTACGCCTCAACCGAGTCCGCCAACGCCTCCCCGCTTCGCCAATTGTTTGATGCAGCACCCGAAACGGCCGCGCCCGGCAGCGGCGAGACGATCAAGGCGGCTACCGGAGCACCCGCCGGCGCTACCGGCGTTCCGTACGACGGGGGTGTCGTTCGTGGCGGTACTGCGAATCCTCGATCCGGCAGCGCGGCCCGCCCGGTGGGCGGCGGCTCCGCGCCCAGGGGAGTGGGGAATGGCGCGTCGACCGAAGCGGGCACGCCCAGCGGGACATGCGGCAGCGGCGGTGTGTTGGTCCGCCCCGCGACATTCAGCCCACCCGCGGCCGGCTGGTCCGGCGGTGCTGCCAGAGCCGGTGCGTCCGGCGGACTGCTGAGCCGCCTGGTCGACGCCGACGGCGGAAACGACCGGTCCGGCAGTGGCAGCGACAGTGGCAGTGGCAGTGGCGCACGCAACGGCGTCTGGCTCGACGGGATCCGCGGTGCCGGCCTCAAGGGCTGTGGCAGCGGGCTGCACACCGTCCAACGCGGTCTCGGAGCCGGCGGCAGTGGCGGACTGCTGACCGGCGCCAACGTTGTCGGCGGCGCGTAAGAATTAGCTTTCGGCCGGCGCCACGTCATTACCCTTTAAGCAAACCGCGGACGCGTCGGCTATATCGGCTTGGGGCATTTAACGTCCACCGCGTTGGACTGCTTTGGCCGCCACTTGACGCTTCCCTAAAAGAATTTCAAATTCCTGCTTTCCGCACAGGTGCGCCAAGGTGCCATTGTGCAAATAACCCGGCGACGTTCCGGCAGCAATTTCATAACGGCGCGGAATGCAGGCAAACCACGCGCATCGGAGCGGAAATCGATACGATCCGCTCGGGCGCGCCCGCGACTCGGGACAGAAATACGAGCACACTGAGCCGATCAGCCTGCCGACGACTCACCCCCGGAGCCATTTTTGTCCAGACAGCTTGCGGTGCAACGCATTCCATGCTGCCCGATCAGCAATGGAAGACGATCGGTGTGATCCCGAACACCAATGACGGTGCATATCCGATGGATGGCGACCGACCCCTCGACGGTCGACCTCCACGGACCTGCCGATGCGGTCGACAACACAATCCGAGGTCGCACAGCCAAACTGCGAGTGCAGCAGCAACGTACCCGGCTTCGACTACCCGACGCAACATGCAAGTGGGCCATTTCACGAAAAAATTTCGACCCGAATCCGCCCGACGGTATGACAAACGCGCAGTCCTATACCCGCGCGTGTGACCTCTGCGCGGAATGCCTACTACGGCACTCAACTGGGCGCCGGACACCGTCGTGCTGTACGTGCAAATGCCGCGGAGACAACAGATTTGACGCCTGAGTCAGCGATTGACCTCAGGCCTGCCCGCCTGACGGACCGGGAAGGCGGACAGGTCGTATCTGATCGCGGGTCTTGCTGGTGAGCGAGTCAGCAGATCCAGCCGACTCTCAGCGGCTCTTGAGTCCGCCGCCGGGCGGCTGCCGGGCGAATCGCGAGAACGGGCTAAAGCCTCGGTGGCCTGCCGAATCTGCCTTGAACCGCAACGAAATTCCGCCTGGCTTCGTACCTGCGGAACCGTGCCGGGGGTGCCGCTCACGCACCCTGCCCTGTCAACGGGGCGACCGGTGATCGCCTAAGCTGCACCCTATGGGCCACGACTGGCTGCTCGTGGAGACGCTAGGGGACGAACCTGCCGTCGTCGCTCAGGGACGGCAACTCAAGAACCTGGTTCCGATCACCAGCTTCCTGCGCCGCAGCCCGAACTTGTCGGCCGTTAAGACGGCGATCGCCGAATCGGTGCAGACCGGCCAGGCACTGACCAGCATCACTCCCAAGAGCGACCGCGTCATCCGCACCGAACCGGTGATGATGTCGGACGGCCGCATGCATGGTGTGCATGTGTGGACCGGACCGATCGACGAGGAGCCGCCTGAGCGACCCGTGGTGGGTCCGCTGAAGTGGGACCTGACCTGCGGGGTGGCGACCGACACACCGGAGTCGCTGGCCAACAGCGGCAAGAATGCCGAGGCCGAGGTGACGTACGGCAGAGCCTTCGCCGAGGACCTGCCGTCACGGGAACTCAACCCGAACGAAACCAAAGTCCTGGCCATGGCGGTAAGGGCGGAGCCGGGCCAAACACTGTGCAGCACATGGGACCTGACCGATTGGCAAGGCAATCCCATCCGGATCGGCTTCGCCGCCCGCAGCGCGCTGGAGCCAGGAGCGGACGGACGCGACCACCTGGTGGCCCGCGCCATGAACTGGCGTGCCGAACGCAAAGGCCCAGCGGTGGTCGCCGACGACCTGGCACAGCGGATCCTCAACGGCCTCGCGCAGGCCGGCGTGCACCGCGCGCTCGTCGACCTCAAGAATTGGACCCTGTTGAAGTGGCTGGACGAGCCGTGCTCGTTCTACGACTGGCGCGGCAACGAGGGCAGGCAGCGCGTCCACCCCGATGACGAAGCCGTGTTGCATTCCATGACAGAAGAATTCACCGACGGAGCGACCAGTCGGGTGTTGCGGTTGCCGGGTAACGACAGCGAGTGGGTGCCGGTGCACGTCACCGTCAACCGGGTGGAGCTGGAACCCGAGACCTTCGCCGGCTTGATCTCGCTGCGGTTGCCGACTGAGGACGAGGCCGCTGCGGCGGGATTTTCGGCAGTAGTCGACCCCACCTAACCGAAACCTGCGTGGCGACGCACCCTGTCGCGATACCGTGCCTGGCAGGCAGCCGTGATTGGCCGCGGTGCGGAGGTATTCAGATGTCGCTCCTGCGCGTGAGCCCGGAACTGCTCAATACTGCCGCAGCGGACTTGTCCCGCCTCGCGTCCGGCATCAGCGCGGCAAACGCGGCGGTCCCGATCGGCTCGCTGCTACCTGCGGCTGAAGATGAGGTATCGGCCGCCGCGGCAGCGCTATTCAGTTCGTACGGTGCGATCTGTCAGGAAGCGACCGCGCGCGCGGTCGCATTCCACAACCAGTTTGTCGATGCACTGGCTCTCGGGGCAGCGTCGTACGCGAGTGCCGAAGCCGACACCAGTACCCTGCTGAACGCCATCAACGCCCCCGCTCAGGCATTGCTGGGCCGGCCACTTATCGGTAACGGCAGCAACGGTGCGGCGGGGACCGGACAGAACGGCGGGCCGGGTGGGATCTTGATCGGCAACGGAGGAGCTGGCGGTTCCGGCGCCCCCGGGCAGAAGGGCGGAAACGGCGGGAATGCGGGACTATTCGGCACTGGCGGCGCGGGGGGAGTGGGCGGATTCGGCCTCCCTGGTGGTCACGGCGGCCCAGGGGGCTCCGGCGGTTCGGGCTGGCTGTTCGGCGGTGGTGGGAACGGTGGTACCGGCGGTGGCTCTCTGGACGGCAACGGTGGAAGCGGCGGGTCCGGCGGCAACGCGGGATGGTTCGGCGTCGGCGGCAGGGGTGGCGTCGGCGGGGTCAGCGCCCACCATGTCGGTGGTAGTGGGGGATCCGGCGGCCACGGCGGCGGCGTATTCGGTGCCGGCGGCGCGGGGGGCAACGGCGGACAAGCCGACGACGATGTTGGGGGCGCCGGGGGATCCGGCGGGCATGGCGGCTGGCTGTACGGTGCCGGGGGCGCCGGCGGGACTGGGGGAAATGGCGGCCAGTACGGCGGTATCGGCGGAGTGGGCGGCATGGCGGGGCTGATCGGCAACGGTGGTGCGGGCGGCGACGGCGGCACCGGCCTCGCGGCCCAGGGCGGGATCGGGGGTGTAGGCGGCGCAGCCGGGCTGGCCGGTTCTGGCGGTGACGGAGGCCAGGGCGGGACCGGAGGTACCGACGGCGGCATCGGCGCCGCGGGCGGACGTGGCGGAATGCTGATCGGTTCCGGCGGGGCAGGAGGCGACGGCGGCAATGGCCAACCCTCCACCGGTGGCGACGGTGGAGCCGGCGGGGCGGCCGGGTTGTTCGGGTCAGGTGGCGCCGGCGGAGACGGCGGCGTCGGTCACGACAAGGGTGGCGCCGGTGGCACCGGCGGGTCCGTCTTGCTCTGGGGCGACGGCGGAACCGGGGGTGATGGCGGCGTTGCCGGCCTCGACGGCGGGGCGGGCGGTTCGGGGGGCAACGGCGGTGTGCTCTACGGTGCCGGCGGTGCCGGCGGCGCAGGCGGCTGGGGTGGTTTCAGCATTGCCGGACACGGTGGAGACGGAGGCGCCGGCGGGAAGGCCGGGCTGTTCGGAAGCGGCGGAAATGGTGGGGCTGGCGGCATCACCGCCGCCGTCGGCAGTACCGGTGGTGATGGGGGCAAAGGCGGCGACGCGTGGCTGGTCGGCGATGGCGGAAACGGCGGGGACGCCGGGCCCGCGACCAACCCGGGGCAGGCCGGTGCCGCCGGGACGGGCGGTCTTGTGCTGGGTCAGGCTGGTGTCGGGGGATCGCCTTAGCGGGCGGGCAGGACACGGCGTGCCCATCGCTTGGCGATGCCACCTCACGTTGGCCTGGCCGGAAAGCTAAGTCCCAGTTACTGGCCCCGCCCGCGCGCCAGCACGCGCCGCGCCCGCGACAGGCACAGCTATCTCGACGCTGACGACTAGATCGAGGTCTTGCACCACGCACTCGACATCGCGAACCCGCATCTCCCTGACCACGGCCCTTGCGCGCGCACAGGCCACCGAAGCACCTTGCGGCAGCGCTGCGGCCCCGGCGAGGGCACCGAGATCGGCCGCCGCCTGAGCCCGGTGGCGCGCCACCACCACCGAACCCACATAGACCCCTGCCGCCGTGATGAACAGCAGTACGGCGACCATCGCCACCCCGACCAGCGTGGCCGAGCCGCGATCATCGCGGTTCCTCGGCCGACACCGCTCGAGCGGCAATGTCGATGGCCGGCAGGAGCTTTGAGCGTGCGACGACGGTGGCGACCAGATAGCCGCCGTCACGACGCAGCCGCACCTGCGCGCCTGGCGGAGCGATCCGCCGCGCCACTTCGAGCGCGTTGTCGCGGTCGCCGCGCGCCGCCAACCGGGCCGCTTCGCGTGCCGCGTCGACGCAGCGCACTTGCATCGACACGGCCGTGATCCCGGCCAGGCACAGCACCAGCACCACCACCAGAGCGGCGATCGCCAAGGCCGCCTCGACGGTGCTCGCGCCCGCACTGTCGGCTAGACCTTGGTGCTGAGTGCACGACCGATGATGTGGTTGAGTGCGGACACCACCGAGTCGCCCGTCACGACGGTGTACAGGATCGCGCCGAAGGCCGCTGCCGCGATGGTGCCGATTGCGTACTCGACCGTCGACATGCCCGACTCGTCGCTCGCCAGCATCGTCAGACGTGTGGCGATCACCCGGAACTTGTTGCGCATCAATGTATTCCTTCCTCATATCAATCCCGACTGCAAAACATCTCCGGCCAACCCGGCGACCACCGGAACGATGCCGAGGCACACGAAGGCCGGTAGGAAACACAACCCGAGCGGTCCCGCGATCAGCACTCCCGCCCGCTCCGCGGCAGCTGCCGCCGCGGCTGCGGCGTCGTGGCGAGACTGCACCGCGAGTTCGGCAACGCCATCGGCGAGGGCGGCCCCCGAAGACGACGATCGACGAGCCAGCCGCAGCAGGCCGTCGATTTGGCCGTCGGTTTCGCCCCGATCCGCCGGCGTCGACCATGCGACGGACGGGTCGGCACCCAGCGCGAGCAGATCCGCGGCGCGCCGCAATGCCAGCGCAAGTCGCGGCGGCGCGGATGCGGCGGTCGCCGACGCGGCCGTCGCGACGGCCATACCCGCCAGCAGGCACACCGCGAGCACGTCCAGGCTCGACGCCATCCCCAACGGATCCGGGCCGCGCCGACCCTCGCGGCGGCGCCGGGACGGCCGCGGCAGCAGCCCCGCACGAGCGCGCACCACCGAAGGGCCCGCACCGATCAGCAATGCCACGGCTAATAGCGCCGCCGAGACGCTCACGTCGCGGCCGCGCGATCGGTGATCCGGTCCGACCACCACAGTCCCGCGCAGGTCAGCGTCACGCCCGCCAGCAGAAACCATCCGCCCGCACCGCCCCCGAACAGGAATTGCAGCGGCCGGGCGCCGATCAACTGCCCGAGCAGCAGGCCCAGCAGCGGCAGCCCCGCAAGGATGGCCGCTGTCGCGCGGGCACCCGCCATATCCGACTCGACCTTGGCCGAAAACCGTTGCCGCTCAGCAATGTCACGCTGAGCCGCCCGCATCAGCGTGGCGATCGCCAAGCCATGATCGCTGGCCAGCTGCCAGCACACCGCCAGCCGCTCCCAGTGTTGCGGCAGCACCGACGATCCCGCCGCGGCACGCAATCCGGCGGCGACGTCGGCGCCCAACCGGGCTCGCGCCGCTACCGCCCGCAGGCCCGCTGACACCGCGCCGGTGGTCTCACCGGCTGCGACGTCGAATGCGAGAACCGGGTGGGCGCCCACCCGCAGTTCACCAACCAGCACGTCGAGGCCCGCTTCCAGCGCCCGCCCCGCGGCGGCGGCGCGCCGAGCGCTGACGCGACGGCGAAAACGGAGGCCTACGACGACGCTTACCAAGGCGACCGATAACACCGTCGTCAACGGCAGCAGAAACGCCGCGACGACGCCGACGCACCCGGACGCCCACAGTGCCGCCCGCGACCCGATCGCGATTCGCCGGCCCGGCGGTGTCACGGGGACCAACCGGGCCCGCGGCGACGCGGGCGATGCCAGCAGCGCCAACGACAACAACAGCGCCGCAAGTTGCAGTCCCGTCATGCCGGCATCCGAGTCCGTAGCACCGCGTCCAACTCGGCGGCAGCGTCCATGCTGCCGTGGTCGGCGTGCCACGCTGTGACCACCCGGACCAACCCGCCCCCGGACCGGCGCAACAGCGCGATCTCGCCGAGCCGTCGCCGTCCGGCGCCGTCCCGTGTCATGTGCAGGAGCACCTGCACCGCGGCGGCGAGTTGACTGTGCAGAGCGCCGCGGTCGAGTCCGCCGAGTGCGCCGAGTGCCTCCAATCGGGCGGGTACCTCGCCCGGGCTGTTGGCATGCAGCGTGCCCGCGCCCCCGTCGTGCCCGGTATTGAGAGCGGTCAACAGATCGACCACCTCGGCTCCCCGGACCTCTCCCACAACGATCCGGTCGGGACGCATCCGCAGCGCCTGTCGCACCAGCTGACGCACCGTGACCTCGCCGGCACCCTCCACGTTGGCGCATCGCGCAACGAGCTTCACCAGGTGCGGATGATGCGGGGCCAGTTCGGCGGCGTCCTCGACGCATACGATCCGCTCGCCCGGCGAGACGGCACCCAGCATCGCCGCCAGCAGCGTCGTCTTGCCGGCTCCCGTGCCACCGCAAACCAGGAAGGCCAGCCGCGCGCCGATGATGCCGGACAGCAGTTCAGCGGCCCGCGGTGCCACGGTGCCCGCAGCCGTCAGGGCCTCCAGGTTCTGGGTGGCCGGCCGCAGCACCCGCAGAGACAGGCAGGTACCTCCGGCTGCCACCGGTGGCAGGACGGCATGCAGGCGCACTGCGAATCCACCTGCCCCGATCCCGGTCAGCTGTCCGTCCACCCACGGCTGGGCATCGTCGAGCCGGCGGCCGGCGGCCAACGCCAGCCGTTGCGCAAGTCGCCGCACCGCAGCCTCATCGGCAAATCGAATATGGCTGCGCTGCAAACCATTTCGATTGTCTATCCAAATCTCGTCCGGCGCCGTCACGAGTACGTCGGTGGTGTCGTCCGCGCATAGCAGCGGTTCGAGGATGCCGGCGCCGGTCAATTCCGTCTGCAGCAGCCGAAGGTTGGCGAGCACCTCCGTGTCGCCGAGTACTCCCCCGGATTCGGCGCGGATCGCCGCGGCGACCACACTGGCGCGCAGCGGACCGGGCTCGGCGGCCAGCCGCTCCCGCACGCGCTCGATCAACGAGCCCTTCACGCCGCGCTCCTGCCGAGCGCGCCACGCCTGCTCGGCAAGACTGCAAGTACCGAGCGTGCCGCCACAGCCAGCGGGCTTCGCCGCCCCAATCGCAGGCCGCCCCGCTCGAGCTGGTCGGACAACCCCGGCTCGGCACGCATCGACGCCAGCAGCGGTGCTCCGGCGATGTCGGCAACCTCGGTGGCCAACAATCCGCCCGGCGCCGGCCCGCGGACCACCAATCCGAGGTTGGGATTGATGGCCGTCAGCACTGGGACGAGCGCCGCGGTGGCCGCACATCCCCGCACATCGCAGCGGCTGACCAGCACCACCAGTTCGACGCTGTCCAGGGCGGCACGGGTCGCCTCGGTCAGACGCCGCGGGAGATCACACACCACCGTGACGCCGCCGCGGCGGCCCGCGTCGATGATCGCGGCAACCGGGCCGGGCTCCAACTCATAGCCGCGCCGGGTGCCCGAGAGGACGCTCACCGCGTGATGCCGCGGGAGCGCCTCGCGGATCGCCGGCCAACTCAGCCGTCCACCCTGAAGTGCCAGGTCGGGCCACCGCAGTCCGGGAGTGGACTCCCCTCCGATCAGCAGATCCATGCCACCGCCCCACGGGTCGAGGTCGATCAGCAGCGCGTTGCCCGCACTGTGTGCCAGGGCGGCGGCGAACAGCGAGGCCCCGGCACCGCCACAGCCTCCGATGACTGCCACGCCCTCGCCGTCGCGGCCGTGGTCACGCGCCGACTCCGCGGCTTCAGCGAGTTCGGCGACCAGCTCGCGCTCCTGTTGCGGCAGCTGCAGCACCCGCTCGGCACCCACTGCCACCGCGGCCGCCCAGGCGGCCGCCTCTGCGTCGCCGCCCGTGACCACGCTGACGTGGGCGCGCCGCGGAAGTGCGTCCCGGCCGCACCGCTCGGCCGCCGCCCGATCGAGCACGACAGCCGCGGCCGCAGACCACGACTTGCGGCTCACCGAACCTCGCTCGCCGGTATGTACCACCCGGACCCCGACGGCTGCGGCCACCCGGTCGATTTCTTCGCGCAGATGTGGTTCCGCCACGATCGCCAGGACGCCCGATCCGCTGGAATCGGCGAGGGAACCGCCCGGGGAAAGTTCGTTCACCACTCCACCGTGCGGGGCGGACGGTATTGGACACCAGTGCCAAAGCGGGATCTGTGGAGAAAGACCGGTCTGTGCACCGAGTCGTTCGCTGGGCACTGGTCCGTTCTGGAAAGGACGTCGTTCCCGCAACGCATGTGTTGCGGGATTTCACTACCCGGGAGAAGATTTTTTACCCCAGAAAAGGGACGACCCCCGCCAGGGGGGGAGGAGGCGGAGGTCGTCGTGTATCAGCCCCGGGGGGTCGGGCTGATACACCCTCGGCTCAAGGCCGAGCAATGCTTACTATACACATGCCAGCCGGGATTCACGCAAGTACTCCGCGCAAGGAAATAAGGGCTTGAGCCGTGTAAATGCGGTGGGCTCAAAGACAACAGCCGTATTCAGCCGTCCGGTTTCGGCTCAACATCGCAGCCCTGCGGGTTCGCCGACCTATGCTGGACTGGTGACCGTCCCCGACGAGGCCGCGCCGCAGCAAATCTCACCGCAAACATCGGAGCCGGCGCCACCGAGTGCCCGCACCGCTGCCTTCTTCGACTTGGACAAGACCATCATCGCCAAGTCGAGCACCCTGGCGTTCAGCAAACCCTTCTTCGCACAGGGTCTGCTTAACCGGCGGGCGGTGCTGAAGTCGAGCTATGCGCAGTTCATCTTCCTGCTTTCCGGCGCCGATCATGACCAGATGGATCGCATGCGCACCCACCTGGCCAACATGTGCACGGGATGGGACGTCGCGCAGGTGAAGTCGATCGTCGCCGAGACGCTGCACGACATCGTCACACCGCTGGTGTTCGCCGAAGCGGCCGATCTCATCGCCGCGCACAAATTGTGCGGCCGCGACGTCGTCGTGGTGTCCGCGTCGGGTGAGGAGATTGTCGGCCCCATCGCCCGCGCCCTGGGCGCCACCCACGCAATGGCGACCCGCATGGTGGTGGAGGACGGAAAGTACACCGGTGAGGTCGGCTTCTACTGCTACGGCGAGGGCAAGGTGCAAGCGATCCGCGAGTTGGCCGCCCGCGAGGGCTACCCGCTCGAACATTGCTATGCGTATTCCGACTCGATCACCGACCTTCCGATGCTGGAGTCCGTGGGCCACCCGTCGGTCGTCAACCCCGATCGCGGACTGCGCAGGGAAGCCCTCGAACGCGGCTGGCCCGTGTTGTCGTTCTCCCGTCCGGTATCGCTGCGCGATCGCATCCCCGCGCCCTCGGGTGCCGCGATCGCGACCACCGCCGCAGTGGGTGTCACCGCGGCGGCCGCCGGCGCGGTGACGTATGCGTTGTTGCGCCGCTTCGCCTTCTAGCGCTCTCACCGCAGCAAACACTTAGTGGACGCAATTAATTTGCGTTGCACAACTTTGACACGTCTAGGCCTTGCTGTGCCTGTGGTCTAGTAGTACAAAGGAGTCACGGCAGCCTGGTGAGGCCAAGGTCGATCCGGAAGAGAAGGTTCGATCTCCCAACCCGGGCACCCAGCACGGTTCCCGGCACCCACGCGGAGTCATAGCCACTGATATGGCAGAAGTGTTGCGGGCCTGCGTAATTGCGAAGAATGGAATGCCCCGACGGCCCTTTGGGTGGGGTCGCAGCAGGAAGTGTCGCAAACGCGCCGAGGCCACCCACGCAGCCCAGAAATGCACGCTTGGTAACCGAGAACCGTGTTGGCGGGCGGCGATTCGATAAATTCGGATCGCCGCCCGCTTTGCATTTCCGCATCGTTTTTGCAGCGACCCGCCAGCTACCCTCGGGGAATCGATTCCGCGATCGCCAGCGCCTCCTGCGCGCCCGACCTCATCGCCCGGCAACACAGCACCAGCCAGGCCGCGACACCCTCGGAAGTCCCCTCGGCGAACTTCGTCGCGGCGTCGCGGTAGGCCGCCGGCTGGCGCATCCAGGTCACCTCGGGCACCCCGAGCCCGTGTGGATCCAACCCCGTGGCGATGGTCACCAGACGCGACACTCCGCGTGCCACCACGCCGTCGGCACTGCCGAACGGCCGCAGCGTCAACAACTCACCGTGCGCCACCGCAGCGACCACCGGCGCCGAGGCCTGAGTGGGACGGCTGACCACTTCGGCCAGCAACTCCAGCCGCCGCCCGATGTCGGTATCGGTTCGCGGCCGGCCCAGCCGATCATCGTCGACCAGATCGGCTGCGGCGAGCACGTGCAACCGAGCCAGCGCTTGCAGGGGCGCCCTCCGCCAAACCGCGACGAGCGCTCCCCCACCGCCTTCGAGGGCCTGGGCCACCCGGAGCGCACCGGCGAACACCGGGTCGCTGATCCCGCCGCCTTCGGACACCGTGTCGGCCAGATCGTCCATCCGCACCGGGCCGCCGTCGAGGACCGACGATGCCCGGGCCGCCCGCAAGGATGCCTCCGCGGCGGTCACGGGCCAGCCGCGCAGGTTGGCGCGGTGCCGGTGAGCGCGGCCGAGCGCCTCGCGGGCCCGGTCGCTCGCTTCGGCGACGCCGGGCAGTTCCATCAGCGGAGCCAGCGGGTCAGTCACAGGTTGCCAACCTATCGGGGCCCGGCCGGGGCGCCGGGAATGGCCTCCAACAGTTGGCGCGTGTAGCCGTGGGCGGGCCTGGTGAACACCGCTTCGGTCGGCGAATGTTCCACCACCTTGCCGGACTGCATCACCAGCACGTCATCGGAGATCTGCCGCACTACCGCCAGATCGTGGCTGATGAACAGGTAGGTCAGCCCCAGGTTGGCCTGCAATTCGCCCAGCAGGTCGAGGATCTGCGCCTGCACCAGGACGTCGAGCGCCGACACCGCCTCGTCGCAGACGAGGACGTCCGGTCGCAGCGCCAACGCCCGCGCGATCGCGACCCGCTGCCGCTGGCCCCCGGAAAGCTCGCGGGGCAGCCGGTCGAACACCGACGACGGCAGTGCCACCTGCTCCAGCAGCTCGCGCACCGCCTGCTCGCGCTGCCGGCGGTCGCACACCCGGTGAATCCGCAGTGGCTCCTCGATGGCGCGAAACACCGAGTACATCGGATCCAGACTGCTGTACGGGTTCTGGAACACCGGCTGGATGCGGCGCCGGAATGCCAGCGTCTTGCGCACCGCGCCGACGTCGGTTCCGTCGAAGACAACGCTGCCAGACGTCGGTGGCAGCAGACCGAGCACCATGCGTGCCACGGTCGACTTCCCGGAGCCGGACTCCCCCACCACCGCCAGCGTGCTGGCCCGTCGCACCCGGAAGGACACCCCGTCGACCGCACGAAATTCCGTCCGCCGCCAGGGCACTCCGCCGGATTCCGGGTAGACCTTGGTCAGCCCCGACGCCACCAGGATGTCGTCCTGGGCGCGGGCATGTTCGGCCGCCTCGGTCGCAACCCGCTCCCGAATCTGCGCGGCGCGTTTGTCTCGCGCGGTCACAGACGGGGCCGCGGCCACCAGCCGCCTGGTGTACTCGTGCCTCGGCTCGCGCAGAATGGCTTGCGCGGCACCGGATTCGACGACCGTTCCGTGGTGCATGACGACTACGCGCTCGGCACGCTCGGCGGCCAGCGCCAGATCGTGGGTGATCAGCAGCAACGCGGTTCCCAGTTCATCGGTGAGCCGCTGCAAGTGGTCGAGGACCTGCCGTTGCACGGTGACGTCCAGCGCCGACGTGGGTTCGTCGGCGATCAGCAACTGTGGCCGGCCGGCCAGGCCGATGGCGATCAGCGCGCGCTGACACATGCCGCCGGAGAGTTGGTGCGGGTACCGCCCGGCCTGCTTGCCCGGGTTGGGCATGCCGGCGTCGGCGAGCAACTGCACCGCGCGCCGCCGCGCATCGCGCCCCTCGGTGTTGACCCGCAGCGCCTCGCGGACCTGGAAGCCGACCTTCCACACCGGATTGAGATTGGTCATCGGATCCTGTGGCACATAGCCAATTTCGCGTCCGCGGATGGACCGCATCAGGCGCCGGCCGGCACCGGTGATGTCCTGCCCGTCGAACATGATGCGACCGGCGGTGATTCGTCCGCCGGGTGACAACAGCCCGAGGATCGCGGCCGCTGTGGTGGATTTCCCGGAACCGGATTCGCCGACGACGGCCACGGTCTGGCCGCGGCGGACGCTGAGATCGACGCCGCGGACCACCGGTTCGCCGCTGCCGAACCGCACCTGCAGACCCTCGACCGACAGCAACCCCTGACCGGTCATGCCCGCCACGCCCGGGATGCCGGATCCAGCCCGTCGCGCAACGCGTCGCCCATCATCATGAACGCCAACACGGTAATCGCCAGGGCGCCAGCGGGATAGAAGAGAATGGCGGAGCCGGCTCGCAGCCGCATCTGCGCCACGTTGATGTCGCCGCCCCAGGACACCACCGTGGTCGGCAGCCCGACCCCGAGATACGACAAAGTCGCCTCGGTGACGATGAAGACTCCGAGTGCGATGGTGGACACCGCGATCACCGGGCCGATCGCGTTGGGCACCACGTGGCGTAGCAGAGTGCGAAAACTGCCCAGGCCCAACGCCTTCGCTGCCAGTACATAGTCGCGGCCACGCACCTCGAGCACCGAGCTGCGCGCGATGCGCGCCACTTGCGGCCACCCGAACAGAGCCAGTATCGCGACCACCGTCCATACCGTGCGATGGTGCATGACCTGCATCAGCACAATGGCGGCCAGCAACAACGGCAATGCGAAGAACACGTCGGTGATGCGCGAGACCAACGCGTCCACCCAGCCCCCGTAGAAACCGGCCAGCGCGCCCAGGGTTCCACCGACGACGAATACGGCCAGCGTGGCGCCCAGGCCGACGGTGACCGAGGCGCGCGCGCCATACACGGTGCGCGCGTATATGTCGTGGCCCTGAAGGTCGGTCCCGAACCAATGCGTGGCCGACGGCGGCAGCAGACTCTGGCCGGGGTCGGCGTAGCCGGGATCGGCACCGGTGAACAACGCCGGAAATGCGGCGACCAGCAATATCAATCCGATCAGCACCGCGGCGACGACGAACTTGGGACGCCTATACATAACGGATCCGGGGGTCCAGCGCCGCATACAGCAGGTCCACCAGCAGATTGCTGATCAGATAGATCAACACCAGCACCGTCACGATCGACACGACCGTCGGCGCCTCCTGACGGGTGACCGCCTGGTACAGCACGCCGCCGACGCCGTGAATGTTGAAAATCCCTTCGGTCACAATCGCTCCGCCCATCAACGCACCGAGATCGGCGCCGAGGAAGGTGACCACGGGGATCAGCGAATTGCGCAGGATGTGGACCGTCACGACCCGCGGCCGCGACAGCCCCTTGGCGGTGGCGGTTCGCACGTAGTCGGCATGCGCATTCGCGGCGACGGCGGAGCGCGTCAACCGCACCACATACGCGAATGACACCAGACCCAGCACGATCCCGGGTAGCAGCAACCGCCCGAAAGTGGCCCGTCCGCCGACGGTGACCGGAGCCCAGCCCAGCCGGACGCCGAACACGAACTGCGCCAGAAAGCCCAGCACGAATATCGGGATCGCGATGATGACCAGTCCGGTGACCAATACCGTGGCATCGAAGATGCCGCCCTGGCGCAGTCCGGCGACCACCCCGAAACCGATGCCGAGCACTCCCTCCACCACGAGTGCGATCAGCGCCAGCCGGATAGTCACCGGAAAGGCATGTGCCAGAACAGCACTGACCGGCAGACCGGAGTAGGCGCGGCCCAGGTCGCCGTGCACCAAGCCGCCCAGGTAGCGCAGGTACTGCACCAGGAACGGATCGTCGAGGTGGTAGCGGGCCCGCAGTTGCGCGGCCACTTCCGGACTCAGCGGCCGATCCCCGGCGATCGCGGCCACCGGGTCGCCGGGCAGCAGGAACACCATGCCGTAGATCATCAGCGTGGCGCCCAGGAAGACCGGGATCATGACGGCGACCCGGCGCAGCACATACCAGTACATCAGCGCATCACGCCCTTCACGATGTTCTCGTAGTCGGGCAGCCCGTTCCAGGTGGGCTTGACGTTGCTGACCTGGCTCGACCATCCGATGACACTGATGTAGTACCACAGCGGCACGGCGGGCATGTCGTGCAACAGGATTCGTTGTGCCACGTTGGCCAGCACATCGGCCTGACGCAAGTCCGGCGCGGCTTCGGCGGCCGCCAGTGCGGCGTCGAATTCCCGGCTGGAATATCCGACGTCGTTGGACCCGGCTCCGGTGGCGTAGAGCGGCGCCAGGAACTCGATCATCGACGGATAGTCACCGATCCAGCCGGCGCGAAACGCGGAGTCGATGGTGCGGTTCGTGATCTGGGTCCGGAATCCGGCGAAGGTCGGCTGCGGTGCGCCGACCGCGTCGATGCCCAGGGTGTTCTTGATGCTGTTGGCCACCGCGTCCACCCACTCCTGATGGCCGCTGTCGGCGTTGTAGGCGATGGCGTAGCTACCGTTCCACGGCGCCATCGCATTGGCCTGCGCCCACAACTGGCGGGCACGTTCAGGATTGAAGTCCAACGCTTCGTTGCCCGGGATGTGCGGGTCGAAGCCCGGCAGTGAACTTGCGGTAAAGTCACGCGCCGGACTGCGGGTGCCGTTGAAGATCTGCTGACAGATCTGTGGGCGGTTGATCGCCGCCGCTATCGCCAACCGGCGCAGCCTGCCTTCTTCGCCGCCGAAATGCGGTAGCCGCAAGGGCGTATCGAGCGACTGGCTGACGGCCACCGGCCCCTTCACGGCGTTGCCGCCCAGGTCGCGCTGATAGATGGTCAGTGCGCTGGACGGAATCGTATCCAGCACATCGAGATTGCCCGACAGGAGATCGGCATACGCGGTGTCCAGATTGGCGTAGAACTCGAACCGGAGTCCCTTGTTCCTGGGTTTGCGGTTGCCGTGATAGTCGGGGTTGGCCGCCAGGTCGATCTTGACGTTGTGTTCCCACGCCGGTTCGTCCGGACGGTCGTCCAGCTTGTAGGGACCGTTGCCCACCGGATGCCGACCGAACGCCGCCATGTCGCGAAAAGCCCACGAGGGCAACGGATAAAACGCGTTGTGGCCCAGACTCAACATGAAATCGATGGTCGGCGCCCGCAACCGTACGGTGAACTCGAGGTCGTTGACCACCCGCAGCCCGGACATGGTGGTCGGCTTGCCGTCGCCTGCGGCCGCCGATAACCCGTCGAAACCCTCGATCGGGCTGAAAAACTGCTGCTGCAGTTGGGCATTGACGCTTGACGCGCCGTAGTTCCACGCATCGACGAACGAGTGGGCCGTGACCGCAGATCCGTCAGTGAATTTCCAGTCCGGCTTGAGGACGATCCGGTAGTTGATGTTGTCGACGCTCTCGATCGATTGCGCGACCTCCGGCGAGGATCGCCCGGCGGCGTCGTAGGACACCAGGCCGGCGAACAACCGGTCGATGATGCGGCCACCGTTGCTGTCATTCGTGCCGGTCGGGATCAGTGGATTGGGGGGTTCACCGCCGTTGACCACCACCACGTCAGGTGTGAGCATTCCGCCGCCGCACCCGGCCAGGCACGCAGCCACGAGCAGGACAGCCAGCACCACCCGCATCGTCCGGCCCACAGGACCGACCCTAGAGCGTGCTATGACGGTGGCGCCGGTTCGATGACCACCTGGGTTACCGGGTGCACCTGCAACTGGCAGCTGTCGATCGCCGCCGGCACGGTGACCGGATCGCCTCCACCGGGCGGGACGACGCTCAGGTCGGTGTAGTTGGGACACGGGTCGCCACTGGCATTGACCGACATGCCCTCGACCACCGCCTCCGCCCGCTGCGAGGGCGACACCGTGACGGTCGGCGGCACGTCGAGGCCGCTCGGCAGCCCACCCATGTATCCGCGCAGCGTGGGCTGCGCCGTGACAAGCGGTCCCCCGCTTCCCGACTCCACTCTGGGGTAGCCGCTGAGCGTGCAGGGCTCCGCGCCCGGGGCCGGCGCGAATATCAGGGTCACCGCGCGGTGGCCCACCGCCGCCTCGGGCCCGGCGGCGGTCACCACGACCTGCCCTGCGGAGCATGGCGCGACGTCAGTCGGCGCCGCCCACCCGGGCGGGGCCGTAATGCCCGCGCCGACCACCAGAACAGCGACTAACCGAAATGCGGGTGCCATGAGACGAATTGTCCGGCAGATGGACTCCCGGTGACGAATCGAAGCCCGTCCGTGTCCGCACCGCCGCGGAGTTACGCTCACACCCGTGACCGCTACCGAAGCAGAGCACCCCGGTTCCTACCCGCCTCCAACGCAGTTCGCCGAACAGGCCAACGCCCGGCCGGAGCTGTACGAGCAGGCCGAGGAAGACCGGTTGGCGTTCTGGGCCGCCCAGGCCGACCGGCTGTCGTGGGAGACGCCCTACACCGAGGTGCTGGACTGGTCGGACGCGCCGTTCGCCAAGTGGTTCGTCGGCGGCAAGCTCAACGTCGCCTACAACTGCGTGGACCGGCACGTCGAGGCCGGCAACGGCGACCGGGTCGCCATCCACTGGGAAGGCGAACCGCAGGACCAGCGCCGCACCCTGACCTACGCGCAGTTGCAGCACGAGGTGTGCAAGGCCGCCAACGCGCTCACCGACCTCGGCCTGGTCGCCGGCGACCGGGTCGCCATCTACCTACCGCTCATCCCCGAAGCCGTGATCGCGATGCTGGCCTGCGCACGGCTGGGCGTCATGCACAGCGTGGTATTCGGCGGCTTCACCGCGCACGCCCTGCGGACCCGGATCGCCGACGCCGACGCCAAACTGTTGATCACTGCCGACGGGCAGTTCCGCCGGGGCAAGCCGGCGCCGCTGAAGGAAGCCGCCGACGAGGCGGTGTCGGTCGAGGACAGCCCCGTCGAACACGTTCTGGTGGTGCGGCGCACCGGCATCGACGTCGCGTGGAACGACGATCGCGACCTGTGGTGGCACGACGTCGTGGACAAGGCCTCGCCCGAACACACCGCCGAAGCGTTCGACGCCGAGCAGCCGTTGTTCCTGCTGTACACCTCGGGCACCACCGGCAAACCCAAGGGCATCGTGCACACCAGCGGCGGCTATCTGACGCAGTGTGCGTACACGATGCACGCCATTTTCGACGTCAAGCCGGAGACCGACGTGTTCTGGTGCACCGCCGACATCGGCTGGGTCACCGGGCACACTTACGGCGTCTACGGCCCGCTGTCCAACGGCATCACCGAAGTACTGTACGAAGGCACACCCAACACCCCCAGCGAGCACCGCCACTTCGAGATCATCGAAAAATACGGTGTCACAATCTATTACACGGCCCCGACGTTGATCCGGACGTTCATGAAGTGGGGCCGCGACATCCCGGACGCGCACGATCTGTCGAGCATCCGGCTGCTCGGTTCGGTCGGCGAGATCATCAACCCCGAGGCGTGGCGGTGGTACCGCGACGTCATCGGTGGGGGCCGGGTGCCGGTGGTGGATACCTGGTGGCAGACCGAAACCGGCTCGGCGATGATCTCGCCACTGCCCGGCGTCAGCGAGGTCAAACCGGGTTCGGCCATGACCCCGCTGCCGGGGATCTCGGCCAAGATCGTCGACGACCACGGTGAACCGTTGCCGCCGGATGCCGAAGGGGAAGCCCACGTCACCGGCTACCTGGTGCTGGACCAGCCGTGGCCGTCGATGCTGCGCGGCATCTGGGGTGACCCCGAGCGATACCGCAAGACGTACTGGTCGAAGTTCGCCGACAAGGGCTACTACTTCGCCGGTGACGGTGCCCGCTTCGACCCCGACGGCGCGATCTGGGTGCTGGGCCGCATCGACGACGTGATGAACATTTCCGGGCACCGCATCTCCACCGCGGAGGTGGAATCCGCGCTCGTCGGACACCCCGGCGTGGCCGAGGCGGCCGTCGTCGGGGTCACCGACGACACCACCGGCCAGGCCATCTGTGCGTTCGTCGTGTTGCGTTCCAACTACGACGTCAGCGAAGGGACCGTCGAGGAGTTGCGCGGCGAGGTCGCCCACGAGATCTCGCCGATCGCCAAGCCGCGCGAAGTACACATCGTGCCCGAGCTGCCGAAAACCCGCAGCGGCAAGATCATGCGCCGGTTGCTGCGCGACGTCGCCGAGAACCGCGACCTGGGCGACACGTCAACACTGTTGGATCCCAACGTGTTCGACGCTATCCGCGAAGCGAAGTAATTCAGGCGATCGGAACGAACCCCGAGCCCGGGCGGTTCTTGGCGACGATGTCGTCCAGGTCGGTGTTGATCGACATCACCACCGCCGGCGTGTGCAGCGGGATGTACTTGGTGACGCAGCTGGGCAGGCTGTCACTGAAGGCGCCGTGGATCATTCCGACCAGCAGGTTGTCGACGGTCACCGGGGCTCCGGAGTCACCGGGGCCACCGCAGACCTGCATCAGGATGCTGCCCGGGTCCTGGCCCGGACCCCAGGTGACGCCGCACGAGTTGCCGGTGGTGCGGCCCTGCTTGCACGCGACCTGACCGAAAACCGGCTCCGGGCCGATCCCGTTGATCGCGAAGCCGTTGACGTTGTTCACCGGGTTGACCTTGGCGGGATCGAATTTGATCACCGCATAGTCCAGCCCGTCGTTGCCGGCGACCATCGTGCCGACCTGGCCGCGGTTCTCGGCGCCCTCGGCGGCCACCGGCGCACCGGGGCCGCCGCAGTGGGCAGAGGTGAATCCAATGAGGTCGTTGAACTTGTCGTGACCGATCGCGGTCAGCGTGCACAGCGTGCCGGTGTTGACCACGATGCCCGATCCACCCCCCAGGGCGACCTTGTCGTCTGCGGATGCGGTCTTCGCCGGCAGGAACAGAAGGCCCAAGAAAACGGCCAGGACGGCCGCGGCAGAAGCCGATTTCACGCCGCTTCGCGCCTTCTGCAAAGTGATACCCCGTTCGGTTGTCAAAGATTGGAGTGAGGAATCTCAGACCAGTGGGCCAGTGTAGAGGATCAATGCATACGTCCCGCCGCACTTGCGACGGCCCTCGGCTGGCCTCGTCCGGCCTCGCGCCGCATGGCAACATAAACCGCGACTACGCGCACTGCGCGGCCCAGAGGGACACCGCGGGCCGCGAGACGGAGAGGACGGTCTGTGAGCAAACCCGATCGAAAGAACGGTGTGCCGAGCACGCTGACCACGATCCCGTTGGCCGACCCGCATGCCAGGGCCGGTGAGCCGTCGGTCGGTGACCTGATCAAGGATGTCACGACCCAGATGTCGACCCTGGTGCGCGCCGAGGTCGAATTGGCCCGCGCGGAGATCACCCGCGACGTCAAAAAAGGCCTGACCGGCAGCGTCTTCTTCATCTCCGCCCTGGTCGTGCTGTTCTATTCGACCTTCTTCTTCTTCTTTTTCCTCGCCGAGCTGTTGGACAACTGGCTGTGGCGCTGGGCGGCGTTCCTGATCGTCTTCGGCATCATGGTCGTCGTCACGATTGCGCTGGCGCTGTTCGGCTTCCTGAAGGTCCGCAGGATCCGCGGGCCGCAGAAGACCATCGAATCGGTCAAAGAGGCGCGCACCGCCTTCGCCCCCGGCCACGACAAGACCCCCGCGGGCCCCAAGCAGCTCCCGGAGCACCACGGCAAACACGAGAAGCCGGAGAACAACGCCCCCACCGATCCCTCGGGCTGGTAAGTGCCGGCTCCAGATCCGTCGGTCGTCCGCATCGACGGGCCTTGGCGCCATCTGGATGTGCACGCCAACGGCATCCGGTTCCACGTCGTCGAAGCCGACGCCGGCAACCCCAACGGCGCCGGCACCGGTCGGCCCCTGGTCATGCTGCTGCACGGCTTCGGATCGTTCTGGTGGTCGTGGCGCCACCAGTTGCGCGCCCTCGCCGGAGCCCGCGTGGTCGCCGTCGACCTACGCGGCTACGGGGGCAGCGACAAACCGCCCCGCGGCTATGACGGCTGGACGCTGGCCGGCGATACCGCCGGGCTGATCCGGGCACTCGGACATTCCTCGGCGACGCTGATCGGCCACGCCGACGGCGGACTGGCCTGCTGGGCCACCGCACTGCTGCATTCCCGGCTGGTGCGCGGCATCGCCGTGATCAGTTCGCCGCACCCGGCGGCGTTGCGACGGTCCACCCTCACGCGCCGGGACCAGGGCCGCGCGCTGCTGCCGACGCTGCTGCGGTACCAGGCTCCGTTATTGCCCGAGCGACTGCTGACCAGACACGACGGCGCCGAGATCGAGCGTCTCGTCCGCAGCCGCAGTGGCCCCAAATGGCTTGCGACTGAAGACTTTTCGCAGACGATCCGGTACCTGCGCCAGGCCATCCAGATCCCGGGCGCCGCGCACTGCGCACTGGAATATCAGCGATGGGCGGTGCGCAGCCAGCTACGCGGGGAAGGCCACCGGTTCATCAAGTCGACCACCGCGCAACTAGGTGTGCCCCTGCTGCACATCCGTGGCGACGCGGACCCCTACGTCCTGGCCGCGCCCGTCGAACGCACCCAGCGCTACGCGCCGCACGGGCGCTATGTATCCGTGGCCGGGGCAGGCCATTTCAGCCACGAAGAGTCACCCGAGGAGATCAACCGGCTGCTGACGCGATTTCTGGCCAAGGTGCAGCAGGTCAGCTGACGCAAGCCCCGGTGCTCACCGGCGCGCTGGCGCCGATCTTGGAGAGCTGGCCGGCCACCTCCTCGGCCGTCAGCACGAAACCGGTGTCCGCGTCGTCCACGGCCGCACCGAACACCACCCCGAGCACGCGGCCGTCGAGGTCGATCAGCGGCCCGCCCGAATCGCCCTGCTCCACATTGGCCCGGATGGTGTAGACGTCGCGGGTCACCTGCTGCGGGCTGCGGTAAATATCCGGCCCGCTGAGCTTGATGACCTCCCGGATGCGCGCCGGGGTGGCCGTGAAGTTGCCACCGCCCGGATAGCCCAGCACCACCACGTCGGTACCGGTCTTCGCGGGGGTGTCGTCGAACACCAGCGGCGCGGACGGCAGACCCGGGACAGCCAGGATCGCGATGTCCACCTGCGGGTCGTAGGAGACCACCGTGGCGTCGTAGTTCTTGCCGTTGGCCTGCAGCGAGACGCTGCTGGAGCCGGCCACCACGTGCGCATTCGTCATCACCCGCTCGGGTGAGATCACGAAGCCGGTGCCTTCGAGCACCTTCTGACAACTCGGCGCCAGGCTGCGTACCTTGACCACACTCGGCGCGGCCGCCGCCACCACCGGGTTGTTGGCCAGTGCCGGGTCCGGCGAGGCAACCGGTATCACCGGGGTACGGCTGAACGGCTCCAGCACCGCGGGCAGGCCAGAGGTGTTCAGCAGCGCCGAAAGGCGTTTGGGCACCGTCTTCAGCCAGGTCGGCGCCACCTCGTTGACCTCGGCGAGCACCCGTGAACCCCGGACCGCGGCGGCCAGTTCCGGCTGGTCCTTCGATTGGGTCAAAGGCGTCGCCAACAGCCAGGCGGCGGTCAGCACCACCATCAGCTGCACGCCGACACCGATGACGGAGTCGATGGTGCGGATCGGCCGGTTGCGGATCGCGCCGCGCACCGCGCGTCCCAGCACCACGCCGGCGACCTCACCGACCACCACCAGCGCCAGGATCAGGAACAGCGCGGCGAACAGCTTGGCCCGCGGAGCGGCGATATGGCTGACGATGTGCGGCGCCAGCAGCACGCCGGCCACCGCACCCAGCACGACTCCGGCGAACGAGAGCACCGAACCCAGCGCGCCGGAACGCCACCCGGAGATGGCGGCGATGAACGCGACCGCCAGGACGGCGATGTCCAGCCACTGCGAGGGCGTCATGGAATTCATCGCAGCCCGCCCCTCAGCCCGTCCGAGTCACCGACCAGCACCATCGCGTCGTCCAACTCGCGGATGTCGTCGGTGTCCCAGGGCTGCGCCCAGCCCGCGACGTCGAGTACCGCAGAGATCACCTGGCCAGTGAAGCCCCACACCAGCATCTGGTTCAGCAGAAACGCCGGTCCGGCCCAGCGGCGTCCCAGGGTGCCCCGATAGACCATCAGCCGATTCTCCGGGTTGATGAAAGCCCGCACCGGGACCCGGGCGACGATCGCGGTCTCGGCGTCGTTCACGACCGTCACCGGGCCGGGGTCAGGCGAGTAGGCCAGCACCGGGACGACGTGGAAGCGCGACGGAGCGATGAAGGTCCGTTCCATGGTCACCAGGGGGTGCAGCCTCCCGGTGTCGATACCGGTCTCCTCGCGCGCCTCCCGCAGGGCGGTGGCAACCGGGCCCTCGTCGCCGGGGTCGGATGCGCCGCCCGGGAAGGCGGCCTGCCCGGCGTGATGACGCAGGGTCGAGGCCCGCACGGTCAGCAGCAGGTCGGCGTCGTCGGGAACGCCGCCGTCGGCGGCACCTGACTCCGGTCCCGAGAAGAGCACCAGCACGGCGGCGTCCCGGCCGCCCCGGCCCAACGACTTGGCGGCCGTCACCATGGCCAGTACGTCAGCCGGCAGCCGGCGACGGTATGCATCGGGAATCTGGTCGACGTTGTCGATCAGCGGCCGCAACCAGGCCGGGCCGGCGTCAGGAGTGAGTGCGACCGTCCCCCGCTCGCGCGCGGTACCCGCAGCAGTCACCGGCACCTCATCTGATTCGTTCACCCCGCCTCACTCCCCGACCGCGGCCGCAATCTCGTCGGCGCTGTCGAATGCCCGCGGCAGGGTCTGCGCAACGCTACCGTCCGGCCGCAGCACGACCGTCGCGGGCATCACGTTTGCCACCCGCAGCGCGGCCGCCACCCGGCGGCGACCGTCCTGCAGCGTCGGCAGATGAACGCCCAGCTCGGCCAACCGCAGCAGGGCAGCCGTCTCGTTCTCGTCCTGATGCACCGTCACCACCGTCACGTCGGAACCCGCCCGACGTTGATACTCGGCCATCGCGGGCAATTCGGCAGCGCACGGCCCACACCAGTAGGCCCAGAGGTTGATCACCACGCGCCGTCCCGCCAGCGCCTTCGCCACGTCCACCGCGGAACCGTCGGCCGCACATTCGGCCACCACGCCCTGCAGGACCGGGACGCCCGGCCCTGTCCCCGGGGCCGGACAGGGCGCCAGCGCGGCCCGTTGTCGCGGTCCGGCCAGTGCCTCGGCGGTGTCGGCATCCCGGTGTTCGCGCCCGGCCTGCCCCTGCGGGGTCGTCGGCGGCGCCGCGTCGTCGTGCAATTGCGCCACCAGCGCCACCACCAAAGCGACCACCACCGCCACGACCGCAATGGTCCAGCGGGCAGCACCGGAGAGCCCCTTCATGCCGCGAGCGGCTACAACCCGGCCAGGGCCAACAAGTGGTCGGTCTCCGGGCCCTGGACGAGTGGAGCGGCCAGCAATGGCTCGGTGGGGCCAAGCCCGTAGGTCGGGCAGTCCTTGGCCAGGACACACACCCCGCACGCCGGCTTACGGGCGTGGCACACCCGGCGGCCGTGGAAGATCACCCGGTGGCTGAGCAGGGTCCATTCCTTGCGTTCAATCAGTTCGCCGACGGCGTGCTCCACCTTGACCGGGTCTTCTTCGGCGGTCCACCGCCAGCGGCGCACCAGCCGGCCGAAATGGGTGTCGACGGTGATGCCGGGGATGTCGAAGGCGTTGCCCAGGATGACGTTGGCGGTCTTGCGGCCGACCCCCGGCAGCGTCACCAATTCCTCCATGGTGTGGGGCACCTCGCCGTCGAACCGCTCGACAAGAGTCTGGCCCAGTCCGATGAGCGAGGTGGCCTTGTTGCGGAAGAAGCCGGTGGGGCGGATCAGCGCCTCCAGCTCGTCGCGATCGGCCTGCGCATAATCCAGCGCGGTCCGGTACTTCACGAACAGCGGCGGCGTCGTCAGGTTCACCCGCTTGTCGGTGCTCTGCGCCGACAGGATCGTCGCGACGGCGAGCTCGAGCGGCGTGGTGAAGTCCAGCTCGCAGTAGACGTGCGGAAATGCCTGCGCCAGCGTCCGATTCATCCGGCGCGCCCGTCGCACCAAACCGGTGCGGGTTTCGTTGGCGAAGCGCTTGGCGACCGCCTGCTTCGTCCCCTTTTCCTTGACTGGGGACGACTTAGCCGCTGACACCTACGACAGAGTACTGATTTCGTAATCTGGCTGAGACCTTGGCCATGTTTACTCGATTTGTGTTGTGGTTGCTGGTGGCCTGCATCCCCGCGTTGCTGATGTTGGCCGCGCTGGGGCTGGGGCGGCTGGAAAAGTCACTCGCCCATGACACCGTGACCGCCTCCGATGTCGCCGATTTCCTCGATCACGCCGACGCTGTCGACGTCCGTACGCTGGCCCGCGAGGGGATGCCGGAGGCGCTGGAGCTGCTGCACCGCCGTCAGGCGCTCGGACTTGAAGCCGCGCCGCAGCCCAGAGCGCTGACCGGGCGGCATCACGCCGAGACATTCTTTGCCGCCGACATGGTCGGGCGTATCGAATCCGGCCTGCCGACCCGCATCCAGGGGCGGTATCTGAGCAATACGCAGTTTACGGTGATTCGACACGTTAATCGTGTGTAGCGTTGGCAGGCCGCACCGTTTGGCCTACCTTTAGACTCGTGTCGGCCGTCACAGGTTGGCCAGCCCGTATCTACTCGTCGGAAACTGAAGAGGCAAGAAGAGGCAACGTGGACGAGATCCTGGCAAGGGCCGGAATCTTTCAAGGGGTTGAGCCCAGCGCAGTCGCCGCACTGACCAAGCAGTTGCAGCCCGTCGACTTTCCCCGCGGACACACCGTTTTCGCTGAGGGTGAACCGGGTGACCGGCTCTACATCATCGTCGCGGGCAAGGTGAAGATCGGTCGTCGCTCACCCGATGGGCGGGAGAACCTGCTCACCATCATGGGCCCGTCGGACATGTTCGGTGAGCTGTCGATCTTCGACCCGGGCCCGCGAACGTCGAGCGCAACGACGATCACCGAGGTGCGTGCGGTCTCGATGGACCGCGACGCGCTGCGGGCGTGGATCGCCGACCGTCCGGAGATCGCCGAGCAGCTGTTGCGCGTCCTGGCCCGCCGGTTGCGGCGCACCAACAACAACCTGGCCGACCTGATCTTCACCGACGTGCCCGGCCGGGTGGCCAAGCAGTTGCTGCAGCTCGCACAGCGTTTCGGCACCCAGGAGGGTGGCGCCATGCGCGTCACCCACGACTTGACCCAGGAGGAGATCGCCCAGCTGGTTGGCGCGTCCCGGGAGACGGTCAACAAGGCGCTGGCCGATTTCGCGCACCGCGGGTGGATTCGCCTGGAGGGCAAGAGCGTGCTCATCTCGGACTCCGAGAGGCTCGCGCGCCGAGCGAGGTAAGCGCGCGCGCCCAGCGCGCGTCCGCGACACTTATCTGAGGTACAGAACACGCCGGCGCAGGTGTGCGTGGTTTCAATTTCGGCGCGCCAAACCGCCCGGACGCGCGACGTGCCGGAAACCGGCGCCGCAGCCGCTACGCCCGCAGGTAGTCCAGCTGCACCTGCACCGACCACTCAGCGGCGTCCCACAGCTTCTCGTCGACGTCGGTGTAGACGTGTTCGACGACCTGGCGGGCGCTGGCATCCTCGCCGAGTTCGCGCAGCGCCGACCGCACCTGCTCGAGCCGCTCGTTCCGGTGCGCCAGATACCCCTGGGCAACCGCGTCGAGAGCCGGCAGTTCCGGCCCGTGTCCAGGCAATACCGCCCGCCGTCCCAGCCCGCGCAGCCGGTGCAGCGATTCCAGGTAGGCGGTCAGATTGCCGTCTTCCTTGTCCATCACGGTGGTGCCGCGCCCCAGCACTGTGTCGGCCGTCAGCACCGCGTCCTCGAGCACGAACGACAATGAATCGGCGGTGTGCCCGGGCGTCGACATCACGGTGATCCGCAGACCGGCGGCGTCGATCACCTCGCCGTCGACCAGCTCGCCGCCGAACCCGCGCAAGAACCCGCTGCCCGCCGAGCGCACCGTCGCCCCGGTGAGCTCGACCAGCTTGTCGATGCCGTCGGTGTGGTCCCCGTGCCGATGACTGATCAGCACCAGAGTGATGCGGCCCAGGGCGGCCACCCGTGCGATGTGCTCGTCGTCATCGGGTCCCGGGTCCACGATCACCAACTCGTCGCTGCGCGGACCACGCAGCACCCAGGTGTTCGTGCCTTCCAGCGTCATCAGGCCGGGGTTGTCGCAGAGCAACACCGAGGCGGTATCGGTCACCGCCCGCAGTTGGGCGTAGGCGGGATGGGCGAGCGCTGACCCGGCCACGGCCGCTACCCGACCTCCACGATCATTTCGACTTCCACCGGCGCGTTCAGCGGCAGCTCGGCGACACCCACCGCCGAGCGTGCGTGCACACCGTTGTCGCCGAACACCTCGGCAAGAAGTTCTGAAGCGCCGTTGACGACGCCCGGCTGACCATGAAAGCCCGGCGCGGAGGCGACGAATCCGACCACCTTCACCACCCGGGTCACCGAGTCCAGACCCGCCACGGAATCCACCGCGGCGAGCGCATTGAGGGCGCACACCCTGGCCAGCGCCTTGCCCACGTCGGGGGCGACGTCAGCGCCGACTTTGCCGGTGGCACTCAACTTTCCGGCGACGAGCGGCAACTGGCCGGCGGTGTAGACGAGATTTCCGGTGCGCACTGCCGGCACGTAGGCCGCCAGCGGTGCCGCCACCTGCGGAAGCGTCAGGCCTAGCTCCTCCAGGCGTGCTTTCGCGCTCATCCGGCCGGACCCTACTTGGGGCGCTTGAGGTAGGCGACGTGCTGCTCGCCGGTGGGGCCGGGCAACACCGCGACCAGCTCCCAGCCGTCGGCGCCCCACTGGTCGAGGATCTGCTTGGTGGCGTGGGTGAGCAGCGGAATCGTCGCGTACTCCCATGTGGTGGGTTGGGTCATGGTCGCGAGCTTATCGGGCAAAACAGCAACGGCTAGCATGCGATGGTGGCAAACACATCGAGCGGCGGTAGTACCGTCGGGTGGCCCTCGCGGTTGTCGAAGGCTCGCCTCCATTTCGTAACCGGCAAGGGCGGTACCGGAAAGTCGACCATCGCGGCCGCCCTGGCGCTGACCCTGGCGGCTGGCGGGCGCAAGGTCCTGCTGGTGGAAGTCGAAGGGCGCCAAGGGATTGCCCAGCTGTTCGACGTCCCGCCGCTGCCCTACCAGGAACTCAAGATCGCGACCGCCGAACGCGGCGGCCAGGTCAACGCGCTGGCCATCGACATCGAGGCCGCGTTCCTGGAGTACCTCGACATGTTTTACAACCTGGGCATCGCGGGCCGGGCGATGCGCCGCATCGGCGCCATCGAGTTCGCGACCACCATCGCGCCCGGGCTGCGTGACGTGCTGCTCACCGGGAAGATCAAAGAGACGGTGATCCGGGTCGACAAGAATCGCCTGCCGGTCTACGACGCGATCGTCGTCGACGCACCCCCGACCGGCCGCATCGCCCGCTTCCTCGACGTGACCAAGGCGGTGTCCGACCTCGCGAAGGGCGGACCGGTGCACTCGCAGGCCGAAGGCGTGGTCAAGCTGCTGCATTCCGACCAGACGGCCATTCACCTGGTGACGCTGCTGGAAGCGCTGCCGGTGCAGGAAACGCTGGAGGCCATCGAGGAGCTCGCCGAGATGGAGCTGCCGATCGGCAGCGTCATCGTGAACCGCAACATCCCCGCCTACCTGGGCAGCGACGACCTGGCCAAGGCCGCCGAGGGCGTGGTGGACGCCGACGCCGTGCGTTCCGGGTTGGCGACGGCCGGAATCGAGCTCGAGGACGCCGATTTCGCGGGCCTGCTGACCGAGACCATCGAACACGCCACCCGGATCAGCGCTCGCTCGGAGACCGCCCAGCAGCTCGAGTCGCTGCAGGTCCCCAGGCTGGAGCTGCCGACGATCTCCGACGGAGTCGACCTGGGCAGCCTCTACGAGCTTTCGGAAGTACTTGCGCAACAGGGAGTTCGGTGACATGACGCAGCCACACAAGCCGCAAACCCTTGATATGGCCTCGATTCTGGCCGATACGACCAATCGGGTGGTGGTGTGCTGCGGCGCGGGCGGCGTCGGCAAGACGACCACCGCGGCGGCGATAGCACTGCGCGCGGCCGAATATGGGCGCACGGTAGTGGTTTTGACTATCGACCCGGCCAAGCGACTCGCACAAGCGTTGGGAGTCAACGACCTTGGCAACACGCCGCAACGTGTTCCGCTGGCTCCGGAGGTGCCCGGCGAGCTGCACGCGATGATGCTGGACATGCGCCGCACCTTCGACGAGATGGTGGTCCAGTACTCGGGATCCGAACGGGCGCAATCGATTCTGGACAACCAGTTCTATCAGACGGTCGCCACCTCCCTGGCCGGCACGCAGGAATACATGGCCATGGAGAAGCTGGGACAGCTGCTGGCCCAGGACCGCTGGGACCTGGTGGTGGTGGACACACCGCCGTCTCGCAACGCCCTGGATTTCCTGGACGCCCCCAAGCGTCTGGGCAGCTTCATGGACAGCCGGCTGTGGCGCCTGCTGCTCGCACCCGGCCGTGGCATCGGGCGGCTCGTCACCGGTGCGATGGGTCTGGCCATGAAAGCGATGTCGACAATCCTGGGCTCGCAGATGCTGGGCGACGCGGCGGCGTTCGTTCAGTCGCTGGACGCGACGTTCGGGGGCTTCCGGGAGAAGGCTGACCGCACCTACGCGCTGCTGAAGCGGCGCGGCACCCAGTTCGTGGTCGTCTCGGCCGCCGAGCCCGACGCCTTGCGCGAGGCGGCTTTCTTCGTCGACCGCCTGTCCCAGGAAGGGATGCCGCTGGCCGGGCTGGTCCTGAATCGCACCCATCCGCTGCTGTGTTCGCTGCCGGTCGAGCGGGCGATCGACGCCACCGAAAAGCTCGAGGCCGAGGCGAACGGTTCCGAGGCCGCGTCCCTGGCGGCCGCCGTGCTGCATATCCATGCCGATCGCGGTCAGACGGCCAAGAGGGAGATCCGGCTGCTGTCCCGGTTCACCGGCGCCCACCCCCATGTGCCCGTCGTCGGAGTGCCCTCGCTGCCGTTCGACGTCTCCGACCTGGAGGCGCTGCGCGCCCTGGCCGATCAGATCACGTCCGCTTGATCGCGCGCTGACCTGCGACGATGCTTCTGCGCACGGCCGTTATTTGACGCCCATTCAACGGCGGACCCGAACAACATCAGTATCTACTGCCCCAAAAACCCCGCTGACCTGCGTTAATGCAGCGATCCGGATAGTTCGTCCTGCTAAGCTGTAACAATAAAGTAATGATGGAGGCGGACTCAAAATGAGGCGCCTGGAACTCCGCGGACCCCCGCCGTCCGGGCCGTGCGGCCACCTGCCGGCGATCGTCGAGTTACGTCAGCAACCAACTCTGTAAAGGTGTCATGACCTGCGGTGACGGCGCTCAGAACCGCCCTTATTTGACGCTCATTCAATGACGGTCAGCAGGCCCAATCGGCGCTGCACCGCAAAAAAGGGCGCTGACCAGGGAAAATAGCCGGGCGCAACTACGACGTCCAGCTAAGCTGTAATAAAAAAGTAATGACGTGAGGGCCCGCAGCACGCGGGTTTGCGCAGCCGGTCAGACGATGTTGCGGCGCTTGCGCTTGTCGAAGTAGTCCGACCAGGACACCACCTCGGGGTGCTGCTTCAGCAGCGCCCGGCGCTGACGCTCGGTCATGCCGCCCCAGACGCCGAACTCCACCTTGTTGTCCAGGGCGTCCGCGCCGCATTCCTGCATTACAGGGCAGTGCCGGCAGATAACAGCGGCCTTGCGCTGGGCGGCGCCGCGTACGAACAGCTCGTCGGGATCCGTCGCCCGGCACAACGCCTGCGACACCCAGGTGATGCGCTCCTCAGCCTCGACGCTGCGGAGCAGATTGCCTGTGGACGTGAGGTTGGTCCTTCGTGCGCCCGGACGCGTTCCTGACACGAGCTGATCCCTTCCTTCCGGTCGCCGCCTGCGACCGCCCTCTTCGGGTACCAGCCGACCATGCGATTCGAGCCACAATGTGCACATCGGTGTTACCTGAATCTCACTGCGTCTCTAAGTTAGGGGTTGGGACGCCAATTGCGCAACAGTCCGATAACGCTTTTTCTGGGACGTTCGTGCCGTCTTGCGTCGACCGGCCGGGCAAAACAGGGCCGGCTTGTCCCCTTTTGGGGCTCTGACCAGTGCAGTCGCAGGAAATTCACAGTTCCCAGGGGTAGCGGACCGGTCCGACAGCTGCTACAGAAATTTTTTCCAGCCGCACGGCGCGGGGGGGTGACGAGAGGTCGCTACTGTAGTACGCATGTCCGAGCGTCCCCCGGTAGCACTCACGCTGCTGAAGCTCGCGGGCTTCTGTCTGCTCGCCAGCGTGGTCGCCACCGCGCTCATGTTCCCGCTCGCCGGTGGCGTGGGGCTGATGTCCAACCGCGCCTCCGAGGTCGTCGCCAACGGCTCGGCTCAACTCCTGGAGGGACAGGTGCCGGCGGTGTCGACGATGGTCGACGCCAAAGGAAACACGATCGCGTGGCTGTACTCCCAGCGTCGTTTCGAGGTGCCGTCGGACAAGATCGCCAACACCATGAAGCTCGCGATCGTGTCGATCGAGGACAAGCGGTTCGCCGACCACAACGGTGTGGACTGGAAAGGCACGCTGACCGGCCTGGCCGGCTACGCGTCCGGGGATGTCGAAACCCGCGGCGGTTCGACCATCGAGCAGCAGTACATCAAGAACTACCAACTTCTGGTGACGGCGCAGACCGACGCGGAGAAGCGCGCGGCCGTCGAAACCACCCCGGCGCGCAAGCTGCGCGAGATCCGCATGGCACTCACGCTGGACAAGACCTTCACCAAGCCGGAGATCCTCACCCGCTACCTGAACCTGGTGTCGTTCGGAAACAACTCATTCGGCATCCAGGACGCCGCACAGACCTACTTCGGGGTCAACGCGATCGACCTGAACTGGCAGCAGGCGGCGCTGCTGGCCGGCATGGTGCAGTCGACCAGCGCGCTCAACCCGTACACCAACCCCGAAGGCGCACTGGCCCGGCGCAACCTGGTGCTGGACACCATGATCGAGAACATCCCCGCCGAGGCCGACGCCCTGCGCGCCGCCAAGACCCAGCCGCTCGGGATCCTGCCGCAGCCGAACGAATTGCCGCGCGGCTGCATCGCGGCCGGCGATCGCGCCTTCTTCTGCGACTACGTGCAGGAGTACCTCTCGCACGCGGGGATCAGTAAGGAACAGGTAGCCCGCGGTGGTTACCTGATCCGGACCACGCTGGATCCCGACGTCCAGATTCCGGTCAAGTCGGCCATCGACAGGTTCGCGCCCCCGACGCTCAGCGGCATCTCGAGCGTGATGAGCGTGATCCTGCCCGGCAAGACGTCGCACAAAGTGGTGGCGATGGCCAGCAACCGCAAGTACGGCCTGGACACCGAGGCCGGCGAGACGATGCGGCCACAGCCCTTCTCCCTGGTCGGCGACGGCGCCGGATCAATCTTCAAGATCTTCACGACGGCGGCCGCGCTGGACATGGGCATGGGCATCAACGCCCAGCTCGACGTCCCGGGCCGCTTCCAAGGCAAGGGGCTGGGCAGTGGTGGCGCCAAGGGCTGCCCGAAGGACACCTGGTGCGTGATCAACGCCGGTAACTACCGCGGCAGCATGAGCGTGACGGACGCGCTGGCCACCTCGCCCAACACCGCGTTCGCCAAGCTGATCTCGCAGGTCGGCGTGTCCCGGACGGTGGACATGGCCATCAAGCTCGGCCTGCGGTCCTACGCCAACCCCGGCACCGCGCGCGACTACAACCCCGACAGCAACGAGAGCCTGGCCGACTTCGTCAAACGGCAGAACATCGGCTCGTTCACCCTCGGCCCCATCGAGGTCAACGCGCTGGAACTGTCGAATGTCGCCGCCACGCTCTCCTCCGGCGGCATGTGGTGCCCGCCGAACCCGATCGACAAGCTCATCGACCGCAACGGCAACGAGGTCTCCGTCACCACCGAGACCTGCGAGCAGGTGGTCCCCGAAGGACTGGCCAACACGCTCGCCAACGCCATGAGCAAGGACGCGGTGGGCAGCGGCACGGCGGCCGGTTCGGCCGGAGCGGCCGGCTGGAGCCTGCCGATGTCCGGCAAGACCGGCACCACCGAGGCGCACCGGTCTTCCGGCTTCGTCGGCTTCACCAACCGCTACGCGGCGGCCAACTACATCTACGACGACTCGCCCTCGCCGACCGACCTGTGCTCGGCCCCGCTGCGGCATTGCGGCAGCGGTGATCTGTACGGCGGTAACGAGCCCGCGCGCACCTGGTTCACCGCGCTACAGCCGATCGCCAACAACTTTGGCGAGGTGCACCTGCCGCCCACCGACCCGCGGTACATGGACGGTTCGCCGGCCGGGCGGGTGCCCAGCGTGGCCGGTCTGGACATCGACCAGGCACGTCAGCGCTTGCGGGACGCCGGTTTCCAGGTCGCCGACCAGCCCAACTCGGTCAACAGCAGCGCCAAGTATGGCGAGGTCGTCGGAACGTCGCCGACCGGCCAGACGATTCCCGGCTCGATCGTGACGATTCAGATCAGCAACGGCATCCCGCCGCCACCGCCGCCGCCGCCCGAGGGCGGGTTGCCGCCGGAGGTTGTCGGATCGCAGGTCGTCGAAATACCCGGCCTGCCCCCGATCACCATTCCGCTGCTGGCGCCTCCACCGCCGGCACCGCCGCCCCCCTAGGCGCTGATCACGCGAAGAGCCGCGCGTCGAGTCGGTTCCCGGCAGTAAACTGCCTGGCATGGCTGAGGTACTCCCTGTCGCGTTGAAGACCGGAGCCGCAGTGCTTGGCTCGGCGGTCGCCGGGATCGGCTACGCGGCGTTCGTCGAGCGCAATGCATTCGTACTGCGCGAGATCACGATGCCGGTGCTGAGCCCGGGTTCGACCCCACTGCGGGTGCTGCACATCAGCGACCTGCACATGACACCGAACCAGCGGCGCAAGCAGGCCTGGCTGCGCGAGTTGGCCAGCTGGGAGCCCGACTTGGTGGTCAACACCGGCGACAACCTGGCCCACCCCAAGGCGGTGCCGGCGGTGGTGCAGGCCCTGGGCGACCTGCTGTCCCGTCCCGGGGTCTTCGTCTTCGGCAGCAACGACTACTTCGGGCCGCGCCTGAAGAACCCGATGAACTACCTGACCAACCCCGATCACCGGATCAAGGGCGAGCCGCTGCCCTGGCAGGACCTGCGTGCGGCGTTCACCGAACGGGGTTGGCTCGACCTCACCCACAATCGCCGCGAGTTCGAGGTCGCCGGTCTGCACGTCGCCGCCGCCGGCGTGGACGACCCGCACATCGACCGAGACCGCTACGAGACGATCGCCGGACCGGCCAGCCCCGCCGCCAATCTGCGGCTGGGGCTGGTGCACTCGCCGGAGCCGCGGGTGCTGGACCGCTTCGCCGCCGACGGGTACCAGCTGATCATGGCCGGCCACACCCACGGCGGACAGCTGTGCCTCCCGTTCTACGGCGCGCTGGTCACCAACTGCGGGCTGGACCGCTCCCGGGCCAAGGGCGCTTCCCAGTGGGGCTCTCACACCCGGCTGCACGTCTCCGCGGGTATCGGCACCTCACCGTTCGCGCCGGTGCGGTTCTGCTGCCGGCCCGAGGCGACCCTGCTGACGCTGATCGCCACCCCGATGGGCGGCCGGGATTCGACCAGCAACCTGGGGCGCTCACAGCCAACCGTGTCCGTGCGTTGACACAGACCCGCATCGCGGCCCGAAGTCTCTCCCGGACCTGGACCGACAATGCGATCCGGCTGATCGAGGCGGACGCCCGGCGCAGCGCCGACACCCATCTGCTGCGGTACCCGCTGCCGGCCGAATGGGGTTCCGGGGCCGGCGTCGAGCTCTACCTCAAGGACGAGACGACCCATATCACCGGAAGCCTCAAACACCGGCTCGCGCGCTCCCTCTTTCTCTACGCGCTGTGCAACGGCTGGATCGAGGAGGGCACGACGGTGGTGGAGGCGTCCTCGGGTTCCACCGCGGTGTCGGAGGCCTATTTCGCGGCGATGCTGGGTTTGCCGTTCGTCGCGGTGATGCCGGCGGCGACCAGCGCGAGCAAGATCGCATTGATCGAATCACAAGGCGGCCGTTGCCATTTCGTGGAGAAGTCGAGCGAGGTCTACGCCGAGGCCGCCCGTGTCGCCGCGGAGACCGGCGGCCACTATCTGGACCAGTTCACCAACGCCGAGCGTGCCACCGACTGGCGCGGCAACAACAACATCGCCGAGTCGATCTACCTGCAGATGACCTTGGAGTCCCACCCGATACCCGCCTGGATCGTGGTGGGGGCCGGCACCGGTGGCACCAGCGCAACGATCGGCCGCTACATCCGCTATCGGCGGCACGCGACGCAGTTGTGCGTTGTCGACCCGGAGCATTCCGCGTTCTTCCCGGCCTACGTCGACAACCGGGCCGACGTGGTGACCGGCGCGTCCTCGCGGATCGAGGGCATCGGCCGGCCGCGGGTGGAACCGTCATTTCTGCCGTCCTTGGTGGACAGGATGGTCTCGGTGCCCGATGCGGCTTCGATCGCGGCCGCCCGCCACGTCAGCGCGGTCCTCGGCCGACGGGTGGGCCCGTCGACGGGCACCAACCTCTGGGGTGCCTTCGGCCTGCTGGCCGAGATGGTCGCCGAGGGCCGCCACGGTTCGGTGGTCACACTGCTGGCCGACAGCGGTGATCGCTATGCCGACACCTATTTCGACGACGAATGGGTGGCCGCCCAGGGGCTGGACCCCCGTGGTGCCGCCCGGGCGCTAGCCGAATTTGAACGCTCCTGCCGCTGGGACTGACCCGCCGACCTGCCGTTTGGGAGGTGACTGGTCCGGTGCGATAGGCTGTCGAGGCTTCAAGCGGGGTGTGGCGCAGCTTGGTAGCGCGCTTCGTTCGGGACGAAGAGGCCGTGGGTTCGAATCCCGCCACCCCGACTCATGTTCTACCGACCAAAAATGCGTCGGACCGAAACCGCGTTTCCGCAGTTCCGGTCCGACGCAACTAGCTCAGGGCGCAGGCGAGTGCGCTAGAACCAGACTCTTCGGCCTCCGACCGGGCGCCCAACCGCACCCAGAATCCACAGAATCACACCGACGAGCACGAGAATGCCGCCGATTGTGTAGAGAATTGGGATGCCGGCGAAATAGCCGATCAGCAGCAAAATAATTCCCAGGATAATCACGTCGCGCCCCTTCTGTTGAACGCTGTCTAATTGGCAGATCCAACCTCCGTGTACCCCGCGAATTGTGGGTCCAATCACATCGCTCTGTCACAGATCTACATCGAAGATCCGTGCAGCACCGCCACTGCCACTACCACCCAGGTCGCCGATATCACCAGCGCCGCGATAGCCTCGCGCCTGCCCTGTGGGAGGGTTTCAGGCTGCAACAACGCCGCGATCGCGCAGAAGACACCCAGCAGCACCGCTCCGACGATGCTGAATACCAAGGCCGCCGAGGCGTAACCGCTGGTGGCCGGTTCCGGCGCCGCACCCACAACCGCCTTCCTCGAAAAGTTGGTCGTCATGGCAGCACCATGGCACCCGGCCCTGGACGGGTTCTAAACGAATTCTTGGAGCGGCCGGAATCGCACGCTCGTGCCGCGGCGCGGCGCGAGCATGATGGACCGGCGCACCGCCTGCTCGGGCCGGGAATCCACGGAAATGAATTCACCTTCACGCAGCAATACGTGCAGCACCGTAATCAGCTCCCGCATCGAGAATGCGGCGCCCAGGCAGCGTTTCACCCCGCCACCGAACGGCAGCCAGGCATACGTCTGAGGCCGGACACCCAGGAACCGCTCCGGCCGGAATTCCCGTGGCGACTCGTAGACGGCCGGATCCCTGTTGATCGCGACGATGTGGACGACGATCCGGGTCCCCGCCGCGACCTCGTAGCCGCCCAACCGAAAGGGTTGCGCCGCCACCCGGGAGGTCAGCGGGGCGGGCGGGCGTACCCGCAGCGCCTCATCGATCACCGCCGTCGTGTACTCCTCTCCGCCGGCCGTCGCCTCGTCCCGCACCCGCCGCAGGGCATCGGGATGATGCAGCAACAGGTCGAACACCCATGCCAGGGTGGTTGCGGTGGTTTCGTGGCCGGCCAGCATCAAGGTAATCAGGTCATCTCGAATCTCGCTGTCCGACAGCCCGTCGTCGGATTGAGCGCACATCAACAACGACAGGATGTCGCGGCGGGTGGCCAGCCCGGGGTCGTTGCGGCGCTCGGCGATGAGCCGCATGACCACGTCGTCGATCTCGCGATTGGCCCGCGCCCGCGCCGGCCACACCCGCAACGTGCCGAGCCCGCGCAGCGCGTAGCGCACGGTCAACTGCTCTGATACCCCGAGGTTCAGCAGGTGTTCGAAGGGCCGCCCCAGCCGCCGGACTTCTTCCGGCTCCTCGACGCCGAAGATGATTCGGACGATCACATCGAGCATCAGCGCCCGCGCGGCCTGCAGCATCTCGAAAGGGCGATCGACGGGCCACGCGCGCATGGCCCCCCGTGTCGACGCTTCGATCACCGGCACGTAGGAGTTGAGCGCGGCGCCGTGCAGCGGTGGTGTCAACATCCGGCGCCGCCGCAGGTGCTCCGGTTCCTCCTGGACGAACATGGACCCGGATCCGTAGATGGCCGCCGCAGGTCCCACCCCTTCGCCCCCCAGCAGCACATCCGTCGGCGCGGTGAAAACTTCTTTGGCCAGCGCCGCATTGGACACAATCGCAACGTCACCCAGGCTGAGGATCGGCATGGTCATGATGGGGCCGTACCGGCGGATCAGCTGTCGGCGGACATGAAAAACTGCCCACTGGCGGACATGAAAGTGCCCGTTCGCGGCCAATAAGAACTGCCCACCGGCGGATACGAAAGTGCCCGCAGGCGGCCATGAATCTGCCCAGACCTACTTGATGTCGTTCGGCGCGTCTGCGCTGGGGCGGCCTCTCCTGCGGTTTCGATGTCGATGCCTAGTCGACCCGACAACCCCAGGAGAGACCTACTTGAAGTCTGACGGAGAACTCATGGAAATACTCAATGCCTACGACCTGACCGGGTCCTACCGCGCCGCGGCCGAGCTGTGTGGGTGCTCGCACCACACCGTGAAGAAAGCGGTCGAGGATCGCAACGCTGGGCTGCCCCCGGCCACGCGGCGGGCCCGGATGATCGATGATTGGCGCGACCTGCTGGAAACCTGGGTCGCTGATTCGAAGGGCAAGATCCGCGGCGACAAAGCCCACGACAAGCTGGTGGCGTTGGGCTACACCGGCACCGACCGCACCACCCGCCGTTCGTTGGCGGAGATCAAAGCGCAATGGCGCCTTGGCAATACACGCGTGCACCGGCCCTGGATCACCGAGCCAGGACTGTGGCTACAGTACGACTTCGCCGACGGCCCCCTTGTCGCCGGCCGCAAGATCGTGCTGCTCGTGGCGTGGCTGGCGTGGAGCCGCTACCGCGTCGTGGTGGCTTTGCGGGACCGCACCGCACCCAGTGTCTTCGCCGGCCTGGACCGCATCTTTCGCATCGTCGGTGGTGCTCCAACCTACCTGCTCACCGACAACGAGAAGACCGTCACCACTGGACACATCGCCGGAGTTCCGGTCCGCAACCGGGCCGCGGTCACCTTCGGCCGCTACTACGGCCTTTCGGTGCTGACGTGTGAACCCGCCGACCCAGCCACCAAGGGTGGGGTGGAGAACGCGGTGAAGCTCGCCAAAGCCGACATCGTGCCTACTGAGACCAACCTCCTGCCGCAGTACGACTCGTTCGCCGACGTCGAAGCCGCATGCGCCGGTTTCACCACCGAGATCAACGCCCGCGTGCACCGGATCACGGGACGCCGGCCGGCCGAGATGCTCATTCAGGAACGCCCGGCCCTGCACGCGGTTCCTGACCTGCCCCACACCGCCGCGTTGGGGGTGACCCGCCGGGTTCCCGACAACACCCCGATGGTCACCTTCGACCACTGCCAATACTCGCTGCCCGCAACTCTTCTGGGCCAGACAGTGTGGATCCGTGACCACGACGGCACCGATGAGGTGGTGATCTGCGCTCTTGATGGCGGCGGCCCGGTGGAGGTGGCGCGGCATCGCCGCGCCGCCCCCGGTAGTCCCGCCATCAACGATGACCACTTCCCTGAGCATCGGGACAAGGTGCCCGGTGATTACCGGGTGCGGGCCCGCACTGTCAGTGAGCAGACCTTCCTGGCGCTGGGGCCGGGTGCGGCGGTGTGGCTCAAAGAAGCCGCCGCCGTCGGCACCGAACGGATCCTGCAGAAGATGGCCCACGCGGTGGAACTGTCGGCGTTAACCGGCCGCGCCGATGTCGACTGGGCGCTCGGGCATGCTGGCGTGCACGGTCGCTTCGCCACCGGTGACCTTGATTCCATCCTCGCCAGCAAGGGCATGGACACCACTCGCCGCGGCGCCGACGAAGACACCTCCCTGGCGCAAGGAACCAGTGGGTGGAACTTATTCGGCCGCAACGTTATCGACGCTGACGAGGCAGGCATCGCGTGACTACCACCACGACCACCGCGTCGCTACCCGCCGACGTCGAAGCGCTGATGCGTGGGCTGCGGTTGCCGCACGCCCGCGCGATCGCCGCCGACGTGCTGGCCACTGCCCGAGCTCAACGCTGGGACCCCACCGAGGTGATCAAAGCGCTGCTGACCGAGGAGTCCGCCGGCCGGGCCCGGTCCATGCTGGCCGCCCGCCGCAAAGCCGCCGGCTTCCCGACCGGGAAGACATTCGACGTGTGGGACCCCAATGCGTCGTCGATCCCGTTACCGACCCAGCAGGCGCTACAGACCCTGGAGTGGGTGGGTCGTCGGGAGAACCTGGTGGTCTGCGGGCCCGCTGGCACCGGCAAGACGTTCTTCCTCGAAGCGTTGGGGCAGAAGGTCATCGAAGCCGGGATGCCGGTGGCGTGGTTCACCCTCGAGCAGATCGGGGTCCTGGTTCGGGCGCACCGCGCTGACGATTCGTTGGGCAAGGCCGTGGCCAAGATCGTGCGTGCCGAGCTCGTGGTGATTGACGACGTTGGACTGTTGCCCGTCGGTGCCGATGCCGCTGAAGGGCTCTACCGCATCGTCGAGGCCGCCTATGAACGGCGCTCGGTGGCGATCTCATCGAACCTGCACCCCAGTGGTTTCGATGAGCTGATGCCCAAGACGTTGGCGACTGCCACCGTGGACCGGCTGCTGCATCACGCGCACCTGTGCCAGACCAGCGGAGACTCCGTGCGGCTGGCCCAAGCCCTGCACGGGAAGGGAGTCAAACCCTTGAGCTGACAACGGCCTCAACCACCGGTGGCGGACACACCCTAATGGGCAGATTCGTGTCCGCCACTGGGCAGTTCTTATTGGCCACCTACGGGCAGTTCTCATGTCCGCCCACGGGCAGTTTCAGCTGTCCATTGACACGCAGCCGCATCATCCGGCGTTCGCCGCCTATCAGGTAGGCCAGTGCGTACGCCGCGGCGAAGGCGCTACGAAACCCGCGCGGAGCGGGCAGTCCGGGTGGAGGGCTCACACGCAGGGATTGTCCTCCTACGCGGGAGTCACGCGCAGTCGGCGCAGATCTGCCGTCCGCCACTGGTGTCGCGCAATCGGTTGCGGTGCTGCACCAGGAAGCAACTCGAGCAGGTGAATTCGTCGGCGCGCTGCGGGATCACCACGACCGAGAGTTCTTCGCTGGAGAGGTCCGCACCCGGCAACTCGAAGAAGAGCGACTCGTTCGGGTCGTCGTCGACCACAGTCGTGGCCAGCTTCGGCATGGGTCCCAGCTCACGCAGTGTGGATCGATCCGCGGCGTCGGTATCGGTCACGCGGCGGGCGTCATAGTCGCTGACGGTAGTCATGGCAGTTCCTTCCTGCGGAGGGCCGGGCCGGCCACCACATGGTCGCCCGTTGGCACAGGCAGTACCCCATTCCGCAGCCGCCCACACCCCTTCGGCGGGAGGAAATCTCAGATGTGCTATCGCGCGCCCGCGGGTGTCAGCGGGCGGTGAGTTGCAACGTCGGCCAACTGCCCGGGTACAGCACGGCCTGCTGGGCAAGCGCGCGTTGACGACGCATGTCGGCACGCTGGGTGCGCGCCACCCAGGCCAGGCCGAGCCAGGGCGACATGATGGCCAGTACCAGTGCCACTCCGGCCAGCAACTCGTGTCCCGATGCCATTGCGACCAGCCCGATGACCAGACCGACCGCCCAGGTGGCTGCAGCTACCAAACCGGGCACGCTCACGGCGCGCTCACCCGAGTCGCTGGTCGTGGCCGGCCCGTGGACGAGCGGGTCTGTCCCGATGTAAACCATGCTCACTCCCAGAGACGTAGGAAACCTCATTACGGTTACTATATCCCAGGGACACAGTTGCCGCACTCGCCAATTTTGGTGGCGGCTCCCCAGGATTACGCATCATCCTGTTGAGTTCCCGGAGAGCGGGTACAAGTCGACTGTGAGTGATACCGCGGTGCTGATCATCGATATGTTCAACGACTACGACCACCCCGATGCCGAACAACTGGCCGACAACGTCGCCGGCATCATGGATCCCCTGGTCGGGCTGGTGAACGACGCTCGCGACAACGACGGCGTCGACCTCATCTACGTCAACGACAACCACGGCAACTTCACTGCCGACCGCCGCTCGATCATCTCCGCCGCGCTCGACGGCAAGCGGCCCGAACTGGTCAAACCGCTGGTGCCGCCGGAGGACACCTACGTCATCACCAAGGTCCGCCACAGCGTCTTCTACTCGACGGCGCTGGATTACCTGCTGGACCGCTTGAAGAGCCGGCGTCTGGTGCTGGCCGGCCAGGTCACCGAACAGTGCATCCTCTACAGCGCACTGGACGGCTATCTGCGCCACTACGAGGTGGTGGTGCCGCCTGATGCGGTGGCCCACATCGACGAGGAACTCGGTTCGGCCGCGCTGAAGATGATGGAGCGCAACATGAGCGCGGAGCTGGTGGACGCTGCGCACTGCCTGTCCTAGCGCGAGCCCAGACCCCACACACCCAAGACCTGAAGGAGGTCGCGATGACCGGTGGCAAAGAGAAGAGCGAAGAAGACGTACAGGGCGACGAGCACGTCGCCAACTCACGCGAGGGACGCGACCAGGACGGCGACTACGTGGGACGCACGGCCGCCGACGACGATTTCGACGCCGGTATGACCGGCGCGGAGGCGCGCAGCCAGCAGGAGTGACGCAGCGGGCGGTGACTCAGCGGGCAGGAGTGACTCAGCGGTGCAGGTCCGCCACCAGCGGGCGGTGATCTGAAATCGGCATCAGCTCCGCGACCGTCGCGCTGACACGCAGTTCCCTGTCGTCGGTCACGATGTGATCGAGCTGCCGGGTCGGCGCGTCGGCCGGAAACGTCGCCGCCGACGCCAGTGGCCGCATCCCGGTCCAGCGGTGGACGGGAGCGGGCGGGAGGTTGAGGTCGCCGACCAGCAGCCGCGGCCCCGGCAGTCCCCGCAGGTCCCGCATCAGGCGCCGCAGCTGACGCACATTCCACGCCGGCACGAAGGACAGGTGGGTGTTAGCCACCGTCATCAGCCCGAGCGGCGTCTGCAGTCGCGCGATCACAGCTGCCCGGGGCTCCTCGTCGACGATCATCACCTTGTTGGGGCCAGGCAGATACATCGGGAAGCGCATCGGAATCCGGGGTAACCGCACCACCTGCCAGCTGGTCACCGGGAAGCGGGACAGTAATGCAATCCCATAGGCCGCGGTCCCCGGTTGTTCGCGTCCGGTAGCCGCCATCCAGGTCGCCCCCGGCGTTCCCGAGATAGCGGCGACGAACCGGTGCTCCACGGCACCCATCGCCTCGGCCGCGGCCGCGGTCAGATCGGCCCGACCGGACCGCGGCTGGTCGAAGTCGACTTCCTGCAGGGCGAGCACGTCCGGATCGAGGCGCCGCACGCAGTCCCGTAGCCGTTGCGGGTCGACGCCGTCGCCGACGGTGCGGCCGTGCAGGATGTTGAAGGTCGCTATCCGCATGTTCGCTCCCGCGCGCCGGGAACGTTCTCCCGCGCCGCCACTGAGCGACCGTCGGCGGTGTCGAAGACATCGATCACGACGTCGTCGTCGCAATATCGCCCCAGTGGTGTCAGCCCGGGCGTGGCCGCAATGACGGCGTGCGCCGCATCGCCGGTGAGCAGATAATCATCCACCGGGTGCCGCCAGTGGGCGGCGACGACAGTCGCGCCGCGCACCAATCGCGGACACTCCCGTCGCAGCACCTCCGCGAGGGTTTCCGCCGCGAGGTAGTAGGCGATCTCGCTGAGCACCAACAGGTCGAACGGGCCGCCCGCCCACGGCTCGTCCAGGGATCCACGCGAGAGCGTCACGCGGTCGCGGCAGCCGCTATCCCGCAGCCGGGCGTCGGCGGTGCGAATGGCCGCGTCGGCCACGTCGACGGCGGTGACGTGGTCACAGCGCGCCGCCAACTGCCCGGTCAACGTCCCGATCGAGCAGCCCGGCTCGAACGCGTGCCGATATCTCGGTCTGGGCAGCAGTGCCAGCGTGATGGCGTACTTGCGCTCCTCATACCAGCGCGTCGACAACTCCCAGGGATCGTGTGCGCCGGCGTACATCCGGTCGAAGTACGCGTCGGGCAGCCGCGTGGTCACCGGAAAACCATCTCCCCCACGGCAAGTAGCCGCTCGAGCACGAACGGCGGCAACACCGCTGCCGGGGGCTCGAATTGGCTTCGAAAGCATTGTGCGGCTTGACTTTTGCGCTCCACCGCCCACCGCGGCAGGGAAATTCCGCGGGCTCGATCCCAGGGCACGTCCGGATCATCCGGGGTGGCCCAGTGCCACATCCACAGCGGATACTCGACCAGGGTCACACCAGCGCGTGCACAGGCCGTCGCCGCCGCCCGGCCCACTGCCTCATGGTCGGGGTGACCGTCACCCCGCCAGGTCGCCGCGCACCAGGACCCGGGCGGGCACGCGTCCAAAATCCCACCGAGCTGACCCGCCAGATGATCCTCGTGCTCGGCCAGCTGCCCGTCGGGCAATCCGAGCGACAGCGGCGGCCCCACACCGAGAACAGCCGCGGCAGCGCGAAGCTCGGCACGGCGCGCGTCCTCGAGTCGAACCCGCTCAGCCAGCGACGAATCCGGGCGCGCGGCCCCGCCGTCACTGACCGACACGACCCGGACGGGAACGCCGGAAGCAACCAGCTGCGCCATCGTCGCGCCCATGCCCAGGGTCTCGTCGTCTGGATGCGCCGCCACCACGACCAGAGATGTGCAGGTCAGCGCCAGCGTCGGTGGACGAAGCGCGGGAAGCCAGTCCTGCGCGGGGGTGCCGCCACCTGTTAGAGGTCTGGCGGCGAATCGCGGCCCGTTGGTGGGCGGCGTGACCCTCAACGGCTGGGCCGGCCGGCCAAGCGGCCGAGTTCGGCCAGGTCGCGCTCGGCGTGACTCTGCCGTATGTAGATAGTCAGGTCGGCCACCCGCTGGGCGTGCCGGCCGTCCTGGCAGAGCGGGCCGGGCCCAAGTGCGCGTCCGGTGCGGGTGATCGCTTCGTCGACGGCGTGTTCCACGACCGCGCGGACGCGTCGGGCCAGCAGTTGCGCGGCGCGCGCCCGGTCGAACGGATCTGCGTCGATCTGCGCGGCGGCCGCGGCCAGCATCGCATCGCCGGCGGCCAGCGCGGCGTCGACCGCGCCCAGGTGTGCCAGAGCGTAGGCGTCTGCCGACTCGCTGCGGGCGCAACGGTACAGCGGGTCGGCCACCCGGCGGGCACCGCCGAGCCAGCAGGCGGCGACGCCGATCGCCCCGTGCCAGAACCCGGCACGGCTCAGGTAGTCCCCGGGCTCACCGACCAGGATCGCGTGCACGTTGCTGAATTGCACCGACCGGGTGTCACTGCCTGCCATCCCGGGGTTCCACCAGGTACTCGGCAGCGGCTTCACCCCGGCGTCGGTAAGGGTGACGGCAAACAGGCCACGCTCGCCGCCTTCCATGTGCGCGGTGACCAACGCGTTCGTGCAGAACCCGGCGCCCGAGCACCAAACCTTGATGCCATTGAGCTGGAACTCGTCTCCGGAGACGCTGGTGGCGGTCAGCTTCGCGTCGGATGCCTCGGCCGCCCACACCCCCCACAGCTGATTGGGCTCGGGCGGCTTGCCCCCCAGCTCATGCAGGATGGCGACCGCATCGACGTGGGCTTCGGCGATGCGCGCCGCCGCGATGTCGTCCTGGGCCAAACGCGTCAGCTGCTGCAGGCGGTCTGCGGTGTATCCCGCCGCCGGCAACGGCAATTCCAGTCGTCCCGATTCCAGCCAGTGTTGAACTAATCCGGCGGTCATGCGACATCCCCCGTCGCGCTTTCTGAGAGCGTGCTCAAGTGATCAGCAAATCCGCGTGGCGCCCGAGCCTGGATTCGCGCCGAAGTGACAACCGATCGTGCGGTATCTCGGCAAATTCGGTAGCCAGCATGCTCGAACCGCGCTACCAAGTCAACATCCTCACCGGACGTCAGGGCCCGAAAGCCACCGACGCGCCAGTACGCCGACGAGCTGAAAGCCATGTTGGCGCCATGAATGTGGTCATGTTCGTCGTCCACTCGCGCGTCGTAGTCGTGCTCGTACTTGTCCACCACTTCGCTGCGATGTTGTTCCCAGTCCGTGACCCTCACCAGGCCCAGGAACATGTCCGCGCCGCAATCGAGTTGCCGCACCAACCAGTCGGGATTCACGGTGCTGTCGGCGTCGGTGGTGGCATACCAAGAGTTGGTGTCCGTCCCGCACCACGAACGCGCATAGTCGAATCCGGCTGCCCGCGCCGCACCCACGTTGCGGGATTCCACCCGGACGAAATGAACATCGGTTCCGTAATCGCCGGCCAGCTGGGCACTCTCGTCTTCGCTGGCATCGAGCACCACGACGATGACGACCGGCAGAGGGACGCACAGGGCCGCGGTCACTACCGCCGACAGACAGTCGGGAAGACTGTCCTGCTCGTTATGGGCCGGAATGACGACCGCAACTTGGTCGTACGTGCGCGACGCTGCGGCTGACATAATGAATCTAATTTCCCGTTTAGATTCCAACTAAACGATTGAGCAACAGCACAACCCGGCCGGCAGGTTGCCGTGATTGACGGCCGGGTATGCCCTAGCGACCATGACTCCCTCTCCCGAGCCCCGCGAACTTCGTGAAGCGTTGCGCTGTGCGGCATCGGCGCTCAAAGAGCACGGGCCGGCGTTCGCACTGGCGGGCAGCTACGCGCTGTGGGCCTATGGCGCACCCGAGCCGACCCACGACGTCGACTTCGTGCTGGCCGAAGCCGACGTGCCCGCGGCCGCCACCACGCTTGGCAAAGCCGGATTCCGAATCGAACGTCCTCCGGAGGACTGGCTCTTCAAGGCCCACTTCGGCGAGACGGTGGTCGACGTCCTGCACCGGGTCAACGGGGTGACGGTGACTGCGGATGCATTGGACTGCGCCGAGCAGCGCGTGGTGCTGGCGGTATCGATCCCGGTACTGCCACCAACCATCGTGTTCATTCAGAAACTGCGCGCTCTCACCGAGCACTACTGCGACTTTGCGAAGTTGATTCCCCCCGCGCAGGCGATCAGGGAACAGTTGGACTGGGACCGCATGGCCGCGGAGACAGCGGACAACGATTTCGCGGTCGCATTCCTGGTGCTGGTCGACCGTCTGGGTCTACGGAGCTGACGGGATAAAACCCGCGATTACGGGTACTTAGCTGCACCATGGACCCGCAACCGAGTCGTGGACTTCGACGTGACCAGGACCTGGAAGACGTGGTCGACGAACTACAGCAGAACGTGACCGACGAACGCCGCGACAAGGACGTGCCCGGCAACGCGACCGAGCGCGAGCAGGCACCGGTCCAAGGGTCGGAGGACGAGCCGCCGGACTGATCAGTGGTTGCGCAGCTTCTGGACCAGTTTGTCCTTCGTCAGGCTCGAATACCCGGACATGCCCAATTCTTTGGCCCGCTTCTTCAGTTCCGGCACGGTCCAGTCCGCGTACGAACCGGACTTGCCGCCCTTGCGTGCGACCTTGGACTTGCCCTGCGCGGCGGCAGCATTCGAGATCCGCGCGGCCTTCTCCTTCGACTCACCCTTCTGACGCAAGTCTTCGTAGAGCTTTTCGTTCTTGATTGACGAATTCGGCACAGCACCCACCTCCTACAACATTCCCGCAGCGAAGGATGCCCGCATCCGGGCCGCACTAACCCCCGTGCCCCGGAGTGAAATCTTCTGCTGGGCCGGACTTTTGATTCAGATGAAATTCGCTTTGGCCGTAGAACTTCTGTGCCGACCCCGTGATCTGTTTGAGCCGATCCGGACCGGGAACCCGACCACGCGTTACCGCGGCTACCGGTCGCGACATCTGCAAAGAGATGGGAAATCACGTGAGCGAGAAGGACAGTGGACCCGAATCAGGCGCCAAGGGTGTCGCCGAAGCCGCCGAAGAGCGGCAAAAGTCCAACCAGTAACCCGTTCATTACCGGGGCTGAACGACTCGGTGACGCAGATGACGAAACCCAAACCCGCCGTGGCGACGACGAGGGACTGCCTGAACGACTCCGTTGTCCTGCGCACCCGTGGCGTACTGGACGGTTCCACCTACCGGGGGTTGCGCGACAGCGTCATCAGGGCGGCATTGGACGAACCCCGAGCGGTGATCGTGGACGTGGACCGTCTGGCCGTGCCGTCCCCGTCCGCGTGGTCAGTGTTCACCAGCGCGCGCTGGCACGTTAACACCTGGCCAGGCGTGCCGATTATGTTGGTGTGCAGCGACAGTCGTCAAAGGCGCGCCATCGCGCACTGCGACGTGGCGGGATATCTACCGGTTCACCCCACCTGTGAGTCCGCCCTGGTCGCGGCCGCCGAACTCCCCTCGCCCAGTCGCCGCCGAGGGCGCGCGGCGCTGCCGAGAAGCCGAGTCAGCATCCGTCTTGCGCGCACCATGATCGGAGGGTGGCTCACCGCCTGGTCGGCCGAGCGCCTGATACCGGTCGCCAACACGATCGCGACCGTCTTCATCGAAAACGTATTGGAGCACACGGACAGCGCGCCGCTGCTCATTATGGAGAGCCGCGGAGACGCCGTGGCGGTCGCCGTCGAAGATCGCAGCCGGCAGCCCGCCAGCCGCCTCGAAGCGGCAGGCTTCGGCGTTGACATCGTTTCCGGCCTGGCGATCGTCGCCGTCTTATGCCGTTTCTGGGGTAGCACGCCGACATCGTCGGGCAAGACGGTGTGGGCTTTGATAGGAGCGGAAAACGAGCTGGGATGACGACGTGCGCCGGGCCGATGCCAGGGTCGGCACCGGTCCCGGCGTGGCTGACCTGCATCTCCTCTCCCGCTGCGCGCGGCGATCCGTTGTTTATGGGCCCCCGCCGGCCCTATCCAGCGCTGTCCAGTAAGCGAATCACTTGCTCCGCGCCGTTTGTCCGGCACCGGGCGCGGTAATGCAATGCTGCGTGAGAATCGCCATTGTCTGGGGCGACGACTTCTCTGGCGACGAGCTGGACCTCGTCGGAAACCGCCTGGAGGACGAATGCCAACAACTTTGCGCGGCGCTGGCCGGCCACGGCCACACCGTGACGGCGTTGCCGCGCCGACCCCCTGAGCGTGCTGATTCGTCCTACCGGACCACGCCGGCGAGTGTCGGGCCGCCCGCACCCGTCCCGGCAGCGAAGGTCCTGCCGTTTGTCGGCGATTGGGCTGCTGAACTATCCCGCCACTGGGCCGGCGAACCGCCCGACGTCGTGCACAGCTTCGGATGGCTGGGCGGACTGGCGGCACAGCTGGCGGCTCGTCGCAGCCGCTTGACCACCGTGCAAAGCTTTCACGGCTTGGCTGCGACCGGTTGCGGTCCGGGCGCTGGGCAGCCGAGCGATTCGGAACGTGCCCGGATCGAACCTCTGCTGGCTCGCGGTGCCACCTGGGTTACCGGGGGCAGCAGCGAAGAACTCGGGGTGCTGACCAGATTGCGCCGCAATCGGGCACGCACGTCGGTCCTTTCAGCCGGAGTCGACGTCGACCGCTACGCGTGCACTGACCCCACCTGGGTGAACCACGACACCCACCGGATAGTGCAGATTGCGCCGAATCTACAGCCGTGCAACGGCTTTGACAGGACAATTCGGGTGTTGCCGCACGTGCCGGACAGCGAGCTGGTGATCGCGCAGACCTCCACCGATGACGCCCGCAACAGAAGAGAGCGGGCCAAGCTCAAGCGCATGGCCAGCGGACTGGGCGTCGCCAACCGGGTCCGATTCGCGGGTTACGTTGCGCCCGAGGATATTCCGCCGCTGCTGTGGTCCGCCGATGTGGTCGCCAGCACACCGCGGCTGGCACCACGCGCCGGCTCAGCACTGCAGGCGATGGCCAGCGGGCGAGCGGTGGTCGGGACGGCCGTGGGCGCTCTGACGGACACCGTCGTCGGCAACGTCACCGGCCTGCTGGTGTCCCCCACCAAGCCGCACGAACTGGCCAGGGCACTGAAAACCATGCAGAGTCAACGGTTCCAGTGCCAGAGCATGGGTTCGGCCGGCCGCTCCCGGGCGATGTCGCGTTTCACCTGGGACCGGATCGCCCAAGACGCGCTGAGCATCTACGACCAGGTGAGCCACCTGAAAACCGTTGCCACGGCTTAGGACAAAGAGACTATGACAACCGCGCCTTATCCTCAGGAAACCGACCGGTCGCCGGAGACACGCGCGCCGGACGCAGTCCGGTACGAAAAGTTTCATACCAGTGACTCCGAGGCCGCCCAACGATTCTTCGCCCAGGCCTACCACCCGGGCTGGCGGATCAGCAGCCTGGCCGGCGGCTCGTCGGTCACCCATCATCGCTTCGAGTCTGAAGCGGTCACCGTCGACGAGTTGCTGATCGAAGGCCGGGTGGGCTGCGAAATCCGGGCCACCGATGCCGTGGTGGTGATACACCCCCGTGCGGGATCGCTGACACTGGCCGGTGACCCCGGCACCAGGATGGACACCCCGGTCATCGCCGCCGACGGTCTGCCGTGCGCCATCCAGGCGAACACGGCGCGATTTCATGTCGTGCAGATGGATCTGCGGCACCTCACCCAGGTCGCCGCGGACCGAAACGGGCCGCTGCCCCAACAGATCCGCTTCGCCGGCTGCCGCCCCCGCTCCACGGCCGTGGCTCGGACATGGAGCCAGGCACTGGATTACGTCATCGCCGGCTTCTCGCACGCGGAAACCGCACAACAACCGCTGGTCGTCGGCGCGGCCGGCCACCTGCTCGGTGCCGCTCTGCTCGAATGCTTCCCGTCCAACATGAGCGACGGCCAGGACCTGCTGCGCAACCCGTCGGTGCCACCGACCCTCAAAGGCGCGATCTCGTTCATCCATCGCCACGCCGGAGACGGCATCGGGGTCAACGACGTCGCCGACGCGCTGCGCATGACCTCCCGCGCGGTCCAGTATCTCTTTCGGCAGCATCTCGAGACCACACCCACCGAGTACCTGCGGCGTGTGCGACTACACCGCGCGCATCAGGAATTGGTCAACAGCGACCGGTCCACCACCACCGTCAGCGAAGTGGCCCACCGGTGGAGCTTCGCCCACACCGGGCGGTTCGCGGCCCTGTACCGCAAGACCTACGGTCAGAGCCCGCACGCCACCCTGCAACAGTAACGGCGCTATAACCCCTCGCGAGTGCGCAGCAGCCGATCGACCCGGTCGGCCGCGTTGTCGTTCAAGACGTCCTGTGCGGTGATCTCGTCGACTACCCGCTCGGCGATATCGCGCAGCTTGACGTTGGACTCCTGCGAGAGCTTGACCAGCAGATCGAAGGCCGACTCGGCATTGACGCCGTACCGCAGCATCAGGATTCCCATCGCCTGGTTGATCACCGCGCGTCGCGAGTCGACTGCCAGCAGCGCCTCACTCAGGTGCTTCTGCAGGTCAGCGTCGAATTGATCGGTGACGTCGATGTAGAAGCCGCCGATACCGAGCAACCGGCCGTCCGGCCCACCGAACCGGTCCCCCACCACGACCACCACGTGCGTTTCGCCGCGGGTGTCGACGATTCGATGCCTGCTGCTGAAGGCGGCACCGTGCCGGCGCACCTGCTCGATCAGCTCTGGAACTGTCGGCTTCTCGTCCGGATGCTTGTGTTTGATCAACAACTGAGTCGTCGGCTGCACGGTACCCGGCTCGTAGCCGTGCATCCGTGCCACCTCGTCCGACCACTCCCAGCGGTCCTCACGGGCCAGGTAGCGAAATCTCCCCACCGGTGGCCACCGGCGACCCCTCTTTCGCCGCGAATCTGCGCACACCAGACTCATGATATTCCGACGGGCCCCGCCCGGCTGAACTTCGGTGTCTGCTGCATTCGCATTCCGGACAAAGTACGGAAAGCGAACGATGTCGGCTCAAGCCGTTTTGGCCAGCTCCGAGGGCCGGGTCTTCTTGTCGCCCTTGGCTATTCGGCGGATCATCTCCCGAGTGGCTTTCTCCAGCACACCTTGCGCGCCATCCGGCCGATCAGAACGGGCGGCCCGCCGCACCGCCGCGGCGATGGTGATGCCGTCGCGGTAACCGCCGACCACCCGCGGATCCACATAGGAACTGCGGGCGACGGCCGGCGTGTTCCCCAGCTCCTCGGAGACCTCCCGCATCACCGCGGCCTCGACCCGTTTGGCGACCCGCTGCGATACCGCCGGGTCCGCATCGGCGAAAGCCACCGCGGCGAGGACGGTGCCGTGCCACGTCCGCAGATCCTTCACGCTGTAATCCGAGCCGACCAGCTCCTTGAACCGGGCGTTGAGGTCGTCGCTGTGCACGTCGACCCATTCGGCGGCGTTGCGCCACACCAAGAATCGCCCGCTGCTGCAGTCGGTCCTGCGCAGCAGCGCCCGCACCGCCCGCACCACCTCGGCATTCTCGATCTCGTACTGGCGCTGCACGCCGCTCTTGGCGGGGTAATCGAAGGCCACCGCGTCGCGGCGCAGTGTCACATGTTCACACAGCAGGGTGGCCAGGCCGTAGGACTCGTTCTCCTCGGCGTACTGTTCGCCGCCGGCACGGAAGTATCCCAAGTCGAGCAGATGCAGCCCGAGGGCAAGGACCCGGTCGCGGGTCAGGCCCCGTCCCGCCAGGTCGCTGGCGATCCGCTCGCGCCAGGCCGGCAGCTCTTTGGACATCTCCAGCACCCGGTCGAACTTCTCTTCCGCCCGCTCCTGCTGCCACCTCTGGTGGTAGAGGTACTGGCGACGGCCCGCTGCGTCAGTCCCCACGGCTTGGATATGCCCGTTGCCGTACGGCGCGATCCAGACCTTCTTCCACGCCGGCGGGATCACCAGATCCTTGATCCGCTGCAACGCCTCGCCGTCGGCCAGCCGCTCGCCGTCGGGCCCGTAGTACGCGAAACCCTTGCCACGCCGTTTCCGCGTGATACCGGGCTTGGTTAAAACACTGCGGCGCAGCCGCATCGAAGTCCTCCGCTGTCCCCGACGTCACGTCGGCTGCACGGTGGATAACCCGCTCCGCAGGGGCTCACACCTGCCGGCCGCGGGTTCGTAGCAGCAACGGTACGAAACGACCACCCGGCGGATACGGAACGACCCGCCACTTCGTTGTGGCGGGTCGTCGCGTCGTGGCCGGCGAATCAGCCGGCCATGAATTCCTGATACGCCGATTCCAGGTTCGGCGGCAGCGCAGAAACGTTGCACTGCCGTTCGGTGTCGCCGATCGGCGCCAGAATTCCCCGCAGGTCGTAGTACTCGTTGGGATGTGCGGTGAAGTAGCCCCGCAGGTTGGCGGCTGCCTCCCCACGCGGCTGCCCGTACGCCGCGGTGACCACCTGGTTGGCGCCCGGGTGGCCGGCGAGGTACTGCTCCGCCGCACCCCGCGCGGACATGACGGTGGAGCTGACGCCGTCGGGGGTGCAGTCGGGTGCTGCCACGGCCACTGGCGCGCCGGCGATACCGACGACGATTCCCCCGAGCAGACACCCGGCGCTGATGCCGGCAACGCGGCGGCGGGCGGCGATGCTGCTGAATTTCATAATGTTTGTTCCTCCGAATGAGTGAACCGTTAGCTGGGGGCCCGATCCCCTGAAATCCAAAGTAGCGGAACCAAAACCGATCTTCGGCCGACGTTCGCGCACCATGAATGGGTGCCCGCTGCCGGGCTTGGTAAACATGTGACGCAAGGAACTCAGGTGGCATAATTAGCTAAGCAAACAAGCCAACAAAGTCGCCGAAAAATGAGAATTCTTAGAAAGTGGCGCGATTTCTTAGACGATCGTGATCCGGGTTCGTGACGTAAACGTTATCCGCGGGGACTGGATCAACCGTTGAGCTTGGCTTCCCGCACTCCGGTCAGGGCATCGTCGAGCGTCGGATACAACGGAAAGGTCTTGTCCAGACCGGTCAGGTGAATCGGCCTTCTGGTCGCCGGCCCGCGCGCCACCACACCGAACTGCGCAGAATCGCCGAGCTTCTCGTATGTCGCCGCCAGGATCTTCAGGCCCACCGAGCCGAGGAACTCCACCGCGGACAGGTCGATGATCAGCGCTTCCGGATTGTCCACCACCACACCGCCGATGGCTTCTTCCAGGGCCGGCGCGGTCACCAGGTCAATTTCGCCGCCGATACTGAGTACGACGATGCCGTCATGGTCTGCGACCGCGGCGGTGATCGAATCAGGAGCAGACAACTGGCGATCCTTCAGTCCGGGCGGGTGGCGAGTGTGCTGCAAGCCTAACCTGCCGTGCTTATCCCAAGAAGTAGAAGACCTCAACACGTCCGTCGCCACAGCTCAAGCTAGTCTCCCCTTAGGGGCCTGCGGTGGGCTAGGAGCGGCTTGGAGGGGCACATGTCAGATTCGCCGTCAGAATCCAGCAGCACCGGTAACAGCGTCTCCTCCGAAGGTTTGCTGCCACAGCTGGTGCAGCACCTGCGGCGAAATCGGACCGCGCTGCGCGAAGAATGGGCCCGCCGGATCACGGAGGCGGAACTTCTCACCGCGATGACCCCCGAAGAAATCTTCTCCGAGGCGACCGCCGTCTACGACAATTACGTGGAAGTGCTCGAGACCGGCAGCGTCGAGGCGCTGCAGGATTACGCGCGCGACCTTTCCGAACGCATCATTCCCCGGGGCGTGGAGACCGACGAGGTGCTCGGGATCGTGCTGTTGCTGCGTGACGTCCTCGCGCGCTCGTTGTTCGAGAAGTACCAGGCCGAATTCGACATGCTCAACCGCGTGCTGGACGCCTACGAGCCGGCGGCGAACCGCATCGCCAACACGGTGGGCGTCAGCTTCGTGCAGGAGCGCGAGCGCATCATCCGTCAGCAGCAGGAGGCAATCCGCGAGCTGTCGACGCCGGTGTTGCAGGTCCGCGAGCAGCTGCTGATTCTGCCGATCATCGGCGTGCTCGACAGCCAGCGCGCCCGGCAGGTCACCGAGCAACTGCTGCGCGCCATCCGCGCCAACCGCGCCAAGGTGGTCGTCATCGACATCACCGGTGTCCCCACCATCGACTCCACGGTGGCCAATCACCTGGTGCAGACGGTCGACGCGTCGGGACTGATGGGCGCGAGCGTCATCATCACCGGCCTGTCGTCCGAAATCGCACTGACCCTGGTGACCATCGGGCTGGACCTGTCGAAGATGAATGCCGTCGGCGACCTGCAGGGCGGCATCGAAGAAGCCGAGCGCCTGCTGGGTTACGAAGTCACCCGCACCGGCGAATAGGTCGGCGACCCGTCCATGCCCGTACCGATTCTGAAGCAGGGCGCGATCCTGATCGCCACCGTTCAGGCCGCGCTCACCGACTCCGACACCGAGCGGTTGCGCGAGGACCTGATGGAGCGGGTCAGCAGGTTCCGCGCGCAGGGGATCGTCGTCGACGTGACCGCCATCGACGTGATGGATTCGTTCGCGGCCCGGTCATTGCGCACCATCGCGCACATGACCCGGCTACGGGGGGCCACCACGGTGATCGTGGGCCTGCAACCGGAGGTCGCGTTCGCCATGGTGCAGCTCGGACTGGCTTTCGACGACATGAGCACCGCGCTCGACCTGGAAGAGGGCATCGCGCTGCTGAACAAGCAACTGGGGCTGGGTAAATCGATGATCGGGCGCGATGGTGGCGGGTGAGGTCGTGGTCGCCATCAACACCTCCGACGACATCGTCGCTGCCCGCAAAGCCGGCCATCAGCTCGCCCTCGATCTGGGATTTTCCCTGACCGACGTCACGATGATCGCCACCGCGATCTCCGAGATCGCCCGCAACATCACCAGCTATGCCGGGCACGGGGAGGTTCGGGTCGGCGTGGCCGACCGGGAGGGACGCAGGGCGCTTATTGTGCGCGCCGAAGACGAAGGTCCCGGCATCGCCGACATCGACCGGGCGATGGAAGACGGATACACCACCGGTCGCGGGCTGGGCATGGGACTCCCGGGTGCCCGGCGCCTGATGGATCGCCTGATCGTGGAGTCCTCGCTGGGGCGCGGAACGGTCATCGAGATGTGGAAATGGGTTCCGGCCCGTGCCTGACCGAGCCCGGTCGGCGGGTCGGTTCGGTCCGATCGAGTGGGCGACGGCGGGTCGCCCCCGCCCGGGCGAGCAACTCTGCGGCGACCAGGCCATTGCGGTGGAGGTGGACGGCGAGGCAGCGCTGTTCGGCGTGCTGGACGGGCTGGGCCACGGACCGGCCGCTGCCGGCGCCGCGCTCGCGGGAGTCGAGGCGCTCGCGAATGCCCGCGGGGAGCGGCTGGAGGTTCTGGTCGCGCTCTGCCACCGGGTGCTGACGGGCACCAGGGGTGCCGCAATGTCGCTGGCCCGCATCGATTTTCAGACCAGCAAGCTGACCTGGACCGGTATCGGCAATGTCCGCGCGAACCTGGTGGCCAAGAGCGTCGGCGGCGTGCAAGTCCGTTCCAGCGCCCGGCTGGCCGGCGGCATCGTCGGTTACCGGATTCCGGAAACCCGCCCTGCACAAGTGGTTTCGATACGAACCGGCGATCTGCTGATGATCACCAGCGACGGCATCTCCGAGGACTACCTCGACCACATCGACTTCGCGGCTTCCGCTGCCGACATCGCCGAGCAGGCCTTGGCCAAGCACGCTAAGGAAACCGACGACGCCATGGTGCTGGCCGCACGTCACCGGGGTATCGCGACATGACCTACACCGACGAATTTCACGATCACTACCGCGCTGCGCTGCGGACCTATCTGCAAACGCGCAACGAGGACAGCCTGGCGGTGGGGCACGAACTCGGGCGCCGGGCACTGCAGGAACAGATCAGCATGCTCGACATCATCGAGAACACGTTCTGGCTCCTTGACGAACTTTCGCAGACCGAGCAGGTGGATCGGGGCACCGCGCTGGAGTTCGTGTTGCAGACCCTGGCCCCGCTGGACGTCGCGACCCGCGGATTCATCGACGGCACAAGGCGGTACGCGCAGGAACGGGCCCGCGCCGAAGACCTTGCCGACCGGGACAGGTTCCGCACCGCGTTGGTGAACTCGCTGCAGGAGGGTTTTTTCGTCGCCGACGAGCACGGCGCGGTGGTCGAAATCAACAGTGCCTTCGCCGAGATTCTCGGATACGGCGCCGACGGTCTGCCGTATTCGTGGCCACAACCGTGGCTGGTGGACCGGGACGGCACCTACGCCGAGCAGCAGCGGGTCCGGGAACTGGGCAGCGCCGAGTACGAGATCCCGGTACGTCACCGCGACGGGCATCCGGCGTGGGTGGCGGTGAGTATCAACGCCGTTCGCGGTCCCGACGGCGGGCCGGACGTGTACGTCGGGACCGTCCGTGACGTCACCGCCCGGCGGGCCTTCGCCGCGCGCGAGAGCGCGGTCATGCGCTTGGCCACCTCGGTGAGTGTGGCCAAGAGCGTCGCAGAGGTGCTGGAGATCACGCTGGGCGAGAGCCGTGCCACGGTCGACGTGCGCCGGGTGGTCGCGGTGATGTGGCCGTCCGGCGAGGCCGAACCGCAGGTGATCGGCGCGGGCGATCCGCAGGAATCGAATTGGCGCACCATGGATTCCGGACTACGGAAGATCTTCCAGGAAGCCCGCCACCAATTGCCGCTGACCGCGAAGACGGTCGAGTGGCCGGACGCCCCCGGCAAGGCGTGCGGTTTGGTCGCGATGCTTTCCGGCGCCGGGGACGTGGCCCTGTGGCTGGAACTCGCTGCACCGCGCTGGGTAAGTGCCGAGGACAAGCTGCTGGTGACGATGCTCATCGGTCATCTGAGTCTGGCCATTCAGCACGTCAGGCAGTTCGAGGCCGCACGGGTGACGTCGCTGACCCTGCAACGGGCGATGCTGCCGCCGATGACGCCGCCACCTGGTTTCGCGGTGCGGTACGAGCCCGCGGTGCCGCCGCTGGAGATCGGCGGTGACTGGTACGACGTCCTTCCGATCGACGAGACCCGCATCGGCATCGTCGTCGGCGACTGTGTGGGGCGTGGGTTGCCTGCCGCCGCGATCATGGGCCAACTGCGCAGTTCCGCGCGCGCCCTGCTGCTCACCGGCGCCAAACCGGCGCTGTTGCTGGAGCAACTCGACGCCGCGGCGTCGCTCATTCCGGACGCGTACTGCACGACGGTGTTCCTGGCGATCATCGACACCGAATCCGGCGTACTCGAGTACAGCAACGCCGGGCACATGCCCGCTGTCCTCGTCCGGCCCGAGGCGGGCACGACGCTGCTCACCGAGGCCAGTTCGGTACCACTGGCGGTGCGCCGCAACGAAACTCGACCGCAGGCGGCCGAGCTGCTGCCGCCGGGGTCGACGCTGATCTGGTTCACCGACGGCCTGGTGGAGCGCCGGCGCGAGTCCATCGACGAAGGACTTGCCCGCGTCGCCGATGTCCTGTCAGACAATGCGGGGCTGCCGATCGATGCAGTTGCCGATGCGGTGCTCGACCAGCTGGCACCGGCGGACGGCTACGACGACGACGTCGCGATGGTTCTGTACCGGCACCGGTTGGCTCCGCTGCGCCTCGAAACGCCGGCGACCGCGGAGAATCTGGCGCCCATCCGGCGGGCGCTGACTCCCTGGCTGCAGGCCGCCGGCGTCCTCGAGCTGCAGGCCTCCGACATCGTGCTGGTGATCAGCGAGGCATGCACCAACTGCGTCGAGCATGCCTACGAAGGACACGAGGTCGGCACCATGCGGCTCGATGTGGAGGCCTCCGACGGAGAGATCCACGCGCGGATCGTCGATTCGGGATCGTGGAAGCCGCCGGCCGCCGATCCCGGAAACGGCGGCCGGGGCCTGCCGCTGATGAGGGTGATGAGCGAGTCGATGGAGATAGACCACCGCCCCGACGGCACCACCGTCGACATCGTTTTTCGTTTGCCTGCCGGATAGCGGGGTAGAACATCGTGGTGACCCACACGTCGATCACCGTTGAACCCGCCCTGCCGGCGGCCCACGGTCCCTTGTCGACGGCTGTACGCCGCATTCTTTCCGCACCGGTGTCCCGCGAGCCGTCGAGCGGCATCGGAGCGTCGGTGCGCGACTCCGATCCCTACGGCCTGGACCTGCAGCTGGCGCTGTACATGTGCTACGAACTGCACTACCGCGGCTTTGCGTCGGTGGATCCGGGATGGGAATGGAACCCCGCGCTGCTGGGCTTACGCGCGGAACTGGAGCGCGTCTTCCTGGCTGGCGTACGTCGCGACGTCGGGCCCATCGATGCCGGCCACACCGCCGCCGCGGAAATGGAGTCGCTGACCATCGAACCCCGTCAAGGCACCGGTCCGTCCTGGTATCTGCGGGACAGCGGGACCTGGGAGCAGATGCGCGAATATTTCGTGCACCGATCCCTCTACCACCTCAAGGAGGGCGATCCGCACGCGTTCGCTATCCCCCGTCTGACCGGAACCGCCAAGGCGGCGTTCGTCGCGATCGAGTTCGACGAGTACGGTGCCGGCTCGGGCCCGAAGATGCACCAACAGCTTTTCGCCGACTTGTTGAACGCGGCGGGCCTCGATTCGACTTACCTGGCTTACCTGGACGCGGTGCCGGCGGAGGCCCTTGCGGCGGTGAACCTGATGTCTCTGTTCGGGTTGCACCGGCGGTGGCGTGGCGCCGCGGTCGGGCATTTCGCATCCACCGAGATCACCTCACCGCCGGGGTCTCGGCGCATGGTCGACGCGCTGCGGCGGATGCAGGCGCCCGCCGAATGCGTGGCTTTCTACCAGGAGCATGTGGAGGCCGACGCGGTGCACGAGCATGTGGTGCGCAACGACGTGGTCGGCGATCTACTGGCCCGCGAACCGCACCTGGACAGCGATATCGTCTTCGGAATCCGTGCGCACGCCGCCGTCGAAGACCGGTTGGCCGACGCGCTGATGAGCGCCTGGCAGCAGGGGCGGTCGTCCTTGCGGCGGTTGCCCTGAGTGAGTCAGCGTTCGGCGTTGAGCATTCGCTCGACCTTGGGGCCGCGGCACCGCCGGTGACTGGTGTCGCACAGCGGGTAATCCTGGCTGCGCCGGCACGTGCACACGGCGACCATGAACCGATCGGACTCCACTACGTCACCGCCTGGCGTCTCGATCCGCGCCGGGCCGGAAACCAGCACCGGCCCGTTGGGTATTACCTGCACGCGAGTCGTGCTCACGGCTTGTCCGCCCGGATCACCACAATCTGCTCCTTCCGGCAACCGCGCCCGATGCGGCCGGTCTCCTCCAGCCATTGTGCTCGCGCCGTCAACACCGGTCCGAACGGGATGAGCTGTGATGCAACGACATCGGCCTTCAGGCCGGTGTCACGCAGGGATTGCACAGTCTGCTCGACACCGGCGAGGGCCGAGTGCACCAGCAACAGCGATCCACCGTCCGCCAGCAACTTCGACGCTGACCCGCACAGCGGATCCAGGACTAACCGCCCGTCCGGACCCGCGTTGTAAGCCCGGGACGGGCCGGCGATGGACGCGATAGTGCCCGTGTCGTCCAATGGCGGGGTCGGCACATAGGGCGGGTTGGAGACGACAACGTCATACGGGCCATGATCCAGCGCCTTGACCCAAGATCCCTGCCGCACATCGACATCCACCCCGGCGCCGGCCGCGTTGCCCCGCGAGTACATAACGGCCGAGGGGCAGATGTCGTAGGCGGTCACACTTGCGCAACCCATTTCGGCTGCCGAGATGGCGACGAATCCTGAACCGGTGCAGAGGTCGAGCACTCGGCGTTGCGGAATCAGACCTGACCGCCGCATCGTGTCGACCAGCAGGTAGGAGTCGTACTGAGGTTGATAGACCCTTTCGGCAATCAGAGATTCGACTGGCGCTGGGTAGGTGGTCGTCACGGCAAGCCTTTCTCGACCCGTCGGAGGAATTGCCGTGGCGATCACGGCTCGGCGTTTTGATGCCCCCAAATTTGGGTGTTAAAACCGATTTCAGGAGTTTGTCGTTATTCGGACGAAGCGGCGGGCACCTCGGCGAATTGCCGCAAAATCGTTGAACAAAAGGCCGACAAATCTCTTGGTGACCGACTGGTGATCAGATTCCCGTCGACCACTACTTCTTCGTCGACGACGCGTGCTCCGGCATTGCGGAGATCGGTGCGGATGCTCGGGTATGAAGTCAGGGTGCGGCCGGCCACCACGCCGGCTTCGACCAGCGTCCAAGGGCCGTGACATATTGCCGCGACGGGCTTTCCGGACTCCACGAACTCGCGGACGAATGAAACCGCGGCTTCGTCGGCACGCAGTTTGTCCGGGTTGACTGTGCCACCCGGCAGAATCAGACCGTCATAGTCCGCGGCGGACGAGTCTTTCACAGCACGGTCCACCGTGATCGTCCCAGCGGGTTCGAGATCGTGATTGCGGGCTTGGATTTCACCGGTTTTCAGCGACACGATGTCGATTCGCGCACCCGCTTCCCGCAGCGCCTCACGGGGTTGCTCGAGTTCGACCTTTTCTACGCCGTCGGCGGCTAAGATGGCAATTCTTTTGCCGTCCAGTGTCATCGACAATGCTCCTTTTAGGGATTCAGAACCACTTTTGTGCAGTTGTCCTGCTTGTGTTTGAAGATTTCGTAGCCCTTCGGCGCCTGGTTCAACGGTAAATGGTGACTGATGATTGCCGTCGGATCGATCTCACCGTTGCGGATCCGTTCTAGCAGCGGACGCATATAGCGGTGGACGTGGCACTGTCCGGTCTTGATGGTCAGCGAGCGGTTCAGCACCGCCCCGATCGGGAATTTGTCCATCATTCCGCCGTAGACACCGACGATCGAAATCGTGCCGCCGTTACGACAGCTCATCGCGGCTTCCCGAATCGCGTGTGGCCGTTCGGTTTCCAGCCGCGTGGCCTGCTTGACCCGGTCATAGGCGTCGACCACCTTGGAGCTGTTGCGGGCCTCCATACCGACCGCGTCGATGCAGTGGTCGGGCCCCCGGCCGGCGGTGATCTCCTGCAACTCTCCGAGCACCGACGTTTCAGCGAAGTTCAGCGGGGTGGCCCCCAACCGCTCCGCCAGCTCCAATCGGTAAGGCACCCGGTCGATCACGATCACCTGTGCCGCGCCGAGCAGCCGGGCGCTCACCGCCGCGAACAGGCCGACCGGACCGGCACCCCACACCGCGACGACGTCGCCGGGTGTGATGTCGCACATCTCGGCACCCATGTAGCCGGTCGGGAGGATGTCGGAGAGGAACAGCGCCTGGTCATCGGTGAGGTCGTCGTCGACCTTCAGCGGACCGACGTCGGCGAACGGGACGCGTGCGTATTCGGCTTGCCCACCAGCGAATCCGCCGAGCATGTGCGAATAGCCGAAGAGGCCGGCGGGGGAATGCCCCATCAGCTTTTCGGCGATTCCCGCGTTGGGGTTCGAGTTTTCGCAGAGTGAGTAGAGGTCACGGTCGCACGCCGAGCAAGCTCCGCAGGCGATCGGGAACGGCACCACCACCCGGTCGCCAACCTGGAGATTGTCGACGCCCTTGCCAACTTCCACCACCTCACCCATGAATTCGTGTCCGAGGATGTCGCCGTCTTTGACGGTGGGGATGTAGCCGTTGTAGATGTGCAGATCCGAACCGCAGATCGCGGTCGACGTGACCCGCACGATGGCGTCTCGGTCGTTGAGAATCTTGGGATCCGGAACCGATTGCACCTCAACGTTATTGCGCCCCGCCCATACTGTGGCCTTCATCGCGACACCACCTTGCCTGAGGGCTGGGCCGACTGCTGATGCAGCTGCCGGCGTGCGACAGTGCCGTCCGGCGATCCGTCTGAACGCAACACCTGACCGGTCTCCAGGATCTGTTTGAAACGGCGGAGATCGTCATTGACCTGCTGATCGGGAGACTCCCCCAGGAGGGTGGCCGCTGCCTTGCCGAGCGCACCGCCGGGCATCTGGTAGGCCATCGTGACCCGTACCTCGGTGCTTTTGCCCGTGGGATCGGGGGTGAAGTCGACGCACCCGCTGTTCTCGATTCCCGAGCCCGGCAGCGATTGCCATGCGATCCGCTTGCCGGGCAGGTCCTCGGTGATCTGCGCGTCCCACTGAACAGGTTGCCCGACAGGCGAATTGGCGATCCAGTGCGAGCATCCGTCCTGTGCGGTGGTCACCGATTGCAGGTGGTGCATGAACGTCGGCAGGTTTTCCAGGTTACGCCAGAAGCCGTACACGTATTCCGGAGTGCGCAGAACGGTGACGGCGGCGCGCAACGTCCGGGGCGGCTGACCACCCGCGTGGCGGGCGGTGTCACCGTGCGTGGTGCGCAGCGCTGCATAGAGGTCCGCCCCGCCTATCGCAGTGAGCGCGGCAGCGGTAATCAGGCCGCGCCGGCGCCGGCCGGGCCCACGGCGCATGACGCCTGCCCCCAGGAACGCGACGTCGAGCACGTCGCCAGCGACGCGAGTCCAGACGAGTTTGTCCGGGCCCGCCAACAACGCTGCGCCGTGCCCACATTCACGCATACCCAAGGCACGGATAATCGCGCGGGATCGCCTCGTTTCGTCTACGCCGGCAAGCGCTGCGATTCTCCCCGGTGCCACGATTTCGGACAGCCCGAGGCCGAGACTTGCCGCACCCAGTGCTTTGACCAGAACCGCCGTCTTACTTGCCGCGGAATCGTTCATTGGTCGAACTCCTTGCGTCGCCGGATAATCCGGCGTTCGTCATTGCGTACTGTTGAGCGGATCCGACCCGCGATTGCGCCATCGCTAACGGCAGCGATACCCGTGCAACGGCCACCCAAACGTGGCGTTCAGTCAGCTCGAGGCGCTGCGCAGCGCATCCAGCAATGGCTCGGCGGCTTCCTTCAGGAATTGCTGTTGAGTGTCGCCACCGATCTGAACGAGCGCGATATCTGTGAAACCGGCCTCCCAGTAAGACTTCGCGGCCTCGACGATCGCATCCAGGTCCGGACCGCAGGGGATGCTCTCCGCTACATCCTCGGGCCGCACGAACTGTGTTGCGCCGGCGAATCCGGCGGGCGTCGGCAGGTCCGCGTTGACTGTCCAGCCGCCGGCAAACCAGCGGAACTGATCGTGTGCCCGGGCGACCGCCGCGTCGCGGTCGGGATCCCAGCACACCGGCAGCTGCCCGACGACCCGGCCGGCGCCGGGCCAGCCGCCGCTCTGGCGGGCCGTGCGCCAGGCGTCGACCAGTTCCTGGTCGGGTTCCACCGCGATGAGGTGGTCGGCCAGTTTGCCGAACTTCTCGACGCCCCTGGCGCCCGCCATCGCCACTCCGATGCCGGGCGGCACGTCCGGTGCGTCCCACAAGCGGGCGGAGTCCACCTGGAAGTATTCGCCGCGCCAGTCCACCAGTTCGCCGCCGAAGAGTTCGCGGATGATCTTGATGGCTTCGCGCAACATGTCCTGGCGGCGCTCGACGGTCGGCCAGCCTTTGCCGATCACGTGTTCGTTGAGATTCTCGCCACTACCCAGGCCCAGCGTGAAGCGTCCGTCGGAAAGAATCTGCACGGTGGCGGCCTGCTGAGCGACGATCGCGGGGTGGTACCGCATGGTGGGGCACGTCACGTAGGAGTAGAGATCGACGCGTTCGGTGGCGTGCGCCACCGCGCCGAGCACAGCCCATGCGTTAGGGGCGTGACCCTGCGAAGTCAGCCACGGCGAAAAGTGATCGCTGCAGACCTCGAAGTCGAATCCCCGTTGTTCGGCCGAAACAGCATCGCGCACAAGCTCTTTGGGACCAGCTTGCTCTGTCATCAGGGTATATCCGAACCGGGGCATACCTGGGGGTACCCTGCGACCGGCGAAGCAAACGACGCTGGATTGTCAGAAGAAGTTCCGCCTGCGGCGCACCAACTCAAAGGAGTGCCCGGTGAGTGGCGTCTTTTCGCCGTCGCCTCTGGGTGAGGTGTTGACCGGTCCTCAGAAGGGTGGCGGGTCGTCGTTGGGGTGTGGTGGTGGGTGGTTGTCGGCGTAGGCGAAGTGGTCGGCGGTAGTGGAGCCGGTGGCCGTGCGGGCCTGGTGGTTGGCGCGGCGTTCGGCGGTGACGCGGGCGGCGCGGTCTTGGGTGCGGGTGCGGCGGCGGGTGGGCATCATCGCGGTGCGTTCGGCGCAGTAGTCGGCCGGTGGGGTGGTTTGGGCTTCGGGGGCGGGCATGCCGCCCACGGCGTGGCACAGGCTGGGAAACAGCAGCGCGCTACCGGGGGTGGTGACGTGGGTGTCTCCGCCCGGGGAGGTCAGGATCAGGGTGCCGTCGGCGAGTTGCTGCTCGCTCCAGCCCCAGAACGTTTTCATCAAATGATGCGTGCGGCAGTAGCACTTGAGGTTGCCGGCATGGGTGGGCCCGCCCTGGGCGTAGGGGATGGTATCCAGATCGCAGCGGGTGGCTGGTACGTCGCAGCCGGGCCAGCGGCACGTCAGATCCCGGGCCCGCACGAAATCGGCCAGCCCCTGCGAGGGGGTGTAGTGGGGTTCGGGTGCGGCGTAGCCGGGATGGATCAACGGCACCTGTTTGGCGCACAGCGCCAACTCGGCCAGCAGTTCAGGGGTGATGAGGTCCTGCCCGCCCAGTAGGTAGGCGGGGTTGTCGGCGTGCCCGTTGAGGGTGGCTTGTTCGGCGATCACCTGAATCACCACCGGGCCGGACGGCTTTCTGCCGGCGGCGGTGCAATCGGAACGGCCGCATTCACAGCCCAGCCGGGTCGCATCAGCAGCCAGCGCCCCCAACGCATCAGCGCGGCGCTGGGCGGCGGTACGCGGATCATGCGGGCACACCGTGGCCGCCAACGCTGTCAGTCGCGCATCGAGGGCCTGGGCGTCGGTACTGCGCAACCGGCCGTCGATCTGCGACAGCCCGTCGGACTCGCCGCCGATCCACACCTCCCGATCCGTCTGCGCCTCTTTGCGGCGGCGCACCGCATCGGCATCTGCGTTAACGACGATCGCATCGACCTTCTGCGACAGCCGCCCCCGGCTCAGCGAGGGCCACCGTGTCACCCGCGCGGCGATCTTAGCGTCCACGACCGCCAGCACCTGCGGGTCCTCGATCAGATCGGTACGGAACACAATCGTGGAAAACGCTTCCAGGTCGATGTCCCCGGCACACAACACCGCGGCCACCTGCGGCAGCCGCTCACGCATCGCCCGGGCATAGCGCAGCTTGGTCTCCGCACGGCCCTGACTGATCTTCAACCCCGCGGCCACCTCCCCAGCCACCGCCTTCATCGTGTCGATCGCCCAGTCCTCTCGCTCCCCACCCCGGGCCAGCCGGTAGGCGAACAACTCCCCAATCGCCACCAACTCCGCGGCCGCACCCTGATTGACCAGTCGCGCCGCCTCGCACACCCGCGTCACCCACCCACGCGATTCCGCGGTCTTGCCCAGCAGGCCCTCGCGGTGTTCGAACATCTGGCCCATCAGCGCATCGAAGCGCGCCATCCGCTCGGCCGCGGTCAGCTCGCTGAACGGTTTCCCCTCCCACGACGAAGACGGGCATCGATTCGAACATGTGTTCGATACTACTCGGGCCCGCCGACACTTCCCTGCACCGGACTCACGCCCAGGTCAGAGCCGGTCTTTCACCGCCGCCGACAGCCTCGAGCCGTCCGCCTTCCCCTCGGCGATCCCGGTCGCCACCTTCATGACGAGACCCATCTCTTTCCTGGAAGGCGCGTGCCCCAACGTCTCGGCAACCTGGGCAATCGCGGTCTCAACGACGTCAACCACCTCGGCATCGGTCAGCGGCGTCGGCAGGTATTCGTCGATGATCCGCGCCTCGGCATGCTCGTTGGCTGCGAGCTCGCCGCGACCATTCTGTGTGTAGATCTCGGCGGCCTCACCCCGCTTGCGAGACTCCCTGGCCAACACCTTGAGCACCTCGTCATCGGTGAGCTCCTTGGCCTCTTTCCCCGAGACCTCTTCAGTCTGAATCGCCGCCAACAACATGCGCAGTGTCGCAGTCCGCAACTTGTCCTGCGCCTTCATCGAGTCGGTCAGGTCCGCCCGCAGCCGGGATTTGAGTTCCGCCATTGCACAGACGCTACGCGCTGACCCGGGGACCTACATTGAGAAATGCACCAACCGCCGACAGGATGGACCCCATGACAAACGACGACAGCCGCTGCCTACGGTGAGCACGCTGCCGCCTGAATACCCGGGTGACACTTCGCCGGGATCCGCCGGTCAAGAGCCGCCCCCGGCCTACGAGCCGCCTCCGGCATACGGACCACCTCCCGCATACGGCCCGCCTCCCGCTTATGCCGCGACAGGCGGGTACGGTCCGTCCGCCGGTTACGGGCCACCTCCGGGTTACGGTCCGCCCGCGGGCTATGGCCACCCGCCGGGCTACGGCCAACAGCCTTCCGGCTACGGCCCGCCCTCGGGCTACGGGCCCCCACCGGGCTACGGCCCGCCCGCGGGCTACGGCCAACAGCCTCCCGGCTACGGCCCGCCCGCGGGCTACGGGCCCCCACCGGGCTACGGCCCGCCCGCGGGCTACGGCCAAACCCCGCCGGGCTACGGTCCGCCATTGATCCCGGGCGCCGTCAAGCCCGGCATCATTCCGCTGAGACCGCTCACCCTGAGCGACATCTTCAACGGTGCCGTGGGCTACATCCGGGCCAACCCGAAGCCGACTCTGGGCCTGACGGCCATGGTCGTGGTCGTCATGCAGGTGATCTCGCTGCTGGCGACCATCGGTCCACTCGCCGCCGCGAACTCACTGCAGACCAACAAGTCCGAGCCCAGCCTGGGCGCCGTCGGCGCATGGACGGCGTCGCTGGGCGGCAGCGCCCTGGTCAGCTGGCTCGGCAGCATGCTGCTCAGCGGCATGCTCACCGTCATCGTCGGGCGCGCGGTGTTCGGCTCGCCGATCACCATCGGCGAGGCGTGGGCCAAGGTCCGGGGCCGCCTCCTGGCGCTGCTCGGCCTGGCACTGCTGGAAGCCGTCGGCCTGGCCGTGATCATCGGGCTGGTGGTGGTGATCCTGATCGGCGTCGGAGTGGCCGCCAATGCCGGCGCCGCGGTGCTGGTCGGGTTCCCGTTGTTGTTGCTGGTGGCCGCATTAATCGCCTATGCGTACACGGTGCTGATGTTCGCGCCGGTGCTGATCGTGCTGGAACGGCTGCCGGTCTTCGACGCCATCACCAGGTCATTCCGGTTGGTGCGCAACGGCTTCTGGCGGGTACTGGGCATCCGCGTACTGGCGGCCATGGTGGTCGGCATCGTCGGCGGGGCGATCTCGGCACCGTTCAGCATCGTCGGTCAGATTTTGTTGATGGGAGCGTCGAGCACCACAACGCTGTTGGTCGGCACCGCGCTGTCGTCCATCGGCGGCGGTATCAGTCAGATCGTCACCACCCCGTTCGTTGCCGGCGTCGTGGTGCTGCTGTACACCGACAGGCGCATCCGCGCCGAGGCATTCGATCTGGTGCTGCAGACAGGTGCGGCCGGCGGCATGGCAGCCGTGGAATCCACCGACAACCTCTGGCTCACCCGGCCTTACTGAGGAGCACAGTGCCCGCCATCGACATCGACCGCGATGCCGCGCACGATGCTGCGCAAAGCGAGTTGAACAAGCCGATCTATCCCAGGCCGTCGTTGACCGACGAAATCTTCGACAAGATCAACGAATTCCTGCTCAAACTGATGTTGAAGGCGTCGCACGTGTCGGGTGGATGGTTCACGGTCACCGTGCTGCTGATCTTGCTGGCCATCGCCGTCTTCTTCGCCATCCGGATCGCACGCCGCACCATCCGCACCAACCGCGGCGGTGACTACGAACTGTTCGAGGCCGGACAACTGACCGCCGCACAGCATCGGGCGACCGCGGAATCCTACGCCGCCGAGGGCAATTGGGCGGCTGCCATCCGGCATCGGCTGCGCGCGGTGGCCCGTGAGCTGGAGGAGACCGGGGTGCTCACTCAGGTTCCCGGACGTACCGCCAACGAGCTGGCCCATGACGCCGGCGAGGCACTGCCCCACCTGGCTGCGGAGATGTCCCAGGCGGCAACGGCTTTCAATGACGTGACCTACGGCGAACGGCCAGGGACACAAGCCGCCTATCAGATGATCGCCGACCTCGACGACCATCTACGTTCGCGGTCCGCCGCGTCGCCGGCGGTGGCACAACCCGCCGCACCGGAGTCATGGGCGAAGGTCCGGTGACGCTCACCCGCCCCGGAGTGCCGCCTGGCACCACGCAACAACGACGCCCGTGGCGTGGGGTGCTGCTCACGCTTGCCGCACTGGTCATCGTCGCGTCGATCACCACATACCTGACCGCGCCGCGACCCGGCGGCACCATGGACCCGGAGGCCACTAGCCCCTCCGGCGCGCACGCTCTGGTGACACTGCTGAGCGACGCCGGCGTCGAGGTGGTGGTCGCCAACACCGTCGCCGAGGTCCAGCGCGCCGCCCGGCCGGACACGTTGCTCCTGGTGGCGCAGTCCCAGTACCTGACCGACAATTCGTTGCTGGACAAGCTGTCCAACGCACCCGGTGATCTGCTGCTGGTGGATCCGACGTCGCGGATCCGCGCCGCTCTGACGCCGCGGCTGCGCGTCGGGGCCGCCAGCAACCTGGACAACGAGCCGAATTGCGATCTCCGCCAAGCCAATCGGGCCGGCACCGTAAATCTCGGACCGAGTGACGCTTACCGGGCCAAAGGCGACCTCGATCTCGTCAGCTGCTACGGCGGGGCGCTGGTCAGCTACCGCGACGGAAGCCGTACCGTCACCGTGGTCGGCACCAGCCACTTCATGCAGAACGACGGCCTGCTGGAAGAGGGCAACGCCGCACTGGCGATGAATCTGGCCGGCGCCCGGTCCCGGCTCATCTGGTACGCCCCGCAGCGCGCGGAGGGGCACACCTCGGAGCCAGCATCACTGATGGATCTGATCCCGGAGAACGTGACCTGGATGGTCTGGCAGCTCTGGCTGGTGGTAATCCTCGTTGCGCTGTGGAAAGGCCGGCGGGTCGGCCCACTGGTCGCCGAAGACCTGCCCGTCGTGGTGCGCGCATCGGAGACAGTGGAAGGCAGTGGCCGCCTCTACCGGTCGCGGCGAGCGCGCGACCGAGCCGCCGAGGCGCTGCGCACAGCCACACTGCAACGACTGATGCCCCGGCTGGGCCTGGGCCCCAACGCATCGCCGCCCGCGGTGGTGATGACGGTGGCCCGGCGCTGTGGCGCCGACCCGGATTTCGTCCAGTACCACCTTTTCGGACCCCCACCGGCCAACGACTCCGATCTACTCCAGCTAGCCCGTGCACTCGACGACATCGAAAGGCAGGTCACCCACTCGTGACAGAACCGGATTCCGCCCGCGAGGCGTTGCTGGGATTGCGAGCCGAAATCGGCAAAGCCGTCGTCGGGCAGGAGGGCGTGGTCAGCGGCCTGGTGATCGCGTTGTTGTGCCGCGGCCACGTCCTGCTCGAAGGCGTTCCGGGGGTGGCCAAGACGCTGATGGTCCGTGCCCTGGCCGCAGCGCTGCAACTCGAATTCAAGCGGGTCCAGTTCACGCCCGACCTGATGCCCGGTGACGTCACCGGCTCACTGGTCTATGACACCCACACCGCGGAGTTCGCCTTCCGGCCGGGCCCGGTGTTCACCAATCTGTTGCTGGCCGACGAGATCAACCGCACGCCACCCAAGACACAGGCGGCGCTGCTCGAGGCGATGGAAGAGCGCCAGGTCAGCGTGGACGGCGAACCCAAGCCGCTGCCGGACCCGTTCATCGTCGCCGCCACCCAGAACCCGATCGAGTATGAGGGCACCTACCAGCTGCCCGAGGCCCAGCTCGACCGCTTCCTGCTCAAGCTGAACGTCACGCTGCCGCCGCGCGACGCCGAGATCGCGATTCTCGGCCGGCACGCGCACGGATTCGATCCGCGCGACTTGTCTGCGATCAAGCCGGTGGCGGGTCCGGCGGAGCTGGCCGCCGGACGCGAGGCGGTGCGTCAGGTGCTGATCGCCGACGAGGTGCTGGGCTACATCGTCGACATCGTCGGGGCCACCCGCTCCTCCCCCGCCCTGCAGCTGGGGGTCTCACCGCGCGGGGCGACCGCGCTGCTCAATACCGCCCGGTCCTGGGCGTGGCTGTCCGGCCGCAACTACGTGACGCCCGACGACGTCAAGGCCATGGCCCGCCCAACGCTGCGGCACCGGATCATGCTTCGCCCGGAAGCCGAACTCGAGGGAGCCACCCCCGACGGTGTTCTGGACGGCATCCTGGCCTCGGTCCCGGTGCCCCGCTAGTGATCCTCACCGGCCGCACCGGACTGTTCGCGCTCGTCTGCGTCCTGCCGATCGCGGTATCACCCTGGCCGGCAAAGGCTTTCGTGATCCTGCTGGCAGTATTGGCAGCGATCGTGAGCATCGACGTGGCGCTCGCTGCCAGTACTCGCCGGCTGCGCTTCGTCCGATCGCCGAACGGTTCGGCCCGATTGGGTCAGCCGGTGGATGCCGGCCTGTTGGTCCACAACGACGGACGGCGCCGTTTCCGTGGTCAGGTTCGCGACGCGTGGCCGCCCAGCGCCCGCGGTGAGCCCCGAACCCACCGGTTGGTCATCGCGCCGGGGCAGAGCCAGCAACTGCACACGCAGCTTCGGCCGGTCCGCCGCGGCGACCAGCGGGCCGCGGTGGTGACGGCGCGCTCGATCGGGCCACTGGGTTTCGCGGGCCGGCAGAGTTCGCAGCCGGTACCCGGCCAGGTGCGCGTGCTGCCGCCGTTCCTGTCCCGCAAACACCTGCCGTCGCGGCTGGCGAAGCTGCGGGAGATCGACGGCCTGCTGCCGACGCTGATCCGCGGGCAGGGCACCGAATTCGATTCGCTACGTGAGTATGTCGTCGGCGACGACGTCCGCTCGATCGACTGGCGAGCCAGCGCGCGGCGCAGCGACGTTATGGTGCGCACCTGGCGGCCTGAGCGGGACCGCCGTGTGGTGATCGTGCTGGACACCGGACGGATGGCGGCGGGGCGCGTCGGCATCGACCCGACGGCCGCCGACCCCGCCGGCTGGCCGCGGCTGGACTGGGCGATGGACGCCGCGCTCTTGTTGGCGGCGTTGGCCTCTCGCGCCGGTGACCACGTGGACTTCCTCGCGCACGACCGGTTGAGCCGGGCCGCCGTCTTCGGTGCGTCGCGCACCGAACTGCTCGCCCAGCTGGTCGACGCGATGGCCCCCCTGCAACCGGCGCTCGTCGAATCCGACTGGCGGGCAATGGTTGCCGCAATTCTGCGACGGACCCGGCGGCGGTCGCTGGTGGTGTTGCTCACCGACTTGAACTCGACCGCGCTGGACGAGGGACTGCTGCCGATGCTGCCGCAGTTGTCGGCCAAACACCATGTGCTGGTTGCCGCGGTGGCCGACCCGCGGGTCGACGAGCTCGCGGCCGGCCGCAGCGACGCGGCGGCGGTCTATGACGCCGCGGCAGCCGAGCGCTCCCGCAACGAACGCCGTGCCATCGCCTCCCGGTTGCGGCGCAGCGGGGTGGAAGTCGTCGACGCGCCACCCACCGACATCGCACCCGGCCTCGCCGACCGCTATCTGGCGATGAAAGCGACCGGACAGCTCTAGATCTCAGGCGCCCAGTGTGAATTGCACGACGCGTCGGCGGGGTGTCGCGTCGTGCAATTCACACTCGGCCAGGGAAAACGGGCCTAGGAGGTGGGGACGTAATCCGGGGCGTCCTCGATATCGCCGGTCTCGCCGGCGGCCACGCCCCGTCGTCCGAAGTAAATGATGTAGGACAGGAACGCCGCCTCGGCGAGGACGCCGATGGTGATACGGGCGAACGTCGGCAGCGGCGACGGCGTCACCATCGCTTCAATCAGCCCCGAGACCAGTAGCACGCCGACCAGCCCCACGGCGACCGAGACCACGCCGCGCCCCTCCTCGGCCAGGACCTGACCACGTGGGCGATCGCCGGGGGAGATCACCGACCACCCCAGCCGCATGCCCACCGCGCCGGCCAGGAACACCGCCGTCAGCTCGAGCAGCCCGTGCGGCAGCAGCAAACCCAGCAGCAAGCCGCCCTTGCCCGCCGGGAACATCAGACCAGCGATGACGCCCACGTTGGCGGCGTTCTGGAACAGCACAAACGGAATCGGCGCGCCGAGCAGCACCGCCATCGCGATGCATTTGGCGGCCACCCACGAGTTGTTCACCCACACCTGCAGGGCGAAGGCCGCGGCGGGGTGCTCGCTGTAATAGGACTCGACGTCGTGGTTGATCAATTGGTCGATATCGGCCGGGGTCCCGATGGCGGACTGTACTTCGGGACTGCCGGCCACCCAGAACGCCATGACCACCACCACGGCGAAGAACGCGAGGGCCGTCGCCAGCCACCACCGCCAAGACCGGTAGGCCACCACCGGGAACGACACGGTCCAGAAGCGGACGAAAGTGCTGCTCAGCGGGGCATGCGCGCCGGTGACCGCAGATCGGGCCCGGGCCACCAGACTGGATAACCGGCCGGTGATCAGCGAGTCCGACGACACCGACCGCAGGATCGACAGGTGGGTCGACACCCGCTGATAGAGCTCGACGAGTTCATCGATCTCGGCACCGGTCAGCGAACGGCGCTTCTTGATCAACTGGTCGAGCCGGTCCCAGGTGCCCCGATGGGTGAGCAGGAACGCATCGACGTCCACTTGGGCAGCCTACCCAGCCTGTAGCGTTTCGAGGTATGTCGGAGGTGGTGACCGGGGACGCCGTAGTGCTCGACGTCCAGATAGCCCAGCTACCGGTGCGCGCAATCAGCGCGATTATCGACATCATCGTCGTCTTCATCGCCTACATCCTCGGAGTCACGTTGTGGGCGGCCTCGCTAGCCCAGTTCGACGAGGCACTGACCGTCGCATTTCTGATCATCTTCACGGTGCTGGCGATGGTCGGCTATCCGGTGGTGATCGAGACCGCAACCCGGGGCCGCTCGGTGGGCAAGATGGTGATGGGTCTGCGGGTCGTCTCCGACGACGGCGGACCGGAACGATTCCGCCAGGCGCTGTTCCGCGCACTGGCCGCCGTGATCGAGATCTGGATGCTGCTCGGCAGCCCCGCGGTGATCTGCAGCGTGCTCTCTCCGAAGGCCAAGCGCGTCGGCGACATGTTCGCCGGCACCGTCGTGGTGAGCGAACGCGGACCCCGCCTCGGCCCACCGCCGGTCATGCCGCCGGCACTGGCGGGGTGGGCGGCGTCGCTGCAGCTCTCCGGTCTGTCCACCGGCCAGGCCGAGGTGGCCCGGCAATTCCTCTCGCGGGCACATCAATTGGATCCGGCGCTGCGTAATCAGATGGCGTACCGGATCGCCAGCGACGTGGTGTCCCGCATCGCGCCGCCACCCCCGCCGGGCGTCCCACCGCAACTGATCCTGGCCGCGGTACTGGCCGAACGACACCGGCGGGAACTGGCCAGGCTGCGCCCGCCATCGGCACCCGGGTGGCCTCAGCCGGCGCCATCACCAGGCTGGCCGCAACCGCAGACCTGGCCGCAACCGCAGACCTGGCCGCAACCGCAGGGATGGCCGCAACCGCAGGGATGGGTGCCGCCGCCCGGTCAGCCCCCGGGTCAGCCCCCCGGCCCGTCACCCGTCCCGGAGCCGCCGCAGGGCGGGGCGACCACTGCCGCCCCGGCACAAACCCCGGAAATCACCGAGGCCGGCGGCTTCTCCCTACCGACTTAGTACTGGGCGACGGAGGCCGCCAAGATGGCGACGTCGGTCACCAGCAACCCCAGACCGATCAGCGGGACCGCGATGCCCCAGTGCCGTTTGGCGGTGAAGACCGAGGTGATGATCACCAACACCGCCACCAGCGGGGGACCGTAGAAGAAGACGTCGAAACTGATCCCGCCGCCGAGGTTCGGGCACTGGTTCTGGGTGCACGAGTCGGTACTCATCACCGCCCCGAGCGCAAAAAGCATCACGATCGCGGCCGCGGGGACTGTCAACAGGGCCAACACCCAGTTGACCCGCGAACGAGCCCTGTCGCCGTCGTCGCCCGCCGGATCGGTGGCGCTGCCGGGTCCGGTCATGGTCCGGTAGCGGTTATTGCCGTTCACCCGTCAGGTGCTACCCGGCGTTCGGGGTGCGCAAACGGTCGAGGTTCGGGCCTGCAGGACCCCAGGCGGTTGCCTTCCGATACTTAGCGATATATCGTGATACGTAGTGATACACCGGAGCGTCGGTGAGCGACGCCCCACTAGACCAGAAGGACTACAACGATGAACACCCTTTTCACTCCCCCTACCGGGCCGTTCGGCCCACGGCCCGGATTCGGCTTCGGCCCGGGCGCCCGGCGGCAAGCCCGCCGGGAATTCTTCGAGAACATGCGCGAGCAGGCCGGCAGCCACGACGGCCCGATGGGCTTCGGACCGGGATTCGGGGCCGGCTTCGGCCCAGGCTTCGGGTTCGGGCCCGGTGGCCGCGGCGGACGCCGGGGCGGGCGGGGCCGGCGCGGCGACGTGCGGGCCGCCATCCTGGCGCTGCTCAACGAGCGGCCGATGCACGGCTACGAGATGATCCAGCAGATCGCCGAACGCAGCAACGGAATCTGGAAGCCGAGCCCCGGCTCGGTGTACCCGACGCTGCAACTGCTCGACGACGAGGGCCTGATTACGGCCAGCGAAACCGACGGCAGCAAGAAGCTGTTCGAGCTGACCGAAGACGGTCGCGCCGCAGCGGCGAAGGTGGAGACCCCGCCGTGGGACGAGATCGCCGAAGGCGTGGACCCGGGACACATCAATCTCCGGACCGCCGCCCGTCAGCTGTTCGGCGCCGTCGGCCAGTCGGCCCATGCGGCGAGCGCTGACCAGCAGCAACGCATCGTCGACGTGCTCAACAATGCACGCCGCGAGATCTACGGCATCCTCGGCGAGGACTGAGATCCCGCGAGCGGACCCTGGATCAGGACACGTCCACCCAGTCCAGGGTCCGCTGCACCGCCTTCCGCCAGCCTGCGTACCCTTCGGCCCGCTGTTCGTCGTCCCAGTTCGGCGTCCAGCGCTTGTCCTCACGCCAATTGGCGCGCAGCTCGCCGGGACCTTCCCAGAAGCCGACCGCAAGGCCGGCGGCGTAGGCGGCGCCCAGGGCGGTGGTCTCGGCCACCACGGGCCGCACCACGTCCACACCCAGCACGTCGGCCTGGATCTGCATGCACAGGTCGTTGCCGGTGATTCCGCCGTCGACCTTCAGAATCTCGAGGCGGACGCCGGAGTCGGCCTCCATGGCGTCGACGACGTCGCGGCTCTGGTAGCAGATCGCCTCCAAGGTCGCGCGAGCCAGGTGAGCGTTGGTGTTGAACCGGGACAGCCCGACGATGGCCCCGCGGGCGTCGGAACGCCAGTAGGGCGCGAACAAGCCGGAGAACGCCGGCACGAAATACACCCCGCCGTTGTCGGCGACCTGCCGGGCCAGCGACTCACTCTGCGAGGCGCCACTGATGATGCCCAGCTGATCGCGCAGCCACTGCACCGCCGAGCCCGTCACCGCGATCGAACCCTCGAGCGCGTACACCGGTTTGGCGTCCCCGAATTGGTAACACACGGTGGTGAGCAGCCCGTTCTGAGAGCGCACGATCGTCTCGCCGGTGTTCAGCAGCAGGAAATTGCCGGTGCCGTAGGTGTTCTTGGCCTCTCCGGCGTCCAGGCACACCTGCCCGACCATCGCGGCATGCTGATCACCCAGCACACCCGTGATCGGCACCTCGCCGCCGATGGGGCCGGTTTCGGACGTGACACCGTAGGGTTCCAGCGGCGACGACGGCTCGATCTTGGGCAGCATCTCCCGGGGAATCGAGAAGAACGAGAGTAATTCGTCGTCCCAGTCCAGCGTCTCCAGGTTCATCAGCATGGTCCGGCTGGCGTTGGTCACATCGGTGACGTGCACGCCGCCGCGCGGTCCGCCGGTCAGGTTCCACAGCACCCAGGTGTCCGCGGTGCCGAACAGGGCCTCACCCTTTTCCGCCGCGGCGCGAACCCCGTCGACGTTCTCGAGGATCCATTGCAACTTGCCGCCGGAGAAGTAGGTCGCCGGCGGCAGACCCGCCTTGCGCCGTATCACGTCGCCGCGACCATCCCGGTCGAGCGCCGACGCGATGCGATCGGTCCGGGTGTCCTGCCAGACGATCGCGTTGTAATAGGGCCGGCCGGTTTTGCGGTTCCACACCAGAGTCGTCTCGCGCTGATTGGTGATACCCAGTGCAGCAATACTTTTCGCGGATATGTTGCTGGAGTTGAGCACGGACATCAGCACGGACGCGGTGCGCTCCCAGATCTCCACCGGGTTATGTTCCACCCAGCCGGCCCGGGGCAGGATCTGGTCGTGCTCGAGTTGATGACGAGCCACCTCGGCACCGTCATGATCGAAGATCATGCAGCGGGTACTCGTGGTGCCCTGGTCGATGGCTGCTACGAATTCCGGCGACTCGGCCAACTCCGGCCTCTCCTAGGGTGACGTTGGACACTGCAGGTACATGATCGCGCAGCGGCGGGCCGGGTTGCGCGCGGCCCGGGAAACCTGTTCCATCGGTCAGGTGGGCGAAGAGGTCAAGCGCACCACGTATGACCGCGCACATCGGCGGGAATACCGGCGCAAAGTGCGGGTGTGTCTCGACGTATTCGAGACGATGCTGTCGCGTAGCAGCTTCGATTCGGAGCACCCGCTCACCGGCATGGAGATCGAGTGCAACCTCGTCGACGCCGAATATCAGCCGGCCATGTCCAACCGATTCGTGCTGGACGCCATCGCAGATCCCGCCTATCAGACCGAATTGGGCGCCTACAACATCGAATTCAATGTGCCACCTCGTCCATTACCCGGACACACCACCCTGGACCTGGAGAAAGACGTCCGGGCCAGCCTCAACGACGCCGAACTCAAAGCCAATGGCAGCGGTTCGCACATCGTGATGATCGGCATCCTGCCGACCCTGATGCCCAAACATCTGTCCGCCGAAGGCTGGATGAGCGAGTCGAACCGCTACGCGGCCCTCAACGAGTCGATCTTCGAGGCCCGCGGCGAGGATATCCCCATCAATATCGCCGGCCCCGAACCGCTGAGCTGGCAGGCCGCTTCGATCGCACCCGAATCCGCTTGCACCAGCATGCAATTGCACCTGCAGGTGGCCCCGGAGGACTTCGCCGCCAATTGGAACGCGGCGCAGGCACTGGCCGGCCCCCAACTGGCGCTGGCCGCCAACTCGCCGTATTTCTTCGGCCACCACCTTTGGGCGGAAACCCGCATCGAGCTGTTCGCCCAGTCCACCGACACCCGCCCCGAAGAACTGAAGACTCAGGGGGTGCGGCCGCGGGTCTGGTTCGGCGAGCGGTGGATCTCCTCGGCCGTCGACCTGTTCAAGGAGAACATCCGCTATTTCCCGTCGCTGCTGCCGGAACTGTCCGATGAGGATCCGGTCGCGGAGCTGACGGCGGGACGCACACCGCGGCTCGCGGAGCTGCGCCTGCACAACGGCACGGTGTATCGGTGGAACCGGCCGGTGTACGACGTCTACGAGGGCCGACCTCAGTTACGCCTGGAAAACCGGGTACTACCGGCGGGACCCAGTGTCGTTGACATGCTTGCGAATTCGGCCTTTTACTACGGCATGCTGCGGACTATGTCCGAAGCCGAACAGCCGGTGTGGTCGCAGATGAGTTTCCCGGTGGCACACCGGAATTTCCTGGAGGCCGCTCAACGAGGAATCGAGGCGCAACTGCACTGGCCGGGGGTGGGCGAGGTGAGTACGCGAAAACTGTTGTTGGACAAGCTGCTACCGATGGCCCACGAGGGTCTGCAGCGCTGGGGTGTCGACGTCGAAGTCCGCGACCGCTTCCTCGGGGTCATCGAGGGGCGGGCCAGGACCGGACGCAACGGCGCCAGCTGGCAGGTGTCCACGGTCACCGCACTCGAGGATGCCGGCATGACCCGGCCCCGGGCCCTGGCCGAGATGCTGCGGCGGTACTGCGAGCACATGCACGCCAATGAGCCCGTGCATACCTGGCCCGTCCGGGGCGGCTAACCGATTTCGGCCAGCTGAGTCAACCGCACGCTGTTGCCGGACGGGTCGCGGAATCCGCAGTCGATGCCATACGGCATCTCGTGTGGCTCTTCAGTGAATTCCACTCCACGGGAACGCATTTCGGCGTAGGCGGCGGCGCAGTCCTCGGTGGTGAGGAACACCGTGCCGGCAAAACCCTTCGCCATCACTTCGGCAACCTGCTGCTGTGTCACCGCGTCCATGACCGGCTCCCCCGGAATCGCCATCAACACGATGGACACGTCGTCCTGGCCCGGAGGGCCGACCGTGAGCCACCGGAAACCGAGGTCTGGCAGTGAAACATCCTGCCGCACTTCCATACCCACCTTCTCGGTCCAGTACTTCAGGGCGACTTCCTGGTCGTGCACCCAGAGGTGGGCGCTGGCAATCTTGAGCATGGGCACCACGCTACGGCCCGGCCCTGCTGTCCGTCTTCTCCCCGTGTGCTGTCTTGACGCGGCTGTCGGCGGGTGGGCGGGTGTCGCGGGCGAGGATGCAACTCGGTACCCGCGCGTGCACCGACGCTGGTGGAAGGCCGGCCCGATAGGCGGCCGGCGGCATCCCGTACACGCGGGCGAAACTCGTTGTGAACGAACCGACGCTGCGCAGTCCGACCATGACGGCGATATCCGCGACGGATCGTTCGGTGTAGCGCAGCAACGCCGCCGCTCGCTCCAGCCGGCGCGTCTGCAGGTACGCGCGCGGCGATTCACCGAACGTGCGGGTGAACATCCGGCTGAAGTGGGCCCGCGACAGACCCGCGGCCGCGGCCATGTCATCGACTGTGATCGGCTCGGCGTAGCGGGCGTCGGCGAAGTCCTTCGCGCGGAGCAGGTAGCGGGCCGGCGGCGGCTGCGACATATGTCCCAGTATGCGGCGGGCGTACGTTGGGAGCCATGACGGATCAGGTGATGGACTGGGATGACGCGTATCAGGAAAAGGTTTTCCAAGCGCCGCCGCCCTGGAATATCGGCGAACCGCAACCCGATCTGGCGGCACTCGTCGCCGCCGGCCAGGTCCGCGGCGAGGTGCTGGACGCCGGATGCGGGGTCGCTGAGTTGTCACTCGCGCTGGCGGCCGCCGGTTACTCCGTTGTCGGAATCGACAATTCGCCCACGGCCATTGCCGAGGCGACCAGCACCGCACAGCAGCGCGGGCTCACCACGGCCACCTTCGTGGTGGACGACATCACCCGATTCTCGGGGTATGACGGCCGCTTCAATACCGTCATCGACAGCACGCTTTTCCACTCGCTGCCCGTCGAGCACCGCGCCAACTATCTGCAAGCGGTGCACCGTGCTGCGGCGCCGGGTGCAAGCTACTACGTCCTGGCATTCGCCAAGGGCGCCTTCCCGGCCGACGCCCCCTACCGGCCCAACGAGGTCGAGGAGCAGGAACTGCGTTCGGCAGTCGGCGAATACTGGGAGATCGACGACGTCCGGCCCGCGGCGATCCACGGGAACATGCCCCAGGTCCCGGACATGCCCGAGGTTGCGGACATGCCAGCGCCTCCGTATCCCGTCGACGACAAGGGCCGCGTGATGATGCCCGCTTACCTGCTGACGGCGCACAAGGCGGATCAGTAGTTCTGCAAGAAGATCCCGGCCAGGTTCGACCCGATGCTCTGCAGGCCGGACACGAAGCTGCTGACGTTTGCCGGCAGCGTACCGATGTTGCCGAGACCTGACACGCCGCTGCCCAGGACCGAAAGACCCGAGGACCCTTCGCCGAACACGTTGTAGCCCGAAGCGCCGATGAGTCCCAACGGGTTTCCGCTGAAGAAGCCGGACACCCCGCTGCCGTTGTTGAAGAATCCCGAGCTGTTGCCACCACCGGTGTTGAAGAAGCCCGACGTCGTGAAGATGTTGTCGGTGGTGTTGCCGTAGCCCGGCGTCGGCGGAATCTGGAACTCGAACAGCTTCTGGCTCGGCAGGTGGATGCTCGGAATGTAGATCTCCGGCAGGTTGAAGGCGCCGATACCCAGCGGCGGAATGACCAGCGGCGGCGTGACGAAGCCCGGGAAGTCGATCTGCGGCAGGATGAACTCGCCGATGGCGATGTTGGGAATCCCGATCGACGGCAGGTCGAACGCGGAGGCAATGACCTGGGGCAGGTTGAACGCCCCCAGCGCGATCGGCGGAATCCCGATCTCGGGCAGCGAGAACGGCCCCGACGTGAGTTGCGGCAGCAGGAAGTCGCCAATGGAGATCGGCGGGATCGTCAACGCCGGAGTGGAGAACTCGGGCCAGCTGATCGGCGGCAGCACGATCTCGCCGAGATCGATCGGCGGAATGGTCAGCGGCGGGGTGGTGAATTCCGGCCAGCCGACCTGCGGCAGATCGAAGGAGCCGAGATTTATCGACGGAATGGTCAACGCCGGCGTCGAGAACTGCGGCCAACCCACCTGCGGCAGATCGAAGTCCCCGAGCTGAATCGGCGGGATCGTCAGGGCCGGCGTCGAGAACTGCGGCCAACCCACCTGCGGCAGATCGAAGGAGCCGAGATTTATCGACGGGATCGTCAGGGCCGGCGTCGAGAACTGCGGCCAACCCACCTGCGGCAGATCGAAGTCCCCGAGCTGAATCGGCGGGATCGTCAGGGCCGGCGTCGAGAACTGCGGCCAACCGATCTGCGGCAGCGTGAAGCCGCTGAACTGCACTGGGTTGAAAGTGATGGACGGGATGTTGAAACCGGACAGCCCGATCGACGGAATGATGTAGTTGCCACCTGCATTGCTGATGTTGAGAGTCGGCAGGGTCATCGCACCGATCTGGATGCTGGGGAAGCTGAATTGCTCGATGTAGCCCTGCGTAGTGAAGCCCAGCGAAATCGCGTTGATGTTGAAGGTACCGAGGTCAATTCGGTAGGTGGGGGCCGCAATGAAGCTCGTGTCCAGGGTGATGAGCGTCTGGTTTCCGCCCGGGACGGAGATGTTCGGGAACTGTATACGCGGGATATTGATCTGCGGAACGGTGACCGAAGGCAGGTTCCAGCCCGTGACAGTTACGGTCGGTGTCTGGAAGGGCGGAATGATTACCTGCGGTAGATTTATCGGTGGTACCGCTATAGGCGGCGTAGTGACGGACGGCAGGTTAAACCCTCCCACCGTAAGCGCTGGCGACTGGTAAGCCGGAACCGTTATCGCGGGTATACCGATCTGGGGCAGACCAAAGCTACCGATATTGATATTCGCCGGCGTCGTGTACGCCGGAATAGTGATCGCCGGAATACCAATCTCCGGCAGACCGAAATTACCGATATTGATATTCGCCGGCGTCGTGTACGCCGGAATAGTGATCGCCGGAATGCCGATCTGCGGCAGTGAGAAACTACCGATATTGATATTCGCCGGCGTCGTGTACGCCGGAATAGTGATCGCCGGAATGCCAATCTCCGGCAAACCGAAATTACCGATATTGATATTCGCCGGCGTCGTGTACGCCGGAATGGTGATCGCCGGGATGCCGATCTGCGGCAGGGCGAAGCTGCCGATCGTGATGGTCGACGGCGTCGTGTACGCCGGAATGGTGATCGGCGGGATACCGATCGCCGGCGTCTCAAACGCGCTCAGCGACGCGATCGGTGACAGGAAGCCACCGATGTTGATCGGCGGGACGGTGATCTGCGGCAGGTTGAACGCCGAAACCAGGACATCTGCGGGCGACGTGAACGGCCCGATGCTGATCGGCGGGATGTCGATCGTCGGCAGGTCGAACGGGAGGATCGTGATGTTCGCCGGTGTCGTGAACGGCGGAATGGTGATGGGCGGGATACTGATCTGCGGGGTGTTGAAGGCGCCGACCAGAATCTGCGAGATGTCGACGGGTGGCAGCTGGATGTCCGGGGTGGTGATGGCGACGACGACGCCACCCTGCTGGTCACCTGTCCAGCCGATGCCGTTGTTCATGTTGCCGGTGTTGAGGGCACCGGTGTTGAAGTTGCCCCAGTTGGAATAACCGGTATTGGTATTGCCGATGTTGAAGCCGCCGGTGTTGTACGAACCGGGGTTGACGTCGCCCGTGTTGAAGCTGCCGACGTTATAGGTGCCCGTATTGGCGAATCCCGCGTTGAAGGCTCCGGTATTGAAGGTGCCCGGGTTGAATAACCCGGTGTTGACGGTACCCGAGTTGCCGATGCCGGTGTTGAAGCTGCCCGAGTTGAAGAGTCCGTAGTTTCCGTTGCCCGAGTTAAAGAAGCCGATGTTTCCGGTGCCGGAGTTGAACAACCCGAAGTTGCCGCTGCCGGAATTCAGGTTGATCCCGAACTGGTTGTCGCCGGTCAGCCCGATGCCGATGTTGTTATTGCCGGTATTGCCGAAACCAATGTTGAAGTTACCGCTGTTGGCAAGGCCCTTATTACCGATGCCGAAGTTCCCGAGACCGATGTTGGACGTTCCCAGGTTGCCGAAGCCGATGCTGAAATTGCCGATGTTCGCATCGCCCAGGTTGGAGATGCCGAAGTTGCCACTGCCGATGTTGCCACTGCCGACGTTGCCGAAGCCGAAGTTGCTTGCCCCGACATTCGCCCACCCAAGCGTGAGTTGCAGCGTCTCCCCGGCGGCGCTCGGAAGTGCGGCGGCAGCCGCAGACCCGGCGGCCAGCTGAGCCGGCAGACCGGCAAGGGCTTTCAGCGGCGCGGTGAACGGGGCGAGCGCAGCAGCTGCGGCAGAGGCACCGCTGTAGTAGCCGACCATCGCGGCCACGTCCTGGGCCCACATCTCCTCGTACACGGCCTCGGCGGCGGCGATAGCCGGTGCGTTCTGGCCGAACAGGTTCGACAGCACCAGCTGCACGAAGCCATTACGGTTCGCCGATACGGCTATTGGATGAACGGTCGCTGCCACGGCCGACTCGAAGACGCTGACAACGGCCTTCGCCTGAGCCGCCGCACCCGAGGCCTGCGCGGCCGCAGCACTCAGCCACCCGGCATAGGGCAGCGCCGCCGTCGACATCGCCGCGGCCGCCGGTCCCTGCCACGCCTGACCGGTCAACCCGGCCGTGACTGAGCTGAAAGATTGTGCGGCCGAACTCAACTCAGCCGCCAGACCATCCCAGGCAGTGGCCGCCTCAAGCAACGGGCCCGGCCCTGCGCCCGTGAAGAGCCGAAGCGAGTTGATCTCAGGCGGTAGTACAGCAAAACTCATCGAAAGAGGACCCTTCGTCACTGGATCGATCGCCAACGCGGCGAATCGCGCAAGTGTCAGGTGCCCACCCTTAACAACCCGTCGGCGTTCGAAGCAGAAGTTACTCCACACACGCGCAATATGCACGATTTTCGTACGAGAATTTTTGCGGCACAGGCGGAGCAAGGTCTCCGGTTTGAATCTAGCCCGCGGCGGTAACCGCCGTCGCTTCGATCAGCGCCTCGACGAAAGCTTCCAAGTCTTCGGTCGAGGTGTCAAGGTGCGGGGAGATACGCAGCACCGGCGCCGTCAGCTCCATCGGGGCGCGCTGCACCCCGGCATAGGTGGTCAGGATCCGGCGCTCGGCCAGCAACCACTCTCGCACCGCTTGCGGGTCGGAACCGTCGGTAGGCGCCAAAGTCGTTATCGCGCTTGGCTCCTCGACTTCCTCGACCACCGCCCAGCCGGCGACGTCGGTCAGCAGCCTGCGGGCGATGCCGCCCAGTTCGGCGAGCCGGGACCGCACCAGCTCCGGACCGCACGCGAGATGCTCGCCCACCGCCACCGAAAATCCCACCCGCGCAGCGACATTCGCTTCTCCGAAGCCGAAGGGCACCGGTGGCCTCAAACGCTCCATCAACTCGGGCCGCATCGCCAGCACCCCCACCCCGCGCGGTCCCGCCAACCATTTCCGCGACGACGAGTACGTGACGTCGGCTCCCACCGCGCAGTCGACCTGGCCCAACGCCTGCGCGGCGTCCACCACCAACGGCACGCCCAACTCGCGGCACAACCTGGCCGTCATCGCCAACGGCTGCACCGTGCCGCGGTGGCTGGCCACCGGCGTCAGGTGCACCAGGTCTGGCGGGTTCTCCTCCAACTGGTATGCCGCGTCGTCGATGGCCAGCCGGCCATCGTCGAGGGTGGGGAGCTGGCGTATCTCGAATCCGTGGGCCTCCATCACCGCCAGGTTTGGTCCGTACTCACCGGGTAGACAGGCCAACGTGCGGCGGTCGCGGGGCCAACTGCGCAACAGCAGCTCCAGGGCATTCAGGGAACCGGTCGTGTAGACCACCTCCGGATCGACCAGACCGCAAAGCCTCGCGACCGCGGCGCGCCCCGCGTCCAGCACCGTCGACGCCGCCTCCGCCGCGACGTACCCGCCGACCTCGGATTCGTGCAGCGCATGACGCGCCGCCGCGTCGAGTGCCGCCAGACTCTGGCGCGAGCACGCCGCGCTGTCCAGGTGCAACCCCGCCGCGGGCGGCCGGGCGGCGCGCCACTGCTCGGACAGAGCCTGGCCGTTACTCACTTGGCGGCCAGTGACAGACCAAAGTCACCTGCGTCGTCGGTCCACCACTGGACCCGGCGCAATCCCGCGGCAGTCAGCTCATCACGCACCGCGTCCGGACGGAACTTGCACGAGACCTCGGTGATCATCTCCTCGCCGGCGTCGAAGTCGACGGTCATATCCAGCGCGTCGACGCGTACTCGTTGGCGGCGCATGGAGCGCAGCCACATCTCGATGCGCTCCTCGTCGCTGTTCCACCGGGCGACGTGTTCGAAAGAGTCGACGTCGAAATCCGCGTCGAGCTGCCGGTTGATCACCGCGAGCACATTGAGGTTGAAGCGCGCCGTCACTCCTGCCGCGTCGTCGTAGGCCCGCACCAGCCGGCCGGCGTCCTTCACCAGGTCGGTGCCCAGCAGCAGACTGTCCCCGGGCTGCATCACCGCGGACAGCGCCGCCAGGAAATCGGCGCGCGGCTCCGGCGTCAGGTTGCCGATCGTCGAGCCCAGGAACACGAACAAGCGCCTTCCGCCGCCGGGTATTTCGGCGAGGTGTTCCTCGAAGTCGCCGCAGACCGCGTTGATGGCAACGCCCGGGTATTCGTCCTGGATCGCGCGCGCGGCCGCCGACAGCACGCTCGCGTCGACGTCGAACGGGACGAAGCTGCGCAGCGACCCGCGGTCGCGCAACGCACTGAGTAACAGCCGGGTCTTCTCCGATGTGCCGCTGCCCAGTTCGACCAGCGTGTCGGCCTCGCTGGCCGAGGCGATCTCGGCGGAACGGGCACGCAGGATCGCGGCTTCGGCGCGCGTCGGGTAGTACTCCGGCAGCCTGGTGATCTGATCGAACAGGTCGCTGCCCGCCGCGTCATAGAACCACTTGGGCGGCAACGACTTCGGCTGCTGCTGCAGACCGACGAACACGTCGCGCCGCAACGCGTGCAGCGCCGAGTCCTCGGCCAGATGGTTGGACAGCGTGAGCGTCATCGGGATCCTTTCGAGCGGTTCAACGCAGTCAACTCGACGCCGTCGCCGGTGACTTCCACCAGATGCCGGTCGGGTACGTCTTCCCAGTCCGGGTCGTCATCGTAGGGTTCGCTGGCCAGCACCACGCCGTCGGCGCGGCGCAGTATCGACAGGGTGTCTCCCCATGCCGTGGCTATCAGCCGAGAACCGTTGGCCGCCATGATGTTCAGCCGGGCCAGCGGGTCGGCGGTGCCTACTTCGGCGATGGTGTCACCCAGGGCATCGAGGCCGCGGGCGAAGATGGTGGCAGCCAGAACCGCACTGTCGCATACTGATTCGGCGGTCGGCGAGAGCGGCAACACCGAGCGGTCGACAACTCCGTTGTGCGACAACAACCATTGCCCATCGGTGAAGGGAGCCGTGGCGCTCGCTTCGAGAGGCATGCCGACGGTCGCGGACCGGACCGCGGCCACCACGCAATGACTGCGCAGCACCGGAGCGACGGAGTCGAACGACGTGTCACCCCACAGCGGTGCCGGGCTGCGCCACCGTCGCGGCGTGGGGTCCGGCAGATCCGCGAAAAAGCCCACACCCCAACCGTCGGCGTTCATCAAGCCGTGCTTCTGCCGGCGCGGCGCGTACGACTGCACACGCAGACCGTGCGGCGGCTCGAGGACCAGCGAGGAGACGGTGACCGGTGCGCCCAGCCATCCCAGATGCCGACACATCAGGCGTCCCAGGCCAACCGGACGCCTGAGAAGATCTGCCGGCGGTAGGGGTGGTCCCAATTGCGGAAGCTGGGACGCAGGATGGACTGTTCGACCGCCCACGAGCCACCGCGCAGCACCCGATAATCGCCGTCGAAGAAAGGCTGGGAGTAGCGCTCGTAGATCATCGGCACGAAGCCGGGCCACGGGCGCAGCGGCGAACTGGTCCATTCCCAGACGTCGCCCAGCATCTGTTCGGCGCCGTACGCCGACGCTCCCGCCGGGTAGGCGCCCACGGGTGCGGGGCGCAGCGCGCTGCCGCCCAGGTTCGCGCGATCGGCCGTGGGCGGCTGGTCGCCCCACGGGTAGCGCCGACGCGCCATGGTCGCCGGATCCCAGGCACATGCCTTCTCCCACTCGACTTCGGTGGGCAGCCGGGCGCCGGCCCAGTTCGCGTAGGCCTCGGCCTCGAAGTAGGAGACATGCTGCACCGGCTCGTCGGCGGGAATTTCCTCGAGGTAGCCGAACCGGGTGCGGGTGTCGGCATTCCAGAACTGCGGAGCGGACAGGCCTGCCTGCTGACGGTGCTGCCATCCGCGTTCGGACCACCACCGCGGCTGTGCGTAACCCCCGTCGTCGATGAAATCGCGCCATTCGCCGTTGGTGACCGGAACCCGTCCGATCCGGAAACTCGGCACGTCCACGGTGTGGGCGGGCCGTTCGTTGTCCAACGAGTAGGGCTCGGTGGCGGCGTCGACGCCGAGGACGAAGGGCCCGCCGGGCACCGGCACCGACGTGCCGGCCAATTCGGGCCGGCCGGCGGGGACCACCGATGTCTCGCGCAGTAGCGGCGCCCCGCTACGCAGGTTCAGCGCCTGCAGCATGGTCTCGCCATGCTGGTTCTCGTGGCTGATGACCAGCCCGAACTGGAAGTCTTCCGCGTCCTCGGGGAGCCGTTCCAGCGTGTCCAGCGCCGCGTCGCGGACCGTGCGGCAGAACGACCTCGCCTGCGCGGGAGACAGCAGCGGCAGGTCCACCCGGCTCGCCCGGGAGTGCACGAAGGCGTCGTAGAGGCCTTCGATCTCGCGGGGCAGCATTCCCGGACGCTCCGGGTTGCCGTCGCGCAGCAGCCACAGTTCTTCCTGCTGACCGATGTGCGCCAGGTCCCACACCAGGGGGCTCATCAGCGGGTTGTACTGACGGCGCAGTTCGTCGTCGTCGAAGTCGACCAGCCACAACGTTCTGGTGCGCGCCCGCTCGAGGTCGCAGGCCAGCTGTTCTCGTGCTGTCACTGCTCCCCTTGCACCGCACGCGCAGCTTCGGCGACCGTGGCGGCAATTCCATGTTCGATGACGCGGTCGGAGAAGTCGTCGGCCGGACATCGCCCGGTTTCGACGTTGAGCATCAGTTGCTGCATCGCGTCGGCGAGCTCGGCCGGCACGCGCTCGGCGGCGATGGACAGACAACGATTGGCCGCCGCGTAGAGCCGCCGGTCCCGCAGCCCGAGCCGAGCGGCGGTGTCCCAGGCGGTGGCGACCGGTTCGACAGCCGCGGCGGCCAGATCGGCCGCGGCCGGATCGTCGAGCAGGGTGGTGAGTGTGAACACCAGAGCCGGCCAGACCGCGTCGGGCACACTGTCGAGATAGCGGATCTCCAGCCACTGCCGTGGCCGTACCGGCGGGAACAGCGTGGTCAGGTGGTATTCGAGGTCCGCGATGGTGGGCCGGCGATCGCCGAGCAGCGTCCGGCCCTCCACCCAGTCGGTGAACGGCACGTAGTGCGTGACTGCCACCGCGTCCGGGGCGTGCACCATCATCACCGGCGCCTTCAGCGCATACCGGGCCCAGTCGGTGCCCGGATCGTCACCGCTGACGCCCAGCACCGGTCCGCAGCGTGCCGAGTCCATCTGGCCCCAGACCCACTGCCGGGTGGACTGCCAGCCGGAGAACTCACCGGCCAGCATCGGGGAGTTGGCCGCGATCGCGATCATCGTCGGCCCCAGCGCGTGGGCCAGCCGCACCCGGTCGGCCCAGCCGCCCTGCGGTCCGGCGTCGAGGTTCACCTGGATCGAGGCCGTCGAGGTCATCATGGCCGCGCCTGCCGCACCGCTGTGACTGGCGGCGAAGAACTGCTCCATGGCACGGTAACGGGCGCCCGGGTTGATCCGCCTGGGCGAGCGCAACGGATCTGCCCCCAGAAAAACCAGCCCGAGACCGGCGTCGGCCACGGCAGCTCCCAGCACCGCCTGGTCACGGGCCATGGCTTCGATCGCGGGCAGCACGCCGTCAGCGGGTGGGCCGGAGAGTTCGATGGCGCCACCAGGCTCCACGGTGATCGCGCTGCCGCCGGGGAGCGGGCTGATCCACTCCAGCAGGCGGCTGATCTCGTCCCAGGTCGGCCGCCGACCGGGGTCGGCCGGGTCGAAGCAGTGGGCCTCGATTTCGAGGCCGACCCGTCCCAGTGGTCCGTCGACCAGGCACCCGTCGGCGATGTGCTGGGCGACGGCGGCTGAACTGGTCAGCTCGGCATTGGCCAGGTCGAGGTCGTCCAGCTGCGAGCCCGCGCCGGCGGCGATGCGCGTCATTTCACGGTCCCTCCGGGGCAGCTGGATACGAAGCTTTCGACCACCATCACTTCATCTTCCAGAGAGCACCGACATATTCCCGACCTTTTCAGCTGCACGAGGGAGATGGGTACCCAATTCTCACCCCGGCTACTGACCCAGCGCGTTCTGCATCGCCCCGGCCAACACGTTCACCGCGGGCCCGGCGTTGCCAGACTGGCAGACCTTGGCCTGAAGCAACACGTTTTCACGCAGTCGGGTTTGAACGAAACAGCGGCGATCGGTTCCCGCTTCCTGCTTGGTCCAATTCGCGTCGGCAGCGCCGGCCGGTGGGCCGGAGAACGACCACACCTGGGTGGTGCCGTTGTCCAGATGCATTGCCGTCGTCTGACCCGAGCAGCCCACTGTGCGGTCGACGACCCGGTGGTAGGCGCGGTCGGCGGCGTCGTTGGTGGCGAAGACACCGACTGCCTGCTTGACGAGGTGATTCTGGTCGTTGGCCGACGTCTGGGCGGTGGCTCCGTTGAAGGCGGCCAGGTCGGGGTCGTTGTACACCTCGGGCAACCCGATCTCCGCCCAGTTGTTGCATACCGCCAGTTCCACCGCGTACGCCTGGAAAGGTTCGGTGAAGACCGCTTCCCATCCCATCGGCGCGCCGACGATGTTGCCCACCGAGCCCTTGCCGAGCACGGCGTAAGACACCACTCCCGGCTCCGACGGGTGGGCCGTTGCGGTGGCCGCTCCCCCGACGGCCAGATACACGCCCAGCGCCGCCACGGCAAGGCGCATGCCGGGCTAGACCTTGGCCGAGACGGCGACGTCGATGTTGCCCTTGGTGGCCTTGGAGTACGGGCATACCTGGTGAGCCTGGTGGACCAGGTCGTCGGCCGTGCTCTGCTCGAGCCCGGGCAGGTAGCCGACGATCTTGCCGGTGAGTCCGAAACCGCCGTCGGAGTCCTTGCCGAACCCGATGTCGACCGTGACGTCGGTGGCGTCGTCGAGTTTGACCTTTGCCTTGCCCGCGACCAACCGCAACGCGCCCAGGAAGCAGGCCGCGTAACCGGCGGCGAACAATTGCTCGGGGTTGGTGCCCTCGCCGTTTCCGCCCATCGCCTTGGGGGGACGGGTGTCCAGGTCGAGGCGACCGTCGTCTGACTTCACGTGGCCATCGCGGCCGCCGCCCGTCGCCGTGGCTGCGGTGGTGTACACGACTTCGATGCTCATGGGCTCGATCATGCCAGCCCCGGCATCATCAGCCCAGGTTCGCCCGGACTCCCTCTTCGACCTTCTTGCCGAGATCGGGGTCGACGTTTCGCCAGTACTCGAACACCCGGGACAGCACCGGCTCCTTCACTCCCTTGGAGACATGACCGATGATGTTGTGCGCCAACCGATCCCGTGCGTCGTCATCAAGCACCTCGCGGACCAGCGTGCCGGCCTGGCCCCAGTCGTCGTCGTCGGGGCGCAGCGTGTAGGCGGCCCGGATCATCTCCCCGTCGGCCTGCCAGCGCACCTCGGCTGCGCGTGCCGGATCGGCGTGCGGGCCGCCGAATGAGTTGGGCGCGTAAACCGGATCCGAGACGTTCTTGACGCGCATAGCGCCGTCTTTCGAGTAGCTGTTGACCTCGACCTTCGGCGTATTGACCGGAATCTGTTTGTAATTCGTCCCGAGCCGGGCCCGGTGCGCGTCCGAGTAGGAGAAGCCCCGGGCAAGCAGCATCTTGTCCGGGCTCAGCCCGGTCCCCGGAACGATGTTGTTCGGCTCGAAGGCGGCCTGCTCGATCTCGGTGTGATAGTCGGTGACGTTGCGGTTCAAGGTCAGCTTGCCGACGTCGATCAGCGGGTAATCGCCGTGCGGCCACACCTTCGTGAGGTCAAAGGGGTTGTAGCGGTAAGTCTTTGCCTCTTCGAACGGCATGACCTGCATCTTGAGCGTCCAACTCGGGAAGTCGCCACTCTCGATGGTTTCGTAGAGGTCGCGCTGGTGATAGTCACCGTCCTCACCGGCGAGTCGATCGGCGTCCTCCTGAGTCAGGTAATCGATGCCCTGGTCGCTGATGAAGTGATACTTCACCCAGAAGATCTCGCCCTGCGCGTTGATCCAGCTGTAGGTGTGACTGCTGTAGCCGTTCATGTGACGCCAGGTCTTGGGGATGCCGCGATCTCCCATCAGCCAGGTCACCTGATGCGCCGACTCGGGCACCAGCGTCCAGAAGTCCCACTGCATGGTGTGGTCACGCAGATTGGTTGCCTGCATTCGCTTTTGGGACCGGATGAAGTGCTGGAACTTCATGGGGTCGCGGATGAAGAAGACCGGCGTGTTGTTGCCGACCATGTCGAAGTTGCCTTCGGACGTGTAGAACTTCAGCGCGAAGCCGCGTGGGTCGCGCCAGGTGTCTGGGCTGCCCCGCTCCCCGGCCACGGTGGAGAACCTGATCAGGGTGTCGGTCTTGGTGCCGGGCTGGAACACCGCCGCCCTGGTGTAGCGGCTGACGTCGTGGGTCACCTCAAAGTGACCGAAGGCGCCGCCGCCCTTGGCATGCGGTTGGCGCTCGGGGATGCGTTCCCGGTTGAACTGCGCCATCTGCTCGATCAGGTAGTGGTCCTGAAGCAGGATCGGGCCGTCGGGACCGAGGGTCAACGACTGCTCGTCGCTCGGGGCGGGGCTGCCGCCATCCGTTGTCGTGTAGCGTTCCGTCATTTCGCTATCTCCTCTACCTGAACAATCGGAAAATTAAGCGCACACGGGAAATTCGGGATTGTCTCCCCGTTGATACCCCGCGCCACCGCCCCGAAACTAGGGGCGCGTGGGCGGAGCGCTAGGAGCGGCCGGGGCGGAGGTCGGCGTCTGACCGGGGCTGGCACCAGGCGGGACAGCGCCGGGTGCACCGGGACCACCCGGACCACCGGGGAAGCCGGGACCCATGCCAGGAGGAGGCGGGCCGCCCGGGTAGCGGAACTGCCAGCCGGGACCGCCGTAGCCGCCGGGACCGTCGGGCCGGAACATGCCGTGGTGGTGGCGATGGTGGTAGCAGTGTCCGCCTCTGAAGATCATGGCAGCGGTGAACAGCACGGTGGAAGCAATGAACACGATCCCGGCGACGATCACCACCCAGGCGGCGACCACGTACAGACGCGGCGGCTTTTCCCGGTACTCCGTCCTGGGCGGCGGCTCGGTGGCAACCGGGGGCGTTGCAGCGGTGGGTTCGGGTGTATCACTCATACCTTCGAATATGGTCCAGGCCCGCAGCAGCGTAAAGGGGAGCGCTCACAAAGTTGCCGTGAATTGATGAAGCCCGGCGCTCGTGGTCGAGCGCCGGGCTGTCGGGTTGAGTGCGTTCAGCGGCCGGGTGTGGGCGAAGGCGTCAGGGTCGGGGTGACCGAGGACGGCACCTGGGCGGGACCGCCAGCTCCGCCGGGTCCGCCGGGCCCGTAGCCCGGACCAACCTGCTGAGCCCCCCCGTTGGTGGGGAACCCCGAACGGTGCATCATCGCCGGATGGTGCTTGTGGTGCCGGTGGCCGCCACCGTGTCCGGCGGCCATTCCCAACCGGAAGCCGGTGAAGAAGATGACCGAGACGATGAAAACGATGCCGGCGACGATGGCCACCCAGGCCGCGGCCTTGAAGACCTTGGGGGTCCGGTGTTCGACCCGCTCAACCGGCGCGGGTGGTGGGGCTACTGCGGTCGAAGTCCGCGAGGTGTCAGAAATTTCGCTCATGCCACGAATGATCGGGGCCCAACAGTAGGGACCGCTATGCGCTGGTTATGTAGCAGCTGTGAGCGTGAGCCCGCCGCTGACCAGGCATTCTCGTCGATCCGGTGCCCGGAGAAGGACCTCACGTTTTCGGGAGCTTGAACACCTGGCCGCCGTGTAACCCCATGGTGTCGGTGACGTAGACGCTTCCCGTCGAGTCCACCGCGACACCGCACGGTGTCACCAGGCCGGTGAACGGCAGCACCTGCGGAGCCGAGGCGCCCGCGGGCAGTTTCTCCACCAGATTTTTGCCGGAACTGACGACCCAGAGGTCGCCGGCCGAGTCGACGGTGATGAACACGGTCGCCACCAGGCCGGGGAGCGCACGCTGCGGCCAGCACGGCCACGACAGCCGCCACAGATACGACAGCTGGGAAAGTGGTGCGGCCGCGCCTTCGGGTAAGCATGTGACCTCCGGTCACCCCCCCGGTAGCTCGTCAGCCTAGCCGACAAATTCGCGGAAAGTGCCTCTCACCTGGCCGGATCCTTAGCGAGGACGACGGCGTTCGGCCATGACGACGGATGCCGGCGCATCGCCTCACCGAGTTCGCGTTCCCGCAGTCTGACCGCATTCCACTTGTGATGAGCCTGCAGGGCAATGACGTTGGTCTCCTGAGCTAACGCCATGGATTCGATCCCTTCACCTGCGCGCAGCAGTTCGTTGCACCGTCCATTCGAACAGGCCGTGCGGTGAGCCGCTAGGGCCCGAAGTCCTCGCTGGTCCAGGATTAATCTGCAGGCCCACGTGGGTATAGCCCCGCTATGCACGTCTTCGGCCGGGCTCGCACGCTGATCGCCGGATTGGGCTTGACAGCGTGTTGGTGCGGTGCCGGCATCGCCCACGCCGACGACAACCACGAGCAGGAAGCGTGCGCACTGATGGACGACAGCGCCAGTGCCGTCCATTTCGGATATGGCGAGTCGGTCCTGCAATACGCCTACGCGGTGCTCTCCACCAAGATGCCCGCGGATGCCGCCGCGCACGTCCTGTACACCGCCACACAGAACCGCTGCCCCAACCATGCCGCCGACCTGCCGCCCGGCTGGCGGTAACTCAGGGCCTGAACGGATTCACCGCGTACTGAATCACCCGGTACGGCGCCTCACGGCGCGCGTCGGTGTCCCACTGGCTGACGAATATCCGCAGTTCATCGAGGGTTGACCCGGGTGAGATGTAGCCGCCGTACGGCTGGGAGAGCCGGTTGTCATACGGGGGCGGCAGGCTCTCCGGCGGATCGGGCCATTCGTCGTCGTGTCGGACCACGGTGGTCACCGGCGCCGACCCCAGCGACGTCGGGTCCGCGGCCACCCGGACCTCCATGTCGCCGGTGGTGGCGTTGAAGTACGACAGCACCGTCATGCCGTCGATCTGCTTGATGCTCATCTCGCCGATCAGGTCCGGCCACAGCGGCGTCGGCGTCTTGTTCCACCCCGCGCCGGCCGCCCAGCCCTGCCAGCGGGACCGGTCGGTGAACGTCTCGGGCGTAGACCGGTACAGCACCACCGGTTGGCGACGGGTGAAGCTGTTGGCCACGATGTACACCCACCCGGTCGGCGAGTCCGGCCGGGGAATCGGGTCGTAGTAACCGCTGATCTGGGTCTGCCGGCCGCCCTGGAAGGACGCCGCGCGCACCGACCCGGCGACCGTCTCCCACCCGCCGCGGGCCGGGTCGACACGCACCAGCCGGGAGTTCTGTGGGTCCAGATTCTTGGTGGTGGCCACCATCAGGTAATTGCGGCGGTTGATCTGCACCACCCCCGCCGGCAACTGCGACGCACCGGGCGGCGTGGGGTCGGCCAACAGCGGCCGGCTGATGCCGGTGACTCCGGTGTACCGAACGCCGTCGGGGTCGTCGACCGACGCGGTGTCGACGCGCAACGCGACGGGTGCGTACCACCCCCCGTATCCGACACCCTGGCCCGCGAAGCTGTCGCCGCAGACCTGCAGCAGTTGACTGGGGAATTCGACGAACTCACACAGGTCGGTGGCGCCGATGCCGTAATCCGCGGTGGGCGTCCCGGTTCCGGCCGCCGGGCCCATCCGCAGCACCTGACCCGGCGCCAGCGGCTGCAACACCGGCTGCGGAACGGGCGCCGGCGGGTCAGCGCGGGCAGGCCAAACGCCTTGCAAGACAAACAGAGACAGCACCGCCAAGCACCGCGCTACCGGGGCGGTACTCAACTCGCTTCGATCAGAGCTCGGCGGCCAGCAGCTCGGCGATCTGGATCGTGTTCAGCGCCGCCCCCTTGCGCAGGTTGTCCCCCGATACGAACAGCGCCAGACCGCGCCCGTCCGGCACCCCGGGGTCCTGCCGGATGCGACCGACCAGCGATTCGTCGACACCCGCGGCGGCCAACGGCGTCGGCACATCGACCAGCTTCACCCCAGGTGCGCCGTCGAGCAATTCGCGAGCCCGCTCGGGTGAGAGGGGGCGGGCGAATTCGGCATTGATGGACAGCGAGTGGCCGGTGAACACCGGAACCCGCACACACGTCCCGCTGACCAGCAGGTCCGGGATCCCGAGAATTTTGCGGCTCTCCGAGCGCAACTTCTGGTCCTCGTCGGTCTCACCGGATCCGTCGTCCACCAGCGACCCGGCCAACGGCACCACGTTGAATGCGATCGGGGCGACGTACTTGCTGGGCGGTGGGAAATCGATGGCGCCGCCGTCGTGCACCAGCTGTTCGACGTCGTTGATGACCGCGCGCGCCTGCGTCGCCAACTCTTCGACGCCGGCCAGGCCGCTGCCGGAGACCGCCTGGTAGGACGACGCGATGAAGCGGGTCAGCCCAGCCTCGTCGTGCAGCACCTTCAGCACCGGCATTGCCGCCATCGTGGTGCAGTTCGGGTTGGCGATGATGCCCTTCGGCCTACGGTGCGCGTCCCGCTGGAAATTGACCTCGGACACGACCAGCGGCACGTCGGGGTCCTTGCGCCACGCCGAGGAGTTGTCGATCACCGTGACGCCGGCGGCCGCGAACCGCGGCGCCTGCACCTTCGACATCGCTCCGCCGGCGGAGAACAGCGCGATGTCCAGCCCGCTGGGATCGGCCGTCTCGGCGTCCTCGACCTCGATCTCCTGACCGCGGAACGGCAGCTTGCGGCCCTGCGATCGGGCCGAAGCGAAGAACCGCACGGAGGTCGCCGGGAAGTCACGCTCGTCGAGCAGCGTGCGCATCACCTGGCCCACCTGTCCGGTGGCTCCTACAACTCCAACGGCAACCATCGTTATCGACCCGTCCCTGCGTACACCGTCGCCTCCTCCTCGCCGCCGAGCCCGAACGCCTCGTGCAACGCCACGACGGCCTTGTCCAGTTCCGTGTCGCGGCAGAGTACCGAGATACGGATCTCGGAGGTGGAGATCAGCTCGATGTTGACCCCGACGGCCGCCAGCGCCTCACAGAACGTGGCGGTGACGCCGGGGTGGCTGCGCATCCCGGCGCCGATCAGCGAGACCTTGCCGATGTGGTCGTCATACAGCAGCTGCGTGAAGCCGATTTCTTCCTTGAGCGAGTCGAGCTTGGCCACCGCGACCGGGCCGCTGTCCCGGGAGCAGGTGAACGTGATGTCGGTCTTGCCGTCCTCGACCTTGGAGACGTTCTGCAACACCATGTCGATGTTCACGTCGGCGTCGGCGACGGCGCGGAACACCTTGGCGGCGTAGCCGGGGATGTCGGGGATCCCGACGATGGTCACCTTGGCCTCGCTGCGATCGTGGGCGACGCCGGTGAGGATGGGGTCTTCCATAGGTGTGTCCTTGATAGATCCGACGACGATGGTGCCTGGCTTGTCCGAATACGACGACCGGACGTGCACCGGAAGGTTGTAGCGGCGGGCATATTCGACGCAGCGCAGCATCAGCACCTTGGCGCCGCAGGCGGCCATCTCGAGCATCTCCTCGAAGGTGACCTTGTCCAGCTTGCGGGCATTGGGCACGATGCGCGGGTCGGCACTGAAGATGCCGTCGACGTCGGTGTAGATCTCGCACACATCGGCGCCCAGCGCCGAGGCCAGCGCGACGGCGGTGGTGTCCGAGCCGCCGCGGCCCAGCGTGGTGACGTCGCGGGTGTCCTGGCTGACGCCCTGGAATCCGGCGACCAGCACGATCCGTCCCTCGTCCAGCGCGGCCTGCAGCCGGCCCGGCGTCACCTCGATGATCTTCGCGTTGCCGTGCGTGCCGGTGGTGATGACTCCGGCCTGCGAGCCGGTGAACGAACGGGCGTGGGCTCCCAGGGACTCGATCGCCATGGCCACCAACGCGTTCGAGATGCGCTCACCGGCGGTCAGCAGCATGTCGAGTTCCCGCGGCGGCGGAACCGGGCAGACCTGCTGAGCCAGGTCCAGCAGGTCGTCGGTGGTGTCGCCCATCGCAGAAACAACGACCACCACGTCGTTTCCTTGCTTCTTGGTCTCCACGATCCGCTCGGCAACGCGGCGAATCCGGTCGGCGTCGGACACCGAGGATCCGCCGTACTTCTGCACGACGAGCGCCACTGATCAATTCCTGTCTGGACGGGCCTGGATTAAGTCCACAACAGAATACGTGGCGCCGCATCTCGGTTTATCTCCGATGCTGCCTGCCCAAGGGGCTCGGCGTGCTTGGGAGCGGTTTTGGCCAGGCGGTGGGGCGCGGTAGAGTTCACAGCGTGCAGCGGGTGCTCCTTCTCGGACGCCGCGACGGGGTCTGATCCAGACCGGCTTCCCGTCGCGGGTGTTCGCGATGCGCCGGTCTGAGGTTCCCTCTCGAAAAACCCGGAGCAACTACCGTGACTAATCCCGATTCACCCGACGCTTACGTCTCAGCGCGCACCATTCACAAGCCCGCCGGCCCGCCCCGGCCCGGCCAGCCCGCGTGGAACCCGCAACGCGGCACGTCCATGCCGGTCAACCGGTACCGTCCGTTCGCCGACGAAGTGGAGTCCATCCGCGTACCCGACCGCACCTGGCCGGACCGCGTCATCGAGCACGCGCCGCTGTGGTGCGCGGTGGACCTGCGCGACGGCAACCAGGCGCTGATCGACCCGATGAGCCCGGCCCGCAAGCGGCGCATGTTCGACCTGCTGGTGCGCATGGGTTACAAGGAGATCGAGGTCGGCTTCCCCTCGGCCAGCCAGACCGACTTCGACTTCGTCCGCGACATCATCACCGACGGCGCGATTCCCGACGACGTCACCATCCAGGTGCTGACCCAGTGCCGGGACGAGCTGATCGAGCGCACCTTCCTGGCCTGCGAGGGCGCCGCGAACGTCATCGTGCACTTCTACAACTCCACCTCGATCCTGCAGCGCCGTGTCGTCTTCCGCGCCGACCGCGCCGCGGTGCAGGAGATCGCCACCGCGGGCGCACGCAAGTGCGTCGAGGAGGCGGCGAAGTACCCGGGCACCCGCTGGCGGTTCGAGTACTCGCCGGAGTCCTACACCGGGACCGAGCTGGAATACGCCAGGCAGGTGTGCGACGCCGTCGGCGACATCATCCAGCCGACGCCGGACAACCCGATCATCTTCAACCTGCCGGCCACCGTGGAGATGGCCACGCCCAACGTCTATGCCGACTCGATCGAGTGGATGAGCCGCAACCTGGCGCGTCGCGACTCCGTGATCCTGAGCCTGCACCCGCACAACGACCGCGGAACCGCCGTCGCCGCAGCCGAACTGGGCTATCAGGCCGGCGCCGACCGGATCGAGGGCTGCCTGTTCGGCAACGGTGAGCGCACCGGGAACGTCTGCCTGGTCACCCTGGGCCTGAACCTGTTCTCCCGCGGCGTTGATCCGCAGATCGACTTCTCCAACATCGACGAGATCCGGCGCACGGTCGAGTACTGCAACCAGCTGCCGGTGCACGAGCGTCACCCCTACGGCGGCGACCTGGTCTATACCGCCTTCTCCGGCAGTCACCAGGACGCGATCAACAAGGGCCTGGACCAGATGAAGATAGATGCTGACAGCGACGGCTCCGATGTTGAAGACATGCTCTGGCAGGTGCCGTACCTGCCGATCGACCCCAAGGACGTCGGCCGCACCTATGAGGCGGTGATCCGGGTCAACTCGCAGTCCGGCAAGGGCGGGGTGGCGTACATCATGAAGGCCGACCACGGCCTGGCGCTGCCCCGGCGACTGCAGATCGAGTTCTCGCAGGTCATTCAAAAGATGGCCGACGGCGAGGGCGGTGAGGTCTCGCCCAAGGAGATGTGGGAGGCGTTCTCCGAGGAGTACTTGGCGCCGATCCTGCCGCTGGAACGCATCAAACAACGGGTCGACGCGTCGGAAGAAGACACCGGTACCACCAGCATCACCGCCACCGTCAAGATCGACGGGACGGAGACGGAGATCAGCGGTACCGGCAACGGCCCGCTGGCCGCATTCGTCGACGCGCTGGGCACGGTCGGGTTCGACGTGGCGGTGCTGGACTACTCCGAGCACGCGATGAGCGCCGGCGACGACGCGCAGGCCGCTGCCTATGTAGAAGCTTCGGTGTCGATCGCGAGCGCGGCGCAGCCGGGCGAAGCGGGTCGGCACCCATCAGGCCCGGTTTCGGGCAGGACCGTGTGGGGCGTGGGCATTGCCCCGTCGATCACCACCGCGTCGCTGCGGGCGGTGGTGTCGGCGGTCAACCGGGCTTCCCGCTGACAGGCAGGGGCGGGCCCGGCCTCGCCGGGGCAGGAAGGCCGGGCCCGTGCTCGGTTGGTTACACCGCGAGCAGTCGCTCGAAGAACTCGCGGTAGTGCATCAGCGCCAGGCGCAGGTCTTCGGTGGATGCCTCCTCGCCGCGTGACCACTGTTCTTCCAGACGTGAACGCGCGTGGGCGAATCCGGTCGTGAGCTGGTCGACCAGGTCGGAGACCAGCACATCGGCCTTCTGGACGCAGTCTTTGGGATCGTCGACGAAGGCCGCCTGCACGCCAGCCCAGCGCGACCGCAGATCCGCGAGGTCCGCGTCACCGAAAAGTGTTTCTTCCGTTGAAGATTGGCTGGACTGTTGATTAGCCTCGCGCGAATGTTGCACCGGCGCCGCAACTTCGCTGCGGGGATCCAGTCTGCCGTCCGGGCTCCCGGCCCGGGTCTCGGAGAACGCGGGTGCCTGCTGCTGTGGTGGCACGCGGTCCTCGGCCGGAGGCGTCGGCTGCATCGTTCCCTGGGATTCGTCGGATGCGCCGCTCACATCGGTTCGCTCTTCGTGTGTCGTCATTTCTTCGCCTCCTGTGGTGTTGTCTCCAAAAGCTTTTCGAACAGCGCCCGGTAGTGGACGAACGCTTCTCGCTGCTGTTCAGTGCTGACTTCGCCGTGCTGTTGTGACAGGTGAACCGCATGTGCGGCGCGGTAGTTGTCGACGATCTGGGGATGGTCGACCGAGATGTCGGCCGCCCGCTGATCGAAGTTGTCTACGGGATAGCCTCTTTCGCGCATCACATCTGTCACCAGACGATCGGCGACGCCGACGGCAGTAGTGGGGTTGTCGACGAACGCCGTCTGCACCTGATTCCAGCGGGTGGTGAAATCCGACCGGGCGGCAGGCGCCAACGGAACGATGTCCAGCTTCTCCCGCTGGCGTTCGCGCGCGATCAGCTCCTTTTCCGCCTCCTTCTGACCTCCGGTCTGCGATACCAGGCGCTCGTACTCAGAGCCGTAGTGCTGTCTCAGTCGCTGTGTCCTGCGGCGATTCATGGCGTAGCCGACCGCGCCGATCAGCAGCGCGACCGCGAGCACAGCGAAAACCGCAATCAAAATCGTTTCCCAAGTGGGCATTTCGCGCTCCTCTCATACACATGTTGAATAACCGGCCCGACAGCGGCTAAACCACGCGCGTGGAATTGTTGAAATCGAGTTTTCCCGTTGCGGCAGAGACCAATTCAGTCGACCACCCCTAAAGGGTGCATCGATACACCCCTAAGGGGGTAATCACTCCGACATGCCGCCCGCATCCGGCGCACCGATCACGATCGCGCTCGTCGACGACTACGACGTCGTCGTGAAGGGTGTCGCCAACATGCTCGACCAGTACCGCGACCGCATCGTGATCGCCGAACTGGACTCCACCCTGCCCGTCAAGGACGCGGTGGACATCGTCCTCTACGACTCGTTCGCCCAACCCGAGTCCGATCACGAGGAGATCGGGCACCTGGTCGCCAACCCGCGTTCACGCCGAGTTGTGGTGTATACGTGGAACTTTCACCCAGATCTCATCGAGAGCGCGCGGCGTCACGGCGCCCATGGATATCTGTCGAAGACGTTGCCCGCCCGCGAACTGGTCGCCGCGCTCGAGGCCGTGCACGCCGGGGAGGTGGTCGTCAGCGAAGTGGCCATGCGCGCCCGCAGTGCACCCGGACTGGACTGGCCCGGACGCGGCGAGGGGCTCAGCGACCGCGAAGCGGAGATTCTGGCGCTGATCACCCAGGGCAAGAGCAACGCCGATGTGGCGCGCTTGACCTACCTCAGCCCCAACACGGTCAAGTCCTACATCCGCACGATCTACCGGAAAATCGGCGTCGGAAGCCGAACGCAGGCCGTGTTGTGGGGAGTCGACCACGGCTTCACCCCCGACCATCACCGCATCGAGCACTGGCGCGGCGGTCCCTGACCGCCGTCTTCAGAACAGCGCGAACTGCTCGTCGACCATGACGGTGTCGGCGAACTCCTCCATGCTGCGGCCGCCCACCACCGCCCCGACGCCGTCCATGAACTGCGCGTCGGAGACCACCGGCACCCCCAACTGCAGGGCGTGATAGCCCTTGCCCTGCTCGGGAGCTGTTTCGTTGCACACCACCAGGGAGGTCTCCCGATCGACGTCGTCGCTGTAGGCCAGCCCGGCGTGCAGCATCCGCTCGACGAGTTCCTCATGCGTGCGCCGCACCTCGGCCGCCAGCGCGACCCGCATGCCCTGCACCAGGGGCCTGCCGCGGACGTACCGGCCGGGGTTGAGAAACGGGCAGGGCATCCGGGCGGCGAGCGCCTTCAGTGGCCGCAGCTCTTCATGCGTCACCCGCCCGTTGGGCCAGCGCTGCCGGGTCACCGGACGCACCGGCAGCCAGATGTCGCGGTCGCGCGCCCGCTCGAGTGCGGGAGCCAGGATCCCGGTCAGCACCATCGCGTCGTCGAAAGCATCGTGCGGCCGCTCCTGGGTGACGCCCCAGTGCGCGGCCAGGGTCTCCAGCCGCAGATTGTCGACGCCGAGCTCCAGCCGCCGGGCCAGCTCGACCGTGCACATGACGGAGTCGACCGGCAGTTCGGCCTCGGCGATCTCGGCCTCCGCGGCCAGGAAGGAGTAGTCGAAGGCGACGTTGTGCGCCACCAGCGTGCGGCCGCGCAGCACCTCGACCAGGTCGTCGACGATGTCGCCGAACTGGGGCTGGTCTTCCAGCATTGCCGCGGTGAGACCGTGCACGTGGGTCGGCCCGGGATCCACCCCCGGGTTGAGCAAGCTCACAACCGACTGTTCGACCCGGCCGTCGACGTCCAGACCCAGCGCCGCGACGCTGATGATCCGGGCCTGACCCGGGCGAAAGCCCGTGGTCTCGACGTCGATGACGGCCCATCCCGCGTCCGGCTCCCGCGCCGGCCGACCCCAGGAAATCCGGTTCATGCTTTGAGAATGGCACGTCTGACCGACATCGCTGAGTCGCTGCCGCGTCGTGTCGGCGGTTAACCTGCACGGGTGATCACCACGCGCGCACGTCTGGCTCTTGCCGCCGGGGCAAGCGCGCGCTGGGCGTCGCGGGTCACCGGCCGCGGCGCCGGGGCCATGATCGGCGGACTGGTCGCGATGACCCTGGACCGGTCGATTCTGCGACAGCTGGGAGCGGGCCGGCGCACGGTCATCGTCACCGGCACCAACGGCAAGTCGACGACCACCCGGATGACCGCGGCGGCCCTGAGCACCCTGGGCGCCGTGGCCACCAACGCCGAGGGCGCCAACATGGACGCCGGCCTGGTGGCGGCGCTGGCGGCGGATCGGCGGGCCGAACTGGCGGCCCTGGAAGTCGACGAGATGCACGTGCCGCACGTGTCCGATGCGGTGGAGCCGACCGCCGTCGTGCTGCTCAACCTGTCGCGCGATCAGCTGGACCGCGTCGGCGAGATCAACGTCATCGAGCGCACCCTGCGGGCCGGTCTGGCCCGGCATCCCCATGCGGTCGTGGTGGCCAACTGCGACGACGTACTGATGACCTCGGCCGCCTATGACTGTCCGAACGTGGTCTGGGTGGCCGCGGGCGGCTCGTGGTCGAACGACTCGGTGAGTTGCCCGCGCAGCGGCGAGGTGATCGTCCGCGAAGAGGGCCACTGGTATTCCACCGGCGCGGACTTCAAGCGCCCCACCCCGCAATGGTGGTTCGACGAGAAAACCCTGTATGGACCCGACGGTCTGGCGGTGCCGATGCGCCTGGCCCTGCCCGGCGCGGTGAACCGCGGCAATGCCGCACAGGCCGTCGCGGCAGCCGTCGCGCTGGGCGCCGACCCGGCCAAGGCGGTGGCGGCCGTGTGCATGGTCGACGAAGTCGCCGGGCGGTACCGGACGGTCCGGATCGGAACGCATGAGGCACGGATCCTGCTGGCCAAGAATCCGGCCGGCTGGCAGGAGGCGTTGTCGATGGTCGACAAGCATGCCGACGGCGTGGTGATCGCGGTCAACGGCCAGGTTCCCGACGGCGAGGACCTGTCGTGGCTGTGGGACGTGCGCTTCGAGCACTTCGAACAGACCCGGGTGGTGGCCGCCGGCGAACGCGGTACCGATCTTGCGGTGCGACTCGGGTACGCCGGCGTCGAACACACCCTCGTGCACGACACGGTGGCGGCGATCGAGTCCTGCCCGCCCGGGCGGGTCGAGGTCGTCGCCAACTACACCGCCTTCCTGCAGCTCAACCGGAGGTTGGCGCGGCGTGGCTGAAACTGTCCGGATCGGCCTCGTCCTCCCCGACGTGATGGGCACCTACGGCGACGGCGGCAACGCGGTGGTGTTGCGGCAGCGGTTGCTGCTGCGGGGCATCCCGGCCGAGATCGTCGAGATCACCCTGGCCGATCCGGTGCCCGAGTCGCTGGACCTGTACACACTCGGAGGCGCGGAAGACTACGCCCAGCGACTGGCCACCCGGCATCTGTTGCAGTACCCGGGCCTGCAGCGGGCGGCGGAGCGCGGGGCCCCGGTGCTGGCCATCTGCGCCGCGGTCCAGGTGCTGGGCCACTGGTACGAGACATCGTCGGGTGAACGGGTGGACGGTGTCGGCATGCTGGACGCGACGACGTCGCCGCAGGACACCCGGACCATCGGCGAGCTGGTGTCCAAGCCGCTGCTGCCTGGTTTGACGCAGCGGTTGACGGGTTTCGAGAACCACCGCGGTGGGACGGTGCTCGGACCGGCCGCGTCTCCGTTGGCCGCGGTCACCAGGGGCGCGGGCAACCGGGCCGGCGACGGATTCGACGGGGTCGTGCAGGGCAGTGTGGTGGCGACCTATATGCACGGGCCGTGCCTGGCGCGCAATCCGGAGCTGGCCGACCACCTGCTGAGCCAGGTGGTGGGAGAGTTGGCGCCGCTGGAGCTACCCGAGGTGGACCTACTGCGCCGTGAGCGGCTGGGCGGCTAGAACGCCTGCAGCCAGTCGCCCAGGCCCTCGAAGGCGGGGCTGTTGGCCAGTGCGGCGTACAGGGGCGTCTCCGTTGCCGCGGTGCGGGCCACCACCGGGGTGATCTGCGCTTCGGCCGCCACCGGCCCCGCCGCACCAGCGCTCGCCACGGTTTCGGCCTGCAATGCCGCCTGGTTGGCGGCGTCCACGGTCGAATAGGACTGCGCGCCCGCGCGCAGCAGCTGCACGAACTGATCGTGGAAGGCGCCGGCCTGGGCGCTCAGTTGCTGGTACGCCTGGCCGTGCCAGCCGAACATCGCCGAGATGGCCGCCGATACGCCGTCGGAGCCGGGCGGCGGCACTGCCGTCGTCGGCGCCGCCACGAAGGCGTTGGTCGCGGACAGGGTGGCTCCGATATCCGCCAGGTCCGCCGATGCCGCCTCGAGCAATTCCGGTCGTGCGCTTACGAACGACATCGCCATCCCTTCTGCCACGGGTCCGAGCACCGTCGCTCAGGAAGCATTTCGTCTGTTGAGACCGAAACGTTATCAGCAGACCGGGCCGAATTAGAATCCTCTCGCGGGGGCACGAGAAATGGATCGCCATGGCCCCTGATATCCGGACGAATGTCGCCACAGCTGTCGCACTGGTGGCCGTGGCCTGCTCGCTGCTCGGATGCCCCGGAACCGCCGCGGCCGATCCCAACACCGCCGGGATGCACGGCGACCCGGGCGCGGCCGCCGCCTACTGGCGTTATCAGATGCAGGAACGCGACTGCGGGGAGATGGCCGTGGCCGATGTCATCGGCCAGCTCACCGGCAACGAGATCTCTGAGGAGGAGATCGACAATGCAGCCGGGACCGTCCCCAGCACCACCCACTCCGGACCGATCTACACGCCGGGGAACAGGACCAGCAACCGCGACCTGCCGGTGCTGCTGGCGCACTACGGCATCGCGTCCGACGGGATAAAGACGGACACACCCGCGCTGGAGCGGGCCCTGGATCAGGGCCGCAAGGTGATCGCGGGGGTCAACAACCGGATCCTGTGGAACGAGGGCGGTGACCGCAGCCGGGAGAACCACTTCGTCGTCGTCACCGGCATCGACACCCGGGCCAATGTGGTGCATCTCAATGACAGCGGCATCAAAGCCGGCCGCGACGAGCAGGTTTCGCTCGCCACCTTCGAGGCGGCGTGGGCCACCAGCGACAATTTCGCCGTGGTGACCAGGTGATCCGGCCCTAGACCATCGCCCGGCGCCCGGTGAGCGCACGGCCCAGCGTCAGCTCGTCGGCAAACTCCAGGTCGCCACCCATCGGAAGGCCGGACGCAATGCGCGTCACGGTCAAACCGGGGATGTCGCGCAGCATCCGGACCAGGTAGGTGGCGGTCGCCTCACCCTCGGTGTTGGGGTCGGTGGCGATGATCACTTCGGCGATGTCGACGTCGTCCACGCGCTCGCCGATCCGGGTCAACAGCTCCCGGATCCGCAGTTGCTCGGGTCCGATTCCCGACAAGGGATCTAGCGCACCCCCGAGGACGTGATAGCGGCCGCGGAATTCGCGGGTGCGCTCGACGGCCTGGATATCCTTCGGCTCCTCGACCACACACACCAGCGACCCGTCGCGGCGTGGATCGGCACAGATGCGGCACCGTTCGTCGTCGGACACGTTGCCGCAGACCGCGCAGAACCGGACGCCGTCGCGCACCTTGCCGAGCACGGCCGTCAGCCGGTCGATGTCCGGCGGTTCCACCGACAACAGATGGAAAGCGATGCGTTGCGCGCTCTTGGGTCCGATCCCCGGCAGCTTGCCGAGTTCGTCGATCAGATCCTGAACCGGTCCCTCAAACATTCCGCCGTTCAGACCCCCGGGACACCGGGCGGCGGTCCGGGAGGCGCGGGCGGACGCATGCCGCCGGCCAGCGCACCCAGGCGCTCCTGTGCCATCGTGGTGACCTGCCTGGACGCGTCGCCCATGGCGCCGACGATCAGGTCCTGCAGAGTCTCGATGTCATCGGGGTTGACGACCTTGGGGTCGATCGTCACGCCGATGACCTCACCGCTGCCCTTGACGACGACCTTGACCAGTCCCCCGCCGGCCTGACCATGCACCTCGGAGTTCGCCAACTGCTGTTGGGCTTCGAGTAATTTCTGCTGCATCTGCTGTGCCTGCGCCAGCAGCTGCGACATATCGCCTCCGGGTTGCATGACAGTCCCCTCGCATCTTGGTCTCGAGTTGGTTTCGCCTGCGGTTGTCGGGCGATTTGAAGACTTCAGCGTAGTCCGCGCCGCGTTACCTTGGCGCAGTGGACGTACGTGTAGGCCTGCGTGTCGGGTTAGCCATGCTCATCGGGATGCTCGTCGCTGCTGCCCAGCCGCTGATGCCTACCGCCGCCGCGGCGCCGGCCAATCTCGCCGGCATGGTCGTCTTCATCGATCCCGGCCACAACGGCGCCAACGACGCGTCCATCGGACGTCAGGTACCCACCGGTCGGGGCGGCACCAAGGACTGCCAGGCCAGCGGCACGTCGACCAACAGCGGATATCCGGAGCACACTTTCACCTGGGACACCGCGCTGCGGCTGCGCGCCGCGCTGAACGCACTGGGCGTGCGCACAGCGATGTCGCGCGGCAATGACAACGCCCTGGGACCGTGCGTCGACGAACGCGCCAACATGGCCAACGCGCTGCACCCGAACGCCATCGTCAGCCTGCACGGCGACGGCGGGCCGGCGTCCGGCCGCGGCTTCCACGTCAACTACTCATCGCCGCCGTTGAACGCCGCCCAGGCGGGGCCGTCGGTGCAGTTCGCCCGCGTCATGCGGGACCAGTTGCAGGCGTCGGGCATCCCGCCGGCCAACTACATCGGCCAGGGCGGTCTCTACGGGCGGGCTGATCTGGCTGGACTGAACCTCGCCCAGTACCCCTCGGTGCTGGTGGAGCTGGGCAACATGAAGAATCCGGCGGACTCGGCGCTGATGGAGTCAGCGGAGGGCCGGCAGAAGTACGCCGACGCACTGGTGCGCGGCGTGGCGGGTTTCCTGGCCACCCAGGGCCAGGCCCGCTAGTGGGGTCAGCCCTCGATTTCCTTCTTCAGGTTTTCCAGCACCTGGCCCTGGATCTTCTTCAGTCCCAGGGGTGCGAACGTCTTCTCGAAGAAGCCCTTGACGCCGCCGGCGCCGGTCCAGGTGGTCGTTACGGTGACGCTGGATCCCGGTCCGGCAGGAGCCACCGTCCAATTGATCACCATCGAGGAATTGGCGTCTTTCTCGATGACGGTGTGGCCCGCGACGTCCACGTTCACCTTGACGTCGCGCACCCGCGACTCGGTCGCCTGCAGGCGCCACTTGGCCACGGTGCCCTGGCCCTGGCCACCCTCGAGCACCTCGTACTCGCTGTACTGCGGGGAGAGGATCTTCGGGCGGACATTCTGGTAGTCGGCGACGGCGTCGAGCACCTTCGCGGGCTCCGCGTCGATCAACACGGTGCTGGCTGCTTTCACCTGTCCCATCAGGTGCAACTCCTCTTTTAGTAGCCGTTGTCGAGAACCACGATATAGGTGGGGCAGCTGCCCAAATTCACCCTCAGCCTTCGATCCGGCGCGCACCCAGTTCGCTTTGCAGCAACTCGAGGGCGACTTCCTCCGGGTCGCGGCGCGGTGCCGAGGGGTCGTCACGGCCCGCTTCGGCGAGCATGCTCTCCTCTTCGTCGCGCTGGACAGAATGGGGCTCGGGCGCGGGCTGTTCCACCTTGGCCGGCGCCGCGCTGATGTCGGCTGCGGCGGGCGAGCCGGTCTCGCAGCGCACCCGCCAGTTCACCCCCAGGGCGTCCTTGAGCGCCTCGACGATGACGTCGGCGTTGCGCTGTTCGGACAGCCGCCTGGCCAGCGGAGCCGCCTCGTGCGCCAGCACCAGCGTGTTGTCCTCGACCGCCAGAACCGTTGCGCCAGAGAGCATCACCGCAGTGGTGCGGCTACGTTCGCGGACCTTGTCGCGCACCGTCGGCCACATGCTGCGCACCGCCGCCGCGTTGAGTTCACCCGGGGCCGCTGCCGCCGGCGGCGGGGCCGCTTCGGGGGCAGGTGCCGGCGCGGGCGGCGGTGCCGGTGTGGGCGCCGGCGGCGGGGGCTCCGGCTTGCGCTCCGGCGCGGGTTCGGACGCGCGCTCCTGGGCGGCGGCCCGCTGGACCGAGCGGCGAACCGGCACGGGGCGGGCCGGAGCCGCGGGCGGCTCTGCCTCGGCGGCCGGGATGGACATGGCCAGCCGGGTCTCGATGCGCTCAACGCGTTGCAGCAGGGCCGATTCGGCGTCACTGGCCGAGGGCAGCAGCAGCCGCGCGCACACCACTTCGAGCAGCAGGCGCGGGGCCGTCGCGCCGCGCATCTCACCCAACCCTGCCTGCACCACCTCGGCGTAGCGAGTCAGGGTGGCCGGGCCGATGCGGGCAGCCTGCTCGCGCATCCGGTCCAGGATGTCCTCCGGCGCATCGACCACGCCGCGGGACACCGCGTCGGGCACCGCCTGCAGCACGATCAGGTCGCGGAAGCGCTCCAGCAGATCCGTGGCGAAGCGCCGCGGATCGTGGCCGGCGTCGATCACCGACTCGACAGCTCCGAACAAGGCCGCGGCGTCGCCCGCGCCCAGGGCGTCGACGGCGTCGTCGATCAGGGCCACGTCGGTCGCACCGAGCAGGCCCAGGGCGCGCTGGTAGTGCACCCGGCCGCCGTCCGATCCGGCGACCAGCTGGTCCAGCACCGACAGCGTGTCCCGCGGCGAACCCCCTCCGGCACGGATGACGAGCGGGTACACCGCCTCGTCGACGACGACGCCTTCCTGCTCGCAAATGCGGCCGATGAGCGCCCGCATGGTGCGCGGCGGCAGCAGCCGGAAGGGGTAGTGGTGGGTGCGCGACCGGATGGTGGGCAACACCTTCTCCGGCTCGGTGGTGGCGAAGATGAAGATGAGATGCTCGGGCGGCTCCTCGACGATCTTGAGCAGCGCGTTGAAGCCCGCGGTGGTCACCATGTGGGCTTCGTCGACGATGAACACCCGGTAGCGGGACTGGGCCGGCGCGTAGAACGCGCGGTCGCGCAGTTCGCGGGTGTCGTCGACGCCGCCGTGGCTGGCCGCGTCGAGTTCGACGACGTCGATGCTGCCGGGCGCGTTGGGGGCCAGCGCCTGGCAGGAGTCGCAGACGCCACACGGAGTGGGCGTCGGGCCCTGCTCACAGTTCAGCGATCGCGCCAGGATGCGCGCCGAGGATGTCTTGCCGCAGCCGCGCGGTCCGGAGAACAGGTAAGCGTGGTTGATCCGGCCCGCCTGCAGCGCGACGGACAGCGGCTCGGTGACGTGCTCCTGCCCCACCACCTCGGCGAAGGTTGCCGGTCGGTACTTGCGGTAGAGGGCCACGGGAGCAGGCTACCCACGCCCGGTGACGATGCGCGCCCCGGAGGTCGCGAGGCGGACGTTATGCGCTGATCACCGAAACCGTGTTGCTGAACATGTTGGCGACATACACCGCGCCGGTGCCAGGGTCGACCGCAACACCCCATGGATTAGAGCCGACGCCGATGGTGGCGGAGACGGTGTGGGTGATCGAATTGATCACCGACACGGTGTTGCTGTCGTAGTTGGTGACGAAGACATAGTCGCTGACCGGGCTGACCGCCACCCCGAACGGTGACTGACCCACTCCGATCGCTGATCCCATGACGGTATTGCTGAACGAGTTGATCATGGACACGGTGTTGCCGAGAGTGTTGGCAACGAAGACGTGGCCAACTGAGTCGACGGCAACCCCCCTCGGATAGGGGCCGACACTGATCGACCCGATCACGGTATTGCCGTTCGGATCGATCACCGACACTGTGTTGCTTGCGGCGTTGGTGACGTAGACATCGCCTCCGGGGTTGATCGCCACCCCGTCCGGGCCCGAGCCGACGCCTATGGACGTAACGGTGTTCAATGGCGGATCGATGACCCGGACGGTGTTCCCGGTGGAGTTGGCCACATAGACGTATCCGCCCGGGTCTGGCTTGACTGCCACCGCGATAGGGTCGGCGCCGACGGGGATCGCTGACCCGATCACGGAATGCGATGACGGATCGACGACCGACACGCTGTTGCCGCCGTTGTTGGCCACATAGACGTAGTGACCTGGGTTTGGACTGACCGCCACCGCTCTTGGTTGATTGCCGACAGCGATTCCTGACCAGGTCACGGTATTGGTGGTCGGATCGATCACCGACACCGTGTCATTCCCGCTGTTGGTGACATAGACGCCGTCGCCGGGATTGACTGCCATTCCCACCGGCACATGAAATCCGGTGATGGTGGCCACCTTGCCCCCGGAGCCACCGTCACCGCCTACCCCGCCGAGCCCGCCGATCTGCCCACCGCTGGCAGTGCCGATGCCACCCGCCTTACCCGCAGCACTGAATCCGGCAGCGGCGGCACCGCCTTGACCACCGCCTCCGCCGACCCCGCCGGTGCCACCTAGACCGGGCGTCCCCGCAGATCCCGGCGCCCCCAGCAACCCCGACCCGAAGAGTCCGGCGGCTCCCCCCGACCCAGCGAGCCCGCCGTCGCCACCCGCACCGCCGACCCCGCCGGTTCCACCCGCCACAGCCCAGGTCGCACTCAATCCACCGGTCCCGCCGGCGCCCCCGGCGCCGCCATATCCGCCGGCGCCACCGGTGCCGCCGACCCCGAACAATCCAGAACTTGCGCCCCCGGCTCCACCGTGACCGCCTGCACCCCCGGCAAACCCCACATCACCCGCACCGCCACCCAGAGCACCGGCGGAACCTACCGCCAACGTCAGCCCACCGGCACCGCCGGACCCGCCGGCACCGCCGAGCCCGAACACCAGCGCACGTGCCACACCGCCGGCACCGCCAGCACCACCCGCACCGCCGACGCCAGTCGTGCTGAGAGCACCGCCGCCTCCAGCCCCGCCTGTCCCGCCGGATCCCGCTAACCACCCTCCGGCCCCACCCGCACCGCCCGCACCCCCAGCACCGCCTCCGACACCAGGACCACCCGCACCGCCGGCACCGCCACTTCCGAACAGCCCAGCGGCCCCACCGCTGCCGCCCGCTTGCCCGGCCGCTCCTGAGCCCCCCGCGCCGCCGTTACCCCACAACAACCCGCCATCCCCGCCGGCCTGCCCGCTCCCCGCCGCCCCGCTCACACCATCCCCGATCAGCGGACGCCCCAACAGCGCCAGCGTGGGGGCATTGATCACACCCACCACCGACTGCTCCACACCCTGCAGTGACGATAGATTCGCCGCCTCGGCAGCGGCATACGCCACCGAACTCGCCTTCAACGCCTGCACGAAGCGTTCGTGAACCAGCCCCGCCTGCGCGCCGAGTTCCTGGAACTCCTGCCCGAAGCCACCGAACAGGCGCGCCACCGCCACCGACACCTCGTCGGCCGCTGCCGGAAGCAATCCCACCGTCGCCGGCGCCGCCGCCGCCGAAGCCGATGTCGTCGCCGCACCTATTCCGGCTGCCTGGGCCGAGAGCGCCGCGACCACTTCTGGCTCAACCACGAAAAAGGACAGCACGACGCCTCCAAACCATCAGACCGCGCAGCACCCGCCTGCCGCGGCAGCAAGATGTGTCGACAATTTACGCCCCCACAAGACTGCGCAAGGATCTTTCGCGCAAGCAAGGTGTTGGTGCTGCGCTCAGGGCGGAGGCCACTCGCACTGCTGCGCCATGAGCGCAGAGTCAACCGCTAAAGCAGCGACTCCGTCGCCGCCAGTAAGGCGCACGTCGAGAGCCCGTCGACCGCGTCGCGCAGATCCGGCAGCGACGGGAAGGACGGCGCGATACGGATGTTCTTGTCCTCGGGATCCTTGCGGTACGGGAACGACGCGCCCGCTTCGGTCACGGCGATGCCGGCGTCCTTGGCCAGGGCGACGGTGCGACGCGCCGTGCCGGGCAGAACGTCGAGGCTGACGAAGTAGCCGCCCTTGGGGTCGGTCCACGAGGCGATCTTGGAGTCGCCGAGCCGCTGGGACAGGATCTCGGCCACCAGGGCGAACTTCGGCGCCAGTATCTGCTGGTGGCGCTGCATGTGCAGGCGTACCCCGTCGGCGTCGCCGAAGAAACGCAGATGCCGCAACTGGTTCACCTTGTCGGGGCCGATCGACCTCTTGGCGGCGTACTGCAGGTACCAGGCGATGTTGCCCAGCGATCCGCCGAAGAAAGACACACCGGCGCCGGCGAAGGTGATCTTCGACGTCGAGGCGAAAATGTACGGCCGATTGGGGTTACCGGCCTTGGTGGCCAGACCCAGCACATCCACCTGCCGGACGAAGTCGTGCGTCAGCGTGTGCACGGCGTAGGCGTTGTCCCAGAACAGCCGGAAGTCCGGTGCCGCGGTCCGCATCTGCACGAGGCGGCGCACCGTCTCCCACGAGTACGTGATCCCGGTGGGGTTGCCGAACACCGGAACCGTCCACATCCCCTTGATCGCGGGGTCCGCCGCGACCAGTTCTTCGATCAGGTCGACGTCCGGGCCGTCCTCGACCATCGGCACCGGGATCATCTCGATGCCCATCGTCTCGGTGATGGAGAAGTGCCGGTCGTAGCCCGGGACGGGGCATAGGAATTTGACCGCCGGCTCCTCTTTCCAGGGCCGCGGCGAGTCGACGCCACCGTGCAGCATGGAGAAGACGACGACGTCGTGCATGAATTCCAGGCTGGCGTTGTTGCCCGCGATCAGGTTCTGCACGGGCAGGCCGAGCAGTTCGGCGAAGATCTCCCGCAGTCCGGGCAGCCCGTGCAGGCCGCCGTAGTTGCGGGTGTCGGTGCCTTCCGGGTCGCGGAAGTCATCACCGGGCAGCGTCAGCAACTGGTTGGACAGGTCGAGCTGCTCGGGTGACGGCTTTCCGCGCGTCAGGTCCAAAGACAGCTTCTTGGCCTGCAGATCCGCATATTCCTGCTGGTGACGCGTGTGCAGAGCCGAAAGCTCCGCGGGGCTGAGGGAGTCGAAGGACACCAGGGACCCTTCCCATCGAGAACGCATATCGAGCGCGGGCATAAGGGGACCCCGCGCACCCGACAGAGCCCATTGACCCTTGCTGCCTTCCGGCCCTGGGGGAGTTCACAGGATAGACGCCGCGCGGGGTCCAACGGCGAGTGTAGTACCTGGGTTTTCCCGACGCGGCGGCGGCAGTGGCAGGTACCCGAGACACTCGGCTCCCGTCAGCAGCTACCATGACCACGGAGGATTCGCCTAGTGGCCTATGGCGCTCGCCTGGAACGCGGGTTGGGTTAACAGCCCTCGCGGGTTCAAATCCCGCATCCTCCGCTGCACGGTCTGCCGTTTGACCAGGGCCGATACCGGTACCGACGGTCGGCCCGGTCACCTTCGGGGGCTTGAGTTCACCAGCTGAGGGAGTGGTATGGGGCGCAAGGTCGCCATCTTGTGGCACGCATCGTTCACGATCGGCGCCGGCTTCCTCTTCTTCTATTACGTCCTGCCGCGGTGGCCCGAGCTGATGGGCGAAGTCGGTAGCGGGGCGGGAATGACGCTGCGCATCGTGACCGGCGCCCTGCTCGGCCTGGCCGCCTTGCCCGTGGTGTTCACCCTGCTGCGCACCCGCAAGCCGGAACTGGCTACACCGCAGATGGCGCTGACCATCAGAACCTGCTCGGTGGTGGCGCATGTACTGGCCGGAGCGCTGATCATCGGCACCGCAATCAGCGAGCACTGGTTCAGCCTGGACACCGCCGGTCAGTGGTTGTTCGCGATCTACGGGGCCGCCGCGGCGATCGGCGTGCTCGGGTTCTTCGCGTTCTACCTGTCGTTCGTCGCGGAGCTGCCGCCACCGCCGCCGAAACCGATCAAGCCGAAGAAGGTCAAAGAACGCCGCGTCCGCGGGAAGAAGCGCGGCAAGACCGGCGCTGTCGCCACGGACGACGACGAAGAAGACGAAGAAGACGAAGACGCCGAGGACACCGACGAGGCAGAGGCCACGGAGGTCGCCGGGGACGCCGAGTCTGAGAGCACCGAATCCGACGAAGAGGCCGCGGCCGAGACGGTCGAAGCCGCTGCCCCGGCGCTGAGCGAGGAGGAGCCCGCAGCGGCTTCGGACGACGCGGAAACGGTCGAAGCGCCGGTACCGGCATCCGCGAAGTCGTCCGAGAGCACGTCCGAGAAGACTTCCGAATCGTCCGCGCGGCTGCGCAACCGCCGCCCCAGCGGCAAGACGTCGCACCGCCGTCGCCGCACCAGGGGCGGTGTCGCGGTCGAGGAGTAGTCCTCCGCGGTCACTTATTGGGATCGGTAGCGCAAGCGGCGATCTGTACTTCTGCCATGACGACGCCATCGGGGCGGCGCATGACGGAAGGAAGTCCAGTGAAGCGTGTTATCGCGGTGGCGATCGGAACCCTTGGCTGCGCGTCGGCGTTGGTCGGGTGCTCCAGTGGCGGGCACAGCGCCAGCCCGGCTTCGGGCGGCCCGGCGAGCGTGGCGACCAACAACGGGGCGGGAACCGAGGTCAAGGTGGGCGGCGCCGACCTGCCCGGTCTGAACCCCTCCTCGGTGACCTGCGTCAAGCAGGGCGGCAAGATCAACATCGGCAGCGGCTCCACCGGCGGTCAGCAGGCGCTGGCCGTGGTGATGGCCGACGGTAACCCCCCCACCGTCGAGTCGCTGGCCATGGTCGTCGACGGCAACGCCTTGTCGGTCGCCGACAACATGGGATCCAAGGTCGGTTCGGCCAAGGTCTCGGTGGACGGCAAGACGTACACCATCAGCGGTCAGGCCGAGGGTGCCGACCTGAAGAACCCGATGGCCGGAATGATCACCAAGGAGTTCAACATCAAGGTGTCGTGCGGCTGACGAGGGGCGGTCCGGCGCGGCGGGCATGCAATGCATGTCCGCCGTTCCGGATTCGAGCGGAGATTTATGATGCAGCCGTGTCGATCTCCGACGACCTCGAGCGCGCCCTCGAACAGGCCCACCGCCTGGCGTTCGCGGCCGACGAGGCCGCGGCCCGGGATCTGCTGCTGTCGCTGATGCCGCGGATCGAGCAGGTGGATCGCGACGATCTCCTGCTGGAAGTCTTCGCTCAGCTCGGCGCGATCTACCTGGTTCGGGGCGCCAATGACGGGGTGCGCGAATGCATTCGGCGTATCGGTGAACCGCTGGAGATCTACCGGGACATCCTGGCCGGCAGGCGGCCCGAGGCCGCCGGACAGGTGCGCATGTCGCCAGCCGAGGTCACCCGGATGATCTGCCGCTACTCGCTGCGGGCACAGTTCCTGCAGACCGGCCTGGCCGCGGCAGAGGGCCGGCACGAAGAGGCACACGCCGCCCTTGCTGAGCTGGCCGAACCAGGTCCCGCCGATCTCGCCGACGAGCAGGCGGACCTGCTCACGCACGCCCGGGTGCTGTGTGCGACGGCGTTGTGCGACGACGACCTGCATGTGCAGTCCGTGCCGCTGTGGGAACCGGTGCTCGAGGTCTTGCAACGGCCTGCGGCTGCTACCGAATATGCGGAGCACGTCTGGGTTTTGGCGGCCACCGGGTACGGGCGGTTCTGTGTCGAGACCGGTCGCCTGGCCGAGGCCGAGCCCTGGCTGCGTCGCGCCGGGGCGCGGGCTGAGGCCAGAGGATGGGAATTGGCCCGCGCCCGAACCCAATTGGAGCGCGCGGCCGCATGCTGGTCGGTCGGCGACCACGTCACGACCGACCAACTGGCATCGGAGGCCTACCAGGTGATCAACCGCTACGCGCGGGCACACGACGTCGCCCGCTGCTGGCTGTACATGGGACTCACCCGGCTGGGCAGCGGCGCACTGGAAGAAGCCGACCGGTGCTGGGAACAGGCCGAGCAGCATTGGCGCGACCTGGGCAAGCCGCTGCATCTGCATCGTATTCTGTTGCAGCGCAGCTGGATCGCGATATTCTGGGGACGGTTCGCCGAGGCCGTCGAGCTGATCGCCCAGGCTCGCGAGTTGCTTGATTCCTCCCCGCGCAGCAGCTGGCTGCAGTACGCCCTGCTGGACAATCACCTGGGAACGGTATGGCGCGCCGATGCGTTGTCGGACATGGGATTCGACGGTTCCGGCGACCCAGAGGAGTCGTTGCAGGAAACCGAGGCACGGCAGGCCGAGTCGCTGGGAATTCTGCACGGCGAGGTGGGCACCCCGGAGTATTGGCGTGCCATGACCAAGTTGGAACAGGCCGCCGAACTCAAGGTGCCCGCGGCCCTGGCCGTCGACTCGGTGCGGTATTCCATCGCCGACGCCGATGCGCGATCACGCTGGGCGGCGCGGGTTTCGGCCTCCGTCCTGGCGAGTGCGTTCGCGGTCGCCTGGGAGTGGGAGAACACCCAACTGGTCAGCGAGCTCGTCGAATATCACAGCGCTCGAGGCACTTTCAACACCGAGCAGCAGCAGCGCCGGGTCGGCGAGTGGGAGTCGACCGCCGCCGCGCCTGCGTTCGTCGACGCCGCTGACGAACTCGCGACGGCCCTCGCCGCAGCCGGTCCGTCAGGCGCGGAAGGCGCGGAAGGCGCGGAAGGGAGTTCGCTGACGCGGCTGGGACCCCTGCCGCCTTTGCAGATGGATCCCGTGTCCACACCGATCATGAGCCATTATCGCGACCTGGCGTTGCAGCGGTACGGTCGCGCGGTCACCGCCCCCGAGCCCGCGTGGACGACCTGGCCGTGACCACTCCGGGCCCGCAGACGCTCGTCCTGCGGTACGCCGACGTCGGAATCGCCACCTACGGGAGTCTGCGGGTGGTCGGTGACCCGTCACGAACCGTCAACTGGGTGGTGGAGGAGCCGATTCTGCTCGCGGCGCTGGCGGAACTGACCGGTGCGCTACCCGAGCCCTACGGAGACGAGAGCCGCCGCGACGCCATCGAGAGAGCGCTGCGCCGGGGAGCGTTCGCCACGCCGGAGACCGAGCTGACGGCCGCCTACATCCTCGGAGTGCTGTTGATCGGCGCCGCGGGCTGGCAACTCCTGTCCGAGTGCGTGGCATCGCCGCGGCCCACGTTGTTCATCTCCCCCAGCGTCCGGCTGGCCCGGGTTCCGTGGGGGCTGCTGGCGCTGCCTAAATCCGGTCCGAGCAAAGAAGAACTGGTGCGGGCCCGCCAGGATGCCATCACCGCCAGCGGCCGGGTCGCCGCCCGGATTCCCTGGCAACTCGCCGACGTCAGAGACCACACCGACGGGCACCGGTTGATGGAGCTGGCCGACGTGCTGCTGGCGGTGCCACAGAACATCGTTCACGCGCCGCGCACGCCGGCCCGGTGGGATGTGCGACGGGACGGCCCACCGCTTCTGATCCTGGACCCCCGGGTGCCGGGGCAACGGCCGGATTCCGCACTCGGGTCGGTGCTGGGCAGGCCTTCGGAGCACACGCGGCTGGCGCGGCACTTCGCCGGGTTGATGCAGCGGCGCGGTCTGCTGCCGGGCGTCGACAACGCGGTCGAGCTGTTCCGCCGCTCAGACGCGGACCGGAAGTGGCTGGCCGACTTGCTCGTTCGGCATCCGAGCCGGCTGGTCTACGTCGGGCACGCCAGCTCCGCCGATGGCGCTTCCGGCCAGGCGGATCGGGCCGCGCTCCATCTGGCCTGTACCGCGGCCGCACCGGGCGACGCGGTGGCCATCGGCAACCACCGCCCGTTGACCGCGTCGGACCTGATCGCGCTACGGTTGCCGATTCCACCGCGAGTGGGGCTGATTGCCTGTGCCTCCGGCGGTGATTACCAGTTCGACGAGGCGACCGGTCTGGTCGCCGCCATGATTCTGGGCGGAGCCGAGCTGGTGACCGCCACCCTGTGGTCGCTGCCGACAACCGCGGCCTACCGGCAGTTCGCCACGCCCGCCGACGATCCGGATCCGATGGCCGACGTGGTGATCGCCGTCGACACCGCGCACGAAGAAGCAGACGCCGGTTGCGCCGTGAATCGTTGGCAGCGGGCGCAAATGCGCCGCTGGCGTGACGGGGATGTGACGGCCAACCCGTTGTTCTGGGGTGCACTGGTCACTTTCGCCGTGGACGGCGCGCGGTGAGCTCAGGCCAGCACCAGACCCGAAGCGCGCACGGCCAGTACGTCGTCGGGCAGCGAAAGTTCCTCAGGTGCAGCAGGATCGAAGGCGACCAGCATCACGAGCCCGGGCCGTAGGGTGGACAGGTCCGCTTCGGATTCATGGTCCACCAGCCGCCCGACGAAGGTGTCGCCATCCACGCTGGATACCTCGATCCACACCTGGCGTTCTCCACCAACGGCTTCCGGCAGGTCGTCGACGACGTCACGCACCGTGCCCACCCCGACGGCGAGGCCGTCTGAGCCGCGCCGCATCGCGCCGGCAATCCGGCCGATCACGAGCACGGCGATCCCGGCTATCAGAACACCCGCTACGGCTATCCATGATTGGTTCATGCGACCAGCTTCGAGGCGCCCGACGGCTACCGAACCCAACTTTTCGGGTACCGCAATTTTTGCCGGTGCCCCTATTCTGTGGTCATGAGCGCCGATCCGCAGGCATCGCCTGCCGCCGACAATCGTGCGGCGGGTCAACCCCGCCGGGCGGTGATCGACCATGCCTGGCGCGCAATCGGTCCCGGCGTCGAGGTGTTCAGCAGTGACGACGGTGGCCCGCTGACCCGCACGGTCAAACGCATCATCGACCCCCTGGTCTTGCGGTTGAGGTCCAACCCGCAGTTCTCCGCACCCGTCGTCGGCAGCGAAACGGCCGCCGAGATGCACGATCTGATCCTCGACAATGCGAGCCAATTGCGTTTCGCCGCAGCCTGGTTCGAGGTGCTCAAACTCGAGCGCCGCAGACTGCGCATTCGCAGCGGCAACGCCCAGGAGCTGTACTTCCCGGTGTGCTTCGAGCTGGCGGTGACCAAAGGTGCGCCCACACCCCAAGATCGCGAGGCCGCCGCCGCGGTGCTGCACGAGGTGCACCAAGGGCGCGACCGCACCGCGATCGAGGTGCTCAACGACTATGTCGCCGATCCGAAAGTGGTCGCCGCCCTGGCGGCTCAGCTCGAGGCGAGCTGGCGTGACGTCCGGCCCGGCACCGCCGTGCTGGAGCCGTTCCTGGCGGCGTTGACCACGGTCCTCGGTCCCGCCCGCAGCCACACCGCGGCCACCGCACGTCAGCGCGTGTGGTCTTCGGTGATCGCTGACGCGACGCCGTACAACCTGGGTGCCCTCGCCCGGGCCGAGGGTGCCGAGCTGCCGTGGTCGATCGCCGAGCTTGGTTTGAGTTCGGTTGTGCCGCAACGCCCTCCGCAGGTATCGGGCGGTTCCGACGGCGACCGTCCGCTGGATCGGACCGTGGTGGACCGGGTCCGTTCCACCTTGCGGCGCGCACTGGACCGTGACGCGCTGCCCGACATTCCCCTGCTCTGCGAAGAGGAGGTCGACCGGGCCTGCGCGCCATGGGGTTTGCTCGCGGAAGACAAGCAGGCGACGTTGGTGACCGGCATCGAGGTGGCGGGCGAGCTCGCACCGTTGGACCGGTCGGTGGCCAGTCGTTATGCGCTGGCCGCGCAGATCCAGTCGCGGCTGCGCAAGGAGGCCTACGTGCTGCACGCGCGGCGGTATCTGGCCGAGGGTGGTCCGATCCATCCGCGCCAACAGCAGGTGGTCGACGACCTGGCGCGGTATCGGCAGCCGTATCTGAGCCGGCTGTGGGCGCGGCTGCACGGACGCGATGTGTGGCAGGAGCCCTGCGAAGACGTCGACGACGTGCGCTCATTGCTCGAGGGGGTGGCCAGGTCGGTCAGCCTGGACCACCGGCAGCGGATCAAGTCGATGCTGGAATTGCAGGTGGCCGGATGAGGCCGGTCGAAGCCGCGCAGCAGCCCCTGCCCCTGGTGGCGGTGCTGGAAGTCAGCGGCGCGGTGCTGTCCTGGATCATAGACAGCCCCGCCGACCCGGCCGACGCGGTGGAAGTCACCATCGTCGACCCCGCCCGGGCCGACTGGCTGTGGCGCGTGGTCGGCGAGTCCGGCCACGTCGCGCTGCTGTCGTCCGTCGAGGAACCGCGGGAATTGACCGGCCTGCGCGTCGCCCCCGGGTCGATGAACCCGCTGCACCGACTGGCACTCGGGCATTGGCTGCGGCGGTGGTGGCCGGCCAGCCAGCGCGACGACATCCCCACCCTCGACCGCGCTCTGCTCGACACCGAGGTGGCCCTGCTGACGGTCGGCGCCCAGGATTTCTTCAGCGACGACACCCTCGATTCCGATGTGACCGGCCTGCTCGCGCCGCACGCCGCGGCCCTGACCGGCCACGCGCGAACGAGTGATTCGCGAGTGCGTGACCTGGTGCGGGCCGGTGCCGAGTTGGCCGACGAGGTGGGCCTGGACGGCGACGACTGGGCGGATCTGTCGGTCGCGCTCGATGATCCGGAATCAGCGCTGTCCATGCCGACGGGTTACCGCGACGACTACGCGCTGGCCGCAGGCGCCGGGGCGGGCCCGCGTTCGTCCGCGGCCATCGGGCAGGGCGTTGCCTCGATCAACTGGGGCGCGGTGCCACCGGGCATCTTCGACGCCGCCGAGGACACCGTGGACTGGAGTGTCGAGGCAGCCGGACCGGCCGTCGTCGCGGTGGTACGGGCGGCCGTCATCGGCCCCGAACCGGCCACCGACATCGCGGTCCGCGTGCAGTCCGGGGACGTCACCGGCGCGGCGGCGCTGGACGCCGGTGGCCGGGCCACCGTTCCCCTGGTCGATGCCCAACGTCGGGACCTGACGGAATCGGCGGCCTGGAACCACGACTGGCCCGCGACCTCGGTGGTCATCGGGGCACCGCTCGCACAGACGGGCGAGCCCCGGGAAGTGCGGGAGCGGGTCCGCAGGTGGGTGCGGGCACGACTCGAGCAGCCCCCGCAGGATGCCTACCTGGCCGAGATTCTGGCGAGTGAGTCTTCCTACTGAGCGTCGGGCCCGCTTTATGCTGAGCGAGTGCCCAACACATATCGCGTCGTGCAGTGGACGACAGGAAACGTCGGTAAGAGCTCGTTGCAGTCGATCGTCGCCAACCATCAATTCGACCTGGTCGGGTGCTACGCGTGGTCCCCGGACAAGGCCGGCCGTGATGCCGGTGAGCTGGCCGGGATCGATCCCACCGGCGTGGTCGCCACCAACGATGTCGAGGCGTTGCTGGCCCTGAAGCCGGACTGCGTGGTCTACAACCCGATGTGGATCGACGTTGACGAGCTGGTCCGCATCCTGTCCGCGGGGGTCAACGTGGTGACGACGGCGTCGTTCATCACCGGACACAACCTGGGTGAGGGACGCGACCGCATCCAGCGTGCCTGCCTGGAGGGCGGCTCGACGATGTTCGGCTCCGGTGTCAGCCCCGGCTTCGCCGAGTTGCTGGCCATCGTGTCGGCGATGGTGTGCAACCGCGTCGACAAGGTCACCGTCAACGAGGCCGCCGACACCACGTTCTACGACTCCCCCGACACCGAGAAGCCGGTCGGCTTCGGACAGCCGATCGGCCACCCCGACCTGGCGCAGATGGCCGAGAAGGGCACCGCGATCTTCGGCGAAGCGGTCCGGCTGGTTGCCGACGCGCTCGGCGTCGAACTCGACGGAATCCGCTGCGTGCCCGAATTCGCGCAGACCACAGCCGATCTCGAGATGGCATCCTGGACCATTGCGGCGGGATGCGTCGCGGGCGTCTACATCAGCTGGCAAGGCTTCGTCGGCGACCGCACCGTCATCGACCTCAATGTCCGGTGGCGCAAGGGCCAGACGCTCGAGCCGGACTGGAAGATCGACCAGGACGGCTGGGTGATTCAGATCGACGGGCAGCCCACGGTGACCACCCGGGTCGGCTTCCTGCCACCCCCGTACTTCCAGGCCACGACGCTCGCCGAGTTCATGGCCCTGGGTCACATCATGACGGCGATGCCCGCCATCAACGCCATCCCGGCCGTGGTCGCCGCGGCACCCGGCATCGTCACATACGCGGACCTTCCGCTGACCCTGCCGCGCGGGACCGTGCCGGCCGGCTGAGCATGAAGCCGCCGGTCAGCGGGTATCCCCTGCGCATGGCTACCAACAACCGATTGAGCAACACAGCGCAGTACTGGGGCGGCAGGGCCAAAGAGACGCTCGGCCGGCTCTCCGGCAACCGGCGCACCCGGTACGAAGGCAAGCTGGACCAGGCGAAGGCGAACGTGAAGGACGCCGGGCTCGATGTCCGGAACGCATTTCGGCGCCGGCGGGCACGGTACTGAGGGTTTCAGCACCCGCCGGGGTTTCAGCGCCCGCCGGGGTTTCAGCACCCGCCGCATTCGGGTACTTCCCACCAGTCAGCCGAAAAGCGAAGAAGGAGCCGGGCATGAGCGCCGAAGACAAGATTAAGAACAAGATCGAGGACCTGGGTGGTAAGGCGAAGGAGACCGTCGGTAAAGCTACGGGCGACCGCAGCACCGAGAACGAAGGACGCTTCGACCAGGCCAAGTCCAGCCTGAAGGACGCCGGCGAGAAGGTGAAGGACGCCTTCAAGAAGTAACAACTTCTGCGAAATGCGCTCAGCGGCATGAGATTTCAGGCACCTGGGCGCGACGCCGATAGCCACCCGAAGCTGTCCCGCGCGGTCCGGAACCGTCCGCGCGGGACAGCTTTGTGGTTGATACCCCGGTGTTTGGGCTACCCCCTAGCCATGATCAGTTCACAACGCCTGCTGGCCGGCGCCGGCGCGGTAGCGGTGCTCACCGTGTCCCAACTGGCCGGCGGCCCGGTTCCCGCGGCAAAGGCCGCCCCGTGTCCCGACGTCGAGGTTGTATTCGCCCGGGGCAGTGGCGAGCCCGCCGGAGTGGGCGGCGTCGGGCAGTCGTTCGTCGACTCGCTGCGCTCGGACATCGGACCGAAATCCCTTGGCGTCTATGCCGTCAACTATCCGGCCAGCACCGACTTCGGCAGCAGCGACTTCCCGCTGACGGTCATCGACGGCATTCGCGACGCGGGCTCGCACATTCAGTCGATGTCGTCGGCATGCCCCAACACCCGAGAGGTGCTGGGCGGTTACTCCCAAGGGGCGGCGGTGGCGGGCTACGTCACCTCGGCCGCCGTGCCACCGGGAGTGCCCGCCGCGGCCGTTCCCCAGCCGCTGGCACCGGACATCGCAAATCACGTTGCGGCGGTGGCTCTGTTCGGAACGCCCTCACCGCAGTTCCTGAGTCAGTACAACGCGCCGCAGATCGCAATTGGGCCGCTGTATCAGCCCAAGACGATCGAGCTGTGTGCCGACGGCGACACGATCTGCAACGGGGCGGCACCACACCCAACTTCGCCCACACCACCTATCCGGTCAACGGGATGACCGGCCAGGCAGCCGATTTCGCGGCGGGACGGCTATAACTAGTCCCGCTCCTCGTCGTCGTCGGGCTCCGGCGTCGGCAGCGGCGGCGACGTCTTGAGCCAATCGCGCAGCCGGAGCAGCCCGTTGATGACGATGGCGAGACCCAGCAGGACCAGCGCCACCACGATGATTGCGGTGGTCACCACACCATGGTGTCAGGCGGCGGGCTTGACCTCGAGTCCGACATGCACCTTGTCGATGCCGCCGCGCACGATCGAGTGCGGCAGGAACCACCAGGCGTGGTACCAGTACCGCCGCAGCACCGCGTTGTAGACCTGCCGCGTCTCCGACTTCGGCAGCACGCGTGCGATCCCCTCCACGTCCTCGCTCTTGGGCTTGCCCAGCGAACCGCTCTTGGCCAGCGTCACCCGCGGGGTGTTGCGGATTCGCTTGACCTTCCACGAGTCGTCGTCGGTGATGATCAGCAACCGGTCGCCATCCGGCACGCCCCAGATCGCGGTCGGCTTGGGCCGGCCATCCTTGGTGAAGGTGGTCAGCAGCAAGTACTTCGACTTGATGACATCTTGGAATCCGACGGCCACGTGTTCCTCCTGGTTCCTCGTGGCTCAAGAATGTGCCTCGAAATGTGCGGGGAAGATACCCGATGCGAGCGAGGCGGAAACCGCCGCGGATTGTGATGCGTCGCACCTACCCCACCGGTCGGGCAACCGGTCGGCGGTTGCAGAATGCCACCATGCACGTTTTGGTAACCGGAGGTACGGGTTTCGTCGGCGGCTGGACCGCCAAGGCCATCGCTGACGCGGGTCACGATGTCCGGTTCCTGGTGCGAAAGCCGGAACGTCTGCAGACGTCGGTGGCCGCGCTGGGTGTGGACACGTCGGACTTCGCGGTCGGCGACATCAAGGACCGCGACTCGGTTCGCGAGGCGCTGCAAGGCTGCGACGCCGTGGTGCACAGCGCCGCACTTGTCGCGACCGATCCGCGCCAGACCGCGCAGATGCTCGCCACCAACATGGAAGGCGCCCGCAACGTGCTGGGCCAGGCCGTCCAACTCGGACTCGACCCGATCGTGCATGTCTCGAGTTTCACTGCCCTGTTCCACCCGAATCTCGGGACGCTGACCGCCGACCTGCCCGTGGTGGGCGGGACGGACGGCTATGGCACATCCAAGGCGCAGGTGGAGATCTACGCCCGCGGCTTGCAGGACGCCGGGGCACCGGTCAACATCACCTACCCCGGAATGGTTCTGGGCCCGCCAGTCGGTGACCAGTTCGGCGAGGCCGGCGAGGGAGTCAAGGCCGCGTTGCAGATGCACGCGATCCCGGGACGCGGCGCGGCCTGGATGGTGGTCGATGTGCGCGATGTGGCCGCGTTGCACGCGGCGCTGCTCGAACCCGGACGTGGGCCCCGCCGCTACATGGCCGGCGGCCACCGGCTCGCGGTGGCCGATCTGGCCAAGACACTCGGCGAGGTCAGCGGCACCACGATGGTCTCGGTTCCGATCCCCGACACCGCGTTGCGGGCCGCCGGATCGATCTTCGATTTCGTGGGGCCCTATCTCCCCTTCGACAACCCGATCACCGCGGCGGGCATGCAGTACTACACGCAGATGCCCGAGTCCGACGACTCGCCGGCCGAGCGTGAACTCGGCGTCCACTTCCGCGATGCCCGCACCACGCTTGCGGATACGGTTGCTGCGCTTGATGATTCCGCAAGCTAGCCGAGTGGGATCGCGGCAACGGGGGTCGGTGAGCCCCGCACGCCGACGTCGATCCTGAGCAACGCGCCGATCGTGGTGACGTAGATCTCGGTGCCCGCGAACGCGAGCGAGGACACGAATCGGCCGGGCATGTCGACGATGTGGTCCAGACCTCCCGTTGCATCGAAACGCGCAATGCCGCAACCACTTCCGAGCGCCACCCACACGCCGCCCTCGACGTCGACCGCCAGCCCGTCGCATTCGCCGCGGGGCGCCTCCGCGAATACCGCCACACCCTGGGGGCCGATGCCACGCACCCGCGCGGCCGCGTATTCGCACACGTACAACCGGGTGCCGTCCGGCGCGTACCCGACACCATTGGGCCACAACAGATCTGATACGAGAATTGTGGCGGTGCCGTCAGGTGAGAGCTGCACCAGTTCGGTGGGCCCGGCCGTCTCACCCCGCTGATGACGCAGGACACCGACGACCACCGAGCCGTCCGGAGCCACGGTCAGATCGTTGAGACCGGTCGCACCGTCGGCCGCCCATACCGTTCGCGGACCCGCCGGACCGGTATATGCCAGATCCCGTCCGCTGACCAGCAGTCCGCCGTCGGCATGCACCGCGATCCCGCCGATACCGCGACGCTTCTCCAGCACCGTGGACACGCCGCCGTCCGACCACCGGTAGACCCCACCGGCCGTGGTGTTGGCGAACAGCACCGAACCGTCGGGCAGCGGCCGGGGCGCCTCCAGAAGGCCCTCCGATTCCCACAGGACCTCCGTCACGGCATCTGCTCCGCCCACACGATGTGGCCCTCGAAGCCCAGCGCGACCGCCATCTCCAGGTAGCGGTCCGCAAGGCGCGCGTATTCGTCGGAACGGCCCGTGCTGCGTGCCAGCAACGCCCGCATGCGGAGCAGCCAGATGTCGCGGACCGGAAGTTGCTGGTCGGGACGGTGCTCGGCCACCCGGTCGAGCGCCGCCGCGGCTTCGGCGACGTCGCCGGCGGCGCCGCGATCGAGCAATGTCTCGACCAGCACTGCCGTGGCGGGGATACCCCAGGTCAGCAGTTGCCCTTCCCGCACCAGGTGCTCCACCACCGCGCGCAACTCGGCGATCGCGTCGTCGCGCTCTCCCCGCCGGGCCCGGTCCCGGGCGGAGTACACGTTGACGATCGGCAGTTCCGACAGGTTGTGACTCTGCCGCTGGAACAGCTCGGTGACCTCGGTGAGCAGCAACTCGCCCCGCTCGTACTCGGTGGCCGTTTCCCGGTGCACCAGGGCTACCCCCAGCGTCATCCGCGCGAAGGCCAGCGCGAAATCGTCACCGGACCGTTCGGCGATGCGCAGCGCACCCTCGATTTCGCGTACCGCCCTCACGTCGGGCCTCAGCACGCCGGCTGGTATCGCCGGAAAGTAGCCGTAGGCAACGGCTCTGGCGTAGGACAACGGGTCGGCCCGGCGGGCCATGTCCAGTCCCTGTCGCAGGTCCGCGCGCCACCCGGCGCGACCGAGGCAGTAACACGCGATCGCCCGGGTCGTGTGGGCGATGGCCAAGGGCGATCCGACGATGAAGTTGCCCCGGGCCGGATCGCCGTCAGCCAGGTCGATGACCCGCTGTGACCATTGCAGTACCTGGGACCACTCGGCGCTCTCGCCCTTGGCGTAGATCGACGCGAACGACAACCCCACCGTCAGGGTCGGATCGTCGACCGCCTCGATCAGTGCCACGGCTTCGGACGCCAGCTGCGACGCCTCGCGGATACGCGCCTGATACGCCAGCCCGATCACCATCCCGGCCATGGCGATCGCCAGCGACGCCTTGTCGCCCGCCGCGCTGCACAACTCCCGCAGCTCCTCGAACCTGGCGCCGGCATCGGCATGGACCCGCCACGCGACGCCGCACAGCATGGTGCGCGGCGCAATGCGCAGCGCCATCCGGTGCGGCACATCGGCGGGCAACGCATCGGCGATCTTCTGCGCGCGCTCCCAGCTGAGCAGCGCCGATGCGATGTCGCGATTGGTCGCCCAGTTCGCCGCGCGCATGTGCCAGCCGTAGGCGGCGACTCCATCGCCGGCGGCTTCGAGGTGTTCGGCGATCAGCGCCGCATGCTGATCGACCGCATGGGGCTCCCGCGCCTCGATGGCCTCGGCCAGGCGCCGGTGCAGCCGGGCCCGGTCGGCCTTGAGCTGAGCTTCGTACGCCACGGTTCGAATGAGCGGATGCCGGAACGCGTAGGCCGCATTCGCGGTGAACCGCACCTGGTGCACCAACTCGGCGGCCAGGAGTTCGTCGACGCTCGGATCGATACCGAGGCTGACGAGCAGGTCTTGGGTGAACCGCGACCCGACGATGGCGGCGGCGCTGAGGGTGTGTTTGGCCGCGGGGCTCAACCGGTCGATGCGGGCTGCGATGGTGGCCTGCAGCGTGGGCGGCACGCGGATGTCGGCGACGTCGGCGTGGCAGATGTAGTCACCGCGCTCGCCGCCGAGCACGCCCCGTTCGGCGAGTTCGCGGGTGATCTCCTCGGCGAACAGCGGATTGCCGGCCGCGCGCGCGGCGATGACGTCGGCGATCGCCGCGACCGACGGGTCCCGGCCCAGCAGCTCGCAGACCAGTACCGAGGCTTCGGAATCGGTGAGCGGGGCCAGTGCGAAAGTTTGCGCGCCGGTGACGAGCTGGAGGGCTCCCTGATATTCCGGGCGGTAGGTGAAGAGCACGATCGAGGGGGTCTGGGTCACCACGGTCAGCAGATCCGCGAGCATCGACTCGCTGGCCTCGTCGATCCAGTGCACATCCTCGACCAGGAAGATGGCGGGATCTGTTCGTGCGAGCAGGTAGGCGTTGAACAACGCGGTGAGCCTGCGCCGCCGCGCGTCCGGGTCGATCTTGGGCAGCTTCACCTCGGGGTCGGCAACACCGAGCAGATCGCACAGCAGCCACACGTCCTGCGGATCGGCCTCGGGCATGCCCTCCTGAACTCGCAGGCGGGCCGCCTCGTCGGCCAGACCGCTGGTTCGGGTGACCGACCGCAGCAGGCGTTCCATCACCCGGAACGGGACGTCGGTGGCGTGCGATTCACAGAAACTGCTGAACACCTCCAGGCCGCGGGTGCGCGCCAGCTCGACGGTCTCGCGCACCAGCCGGGTCTTCCCTATTCCGGCGGGGCCGCTGATGCCGACGACCGACCCGCGCCCGGCCGCCGAACGATCCAGCATGGCCGCCAGCGCCGTCACTTCCCAGCCGCGCCCCACCAACGTCGACACCGGGACTTCGGTGCGTTCGTCATCGGTGGCAACGCTGAGCAACTGGCGGCCGACCAGGGCGTCCACCGCGCCTTTGACGTAGACCTGTTGCGGCTGCCCCAGCACCGTCACACCCTCGACCAGTCGCGCCGTCGATTCGCTGACCATAACCCCGCCCGGGGGAGCCACCGACTCCATCCGTTGCGCGATTCCCACCTGTTCCCCGATGGCGGTGTAACCCAAAGCGCCCGAACCGATCTCGCCGGCGATCACCTCGCCGGAGTTCAGGCCGATGCGCAACGAGAGGGCAACGTCACCGCCGAGTTCGGCGGCCAACCGCTGGGTGGCGTCCTGGATCCCGAGCGCGGTCAAACAGGCCCGCAGCGCATGATCCTCCAGCGCGACGGGGGCGCCGAACAGCGCCATGATGCCGTCCCCGGTGAACTTGTCCACCGTGCCGCCGTAGCGCTGCACCACCGCGGAGGTGCGAGTGACCAGCTGAGTCATGATCTCGCGCAACCGTTCCGGACCGACGGCCGCCGCGATGTCCATCGAATGCACCACGTCGGCGAACAGCACCGTCACCTGCTTGTACTCCGCCTGGGCGTCGGCCCGTGCGATCGGGGCGCCGCAGCCGTGGCAGAACCGGGCGTTTGCCGGCGGTTCGGTGCCGCACTTGCTACAAGCCGCCACGGCTTGTCAGGTTAATGCAATCTGCGCCGATGTTGGGGAACGACAACACACAGACGCGACCAACCGCAAGGATGCCTCGTTCTCAGGTCATTGAGGGCATCGGGTTCACCCGCGCCAGTGGACTCAACCCCAGCCGACCGCGCCAACGGGAATTCACGCGCCTACGCCAGTCAGTGCGGTGGACCGATGCCCGGACGCGAACTTTAGGTGATCTGTATGCGGCTGCAACGCAACAGATCCGATCTTCGTGGCGAGTAATCAAGTGCAGTGTGCATCTGATACCGAAGCGCAGAAATTTTGCCCTTGCCCACTCCGCGTGACACAGGATACGATCCCGAATCACGATCTACTGATGTATCGCAACTGAAACCGCATCGGATGCGAATACATATCCACACTATGGCATACGCGCCAAATGCGTTCGGCAGCAGTTGTTTTCGGTTTTCCACTCTAATGAAGGGATGCAATGGTGGCCGACACCGCCACGAACACGACTCAGCAGTACCCGTTCACGCGACCGGACGCTTTGTCGGCGCCGTGTGAGTTTGCCGATCTCCGGCGGCGCTGCCCGGTTGCCGACGTGCGCTTTCCGGGCGGTGACGCAGCGGTGGTCATCATGCGCTACGACGATGCCAAGCACTTGCTGGATGACCCTCGTATCAGCCGCAATATCTATCGTGCGGATGCCGCCCAGCTTTCCACCACCAGACGCAACGTTATGGAACTCGAGGAAGTCGCCAAATTGGTTGACCCGCCGGAACATACGCGCATCCGAAGATTGTTCATGATGGCGCTGCGCCGAGCCCGCATCGAGCTGCTGCGCCCTAGGATCGACGAGGTCGTCGACGAGCTGATCGATGAGCTGCTGGCCGGACCGATGCCCGCCGACGCTGTCGAGGCCCTCGCCCGCCCACTGCCCAGGCAGATCATTGGTGAGATGTTCGGTTTCCCGCGCGAGGATTGGGACCGCTGCCAGTTCTGGGCCGATCGCATGTTCAGCCTGTCTCGCCATACTGATAAGGAAATGGCCGAAGGCCAGCAAGAATTTGCAATGTACATCTGGGATTTGGTGGAGAAGCGACGCGCTGAACCGACGAACGACTTCTTCAGCGAGCTGGTCGCGGTGTCGGACGTCGACGATGGGCGCCTCAGCCACATCGAACTCATATTTCTCGCACAGACGCTGTTCGCCGCGGGAATCGATTCGACCTGGGTGATGCTGTCCCAGATGATCGGCCTCCTGCTTTACAAGAATTGCTACGGCAGGGTGGTGGCCGATCCGGGCCTTATTGAATCGACGGTCGAGGAGGTGCTGCGCTATCTGCCGCCGTCGAGCCTGGGAGCACTTCGGTACGCAACCGAGGACATCGAACTCGACGATACGGTGATCCCGAAAGGGACCACCATTGCGATCAGTACAACCTCGGCGAACCGCGACTCCCGATTCTTCGACAACTCCGACGACTTTCTTATCGACCGGCCGCACAACCGGCACATCACCTTCGGTTACGGCCCATTCCTGTGCCCCGGCGCGTGGTTGGCGCGCTACGAAATGCAGTCGTTGCTGAAAGGCCTGGTCACCCGGGTGCCGACACTACAACTGGCCGTCGACGTGCAAGAGCTGGAGGCCCGCACCGGGATGATGAACGACGGCCTGCTGTCGTTGCCGGTGAAGTGGTGATCTGGATTCACCCCGAGCAAGGAAGCCCTTTTGATGCCTACAGCAGCCACGACACTGACCGGAGCCATGGCGGTCTTTTTTCTTGTCGCGGGCACGTTGAAGATCGCCGGAATTGAGCCGGTGCGGGAGCGGGCCGCGGCCCTGAACCTGTCGTTCGAACAATATTGCCTGTTCGGTGTGGCCGAGGTGCCGACGGGAGTCGCGCTGATTATCGGGCTCGGCCTGCCGGCAGTGGCCCGGGCAGCCGCGCTCTTCTTGACCTTGCTGATGATGGTGCTGATCACCGTCCATGTGCGGGCCGGCAGCCCGCCCGGCCGACTCGCACCGCCAATCGCGTTATGGGTAGCCGCCACGGCGCTGACGCTGCTGCTGTTCGCGAGCTGACGATCTACCGAAGGGGTTGTGGCGTAATGCGTTTCGGTCTCTTCATCCCGCAGGGCTGGCGCATGGACCTGGTCGGGATCGAACCTGAACGACACTGGGCCATCATGCGCGACCTGGCCCGCTACGCTGACGGCGACAGCGCGTGGGATTCGCTGTGGGTCTTCGACCATTTCCACGCGGTGCTGCAGACCGCTGGTCAAGGCACCCACGAAGCGTGGTCGCTGATGTCTGCCTATGCCGCGATCACCGAGCGGATCAAGCTCGGCCAGATGTGCACCGCGATGGGCTACCGCAACCCCGTGTATCTGGCCAAGGTCGCCTCCACCGCAGACATCATCTCCGGTGGGCGGATCCAAATGGGCATCGGTGCCGGTTCATTCGAAGACGAGTGGCGCGCCTACGGTTACGGATTCCCCTCAGCGGGTGTGCGGCTGGCCCGGCTCGAAGAAGGCGTGCAGATACTGCTGAGCGCCTGGCGCGACGGCCATGTCACCTTCAACGGCGATCACTACCAGGCACAGGATGCGATCGTGGCGCCCAAACCATTGCAGCCCAACGGTATACCGCTGTGGATCTCCGGCGGCGGCGAAAAGGTGACGCTGCGCATTGCCGCCCGGTACGGGCACTACACGAACTTCACCGGGGAACCCGACGCGTTCGCCCGCAAGTCCCAGATCCTGGCAGAGCACTGCCATAACCTGGGCACCGACTTCGACGCCATCGTACGGTCGGTCGAGCTGACCGCCGTCCTGGGAACGTGCGACACCGATGTCCAATCGCGGCTGCAGCGGATGCGTGATCGATGGGCAGAGGGCCTGCCTGCAGCCCTTGCTGATTCGATGGTCGCAGGTGTGCCGGACACGGCGCTGGGTACACCCGCGCAGGTGATCGAGCGGATCTCCACACTTCGTGAGCTCGGCTGTGAATACGCCATCGTGTGCTTTCCGGAAGCCGCCTATGACAGATCAGGCATCGAACTGTTCGCCCGAGAAGTGATCCCCGCACTTAGCTGAATGGTCGAGGTCCGCGAAAGTGATGTGCACAATGCCTATATCGGGGCGATCCGAGTGTGCAGAAGTCCCTTGTGGCACTTCATCTTCGAATGCGACGATCCGATTGCGGCCGAACACGGCAAGTCTGGACATACCGGCGCGACATAGTCGCGGAGACACGAAAGGTGTTCGGATGGAACTTATCTCGGTAACAGTCCGCTACTCCGGATTGCTGCGCGAATGCTGTGGTGATACGCAGGAGGACAAAGTCGAGATCCCCGCGGGAACCACCATTGAAATGCTCGCCACCGGCCTGATCTACCTTCATCCGCGTATAGCCCCATTTCGCAAACGCGTCCAGGCATCGGTCAATGACACCGTCTTGCCCTGCTCGACGGCACTGGCCGATGGAGACATCATTACGCTGGCGCCACGCCTCGACGACAGCGCAGAAGAACACTGCGGCAACGTGATCGACCTTCCAGCCGCGGCGGACGCATAGAGCCCGACCTTCTTCCCGGGAGGATCATGTTCGATTGCGGAATTCTCACCGCGATGGGGTACCCCCTTGACCGTCCGGATGCGTTATCAGCGCCGATGCAATTCGACGAGAGAAGTGCGCAGCGGCATGGTCGATTGCGGTCTGATGTCACTGCCGCTGCGGTGGTGATTGTGTCGTTGCTTGTTGTCCTAGGTTTCCTACTGAGAGGGTCAGTTTCTCAATGCGTTTCGGCATATTCATCCCACAGGGCTTCCCGATGGATCTCGTCGGCATCGACCCTGCGCGACACTGGGGGGTGATGCGCGACATCGCGGTTCACGCGGACCGCGGCGCGGCCTGGGATTCGCTCTGGGTCTACGACCATTTCCACACGGTTCTCAAGTCCAACGACGAAGGCAGCCACGAGGCTTGGTCGTTGATGGCTGCCTACGCCGCAATTACCGAGCGGATCAAGCTGGGCCAGATGTGCACCGTCATGAGCTACCGCAACCCCGTATATCTCGCCAAGGTCGCCGCTACCGCCGACATCATCTCTGGCGGCCGCATCCAAGTGGGTGCCGGCGCTGGATGGGTTGAACACGAAGTGTCGTCGTTCCTGCTGTCGCTGCTGGTCACCTACGTGATGCCGCTCGCGGCGTACTTCTCGTTGTTCACTCGGGCCTGGCAGCTGGCGCTGGGTGCCCTGGTTGCCCTGACCGCCAACCAGGTGGAGCCGGCTCCCGGAGCGCGCCGCGATCACCATCGGCTGGATCGGTACCGCGATGGTCTTGGTGGCCTGCGTCTTCTACACCCCGGACATCCCGTACCCAGTACACGAACTTCACCGGTGAACTCAACGCGATCGTCGTGACCAGCACCAGATAGGGAGTCTTCGAGGGCGGCGCCGGCGGCGCGTCGGCGGATTTCTTGCGTCGGCGCAACCGCCGGATCAGCCACGCCGTACCGACGATCATGGGTGGCCAGAGCAGATAGAACTGTTCCTCCACGCCCAGGGTCCAGTAATGCTGGAACGGCGAGGGCGCGCCACCGGCGAAATAGTCGACCTGTTGGACGATGAACCAGAAGTTGGGGACGTACAGCGCGCAGGCGATGGCGTCCTTCAAAGCGCTCTGGGCCTGCACCACGGGCAGCAGGAAGGCCGCGGCGATGGCGGTGATGACGCCGATCGTCGCCGACACCGGCAGCAGTCGCCGCGACCGTGCCCCGTAGAACTTCTTCAGCCCGACGGTGCCGGTGGTGCTTACCTGTTTCCACAACTGCCCGGTGATCACGAAGCCGGAGATCTCGAAGAAGATGTCCGGGCCGACGAAGCCGCCGCTGACACCGGGCATGGAGATGTGCCAGCCGACGATGGCCAGCAACGTGAAACCGCGCAAGCCCTCGATGTCGTCGCGGAATCCGCTCTGCGGTGTGTGCTTCGCCTGCGCGTCCGGCGACGGCAGCAAGCTACGAGCGGAGCTGACGTTCTCGGACTGGCGCACGAGTCTCCACTGTATATAAGTGGGCGCGAATACAAGCCTGAACGGCGGCAAGTGACCAAAGGGTGCCCGAACAGGGCCCTAATGCCCTCGCGGCGATCACGCGCTGAGCGGACCATCTCCCCTGGACAGGAGATGCGTGATGACCAAACCGATTCCGCCGCTCGACCTTTCATGGCTGCTGATCGAGTCACCGGGCAGCACCACCCACGTCGGTGCGATGCTGCTGTTCCAGAAGCCGCCCGGCCGCGAGTCGCTGGTGCGCGAGATTGTGGATTCCTACCGGGCCTGCTCGCCGGCACCGCCGTTCAATTACGTGCCGGAGCTACTGAACCGCGGCGGGCCCCACTTCCGCGAGGTGGACACGTGGGACCCGCACTATCACGTCGAGCACCTCGCGTTGCCCGACGGATCCAGCTATGACGACCTGCTGCGATTGGTCGCCGACCTGCACGAGGCGCAACTCGATCGCAGCCGGCCGCTGTTCCGCTGCTGGATCATCGACGGCCTGCCGGACCGGATGTTCGCGATCTACACCAAGACGCATCACTGCATCATCGACGGCGAGTCGGGCCTGAAGCGGTTGTACGACGGTCTCAACCTCTCCGACGAGCCGACCATCCCCAAACCCGCGTTTGCGCTCGACGCGCCCGCGCCGACGCCGCACCCGCCGACACCGCTGATCGGGCGTATCACCGACTCGATCCGCGGCGCCATCACCCAGGTGGGTGCGCTCAATCAGGTTTCGGTCACCGCGCTGCGCAAGGTGTTCGCCGGTCTGTTCACATCCCACCTCGAGGGCAGCCTGCCGTTCGCGGCCCACCACGCGCCCACCAACGAACCGCTCAAGATCGGGCGCAGCTTCGCCACGCTGACGCTGCCGCTGGACGAGATGCACGACGTCGGCCGCCATTTCGGAGCCACCCTCAACGACGTCGCCGCCAGCATCGTCGACGCGGGACTGCACGCGTATCTGCGCGAGACGGGGCGCGCCTTCGGACACCCGTTCATCGCGATGTGCCCGGTCTCGCTGCGCGACGGCGACGACGCGACGATCGGCACCCGGGTCTCGGCGCTGTTCGTGCGGCTCGGCGAGCCGGCCGCCGAGATGACCGAGCGGATTCATCAGGTGACGGAGTCGGTGGCCGCCGCCAAGAGGGAGCTGGCCGCCATGTCCAAAGAAGCGGCGATGACCTACGCCGTGGGACTGGTCGCGCTGGCGGGCCTGGGCTCCTCCACCCATCTGGACCGGGTCACGCATCCCGCCTGCAACCTGGTGATCTCGAACGTGGCAGGCGCGAAGGACGTCCGCTACCTCAACGGCGCGCGCCTGCTCGGCATCTACCCGGTCTCCGCGCTGGCCGCGTCGATCGGGCTCAACGCCACGCTGGCGTCCTACCACGACAGCATGGATTTCGGCTTCGTCGGCAACGCCGCGGCGATCGACGACATGTCCAGGCTGGCCCACTACACGCAGCAGGCCTACGAAGAGCTCAAGAAGGCGCTGATGACGAGCCCTCGGCAGGATCAGCCTTTGGTGGACACCGAGACGTAGTCGACGAGCATGGGCTGGCCGGAAACCGTTGCGCCGGTAGGACCTCCGCCGAACGCGTTCGGGAAGGACCCGCCCATCGCCACGTCCAATATGAGGAAGAACCCGTGGTGGGTGGCGTTGTTCCAGTCGGTTGCGGAGACCTGGTTGGAGTTGATGGTGAAGTAGTTGTTGCCGTCCAGGTAGTAGCGCAGCTGCTCGACGCTCGTGCTGCGATCCAATTCGACGGCGTAGGTGTGGTAACTCGTTCCCGCGTTCGGGACGGGGTGTTCGCCGGAGCTGATTCCGGTGGGCTCGTTGAACGGCGGCCCGCCTCCCCAAACATTGCCGTGCAGCGTCGACCACACCGAGCCGCGGCCGTTGATGGACTCCATGATGTCCAGTTCGCCGATCCATGGCCAGTTCGTGGCACCGACGGGCCGCGCCGCCTCGCCGAGCGCCCAGAACGCCGGCCAGTAGCCCTGACCGTTCGTGGTGTTGACGTTGGGCTGCTGAATCGACGCCTCGATGCGCATCACCCCGCCCGGCGGCGCCGCGAAGTCGGTGCGCACCGTCTCGATCCGGCCCGACGTCCAATGGCCGGCGGGGTCCCTGACCGGGCTGATCGCGAGGTGGCCGTTGCCGTCGAGATAGACGTTCTGGGTGCTGTCAGTCATCGTCTCGATCTCCCAGGTGCCCCACTGGGGTGCTGAGTTGCCGAATCCATACTGCGTGCCGAGGTCGTAAATCCAATTCGACCGGTTGACGGTCGAACCCGCGGCGCCGGTGAAATCGTCGCGGAAAATTTCCGTGAAGCCGTCGATACCGCCACCACCGCCCGTGCCGCCACCGCCGCCCGTGCCGCCACCGGTGGCACCAGTGTTGCCGCTGACGCCCGCCTGACCGGCCCTGCCGAGCAGGCCGGCCGCGCCACCCGCACCCCCGACGCCGCCGGTGCCACCCGTACCGCCGGCACCGACCGCACCTGAACCGTCTGCTGGGCCACCCAGCCCGCCGGTGCCGCCGACCCCGCCGGCGCCGCCCGTCCCACCGTTGCCGAACAGCAACCCACCGTGACCGCCGACCCCACCCGCCCCGCCGGTGCCGCCGATACCGCCGCCCTGACCCGCGAGGCCGGTGGGGCCGATCAGCCCAGCTCCCCCCGCCCCACCCGTCCCGCCAGTGCCGAACAATCCCGCCGCGCCGCCAGCGCCCCCGGTTTGTCCCGGCGCCCCGGACCCGCCGTCACCACCGTTGCCCCACAGGATCCCGCCCGGCCCGCCGGCCTGCCCGGTCCCCGCGGCTCCGTTGCTGCCCTTACCGATCAACGGGCGTCCTAACAACGCGTTGAAAGGCGCATTGATCACGCCCATCACGTCCTGCTCGAGGGTCTGCAACAACGAGCCATTGCCGGCCTCCGCGACCGCATAAGCCCTCGCCCCCGCACCCAGAGCCTGCACAAGCTGCCGGTGGTATCTCACGACCTGCGCACTGATTGCCTGATAGGCCTGCCCGTACTCGCCCCAGGCCGCGGCAACCGCCGCCGACACCTCATCCGCCCCGGCGGCCAGCAATTGCGTCGTCGGAAGCGCCGCCGCGACGTTCGTGGACTTCAGCGCCGAGCCAATGCCCGCCAAATCCGTTGCGGCCGAGACTAATTCCTCGGGAACGGCCAGAACGTACACCATCAGAAAGGTTCCTCTCTAGGGAAGGTCGAACGACAGCCGGGTCGGCGGCAGCGAGTTGCCAAGGATCAGCACTGAACTCTGGGAGTTCACGTCGTCGAAGGGGAAGCCGTAGGCGAAGCCGTCAATGCTGTTGGCGTGGAAGAACTCTGACCAGTTGTTCCATCGCCCGCCCGTCGGATAGTAGGCATCGACATTGGCCCATTGGTCCGGAGAATTCGCCACACCGCGGTTGAACGCGGCGTTGAGTTCTGCGAGGAACGCCCCCTGTTGGCCGACGCCGACGAACGGGCCATTGGCGGCAAAGGTCTGCGCCGTCGTCGGCATGACCATCGTGTAGCTCGTGGCGCTGCCCCCGTCGGGGGTCAGGTTGTAGACAAACAGGTTTCCGGCGTCGACGTTGCCGGTCACCGTGTAGCCGGGGCCGTCGTACAGGAATGGATGGGTTTGATACGTCGACCAGAAGTTGTTGATGGCAGGGTCGAGCCAGGAGGCCAAGGCGCCGGGCTGAGCGGTGCGCGGGGCGAGAATACGCAGCGGGTCGCCCGTGCCGTCGTTGATGATCAGTGACTGGAACTCGGCCGGGAGGGTGCTCGTGTACTGCTGGAACAGCTGAGCCCGTGACAGCGTGATGCCACGGGTGTCCGAGAACCCGGTGGAATCCTGCGTCAGCGTGAACGAGAACGGCAACCCGAACTGGTCCACCTGGGTTGTGTTGCCGCCAAAGGGAATTGCGCCATATTTGTACGTCAGCTCATACCAGTCGTAAACCGTGTTGTAATTGGGATCGGCAGGATTCGCGGGGTCAAGGCCCGCCCAGCCCATGTTGTCGGGGCTGATACCGATGTACAGCGGCTGCTTCATCGACAGAAATATCCGGCCGCCCTGAAACTCGGACGGAATCGAGAAGTTGCCCGTCTGGTCGAGAGTGAACGACATATTGGCGTAATTCACCCCGTTGTGCGTGAGGTGGTCGGGGGCGTTGGCGGCGTTGTGGTCGATCGCGTGGGCCACGCCGTTCTGGTCGATCCATGACCACTGGCCGGGTGACGTCTGCCCGAGTGCGGTGAGGTAGATCTGGCTATTGGGCAGACCGGTGTTGTTGACGAAAGGCCCGACCGCGAATCCGGTGGAGCCGCCGGTAGCGCCGTCAGCCCCGGTTGCACCGACGACGCCCGCCTGACCGGCGCTGCCAAACAATCCGGGCGCGCCACCCCCGCCCCCTAGCCCGCCGGTTCCGCCCTTCCCACCGGCACCGAACACGCCTGAACTAGTGGGCGGACCCCCGACGCCACCGGTCCCCCCACTGCCACCGGCACCACCATGGCCGCCGTTTCCGAACAGCAGCCCGCCCTGGCCGCCGATCCCGCCGGTTCCACCCGTACCGCCGAGACCGCCCGTCTGACCCACCGCACCGGTCTTGCCGACCAGTCCGACTCCGCCGGCCCCACCTGTTCCGCCAGCACCGAACAATCCCGCCGATCCGCCGGCACCGCCGTTTTGCCCCGCCGCCCCGGACCCGCCATCACCCCCGTTACCCCACAAGATCCCGCCCGGCCCTCCGGCCTGGCCGGTCCCCGGGGTTCCATTTCTGCCGTTGCCGATCAGCGGGCGCCCCAACAACGCGTTGAAGGGCGCATTGATCGCACTCAGGACGCCCTGCTCGAGGGACTGCAACGACGCGACATTGGCCGCCTCGGCGGTCGCGTAAGCGCCCGCCCCCGCGTTGAGGGCCTGCACAAACCGCTGCTGGAACGAAGCGACTTGCGCGCTGATCGACTGATAGGCCTGCCCGTGCTCACCTAGCAGCGCCGCAATGGCCGCCGACACCTCATCCGCGCCTGCGGCCAGCAACGTCGTGGTCGAACCCGCCGCCGCCGCGTTGGCGTTGGTGACCGACGAACCGATAAGCACCACGTCCGAAGCCGCCGCCAGAACCGTCTCCGGCATCACGCTGACAAACGTCATTCCGCACCTCCGAGCAACCATGCCGCAAAATCTTCGAACGAGGATGGCCGGTGCTTTCCTGCAGGTCAACAGGTTCCAGAGAATTGCGACGAATACCTGACGTAGCGTCCTGGGTGACGTCTCACATATATGCTTTGAACTGCGGTTATTAACCGCCAGGACGGCGTTTTTGTCTTACCTTGAGATGAAATTTCTGACGGTCCGGCGCATGCGTTGAAAACGGCCGAGAGCACTTATCTGCGTGCCGCCAGCTAATTACCGATTTGCGACTGCCGATGTCATGAGGGTCGGGTTTCAGGGAGCTTGTGCACCGGAGCCGCTTCGCGGGTGCGGATGCTCAGGGCTTGACGACGTCCGCTCACAGCGTTGGAACGAACCCGCCGTCGATGCGGTAATCGGACCCGTTGATGTTGCCGGCACGGTCGCTGGCGAGAAAGAGCACGAGGTCGGCCACCTGTTCCCGGGTGGTGAAGCGGCCCGTCGGGGTGTCTTCCATAATGTTGGCCAGCACGTCGTCTGCGGGTTCGCCGTTGGCGGCGGCCAATCCGTCGGCCAGGCCCCCCTCGATCCACTTCTCGGTCATCACCAGTCCCGGGCTGATCGAATTGACCCTAATATTCAACGGCCCCAACTCATTTGACAACGCCTTGGCGAGATTGGTGACGGCGGCCTTGGTGGCGCAATAGTCGTAGGTCACCGCGCCGGGGTAATAGGCGTTGATCGACCCGATGATCACAATGGAACCGCCACCGCGACGTTGGATCTCCGGCACTGCGGCGCGGGTGGGCCGCACGATGCCCATCATGTTCAGCTCCCAGGACGCCCGCCACTCGTCGTCGGTGATGCCGACGAAACCCGCCGGGCGGGGAGTGGCGCCGCCGACGTTGTTGACCAGGATGTCGACCCCGCCGCGACGGGCGGCGGCGGCGATCAACTCCTCGCCGCCCCGGGGGCGGGCCAGGTCGACCGATACGTACGTCACGTGACCGGCCTCTTCCAGGGCGAGCAGGTCCTTACCGGGGGTCCGCGACCCGGCCACCACGTGTGCGCCCGCGTCCACGAATGCCTTGGTGACTGCCAGGCCGATCCCCCGGCTGGCGCCCGTAACGACGGCGATCTTGTCCGTCAGATGAAGGTCCATGTCACCTGCTTCGGATAGCCCCGCGTCACAGAATATGTGCGATCGGGCATACCCGGGTGGGTTCTTCACTTCTTGCGATCGGTGTCCCGCGACGGCTGAACGCGCTTCGGTTCGCCCGGCATCTTCGGGTAGTTCGGCGGGTACGGCATGTCGCCCAGGCCGCGCTCCTCGTCGGCGTCCACCATGTCCAGCAGCGCGGCGATGGACTGGGCGTCATCGTCCATCCCGGCCCACGGATCGTCGCGGCGCGCGACGATGTCGGGGACGGTTGCCATCGTGTAGTCGTCCGGGTCGGCGCCTGCCAGCTCGTCCCAAGACAGCGGCATCGACACGGTCGCGACCGGGGTGCGCCGCACCGAATACGGCGAGGCCATGGTGCGGTCCCGCGCGTTCTGGTTGAAGTCGATGAAAATGCGCTCGCCCCGTTCTTCCTTCCACCACGACGTGGTCACCTGCTCCGGGGCACGGCGCTCGACCTCGCGGGCCAGCGCGATGCCCGCCCGGCGTACCGCGATGAAATCCCACTCGGTGGCGATCCGCAGAAACACATGTACGCCGCGTCCCCCGGAGGTCTTCGCGTAACCCGCCAACCCGAGTTCGTCGAGCAGCGGCCGCAACACGTCCACCGCGACCGTCCGGGCCTGCTCGAACCCGGTGCCCGGCTGTGGGTCCAGATCGATCCGCAACTCGTCGGGATGTTCGGTATCCGGGCACCGCACCTGCCAGGGATGCAGGGTGACGGTGCCCATCTGTGCCGCCCACACGATCGCGGCGGGGTGGGTGACCCTCAGTGCGTCCGCGGTCCGGCCGGACGGGAAGGTGACCCGGCACGTCTCCAGGTAGGCGGGATGGTGCTGCGGCACCCGCTTCTGGTAAATCTCCTCGCCGTCGATCCCGTCGGGGAACCGCTGCAGATGGGTGGGACGGTCGCGCAGCGGCGCAAGCATCGGGCCCTGGGACACCGACACGTAGTAGTCGATCAACCGGCCCTTGGTGCCGTTCGAGCCGAGCTTGGGGAAATAGACCTTGTCGCGATTGGTCACCCGCACGGCGATACCGTCGACGTCGAGTTCTTCTGCTGCAGCGGCCATATCCACAGTCCAGCATGCCGCAGGCCAGAATGAAGCAATGGACTTACCCGTCATGCCACCGGTTTCGCCGATGCTGGCCAAGTCAGTCAAGACGATCCCGCCGGATGCGTCCTATGAGCCCAAGTGGGATGGCTTCCGCTCCATCTGCTTTCGCGACGGTGACGACGTGGAGCTGGGCAGCCGCAACGAGCGGCCGATGACGCGCTACTTTCCCGAGTTGGTCGCGGCGGTCCGGGCCGAGCTGCCGCAACGCTGCGTGCTCGACGGCGAGATCGTGATCGCCACCAACCGGGGGCTGGATTTCGAGGCGCTGCAACAACGTATCCATCCCGCCGATTCGCGGGTGCGGATGCTCGCCCATCAGACACCGGCCTCCTTCATCGCGTTCGACCTGCTGGCGCTGGGCGACGACGACTACACCAAGCGCCCATTCGACGAACGGCGCGCCGCGCTGGTCGACGCGCTGGACGGCTCCGGGCCGTCGATCCACGTCACCCCCGCCACCACCGACCGGGCCGTCGCGCAGCGCTGGTTCGAGGAGTTCGAAGGCGCCGGCCTGGACGGCGTGATCGCCAAGCCGCTGACCGTCACCTATCAGCCGGACAAGCGGGTCATGTTCAAGATCAAGCACGAACGCACCGCGGACTGTGTGGTCGCCGGGTACCGGGTGCACAAGTCCGGCGACGATGCGATCGGCTCGCTGCTGCTCGGGTTGTACCAGGACGACGGGCAACTGGCCTCGGTCGGCGTGATCGGGGCCTTCCCGATGGCCGAGCGCCGGCGGTTGTTCACCGAGTTGCAGTCCCTGGTCACCGCCTTCGACGAGCATCCCTGGAACTGGGCTGCGCACGAGGCCGGCGAACGCACGCCCCGCAAGAACGAAGGGTCGCGGTGGAACGCGGGCAAGGATCTGTCGTTCGTGCCGCTGCGACCCGAGCGGGTGGTCGAGGTGCGCTACGACCATATGGAAGGCGCGCGGTTCCGCCACACCGCCCAGTTCAACCGGTGGCGTCCGGACCGTGACCCGTGCTCCTGCACCTACGAGCAGCTGGAACAGCCGCTGACGTTCAGCCTGGGCGACATCGTTCCCGGCCTCGGCGCAAAGTAGTACTCCAGCACGGTGTTCGAGTCGTACGGTAGAGCACATGCGGCCGTCGCAAAGACCGGACGTATCTCCGGTTGCCATACCCGCGGAGCTCCGCGCGCGGGTGATGCCGGCAGTGCTCGACGAGCTGGCACGTTGGGGTGTCGAACGATTCAGCGTGGAAGCGATGGCGGAGCGGCATCGGCTGGATGTTGCGACGATCTATCACTACTGGGGGAACCGTCAGCAACTGATCGTCGATGCCGCGGTCCGCGATGCCGAAGTCTTCCGTTCGACGTTGGACACCGGGTCACTGCGCGGTGACCTGCTTGCCCTCGCCCGCACGCTCGCCGCGGATGTCAACACCCCTATCGGCCGCACCTTCCATCGAGTGATGGTGATGGACAGCCGGGGCGGCCACCACGACGGCGAAACTCGAATGATGTTCTGGCAGAAGCGTTTCAGTGTCCTTCGATCCGTTATCGATCGGGCCCGGGAGCGTGGCGAGCTGCGCGACGGCGTGCACACCGTGGCGGCGATCCAGATCGTGACGGCACCCATCTACGTACGCAGCCTCTATATGGAGGATCCCGTCGACGACGGTTACTGCGTGGCCATCGCCGACCTGGCGTGGCATGCGCTGCGCCGGGAATAACCGTTCTGGGCACCCGCGGCCCTTAAGATGACGAAATGCTGCACGTCTCTGCGCTGTTCGTTCCGCGCACCGCCGCGTTCGACGAACAGGGCGCCATCAATGCCACGTCGATACCCATGGCGTGGTTCCAGGTCGATCAAATGCCTTTGTGGGCAACGGTCCCGGTCGTCCTGGTGGTTCACGCCCCGGCGGGCGGCGACTACGACCCGGAGATCCACGTCGTCTGCAAGGACCCGGCCGGAACTCCCCGAGGATCGCTGCGGGCGGCGTGGCACTGGCCGGACGACGGCAATCGCGCCTCCAAATACCGCTGCTTCACGCAGGAACTCTCCTTCCCGGTGGAGACTGAGGGCGAGTACACCCTCGGCGTCTACTACGACGCCGAGGGCAAATTCGAGCTGTCCACACCGGTCCCGATGTCGATCCTGTTGGCCGAGACGGGGCAGACGGGCGAACCGAGCGCCGAAAATTTCGGCGAGCCTGCCGAATAGGCTGGCGCGCGGGCGGATCGCCCTTAAGATGTCGTGATGCATGTAGCCGCTTTGCTCGTGGCGGGCTCCGCCAACATCGATGATTCCGCGATCGACGCAACCCGGGTGCCGATCACCAGCTATGAGGTCAACCAGACCCCGGTGTGGCTGACCGTCCCGCTGGTGCTCGTCGTTCACGCGCCGTCCGGTGGGGATTTCGATCCGGAGTTGTTCATCGTCTGCAAAGACCCGGCCGGGACCATCCGGGGCACGGTCCGCTCGGCCTGGCAATGGCCGGACGAGGACAAGCCTTCCAAGTACCGGTGTTTCACGCCGCAGCTGTCGTTCGCGATTGAGACCACGGGTGAATACACGATCGGCGTCTACGACGACGCCGAGGCGCTGCGGCCGATCGCCACCCCGATACCGCTGATGATCAACATGGCCGGGGGACGTCCGGGACGCAACGGCAGCTGAGCCGCGATCGTCACCCCCGCGGGGTGACGATCGGCTGCTGCCGCGGTTCGCCCGCTGACCGCGCGTGCGGCAAGCGGGCGGCCGCTGTGGCTTCCAGACCGGCCGGCGACGCACACCCGGGCAGCGCAGTACACACGAAGCGCCCGAACCCCAAGTGCCGCAATGCCTCCCGGCCGCATCGCCTACCGGCCGCCCCGCGGTCGGCCATCACTTGACCGCGGGGTCCCTAATCCTGTTGCGCTCCAGGGCAATTCGAGCGGTGAAGCCTAGTTTCCGCCCTTACCTCCGTCGGCACCTGCGCCACCTGCGCCACCGCTGCCACCGGTAGCACCGACGGGTGCGGTGCCGTTGGTGCCGGGGTTGGAGGGTTGCCCGGTGCTACCAGCGCCACCGTCGGCACCGCTGCCGCCGTGTCCACCATCGCCACTGCCACCACCGCTGCCGCCGGAGCCTCCGGTGCCTCCGGTCGCGTCGCCGCCGTCACCGCCTTGGCCGCCGGCGCCACCCTTGCCTCCCGCCGCGCCAGCGCTGCCGGAACCGAGTGCGGCGTTGCCGCCGTCGCCCCCGTCACCGCCGTCACCGGCGTTGCCGCCGATGCCGCCGACGGCTCCGGCGTTGGCGGCCGCACCACCCACACCGCCATTGCCGCCGCCGCCGCCGGCACCGCCCACGCCAGGCACGAAGCCGCCGGTTGAACCCGGGGCACCGGTGCCGCCGATACCGCCTTCACCGCCGCGGCCGCCTGCGCCGCCCGTGTTGCTCACCGTGCCGCCGGTGCTGCTGCCACCGGCGCCGCCGTTACCGCCACCCCCGCCTTTGCCGCCGGCGGGAGAGGTGCTGAACGGGGTGTTCAGGTTGCCGCCGTTGCCGCCCTTTCCGCCGTCACCGCCGGCGCCGCCGATCTCCACCTCATCACCGACTCCGCCGCTGCCACCGTTGCCGCCGTTGCCGCCGACACCGCCGGTCAGCCCGGCCCCGCTGATGTTGTTGTCGGCAGCGTTGCCTCCGTTGCCGCCGCTGCCACCCGCGCCGCCCGCGCCGCCGACAGGGCTGACCAGGCCTCCGGTGCCGGCGTTCCCGGCGTTGCCACCGTTACCGGCGTTGCCGCCCGCCCCGCCGTAGCCTGCGGTTCCGAAGCCGTTGCCGCCGTCGCCGCCGCTACCGCCGGCGCCGCCGGCCCCGCTTGCCCCGGCGGTTGCCTTACCGACTGCGTTGCCACCATTGCCGCCGGCCCCTCCGGCTCCCCCGCGACCCCCTGCGTCACCGGCTGCACTGAAGGTGGCGTCATTGCCGTCGGCACCGTTGCCACCGGCACCGCCGGCACCACCGGCGCCACCGGCGCCACTGGCGGCTTGGCCACTGCCCGTGCCGCCCCTACCGCCGTTGCCGCCGACGCCACCGTTGCCACCGTTAGGTGCGGTCACGTTGCCGATCCCAACATCGGTGCCACCGTCGCCACCATTACCGGCGTTACCGCCGGCCCCGCCGGCCCCGGCGACACCGAGTTTGCCGTAGCTGACCCCGCCGTTGCCTCCGGCCCCGCCGTTGCCGCCGTTGTCGCCGGCGTTGCCGGGGTTGCCTGCGCTGCCGTTCGAGCCGTTACCGCCGGCGCCACCGTTCCCGGCGGTGCCGCCGTTCCCGCTTCCACCGAAACCGGTCCCGTAGTAGCCGGCGTCACCACCGTTGCCACCTCGTCCACCGTTGGGCGCGTTGGTGCCACCCGTCCCGGTGTCGGTGCCGCCGTTCCCGCCCCTGCCGCCGTTGCCGCCGTTGCCGGCGTTGCCGCCCTTGCCGTCGTTGTCGGTGGAGCCACCGCCGTTGCCGCCGTCACCGCCGGTGCCACCGGCCATACCCGCCTTGCCGGCGCCGCCGTCGCTGCCGTTGGTGCCGTCGCCGCCGTTACCGCCGTCGCCGCCGATCGAGCCGCTGCCCGCCTTCGACCCGGTGCCGGCCTTCCCGGCGTTGCCGCCGACGCCCCCATTGCCGCCGTTGGGTGCCTCAGTGGCGGAAACACCGGGGGCCCCACCGCGGCCGCCGTCACCGCCGTCGCCGCCGGCGCCTGCGGTGCGGCCCACGCTGTTGGCGCCGGTGGCGTTGCCACCGTTCCCGCCGACGCCGCCGGCACCGCCTTTCACGCCGTTGGCTCCAATACCGCCGGTGCGGCCGGACGCGCCGGTACCACCGGCACCGCCGTCGCCGCCTGCGCCCCCACTACCCGCGATGTCACCGCTGCCCGCCTGGCCGGCATCCCCGCCCCGACCACCGTCACCGCCAGCAGCGGCGGCGGTGGACGAGCCGGCCGGGGTGCTCGCCCCGCCATCCCCGCCGCGACCACCGTTCCCGCCGTCGCCTGCGTTACCCCCGACACCGCCCTTGCCCAGGGCTGCGCCGCCGCTGCCACCGGTGCCGCCGCGACCACCGTTCAACCCTCTGGTGTCGGATGGTGCCGCCTGGGCGTCGGCGCCGTCGCCGCCGCTGCCGCCGTTACCTCCGATAGCGGCTTTGCCGTCTTTGGCACCTATGCCATTGCCGGACCCCGCCGCGCCGGTTTGACCGCCGGCGCCGCCTTGGCCGCCATTCGGCACGTCGGTGGTGGTGCTGGGTCCCGCTTGACCGCCGTTGCCGCCGTTGCCACCGTTGCCGGCGTTGCCGGCCTGACTGTCGGCGCCGTAGGTGAAGCCTCCGGAGCCACCACGCCCGCCGTCACCACCGCCGCCACCAACTGCGCCCGCGCCGCCGGCACCGGCGTTGCCACCGTTGCCGCCGGTGCCGCCGTTACCGCCGGCGGCGAAGTTTCCGCTCGCGGTCCCGCCATCACCGCCGATTCCGCCGTTGCCGCCGTTGACCCCCGGGTTGCCGATGGTGCCATCGATGCCGTTGGCGCCGTTACCACCGTTACCACCGTTGCCACCAATACCGCCGTAACCCGCGGTGGCGCCGGTACCGGCGCTGCCGGCGTTGCCACCGTTACCGCCTCTGCCACCGTCCGGTGCGTTCGCCGCACCGTTGCTGGCGCCCCCATTGCCACCGTTACCGGCGTTACCGCCATTACCGGCGTCGCCGCCGACGCTGCCCTTGCCGGTCGCGTTGCCGCCGTTGCCGCCATTGCCACCGGAGCCACCGTTCGCACCATTGACGCCGATGTCGCCGTCGGGCCCGTTGGAGCCATCGCCGCCATTGCCGCCATTGCCGCCGTAGGCGCCATTGCCGTTAGTGGTGGTGCCGGTACCGACCTTGCCGGCATCGCCGCCGTTTCCGCCGTTACCACCGCCCGAGCCGCTCAGGCCGTTGCCGCCATTACCGCCGGCGCCGCCGTCTCCCGCGTTGCCACCGATACCGCCGGGACCTGAGGCATCGCCCCCGGCGCCACCAGCGCCACCAGCGCCGGCGCCAGCGGCGAGAGTGCCGTTTCCACCGTTACCGCCGAGGCCACCGTCACCGCCGGACCCGGCGGTGTTCGTGGTGAGGCCGCCGGTGCTGTTTCCGCCCGCGCCACCGACCCCTCCGGCACCACCGGCGCCGGCCCGTCCGCCGTTGTCGTTGGCACCGTTGCCGCCGTTGCCGCCGTTGCCGCCGGAGCCGGCTGTCTCGGCTCCGTCTCCGACGCCCGCGTTCCCCCCGGCACCACCGTTACCGCCCGCGCCACCATTGCGCTCGGCTCCGAACACACCGCCGGCACCACCGTTACCGCCGGCACCACCGTTACCGCCGGCACCACCGGCGGCGCTGATCGCTCCGCCGGTCCCGGCTTTGCCCGCGGCGCCGCCGGCACCGCCGTTGCCTCCGTCACCGGGGCCACGTGCGGGACCCCTGGCGCCGTCGCCCCCATTCCCCGCGTCACCGCCGTTCCCGCCGGCCCCGCTGGCGCCGTTGGTGCCGCCGACACCGGAGTTTCCACCGTTGCCACCGGTGCCGCCCGCACCGCCGTCACCGCCGCTGTTGACCCAGGTCGAGGAACCTGACGTTTGGTAAGCAAGTCCGTCGGAGCCATGGCCGCCGCTACCGCCCGACCCGCCGACGCCCCCGTTGCCGGCGGTGGTGCCGGTACCGGCATTGCCGCCGTTGCCTCCGCTGCCGCCCGCGCCACCGGCCGGTGCGTAGCCCGAGGCGGCAATGGCATCTTTGCCGCCGTCACCGCCATTGCCTCCGCTGCCGCCCGCGCCGCCGCTGCCACCGACGCCACCGGTGCCGGGCGCGTTACCTCCGGCGCCACCCGTCCCGCCCTTGCCGCCGGCGATGCCCGGATTCGCCTCGGCGCCCTTGATGCCGTCGCTGCCGTCCCCACCGGCACCTCCGTCGCCGCCGATTCCGGCCTTGCCGATGGCCCCCCCGGCGCCGGCCTTACCTGCGTCGCCTCCGCCGCCGCCGTTGCCTCCGCTGCCGCCATTGGCGCCGCCGTCGCCTGCCCGGCCGCCCGCACCTCCGTTGCCCGCGTTACCGCCGACATTGCCCGGTTGGCTGAAGGCCGCGCCGCCGCTGCCGCCGGTGCCGCCCTGGCCGCCCTGGCCGCCGGTGCCACCGGCAAAGCCCGGGCCGCCGAAGGTGGAGTCGCCGCCGGCACCACCAGTGCCGCCGGCCCCGGCATTGCCGCCGGCGCCGGCCGTGCCACCGGTGCCGGCCGTCCCGCCCGCGCCACCGTTGCCACCCGCACCACCAGCGCCACCATTACCCGCCGGAATCAAATCTGGGAGCTTGGCGGTAGAGAAGGGAGTGCCAGCGCCACCAGCGCCACCCGTGCCGCCGGCGCCGCCGGCCCCAGCATTGTTCTTCGAAATTCCTCCGGTGCTGGCACCGCCGGCCCCGCCACTACCGGCGGCCCCGCCGGCGCCGCCGTTAGCGGCGGCTTGCGGCGACGCGCTCTGCGTCCACGTGCCGCCGGCACCACCATTACCGCCCCGCCCACCCGAGCCGGCGGTTGCGGCGTTGTCGCCGAATCCACCGGCGCCGCCAACCCCGCCGTTACCACCCGCGCCGCCGGCGTAGCTCGAATTAGCCGCAGCCGCGCCGCCGTTGCCGCCCGCCCCACCGTTGCCGCCCGCCCCGCCGCCGGCGCTCGCCACCCCGCCGCTGCCGGAGGTGCCGGCCGCCCCGCCGTCGCCACCCTTACCGCCGGCCCCGCCACCGCCACCGGTGGTGCCATTGCCGCCGTTGCCCGCGTCGCCGCCTTTACCGCCACCGCCGGCAGCACCGTTGACCCCGCCGGGCCCGGAATCGCCACCTCGACCGCCGACCCCGCCGGCCCCACCGCCGCCACCGCTGTCGCCGGCCAGACTGCCGGTGCCGTTGGCCCCGTTGGCGCCGTTACCGCCGGCACCACCTTGTCCACCGGCACCACCGTTGCCCGCGGCACCACCGCTGCCGGTGTGCCCGCCGTTACCCCCGGAACCGCCGGCGCCACCGACGGGCGCCGCGACACCGCCCACACCGGTATCGGCGCCGGCGTTACCGCCCGCGCCACCGGTACCGCCGGCGCCACCATGACCCGCAACCCCACCGGCACCAGCGCCACCACCGGCCCCGCCGTCACCGCCACTGCCACCGGCAAAGCCGGCCACTCCGGCAGCCCCGGCAGCACCGGCTCCGCCGTCACCGCCGACACCGCCGGTACCGCCGTGGCCATAGCCGCCCGCGACACCCCCGCTACCGCCTGCACCCGCGGCGCCGCCGGCTCCGGCGTTACCCCCGACACCTCCGGTGCCGCCGGCCGCACCAACCGCATTGACCCCGGCGCCGCCGCTGCCGCCAGCACCGCCGGTACCGCCGTCACCACCTACGCCACCGTTGCCGTTGATCCCACCGAAGGTGCTCGCACCACTGCCTCCGGCGCCGCCGAGCCCACCGGCCCCGCCGGCCGCACCTGGCCCGCCGACCACACCCGCGCCGCCGGATGTGCCCACTCCGCCTGCGCCACCCTTGCCACCCGCGCCGCCAACTCCGCCCTGACCATTGATGATGTCGTTGTCGATGCCACCGGCGCCGCCGTTGCCACCGGCGCCCCCGGCCTGGCCAGGCGCGCCTGCAGCACCGGCCCCACCGGCTCCACCATTGCCCGCGACCCCCTGCTCCGAGCCCGCACCGCCGTTGCCGCCGTTGCCGCCGCGCCCACCCGGGGTTATCGCATCACCGCCGGCACCACCATTGCCGCCGTTACCCGTCAGACTGCCGGCCGCTCCCCCGTTGCCGCCCGCCTGCCCAGGCGCACCCGAACCACCTCGGCCGCCGTTACCGAACAGGATCCCGCCATCACCACCGTTCTGCCCCGTCCCGTCCACCCCGTTCGCGCCATCGCCGGATATCGGCCGCCCGAGCAGGAACTGCGTCGGCGCGTTCACCACACCCATCACGTCGTTCAAGAAGGGTTGCAGCGGCGATGCGTTGGTTGCCTCAGCGCGCGCGTAGGCCGCCTCGCCCTCGGCGAGCGCCCACACCATGCGCTCGTGAACCTTCGCCGTCTGTGCGGTGATGGACTGGAACTCCTCGCCGAAACCGCCGAACAGGCGCGCGATCGCCGCCGACACCTCGTCCTGGGCCGCCGCGGCTATCGCGGTCGTCGACGGGGCCGCCCATGCGGTGGCCGATCTGATCGCCAGGCCGATGGCAGATAAATCCGTCGATGCTGCGGCAAGAGCTCCGGGAACTGCGACGAGGTAGGAAGACACGTGAACTCCAAAAATTATGTATTCAAGTCGGGGCGGACGGGGTTGCGGCATTGCATGGGTAACGAATCCCAGCAGCTATACAGAATCGGCAGTTGTCCCCTGAAAGACAGCTGCATTCTGTCGCGGCTCAAACATTCATCACGCCACCGGGCACTTTTATACAGGCATACGAACCCTCTTGCGCAGCGATGTGCGAAAAACTCCGTGAACCCATGTCGCACTGTGCAATCTGCACAGTGTGGGTGTGCAGTGTGCCCCGAAATCGCGAGTTGTGTTTCTCGGATCGGCTGCCGCGGCGGAATCCGTTGTCCGGCCTGCGTTTGTCCGCAGCGGGGCAGCAACCATCGACGCGTCGGCTGCCATCGGCGTTCCTATTTCGGCCGCGAGAAATCCGCTCCGAAATGACCACTAGTGAGTTCGCTGAAATTGACCTGAGCAATATCAGGATTTCGAAAAATAACCGCGGCGACAAGGCTTATGGGCACGGTAACGGAACCAGCACGTACTTACCCGTGAATTATGTCGTGGAAAACCCCGGGCTCCGTCCCACCACGCACCGACATCGGCATTTCCCCACCGGCGGAAAGCCGCAGCGAATTCGAAGTTCGGGCGCCGGCAAGGCGATGCCATCCGATTGACCTCGGAAATTGCGAATTCTCCGTGGTCCATCCGCACCGCACGTCCCGGCAGTGACGGTGCCGCAAATTTTCTCGACTGCCGCACCTCAATGCCATACCTTCATCCAGAAATGGCACAGCGGTCGGTGGTGGTCAGCACCCCTCCGACAAGCCCTCCAGGCTCGGGTGTGACATCAGCCGATCCAGGACGACCCGCTGGCCCTTGAGCAATTTGTCGCGCGCCTGCGCCACCGAAAACCAGCCGACGCGGTCCACCTCGGGAAACTCTCGCATCCTGCCCGAGCCGCGTGGCCACTCCATCTCGAAGGTGTTGCTGCGCGCATCTGTGACGTCGAGATCGGCCCGGACCGCGAAGGCCGTCACCACCTTGCCGCTGGGTTGCTTGACCGGTCCGAAGTCCAGGCGCGGGCCGGCGGGCACCGCCAAACCCAATTCCTCGGCGAACTCACGCTGCGCCGCCACCCACGGATCGTCGCCCGCGCCGTACTCGCCTTTCGGGATCGACCAGGCGCCGTCGTCCTTGCGCGCCCAGAACGGCCCGCCCGGATGCGCGATCAGCACCTCGACCACACCGGCTCGCTCCCGGTACAGCAACAGTCCGGCACTCAGCTTGGGCACCGGTTAGACCCCTACGGCCTGCTCCAGATCTTTCAGTGAGGTCTCCAGGTGCGCGAGCAACCGCTGCAGGTGCGGCACGCTGCGACGGCAGCCGACCAGACCGAAGTCGAGGTTGCCGCCGTTGTTGACCAGGGTGATGTTCAGCGCCTGACCGTCCGGGATGTTCGACAGCGGGTAACTTCCGTCGAGCTTGGCGCCGCCGTAGTACAGCGGGTCGCCCACCCCGGGCACGTTGGAGATGACGATGTTGAACGGTGGCGGCACCGCGGAGAGGAATCCCGGCACCCCAGCCAGCGTCAGCGGCGCCATATTCAGCGCCGACAACGCCATCACCTGGTACGACGGCAAGTCGGCAAGCACCTTCTTGTTGCGGCGCATCGACTCGGCGATGACCTCCAGCCGATCGGCCGGGTCCTCGACGTTGGTCGCGAGATTGCACAGGATGCTGCCCACCTTGTTGCCACCGCTGTCGGCGTCGGCTTCCGACCGCAGGCTGACCGGCACCATCGCCACCAGCGGCGTGTCCGGCAGCGCGTCCTGGTCCATCAGGTAGTAGCGCAGGGCGCCCGCGCACATCGCCAGCACGGCGTCGTTGACGGTCACGCCCGCGGCCTGCTTGACGCCCTTGATGCGGTCCAGCGAATAGGACTGGGCGGCGCACCGCCGGGCCCCGCCGACCTTCACGTTCAACATGGTGTGCGGCGCGGCGAACGGCAGCGTCAGCTGCTGCTCGAGCAGCGCGGCGCGCGCCAGCCGCAGCGTCGAAGGCGCCACTCCCACAACCGATCCCGCCATCTTGACCAAGGCGCTCAGTGGGTTTGACCCGCCGCCGTCGGTCGGGGGCTTCGGCGGCCGGGACGGTCGCGGGAGGTTCCACATCGCCTTCACCTCGGTGTCGTCCGGGTCGGTCGACATGGTGCGCTGCATCAGCTTCACCGCCGAGACCCCGTCGATCAGCGCGTGGTGCATCTTCGTGTACATGGCGAAGCGCCCGTCGTTGAGTCCCTCGACGACATGCAGTTCCCACAGCGGGCGGTGCCGGTCCAGCAGGCTGGTGTGCAACCGCGAGGTCAGTTCGAGCAGGTCACGCACGCGCCCCGGCGACGGCAGGGCCGAGCGCCGGACGTGGTAGTCGACGTCGACCTCGTCGTCATAGGCCCAGGCGACCCGCGCGATACCGCCGCCGATCGTCGCGGGGTGCTTACGGAACGTCGGCTGAAATTCGTCGTTGGCGATCAACTTCTCGTAGAACTCCCGGACAAATTCCGGACCCGCCCCCTCCGGCGGCTGGAACAGCGACAAACCACCTACATGCAGCGGATGCTCCCGAGATTCGGTGAACAGAAACATCGAGTCGGTGGGCATCATCAGTTCCATGCCCGCTATTACACCCCGAGATTCCGGTGCAAAGCGAAGGTGTTCTGAAAATCGGGGACGTTAGTCCCCGGTGGACACGGACCACGAGGAGGTGGCTATCAGCTCGCCCCGTTCCAGCCCGGCAGCGCGGTGTTCGTGCACGAGGGCATACTCCGGCGTCGACACCATGTCCATGAACGCTTGCGGAGTCGGGTACTCCACGATGAGAATGGCATCCCACCATGGCTTTTCGCCGACGCCGATGACGTTGGTCGGCGAGTTCCCGCCGTAGCGCACGACGCCACCGACCCGCGCCAGCAAGGGCGCGACCTTTCGGGTGTATCGCTGATAGGACTCCAGCCCACCCGTGGCCTTGAACTTCAGCAGATTGACCATCAGCACCGGGGCGTCGGCCGGCCGCGCCGCCAGCGCCGCGATCTGCTCGACCGAAGTCTCGGCGGTAGCTGTCATCTCAAATCCCCTGTCGTGTAACGAATTCTGGCTCCACCATGCGCCGGTCGGCATTTCCTTGTCTTGACATACCAGGACATCTTTTTGACAATTCGGGACATGTCGGTGGTGCGCGGGACCGCGCTCTCGAACTACCCGCGGCTGGTCGCGGAGCTGGGTGGCGACCCGGCCGCGCTGCTGCGATCGACGGGCGTCCGGGAACAGGATGTCGGCAACTACGACGCGTTCATCCCGATCCGGGCCGTCATCAGGGCGCTCGAAACGGCCGCTGAAGCCACCGCCACACCCGATTTCGGCCGGCGGCTGGCTCACGGCCAGGGCATTGAGATCCTCGGTCCGGTGGGGGTGGCGGCGCGCACGGCGGCAACGGTGGCTGACGCACTGGCCATCTTCAGCACATTCATGGCGGCCTACAGTCCCGCGATCGTCCTCTCCATCGCGCCGCTGACGGACCCGAAACTGTCCTTCATCGCGCTCGAGTTCCGGCTCGACGAGGCGATCGACTGCCCGCAGACGATGGAACTCGCTCTGGGCGTCTCACTCGGGGTGTTCCGACTCCTGATGGGAGCGGACTTCGCCGCCGTCTCGGTGCATCTGCCGCATGACCCGCTGACGCCGAGATCGGGCTATGCCCGATATTTCGGTACCACGCCCCACTTCGCCGAACGCCGTGGCGGCTTCACGGTGCGCACCGCCGACCTGGCCCGGCCGCTGAACCGTGACGACCTCGCCCACCGCGCCGTCGTCGACTACCTGAGCAGCATCACGCCCCTGGGCGCCGGCATAGAGGAATCGGTGCGCACCATCGTCCGGCAACTGTTGCCCACCGGGGCGGCGAGCCTGGAAGTGGTGGCCGCCCAGTTTCACTTGCACCCGAAGACGTTGCAGCGCAGGCTCACCGACCACGGCACCACCTTCGCGGCACTCCTCGACGAGGTACGCAAGGAGACCGCCGACCGCTATCTGCGCACCACTGGCATCAGCCTGTCGCACCTCGCCCGGGAATTGGGCTATGCGGAGCAGAGCGTGCTGTCACGCTCGTCGAGGCGGTGGTTCGGCACCGCCCCGGCGTCCTACCGCAGCCAGCTCAGAGGCCGACCGCCCGCTGCAGTTCCTTCAGTGCCGTCTCGAGGTGACTGAGCAGCCGCTGCAGGTGCGGAACGCTGCGGCGGCAACCCACCAGCCCGAAGTCGAGGCTGTCCGCCGTGCTGGTCAGCGTGATGTTGAGGGCCTGGCCGTTGAGCGTCAGCGACATCGGGTAGTTGCCGACCAGCCGGGCGCCGTTGAGGTACCGCGGCTCCCGCACCCCGGGCACGTTGGAGATGCAGACGTTGAACGGCGGCGGCGTGGCCTTGGCCAGGCCGGGCAGCGTGTTGAGTGCGGCCGGGCTCAGCAGCAGCAGCGACAGCGCCATCGCCTGGGCCCGCGGGAGTTGCGCCAGCACCTTCTTGTTGTCGCGCATCGAGGTGTGGATCGCCTGCAGGCGCTCGGCCGGGTCATCGAGGTGGGTGGCCAGGTTGCACAGCACTGCGCCAACCATGTTGCCGCCCAGATTGTCTCGCTCGTTTCGCAGGCTGACCGGCACCATCGCCACCAGCGGCGTGTCCGGCAGCGCGTCGTACTCGTCGAGGTAGCCGCGCAGCGCACCGGCGCACATGGCCAGCACGACGTCGTTCAGGCTCACTCCCGCAACGTCTTTGATCTCCCTGACCCGATCCAACTCCCACGACTGCGCGGCGCACCGGCGGGCTCCCCCGACAGCGACGTTGAGCATGCTGCGCGGCGCCCCGAACGGCAACGTGAGTTGCTGCTCGAGCAGAGCCGCGCGCGCCAGCCGCAGAGTCGACGGGCCCAGTCCCGCAACCGAACCCAGCGCAGAGCCGGCCTGTCGCAGCAGCCCGGGTGATTTCCGGTCGCGGGGCGCGCGCCGCGGCGCCGGGGACCACGCGGTGCGAAAGTCTGTGTCGTCGGCATCGGTGTTGAGCGACTGCCGCATCAGCGTCACTCCGGATACGCCGTCCACCAGGGCGTGATGCATCTTGGAGTAGACCGCGAACCGTCCGTCGCGCAGCCCCTCGATCACGTGCGTCTCCCACAGCGGGCGGTGACGATCAAGCAGATTGGCGTGCAGCCGCGAGGTGAGGTCGAGCAGGTCCCGGACGCGGCCCGGGGCGGGCAGGGCGGAACGGCGCACGTGGTAGCTGAGGTCGACGTCGTCGTCGGTCGACCACCCGAGGTTGGTCAGCGCCCCGTGCCACGAGCTGGGGCGCTTGCGGAACAGCGGCGCGATCTCCTGGGACTCGAGCATCGCCCGGTGGGTTTCCCGCGCGAAGGCGCGGCCCGCCCCCTTGGGTGGCTCGAACAGCTGCAGAGCACCGACGTGCAACGGGTGTTCGCGCGATTCGGCCGACAAGAACAGCGCGTCGATCGGTGACATCAATTCCATGGTGTGCTCCTCCGTCCCACGGAACACACTGTGCGTCACACGGCCACGGGAAGTCTTGACAGCAGAAGACAAATTCTTGACATTTCAAGACAAGGGCTGGCCGCGACGGCCGGTTATCCCACTGGCGTGACGCCCGCGGTGGACAGGGTGAAACCCCGGCCCGACCCGACCGTGCACGTGACACCGTTCGTATCCGAGCGGCAGGTGAAGGGGCCGACGCCGGCACTCTGCCCATAACCGAGCACCGGGGTGCCCTGTCCCGCATTGCCCAGGCAGGACTCGCCGTCGCAGGTCTTGAACGCCCCGGTGGGAGTCATGCGCACGGACCGGGGCGGCGCATCGGACTGGCAGTACGCCTCGTCGGTGATGCCACTGCCGCGTTGATAGTTCAACTCGCAGCCGATGTTGCGCGACGGCAGCAAAAACGAACACCACGTTGACGTGCAGACCGGGTTGTCGGCCGTGGCCGCAGGCATGCCGAGGCACGCGCCGACGACGATGATTCCGAGCGTGGTGACTGTGGCCCGATTCGTGGCTCGATACATGGTGGCCCCCCGACCCCAACGGCTGGTGCTTACGCAAGCTAACAGATCCACGGTGCCCGGGTGGCGGCTTTCGCGGGATAGGAGGTGACAGTTACTGTCAAGAAGTCATGATCTGCCACCCTGCTAACCGGAGGTGCCGATGGGGAGCGCGACCAAATTCCGTGTCATTCAGTGGGCCACCGGTGGTGTCGGCAAGGCCGCCATCGAATGCGTGCTCAACCATCCCGAGCTGGAGCTGGCCGGGTGCTGGGTCCACAGCGCCGACAAGAACGGGGTCGACGTCGGACGCATCCTCGGCACCGACCCGCTGGGCGTCACCGCCAGCACGAGTCTCGACGAGATACTGGCGATCGATGCCGACTGCGTGATGTACAGCCCCCTGGTTCCCAACGACGAAGAGGTCATCGCGATCCTGCGGTCCGGCAAGAACGTCGTCACCCCAGTCGGATGGGTTTACCCCGACATGGCGAACCCGCGCGTCCGGGCGATCGCCGACGCGGCGACCGAAGCCGGGGTCACGCTGCACGGCTCGGGCATTCACCCGGGCGGCATCACCGAACGTTTCCCGCTCATGGTGTCGTCGCTGTCCTCGGCGGTCACGCACGTGCGCGCCGAAGAGTTCTCCGACATCCGCACCTACAACGCGCCCGACGTGGTGCGCCACATCATGGGTTTCGGCGGCACCCCCGAAGAGGCGATGCAGGGCCCGATGGCCGGACTACTCGAAGCGGGCTTCAAGCAGTCGGTGCGAATGATCGCCGACACCATGGGTTTTCGTATCGATCCCAATATCAGGACGATCCAGGAGATTGCGGTCGCGACCGGCGACATCGACTACGAGCCGATGACCATCGCGCCCGGGACGGTGGCGGCACGACGGTTCCGCTGGCAGGCGCTGTCCGACGGAGAGCCGGTGATCACCGCCGCCGTGAACTGGCTGATGGGTGAGGACAACCTGGAGCCGGCGTGGGAGTTCGGCGATCAGGGGGAACGGTTCGAGGTGGAGATCACCGGCGATCCCAGTGTGAGCCTGACTTTCAAGGGCCTGCAGCCGCAGACGATCGCCGAAGGGCTGCAACGCAATCCGGGTGTGGTCGCTACCGCCAACCACTGCGTCAACGCCATCCCCTACGTCGTCCCCGCCGATCCCGGCATCAAGACCTACCTCGACCTGCCGTTGATCGCCGGCCGCGCATGACAGCTGTCGTGGGTGACGTCTCGTTCTGCCACCTCGTCGTCGGCGTCACCGACATGGATCGCGCCCTGGCCTTCTACCGTGACGTGCTGGGTATGGAGGTCGTCTTCGAATCCCTGATCTCCGGCGAGCCTTTCGACGCCGTGCTGCACGCGACGCGCAAGCAGGAGGGCCGCGTCGTCGGTGGCCTGCTGGGCGGGTTGATGCTCGAACTGCTGTCGCTGGGGAAGTCGTCGCCCACGCCGGCCCCTCGGGGAGTCACCGGGATTCACAATTTCGCGCTGTCGGTCACCGATCTCGACGACACGCACCGCCGGGTCAGCGAGGCCGGCTACCCACCCGAGCAGAAGCCGTTCGAAATCGGCGGAGTGCGAATGTTTTTCGTCAAGGATCCGGATGGGACCACGGTGGAGTTCATCGAACTTCCGGGTGGGGTGCGCAGCACCTACGAGATGCATCGCGGGGTGCCGCTGCGACTGGGGCCGGCGCAATGACCACGAGCTACTCGCATCCGGAATCGCTGCGTGGGCACGTCGCGATCGTGACCGGCGCTGCCCAGGGCGTCGGCAAGGGTGTGGCCGCCGCGTTGCTCGAGCGCGGCGCTTCCGTGCTGGTGGCGGATATTCTCGCCGACAAACTGGACGCGACGGCCGCTGAACTCGGTGAGATGGGTCCGGTCGAGATGGTGGTCGCCGATCTGCGCGACCCGGACAGTGCGCAGCGCATCGTGGCGGCCGCGGTGGACGCGTTCGGCACCGTGCACGGATTGGTCAACAATGCGATTGCCACCAATGAGCCCAAAAGGTTCGTCGACATCACCGTCGACGACCTGGCTCTGGGCTACGAGGTCGGACCGCGGGCCAGCTTCCTGCTCATGCAGGCCGTGCATCCGCTGATGGCCGCCGCCGGCGGTGGTTCGATCGTGAACCTGGGTTCGGGCACCGGCACCGGCGGTGAACCCAAGTGGGGTGGGTACGCGGCGGCCAAAGAAGGCATCCGCGGGCTGTCCAAGGTCGCGGCGCTGGAGTGGGGACGCGACAACATCCGGGTCAACGTCATCTGCCCGTTCGCCGAATCCGACGGCGTCAAGCTGTGGAAGCAGTTCGCGCCCGACGATTACGCCAAGGCGGTGCGGCGGGTCCCGATGAAGCGCATCGGCGACGTCCGCACCGACGTGGGCGCACTGGTCGCGTTCCTGCTCGGCGCCGATGCGACGTTCATCACCGGACAGACCATCCACGTCGACGGCGGAATCGGCTGCTTCCGATGAACCTGCGCGACCGCCAGCGCGCGCAGGTCCGCGCCGACATCAGGCGGGCAGCGTTCCGGCTGTTCGTCGAGCGCGGCTATGACACGGTGACCACGGAGGAGATCGCCACTGCTGCAGGCGTTTCGCCGCGCACCTTCTTCCGGCACGTACCGACCAAGGAAGAGTTGCTGTTGGGTCCCATCCGTCATGGCGGTGCCGAGGTGGTGAACCTGCTCGAACAGCGGCCGGACAGCGAGTCGCCGGACGTGGCACTGGTCAACGCCATCATCGCCCGTACGAGGTCATTCGGTGACGTGGAGAGCGAAGAGTGGCGCGATGCGCTGCTCGTGGCGCCCGGATTGCTGAGCAAGGTCACCCTCTACACCCCGGCCGACCGGGAGCGGGCGGTCAAGCTGATCGCCGAGCGGATGGGCACCGACCCCGACACCGACATCCGTCCCGGCCTGTTGGTGCAACTCGGTTTCGCCGCAGGCGATTTCGCCTTCCAGCGGTGGATACGTCAATCGGGGAACTCGCTGGACCGGTATGTCACCGAGGCGCTTCAGGCCATCAAGAGTCCGTACTGGGGTTCGCGATCCTGACCGGCGCGCCGTCCAGCCACGCGACGACGGCCTCGACGGTGTCGGCGTAGAAGGCGGCCAGCATCTCGCGGGTCACATAGCCGAGGTGAGGCGACAAGGTGACATTCGGCAGTCGCCGCAGCGGGTGTTCGGCAGGAAGCGGCTCGGTGTCGAAGACGTCGAGTCCGGCTCCGGCGATGCCGCCGGCCTGCAGCGCCCCGATCAGCGCCTGTTCGTCCACGATCGGCCCGCGGGAGGTGTTGACCAGGTAGGCGTTCGGCTTCATCAGGTCCAGTTCGGGCGCACCGACCAGGCCGCGCGTGCGTTCGGAGAGCACCAGGTGGATCGACACCACATCGGAGTCGGCGAACAAGGCCGCCTTGTCGACCAGGCGCGCCCCGGCCGCTGCCGCCGCCTCCTCGGTGAGGTTCTGGCTCCACGCGATCACGTTCATGTCGAAGGCTCTGGCGTACTTGGCCATTCGCCGACCGACACGACCGAGGCCGAGCAGCCCCAGCGTCTTGCCGTTGAGGGTCATCCCGGTCGTCGTCTGCCATGCTCCCTCGCGCATGCGCCGGTGTTCTTCGGCCAGATGGCGGACCGTCGCAATCATCAAGCCCCAGGCCAGTTCCGGTGTCGCATCTCGGACGGCCGCGAATCGGGGGTGGGCGAAGTTCGACTGCGCGACCAGGACGCCGTGTTCGGTCGCCGCGGCCATGTCCAGGTTCGGCAGGCTGCGGCCGACGATGGTGATGAGCTTGAGGTTCGGCAGCCGCTCGATCAGCGTGCGCGGAAACGCCATCCGCTCGCGCAGCGTGCAGAGCACCTCGAAGGGCCGCAGCTGCTCGGCAGCCTCCTCCTCGCTCAGGTGCCGGTCGAAAACGGTGACAGCCGAACGGTTTTGCACCGGCGACCAGTCCGCCAGCTGCAACGCGACGCTCGCGTAGTCGTCGAGGATCGCCACCCGCGGCTGCGCCATCAGCGCCGGTCCTGATGCGCGGCGGGCAATTGCGGTCCGCGCTGTGGCCCCGGGTAGTGTCGCCATGCCTCCCACATGCTGCGGTGCAAACCGGGCACGAGGCGCGGCACGGGCCCGTCGAACACCTGGGCGACCTGGTCATCGGAGTAGGACGGCCAGCCCGGCGTACCGGTCCGGACGAACTCGATCCAGCGCCGTTGCACGCAATCGCTCATCGCCTGATACCGACCGCGCCCGATCAGGGTGAGCAGCTGAAGAGCCGGCATGTCGGAGCCGAAGACCAACGGCACATCCATGGCATGGATGGCGCCCATCCCGATCACGTGCATGACCGCGGGGGCGAAGTCGATGCGGTAAAGGTAGGTCGGCGCGAATTGGGCGTGTCCCTCGGCGACCGCGATCATCGGTCGCACGAAGAAGCAGTCGGTGGCGAGCCGGGTCACGGCCCCCCGGCTCGGATAGTCCGGGTAGTGAGCCAGCACCCGGGCTTTGGCGGCGGGGTCGGTCGCGGCGAACATGCGGTCCACCCGCGCCGGTGTGGTGGGGACGATATCGACGAACCGCCGCACCGGACCCCAGCCAGCGTGACCCAGCTCGTCGCGCATCGACCCGATCAGCAGGGGCAGCCGCTCAGCCCGTCCGGCGGCGATCGCCGATGTCGGATCCTCGGGCAGGAAGTCGCCGTCGATGACCGGCGCCAGCGACATCCGGCACGGAACCTCACGCGCCGCCGTCAGCATCACCCGGATCGCCGCCTGGGTGATCGCCGGCGCCGGCGCCGAGCGCAGTACTTGCGCGGCCCCATCCGGGTCGGCACCGAGTGCCGCGACACACCGGCGCGCGGTGTCGGCCGCCTGCTGCGGCGTCCGGACCGCATCGGGTACCGGACTCTGCGCGATGGCCCGGTGGAACAGGCCCCGGGAGGCCGGCATGGTGAGGTGGGCGAGAACGGCACTCGCGCCGGCGGACTGGCCCCACAGCGTGACGTTGTCCGGGTCGCCGCCGAACGCGGCGATGTTGCGGCGCACCCACCCCAGGGCGGCCACCTGGTCACGCAGCCCGAGGTTCGACTGAAATTCCTTTGCGTACTGCGAGAAATCGACGAAACCCAGGCCGCCCAGCCGGTAGTTGATCGTCACCAGCACGATCCCGAACTTGGCCACCAGCGGCTTGGGGTCGTGCACGGGCAGGGCGGAGGTGCCCTCGAAATAGCCCCCGCCGTGGATGAACACCAGCACCGGGCGGGGCGTAGTACCCCGATCGACCGGAGCGCAGACGTTGAGGGTCAGACAGTCCTCGTCCTGCAGCTGCCGCTTCAGCAGGCCCAACGGTGAGCTCAGGCGGTGGGAGTGTGCGGCGTAGCCGAACCGGGTCGCGTCGAGTACGTCCGGCCAGGCCGCAACAGGCTCTGGTGCCCTGAAGCGCAACGGCCCCACCGGGGGCGCCGCATAAGGGATCGTGCGCCACAGGTCGACGTCGCGGAAACGACGGCCGCGCACCGTGCCGGACTCGACGGCGACTTCCAGGTCCATCGGCGCACCTCCCTGCCGTGGAGTGTGCCGCATGCGGGCGCGGCTATCCAGCGGCGGGGTGCTGGCCAATCAACGCGGCGCGCGCGAGGGTCTGCTGCGCCATCTTCACGTGTGCGGCATCGACGAGGACGCCGTTCACCCCGACGGCACCACGGCCACCGGCCTCGGCTTCCCGGTACGCCGCGACATTGCGCTGGGCGCGGGCGATCTCGTCGGCACTGGGCGCATAAACCTCGTTCGCGACCGGCACCTGCGTCGGATGAATCGCCCACTTGCCGGTGTAGCCGAGCAACGACGCCCGACGTGCGTCGCGCTGGTAGCCGCTGAGATCGCCGTAGTCGGGATAGGGCGCGTCAATGGCGTCGATGCCGGCGATACGGGCGGCGACGATCACTTTGTTGCGCGCGTAATGCCAGAAATCGCCCGGATATTCGCCTACCGGAACGAAGTTGGTGTCCACCCGGGCACCCTGCGACAGCGAGAAGTCCCCGACCCCGAAGATCAGTGCGTCCAGTCGGGGGCTGGCCGCTGCGATCGCCTCGGCGTTGGCGAGCCCCTCCACTTCCTCGATGAGCACCTCCAGGCGGATCTGCCTGTCGAGCCCCAGTTTCGCTTCGAGTTGGGACAGCAGGACGTCCACCCACCAGACGTCGCGGGCCGTGCGGGCCTTGGGGATGATGACGGTGTCGAGGTTCGTACCCGCCTTGCTGAGCACCTCGATCAGGTCGTCATGGCACCACCGGGTATCCAGTCCGTTGATCCGGATCGCGCGTGCGGTGGATCCCCAGTCGATATCATTCAGCGCAGCAATGGCTTTGGTGCGTGCCGCCTCCTTGAAGGCGGCGGGCACCGCGTCCTCGAGATCCAGGAAAACCAGGTCGGCCCCGCACTTCGCGGCCTTCTCGAACATGTGCTCGCTGCCGGCCGGTACGGCCAGCTCGGAACGGCGCAGAATCATGGTGACCTCCCTCATATCACGCCGCGCCGGCGCAGGTCGTCAATTTCGTTGCAGCTCAACCCGAGCAACTCGCCGTACACCTGGCCGTTGTGCTCGCCCAGACGCGGGCCGAGATGGCTGATCACCCCTGCTGCCGACGAGAACCTGGGCACCGGGGCCTGCACCGTCATCGCACCGAGTTCGGCGTCCGCAACGCCGACGAACACCTCTCGATGCGCCAGTTGCTCGTCGGCGACCAGGTCGGTGATGTCGTAGACCGGCGCCGCGGCCACCTCGTAGGACTCGAAGATGTCCATCGCCTCGGAAAGCGTCCGGGCGGCAACCCAATTCGCTACTACCTCGTCGACCTCACCGGCGCGGGCCAGCCGCCGCTGCGGGTCGGAGAAGTCGGCATCGCGCACCAGGTCGTCGCGCCCGATCGCCTGAAAGACCCTCAGCGCCAGCGCCGGTGAGCTCCCCGACATGGCCAGCCATCGGCCGTCCGCCGTTTGATAGGTGTTGCGCGGCGCCGAGATGTCCCACCGGTTACCCGAGCGCCGCGGCACCAGGCCCAGCTGGTCGTAGCCGAGGAGCGTCTGCTCGAGCAGACGGGCAAGCGGGTCAATGAGATTGACGTCGACGAGCTGACCAGGGCCGCCGTGCACGTCACGGTGGTAGAGCGCCATCATCACCGCGTACGCGGCGTTCAGCGACGCGACACCGTCGGCCAGCATGAACGGCGGCAGCGTCGGCGGGCCGCCGCCCTGCCCGGTGATGTGCGCGAAACCGCTCATCGCCTCGCCGAGCGTGCCGAAGCCCGGCCGTTCGCTCTTGGGCCCGGTCAACCCGTATCCCGTGATGTGCAGCATCACGATCCGGTCGTTGACCGCACGGAGTGCGTCGTAGTCCAGTCCCCAGGTGCGTAACGTCTGCGGCCGGGTGTTGACGATCACCACATCGGCGCGCTGAACAAGCCGGCGCACCAAATCCTGGCCTTCGGCGCAGCGCAGGTCGAGTGTGATCGCAAGCTTGTTGCGGGACAGCGATTTCCACATCAGGCCGACGCCGTTACGCTGATTGCCCCAGGACCGGATCGGGTCGCCGTGCACCGGCTGCTCGACCTTGATCACCTCGGCGCCGAACTCACCCAGATAGGTGGCCACCAGCGGGGCTGCGGCCAGGGTGGCCAGGTCGAGTACCCGCAGGCCGTCAAGCATGGGCGACCGCCGGGCGCTGCAGCCCGAGATGGCCCCGCAACGTCGACGACTCGTACGCAGTGCGGAACAGGCCGCGGCGTTGCAGCTCCGGCACCACCATGCGCACCACGTCCTCGAACGCGCCCGGCAGATGTGTTGCAGCCAGCACGAATCCGTCGCACGCGCCAGTGTGGAACCACTCGGCCATCTGATCGGCGACCTGCTCACCGGTGCCGACGAACCGCGGCCCCTGCAACAGGGTGGCCCGATGTCCCGCCAGGTCGCGCACGGTCACCGTATCGCCCCCGATGTGCGTGCGCAGGTTCTGCACCAGGCCACGGATGCCCGAGGACGCGGCGATGAGTTCCTCCGTGACCGGGTCGTCCAGATCATGTTGCGCGAAGTCGTAATTCATCAGCTCCGACAGCAGGGTCAGCGACGCCATCGGATGCACCAGGTCGTCGAGGAACATCGCCTCGCGCTCCTTGGCGTGCGACTCCGACTCGCCCACCACGGCGTAAGCCATCGGGCAGATCCGCACCGAGCCCGGATCGCGGCCGGCGTCGGCGATGCGGGCCTTCTGGTCGGCATAGTGGCCGCGGGCGACGTCGATGCCCGGGTCGCCGGTGAAGATCAATTCGGCCCAGCGCGAGGCGAATTCGCGTCCGCGTCCCGACGAGCCGGCCTGGATGATGACCGGGCGGCCCTGCGGCGGGCGCGGCACGGTCAGCGGCCCGCGCGCGGAGAAGTAGCGGCCGACGTGTCCCAGCTCGTGCACCTTGGCCGGGTCGGCATAGCGACCGGACGAGCGGTCGTGCAGCACGGCGTCGTCCTCCCAGGTGTCCCAGAGACCGGTCACCACGTCCATGAACTCGTCGGCGCGGTCGTAGCGCTCGTCGTGCCCCAAGTGGGCATCGACGCCGAAGTTCTGCGCCTCGCTGTCGTTGACCGAGGTGACGACGTTCCAGGCGGCCCGTCCCCCGGACAGGTGGTCCAGTGACGCGAAGGTCCGTGCGACGTGAAACGGCGCGTAGTAGGTGGTGGAGTAGGTCGCACCCAGGCCGATCTGGGACGTGGCCTGGGCCAGCACACCCAGGATCACCCCGAGGTCCAGCTTGACCGGGCGCGCACCGTGGCTGACGGCCTCGGCGACCGAGCCGCCGTACACCCCCGGCATCGCCAGCCGGTCGTCGAAGAACATCAGGTCGAAGCAGCCCTCTTCGAGCTGCCGACCGATTTTCGCGTAGTAGGACGCATCGAGATAGCGGTGCTCGGTCGCGGGGTGCCGCCAGGACCCCGCATAGACCGAGGTGCTGCCCGCTTGCATAAAGGCCACCAACGCCATCTTGTCGCTCCGCATGGTGTGGAAATCTAACATCTGATATTTCAGATATCAAATGCTGCGTTTGATATGCTTTGCCCGTGGCTTCCACTGTCGACATCGCCGGCACGGTCCGCGAGCGCGCCGCCCGTGAACTGCGGGACCGCATCCTCACCGGCGCCCTGCCGGCCGGTTCCCGCCTGGACCTCGACGCCATCACCGAAGAGTTCGCCACCAGCCGCACCCCGGTCCGCGAGGCGCTGCTGGAACTGTCCTTCGAGGGATTGGTCCGGGTCGCCCCACGGAGCGGCGTCACGGTGATCGGTATCAGCCCCGAGGACGTGCTGGACAGCTTCACCATCCTCGGCGTGCTGACCGGGCAGGCGGCGGCGTGGGCGGCGCAGCGCATTGAGCCGGACGAACTCACCGCGTTGCGCGCGCTGGCCGACGACGTGGCAGCCCGTTCCGGTGACGACAGCATCGGCGAAGCCAACTGGCACTTCCACCAGAAGATCCACCGCGCCGCACACTCGCCCCGGCTGATGGCCCAGATCAGGCAGGCGGCCCGGGTGGTCCCGACCAACTTCCTCACGCTGTTCCCCGAGCACGAAAAGCATTCGCTGGACGATCACCGGGAGTTGCTCGACGCGTTCGCCGACCGGGACGCCGCGCGGGCGCGGGAGATCGCCGAACGGCACGTCCTGGATGCCGGACGTTCGCTGGCCGACTGGCTCGAGCAGCGCGCGTAAGGGCGGCCACCCGCGGCGCACGACTGTGACTCAGGCGACGACCCGGCGGCGGGTCACGTCGCGCGATTCACGCTCGCGCTCTGGGTAGGGTTCCATGAGTGCCCGAGATCCCCGCGCAGTACCTGCTGTCGGCTGACGCACCGAGTCCGCGCACGCTGATCGACATCATCCGGGCCACCGCCGCGCGTTACCCCGACGCCGCGGCGATCGACGACGGCGAGGTGCAGCTCACCTACAGCGAGCTGATCGAGGACATGAGCGACAGCGTCGCCTGGCTGGCCGCGCGGGGTATCGGACGCGGCGACCGGATCGGTATCCGGATGCCCTCGGGCAGCTACTCGCTGTACACCGCGATCCTCTCCGTGCTGGCCGCCGGCGCCGCCTATGTGCCCGTCGACGCCGACGATCCCGACGAACGGGCCGAACTGGTCTTCCGGGAGGCCAACGTCGTGGCCGTCATCACCGACAAGGGCATCGAGCGCACCCAGGGCGCGTCCCGGGGCTGGCGCGCCGAGGCGCCGCTGCCGCGCGACGACGCGTGGATCATCTTCACCTCCGGCTCCACCGGCACCCCGAAGGGAGTCGCGGTCAGCCACCGCAGCGCGGCCGCGTTCGTCGACGCCGAAGCGCAGATGTTCGTGCGGGACAGCCCGATCGGGCCGGGCGACCGGGTGCTGGCCGGGCTCTCGGTGGCATTCGACGCGTCGTGCGAGGAGATGTGGCTGGCGTGGCGGCACGGCGCGTGCCTGGTTCCGGCGCCGCGATCGCTGGTGCGCAGCGGGATGGACCTGGGACCCTGGCTGGTCACCCGGGACGTGACGGTGGTCTCGACGGTCCCGTCGCTGGCGGCGCTGTGGCCCGCCGAAGCACTGGAAGCGGTGCGGCTGTTGATCTTCGGCGGCGAGGCATGCCCGCCGGACCTCGCCGAGCGGCTGGCGGTCGAGGGCCGCGAGGTGTGGAACACCTACGGCCCCACCGAAGCCACCGTCGTCGCGTGCGCCGCACGCCTCGACGGCGCCGGCCCGATCAGCATCGGGTTGCCACTGCGTGGGTGGGACCTGGCCGTGGTGGACGCCGAGGGCCGGCAGGTCGATTACGGCGAGACGGGCGAGCTGGTGATCGGCGGCGTGGGACTGGCCCGCTACCTCGACGCGGACAAGGACGCCGAAAAGTACGCGGCGATGCCGACACTCGGCTGGAAGCGGGCATACCGCAGCGGCGATCTGGTGCGGCTGGAAACGGACGGGCTGTATTTCTGCGGGCGCGCCGACGACCAGGTCAAAGTCGGAGGCAGGCGCATCGAACTCGGCGAGGTGGACTCCGCCCTGGTCAACCTGACCGGGGTCAGCGGTGGCGCGGCCGCGGTACGCCGGACCGGCGGCGGCACCGCCGTGCTGGTCGGTTACGTGGTCAGCGCCGACCCGTCCTTCGATATCGCCAAGGCGCGCAACGAACTTGCCCAGCACCTGCCCGCGGCGCTGGTGCCGCGGCTGGTGCTCATCGAGGAGCTGCCCACCCGCACGTCGGGCAAGGTGGATCGCGATGCGTTGCCGTGGCCACCGCCGGGCAGCACCGACGCCGAGGAGACGCCTGATCTGGCGGGCACGGCGGGGCGGCTGGCCGAGATGTGGCGGGATCTGCTGGGCGCCACCGTAACCGGGCAGGAGGCCGACTTCTTCGCCCTGGGCGGCGGGTCACTGGCCGCCGCGCAGCTGGTCTCCACCCTGCGGCAGCAATACCCACAGATCACCGTCGCCGACCTCTACGACCATCCCCGGCTCGGTTCACTCGCCGGGTTTCTCGACGAGTTCGGCCCGCCGCCGCAGGTCCATGAGCGCGTGGTGAAGCCGACTCCGCGCCTGACCCAGCTGATCCAGGTCGCGTTGACGGTGCCGCTGGCGACCGTCGCGGGACTGCAGTGGGTTACCTGGCTGGCGTTGGGGAACAACATTGCTCGTGCTCTGCATCTGGTGCCCTGGACCGTGGCGGTGAGCTGGTGGTGGGTGGCGATCGCGTTCGTGTTGTTCGTGACGCCGCTGGGCCGGATGGGCATCGCGGTGCTGTTCGCGCGGCTGTTGTTGTTCAACGTCGCACCGGGCAGCTATCCCCGGGGCGGGTCGGTGCACCTGCGGGTGTGGTTGGCCGAACGGCTCGCCGAAGCCAGTGGTGCTGAAAACCTGGCCGGCGCACCGTGGCTCGTCTACTACGCCCGCGCCCTGGGCGCCGAGATCGGCAAGGGCGTGGACCTGCATTCGGTGCCGCCGGTGACGGGCCTGCTGACCGTCGGCGAGCGCAGCGCCATCGAACCCGAGGTCGACCTGCGCGGACACTGGGTGGACGGGGACGTGTTCCACCTCGGCACCATCACGATCGGTAACGACGCGACGATCGGGGCCCGCACCACCCTGCTGCCCGGTGCGGTCGTCGGCAAGAACGCCGATGTGGCACCGGGATCGGGGGTCACCGACAAGATCAAGAACGGCCAATACTGGAAGGGCTCGCCGGCGGCCAAGTCCGGGCGGGTGAATCACCCGTGGCCAGACGAGCGGCCGGCGCGAAAGTCCTATTGGGTGGCCGGTTACGGGTTGACCTCGCTGGCGCTGGCCGGGTTGCCGCTGCTTGCCCTGGTGGGAGGGCTGGCCATCATCGCGTTCGCCGTCCGGCACACCCGCACCCTGTCGGAGGCGGTGCTGCCGGCCCTGGTGTGGACACCGTTGGCGGCGCTGGCCGGCTTCGTCGCGTACGCGCTGGTGACCGTCGTCGCCGTTCGGCTGCTGTCCATCGGGCTGCGCGAGGGCTATCACCCGGTGCGCAGCCGCATCGGATGGCAGCTGTGGACCACCGAACGGCTGATGGACGCGGCGCGCACCTACCTGTTCCCGATTTACGCCAGCCTGTTCACCCCGATCTGGCTGCGCATCCTGGGCACCCGGGTGGGACGGGGCACCGAGATCTCCACGGTCTTGCTCACCCCCAAGTTCGCCGTCATCGAGGACGGCGCATTCCTGGCCGACGACACCATGGTCGCCTCGTATGAGCTTGGCGGCGGCTGGATCTACGCCGCCGAGACCACGGTCGGCCGGCGGGCTTTCCTGGGCAACTCGGGCATCACGCAGCCGGGGCGCCGGGTTCCCGACGACGGTTTGGTCGCCGTCCTGTCGGCGACGCCCCCGAAGGCCAAGCGCGGCTCCTCGTGGCTGGGCAGTCCGCCGATGCGGCTGCGCCGACGGCCCGCCGAAGCAGACGAGGAGACGACGTTTCACCCGCCCCGGCGCTTGAAGGTGATGCGGGCCGCGGTGGAGATCTGCCGGCTGCTGCCGGTAGTGGTGACGGTGGCGATCGGGGTGACGGTGCTGGGCGCATTGCAGGCGCTGTCGATCACGTTCGGGATCGGCTGGGCGGCGCTGGCCGGTGGAGTGGTGCTGCTGGCCGCGGGTGCGGTCGCCGGCCTGGTGACGGTGGCGGCGAAGTGGGCGCTGGTCGGCCGGATCCGGGCGAGCGAGTTCCCGCTGTGGTCGTCGTTCGTGTGGCGCAACGAACTGGCCGACACGTTCGTGGAAACCGTTGCGGCGCCGTGGTTCGCGCGTGCCGCCGGCGGTACGCCGGTGATGAATCTGTGGCTGCGTGGCTTGGGCGCCGCGGTCGGGCGTGGTTCGTGGTGTGAGACCTACTGGTTGCCCGAGGCCGATCTGGTGGTGCTCGGGGAAGGAAGCACCGTCAACCGCGGGTGCGTGGTGCAGACCCACCTGTTCCACGACCGGATCATGCGAATGGACAGCGTCGTGCTGGAACCGGGCGCCACCCTGGGACCGCACTGCGTCGCGCTGCCCGCCGCGCGGGTGGGCGCCGGGGCCTCCGTCGGGCCCGCGTCGCTGGTGGTGCGCGGCGACGAGGTGCCGGGATCGACTCGCTGGCAGGGCAATCCGGTCCGGCCGTGGGTGAGCCGGAAGAAGGGCCGCAAGAATGCGGCGGACGTCAAGGACAACGCGGCGTGAAGTCCCCGGCGAAGAAGACCACGCCAAGCCAGGCGATGGACCCCTACCTGCCGCAGAACGGCAACTTCGGTTACACGGTGTCGCGTTACGAACTCGACCTCGAGTACAAGGTCTCGATCAATCGGTTGTCCGGAACCGCCACCATCACCGCGGTGACCTCGGCCGAGTTGGGGGAATTCACCCTCGATCTGTCCAGCGCGCTGTCGGTGTCCCGGGTTTCGGTCAACGGCAAGCGCGCCGCCCGCTTCAGCTGCCGCAGCGGCAAGTTGCGCATCGCGCTGGAGTCGAAGTTGCCGACCGGCGCCGCGATGTCGGTGGTGGTGCGTTACGGGGGCAACCCCAAGCCGCTCCGAACCCTTTGGGGCGACGTGGGATTCGAGGAGTTGACCGACGGCGCCCTGGTCGCCGGGCAGCCCAACGGAGCCGCGTCCTGGTTCCCCTGCAACGACCACCCCAGCGCCAAGGCCGCCTTCCGGATCCAGATCAGCACCGAGAGCGGATACCGCGCCATCGCCAACGGCAAGCTGGTGTCGTCGCGGGCGCGGGCGTCGCAGACCGTGTGGACCTATGAACAGCCGGAGCCGACGTCGACCTACCTCATCACCCTGCAGATCGGTGTGTACGAGTCGGTTCGGCTGGCCAGGACTCCGGTCGCGATCCGCGCGGCGTTGCCCGAACGCCTCAAGGACAACTTCGACCACGACTTCGCCCGTCAGCCCGACATGATGGCGGTGTTCATCGACTTGTTCGGGCCCTATCCGCTCGCCGACGGGTACACGGTCGTGGTGACCGACGATGCCCTGGAGATTCCGCTAGAGGCACAGGGCATTTCGATCTTCGGCGCCAATCACTGCACCGGCAACCGGGGCAGCGAGAGACTGATCGCCCACGAGCTGGCGCACCAGTGGTTCGGCAATTCGGTGACCGCGCGCCGGTGGCGCGACATCTGGCTGCATGAAGGGTTCGCGTCCTATGCGGAGTGGCTGTGGTCGGAGCGCAGCGGCGGGTCCAGCACCGTGGCCCTGGCCCGGTATCACCTCGGCCAGTTGCGGCAGAAGCCGCAGGATCTGCTGCTCGCCGATCCCGGGCCGCGGGACATGTTCGACGATCGGGTCTACAAGCGCGGCGCACTGACCCTGCACGCGCTGCGCGGACAGCTGGGCGACGACAAGTTCTTTGCGCTGCTCAAGGATTGGACGACCCGCTACCGGCACGGCACGGCGAGCACCGAGGACTTCACCGGGCTGGCGGCCAACTACAGCGACGAGTCACTGCGGCCGCTGTGGGATGCGTGGCTGTATTCGACCGAGGTCCCGTGATCACAGGTTAGCCAGGTCGTCGGGCACGTCCACCGCGTGCTCCTGCAGCACCTCGAGCGGAACCACGTCCAGCGTGCGCTCGTGGGTGGAGGCCAAAACCACCGGCGCGGCGCAGCCGTCGTTGTGGGCCCGTAGCCAGTTACGGGCCGTGACGCACCAACGGTCGCCGGGCAACAGCCCGGGAAATCGGTACTCCGGCACCGGCGTTGACAGGTCGTTACCGATCGATCGCTGGTGCTCGAGAAACTCGGCGGTCACGACGGCGCAGATGGTGTGCAGTCCGCGGTCTTCATCGCCGGTGGAACAGCACCCGTCCCGATAGAAGCCGGTGACCGGATCGGTGCCGCAGGGTTCCAATGGGCCACCCAGGACGTTGCGATCAGGCATGGCCTCAGTATCGCGCGTTGCGCCGTTAAACCCCAGCGCACATCGCGACACTGCGCGCGTCGACGAATTTCGGCGGCGGGAAGCGCTGCGGTAGGTTCAGCGGCGTGATACTTACGGGCGCTTTCCTGGCCGACGCGGCCGCCGTCGTCGACAACAAACTCAATGTGTCGGGTGGGGTGCTGTCTCGATTTGCGCTCGGCCCCGACCGCTCGGCCCGCTTCGTCCTGGTGGTGCTGACCCAGGCGGAGCCCGGCAACACCGATCGGACGCTGAAGATCGAGATGCGCCCGCCGACGGACGACGACCCGATCCGGTTGGAGTTCGAGGTGCCCGAAGCCTCGGTGGCCGAGTTCCCCGGGTTCGCGTTCTTCGAGCTCCAGCTGACCTTGCCCAGTGACGGCCGGTGGGTTCTGGTGGTGACCGGGGGCACCGGGGCCATTTCGCTTCCGGTGCTGGTCACCGAATTCACGCCGCCGCCGCAGGGTCCGGCGTTCGGGCTCTAGAGCGTCAGGTCAACGCGGGCAGCACCCGGTCGGTGAGTAGCTGCACCGACTTCCACGCCTCCTCGACGGGCATTCCGCCCACCAGGGGGTGCAGCACGATCGGGCCGTAGTAGTCCGCGGCCCGCACTTCGGCGATCAGCTGCTCCGGCGTGAGGAACCGGTAGCGCCCGGAAGCTTTGACCTCCTCGAGCGTCTGAACTCCGGGCAGGTGCATCAGCGATCGTTCGTCGGCCGACCACCCGCCATATGTCACTGCCTCCCAGAGGATGTGCCCGCCCAGTTCGGCCCAGGCCCGGTCCGGGTCCTCGTGCAGGTAGATCATTCCCCTGTTGACCGGACCCGGCATGATGACGAACGGTTTGACACCGGCTCGGGAGCACAGTTCGCGATAGTGGTCCGCCACGTCGGGCAGGTGATCGGCCAGGCTCAGCGGCAGCCCGAATCGGGCCGCGCGCCGCGCCGTGGCGAGCGAGCCTCCGCCCACGTACAACGGCGGGTGCGGCCTGGTCCAGGTTCCGGTGCAGACACCGTCTTCGGTGCCGGCCCACCGGGCCAGCATTTGTTCGACCAGGGCGTCCATCAGCTTGCCGCGCCGGGTGAAATCCACACCGAGTGCCTCGTATTCGACGGTGCGGTAGCCCAGGCCCACCGTGGTGTGCAGCCTGCCGCGACTCATGTTGTCGACGAGCGCGATGTCTTCGGCGAGGCGGACCGGATTCCAGAGCGGACCCAGCGCGCAGTCCACGCTGGCGATCATGGTCGTGGTCCGGGCCAGGAACAATGACGCGGCCATGATCGGGTTGCAGCTCCAGCCGTGCCCGGTCGCATGGTGTTCGTCGACGCTGACCGTGGTGATCCCGTGCGACTCACCCCACTGGGCCAGTTCCAGTGCGGCGTTCAGCAATTCGCTCTGTCTGCGCGGATTTCCCTGCGGCGAGGCGAAATTGAACCGCAGCACGGTCAGGATCATGCCGGTCACAGAGCCTGGGACTGCAGGAAGGCGGCGAAGTCCGGGAACAGCGCTCGGTCGACGATCTCGATGCGCGTGCCGCCGGCGTCGACGTAGTAGGCGAACATCGCCAGCGTCGAGCCCGGCACATCGGTGGTCATTTCGAAGGAGAACCCATTGTCCTCCAACGCTTTAGCGGTCTCGGTGAGGTTGTCGGCGAAATAACCGAGATGATGAACGGCGTTGCCGGGGGCCGCCACCCAGGGGGTACCGGGAACCTCCTGGATCAGTTCCAGGTACGGGGCCTGCAGCGAGTAGGTGAAGTTGGACGTCAATTCGCGGGTGCCGGCCCCGGTGCGGAAGGGCAGCGTGTAGCGCATGGGCTTGATCCACCGGTAACCGGCCAGCGCGGTGAACCGCGTCATCGCGGCGTCGAGGTCGGGTACCACGATTGCGGTGTGGTAGAGGTCCTCAGGCCGAAGTGCGTGCGCCATATTCCGTCCTCAGATGCAGTCCGATGCGCCGTCCACGACGAACACCGCACCGGTGGTGTAACTGCTGTGTTCGGTGCATAAAAAGGCTACCGTGGGCGCGATCTCGGAGACCGCCCCGAAGCGTCGCAGGGGGACATGCGCCAGTTCGGCCTCCACCAGTTCGGTGACCGAATGCATGGGTGCGGTCATCGGGGTGTCGACAGCGCCCGGCGCCACCGCGTTCACCCGGATACCCTGGGGCGCCCACTTCACCGCGAGGTTCCTTGTGACGCAGATGATTCCGGCCTTGGCGGCACCGTAGCCGGGCACCAATGGGACGGCGCGCAGTGCCGACATCGAGGCCAGGTTGACCACGCTGGCCCCACCCGTTGCCGTCGATGCTTTCAAGGCGCGGCGCAGCCCGACCGTAAGCCGGTACGGTCCGGTCAGATTGAGCGCCACCGACGCTTCGAATCCGTCCGGCTTGGATTCGTCGAGTCCTCCCGGGAAGTTCGCTCCCGCGTTGTTCACCAAGACGTCGAGTGCGGTGAATCGCTGGGCCAGCGCGTCAACGGAGTCCGGGTCGGTGATCTGCAATTGGTGATAGGTCATGCCGGACAGGTCGGCGTCGTACTCGCCCGCGCTGCCCCTGGTTCCGGTGATGCTCACCTCGGCTCCGGCGTCCCGGAACAGGGTGGCGATCGCGTGACCGATGCCGCTGGTACCTCCGGTGATGAGCGCCGTGGTGCCGGTGAAGTCGAAGCTGACCCGTGCGGTCATGAGTTTCTCGCTATCTGTTTCTTGAGCCAGCTTGTTTCCCAGAAGTTTTCACTGGCCGCCAGCAGGTCTTCATGCGCCTGCCTGAGCACCTCGCGCGCACCGGGGTGATCGCGGGACACCAGCTCGGCGAGGTGGATCGCGTGCAGCGGCCGCCCGGCGCACAGGTGACCCCGCGCGCGGTCGACCAGCGCGTCGGCACCGGCGAGTTCGACGATGTCGGCCGACACTTCGTCGAACCCGACCGGGTAGAGCTCGGTGGTCGAGCGGTGATGGAACCAACCGGAATAGTTCTCCCAGATAGCCCGCACGTCCCAGGCGACCTTGCCGTACCCCTGGCCCACTTCGGCGTCCGCGGGCAGCGTGATCTCGCGCATCAGCTGGCCCACGTCCTTTCCGGCGTTCATGCCGGCCACCGTTTCATCATGAATGTGCCTGATGGCGTCGCGCAGCCGCGTCAGCTCCGCGTCGATACGCTCCGCGCCGGCGATCGGGTCAAAGTGACCGGTGACCAGTAACTCGGGCCGCAGCTCACGCACCCGTTCCACCGAGGAGATCGCCGTCAGTGCGTCGCGGTACCGGTCGCCGCGGATGGTGACCAGGTTGGGAATGTGTCCGAAGATGGGTCCGAAAGTGTTCCCGCACAGGCAGATCCGTTCCTCCGGGAGCCACACCACCAGCGAGTCGGTGGTCTCGCCGCCGGGCACCGAGATCAGTTCCAGGCGGCGGCCGCCGACCTGAAGGGTGAGCGTGTCGTCGAAGTCGAGGTCGACGGTGGGAACACTCTGCCCGGGCAGCTTCCTGGTGCCCAGCCGCTGCTGAATGGCCCGGATGCCGGTGGCCAGTGTGTCCTGGAACGCGAACGCACTGCGGCTGGCGCGATAGGGGATGAGCCGTTCGTTGTCGTCGCGCCACAGCTTCCAGTTCGCCTGTGCGACAACGACGGTGTCAGGATCGCGGATGCTATCCAGGCCGCCGACGTGGTCGACGTGCCCCTGGGTGAAGATGATGTAGCGCACCGGCGAGGCGTCGACAGCATCGAAATTGGCCCGGTGTACCGGGCCCTCGAAGCCCATCCCGGTGTTGACGATGACCCGGCCCTCGTCGGTGGTGAGCAGGTAGGCGTTCGACAGGCCCGGCGAGCACCAGATTCCGGGGGCGATCGGCTCGGCGCGGTCGGCGGATGCCGGACGCATGGCATCGGCGCCCGGGCGGCTGCGGTACACCGGTTCGGTTGTCACAGGGTCTCCTTCACTCGGCGCGGACGTCGAACCTGTCGAAGTAGAAGTCGAATCGCTGACGCAGTTCGTCGGGCGAGATGCCGAAGTGGCGCTGCAGGTCGTATTGGATCCGGCCGTGCTTGCCGCGCGGGTTGCCGTCCAGGTACTTCTGGAAGTGTCGCTGCACCTTGTCGGTCAGTTCCGCGCCGGCACGCCGGTAAAGCTCGGTCAGCAACGGCATTTCGTTGCCGTTGAGCTGATGGAAGCTGATGTCGATGCTGCGTTCGGCCGCAACCAGCTCGCGGTCGCGCACGCACGCACTGAGTAAGCGGTGCACGCGGTCGCTCCAGTAGTCCAACAGCCAGGCGGGGTCGATGCTGGTCCGGCGCAGCCGGTCGGAGTAGGCCATCATGGTGATCGCCGATTGGATCACCGCGACGGGATCGCGGTGGGTGAAAGCCACCGTGGCGTCAGGAAAGGTCGCCATCAGCGGGCCGAGTTGCTCGCAATGCTGCGGGCTCTTGAGCACCCAGGTCCGCGGACCACGCAGAAACGTCAGTGCCTGCAGCACTTTTCGCAGGTACCGGTAATGCCGGTGCTGGTCCAGAGTCAGGTAGTAGTCACGCCAATCGGGCACTCGCGCATGCCATTCCAGGACGTAGGCGGCCAGGTCCAGATCCAGGATCTCGACCTCCTCCTCGATGGCCTCCGGGAAACGGTCGTGCATGGCCGCCACGACGGGCGCGCTGACCATCAGCGCGTCGTGTTCCTGCTTGCACCGGGTGTATCGCGGATCGACGCCGAAGATGTCGGGCCCCTCGCCGACGGCCGGGATCGGCTCCTGGCTCTCCCAGTACGGCAGCGCGCGCCGGCGGGGGTCGGCGGCGATGAGGTTCACCAGGTGGGTGGTGCCCGAGCGTGGCATTCCGACGACGATGATCGGTTTCTCGATCGGGATCGACTCGATCTCGGGGTAGCGCTTGATGAGGTCGGTCAGCGACAACCGGTTGCGCAGCAGCCGCACCACTCGTTGCCGCAGCGTGGAGCGGGAGAGTTGACGCAACCCGTCGTCTCCCTCGATGGCCGCGACGTGCACTCGCAGCCGGTCGGTGATGCCGTCGGTGTCGTCGAGGTCGTCCGCCCCGGCCTGGCCGCGGGCCTCGGCGAGCATCGTGTCGATGTCGAACTCGACGTGGCGGCTCTCGGTGAATTCCAGGATCTGGCGCTGGACGTCGGTCAGGCGGGGCGACGTCAGGTCGTCGAAGTCGATGACATCAGCGTTCGTCGATCCAGCGCCGGCCTCCACCGATCACCTCCCGCCCTTGCGTTGTCGAATATTCGATATAGCATTCGAAAATATGACAATCACGGTAGATGCAGACACGTCGCGCCGTCAACCCGCGTCTCCCCCGACAGAACGCGTGGTCGCCATCATGGAACTGGTGGGATCCCAGCCCGGGCGCAGTTTCTCCCTGGCCGAGATCTCCCGCGAACTGGGGATCAGCCGCGCCACCGGACATGCGATCGTCACTACCTTGGCCAGCCACGACTGGTTGGTGCGCGACGCTGCCGGCGCCTACTCGCGCGGCCCGGGCATCGCGTCGCTGACCGAGGCCGCCGACGAGCGCATCTACCACGGGATTCTGCATAAGCTCGCCGAATCTAGTTGCACGCAAACGTTTTTGGCTCGGCGCGAGCAGAACAGCCTGGTCGTGATAGACAGCGCGGGCGAATCACCGTCGGGCATGCGGATCGATCGGCAACTGCGCATGCCCTTGGTCGCACCGTTCGGCCGCGACTACGTCGCCTGGGGCTCCGCCGGTGCGCAGCGCGCGTGGCTGCAAGGCGTGGGCAAACCCTCGACGGCGTTGTCACGCCGAATGTCCACGGTGCTCAACGAGATCCGGGAACGCGGTTATGTCATCGAACGACTCAGCCGCGAGTACGTCCGCGTCTACACGGCGCTCCGGGCGCTGGGCGCTGACAGTGAACCCGACGCCATCACCGCGCGACTTGCGCGGGCATTCGCCGACCTGACGGTCATCGATGTGCTGTCCTCCGAATTGACCGGCAACGCGACGCACAATATCGCCACCATCTCGGCCCCGGTCTTCGACGCCGACGGTCTCGTCGCCATGTCGGTCACTGTCGCACCATTCGCCGAACTCACCGGCGCCGAAGTCCGTCGCCTCGGCGAGCTGGTCCGCGCTGCGGCCGAAAACATCGGGCAACACTTCACACAGACGCGGTGAGCGGTACCCTGCAGCGGGAATCGCGTCGCCCCGTTCAACAAGAAAGGCAGCTCCGGTGCTCGTCGTCACTACCAATGACATCCCCGGTTGGGAAATCCAGCGCGTCTGCGGCGAAGTCTTCGGTCTCACCGTGCGGTCCCGAAATGCCTTCGCGCAGTTCGGTGCCGGCTTCAAGTCGATGTTCGGCGGCGAGCTGCAGGGCATGACCAAGAACCTGGCCGAGAGCCGCAATGAAGCGATGTCCCGGCTGATCAACGAAGCGCGCGCCAAGGGCGGCAACGTCATCGTCGCGATGCGCTTTGACACGACGGAGCTCGGTGACGTGTGGACCGAGATCTGTGCCTACGGGACGGCGGTACAGGCCGTGCCGGTCACCGATGGCGCCCGCTACACCGCCTCACAGCTGGGGTACGGCGGCGGCGCCCCGCAGCCTCAGCAGTAGCCGGCCCGGACGTCGGCGGTGCTTATCTCGGGCGGGAGCGGTAGTTTCACCCAGTGATAGTCGGGGCCTTTCTGGCCGAAGCTGCTTCGGCGACGGACAACAAACTCAACGTTTCGGGCGGTGTGCTGCTGCGATTCGCCGTCGAGGCCGATCGGCTGGCCCAATTCCTGCTCGTGGTGCTGACGCAGGCGGAGACCGACAGCCCGGAGCGGCGCGTCGACGTCGAGATCCGCCCACCGACCGATGACGAGCCGCTGAACATCGAATTCGAACTACCCGAGGCAGCCACCATCGCCGAGCTCGGGTTCGCGATCTTTCCGATTGAAGTCACTCTGCCGGTCGACGGCCGCTGGGTTCTGGTGGTGACCGGCGGAGCGGGCATGATCTCGCTTCCGCTGATCGTCAGTGGTTAGGTAGAGCCGATGGGAACACCGAATTACCCCGGCAACCCCGAGCAGCAGCCACCCTGGGGACAGCAGCCCTACGGCTACCAGCCACCCCAGCCGCCATACCAGCCTGGCCAGCCACCGCCGCCCCCGCAGTATCCGTCCGTCCCCCAATATCCCGGCTATGGGGGCTACGGCGTCGATCCGCAGGCGCCGTTCGGGCGGGATCCGGCCACCGGGATGCCGCTGTCGGACAAGTCCGCCACCACCGCCGGACTGCTTCAGCTGTTCTTCGGTGCGTTCGGGGTCGGCCGCTTCTATCTGGAGTCCACCCAGATCGCGGTCATTCAGTTGTGCCTCGGCTTGGCCGGCCTTGTCCTCACCGTCCTGTGCGGCATCGGCATCTTCATCTTGGCCGGCGTCGGAATCTGGGGCTTCGTCGACGCGATCATGATCTTCACCGGCAGCGTCACCGACAGCTACGGCCGCAAACTGCGCTAGCTCGCTGATGTCGAAAGTGACGGCGGGATAACAATTTCCACCCTCAAATTGTCGCGGCCCGGTATGCCGCGGGACGTGTGCTGCGTTCCGAACTTACCGTCGCTGGGTGCAACGCCGAACCGCTCTGAAGCTGCCACTGGCGTTAGCGGCCGCCACGGCACTGACCCGGACGCCGCGGGCGTCCGCCGAGGCGGGCCGCTGGCCGGCCGACCGTGCGCACAACTGGTATCAGGCGCAGGGGTGGCTGGTCGGCGTCAACTACGTCACCTCGACCGCGATCAACCAGCTCGAGATGTTTCAGGCCGGCACCTACGATCCCCGGCGCATCGACAACGAACTGGGAGCGGCGCGGTTTCACGGGTTCAACACGGTGCGGGTCTTCCTGCATGACCAGCTCTGGGCGCAGGACCGGGCGGGCTTCCAGGGTCGGCTGGCCCAGTTCGTCGGCATCGCGGCGCGGCACGGCATCAAGCCGCTGTTCGTGCTGTTCGACTCCTGCTGGGATCCGTTTCCGCGGGTGGGTCGGCAGCGCGCGCCCACACCGGGCGTGCACAACTCCGGGTGGGTGCAGGGGCCGGGCGCCGAGCACATCGACGACCCGCGCTACGCGGCTGTCATGCAGGATTACGTCACCGGTGTGTTGAGCCAGTTCCGCAACGACAACCGGGTACTGGGTTGGGACCTGTGGAACGAACCGGACAATCCCGCGCGCGAGTACCGCAAGGTGGAGCGCAAGGACAAGCTGGACCGGGTCGCGGCCCTGCTCCCCCAGGTGTTTCGCTGGGCGCGCGCGGTCGATCCGGTGCAGCCGCTGACAAGTGGGGTCTGGCAGGGCAATTGGGGCGATCCCGGTGCGCGCAGCGCCATCGCCGGCATTCAGCTCGACAACGCCGACGTGATCACATTCCACAGTTACACCCCGCCGGGGGAATTCGAGGGCCGCATCAACGAACTCGAGCCGCTGGGGCGCCCGATCATCTGCACCGAGTACCTGGCTCGCTCACTGGGCAGCACGGTCGAAGGCGTGCTGCCGATTGCCAAGCGGCACAACGTCGGTGCGCTCAACTGGGGACTGGTCGCCGGCAAGACCCAGACCTATTTTCCGTGGAGTTCGTGGGACCATCCGGCGACGGCGGTACCCAAACAGTGGTTCGCCGACCTCCTGCAGCCCGACGGGCGGCCGTTCGCCGACAGCGAGGTACAGACGATCCGCAAGCTGATCACCGGGCGGGAACGCGAGTGATCAGCCCGGCAGATCGAGCGTCCCCATCGGCCGGTTGTAGGCGGATTCAACCATCGGGCGCCACTGCAGTTCGTGGATTCGCTTGTTCTCGGCCGATTCCAACCGCCAGGTGACCATCGGCAGGTAGTACGTGGCCGGTGCGCCCAGAATGTAGGTGGCGTTGCCCTCGACGTATGACTTGTTCCCCGGGTCGGTCAGGCTGAGCTTGCTGTAGTCCAGATGCGGGCCCCGCAGTTCACCGGTACCGCCGACGAAGTTGGAGGCCACTCTGTTGAAACGCGCCACCGAATTCGCCAGGTCACCCGGGCAGTCCGCCCAGAAATCGTATTGCCGGATCAAGACTTTCACCGTGTAACGGGTGTCGGCCGGGAATCCCCTGCCGCCATACGCCGCGTTGCATCCGCTGTTGGAGATGAAAGTGCAACCGCCGTATTTGTTCTCCGGGTCACCGGTGAGAATGAACGTGACGCTTGCGGGATCGATATCACTACCGGGGCCGTACCGGCGCAACCAATCGTCCTCCACCTGAGCGCCTTCGCTGTGACCGAGGACGATCTTGCGGCCCGCCGTGGAATGCAGGAGCTGATTGAGGATATCGGCGCCCTGATGGACGAAGTAAGCATTGGGCAGATTCGTATAAGGGACTTTGACTTTCACATTGGGTGCGGCGAAAAGCTCGCCACGCAACCAGTTCGACGGTAACGGGAAAAAGGCGGGGTTGATCGTCAATACTGTCGCAGCGACGGATTCGTCTGCAGCCCTGGCTTTTACCGGCGTCATTGCGGCGGCAACGACTATTGCTGCCAATGCGATAGACGTTATCAAGCGTCTCACCGGCGCCACCCCATGCGGGCATATATATCATCGCGGGCGTCAAAATCTTTGGGGCGACTGGTGAATCGTGACGGGAATGACGCCGGGCCGCGATCTTGCGCCGGTATCGATGCCTTGCCTTCCGCGCGATCAGGCGTCACGGTTTAGGCGGCCCGGCGCGCGTGAATCCCCTTGTCGCAATTCCGAGCGAGAGGGGTCCCCACCGTGTGCAGAAGGCGGCGCTGAACCATGGCCGACATCATCGACCTCATCTACGCCGATCACGACTGGATTCGGCGTCAGTTCTTCCGGCTCGACGACGCGAGAAGCGACGACGACCTTGCCGCAATCTGGGCCGTTCTCGGTGCCCGCCTCGACGTTCATGCCGAGGCAGAGGAAGCGGTGTTCTACCCGGCGCTGCTCAAACACGGTGGCCATGACCATCCCAGCAATCCCGAAGGCGACCCGGAGGACGAGACCGAGGACGCCATTACCGATCACAACGCGATTCGTGATGCCGTCCGTCGGTCACGCCGGCTCGAGCCGGGCAGCTCCGAGTGGTTCGAGGCCGTTCACGAGGCCCGCGAGCAGAACGGTAAACACCTCGACGAGGAAGAGCGGGAGGCAATGCCGGACTTCATTAAGAGCGCGTCGCTCGAACTCAGGAACGAGCTGGCTCTGCAATGGATGCGGTTCTACGCCGAACGCGAAGCGACCACCGGCGTCGACAACCGCGATAAGGACGCGACCGAGTACATCGATGAGCATTCGTGAGAAACCCCGGCCGGTGGCGGGGTTCCGCACAGCTGAATTACGGATGGTCTCCGATTCGGCAATTGGTGAGATTGGCGTCGCAGCGAAGGCCGACCGGGGGCGGCGGCTTCGGTGGCGGGTTATCTCCGTCCCAGATCGCGTTGGACACATTGCCCATTCCGCCGAGGAGTGCTCATGGATGGTTCCTTTCTCTGTCGGACTGAGATGAGCCTCGGTGGTTTGCGGAGTTCTCGCGTTTGACGGATCGGGAAGAGCGTCAGCCTCCTTTTACTTTCGCCGGTCGATGGGAACTGCCTCAGCCATTCAGACCTGGTTGGCCGGGGTTGCCGGAATCGGAAGGACTTCCGCCCGCGCCCTTCCCACCGGGGCCACCGGCCCCGCCGGCGCCGCCAAAGCCACCGATGACTCCCGTGCCGCCGTTGCCGCCATTTCCGCCGTCGCCGCCTGATCCGCCCAACTTGCCGTTGCCGCCCAGGCCACCGACTCCGCCCGTACCACCGCCACCTCCGGTGCCCCCTGCGGTGGCGGCACCACCATCACCGGCTCGACCGCCGGCTCCACCGGGGCCACCGACCGTGAAGAGATTGTCACCGTTGCCGCCGATGCCGCCGGTGCCGCCGGTGCCACCGACACCGCCGACGCCCCACTCTGTTCCGCCACCGGTACCGCCAGCTCCACCAGCGCCAGCGGTCCCGCCGTTGATGAAGATCGCTCCGCTGCCGCCGTTGCCGCCGGTGCCGCCCTTACCTCCGGCGCCGCCGACTCCGTTCCCGAATGCGAAGCCACCGTTGCCGCCCCGGCCGCCGACAACGCCGGTCTGGCCGCCAGCCGTCGTCGGGTGACCCGCGTTACCACCTGCCCCTCCGACGCCGCCGTTGCCGTATGTCCCGGTTGCTCCCGTGGCCCCGCCATCGGTGCCGGTACCACCTGCCCCGGCGAAACCACCCGAGCCGCCGGTGCCACCGGCACCGCCAGCCTGGGGGTTGATTGCATCACTGCCCGCCGCACCGGCACCACCGGTACCACCGGTGCCGCCCGCGCCGCCCTTGCCACCATTGCCGCCGCCGACCCCGTTCACGCCGGCGCCGCCGGCGCCACCCTTTCCGCCGTTGCCGCCTTGGGAGCCAAAGCCGCCGTTAGCTCCTGGGCTTCCACCATTGGCACCCGCGCCGCCCGTGCTTCCGTTGCCGCCGTCGCCGCCGGTACCGCCGTGGCCGTCGATGCCCGCGGCGCTGGCACCGTTGGAACCGGCCGACCCGGCCGCACCGCCAGCGCCGCCGTCGCCGCCATTCTGACGGATGCCGCTTGGGGGCAGCACGGAGTCACCACCGCGGCCCCCTGCGCCGCCGTAGCCACCGTCACCGTTACGTCCGCCGATACCCCCTCCGGCACCACCGTTACCGCCGGCGCCGCCGACGCCGCCGGTGCTGCCACCTGGGACACCAAAACCGCCGTTGCTGCCATTGGCGGCAGCTCCGCCGATGCCGCCGCCGCCGCCGGCCCCACCGTCACCCGCGATGCCGGCAGCACTGGTCGCTTGTCCGCCGGTGCCACCGCTCCCACCGGCACCGCCATTAGCGCCCAGCGTTCCACTGCCGTCGATACCCGCGCCGCCGAACCCGCCGGCTCCACCGGCGCCGCCGTCACCGCCGTTACCTGCGCCGCCCGACAAGTTCGTGCCTGCTGCGCCACCGGCGCCACCGGTGCCTCCGGCACCACCGACACCGGCCACGCCGTTGCTTGAGCCACCAGCCCCACCCAGCCCGCCGGCACCACCTGCGCCGCCGTCGCCGTTGACGCCCCCGGGGCCGCCGGCGTTGCCGCCAGTACCACCGGCACCACCGGTGCCGCCCTTGCCACCGGCTACACCGGAACTGAACCCGCCGCTGAGGCCGTCGCCGCCCTTGCCGCCCGTACCGGCATTACCGCCATCACCGCCGAGACCCGCCGCCCCGGCACCGCCGCCAGCCGCGCCCCCGACACCGCCGTTGCCACCTGCGCCACCAGCACCGGCCGTGGTCAGGCTCAGGCCACCCACGCCGCCCGCCCCGCCGGCCCCGCCATCGCCACCGTTGCCGTTGACACCCCCGGCACCGGCGCTGCCACCGGCGCCACCGGCGCCACCGGCCCCACCGGCAAATCCAGCCTGGCCTCCCACGCCAGCTCCGTTATCACCCACACCACCAGCACCGCCCGCGCCGCCAGTGCCGCCGGTACCGGCGTTGCCCGCTATGCCGCCGGTGCCGCCGCTACCCGCGGCGCCCCCTGCACCCGCATTACCGCCTGCGCCACCCGTGCCGCCGTTACCACCGGTGACGAATTGACCGACTCCGCTGCCGCCGTTGCCGCCCTTGCCGCCGATGCCGCCGTTGCCACCGATGCCGCCACTGCCGTTAGTGCCGCCGGTACCGGCACCGGCGTTGCCACCGGCCCCACCAGCACCGCCCTGGCCACCCGCGGCACCCGCATCGCCGATGACTCCGGCCCCGGATCCGGCCGCCCCGAAACCACCCGCACCGCCGACACCACCAGTGCCACCAGTGCCGCCGTCACCGGACTTGCCGGCCGCACCGGTCACCGAACCGGCACCACCGGCACCCGCTGCACCGCCCTGGCCACCGGCGCCACCGTCGCCACCCTGACCGCCATAGAGGCCCTGGTTGGCACTGTTATCAATCCCGGCCGCACCCGCGCCGCCGTGACCACCCACACCGCCGGTGCCACCAATACCGCCGGCGCCCTGGACCCCGCCGGTCCCAGCACCGGCAGCGCCACCGACACCACCGGCACCGCCCTGACCACCCGCGGCACCCGCATCGCCGATGACTCCGGCCCCGGACCCGGCCGCCCCGAAACCGCCCGCACCGCCGAAACCACCGGTGCCGCCGGTGCCACCCGAGCCGGACTTACCGGCCGCACCGGTCACCGACCCGGCGCCACCAGCTCCGGCGTCACCGCCGACTCCGCCGGCGCCACCGGTGCCGCCGGCCCCACCGACCACCCCAGCCAACCCACTGTTATCCCGGCCGCCGCCGCCGAACCCGCCGGTGCCACCGACACCACCGTCACCACCGGCCCCGCCGGCGCCCTGCACCCCGCCGGTCCCGGCACCCGCAGCGCCACCCACACCACCGGTGCCACCCGCCCCGCCGGCGCCACCAGCAAACCCGGACCCGCCCTCAGGGGCCCCACCAATACCGAAACCACCGGCCCCGCCGACACCACCAGTGCCACCGGCGCCACCAGAGCCCGACTTACCCGCCGCACCGGTCACCGACCCGGCGCCACCACCCCCGGCGTTACCGCCGACACCACCAGTGCCGCCGGTGCCGCCGACCCCACCAGTGGCGCCTTGCACCGCGCTATCGATACCGGCCCCGCCGGTGCCGCCCTTACCGCCCACACCGCCATCACCACCGAGACCACCAGCGCCCTGGACCCCGCCGGTCCCGGCACCGGCAGCGCCACCGGCACCACCAAAGCCGCCCTGGCCACCCGCAGCACCCTCACCGCCGGTGCCGCCGCCGGCCAACCCGGCCGACCCGTAGCCACCCGTCCCGCCGACACCACCAGTGCCACCGACACCACCATCACCGGACTTGCCGGCCGCCCCCACGGTCGAGCCGGCGCCACCGGCACCCGCGGCGCCACCGACACCGCCGGCACCACCGTCACCACCCTGACCGCCGTAAAGACCCTGATAGGCGCTGTTATCGATGCCGGCAGCGCCCGCGCCTCCCGTACCGCCCGTACCACCTGTGCCACCGATACCGCCGGCGCCCTGGACCCCGCCAGCACCGGCACCGGCAGCGCCACCCACACCCCCGGTGCCACCAGCCCCGCCCGCGGCACCAGCAAACCCGGACCCGCCCTCAGGGGCCCCACCAATACCGAAACCACCCGCCCCGCCGACACCGCCAGTGCCACCAGTGCCGCCGTCACCGGACTTACCCGCCGCACCGGTCACCGACCCGGCGCCACCGACCCCGGCGTTGCCGCCGACGCCACCCGCACCGCCGGTGCCGCCGACCCCACCCGCAGCGGCTTGCACCGCACTGTTATCGACACCGGCGCCGCCGGTGCCGCCCTTGCCGCCCACACCGCCATCACCACCGAGACCACCAGCGCCCTGGACCCCGCCGGTCCCGGCACCCGCAGCCCCACCGGCACCACCAAAGCCGCCCTGGCCACCCGCAGCGCCCTGACCACCGGTCCCGCCGCCAGCCGCCCCGGCCGCGCCGAAGCCACCGGTCCCGCCGACACCACCAGTGCCACCGACACCGCCATCACCGGACTTGCCGGCCGCCCCCACGGTCGAGCCGGCGCCACCAGCACCCGCGGCGCCACCGACACCGCCGGCACCACCGTCACCACCCTGACCGCCGTAAAGACCCTGATAGGCGCTGTTATCGAGCCCGGCCGCACCCGCACCGCCGTGACCGCCCACACCACCGCCGCCCCCGGCACCACCAGCACCCTGGACCCCGCCGGTCCCGGCACCCGCGGCGCCACCAGCACCACCGGCACCGCCTTGGCCACCGGCGGCACCCGCCTCTCCGGTGCCTCCGGGCGTGGCCGCATTCGCCCCGAAACCGCCGGCACCGCCGCCGCCACCACCACCGCCGGCACCACCGTTACCGGACTTGCCCGCCGCACCGCTCACCGAGCCGGCGCCACCAGCACCGGCGTCACCACCCTGGCCACCGGCTCCACCAGTGCCGCCGATGCCACCGGCCACCCCGGCCAACGCACTGTTATCCGCCCCGGCGCCCCCGGCGCCCCCGCCGCCACCGACACCACCGTCACCACCGACACCACCAGCACCCTGGACCCCGCCGGTCCCGGCACCCGCAGCGCCACCGACACCACCGGTGCCACCGGCCCCGCCCGCGGCACCAGCAAACCCGGCCCCGCCCTCGGGGGCCCCACCGATACCGAAGCCACCGGCCCCGCCGACACCACCGGTGCCACCGGTGCCACCGGAACCCGACTTACCCGCCGCACCGGTCACCGACCCGGCGCCACCAGCACCGGCGTCACCACCGACACCGCCGGCACCACCGGTGCCGCCGATGCCACCGGCCACCCCGGCCAACCCACTGTTATCCCGCCCGGCGCCACCGAACCCACCGGTGCCACCCACACCACCATCACCACCGGCACCGCCGGCGCCCTGCACCCCACCGGTCCCGCCACCGGCGGCGCCACCCACACCCCCGGTGCCACCCGCCCCGCCGGCGCCACCGGTGAACCCGGACCCGCCTTCGGGGGCGCCACCGATACCGAAGCCACCGGCCCCGCCGACACCGCCAGTGCCACCGGTGCCACCGGAGCCGGACTTGCCGGCCGCACCCACGGTCGAGCCGGCGCCACCGACCCCGGCGTTACCGCCGACCCCACCCGCACCGCCGGTGCCGCCGACCCCACCCGCAGCGCCTTGCACCGCGCTATCGACACCGGCCCCGCCGGTGCCGCCCTTGCCGCCCACACCGCCATCACCACCGAGACCACCAGCGCCCTGGACCCCGCCGGTCCCGGCACCCGCAGCCCCACCGGCACCACCAAAGCCGCCCTGGCCACCCGCAGCGCCCTGACCACCGGTGCCGCCGCCAGCCGCCCCGGCCGCGCCGAAGCCACCGGTCCCGCCGACACCACCGGTGCCACCGACACCGCCATCACCGGACTGACCCGCTGCACCCACGGTCGAGCCGGCGCCACCAGCACCGGCGGCGCCACCGACACCGCCGGCACCACCGTCACCACCCTGACCGCCGTAAAGACCCTGATAGGCGCTGTTATCGAGCCCGGCCGCACCCGCACCGCCGTGACCGCCCACACCACCGCCGCCCCCGGCACCACCAGCACCCTGGACCCCGCCGGTCCCGGCACCCGCGGCGCCACCAGCACCACCAGCACCGCCCTGGCCACCCGCGGCACCCACCTCACCAGTGGCCCCGGGCGTGGCCCCAACCGCCCCGAAACCACCGCCACCACCAACACCACCAGCGCCACCGGCACCGCCAGAGCCCGACTGACCCGCCGCACCGGTCACCGACCCGGCGCCACCAGCCCCGGCGTCACCACCGACACCGCCGGCACCACCGGTGCCGCCGACCCCACCAGCGACACCGTGCACCGCACTGTTATCCACACCCACGCCACCGGCACCACCGGTGCCGCCCACACCGCCGCCGCCCCCGGCACCACCAGCACCCTGGACCCCGCCGGTCCCGGCACCCGCAGCGCCACCAGCACCACCGGCACCGCCTTGGCCACCGGCGGCACCCGCCTCTCCGGTGCCTCCGGGCGTGGCCGCATTCGCCCCGAAACCGCCGGCACCGCCGCCACCACCACCACCGCCGGCACCACCGTCACCGGACTTGCCCGCCGCACCGCTCACCGTGCCGGCGCCACCAGCACCGGCGTCACCACCCTGGCCACCGGCCCCACCGGCCCCGCCGATGCCACCGGCCACCCCGGCCAACGCACTGTTATCCGCCCCGGCGCCCCCGGCGCCCCCGCCGCCACCGACACCACCGTCACCACCGACACCACCAGCACCCTGGACCCCGCCGGTCCCGGCACCCGCGGCGCCACCGACACCACCGGTGCCACCGGCCCCGCCCGCGGCACCAGCAAACCCGGCCCCGCCCTCGGGGGCCCCACCGATACCGAAGCCACCGGCACCGCCGACACCACCGGTGCCACCGGTGCCACCGGAACCCGACTTACCCGCCGCACCGGTCACCGAGCCGGCGCCACCAGCACCGGCGTCACCACCGACACCGCCGGCACCACCGGTGCCGCCGATGCCACCGGCCACCCCGGCCAACCCACTGTTATCCCGCCCGGCGCCACCGAACCCACCGGTGCCACCCACACCACCATCACCACCGGCACCGCCGGCGCCCTGCACCCCACCGGTCCCGCCACCGGCGGCGCCACCCACACCCCCGGTGCCACCCGCCCCGCCGGCGCCACCGGTGAACCCGGACCCGCCTTCGGGGGCCCCACCGATACCGAAGCCACCGGCCCCGCCGACACCGCCAGTGCCACCGGTGCCACCGGAACCGGACTTGCCGGCCGCACCCACGCTCGAGCCGGCGCCACCGACCCCGGCGTTACCGCCGACCCCACCCGCACCGCCGGTGCCGCCGACCCCACCCGCAGCGCCTTGCACCGCGCTATCGACACCGGCCCCACCGGTGCCGCCCTTGCCGCCCACACCGCCATCACCACCGAGACCACCAGCGCCCTGGACCCCGCCGGTCCCGGCACCCGCAGCCCCACCGGCACCACCAAAGCCGCCCTGGCCACCCGCAGCGCCCTCACCACCGGTCCCGCCGCCAGCCGCCCCGGCCGCGCCGAAGCCACCCGTCCCGCCGACACCACCAGTGCCACCGACACCGCCATCACCGGACTGACCCGCTGCACCCACGGTCGAGCCGGCGCCACCAGCACCGGCGGCGCCACCGACACCGCCGGCACCACCGTCACCACCCTGACCGCCGTAAAGACCCTGATAGGCGCTGTTATCGAGCCCGGCCGCACCCGCACCGCCGTGACCGCCCACACCACCGCCGCCCCCGGCACCACCAGCACCCTGGACCCCGCCGGTCCCGGCACCCGCAGCGCCACCAGCACCACCAGCACCGCCCTGGCCACCCGCGGCACCTACCTCACCAGTGGCCCCGGGCGTGGCCCCAACCGCCCCGAAACCACCGCCACCACCAACACCACCAGCGCCACCGACACCGCCAGAGCCCGACTGACCCGCCGCACCGGTCACCGACCCGGCGCCACCAGCCCCGGCGTCACCACCGACACCGCCGGCACCACCGGTGCCGCCGACCCCACCAGCGACACCGTGCACCGCACTGTTATCCACACCCACGCCACCGGCACCACCGGTGCCGCCCACACCGCCGCCGCCCCCGGCACCACCAGCACCCTGGACCCCGCCGGTCCCGGCACCCGCAGCGCCACCAGCACCACCGGCACCGCCTTGGCCACCGGCGGCACCCGCCTCTCCGGTGCCTCCGGGCGTGGCCGCATTCGCCCCGAAACCGCCGGCACCGCCGCCACCACCACCACCGCCGGCACCACCGTCACCGGACTTGCCCGCCGCACCGCTCACCGAGCCGGCGCCACCAGCACCGGCGTCACCACCCTGGCCACCGGCTCCACCAGTGCCGCCGATGCCACCGGCCACCCCGGCCAACGCACTGTTATCCGCCCCGGCGCCCCCGGCGCCCCCGCCGCCACCGACACCACCGTCACCACCGACACCACCAGCACCCTGGACCCCGCCGGTCCCGGCACCCGCAGCGCCACCGACACCACCGGTGCCACCGGCCCCGCCCGCGGCACCAGCAAACCCGGCCCCGCCCTCGGGGGCCCCACCGATACCGAAGCCACCGGCCCCGCCGACACCACCGGTGCCACCGGTGCCACCGGAACCCGACTTACCCGCCGCACCGGTCACCGACCCGGCGCCACCAGCACCGGCGTCACCACCGACACCGCCGGCACCACCGGTGCCGCCGATGCCACCGGCCACCCCGGCCAACCCACTGTTATCCCGCCCGGCGCCACCGAACCCACCGGTGCCACCCACACCACCATCACCACCGGCACCGCCGGCGCCCTGCACCCCACCGGTCCCGCCACCGGCGGCGCCACCCACACCCCCGGTGCCACCCGCCCCGCCGGCGCCACCGGTGAACCCGGACCCGCCTTCGGGGGCCCCACCGATACCGAAGCCACCGGCCCCGCCGACACCACCAGTGCCACCGGTGCCACCGGAACCGGACTTGCCGGCCGCACCCACGCTCGAGCCGGCGCCACCGACCCCGGCGTTACCGCCGACCCCACCCGCACCGCCGGTGCCACCGACCCCACCCGCAGCGCCCTGGACCGCGCTATCGACACCGGCCCCACCGGTGCCGCCCTTGCCGCCCACACCGCCATCACCACCGAGACCACCAGCGCCCTGGACCCCGCCGGTCCCGGCACCCGCAGCCCCACCGGCACCACCCGTGCCACCCGCCCCGCCGGCGCCGCCGGTAAACCCGGCCCCGCCCTCCGGGGCCCCACCAATACCGAAGCCACCGCCACCACCGACACCACCGGTGCCACCGGTGCCGCCGGAGCCCGACTTACCCGCGGCACCGACCGTCGAGCCGGCACCACCCACCCCGGCGTTACCGCCGACACCACCAGCACCACCGGTGCCGCCGACCCCACCAGTAGCCCCCTGCACCGCACTATCGACACCGGCCCCGCCGGTCCCGCCCTTACCGCCCACACCGCCATCACCACCGAGACCGCCGACGCCCTGGACCCCGCCGGTCCCGGCACCGGCAGCGCCGCCGGCACCACCGGCACCGCCCTGACCACCCGCAGCACCCACCTCACCGGTGCCTCCAGCCGTGGCCGCATTCGCCCCGAAACCGCCGGCACCGCCGCCGCCACCACCACCACCGACACCGCCCGAGCCGGACTTACCGGCCGCACCGCTCACCGAGCCGGCGCCACCAGCACCGCCGTCACCACCCTGGCCGCCAGCACCACCGGTGCCGCCAACCCCACCGGCGGCGCCTTGCACCGCACTGTTATCCACACCCACGCCACCGGCACCACCGGTGCCGCCCACACCGCCGCCGCCGCCGGCCCCGCCCGCGCCCTGGACCCCGCCCACACCAGCACCTGCAGCGCCACCGGCACCACCAGCACCGCCGTGGCCACCGGAGGCACCCGCATCGCCGGTGCCTCCGGCCGTGGCCGCATTCGCCCCGAAGCCGCCCGCACCGCCGCCACCACCGGCGCCACCGGTGCCACCGGCGCCCGACTTACCCGCCGCACCCACGGTCGACCCGGCGCCGCCAGCACCCGCGTCGCCGCCGACACCACCGGCACCACCAGTGCCGCCGACACCACCAGCGGCCCCTTGCACCGCAGTGTTATCCACACCCACACCACCGACACCACCGGTGCCACCCACACCACCGCCGCCACCGGCACCACCCGCGCCTTGAGACCCGCCAGCACCGGCACCCGCGGCGCCACCGGCACCACCGGCACCGCCGTGGCCACCGGCGGCACCCGCATCGCCGGTGCCTCCGGCCGTGACCGCATTCGCCCCGAAGCCACCCGCACCGCCGCCACCACCAGCGCCACCCGTACCACCCGAACCCGACTTACCCGCTGCACCGGTCACCGACCCGGCGCCACCAGCACCGGCATCGCCACCCTGGCCGCCGGCACCACCGGTCCCGCCGGTCCCGCCGGCCACACCGGCCAGCGCGCTGTTGTCCACCCCCGCGGCACCGGCACCGCCATGACCACCCACACCACCGCCGCCACCGGCACCACCCGCGCCCTGCACCCCGCCAGCACCAGCACCCGCGGCGCCACCGGCACCACCAGCACCGCCGTGGCCACCGGCGGCACCCGCATCGCCGGTGCCTCCGGCCGTGGCCGCATTCGCCCCGAAGCCGCCCGCACCGCCGCCACCGCCAGCGCCACCCGTGCCGCCCGAGCCCGACTTACCCGCCGCTCCGGTCACCGACCCGGCGCCACCGGCACCGGCGCTGCCGCCGACACCGCCGGCACCACCGGTTCCGCCGACACCACCAGCCACCCCGGCCAACGCACTGTTGTCCACACCCGCGCCACCGACGCCACCGGTGCCACCCACGCCACCATCACCACCAGCCCCGCCGACTCCCTGTCCGCCGGCGTTACCCAGCAGCAGGCCACCCGAGCCACCTGCGCCCCCCGCCCCCGCAGCGCCTCCCGCGCCGCCGTCCCCGCCAGTGCCCCCGGCAATACCAAGCCCAACGCCACCGCCGCCAGCACCGCCGCCACCACCTGCGCCGCCAGCCCCGCCGGCCCCACCCGTGCCACCCGCGCCGAACAACAGCGATCCGCTGCCACCGCCGACACCGCCAGCGCCACCACTGCCAGCCACGCCACCCGTACCGCCCACGGCGCCTGGTGCTGCGCTATCCATGCCAGCCCCACCGTGGCCGCCGACTCCGCCGGCGCCGCCGGCCCCACCGGCCCCGAAGAACAACGAGCGCGCCACACCACCGACGCCACCGGCCCCGCCGTTACCGGCGATGCCGCCCGAGCCACCACCGATACCCCCGGCGCCACCGACACCGCCGGCGCCGCCTGCACCCCACAACCAGCCGCCGCTGCCACCGGCGCCACCAACTCCGCCCGCCATGCCGACCGCACCGGCGCCACCGGCGCCACCGACACCGCCGGTACCGACGAGGCCGGCAGCACCACCAGCTCCGCCATTGAGTCCTGTTGATCCGGACCCACCATTGCCGCCGTTGCCCCACAGGAGACCGCCGGCACCGCCGGCCTGCCCTGTTCCCGGCGCTCCATCAACACCATTACCGATCAGTGGACGACCGAGTAGCGCCTGAGTAGGAGCGTTGATTACCCCCAAGATCTGCTGCTCTACGGCCTGCAGCGGCCCCGCATTAGCCGCCTCAGCCAACCCGTATGTACCCGCGCTCGCAGTCAGCATCCGGATGAAGTCGTCATGGAACACGGCCACCCGCGCGCCCGCCACCTGATACTCCCGACCAAGCGAACCGAAGAGCTCCGCGATCGCCGCCGACACCTCATCACCCGCCGCCGGCAGCACCTCCGCCGTCGCCCCCCAAGCCGCCAGGTTGGCTTGCCTCAGGCCCGCACCCATCGTGGCTAGATTTCCAGCAGCCGCACTCAGGGAATCCGTAGAAGCGAAAACGAAAGACATCAGACAACCCCTTAGTCGCGGCCAGAATATGAAGAGACGAGGCCAGGAGAAATGGCACTCAGAGCGCACCCTACTCATGATTTTTTAGTTGCGATATAGATCACAAGATTTTCATCTGTGCTGCTAGATAGCCATGTTATGCACTATCTTTTCGAGCGTCTCAGATGAGCCGCGGATGTCTTGGGTGGGTCTTTTGTGACCGATTTCGGCGCCACCAAGATTGGCGATTTGCCGTATTCATTGAGCCTTGTTTGTCGCCCGTGAGAGTAATTTTTATCAAATACTTTGGAAATGTCGCGGATACGACATTTCCGTCTCAAGCCTCGCGGGCGCCCCGTTTATATGAGGTGCGCACGCAGAGACGCTGCGTCGGGTCCAGGAACCTCACCCTGCTCGGGAGGACTGGTCGACGCGGTGGCCGGCATGGGGGGGACAGTGATGGCGTGTCAGCAAGCCGTCGAGCTGACGTAGCTACGACCGTCGACACCAGCCGAGTCCCGGATCAAGCGAAGGGTAAGTGTTCACGACACAGTGATAGACGAGGTCATTGGTGACACCTGGGCAGACGACGGATGAGCCGCGTCCGCAGCTCCTAGCACCACCGCCGAATTCGGACTTCTGGCCGCCACCTCACCGGCTCCGAGCCCTGCTCGGTGAAAACCCATCACCCTGAGCAGCCAGCCCATCGACCCGGCCACAGGGACGGGCCTCACCAACAGAAAAACCCCGGCCGATGGCCGGGGAATCTGTAACCGATGACGCGACTCATCACATGGCGGTGGCGGAGGGATTTGAACCCTCGGACGGTTTTAGCCGTCACACGCTTTCGAGGCGTGCTCCTTAGGCCGCTCGGACACGCCACCGCCGAGCAGCTTACCGAACCACCCGCCGCTCACCCCAATCGCTGCCGGGCGAAGAACTCCTCGAGCGGCGCGGCGCACTCCGAGGCCAGCACCCCACCACGAACTTCGGGCCGATGATTGAGCCGGCGATCGCGCACCACATCCCACAGCGAGCCGACCGCGCCGGTCTTGGGCTCCCAGGCGCCGAATACCAGCCGAGCCACCCTGGCCAGCACCAACGCCCCAGCGCACATGGTGCACGGTTCGACGGTGACCGCCAGCGTCGCGCCTTCCAGCCGCCACCCGTCGCCCAGCTCGCGCGCGGCCTGCCGCAACGCCAGGATCTCCGCGTGGGCGGTGGGATCGCCGTCGGCTTCGCGGGCATTGACCGCCTGAGCCAACAAGGCCCCGTCGGGTCCGACGACGACGGCGCCGATCGGCACGTCACGAGGTCCGGCGGTCCTAGCGACCGCCAACGCGGCGCGGATCAGCTCCTCGTCGGAAGCCATCACCGACCGGCGAATCACCGACCGAGACGGTCGATCACCGCCGACAGCTGCTCGGCGAACCCCATCTCGCGAGCGATGCGGCCGAGTTGCTCGTCGGCATAGAGGTCGGTCTCGTCGAGGATGACCCCCAGCACCGCCTCGGGCAGCCCGATATCGGACAGCAACCCCAGGTCGCCCTCCTCGAACGGTTCGGCCTCCTCGAGATCTTCGGGATCGATCTCGGCATCCAGGCTGTCCAGCACCTCGGCGGCGATGTCGTAATCCAGCGCGGCGGTGGCATCAGAGAGCAGCAACCGGGTCCCGGATGGCGCCGGACGCACGATGACAAAGAATTCATCGTCGACGTCCAACAAGCCGAAGACGGCGCCCGAACTTCGCAGCTCCCGCAGTTCGGTCTCGGCGGCCGACAAACTGGTCAGCGCTCTAGGGCCCAGTGGCGCACAGCGCCACTTGCCCTCTTCGCGTACGACCGCGACGCCGAAGCCGTCGGGGGTGTCCGTGGACGGGCCTGCTGCTGAAGCCCGTTGTGCTCCCATGGCCGCCTACGCTAGTCCCTGACCTGGCCGGTGGCCAGATGAAGCGGTCCCAAGCGATCCGTCGCCGGTCGACCTGTGCCAACCTTGCACTGTGGCGAAGACACCGGTGTGCATTCTGGGGCTGGGTCTGATCGGCGGTTCGATTATGCGGGCCGCTGCCGGGGCGGGCCGTGAAGTATTCGGCTACAACCGTTCGGTGGAAGGCGCGCACGGCGCCCAGGCCGACGGGTTCGACGCCTCCACCGACCTCAGCGCCACCCTGGCCCGTGCCGCCGCCAAGGACGCCCTGATCGTGCTGGCCGTGCCCATGCCGGCGCTGCCCGGCATGCTGGCCCACATCGGCGACCTGGCCCCGGACTGCCCCCTGACCGATGTCACCAGCGTCAAGAAGGCGGTACTCGACGAGGTTATTGCCGCCGGCCTGCTAACGCGCTTCGTCGGGGGCCACCCGATGACCGGCACCGCGCACTCGGGCTGGACGGCCGGCCACGGCGGCTTGTTCAACCGGGCGCCCTGGGTGGTCAGTGTGGACGACCACGTCGACCCACACGTCTGGACGATGGTGACGGAGCTGGCCCTGGACTGCGGGGCGGTGGTGGTGCCCGCGAAATCCGACGAGCACGACGCCGCGGCGGCCGCCATCTCGCATCTGCCGCACCTACTCGCCGAGGCGCTGGCGATCACCGCCGCCGAGGTTCCGCTGGCGTTCGCACTGGCCGCGGGCTCGTTCCGGGACGCGACCCGGGTGGCGGGCACGGCGCCGGACCTGGTGCGGGCGATGTGTGAGGCCAACACCAGCCAGCTGACGCCAGCCACCGACCGGATCATCGAACTACTCGGACGCGCCCGCGAGTCACTGGCGCACAACGGCTCGGTAGCCGACCTGGTCGATGAGGGTCACGCCGCGCGCACGCGCTACGAGAGCTTCCCGCGCTCCGACATCGTCACCGTCGTCGTGGGCGCCGACGGATGGCGCCAGCAGCTAGCCGCGGCCGGCCGGGCCGGCGGGGTGATCAGATCCGCTCTGCCAACCCTGGATAGTCGACGATGAACCCGTCGGCGTCCACGACCACGGTGGTGTCAGCCACCGGCGACCGCAGTTTGATCGCATCCAGCCGGCCCTCACTGGTGTAGCTGACGGTCGCCGCGTCGACGGTCATCTCCGGCACATTCACGTAGACCATCGGCAGGACTACGGAGTCCGCCCGCTCGTGAATACCGAGCCGCCGGATAGGCAGTGCGTTGAAGAACGGACTGAACACCAGGTCGACGTCCAGGGCGCCGTTGTACCCGGAGCGTCGCTCCCCCTGATGATCGGTGATCAACCACATGTTCTCTTCGTCACGCGCGATGGCGAGCTGGCGTTCCCGCTCGGCGAGCGTCACCGTCAGGCCGAACCGCTTGGTCGCGCCCTTCTCGTCGGTCTGCAGTTCGTAGAAGGCCCCGAAGGCGGGATTGGTTGCGGTGGCCGCGGCCACGATACGGCCGTTGGCCTTGATTCTCTTGCCTGACAACTGGATTCGCACAGATTCCATGCGCGAAATGTCCTGCGCACGCCAGGTCAGCATCTGCGGCCAGGCGCTAGGAGTCGGTTCAGAGGGGGCTGCGGTCACGCCTCTACCGTAGGACCTGTTGGTCCACGGCGGCAGGTTTGTCCCCAACTGAGACATCACAGCACCGATTGCTACAGCTCAGCCGCCCGCTGCCCGGCGCCGAAGCCCACACCGCCACCGCCATCAGCCCGTCCAGGATCAGCGCCAACGCGGCCACCATCAGCGCACCGACGAGTGCGATGTGAAACTGGCGCTCTTTGATGCCGTCGATCAGGTAGCGGCCCAGTCCACCGAGGCTCGCGTAGGCGGCGACTGTGGCGGTGGCCACCACCTGCAGGGTCGCGTTGCGCAGGCCGCCCAGGATCAACGGCAACGCGTTGGGCACCTCGACCCGCAGCAGCACCTGGTGTTCGGCCATGCCAATGGCGCGTGCGGCGTCGACTACCAGCCGATCGACACCGGCGACGCCGGCGTACGCGCCGGCCAGCACTGACGGGATGCCCAGCAGCATCAGCGCCACAATCGGGGGCCCCAGTCCCAGCCCGTACACCAGCACCCCGAGCAGCAGCACGCCCAGCGTCGGCAACGCGCGCAGTCCGTTGACCGCGCCCACCACGAGTAACTGCCCGCGCCCGGTGTGCCCGATGACCAACCCCACCGGGAGGGCGATGACGGCCGAGGCGACCACGGCCAGTGCCGTGTATTCCAGGTGTTCGCCGATGCGGGCGGCCAAGCCGGCCGGGCCGGTCCAGTTGCTCGCGGTGGTGAGGAAGGACACCGCCTGTGCGACGAAGTTCATCGGGCGCCACCGACGATCGGGGACCGGAGGCGGCGGCCGTGCTCCCACGGCGTCGCCAGACGGCCGAGGATGCTGATCGTCGTGTCGACAACCACCGCGAGCGTGAACATCGCGATGATGCCGGCGACGATCTGCTCGCTCTTGTTCATCTGGAATCCCGCGGTGAACCAGGTGCCGAGCCCGCCGATGCCGATCACCGAGCCGACCGACACCATCGCGATGTTGGTCACCACCACCACCCGAAGGCCGGCCACCAGTACCGGAACAGACAGCGGCAGTTCAACTTTCAGCATCCGGGCCACCGGCCCGTAGCCGACCGCGACGGCCGCCTCGCGCAACTGCGCCGGTACCGCGTCCAGCGCCTCGAGAACCGCCCTGACCATCAGGGCGGTGGTGTAGGCACTCAGCGCGACGATCACATTCACTTCGTCGAGGATCCGTGTTCCGATGATCAGCGGCAGCACGACGAACAGTGCCAGGGACGGAATGGTGAAAACGACGCTCGCGGTCAGCGTCGTCAACCGGCGCGGCACCGGCGCGCGCTGCACCAGCAGACCGATCGGCACCGCAATTGCCAGCCCGATCAACACAGGCAGCAGCGACAGCCGCAGATGGACGACGGTCAGCGCCCACGCGGTGCCCAGATGCGTCAGCAGGTAGTTCATCGGGTTAGCCCTGCACCCGTCTGCGCGCCTGGGCCGCGGCCAGCACGTCAGTGGCCAGGACGCCTCCGACGACCTTCTCCGCGCGGTCGACGGCGACACCGACCGACGACGGCGACGACAGCGCCGCATCGAGGGCCTGGCTGAGGTTGCCGTCGACGTGAAACACCGAACCCACCGATGTCATCGCCTCGGTCAAAGGTTGGCCGCCGCGGTGCCGGCGCAGTCCGTCGGCATCGATCCAGCCTTGCGCCGCGCCGCCGTCGTCGACGACCAGCGCCCACCCATCCGGGAGTGCGGCACTCGCCAGTCCGGCAGCCGGGATCCGCTGGATCTCATGCAGCGGCAGTCCGGTCGCGTCGAGGAGTTGCAGCCACCGGTAGCCGCGCCCGAGGCCGATGAACCTGGCGACGAAGTCGTTGGCCGGCCGGGCGAGCAACCGTGCCGGCTCGTCGTATTGCTGTAGAACACCACCTGATCCGAACACGGCGACGCGGTCGGCGAGCCGGAGCGCCTCGTCGATGTCGTGGGTGACGAAAACGATGGTTTTGCGCAATTCGCTTTGCAGCCGCAGAATTTCGTTCTGCAAAGTGTGGCGGACCACCGGGTCGACGGCGGAGAATGCCTCGTCCATCAACAGAATCGGCGGGTCGGCGGCCAGTGCCCGTGCCACTCCTACCCGCTGTTGTTCGCCGCCGGAAAGTTGCGCGGGATACCGCGACGCGAGCTTCGGATTCAGCCCGACACGTTCGAGTACCTGGTAGGCAGCGGCGCGGGCCGCGCGCCGGGACTGACCGCAGAGCACCGGCACCGTGGCCACGTTGTCGATAACCCGTTGGTGGGGCATCAAACCCGCGCTCTGGATGACGTAGCCGATGCCGCGGCGCAGTCGCACCGGGCTGACCGACGAGACGTCCTTGCCGTCGACGGTCACGGTGCCCGACGTGGGATCAACCATCCGGTTGATCATGCGTAGCGCGGTGGTCTTCCCGCAGCCGGACGAGCCGACGAAGACCGTCAGCTTGCCTTCCGGCACATGCAGACTCAACCGGTCTACCGCCGTTGCGCCGCCGGCGAAAACCTTGCTGACGTTGTCGAAGGTGATCACATCAGCGCTCGATCGGCCGATCGAAACCGTTGTCGTGCACCCATTTCCGGGCCGCTTCGTCGGGATCGACGCCACCGTTGCCGAAGACCGCCGCGTTGAGTTTGGCGATACCGCCGGTGGTCAGCTTCGCCGAGACCGCATCGAGCACCTCCTTGAGGCGGTCCGACTTCTTCTGCGAATTAACCAGCGGCACAATGTTTCCGGCCAGAAAGTTGTGCTCAGGATCCTCCAGCGCCACCAGGTGATCCTGCACCACGGCCGGCGAGGTACTGAAAATGTTGGCGGCGGTCGCCGATCCGTCCACCAACGCCCGCACCGTCACCGGGCCGCCGCCGTCGTTGATCGTCATGAAGTTGCCGGAACTGATATCGAGTCCGTACTTCTGCTTGAGCCCGATCAGCCCGGACGGACGGGTCGCGAAGGCTGACGGCGCGGCGAAACGCACCTCGGCGGAATGCGCAGCGAGGTCCCCGATCGTCTTGAGGCTCCACTTGGCGGCGGTGGCGGCGGTGACTGTGACGGTGTCGGTATCCGAAGCAGGCGACGGAGTGAGAATGGAGAGGTCACCGGGCAGCCGCTGATAGAGCTGCAACTCGACCGCGTCGAGAACGGTGGCCTTTGAGTCCGGCTCGAAGTAGAGCAGCAGATTGCCGATGTACTCCGGAACCAGGTCGATGGAATGGTCTTTGAGCGCCGGGATATACGTCTCCCGGCTGCCGATGCCCATTCTCCGTCCGACGTCGAAGCCGTTGGCATGCAGTGCCTGCGCGTAGATTTCGGCGACGATCTGCGATTCCGGGAAGTCGCCGGATCCCACCACGATGGACCTGGGGCCACCCGCGCCGGATCCGAACGGATCGGGATTGCCGCACGCCGCAATCGGGTATCCGAGCAGCAACACAATCGCGGCGAGTGTTGCCCGCCGCAGCATTTCCACCCTGACGAGACTACGTTGCCGCGATGCCGCCGCAGCCGAGCATGCGAGGAGTTTTCCTGTGGTTTGGTTTCATTCCGTGCCGTATGGGTCAAAGATGGACTCATGACCAGCACCTCTCCTGGCTCGCTTCCGCCGGATGCACCTCGGCCCGACCACTCGCCGTCCCGCAAGACGCCGCCGCCGCAGTCCCGTCCACTGCCCAAGGACAAGGCCTCCGCCTTCACCCGCGCCGGTGCGCTGTGGTCGTCGCTGATCGTCGGGTTCCTGATCCTGATCCTGCTGCTGGTCTTCATCGCGCAGAACACGGCGTCCACCGCGTTCACCTTCCTCGGCTGGCACTGGACGCTGCCGCTGGGAGTGGCGATCCTGCTGGCCGCCGTCGTGGGCGGGCTGATCACCGTTGCCGTGGGTACGGCCCGGATCGTTCAGCTGCGCCGCGCGGCCAAGAAGAACCTGACCGCCGCGCACCGCTAGGTGAGCCTGGCGATCTCGGCGAGTCCGCGCGAGATCAGCGGCGCCACCACCTCGGGAGCGTCGGCGGACGCCTCCTGCCCGTCGGCTTCCTCGGACATGCGCCGACGAAAGTCGATGCCCGCGGCGATGATGGCGAGCTTGAAGTACGCCAGGGCCATGTAGAACTCCCACTGGCCCAGCGGCTGCCCGGACACCAGTGAATACCGGTCGGCCAGCTCATCGGCCGACGGCAGCAGCGGAGACGTCCAAGCGGCCGGAGTGTCGATGATCAGGTCCAGTGCCGGGTCCCGGTAGACGCACATCAGGGCCGCGTCGCTGATCGGATCCCCCAGAGTCGAAAGCTCCCAGTCGACGACCGCACGCACGATGGTCGGGTCCTCCGAATCGAGGATGGTGTTGTCGATCCGGTAGTCGCCGTGCACGATCGACGTCCGGCTCTGCTGCGGAATGGCTTGCTGCAGCGCCGAATGCAACCGTTCGACGTCGTCGTCGCGGCGGTCTTCTGGTAACCGCACCAGCTCCCATTGCGAGCCCCACCGGCGTACCTGGCGTTCCAGGTAGCCGTCGGGCCTGCCGAAGTCGCTGAGCCCGACGGAGGCCGGGTCGATGCTGTGCAGGTCGACGAGCACCCGGATCAGCGAATCCACGCAGCCGTCGATGGCGCGGCGCCCCAGCGATTCCAGCTGTGAGCGCCGGCGCACCACCTGCCCGTCGACGAATTCGACGATCTGGAATGGCGCACCCAGCACCGTGTCGTCCTCACACAGGGCGATCGCACGCGCCACCGGCACCGCGGTGTCCTGCAGCGCGGCCACCACCTTGAACTCACGGGCCATGTCGTGCGCCGAGGGCGTCAGGCCGTGCAGTGGCGGACGCCGCACCAGCCAGCTCGTCGCATCGTCATAGACGCGGAAGGTCAGATTGGAGCGGCCGCCGGAGATGAACTCACCGCGCAGCTCGCCGGTGCGCGGGACGTCCAGCGAACGCAGATACCCGTCCAACGCCGCCAGCTCGAGGCCGTCAAGTCGGTCCACCGAAGTCACCGCACTTGTTTACCATTCACTCCTCAGGATCAAATCGTTCGCTCCTCCGCACGCCGCTACACGGCGCGCATCGTCGACTCACCCGCGCAGGTTTCGGGGCAGCAGATCCCACACATGCTCCGTCGCGTTGACCGTCGCCACCGTCGCCTGCCCGGTCCGGGAGAACAGCAGCCGGGTCACCGAGGCATAGTCGATGGGAAACGACAGCAACCGCGCGGTCCCCAGAATCTCGTGCAGCACCACATTGATCACACCGCCGTGGCTGAACGCGGCGATGGTCTCGTCGGGGTCGGCGGCAGCCACCAGGTCGTCGATCGCGCCGCGAACCCGGGCACGGAAGGCGTCCTCGTCGACGGCAGACGGCAGGTGTCCCTGCGCCATGCGAGCCCATTCCTGCGGGAACTCGGTTCGGATCTGTTCGATCGGAATGTAGGACGTCAGGTCCCGGTCGTATTCAGCCAGCCGGTCCTCGATATCGATGCTCAGGTCGCGAGCCTTCGCCAGCGGCTCGGCGGTCTGGATCGCGCGGCGTTGCGGGCTGCTGACGACACGAGAGATGGGAAACCGGGCTAGCGCCTCAGGCAGCCGCGCCACCTGCTGCAATCCGGTCTCGGACAGGTCGGGATCGGCACCCTCGCCGTGTTCGCTGCGCAGCGGCAATGCGTGGCGGACCAGAAGGAGTTGCATCTGCCCAGCCTCGCACGCGGGCGTTCGGGGTCTTGCCGGCCTTATGGAGAATGCTATTCTCCATAGAGAGAGCGGGGTGTGCGGAGCATGGTGGCTGCGAGTAGGACCGAACTGGATGCCGGCGTTCTGGGACGCTGGCTCGACTCCAAGGACGCGGCGGGGCACGGCGAACAGACCGTCCTCAACCAGCTCAGCGGCGGCTCGCAGAACACGCTGTATCTGGTTGAGCGCGGCCCGGAGCGGATGGTGCTACGGATGCCCGGCCCGCGCGCAGACGCCGCGCGCCTTGACGGCCTGCTCCGCGAGATCCGGCTGGTGCGGGCCCTGTCGGGCACCGACGTGCCGCATGCGGAGTTGATCGCCGCCGACGACACCGGCTCGGTGCTGGGTATGCCGTTCTACGTGATGAGCGCGATCGACGGCTGGAGTCCGATGGACGGCGGCTGGCGGGCGCCGTTCGACACCGACCTCGCGGCTCGTCGCGAGCTGGCGTTCCAGCTCGTCGAAGGCGCCGCCAAGCTGGGCCGGGTGGACTGGCGCGCCCAGGGCCTGGAAGGTTTCGGCCGCCCGGACGGCTTCCACGAACGACAGGTCGACCGCTGGCTGGCCTTCCTCGACTCGTACAAGGTGCGGGAGCTGCCGGGACTGGACGAGGCCGCGGAGTGGCTACGGCGCAACCGGCCCGCGCACTACACGCCCGGCATCATGCACGGCGACTACCAGTTCGCGAACGTGATGTTCGCGCACGGGGCACCGGCCCGGCTGGCCGCGATCGTGGACTGGGAGATGACGACCGTCGGCGACCCGCTGCTGGACCTGGCGTGGGCGCTGCTCGGCTACGACGGGGAGGAGCCGCGCGCCGGCGGGTTCTACCTCGACATGGCCGGCATGCCGCGGCGCAGCGAATTGCTGTCGCACTACGAGTCGATCAGCGGACTGTCTACCGAGAACATCGACTACTACCTGGTGCTGGCAAACTGGAAGCTCGGCATCGTGCTGGAGAAGACATACGCCGCGGGCGTTCGGACCGGGAAGGTGGACCCCAAGATCAAAGACGCATTCGGGTCGATGATCCCGCAGCTGATCGCCACCGCCGCAGAATTGGCACGGTCCTGAAATGGGTTACGCTGACCAGCTTTTCGACCTCACTGACAGGGTGGTGCTGATCACTGGCGGTAGCAGGGGCCTGGGCCGGGAGATGGCCTTCGGCATGGCGCGCTGCGGTGCCGACGTGGTGATCGCCAGCCGCAACATGGACAACTGCGTGGCCGTGGCCAAGGAGATCGAGGCCGAGACGGGCCGCACCGCCATGCCGTACCAGGTGCACGTCGGCCGGTGGGACCAACTCGACGGGCTGGTGGAGGCCACCTACGACGCCTTCGGCAAGGTCGACACCCTGGTCAACAACGCCGGCATGTCGCCGCTGTACGGCAAGCTGTCCGAGGTCAGCGAGAAGCTCTACGATTCGGTGTTCAACCTGAATCTCAAAGGGCCATTTCGCCTTTCGGCGTTGGTGGGGGAACGGATGGTGGCCGCCGGAGGCGGCTCGATCATCAATGTGAGTTCGGCCGGCTCGCTGCGACCGAGCCCGGACATCATTCCCTACGCCTCGGCCAAGGCCGGACTCAACGCGATGACGGAGGGCTTCGCGCGCGCATTCGGCCCAACGGTGCGGGTGAACACACTCATGGCCGGGCCGTTCCTGACCGACGTCAGCAAGGCCTGGAACCTCGAGGAGCGTGACACCAACATGTTCGGGCACCTGTCGCTGCGACGCGCCGGCAATCCCCCCGAAATCGTCGGCGCCGCTCTCTTTCTGGCGTCGGACGCGTCCAGTTTCACCACCGGCTCCATCGTGCGGGCCGACGGCGGCATTCCCTGACGAGAGGAGCACTTCGATGGCATGGGACTTCTCCACTGAGCCGGAGTTCGAAAAGAAGCTCGAGTGGGTCCGCGCGTTTGTGCGCGACGAAGTGGAACCGCTCGAAGTGCTCTTTCCCGGCTGTGAATTCCTGCCGCTGAATGAGGAACGCCGCCGCATCGTCGATCCACTCAAGCAGCAGGTCCGCGATCAGGGTTTGTGGGCACCGCATCTGGGTCCCGAACTCGGGGGGCAGGGCTTCGGCGCGGTCAAGCTGACCCTCATCAACGAGATCCTGGGCCGCAGCCCGTGGGCGCCCATCATCTTCGGAACGCAGGCCCCCGACACGGGCAACGCGGAGATCCTGGCCCGCTTCGGCACCCAGGAACAGAAGGACCGGTACCTGGCCGGCCTGTTGTCCGGAGAGATCTTCTCCTGCTTCTCGATGACCGAACCGCAGGGCGGCGCCGATCCGCGGGTCTTCACCACCCGGGCGGTGCGTGACGGTGACGACTGGGTGATCACCGGCCAGAAGTTCTTCTCCTCCAACGCTTCTGTCGCATCGTTCTTCATCGTCGTCGCCATCAGCGACCCGGATGTGCCGGTGCACCACGGCGCGTCCACGTTTCTGATCCCGGCGGGGACACCGGGCCTGACCATCGAAGCCAACCACCACCTCGTCGGGTCCGACCCGCACGAACCGGGCCATGCGCTGGTGCGCTACAACGACGTGCGGGTCGGCCCCGACGCGCTGTTGGGTGAACCGGGCCAGGGCTTTCTGATTCTGCAGACGCGCTTGGCCGGCGGACGTTTGCACCACGCCATGCGCTCCATCGGGATGGCGCAGCGGGCCATCGAGATGATGTCGCGCCGGGCGAAAAGCCGTTTCACACAGGGTAGTTCGCTGGCGGACAAGCAACTGGTGCAGGAGTTCATCGCCGACTCGCACACCGAGTTGATTCCGTTCCGGCTGACGGTACTGCACGCCGCCTGGCTGATCGACAACGGCGACGAACGCGCGGCCCGCGCCGAGATCGGGGTCTGCAAGATCCTGGCCTCCCAGGTGCTGAAATCCATTGCGCTGCGGGCTATTCAGGTCCACGGCGCGCTCGGGCTCAGCGATCAGCTGCCGCTGGTCAACGTGCTGCTGGGCGGCATCGCGCTCGGTCTGGCCGATGGACCGACCGAGGCGCACAAGGTCAACCTGGCCCGGATGCTCTTGAAGGGTTACGAAGCCGAAGAAGGCGAGTGGCCCAGCGAGATGCTCGACGTCCGGCGTGAGGCGGCCCGCAAGAAGTACGCCGGCGTGATCGATCGTGTTCCGGCACTGCCTGATTCGCCGTGAGCGACCGGGTGACCGCGGCCGTCGAGCGTGCCCTCGACGACCGGCAGCGTGCCGCTGCCGAGGAGGTGGAACGGATCCTGGCCGCCGCGGTACGGGTGATGCAGCGGGTGGCGCCCGAACCGCCCCGCGTCAGCGACATCGTCGCCGAGGCCGGGTCGTCGAACAAAGCGTTCTACCGGTACTTCGCCGGCAAGGACGAGCTCATCCTGGCGGTGATGGAACGCGGGGTGGGAATCGTGGTGTCCTATCTGCAGCACCAGATGGCCAAGGAGACCCGGCCGCAGGACCGGGTGGCCCGCTGGATCGAAGGCACACTGGCGCAGGTCGCCGATCCGCATCTGATCAGCATGAGCCGCGCGGCGGCCGGGCAGGTGTCGAACTGGCTGGCCGCCGACCGGGAGATGATGCGGCCGCTGCGTGAGCTGCTGGTCGAGCCGGTGACCGCGCTCGGCAGCACCGACGTCGAGCGTGACGTCGAGGCGGTTTACGGTGGCACGGTCGCGGTGATGCGACGGTACGTCGGGTCGGCCGACCGGCCGGGCCGGGAAGACATCGAGCACCTGGTGAAGTTCTGCCTGCTCGGGCTGGGAGTCCGTTGATGCGCGCCATTCTCTGCAATGCCTACGGCCCACCGGAGGACCTGGTGCTCGCCGAGGTTGCCGACCCGGTGCCCGCCCCGGGTCAGGTGCTGGTGCGGGTGCACGCGGCGGCGGTGAATTTTCCCGATGTGCTGTTCATCGCGGGCAAGTACCAGGTCAAGATTCCGCCGCCGTTCATCCCCGGCAACGAGATCGCCGGCGAGGTGGTGGCCGTCGGGACCGGCGCATCGTTGCACCCGGGCCAGCGGGTATTCGGCACCACCTTCGGAGCGTTCGCCGAGTTGGCGGTGCTGGATGCCACGACGGCCGAAGCGGTGCCCGACGGCGTCGATTTCGGCTCTGCCGCGGCTTTCGGGGTGACCTACCGGACGGCGTACCACGCGCTGCGTTCGGTCGCCCAGGTCGCCCCGGGTGATTGGGTGGTGGTGCTGGGGGCGGCGGGAGGAGTCGGCCTGGCCGCGGTAGATCTGGCAGTCGCGATGGGCGCCCGGGTGCTGGCGGCGGCATCCACTCCGAAGAAACTGGACCTGTGCCGCGAGCGCGGCGCCGAGGCCACCGTCGATTACGACAATGAGGACCTGAAGCTACGCATCCGGGAGCTGACCGGCGACAGCGCGCGCGTCGTCCTGGACCCGGTGGGCGGCTCCTACGCGGAGCCCGCGTTGCGGGGGCTGGCCCGCGGCGGCATGTTCGTCACGCTCGGCTACGCGGCCGGATCCATCCCGGCCATTCCGCTGAATCTGGTGATGCTCAAGGACATCACCGTGCGCGGCATGGAGATCCGCACCTTTATGGGCGACTATCCCGACGAGTGCGCCCGCGACCTCGCCGAACTGTCGCAGTTGTTCGCCGACGGAAAGATCCGGCCCTACATCGGTGCGCGGTTCCCGCTGGCGGAAACCGCTGCGGCACTGCGCTTCGTGGCCGACCGCAAGGTGCTGGGCAAGGTGATCATCGACGTCGCTTGAGGGTTACCCCTCCATCGCGAGCAGACGCAGAATCGTCCGGGAGCGTCCGCTCCAGGACGATTTTGCGTCTCCTCGGCCCAGTCACGGGACCACGATGTTGAAGTTGGGGTCGGGGTTGTCGAGCACCGCCAGCAACGACTGCAGCGCGCCCTGGTCGCCCGACACCTCGAGCCCCGGCGACGTGAAGTCACCCATCGCCACGCCGAGAAGCCGGAACTTGGTGTCCAGCTTGACCGTAACGGTCGCGGACGCCGGGTCGGCGGGCACCCGCCGCTGCACCAGCACACCATTGCGCAGTGCCAGCCGGTAATTGGCGTCCAGATCGGCGAACGTGATGTCGATCGCGATGTCCAGATCCCAGCTGCCCGGCCCGTTCACCCGGATGGCCAAGCCGTCGAAGATCTGCTCCGGCGTCAGCTGGGACAGCAGGCTCAGCGATGTCGCCTGGGTCGCGGTCCCGAAATTGCCCACGCGCAGTTCGGTGGCCCCGCTCATGAAGAAGTTGCGCCACGTCGCGTTCTCGGCACCGTAGCCCAACTGCTCCAAAGTGTCCGCATACAGCTCACGCGCCGCGGCGTGATGCTCGTCGGTGAACATCGCGTGATCCAAAAGCGTTGCCGCCCAGCGGAAATCGCCTGAATCAAAAGCGGCGCGGGCCAATTCGACCACCCGGTCCAGGCCGCCGAGGGCCTCGACATAACGGGGCCCCAGCGCTTCGGGCGGGTGCGGCCATAACCGGCCCGGGTTGCCGTCGAACCATCCCATGTAGCGCTGGTAGACGGCCTTGACGTTGTGGCTGACCGACCCGTAGTAGCCGCGGGCATGCCAGGCCTGGTCCAAGGCCGGTGGCATCTGGAACATTTCGGCGATCTCCACGCCGGTGTACCCCTGGTTGAGCAACCGCAGAGTCTGGTCGTGCAGGTAGGCGTACAGGTCGCGCTGCAGCGAAAGGAACTCGACGATGTGCTCGCGTCCCCAGGTCGGCCAGTGATGTGAGGCGAATACCACGTCGGTGCGATCGGCGAACGCGTCGATCGCCTCGGTCAGGTAACCCGACCAGGCATGCGGGTCGCGCACCAGGGCCCCGCGCAGCGTCAACAGGTTGTGCAGGTTGTGCGTCGCGTTCTCGGCCATGCACAACGCCCGGAATTGCGGGAAATAGAAGTGCATCTCGGCGGGAGCCTCGGTGCCCGGCGCCATCTGAAACTCGATCTGCACACCGTCGATGGTGTGCGTCTCTCCCGTCTTCTTGATATCGATGGTCGGAACGATCAGGCCGACCTCCCCGGTCGACGGTGTCTGACCGAGCCCGCAGCCCACCTGCCCGGACGGCCCGCGATCCAGCACCGTGCCGTACATATACGTGGCGCGGCGCGTCATCGCCGGTCCGGCATAGACGTTCTCCTGTACGGCGTGTGTGGTGAAGCCCTCCGGCGCCAGCACCGCCACCTTCCCGGCATCCACGTCGGCCTGCGACGCAACTCCGAGCACACCCCCGAAATGGTCGACGTGGCTGTGGGTGTAGATGACCGCCACCACCGGCCGGTCGCCGCCCCGGTGCGCGCGATACAACTCCAGCGCTGCCGCGGCCACTTCCGTGGACACCAGCGGATCGATGACGATGACTCCGGTGTCGCCTTCGATGAAACTGATGTTGGAGAGGTCGAGTCCCCGAACCTGATAGATCCCCGGCACCACCTCGTAGAGGCCCTGTTTGGCGGCCAGCGTCGACTGCCGCCAGAGGCTGGGATGTACCGACGTGGGTGCGGGCCCGCCGAGGAACGAGTACACGTCGTTGTCCCACACCACGCGACCGTCGGCGGCTTTGATGACGCACGGCGTCAGCGCGGCGATGAAACCACGATCGGCGTCGTCGAAATCCCTTGTGTCATCGAACGGTAACGCATGCCGGCCATGTGCCGACTCGATTGTCGCGGTAGGAGGCTTGTGATCCACCGGCACCACCTTTCCATCAAAGCAGCCATTCGGAGTGAGACTCGCCTGCAAATTGTTTTCGTTGGACCCTAGCCATTCCGTCCGGAGAAGTCGCATACTGCCGGGGCGGTTCGCAATGACGATGGACCGCTACAACGGCAAAGGAGCACAGGTGAAGCGTGGACTGACGGTCGCTGTGGCCGGAGCGGCCATTCTGGTCGCGGGTCTTTCCGGATGTTCGGACAACAAGTCGAACACGAGTAGCGGTTCCTCGAGCGCGAGTTCAAGCGGAGGCGGCGGCGCCTCCGGCACGAAGGTCATCATCGACGGTCAGGACCAGCACGTGACAGGCACGACCGTGTGCACCACCGCGGCCGGCAACGTCAACATCGCGATCGGTGGGTCGGCGACCGGCATCGCCGCCGTGCTGACCGACGCCAATCCGCCTGAGGTCAAGTCGGTGGGCCTCGGCAACGTCAACGGCGTGACCCTCGCGTACACCTCCGGCACCGGCCAGGGCAAGGCCGAGGCGACCAAGAACGGAAACGCCTACAAGATCACCGGCACCGCCACCGGGGTGGACATGGCCAACCCGATGTCACCGGTGAACAAGCCCTTCGAAATCGACGTCACCTGCTCCTGACTTAATGCGACGATGCGGGCGGTTGCCGACCATTGACCGGCAACCGCACCGCGAATTCCGTGCAGCCGGGTCGGCTGTTCACGGTAATGGTCCCGTTATGCGCTTTGACGACGGCGGAGACGATCGCCAAACCCAATCCAGTGCTGCCGCCTTTGCGTGAGCGTGAACTATCGCCACGCGCGAATCGCTCGAACACCTCCGACTGTTGCGCCACCGGGATTCCGGCACCGTTGTCGGTGACCTGCAGCAGCGTGTGTGTCGGCCCGGTGCTCAGCCGGGTGGTGACGACGGTGCCCGGTGCGGTGTGAATGCGAGCGTTGGCCAACAGATTGGCCATCACCTGATGCAGGCGTGCCTCGTCCCCGATCACCGTCACCGGTTCCGGCGGCAGATCGAGCTCCCACTGGTGATCCGGTCCGGCGATGTGGGCGTCGCTGACGGCATCGACCGCCAGGCGGGACAAGTCGACCGCTTCGCGCTCGAGCGGCCGGCCGGAGTCCAGCCGGGCCAGCAGCAGCAGGTCCTCGACCAACCGGGTTATCCGCTCGGTCTCCGAGGCGACCCGGCTCATGGCATGTGCCACCGCTTCGCGGTCGTCACCCATGCGTTGGGCGAGTTCGGTATACCCGCGGATCGCGGCCAGCGGTGTACGTAGCTCGTGGCTGGCGTCGGCGACGAACTGGCGGACCCGGGTCTCGCTCGCCTGCCGGGTCGACAGTGCGGCGGAGATGTGATCGAGCATCCGGTTGAGCGCCGAACCCAGTTGCCCGACTTCGGTATACGGGTTGGCGTCGGCTTCAGGCACCCGGACCGGCAACTCCACCTCACCACGGTCCAGCGGCAGATCGGCCACCTTGGTGGCGGTTTGGGAAACCCGCCGCAACGGCGCGAGCGCCCGCCGGATGATGACCACCCCGGCGGCGGTCGCGGCGGCCATCGCGATCAGCGTGACGATGCCGAAAATGACCAGCATCCGGAATTCGGTGGCATCGATGTTGGACATCGACAAGCCGGTCACGATCACATCGGCACGGTTTCGGCTGGGGGCGGCGACGACCCGGTACCGGCCCAGGCCGTCGAGGTTCAGGGTCACCGGTGAGCGGCTCCCGGCGATCTGCTCAAGTTGATGCTGGGCTGCCGGCGTCAGAGCGTCGCGCGCACCGCTACTGGTCAGGTACCCGGCGTCGACGGTCCTGCCGTCACTGACCACCGCCGCGACCATGCCGGCCGGCTGGCCCGGCGCGTCCAGAAACCTGGGGCCGGGTCCGGTCTTGACGACGCGCGGTTCGTGCCGGCGGGGCGGTTCGGGGTATAGCAGCGACGAGCGGTAGGAGGTGCCGCTGAGTTGACTGTCCAACTGCGCCAGCAGGTGGTGGCGCAGCGCGAGTTCGGTTGCGGCAGTGATGCCGACACACACGAGGGCGAGGACCACGACCTGCCCGACGATGAGGCGCAGCCGAAGCGACCAGACCCGCGGGCTCCTAGCGCGCCGGCTTGAGGACATACCCTGCGCCGCGCAGCGTGTGGATCATGGGTTCGCGACCGTTGTCGATCTTCTTGCGCAGGTAGGAGATGTACAGCTCGACGATGTTGGACCGGCCACCAAAGTCGTAACTCCATACGCGGTCCAGAATCTGCGCCTTGCTCAGCACCCGCTTGGCGTTGCGCATCATGAACCGCAGGAGTTCAAACTCGGTGGACGTCAACGAAATCGGTTCACCTGCCCGGGTCACCTCGTGGCTGTCTTCGTCGAGGACGAGATCGCCGACGACGAGTTGGGCTCCGCTGTCCACGGTGGTCACGCCGGTGCGCCGCAGCAGGGCGCGCAACCGCAGCACCACCTCTTCGATGCTGAACGGCTTGGTGACGTAATCGTCTCCGCCGGCGGTCAATCCGGCGATACGGTCTTCCACGGCGTCCTTGGCCGTCAGCAGCAGCACCGGCAGACCGGGATTCTCCTGACGCAACCGGTGCAGGACGTCCAAACCGCTCATGTCGGGCAGCATTACGTCGAGGACGACGACGTCGGGGCGTTCGGCACGGGCGGCGGCGATGGCCGATGAGCCGTCGCCCGCCGTGGCGATGTTCCAGCCTTCGTAGCGCAGGGCCATCGACACCATCTCGGCCAGCACAGGTTCGTCGTCCACCACCAGCACGGTGACCGGTTGGCCGTCGGCGCGGCACATGACCACGCGTTCAGTTCGGGGAGCCGCCACGAGTTCCAGTATCCGCACCCGACTAGGCCGAGGCTATGGCATCCCTATGCCCCAGCTGTGAAACGAAAGAATCCCGTGACCGCAGTTGCGGTCACGGGATCTTCCCGGTGTGCCGTGATCAGTACCAGTTTCGCCTGCCGGCGACGGGGCGGCCAACGGAGCCCATGGCCCACATGACCGCACCGACAACGAGCAGGACCACTCCAAGCACTGTCAACAAATGCACTCCGAAGACGAAACCGAGGATCAGCAAGAGGGCGCCGACGACAATCATGACAACTTTCCTTTACTTAGCAGGGACATAACTGACCGAGTGCATTGCACTGGGCTGCGGCAAACGGGGGGCGTGGCAATCTTTCACTTTCGGATTTACGCCCATGTAATTCAATGGCCCCGCTATCACCGTGACTGCGACGGTTCCCAGTGAGGCACAACTGGTTTCCTCACCCTTGAAATAGTCACGCTGCCAGGCCGCGAGGACCCCTATGAGCAGCCACACCAGGACAATAACCCCGAGAATCCCGCGACCGCGATACATAGAGACCTCCGTTGTTCCCGAAACAAATTTGGCGTCCCCAGAGCTTTGCCCGTTGTACTCGTGCCTAAACATGAAAATGGCGGGAGAATCAGCCCCCATTCGGCCGCTATCAGCCGCCTTGCGCCGCCAGCCAGGAAGCGGCGCGCCTATTCGAGGCGCGGGACAGCCACGCGTCCTGAATCAGCTCTGTCAACTCGGTCAGGCCGATCTCGGCCAGCCGGCTGGCGCGCACCAGCACCGAGGGGTGCCCGTCGAAATGGGAAGAGCTGAAAAACGGCGAGTCAGGGTCCTGGATCAGGGCGAGCTTGTCGCTCTCCGACTCCACCCACAGCATGATCACGTCAGCCCAGCGCTCTCCGGTGTCGGGATCGGTGCAATCCGGCTGCGGGGTACGGAAGAAGACGAACGACTTCCCGCCCACCTGATAGATCGGGTTGCCCTTCGGCCCCTCCAGCCGCTTGACGTGTGGCATCGACGCGGCAATCCGACGCACGTCGCCGACCTTCGCGGGCCGATCAGCCATACCGGCGACGATACCGGCCAATACTTGACGGTCCGCAGCTGTAGCATGGGCAGCCGGTTAAAAGGTTGCAGTAGAGGGGGATAACGGCACGGTGACTGATACCTTGTTCGCCGATGTCTCGGAATACCAAGTGCCGGTTAATGACTCATATCCGTACCAGGTGTTATCGATTCGCGTCAGCGACGGCACCTATCGGGATCACAACTTCGCGCGTAACTATGCGTGGATGCGTGCCGCAATAGACAGTCGCCGAATGACGTTCGGCATCGTCTATACCTACGTCCGCCCCAATTGGCAGTCCAATGCCGACACCGTGCGCGCGATGATCGATGCCGAAGGCGGCCTGCACCCGCGGGTCGCGCTGATGCTCGACGTCGAATCCGGGGGTAATCCGCCGGGTGACGGGTCGGCCTGGATCAATGCGCTGTACTGGAATCTGGCTGACTACGCAGGCTCGGCGGCCCGAATCATCGGGTACGCCAACGCCTATGACTTCTACAACATGTGGCGGGTGCGCCCGGCCGGCCTGCGCGTGGTCGCGGCGGGATACGGGTCGAATCCGAATCTGCCCGGCCAGGTCGCCCACCAGTACACCGACGGCAACGGCTACAGCCCGAATCTTCCGCAGGGCGCGCCACCGTTCGGCCGCTGTGACATGAACTCCGCCGACGGGCTCACCCCGCAACAATTCGCCGCCGCGTGCGGCATCGCAACGAGCGAAGGATGGTTGATGGCTCTTTCCGACGACGAACAGACCGAACTGCTGAACAAGGTGCGCGACATCTGGGATCAGTTGCGCGGACCCGACGGCGCGGGCTGGCCGCAGCTCGGGCAGAACGGTCAGGGACAGAATCTGACTCCGGTGGACGCGATCGCGGCGATCAAGACGTACGTCGAGGGCCCGCGGTCGGGTCAGTCGGCGACAGCTACCTGAGGCGTAAGAATACGGTCTATCCGGTAGCTCCGGCGTCGCCGAAGAAGAGCCCGCCGGTTCCCCCGGCGCCGTTCTGGCCGTTTGGTCCGATCACACCCTGGGACGGCGCCGCAGCGCCGCCGAGTGCCCCCGCACCGCCGGCGCCTCCGTTGCCGATCAGCCGCGCGGGGCCACCAGCCCCACCATTGCCGCCGGCACCACCTGCGCCGCCGCTCTCGCCACCTCCGTCTTCGGTAGCCGACGAGCCACCCGCACCGCCGGCGCCTCCGACGCCGCCACTGCCGTAAAGCCACCCGCTTGCGCCGCCGTCACCGCCGGCGCCGCCCCCGGCACCCAGCCCGTAGTCGCCGTTCGGATTCGCGACGGCCCGCCCGCCGAGTCCACCCTGGCCGCCGGGTCCGCCATCGCCGATCAGCCGACCACCGCTACCGCCGTTGCCTCCGGCGCCTCCGACACCGGCTCCGAGGTCGCCGGCGTTGCCGCCGTTGCCGCCCGCCCCGCCCGCTGCGCCGATACCGAACAATCCGCTGTCACCACCGGTGCCCCCCGAGCCCCCGGCGCCACCCGTCAAACCCACAAACACGTTTCCAGCGCCGTCGACGTAACGGCCGACTCCGCCGTCACCACCCGCCGCGCCGGTACCGGCTCTGCCATAGAGCCATCCGCCGTTACCGCCGTTACCGCCGGCGCCACCGGCGCCGGCCGTACCGATGCCGGGCGCGGTGGGGTTGTCATTGAAGTTGGGGCTGAACAGACCGGCTCGACCGCCAGTGCCGCCCGTCCCGCCGGCTCCGCCGTCACCCAGCAACCCGGCGTCGCCGCCGGCACCTCCGACGCCGCCGACTCCGCCGGAGAATCCACCGGGCTGCCCGCTCGTGATGAACGCGGCATCCGCGCCGGCTCCGCCGTGCCCGCCCGCTCCACCATCGCCCGCGACCCAGCCGCCGCGCCCTCCGGCGCCGCCGGTGCCGCCGGCACCGCCGTCTGCAATGCCGACCGGCCCCCCGGCCCCACCGTTACCGCCGACGCCCCCCTCACCGAACAGTCCCGCCGCTCCGCCGGCACCGCCGTTCCCGCCGACGCCGCCCCGACCACCCAACGCGGCCAGGTTTCCGTCGCCACCCAGTCCGCCGTGTCCGCCGGCCCCGGCGTTGCCAAACAGCAAGCCTCCGGCACCACCGGCGCCGCCGTCGCCACCGCTACCCCCGTTAAGGCCGAAGCCCGGGCTGGGAAATGGACTGATGCCTCCCGCGGCCCCGCCGACTCCACCCGAACCACCGGCACCACCGGCGCCCCACAGCCCGGCCGCGCCACCAGCACCACCGGCACCACCATTGAAACCATTGGCCTTCAAGGCCCCGGCCGCTCCGCCCCCGCCGCTGCCGCCGGATCCACCGTTGCCGTACAGCCAGCCGCCGTGCCCTCCCGCGCCGCCGGACGCGTTGGCTCCCCCGGCGCCGCCGGCGCCACCGTTTCCGATCAGCCCTGCCGCACCGCCGGCACCCCCTGCCGAGTTGGCCGCGGTTTGCGAAAAGCCTTTTCCGCCATTGCCATACAGCAGTCCTCCGGCGCCGCCGTGGGGATTAGCTGCCGTACCGTCCGCACCGTTGCCGATCAACGGTCTGCCGAGCAAAGCCTGGGTGGGTGCATTGATGACGCCGAGAAGGGCCTGCTGCAACGTTTGGACTGCGGCCGCTTCGGCGGACGCATAGCTTCCCGCGGCTCCGCTCAATGTCTGCGCGAAGTTCTGGTGAAAAGTCGCCGCCTGACTGCTCAGCGCCTGATACCGCTGGGCGTGCCCGGAGAAGAGCGTGGCGATAGCCGCCGACACCTCGTCGGCGCCCGCGGCAAAGATTGCGGTCGTCGGCAGCGCCGCCTTGAGATTCGCCGCGTCGAGGGTTGCCGCTACAGCCGCGAGATCGGTCGCCGCGTTGGCCATAATGTCCGGAGCAGCAGACAGATACGACATATTCGCCCCTTTGTCACCGGCGCTTCGAGACGTTTACGTTCTGTCGTGGTGACGATACCGATGAGGCGCGCTACGTCAAAGCCTTTTGAAGCAGTCCGCAATCACTGTCCGACAACGTGAAAAGCGTTACTAGAAGGCAGTTCTGGGATGCCGCGGCGACGTATCTCGTCACCGAGGCGGCCGGGGAGGTTGAGAATCCCGCACAAGCCGCCGGTGCCGCCGACGCCACCCACTCCGCCCGCCACCGCACACTCCCGCCGCGCCGCCACTGCCTGCGCCTCCGGACGCCCCACCGGACATCCCATGCCGCCGCCGGCATCCCCGGGAGCTGCCACTAGATCCGGCAACGCGCACCCCCCTGTGACTCGGTTTCATCGTTGTTCGCGAATTTTGACGCGCGCGTTACTGAGACCGCTCACGTCCCGGCGACGCCGGCCGTTCCGTCCGCGCCGCGCTCCCCGAAGACGGTTCCGCCGCGCCCGCCTGAGCCGCCGGCACCTCCGGGCCCGCCACTGACATTTCCACTGAGCCCGCCGGTTCCCCCCGACCCGCCAGGTCCGCCGGCGCCGAGCAATCCGGCCGCACCGCCCGCACCGCCTATGCCGCCCGTCCCACCTGTGGACCCCTGCAGGGTGATTGGCGTGCGAATGTAGGTGCCAGGTCCGCCGGCACCGCCGGCGCCACCGGCCCCACCATGGCCGTACAACCAGCCGCCGCCGCCCCCGGCTCCGCCATTGCCGCCGACTCCGGCGACGCCTTGGTAGACGACGGTCGCGGGCATCGGCCCGTTGGTGATTTCAATTGCGGGCGTGCCCGGAACAACAAAGATGTTGTCCGGGCCGGGGAATCCGCCGGCGCCACCAGCACCACCGGCTCCGCCCGCACCGAACAAGCCGGCGGCGCCACCCGCACCCCCCTGCCCTCCGACACCCGCAGTCGCCGCAGCAACTGTGATGGTGGTGCCGTCGTCCAGGTAAGGATTGCCGGCGTTGCCACCGAGACCGCCGGTTCCGCCGTTTCCGTACAACCACCCGCCGTGCCCGCCGGCGCCTCCGTTGCCCCCGCTGCCCGCTTCTTGCGCTCCGGCGATACCGACGCCGGAACTGCCACCGAGTCCGCCCGCGCCGCCGGCGCCACCACTACCGAGCAGCCCGGCCGCGCCGCCGGCGCCTCCGGCGCCGCCGCTGCCGGGCGCACAGATGCCGGTCCCGGCCGCACCCGCTCCGCCCTGGCCGCCGGCGCCGCCATTGCCGAACAGCCACCCGCCGTGGCCGCCCTCGCCGCCGGCCGCGTTGCTGCCGCCGGCGCCGCCCCGACCACCGTTGCCGATCAACCCGGCCGGACCACCCGCCCCGCCCGCGACCCCGGTCGCGGTCTGCGAATAGCCATCGCCGCCGTTGCCGTACAACAACCCGCCGGGGCTGCCGTTCGGTGTGGCCGCCGTGCCGTCGACGCCATCACCGATCAGGGGACGGCCGAACAGCGCCTGGGTTGGTTGGTTGATCAGGTTGAGCGCTTGCTGCAATGGCCCGGCGTTGGCCGCTTCGGCGGCCGCGTACGACGACGACGCCGAGCCCAGCAAGCGCACGAACTGCTGATGGAATTCCCCGACGTCGATGCTTATTGCCTGGTAGTGCCGGGCGTGGGCGGCGAACACACCGGCGATCGCAGCCGAGACTTCGTCCGCGCCGGCAGCCAGCACCGCGGTCGTCGGCCCCGAGGCGGTATTGTTTGCCGCAAACAGCGCCGATCCGATTCCTTGCAGGTCCGTCACCGCCGAACTGATGAAGTCCGGCACCACAGCGAGATACACCATGGGCGCACGATAACTGCGGCACCCCAGGTGGGGGGTAAATCCCGGCGAACTCCTATTTCGGCCGCTGCGCGGAAACGAACAGGGTCGGCGGCGTGGCGACGTCAGCACCGTCGGCGACATTGCGGCCGTAGCGCGCCATCAATCCGGCGAAGTCGACGGACGAGGCCTGCCAGCCGCGATCACGCAACCACTCGGGCAGCGCCGTCCGTTCCTCGGCGTACCAGAGGTCTTCCACGGCCGGCATGTCGGCGTCGGTGACTTGCGCCGCCACCTCGCGCATGCGCTGCATCTCTTCCCGCTGGCGCTGCACCAGATCCGGGTCGATGAATCCCTCCCCGGGGACGTTGGACGCCAACCAGCTGCCCGGTGCGCTGAGTGCATCAATCCGCTCGAAGAGCAGATCCTGGGCTTGGGCGGGCAGGTAGCGCACTAACCCCTCGGCGGACCAGGCCGACGGTTGCTGCGGGTCGAACCCTGCTTCCTGCAACGCCTGCGGCCAGTCCTGACGCAGGTCGATCGGGACATTGACCAATTGCGCCGTCGGGGTGGCACCGTGCCGTTCCAGAGTGGCGGTCTTGAACTCCAGCACCTTGGGCTGGTCCAGTTCGTAGACCACAGTGCCGGCTGGCCAGGGCAGCCGCCACGCCCGGGCGTCGAGTCCGGCGGCCAGGATCACCACCTGGCGAACCCCGGAGTCCGCGGCCGACAGGAAGTACTCGTCGAAGAACGCCGTCCTCGTCGCCATGAAGTCGACCAGCATCTGTGCCCGCGCCTGCACCTGCGGGTCGATCTCGGATGCCTGCGCCAGCAACCGCGGGTCGGCGTAGAGGCTCCACATGCCGTCGCCGACGGCATCCAGGAAAACCCGCGCGAAGGGGTCCCGGATCAGCGGGTTTTCGCTCTCGGTTTCGGCGGCGCGGGCGGCGGCCACGCCGAGCGCAGTCGATCCGACGCTTTGGGTGATCTCCCACGAGTCGTTGTCAGTGCGCGGCATGCCGGTCCCCTCGCCAGAAGTAGTGAGTTTCGCAAACTATTCTTCCCGCCGCGGGGGCCGCACGCCGCTCCCCTACCCTTTTTCCCAGAGGGTCTACAGGTTGCAAGGGAGCAGCATGGCACGCACGCCGCAAGAAGTCTTCGCCCATCACCGCAAGGCACTCGTCACGGGTGACCTCGACGAGATCGTCGCCGAACAGCGCGCCGACGACGGCGTTGACACATTCGTGTTCCGCGACGGCATGATCGGGGCACAGACCGTCCGCTACACCCTGCGCGCGACCGCATGAACGGGGTGGATCTGGACGCCGTCGCCCGGTGGATGTCCGGGCAGGGGCTTGGCGAGGGCCCGCTGCAGGACGTAACCGCGGTGACCGGCGGGACGCAGAACGTCATGCTGCGCTTCACCCGGTCCGGACGGACCTACGTGCTGCGCCGCGGGCCGCGGCACCTACGACCTCGCAGCAATTCCGTCATCCTGCGCGAGACGAAGGTGCTGGCCGCACTGGCCGGCTCGGACGTGCCGCACCCTCAGCTGATCGCCACCTGCGAGGACGTCGACGTCCTCGGAGATGCGGTCTTCTACCTGATGGAGCCGATCGAGGGTTTCAACGCCGGTGAAGGACTGCCCGAGTTGCACACCACCAATCCCGAGGTGCGTTACGGCATGGGGCTGTCGATGGCCGACGCGCTGGCCAAGCTCGGCGCCGTCGACCATGTCGCCGTCGGGTTGGGCGACTACGGCAAGCCGGACGGATTCCTGGAACGCCAGGTGCCGCGCTGGCTTTCGGAACTGGAGTCCTACCAGGAGTACGACGGCTACCCCGGTCCCGACATCCCCGGCATCGACGACGTGTCCCGATGGCTGGAAACCCACCGTCCGGCGCAGTGGACACCCGGCATCATGCACGGCGACTACCACGCGGCCAACGTGATGTTCTCCCGCACCGGGCCGGACGTGGTGGCGATCGTCGACTGGGAGATGAGCACCATCGGTGACCCACTGCTGGACCTGGGCTGGCTGCTGGCCACCTGGCGGCAGTCCGACGGGTCGAGCGTGTTCAGCCACGCCCTGGGCGGCACCGACGGCTTGGCCGGCACCGGCGAGCTACTGGAACGTTATGCCACCAACACGAGTCGCGATCTGTCGCACATCACCTGGTACACCGTGCTGGCCTGCTTCAAGCTCGGCATCGTCATCGAAGGCACCCTGGCGCGCGCCTGCGCCGGCAAGGCCGAGAAGGAAGTGGGCGATCAACTGCACGCCGCAACGGTGCACCTGTTCGAGCGGGCACTGACGATGATCGAGACGCGGGACTAGCGCGCGAGGGTCTCCTGCCGGCGCGCACCGAGGTCGCGCTCGGTGCCGCTACCGCCGGGCCCACCCTCGCCGAACGACCTGCCGTTGCGCGGGCGACCGGCAGTGATGGCGCCGGAGGCGCCGCCCGAGCCGTTTCGTCTGCCGGCCATCGGCGCGGTGCCGGCCACCGGCGCCGCCGCGACCGGCCGGACCGTGCCCGCGCCGGCACCGGCACCCCGGCCCGGCGCGACCCCGCCGCGGTTGCCGGGCAGCAATCCGATGGACCTGCCGCCCCGCGCCGACGCCGGCCCGAGGCCGGCGCCACCGGCGGGTCCGATCAGGGACTGCACCGGCGTGGTGGCGCCGGGCGTCGACTGGGTGACGGGCTGCAGCGGCTTGGCGTTCGCGCCCTCGGCGGTGGCGTAGGCGTTCGACGAGGCGTTCATCGCCTGGACGAACTGGTCATGCAGCTTGGCGGCCTGCGCCCCCATCGCCTGATACTGCTGGGCGTGCGCGCCGAACACGTTGGCCATCGCCGCCGATACCTCGTCGGCCCCGGCCGCCATCACACTCGTGGTGGGGATCGCCGCTGCGGCGTTGGCCGCGTCGAGCGTCGAGCCGAGGCTGGCCAGATTCGACGCCGCCTCTGTCAGCAACTGGGGCTGTGCAAATAAGAACGACAAGACGGCATCCTTCGTGCTTTTCGACGTCTGGAATGCCGAGAATGCTATTGAAAATGCGCAGGTAGACCAAGCATTGAGATCTGCTGGCTGCCGAATCGTTATATGACCGTTATATCTGACGGCGGCGCTGTAAAAAGCCTGGACAGGCGTCTGGGCCCGAGCCGACGAAAAACCCCGGCCAAGCGCCGGGGCGTTCACACGAAGCGCGCCCGAAGGGATTCGAACCCCTAACCTTCTGATCCGTAGTCAGATGCTCTATCCGTTGAGCTACGGGCGCCTGTGTTCAGTTGTGGTCTAGCTGGTGGTGCGTGGCGGAGGCGAGAGGATTTGAACCTCCGGTTCCCTTTGAGGGGAACAACTCATTAGCAGTGAGCCCCATTCGGCCGCTCTGGCACGCCTCCATGGCCTTCCAAAGGGTACCCGACCCCGGATACCGAAGCCGCCGGAGGCATAGCGTACACAGCCGCGACATATGCTGTCGAAGTGACCGCCCGCCTGCGGCCCGCGCTGGCCGGGCTGCCTGTTTACGTTCCCGGCAAGACCGTGCCCGGCGCCATCAAGTTGGCCAGCAACGAAACTGTGTTTGGCCCGCTGCCCAGCGTCAAGGCGGCCATCCAGAACGCGACCGACCTGATCAACCGTTACCCCGACAACGGCTGTGTGCAGCTCAAAGGGGTGCTGGCGGAGCACCTGTCGACCGCGGGCCGCGAGTTCACGCCCGCGCACGTCGCCATCGGCTGTGGCTCGGTGAGCCTGTGCCAGCAACTCGTCCAGATCACCGCGGCGGCCGGCGACGAGGTGGTGTTCGGCTGGCGCAGCTTCGAGCTGTACCCGCCGCAGGTGCAGGTCGCCGGCGCCACCCCGGTCCCCATACCGCTGCGCGAGCACACCTTCGACCTCGATGCGATGCTGGCCGCGGTCACCGATCGCACCCGGCTGATTTTCGTCTGCAACCCGAACAACCCGACCTCCACCGTCGTCGAACCCGATGCGCTGACCCGCTTCGTCGAAGCCGTACCGCCGGACATCCTGATCGTCATCGACGAGGCCTACGTCGAGTACATCCGCGACGGCATGGCACCCGACAGCCTGGGCCTGGTCAGCACCCACGACAACGTGGTGGTCCTGCGCACGTTCTCCAAGGCGTACGGCCTGGCAGGCCTGCGGATCGGCTATGCCGTCGGCCACCCCGAGGTGATCACCGCGCTGGACAAGGTCTACGTCCCGTTCACCGCGACCAGCGTCTCGCAGGCCGCCGCCATCGCGTCACTGCAGGCCGCCGATGAACTACTCGAACGCACCAACGCGGTGGTCGCCGAACGCCGGCGGGTCAGCGCGGCCCTGCGTGATGCCGGCTTCGAGCTGCCGGTCTCCCAGGCCAACTTCGTCTGGCTGCCGCTGGGCGATCGCACCGCGGACTTCGTGCAGCGGGCCGCCGACGCGCTGATCGTCCTCCGGCAGTACGGCACCGACGGCGTGCGCGTCACGATCGGCGCGGCGGAGGAGAACGACGCCCTGCTGCGGTTCGCCCGCGGCTGGATCTGACCTCACCTTGGCGCGAGCGTGAAGCTGGCCGCACGCTGGGCGCCGAACGTGAAGCTGGCCGCACACTCGGCGAAGAGGGCGGCCGGGCTAAGCGGGATTGCGGCCGGTGAAAGCGATCAGCCGCGTCAGTGGGTCCGCATCCTCGGGCACCTCGACCGGGTCGTCGAATCCGGCCGCGCCGCGTTGTTCCGGCCTGATCACGGCGTGCGCCAACCCGAGCACATACTCCGCCAGTGAGTCCGGGGCCTCGACGTCATGCCCGACGGCGCGGGCGTAATCCCAGGCGTGCACCAGGAATTCGAGGGAGAAGACGGCGACGGCAACCCGCGCGGGCATCGACCCGCCCCCGAACGCGACCTCACCATCCAGGCCGTGCCTGTGCCAGGCGTCCAATGCCGGACGTGCGGTGCTGACGACCAGCTGCTCCACCGACTCGGTGTCCTGTGGCACCGTGAACTGCGCGCCGACCATGCCGCCCAGGCTGGTGATCGATCTGATCAGGTGCGCGGTGAGATCCTTGACGTTGTACTCCGAGCACGGCGTCTGCTTGGACTTGTCCGAACCGGCGACGGTATGCAGCACCTGCTGCAGCACGCCCAGGGTCAATTCGGCGCTGCGCAGCTCGTCGGTAGGCGGGGATTCGGGGCCGGGCACCAAGTCGTCGGGCATACCAGCCACGCTACGGTCTCGATATGGGCGAAACATACGAATCAGTCACCGTCGAGATCAAGGACCACATTGCGCAGGTGACCCTGATCGGCCCGGGCAAGGGCAACGCCATGGGGCCCGCCTTCTGGTCGGAGATGCCGGATGTCTTCGCGACCCTGGACGCCGATCCCGACGTGCGCGCCATCGTCATCACCGGGTCCGGGCGGAACTTCAGCTACGGCCTGGACGTGCCGGCCATGGGCGGGTCGTTCACCCCGTTGCTGTCCGGTGAAGCGCTGGCCGGCCCGCGTGCCGTCTTCCATCGCGAGGTCAAGCGCATGCAGGGCGCCATCACCGCTATCGCCGACTGCCGCACCCCGACGATCGCCTCGGTGCACGGGTGGTGCATCGGCGGCGGTGTCGACCTGATCTCGGCGGTCGACATCCGCTATGCCAGCGCCGACGCGAAGTTCTCGGTTCGTGAGGTCAAACTGGCCATCGTCGCCGACGTCGGCAGCCTCGCCCGCCTGCCGCTCATCCTCAACGACGGGCACCTGCGTGAACTCGCGCTGACCGGCAAGGACATCGACGCGGCCCGCGCCGAGAAGATCGGTCTGGTCAACGACGTCTACGACGACGCCGAGGCCACGCTCGCGGCGGCCCACGCCACCGCCGCCGAGATCGCCGCCAACCCGCCGCTGACCGTGCACGGCATCAAGGATGTACTCGACCAGCAGCGCACCTCGGCGGTGTCGGAAAGCTTGCGCTACGTCGCCGCCTGGAACGCCGCGTTCCTGCCGTCGAAGGACCTGACCGAAGGCATTTCGGCGACATTCGCCAAGCGGCCGCCACAGTTCACCGGCGAGTAGCGCTGCGCCACAGGGCACCGGCCAGCCACCCGGTCGAGATCATTGATCCCAGGATCATGAACAGGCCCAGCGCCACCGAGTAGGCACCGAAGACGAGCAGCTTCACCTCGACATAGCGTGAGCGGCCGGCCATGCCCTCAAAGTTAGGCTGTCGACAATGACCTCTACACCCGATGGCCGGATTCGTGTGCCGGCCGACCTGGACACCGTGACGGCGATCGGCGAAGAAGACCACTCCGAAATCGGCCGGGACGCCGTCGAACGCATCTGGCAGGCCGTACGGCACTGGTACCAGGCCGGACTGCATCCCGCTATCCAGCTCTGCATCCGGCGCAACGGGACGGTCGTGCTGAACCGGGCGATCGGCCACGGCTGGGGCAATGCGCCCACCGACGAGCCTGACGCCGAGAAGATCCCTGTCACCACCGGCACTCCGTTCTGCGTGTACTCGGCGGCTAAGGGGATTACCGCGACCGTGGTGCACATGCTGGTCGAGCAGGGCGTCTTCGCGCTCGACGACCGTGTCTGCGAATACATCCCCAGCTACACCAGCCACGGCAAGGACCGGACGACGATCCGGCACGTGCTCACCCACAGCGCGGGAGTCCCGTTCCCCACCGGCCCCAAGCCTGACTTGCGCCGCGCCGACGACCACGAGTACGCGCAGGAGCAACTCGGCAAGCTGCGGCCGCTGTACCCGCCCGGCCGCATGCACATGTATCACGCGCTGACCTGGGGGCCGCTCCTGCGGGAAATCGTCTACGCGGCCGCCGGCAAAGACATCCGGGAAATCCTGGCCACCGAAATCCTGGACCCGCTCGGCTTCCGGTGGACCAACTTCGGCGTCGCGCCCCAGGACATCCCGCTGGTCGCGCCCAGCCAGCCGACCGGCAAGCCGCTCCCGCCGGCCATCGCAGCGATCTTCCGCAAGGCGATCGGCGGCACCGTGCACGAGATCATCCCGTACACGAACACCCCGGCCTTCCTCTCCACCGTGGTGCCCTCGTCCAACACCATCTCCACCGCGGACGAGCTGTCCCGGTTCGCCGAAATCTGGCGTCGCGGAGGCGAACTGGACGGGGTGCGCATCATGAGCCAGGAACGGATGTACGGCGCGGTGCAGGAATGCCGCAGGCTGCGGCCCGACGTCGCGGTCGGGCTGATGCCGGCCCGCTGGGGCACCGGGTACATGCTGGGCACCGACCGGTTCGGCCCGTTCGGCCGGCACGCACCACAGGCGTTCGGCAACCTCGGACTGGCCAACATCGCGATCTGGGCGGACCCGGCGCGTGACATGGCCGCCGGCCTGATCAGCAGCGGAAAGCCCGGGAAGGACCCCGAACTCAAGCGTTACAAGGCGTTGATGGACACCATCGCGGCGACCATCCCGTCGCGCTGAAGGCGTTTTGCCGGGTAGTTCGGCGGGCAACACCTATGGATGGAATCGGAACGTTTTCGTCAGCTCCTGGACACGCCCGGCCCATTCGTATCGGTGTACTTCGAAGACACACACAACACACCCGACGCCGACCAACAACTCGAGCTCAAGTGGCAGGCATTGCGTGAGCAGCTCGACAGACAGGGCGTCACCGAAGCGCTGACCGCCGAGATCGAGCGCGCGGTGCTACTGCGGCCTCCCGTCGGCTGGAGCGGCCGCGGCGTCGTCGCCGGCGCCGACGGCGTCGTCGTCAACGAGCACCTGCTGCGTCCGACCGCGACGACGGTGGTCCGGGTCTCGGAGCTGCCGTACATCGTCCCGATCGTCGAGCACGGCTTCCTGACGCCCGCCTACCTGCTGGTTGAGGTCGATCACGCGGGCGCCGACATCACCACCCACGTCGACGGCGTGTTGGAGGCGGAGGCGGTCGACGGGGGCGGCTATCAGGTCCACAAGGCCTCGGGCGCCGAATCCGCCGGATACGGCGACGCTCAACGACGCACGGACGAGGCAGCCCGCAAAAACATCCGCGCGGTGGCCGATCGCGCCGCCGAGTTGGTGGATGCGATGACGGCCGACGCGGTGTTCGTGGTCGGCGAGGTGCGCTCACGCTCCGACTTGATGAAGGCATTCGCCGAGCGGGTGCGCGACCGCGCGGTGCCGCTGGAGGTGGGCGCCCGAAACAGCGGATACGAGCCCGCCGAAGTACAGAGCCACATCGACGCCTGGTTCAGCAAGCGACGTCTCCGCGAAATCGATTACGCCGCACAGCGTTTCGATGCAGAGCTGGGCCGGCAGTCCGGACGTGCCGCGCAGGGCCTGGACGCCGTGTGCTCTGCACTGCGCCAGGGCGCGGTGGAAACGCTGATTGTCGGCGAGATCGGGGACGCCACGGTGGTCGCGGACGAAGGGCTCACGACCGTGGCGCCCAATGCGGACGTGCTGTCCGAGCAAGGCGCCGCACCCACCAAGACGCTGCGCGCCGATGAGGCGCTGCCGATGTTCGCGGTGGCGGTCGGGGCGGCGCTGGTGCGCACCGATGAGCGGATCGCGCCGGACGACGGTGTGGCGGCGGTGCTGCGGTACGCGCCGACGCTGCACTGAGGAGGCTTTGAGTCCTGGGGCTTGAGTCTGCGCCCAGGGCGGCCGGTACTCGTGATACTTCGCCCTCTGCGCAGGGTCAACGCAGTCAGGTGAGCGGTGGCGGAGGGATTTGAACCCCCGGACGGTTTTAGCCGTCTCTCGCTTTCAAGGCGAGTGCATTAGGCCGCTCTGCCACGCCACCGCAGATAAGGGTAGCGGTGCTTGTAGCGTGGCCAGCATGCGCGCCATCGTCGCCGAAACCGCCGAGCGGCTGCTCTGGCAAGACGTTCCCGACGTATCCGCCGGGCCGGGTGAGGTACTGATCAAGGTCGCGGCCGCGGGCGTCAATCGAGCCGACGTGCTGCAGGCCGCGGGCAAGTACCCGCCGCCCCCGGGGGCGAGCGAGACCATCGGCATGGAAGTCAGCGGGACCATCGCCGACGTGGGCGCCGATGTGACGAAATGGTCTGTTGGACAAGAGGTTTGCGCGCTGTTGGCCGGTGGCGGATATGCGGAGTACGTCGCCGCCCCGGCCGGACAGGTGATGCCGATACCGGCGCCGCTGGACGTCATCGACGCCGCGGGCGTCCCGGAAGTGGCCTGCACGGTCTGGTCCAACCTGGTGATGACGGCGCACCTGGGCCCCGGCCAGGTGGTGCTGCTGCACGGCGGAGCCAGCGGCATCGGCAGCCACGCGATCCAGGTGGCGCGCGCGCTGGGCGCCCGGGTGGCGGCCACCGCCGGCTCCGCGGAGAAGCTGGCCATGTGCCGGGACCTGGGGGCCGAGATCGCCATCTCCTACCGGGACGAGGACTTCGTCGCCCGGCTGATGCAGGAGACCAGGGGCGCGGACGTGATCCTCGACATCATGGGTGCGGCCTATCTGGACCGCAACATCGACGCCCTGGCCACCGACGGGCAGCTAGTGATCATCGGCATGCAGGGCGGAGTGAAGGCCGAACTGAACATCGGCAAACTCATGGCCAAACGCGCCCGCGTCATCGGCACCACGCTGCGCGCCCGTCCGGTCAGCGGGCCCAACAGCAAGAGCGCCATCGTCGACGCGGTCACGACGTCGGTGTGGCCGATGTTCGCCAGCCAGCGAGTGCGGCCGATCATCGGCAGGCGCCTGCCGATCCAGGAAGCGGCCGAAGCTCACCGCCTGCTGCAGTCGGGCGAGACGTTCGGGAAAATCCTGCTGACGGTGTAGCGCTGGTCGAAATTCAGCCCAGCGACGCCAGCGCGCGCACCAGTTGGTCGACTTCGGCCATCGTCGAGTAGTGCGCCAAGCCGACGGTCACCGCGCCGCCAATGTCGTTGACGCCCAGCACGTCCAGCACTCGGGAACTCGCGTTCGCGATGGCCAGAATCCCGTTGTCCGCCAGCCGCTGCACCACCCGGTCGGCGGGAACCTCGTTGACGGCGAAGCTGATCACCGGTATCCGCGATTCCGGGCGGCCCAGCAGGATCACCAGCGGAAGTGACCGCAGCGACACCATCAGGTAGTCGTAGATCCGGTTCAGGTATGCCGACGCGGACTGCGTCGACACCGACAGGCGCTCCCGCCGGTTGCCGCGGGCCGACTCGTCGAGCGAGGCGAGGTACTCGATGCTGGCGACAACGCCGGCCAGCAAACCGAACTGGTGTCCGCCCACCTCCAGCCGCTCGGGTCCGGTGGCGTACGGGTTGGTGGAGACCGAGCTGAAGGTGTTGATCAGCGCCGGCTCGCGGAACACCATCGCTCCGATCGGCGGCCCGCCCCAATTCACGGCGTTCACCGCCACCACGTCGGCTTCGGTCTCTTTGATGTCGATCAGCCGGTAGGGCGCGGCGGCGGAATGGTCGACCACCACCAGGGCACCCACATCGTGCGCGAGCTTCGTCATCGCCCGCAGGTCGGTGACGGCGCCCAGCGTGCCGGACGCCGACGTGACGGCGACCAGCCGGGTGGACTTGTTGATCAGGCTTTCCCACTGCCAGGTCGGCAGCTCGCCGGTCTCGATGTCGACCTCGGCCCACTTGACCTTGGCGCCGTAGCGATGGGAGGCGCGCAGCCACGGGGCGATGTTCGCCTCGTCGTCCAGCCGGCTGACGACGACCTCGTACCCCAGGCCGGCGCGGGCGGACGAAGCCTCGGCGAGCGAGGCAAGCAGCACGGCACGATCGGCACCCAACACGACACCGCTGGGGTCGGCGTTGACCAGATCGGCGACCGCCTCGCGGGCCGCTTCCAGGACCGCGGCGCTGCGCCGCGCCGACGGGTGCGCCCCAGCGGTGCTGGCGCCGGACCGACGGAACGCCGTGGACACCGTGGTTGCCACGGAATCCGGAATGAGCATGCCTGTCGGCGCATCGAAGTGCACCCATCCGTCACCGAGCGACGGGTGCAGTCCGCGCACCCGGGCGACGTCGTAGGCCATGCCAGCCACCTTAGAGCTAACGCAAATTCCACAAATGGGTGTCGGTAGCGGGTGCGCCATAGACGTTCCAGCCGTTACCGGCCTCCCGAGTCAACTCACCCGGGCAGCCATACTAGTCGAGTGAGCTTGTGCTTCGGAACGCTGATCGCATTGGTACTGCTGATCGCACCGGGTGCCATCGTCGCACGTATCGCGCAGTTGAACTGGCCGATCGCCATTGCGGCCGGACCAGCGCTGACGTACGGCGTCGTGGCGCTGGCGATCATCCCTTACGGAGCGCTCGGCATCCCGTGGAACGGGTGGACGGCGCTGGCGGCGCTGGCCGTCGTCTGCGTGCTGGCCACCGTGCTGCAGCTGCTGCTGGCCCGGTTCCGGGACAAACAGGCCGAAGCACGCGCGATCAACCCCGGCCCGGCGATCGTCGTCGCGGCCGGTGTGCTGTTGGGCGTCGTGCTGATCGGCTGGGCGGCCTTCACCGGCATCCCGCACTGGCAATCCATCCCGAGCACGTGGGACGCGGTGTGGCATGCCAACGAAGTGCGCTGGATCCTCGACGTCGGCCAGGCGTCGTCCACCCACATGGGCGAGCTGCGCAATGTCGAGACCCATGCGGTGCTCTATTACCCCTCGGTCTTCCACGCCCTGACCGCCGTCTTCTGCCAGCTGACCGGCGCGGCCGCGGCCACCGGCTACACGCTGAACTCGCTGGCGGCGGCGATCTGGCTATTCCCGGTCAGCGCGGCCGTACTTACCTGGCGCGCCCTGCGCACCCACACCACCGAATGGCGCACCGCGGTCACCGCCGCCACCGCCGCAGCGCTCTCGGCGTCGTTCACGGCGGTGCCCTACGTCGAGTTCGACACCGCGGCAATGCCCAACCTGGCGGCCTACGGCGTCGCCATCCCGGCCATGGCCCTGATCACGTCGACGCTGCAACACCGGGACCGCATCCCGGTGGCCATCCTGGGGCTCGTCGGCGTCTTCTCTGTGCACATCACCGGCGGCATCATCACGGTCATCCTGGTGGGCGCCTGGTGGCTCTTCGAGGCACTGTGGCACCCGGTGCGTGGCCGAGTCCGCGACTTCGCGGTGCTGGCCGGCGTCGGGCTGGCCTCCGGGCTGATCATGCTGCCGCAGTTCCTGAGCGTCACGCAGCAAGAAGACATCATCGCCGGGCACTCCTTCCTGACGTATCTCAGCAAGCGACACGGCCTGTTCGACGCCGTGTTCATGCACTCACGGCATCTCAACGACTTCCCCTACCAATGGGGACTGAGCTTCCTGTGCGCCGTCGGCGGGTTCGTCATGCTGGCCAAGAAGATGTGGTGGCCGCTGGCCGTGTGGCTGCTGTTCATCGTGATCAACGTCGATGCGGGCACTCCCCTGTGGGGTCCGTTGGGCCGGGTGGCCGGGGCGGTCGGCGAGTTCTTTTACAAGGACCCGCGCCGCATCGCCGCGGCCACGACCCCGCTGTTCAACCTGATGGCGGCCGTCGCGCTGGTGACGCTGGTAGCGGCGGCGGTAGCCCTGGTGAAGCGGTTCGTGCAGCCGCGAAAGCCGATGCCGTCGCGCTTCTGGGCGGCGGCCACCGCGGTGCTGCTGATCGGCATCAGCCTGGCCAGTGCGTGGCACTACTTCCCCCGGCACCGGTTCCTGTTCGGTGACAAGTACGACTCGATCATCGTCGACCAACGCGACCTCGAAGCCATGGCTTACCTGGCGAAACTGCCGGGTGCCCGCGACACGATGATCGGCAATTCCAACGTCGACGGCACCTCGTGGATGTACGCGGTGGCCGGTCTGCATCCGCTGTGGACCCACTACGACTATCCCGTGCAGATGGGCCCCGGCTACCACCGCTACATCTTCTGGGCGTACGCCAAGAAGGGCGACTCCGATCCTCGGGTGGTGGAGGCGATCAAGGCCCTCAACATCCGCTACGTCCTGGCCAGCGGCCCGACGATCCGAGGGTTCAAAGTTCCCGACGGACTATATTTTCTGGACAAGTCGCCGTACTGGACCATGATCTACGACAACGGCGGCGCCCAGATCTACGAATGGCACGGCGACACTCCGGTGCACCCCTAGACGACACACGAGGACGGTGATTGCGTGGGTAACGGCAACGACGACCATGCCGAAGACAGTGACGGCATCGAGGTCATCGGCGGCGTCGATCCGCGGTTGATGGCGTTGCATGAGGACGCGGATGATTCCGACGAGCGCTCGCTGACCGACCTGGTCGAGCAGCCCGCCAAGGTGATGCGGATCGGCACCATGATCAAGCAACTGCTCGAGGAGGTCCGGGCCGCACCGCTCGACGAAGCCAGCCGCACGCGGCTGCGCGACATCCACGCCACCAGCATCCGCGAACTCGAGGACGGCTTGGCGCCGGAACTGCGCGAGGAGCTGGAACGACTCACCTTGCCGTTCAACGAGGACTCCGCGCCCTCGGACGCCGAGATACGGATCGCGCAGGCGCAGTTGGTCGGCTGGCTGGAAGGGCTCTTCCACGGCATTCAGACCGCGCTGTTCGCCCAGCAGATGGCGGCCCGGGCGCAACTCGAGCAGATGCGACAGGGCGCGCTGCCCCCGGGGATCAGCAAGCCGGGCCCGCACGGGCACGGCACCGGACAGTACCTGTAAGCCGTGCCGAGCGGTCCACACATCGAAACCCGCGACGCGTGGGTCGAATTCCCGATCTTCGACGCCAAGTCGCGTTCGCTGAAGAAGGCGTTCCTAGGCAAGGCCGGCGGCGCGATCGGCCGCAACGCTTCCAACGTGGTGGTGATCGAGGCGTTGCGCGACATCACCATGTCGCTGGAACTGGGCGACCGCGTCGGCTTGGTAGGCCACAACGGTGCGGGCAAATCGACTCTGCTGCGCCTGCTTTCGGGCATTTACGAACCCACGCGCGGCTGGGCGAAGGTGACCGGCCGGGTGGCGCCGGTGTTCGATCTCGGTATCGGCATGGACCCCGAGATCTCGGGCTACGAGAACATCATCATCCGGGGCCTGTTCCTGGGACAGACCCGCAAGCAGATGCTGGCGAAGGTCGACGAGATCGCCGAATTTACCGAGTTGGGCGATTACCTGTCGATGCCGCTGCGCACCTACTCCACGGGCATGCGGGTGCGGTTGGCGATGGGCGTGGTCACCAGCATCGACCCGGAGATCCTGTTGCTCGACGAGGGCATCGGCGCGGTGGACGCCGACTTCCTGAAAAAGGCGCAGTCGCGGCTGCAGAGTTTGGTGGAGCGTTCCGGAATCCTGGTGTTCGCAAGCCATTCCAACGAATTCCTGGCCCGCCTGTGCAAGACCGCCATGTGGATCGACCACGGGGTGATCCGGCAGAGCGGCGGCATCGAAGAGGTGGTGCGCGCCTACGAGGGTGACGACGCGGCACGGCACGTGCGCGAAGTGCTCGCCGAGACCGCGCGTGAGTGAGCGCGTCTTCGCCGTCGTGGTGACCCACCGGCGGCCCGAGGAACTCGCCCGCTCACTGGAGATGCTGTCCACCCAGACCCGGCCGCCGGACCGGATCATCGTCATCGACAACGACGCTTCCGGCGACGCGCGTGTTAGCGATCTCGTTGCGGCACAAGCGATTCCGTCGACCTACCTCAATTCCCAGCGGAACCTGGGCGGTGCCGGCGGTTTCGCGCTGGGCATGCTGCTGGCGCTGGCGCACGGGGCGGATTGGATCTGGCTGGCCGACGACGACGGGCGCGCCGCGGACACCGAGGTGCTGGCGACGTTGCTGGCCTGTGCCGAGAAGCACGGTCTTGCCGAGGTGTCTCCGATGGTCTGCAACATCGACGACCCCGAGGCACTGGCGTTCCCGTTGCGCCGCGGACTGGTGTGGCGCCGACGGGCCGGCGAACTGCGCACCGAAACCGGCCAGGATCTGCTGCCCGGCATCGCGTCACTGTTCAACGGCGCGCTGTTCCGCGCGTCGACGCTGGAGGCGATCGGGGTACCGGATCTGCGGCTTTTCATCCGCGGCGACGAGGTGGAGATGCACCGCAGGCTGGTGCGCTCCGGCCTGCCGTTCGGCACCTGCCTGGACACGGTGTATCTGCACCCGTGCGGGTCCGAGGAGTTCAAGCCGATCCTCGGTGGCCGCATGCACACCCAGTACCCGGATGACACCAACAAGCGTTACTTCACTTATCGCAACCGCGGTTATGTGCTGTCCCAGCCAGGACTGCGCAAGCTGCTTTTCCAGGAGTGGGTCCGGTTCGGCTGGTTCTTCCTGGTGACCCGTCGCGATCCCCAGGGGCTGCGGGAGTGGGTCCGGCTGCGCCGGCTGGGACGGCAGGAAAGATTCGGGCGGCCAGGAGGTTCGGCATGACGTTCATCGACGCGGCGGCTCAGTCCAAGACCTTCGGCCGCGCCCGCCGTGATCTGGCCGACGGGTTCCGGCGTCACGAACTGTGGCTGCACCTGGGCTGGCAGGACATCAAGCAGCGCTACCGCCGTTCGGTGCTGGGTCCGTTCTGGATCACGATCGCGACCGGTACGACGGCCGTCGCGATGGGCGGGCTGTACTCCAAACTGTTCCATCTCAACCTGTCCGAGCACCTGCCCTACGTCACGCTCGGGCTGATCGTCTGGAACCTGATCAACGCGGCCATCCTGGAAGGCGCCGACGTCTTCGTACACAACGAGGGCCTGATCAAGCAACTGCCGACTCCGTTGAGCGTGCACGTCTACCGGCTGGTGTGGCGGCAGATGATCCTGTTCGCGCACAACATCGTGATCTACGTCGTCATCGCGATCATCTACCCCAAGCCGTGGTCATGGGCTGACCTGTCGGTGCTGCCCGCCCTGGCGCTGATCATGCTCAACTGCATCTGGGCTTCGCTGTGTTTCGGCATCCTGGCCACCCGCTACCGCGACATCGGGCCGCTGCTCAACTCGGTGGTGCAGCTGCTGTTCTTCATGACGCCGATCATCTGGAACGACAGCACCCTTCGACAGCAGGGCGCGGGCCGCTGGTCGAAGATCGTCGAACTCAACCCGCTGCTGCACTACCTCGACATCGTGCGGGCGCCGCTGCTGGGCGCACCCCAGGAATTGCGGCACTGGGCTGTGGTGGTGGTGCTGACGATCGTGGGCTGGGTGATGGCGGCGTTCGCGATGCGGCAGTACCGGGCGCGGGTGCCGTACTGGGTTTGAGATGTCGCGCGTCTGACGGCGTGACCCGGACTTGTCTGCGCCTGCTCCCGTAGGAAGAGCAGATTTCATCCTCTGATTCGGCTATCTGGCCGAGGGACATGCTGCGGTGACTCCCCTTCGCGCCTGCTGTCCCGGAACCTGGAGGCACACCCGGCTAGGCTGCCGCCGATAGATTGGGCAGATGAGTCATCCTGCACCTGACCGCGTCGATGCCAGTCTGCTGACCGGAGTTTCCGAGACGGCCCTGCTCACTCTGAGCGGCCGGGCCTTCCAGGCCGCGCACCCGGACGCGATCATCGACGACCCGATGGCCATCACGCTCGTCGACGCGATCGACTTCGATTTCGACAAGTTCGGACGCCGCAAGGGCCAGGAGATGGCGCTGCGCTCACTGGCCGTCGACAAATGCGCCCTCGCGTATCTGGCCGAGCATCCCCGCGCCACCGTCGTCGCCCTTGCCGAAGGTTTCCAGACCAGCTTCTGGCGACTGGACAGCGCACTGCCGGAGGCTCAATTCCGTTGGGTATCAATTGATCTGCCGCCGGTGATCGAGTTGCGGCGGCGGCTGCTGCCGCGCTCACCACGTATCACCGAGATCGCGCAGTCAGCCCTGGACTACTCGTGGATGGACCAGATCGACGACTCCGACGGCGTGTTCATCACCGCCGAGGGGCTGCTGATGTATCTGCAGCCGGACGAGGCGCTGGGCCTGATCACCGCGTGCGCCAAGCGATTCCGCGGCGGTCAGATGTTCTTCGACGTGCCCCCGACCATCGTCAAGAAAGTCGCACGCAAGGGCCTGCGTTCGTCCAAGCACTATCGGGTGCCGCCCATGCCGTTCAGCCTGTCGCCGCGCCAGCTGGCAGCTCTGGCGAACACCGTGCCCGGCATCCGCGCGGTCCACGATGTGCCGATACCCGCCGGGCGCGGCTGGTTCTTCGGGCGTTTCTACCCGGCGCTGTGGCAGTTTCCGCCACTCAGGGAGTTCCGCGGTGCCTACACCTTGCTCGAATTCGGCTGATTATCAGCGGGTTTCGCGGGTCACCACCAGCTCGTCGCCGCCGGTGGCCCAGGCGCGCTGGAAGACGTCAAGTGACACGACCTCGTCGGCTCGGGTTCCGCTGTCGTTGAGGTGCACGGTGCCGTTGACCAGGTCGACGCCGGTGACGACGACGGCGTGGTCGCTCATCGGGTTGCCGCGGCCGTCCTTGGTCTGAACCGGCAGGCCCCAGATCATCTCGGCGTTCACCCCGGCAATCACCTTGTGGCCGTCGGCCAGGTAGCGCCCCAGTGCTTCCAGTCCGGAGTCCAGCCCGGTGGCGGCGGCCTCGTCCAGGCTGGTGGCCACGCCGTAGATGCCGTACTGCCCTAACAAGGCGGGAATGTCGCCGGGGTCGGTGCCGTACCCCGCGCGGTACATCGGTCCGGGGTGGACGCGACTGCGCATCTGCTGTGCCACCGCGAGGATCTCGCTTTCGGACGGCTGGCGCCCAGTCAACTCCCCGATCACGTCGGCCGCGGCCATCAGGGCGCAGTCGTCGACGGATTGTTTGCGCCAGTACTGAGCGGCCGCGGCCGGGTTGCCGTACATGCGGGGCGCCTCGGTGTGCGGCGTCGAGGAAGCGGCGTGGGCCAGGCCGGTCGCCAGGCCCAGCGTGACCGCGACGGCGGCGATGGCCAGCGTCACCTTGACGACGGAACTACGGACATTCTCGATAGAGCGCATGGGAGAAGGCTCGGTTGTCGTTCTCTCGGGAAGCTCTGCAGATTCTTGGGGCTCGCTCCACCCGGCACTACCGGCGGCGGGTCTCCTCTAATTGGTGGACGGAATTTCATCCCCCGAACCGGCCTGCTGGCCGAAGAACTTGCGGTGCCCAGTGACCGATGGTGGGAGCCGGAGCAATCGGCTCGGCTCACCACACTCACGTCGAGGGGAACCACGCCATGTCGTTCATGTTGGTTGGCCCGGAAGCACTCGCGACCGCAGCAGCGGACGTGGCAGGCGTCGGTGCGTCGGTCGATTCGGCGAGCGCAGCGGCGGCGGCGCCGACTACGGCGGTGCTGGCGGCCGCCTCCGATGAGGTCTCGCAGCACATCGCCGCGATCTTCAGCGGTCACGGCCAGGCGTATCAGGCGCTCAGCGAACAGGTCTCACGCTTCCACCGCCACTTCGTCCAGGCCTTGGCCGGGGGTGGGGTTTCGTACACCAGCGCGGAGGCCGCAAATGCCTCGCCCCTGCAACCTGCCGCGCAGGCGGCGTTCAGCGTGATGAATGCCCCCACCCAAGCCCTCTTGGGACGCCCGCTGATCGGCAACGGCGCCGACGGCACCGCACCTGGCCAGGCCGGCGGCGCAGGCGGGCTGCTGTACGGCAACGGCGGTGCCGGTGCCGGGGGGGCCGCTGGTCAACCCGGCGGGACCGGCGGCTCGGCAGGCTTGTGGGGCCAGGGCGGGGCCGGCGGCGCGGGCGGCGCAGGGGCGGTCGGCGGCAACGGCGGAAACGGCGGTCTGCTGTACGGCGGCGGCGGCGCGGGTGGGGTAGGCGGAACGGGTGGCGGCGGAGGCGTCGGCGGCATCGCCCCCCTGATCGGCAACGGCGGAACCGGCGGTGCGGGCGGACTCGGTGCTGCCGGCGGTGCCGGCGGAAATGCCCTGTTGTTCGGTAGCGGCGGCGACGGCGGGGCAGGCGGTAACGCCGCAGCCGGCATCAATGGCGGCATTGCCGGGCGAGGTGGAGACGGCGGTTACGCCGGGTTGTGGGGCGACGGTGGCAACGGCGGATCCGGCGGCGCCGGTACGGCCGGTGCGGCCGGAGCCAATCCCGCCACCACGGGAGCCACGGCGCCGAACGGAACGCCGGGCGCAGCCAACAGCGTGACGACCAACAACGATGCACACGCCACGGGCACCGCGGGTGACACCGGCGGGACAGGCGGCGCGGGGTGGGCCGGCGGCACCGGCGGTCTGGGTGGCAACGCAACGGCCGTCAGCACCGACCCGATGGGACAGAACTCCATCACCGCCACGGGCGGTCAGGGTGGTGCCGGCGGAACAGCCGGGTCCGGCGGCGCGGGCGGGGCCGGCGGCGCCGGCGGCAATGCGTCGGCGACCAGCAGCAACACCAGCACGTTGCCCACCAGCGTCACCGCGGACGGAGGCAACGGTGGCCGTGGCGCCGCGGGCGGTGCCCCTGGCGGAGCAGGCGGCGCCGGCGGAGCCGGTGGCAACGCGGTGACAACGACCCGGTCCTTCGACTTCAACCAGGCCAACGGCGGCAACGGGGGCGACGGCGGCACGGGAGCCGCCGGGGCCACCGGCGGGGCCGGCGGGAGTGGCGCCGCCGGAGGCAACGGTGGTCGAGGCGGCCTGTTCATCGGCGACGGCGGCGCCGGCGGTGCGGGCGGGATGGGTGGCGCCGGCGGTACCGGCGCCCACGGCGGCACGGGGGGCAACGGCGGCGTCGGGGGTACCAGCAACACGCAGAACGCCGGCGACGGGGGTGACGGGGGCGACGGAGGGGCCGGCGGAACCGGCGGCACCGGTGGAGCGGGCGGCACGGGCGGCCAGGGCGCCGCGGGTGGTCTCCTGGCGGGCAACGGCGGCACCGGGGGCGCGGGCGGGGCCGGCGGGACCGGGGGTTCTGGTGGGACAGGCGGCACCGGCGGCCATGCCGGCTCGTCCGGCGGCACCGGCGGTCTTGCCGGTTCCCGGGGTGACGGTGGCGTCGCGGGCACCGGCGGGGCCGGCGGCACGGCCGGTAGCGGTGGTGGCGGGGGTACCGGCGGCGTGCTTCTGAGCGTTGCGGGTGCGGGCGGCGCCGTCGGCGGCACCGGATCCCAGGGCGGATCCGGCACACCGGGCGGTAACGGGTAACGGAAGCTGGCAGCGATTTCTGCCGCAAGAACCCCACAAGAATCCTTTTAGAATCCTCCAAGGCCCCGCCCGGAAGCTATCGCGGTGCCTCACACACTCGTCCGCCCCGACAGCGGGATCCTGCAGCTGCGGCTCGACCGGCCCGTACTGCTGCGCCCGATCCCGTTCCACGCGATCTGCGAACAGCACCTGCTGCCGTTCTACGGCGTCGTGCACATCGGCTACCTGCGCGGCGACCAGCGATTGAGCCAGGCTGAACTCACCCGCGTGGTCGAGGCGTGCGCGATCGGCGTCCAGGTGCAGGACAAGATGACGACCCGGATCGGCCTGTGGTTGCACCACCAGCTCGCCCCGCGCGGGTTGGGCGTGCTGGTGGAAGGCGGTTACGCCTGCACCCCGGTCCGCGAGGGCGCCGCCCTGGCCGGGCCCACCACCACCATGGCCTTCTACGGAACGATGCGCGACAACGCCAACCAACAGCGCGAATTCATCACTCTCGCAACAAGAAAGAAGATCAGTAACCATGCCTGAGATCGCCTTCGCCGGCCCCGCCCAGACCGCGACCATGCACCGTGACGACGCACCCGTGGGACGTACGGCTCAGTTCCACCTGCGCAAGCGGTTCGGCGGGCTGAACTGCTGCCGCCGCTCCTGGTCCGACAACGGCAAGCGCCTTTTCTTGCACGGCTACGCACTCAGCTTCGAGATCGAGTTCGCCTGCGCCGAAACCGAATCCGGCGATCAGGTGCTCGGTGCCGAATGCTTGGCGGACATTCGTGCCGCCCTGCAGGGCCAGTACGCACACACCACCTTGATCACCGCCAACGACCCACAACGCGACCTGTTCGAGCTGCTGGCCGAACGTGACCTGGTGGACATGCGGATCGTGGACAGCGCCGGCCTGGAAGCCTCCGCCGCCTGGGTGTTCGAGACCGTCGAGAAGATCGTCGCACGGGCGACCGAGGGTCGGGTCTGGGTGTCGCGGATCGACGCCCAGGAGAGCGGCAGCCGGGTGCTCACGCTGACCGCGTTGCCGGTAAAGGACTGGACGTGAGGGCGATTGCCGCCCTGCTCATCGTCGGAACCGGACTGGTTTGCGCCGGCCACGGAACGGCCTATGCCGCACCCGATCTCGATTCGTTCCTGACCAACCTGCCGTCGACCCTGGCGGCGGCCGGTTCGGCGGAGCAGCTGCGCGCCGCGCTCGGTTCCGCCCCGCCCGAGGTGTCGCGGGGACCCGGTGACACCTTGGACTTTCCCGCGCGGGACGCGCACTGGTTGACCGCGGCCTGGCACCTCGACCGCGTCTATGCGGTTGCCTCCGATCCGCATCAGCAGAGCTGGCAGTTGATGCGGTACGGGCAGGATGTGCCCGACCAGAACGGCACCCGCATCGCGGTCGTCCCGATCACATTCGGCTCCTGGACCGTCCGCCCGCAGCTCGCCGGGCGCCCGGACGGCCCGCTGCCGAGCGTGGTCGCCGGGGCGTCTCCGGCCTACGACGTCGCCACGTATGCCGCGCAGGTCGTCGGAATCGACCTCGACATGTAATCGCATGCAGCCCGGGGTGGAGAATGCGACCCGTGAGCGCCTCTGTGGTCGGCTGCGTCGGAACCCTGATCGTGCCGACGCGTGGCGCCGAGGGCGCCGGTGAGGTGCTGCTGACGGTGCGCGGCTCCAAGGAGACGTTCCTGGCCCGCTCCGACGAACCTCTACCCAAGGGCACCCAGGTGCTCGTCGTACAGACGCACGGGCCACGAACCGTCGTCGTCGAGCCCTGGCACGACCCCACTTTCACCTGAAGATCGAAAACACAAGGAGTGCAACGATGCTCGGATACCGGGTGCCCGCGCCTGATGAGGCGATGCTGATTTCGGGCGGTAAAGCCAAAGGCAATGCACCATTTCGCGTCGTGACCGGGCACGGCGCCTTCGTCATCCCGTTCTTTCGCAAGGCTGCCTTCCTGACCCTGGCGATGTGCGAGGCGGAGGTCGCCGAGAAGTGCGTCACGCAGCAGGGCATCACCCTCAACGTCCGGGCCGTCATCGCGTTCAAGGTGGGCAACGACACGGAGAGCATCATCGCCGCCGCGCAACGATTCCTGTCCGAACAGGACCAGATGTCGGTTCTGACGGGGCGGATCTTCGCCGGGCACCTGCGCTCGATCATCGGCTCGATGACCGTCGAGCAGATCATCCGGGAACGCCAGAAGCTGGCCACCGAGGTGCTCGACGGCTCCAAGGAGGAGATGGCGCGCATCGGCCTGAACGTCGACGCGCTGCAGATCCAGTCCATCGACGACGACGGGCTGGGCTACATCAAGGCGATGTCGGCCCCGCACAACGCCGCCGTGCAGCAGCAGGCCCAGATCGCCCAGGCTCAGGCCAACCAGAAGGCCGCCGAGGCCGAACAGGAGTCCCAGCGCAAGCAGGCCGAGTTCGCCCGGGAGACCGCCATCGTGAAGGCCCAGTACAAGGCCGAGGTGGACAAGGCGCAGGCCGAAGCGGCACAGGCGGGGCCGCTGGCCGAAGCGGAGGCCCAGCGTGAGGTGCTGGCCATGCGCACCGAACTGGCCCAGCGGGCGGCGGAACTGCGCCAGCAGGAACTGGTCGCCGAGGTGGTCAAGCCCGCCGAGGCGGAAGCCGAACGGGTCCGGATTCTCGCCGTGGCCGACGCCGAGAAGATGAAGATTCAGGCCGAGGCTGCCGCATCGCACAACCGGGTGGCCCTGGACCGGATGATCATCGATCAACTCCCCGAGATCGTGGACAAGGCGGCGCGCGGGCTGGCCGGATCGAATCTGACCGTGCTCAACGGCGCCGAAGGAATCAGCCAGGTGACCAGTGGGCTGGTGTCGCAGGGTCTGGCTATTTTCGACGCCGTGCGAAACGGGTTGTCGCAATACGACGACGAGGAGGCAGGCCCGGCGTGATACACGCCGGTAAACGCGTGAGAGATAAGAGTGACGGCCGGCCTGTTGTGGTGTAACACTGAAACGCCCTGGTGTTCGGTGAAAGGTCGGCGGACGTGAGCGAGGAAGCCCAGTCAAGGGATGCGGCGGCAGCATTGCGCGAGAACCTCGCCGCCGAACTGGCCCGGCTCAAGCAGCGGCACGACCGCCTCGAGATCGAGGTAAAGAACGACCGCGGCATGGTCGGTGACCACGGCGACGCCGCGGAGGCCATCCAGCGCGCCGACGAGCTGGCGGTGCTGGCCGAACGGATCAACGAGCTGGACCGGCGGCTGAAGTCCGGACCGTCCAGCTCGGAAGCCTCTGACACGCTGCCCGGCGGCACCGAGGTCACCCTGCGCTTCGCCGACGGTGAGGTGGTCACCATGTACGTGATCTCGATCGTGGAGGAAACCCCGGTCGGCCATGAAGGAGAGACGCTCACCGCACGCAGCCCGCTGGCGCAGGCGCTGGCCGGCCATCAGGCGGGTGACACGGTGACATACTCCACGCCGCAGGGCCCCAGCCAGGTCGAGCTGCTCTCGGTGAAGCTGCCCACCTAAACTTCTACTCGATGATCCCGCCAGAGCCAGGTGCTGAGCCGGCAGAGCCGCACCAGCATCTGCATCTGACGACCCAGGCGATGCGCTTCATCATCACCGGCTCTTTCTCGGCCGTCGTCGACTTCGGGCTGTACCTGATCCTGTACAAGTTCGTCGGTGTTCAGGTCGACCTGGCCAAGGCCACCAGCTTCATCGTCGGCACCATCACCGCCTACCTGATCAACCGGCGCTGGACCTTCCAGGCGTCACCGAGCACCGCCCGGTTCATCGGCGTCATGGCGCTGTACGCGCTCACCTTTGCGGTGCAGGTCGGGCTGAACCATCTGTGCCTGGAACTGCTGCACTACCGGGGATGGGCCGTGCCCGTCGCATTCGTGGTCGCGCAGGGCACCGCGACGGTTATCAATTTCATCGTGCAGCGCACCGTGATCTTCCGCATCCGCTGACCTGGTCAGTGGGCGCGGTACCCTCTTTGACGATGTCGAGCAGCGAAATGACCACGACCCCGACCCGGCTGACCGGGTGGGGACGAACGGCGCCGTCGGTCGCGGAGGTGCTGCGCACCCCCGACGTCGAGGTGATCGCCAAGGCAGTGATCCGGGCGGCCGAATCTGATGGTCGGGGCGTGATAGCCCGCGGGCTGGGCCGGTCCTACGGCGACAACGCGCAAAACGGCGGCGGCCTGGTGATCGACATGTCCGCACTGGACAAGATCCACTCGCTGAACGCCGAAACCAAGCTCGCCGACGTCGACGGCGGGGTCAACCTCGACCAGCTGATGAAGGCGGCGCTGCCGCTGGGGCTGTGGGTGCCGGTGCTGCCGGGCACCCGCCAGGTGACCATTGGCGGTGCCATCGGGTGCGACATCCACGGCAAGAACCACCACAGCGCCGGCAGCTTCGGCAACCACGTCCGGTCCATGGACCTGCTGCTGGCCAGCGGCGAGATCCGGCGGGTGACGCCGGACGGCGACGAAGCCGAGTTGTTCTGGGCCACCGTCGGCGGCAACGGGCTGACCGGGATCATCCTGCGCGCCACCATCGAGATGACACCCACCGAGACGGCCTACTTCATCGCCGACGGCGACGTCACCGCCACCCTCGACGAAACGATCGCCCTGCACAGCGACGGCAGCGAGGCCAACTACACCTACTCCAGCGCCTGGTTCGACGCGATCAGCGCGCCGCCGAAACTGGGCCGCGCCGCGGTGTCCCGCGGGTCGCTGGCCACCCTCGACCAGCTGCCCGACAAGCTGGCCCGTAATCCGCTGAAATTCGATGCGCCGCAACTGTTCACGTTCCCCGACATCTTTCCCAACGGGCTGGCCAACAAGTACACTTTCGGGCCGATCGGCGAACTGTGGTACCGCAAATCCGGCACCTACCGGAACAAGATCCAGAATCTGACGCAGTTCTATCACCCGCTGGACATGTTCGGGGAATGGAACCGTGGCTACGGCCAGGCCGGCTTTCTGCAGTACCAGTTCGTGGTTCCCACTGAAGCCGTCGACGAGTTCAAGCGCATCATCCGCGACATTCAGGCCAGCGGCCATTATTCGTTCCTCAACGTGTTCAAGCTGTTCGGGCCGGGCAATCAGGCCCCGCTGAGCTTCCCCATTCCGGGCTGGAACATCTGCGTCGACTTCCCGATCAAGGCCGGCCTCAACGAGTTCGTCAGCGAACTCGACCGCCGGGTCCTGCAGTTCGGCGGCCGGCTCTACACCGCCAAGGACTCCCGGGTGAGTGCCGAGAATTTCCACGCCATGTATCCCCGGATCGACGAATGGATCGCCGTGCGCCGCAAGGTCGATCCGTCCGGGGTGTTCGTCTCGGACATGGCCCGACGTTTGGAGTTGCTGTAGATGGTGTGCCAATGGTTCTAGATGCCGTGGGTAACCCCCAGTCCATCCTGCTGCTCGGAGGCACCTCCGAGATCGGGCTGGCCATCTGCGAGCGGTACCTGCAGAACGCCAAGGCGCGAATCGTGTTGGCCGCCATGCCCGAAGACCCGGGCCGCGACGCCGCGGTGGCGCAGATGAAGGCGGCCGGCGCACGCTCGGTCGAGCTGGTCGACTTCGACGCCCTGGAACCCGACACCCATCCCAAGGTGATCGACGAGTGCTTCAGCAACGGTGATATCGACGTGGCGATCGTCGCGTTCGGGTTGCTGGGTGACGCCGAGGAGCTGTGGCAGAACCAGCGCAAAGCCGTGCAGATCGCCGAAATCAACTACACCGCAGCGGTTTCGGTGGGTGTGCTGCTGGCCGAGAAGATGCGCGCGCAGGGGTTCGGGCAGATCATCGCAATGAGCACGGTGGCCGGCGAGCGGGTGCGCCGATCCAACTTCGTCTACGGGTCCACCAAGGCCGGTCTCGACGGCTTCTACCTGGGCCTGTCAGAGGCGCTGCGGGAGTACGGGGTTCGGGTACTGGTGATCCGGCCAGGTCAGGTGCGGACCAGGATGAGCGCCCACGTCAAGGAAGCACCACTGACCGTCGACAAGGAGTACGTCGCCAACCTCGCGGTGAACGCGTCGGCAAAAGGTAAGGAATTGGTTTGGGCGCCAACAGCATTCCGTTACGTGATGATGGTGTTGCGCCACATCCCGCGGAGCATCTTCCGCAAGCTGCCCATCTGAGCATGCGCAACGCGCTGGCCACCCTGGGCCAGATGGCGCTGGCGGCTGTGGTGGCCGTCGCGGTGTCGGTGGTCTCGCTGGCCGCGATCTCCCGGGTGCAATGGCCCGCCTTCCCGTCGTCGAACCAGTTGCACGCACTGACCACGGTCGGACAGGTGGGGTGCCTGGTCGGACTGGTCGGCGTCGGCTGGCTGTGGCGCTCGGGCCGGCTGCGCCGGCTGGCCCAGCTCGGCGGGCTGGTGTTCGTCTCCGCCTTCACTGTGGTGACGCTGGGCATGCCGCTCGGCGCCACCAAGCTGTATCTGTTCGGCATCTCGGTGGACCAGCAATTCCGCACCGAGTATCTGACCCGGCTCACCGACAGCCCGGCGCTGCACGACATGACCTACATCGGGTTGCCGCCGCTCTACCCGCCGGGCTGGTTCTGGATCGGCGGCCGCGCGGCGGCGCTCACCGAGACGCCGGCGTGGGAGATGTTCAAGCCGTGGGCGATCACGTCGATCACCATCGCGGTCGCGGTCGCGCTGGTGTTGTGGTCGCGAATGGTGCGGTTCGAATACGCCCTGCTGGTGACCATCGCGACCGCCGCGGTGACGCTGGCCTACAGCTCGCCGGAGCCCTACGCGGCGATGATCACCGTGCTGTTGCCGCCGATGTTCGTGCTGACGTGGTCGGGCCTGCGCGCCGCCGGGCGGTCTTCTGATGCCGACCCTTCCGCCGACGGTGCGGCCAGCCGCACACTCGAAGCCGACGGTGCGGCTGGCCGCACACTCGGCACCCAGGGCGGCTGGGCGGCCGTCGTCGGCGCCGGTATCTTCCTTGGCTTCGCCGCCACCTGGTACACGCTGCTGGTCGCCTACAGCGCCTTCACGGTGACGCTGATGGCACTCGGTCTGGCGGTATCCCGGTGGCGCTCCGGCGGCGGCCGGGCCGCGCTGGACCCGCTGCGCCGATTGGTCGTCATCGGCCTGATCGCGGCGGCGATCGCGTCCACCACCTGGTTGCCCTACCTGCTGCGAACGTTGAGCTCACCGACCAGCAACAGCGGCAGCGCTTTCCACTACCTGCCCGCTGACGGCGCCGAGCTGACCTTCCCGATGCTGCAGTTCTCGCTCCTGGGCGCCGGCTGCATGCTGGGCACGCTGTGGCTGGTGGTGCGGGCACGGTCGTCGGTGCGCGCCGGCGGCCTGGCGATTGGTGTGCTCGCGGTCTACGCGTGGTCCGTGCTGTCGATGTTGACCACCCTGGCGCGCACCACCCTGCTGTCCTTCCGGCTGCAGCCGACGCTGAGCGTGCTGCTGGTGGCGGCCGGGGTATTCGGATTCGTCGAGTTCGCGACGGCGCTGGCCGCACGCAGCCGGGCGGCGCTGCCAGTCGCCACGGCGCTCGGGCTGACCGCGGCGATCGCGTTCAGCCAGGACATTCCCGACGTGCTGCGCCCCGACCTGACGATCGCCTACACCGACACCGACGGCGACGGCCAGCGCGGCGACCGGCGCCCGCCCAGTTCGGAGAAGTACTACCCGGCCGTCGACGCCGCCATCCGGAAGGTCACCGGCCGGCCGCGTGATCAGACCGTGGTGATGACGGCCGACTACAGCTTCCTGTCGTTCTACCCCTACTGGGGCTTTCAGGGCCTGACGTCGCACTACGCCAATCCGCTGGCCCAATTCGACAAGCGCGCCGCCCAGATCGAGAGCTGGTCGAAGCTCAAGAACGCCGACGAGTTCATCGGGGCGCTGGACAAGCTGCCGTGGCCGCCGCCCACCGTCTTCGTCATGCGCCGCGGCGCCGGCAACACCTACACGCTGCGGCTGGCCGAGGATGTCTACCCCAATCAGCCCAACGTCCGCCGCTACACAGTGGACCTCAAAGCCGCCCTGTTCAACGACCCGCGTTTCGCCGTCGAGACCATCGGACCGTTCGTGGTGGCGATCCGCAAGCCGGTGCCGAGCGCTTGATGGCGACCGAACAATTACCATCTACCTCCGTGGACGATGCGGGAGCAAACTACCGGATCGCTCGACTCGTTGCCGTCATCGCCGGACTGCTGGGGGCAGCGCTGGCGCTGGCGACCCCGCTGCTGCCGGTCAACCAGACCACCGCCCAACTCAACTGGCCGCAGAACGGCACCTACGGCAGCGTCGAAGCGCCGCTGATCAGCTACGTGGCCACCGACCTGAACGTCAGCGTCCCGTGCCAGGCCGCCGCGGGATTGGCCGGGCCGCAGAACGCCGGCAAGACCGTGCTGCTGTCAACGGTGCCCAAACAGGCACCCAAAGCGGTCGATCGCGGGCTGCTGCTGCAGCGCGTGAACGACGACCTGGTGCTGATCGTGCGCAACGTCCCCGTGGTGGCGGCGCCGCTGAGTCAAGTGCTGGGCCCGGACTGTCAGCGACTGACCTTCACCGCCCACGCCGACCGCGTCATCGGTGAGTTCGTCGGCCTCAAACAGGGCCCGACCACCGAGCATCCCGGCGCGCCGCTGCGCGGGGAAAAGAGCGGCTATGACTTCCGGCCGCAGATCGTCGGGGTGTTCACCGACCTGGCCGGTCCGACGCCGCCCGGCCTGAGCTTCACCGCGACCGTCGACACCCGCTACAGCAGCAGCCCGACGACGCTGAAGATGGCCGCGATGATCCTCGGGGTGCTGCTGACCGCGGCCTCCCTGATCGCGCTGCACGTGCTGGACACCGCCGACGGCACCCGGCACCGCCGCTTCCTGCCGTCGCGCTGGTGGTCGGTCGGCGGGCTGGACGCGCTGGTGATCGCGGTGCTGGTCTGGTGGCACTTCGTCGGCGCCAACACCTCCGACGACGGCTACATCCTGACCATGGCCCGGGTGTCCGAACACGCCGGCTACATGGCGAACTACTACCGCTGGTTCGGCACGCCCGAGGCACCGTTCGGCTGGTATTACGACCTGCTGGCGATGTGGGCGCATGTCACCACGGCCAGCGTCTGGATGCGGCTGCCGACCCTGCTGATGGCGCTGACGTGCTGGTGGGTGATCAGCCGCGAGGTCATCCCCCGGCTGGGTCACTCCGTCAAGAAGAGCCGGGCCGCGGCATGGACGGCGGCCGGGATGTTCCTGGCGGTCTGGCTGCCCCTGAACAACGGCCTGCGGCCCGAGCCGATCATCGCCCTGGGCATCCTGCTCACCTGGTGCTCGGTGGAGCGGGCGGTGGCCACCAGCCGGCTGCTGCCGGTGGCCGCGGCGTGCATCCTCGGCGCGCTGACCCTGTTCTCCGGCCCCACGGGCATCGCGTCCATCGGTGCCCTGCTGGTGGCGATCGGCCCGTTGCGGACCATCCTGCATCGTCGCTCCAAACAGTTCGGACTGCTGCCGCTGATAGCGCCGATCCTGGCGGCCACCACCGTCACCGCGATCCTGATCTTCCGGGACCAGACGTTGGCCGGCGAAGCCCAGGCCACCTTCCTCAAGCAAGCCGTCGGCCCCAGCCTGAAGTGGTTCGACGAACACATCCGTTACGAGCGGCTGTTCATGCCCAGCCCCGACGGGTCGGTGGCGCGCCGGTTCGCCGTGCTGGCGCTGATCCTCGCACTGGCGATCGCGGTGGCAATCTCGTTGCGCAAGGGGCGGATTCCGGGTACCGCGGCCGGGCCGAGCCGCCGCATCATCGGCATCACCATCATCTCGTTTCTGGCGATGATGTTCACCCCGACGAAATGGACCCACCACTTCGGCGTGTTCGCCGGCCTCGCGGGGTCATTGGGGGCGTTGGCCGCGGTGGCGGTGACCGGCGCGGCGATGCGGTCGCGGCGAAACCGCACCGTGTTCGCCGCGGCCGTCCTGTTCGTGATGGCCATGTCGTTCGCCAGCGTCAACGGCTGGTGGTATGTATCCAATTTCGGTGTGCCGTGGTCTAATTCGTTCCCCAAGTGGCGCTGGTCGCTCACCACCGCGCTGCTCGAGCTGACGGTGATCGTGCTGTTGATCGCGGCGTGGTTGCACTTCGTCGCCAGCAACGACGACGGACCACCCCGAACCCGGTTAGGCGCTCGCCTGTCACGAATTCTGCAGTCCCCGTTGGCTATTGCCACCTGGTTGCTGGTTCTGATGGAGGTCGTGTCGCTGACCCAGGCGATGATCTTCCAGTATCCGGCGTGGTCGGTGGGACGGTCGAACCTGCAGGCTGCGGTTGGTTTCAAGACCGGTAAGACCTGTGGGCTGGCCGAGGACGTCCTGGTCGAACTGGATCCCGAAGCCGGGATGTTGGCGCCGGTGTCCGCCCCGGTGGGTGACGCACTGGGCGCGGGCCTCTCGGAAGCGTTCACTCCCAACGGGATTCCGGCCGACGTTTCGGCCGACCCGGTGATGGAGCGTCCAGGTGACCGCAACTTCGCCAACGAGGACGGGGTGATCACCGGCACCGAGGCCGGCACCGAGGGCGGCACCACCGCCGCACCGGGCATCAACGGCTCCCGGGCGCGATTGCCGTTCAACCTCGATCCGGCCCGCACCCCCGTGCTGGGCAGCTGGCGGGCCGGTATCCAAGTGCCGGCGATGTTGCGGTCGGGCTGGTACCGGCTGCCGGCCAAAGATGAACGGCATAAGACACCACTGCTGGTGGTGACGGCGGCGGGCCGGTTCGACGCCCGCGAGGTTCAGGTGCAGTGGGCCACGGACGAGGAGGCCGCGGCCGGAAAGCACAGCGGTTCAATGGGATTCGCTGACGTCGGGGCTTCTCCGGCCTGGCGCAACCTGCGCGCGCCGCTGTCGGCCATCCCCGACTCCGCGACCCAGATCCGTTTGGTGGCCGACGACGACGATCTGGCCCCGCAGCACTGGATCGGCCTCACCCCGCCACGGGTGCCGCAGCTGCGCACGCTGCAGGACGTGGTGGGCTCGAAGGACCCGGTATTCCTGGACTGGCTGGTGGGGCTGGCGTTCCCGTGTCAGCGGCCGTTCGGCCATCAGAACGGGGTCGACGAGACACCCAAATGGCGCATCCTGCCCGACCGCTTCGGCGCCGAGGCCAATTCGCCGGTGATGGACAATCTGGGCGGCGGCCCGCTGGGCATCACCGAACTGCTGGCACACGCGACCACAGTGGCCAGCTACCTCAAGGACGACTGGTTCCGGGACTGGGGTGCGCTGCAGCGGCTGACGCCCTTCTACCCCGATGCCGCGCCCGCCCGGCTGGAACTGGGCACCGTCACGCGCAGCGGGTTGTGGGATCCGGCGCCGCTGCGCAAGAGCTAAATCCGGTCCATCGGCTGGTGGATGACACACGTCGCGCCGCCGGACCGCTTCGCCTCGTACATCGCAGCGTCGGCGTGCCGCAGCACGTCGTCGATCGAGAAATAGCGATCACCGGCGACCTGCGTTGCGACCCCGATGCTCGCGGTGAGCGCGAGCGCGCCGATGTCCACTCGGGCCAACGGCATCAGGCGGTCGACGACTTCTGACACATCGCCCGCGCTGCCGAACACCACGAGCACCAGTTCGTCGCCCCCGATCCGGGCGGTGATCTCGTCCGGTCGCGCCAGGGCCCGCAGTTCCTTCGCCATCTCGATCAGGGCGGTGTCACCGACCACGTGGCCGTGCGCATCGTTGAGAGCCTTGAAGCGGTCGATGTCGCATACCGCCACGACCACCGTCGCCGACGGGGCGAGCCGCCGCACGGCGACTTCGATCGCGGCGTACAGCCCGCGCCGGTTGCGCAGTCCGGTCAGCGGGTCGTACCGCGCCGAGCGCGCGGTTCTCCCGATCGCGCGCCGCCCGCCTTCGATGAGCGCCAGACCTCCCAGCGGCACCGCCACCACCCAGGCCAGGGCGGGCATGTAGAAGACGAACAGGTCGAACAACCCCGCATGCTGCTCGGCCACCGCCCAGGCCGTGATGGAACCGATCACCAGGGCACCGAAGACACAGTGCGCGTAGAGGATTCGTGCCCCCAGCAGGAAAGCGGCGAAGATGCCGACGATGCCCAGATACAACGTCGCGCAGAGCCGCGCGTCAGTTTCGGACAGAGCCGCCGCGCCGAACGCGGCCGCGCAGTCCGCCCACACGACGAACACCACGGCTTGCCGGTAACCGGGGAACCGGCCGAACAACCAGCGCATCCCGTAACCCACGGCGGTGACCATCGCGACGATGTGCACCGACTTGGCGACCACGCCCACGGGACGGGCCGGATGAAACTGGACGGCCACCAGCAGACCGGCCGCGACGAAGCAGGCCCCGGCGACCACCGTGGTGAACGCCCGCGTCATCCGACCCTCGCGCAGCGCCTCCGTCGCAAAACGATATTCCCGCCTGCCCACGCCCCGGACCTTCCCGTGATCTCAGACAGGCCGGATCTCGAAGACGAACTCGCATCCGCCGACGCAGACGCTGTCGCCGTGGGACAGCGTGGTGCTCCCCCGGATCAGTTCACCCCGTACCTCGACACCGTTGGTCGAGCGCAGGTCGGTGATCACGAAGCCTGATCCGGTGTCCGCGATGACGGCGTGGTGGCGGCTGACGTCGTTGTCGTCGAGCACGATGTCGTTGTCGTTCAACCGCCCGATACGGGTGGTCGCGCCCTTGAGCTGGTAGGTGCGTCCGAAGCGGTCCCGCAACCCCGCGGCCACCGACGTCGACAGCGTGGTCCTAGTGTCGATCCGGCTGCGCTTGCGGGTGCTCTTGACCGCCTGTTTGGTGACGATGGGCTCCTGGCGCAGGATCCGTTCGTGCAGGTCGCTGACCGTCGGCCCGGGATCGATACCCAGCCCCTCGGCCAGCGCCGTCTTCAACTGCCGATAGGCGCCGAGGGCATCGGACTGGCGCTCGGTGACGTAGTAGGCCGTGATGAGCTGCGCCCACAGCGGCTCGCGGTAGGGATGTTCGGCAGCCAGCGCCTCCAGCTCACCGATCACGGCATCGGCACGCCCGCACGCGATCTCGGCCTCGGCGCGAGCACTGTGCGCGGCGACCTTGTCTTCGAGGCATTTGGTGGCGAAGGGAGCCACGAAGTCGAAGTCACGCAGGTCATCGAGGACCGGGCCGCGCCATTCGGCCAGCGCCGCGGACAGGTGACTGCTCGCCTCCTCGAACCGGCCGGCGGCGGCGGCCTCGACTCCAGCGGCCTTGGCGGCGGCAAACCGGCCCAGGTCGTAATCGGAGTCCGCCACATTCAACTGGTAGCCCGGCGGGGCGCTCGCCAGTACGCGGACCGGGTCAACGCCCCCGTCACGCAACAGCCGCCGCAGGTTGGAGATGTGGGATTGGATGCTGGTCCGGGCCGCCGGCACCGGGGATCCGTCCCACACCGCGTCGATCAGCGAATCGACCGAGACCGGCCGGTTGCGATTGATCAACAGCACCGCGAGCACCGCCCGCTGCTTGGCGGGGCCGACCGATACCGGTACGCCGTCCACCGACAGTTGCAGCGGCCCGAGCACACCAAACCCGAGACCCGAGTTCGTCATCGCGCTGCCAGCCTTCCGGGAGATCAAGAGTCCTGGCTAGTTCTCCGGCAATATTGTGACCTCTGGGGGCGTCCCGTTTGGCAAAGCCCCACCATTTCGGTGTGGCGGCGGCGGCAAGTGCGCGGAATCCGCGGCTTCGGCAGCGTCGCCTGCGGATCGACGGACCGGCCGGCGCCCCAGCCCCGAAAGGCAACTCCGGAGGCTGAACCCCGGCCCCGCATCCGAAGACCACTCAGTCGCGTCGCCTACGATCGAGCCTCGTGTCCCCCGACGGTAATCAGCGGTCCCACCGGATCGCCCGGTTAGCAGCCGTCGTCTCCGGCATCGCCGGTCTGCTGTTGTGCCTGCTGGTTCCGCTGCTTCCGGTGCGGCAGACCACGGCGGCCATCCTGTGGCCGCAGGGCAACGCCCCGGACGGCAACATCAGTCAGATCACGGCGCCGTTGGTGTCGGGAGCGCCGCGCGACCTGGACATCTCGATTCCCTGCTCGGCCATCGCGACGCTGCCGGCCAGCGGCGGTCTGGTGGTCTCCACGCTCCCCTCCGACGGCTTCCAGACCGGCAAGCACGGTCTGTTCGTCCGCGCGAACAAAGACTCCGTCGTCGTCGCGTTCCGCGACACCGTCGCCGCGGTGGCGCCCCGCGCCAAGATCGCGGCCGGCGGATGCAGCGTGCTGCACGTCTGGGCCGACGCGGGCGGCGCGGGAGCGGACTTCGTCGGTATCCCGGGCGCCGCCGGGCGGCTCGACCCGGAGAAGAAGCCGCAGGTCGGCGGGATTTTCACCGACCTCAAGGTGCCCGCACAGCCAGGGCTCTCCGCGAAAGTCGACGTCGACACCCGGTTCATCCTGCGGCCCACCGCCCTCAGGACGCTCGCGATGGTGCTGGGCGCGCTCGCGGTGCTCGGCGCCATCGCCGCGCTGGCGGTGCTGGACGGGCTGAGCCGGGGCGAGACACTGCGTGGCTGGCGCCCGCGGTTGCCGAAGATCAGGGCGGGCATCGCCACCTGGCTCGCCGACCTCGTGGTGATCGGAACCCTGCTGCTCTGGCACATCATCGGCGCCACCTCCTCCGATGACGGCTACAACCTGACCATCGCCCGGGTGGCTCCGAAGGCCGGCTACAACGTCGACTACTACCGCTACTTCGGCACCACCGACGCACCGTTCGACTGGTACTTCGGGGTGCTGTCCCGGATGGCGTCGGTCAGCAGCGCGAGCGTGTGGATGCGGCTTCCCGCGACGCTGGCCGCCATCGTCTGCTGGCTGCTCATCAGCCACTACGTGCTGCGTCGGCTGGGCCCGGCGCGGGGTGGTCTCGGCGCGAACCGGGTGGCGGTGTGGACGGCCGGGGCGGTGTTCGTGGCCGCGTGGATACCGTTCAACAACGGCCTGCGCCCCGAGCCGCTGATCGCGCTGGGCGTCATGGTCACCTGGATCCTGGTGGAGCGGTCCATTGCGCTGGGACGGCTGGCTCCGGCGGCCGTCGCGATCATCGTCGCGATGCTCACCGTGACGCTGGCTCCGCAGGGGCTGATCGCGCTGGCGCCGCTGTTGACGGGTGCCCGCGCCATCGCCCAGACGATCCGCCGCCGCCGGGCCACCGACGGCCGGCTGGCGCCGATGATCACCCTGGCGGCGTCGTTGTCGCTGATCACGGTGGTGGTGTTCCACAGCCAGACGCTGGCCACGGCGGCCGAGTCGGCGCGGATCAAGTACACGGTCGGCCCGACGATCGCGTGGTACCAGGACTTCCTGCGCTACTACTTCCTCACCGTCGAGAGCAACGCCGACGGGTCGATGGCGCGGCGGTTCTCCGTCCTGGTGCTGCTGCTGTGCATGTTCGGGATGCTGTTCGTGCTGCTGCGGCGCGGCCGGGTGGCGGGGCTGGCCAGCGGACCGGCCTGGCGGCTGATCGGCACCACCGCGATCGGCCTGCTCTTGCTGACGTTCACGCCTACCAAGTGGGCCATCCAGTTCGGCGCCTTCGCCGGGCTGACGGGTGCGCTGGGCGGTCTCACCGCCTTCACCGTGGCACGGATCGGCCTGCACAGCCGGCGCAATTTGGCGCTGTATGTCACCGCGCTGCTGTTCGTGCTGGCCTGGGCGACGTCCGGCATCAACGGCTGGTTCTACGTCGGCAACTACGGCGTGCCGTGGTACGACATCCAGCCCGTCATCGCCAGCCACCCGGTGACGACGATGTTCCTGATGCTGTCGATCCTCACCGGCCTGCTGGCCGCCTGGTACCACTTCCGGATGGACTACGCCGGACACACCGAGGTCAAGAACAACCGGCGTAACCGGGTGCTGGCATCGACTCCGCTGCTGGTGGTGGCGGTGATCATGGTGGCGGGCGAGGTCGGTTCGCTGGCCAAGGGCGCGGTGTTCCGCTATCCGCTGTACACCACCGCCAAGGCCAACCTGGCCGCCGTGCAATCCGGGCTGTCACCGACCAGCTGCGCGATGGCCGACGACGTGCTCGCCGAACCCGACTCCAACGCCGGAATGCTGCAACCCGTGCCGGGGCAGGAATTCGGCCCCGACGGCCCGCTCGGCGGGGTCAATCCGGTGGGCTTCAAGCCCGAGGGCGTCGGTGAGGACCTGAAATCCGACCCGGTGGTGAGCAAGCCCGGCGTCGTCAACTCCGACGCGTCCCCGAACAAGCCCAACGCCGCCATCACCGACTCGGCCGGCACCGCCGGCGGCAAGGGCCCGGTCGGGGTCAACGGCTCGCACGCGGCGCTGCCGTTCGGTCTGGACCCCGCCCGCACGCCGGTGATGGGCAGCTACGGGGAGAACAACCTGGCGGCCCGCGCCACCTCGGCGTGGTATCAGCTGCCCGCGCGCCGGCCGGACCGGCCCCTGGTGGTGGTCTCGGCCGCCGGGGCCATCTGGTCCTACAAAGAGGACGGCGACTTCATGTACGGGCAGTCGCTGAAGCTGCAATGGGGGGTGGCCAAACCCGACGGCAGCACCCTGCCGCTGGGCGAGGTGTTCCCGATCGACCTGGGCCCGCAGCCGGCCTGGCGCAACCTGCGGTTCCCGTTCGCCTGGGCGCCGCCGGAAGCCAATGTGGCCCGCATCGTCGCCTACGACCCGAACCTCAGCTCCGAGCAGTGGTTCGCGTTCACGCCGCCGCGGGTGCCGGAGCTGGAATCGCTGCAGCGCCTCATCGGGTCGCAGACCCCGGTGCTGATGGACATCGCGACGGCGGCCAACTTCCCGTGTCAGCGGCCGTTCTCCGAGCACCTCGGTATTGCGGAGCTGCCGGAATACCGCATCCTGCCCGACCACAAGCAGACCGCCGTCTCGTCGAACCTGTGGCAGTCCGCCTCGACCGGCGGCCCGTTCATGTTCACTCAGGGTCTGTTGTGGACGTCGACCATCTCGACCTATCTGAGCGGCGACTGGTATCGCGACTGGGGTTCGGTGGAGCAGTATCACCGGCTGATTCCCGCCGACCAGGCCCCCGAAGCCACCGTCCAGCAAGGTGTGACCACAGTGCCCGGCTGGAGCCGGCAAGGACCGATTAGGGCCCTCCCATGACCAGTCCCGCCAGCCCTTCCGCGAGCCCCCTCCCCCCGAGCAGACGCGAAATCGCACAAAATCGGGCGGATTCAGGCGATTTGACGTTCCCCCGCAAGCGGGAGGTACCCCCAGCTCGCGAGACGAAGGTGACCCGGTGGGTGGCAACGATCGCCGGGCTGATCGGCTTCGTGCTGTCGGTCGCCACACCGCTGCTGCCGGTTGTGCAGACCACCGCGATGCTCAACTGGCCGCAGAACGGCCAACTCAACAGCGTGACCTCGCCACTGATCTCGCTGACACCGGTCGACTTCAAGGCGTCGGTGCCGTGCAGCATCGAGCGCGACATGCCGCCCACCGGCGGCGTCATCCTGGGCACCGCACCCAAGCAGGGTAAGGACGCCAACCTCAACGCGCTGTTCGTTGTGGTGAGCGCACAACGGGTGGACGTCACCGACCGCAACGTGGTGATCCTGTCGGTGCCGCGCGATCTGATGCGGTCCCCGCAGTGCGAGCGCATCGACATCAGCTCGACCCACGCCGGGACGTTCGCCGAGTTCATCGGGCTGAAAGACCCGCGCGGCGCCCCGCTGCGCAGCGGCTTCCCCGACCCGAACCTGCGCCCACAGATCGTCGGGGTGTTCACCGACCTGACCGGCCCCGCACCACCCCAGCTGAGCCTGTCGGCGACCATCGACACCCGGTTCTCCAGCACCCCGACCACGCTGAAGCTGCTCGCCATGGTCGGCGCGATCGTCGCCACCATCGTCGCGCTTCTTGCGCTGTGGCGACTCGACCAGCTGGACGGCCACCGGATGCGGCGGTGGATCCCGGCCAACTGGCGCACCTTCACCCTGCTTGACGGCGTGGTGATCGTCGCGTTCCTGCTCTGGCACGTGATGGGCGCCAACTCCTCCGACGACGGCTACATCCTGGGCATGGCGCGCGTCGCCGACCGCGCGGGCTACATGTCCAACTACTTCCGCTGGTTCGGCAGCCCCGAAGACCCGTTCGGCTGGTACTACAACCTGCTGGCCCTGATGACCCATGTCAGCGACGCCAGCATCTGGATGCGGCTGCCGGACCTGGTCGCCGGGCTGATCTGCTGGCTGCTGCTGTCGCGCGAAGTGCTGCCCCGACTCGGCCCGGCGGTCGCGGCCAGCAAACCCGCCAACTGGGCGGCGGCAATGGTGCTGCTCACCGCGTGGATGCCGTTCAACAACGGCCTGCGCCCCGAAGGCATCATCGCCCTCGGATCGCTGGTGACCTACGTGCTGATCGAGCGCTCGATGCGCTACAGCCGCCTGACGCCGGCCGCGCTGGCCATCATCACCGCCGCGTTCACCCTGGGCGTGCAGCCCACCGGCCTGATCGCGGTTGCCGCACTGGTGGCCGGTGGCCGCCCGATCCTGCGGATCCTGGTGAAGCGCCGCCGCATGGTCGGCACGTTGCCGCTGTTGTCGCCGATGCTGGCCGCCGGCACCGTGATCCTGACCGTCGTGTTCGCCGACCAGACCTTGTCGACGGTGCTGGAAGCCACCCGTGTGCGCAGCAAGATCGGGCCCAGCCAGGCCTGGTACACCGAGAACCTGCGCTACTACTACCTGTTCCTGCCGACCGTCGACGGTTCGCTGTCGCGCCGGTTCGGCTTCCTGATCGCCGCGCTGTGCCTGTTCACCGCGGTGTTCATCATGCTGCGGCGCAAGCGGGTGCCCGGTGTGGCGCGCGGTCCTGCGTGGCGGCTGATGGGCGTCATCTTCGGCACCATGTTCTTCCTGATGTTCGCCCCCACCAAATGGGTGCACCACTTCGGGTTGTTCGCCGCGGTGGGTGCGGCGATGGCGGCGTTGACGACGGTGCTGGTGTCGCCAGCGGTGTTGCGCTGGTCGCGCAACCGGATGGCGTTCCTGGCGGCGGTGTTCTTCGTGGTGGCGCTGTGTTTCGCCACCACTAATGGCTGGTGGTACGTATCCAGCTACGGCGTCCCGTTCAACTCCACCATGCCCAAACTCGGCGGAATCACGGTCAGCACAGTCTTTTTCGCGCTCTTCGTGATCGCCGCGGTGTATGCGGCGTGGCTGCACTTCGCGCCGCGCGGCAGCGGCGAGGGGCGGGTGGCGCGCTTTTTGACGACCGCGCCGGTTGCGCTGGCGGCCGGCTTCATGGTGCTGGTGTTCGTCGCGTCGATGGGGATCGGCATCGTGCGCCAGTACCCCACCTACTCCAACGGCTGGTCGAACCTGCGGGCGTTCGCCGGCGGCTGCGGACTGGCCGACGACGTGCTCGTCGAACCGGACACCAATTCCGGCTTCATGACGCCGCTGCCCGGCAACTACGGACCGCTCGGTCCGCTGGGCGGCAGCGACCCCGTCGGCTTCTCACCCAACGGCGTGCCCGAGCACACCGTGGCCGAGGCCGTGGTGATGAAGCCGAACCAGCCCGGCACCGACTACGACTGGGACGCCCCGACCAAGCTCAAGACACCCGGCATCAACGGCTCGACGGTGCCGCTGCCCTACCAGCTCGACCCGGCGCGCGTGCCGCTGGCCGGCACTTACACGACCGGCGCGCAGCAGCAGAGCCGGCTCGCGTCGGCCTGGTATCAGCTGCCCAAGCCCGATGACGGGCACCCGCTGGTCGTCATCACCGCGGCCGGCAAGATCGCCGGCAACAGCGTGCTGCACCACTACACGTCCGGCCAGACCGTCGTGCTGGAATACGCCCGGCCCGGGCCGGGGGCCCTGGTACCGGCCGGGCGGATGGTGCCCGATGACCTGTATGGCGAGCAGCCCAAGGCCTGGCGCAATCTGCGCTTCGCCCGGGACAAGATGCCCGCCGACGCCGTCGCGGTGCGGGTGGTGGCCGAGGACCTGTCGCTGACGCCGGAGGATTGGATCGCGGTGACCCCGCCGCGGGTGCCCGAGCTGCGGTCGCTGCAGGAGTATGTCGGCTCGACGCAGCCGGTGCTGCTGGACTGGGCGGTGGGCCTGGCGTTCCCGTGCCAGCAACCGATGCTGCACACCAACGGCGTCACCGAAATCCCGCGGTTCCGCATCACCCCGGACTACAACGCGAAGAAGCTTGACACCGACACCTGGGAGGACGGGGTCAACGGCGGCCTGCTCGGCATCACCGACCTGCTGCTGCGCGCCCACGTCATGGCGACCTACCTGTCGCGCGACTGGGCCCGCGACTGGGGTTCGCTACGCAAGTTCGACACGCTCGTCGACGCGCCGCCGGCGCGGCTGGACCTGGGTGAGGCGACACGCAGTGGGTTGTGGTCGCCGGGGCAGATCCGGATCAAGCCCTAACGCGGCGCCGATGCGGTCCGCGTAGTGCCGTCGTCGAGCCTGTAAATACGCAGGCCGTTACTCGGGGCAGATCCCCTGCCGATCTGCAGGCTCGACGCACCCACGACGCGACCACCACCACACCCCCACCGAGCCTGCAATAACGCACACCCCCACCCGCACTTCCCCTGCAGATTTACAGGCTCGACGCACCCACGACGCCGAGTCACGCTTTCGGCAGCTTCAGCACCCGGTTCTTACCGCTCTCGGCCACGTACAGATTCCCCGCACCGTCGACTGCCACCCCGTGCGGGCCGTCGAGCCCGGGAAACGGCAGCACGGACTGCGAACCGGTCGTCGCGGCGAGTCGCACCACCCGGCCGGTGCCGGCATCGCTGACGTAGACGTTGCCGGCGCCGTCCACCGCCACGCCCCACGGCTTGACCAGCCCGAAGAACGGCACCGTGGTCTGCGCACCGGTCTCGACGGTCAGCTTTGTCACCTGGCCGTCGCCGAGGTCGGCGACGTAGACGTTGCCGGCCCCGTCCACCGTCACCCCTTCGGGACCGTCCAGGCCGGTCATCGGCAACGCGGTCTGAGCGCCGGTCCCCGGCACCACCTTGAGCACCCGGTCTTTGATCCAGTCGGCCAGGTACAGATTGTCGGCGCCGTCGACGGCAATCCCGTGCGGACCGTTGCGCTCGAGTTTCAGCACGGTCTGGCTTGCGGCGCCGGCGGCCAGCTTCGTCACCCGCTCGTTGTAGGAGTCGCTGACGTACACGGTGCCGCGGCTGTCGACCGCGACCCCGACGGCGTACCGAAGGTCGGTGAACGGCAGCACACTCTGCTCCAGCGTCGCCGCATCCAGCTTCACCACCCGGTTATTGCCGTTGTCGACGACGTACACGTTGCCGCCGCCATCCACCGCAATCCCGAGCGGGCCGTTGAGACCGGCGAACGGCAGCACGATCTCGGTCGGCGCCGGCGACGGCGGCGGGGATGGCTTCACCACGGACGACTGACCGGACGACTGACCGGACATGGTCCCGGCGCGGTGCACGAAGACGGTGGTGGTGACGACGACGGCCGCGACCAGGGTGACCAGGACGGCGCCGAGCGCGACCCGGGCCCGGGGGCTCATCCTCGCGAGAAGCGGCGGTTTGCCCGCCCCCTCGCTGAGCACGGTGACAGCGGCGGCGTCCGCCGCCATCGTTTCGGCGCTGCCGGCAACGGCGTCGGCGTCAGCAGGCGACCCCAGGGCAGCAGCCAATTCGGTGACCGTCTGGTACCGCTCGGCGGGTTCTTTGGCCATGCCCTTGGCGATCACCGCATCGAAATCCGCCGGCAGGTCGGGCCGGGTGCTCGACGGCCGGGGCGGCGGCAACGTCAGGTGCGCGGTCACCTGGCTTTCCAGCGAGTCGCCGGGATAGGGCCGGTTGCCGGTCAGGCATTCGTACAGCACACACGTCAGTGCGTAAACGTCGGCGCGCGCGTCGGCGTCCTGGGCCATCAGCCGCTCCGGAGCCATGTAGTGCCAGCTGCCGATCATCTCGCGGGAACCGGTCAGACCGGCGTCGTCGGCGCCGCGGGCGATGCCGAAGTCGATCAGGTAGGCGAAGTCGTCCTCGTCCAACAGAATGTTGGACGGCTTGACGTCGCGGTGCACCAGACCCACCTTGTGCGCGGCTCGCAGTGCCTGGGCCACCTGTTCGATGATGTGCACCGCGCGCTGCGGGGGCAGCGGCCCGCCGGCCAGTTTCTCTTCCAGGTCGCGGCCCTCGACCAGCCGCATGTCCACATAGAGCCGGCCATCGATCTCGCCGTAGTTGTGAATCGGAATGATGTGCGGATTGTTGAGCTGGGCGGCCGCCTCGGCTTCGCGGCGGAACCGCTGCACGAACGTCTGGTCGGTGGCCAGCTGCGGCGGCAGGAGTTTGATGGCCACCGTCCGGTTGGTGGCCGTGTCGTAGGCACGCCAGACCTCGCCCATGCCGCCCTGGCCCATCATGTTCTGCAACCGGTAGCGCCCGAAGGGGGTCCCCTGCACCGGATCACCATAAGCCCAGATTCAGCCTGTGTGGGGCAGTGGCGGCGTCTCGCCTATGACTTTGCCGGCGGCGTCCAGGGCCTGCAGTTGGTAGTAGCCGGCAGTGCTGCCGTTCAGCGGTAAAGCGGTGTCGTATCCGGCCCAGTCGGCGCCGGCCAACGCCGTCATCGCGGTGCTTTGCGGACCGTGCCGCAGCCGCCAGCTGCGCACCGCCGTGGCGCCGTTCCACACTGCGTGCACGGTGTCGCCGGCGAAGATCATCCTGGGGGGCTCGACGGGGTTGCCGGTCCACTCGTTGAGGTAGGCGCGGTAGGTGCCGCCGGCGAGCGCGACGTCGTAGAGCATCGTGCCGTCGGCCGCGAATTCGGCGATCCGACCGGCCGTTCCCCAGCCGGAGAAGGTGCCGCCGCCGGGGAGTTGCTGCAGGTTGCCCATGGCACCGCTGCTGAGTTTGTCGGGATGGGGCTGCGCGCGCAGCAGCGAGGTCGTGCGCGCGGCTCGATCCAGGCGGATCCACTTGAGGCTGCTCGGCACCGACCCGCCACTGGTCTGGCCGGCATTGCCCTCGAAATGGTTGTCGAACAACGTGATCGTGTTCTCGTCGGGCATCTCGACGTCATGCTGGTAGGCGAACTCGACCCCCTCGCCCAAGGCGAATGTCGACTGCTTACCGCCCAGGCGCCAGTTGATCGCGCCGCTGCGCGGGTCCACATTGAACACCGTGGACAGCGCGCGCATGCTGACCAGCAGGTTGCCGGCGGGGTCGAGCGCGATCGAATTCATGTGGTACGGGTCGAAAACCTGTCCGGCGGTGTACTTTGCCGGTGACTCGCTGACCGGCACGTGGGCCAGCGCATCCCACTGGAACAGCGTCTGGTGCCGCGCGACGTCGACCACCGAGGCGATGCAGTTGTAGATCCTGCCGTCCTTCGGGCCGCCGACGGCGCTGAGGTCGGTGACGACTTCCTGGTACGAGGTGATCAGCGCGTGCCCGTCGGGCGTGAGCCGGAACTCGTGGATGTCCGACGACAGTTCACCGCCCGGGGTGACGGTGTCGATGACGTTGTACCGCTCGTCGGCGATGTAGCTCTGACCGAGTCCGTGGCCGCCCTGCTTGAGCCCCTGCCACCAGGTGAGAACTGGCCTGCCCTGATAGGTCTGGACGCGCAGGTTGCCCGCGGTCTGCCCGGCCGGTAGCTCGCGCTGCCACACCACCCGTCCGGATTTGTCGGCGATCACCAGCACCGCGGCCTTCGAGCCGGTGCCACCCGGATTGGCCGCCGTGGTACCGGAGACGTAGAAGACGTATCCGCGCCCCCCGCCGGGGGCGTCGACGTTGACGGTGTAGCCGAGCGATGAGGCCGCCGGAATCGGGGGCGTGGCGGGTTTGCTGTCCCGGCTGCCACGACTGTCGTGCGAACCGCACGCCGCTACCGCGGCGGTCAGCGCGGCTCCCGCGGCGGCACCGAACTGACGCCGCGATATCCCGCCGGCCATTGGTCTCCCTCGAGGATTTCACTGCTGCGGCCTGCTGCTGCGGCTATTACACCAGGGCCGGCCGTGACGCGGGATGAAACACTGGAAGGCATGTGGGCGAGGGGCTTTGGCATCACCGTGGTGGTGAGCCTTGCGTCCGCCGGTTGCGCCGCCGCACCGACGGCCGGCCCGGGCTCGGCCGCCCGGTCCAACTACGTCGCGATGGGTGATTCCTTCGCCGCCGCTCCCGGTGTGCCCGAGCCGGCGGCGCCGCGCGGCTGCCACAAGTCGACCAACAACTACCCGGCCGTGCTGGCAAGGCGCCTCGCTGCCATTGCCTTCCACGACGTCACCTGCAGTGGAGCGACCACCGACGACGTCGTGAACCGGGAACAGCGGACCGATCACGGGTTGATTCCGCGCCAAATCGACATGGTCGGGCCACCTACGGATCTGATCACGATCACCATCGGCGCCAACGACGTCGGGCTGGCGGGGGACGCAGAGTCCTGCGAAGTGAAAGCCAACGACCCCAAGCCGTGCGCTGCGGGCTTCGTCGTCGACAACGTCGACAGGGTTTCCCGCATGATCAACGAGCAGGTCCCGGTATGGGCCAGCATGATCGACCAGCTGCGTGCCGACGCGCCCCGGGCGCGGATCATCCTGGTGGGCTACGGAACCTTCGTCCGGCCCGGCGGTTGCTTCCCCACGCAACCCCTGCTGCCGAACGACGCCAACTACCTGCAGGCCAAAGTCGACGAGCTCGACGACCGGCAGCGACAACTCGCCGCGGACAAGGGCGTGGAGTTCTTCGATGTGCGGTCGCTGTCCGAGGGACACGACATGTGCGCGTCGGCCGGCGAACGCTACGTGGAGGGCTACGTCGCCAAGGACGGTGGCGTTCCGCTGCATCCCACCGCGCTGGGCGCAGTGGCACTGGGAAATGCGTTGACCGACTATCTGGTGCTCTCGGAAAACCGTTGAGCGCCAGCTGCTCCGGGGTCCGGGCGGCGATTATTTCCCGAATTGCATTCTAAATTGCGCGTTCGTCCTGCGGACAACGGACATTCGTGATCGATTGGGCAGAAATCTGCCCTCGGTATTCCAATTCGTCCGCATGCCGCAGCGCGCCGCTGCTAATCTCACCATCGAGCGCATCGTGTCGAAGCCCTGCGGGCGGGTCGGGCACCAGCACGCTTATCAAGGCGTGAAGAGCCATTCGCCTAGGGCAATCCTCCACCAAGTCGACGACGAAATTCTGCGCAGCGCAGCTCTCTTCGGGTACCTTCGTGCGCCCGAGATTGCCTGCCGCCCAGCGGTTTCGATGAACCGAAGGGATCTTCTGTGTCATTTCTCATTGCCGCGCCGCAAGAGTTGGCCGCTACGGCCGTACGGGTCTCGGCCATCGGGTCCGCGCTGGGATCGGCCAACCGCACCGCAGCGGCAACCACCGGTCAGGTAGCCGCCGCAGCCGGCGACGAAGTCTCGGCGGCGATCGCGGCGCTTTTTTCGGGTCATGGCCAGTCGTTTCAGGCGCTGAGCAAGCAGGCGGCGCTGTTTCACGAGCAATTCGTGCAGTCTTTGCTGACCTCCGGAGCCAATTACGGGCTCGCCGAGGCGGCGAATAACGATCTCTTGCAGGGAATTGAGCAGAACGTGCTGGGCGTCATCAACGCGCCTGCGAATGCGGTGCTGGGACGGCCGCTGATCGGCAACGGCGCGGACGGTGCCGCCGGCACCGGACAGGCGGGCGGCGCCGGCGGAATCCTCTGGGGCAACGGAGGTGCCGGCGGTTCCGGTGGCGCCGGGCAGATCGGCGGCCGCGGCGGCGACGCGGGCCTGTTCGGTGCCGGCGGCACCGGTGGCGTCGGCGGATCGGGTGCGGCCGGTGGCGCCGGCGGTGCCGGTGGGTGGTTGTCCGGGTCCGGCGGAGCGGGTGGTGCGGGCGGGGTGGCATCCAGTCTGGGCACGCCCGGTGGGATAGGCGGCAATGGCGGGCATGCCGGGTTGATCGGCACCGGCGGCGCGGGTGGTGCCGGCGGCGCCGGCGCGGTCGGCTCGGTCGGCACCGCCGGCAGCAACGGATTCAACGGCGGTGGCGGTGGCGCCGGTGGCAGCGGTGGCGCGGGTGGTCTGCTGAGCGGCGACGGCGGAGTGGGAGGTGCCGGCGGCAGCGGCGGGTCAGGCGGTGCCGGCGGGGCAGGCCAAGACGGTGCGGCCTCGACGAACCCGCTCTACTCAGGAGCGGCCGGCGGCAACGGCGGTAATGGCGGCGTCGGCGGCGCCGGTGGTACCGGTGGCGCCGGCGGCAGCAGCGGCCTGTTCGGATCGGCAGGCGCTCAGGGCGCCGCGGGCGCCGGGGGTTCCGGTGGGGACGGCGGAGCCCCGGGTGCCGGCGGTGCGGGGGCCTCGGGCAACTGGGCGATCAACAACGGTGTCGGCGGCGCCGGCGGCATCGGAGGAAACCCGGGAGCCGGCGGCGCCGGCGGTATCGGCGGTGCGGGGTCCACGGCCGGCGGCGACGGGCTGGCCGGACACAGCCCGCTCAGCGGCGGCGACGGGGGTCACGGCGGGACGGGTGCCAACGGCGCAGTGGCCGGGCAGGCCGGCGCGGCCGGGGGTCGCGGCGGCAACGGCGGATCGGTCGGAAACGGCGGCGCCGGCGGTAACGGCGGTAACGGCGCGGCCGGCAGCGCCACGGTACGAGCAGGAGGCGCGGGCGGAGCCGGCGGTGACGGTGGAGCCGCGGGCGGCACCGTCGGCAATGGCGGCGCGGGCGGCAACGGCGGCGTCGGCGGCAACAGCGGCATCAACAGTGGCACCTTCCCGCAGGACATCGTCAGCGGCGTGGGCGGACAAGGTGGTGCCGGCGGCGCGGCGGGCACGATCGCCGGCAACGGCGGCGCCGGCGGTGACGGTGGCGCAGGTGGCAACTCCGACGGCTACTACGGAGCCCGCGGCGGCAACGGCGGTGCCGGCGGGACCGCCGGTTCGTTGTCCGGCGACGGCGGCGACGGCGGTGCCGGCGGATCAGGTGGCGCCGGCATCCTCACCGGGAACGGCAGCGGACGGCTCAGTGGCTTCGGTGGCGCCGGCGGAACGGGAGGCAACGGCGGTTTCGGCGGTCTGCAGGACGGAGCCGGCGGAACCGGTGGGATCGGCGGCGTGGGCGGCGACGGCAGCAGCGGCGGCGGCCGCGGCGGCGACGGCGGAGTCGGCGGAGACCTGGTCCGGGGGATCGCCAGCGGCACCGCCGGCGACGGGGGGCAGGGCGGGGACGGCGGTCTCAGTGCCGCCGGGCCCGGGGCAGCCGGCGGAACCGGCGGCAACGGCGGCAGCGGGGGTGCTCGCGGCGGCGCGGGCGGGGACGGCGGACACGGCGGCGTCAACTTCGTCGGCAGCGGCGGAGCCGGCGGAGGCGGTGGAGTCGGAGGTACCGGTGTGCTCGGCGGAGCCGGCGGCGACGGCGGCGATGGCGGCAACGGCGGCTACAACTCCGGCAGCGGCGCCAGCGGTGGCAACGGCGGGACCGGGGGTAACGGCGGAGTGGGCACCAACGGGCCCGGCGGCGTTGGCGGCGACGGTGGGACCGGCGGCCTCGGCGGACCTACTGCCCGAGATTCCTTCGTGGCCGGAGGAACGGGCGGCAACGGCGGTAACGGAGGCAGGGGCACGGCAGGGCCGGGCGGCACCGGGGGTCTCGGCGAACTGGGCACGGGGGGCAGAACCACGACGGGAGGGACCGGGGGCACGGGCGGCACTCCGGGCCCTGGGGCCGTTCCGACGCCCGGCTGAACGGCCGCACTGCGCCCGCGCCCGCGCCCGCGCCCAGCAAATTGACGCTAATGCAGGTTTAGCTGCGTAAACGATCGTCAATATCCACCCCGTGCAACGGCATTCATAGGGGAATGGACGGGTCAAATGCGGGTAATCACCGGGTTCGGGACTGCTGTTTCAACTTTCACGGTGCTCGGCGCTGCGACGCTGACGCTGGGCACGGGTATGGCGGCCGCAACGGGGCCGGTGCCCATCAGTTCAACCTTGCGAAATTGCGATGGCAGCGCCGTGAAGACCGCGGTACAGGCGCCGCGCACGTCGCTGGGGCGCGGCGTCGTCCTGTTCCGCTCGTCGGGTTCGTCGGTGAGTGCGGACATCAACCTGGTGATATCCAATCAGCCCGGCATGCACTACGACGTCGGTCTCATCCAGGTGCCGCGCCCGACGTCGGCGACCTGCGGGCCCGGGGATCCGGGAACCACGTTCACCGGGGTCGACACCGACCCCTCCGGTCAGGCGGCCGTGACCATCACCGCTCCAATCCAGCAGGGCACCACCGGAGTCTGGGTCATGGTTACCTCGCCGAATGAGCACAATCAGGCGCCGGGCGAGTATTACACCTCGGAGTTCGTGGCTCCCGTCTAGAAAGCCCGAATCTGTAATACCGTCGCGGAATGAGCGATTACGAGCTCGAGGCCGTTGATCGGCTGCCATTCTCGACGCCGGAAAAGTCGCAGCGCTACCGCACTGACGATTACGCGGGTGCCGTCGGACTCAATTGGTACCGCACGGATCCCACGCTGCAATTCACCATGGCGTACTACCTCGAGCCGGACGAAATGGCGGTCGTCGAACCGCAGCTGATCCGGATCGGCGATCTGATGGGCGGCCCCGTGGCCCGCTGGGCCGAGGAGACCGACCGCAACCCGCCGCGGCTGGAGCGCTACGACCGGTGGGGCCATGACATCAGCCGGGTGGTGATGCCACCGTCGTTCACCGCGGCCAAGCGTGCGGTGCTCGACGCCCAGGGTTCGCTGCGCGACGCGTGCCGCGCTGCTGGCTTCCGGTCCTCGTTGTCGATGTTCGCGTCGAACTATCTGCTGAACCAGGCCGACATCGGGATGGGCTGTGCGCTGGGGACCGGCGGCGGCATGGTCCAGTCGCTGGTGGCCGCGTATGCACCGGCCGACGTACGCGATCACGTGCTGGCCAAATGCGACTCCGGCGAATGGGCCGGCGAGACGGCGCAATTACTCACCGAACGCACCGGCGGCTCAGACCTGGGTGCGCTGGAGACCACGGCGCGGCGGTCCGGCGACGCATGGTTGCTGAACGGATTCAAGTGGTTCGCGTCCAACTGTGCCGGGGAGGCGTTCGTCGTCCTCGCCAAACCCGAAGGCGCCCCGGACTCGAGTCGCGGCGTCGCCAACTTCCTGGTGCTGCGCACCCGTCGGGATGGCTCCCGCAACGGGGTTCGGGTGCGACGCCTCAAAGACAAGCTCGGCACCCGCTCGGTGGCCTCCGGGGAAGTCGAATTCGTCGACGCGGAAGCTTTTCTGCTCTCGGGTGAGCCGTCAGCGGAGTCCGGCCCGTCCGACGGCAAGGGGCTGGGCCGGATGATGGAGCTGACCAACGCAGCCCGCCTGGGCATCGCGCTGTTCGGCCTGGCCAATGCGCGTCGCGCGCTGGTCGAATCGCTGTGTTACGCCCGGCAGCGGCAGGCTTTCGGTGCAGCACTGATCGACAAGCCGCTGATGCGGCGCAAGCTCGCCGAGCTGATCGTCGATGTCGAAGCCGCCCAGGCGCTGGTGTTCGACGGCACCGGAGCGACCAATCACCAGCAACCGCGGAGCACCCGTCAGCGGATCGCGGTGCCGGTCACCAAGCTCAAGGTCGCCCGGCTCGGAATCACCGCCGCCTCCGACGCGATCGAGATTCACGGCGGCAACGGCTACATCGAAACTTGGCCGGTAGCAAGGCTTTTGCGCGACGGCCAAGTGAACACCATCTGGGAGGGTCCGGACAACATCCTGTGCCTGGACGTGCGCCGCGGCATCGTGCAGACCCGCGCCCACGAGGCGTTGCTGACGCGGTTGCGTGACGCGGTGTCGGTCTCCGACGACGACGCGACCACTGCGCTGGTGGCCGAACGGATCGAGGATCTGGACGCGGCGGCCACCGCGTGGGGAAAGCTGGACGGAGCCGTGGCCGAGGCGCGGCTGTTCCCGCTCGCCCAGTTCATGGGCGACGTCTACGCCGGTGCGCTGCTCACCGAACAGGCGGCCTGGGAGCGGCAGACGCGCGGTGGTGATCGCAAGGCGCTGGTCGCACGGCTGTACGCGCAGCGCTACCTGGCCGACCGCGGGCCGCTGCGCGGCATCGACGCCGAGGGGGACGAAGCGCTGGACCGCTTCGACGAACTGGCCGAAGGTGCGCTGCGGCTGTGAGGCGGTGCATGGCGATCGTCGCGCTCGCGTTGGTTATCACCGGGTGCTCGGGTGGGGCGACCGGGCACGCGTCCGGGCCCACCCCGAGCACCAATTCTTCGCCGATGGTCGAGCAGGACACCGTGCAGCAACTCATGGTGGGTGCGCCCGACGCGCCGGTGCGGGTGGTGTTCGGCCGGCACGCCGCCATCTATCTGCTGGACCGCGGCGACCCGAACTTCGCTGGGTGGCTGGCGGTGCTGCAGCACACCCACGACGCGGGCACCCCGGTGCGGTTCGCCTACGACGTGTACGGGCCGCGGCTCACCCTGGTCGAGCCGGCTAACTGAGCCGCCGAGCGTAAAACACCCGACGCGTCGGCGGCTTGGACTCACAGCCGGCCCGGACCGGTCGTTGCCGAATTACTCCCGGACGTGGGACTTCCGTCCCTATTGCGGCACGTCGCGCAAATGGTCCGATGGATCGGAGTTTACGTACATGGAGGTACGGCGATGAACACGACGATTCAGTCATCACCGCGCAGCACGCACCCTGGGGCAATCACCGCCTCCTGGCGCGCCGACTTCAACGGCGCGTCTGCCGCCATTGAGGATCTGATAACCGTCAAGGACCTCGAGTCATTGCAGTCGGGCTCGGGCATGCTCATCGTGACGCGCGGGCCCAACACCGGAGCACAGTTCCGCCTGGATAAGCCCGTCACCTCCGCCGGCCGGCATCAGCTCAGCGACCTCTACCTCGACGACATCACGGTCAGCCGTCGGCATGCCGAAATACGTTGCGAGAAAGGCACATTCAGCATCGTAGACTGCGGCAGCTTCAACAATACGTACGTCAACGGCGAGCCGGTGGAGTCCGCCGTGCTGGCCAACGGCGACGAACTTCAGATCGGCAAATTCCGCCTGATGTTCATTACCGGCTGACCCCGCGAGCAGGCGCAAAATCGCCCTATTTCGGCCGAAATAGGGCGATTTTGCGTCTGCTCGGCAGCCTAACTAGACCGGGATCAACCCGTGCTTGCGCGCCAACCGGGACCAGTTCTGCTTGTCCCGCAGCAGGTGCATCGACCTGCGCAGCAGCAGCCGCGTCTGGTGCGGGTCGATCACCGCGTCGATGAACCCACGCTCGGCGGCGGTCCACGGGATCGCCATGTTGAGGTTGTAGCCCTCGATGAAGTCCTTCTTGATCTTCTGCGCCTCGGGCGTGGTCGGGTCCGGGAAGCGCTTCATCAACAACTGCGCGGCCCCTTCGGCACCGATCACCGCGATGCGCGCGGTGGGCCAGGCGAAGTTGAAGTCGGCAGTCAGCTGCCGGGAGCCCATCACCGCGTAGGCACCGCCGTAGGACTTGCGGATGGTGATGGTCACCTTCGGCACGTCGGCCTCGACCACCGAGTACAGGAACCGGCCGCCGCGCTTGATGATGCCCCGCTTCTCCTCCTCGGCGCCCGGCAGGAACCCGGGGGTGTCCACCACGAACACGAGCGGGATCTGGAACGAGTCGCAGAACCGGATGAACCGTGCCGCCTTGTCAGAGGCCTCGTTGTCGATGGCGCCCGACAGGTGCATGGGCTGGTTGGCGATCACGCCCACCGGACGCCCGTCGACCCGGGCGTACCCGGTGATGATCGCCGGCCCGTGCTGCGCGGCGACCTCCAGGAAGTCGCCGTCGTCGAAGATGCGCAGCAGGATCTCGTGCATGTCGTAGGCCGCGTTGTCGGAGTCCGGGATGATCGTGTCCAGCTCCAGGTCGGTCGGCGTGACCTCCGGCTCCAATCCGGGATTGATCACCGGCGGCTTCGTGAAGCAGTTGGACGGCAGGAACGACAGGAACTCCCGCACATACTGGAACGCCTCGGCTTCGGAGTTCACCACCTGGTGGATGTTGCCGTAGCGGGCCTGCGCGTCGGAGCCGCCGAGCTCGTCGAGGGTGACCTCCTCGCCGGTCACCTCCCGGATCACGTCGGGGCCGGTGACGAAGAAGTAGCCCTGGTCGCGCACCGAGACCAGCAGGTCGTCCTGGATCGGCGAATACACCGCTCCCCCGGCGCACTTGCCGAAGATGAGCGAGATCTGCGGCACCACACCCGACAGCGCCTCGTGACGCTGACCCAGCTCGGCGTACCACGCCAGCGAGGTGACGGCGTCCTGGATGCGGGCTCCGCCGGAGTCCTGGATGCCGATGATCGGGCAGCCGACCATCGCACACCACTCCATCAGCCGGGCCACCTTGCGGCCGAACATCTCGCCGACGGTGCCCTGGAAGACCGTCTGGTCGTGTGAGAACACGCCGACGGGGCGGCCGTCGATCAGCGCATGCCCGGTGACCACACCGTCGCCGTACAGCGCGTTCGGGTCACCCGGGGTCTTGCACAGCGCACCGATCTCGAAGAAGGTGCCGGGGTCCACCAGCGCGTGCACGCGGGCCCGCGCACTCGGGATGCCCTTCTTCTCGCGCTTGGCGGCGGCCTTCTCGCCACCCGGCTCCTTGGCCAGCTCCAGACGAGCACGAAGCTCGGCCAGCTTCTCGGCGGTGGAATGCACGACGATCGGAGCCGGCTCCGGAGCCACTTCAGTCACTTACTACCCCACCTCACTAGCGCGTTCAGCTTCGATGTCGTCCAGCGCGCGGCTCATGTGTTCGCCTACCTTGGCGATGATCGGCTCGTCGATGGCCTGGATGTGCTCACCACCGATCGGCACGACCTCGAGGTCGGCGACGTACTCACCCCAGCCGCCATCCGGCTTGCGGATGCCGTACCGCGGCTCGAACATGATCGCGTCGTCATGGTAGCGATCGGCCATGTAGAGCGTGACATGCCCATCGAAGGGCTGGATCTCGGCGGTGTCGATCGCGCGGTTGTCCAGGTAGGACGTGCGCTGGTGCTCGATGATCCCGGCCGGGATCTGCACGCCGCTCTGGCTGACGGCATCCAGCACGAATCGCACCTGGCCGTCGTCGTCGAGTTCCTCGAGCTGCTCGTACGGGATCGCCGGGATGGTGACATTGAAGGTCTTCTCGGCGAACTTGGCGTACCGGTCCCAGCGCTTGCGGACCTCTTCTTTGGTCTGCGGGATCTCCTCACCGGCGCGCACCGCGTCGATCAGACCCACCCAGCGCACGTCCTTGCCCTGCCGCTTCAATCCGATCGCGCAGGCGTAGGCCAACACCCCGCCCAGCGACCATCCGGCCAGGATGTAGGGCCCGTCGCCCTGCATCTCGATGAGCTTCGGGACGTACTGCGCGGCGCGCTCCTCGATCGTCCCCTCGACCCGTTCGAAGCCGTACATCGGCACGTCCGCCGGCAACCGGTTGAGCAGCGGCTCGTAGACCACGGTGGAGCCACCGGCCGGGTGGAACACGAACACCGGTGTCCGTGAACTGCCTTCCTGGCGGGGCCGCAGCGTGCGCACGAAGCCGTCGATCACACCGGCCTCGAGGTAGTTGCGCACCTTCTCGGCCAACTCCTCGATGGTCTGCGAGCTCTGCACGTCCTCGACGGTGATCGGCCCTTCGGCGCGTTCGGAAAGCCGCTCGGCCATCTTGGCGGCCTTCTCGTCGTCCAGCTTGGGCAGCGGGTTGAAGATGCCGCCCGCCGACTTGCCGGTGACGATCGCCCAGGTCGCAAAGACGACTCGTTCGGCTGCGTCGCGGGGCGGGACGTCGGAGTTGAGCGCCTTGGCGACGGCCTCCTGGCTGAGCGCACCAGCGGTCGGCTTCTCCCCGTTGCCGGCGGCGCCGTTGGTGCCCGGGCCGGCCGGGTTGGTCGGCGGCGGCGGAATCGGCACGTCCGACGGCGGCATCGCCGCCTCCGCGGGCGCTGCGTCCGACGGCTCCGCCAGCGTCTGCGGCTCCGCCTGAGTTTGCGGCTCCGCTTGCGGATCGGGCGCCGGCGCCCCCAGGCTCGCCGGTGACGCGCCGCTGAGCAACTCGGCCTGCGCCCGCGCGATCTCCTCGGCGGTCTGGGTCTTCTGGTACTCGTGCAGCTGTTCGACCTCGTCGCGGTGCTCGATCGCGTACTCGATCAGCTTCTCCACGGCATACAGGTTGGCGTCGCGCACCGCGGTCAGCTGGATCGGCGGCAGGTCGAAGTCGTACTCGACGCGGTTCTTGATCCGCACCGCCATCAGCGAGTCCAGTCCCAGCTCGATCAGCGGCACCTCCCACGGCAGGTCCTCGGGCTCGTAACCCATGGCCGCCGCCACGATGGTGCCCAGCCGCTCGGCGATGGTCTCGCCGGAGTCCGCAGACCACCGGCCGACGTCCGACGGCAGGTAGCGGTTGGTCAGGCTGTCCGACAGCGTCTCGGCGTCGTCCTCTTCGACGGCGGCCACCGCGGGAGAGGCGGACTCCCCCGCCGCAATCGCCGTGCCGGCGCCCACAGCCACCGGCAATACGGCCTCGGTGCCGCCGCGAGCGACCAGCGCGTCATAGACGAGGGTGAATGACTCGTCGATGCGGGCATGCACCTGCACCGACGCGCCGCCCGGGTGACGGGTCAGCGTCGTCACGAGCCGGGCGCCCTCGCCGGGCACCGCGCGCTGCTCGGATGCGGTCAGCACAGCGTCCGGCAGCACCGCCGCAGCGGCGGCTTTGACCAGCGCCGCGAGATCGGGCGTCTTTTCCCGCGGCTTGTACTCCCACACGTGGCGGCCGTCGGGCAGGGCTACGTGGGAACCCGGCATCAAGATCGAGCCATCCCCGGCGAAATGCGCGTCCAGCCAGTGCTCTTTGCGCTTGAACCGGGTCGGCGGAATGTTCGCGTAATCTTCGGGGCCGGCAGCCCGGGTGAACAGAGTCCGCACGTCCAGGTCGTGGCCGTGCACGAACAGCTGCGCCATGGTCGAGATCATCGACTCGACCTCGTCCTGCTTGCGGGCCAGCGTCGGGATCAGCTGGGCGTCATGCAGACCCGCCGAAGCTGTCGTCAGACCGACCTGCATCAGCGCCACCGGGTTCGGGGCGAGCTCGAGGAAGGTGGTGTGCCCGCTGTCGACGGCGTTGCGGATGCCGTGGGTGAAGTAGACGCTGTGCCGCAGTCCCTTCTTCCAGTAGTCGACGTCGTGGATCGGCTCGCTGCCGGGCTTGATGTAGCGGCCCTCGTGCACCGTCGAGTAGATCCCGCAGGTCGGGCTCATCGCCTTGATGCCCTGCAACTCGGCGGCCAGTTCACCGAGCAGCGGGTCCATCTGCTGGGTGTGGCTGGCGCCCTTGGTCTGGAACTTGCGAGCGAACTTGCCCTCGGATTCCGCGCGGGCGATGATCGCGTCCACTTGCTCGGGCGGCCCGCCGATGACGGTCTGGGTGGGTGCGGCGTAGACGCACACCTCCAGGTCGGGGAAGTCGGAGAACACCGTCTTGATCTCGTCGGCGGAGTACTCCACCAGTGCCATCAACCGGATGTACTCGCCGAACAGCATCGCCTCGCCCTCACCCATCAGGTGCGAGCGCGAGCAGATGGTCCGGGTGGCGTCGCGCAGCGACAAACCACCGGCGAAGTACGCGGACGCCGCCTCACCGAGGGACTGCCCGACCACCGCGCCGGGCTTGGCGCCGTGGTGCTTGAGCAACTCACCGAGGGCGATCTGGATCGCGAAGATGGTGACCTGGGTGGTCTCGATGCCGTAGTCCTGCGAGTCGTCGAGGATCAGCTCGAGCACCGAGTAACCCAGCTCGTCCTGGACCAGCGCGTCGACCTTCTCGATCCACTCGGCAAAGACGGGATTGCGCAGATACAGGCTCTTGCCCATCTTGCGGTGCTGCGCACCGAAACCGGCGAGCACCCAGACCGGGCCGTTGGCCACCGGGCCGTCGGTGCTGAACACGTTCGGCCGCTGCTTGCCCTCGGCGATCGCGCGCAGGCCCTTGATGGCCTCTTCGTGGTCTTTGGCCAGCACCACCGCACGCGAGCGGCCGTGGTTGCGCCGCGACAGCGAGCGGCCGATGGACTCCAGCGACGACGCCTGTCCCTCGGGGCTTTCCATCCAGTCAGCGAGTTCGGCGGCGGCCGCCTTCTTACGCGAGGTGAGGAAGGCCGAGATCACCAAGGGGATGGTCGGGGCCGGAAGTTCTTGTGTGGCAAGCTCTTCCAGCGCCGCTTCCTTGAGCGCCAACGCTTCGTCGGTGACGCCGGGCAGCTCGTACTCGTCGTCGGCGCTGGCGGCCGGGGCGTCGTCGTCGATGATCTCGCCGTACTCGTCGAAGCGCAGCGAATGGCCGACCCCTTCGGTGAGCTCGCCGCCCGCGGACACCACCGCGGCCTGCGGCGCGGCCGCCGGCTCCTCGGGTTCACGCTCGATCACGTCACGCGGCAAGACCTCGCGCACCACCAGGTGCGCGTTGGCGCCGCCGAAGCCGAAGCTTGACACCCCGGCCAGCGCGTAGCCGCCGTAGCGTGGCCAGTCGGTGGCCTGGTCGACCACCTTCAGCCGCATCGCGTCGAAGTCGATGTACGGGCTGGGGCCGGCGAAGTTGATCGACGGCGGCAGCTTGTCGTGCTGTAGCGCCAGGACCACCTTGGCCATGCTCGCCGCGCCGGCCGCCGATTCCAGGTGGCCGACGTTGGTCTTGATCGCGCCCAGCAGCGCCGGCCGGTCGGCCGGACGGCCCTTGCCCACGACCCGCCCCAGCGCCTCGGCCTCGATCGGGTCGCCCAGGATGGTGCCAGTGCCGTGCGCCTCGATGTAGTCGACGTTGCGCGGGTCGATCCCGGCGTCCTTGTAGGCCCGGCGCAGCACCTCGGCCTGTGCGTCCTGGTTCGGCGCGATCAGTCCGTTGGAACGACCGTCGTGGTTGACCGCGCTACCGGCGATGACGGCCAGGATCTGGTCGCCGTCGCGGCGGGCATCGTCGACCCGCTTGAGCACCAGCATGCCGCCGCCCTCGGAGCGGGTGTAGCCGTCGGCGTCGGCGGAGAACGACTTGATCCGGCCGTCCGGTGCCAGCACGGCGCCGATCTCGTCGAAACCGAGGGTGACCGCCGGGGTGACCAGCGCATTGACGCCGCCCGCGACCGCTACGTCAGCCTCACCGTTGCGCAGCGCCTGCACGGCCTGGTGCATCGCCACCAGAGAACTCGAGCACGCGGTGTCGATCATGACCGACGGTCCGCGGAAGTCGAAGAAGTAGGAGACCCGGTTGGCGATCACCGCACCCGAGTTGCCGGTGATCGCGTAGGGGTGCGCCACGGTCGGGTCGGAGATAGCCAGGAAGCCGTAGTCGTTGTTGGTGACGCCGACGTACACGCCGACGGCTTCGCCGCGCAGGCTGGATGCCGGGATGCGCGCGTTCTCGAGCGCCTCCCAGGTGAGCTCCAGCGCCATCCGCTGCTGGGGGTCGATGTTGTCGGCCTCGGTCTTGGCCACCGCGAAGAACTCGGAGTCGAAGCCCTTGATGTCTTTGAGGTAGCCGCCGCGGGTGCGGGCCTTGGCGACCCGCTCGGCCAGCCGCGGCTCTTCCAGGAATTCCGACCAGCGCCCCTCGGGCAGGTCGGTGATGGCGTCGCGGCCCTCCATCAGCGCCGCCCACGTCTCGTCGGGGGTGTTCATGTCCCCGGGCAGGCGGGTGGACAGGCCGACGATCGCGATGTCGACGCGCTCGGCCGGGCCGTTGCGGGTCCAGTCGGCCGCATCGGCGCCGTCATCGTCGGCCGATTCCGGCTCGCCCTCGATGATCCGGGTGGCCAGCGACTCGATGGTCGGGTGCTGGAACGCCACCGCGACCGACAGCGTGACTCCGGTCAGGTCCTCGATGTCGGCGGCCATGGCGACCGCGTCGCGCGAGGCCAGACCCAGCTCCACCATCGGCACCGACTCGTCGATGGAGTCCGGTGACTTGCCCACCGCCTTGCCAACCCATTCGCGCAACCATTTGCGCATCTCGGGGACCGTCATACCGGCCTGGTTCTCGGGTGCGGGCGAGTTCTCCTGGCTTATGTCAGACATCAGCTACCTTGTTCAGTCGATCACTCAGAGGTGGCGAAGCTGGTCGCGGAGTTGACGCCGCTGCGCAAACTCCCGTCCAGGTAGGCCGCCCGGCAGGCGCGGCGGCCGATCTTGCCACTGGAGGTTCGGGGAATCGAGCCGGCCTGCACCAGCAGCACGTCGCGCACGGTCACCCCGTGACCGACGGCGATGGCCGCACGGATGTCGTCGGCGATCGGCTGGTACTCGAGCTTGTGGGTGCCGGCGGCACGCTCGCCGACGATCACCAGCTGCTCGGAGGTGTCTTCGGCGTCGAACTTCAGCCCGGCGTGCGGGTCGTCGTACACCTTCTGCGGCAACTCGTTGGCCGGCACCGAGAACGCGGCGACGTAGCCCACCCGCAGCGCCTTGGTGGATTCCTGAGCCGTGAACTCCAGGTCCTGCGGGTAGTGGTTACGGCCGTCGATGATGACCAGGTCCTTGATGCGGCCCGCGATGTAGAGGTGACCCTTGTGGTAGGTGCCATAGTCACCGGTGCGCACCCAGAGGCCGTCGTCGGGAGCGCCTTCGGCGTGCGACTCGCTGACTCGGGACTTGAGGATGTTCTTGAAGATGTTGGCGGTCTCTTCTTCCTTGCCCCAGTAGCCGATGCCCAGGTTGTTGCCGTGCAGCCAGATCTCGCCGATCTGGCCGTCCGGCAGCTCGCTGGCGGTCTCGGGATCCACGATGACGGCCCACTCGTCGACACCGATCTTGCCCGCGGATACCTGCGCGACGGCCTTCGGTGAGTCGGCGGCCACCTCGACGAAGTGCTGCTTGTTCAGCTCGTCGCGGTCGACGTGGATGACGGTGGGTGTCTCGTCCATCGGGGTGGTCGAGACGAACAGCGTCGCCTCCGCCAGACCGTAGGACGGTTTGACCGATTCGGGCTTCAGGCCGTAGGGCTCGAAGGCTTTGAAGAACTTGCGCAGCGACGACGGCGACACCGGTTCGCTGCCGTTGAGGATGCCCTTGACGTTGCTCAGATCCAGGGGCGGCTCGTCGTCGCGCGGCAGACCGCGCACCGCGGCGTGCTCGAAGGCGAAGTTCGGCGCGGCGGAGAAAGTGCCGCCGGTTTCGCCGGGCTTGCGCGCCAGTTCGCGGATCCAGCGCCCGGGGCGACGCACGAACGCGGCGGGCGTCATGAACGTGAAGCTCTGGCCGAGCACCGACGTGAGCAGCACCGTGATCAATCCCATGTCATGGAAGAACGGCAGCCAGCTCACGCCGCGGTCGCCTTCCTGACCTTCCAGGGCGTTGAGCACCTGCACCACGTTGGTGGGCAGGTTCAGGTGGGTGATCTGCACACCGGTCGGGGTGCGGGTGGAGCCGGAGGTGTACTGCAGGTATGCGGTGGTCGTCTCGTCGGCGTCGGGCTCCTGCCACGTGGAGGCCACCTCGGTGGGCACGGCGTCGACGGCGATGACGCGCGGACGCTCCTTGGCCGAACGGGCGCGGATGAACTTGCGGACACCCTCGGCGGATTCGGTGGTGGTCAGAATGGTCGACGGGGTGCAGTCGTCGAGGACCGCGTGCAGACGGCCGACGTGGCCGGGCTCGGAGGGGTCGAACAGCGGAACCGCGATCCGGCCGGAGTACAGGGCGCCGAAGAAGGACACCATGTAGTCCAGGTTCTGCGGGCAGAGGATGGCGATGCGGTCACCCGGCTGGGTGACCTGCTGCAGCCGGGCACCCACGGCCCGGTTGCGGGCGCTGAACTCCGACCACAAGATGTCGCGTTCGATACCGTCGCGCTCGGTTGAGTAGTCCAGGAAGCGGTACGCCAGCTTGTCCCCACGCACCTTCGCCCACTTCTCAACGTGACGAACCAGGTTGGTGTTGGACGGGAACCTGATCTTGCCGTTCACGATGAACGGGTTGTGGTAAGCCATGACGCCCTCTCCTGTCACAAACTTTCTAGGTGCCGGCTTGCGCCGGCGGTAGTTCTCCATGTGCCGGCGTGCGCCGGCGGTAGTCCTCTGGTCGTCGGCCAAGCCGACTGAAAAATCTGCGCGCAGCCCAGCTGCGACCAGCGCCCGCTTCGCACCGGCGCCTGTCGCAGCCAACTTTGACCCAGCCGGGTCAACCACATGCTCTTAATTTTCTCTTAATGTTAAGGGGCCGGGCGCGGCAGACCAAATCACAAGGTACGCCTGATCGCGGCCACCACCATCACACCGAGGCCGTGTCTGATAGCCGACCTATCGAATCCGCCCGCGAGGGGTCAGCTGTGCTTGGGGTGCGGCGCCTTGTCCAGCACGCCCTGGGCCCAATTCAGCGTCCATTGGGTCGCGGACTGGCCGTTGGAGTTCCAGAAATCGGTGGTGGCATACATCGCGTGGATGGGTTGCCCGGCGCCTCCGGCCAGCGTGTTCAACGTGGTCGGCAGGTTGGCAGGACTGAATGCCTCTTTGGGTGCGGCACAGATCAGGTCGCCCTCGGCGCAGATCTCATTGGTCCGGTTGTCCAGGTCGCCGAAGCCGCCGGGACGCGCACCGGTCATCGTGAGGCCCAGCCCGGACAGCACCGGCACCTCGTGCAGGGTGATCTCGGCACCGACGCCCGGCGGGGTCGGCGGGACGTTGTTGCCGACGCTCTCCTGGCGCCGGCCGTCGGCGATCAACGTCACACCGAGGACCAGGTCTTCATCGACGGGGCCCAGGCCGTTGCCGATGTCACTGGCGACGTCGCCGCCGATGACGGCGCCCTGGGAGAACCCGATGATCACGTAGCTGGTGAGCGGGCACCGGTTGTTCATGTCGGTCATCGCCTTGACGGTGGCCCGGGTGCCTTCCGCGCGGCTGTCGTTATAGGACATCTGACCGTCGGCGCTCAGCGGGTTACGGAACTGGGCCGTGTACGGAACGGTGTACGTCTGCACCCGGCCGGGAGCGAACTGCTGGCTGACCGGCCCGGTCACATTGAGCAGCAGCGCCTTCGGGAACTGGGTGGGGTTCAGCGGGTCGTCGGTCGGCCACGACTCCCAGGTCCCCGGCACCGAGATCAGTTGCACGTCGGGACAGGACGCGTCCTGCGATGCCGGACGCGGCTTCTTGGGGTGGGAGGTGGTGGGACCCGAAGGCAGCACACCCGGCGGCACCGCGCTCGGTGGCACGTTGGGCTGACGCAACAGCATCACCCCGCCGATGATGACGAGGGCCACCACCAGGGCCATCGAGCCGGCGGCCGCCCAGGCGAGCCGTCGGCGGCGTTTGCGCTGCGCGCTGTTCTTGGCCATCTTCTCCCGCTAACAGAGTCCGGTAGGACCCTCTCGGGTCCAGGCGAATGGGTTGGGCAAGTGCCTTAACAGGTAACGCACCTTCGCGCCCTACTCACCCGCGCAGCGTGGTGATGCGGACGTACCGCCCTCTGCTGCACTCCCTACACGGTACCGGCCCGCGGAACCGGTCCGGTTCAGCGAATGGCGCCGACGATGTCGCCCGACATGGCGCCGAGTTGTCCGGCCCACGAGCCCCAGCCGTTGTCGCCGCCGCCCGGGAAGTCGAAGTGGCCGTTGTGCCCACCCACGTCGCGGTACTGCTGGTAGAAGGCCTTGCTGTTGCCCATCGCCTCACCGGCGGCACCGAGCATGGCCGCGGGGTTGCTGGCACCCGGGTTGGTCGGAGCCCAGACCCAGACACGGGTGTTGTTCTGGGCGAGCAGCGCGGCGTGCACGTACGGGTCGTGCCACTTCCAGCGGCCCAGCTGCGGGGCTCCCCACATGCCGTTGCCGTCCACTCCGCCGAACTGCTGCAGACCGGCCAGGATCGCGCCGTTGGTGAAGGTGTTCGACGGGTACAGGAAGCCGGACAGCGAACCGGCGAACCCGAAGCGGTCGGGGTGGAAGGCGGCCAGGGCCAGCGCGGCATACCCGCCCTGGGAGGCACCGACCACGCCGTGCCCTCCCGGCGCCAGGCCCTTGTTGGCGGCCAGCCAGTCCGGCAGCTCGCTGGACAGGAAGGTGTCCCACTGCTTGCTGCCGTCCTGCTCCCAGTTGGTGTACATGCTGAAGGCCCCACCGGCCGGCGCAGCGACCGAGATGCCCTTGCCGGCAAGGGTGTTCATCGCGTTACCCGCGGTCACCCAGTTGCTGACGTCCGGGTTGGCGTCGGCGGCGTCGAGCAGGTAGACCGCGTGCGGCCCACCCGCCAGGAAAGCCACCGGGATGTCGCGGCCCATTGCGCCCGAGGGCACCATGAGGGTCTCGAACCCGGCCGCCTTCGCGGTGCCCGCCGATCCCAGCGACGTCGACACGCCCCCGAACGCCACTGACAGCACGGCAACGCACAACAGCCGTAGCACTACCGAGAGACCCCTCATGTCCACCCTCCATGGTGTGACGCTGCGCACGACAAGACCTAGCCCGCAGGTAGCTAACCACACCCCGCTCCGCGGGATAAAGGGTAGCCGGATAAAGGGCAGCTAACGCCAACGGCGGCGACCCGAATGGGTCGCCGCCGTCAGACGGTTGTTCAGCGCAGTGGCAACTAGTTGCCGGCGCCCTGGTTCACGCCCACCGCAGCGGCGGTGGCAGGGCCGGCGCCGGGCGTCGCGCCCAGCGTGCTCTGCAGGTCACCCTTCATGGCGTTGAGCTGCGCACCCCAGTACGGCCAGTCGTGCGTGCCGTTGGCGTCGAAGTTGAACACCGCGTTGTGGCCACCAGCGCCGTTGTAGGCCTCCTGGAACTTCAGGTTGCTGGTACGCACGAAGCCCTCGAGGAACTTGGCGGGCAGGTTGTTGCCACCGAGGTCCGACGGCTTACCGTCGCCGCAGTAGATCCACAGACGCGTGTTGTTGGCGACCAGCTTGCCGACCTGCAGCGACGGGTCGTTGCGCTGCCACGCCGGGTCCTCCTTGGGACCCCACATGTCGGACGCCTTGTAACCGCCGGCGTCACCCATGGCCAGGCCGATCAGCGACGGGCCCATCGCCTGCGACGGGTCCAGCAGCGCCGAGAGCGAACCGGCGTAGATGAACTGGTCGGGGTGGTAGGCCGCCAGGATCAGGGCGGACGAACCGGCCATCGACAGACCCACGGCAGCGCTGCCGTTCGGCTTGACCTGCTTGTTGCTGGCCAGGTAGGCGGGCAGCTCGCTGGTCAGGAAGGTCTCCCACTTGTAGGTGGTGCAGCCGGCCTTACCGCAGGCCGGGTTGTACCAGTCGCTGTAGAAGCTGGACTGGCCGCCGACCGGCATGACCACGGAGATGCCGGACTGGTTGTACCACTCGAACGCCGGGGTGTTGATGTCCCAGCCGTTGTAGTCGTCCTGGGCGCGCATGCCGTCGAGCAGGTACAGCGCCGGCGAGTTGGCTCCACCACTCTGGAACTGGATCTTGATGTTGCGGCCCATCGCCGCCGAGGGCACCTGCAGGTATTCCACCGGCAACCCCGGACGCGAGAACGCACTCGCGGTCGCGGAGCCACCGACGAAGCCGACCAGCCCAGACAGCAGCGCCGCACCAACGGCACCCACCATCAGGCGGCGCGGCATACCCGTCACGGCGCCACGAAACCTGTCAACAAGCTTCATCCTTGCTTCCTCATCCTCATCCTTGTTGGGCACATCCTTACGCATCGCTGTGCTTGGGGCGTGTCCCGAATTGGGTCAGACTGCACGCACGCGGCGCTGCAGTGCACCCGTAGTCAACCACACCTTGAGGCTCCAGCTCTCCTCCGGGACGCCTCCCGCGGCGCCATCCGGCGACGTTTCCGCGCTGTTTCAGCCCGCCGATCGGCCGTCGAAAATGTCGTTTCCGCATGTGCCCGGTGACGGGTGCACGCTGGTGACGGCTCACTTGTGATGTTGCTGCCGGTCTCCGGCCGACACTCGATCCACAGCGCCGACACCTCGCGCCGCGATTCTTAAAAAAATTCTGAGCTTCGGCGCCCGCGGCTGCCGATTTCGCTTCCAAGAGAGCCGTCACTCACGCGGTGGTGTGGGTGGCACCTTCGGCACCTCGAGGCCACACTTGACCAGTTCATACAGCGGTACCCGGTCGATGCGGTACTGCGTGAATTCATAGGCGTGCAGCACATTGGAGAAGAACCGGCGCAGGGTCATCGGGGCGCGCACCGAGTTGAGCACCGCCTGGGTCGCAGGGCACTTCAGCGCCGCCTCGGCCTCGGCAACCCACTGCTGATCGAGGTAGCCGGGGATGCCCGGCGGCCACTTCACCCACGGCCCGTCCGCCACCACCCAGTCCGGGAACAGGTTCTTGTCATGGCCGATACGTCCATGCTTGAGCCGCTCGGTGTGGGCGGCCAGCGGGTTCGCCAGCCCGATCTGGTCGATCACGCGGACGTCGAGCCCGACGTTCATGCCCACCATGCCCAGGTTGGTGAAGAACACCGTGTGCTGCGGCTTCTGGTCGGCAGGGATGCCCGGGGCGCTACCGGGCGGGATCATCGGCACCAGGTCCCACTGCGTGTAGTTGCCCGACGGCAGCAGCAGCGCGCCATTAGGAGTGTTGTCGAGCGCCACCAGCACGGCCGCCATCCGCGGGTAGTCGAGGTAGTCCGCGGCGGTGAGCGGATGCGCGCGGCCGGTGGCCTGGGCGTAGAACCGGCGCTCGTCGACGATGCCGGAGTAACTGACGTGGGTGGCGTCGTCGCCCATTCCGGGCGAATTCGCCGCCCACAGCGACCACCCGGCCACCGCCAGCCAGAGCGCGCTCACCCCCCCGGCCAGCCAGTAGCCGGCCCCCTTGGAGAAGTCTTTCCCGTCCGGAATCACCACCGGGATAACGGCCACTGGCGCCAGCAAACAGAACAGCGGAGTCAGCAGCACCCGTCCGTGCATGAAGTCACCGCCCTGCCGGATCCAGTACAGGGCCTGCAGCAGGCCGCTGACCACCATCCACGTCACCACGGCGGTGGGACTCTGGACCGCGCGGGCCACCCGCCCGTAGCCGGGTGCCAGCGTCGGGCGCATGAACGAAGGCCGGCGCCGGGCCAGCATCAACACGACCCCCAGCGGCACCAGCAGCACGACCGGCACCCAGAGGGAGTACGGCGCGTTGAAGTTCGCGAGATAGGTCAAACCCTGTGACCACTTGTCTCCGGCCGCGTCCTTGGCCAGCGCGGTACCGGGGACCAGCAGACCGTAGTAGCCCATCCGGAAGATCTGATACCCCACCGGAAGCAATCCGCCGCACAGCACGATCAGTCCCCGGCGTCCCCAACTGCGGGCGGCGATCATCATCATGATCAGCGCAGCGCCGCCGATCAGCGCCAGTTCGGGGCGCACCAGCACGCTGCAACCCGCGACGAAGGCGAGCACACCGATAAACCACGAACTTTCCGGGCGCACCCGCAACGGCTGCGCCCAGCAAACCATCATCCACCACAGCAGGCCGACATAGGCCATCACCAGACCGCTCTCCAGGCCTGACGTCGCGAAGTCGCGCGCCGGGGGTACCGCGATGTAGACGAGTGCACCGGCCGGCAGCATGATCGCCCGGCGGGAGCGCAGGCTGGGCGCGTACAACCGGCCCGTCCCCAACATCAACAACACCACGCCCAGCACCGACAGCGTCAGGGCCACGGCCAGCGCCACGTACTCGAGCCGCACCGGCCCGCCCACCCAGCTGCACACGTAAAGCAGGTAGGTCCAGACGGTGGAGGTGTTGGCCTCCACCCGCTCGCCCGCGTTGAACACCGGCCCGTTGCCGGCCAACAGGTTTCGCACCGTGCGCAGCACGATCAGCCCGTCGTCGGCGATCCAGCGGCGTTGCCAGGCACCCCAGCCGAACAGCACGGCAACCAGCGCCACGCTCACCCACAGACTGACCCGCACCGTGGTGGTGTACGGGAAGACCGGCCACTTGACCCGCCGGACGGCGGGACGCCGCGCCAGGGCGGCCGCCTGGAGGGCCTTGAATCTTTCGCTAGCCGAAAGCAACAGCAGCACCAACTGTTGCGATCCACGCCAGGGCCAACAGCTGCAGCACGCGGTCGCGCAGCGCGATGTCCTCGGGTTCCCCGGCCAGCCCGCCGTCGACGTCCACCGCGTAGCGCAGGATCGCGATAGTGAACGGAATCATCGACACCGCGAACCAGGAACCCGAATAGCGGTCACGCTCGAATGCCCACAAGCCGTAGGACATCACCACCGCCGTCGCTGACAGCGTCCAGACGAACCGCAGATACGTGCTGGTGTAGCTCTCCAGCGACTTGCGGATCTGGGCGCCGGTGCGTTCGGACAGTTGCAGCTCGGCGTACCGCTTGCCGGCCACCATGAACAGCGACCCGAACGCCGCGGTCAACAGGAACCACTGGGACAACGGGATGCCGGTGGCCGCGCCGCCGGCGATGGCACGGATCAGGTACGCCGAGGACACGATGCAGATGTCGATCACGGCTTGGTGTTTGAGCCCGTAGCAGTACCCCAGCTGCATCACCAGGTAGACCGCCATGACCACCGCCAGGTTGGGCGTCAGCCACCAGGACAGCCCGAGCGACGCGGCACCCAGCACCACGGCCAGCGTGTAGGCCAGCCACGGGGGCACCACGCCGGCGGCGATCGGCCGGAACCGCTTGGTGGGGTGCTCGCGGTCGGCTTCGACGTCGCGCACGTCGTTGATCAGGTAGATGGCCGAGGCCGCCAGGCTGAACACCACGAACGCGATCGCCACCTTGACGCCCATGGCGCCCCAGTCGTACGGCACGACGTGGCCGGCGGCATCGCGCGGGCGGGTGTGGTCGCCGCTGCCGGCCGCGGCCAACGGCGCGGCCAGGACCAGCACGTTCTTCACCCACTGCCGGGGGCGGACCGCCTTGATCACCCCGGTCACCAGGTTCTTCGGAGGACCGCTCACTTCCATCAGATCGTCGCTCATCGCACCCACCTTTGTCGGGCCGCGCTGTCCACCCGGACGGCTGCTGCGGCAACCCCGGCACCGAGAGCAACGCCGGCGGCGACGTCGCTGGGATAGTGCACACCCAGCAGTATTCGTGACAGCGCCATGGGTGGTACCAACACCACCGGTAGCGGCAGGCCGGTAACCCGGCCGAGCAGGATCGCAGCGGCCGTCGTCGACGTGGCGTGCGCCGACGGGAAGCTGAGCTGACTGGGGGTGCCAACGTTGACCATCACCGCAGGATGATGTGGCCGTTTGCGCCGGACCACCCGCTTGACCACCACGGCTGCGGCATGTGCGGCGAAGGTGCCGGCACCGGCCAGCGCCCAGTCCCGGCGCCGGCGCGGATCCACAGCGGCCCCCAGCAGGGCGATGAGCAGCCAGCCGATGCTGTGCTCACCGAAGTACGACATGGCACGGGTCGCCGGCAGAACACCCGGCCGCTGCGTCAATGCCGACTGGACAGCCACCATCGCGGCGACTTCACCGCTCGGCGGCTCAGCCGGTTCAACCATGGCGGGCCGCACCGGCAGCGTCGGCCGAGCCATTCACGGGCAGCACCATCTCCCACTTCTGCTTGCTCGACAGCACGGGCAGCGCGTCGCGGTACACCCGGCGCATCTCGTCGAAACGGCGCGCCAGCTGGCGCTGCCTGCGCAACGACGCCAGCAGCAGCGAGAACATCTTGGCCCGGTCGCGCTGCCGGTAGACCACGCCGCAGCCGTCGGCGGTGGTGACGGTGACGCCGTCCACCGTGCAGAGCCGGAACCAGCGCGCGTCCTGGGTGGGGACGTTGAACTCCGGACGCTGGTGGTGAGCCGGGTCGGCGGCCTTGAGGTTGTGCAGGATTCCGCGGGCCAGCCGGTAGCTGATCACCACCGGGTTCACCGGCGGCTTCATCACCTTGTTCTTGTGCAGCGGCGCGGGCAGCTCGCTGGCCGCGGGGAGCACCACCGCGTCCGGGTACGCCTCGCGCATCCGGCGCACCTCCGGCAGCGCCGACTCCAGGATGGAGAAGATGTGCTCCGGGCCGGCCAGGAAGTCGTCGATGGCCCTGTTCTGAATCTCGACCGTCGAATACTCAAGGCAGGCAAGGTGTTTCAGCGTCGCCTTGAGGTGGCTGCGGACCAGGCCGGACACGTCGCCGTCCCAGTGCATCGCGGCCACCACCAGCCGGTTGCGCAGATGGAAGTAGGCCTGCCAGTCGATGGCGTCGTCCTTGTCGCTCCAGGCCATGTGCCAGATGGCGGCGCCGGGCAAGGTGACGGTCGGGTACCCGTGCTCGGCGGCACGCAGGCCGTAGTCGGCGTCGTCCCACTTGATGAACAGCGGCAGCGGCTGACCCAGCTCCTCGGCGACCTGGCGCGGGATCATGCACGTCCACCAGCCGTTGTAGTCGACGTCGATGCGCCGGTGCAGCAGCTTGCTCTTGTCCTCGTTGTCGTTGAGGGGGTACTCGGCGAAGTCGTGGTCGTACTCGGCGTGCGGAGCGGCGGTCCACATGAAGTTCGAGCGGTCCACCACCTCACCCATGATGTGCAGGTGCGACGGCTCCTGCAGGTTGAGCATCTGCCCGCCGACCAGCATCGGGGTCTTGGCGAACCGGCTCATCGCCAGCACCCGCAGGATCGAGTCCGGCTCGATGCGGATGTCGTCGTCCATGAACAGGATCTGTTGGCAGTCGGTATTTTTCAGCGCCTCGTACATCACCCGGCTGTAGCCGCCGGACCCGCCCAGGTTGGGCTGGTTGTGGATAGACAGACGGGCGCCCAGCCGCTCGGCGGCCGCCGGGAAGTCGGGGTGGTCACGCACCTTGCGGGCGCCCTGATCGGGCACGATCACCGCGCCGATCACCTCGTCCACCAGCGGATCGGCGGTGAGTTCGCGCAGCGCGTTGACGCAGTCCGCAGGGCGGTTGAAGGTCGGGATGCCGACGGCGATGTTGGCCCTTCCCGGAGCCGGCGTGGGGGCGTACCAGCCGCCGCCCAGCAGGGCGACCTTGGTGTCGGTGGTGATGTCGAACCAGATCCAGCCGCCGTCCTCGAACGGCTGCAGGCTGACCTCGATCTCCAGCACCGCCGGGTTTTCGTCGGTGCCGCTGAATCCGCGGCCCTCGATGAAGATCCGGGCACCGGTGGCCTTGGTCCGGTAGAGGTCGATGCGCCCGGTGCCGGTCAACTCGACGCGCAGCACCACCGAGGAGCAGATCGACCAGCGCCGCCAGTAGCTGGCCGGGAACGCGTTGAAGTAGGTCGCGAACGACACCTCGGACTCGCCGCCGATCTGCAGCGAGGTGCGGCTGGTCGCGTGCGCCCGGCGGGCGTTGGTGGTCGACTCCTCCAGGTACAGCTTGCGTACGTCGAGGGGCTCGCCGGGGCGCGGCAGGATGATCCGCGACAGCAGACTGACGGCGGTCATGAGGCGGCCTCGGCCGTCAGGGGTGCGCCGTCGCGCAGGTGTGGCGCAAGGACGTTGTCGTACATGCTCAAAGCGCTGGCAATAGCCATATGCATATCCAGATATTGGTAGGTGCCCAAGCGTCCGCCGAACAGAACTTTCGCTGCCGCGGTCTCGGACTTCGCCCTGGCCCGGTAGGCGGCCAACAGGGCGCGGTCGGCCTCGGTATTGATCGGATAGTAGGGCTCGTCGTCGTCTTCGGCGAACCGGGAGTACTCGCGCATGATCACCGTCTTATCGGTCGGGTAATCGCGCTCGGGATGGAAGTGCCGGAACTCATGAATACGCGTGTGCGCGACATCTGGATCGTTGTAATTCATCACCGGGGTGCCTTGAAAGTCGCCGATCGGAAGCACTTCCAACTCGAAGTCCAGCGTGCGCCAGCCCAGCCGGCCTTCCGCATAGTCGAAGTAGCGGTCCAGCGGTCCGGTGTACACCACGGGAGCGTCCGGGTTGGCCGCGCGCAGCTCGTCGCGCACGTCGAACCAATCGGTGTCCAGGCGCACCTCGATGCGGTCGTCGGCGGCCATGTTCTGCAGCCAGGCGGTGTAGCCGTCGACCGGCAGGCCCTCGTAGGTGTCACTGAAGTAGCGGTTGTCGAAGGTGTAGCGCACCGGCAGACGGGTGATGTTGGCCGCCGGCAGTTCTTTCGGGTCGGTCTGCCACTGCTTGGCGGTGTAGCCCTTGACGAACGCCTCGTACAGCGGCCGGCCGATCAGCGAGATGGCCTTCTCTTCGAGGTTCTGCGCGTCGGCGGTGTCGATCTCCGCCGCCTGCTCGGCGATGAGCTTGCGGGCTTCCTCCGGGCTGAAGTAGCGGCCGAAGAACTGCGACACCAGGCCCAGCCCCATCGGGAACTGGTAGGCCTGCCCGTTGTGCATGGCGAACACCCGGTGCTGGTAGCCGGTGAAGTCGGTGAACTGCCGCACGTAGTCCCACACCTTCTTATTGGAGGTGTGGAACAGGTGCGCGCCGTACTTGTGGACTTCGATCCCGGTCTGCGGCTCCGGTTCGGAATAGGCGTTACCGCCGAGGTGCGGGCGCCGCTCGACAACGAGGACCCGCTTGTCGAGTTGAGTGGCCACGCGCTCGGCGATCGTCAGGCCGAAGAATCCGGAGCCGACGACGATGAGGTCGTAGCGACCAAGAGGAGCAGTCATCGGTTGCCTAGGGTATCCGACCTTGCTGCCAAAACCCGACTTGGCGGGTCGGCCCGCCCGCGGTTTTCCCAGGTTCCGGCCTCATGTGCGGCGTGCCATCTGGCGAACGTCACACCTTCGAACCACTCCCCTCACGATTCGGTCTCGCCACACTAGTCACAAGATTCTCACTCGTACCATCGGTCATGTGGGTCTCCGACCCCGCCTCCACATAATCCAGATTGAGGAGACTTCCGTGCCGAACCGACGCCGACGCAAGCTCTCGAAGACTATGAGCGCGGTCGCCGCCCTGGCCGTCGCAAGTCCGTGTGCTTATTTTCTTGTCTACGAATCAACCGCCGACACCAAGCCGGTGGAGCACCACGAGTTCAAGCGGGCGGCCAGTGTCGCCGACCTGCCCAACGAGCTGATCTCCGCGCTGTCCCAGGGCCTGTCCCAGTTCGGCGTCAACCTGCCGCCGGTGCCCGCACTCGGCGGCGCCAGCGGAGCCAGCACTGGTCTGGGCACCACGGGTCTGGGAACCACCCCTGGCCTGGCCAGCCCTGGCCTCGGCACCGCCGGCCTGGGAACCACTCCCGGCCTGGCCAGCCCGGGCCTGACTCCCACTACGCCCGGCGCGTTGCCCGGCACCTCGCTGATGCCGCCGACGGCGGCCACGGGCGCGGGCGTCAACCCGGCCCTGACCAGCCCGACCGGGGTGGCCCCCGGCCTGACGAGCCCGTCGGCGCTGAGCCCGGCCACCGCAACCGGTGAGGTCCCGATCAGCACCCCGGTCGGATTGGACCCGGGTGCCGACGGCACCTACCCGATCCTGGGTGACACCTCCGGGCTCGGCGGCGGCGGTACCGGCCTGTCGCCGGTCAGTCCGGCCGGCAGCGGCAGCGGCGGTGGCGGCGGTCTGGTCAGCGACCTGATGCAGGCGGCCAACCAGCTGGGCGCCAGTCAGGCGATCGACCTGCTCAAGGGCCTGATCATGCCGGCGATCATGCAGCAGGTGCAGGGCGGTGCCGCCGGAGCTCCGGCAGCGGCGGGTGCCGCACCCGCGCTGCCCGGCGTGGCCGGTCTGACACCGGTCCTGCCCACCGCGGGTGCGCCCGGCGTACCCGCTGTGCCCGCCATTCCGGCGGCGGGAGCACCGGCAGCCGCAATCCCGGCGGTGCCGGCGGCAGCGGTGGCGGGGGCGCCACCGGTTTAAGCCTGTCACGTGACGGCACCGCAGAGTCGGCGCTGGGCTCCCGGCAACCCGCCCAGCCATAAATACTCTGCGGTGTCGTCGACAGCTTTCCCGCGCGTCTCACCTCGCGAGCAGGGGCACCTCCCTCTCGCGGGCGGGGGGCACCTCCCCCTCGCGGGCGGGGGGCACCTCCCCCTCGCGAGCAGGGGCACCTAAGCCTCGCGAGCAGACGCAAAGTCCCGTTGGAGCACACGTTCCAGTGCGATTTCGCGTCTGCTCGCGAGAAATGCCGTGTCGCCCCAGAAGAAACAGCAGTCACACAAGTAACATCGCCTGGTGTCCCGCGGTCGCACACCCACGATGTTGCTCACCGCCGCCCTGGCGACGGTCGTCATCGTGTCGTGGGTGCTCATGCGCCCCCCGGCCGGCAGCCACCCGCCGGCGCCCGCACGCGACACCCAACTCGCCGAGCGGCCACTGGTCGGCCTCGGCGGTGGCGTGACCGTCCGCGAACTGACCCAGGACACACCGTTCTCCCTGGTCGCGCTCACCGGCGACCTGGCCGGCACCTCCGCCAGGGTGCGCGCCAGGAAGCCCGACGGCTCATGGGGTCCCTGGTATCAGACCGAATACCAGACTTCGGCGCCCAACGGCGCGACGGCGGAGCCGCGCAGTACCGACCCGGTGTTCGTCGGCACCACCACGGCCGTGGAGATCGCCGTCACCCGCCCGGTGGACGCCCCGGTGACGCAGCCCCCACCCGCGCCGTCGCACCAGGATGATCTGGGCTACCGGCCGGCCACCAAGGAACAGCCGTTCGCCCAGAACATCAACGCAATCCTCATCTCGCCGCCGCAAGCGCCCGCGGAAACACACTGGACTCCGCCGACCGGAGTCACCATGCCGGGTCAGGCGCCGCAGATCATCAGCCGGGCCGAGTGGGGCGCCGACGAGTCACTGCGCTGCGGCAGCCCGGAATACGACCGCGGCGTGCGCGCGGCGGTGGTCCACCACACCGCCGGCAGCAACGACTACTCGCCGCTGGAATCGGCCGGCATCGTCAAGGCGATCTACACCTACCACAGCAAGACCCTGGGCTGGTGCGACATCGCGTACAACGCCCTGGTCGACAAGTACGGCCAGGTCTTCGAGGGCAGCGCCGGCGGGCTCACCAAGCCGGTCGAGGCGTTCCACACCGGCGGCTTCAACCGCGACACCTGGGGTGTGGCGATGATCGGCAACTTCGACGACGTCGCGCCCACCCCCATCCAGATCCGCACCGTCGGACGCCTGCTGGGTTGGCGGCTGGGGATGGCCGAGGTCGACCCGAAGGCCACCGTGGAACTGGAGTCCGCGGGCAGCTCCTACACCACCTATCCGGCCGGCGCGATAGCCAAGTTGCCGACAATCTTCACCCACCGCGACGTCGGCAACACCGATTGCCCCGGCAACGCCGCCTACGCACTGATGGACGAGATCAGGGACATCGCCGCGCATTTCAACGACCCGCCGGAGGAACTGATCAAGGCGCTGGAAGGCGGCGCCATCTACGAGCACTGGCAGGCGATGGGAGGGATGACCAGCCCGCTGGGTGCTCCCACCTCGCCGGAGGCCGACGGCGCGGACGGATCGAGGTTCGTCACCTTCGCCAAGGGCGCCATGTACTGGTCGCCGACCACCGGGGTGCAGCCGGTCACCGGCGCCATCTACGACGCCTGGGCGGCGCAGAGCTACGAGCACGGCCCGCTGGGGTTGCCGACCAGCGGGGAGATCCAGGAGCCGCTGCGGATCACGCAGAACTTCGTGCACGGGACGCTGAACTTCGAACGGCTGACCGGCAACATGACCCAGGTTCTCGACGGGATCACCACACCGCTGTCCACCCAGCCACCGAGTGGCCCGAACGTTCCGCCCGAACACTTCTCGCTGCCGTCGCACCCGCCCAATTAGTCTGCTGGGGTGCCCGACACGCCCTATCTGCGGATCGATCTCGACCGGGTCCGCGACAACTTTCGGGCGGTGCGGGCGGCATTGCCCGACGCGGACATTCGCTACGCCGTCAAAGCCAACCCGGCCGAACCCATCCTGCGACTGCTCGCCGCCGAGGGATCGGCGTTCGACGTCGCGTCGGCGGGCGAGGCCGACGCCTGCATCGCCGCGCAGATCGGCGGGGACCGGCTGGCGTTCGGCAACACCATCAAGAAACCGGCGGCAGTGGCGGCGGCCTACGGCCGGGGGGTCCGACTGTTCGCCTTCGACACCGAGCACGACCTCGCCGTGCTGGCCGAGTACGCGCCTGGGTCCACGGTGGAATGCCGTATCGCCCCTCCGTTTCCGTCCTCGGTGACCCCGTTCGGTCACAAGTTCGGTTGCGCCCCAGCGCACGCCGCTGAACTGCTCAACCTGGCCCGGGCACGGGGGCTGGTCGCCGGGGGCGTCAGCTTCCACGTGGGCTCGCAGCAACTCGACGTTTCCGCGTGGGACCTGGGCATCGCCTGCGCTGCTGGGATATTCGATGAAGTCGAGGGGCTGACGACGATCAACGCCGGCGGCGGATTCCCGCTGCCGTATGCCGGCACCGCACCCGAACTGGCGACGATCGCTGAGGTCATCGCATCGGCAATGCGGCGGCATTTCGGTTCGCAACCACCACGATTGGCGCTGGAGCCGGGACGGGCGATCGTCGGCTCCGCCGGCACCATCGCCGCCGAGGTGGTGTCGGTGCGGACCGGAACCGACGGCCGGCGCTGGGTCTATCTCGATGTCGGCCGTTACAGCGGTCTCGCCGAAACCGAGAACGAGTACATCCGCTACCGACTGCGGACGCAGCGCGACGGTGACGCCATTGCCGACGCGGTGTTGGCGGGGCCGACGTGTGACGGTGACGACGTGCTGTACCAGTGCTACCCGCTGCCGGTCACGCTGCGACCGGGCGACGGGGTGCAGATCTGCGACAGCGGTGCCTACACCGCGAGTTACGCATCCGTGCGATTCAACGGATTCGAGCCGCTGCCAACGCTTTTCGGCACGACGGAAAGTGCCGGCCGGACCATCGTCGAGCCACTGACATCGGGGCTCACCCGAAGCTGGACGCTGTCCGAGGTGATCCGCGACGTGCGCACCGACTACCAGGAACTGGTCATCGCTCGCACCGATCAGGGCGTGGCGTTGTTCAGCGACGGTGAACGCCAGAGCACCGCATTCAGTCAGCTGGTCTATCACGAGGCGCTGCTGGTGCCCGCGCTGCTGCTGGCCGGGCGTTTGGAGCGGGTGCTGATCATCGGCTCCGGGGAAGGCGTGGCCAGCCAGATGGCGATCGCGGCGGGAGCCGCCCACGTCGACCACGTCGACATCGACCGCGATGCGGTGCGGCTGTGCGCCGAACACCTGCCCTACGGCTACTCGATCGACGAATTACGCAGGGCTGAACAGGGATTCGGTCCGGTCACGATGCACTACCGCGACGGTTGGGACTTCGTGCAGCAATGCACCTCACCCTATGACATCGTGGTGGTGGATCTGCCCGACGAGCGCCCGGAGCCCGCTCAGCACAATCGACTGTACGACAACGGCTTTCTGGACCGGTGCCGCCGGATCGGCCGGGTCGTCGTCGGCCAGGCGGGCTGCCCTACCCTGTGGCGCAACGAGACGCTGCACCGGTCGTGGCGGCGATATCACGAAACATTCTCCACCACAGTGTATTTCGGTAGCGACGAGCACGAGTGGGCGTTCCTGTCCGGCCTTGCCGAGTTTGTCGCCGACCCGGTGGCCCTGATGTCCGAACGGCTGCCCACCCTGGCGTACCGGCCGCAGACCATCGACGCCGTGTCGCTGATCGCCGCTACGGTGCCACCGAAAAGCCTGCGCGACGCCGGGTCAGCGCAGAACCGTGGCGCGCCTGCGGATGCCGCGCAGCATTCCGCGTTCCATGACGAAGTGCGGAATGTCGAAGAAGGCCATGCCGGCAACGCCACCGGTACCCCGCGCTAGCAAGCGGGTCCCGCCGTCCTGCGGGCGCAGGTAGAACCCCCACGATGCGATGGCCTTCTCGCCGCGCTGCACCCGCTCGAAGTCCGCCGGCGACATCAACACCAGGTGCGATCCGGGTTCGACCGCGGCGACCACTTGGCTCGCGTTGCGGCCGTACCGGCGAGCCAGCCAGACGATGTCGCCGACGTTCAACTGCTGCCATTCGGGGTGGATGGTGTCGGCGTTGTGAATGCGGGTGCCTGCCAGGCGTTCCAGCCAGTCGTAGCTGTAGAAGCCGCCGCGGCCCTCCCCGATCTGGGCCAGCCACGGCCAGATCGCCGCCGGCGTCGCGGCCACGGTGATGGCGCGGGTAGTACGCACCGCCCCCGGCTGGACCAGCTCGTCGCCGGGCAGCTCGGCGTTGATCTCCTCGTCGGTGGCGCCCCAGTTGTACATCACCGGCCGTCCGACCCAGTTGTACAGGCCGACGATGCCGCCCGCCGTCATCAGCGCTCCCAGCAGCGGCCGTTGGTTAGCCATGGTTGCTGACGTTAACGGTGGCCCCGGCAGCCGGGCAGAGGCTTAAGTCACCGGCGCCGGCTGGGCGGATGGCCGTTCCACCGGATGTGGGCGCGGGTGAACGCGGCCGTCTCGGAATACCCGAGGCGCTGTGCGGTCTCCTCGACGGTCAGTCCCGATTTCAGCAGTTCGCCCGCCAAGGTGGCCCGCACCTCGTCGAGCAGCGCCCGATAGCTGGTGCCCTCGGCGGCCAGCCGGCGGTGCAGGGTGCGCTCGGTGATGCATAGTTCCTTCGCGACCGTCGCCATCGACGGGATCTCCGCCGAATCCTGGATCAGCCTGGTCCGGACGGTCGCCGAGAACCCCCGCCGGGTGCGTCGCCGATTCAACAGCTCCTCGCACTGACGGATGCAGATCGCCGCCGTCTGCGGGTCGGCCGCGGGCATCGGCCGGCCGATCAGGTCGGCCGGGATGATCAGCGCATTGCGCGTGGTGTGCTCGACATGGACGGCCACGCCGTCCAATTCGACTGTCTCCATCGGTAATTGCATATCCGCAAGCTCCATCCGCAGGGTGACGGACGGGTGGTTGGCACCCAGCAGCAACGGCAGCAACCGCAACATGATCGCAAAATCGCGTTCCATGACAAAGCGCCGGACATCGTGCGGAATTGTGTTGTCGCGGAACTCGATGACCGCTTCGCTGCTGGTCACCTCCGCGACCAGGCTCAGATAGGTGTCGGCCAGAGCGGCATAGCGACAGGCGACGTCGATGGCGTCGCCGAACGTGGGACTGGCCATCAGCGCATAGCCGAAGATGCCGGTATCGGCGAGGTTGTACTGCATCCCGGTTTCCATGCCGAGCCCTGGCTTGTCGCCGAGCCGGCCGATCACATTGCGGATCATGGTCAGCTCTTGACTGGCATAGACCTCCGTCGCCGGATCGGCCAAGTCGTCGGATGTCAGCCCCGTTCCGGCGAGGCACGTCGCCGGGTCAAGCCCGTGCCGGCGGCCGGTCTCCAGCAGGTGCCGGCCGGTCGCAGACGACAGCGCCACTTCCCAGACAGGAGATGCAGCACCAACCATTGTCTGAAAATATCAAATCTGTGTCTGGAACGACCATTCTCACGACGTCCGACCCGGCCTAGCGTCATCGGAGTGACGACTGATCTGCTCAGGCCTCCGCCCCGGGCGCTTGCCTCGGCGGCACGGAGCTCGGTCACCGATCTCTGGCGACCCGTCGCCGTCGGCGGTTACCGCGACCTGCGCCGGCCGCATCCGAACTCCGCACCGGCATCGGTGCCGCGCACGACATTCGACCCCACGCTCGTCCGCAACATCGCCAACCCCTATCCCGACTATGAACGGATTCGGGAACACCCCGTGGTGATCAACGAACGTCTCGGCGTCTGGATGGTGGGGCGGTACGACGACGTCCACTCCGCCGTCCGCGACAACACCACGTTCACCTCGCGCGACGGCATCACACTGCGGTCGTTCGCGGCGAACATGGTGGTCTTCACCGACCCACCGGATCACACCCGGCTGCGCCACATCGTGGCACCACTGTTCACCAAGCGGGCCGTCCAGGCGTGGACGACCGACATCCGCGCGCTGGCGGGCGAGGCGATCACCGGGCTCAAGCGCGGCGAGGTGGTGGATCTCGTTCCGGCACTGACCATCCCGATGCCCATCAATGTGATCGCCAACATCCTGGGTATTCCACGGCAACAGTGGCCGGCGTTCCGGGCGGTGTCGGAGAAGTTCGCGCAGATTTTCGCGCCGCGGTCACTATCGCAGATCGTGCGCATGATGGGCTCGGCGATGCAGGCCTATCTGCGGTTGCGTAGCTTCTCTGACGCCGAAATACGCATGCGCGCAACCCAACCCGCCGACGATCTGCTGACCCGCCTGCAGGCCGCCCTCGCCGCCGGGGAGCTGTCGGACAGCGAGGCGTTTCTGTATGTGCTCGTGCTGTTGGTGGCCGGCAACGAGACGACCACGAACCTGCTGGGGATGCTGCTCATCAGGCTCGCCGAGGACCCCGAGTTGTTCGCCGAACTGAAGGCGGACCGTAGCCGCCTCTACGCCGCGGTCGAAGAGACGGCGCGCTGGGGTTCGCCGGTGCAGTGGGTAACCCGGACGGCTACCGCCGACTACGAGATCGGCGACACGGTAATTCCCAAGGGCTCAAGGGCATTGCTGTTCTACGGGGCCGCCAACCGTGATCCCGGCAAGTTCGCCGAGCCGGACCGCTTCGACATCCGGCGCAACACCACCGGGCATCTCGCCTTCGGACACGGCCTGCATTTCTGCCTCGGAGCTCATCTGGCCCGTCTCGAAGCGGCCACGGCCATCGATTGTCTGCTGGACGAGGTGGACGGGTTGGAGCTGGCCGGGCCGGTCCGGTGGAGCATCACGCCGTCGCTGCGCGGACCGGTTTCGTTGCCGGTGCGGCTGACTCGCCGCTGACTTCGGCGAATCTCCGGCGCTGGGGCCGCGCCCGGGATTACCCTCGATTCGGCGGGGAAGTCATTCGAGGGGATTCGGCCATGTCGTACTTGGTCACAACGCCAGATTGGGTCACTGCTGCCGCCGAGGATCTGGCGGGGCTCGGTTCGTCGCTGCAGGAGGTGGCGACGGCGGCCTCGGCGCCCACCACCGGTATCGCGACCGCCGCCGCAGACGAGGTGTCGGCCGCCGTCGCGCAACTGTTCGGCGGCTTCGGCGAGGAGTTTCAGGCCGTCAGCGCGCAGGTGTCCGCGTACCATGCCGACTTCGCACGACTGCTGAACAGCAGCGCAGCGGGTTACGCGAGCGCGGAAATCGCCAATGCCGGAACGGTTCTCGCGAGTGCCGCGACGATCGTTCCGGGAGGCGCGTACGGGCAACTCGTCACCAACACGGCGACCAATCTGCAAGCACTGGGCGGCGCCTGGGCCGCGAACCCGTTCCCCTTCTTCCGGCAGTTCCTGGCCAACCAGGCGGGCTACGCACAGCAGATCGCTACTGCTATCGCGAACATCCCCGCCAACTTGCCCAATCTTCCTGCGGCGATTGAAGCCGCCATCCAGCAGGCGCTGTCCTTCAACGCGGCGTATTACGCACAGCAGTTCATCACCACCCAGATCGGCTTCGCGCAGACGTTCGTGACGTCGGCGATCAACGGGTTCAGCGGTCTGGCCGCGGGGCTGCCGACCTACGTATCGGGACTCCAGGTGGCCGCTCAAACCCTGTTGACCGGTAACTTCACCGGTGCGGTGTCCGACTTCGGCAGGGCCACTCTGGGCCTGCTGGTCACCGGGGTCGAGACCGGGCCGGTGACGACCACCGTGGATCTCCTGAATCTCACCTTCACCGCCACCGTGAATCCCACCATCCTCGGCCCGCTGGGTGACTTCTTCACCATCATGAATCTGCCGGGACGGGAGGCGCAGTACCTCACCAATCTGATGCCGCCGTCCCTCCCCCGGCAGATTTCCCAGAACTTCACGAATGTGCTTAACACGCTTACGGTTCCGAGTATCAGTGCGGAGGCTGACCTCAATATTCTCGCGGGCACCGGAACACTCGAAGCTTTCTTCGGGCTGCCGCTGGTGGCCACCTATGCCGCCGCCGGCGCCCCACTCGCGACGCTGAATGCAATCGCGACGAGCGCCGAAACCTTCGGGCAGCAGATCGCGGCCGGAAACTATCTGGGAGCGACGAGCACACTCTTCGATGCGCCGGCGGTGGCGCTGAACGGCTTCCTCAACGGCAATCTCCCGATCGACACGACGATCAATGTGCCGACCGGATCCGTGGATCCGAATCTGTTCCCCACCAATGTCGCAATCGTCCTGCACCTGCCCTCCGACGGGCTCCTGGTTCCACCCCATCCGGCCACCGCGACAGTCAATGTGCCCCCGTCTCTGCTGACACCGGGCGGTCTTTCACTACCGGTGACGATCTTCGGCACACCGTTCTCGGGACTACTCCCCCTGCTGGTCAACTACACGCCGCAGCAGCTCGCCCTGGCGATCAGGCCCGCGTAGCAACCGAGATTCAGAGAATCGCGACCGACACCACAATCCCGAGCGCGAACTGCGCCGCGGCCACCATCAAGGCGTCGTAGCTGAATTCGTCGGAGTGGAACAACGTGTCCATGTCGATGCCGATCACCACGGTCGCGATCCGCATCATCACCACCTGCGAGGCGATACCGACCAAACCGAACACCGCCGACGCCAGCAGCCCCTCCCGCAGGTTGCCCGACGACGAGTAAATCGCAATGACCACAATGAAAGCCATGCTGACCATTCCGGCCGCGGCCACCAGAATGGCGTTCGGCTTACCCGCGTTGACCATCTTGCGAAGCGGGCCCGGCGTGGTCAGGTCGATGGCATAAAAGCCGACGATCATCAGCACCAGGCCGAGGATCGAGTAGAGCACGATGGCTCCGGCGCCCCGTCCCAGCCAGCTCCAGTAGTCCGAATGCGGCAGCGCAACAATCGTCGTCGTCATCGAAGATCAACTCCGTTCATCTCAAGGGTTCATCTCAGTGGAATTCGGTGTGGAACGAATGCCGCGCCATCGTCGGTGATGAGTCCGGCAGTCTCGCGGATGCCCAGACCCGCGGCGGTGTCGCCGACCACCCAGGCCCCCAAAGCCGGTCGCATGTCGTCGAACTCGGGCAGCGGGTCGAGCAACTGATAGACGAATCCCTCTTCGCCGTAGAAGCCTCCGGTGGCGGTCTCCATGCCGGCGCCGACGACGGTGACGTTCGCCCCTTCACGTCCGAGCTTGGGCTTGCGCACGTACTCGGTGAGCTCGTGCGGGTCGTCGAGGTAGGCCGGCAACAGGTTCGGGTGCCCCGGATACATCTCCCACAGCACCGCCAGGATCGCCTTGTTGGACAGCAGCGTCTTCCACAGCGGTTCGATCCACATGGTCTGCGGCAGCGTCTGCGCCACGTACTTGCCGAACTGATCGTCGAGCACCCATTCCCACGGATGCAGCTTGAAGATCGCCTGGATCGGATCCTCTTCGAGGTCGACGAAGCGCTCCAGCGCGGAGTCCCAGCCGACGTCCTCGATCAACAGCCCGACCGTGTGAAAACCGGCCTCGGCTGCGGTCTCCTGCATATAGGTGGTCGTGATCTGATCCTCGCCGGTGGCCTCCACGCCGGACCAGGCGAAGTGTAATTCGTTGCTGGGCAACAGATCACGGACCACGCCCCAGCGCTCCACCAACTGCTCGTGCAGCGAGTTCCACTGGTCGTCGTCGGGGAACTTGTCCTTCAGCCAATACCATTGCAAGATCGCGGCTTCCAGCAGCGTGGTGGGCGTATCGGCGTTGTATTCCAGCAGCACCGCGGGACGCCGGCCGTCATACCGCAGGTCGAAGCGGCCGTACACGTGCGGATCCGAGCGGCGCCAAGACTCGGCGACGTGCGGCCAACTCCATTCCGGCAAGCCGAAATCCGCGTAGCGCTCCATCAGCACCACTTGCTCGACGGCGTTCAGGCACATCGAGTGCAGCAGCTCGACGTCGGCTTCCAGGGCGAGGATCTCGTCCATCTCGAATTCGTAATAGACCGACTCGTCCCAGTACGGCCGGTCGGCTCCACGTGCGTCACGCGCCGGTGTGCCGTAGACGAGTCCCTGTGATTCGACGATCGACTGCCAGTTCGGCCGCGGCTGAGATCGGGCACGTTTCACGAGCCGCCGCCGCCCTTGCCACCACTGCCTCCGATGCCGCCGCGCTGGATCGTCGTGCCTGACTTGGTGGTGACGTTCGCTCCCTTGGGGATGCTGGTCGATCCGCCGATCGGCCGTTGCCCGACCGAACCGCTGCTGCCGTAGTAGTAGCGGTAGGAGTGTCCGCCCCAGAAGAAGAAGCCGTTCATGCCCGGGGTGTGGCCGGTGCAGTAGCTGTCGGGCACGATCACCGGCTGACCGCTGGGGTCGTCCTGGACGCACTGCGCGGTGACGTTGTCCGGCCGCAGCAACCAGTACCCGACACCCGCCACCAGTCCGACCACGCCGACGGCCGCCGCGGACCCCATCAGGATGCGCTTCTGCTTCTGCCGCTTGGCCTCGGCGGCCTGGCGCGCCTCTTCGAGCTCGCGCTGCTTGTCTTCGTGCTTGCGGCGCGCGCGCAGCTCGGCCGGCGTCGGCGGCCTCGGCTTCGTCGTGGCGGCGTCCTGGAACTGAATGCTGCCCAGGGGTTTCAGCAGGGGTGTGTCCGGCTTGTCAGGCGCGTCCTTGAACGGACGGTTCGCGCCCAGCGAACTGCGGCGCGGACGATCCGCGGCCGGTTTGCCCGGCTCGGGCTTGGTCTCCGCGGGCTTGCTCTCCTCGGTCCCGCGGCCCTCGGCCGGGCCGTCCTCTGTCTTACCCTCTTCAGGCGGATCTGATTCGGAATCCACTAGGTCCCCTCCGGTCCCCGCTCACCGTGGCCCGCATTCCTGATCACGCGGGCAGTCTCCCACATCGTCGCCGCCTGCGTGGCTAAGACCACCAGCGCTCCAGCACGCGCGCCACACCGTCCTGACTGTTGGGCGCGGTGACCTCGTCGGCGGCCGCCAGTGCGTCGGGGTGCGCATTGCCCATCGCCACGCCCAGCCCCGCCTGCAGCAACATCGGCACATCGTTGGGCATGTCGCCGAAGGCGATCACCTCAGACTCGAGAATGCCCAGCGGTTCGGCGACCTCGCGCAGGCCACTGGCCTTACTGATTCCCCGCGGCAGGATCTCCAGCAGGCCGTTGTTCGTCGAGTACGTCAGATCGCTGTCGTCACCGATGTGCCCGGCCAGCGCCGCAGCCATGTCCGCACTGACCGCGCCGGCCTTGCGGATCAGCAACTTGATCGCCGGTGCACTCAGCAAGTCGTCGAACGACACTTCGGTGTTGTCCGGGTTCAGCCACGCGTGCTCGTAGCCGGGCGAGCTGATGAACTGCGGTGTGGCGGTGTCGTGGGCGCGCTCGCCGATGCGCTCGACGGCCAGCCCGGCACCCGGGATGATCCGGCGTGCGACGTCCGCGAGGGTCGCCAGGGTCTCGACCGACAGCGTCTGCGCCGACAACACCCGGTCGTGTTCGGGGTCGTAGATGACCGCACCGTTCGCGCAGACGGCCATCGGCGCGAAACCGAGGGCCTCGACAACCGGCTTGATCCAGCGTGGCGGGCGACCGGTGGCCAGCACGAAGTGAGCACCACCGGCTACCGCGGCCTGAACCGCCGCGCGCGTACGCGCGCTGAGCCTTTCTTCCTCATTGAGCAGGGTGCCGTCGACGTCGCACCCGATGAGCGCAGGCTGCTTCGACGACGGAGTTCGCTCGGCGGTCGGCTCAGGCATCGGATCCCAGAGCCGACGTGTGGTCAGGAGCGGCCGGGTTTGTCAGAGGGGCCCGCCTTCTGTCGCTTCTTCGCCGCATCGTTGTACATCTCGCGCTTGCGGGCTCGTTCGGCCAGTTCGGCGATACGGAATTCTTTGGACTCGTCCGGGGTCGGCGCACTGCCGCCCAACCGGCGCGGCACCCAGGGCTCGCCCTCGGGATGCGGATAGTTCTCCTGCGCCCAGTACAGCATCGCCTGCATCGCCTGACGCAGAGTGGCGTTGAGCGCTTCGTGGTCGCCTCCCGGAGACAAGGGCGGCCCGATCGCCGCGGTGATGGGAATCTTGCTGCGCACCAGCTTCTTGGGATGATCTTTGGGCCAGATCCGGTGTGCACCCCAGACGATCATCGGAACGATCGGTACCTGCGCCTCGACCGCCATCCGCGCTGCCCCGGTCTTGAATTCCCGGAGTTCGAAGCTCCGGCTGATCGTCGCCTCCGGATGCACCCCGACAAGCTCGCCCTCCCGTAGCCGCTGTACGGCCACCGCGTAGGCGTCGGCACCCATGCTGCGGTCGACCGGGATCAGCTGGATGTGCTTGATCACGTAGTTGACCGCCTTCACCTCCTGCATTTCGGCCTTGATCATGAACCGCAACCGGCGCTTGCGCTCCTTGGCGGCAAGCGACGCGGGAATCCAGTCCACGTAGCTGGTGTGATTCAGTGCGATGATGGCGCCGCCCTGGGCAGGAATGTTCTCCAGGCCGTAGTACGTGATCTTGTTTCCATTCAGCGCCATAGCTGTCGGGACGAGATACTCCAGCATCCGGAAGACTGGCTCGGCCATCTCTTAGGTCTCCTTTTTCCCTACCGTGACTGACGCGGTGTCCGGCGTAAGCCCCTCGCCGCCGTTTCCTCAGCGTCCATTCGCGCGGCCTCATCCACTGTTGGCGCCCCGCCGCCAAGCCGGCGCGGCACCCAATGCTCGCCGGCTGGATGAGGATAATCCTGCTGCACCCGATGCAACAGCGAAGTCATCGACTCGTAAAGCTCTTTGTTGGCCAGTGAGACGTCGCGCGCAACGGGCAGCGGAGGCCCCACCGCGACGGTCACCGGCACCTTCTTGCGCCCCAACTGCCTGGGCAGGCCCTTGGTCCAGATGCGCTGAGCGCCCCAGACGATGAGCGGGACAATCGGTACGCCGGCCTCGATCGCCATCCGGGCGGCGCCCGTCTTGAAGTCCTTGAGCTCGAAGCTGCGGCTGATCGTGGCCTCCGGATAGACCGCGACCAGCTCGCCGTCCCGGAGCGCCTGCACCGCCGCGTCGTACGCATCGTGACCGGCGCTCCGGTCCACCGGAATCGCCCCGTTCTGCCTGATCAGGAAGTTCACGACCTTCACCCGCTGCATCTCGGCCTTGATCATGAACCGCAACCGGCGGTGCCGCCGGCGCATCGCCAGGCCGGCCGGCAGAAAGTCGACGTAACTGGTGTGGTTGATGGCGACCACGGCACCGCCCCGCGCGGGAATGTTCTGCTCGCCCACGTACGTGATCCGCGTTCCGGTGGCCCCGACCAGCAGCTGGGCCAAAATCTCGCAGGCACGGTAAATGGGCTCCGCCATCGGTCACTGCTCCGCGGCTCCAGTGGGGTGCGCCCGCTCGGCACGACGCGCCGCCTTGGCCGCCGCCTCTTCCGCATCCATACGGGCCGCCTCGGCCAGCGACGGGGCCCCGCCGCCCAGTCGCCGCGGCACCCAGAACTCGCCGGCGGGGTGGGGGCCGTACTGCTCCTGGGCGCGGATCAGCAGGTGCTGCATCCGGGAGTGCAGCAGTGTGGTCAGTTCATTGGTCGACAGCGTCGGCTCGATCGGTTCACCGACGATCACCTGAATCGGCACCTTGGGCCGGAAGATCTTCTTGGGGTGGCCCTTCGTCCAGATCCGCTGTGCGCCCCACACGATGTGCGGAACGATCGGCACGCCGGCTTCGATCGCCATCCGGGCAGCGCCGGTCTTGAACTCTTTGATCTCGAAGCTACGGCTGATCGTCGCCTCCGGGTACACGCCCACCAACTCACCGGCCCGAAGGTTCTCGACGGCCGCGGCGTACGACGCAGCACCACTTTCCCGGTCCACCGGGATGTGCCGGAAGGATCGCATCAGCGGGCCGGAGATCTTGTGGTCGAACACCTCCTGCTTGGCCATGAACCGCACTTTGCGGCCCAGCCCCTGCTTGTAGGCCGGCAAACCGGCCAACGTGAAGTCCAGATAGCCGGTGTGGTTGATTGCGACCACGGCGCCACCACTGGTCGGCAGGTTCTCCACGCCGGTCACGGTGATCTTGAGACCCTGCAGGCGGAAGATCATTCGGGCGAGGGTGATGGCGGTGCCGTATGCAGGTTCCACAGCAATTCAGCCTAATGCTCCGGGCTGCCGGATACCCCAAGTGGGCAAAATGCGCAGCCAGACCCGCCCAGGGAGGTGCGCTTTGTCCTTCCCCCTGACGCCACCGCCGGTGCCGGCCGTGGTGCGCCGGCTGGCCGCCGGGCGCCCGCTGCGCGCGGTCTGGCGCAACGAGCTCGGCGACGTCACCTTCCGGGTGGGCGAAACCTCTGGAACAGGCACCGAGTTCATCAAAGTCGGCGGGGTTCACTCCCCCGATTTCGCAGGCGAAGCCCAGCGGTTGCGGTGGGCCGCGCCCTACATCCCGGTGCCACCCGTCATCGACTGCGGCATCGACGACGACGGCGCCTGGCTGCGCACCGGCGGACTGCCCGGTGTGTCCGCGGTGCACCCACGCTGGCAGGCGACGCCCGCTGTCGCGGTTGCCGCGATCGCTGTGGGGTTGCGCACACTGCACGACAGCCTGCCGGTGGCGTCGTGCCCGTTCGACTGGTCGGTCGCCAGCCGGCTGCCGCTGCTGCACCCTGCACACCGCGCGAACCTCCCGAATCCCCCGCCGATCGATCGGCTGGTGGTCTGCCACGGCGACGCCTGCGCGCCGAACACGCTGATCGACGACGCGGGCCGCTACTGCGGTCATGTCGACTTCGGCGAACTCGGTGTCGCCGACCGCTGGGCCGACCTGGCCGTGGCAACGCTGTCGCTGGGCTGGAACTACCCCGGCCGGAACTGGGAGGCGGAGTTCTTCGCCGCCTACGGCATCGAGCCCGACCCGCTGCGGATCGACTACTACCGACGCTTGTGGGAAGACCCGGACCTCTGACGCAGGCTAAACTCGGGGCGTCTCAGCAGAGGTCCCGAGAGGTATTTGTGCAGGTAACAAGCGTCGGCCATGCCGGCTTTCTGATCCAGACCCGGGCGGGCAGCATCCTGTGCGACCCCTGGGTGAACCCCGCCTACTTCGGCTCGTGGTTCCCGTTTCCCGACAACTCGCCGGCTTTTTCAGGTCTGGACTGGGACGCCCTGGGCGACTGCGACTACCTGTACGTCTCTCATCTGCACAAGGACCATTTCGACGCCGGGCTGCTGACGGCTCACGTCAATAAGGACGCGGTGGTGCTGCTGCCGGATTTCCCGGTGCCCGATCTGCGACACGAGTTCGAGAAGTTGGGGTTCCACCGATTCTTCGAGACCACGGACTCGGTGAGCCACCAGTTGTCCGGCCCCAAGGGCGACCTCGACATCATGATCATCGCCCTGCGGGCACCGGCGGACGGTCCGATCGGCGACTCGGCGCTGGTGGTGTCGGACGGGGAGACCACGGTGTTCAACATGAACGACGCGCGTCCGGTCGACCTGGACGTGCTGGCCGCCGACTTCGGGCACATCGACGTGCACCTGCTGCAGTACTCGGGGGCGATCTGGTATCCGATGGTCTACGACATGCCGGCCCGCGCCAAGGAGGCGTTCGCCACCCAGAAGCGGCAGCGCGGCATGGACCGGGCCCGGCAGTACATCGCCCAGGTAGGAGCCACCTGGGTGGTGCCGTCGGCCGGCCCCCCGGCGTTCCTGGATCCCCAACTTCGCGCGCTCAATGACGACCACGACGATCCGGGCAACATCTTCCCGGACCAGATGGTGTTCCTGGACCAGATGCGCCGCCACGGCCACGACCGCGGGCTGCTGATGATGCCCGGCTCGGTCGCCGACTTCACCGGCCCGCAGCTGAACTCACTGCAGCACCCGCTTCCCACCGAGGAAGTGGAGGCGATCTTCACCACCGGCAAGGCCGACTACATCGCCGATTACGCCGAGCGCATGGCGCCGGTGCTGGCCGCCGAGAAGGCTGGCTGGGCTCCCGCCACCGGCGAGCCGTTGCTCGAACCGTTGCGGGCGCTGTTCGAGCCGATCATGTTGCAGAGCAACGAGATCTGCGACGGCATCGGTTACCCGGTGGAGCTGGTGATCGGCCCCGAGACGGTGATCCTGGACTTCCCGAAACGCGCCGTGCGCGAAGCCATTCCCGACGAGAAGTTCCGCTACGGGTTCGAGATCGCACCGGAGTTGGTCCGCACCGTGCTGCGCGACAACGAGCCGGACTGGGTCAACACCATCTTCTTGTCGACCCGGTTCCGGGCCTGGCGCGTGGGTGGTTACAACGAATACCTGTACACGTTCTTCAAGTGCCTGACCGATGAGCGGATCGCCTACGCCGACGGCTGGTTCGCCGAGAGCCACGACGATTCGGCATCAATCACGTTGGACGGCTGGGAGATTCAGCGGCGCTGCCCGCACCTGAAGGCCGACCTGTCGAAATTCGGCATCGTCGAGGGCAATACGCTGACCTGCAACCTGCACGGCTGGCAATGGCGATTGGACGACGGCCGCTGCCTGACCACCCGGGGTCACGAGTTGCGGAGCCGGCGGACATGAGCACCGCGGCCGACCTGTGCTACGACGACGGCGCCGTGCAACTGGACCAGCTGGCGATCACGTTGCGCCGCTATCACTTTCCCTCGGGCACCGCGAAAGTCATCGGCCTGGACCAGGTTCGGGGATACAAGGCCGAGCCACTGGGGCTGCTCACGGTTCGATTCAACATCTGGGGCAGCCCGGACCTGCGGCGCTGGTTGCCGTTGGACCTGTACCGCCCGCTCAAGTCGACGCTGATCACCCTGGACATACCGGGGTCGCAGCCGGCCTTCACGCCGGCGCGTCCCGACGAGTTCCTCGCCTGCCTCGACGAGCTGCTCGCGCAACGCGGCTGATTCCCTCGCCGACTGTGCGGCGGGCCGCACGCTCGGCGTCGAGGGTGCGGCTGGCCGCACGCCGGGCGCAGAACGAGCTAGCGGTCTTCGAGCGCCGCCTTGCCCGCGTTGTAGCCCGGTGTGAACGTGATGCCCGGACCCCCGTGACACCCGGCGCTGCCCAGATACAGGCCCCGCACCGGAATGGGTTGTCCGATATAGCCTCTCGGGCCCGGTCGATTCTGCCCGATCTGATCGGAGCTCAGCAGGCCGTGGCAGTAGTCCCCGCCGGGCGCACCGAACATCACCCCCATGTGCTTGGGCGTGAAGGTGGTGTGGCGGGTGATGCTGCGCTCGAAATTCGGCGCCAGCCGGGTGATCTTGTCGATGACCCGCTGCCCCATCTCGACCTTGGCCTGGCCGTAGTCGGCGCCCCCTTCGATGGGGAACCACAGCGCGAAGGCTGACGCGGCGTGCTTGCCCTGCGGGGCGAGATCCGGATCGTGCACCGAAGGGATCTGCAGCACCAGCGTCGGATCCGCCGGTACGATGCCGCGGCGGCAGTCCTCCCACTGCTGCTGGACCTCCTCCGGTGTGCAGAAGATGCCGATCGACGCCTGCATGGTCGGGTCGTTGAGCGCCTCGTAGGGAGCGACGAACTCCGGCGCCTCGTCCAGTGCGAAGTGCATCTGCAGGTAGCTGCCGCGGTGGTCGATGCGCCCGTAGCGTTCCCGGATCTCGGCGGGCAGCAGCGACGGGTCGATCAGGTCGTTGACCGTGACGTCGGGCGCCACCGAGGAGACGACGATCGGGGCGCTCAGCGTGTCCCCGGCCTCCGTCCGCACGCCGGCCACCCGGCCGTCCGCCACCAGGATCTCGGTCACCTTGGACCGCAACCGCACTTCGCCGCCGTTGTCCTCCAAGACCTGCGCCAGGTGCGCGGTCAGCGCCCCGATCCCCCCGCGCAGCTTCTTCATCTGGACGAAGTCGCCCTCGGGAATTCCCAGCCCGAAAGCCAGGGCGGCGGCGCTGCCCGGCGTGGAAGGACCGCGGTAGAGGGTGTTGACGGCCAGCACCGTCATCGACCCCCGGATCGCACCGTGCTTCTCCCGGTCCGGGAAGTACCGGTCCAGCACGTCGGTGACGGAGCCGAACAGCATGTCGTCGATCGCGGAGCGCTCGAATTCGTTGGTGGCGCAGGCATACATCTCGTCGAAGGTCTTGGGCAGCGTGCCCGCCTCGAAGCGGCCCAGCGCCCGGGTCGGCGCCTGCGCCCACATCAGCAGACCGCCCATCCCGGCCACCGCATCCGCCCCGTGCACCTCGTTGAGGTGGGCGAACATCTTCATCGGATCGCTGTACTGAACGAGAGGATCGTCGCCGACCCCGCGCAGTGCTACCGACATCACCTCCAGGTCCACCGTCGGCAGCGCGTCGAGCCCGAGTTCGCTGATCACCTCCGCCGAGGTCGGGAACTGCACCGAGCCGGCGATTTCGAAGTGATACCCGTCGAACAGCTCCACGGTGGAGGCCATGCCGCCCGCGTAGAGCTTGCCGTCCAGGCAGACGGTGCGCAGACCCGCCCGCTGCAGCATCACCGCCGCGGTCAACCCGTTGTGGCCCGCGCCGATGACAATCGCGTCGTACTCGTTCCCAGTTTCAGACATGCCGACCTCCTGAGTGGGAGGCTGGCACGCAGGCGAAGTTTTGTCAATTATGACGAAACTTAGGCGGTTGCCCAGGTGGCCCAGGAGTCGCTGATGCCCGTCCGCAGGGATTCCAGCGCCACGTGACTCATCCGGGCCAGCTCGCTGAGCGAGCGGTCACCGCCCAGCATCCAGGCCTCCATCGCCCCGAAGATGGCCGCCGCGATGCACCGTGCGATCACCGTGCTGCGCAGCCGCGCGTCACCGGGCTGACCGTTGGTGCAGCTACGACCGAGCAGCTGCGCCTGGATGGCGTCGGCCAGATCGGCCTGCACGTCCCGGATGTGCCGGACGATCCGGCCGGGATCGATTTCGCCGCCGCGCAAGGTCGCAATCTTGGTCACGGCCTCCACGTCATAGGGAAACGCGAAGACAGCCGCCTGCACCGAGTCGATGACCGCCTCGTCGACCGGGCGGGCATCCAGCGCAGCCCGAAACCAGTTCAGACCGGTGTAGTCGGCGAACAGCAGATCGTGCTTGGAACTGAAGTGCCGGTAGAAGGTCCGCAACGAGACTCCGGCGTCGGCCGCGATCTGCTCGGCCGACGTATCTTCCACGCCCTGGGCCAGGAATCGCACCACGGCCGCCTGGCGCAGCGCCTCCCGGGTGCGCTCGCTCCGCGCCGTCTGAGCCGGCCTGACCATGGCAGTAAGGTACCCCAGCCGGTCAGGAATACGTTATGACAATATTGACAAAACTTCGCGGGCCGGGTGAGACTGCGGCCATGGTGTCTCTCATCGCCCACGCCGTCCTGGGTATCGCCGTCATCTTCTGGATCGTCTCCTCCAACCGCCAGGTGTATGCGCGGCCGGCCGTCGGTCCGCTGTTCTCGCCACTGGAAATCACGTACTACGTCGTCGGCATCGCCTCTGTCGCGCTGGGCTGGTACTTCAACATTCGTTTCGTGCAGGAGTACGCCCACATGGGCGTACACAACCCACTCTGGGGTCCGGGCAGCTGGACGCAGTACATCCAGCTGATGTTCACCAACCCGGCCGCCGGCTCGGCCGGCCAGGACTACACGATCGCGAATGTGATTCTGCTGCCGCTGTTCTCGATCACCGACGGCTACCGCCGCGGGTACAAGCGGCCCTGGCTGTTCTTCGTGAGCAGCCTGTTCACCAGTTTCGCGTTCGCGTTCGCCTTCTACTTCGCCACCATCGAGCGCCAGCACCGGCACGAGCGGGCCGCGAGCGTCCGGGTGCCCAAGGTCAACGCCTAGGCACTGATCCCGTCGTTGCGGTAGTCGCCCTGGTGGTGCCAGGTCTGGTTCCCGCCGCGGCGTTTCGCGACGTACATCGCCGCGTCGGCAGCGCAGATCAACTCGTGGAGCGAGGTGCGGTCATCGAATGCGGCGCGCGCGTCGAGTGCGGCGACCGGCTGCCGATCGGCGCCCGCGGTGCCCACGCTGGCGGTGAGGCCGAACGGCAGCGCGGCGATGGCGTCACACAGCCGCTGCGCCCGGCGCTGGACCTCATCGGGGTCGCAGAAGTCGGCGATGACGAACTCCTCACCACCCACCCGGGCCAGCAGCGCGGTGTCGTCGGTGCACTCCCGCAAGGCACGGGCAACCGCGACCAGCGCGGCGTCGCCGGCGCTGTGTCCGTGTTGATCGTTGAGAAACTTGAAGCGGTCCAGGTCGATCATCGTCACGACGAGGCGTGCGGAGAGCTCGCGGTCCTGCGCAATGCGGGCCTTGACATAGCGGTCGAACGCGCGCCGGTTGAGCAACCCGGTCAGTTGATCGCGTTCCGCACGCATCGCATCGGCGCCAAGCACATAGACGACCGCCTGAATGCCGAAGGGGACCGCAAGGTTGAGCAGCAGCACGAGCGACAGTCCGCACGCTGCGCCGACGACGTGGTACATGGCGGCAATCCGGAGTCCGGCAGAGGCGGCGACCACAATCGCGACCGCAAAGTTGTAGGCCATCAGCCGCGGGGTGTGGAAGAGCGCGATGTAGAACGCCATTGCCGCAAAAGTCGTGCACGTGAACATTTCGACGATGGGATCGCTCTGCGCCAGGGCGATCAACGCGATGCTGGCGTTTGAGACCACCGCGAACGTGATCGCCTGCACGCGGGTCGGCCAGCACACGGCCCACAACAGCGAGCCCGCCGCGGCGCCGACGCTGGCGGCGACGGCACAGCCGATCTGGATCCCTGTCTGCGGCCCGGTCGGCGTCCAGATGGTTGCGAGGGCGTCGAGGACCAGCCCGCCGGCAATGACCGAGATGATGGACCGGGCCAAGATGCACATTCGTCGCGCTTCCAGCAGCGAACTCAACTGGTCGTAGTGGTCCGCGCGTCTCCACCACACGCCAAGCAGCCCCATGACGCTTCCCCCCACCACAGGCCCGGAAGAATCGCAGCGCGGCCGCCGGTCCACTTCAGCAAATGTTCACACAGAATGCCCACATTTGCCGTCGGCTAATGCTCAGCCGGCAGGTTCGAGAATTTCGGTGCCCACGAAGGGCACCAACGCCGCCGGCACGCGCACGCTGCCGTCGGGCTGCTGGTGGTTCTCCAGGATCGACACCAGCCAGCGGGTGGTGCCCAGCGTCCCGTTGAGCGTGGCCGCGGTCTGCGGCTTGCCGTTGGCGTCGCGGTAGCGCGTGGCCAGCCGGCGGGCCTGGAAGGTGGTGCAGTTCGACGTCGAGGTCAGCTCCCGGTAGGTCGCCTGGGTGGGCACCCAGGCTTCGCAGTCGTACTTGCGCGCCGCCGACGAGCCGAGGTCGCCCGCCGCCACATCGATCACCCGGTAGGGCACTTCGATATGCGCCAGCATTTCGCGCTGCCAGCCCAGCAGCCGTTGATGCTCGGCCTCGGCCTCCTCCGGCCGGCAGTAGACGAAGCCCTCCACCTTGTCGAATTGGTGTACCCGGATGATGCCGCGGGTGTCCTTGCCGTAGCTGCCGGCCTCGCGCCGGAAACACGACGACCAGCCGGCATACCGCAGCGGCCCGTTGGTCAGGTCCAGGATCTCCCCGGAGTGGTAACCGGCCAACGGCACCTCCGAGGTGCCCACCAGGTAGAGGTCGTCGGCCTCGAGCCGGTAAATCTCGTCGGCGTGCGCGCCCAGGAAGCCGGTGCCTGACATCACCTCCGGACGAACCAGCACCGGCGGGATCATCGGGATGAAACCGTTCTCGACGGCCACCCGCAGTGCCAGTTGCAGCAGACCGAGCTGCAGCAGCGCGCCGCGTCCGGTCAGAAAGTAGAACCGGGAGCCCGACACCTTGGCGCCGCGTTGCATGTCGATCAGCCCCAGCGATTCGCCGAGCTCGAGGTGGTCCTTCGGGTCGGTCAACGTGGGCGGCTCACCGACCACCTCCACGACGGCGTAATCGTCCTCTCCTCCGGCCGGGACCCCGTCGATGATGACGTTGGAGATGGCCATGTGGGCGGCGGTGAACGCCGCCTCGGCCGCAGTCTGATCGGCCTCGGCGGCCTTGACCTGCTCGGCGAGGTCCTTGGCGCGCTGCAACAGCGCCGGGCGCTCCTCGGGGGACGCCTTGCCGACGCTCTTGCTGGCGGCCTTCTGTTCGGCACGCAGCGAGTCGGCGGCCGAGATCGCCGCGCGGCGCGCGGTGTCGGCGCTCAACAGGGCGTCTACCAGGGCCGGGTCCTCACCGCGGCTGAGTTGCGAGCGTCGTACGGCGTCGGGCTCCTCCCGGAGGAGCTTGAGGTCGATCACGGCCGCAAGACTACTTCCCGGGTCTCTGCCGGATCTCACATGCGCAACGATTTTCACGCCTCTGCACCGGTCCTGTCAGAATGGAGCCGATGTTGGACGCGCCCGAGAAAGAACCGGTACCCGACCCTGCCGCCGACGAGGCGCCAGAGCCGTCGGTTGTCGAGGAATCCCAGGCGGCCGACACCCTCGAACCCCAGGAGCCCCCGCAGCGGTCCCGCTGGCCGCGCTCGCTGCAGGCATCCTCGACCAGGCGAGGTTTGCTCCTCACCGCGCTGGGCGGCCTGCTCATCGCCGGTCTGGTAACCGCGCTGCCCACCGTGGGCACCGGCCCCGGACGGCTGGCCGGTTTCATCGACAGCGACCCGGTGCCCAGCACCGGTTCCAAGGGCAACGCCGCGTTCGCGCGTGCCAACAGCGGCGACTGTCTGAACTGGCCGGACGGCACGCCGGAATCGGCCAGCATCGTCAACTGCGCCGACGACCACCGTTTTGAGGTCGCCGAGTCCGTCGATATGCGCACCTTCCCCGGTACGGAGTACGGCCCCAGCGCCGCGCCCCCGTCTCCGGCCCGCATCCAGCAGATCAACGCCGAGCAGTGTGATCCGGCGGTGCGCCGCTACCTGGGCCCGAAGTTCGACCCCAACAGCAAATTCACGGTCAGCATGCTGTGGTCGGGCGACCGGGCCTGGCGCCAGAACGGCGAGCGCCGCATGCTATGCGGGCTGCAGCTGCCCGGCCCCAACAACGAACAGGTCGCCTTCAAGGGCAAGGTCGCCGATATCGACCAGTCGAAAGTCTGGCCGGCGGGCACCTGCTTGGGTATCGACCCGGCGACCAACCAGCCTGTCGATGTGCCGGTGGACTGCTCGGCCCCGCACGCCATGGAGGTCACCGGCACGGTCAACCTCGCCGAGAAGTTCCCTAACGCGCTGCCGCCGGAAGCCGAGCAGGACGGTTTCATCAAGGACGCGTGCACCAAGATGACGGACGCCTACCTGGCGCCCATCAAGCTGCGCACCACGACGTTGACGTTGATCTATCCGACGATTTCACTGCCCAGCTGGTCGGCGGGCAGCCGCGAGGTCGCGTGCAGCATCGGCGCGACCCTGGGCAACGGGGGCTGGTCCACACTGCTCAACAGCGCCAAGGGACCGCTGCTGATCAACGGTCAGGCGCCGGTCCCGCCGCCGGACATTCCTCAGGAGCGGCTGACCCTTCCGCAGATCCCGGCGCAGCTGCCGACTCAGCAGCCGTCGGCGCCGCAGCCTCAGCAGCAGACACCGCCCACCCCGCAGGGTGACCAGCATCTACCCAACCAGCAGCCGGTGGTGACGCCCACCCGGGCGCCCTCGTCTCCGGCGAGCCAGGCACCCTCCCCCACCCAGGCACCACCGCCGGCCGACGGAGGTGCGCCGGCCCAGGCGCCCGACGGCGCGCCGGCCAACGAACCGCCTCCCAATTAGCCGGTGGCCGTGGGGATGGACCCGCAGCGGTTCGACGAGTTGGTCTCCGATGCACTCGACTTGATCCCGACCGAGCTGACCGCCGCGATGGACAACGTCGTGGTGCTGGTCGCTGACCGGCATCCCGAGGAGGATGACCTGCTCGGACTGTACGAGGGGGTGGCGTTGACCGAGCGCGACTCCGACTACGCCGGAGCGCTGCCGGACACCATCACCATCTATCGCGACGCGCTGCTGGACGTCTGCGAATCCGACACCGACGTAGTCGAGCAGGTCGCGATCACGGTGATTCACGAGATCGCCCACCACTTCGGCATCGACGACGACAGGCTCGATGAGCTGGGTTGGGCCTGATTGCCGGGCTCCGAGTAGGCGCGGCAACCAAGTTCTGTCGGCCCACGGTGCTATGAACGGCATATGAGCACAGGCTGCCGCGATTGCCGGGCAGGCTTAGATCACTGCCACGGCACCGTCATCATTCACTGGTCGGGCCGGCCGGAATGCACCGAGCCGGACTGCGTCGCCCCGGAGTTGTTCACTCACGCATTCGTCGTCGACTGCGACGTCGTCGGTTGCGCCTGCGCCGAGTCGTTCGCGGAACCGATCAGATCAGCGCATGGGATCGGTGCTTGACGCCACAGGGTCTTTCCCGGCGTGCTTCGCCGGGTCCGCGATGCCGGGTTCGGGATAGAACGGCGGCGTCAGGCCACCCCAGCGCACGCAACTCCATCGCCCATCGGTGATGGGAGCCAGCGCCACCGATTCGGCGTTGTCCAGCGGATTGTCGAGGACAAAGGTGCCGTCCACGCCCGCCAGCACCGCCGCCGCCAGCCGGATCGCCGCGCCGTGGCTGACCACCACGATGTCGCCGTCGAAGCGTTCGTCGTCCAGATAGCGCATGCGCAGCTCGGTGAGCACCGGCACGTACCGCGCCAGGACGTCGTTGGCGGTTTCGCCGCCAGGCAGCGCCACGTCCAATTCGCCGAGATGCCAGCGCTTGTAGATGGCCTGGAACTCGGCGACCGCCTCGTCGTCGTTGCGGTTTTCCAGGTCACCGACCTGCACCTCGTGGATGCCGGCCACCTCCTGAGCCGGTAGGTCGAGTTCAGTGGCAATGACCGCCGCGGTTTGCGAGGCCCGGACAGCCACGGAATGCGCCAGGATGGCCGGGCGACTGTGCCCGCCGCGCGCGAACGCCCGCGCCTGATCACGCCCCAGCGGGGTCAGTGCCGCTCCCGGCGGCAGGGTGTCCAGCCGTCGTTCGACGTTGCCGAACGATTGCCCGTGGCGCACCAACACCAACCGGCCGCTCATCGTTGTATCTCCCCATGTCGCAGCCCCGCCAGCCAGCTCGAAGCCTCTTCCGAAGCCGGCGGGAGCACCCCCGCAGCCTGACCCGTCGGCCAGGAACCCAAATAACGCACATCGGCACAACGACGGTGCAACGCCATGAGTGCCTGAGCGACCGCATCGTCATCGATGTGGCCGACGCAATCCACGAAGAACATGTACGTGCCCAGCCCGGTACGGGTGGGACGCGACTCGATCCGGGTGAGGTCGATGCCGCGCATCGCGAACTCGGTCAGCGCCTGCAACAACGCGCCCGGGACGTTCTCGATCCGCAACACCGCCGCGGTGCGATCGGCGCCGGTGCGGGCCGGCGGCGGACCGGGTTGTCCGATCAGCACGAAGCGGGTGCGCGCGTTGGACTCGTCGACCACGCCCTCGGCGATCACCTCCAGGCCGCGGTGCGTCCCGGCCAGCGGTGTGGTGACTGCGGCATCGACCCCGCCGTCGGACACCTGCTGCGCGGCGTCGGCGTTGGAGTAGGCCGGTTTGAGCTCGGCGGCGGGCAGATGGGTGCGGACCCAGCGCCGCACCTGCGCCGCGGCCACCGGGAAAGCGGCCAGCGTGCGCACGTCCGCGGCGGTGCGGCCGGGCCGGACCACGATGCTGAACGACACATCCAGCGTGGTCTCGGCGTAAATCTGCAGCGGTGAACCGATGGCCAGGCTGTCCAGAGTGGGCGCCAGCGAGCCGTCGATCGAGTTCTCGATGGGCGCGCAGGCGTAGTCCGCGGCGCCGTCGCGCACCGCGTCCAGGGCGGCGGGGGTGCTGTCGACAGGCAACGGCTGCAGCGCCTGCGGGTCATGGCCAGGAACCAGCCCGTTAGCGGCCATTTTCAGCAGAGCAGCCTCGGTGAACGTCCCCTCCGGACCGAGGTAAGCGATGCGGGCCACGACACAACCCTAACGGCGCGGGTCCGTCGCGCCGGGCCTTGCTCCGCCCGCCCGGCTAAGTTACCTTAGGCTTACCTAACAAACAGGAGGTTACGGTGCTACCGGTCGCATATCCGACACCCACCACCGCCGAACGCATCCGCAGCGCCTGTTCACGGGCCGATGGTGCCCTGCTGGCAGTCGAGGGCCAGGAGCCGGTGACTGCGCCCGTCCACCACCTGCTGCACGACGGCTCCTTCGCCGTGGCCGTTCCCCGCGGGGGTGCCACCGACCTGCAATGCGGCACACAGGCGTTGCTGGAACTCACCGACTATGCGCCGCTTCCGGTCCGCGAACCCGTGCGTTCGCTGGTATGGGTGCGGGGTCAGCTGCACCGGATTCCACCTGGTGCGGTGGCCAAGATGCTGGACCTGATCGCCACCGAGGACCCGAACCCGGTGCTGCTGCAGGTAGATACACCGCGGTCGACGGCGTCGGACGACGATGAACCGCGGTACACCCTGCTCCGCCTGGTGATCGACTCCGTCGTGGTGACCGATGCCACCGGTGCCGAGCCGGTCTCCGTCCGCGACCTGCTCGCCGCCCGGCCCGACCCCTTCTGCGAGATCGAGTCGACGTTGCTGTGGCACCTCGCCACCGCGCACAACGACGTCGTCGCCCGGCTGGTCTCCCGACTGCCGGCGCCGCTGCGCCGTGGTCAGGTACGCCCTCTGGGCCTGGACCGCTACGGCGTGCGGTTCCGCGTGGAAGGCAACGACGGTGACCGTGACGTCCGGCTGCCGTTCCACAAGCCGGTCGACGACATGAACGGTCTGCGTCAGGCCATCCGCGTTCTGATGGGATGCCCGTTCGTCAATGGGCTGCGCGCACGCCGATAACGGGCTTGGCGACGTAAGTTAACCGGGTGAACGGTGATCGACCACCGGCCCGATTGCGCAGACCCGACCCGACTCCGCCGGGCCAGCCAGTCGGTCCGGAGCCCGCCCCGGTGATCCGCCGGGACGCGCGGCCACCGCGTGCGCCGGGACGGGCCGCCTTAACGCCCCCACCACCCGCGGGACGAGCCGGGGCACCGCCGCCGCCGGGACGGGCGTCCACACCACCGCCGCCCGCGGGACGAGTCGCCGCGCCACCGCCACCGGCTCCGCCCAAACCCCGCCGGAGGAAGCGCGGCAAACGCCGGTGGCTGCGCACCGCGGCCTTGACGCTGATGATCCTGCTACTGCTGGCGACCGCGGGCGTGCTGGGCGGCATGCTCTGGTTCGACTCCGCCGTGCACCGCCAGTCGGTGCTGACCAACTACGCGGACCGTCCTGCTCCTGGACGCGGCACCAATTGGCTGCTCGTCGGATCCGACAGTCGCCAGGACCTGTCCCCCGAGCAGCAGGAGCAACTGGCCACCGGCGGCGACGTCGGGACGGGACGGACCGACACCATCATGGTGGTGCACGTGCCGGGGCTCGGGTCCAACGCGCGGACCACCCTGGTATCGATCCCCCGCGACTCGTACGTGCCGATCCCGGGGCACGGCCGCGACAAGATCAACGCCGCCTTCTCGCAAGGCGGTGCGCCGTTGCTGGCGCAGACCGTCGAGCAGGCCACCGGCTTACGTCTGGACCACTACGCCGAGGTCGGATTCGGCGGATTCGCCGTGCTGGTCGACGCACTGGGCGGGGTGAGCGTGTGCCCCGCCGAGCCGATACGCGATCCATTGGCGGGTCTGGACCTGCCTGCCGGGTGCCAGCAGTTGGACGGCCGCAGCGCCCTGGGTTACGTCCGGACGCGCGCCACCCCGCGGGCGGATCTGGACCGGATGATCCATCAACGGGAGTTCATGTCGGCGCTGCTGCACCGCGCGACCAGCCCGACGGTGTGGCTCAACCCCTGGCGCTGGTATTCGGTGCCGCACGCGGCGGCCGGCGCGCTGACGCTCGACCGCGATGACCACGCGTGGGACCTGGCCCGGCTCGGCTGGGCGCTGCACGGCCCCACCACCCCGATGACGGTCCCGATCGGAGAGTTCACCGACACCGGCGTGGGCTCAGTGGTGGTCTGGAATCACGACGCCGCTCGCGACCTGTTCGACGCGCTGGCCGCCGATGCGCCGGTGCCGGCGACGGCTTTGCAGGACCAGCCGTAAGCCGGGCACGACGCCGATCAACCGCTGCTCTCGCTCGCCTTCCGCTTCTCCAGCCACGCCTTGGTGCGGCCGGGGTGATTCGTGGCGATCCACGCCACCCCCACCTCACGGCAGAAATCGATGTCGTCGTACTCATCGACCGTCCAGCAGTAGACCGACCTGCCCTGGGCGGCGGAGCGATCCACCAACTGCGGGTAATCGCGCAGCGCGGCCAGCGACGGCCCCACTGCGGTGGCTCCGACCGCCGTCGCGGCGCTGCTGGTGAGATATCGACCGGTCTTGCCCAGTAACACCGTGGGCAACATCGGCGCCGCCCTGCGCACCCGCCACACGGCGGCGGCGGAGAACGACATCACCACCGCACGCGATCGGTCCGCGGACGGCGGTGCGGCGATGCCGAAGCGGTGCAGCAGCGCCAGCAGTTTGCTTTCCACCAGTGAGCCGTACCTGACCGGATGCTTGGTCTCGACGAAGATCTTCACCGGACGGTGCCAGTCGAGCACCATCGCCACGAGTGCGTCGAGCGTCAGCAGGCCGGTGTCACCGTGCGCGCCATCTGGTCGCCAGCTGTCGTGCCACACGCCGTATTCCAGTTCGCGCAACTCGGCCAGCGTCGCGGTGCTGACCAATCCCTCACCCGTCGAGGTTCGGTCCAGGCGGCGGTCGTGCACGCAGACCAGGTGACCGTCGCGGGACAGCCGGACGTCGCACTCCACACCGTCGGCGCCTTCTTTGAGCGCAAGGTCATAGGCGGCCAGAGTGTGCTCCGGGCGGGACGACGACGCCCCCCGGTGGGCGACCACGAAAGGGTGCCCGGCGAGGACCTCATCCGCCCGCGTCATACGCCTATGCTGCCGGTTCCTGTCCCTCCAGCTCAACCGGAGCGGCTGCTGCTGAAGGCGCGGGCCGATCGGCTTCGACGACGAGCCAGCGGTGCGCCGGGCGTTCGACGGGCTTGCGCTCGAATCCTTCGAAGACGCGTCCCACTCCGGCGACCGTGACCGCGGCGGCCAGATAACCGAACACCACCATCACGGTGTTGTTGGCGATGCCCTGCGCATCGCTGGACAAGCTGGTGGCGATGGCGAACAGCGACACCACGTAGCTGACGGTCCAGGCGAGCCACCACAGGTAGATCGGCTTGCGCACCCGTTCGTAGTGGTCCTCCACAAGTGCGAGTTCGATGACGTAGACGGGCGCCATCACCAGGTTCGCGAAGGGCAGCAGGCAGCCGGCCCACATTCGACGGGGCGAGCGGTGCTCGGGCAGCCCGTGGTAGCTGAAGGCCTCAGCACGACGGGCGATCAACCACTTCACCAGGACGACGAAGGATCCCAGCATCACTGCCATCGCTGCCACGCTCGCGGCAATCCCGATCCAGTCCGCCGCCAGGGCGACCAGCGAGTTCAGCAGCGAATCGCGGTTATAGATCAGCAGTCCATAGCGCGCCGCGTACACCAGCGCAGCGCCGGCCAGCACCAACTGGGTTGCGAACAGCATCACCCGCACGACTTCGGGACTCGGCCCCGCCTTGACCGTGGCGTCCGGTGACGTCGGCGCAACCGGACTGACGCGGTCGACCAGACCCCAGCGGGGAATCACCGTGTAACGCGGTGTGGGGCCCAACGGCCGGCGCATCCGCCGTATCGGTGGTGCGGCCCCCGGCCGCACCGCTATCCAGCGGAAACCCGGCGGAAGCCGGGGCGGCGTGCGCGGCGCGGGCGAGGGCTGGGGCCCGGCTTGCGCGCTCCACCGAGGGTCACCCGGGGGCGCGTCGGCCAGCGGCGCCATCAGGGCGCCCCGGCAGCGTGGGCACCAGGTGCGCTGTCGTTCGCGCACATTCCACCGCGTGCCGCACTGGGAGCACACCTGAATCACCGGACCAGCCTAATAGGTGCTGGGCGACAGGCGGCGGAGCGGCGGGGCCATAGCACAGCCAGCGACGTGCCCAACAGGCGCCACACCGGGCATAGGCGTGACGTAGGACACAGCTAAATGGAGCTATCCACAATTTCCACAGGTTTATCCACAATTGGGATGGGTGGCGGACACAGCCTCTATCGGCCAGCTTTCGGTGGATCTGTGGATAACACAGCGATAACAGCGAGTGTCGATCGACAGCCTCGACAACGCTCCGAGCGAATAGATCGCCGTTTCGATGCCGCGCGGATACCCGGCTCCCTGGACCGCCAAACGTGCGAACCGGCTTCGGCGATATGTCTGCGAGATCGCCACTCCACCACCGCAAACGTGCGGTTGGGGCCGCAACGGAGGATTGCTACAAGACGCGCGGGCGTCCGGTTTTCCAAGCCGCGAATCAAGCGTTATGATCGCGGACGCGGGGCTTCATTGTGACTCACCTCACTCGACTCTTTGGGCGCGGCGAGGTGGACGTGCAGTTGGAAGGCAGTTAATGGCCACACATTCGTTCGGTCCGGGTTCGACACAGTCGAACTCGTACTCGGGGTCGCCTGCCTGGAATCAGGCGTACCGAGTCGCCGCACTGCGCGCCGGTCTGATCGCGCTCGCGCTGCTGGCTGTGCTCGCCCTGATCGCGTTGTCCTGATCCCAGCTTGATCGCCGCGTATACCGGGTATTCGGGGCGGGTTCCCGGGGGTCGTCCTTGCGGCACGCGCGGTCATGGAGCAGGGTTGAAGATGCCAGGTTGCCGCGTGGCGGGACCCCGCGAATGACACGTCAGACGATCCGCTCATCGAAGGAAGGAAAGCCGTGGCTGAATACACCCTGCCCGACTTGGACTGGGACTACGCAGCACTAGAGCCGCACATCTCTGGTCAGATCAACGAGATCCACCACAGCAAGCACCACGCCACCTACGTCAAAGGCGTCAACGACGCGGTCGCCAAGCTCGAAGAGGCGCGCGCCAAGGGTGACCACTCGGCCATCTTCTTGAACGAGAAGAACCTGGCCTTCCACCTCGGCGGTCACGTCAACCACTCCATCTGGTGGAAGAACCTCTCGCCGGACGGCGGCGACAAGCCCACGGGCGACCTGGCCGCCGCGATCGACGACCAGTTCGGCTCGTTCGACAAGTTCCAGGCGCAGTTCAGTGCGGCTGCCAACGGCCTGCAGGGCTCGGGCTGGGCCGTGCTCGGTTACGACACCCTGGGTGGCCGGCTGCTGACCTTCCAGCTCTACGACCAGCAGGCCAATGTGCCGCTCGGGGTGATCCCGCTGCTGCAGGTCGACATGTGGGAGCACGCTTTCTACCTGCAGTACAAGAACGTCAAGGCGGACTACGTCAAAGCGTTCTGGAACGTGGTCAACTGGGCCGACGTGCAGTCCCGCTACGAGGCCGCCACGTCGAAGACATCGGGGTTGATCTTCCCCTGATCGTCTGACTTCAGGGCCGGGGCGTCGCGCGACATCGCGCGGCGCCCTTGTCTTTTGGCGCCACAACGACCGCTTCGCATGTTGCTGATCGGTAACACCGCCGCCGACCTGCCGTGTCGAGTTGCACGGCGCCAAAACCCCGCGCATGCTTGATCATTCGAGCTACCATTTGTTCGAGCTACCAGCGTGGTTACTTCGAATGAAGGCGTCACGGAGGCAATATGGATGCTGGGTCTGGCCGGCCTATAGGGGTGTCCCCCTTTCATGCTCGCGGTGCCCTGAAAGGGTTTGTGATATCCGGGCGTTGGCCCGATTCCACCAAAGAATGGGCGCAACTGTTGATGGTGGCCGTGCGTGTCGCCTCACTGCCCGGATTGCTGTCCACCACAACGGTGTTCGGCGCGCGCGAGGAACTTCCGGATGAGCCCGAACCCGGAACCGTCGGCCTGGTCCTCGCCGAGGGCACCGTATTCGGCGAAACGGCCATCCAGCCAGGATATTTCGCCGACCATCAGCCTCCTGCGTTGCTGATGCTGCATCCGCCGTCGGAGACGACGCCGTCGTTGCCGGAGTGCACCGGCGCCGCCTCTGGCTGTGTGCTGCTGCCCGGCCTGCCCTATTTGGGTCTTGAGCACCGGGCGGCCTGGGTGGAAGCGGAGGCCGACGGCACCATCACGTCGATGGTGAGCCGCGTCGGCGTGGACCCGATCAGCCACCCGGACACTGCAATTCTGGCGATGCTGCTCGCCGCGTAGCGGCGGCTCGCCACCCGGCGGCCCGCCCGCCTCCATGCGACCCGTGGCGATCGCAAGCGCGGCGCAGCCGCGCGCCGCGGGTCGCCACCATCCAAACCGTGGCGATCGCAAGCGCGGCGCAGCCGCGCGCCGCGGGTCGCCACCATCCAAACCGTGGCGATCGCAAGCGCGGCACAGCCGCGCGCCGCGGGTCGCCACCATCCAAACCGTGGCGATCGCAAGCGCGGCACAGCCGCGCGCCGCGGGTCCCCACCATCGGTCCCCCGTAGCCCCCACCGGTCACCCTGCGCCGGGCAGTCACCTCTGCTTGCCGCCGCTTCCCGGGTAACGTCGGCGGACGCCGCGACGGCGCCCACGGCGGCCCGGGCGCAAACTCCCCAGCGCATCCGCGGCGAGGTGTCCGCGCCCCGGAAACCAGCAACCCGACATCGGCCGTCATCCGAAGAGAGCCGACGCCGCCCGTCCGGCCGCGGGTCCGCCGGGACTGCTCAGCCAAACCGCCGACACGGGCCTGCAGATGGACCGATAGCCGGTGGACGATGCCTCATTGGCGCCGAGCAGCAAAGTGACCGGTGGTCGCTTTTTGGCTTTCTGCTGGTTGCCGAGAGTTTCCCGCCGAGGCCTCCCGAACGCCGGCGGCTGCGGCGTTCAGCGCCTCCTGCGGTGAATCACGGCGCGGGCGCGCGCGGTGTATTCTGCGGATAACCTGTGAAATCCGGTCAATTGGTGGACACCAGATGCATTCGTTTGGATGCTCGTCGGGGGTGCCGGTCCCGGTCGCCCTGCGTGCTGCAACCGGTTACGATCAGGTTTGCACTTGGTGGTCGACAAAATCAGTCGCTACCATGATCAGCAAATACCTATTGATACCGCTTGCTCTTATAGCCCCGGTGGAGGTCATATCGATGAGCACGACGTTCGCTGCCCGCCTGAACCGACTGTTTGACACGGTGTATCCGCCCGGACGAGGCCCGCATACCTCCGCGGAGGTGATCGCCGCGCTCAAGGCGGAAGGCGTCACGATGTCGGCTCCCTACCTGTCGCAGCTACGTTCCGGCAATCGCACGAACCCGTCGTCAGCAACCATGGCCGCCCTTGCCAACTTCTTCCGGATCAAGTCCGCCTACTTCACCGACGATGACTACTACGAGAAGCTCGACAAGGAGTTGCAGTTCTACGCAACCGTGCGTGACGACGGCGTGCGCCGTATCGCAGCGCGGGCGCACGGCCTGCCCCCGGAGGCGCAGCAGAAGGTGCTGGACCGGATCGACGAGCTGCGCCGCGCCGAGGGACTCGACGCCTGATACCGGCCGGTCGGTTCATACCTGACCTGGCGAGCTGGCCGCGCGCTGCTCGGATTAGGGTTGGCCCAGCGCTCGCACACGCACCGCGTCAGCTACGAGATACCGGGAGGGCGGCCGGGAATGGGCCTGTTCCGCAAGCGAAAGAGCCGTGCGACCCGTCGCGCCGAAGCCCGCGCGATCAAGGCCCGCGCCAAGTTGGAGGCCCGCCTGTCGGCGAAGAACGAGCGGCGCCGCATCAAGTCCGCCCAAAAGGCGGCCGACAGGGCGCTCGCCGCGCAACTCAGGGCGCAGAAGGATAGCGACCGGGTCGCGCTGAAGGTCGCCGAGACCGAGCTCAAAGCGGCGCGCGAAGGCAAGCTGCTATCGCCCACCCGGATCCGTCGCACGCTGACTGTGTCCCGCCTGCTGGCCCCGGTGCTGACGCCGCTGATCTATCGGGCGGCCATCGCCGCCCGCGGCTACATCGACCAGCGCCGGGCCGATCAACTTGGCATTCCGCTTGCGCAGATCGGCCAGTTCTCCGGCCACGGCGCCCGGTTGTCGGCGCGGGTCGCCGGCGCCGAGCAATCGCTGCGTGCGGTTCAAGAGAAGAAGCCGAAGGATCCGGAAACCAAGCAGTTCGTCGGGGCTATCAGTGAGCGGCTCGCCGATCTGTCCGCGGCCATCACCGCCGCGGAGAACATGCCGACCCAGCGGCGCCGGGCAGCGCACGCCGCTATCTCGAGCCAACTGGACGGGATAGAAGGCGACCTGCTGGCCCGCCTGGGAGTGTGATGACAGCGCATCGGCGCCGGGCACGTCCGGCTGTGCTGTGGGCCGCCGCGGCCATCACCGCCGCCACGACGGCCGGCGCCGCCCCGGTGGCCGCACAGCCGCCGATGGCGGCTGAGTCCTACCCGGTGACTTGTCAGGCGACGTCAGCCGACAGGCACGTGCTGGCGCGGTCCGCCTCCTTGCGGCTGACGACGGCCAGCACCGCCACATCGGCCCCTTCGGCGAAACCGGCGGACCCCAACGGCGAGCTGCCCACGTGGCCGTTCGCGGTAGGAGCCATCGCCGCGGTCGCCGCCGTCGCGATCTGGTCCGTACGGCGCAGGCCGTAGTTCTCGCGCGCGTGCTGGCATGATGGGACCCGAGCGTCCCACGACCACTTAGCGACGACCAAGCTGCAAAGGAGCGGCCGCATGGCAGACCCGCAGGATCGACCGGACGGCGAGCCGCAACCGAATCCGCCGGCCAAGAAGGCCCCCGCCAAGAAGGCAAGCGCCGCGAAGGCGCCCGCCAAGAAGGCTCCGGCGAAGAAGGCCGCCGCGGCCAAAGCACCGGCCAAGAAGGCCCCCGCGAAGAAGGCGACGGCCAAGAAGATACCCGCCAAGAAGGCTGAGCCACCGAAGTTGGCGGAGCAGCCCGCCGAGGCGCCCGCCGACCTCCAGCAGCGCGCAGAAACCAACGGTCAGCTCGCTGCGGCCAAAGATGCCGCGGCTCAAGCGAAGTCGACGGTGGAGAGTGCTGCCAACCCCCTGCCGCGGGAGACACCCGAGTCGTCTCCGCTGCAATCCCCCGGCCCATGGCTGGTTGCGATCACGCTGAGCCTGCTGGCCCTGCTGTTGGTCCGGCAGCTGCGCCGCCGCTGATCGTGGCAGAGACTTTCCGCCCGACGGCTGACCTGGTCGACGACATCGGACCCGACGTGCGCAGCTGCGATTTGCAGTTCCGCCAGTTCGGCGGCCGCACGGAATTCGCGGGTCCGATAACGACCGTCCGGTGCTTCCAGGACAACGCGCTGCTCAAATCGATCCTGTCGGAGCACAGTTTCGGCGGGGTTCTGGTGATCGACGGCGGTGGCTCGCTGCACACCGCACTGGTTGGGGATCTGATCGCCGAACTGGCCCGCTCGAACGGCTGGGCCGGCCTGATCGTCAACGGCGCGGTACGCGACGCCGCCGCCCTGCGGGGCATCGACATCGGCATCAAAGCGCTGGGCACCAACCCGCGCAAGAGCACCAAAACCGGCGCAGGCGAACGCGACGTCGAAATCACCTTGGGCGGCGTGACTTTCGCGCCGGGCGAGGTGGCCTACAGCGACGACGACGGCGTTGTCGTCGTCGCTGCAGGAGATTAGTCCGCGACTAGACCGCTACCGGGGCAGGCTTTTTCGCGAACCGCAAGCCTTCGTCGGCGATCTTGCCGCGCCGGATCAGGTGGATGTCGCGCAGATAGTTCTGATTCAGTCGCCACGGGGTCCGCGAACCCTGCTTCGGCAACTCGTCGAGCGAGCGCAGCACGTAGCCGGGGGTGAACTCCATGAACGGCCGGTCCTCGACGTCGGGGGCCGGCTCGTCGACCACCACCGTGTCGTAGCCGTTGTCATCCATGTAATTCAATAGACGACAGGCGAATTCGGAAACCAGGTCGGCCTTCAACGTCCACGACGCGTTGGTGTAACCGATGGTGTAGACCATGTTCGGGATGCCCGACAGCATCATCCCCTTGTAGGCCATGGTCTTGGTCAGGTCCAGCGGCTGGCCGTCGATGCTGGTGGTCGCGCCACCGAACAGCTGCAGGTTCAAACCCGTTGCGGTAACGATGATGTCGGCCTGCAACTCGGTGCCGGAGTTCAACCGGATTCCGTTGGGGGTGAACCGTTCGATGGTGTCGGTCACCACCTCGGCCTTCCCGTGGCGGATCGCGCGGAACAGGTCTCCGTTGGGCACCAGGCACAGCCGCTGGTCCCACGGGCTGTAATGCGGCCCGAAATGCTTTCGCACGTCGTAACCCTCGGGCAGCTGGCGCTGCGCCAACCCCATCAGCATCTTGCGCATCCGCCGCGGCCACTTCTGGCAGGCACCGTAAAGTGCCGCCTGCTGCACCACGTTCTTCCACCGGACCGCGGTGTAAGCCGCCTTCTCGGGCAAGTAGCGGTTCAGCTTGTCGGCGATGCTGTCCGACTCCGGCTGCGACACGATGTAGGTCGGCGAGCGCTGCAGCATCGTGACGTGCTTGGCGCCCGAATTGGCAAGTGCTGGAACCAGAGTCACGGCCGTGGCGCCGCTGCCGATCACGATGACGTTCTTGCCCTGGTAATCGAGGTCCTCGGGCCAATGCTGCGGATGGATGATCGGGCCGGTGAAGTCCTCGGCACCGGCGAACGTGGGAGCGTAACCCTCCTCGTAGTTGTAGTAGCCGCTGCACAGAAAGAGGAACGAGCAGGTGAGTTCGCTGTGGGTGCCGTTGCTGTCGATCTGCAGGGTCCACTGGTTCTCGGCGCTGGACCAGTCGGCGGCGATCACCCGTTGCTGGAAGCGGATGTGCTTGTCGATGCCGTACATGGCCGCGGTGCTCTTGACGTAGTCCAAGATCGGCTTGCCGTCGGCGATGGCCTGCCGCTCGGTCCACGGGCGAAAGCGGAAGCCCAGCGTGTACATGTCCGAGTCGGAGCGGATCCCGGGGTAGCGGAACAGATCCCAGGTGCCACCCATATCTGCCCGCTTCTCCAGGATGGCGTAGCTCTTCGTCGGGCACCGGTCCTGCAGATGCCAGGCCGCGCTGACCCCCGAAATGCCGGCGCCCACGATGACAGCGTCAAGGTGCTCAGTCATGTCGGCCACGCTATCAACGCGGTGTCGAGTCGGTCAACGATATGTCGATCGACTGCATGAAAACCGCCAGAGAGCTGCGAATATGCAGCTCCAAGCGGAGTGGCAGGGTTATATTGCGCGGCGGCAACGGCGGCAACGGGGGCCAATCCGATCCGGCGACCGGCACCGGCGGCAGCGGCGGCGACGGGGGCAACGCCGTCGTCGTCGGAGACGGCGGCAACGGGGGCAGCTCCGGCGCCGGCAATGCTCCGGGCACCCCCGGCCCGGGCGGCACGGGCGGCTCGGTGCTGGGTGAGGACGGCCGCGCCGGGTTGCCGTGACCGGCGTCGACAAGGTGTCGAGACTCTCGACACGGTGTACGCTGCCTGCGTGGCCACCTCCCGCGCGAGCAAAGCGCCGCTTCCGCGGGGCCGCCGCAGCACGCGGCCTTCCGGCGACGAACGCGAGCTGGCCATCCTGGCGACCGCCGAACGGCTGCTGGAAGATCGCCCATTGGCCGACATCTCCGTCGACGACCTGGCCAAGGGCGCCGGCATCTCCCGGCCCACCTTCTACTTCTATTTCCCGTCCAAGGAAGCGGTGCTGCTGACGCTGCTGGACCGGGTGGTCAACGAGGCCGACACGGCACTGCAGGCGCTTGCCGACCGTCCCGAATCCGGCCGCGACGACATGTGGCGCACCGGGATCAATGTGTTCGTCGAGACCTTCGGCGCACACCGCGCGGTGATCCGGGGCGGTCAGGGCGTCCGGGCCATCAATGCCGAGGCGCGGGACTTGTGGTCGGTGTTCATGCAGAAATGGATCGCCTACACCGCATCCGTCATCGAGGCCGAACGCGAGCGCGGTGCCGCGCCGGTGACCCTGCCGGCGCTGGAGCTGGCTACGGCGCTGAACCTGATGAACGAGCGTGCGTTGTCGGCGTCGTTTCTCGCCGAGGAGCCGTCGGTGCCGGAGACCACCGTGCTGGACACCCTGGTGCACATCTGGGTCAGCGCCATCTACGGCGACAAGCGCTGACCTGTCGGACCCGCATGCGAACATATGTTCGTGCGCTGTGAGGCGTCCATTCTGCATGCGGACCTGGACTCGTTCTATGCCTCCGTCGAACAGCGGGACGACCCCGGTTTACGGGGCCGCCCGGTAATCGTCGGCGGCGGCGTCGTGCTGGCGGCCAGCTACGAGGCCAAGGCCTACGGGGTGCGCACCGCGATGGGCGGGGCGCAGGCGCGCCGGCTGTGTCCGCATGCCGTGGTGGTGCCGCCCCGGATGAGCGCCTACTCGAAAGCCAGCGACGCCGTCTTCGAGGTGTTTCGCGACTGCACACCGCAGGTCGAGCCGCTGTCGGTGGACGAGGCGTTTCTCGACGTCGCCGGTTTGCGCCGGGTGTCGGGCACGCCGCTCGAGATCGGCGCGCGGCTGCGCCAGGATGTGCGGTCGCGGGTCGGGCTGCCCATCACCGTCGGCATCGCCCGCACCAAGTTCCTCGCCAAGGTCGCCAGCCAGGAGGCCAAGCCCGACGGTCTGCTACTGGTCCCGCCAGATCGGGAGCTGGAATTTCTGCACCCGCTGCCGGTGCGCCGGTTGTGGGGGGTGGGTGCGGTGACCGCCGAGAAGCTGCACACCCACGGCATCACCACGGTCGCCCAGGTCGCCGAACTCGGTGAATCGATGCTGGCCTCCATGGTCGGCCCGGCGATGGGTCGCCAGCTATATGCGTTGTCGCGCAACATCGACCGCCGCCGGGTGACCACCGGGGTGCGGCGCCGCTCGGTGGGGGCGCAGCGCGCACTGGGCCGCGCCGGCACCACCATGTCACCCGCCGAGGTCGACGCGGTGGTGGTCAACCTGATCGATCGGATCACCGGGCGGATGCGCGCCGCCGGCCGCACCGGACGCACAGTGGTGTTGCGGTTGCGATTCGAAGACTTCAGCCGGGCAACCCGGTCGCAGACGATGCCGTGGGCCACCTCGGCGACGGCCCCCATCCTGGCCACTGCCCGCCGGCTGGTGGCGTCGGCGGCGCCGTTAATCGCCGAACGCGGCCTGACGCTGGTGGGGTTCGCAGTCTCGGGCATCGACCGCAGCGGAGCGCATCAGTTGGCACTGCCATTCGACGGAGACTCGCCGGCGGTGGATGAAGCGATCGACCAGGTGCACCGCCGTTACGGCAAGTCTGCACTCACGCGCGCCGTGCTGGTCGGACGCGACCCGGGGCTGGAGGTGCCGCACCTACCGGACTGACCAGTCCAGCAGCTTGTCGACGGACCACGTGTTGATGATGCGATCGATAGGAACCTCCGCATCCAGCGCCCGCTGCGCGCCGTAGCCGAGGAAATCCAGCTGCCCCGGCGCGTGGGCGTCGGTGTCGATGCTGAAGACGCAACCGATGTCGCGCGCCAGATTGAGCAATCGCGTCGGCGGGTCTCGGCGCTCGGGACGGGAATTGATCTCGACCGCGGTGCCGTGGTCGCGGCAGGCGGTGAAAACCTTCTCGGCGTCGAACTTCGACTCCGCCCGGATACCCCGGCCGCCGGAAACCAGGCGGCCCGTGCAGTGTCCCAGCACATCGGCGTGACCGTCGGAGACGGCGCGCACCATCCGCCGCGTCATTGCCGCGGGCTCCATCGACAGCTTCGAGTGCACGCTGGCCACCACGATGTCCAGGCGGTCGAGGAGCTCGGGTTCCTGATCCAGAGTGCCGTCCTCGAGGATGTCGACCTCGATCCCGGTGAGAATGCGTAGCGGCCCGAACTTCTCCCGCAACTCGTCGATCACGTCGAGCTGCTTGCGCAACCGCTCCGGTGACAGCCCGTTGGCGATCGTCAGCCGCGGCGAGTGGTCGGTCAGCGCGCAGTACTCATGCCCGAGGGCGGCTGCGGTCGCCATCATCTCCTCGATCGGCGCAGAACCATCGGACCAGTTGGAGTGCAGGTGCAGATCTCCACGCAGCGCCGCGCGAACCTCGGCGCCACCAAGATCCTTTGCCGTCGAACGTAATTCGACCAACTGGTCGGGTTCCTGGCCGGCCCAGGCTTGCGCGATGACCTTCGCGGTCTTGGGCCCGATGCCGGGGATCGACTGCCAGCTGTTGGCCTGGCCGTGCCGCTCCAGGGCGGCTTCGTCCAGCCGCTCGAGGATGTCGGCGGCATTGCGATAGGCCATGACCCGCCGGGAATCCTGGCGGTCGCGATCCTTGTAGTACGCGATCTGGCGCAGCGCGAGAACCGGATCCATCAGAGCAGCTGCCCGGCGATGAACCCGGCGAATACCACCCCGAAACCGCCCATTTCACCGACGATCAGCAGGGCCATCATGACGCCGGTCCCCCGCACCGGCGGGTCGAATTGGTTCTCGGTGTCACGCCGCGCGCCGTGCACGATGTAACTCACGATCGCGCCGACAAAGAACAACACCGCCACGCCCGTCGCCGTCAGATTCACCCACGCCGGCCACGCACTGAGTTCGACGAACGGCGCGAACAACAAGGTGGCGAACGCATACAAGAGCGCCGCCCGGTGGGCGATGTCGACATAGACGTGGGCACGGTGATCTTCGGCGACCATGATCTGGCGGTACTTCCATACGCCGAGGGCCAGCGCGAGCAGAAAGATAAATCCCGTTGCGAGCAGGGTGAGTTTGGTGTCGAGTCCGAGAACCATCGTCTGACCGAGTCTAGTGTCGAGATCATGCGATTTGCATTCAAGACCTCACCACAGAACACCACCTGGCCCGATATGTTGGCTGTCTGGCAGGCCGCCGACGACATCGACGTATTCGAATCGGGCTGGACTTTCGACCACTTCTACCCGATCTTCTCCGACTCCACCGGCCCCTGCCTGGAAGGGTGGACGACCCTGACCGCGCTGGCCCAGGCCACCAAACGGCTGCGGCTGGGCACCCTGGTCACCGGCATTCACTACCGCCACCCGGCGGTGCTGGCCAACATGGCCGCCACGCTGGACATCATCTCGGGCGGCCGCCTCGAGCTGGGCATCGGCGCGGGCTGGAACGAGGAGGAATCCGGCGCGTACGGCATCGAACTCGGCAGCGTCAAGGAGCGCTTCGATCGGTTCGAGGAGGCCTGCCAGGTGCTGATCGGATTGCTCAGCGACGAGACCACCACGTTCGACGGCACTTACTACCAACTCAAAGACGCCCGCAACGAGCCGAAGGGGCCGCAACGTCCGCATCCGCCGATCGCCATCGGGGGCAGCGGAGAAAAGCGGACCCTGCCGATCACCGCGCGGTACGCCCAGCACTGGAATTTCGCCGGCGGGACGCCCGAGGAGTTTGCGCGCAAGCGCGACGTGCTGGCAGCGCGCTGCCAAGACATCGGGCGGGACCCGAAGGAAATCACGCTGTCCGCCCATCTCGGCCTGGGCCCCGACCGCAACTACGGGCAAGTCCTGGAAACTGCGGCTGCACTGGGTGCCGAAGGACTGGACCTCGGCATCGTCTACATCGCCCCGCCACACGAGCCCGCCGTTCTGCAGCCGCTGGCCGAGGCGATCCGGGATTCAGGTTTGCTGAGCTAGCGCGAGCAAACCCACCCAGGACCGGCCTCGCGCCCCCGCCAGCTGACCCAGGGGGTTATATGGCGAAGCGCAGAAGCTCTTCGGCCGTTACCAGACGCTCGTGCTTCGCCGGAAACTCACGGCTCTTAACCGGGTGGCGAACCAGTGACCAGGCGATTCGACCCATTTTTGTCCGTGGAACTGGGTTCATGTGCACGGTGGTAACTCCTGCGATCGATTGACGCGACCGTGGCTCCTGGGCGGCCCGAGCTTGCCTTTATGTGATGGAGCGCACAAACAGTTATTAGACACCCGTGCGCTGGCAAACGTTCGACGGCACGCCGAACATTTATCAAATGTTTCAGGTGTGACTGATGTGATTACGTCAACGGCGCTGCGGTGGGCTTGATCGGCGCCGGAAGTGCGCTGGCACCCATCAGATGGCGGTCCACCGCCGCGGCCGCCGACCGGCCTTCAGCAATCGCCCAGACGATCAGCGACTGGCCTCGGCCCATGTCGCCGGCGACGAACACACCGGGGACCGACGTCTCGTAGTCATCCCCACGCGCGACGTTGCCCCGCTCGGTGAACTTCACCCCGAGCTCGGTCAGCAGACCGGGCTTCTCCGGACCGACAAACCCCATGGCCAACAACACCAGGTCGGCGTCCAGCTCGAAGTCCGTGCCTTCGACCTTGACGAACTTCCCGTCCTGCATCGCCACTTCGTGCACCTTGAGCGCGGTGACATGCCCGTCCTCGCCGAGGAACTCCTCGGTGTTCACCGAGAACACCCGCTCGCCACCCTCCTCGTGGGCCGAGGCGATCCGGTACATGAGGGGGTAGGTCGGCCACGGTGTGGACGCGGCGCGGGTCTCCGGCGGGCGCGGCATGATCTCGAACTGGTGGATCCGGGCCGCACCCTGTCGGTGCGCGGTGCCCAGGCAGTCCGCTCCGGTGTCGCCGCCGCCGATGATCACCACCTTCTTGCCCTTGGCGGTGATTGGAGGCTCGCCGTCCGGCCCCAGCACGTCGTCACCCTCCTGGACGCGGTTGCCCCACGGCAGGTACTCCATCGCCTGGTGGATGCCGTCGAGGTCGCGGCCCGGGATCGGCAGGTCGCGCCACGCGGTGGCCCCACCGGCGAGCACGATGGCATCGAAATCGGCCAGCAGCTGCTCGGCGGTGATGTCCTCACCGACGTTGACGCCGGCCCGGAACTGGGTGCCTTCGGCAGACATCTGCGCCAGCCGGCGGTCCAGCACCCGCTTCTCCATCTTGAACTCGGGAATGCCGTACCGCAGCAGTCCGCCGATTCGGTCCTCGCGCTCGAAGACGGTGACCTTGTGTCCGGCGCGGGTGAGCTGCTGCGCGGCGGCCAATCCGGCCGGGCCGGAGCCCACCACGGCCACCGTCTTTCCGGTGTCGCAGTGCGGAAGTACCGGCTCCACCCAGCCTTCGTCGAAGGCCTTGTCGATGATCTCGAGTTCGATCTGCTTGATCGTCACCGGATCCTGGTTGATGCCCAGCACACACGCCGGCTCGCACGGCGCCGGACACAGCCGACCGGTGAAGTCGGGGAAGTTGTTCGTCGCGTGCAGCCGCTCAATCGCGTCGCGGAAGCGGCCCCGGCGCACCAGGTCGTTCCACTCCGGGATCAGGTTGCCCAGCGGACACCCGTTGTGGCAGAACGGGATTCCGCAGTCCATGCAGCGGGTCGCCTGCTCGCGCAGGCTCTCGGTCTCGAACTCCTCGTAGACCTCTTTCCAGTCCTTGAGTCGCAACGGAACCGGCCGCCGCTGGGGCAGCTCCCGGTGGGTGTACTTGAGAAAGCCCGTTGGATCAGCCATGTGCCGCCGCCATAATCGCCTTGTCGACATCGGTGCCATCGCGTTCGGCATCAGCGATCGCTTGCAGCACCTTCTTGTAGTCACGCGGCATCACCTTCACGAAGTGCCGCTGCTGGTTACGCCAGTCGCCCAGAATACGTTGGCCGACAGCAGAATCGGTGGCGTCGACGTGCGCCGTAATGATGCCGTGCAGGAACTCCGCGTCGTCGGAGTCCAGAGCCTCAGCGTCGACCATTTCGATGTTGAGGTTGTTCGGCAGTTGTTCGTCGGGGTCGTAGACGTAGGCCACCCCACCGGACATACCGGCGGCGAAGTTGCGCCCGGTACTGCCCAGGATGACGACCCGGCCACCGGTCATGTACTCGCAACCGTGGTCGCCGACTCCCTCGACGACGGCGTGTGCTCCGGAGTTGCGCACCGCGAACCGCTCGCCGACCACGCCACGCAGATACACCTCACCGCTGGTGGCGCCGAACAGGATCACGTTGCCGCCGATGATGTTGTCCTCGGCGACATAGCCTTCCGGCGCATTGTCCGCAGGCCGTACCACGATCCGGCCGCCGGATAGGCCCTTGCCGACGTAGTCGTTGGCGTCCCCGTAGATACGCAGGGTGATGCCCTTGGGGACGAAGGCCCCGAAGCTGTTGCCCGCCGACCCCTCGAAGGTGATGTCGATGGTTCCGTCCGGCAACCCTTGTCCGCCATAGGCTTTGGTGACCTCGTGACCGAGCATGGTGCCGACGGTGCGGTTGACGTTGCTGATCGTGGTCGAGAACCGCACCGGCTTTTGGGAGTCCAGCGCCTCGCGGCTCATCACGATCAACTGCTGATCGAGCGCCTTGTCCAGGCCGTGGTCCTGCCGCGAACTGCAGTACAGGTCCTGGTTCATGAACGCCGACTCCGGTTCGTGCAGCACCGGCGCCAGGTCCAGGCGGTGCGCCTTCCAGTGCGCACGGGCCAGGGTGGTGTCCAGCGCTCCTGCCTGGCCCACCGCCTCGTTGACGGTCCGGAAGCCCAACTGCGCCATATACTCCCGCATTTCTTCGGCGATGAACATGAAGAAGTTCTCGACGAATTCCGGCTTGCCGGTGAAGCGTTCGCGCAGCAACGGGTTCTGGGTGGCCACCCCGACGGGGCAGGTGTCCAGGTGGCAGACCCGCATCATGATGCAGCCGGCGACCACCAGAGGTGCAGTGGCGAAACCGAATTCCTCGGCGCCGAGCAGCGTCGCGATCATCACGTCACGGCCGGTCTTGAGCTGGCCGTCGACCTGCACCACGATCCGGTCGCGTAACCCGTTGAGCAACAGGGTCTGCTGCGTTTCCGCCAGCCCCAGCTCCCACGGCGCGCCCGCGTGCTTCATCGACGTCAGCGGCGTCGCTCCGGTGCCGCCGTCGTGTCCGGAGATCAGCACCACGTCGGCGTGCGCCTTCGAAACGCCGGCCGCAACCGTCCCCACCCCGTTCTCCGACACCAGCTTCACGTGCACCCGCGCGGACGGGTTCGCGTTCTTCAGGTCGTGGATCAGCTGCGCGAGATCCTCGATCGAGTAGATGTCGTGGTGGGGCGGCGGGGAGATGAGCCCGACGCCGGGCGTGGAGTGCCGCACCGACGCCACCCACGGATACACCTTGTGACCCGGAAGCTGGCCGCCCTCACCAGGTTTGGCGCCCTGCGCCATCTTGATCTGGATGTCGGTGCAGTTGGTCAGGTAGTGCGAGGTGACCCCGAACCGGCCGGAGGCCACCTGCTTGATCGCGCTGCGCCGCCAGTCCCCATTGGGGTCGGCGTCGAAACGCTTGACGTCCTCGCCGCCCTCGCCGCTGTTCGACCGGGCGCCCAGCCGGTTCATCGCGATGGCCAGCGTCTCGTGAGCTTCCGCCGAGATGGAGCCGTAGCTCATCGCGCCCGTGGAGAAACGCTTGACGATCTCACTGGCCGGCTCGACCTCTTCGATCGGCACCGGCGGACGCAGGTCGGCACGGAATTTGAGCAGGCCGCGCAGCGACGCCATCCGCTCGCTCTGGTCGTCGACCAGCCGGGTGTACTCCTTGAAGATCTTGTACTGACCCGTGCGGGTGGAGTGCTGCAGCTTGAAGACGGTCTGCGGGTTGAACAGGTGGTACTCGCCCTCGCGGCGCCACTGGTACTCCCCGCCCACCTCGAGTTCGCGGTGCGCCCGCTCGTCCGGCCGGTCGAGGTAGGCCAGCGAGTGCCGGGCCGCGACGTCGGCGGCGATGTCATCCAGCGTGATACCGCCGGTGGGACAGGCCAATCCGGTGAAGTACTCGTCGAGCACGTCCTCGGAGACGCCCACGGCCTGGAAGAGCTGCGCGCCGGTGTAGGAGGCCAGCGTCGAGATGCCCATCTTGGACATCACCTTCAGCACGCCCTTGCCCGCGGCCTTGACGTAGTTGTTGAGCGCTTTACTGCGTTCGATGCCGTCGATGACGCCGCGGTCGAGCATGTCCTCGATCGACTCGAACACCAGGTACGGGTTGATCGCGGCCGCGCCGCACCCGACCAGCATGGCCATGTGGTGCACCTCGCGGGCGTCGCCTGCCTCGACGACCAGGCCCACGTGCGTGCGGGTGCGGTCGCGCACCAGGTGGTGGTGCACTCCCCCGACCGCCAGCAGCGACGGGATAGGCGCCATCGTCTCGTCGGAGTTGCGGTCGGACAGGATGATCAGCCGGGCACCGTCGGCGATCGCCGCCGATGCCTGTGCCCGCACGTCGTCCAGCGCGGCCGCCAGCCCGGCGCCCCCCTCGGCAACCGGGTACAGGCAGTGAATCACCTTGGAACGCAAGCCATGCGGCCGCCCGTTGACCTCGTCCTCGGGGTTGAGGTTGATCAGCTTGGCCAGCTCGTAGTTGCGCAGGATCGGCGACGGCAGCGAGATCTGGTGGCAGGACGTCTCGTCCGGGTTGAGCAGGTCGCGCTCCCCACCCGTCGTGCCTTGCAGGCTGGTCACCACCTCTTCGCGGATAGCGTCCAGCGGCGGGTTGGTCACCTGAGCGAACAGCTGGTGGAAGTAGTCGAACAGCATCCTCGGACGCTTCGACAGCACCGCGATCGGGGTGTCGGTGCCCATCGACCCGAGCGGCTCGGCACCGGTACGGGCCATCGGGGCCACCAGCAGGTTGAGTTCTTCGTAGGTGTAGCCGAACGTCTGTTGCCGCACGACCAGCCGGTGGTGCGGCATGCGCACGTACTTGTTGGCCGGCAGCTTCTCCAGCGGAACCAGGCCGTTGTCGAGCCACTCCTGGTACGGGTGCTCGGCGGCCAGCTCCGCTTTGATCTCCTCGTCGGAGACGATGCGGCCCTGGGTGGTGTCCACCAGGAACATCCGGCCCGGCTGCAGCCGCATCCGCTGGACCACGGTGGAGGGGTCGAGGTCGAGTACGCCGGCCTCCGACGCCATCACCACCAGGCCGTCTTCGGTCACCCAGATCCGGGAGGGCCGCAGTCCGTTGCGGTCCAGCACCGCGCCCACGATGGTGCCGTCGGTGAACGTGATGGACGCAGGTCCGTCCCACGGCTCCATCAATGCCGCGTGGTACTGGTAAAACGCCCGGCGCGCCGGGTCCATCGACTCGTGGCGTTCCCACGCCTCGGGGATCATCATCAGCACCGCGTGGGCCAGACTGCGTCCGCCCAGGTGCAGCAACTCGACCACCTCGTCGAACCGCGCGGTGTCCGATGCCCCCGGCGTACAGATCGGGAACAACTTCTGCACGTCGTCCTGCGACCCGAAGATGTCGGTCTCGATCAGCGCCTCCCGGGCGCGCATCCAGTTCTCGTTGCCGGTGACGGTGTTGATCTCACCGTTGTGCGCGACGCGCCGGAAGGGGTGCGCCAGCGGCCAGGACGGGAATGTGTTCGTCGAGAACCGGGAGTGCACGATGCCCAGTGCGCTGGTGATCCGGCTGTCCTGCAGATCCAGGTAAAAGGCCTTGAGCTGCGGGGTGGTCAGCATCCCCTTGTAGACGAACGTCTGCCCGGACAAGCTCGGGAAGTACACCGTCTCGCGACCCGGACCGTCCTGGCCCGGGCCCTTGGTACCGAGTTCGTGCTCGGCCCGCTTGCGGACGATGTACGCGCGGCGTTCCAGCGCCATCCCGGAGGCACCGGCCATGAAGACCTGCCGGAAGGTGGGCATGGCGTCACGCGACAGCGCGCCGAGCGAGGAATCGTCGGTGGGCACGTTGCGCCAGCCGAGCACCTGCAAACCCTCGGATTCCGCGATCTTCTCCACCGCGGCGCACGCCGCGGCGGCGTCCTTGGCCGACTGCGGCAGGAAGGCGATGCCGGTGGCGTAGCTGCCCGCTTCGGGCAGCTCGAACTCCACGACCTCGCGCAGGAAGGCATCCGGGACCTGAATCAGGATCCCGGCACCGTCACCACTGCGCGGTTCGGCGCCGGCGGCACCGCGGTGCTCGAGGTTGAGCAGTGCGGTGATGGCCTTGTCCACGATGTCGCGGCTCCGCCGGCCGTGCATGTCGACGACCATGGCCACACCGCATGAATCGTGTTCGTATGCGGGGTTATACAGCCCGACGCGCTTGGGCGTCATTCCCACCTAACCCTTCAGCAGACTTTCTGCACGGCCGCTTTGCGAATCGACTTTCCGGATCGAAGGGACCGCATCCGGAGGTTGCGGGCTGAACCCCCTCGGTCTCATCGACAGGCTGTCCGCCAAGCGGAGATAATCAGGTCAGGGATTCGTCCGTGCAGCGTTGAACGGTAGCCCCGTACCTATTTCGACAAGTCGTAAAACGATATGACAAAACCCGCCTGACATGCCAACTTACCAATACTAACCTTTCTGCTGGCAGCTCCGTAAATTCGCTGTTACCAGCGATCGACAGGATTGCGGCCTGGCCTGCGACCACGGGCGATGGGGCAGCACTGTGGTGAGAATCGCATTGTGATGCCGGTGTCTGCGCCCTACGCCGTAAAGTTTGCTACGAGGGCCGATGGGGTGGCCGCGCCTCGGTGTTGCGGGTCTGGGGAGCCCGTCACACCGGCAACATGACGCGCGATAAGGCGTGGCAGCAATGTCCGCGCAATCGGCAGGGGGACCCTCGGGTGGAACGGTGCCGGTGCTGGGTCGGCTTCTCGGCAGAGTTTGCGCGGTTGGAACGCGGCTGGCGCGGACCGGTCGGTGACCGATACTGGACGTCAGCATCCGGCGTTGGCTGACCAGCCTGTGCACCCGAGGAGCCCATGAACGAGCCCCAAGAGTTTCTGCGGAACCGAATGCGGTCCGAGCAGCAGGTCTTGCGTCCCAGACCGCCCGCCGCTCCCGCCGAGCGGGCACCGCAGCCGTCGCAGCCTCCCCCACCGTCCCCGCCGCCGGTCAAACCGCCGCCAGCACAACCTCCGACTCCGAACAAACCGCCGCCGCCACCCCCGAGTGCGGATAAGCCGCCGCCAGCACAACCTCCGACTCCGAACAAACCGCCACCACCACCCCCGACTGCGGACCAGCCGCCGTCGACACCACTTCCGACCGCGGGCAGCCCGGCACCACCACCTCCTAGTTCAGACAAGCCGCCTCCGCCATCGCACAAACCCGTGCCGCCCCAGCAACCGGTGCGGCCCGCACCGCCGCCGGCACCGCACCGTGACGTGCCGCGCCAACCGCCACCGCCCTTCCCACCGATCGCGCCACCCCGGCGTCCCGAGGGTCCGCCACCACCGGGTCCCTGGCCGGGCGCGGCGACCGGCCCGGCCACCCGCACCCCGGCCCAGCCCGCCGAGCGGGGCTGGCGGCGCATGGTCCGTGCGGCAACGTTCGGACTGGTCAACCCCGGCCCGTCGGCGGCGCAGCGCGACGCCGCGCAATTCGAGGCGACCGTCCGGACCGCCCTGCACGGCAACCACAAGGTGGGTGTGCTCGGCAAGGGCGGCGTCGGCAAGACGTCGGTGGCCGCCAGCGTCGGCTCGATCCTGGCCGAGCTGCGCCAGCAGGACCGCATCGTCGCGATCGACGCCGACACCGCCTTCGGCCGGCTCAGCAGCAGGATCGACCCGCGCACCACCGGTTCGTTCTGGGAGCTGACCGCCGACAAGAACTTGCAGTCGTTCGCCGACGTGACGTCGCGGGTGGGCAGGAATGCAACCGGGCTCTACGTGCTGGGCGGCGAACCGCTGACCGGTCCGCGCCGGGTCCTGGACCCCGCGATCTACCGGGAAGCGGCGTTGCGGCTGGATCGGCATTTCGCGATCTCGGTCATCGACTGCGGGTCGACGATGGATGCCGCGGTGACGCGCGAGGTGCTGCGCGATCTGGACGCCCTGATCGTGGTGTCCTCGCCATGGGCGGACGGCGCCGCGGCCGCGGCCAAGACGGTCGAGTGGCTGTCGGACCACGACCTCGGCGATCTGCTGCAACGCAGTGTCGTGGTACTGAATGACTCGGACGGCCATGCCGACAAGCGCACCCGCTCGCTGTTGGCCCGCGAGTTCGTCGACCACGGGCAACCGGTGGTCGAGGTGCCGTTCGATCCCCACTTGCGACCCGGCGGCGTCATCGACGTCACCGGGGAGATGGCTGCCGCGACCCGGCTGAAGTTCCTGCAGGTGGCGGCCACGATCACCGGATATTTCGCGTCCCGCGCGCAGGGGCCGCGCAACCGCACGCCCGCCTGAACCAGTCAGGCCCAGCGCGCCGCCGGGTCGGCCGTCGCCTCGAGTTTGGTGATCAGCCCGCCGCGGACGGTCAGCACCACCACGGCGAACAGCCGGCGTTCGGCGAAGGCAAGCAGCACCGGTTGGCCGGCCGGACCACCGACCAGGGTCGCTCCGGCACCCAGGTAGCGCAGCAGATTGGTGGCGACCGCCGCGGGCCCGTGATTGACCTGCGGCGGCGGCATCGGGTCGGCCAGCACCGTACCCACTCCCCATACCGTCGGATCCAGCACGGCCGTCAATCCGGCGATGTCGCCGTTGGCACAGGCGGTGATGAATTTCTCGGTCACGACGTGGTGCTCGGTCGGGGTGACATCCGTGGCCGGAAAACGATGCACACTCGCATCTTTGAACTTCGCCCGAGCGCGCCGGGCCAGCTGCCGGCAGGTGCCGGCCGGACGGCCGACGGTCTCGGCGATGGCGTCGAAGGGGACGCCGAAGACGTCGTGCAACACGAAAGCGACCCGCTCGCCGGGACTGAGCCTGCGCAGGACTTCCAGCAGGGCGCTGCGAATTTCGTCGTCCAGGGTGATCCGGTCAGCCGGGTCGACGAGACGCGCGTCGGCGGGCAGCAAATCGTCGGACTGCGGCCGCTCGTATCGGGCTCGCGCCGAACGGATCTGGTCGAGGCACAGCCGGCTGGTCACGACGGTGAGCCAGCCCCGGACATCGTCCACCTCCTCCACACCGGTGCGAGAGAGCCGCAGAAATGCCTCTTGCACAACGTCTTCGGCTTCACCGACGTCGCCGAGGATCTGGTAGCCGAGATTGACCAGATACGGACGGTGCCTGCGCCAGGCCTCGGCGAGAGCAGGTGGGTTCATAGGACTTCGACGATTTCGCGAGCAGAAAAGTTACGGGTGCCGGGACGTAACTTTTCCACCTGCCATCCCGTCCTTGGTTGCGCACGCACGTCATTGCTCAGAGGAGTCCCCATGAACGATCCGCGCCCGCCCCGGTATCTCAAGCCGATGAACGCGTTGATGAAGGCCGTACAGAAGCTCGGCATACCGACCGGGCCCGCGATGGTGTTGACCGTGCCGGGCCGCCGATCGGGGCAGCCGCGCAGTACCCCGATGACGCCGTTCCACGTCCGCGGCGCTCTCTACGTGGTCGCCGGGTATCCCGGCGCGGACTGGGCGGCCAACGCCCGGGCGGCCGGCACCGGCACGCTGGCACGCGGACGCCGCCGTCGACAGGTCCGGATCGTGGAGCTGAACTCAGACGACGCCCGTCCGGTCCTCCGCGAGTTCCCCGCCAAGGTTCCCGTCGGCGTGGCGTTCGCGAAGCGGTCCGGGCTGGTACGCAACGGCACTGCCGCGGAGTTCGAAGCCCTGGCCGGCCGGCTGGCCGTGTTCCGGTTCGACCCTGTGGAGCAGACGTAGGCCCGCAACGCATACGGCGCGAGAAATCGCCCGGATTTCTCGCGCCGTATCTGCCGTATATGCGGTCGTCGGATGGCGGTCACGCCGACTGAGCAGTCACCCGCTCGCGCACTGCGAAACCGTTGCGCTCGGCCAGCGACCGCAGTTGCGCCAGCGCGAAGGCGCGCGGGCGGCCGGAGTCGGGGATGACCACACCGGCCCAAAGTCCTTCGGCGCCAGGCGATTCCACGGCCTCTTTGGCGCACAGCCAACGGCGCGGGCAGGCCCGGCACAACGTCTTGGCCTCGTCGTCGGGGGTCGTCGTCCAACGGTCGGGGTCTTGGGTGCACACGCCCAACTGCGGGACCTCGTAAAGAGTTGTTGCGGTCATGTCTTTGCATTCCTCCATAAAGCGTTGCGCGTTCTGCCCCTCTGTTGCAGAAGGCTAGCGCACCAACCGTCGCAGTGCAACAGTTCATTCTGCAGCATTTCCGCCACGGTGCTACGGCTTTGGAGCGGAACAGGCGAGCTTACTGATCGAACCTGCGATTACCAGGGGTTATACCCTGTCAATCAGCTGTGCGTAGCCTGCTGATCAGCTGGTTCCGTTCACAGCATTTCAACAAAATGTTCTCAGCGGCACCCACTGGCGCTATGGTTAACCGTAGCGGTAAGACGGTTTGATGGCCCAGACCCCGTCCGGGCAGCTCGGCGCGAAAGCGTAGCGAAGGTATAGCAATGGAAGGGTGCAACGGTTACGATGTTGGTCAGCGAAAGGTGTGCTGCACGGCCCGCCGCGCTGCCCGCCCCGACAACCGCGAGCGAGGATTGCACCCAGATGCCCAACGCCGAATCGACTGTGGGGCCGGCTGCGCTGGCCGCATTCAGCGGCGGTGCGACCGCACCCGGGTGCAGCATCACGGACATGGGCCGCCGCAGGCGATCCACGTGGCCGGCCAATGACCAGCAGGCCACCGGGGTAGACCTGCGAGCTGTGACGAAGGACGGAATGTGGCGCTTTCCCGATGAGCGCGTCGACGACTGCGAGAGCGGTATGTTCGTCGTCGGACTGCGCGAGAGCCCGTCCGTCAGCGACAAGAAAAACGTCCCGTTCGGCGATCCCACTGGAGGCAAGGCGTTGACGTTCGAAGTCGTCAGGCCGACGAATCCGCCTGAAGAGCCCCGTCAGGACGACCAGACCGGTGACGCCGACCCAGGAGTGATCCGGGCCGGCGCCGCCGCCGCGGCACGCCGTCGCGAACTCGACATCAGCCAGCGCAGCCTTGCCGCCGACGGCATCATCAACGCGGGCGCGCTCATCTCTTTCGAGAAGGGCCGCAGCTGGCCCCGGGAGCGGACCCGCGCCAAGCTCGAGGAAGTACTGCAGTGGCCGGCCGGCACGATCGCCCGGATCCGCGAAGGTGACACCGTCGCCAGCCAGCCGGCTCCCGCGCCGGCCGCCGACCCGATCACCGAGGCTCCCTCGGCCACCGACGGCCCGGCGTCGCTGATCGCCCAGGCCGTGGCCGCCGCCGTCGACACCTGCAGTCTGGCCATCGCGGCCCTGCCCTCCCCCGAGGATCCGGAGTTCACCGAACGGGCGGCACCGATCCTGGCCGACCTGCGCCAGCTCGAGGCGATCGCCGTTCAGGCGACGCGGATCAGCCGGATCACCCCGGAACTGATCAAGGCGATGGGCTCGGTGCGGCGGTACCACGACAAATTGATGACGCTGGGGGCCACGGCCCCGGGCGCGACGCTGGCGCAACGGTTATATGCCGCGCGCCGGCGTGCCAATCTCTCCACGCTGGAAACTGCACAGGCGGCCGGCGTCACCGAGGAAATGATCGTCAAAGCGGAAGCCGAAGAAGTCTTGCCGGCCGAAATCGCCGAAGCGATCGAAGCGCTGATAAGTCAGATCAATTGACATGGAACCCGGGCGCAATCACACGCCGGGGCTGATCGTCCGGGGAAGGCTCGCGCCACCCCGTAATTCCGCTGTGAAGTTGACTGTGCCGTGCGCTCGAAAAGGCCACGCGCACTCGAAAATTCGTGCATCGAGCCCTGTCAGAGCGCTGCTAAGCTCAACATACGGTGCGAAGGTGCATAAAGAAATGACCGTGCACACCAACAAGCCAACGTAAGGAACCACTCAAATGTCGGGTAGCGCGATGTGCAAGACCACCAGCAACTTCATCTACGCCCAGTTGTTTTTGCTGGGTGAAGGCATTCCCGACCCAGGCGACATTTTCAATGCCGGCTCCTCATTGTTCAAAGGTGTCGCCGACAAGATCGGCCTCGCAATTCCGGGCACCAACTGGATCGGCCAGGCAGCGGACGCCTATTTGAATCAGAATGCCGCGCAGCAACTGCGCGCGAAGTTGATGGGCGACATCGACGACCTGACCGGCAACCTGATCTCCAACCAGGCCGAGCACGTGTCGGACACCCGCGACGTGTTGCGCGCGATGAAGAACATGGTCGACGGCTGCTACAAGGCCTGCAAGAAGCTGGAGAAGGTGTGGCTGATCGGCGACGCCCTCTCGGTGGCCATCGCCATCCCCTGCTGCGCGCTCGCGATGGCCGTCACCGGCGGCGCGCTGCTGTACCTGACGATCATGACCGCGATGAACGCGGCCAGCATGATCGGATTGGGCGGACGCCTGCTCGACATCCTCACAAACCTGCCGGCTCTCGCGGGCCTGATCCCCGGGATCATCGACGGCATCATCGACACCATCTGGCCGCCGAAGCTGCCCGACATCCCGATCCCCGGCTTCCCCAGCATTCCGGGCCTGCCCGAATTCACCTGGCCCCCGACCCCGGGCCTGCCGGACTTCAACCTGCCGATCCCCGGCCTCCCCGACTTCCAGTGGCCGTCGATCCCCGGGCTGCCGGACTTCGGCGGGATCCTTCCTTCGTTCCCCGACTTCGGCGGCGGCCTCCTCCCGGGCTTCCCCGGACTTCCCGGCTTCCCCAGCATCCCCGGGTTCGGCGGGGGCGGCGGCCTGATACCCGGCTTCCCCACGCTGCCCGGGATGCCCAGCGTCCCGAACCTGTTCCCCGGACTCCCCAGTCTCGGCGATCTGTTCCCCGGTGTCGGCAACCTGGGCAAGCTACCCACCTGGACCGAATTGGCCGCTCTGCCGGACTTTTTGGGTGGGTTCGCCGGCGTGCCGGCACTGAGCTTCAGCAACCTGCTCAACTTCGCGCAGCTGCCCGGCGTCGGCCAGATCACCTCGACGATGGGCCAATTGCAGCAGCTCATGGCGGTCGGGGGCGGACCAGGACAAATGGGCAGCATGGCCGGCCAACAGGCCCAGATGATCTCGTCGCAGGTCCAACAGGGCGGTCAGAAGGACGATGACGGTGCGGCAGCCGGATCCGATGGCGAGCGCGCACCGGTCCAGGCGGGAGCCGGTGGCCAACAGGGCCAGCAGGGCACCGTCCTGTAATTGCAAACAGTCGGCCACTAAACGGCCAAACCCATAGCAAGCCAAAGCCATAGCGAGTAAAAAGTTAAGCGTAGAGGAGGGTCTACCCCATGTCCGGAATTCTGGAAGTCGTTCCTTCATTCCTGAAGGTGCTGTCAGGCATGCAAACCGAGATAGCCGGCCAGTTCGGAACCGCGACCAATACCGTCAACGGGATCAGCGGCAAGGTCTCGATGACCCATGGCTCGTTCACGTCCAAATTCAACAATGCGCTCCGCGACGTGGAGACCGGCCGCAGCAACACCGGCAAGGGTGTGCAAGGAGTGAGCAACGGCCTGGCAACCAACCTCGTCCAGGCCGCAACTGCATACCTCAACTCCGACCAGGGGCTTGGCGGCATCATCGACAAGATCTTCGGCTGATCGTGTCCGGTCCGCTGGCTTCCGGTCGCGCGGGCTTCGCGGGCCCGGCCGACGACGTCGTAGGCGTCGAGGTCACCATCGACGGCATGCTGGTGATCGCCGACCGGTTGCACCTGGTGGATTTCCCGGTCGCCCTTGGGATCCGCCCCAACATTCCGCAGGAGGACCTGCGCGACATCGTGTGGGAACAGGTTCAGCGCGACCTCACCGCACAGGGCGTTCTCGACCACAACGGGCAACCGCACCCCGGGGTCGCGAAGATGGTCGAGACGATCAGCCGGGCGGACCGGACCTTGGAATGCCGGTGGTGGCGCCGTGACAGGGGCGGCGACGCCGGTGGCCTGATGGTGCGATTTGTGGTGTGCCGCAAGGACGATACGCATGTGGTCGCAGCACGCGACGACGACATGCTGGTGCTGCAACTGGTGGCGCCGCAGATCGGGCTGGCCGGAATGGTGACCACCGTGCTGGGTTCGGCCGAACCGGCCGGCGTCGAACCGCTCACCGGTGTCGCGAGCGAATTGGCCGAATGCACGACGGCCGCGCAGCTCGCCCGGCACGGGGTCTCGCCCACCCAGGCGCGCATCTACACCGAGATCGTCAGCGACCCGACGGGCTGGGTGGAGATCATTGCGACCCAGCGCCATCCCGGCGGGACCACCACGCACACCTCGGCCGCCGCAGGCGTTCTGGACTCCAAGCACGGTCGGCTGGTCTCGCTGCCGCGTCGGGTCGGCGGCGAGCTGTACGGCAGCTTCCTTCCGGGTACGCAACAGAATCTGCAGCGCGCTCTCGACGCCTTGCTGGAGCTGCTGCCCGCCGGCTCCTGGCTCGATCACGCCCAGGCCTCGGCCTGACGGCGTCCGACTTCCGAAAACGACCGACAGACTTCCGAAACGAGAAAGGGACCCGACAGTGGAACTGCCCGGGAACGACTATGACAGCGACGATCTCGCTGCGCTGGATTTCTCCGGCGGCGGCACCGACGTCGAGGAGTCGGCTCTTGATGCGCTGGGTGACTATGCGCCCCCGGCCCAATCGGATGACGCCGGAACGGGGCTCGACGCGCTCGACGGACTGACGGAGCAGGACGAAGACGAAGAACTGGCGCTGTTCACCGTGACCAACCCGCAGGGGTCGGTGTCGGTAACCGCGCTCATGGACGGCCGGGTGCAGAACATCACCGTGACCGACAAGGCTTCCAGCATGTCCGAAACTGCGCTCGCCGAGGAGATTTTCATCATCGCCGACCTGGCCCGGCAGAAGGCGCGGGCCGCTCAGCACACCCTGATGGTCGAGACCATGAGCGAGATCACCGGCGACAACAACCAGCAGAGTGCGCTGCTGCACGAGTTCGTCGAAAGCACGCTGCACCTGCCCACCCCGGAAGAGGCGGCGGCACGGGAGGCCGAGGTGTTCGCCACCCGGTACGAAGTGGACTACACCGCCCGCTACAACGGTGATAAATGACTGATCGCCTGGCCGGTCTGTTCGACAGTGCCGTCGGCATGCTGCCGTTGTCCGAGGCACGGTCGCTCGACCTGTTCACCGAGATCACGAATTACGACGAAGCGGCGTGCGACGCCTGGGTCGGCCGGATCCGCTGTGGCGACACCGACCGGGTGACACTCTTCCGCGCCTGGTATTCACGGCGCAATTTCGGACAACTCTCCGGCGCCGCCCAGATATCGATGAGCACGCTCAACGCGCGGGTTCCCATCGGCGGAATCTACGGCGACATTACTTACCCGATCACCTCGCCCCTGGCGGTGACCATGGGCTTCGCGTCATCGGAAGCGGCTCAGGGCAATTACTCCGACGCGCTGGAAGCGATCGACGCGAGTGCGGTGTCGGGCTCAGAGCATCTGGTGTCGTGGATGCGGGCGGTGATCTACGGCGCCGCCGAGCGCTGGACCGACGTGATCGATGAGGTCAAGGGGGCCTCGAAGTGGCCGGACAAGTTCCTCACCGGTGCCGCCGGCGTTGCGCACGGCGTCGCCGCCGCCAACCTCGGCCTGTTCACCGAAGCGGAACGCCGGCTCACCGAAGCCAACGACTCACCGGCCGGTGAAGCGTGCGCCCGGGCGATCGCCTGGTTCCTGGCGATGGCGCGGCGCAGCCAGGGCAACGAGGATGCCGCCGTCGCGCTGCTGGAGTGGTTGCAGACCACCCACCCGGAACCGAAAGTGTCTGCTGCACTCAAGGATCCGTCGTACCGGCTGAAGACGACGACGGCCGAGCAGATCGCCTCCCGGTCGGACCCGTGGGATCCGGGCAGCGTGGTGACCGACAACTCCGCGCGCGACCGGTTGCTCGAGGAGGCTCAAGCCGAACTGGAGCGCCAGATCGGGCTCAGCCGGGTCAAGACGCAGATCGAGCGTTACCGGGCGGCCACGCTGATGGCACGCGTTCGCGCCGCCAAGGGCATGAAGGTCGCCCAGCCCAGCAAGCACATGATCTTCACCGGGCCGCCCGGGACCGGCAAGACCACAATCGCCCGCGTGGTGGCCAACATCCTGGCCGGGCTCGGCGTCATCTCCGAGCCGAAACTGGTCGAGACCTCGCGGAAGGATTTCGTCGCCGAGTACGAGGGTCAGTCGGCGGTCAAGACCGCCAAGACCATCGACCAGGCCCTCGGGGGAGTGCTGTTCATCGACGAGGCGTACGCGCTGGTGCAGGAGCGGGACGGCCGCACCGACCCGTTCGGCCAGGAGGCGATGGACACGCTGCTGGCCCGGATGGAGAACGACCGCGACCGGCTGGTGGTGATCATCGCCGGCTACAGCAACGACATCGACCGGCTGCTGGAGACCAACGAGGGCCTGCGTTCGCGCTTCGCCACCCGCATCGAGTTCGACACCTACAGCCCCGAGGAAATCCTCGAAATCGCTAAAGTCATTGCGGCTGCCAATGATTCGACGCTGAGCCCGCAGGCCGCCGACGAGGTGCTGGAAGCCGCCAAGGTGCTGCACGACCGGACGCTGCGCGGCCGGCCGGCCCTCGACATCGCCGGAAACGGCCGCTACGCGCGGCAATTGGTGGAGGCCGCCGAGCAGTGCCGCGATATGCGTTTGGCTCAGGGTCTCGACATCGAGGCTCTCGACGTGGACCGTCTACAGGAGATCAACGGCACGGACATGGCCGAGGCGATCGCCGCGGTCCATGCACACCTCAACATGAGAGAGTGACACATGGGGCTTCGCCTGACCACCAAGGTTCAGGTTAGCGGCTGGCGCTTCCTGCTTCGCCGAGTCGAACATGCCATCGTGCGGCGCGACACCCGCATGTTCGACGATCCCCTGCAGTTCTACAGCCGCTCGGTGTGGCTCGGTGTGGTCATCGCCGTGATCATCCTGGCCGGTGCGGGGTTGCTCGCGTTCTTCAAGCCGCAAGGCAAACTCGGTGGCACCACCCTGCTGACCGATCGCGCGACCAACGAGCTCTACGTCATCATCTCCGGGCAACTGCACCCCGTCTACAACCTGACATCCGCACGGCTGGTGCTGGGCAGCCCGTCGAGCCCGGCGACCGTCAAGTCCTCCGAGCTGAGCAAGCTGCCGCTGGGCCAGACTCTCGGCATTCCCGGTGCGCCCTACGCGACTCCGGTGTCCGGTGGCAGTACCTCGGTCTGGACGTTGTGCGACACCGTCTCCCGGGCCGACACCGCATCGCCGGCGATACAGACCTCGGTGATCGCCATGCCGCTGCAGATCGACTCCTCGATCGACCCGGTCGATTCGAATGAGGCGATGCTGGCGACCTATCAGGGCCAGGACTGGATAGTCACCGAAAAGGGCCGCCACTCAATCGATCTCACCGATCGCGCGCTCACCTCGGCGATGGGTATTCCCGTCACCGCCAAGCCGGTGCCCATCTCCGAGGGCATGTTCAACGCACTGCCCAGCCAAGGGAACTGGCAGCTGCCACCGATACCGTTCGCCGGCGCGCCCAACAACCTCGGTTTGTCCGACGATCTGGTGATCGGCTCGGTGTTCCAGATCCACACCGAGAAGGGTCCGCAGTATTACGTGGTGTTGCCCGACGGGATCGCCATGGTGAACTCGACCACCGCGGCGGCGCTGCGCGCCACCCAATCTCACGGTCTGGTCGCGCCGCCGGCGGTAGTACCGAGCGTGGTGGTGCGGATACCGGAACGGGTGTACCCCTCGCCGCTTCCGAACGATCAGTTGAAGATCCTGGCCCGGCCGGACGAACCCACACTGTGCTGGAGCTGGGATCGCGCGGCCGGTGACCAGGCACCCAAGACCACCGTGTTGTCCGGGCGGCATCTTCCGATCCCGGCGACACAGATGAGCAACGGAATCAAGCAGATTCAGGGCACCGCAACGATCTACATCGACGGCGGCAAGTTCGTGCAGCTGCAGTCCCCGGATCCGCGGTATGGCGAGTCGATGTACTACATCGACCCCGAGGGCGTGCGCTACGGGGTACCGAATGCCGAGGCGGCCAAGGCCCTCGGTCTGGGTTCACCGAAAACCGCGCCCTGGGAGATCATCCGGCTGCTCGTGGACGGGCCGGTGCTCTCGAAGGAGGCGGCGATGCTCGAGCACGAGACGTTGCCCGCGGATCCGACTCCCCGGAAAGTTCCGGGCGGCACCCCGGGGGCACCCCAGTGATGGCGGAAAGATCATGACGACCAAGAAGTTCACCCCGACGATCACGCGCGGTCCTCGGCTCACCCCGGGCGAGATCAGCCTGACGCCACCCGATGACCTCGGCATCGACATCCCGCCGTCGGGCGTGCAGAAAGCACTGCCCTATGTGATGGGCGGTGCGATGGTCGGCATGATCGCGATCATGCTCGCCGGCGGCACCAAGCAGCTGTCGCCCTACATGCTGATGATGCCGCTGATGATGGTCGTGATGATGGTCGGCGGTATGGCCGGCGGCACCGGTGGTGGCGGCAAGAAGGTCCCCGAGATCAACGCCGACCGTAAGGAGTACCTGCGCTACCTGGCCGGGTTGCGCGGGCGGGTGACATCGTCGGCCACCTCGCAGGTGGCGTTCTTCAGTTACCACGCACCGCATCCGGACGATCTGCTGTCGATCGTCGGCACGCAGCGGCAGTGGTCGCGTCCGGCCAACAGCGACTTCTACGCGGCCACCCGCATCGGGATCGGCGATCAGCCGGCCGTCGACCGATTGCTCAAACCCGCCGTCGGTGGCGAACTGGCGGCTTCGACCGCGGCACCGCAGCCGTACCTGGAACCGGTCAGCCACATGTGGGTGGTCAAGTTCCTGCGCACCCACGGCCTCATCCATGACTGCCCGAAACTGCTTCAGCTGCGTACCTTTCCGACGATCGCGCTCGGCGGGCACCGGCCGAACGCCGATCGGATGCTGGCGGCGATGATCTGTCATCTCGCGGTCTTCCATCCGCCGGACCTGCTGCAGATCCGGGTGCTCACCGAGGACCCGGACGACCCCGAGTGGTCCTGGCTCAAATGGCTTCCGCACGTTCAGCATCAGACCGAGACCGACGCCGCGGGACCGGTGCGGATGATCTACACCCGGCCGGACGGTCTGGCCGACCTGGCCGCCCGCGGACCGCACGCGCCCGACACCCTGCCCACCGGCCCCTACGTCGTCGTGGTCGACCTCACCGGGGGCAAGGCGGGATTCCCGCCCGACGGCCGCGCGGGCGTCACGGTGATCACCCTGGGCAACCACCGCGGTTCGGCCTACCGCATCCGCGCCAACGAGGACGGGTCCGCCGAAGACCGGCTGCCCGGTCAGCAGTTCCGGCTCGTGACCTCGACCGCCGACAGCATGACGCCGCTGGAAGCCACCCGCGTCGCCCGCAAACTGGCCGGCTGGTCGATCACCGGCACGATCCTGGACAAGACCCAGCGGGTGCAGAAGAAGGTCGTCACCGAGTGGCACCAGATGGTCGGTGCCAAGAGCGTCGAGGAGATCGTCCCCAGCCGCTGGCGGATGTACACCGACACCGACCGGGACCGGCTCCGGATCCCGTTCGGCCACGAACTCAAGACCGGCAACGTCATGTACCTCGACATCAAGGAGGGTGCGGAGTTCGGCGCCGGGCCGCACGGCATGCTGATCGGCACCACGGGGTCGGGCAAGTCGGAGTTCCTGCGCACGCTGATCCTGTCCCTGGTCGCGATGACGCACCCGGATCAGGTCAACCTTCTGCTCACCGACTTCAAGGGCGGGTCGACGTTCCTGGGCATGGAGAAGCTGCCGCATACCGCGGCCGTGGTCACCAACATGGCCGAGGAGGCCGAGCTGGTCAGCCGGATGGGTGAGGTGCTCACCGGAGAGCTCGACCGGCGTCAGAACATCTTGCGCCAGGCGGGCATGCAGGTCGGCGCTGCCGGTGCCCTCTCCGGCGTCGCCGAGTACGAGAAGTACCGCGAGCGTGGTGCCGACTTGGCCCCATTACCAACACTTTTCGTGGTGGTCGACGAGTTCGCCGAGTTGTTGCAGAGCCACCCGGACTTCATCGGGCTGTTCGACCGGATCTGCCGGGTGGGCCGGTCGCTGCGGGTGCACCTGCTGCTGGCCACCCAGTCGCTGCAAACCGGCGGCGCCCGCATCGACAAGCTCGAACCCAACCTCACCTATCGAATCGCGCTGCGCACCACCAGCTCTCACGAGTCCAAGGCGGTGATCGGAACGCCCGAGGCGCAGTACATCACCAATAAGGAAAGTGGCGTCGGGTTCCTGCGGGTCGGCATGGAGGACCCGGTCAAGTTCAGCACCTTCTACATCGGTGGCCCGTACATCCCGCCGGCCAGCGCCGAGACCAACGGCGACGGCAGCAAGCGCAGCGCCCAGGCCGTCAAGCAATCCGTCAAGATTCATCAATTCACCGCAGCTCCGGTGATCGAGCCGGTGACGCCCCCCGTCGGTGAGGAGGTCGTGACGACATGACCGACACTGAAGTTCGCGCCCTGCGTGAGGTGGTGCTCGACCAGCTGGGCACCGGCGAATCGCGGGCCTACAAGATGTGGCTACCCCCGCTATCCGACCCGACGCCGCTCAACGAGCTCGTCGCGCGCGACCGGCGCCAGCCACTGCGGTTTCCGCTCGGAATCATGGACGAGCCGCGCCGGCACCTCCAGGACGTGTGGGGCGTCGACGTATCCGGAGCGGGCGGCAACATCGCCATCGGCGGTGCCCCCCAGACCGGGAAGTCGACGCTGCTGCAGACACTGATCATGTCGGCGGCGGCCACCCACTCGCCGCGCAACGTGCAGTTTTACTGCATCGACCTCGGCGGCGGCGGCCTGATCTATCTGGAGAACCTGCCGCACGTCGGCGGCATCGCCAACCGCTCCGAGCCCGACAAGGTCCAGCGGGTAGTCGCCGAAATGCAGACGGTGATGCGGCAGCGCGAGCAGATGTTCAAAGAGCACCGGGTGGGCTCGATGGCGATGTACCGCCAGCTGCGCGACGATCCCAACCAACCCGTGGCGGCCGATCCCTATGGCGACGTCTTCCTGATCATCGACGGGTGGCCCGGCTTCGTCAGCGAGTTCAGTGACCTCGAGGGCGCGGTGCAGGACCTCGCCGCCCAGGGTCTGGCCTTCGGAGTGCACGTCATCATCGCCACGCCGCGATGGACGGAACTGAAGTCACGCATCAGGGACTATCTGGGCACCAAGATCGAGTTCCGACTCGGCGACGTGAACGAAACCCAGATCGACCGGATCACCCGGGAGATCCCGGCGAACCGTCCCGGCCGGGCGGTCTCGATGGAGAAGCACCACCTGATGATCGGCGTGCCAAGGTTCGACGGCGTGCACAGCACCGACAATCTGGTGGAAGCGATCACGGCCGGGGTCAACCACATCGCATCTCAGACCACGGAGAAGGCTCCGCCGGTGCGGGTGCTGCCCGAGCGCATTCATCTGTACGAACTCGACCCGAACCCGCCCGGCCCCGACGCGGACTACCGCACGCGCTGGGAGATCCCGATCGGGCTGCGCGAGACGGATCTGACGCCGGCCCACGCCCACATGCACTCCAACCCGCACCTGCTGATCTTCGGGGCGGCCAAATCCGGCAAGACCACCATCGCGCACGCCGTCGCGCGCGCCATCTGCGCCCGCAACAGTCCCGACCAGGTGCGGTTCATGCTGGCCGACTACCGCTCCGGCTTGCTGGACGCCGTCCCGCAAAGCCACCTGCTGCAGGCCGGTGCGATCAACCGCAACAGTCAGAGCCTGGACGAGGCCGTGCAGGCGCTGGCCGTCAATCTGAAAAAGCGGCTGCCGCCCCCTGATCTGACGACCGCACAATTGCGCTCGCGTTCGTGGTGGAGCGGATTTGACGTCGTGCTTCTGGTCGACGACTGGCACATGATTGTCGGCGCCGCGAGCGGCATGCCACCAATGGCGGCACTTGCGCCGCTATTGCCGGCCGCGGCGGATATCGGATTGCACATCATTGTCACCTGTCAGATGAGCCAGGCGTACAAGGCGACGATGGACAAGTTCGTCGGCGCCGCCTTCGGGTCCGGCGCACCGACGCTGTTCCTCTCCGGAGAGAAGCAGGAGTTCCCGTCCAGTGAGTTCAAGGTAAAGCGCCGGCCCCCTGGCCAGGCATTTCTCGTGTCCCCCGATGGGAAGGAGGTCATCCAGGCGCCGTACATCGAGCCCCCTGACGAGCTCCCAGAATAAGTGCACGGACCACCCCCAACCCCCGGTTAGGATTATTTCAACGCAAGTTCGGGAGCCAGTTCGGGAGCTGAGGAATCAAGCCCCAGGGGGACGCTAGCCACCGGCTTTATCCCGGCTATAAACGGCGAAGTTTAGGCCCGGAAGACAAATGCATCGGGCATAACAGAACAAATGGAATTTCGGCGTTTCCCGTCCCGGAGTAAACACCGAACAGGAACCAGAGGGGAGTTGATCATGTTTTGGCACGCCATGCCACCGGAGCTGAATACCGCGCGGCTGATGGCCGGAGCTGGTCCCGCTCCCATGCTGGCCGCTGCCATGGGTTGGCAGGCGCTCGCGGCGGCTCTGGACGCCCAGGCGGTCGAGCTGACCGCACGCCTGAATTCGCTGGGCGAAGCCTGGACCGGTGGCAGCAGCGACAAGGCGATCTCCAACGCCCTGCCGATGGTGACCTGGCTGCAGACGACCTCGACCCAGGCCAAGACCCGGGGCCTGCAGGCCGCGGCGCAAGCCGCCGCCTACACCCAGGCCATGGCGACCACGCCGTCGCTGCCCGAGATCGCGATGAACCACGTCACCACCGCGGTGCTGACGGCCACCAACTTTTTCGGCATCAACACGATCCCGATCGCGATGAACGAGATCGACTACTTCGTCCGCATGTGGACACAGGCCGCCGTCGCGATGGACATCTACCAGGCCGAGACGCTGGCCAACACGATGTTCGACAAGATCGAGCCGATGGCGTCCATCCTCGATCCGGGGATGAGCCAGGGCATGTCGTCGACCCAGATGCTGGCGATGCCGAGCAGCCTCACGTCGAGCCAGCTGCAGGCGACGGCAGGGCAGGTCGCCGAACTCAGCGGCCCTATGCAGCAACTCGCCCAGCCGGCGCAGCAGATGACCTCGATGTTCAGCCAGATGGGCGGCAGCTCGGGTGGCCCCAGCGCCGGACTCGGCGAGGACGAGGCTCAACTCGGCCTGGTCGGCGCCAGCCCGCTGTCCAACCACCCGCTGGCGGGCGGTTCCGGTGCGAGCGTGGGCGCAGGACTGCTGCGCGGCGAGGCGCTGCCGGGTGCGGGCGGCACATTGGCCCGCACTCCGCTGATGACCGGCCTGATCGACAAGCCCGTCGGCCCCGCGATGATGCCGGCGGCAGCCGCCGGCGAGTCGGCGACCGGTGGCGCTGCCCCGGTGGGCGCGGGCGCCATGGGCCAGGGTGCCTCCGGCGGTGGCAGCTCCCGACCGGGCCTGGCGGCCCCGGCGCCGGTCTCCCAGGAACGCGACGAACCAGAAGAAGACCTGTGGGACGACGAGGACGAATGGTGAGAGTCCCACGGCCACAACAGACTTCCCGGCCAACCGGGCCGGAAGACTTGCCAACCACGGCGAGGAATGGAAAGAGAGAAAGTAGTCCAGCATGGCAGAGATGAAGACTGATGCCGCTGCCCTCGCGCAAGAGGCAGGTAACTTCGAGCGAATCTCGAGTGATCTGAAGACTCAGATCGACCAGATCGAGTCGACCGCGGGTTCGCTGCAGGGTCAGTGGCGCGGTGTCGCCGGTCAGGCCGCCCAGGCCGCCGTCGTGCGCTTCCAGGAAGCCGCCAACAAGCAGAAGGCTGAGCTCGACGAGATTTCCACCAACATCCGTCAGGCCGGCGTTCAGTACCAGCGTGCCGACGAGGAGCAGCAGCAGGCGCTGTCCTCGCAAATGGGCTTCTGACAATAAATCCCCCCACCGACCACCAGAAAAACGGAGCAAAGACATGACAGAACAGCAGTGGAATTTCGCGGGCATCGAGGCCGCGGCCAGCACCATCCAGGGAAACGTCTCCAGCATCCACTCCCTGCTCGACGAGGGTAAGCAGTCGCTGACCAAGCTCGCCGCGGCGTGGGGCGGTAGCGGTTCGGAGTCCTACCAGGCCGTTCAGCAGAAGTGGGATGGCACCGCTCAGGAGCTCAACAACTCCCTGCAGAACCTGGCCCGGACGATCAGCGAAGCCAGCCAGGCCATGCAGTCGACCGAGGGCAGCGTGACCGGATTGTTCGCATAAGAAGCCGCTCTATACGCGTAGAATCTCGAAGCACGAGATTGGGCGAGTTCAACCCATTCGGGGGATCTCGCCCCTTCTCGTGCTTCCCTCATTTGGCGAGCTTCTGAGAGGTTCTCATGCCAGCCGACTATGACAAGCTCTTTCGGCCCGCTGAGGATTTCGACTCGCCGGACGACGACGCCGGGCAAAGTTTCTTCGACCCGAATGCGGCATTTGCCGCACCGCCTGCCGGCAATGGCGACACCGGGGCTCCGGCCGCTTGGTCGCCGCCGATCCCCCCGCCCGCGGCCGCGGTAGACGCTCCCCTACCCCCCAACCTGCCTCCGATGCCGATCGGCGCGCCGCCCCCTGCGCCGCCCCCTGCGCCGCCCCCTCCGCCGCCCGAGCCCCCACGGGTCGAGGCCGAACCTCCGCAGGCGGCGGCGGCCGCGTCAGCCGGACCGGCTGGCGCGGGCCCCAAATCCCCACTGCCACCGATGCCCATCGGCGGACCACCGCCGCCGCCACCGCCCGCACTGCCCGAGTTCACCCCAGAGCCGCCGCCGGTCGCGCCCCCGGTCGCAGCCGAACCCAAACCCGAACCGGAACCGGTGCCCGAGCCGGCACCCGAGCCGGCCCGGCCTCCGATGCCTGTGGGCGGACCACCACCCGCCCCACCGCAACCCCCAACGGCGCCAACCGAACCCGCGCCACCCCCGCCCCCGATGCCCATCAGCGGACCACCACCGGCGTCACCAGAACCGCCCGCACCACCCGAACCCGAACAGGCTCGGCCCCCGATGCCTGTCGGCGGACCACCACCCGCGCCACCGCAACCCCCAACGGCGCCAACCGAACCCGCGCCACCCCGGCCCCCGATGCCCATCGGCGGACCACCACCCGCCCCACCAGAACCGCCCGAAGCCCCTCCGGCGCCGCCTAAGCCGCCGCCGCCCGAGCCGGCGCCGCCGCACGCACCTCATGCAGCGGCCCCACCACTGCCGCGCGACCGTTCTTCCGGCCCGATGCCGGTCAACGGATCGCCCCCGCCCCGCGAAGCCCCGCCCCGCGAAGCCGCACCGCCCGACACCGGCCGCCGGGTTCGGTTGTCGGCACCGCCACCGCAACCACCGCCGCCCGCGCCGGTCGAGCCGCAGTCCGAGCCGGCTCCGCCTTCCCCACGCCGGCGCCACCGCTATCTGCCCGACCCGGACTCGGGAGAAGCCGATCCCCAAGCGGGCACCTACTTCCGGGTCCCAATGCCGCCCACAGCCCAACCGGCGCCCGGGCAGGCACCGACGGGACAACCACCACGCTCGCAGGGCGGCAGGCGACGAGCCCCGTCCGGCCCGATTCCCGTGCGGCCCCGGCCGGCATCGGCGGCGGAATCACCGTCGGCCCCGCCTGCCCCCGGCCCGCCTGCCCCCGGGCCGCGGCCCGGCCCCGCGCCGCGAGCGACCCCCGCCCCGCGGCCGGCCCCGGCCTCGGTGCGAGCCCCGGCCCCGGCTCCAGAGCAGCCACCGCCTGCACCGGCCGCCGCACCCCAACCGGTGCCGGTGCCGCCGAAGGCCGCCAAACGCGTGCCGCAGCGGGGTTGGCGCGGCGCCCTCTACAAACTGACCAGGATCAACGCCGGCTTGTCCCGCGACGAGAAGTACGAGCAAGAGCTGCGTGCCCGCGTCATGCGGAAGGCGCGCGGCTCCTACCAGATCGGCATGCTCGGGCTCAAAGGCGGCGTCGGCAAGACCACGACGACGGTGACCCTGGGCACCATGCTGGCGCAGGTGCGCGGCGACCGAATCCTCGTCCTCGACGCCGATCCCGGTTGCGGCAACCTCGCCGAGCGCGCGGGTCGCACGTCACCGTCGTCCATTGCGGACCTGGTGGCCGACGAAAATCTGTCGCACTACAACGACGTCCGGGCACACACCAGCGTCAACGCGCACAATCTGGAGATCCTGCCGACCGCCGAGTACACCACCGCCCAGCGTGGTCTCAGCGGCGACGACCTGCGGTTCGCGGTCGACACGGTGTCAAAGTTCTACAACCTGGTGCTGGCCGACTGCGGGCCCGGTCTGTTCGACCCGGTGACGCGGGGCGTGCTGGAGACCGCGTCGGCGATCGTCATCGTCACCAACGTGTCGCTCGACAGTGCGCGCCAAGCCGAGAGCGCCCTGGAATGGCTGCGGCACAACGGCTACCAGGACCTGCTGAGCCGGGTCGCGGTGGTGATCAATCACGTCGCGGTTGGTGAAACCAACGTCGCGGAGAAGCAGTTGGTGAGACAGTTCCAACAGCTGGTCCAACCGAACCGGGTTGTGCTGCTGCCCTGGGACAAGCACATCGCGGAGGGTACCGAGATTCAGCTCGACCGGCTCGACCCCGTCTATCAGCGGCGGGTGCTCGAGTTGGCCGCGGCTTTGTCCGACGATTTTGAAAGGGCTGGACGACGTTGAGCGCACCTGCCGTTGCTGCCGGCTCTACCGCCACGGGGGCTGCCCCCGCCCGGCCCGCCACCACACGGGTCACGATTCTCACCGGTAAGCGGATGACCGACCTGGTGCTTCCGGCGGCGACGCCGATGGGCATCTACATCGACGAGACCGTGTCCGTGCTGGCCGACCTGCTCGAGGACACGCCGGCCGACGTGCTGGCCGGATTCGACTTCAACGCGCAGGGGGTCTGGACCTTCGCTCGGCCCGGCTCGCCGCCGCTCAAGCTCGACCAGTCCCTCGACGAGGCCGGCGTGGTCGACGGATCGTTGCTGACGCTGGTGTCGACGAGCCGCACCGAGCGGTACCGGCCGCTGGTCGAGGACGTCATCGACGCGATCGCGGTACTCGACGAATCCCCGGAATTCGACCGGTCGGCGGTCGATCGCTTCATCGCCGTCGCGATCCCGGTGCTGGCGCTGCCCCTCACCGCCATCGCGATGCGGGCCTGGTGGATCACCGGGCGTCACTGGTACTGGCCGGTGGCCATGGCGGTAGTCGCGGTCTGCATCCTGATCGCCTCGTTCGTGGCGAAGCGGTTCTACCAGCGACCCGAACTCTCCGAATGCCTGCTGATCGCGGCGTATCCCGTGCTGGCCGCCGCGGCGGCCATCGCGGTGCCGTTGCCGCGGGGGACCACGTCGCTCGGGGCTGCGCAGCTTGCCGCGGCAGCGACGGCGGTGCTGTTCCTGACGCTCGCCATCCGCGGCGGTCCGCGCCAACGCCACGAGGTCGCGTCGTTCGTCGTCATCGCGATGATCGCGGTGATCGGCGCTGCGGTGGCCACCGGCTACGGCTACCGGGAATGGGTGCCGGCGGGGGCCATCGCGTTGGGCCTGTTCGTCATCACCACCGCGGCCAAACTGACCGTCGCTGTCGCCCGCATCGCGCTGCCCCCGATTCCGGTGCCCGGCGAGACCGTCGACAACGAGGAACTGCTCGACCCGGTGACCGCCGACGAGGCCACCAACGACGAGACCCCGACCTGGCAGGCCATCATCGCGTCGGTGCCGGCATCGGCGGCGCGGCTGACCGAGCGCAGCAAGCTGGCCAAGCAACTCCTGATCGGCTATGTGACGGCGGGCGCGGTGATCCTGGCCACCGGAGCGATCGCGGTCGTCGTGCACGGACACTTCTTCGTGCACAGCCTGGTGGTGGCGGGTCTGCTGACCGTGCTCTGCGGCTTCCGGTCGCGCCTTTACGTCGACCGTTGGTGTGCCTGGGCGTTGCTGGCGGCGACCGTCGCGATCCCGACCGGTCTGACCGTCCGGCTCAGCCTGTGGTACCCGAATTGGGCGTGGCTCATCGTGGCCGGCTACCTCGTCCTGGCCGTCATCGCGCTGACCATCGCCAGCGCCATGGCACCGATCCGCCGGCTGTCACCGGTGATGAAGCGCATCTCGGAGCTGATCGACGGGGCAGTGGTCGCCTCGATCATCCCCTTGCTGCTGTGGATCACCGGTGTCTACGACATGGTGCGCAACCTGCGGTTCTAGATCGGCGCCGCGACCGAGCCGGCCGGCGGCGTGCCGCCACCCGCGCTCGCGACCGGAGCGCTCACCAACGTGGTCTTGCCCGCTGCGGCGCCGTCCGCCGATTGCGCGTCCGCGCCGTCCTTGGCCCCGTCGTCCTTGGCGTCGTCTTTGTTCTCGTCGTCGGCGGGCTTGGTGTCACTGGCGAGCTGAGCCGAACTGCCGCCGCTCTGGCCCGCCTGCGAGACCGCTTGCTGGATGCTCTGACCGACCTGCTGCCCCATCGGGGCCATCTGCTGCGCCATCGGCGCCAGCTGCACCAACTGCGGAATGGTCGCGGCGACCTGCGGGGACAGCGCTTCGGCCTGCGCCCCGATCGTCGCGCCGACCTGCGACACCGCACCGCCGGACGCGGCACCCATCAGTTGCTGCGCCGCGGCCGCCGGACCGCCGGCCATCGCGGCGGCCGCACCCGCGCCGGCGCCCGCGCCGAGCAGTCCGCTGGACTGGCTGGTCATGGCTCCCATCACGCTGTCGCTCAGCGACTGGCCGTCGGAGGCGAAACCGTACTGCGCCAGTGCCTGGCCCAACGACTGATCGGCCCGGGTGTAGATGTCGGCCGCGGTGCTCATGCTGGACGCGGTGCGCTTCAGGGAGGCGGTGACGCCGGGCAGTCCCTCGCTGACCAGCGATTCGATGCCGGGCATGGTCTGGCCGATCGCGGCCGACATCGCGTCGGATCCCGGCACGGTCATGGGTGCCGGCGGCGCGGGAAAGACGAGTTCGCCGAGTTTGCTCGCGGCAGCGATCAGGCGGGCGGGATCAACGGCCAGCGGTTCAGCCATCGCAGCGTCCCTTCTCTTGAATCGGAAATCTCATCGCCGGCCGGGGCCCGTCAGGGTGTCTCGGTCAGCGCACTGTCGAGCAGCGCGGCCACGTAGCGCCAGTACAGGAACTCGATGACGGCCGGACGTTGCGCCTCGGGATCCGCCGCCGCGTAAGCCTGGTGCAGCGCCAGGTCCCGGCAGTGGGCGGCGTAGGCATGGAAGGCCCGCAGGTGCGCCACCTCGCGGCCGGTGGCCGTGCTGGTCATCGGCTTCATCAGGTCGAACCAGAGCATGTGTCGCTCGTCGTCGGGTGTCTTGGCGTCCGCCGGCGCGGGCGGCAGCAGGTCCAGCAGATGCAGGTCATCGGTCTCCTGCAGCTGGGCCGCGGCCGAGGGGTCGACCACCTCCAGTCGCGGCCGGCCGACCATCTTGCCACTCTCCGGGATGTCGTCCTCCTCGAGGATGACCTTGGCCGCACCCACGTCGGTGTTCGCCAGCTGCTCTGCGGTGCCGATCACCGCACGCAGCTTGAGGTCGTGAAACGCCGCCCAGCCCTGAATCGCCATCGCCGGATACGTTGCGCTGCGGGCTTTTTCGTCGATCGGGACGTTACGGTCGGCGCTGGCCAGGTGCACCTTGGCGGGCAGCTCGACGCCCTCCGGGATGTAGGCCAGGCCGTAGCTGTTGGCCACCACGATCTCGCCGTCGGTGGTCACCGCGGTGACCCAGAAGAATCCGTAGTCGTCGTCGCCACCGCTGTCGCGGGCATTGAGCGCGGCGGCGACGCGCCGGGCCAGCCGCAGCGGGTCCTTCTTGGCGCCGCGCGCCGAGGCGGCGGCGACCGCGTCCTTTGCGGCCCGGGCCGCCGACACCGGGACGGACGGCAGGGCCGTCACGTCGTCGGCCGGCGGCGTCTTGTCCTTCTCTTTGTCGTCGTGGCGCTGGGGCGGAGCCGGCCGCGCCGGAGCCGAGGTACGGGCCGAAGCCGCGCGGGGTGTGGGCCCGGTCGGGGCCCGGCCGGCGGCGCCCAGCGGCGCCCGCCCGCCGGCAGCACGTGTGCCGGCGCCGGAAGCGGCCGCCGAACCGGCCGAGGGAGCGGCCCCCGAGGAGGCGGTGCCCATTCCCATGCCGGTGGACGAACCGCGCCCGGCGGCGGCGGGGATACCGGTGGCCGCCGCCGGCGCCATGGCCGGCGATGAGTCGTCACCGCGGTGCGACGGTCCGGACCCGGCCGCCTGCCCGGGTTGTGCCGGGGCGTCGACCGCCGCCGCCGGAGCGACGTGGGGGCTGTCGGTCCCCGGGGTGGACGGCGTCGAGGGCGTGCCCGGATCGGTCGGCAACATTGGCTGGTCGGGCGACGGAGGTCCGCCGGGCGTGGGAGCCGGGGCGGGCCCCGGCGCCGGGGTGACGCCCGGAGTCGGGTTCGACGGGGATGGCGCGGGAGCGGGCGCCGGGGCAGGTCCCGGGGTGACGGGCTTGGCCGGCTTGTCGTCGGGATTGGGCTTGACCGGGGTGACCGGGGTGACCGGGGTGACCGGCGTGGACGGGTTGACCGGCGTCACCGGTATGGACGGGTTGAGCGGCGGAACGGGCGTGACGGGGGTCGTCGGGTTCGCCGGGTTCACCGGCGTGCTCGGGTTCAGCGGGTCGTACGGGTTGGCCGGCACCGGCTCGAACGGTCTGGGTGTCACCGGGGTGACGGGTGTACCGGGGTTGAGCGGGTTGTACGGGTTGGCCGGCACCGGCTGGAACGGCGTGGGAGCCGGGCCGCCGGGAGTCGGCGTGCCCGGCGTCGGCACCACCAGGGTCGGCACCTCCGGAGTGGGCGGCGTCACCCGGTTCAGCAGGTCTTGGAGCGCATTGTGCGGGGGTTTCCAATTCTTGGATTCCAGCACCTGTTCGGCGGCTTCGGCGATCAAACTGGCATTGGCCTGTTGGGCCGACCGCACCAGCGAATTGATTGCGTTCTGCCGCTCTTCTGGCTCCAGCTCGGTGTCATTTTCCAGGATGGTGATTTCCCGATGCGCGCCGTCGACATTGTTGCCAATTTCGGATTTCGCCTGCGCTATCAAATTGGCGATGTGCTGGTGCCAGGTGATGACGGTCGCCAGATAGTCCTGCAGTGTGCTCATTTCGGTGAGATTGGTGCCGAGCGCGCCGTTGGCCGCACTCGCGGCGCCGCCGGACCAGACGCCCCCATGAAAGACCTCGACCTGCTGGTGCCGGGCGGCGTCGATGACGTCGGTGACCTTGTGCAGCATTCCGTTGAAGGCCTGGGCACGGTCGTAGAAGGCGTCCTCATCGGCCTCGGGCCAGCCGCCCTCCAGCATCTGACCGGCATATTCGCCTGTCGGTCGTGGAATGCCCATCGCCTACTCTCCTCCAACGGCAGCCGGGTCGCATCTGCCGGTCAACTATCTGATTACCAAGCCTAACCGAGGTGAATGCCTGCCAGCTGCGGCAATTTCGCGATCGAAGTGCGCACGGAAAGCCGTTGCACGGCAGCACAAATTGACGAATACGCGAGCGAAACACGCAGCGGGGCGCGCGGATTAAGCGGTGGGTAGCGCCTTTTCAGCCGTGGTTATTGCCGGCGGCTTTGGTCATCGCCTCGAGAGCCGCGGTCAGCTGCTCACCGGCAGCCGAGTTGTACTGGGTCGCCGCCTGTTGGGCGTTCTGCAGGGCCTCGTTGATCCGCGCGCCGACGGCCTCGGCGCCCAGTTCCTTGATCAGGCCCTCGTTGATCCGCACCCCGGTCAGCCACTGGTGGCCGTTGATGTTGACCTCCACGGTTCCGGCTTCGTCCTCGCCGCGGAAGTTGCCGGTGTTCATCTGATTCAGCGTGCCTTCCAGGGCCTGCTGAAATCGCGCCGCCAGGGCCAGGGCCGCCGCGACATGCGGGTCCATGTCCATGTCCATTACTTCGACTCCTTCATGTCCTGCCGGCGACGCTGACCGATAACGGCCTCGGTCCACGCCCTGTCCTCGGTGTAGAGAGCTTCGTCATCCTGTTGTGCGCCTTTGGATTTCGAGCCCCCGCCGCCCTGGCCGTGGCCACCCATCGGCATACCCATGCCACCGCCCGAGGCGGCGCCGCGCCCCGTGGCCGCACCCTGGCCGACGCCCCCGAGGTCACCCGCACCCGCGGGCCGCATCGATTCGCCGGCCTCCATTCCACCGGTCGCCGGCGCCAACGGCATCGCGGGCATGCCGCCGCCACCGCCCCCGCCGCCGAGCGACATCGGTTTCATGCCAGGCTCTTTGCCCAAACTGGCGGCGGCTTCACGGACCGAGGCCAGATCGGCACCCGCGCCGGACGGCATGCCGCCGCCAGCACCGGCGCCGCCGGTGGACGGGATCATCGGGGCCTGCATACCGGTGCCCGAGCCGCCACCGGCCATGGCCGCCGCCTGCATCACCTGCGTGGGGATCAGGCCCGGCGTCTGCGCCGGCGGGGGCGGGTCGATCTTGACGGCAGCAGGGGGCTTCGGCGGGTTCACCGCTTCCAGTTGCGCCTTGGTGTTGTACTCGTTGAGCACCTCTTCGGACTTCGACTGGTACTCCGCGTAGAGCTTGATGGCCTGGTCCTTGTAGGCCGGATCTTTAGACAGCTCTTCAAGTTTCGTGATGTCGGCCAACGTCGGGTGCGAACGGCGGGCCCACACCTGCAGCTGCGCGATGTACTGCCCCTGCTTGGCCAGCGATGTCGCCAGCTTGGCCATGTGGGTGACCCACTCGCGCTGCTGATCCAGGGATGCCTCGCACGCCGTGGCCGCGTCGCCGGTCCAGTTCTCGAAGACGCGGAATCGCTTCATGTCGCCCTGCAGGGCGAAGCTGAGCTGGTTCCAGCCGTCGGCGAAGGCGGCCAGCGACGCCCCCTGATCGCCCGACTCGAGCTTGGTCGCCGCGGCTTTGAGGTCGGTGAAACCGCCGTCCCCGGCGCCCGACACCTGCGCCGTGTCCTGCAGACCGGCGGCGCTGTCACCGCCCTCGCCGCCGGCGGTCTCGCCGGCCACCTCGCCGCCGTCGCTGTTGAGCGCCTGCCCGCCTTCTTCGTCGACGTCCCCGTAAGCCTTGGCCGCGTTCCGCAGCGACGTCGCCAGGCGGGACCGCTCCCGGTTACCGGCGGTCAGGAAGTCCCTCATGTTCTCGGCGGACAAGGCGAGCTGCTGGGCGGCGTTCTTGGCAGCGGTGAGACCGCATGGCGCGGCGGGCGCGTCGTTGGGCGGCGTCGCCATCGGCGCCTCGACCTCATCGGCCCGCGAAAGAATTTCCTGCTGGTCTACCGTGACGGTCTGCGGCTGAGTCATATCGGATCGTCCTCCTTAATGCTCTAACCATTATCGTCGCTAAATTTCGAGGTCTCTGCACCAAATTCGCGAACGCCGGCTACTTCGGTAAGGCCAGTTGGTAACGGCTTTCCTCCGGTGGGGAGACACGGCGGATCGGCAACTGCCGGTGGCGCGGAGTGCTGACCATGTTGTGGCGCAGCACGACTTTGTCCACCCCGGGGTGCGGGCCGAGATACGTCGTCGCGTTCTGCCACGTCACCTTGGCCACCTGGCCGATCTGTGCGCCGATGAGCCGGGCGAATTCCTCGAAATGCGGGCCCAGCGTCACGTGCGCACCCGCCGCCGCCGCGCGGACCACGAACTGGGTGAACGTCTGCGCGTCACCCAGGTTGAGGCTGGCGTCGACGTCGTCGAACGGCAGGTACACCGGGCACCGGTTCACGGTCTCGCCGATCAGCACACCGGCCGAGCCGATCGGGATCTGGCAGTGCCGGTCGGCGATGAGGTTCTGTCCGGTGAGCGCAGGGCGTTGTCCGCCGTAGAGCCGGGTGAACCCGCGCGGCGTCTTCGGCTTGCCCATCGTGGTCAGCAGCACCGTGGCCTGCGGCAGCATCCCGGGCCTGATGCGCACCCGGGTGACGGTGCGGTCGGCGCGCGCCGACCACCACAGGTCGGGACCGCCCGGGGCGGTGTAGGCCGCGGTGTAGCAGTCGCGTCCCTTGATCATCGACCACTTCTCCCGCTCGAAGCCCTCGAAGCCGATGTCGATGGCGTGGTCGTAGTCGTCGAAGCTGCGCCCGCATACCGCGTCCACGCCGTGGCTGGCGAGGTTGTCGGCGATGCGGGTGGCCGAGGCGACCAGGTAGCGGGCCAGTCCGGCGACGCCCTCGTCACGGCGCTGGGCGGATTTGCGGGTCAGTTCCGGATCGGCGCGCAGCATGATCCAGGTGCGGCGGTGGGCCGGAGCCGGATCTGCGCCGAGCACCTGCTGGTACAGGTTCACTACGTCCGGGGCGGCGGTGGTGCCCACCCGGAAGCCGGCCGAGACGATGTCGGCCTCGAGGTCGGGGCAGTGCACTTCCAGCAGGTGTTCCAGCAGCCGGGTGTCCAGCGCGTCGTCGGTGTGCGCCTTCCCCTCGACGATCACCGTCGGGGTGAACGGCCGCGGCTTGAGTTCGATGACGGCGATCAGGTGGCTGCGCCGCCAGCGGACCGCGACGTGGTCGCCGGGCTTCACCGTCGCCCCCACCACGGGCTCAGACGGAATGTCCGGTGGTTTGCGGCGCCGCCGCAGCCACCGGAAAACCGTTACCACCCAGCCGGTGAGGCGGCGTCCGAAGAAGCTGACGAAGGCGACGACGGCGCCCGCCGCCGACAGCGCGATGCCGGCCCACCAGTAGCGCGTGGGCAGGAACAGCAGGATGGCGGCCGGTGCCAGCACCGCCAGCACCAGGGTGTGACCGGTGCTGAACTTCAGCCGCAGCGGGTTGGTCATCGCCGGCGCCTCAGCGCCCGGGCGGCCAGCGAGCCGAACCCGAGCGCCACCAGCAGGCCGACGATCGACAGGGTGACCACCGTGATCGGCAGCCGGTCGGGGGCGGGCGTCATCACTGGTGGGGGCATGCGCCGGACGTTGTACGGGATGGTGGCGCCGCCGGGCGTGATGTCCCACGTCAACGCGGCGAGCGCGTTGACCACTCCGTTTCCTACCAGATCGTCGATTCCACCCCCCGGGTGTCGCGCGGTGGCCTCGATGCGCTGCATGACCTGTCGCGCGGTCAGTTCGGGGAACCGCTGACGCACCAGCGCCGCGATGCCGGAGACGTAGGCCGCGGCGAACGAGGTGCCGGCGATGGGCACCGGTCCCTCCTTGCCCTGCAGGGCGTTCACCGGTTCCCCGGCGTCGCCGAGTGATTCGATGTTCTCCGCCGGAGCCGCCACGTCCAGCCACGGCCCATGCATCGAGAAGGTGCTCGGGACACCGCTTTGACCGATGCCACCCACAGCGATCACCGATCCGGCGTACCAGGCCGGCGTGACCACGGTCTGCACCTTGTTCCAGCCGCGGGGGTCGCCGGGGTTGGCCGCGTCGGGCAGCGGATTCTGCGCGCAGTCACCACCGGTGTTACCCGCCGCGACGACGATCACGGCGTTCTTGACGTTGACGGCGTAATCGATGGCCGCGCCCAGGCTCGCCTCGTCGATCGGTTTGGTCACCTTGTAGCAGGCCGCTTCGCTGATGTTGATGACGTTGGCGCCGAGGTTGGCGGCGTGCACCACCGCGCGCGCCAGGCTGCGGATCGAACCGGCGGCCGGGGTGGCATTGGGATCGTTCGGGTTCGGTTGGGTGCCAACGGGTTCGAACGCTTCTGAGGTCTGGCGAAGCGAGAGCAGCCGGGCATCGGGTGCCACCCCGACGTAGCCGTCGGTGGGGGCGGGACGGCCGCCGATGATCGCCGCGGTCAGCGTGCCGTGGGCATCGCAGTCGGACAGCCCGTTGCCGGCCTGGTCGACGAAGTCGCCGCCGGGCTCTGCCGGAACGCGGGGCGAGGCGTTGACGCCGGTGTCGATCACCGCGACCGTCACCCCGGCGCCGGTGGCGAACTTGTGGGCTTCGGCGACGCCGATGTAGGCGTTGCTCCACGGCGGATCGTGGAAGGTGGAATCCGGCAGCACGGTGGGTGCCGAGCACTGGACGCGTTGTTCGGTGGGCTGATCGGGGCCGGTCACATCCGGTGGGAGGGCCCCGGGATCGATCGGGGGCGGAGTGATTGCCAGTGCCGGCGGCGCCGCGAACGGTGCCGTTGCGACGGCCAGCGCCACCGCCATCAGCAAGATCCGGTGCACCCCCGAATCACTCCGTTCATTGAGTTCGTGCGGCGTGTCAATCCTGGCAGCAGTTTAGACGTAACGGGTGCGTAAACGGCGCTATTCAGGCCGGGTTGTTATGTCGCATGGACGTCGAAGGGCGGGTGCGCAAGAGACGTCGCGGGGTCAGCCGGGCAGCCTTCAGGACGCTACATCTGCGGCCGGCGCCAGCCAGGAGCGAAAGGTTTTGTATCGCAGAGTTATTCGTGGTTCCGGCGGGTACGTGGTACCGGCGGGCAAGGCAAAGATGGACAGGCCTGAACTTCGCGCGCAGTATCTAGGGGCCGACCATGACCGGGCTCGATGATTGTGCGGAGAGGTGCCCATGAGTAACAGGATCCTGGGACCCCTGATGATCCTCCTCATCGGGCTGGGACTGATGGCCTTCGGTTCTTACTACGCATTTCGGACCGTTGTGGAATGCGACAACAAGGTCATGCACAGCGGAGACAGCTGCAGACAGCGCAGGCAGCCGACCAAGACCTACGAGGAGAAGCGCGACTCTGATCACACGATCGGGTGGGTGGTACTCGGTGTCGGTTCCGCCATGGCGATCGCCGGCATCGGGCTGGGGATCAGCGCTGCGGTGCGTCGTCCCGCTTCACCGGGATTCATGCCTCCCGGCGGTCCGGGGAGTCACCCGCCGCGCGGCGCGGCGCCGTGGTATCCGCCGCCACCCGGCGGCCAGCTTTACTACCCTCCCCCGCAGTATCCGCCACAAAGTCCCCCGTGGCCGCAGCGATAGTGCCCTCGCGCACCGCCGGTGACGTTACACCTGCAGTTACTATTGTAAATACGGTACTTGCTACGATAGGGCCTGATTCCCCCGGCAGAGAGTGCGAGGTTAGAAGATGGCCACACCCGTAATCGTTGGCGCGGTCCGGACGGCGATCGGCCGGTCCTTCAAGGGCACGCTGGTCAACACCCCGCCCGAGACGCTGATCACCGCGGTGCTGCCCGAGGTGGTGCGCCGTTCCGGGGTGGACCCGTCGGCCATCGACGACATCATCTTCGCCGAATCTCATTACGGCGGCGGCGATCTGGCGCGCTACGCGGCGACGGCCACCGGGCTGGAACACGTGCCGGGCCAGTCGGTGAACCGGCACTGCGCGGGCAGTCTCACCGCGATCGGCAACGCCGCCGCCCAGATCGGCTCGGGGATGGAGCGGGTGCTGATCGCCGGGGGCGTGCAGTCGCTGTCGATGACGCCGCTGACCAACTGGCGCATCCCCGGCCCGGAGCTGAAGTTCGAGGAGCGGTGGATGCCGCCCACCCATGTCGAGACGCCGGACGCCCCTGCCAAGGACATGTCGATCACCGTCGGGTGGAACACCGCGCAGTCGGTCGGCATCACCCGCGAGGAGATGGACGCCTGGGCGGCCCGCTCGCACCAGCGGGCTGTCGCCGCGCAGGACGCCGGCAAGTTCGCCGACGAGATCCTGCCGCTGAAGGTCACCCAGTTCGACGGGTCGGTCACCGAGTTCGCCGTGGACGAGCACCCGCGCCGCGACACCACGGTGGAGAAACTGGCCGGGCTGAAGGTGCTGCACCCGGAGATCGAGGGCTTCTCGATCACGGCCGGCAACAGCAGCGGCACCAACGACGCCGCTGCGGCGGTGGCACTGGTGGACGCCGACTACGCCGCCGCCGAAGGGCTGACCGTGATGGGCAAGGTCCGGGCCTGGGCCGCCGCCGGGGTGGCGCCGCGCGATTCAGGGCTGGGCGCGGTGAAGGTGATCGGCAAGGTGCTGCAGCGCGCCGGCCTGTCGGTCGACGACGTGGCGCTGTGGGAGATCAACGAGGCGTTCGCCTCGGTGCCGATCGCCGCGTGCCGGGAGTACGGCATCGACGAGGAGAAGGTGAACTTCTTCGGCAGCGGCTGCAGCCTGGGCCACCCGATCGCGGCGTCCGGGGCGCGGATGGTGACGACGCTGACCTATGAGCTGATGCGGCGCGGCGGCGGGATCGGGGTGGCCGCGATGTGCGCGGGCGGCGGTCAGGGCGGGGCGGTCGTCGTCGAGGTCTAACCGGCAGTCACAGCTCGATCGGCACGTGCTTCTCGGCGCACGCCTCGCGCACCGCGGTGATCACATCCTGGGTGCGCAGCGTCTGCAGATCCTCGACGGTCACCGACCCCTTGGCACTGCGGTGCTGGGCGGCCACCCGTGAATCCCTCAGTCGCTCAGCACGTTCCACGATATTGCGGGCGAAGCGTCCGTTCTGCATGAGGTCGACGCCGTGGGTGCCGTCCGGTGCACGATACGAGCGCAATGTTGCACAGGCCGCCGTCAGCGCCTCGGCGGCGCTCGGCTCGATGACCGTGGCTCTCGGATCGCCGTAACGCACGGCAATTTCCACCAGCTCGTCGGGCGTGTACGACTCGAATCGCAGCTTGCGGTTGAACCGTCCGGCCAAACCGGGGTTCACCGTGAGGAATTCGTCGACTTCCTTTTCGTAACCGGCGCCGATGAAGCAGAAGTCGAACCGGTGCACCTCGAGTGCGACCAACAACTGGTTGACCGCCTCCATGCCGATCATGTCCGGCCGCCCGTCCTGGTGTCGTTCTACCAGTGAATAGAACTCGTCCATGAACAGCACACGGCCCAGCGAACGGTCAATCAGCTCATTGGTTTTCGGACCGGACGCACCGATGTGCTCGCCGCAGAAGTCGGCCCGCTTCACTTCGACGATCTCGGGATGCCGGACGATACCCAAGCCGGCATAGATCTTGCCGAGTGCTTCGGCGGTGGTGGTCTTTCCCGTCCCCGGCGGACCGACCAACAACATGTGATTCGTCTGATTGGCCACCGGCAGCCCCGCCGCCAGCCGCAACGCACGGACCTCGATCTGGTCCTCCAACTCGGCGACCGCGCGCTTGACCTCGGCCAGTCCGACCTGATTGTCGAGCAGCGCGCGACCCTCCTGCAACAGTTGCCCGCGGCGCTCCTCGTGTTGGGCATCGGTGCGCTGCTGCACGGAACGCTGAGTCTTGACATCCCATTTGTCCGTACGGGTGCCGATGGTCTCCTCATCGGTGACCAGGAGTTGCAAGCTGGAGTCGGCCAGCGCCTGTTTGGCGGTCACCAGCAGCGCACCGTTGATCGTTGCGCGGGACAGCCACTCTTGCGCCTGCGCTTCGTCGCCGAGCTGGCGGTGCGCCATCCCACGCACATAAGCGAGGTCAGCCGCGATCAACGGGTAGTCCGCGGAATCGATTGCCGTGATGGCGTTCTCGTTGCGGTCGCGGCGCGGCCCGGCGCCCGCCGGGTGCACCTCCACCCGGTCGGTCCAGCTGAGCGCAACCCGCGCCTGCCCCAGGTGGGCAGCGGCGTGCGCCGCCAACGCGCAGGTCGCCGCCGTGACCGCCGACATGATGATGGCCTGCGGAGGTAGCACCGTCGCCGCCACGGAGACAGCGTCCGGCCACCGCTGCGTGGCGAACATCAGGTACGCCTCGATGTACTGCTGCCACTGGTGGTTCTCCCAGGTGTCCAGCAGGGCGGGGTCACGCAGCAGGGCGTCGGCCTCGGCGTACTGGGCCGCATCGACCAGCGCGCTGGCCAGAGCCAATCCGGCGTGCGAGGCCTCGGTCACCGAAATCGACAGGTACGGGCCCGCTTTGACGGGCGCCGACAATCGCACGCCAAGCCGGTTCGTCTCGCGGTGCAATCGCGACCCGTACACATACAGCTGCCGCACCGTTGTCAGCGACTCGTCACCCGCGGCGATCCGGCCCAGCCAGGCATCGGCCATCGACGGGTCGATCTCGGTTGCCTCTCGGAATCGCGCCCCCGCCCCGGCAGGGTCCCGGTCCAACAGCGACATGCCCTGGTCGAACCGCTTGCGTGCAGCGGTCGTCATGGTGCCGCTCGTCATGGTGAATCCGCCGTTGCCAGGTCGCCACTGCGCGTGGGTTCAGTTGATACGTAACGATTCTCGGCCCGGAACAGCTCGACCTCCACGGTATGAACCTGGCCGGCAGCCGCAACCGAAATGGTGGCGGGACCGGTCTGCGTGATGAGCACCGTCGCCGAGCCGCGGTGTTCAGTGTCCGGCTCGCCCACGGAGACAATGGTGTTCGGGCGGGGTGCGGGAGTGACGGTGCCGTCCACCACGCTGACCGTGGTACCGGCCATCGGCTTGGCCAGGTCGGTGACGGCGACATCGGGAGTTCGAACAGTGCTCCAGCGCTTGAGGTTTCGTGTGTGCACGGTGATCCGCTCGCCCGCCCCGGCCAGCCTGACCACGATGCGTTTGGCGAGCGCGTCTTCTGCGGCGATGTGCACCCGGCTGAATTCACCCGGGTCGTCGAGAGGCAACATCATTCTGTTTCCGTCGTCGACTTTGCCGAGCAGAACTCCCGAGGGGCCGATCGGGATCACCAGCGGATCGGTCAAGGGTCCGCGCCGGATTCCACGCAACCGGGGCAACGGGCCGCAGAGACTGGCTGCGAGTGCCGCGGCCTGTTCACCCGGCAATGTCTGCAACAACATGCCCGGTGGAGCCGTCGGCGGTTGCGCAGTGCGGACGGTGACCGTGGCCGTGATGCTGCCGTCGCCGAAAAGCGTGATGTTCTGGGTGATGCCGTCAGCGCGCATCGTCCACGCGTGCGCCAGATTGTCGGTGGTGATATCGGCGGGCCGGTACCAATACGTGGTCAGCCAGCCCCGCTCGCCGCGCACCGAACCCCAGCGGCGGTTCAACACCTCCAGCGCGGAGGACCCCAGCCGTCGTTCCAGCTCGACGATGTCGGTAGCCGTTGCGACCTTGGCGCGGATTCCGCGCTGGCGCATCGCCGCGCTGATCCGTTGCGCGGCGGCCAGGGTTGCCGTGCCCACGGAAGTCCTGGACCGCAGCGGTTCGGCGTTGGCCATCGCGGGAATGCGCACGACGAGCCAGGTTTCGCGCTGCCCGGCATAGGGCGGCGTGCCGATCAGTGTGTCGTAGACCCGAGGGTAGTCGCCGGTGTGCCGCCGCCGGGCACCGGTGCTGACCACGCTGAGCGATGCCAGCCGCAGCCCCAGAGTCTGCCGTAGCAACGGCACGAGATCGCCGATGTCAAAGGCATTCTCGGTGTGGGTCGAGGTCGAGCCGGTGAAGAGGGTCGCCGTGTGCGACTTGCCCAGTAACTGGACGGCGGCCACCGCGGTCCCATCTTGGAAACGCACTCCGCCGCCGGCGCGGTCGTTGGCCACGGTATGCGGCTCGGACCACCGCATGGGACGTCCGCGCCGCCACCACAAGCTGAACCACGAGCACGCCGTCTGTCCCCGCCAGCGAACGACGGTGACCGCCAGCCCCAGGACCAAACCCGTTGCCGCCCCGGCATAGCCGGTGATCGCCCACCCGGTCAGGGTGGCCAGGAAGATGCCGCCGATGACGATCGGCCGGATGTCGCGTGTCATCGTTCCCGCCGGACCCGGGTGATCAGGGCGGCGGCTGCCACTGCTGCCATGACGAGTCCGGCGAAGATCACCGCAACGGTGCGGGCGCGGTGATCCGGTGGTGGCGGCGGCGCGGCCGGAGTGATGATCCGGCTGTGCGCTGCGGGTGGAAGCCGCTCCCCCGCAGGCACATCGAAGGTCAAGGCAGCCACCGGGTCCACCACCCCGTAGCCGACCTGGTTGTCCACTCCGCGCGGTGGACTGTGTGCTGTCTGGATGATGCGGTTGATGATCTGGTGAGCGGACAGCCCTGGATACTTGGCGCGCACCAGAGCCGCGACGCCGCTGACATAAGCGGCGGAGAAGCTGGTCCCCCAGATCGGCATGTTCTTCTCGCCGGGCCGGATTGGGGGGTAGGCGTTGACAGGCCCACCGGACTGCGGCGACAGCCCCATGATGCCGACGCCGGGCGCCGCCGCCGCCACCCAGGGCCCGGCCAGGCTCTTGCTGATGACGGCGCCGGTGTTGTCGACCGCGCCCACCGACAACACGTAATCGGAGAACCATGACGGCGACGAGACGGTCTTGACCTGATGCCAGTCCCGCGGGTCGGCGGCGTCCAGCGGGTCGAAGGAGGGGTTCTGGGCACAGCCGTCTTCGCTGTCATTGCCCGCGGCGGCGACGATGACCGCATCCTTGACCGTCGCCGCGTACCACACCGCCGCGCCGATGGCCGCCTGATCCAGCGGGTCAGCGGCAGGTACGCACGATGTCACGCTGATGTTGATCACTTTGGCGCCCATGTTGGCGGCGTGCACGATCGCACTCGCCAAGGTCGCGATGGAGCCCGCCTTCTTGCGGACCTCCATGTCGCCGGGTCCGGGATTGGCCGGCTCGTAGGCGCGCGACGACTGGCGGATGGAGATGATCACCGCGTGCGGGGCCACACCCATGACGCCGTCGGGTGCCCCCGGCGGTGGGGCGGGTACCTCTGGTATGTCGGCTCCGCCGGGGCCGGGATCCCCCGGCCCGTTAGACGGTTCGTCGCCGGGTGGCGGTGGCGGTGGCGCCGGTCTGGTCTCGGTGACGGTGACCGGGGTGGGCGGCGGCGGGGCCGCGGGAGGAGGCGGCGGCCCCCCGGGTGGCGGCGGCGCGCCCTCGACCGGAGGTGGTCCGGCGGGCGGCGGGAACGCCGCCGTGGCGGGCATCGGGGCGGGCATCGGGCTGCCCTGCGGCGCGGCGCCGATCACCGACGCCACGATGGTGCCGTGGGCATCGCAGTCCATCAGGCCGTCGCCGCCCATGATGTAGTCGCCGCCGGCGACCACCCGCAATCGCGGGCTGGGGTTGATGCCGGTGTCGATGATCGCGACCGGCACCCCGTTGCCGGTCGAGTACTGCCAGGCCTTGCTGATGTTCAGCATGGTGAAACCGGGCGCGGTGACCCCCACATTGGGATCGGCCACGGTGATGGTCCGCGCACACATGTTGCTCTGCCGCATCGGTTGCTCCGCGGCCGGCCTACCGTCCGCGGGCACCCGGGACGGGTCGATTGTCGGTGGCGGAATAGCCTGTGCCACCGGATAACACGTCGACAGGCCCAGCACGATGCCGGCCAGCGCAGCGGCGCTCAGCCTCCTGCCGGTCGTCGCTGTCCGGCTCATCGCATGCGCACCCACGTGAACAACCCGCCGATCCAGGCGGCCATGGGCAGCGCGGCGATGATGGCAACGATCTCGACCCACTCCGCGGCCATCCGGACCAGCGGGGTGAACCTGGTGACCGGCACGAGCAAGGCCGCCAGCAGTCCGGCCGCGGCGAACGCCACCAGCAGCACTGTCGCAACCACGAGTGCCTGGGCCGACGAGGCCGGCTCATGCACAACGTGTTTGACAATTCCCGCACAGGTCGCGACGGCCGCCCCCGACACCAACGCAACGGCCTGCCGTCGGTCGGCGAAGGCCCTGCCGCGGCTGATGAAGATCACCACGAACAGCGCGGCGAGTACCGCGGCCGCCGACGCCCGGTCGCGGCCCGGCATCAGCGACGACCACACCGCGGCGGGCAACGCTGCCGCGGCGCCGACGCAGATTCCCGTCAGCACGTTGTTGGCGCGCCTGGCCGCCGCAGCGATTTGTGTGCCGCGCGGGGTGGTATCGGTATTGGCCTCCTCGTCCGCACCGTCGTCGACGGGTGCGACGGCGTCTGTGGGCAGTCCGGCGCTGCGCCGGAACAAATCGCGCCCGGTGATCGAACCGAAGTACGGCGGCCGGATCCGCGCGACCCACAGCGCGATCGTCGGGGCCAGGGTCAGGACAATCAGCAGGGTGATCAATGTGCACATCCCTAGCCACTGGGCGGGTACGGGCCACCACATCCGCACCGCTGCGACAGTTCCGCCCAGCGCGCACAGCGTCACCACCGTCGCTGCCGCGCTGACGTAGCGTCCCGTCGCTGCACTCATCCCCCAGGTCAAGACGCCCGCCGTCAGCGTTGCGATGAAAACATGGGCCGCACCGAGATGACCCGGCGCACCCGCACCCAGCGCCACCGCGAGGAGTGGCACCGCCAGCCACCCGAACCCGTCGAACATGTCGGTGCGATGCGGCCACCACCTCCACACCGCAACGGCCCCGGCTGCGGACAGTAGCCCGACGCTGCCGGTGACCACGCTGGCCGCCAGCGCGTCAGACGAAATACGCTGCCGCACAGCCAGTCCCAATATCGTTGCGGCGACGGCTGCGGTGATGGCCAACGCGGTGCAGGCCGCGGTGTGCACGGTGACCGGTTCGAAAAGCTTCTTGCCCACCCGGGCCAGGCCGGTGGACAGCGATTCGTACTGCGGCTCGAAAGATTCACCGTCGACCGCGGGAACGAGCGCCAGTGTGGCGCCGTCCTCGACGCCCAGTTCGTCAAGGGTCTTCGTCACATCCAGGCGCACGCCGTTGGCTTTGTGCAATTCGTATCCGGCGCCGGCGTCCAGGCCGCTTAGGCCGCGACGCTTGAGTTCGTCGTTGAGCAGCTCGACGGCGTTGTCGATGAAGACCTCGATCGGAACCGATGCGGGGTAAACCTGCGAAAGAAGGTGTTCACCGCAGACGACGGCCACCGCACACCGGGCGGGAAACGACACCTTCGCCATTACCGTGGCCTGTCGGCATCCGGAATGTACTTGTCCGCGAGCCCCGCAGTGATCTCGAACAACCGCAAACGAGATTGCTTTCTCAATTCGTGGCGAGTATCGATGATGCCGCCCTTGGCCAAATACGGGTCGTACGGCATGAATTCGACGGTGGCCCCGGATTGCCGGAAGCGTTCGGTGAGATATTTACGTGCGTCCGGGTCGTATTTTTCGCGGCTGTCGTTGAGGATGACGGTGCTTCGGGACACCAACTCGTGATAACCCATCGACCGCAGCAGGTCGATCGAACGTGTCACCGGCAGGGAGGTGTCCGCGGTCAGACCTGAGACGAAGACGAGGGCATCACACGCGTCGAGCACCGCCTTCATCACCGGGTGTTCCAGGTCGTCCGACGTGTCGACCACGATGACGGTGTGGGTGCGGCGCAACCGCGAGAGCACCCCGGCGAACATCGACGGCACCAGTGGCCGTGGTTGGTCCGAGGCGCGGTTGCCGGCCAGTACGTCCAGGCCAATGCTGTTCTGGCCCAAATGCTCTCGAATGTCGGCGTAGCCCTGGACGTCGGTGTCGTTCAGAACGGCCGAGTAGTCCCCGGGCGGGGATTCATCGATCCGGCCGGCCAGCGTCCCGAACCCCGGGGCGGCGTCGATGGCGACCACGTTGTCGGGCCGGCATTCCCGGAACACGCCGCCGATGCACGCGGTCATCGTGGTCTTGCCGACCCCGCCCTTGCCCGAGATCACCCCGATCACGTACTGCTTGCGGATGTGGCGGCGGATCCGCGTCTGCAATTCGCGGTAGTGCCGTTCGGCCGGCGACTCCCCGAGATTGATCGTCTGAAAAGACAACGCGTAGAGGAACTTTCGCCAGCCCGATCCGGGTGGCACTTTCCGCGGAGCCACCATGTCGGAAATGCGCAGGGTGCCGGAGACGGATTCCTGGTGCTGGTAACGCCCGGTCTGTTCGGCGGCGTTCGGGCCTGCATTCCACGTATTCGTCACGGCGCGATCACTAACACTTGGCTGCTACCTCTCGACTACACAACTTTGCGGTACGAATGCCAGTCCTGCTCTGCCGGCAGGCGCCGCATCATGCGGTGTACGGCCGCGGCGACGTTGCCGCTCGTCCCAGGCGCGACGATCATCCAGGTTCGCCCGCCGGATTCGACATCCTCGGCAACCAATCGCCCCTCGAGGGTGTCGATGATCGTCACCGCACTGGGGCCGACGTGAGTGCGCTGGAACCGTCCCGTCTCCACCCCCGACTGCGTCGCGACGATCGAGGCCTGTGCTGACCGGGCCGGATCCGCGGCCAGGATCAGCAGCCGCATCTGATCAGCGTCCACACCCTGTCCGGCCAGAAAGGTGCGCAGTTCCTCGTGGCCGGCCGCCGCGGTCCGCAGCGCACCGGCATCCAGGGTGACCGGCCGTAACGGTGCCGGCGCGAGGTGGCCGCACAACCGCTCGATCTGCCTGTCGAGCACCGTGTTCGCCGTTCCCTCGGCGGTGGCCGTGCCCGCGCCGCTGATGCGAATCACGTCCGCCGAGCGCTCCAGCGCGACCCACCACTGGGCGAACCTGGCGAGCAGGACCCGGGCCGGTTCGTCGTCACCGGGCGCACGGATGTGCAGGATCAACGCGACGTCGCGGCGCGACAGTACGGTCAGCCACTCCACGACGGTGGGATCGACGGAGTCGGTCCCATCGACGACTCCGGCCGCACGCAACTCAGCGGTCACCGGATGCTGCCACGCCAGCCACTTGGACTCCACGCTGGGCAGATGCGGCCGCAGACTCAGCTCGGGAGCGACAGTCTCGATTCCCGTGAGTACTTGCAGGGCCCAGAGGCCGTCGACGGTGGTGGTTAACACGTTGTCTCTCAATGCAGGCCAAGGGCGCACGCTGTGCATGCGCCCCGCCGGCCCACTCGAAGTGGCTAGGTGAACAAGGTGCCCATCTGGGCGTCGGTCGCTTGCGCCATCTCGTCCACGTTGTGAACGGTGTGGGCATGGCGGCTGACGGTCTGGATCAGGTCTTCCAGGCCGCGCAACATCTGCTGCTGGGCGTCGAAGAATGCCGTTGCGCCGTGGCCCTGGAAGAAGTCCCCGAGGGCCTGGGTCATGTGCAGGACATCGGCGTGGATCTCCATCAGTTGCGCGGCCTGCGAACCGACCTCACCGGCGAAGCCGATGACGGCGCCATGGTTGTAGACGATCTGATCTGTCATGAGAGTTGGTTCCTTTGTAAATGGTGGGGCGAATTCGGGTGTGGACAGCGCTGTGGGCTAGACCGCTTGGGCTCCCCCGCCGAACACGCCATTGAGATCGTGTGCGGCGTCGGCTTCGTGGTTCTCCATCAGGACCGCCGCCCGGCCCAGGCCGTGTGCCAACCGCTGGCCGCCGGTCATGATCTGCTGCAGATCGTGGTGAATGTGGCCCGCAGTGTTCAGCGATGTCGAGCCGGCGTCGCCTGCCCAGCCGGTCGCGCTGATGATGTTTTCGTGGCCGCTCAAATATTGGTTCGCGATCGTCAGAGCTTCTTGCAGCCTTGTTTCAATTCGCTGCTGAGTACTGCGCAGAAGTTCTGGAGTGACAACGGTGGCATTTGCCATTATTTACGTCTCCCTCAATTAATTGAGCTTCCCGAGCTGGGGTCTGCGTAAAACTAGACCAGCTTCCGCGGGCTGTCACTTCACCCGATGCCGTTGCTACACAGGCATTAAGCAGGTTGTTTAGTGGACACGAGAAATCATGGCGTGTCAAACGGTGGACGCCGAAGTAATGGTCGAAACTGTTAGCTGCGGGTATTTGAGAATGAATTCATAACTCGGTCGCGCCGTCGGCTGCGCCGTCTCCATTCGTATCCGTCAGGCGAAGGTCCCACAGCCCGTCACCGTTGGTGTCGACGTATCCGGTGACTCCGTCGGGACCGGCGCAGACGACCCGGTCGGCCACCCCGTCACCGTCCGAGTCGAACAACCGGTCGTCGAGCCGGCCCTGCCCGTCGAAATCGACCAGCGGACCTCCGGTGTGTTGCACGCCGTCTCGGCCGAACCACCGGACGTGCCCATCACGGTCGACCGCGACCGCCCACGCCCCGGACCCGTCGTCCACGAAGTAGGTGTCCGGGTTGCCGTCGTTGTCGAGATCGAGCACCGCGTGGTCGGCCCAACCGTCGCCGTCGAGATCGGCCAGCGCGTCGTCTCGCAGCCCGTCACCATCCAGATCCAGACCGATCGCGTCCAGCGTGCCGTCGCCGTCGAGGTCCAGATCGGGCGGGCGAGTCCAGATGGCGGCGGTGCCGTCGTCTGCGCCCAGGCAGTAGTCCATACGGGTTTCGACGTCACGGCGGTGCTGTCGGTTCCCTGATCGTGACAGAAGCGCGCGTTCGCTGCACATCAGCCCGGCAGGGCATTGATCCGGACTCTGGCCCCGGTGCAGCAGACCGACTTCGGTCAACTAATCCGTTTGGCCGGACTTCCGCGTGTTCCACCACGCCAGCAGCTCCGCCGTCGCCTCCTCGTTCGACAGCGGCCCGCGGTCCAGCCGCAGCTCCTTGAGGAACCGCCACGCCTCCCCCACCTGCGGGCCGGCCGGGATGTCGAGCAGCCGCATGATCTCGTTGCCGTCCAGGTCCGGGCGCACCCGGTCCAGGTCCTCCTGGGCGGCCAGTTCGGCGATCCGCTCCTCCAGCCGGTCATAAGACGCACGCAGCCGCGCGGCCCGGCGCTTGTTGCGCGTCGTGCAGTCCGCCCGTACCAGCTTGTGCAACTGCGGAAGCAGTGGTCCGGCGTCGGTGACATACCGGCGCACCGCGGAGTCGGTCCACTTGCCTTCGCCGTAGCCGTGGAACCGCAGGTGCAGGTACACCAGCTGGGACACGTCGTCGACCATCTGCTTGGAGTACTTCAGCGCCCGCATCCGCTTGCGGACCATCTTGGCGCCGACCACCTCGTGGTGGTGGAAGCTCACCCCGCCGTTGGGTTCGTGGCGGCGGGTGTCGGGCTTGCCGATGTCGTGCAGCAGCGCGGCCCAGCGCAGCACCAGATCCGGACCCTCGTCCTCGAGTTCGATGGCCTGGCGCAGCACGGTCAGCGAATGCTGGTAGACGTCCTTGTGCTGGTGGTGTTCGTCGATGGCCATCTGCATGCCGCCGATCTCGGGCAGCACCACCTCGCCCATCCCGGTTTGCACCAGCAGGTCGATGCCGGCCACCGGGTGAGCCCCCAGCAGCATCTTGTCCAGCTCGACGGCCACCCGCTCGACGCTGATCCGGGCCAGCTGCGGGGCCATCTGCTCGATCGCCGTCAGCACCCGCGGGGTCACCGTGAAGCCGAGTTGGGAGACGAACCGTGCCGCGCGCAGCATCCGCAGCGGGTCGTCGCCGAACGACACCTCCGGGGGCATCGGGGTGTCGAGCACCTTGGCACGCAGCGCCACCAGCCCGCCCAGCGGGTCGAGGAACTCGCCCAGCCCCTCGGCGGTGATGCGCACGGCCATCGCGTTGACGGTGAAGTCGCGGCGCACCAGGTCGTCTTCCAGGCGATCGCCGAACCGCACCTCCGGATGGCGCGACACCTGGTCATAGGTGTCGGCGCGGAACGTGGTGATCTCCAGCCGGTGTCCGTCCTTACCGACTCCGACCGTGCCGAACTCGATGCCGGTGTCCCACAGCGCGTCGGCGAACGGCCGCGCGATCTGCTGAATCTCCTCCGGCCGGGCGTTGGTGGTGAAGTCCAGATCCGGGCTCAGCCGGCCCAGCACGGCGTCCCGCACCGACCCGCCCACCAGGTACAACTCGTAGCCGGCCGCGGCGAACGCCGCGCCGAGCTCGCGCAACTGGGGCGCGTACTGATGCAGTGCGACCGCGGCGGCGGTCAGCAGTTCGGCATCCGGGACGGGTTGGGCCACGTTCGGTGAGCCTAATAGGAATGCCGTGGTGACTCAGCGCACGTCCGGGCACCGCCCCGCGCCATCGAGTGTGCGTCCGCCGACTCCGGTGTGCGCCCACCACGGCCCTACGGCGAATATCGCGCGGCCACCGCACACCCGATGCCACACCCGCGCTTTGTCGCGTGGAGGCGGGCAAACACCCAGCCGCCCGATCCAGAGACTGCTGTGACGAATGTGTCGCACGCGACTCACGTGACCAAAGGTGCCCGTCGACGGCGAGTGCATCAGGAAGACGGGCCCGTGCCAGCTAATATCGCTTGGGTGTCGGAGGGCGAACAAGCCAAACCACGTCGACGCCGCGGTCGGCGTCGTGGTCGTGGCGGCGCACGTCCGGCTGAGAACAATACGGAAAGCCAGCCGGCCGCCGACACGGTACCCACCCCGGCTGCCGCTGCCAAGCGCCGGCCCCGGCCGCGGCGGGCCCCCGACCGGATGCGCACCGTGCACGAAACCTCTGCCGGCGGCCTGGTCATCGACGGGATCGACGGCCCCCGCGAAACACAGGTGGCGGCCCTGATCGGACGCATCGACCGGCGTGGCAGGATGCTCTGGTCGCTGCCCAAGGGCCACATCGAGATGGGTGAGACTGCCGAGCAGACCGCCATCCGTGAGGTCGCCGAGGAGACCGGGATCCGCGGCGGCGTGCTTGCCGCGCTGGGGCGCATCGACTACTGGTTCGTCACCGACGGACGACGGGTGCACAAGACCGTGCACCACTATCTGATGCGGTTCTTGGGTGGGGAGCTGTGCGACGAAGACCTGGAGGTCGCCGAGGTGGCGTGGGTGCCGATCCGGGAACTGCCGTCCCGGCTGGCCTACGCCGACGAACGCCGTCTGGCCGAACGGGCCGACGAGCTGATCGACAAGCTGCAGAACGACGGCGAGCACGCGCTGCCGCCGCTCCCGCCGAGCGCGCCGCGACGCCGGCCGCAGACCCACTCCCGCACCCGTCACGCCAACGACCCGGAGCCGGGCAAGAACGGTCACGGGCGGGGGCCGTGACGGCGTCGCGCGATAGCGGGGCCAGGTTGGTGCGGCTCGCCGTAGTGATCGGCATCCTGGCCGGTTTCGGGATGTTGCTCACCGCGCCCGGGGCCCTCCCGCGCGCCGGTGCCGGCGAGCCCACCGCGACGCCGTTCGTCCAGGTCCGCATCGACCAGGTGTCACCGGATGTCGTCACCACCACCAGCGACCCCGTCGTCACCGTCAGCGGCATGGTCACCAACATCGGCGACCGCCCGGTGCGCGACGTGATGGTCCGCCTCGAACACGCGTCGGCGGTCGAGGCCACCACCGGCCTGCGCACCTCGCTGGACGGCAGCACCGACCAGTACGAGGCCGCCGCGGACTTCCTCACCGTGTCCCCGGAACTGCAGCGGGGCCAGCAGGCCGGCTTCACCCTGTCCGCGCCGCTGCGCTCGCTCACCAAGCCGTCGCTGGCCGTAGACAAGCCGGGCATCTTCCCGGTCCTGGTCAACGTCAACGGCACCCCCGACTACGGCGCGCCCGCCCGGCTGGACAACGCGCGATTCCTGCTGCCGGTGGTGGGCGTCCCGCCGGACAAGGGCGACCGGGGCACCGAAGCCGTCCCCGCCGTCGCGCCCGAAACCACCAAGCCGGTGTGGATCACCATGCTGTGGCCGCTGGCCGACCGGCCCCGGCTGGCACCGGGGGTTCCCGGCGGCACCATCCCGGTCCGGCTGGTCGACGACGACCTGGCCAACTCCCTGGCCAACGGCGGCCGCCTGGACACCCTGCTGGCCGCCGCCGAACTTGCCACCAGCCGCGACGTCGACCCCGACGGCGCCGTCGGGCGCGCGCTGTGTCTGGCCGTCGACCCGGACCTGATCGTCACCGTCAACGCCATGACCGCCGGCTACGTCGTGTCCAACGGCGCCGACGGTCCCGCGCAACTGCCCGGCACCCCCACCCACCCGGGCACCGGCCAGGCCGCCGCGACCACCTGGCTCAACCGGCTGCGCGCGCTGGCCCACCGCACCTGCGTGGCGCCGCTGCCCTACGCCCAGGCCGACCTGGACGCCCTGCAGCGCGTCAACGACCCCGGCCTCAGCTCCACCGCCACCGTCAGCAACGGCGAGATCATCGACCGCATCCTGGACGTCACCTCGGTACGCGGCACCGCCCTGCTGCCCGACGGCCCGCTGACCAGCCGCGCGGTCAGCCTGCTCAGCGCCAACGACAACACCGTCGCTGTCGCCGCGGCCGACCTGACCGCCCAGGACGCGGCCGACGCCGGCAGCGCCAACGTCACGCCGCACCGGCTCTCGCCCCAGGTGGTGGCCGCGCCGTTCGACCCGGCAGTCGGGGCCGCGCTGGCCGGGGCCGGCACCAACCCGACCGTCCCGACCTATCTGGACCCGTCGCTGGCGATCCGGGTCAACCACGACTCGCCCACCGCGCGTCGCCAGGATGCGCTGGGCGCCATGCTGTGGCGCAGCCTCACCCCCGAAGCCGCCCCGCGCACCCAGATCCTGGTGCCGCCGGCGGTGTGGTCGCTGCAGGGCGATGACGCGCAGTTCATCCTGACCGCCTTGGCCACCTCCATCCACTCCGGTCTGGCCGTGCCGCGACCGCTGCCCGCCCTGGTCGCCGACGCCGCCGCCCGCATCGAACCCCCCGTGCCACCCGGCGCCTACCCGTCGGAGCGGGGCCGGTTCAGCGACGAGATCACCGGTGAGATCAGCGGCCAGGTGGGCCGGCTGTTCAAGCTGACCTCGGCCCTGATGACCGACGAGCGCACCGGCCTGACCGGGCCCCAGTACACCGCGCCGCTGCGCGAGGACATGCTGCGGGCGCTGAGCGAGTCGGTGCCGCCGGACACCCGCAACGGCCTGGCCCAGCAGCGCCTGGACGTGGTGGGCACCACGGTCAACGACTTCTTCGGGTCGGTGACGATCGTCAACCCGGGCGGCTCCTACACGCTGGCCACCGAGCACAGCCCGCTGCCGCTGGCGCTGCACAACGGCCTGGCCGTGCCGATCCGGGTGCGGCTGCAGGTCAACGCCCCGCCGGGGATGACGGTGACCGATATGGGCGAGATCGAGCTGCCGCCGGGATACCTGCCGCTGCGGGTCCCCATCGAGGTCAACTTCACCCAGCGGGTCGCCATTGACGTCGGCCTGCGCACCCCGGACGGCACCACCCTGGGCGAACCGGTGCGGTTGTCGGTGCATTCCAACGCCTACGGCAAGGTGCTGTTCGCGATCACCCTCACCGCGGCGGCGGTGCTGGTCACGCTGGCCGGCCGCCGCCTGTGGCACCGCTTCCGCGGCCAACCCGACCCCGCCGACCTCGACCGCCCCGACCCCCCTGCGCCCGGACGTACGCGGCCGCCGAGTGAGCGGGCGATCGAGCAACGGGTTCACGAAGAGCACCGCGTATGAACCCCGCACCCCGAGGGGTGCAACCGGCGCCGCAGTCGGCGCCGCCGCCACCCAAACATCAGCTGTCTCAGCCGCGCAGCACCGTCCCACCGCCGGGGCTGCCGCCGCGGCCGGGCTGGACTCCGCAGCAGCAACGGCCGGCGGCGCCCGCGCGCCCCCGCCAGGAGGAGCTCTCCGACGCCGCGGTGGTGTCGCGGTCCTGGGGCATGGCGTTCGCCACCCTGATCAGCAGGCTCACCGGTTTCGCCCGGATCGTGCTGCTGGCCGCGATCCTGGGCGCGGCGCTGTCGAGCTCGTTCTCGGTGGCCAACCAGCTGCCCAACCTGGTCGCCGCCCTGGTGCTGGAGGCGACGTTCACCGCCATCTTCGTGCCGGTGCTGGCGCGCGCCGAGCAGGACGACCCCGACGGCGGGGCGGCCTTCGTGCGGCGGCTGGTCACCCTGGCCACCACGCTGCTGATCGTGGCCACCGTGTTGTCGGTGGTCGCGGCGCCGCTGCTGGTGCGGCTGATGCTGGGCCGCAACCCCGAGGTCAACGAACCGCTCACCACCGCGTTCGCCTACCTGCTGCTGCCCCAGGTGCTGGTCTACGGCCTGTCCTCGGTGTTCATGGCGATCCTGAACACCCGCAACGTCTTCGGGCCGCCGGCCTGGGCGCCCGTCGTCAACAACGTCGTCGCCATCGCCACACTCGGGGTCTACCTGGCCGTCCCGGGCAAACTGTCGGTCGATCCGGTCGAGATGGGCAACGCCAAGCTGCTGGTGCTCGGCGTCGGCACCACCCTGGGCGTGTTCGCCCAGACCGCGGTCCTGCTGGTGGCCATCGGCCGCCAGCACATCAGCCTGCGCCCCCTGTGGGGACTCGACGACCGGCTCAAACGCTTCGGCACCATGGCCGCCGCGATGGTGCTCTACGTGCTGATCAGCCAGCTCGGCCTGGTGATCGGCAACCAGATCGCCAGCGCGGCCGCGGCCTCCGGACCGGCGATCTACAACTACACCTGGCTGGTGCTGATGCTGCCGTTCGGCATGATCGGCGTCACGATCCTGACCGTGGTCATGCCGCGGCTGAGCCGCAACGCCGCCGCCGACGACATCCCCGGCGTGCTGGCCGACCTGTCGCTGGCCACCCGGCTGACCATGATCACGCTCATCCCGGCGGTGGCGTTCATGACCGTCGGCGGCCCGGCGATGGGCAGCGCGCTGTTCGCCTACGGAAACTTCGGCCAGGTCGACGCCGGATACCTGGGTGCGGCCATCGCGCTGTCGGCGTTCACCCTCATTCCCTACGCCCTGGTGCTGCTGCAACTGCGGGTCTTCTACGCCCGCGAACAGCCGTGGACCCCGATCGTGATCATCATGGTGATCACGTCGGTCAAGATCGCCGGCTCGCTGCTGGCCCCGCACGTCACCAGCAACAAGGATCTGGTCGCCGGCTACCTCGGGACGGCCAACGGCCTGGGCTTCCTGGCGGGCGCCGTCGTCGGCCATTTCCTGCTGCGCCGCAGCCTGCGCCCGAAGGGCGGAGCGCTGATCGACCTCGGCACCCTGCGCACCATCCTGGTCGCGATCTCGGCGTCGCTGCTGGCCGGGCTGATCGCCCACGTCGCCGACCGGCTGCTCGGGTTGCACCGATTGACCGAGCATGGCGGCATCGGCTCGCTGCTGCGCCTGTTCGTGCTCGGGGTGATCATGCTGCCGATCCTGGGCGGGGTGATGCTCGGCGCGCGTGTCCCCGAGGCGCAGGCGGCCGCCGCGGCCATCCAGCGCAAAATAGGGCGCGCACGGCGGGCCCCGGCCACGACAACGGTGTCGTCCGCGGGTCGCTCCGTCACGTACCCTGAGCAAAGAAAATCGTCCCTGCCGGGGGGACATGCGGTCCAGGAGCCGATCCGGCGCAGACCTCCGGTAGCCAGGGCCGGGCTAGCGAAAGGACCGGAGGTGACCGACCGCACTTCGGATAACGCCGCACCGAGTTCGATGGCGGGCGACGACTTCCAGCCCGACATTCCGGTCCAGCGCGGCGGCGGCGAACCGGTCTCGCGGGACTCGCTGCGGGGCGATGCGGACCCCCGCGGCCCGCTTCCGTTCGACGCGCCCCGCGAACGCGACGCCGAGCCGCCCCAGGACGATCTCAACCTCGTGCCGGGGGCGCGCATCGCCAACGGCCGCTACCGGCTGCTGATCTCCCACGGCGGCACCCCGCCGCTGCACTTCTGGCAGGCCCTGGACACCGCGCTGGACCGCCAGGTCGCCCTGACCTTCGTCGATCCGGAAGGATCCCTGCCCGAGGACGTGCTGCAGGAGATCCTGTCGCGCACCCTGCGGCTCAGCCGGATCGACAAGCCGGGCATCGCACGCATCCTCGACGTCGTGCACACCGGCTCCGGCGGCCTGGTGGTCTCGGAGTGGATCCGCGGCGGATCGCTGCAGGAGGTGGCCGACACCTCGCCGTCTCCGGTCGGGGCCATCCGTGCAATGCAGTCACTGGCCGCGGCCGCCGACGCCGCCCACCGCGCCGGTGTCGCACTGTCCATCGACCACCCCAGCCGGGTGCGGGTCAGCATCGACGGCGACGTGGTGCTGGCCTACCCGGCCACGATGCCCGACGCCAACCCGCAAGACGACATCCGCGGCATCGGCGCCTCGCTGTACGCGCTGCTGGTCAACCGCTGGCCGCTGCCCGAGTCCGGCGCGCGCAGCGGGCTGGCCCCGGCCGACCGCGACGCCAACGGCCAGCCGGTCGAACCGACCGTCGTCGATCGGGACATTCCGTTCCAGATCTCCGCGGTCGCCGTCCGCTCCGTCCAGGAGGACGGCGGAATACGCAGTGCGTCAACGCTTTTGAATCTGCTACAGCAGGCCACCGCGGTGGCCGACCGCACCGAGGTGCTCGGTCCGATCGCCGAACCCCCTGCCCCGGCGTCGCCTCGGCGCGCGGCCGAGCGCGGCGGCGAAATCTACTCGCGGCGCCGTCGCAACCTGCTCATCGGGCTCGGCGCGGGCGCGGCCGTGCTGCTGGTGGCGCTGCTGGTGCTGGCCTCGGTGGTGAGCAAGATCTTCGGTGACGTCGGCAGCGGCCTCAAGGGTGACCAGCTCGGCCTGAACAACCCCAGCTCCTCGGCCGCCTCCGAGTCACCCGGCAGCTCGACCCCGTCCGGAAGCTTCGTCAAGCCCACCAAGGCCACGGTCTTCTCCCCCGGCGGCGACGCGGACAACCCCGGCGACGCGGGCAACGCCATCGACGGCAACCCGGGCTCGGTGTGGCAGACCGACACCTATTCCGACTCCGTCCCCTTCCCCGGATTCAAGAACGGGGTCGGGCTGATGCTGCAGCTGCCCAAGCCGACAACGGTCGGTGTGGTGTCGCTGGACATCTCCAGTACCGGGACCAAGGTCGAGATCCGGTCGTCCTCCTCGCCGAGTCCGTCGAAGCTGGAAGACACCACGGTGCTGACCCCGGCCACCGCGCTCAAGCCGGGCCACAACACCATCCAGGTCAACGCGTCCTCGCCGACGTCGAACCTGCTGGTGTGGATCTCCACGTTGGGCACCACCGACGGCAAGAGCCGCGCCGACCTCTCCGAGATCACCATCCAGGCCGCTTCCTGATCCGGGTGAAGTGCCCGGCGGACGCCGATTGGTTACCGTCCGGCGGTGGGATTCTGGGGAGCAGGACGGCAGCGCAGTGACGCAGAATTACTGGCCGCACACGTCGCCGGCGACCGCCGCGCCTTCGCCGAGCTGTTCCGCCGCCACCACCGCCGGCTCTACCGGTTGGCGCGGCTGTCCAGCCTGAGCCGCGAAGACGCCGACGACGCGTTCCAGGACGCCATGCTGTCCGCGCACCGCACCGCACGCTCGTTCCGGCACGACGCGACGGTGAGCACCTGGTTGCATCGCATCGTGCTCAACGCCTGCCTCGACCGTCTTCGTCGCGCCCAGGCCCGCACCGCGGTTCCGTTCCAGGACGTGTACCCGGTCGCCGACCGCACGTCGCAGGTGGAGACCGCCGTCGTCGTGCACCGGGCATTGCTGCAACTGCCGGTCCAGCAACGCGCCGCGGTGGTCGCGGTCGACATGCAGGGCTACTCCATCGCCGAGACGGCACGGCTGCTCGGCGTGCCCGAGGGCACCGTCAAGAGCCGCTGCGCCCGCGGCCGGGCCCGCCTTGCCCACCTGCTGGGTTACCTGGACGCGGATGCCAGCGCCATCGGGGCGAATTAGCGGCCGAGCCACCCATACCGGACACTGGGGCGGATGAGTGCCGCCGACGACGACTCCCTCCGGGATCCGCCCCTGACCGTCGAACTGCTGGCTGATTTGCAGGCGGGCCTGCTCGACGACGAGACCGCCACCAGTGTGCGGCGGCGCATCCGCACCGATCCGCAGGCGGCAGCGACGCTGCAGGCGCTGCACCGGGTGCGCCGCGACGTCGCCGCCGCCGGCGAATCCCCGGCTCCCGAGGCGCCCCCCGAAGTCGTTACTGGCGTCGCCGCATCCCTGAAGACATCGCGCGCCGCGCACGCCGCCCGGCCACCGCTGCGTCCGGCCCGAGTCATCGCCGGCGTCGCCGGGGTGGGCGCGGTGCTGGCGGCGATCGGTATCGGAACGGTGTCGCTGCTCAACGAAACGGATTCCACGCCCAGCGCGCCGGTCACCGCCGATCACATCACCGTGTCCACGCCTGTCCCGGTGATCCCGCTGTCAGACGCCGAAATCCGCGACCTGACGCGCCGCCCGCCCGATTTCGGTGGGCTCGCCAACCCCTCGCAGCGGGCGTCGTGTCTGGGCGGCCTGGGCTACCCCGCCACCGAGCCGGTGCTCGGCGCCCAGCCGGTCGAGGTCAACGCCCGCCCCGGTGTGCTGCTGGTGCTGCGTGGCGACACCCCCGACACCCTGTTGGCCTACGCGGTGGCCCTGAACTGCAGCGCCGCCGACACCGGGTTGCTGGCCACCACCGCCATCCCGCGCGCGTAGCCGGCGCATCGGTGACGTGGTCGGTGTCGTGCGTCGCAGGCGGGAACACCCACGCCTACGCTGGCGTTCGTAGGATTGCAGATCACGCTTCGATCAGCTTTCGTTCCGAAAGGCACGCATGACCGCTTCCTCAGACACCATCCACGACGTCATCGTCATCGGTTCGGGCCCAGCCGGCTACACAGCGGCCCTCTATACCGCCCGCGCGCAGCTCAAGCCGCTGGTCTTCGAGGGGACCTCGTTCGGCGGCGCGCTGATGACGACGACCGAGGTGGAGAACTACCCCGGATTCCGCGACGGCATCACCGGCCCGGAACTGATGGACCAGATGCGCGAGCAGGCGCTGCGATTCGGCGCCGACCTGCGCATGGAAGACGTCGAGTCGGTGTCGCTGGACGGGCCGGTCAAGTCCGTGGTGACCGCCGACGGCGAGACGTTCCGCGCCCGAGCCGTCATCCTGGCCATGGGCGCGGCGGCCCGGTACCTGCAGGTGCCCGGTGAACAGGAACTACTGGGCCGCGGCGTCAGCTCGTGTGCCACCTGTGACGGCTTCTTCTTCCGCGACCAGGACATCGCCGTCATCGGCGGCGGCGACTCCGCGATGGAGGAAGCCACCTTCCTGACCCGGTTCGCCCGCAGCGTCACGTTGGTACACCGCCGCGAGGAGTTCCGCGCCTCCAAGATCATGCTCAACCGGGCCCAGGCCAACGAAAAGATCACCATCCTGACCAACAAGGCGGTCCTCGGCGTCGACGGCGACACGTCGGTCACCGGGCTGCGCCTGCGGGACACGGTCACCGGGGAGGAGACCACGCTGCCGGTCACCGGGGTGTTCGTCGCGATCGGCCACGAACCGCGCTCGGCGCTGGTCCGTGACGCGGTCGAGCTGGACCCGGACGGCTACGTCCTGGTCCAGGGACGCACCACCAGTACCTCCCTGGACGGCGTGTTCGCGGCGGGCGACCTGGTCGACCGCACCTACCGGCAGGCGATCACCGCCGCCGGCAGCGGCTGTGCGGCGGCGATCGACGCCGAACGCTGGCTGGCCGACCACGAAGCGACGGGACCCGCCGACAGCACCGAACTGATTGGAGCACAACGATGAGCGATTCCGGCAAATCCGCCACCATCGAGGTTTCCGACGCCTCCTTCGACAGCGACGTGTTGTCCAGCAATAAGCCTGTGCTGGTGGACTTTTGGGCCACCTGGTGCGGTCCGTGCAAGATGGTCGCCCCGGTGCTGGAAGAGATCGCCGCCGAACGCTCGGCCGACCTCACCGTCGCCAAGATCGACGTGGACGCCAACCCCGAGACGGCGCGTGATTTCCAGGTCGTCTCGATTCCCACCATGATCCTGTTCAAGGACGGCGAACCGGTGAAGCGCATCGTCGGCGCCAAGGGCAAGGCGGCGTTGCTGCGCGAACTCGCCGACGCGGTTCCCAACCTGTCCTGACGCCCGGTATCGTGCGTTTCTCTTGCAGAAACGACCCCCGGATTGGCCTGGGGTTTTCTCGATATCGGCGAGGATCTGCGACAATAGCGATTAACTGCGCCGCTTTTCGCGGCGATGTCAATTAGTCCCGGAGGGCCCTTGGTATGCCGAGTCCGCGCCGCGAAGACGGCGACGCGCTGCGCTGTGGCGACCGCGGTGCCGCTGTCACCGAAATCCGCGCTGCGCTGGCCGCGCTGGGGATGCTGGAAGGCTCCGACGACGATCTGACCACCGGTCGGCACGTCGCCGCCGACGTGTTCGACGGTGAGCTCGACCACGCGGTGCGTGCTTTCCAGCAGCATCGGGGGCTGCTGGTCGACGGCATCGTCGGCGAGGCCACCTATCGTGCGTTGAAGGAAGCCTCCTACCGCCTCGGCGCACGCACGCTGTATCACCAGTTCGGTGCACCGCTTTACGGCGACGACGTCGCGACACTGCAGGCCCGACTGCAGGATCTCGGCTTCTACACCGGTTTGGTAGACGGGCATTTCGGCTTGCAGACGCACAATGCGCTGATGTCCTACCAGCGCGAGTACGGGCTGTCCGCAGACGGTATCTGCGGCCCGGAAACGTTGCGGTCCTTGTACTTTCTCAGCTCCCGTGTCAGCGGCGGTTCACCGCACGCGATTCGGGAGGAAGAGCTGGTGCGCAGCTCCGGTCCCAAGTTGTCGGGCAAGCGGATCATCATCGACCCGGGCCGCGGCGGTAGCGACCACGGCCTGATCACACAGGGCCCGGCCGGTCCGATCAGCGAAGCAGACGTGTTGTGGGACTTGGCAAGTCGCCTGGAGGGCCGGATGACGGCCATCGGCATGGAAACCTTTCTCTCCCGGCCCACCAACCGCAGTCCGTCGGATGCCGAGCGCGCCGCCACCGCCAATTCCGTTGGCGCAGATCTGATGATCAGCCTGCGGTGTGAAACTCAGACCAGTCCGTCGGCCAACGGCGTTGCGTCCTTCCACTTCGGGAATTCGCACGGTTCGGTCTCTACCATCGGGCGCAACCTCGCCGACTTCATTCAGCGGGAAGTGGTGGCCCGCACTGGGTTACGTGACTGCCGAGTCCATGGCCGGACGTGGGATCTGCTGCGGCTGACCAGGATGCCCACCGTGCAGGTCGATGTCGGTTACATCACCAATCCGGGCGACCGGGAAATGCTGATCTCGACGCAGAGCCGTGACGCGATCGCCGAGGGTATCCTCGCTGCCGTGAAGCGGCTGTACCTGTTGGGCAAAAACGACCGGCCCACTGGGACTTTCACCTTCGCCGAACTGCTGGCCCACGAATTGTCCGTGGAGCGCGAGCGCGCCAGCAGGCTTAGCGGTTCCTAGTCTCGCTCAGTTCTGGTCTCGCTCAGTTCTGGTTTCGCTCAGCGGTTCCTGGTCTCGCAGTCTTCCGCCGGCTGCGTTCCCAACGCGGCCTTGCTGTTCTCCACCTTGCCGGCGGGAGTCCCGCTCCCTACGGACGCCGCAGACGCCGCCCCCACCGGTTGCTGCAACTGAGCGTTCTCCAGCAGCCGCTCCAGGGCGGCCTCCACTTCGGCCTTCCAGCCCAGCCCCTTGTCCAGTTCGAGGCGCAGCCGCGGAAAGTACGGGTGCGGGGCGACCACGACGAAGCCGGCGTCGATCAGAAAGTCGGCGTCGATGATGCAGTGCTCGACCGAGCAGTCGCCGAGAGCATCGAGCACCGGTTGTATGTCGGGATCCACCGGCTCCGGTAACTCGGTCGCGGCCTCGGTGCGCCCGAAGGCTTCCAGAGCGCGCACACCGCGGCGCACCAGTTCCTCGATGACCCGGGTGATCAGCTGGTGTGGAAGATCGTCATCGGCTTGGCCGCGTTCGATGCCCATCGACGTCAGCAATACCGCATCCGCGGAGACGGGCGCGGTGGGAAAACGGCCGGCGCGCGGCACGGCGCGCGGCGGGGCATACAGAACGTAACCCAGGCACGGCGGATCGGCCTGGCTGCGTTCGTCGGGTATCGCCGTCGCGACCTGGCCGCAGGAGCCCCACTCCAGCATCACCATGGACAGCCATGCTTCTTTTTCGAACTCCGGGTCGGCGAGGTGCTCGTCCTTGCCCAGGGTGCCCGGGTCGACCTCCCAGAAGACGCATCGGCGCGCGTGCTTGGGAAGCTGCTCGAAGGCTTCGAGCCGCAGCGCTGTAATCCGAGCTGACACTAGTCTCCTAGCCTCCGTGCGGTACCCGAGCCCATGGCTTCACTCCTGCGCGGGCGGCGGCCCGCAGTGCGGTCTGCCCGACTCTCGTGAGGCGGATGCGCACCGGCAACCCTTCCAGGATAGGAGAGTCGGTCGGTGTCCGGCCAGTATTCGCGGTGTGACTCGCCATTCCGTGCCCGGTCCGCTCCTCGCGCCGCGGCTCGCACCCGACCCGAGACCCGGGACCGCTGCGGCAACCCGCAGGAACGTGAATTCGCTTGATGCACACCACATCTCCGTTGAACGGGAGTGCCCACGGCAGTCGGCTCGAGGCGCCGGACCGGCTGAGTGTCACAGTGACGTAATTACAGAATATGTCCGGTCATGCCCTGTCACGGCTTCTTTTCGGTCATCAGATCGATGATCCGCTGCAGATCGTCGACCGACCCGAACTCCACCACAATCTTGCCCTTGCGTTTGCCGAGCGCCACCGTGACCCTTGTGTCGAACGCGTTCGAGAGTCGCTCAGCAACGTCCTGCAGACCCGGCATCTGGATCGGCTTCCGTCGTGGCGGCGTGGGTGCCGCCCCGCCACCGCGGTTTGCCAGGGTGACCGCTTCCTCGGTGGCTCGCACCGACAGTCCTTCCGCGACGATGCGGCTTGCCAGCTCCTCCTGCGCCTCCGGGCCCGCATCCAACGACAGCAGGGCGCGGGCATGGCCGGCCGACAGGACGCCGGCAGCTACCCGACGCTGCACCGGGATCGGCAGTTTGAGCAACCGGATCATGTTCGTGATCAGCGGACGCGAGCGGCCGATTCGCGCGGCCAGTTCATCGTGGGTGACGCCGAACTCGTCGAGCAGCTGCTGGTATGCCGCCGCCTCTTCCAACGGATTCAGCTGCACCCGGTGGATGTTCTCCAGCAGCGCGTCGCGTAGCAGATTGTCGTCGCCGGTCTCGCGGACGATCGCCGGGATGGTCGACAGGCCGGCCTCCTGGGCGGCCCGCCAGCGCCGCTCCCCCATCACGATCTGGTAGTGGGCGCCGCTCTGGGATCCCGGCACCGCGCGGACCACGATCGGCTGCAACAGCCCGAATTCGCGGATCGAATGGACCAGCTCCGAGAGCGCCTCGTCGTCGAACACCTGGCGGGGCTGCCGCGGGTTGGGCTCGATGTCCGACGGCGCGATCTCCCGGTACACCGCGCCCATCGCGGCAGCGTCGGGCAGTGGGCCACCGATGACGACATCGGCTGCCGCCGAACCCAACCGGGGCCCGAACGCGGAGTTCGCGCCTTCTGAGCCCTCGACCGGTCCGGTGGGAATCAGCGACGCCAGTCCGCGGCCGAGGCCGCCCTTCCTGCGTGACGGATTGGTCATCACTCATCCCCTCCCGGCAGATGGTCGATCGCGTTGGGCAAGTTCACGACTGGCGTCGAGGTAGCTCATCGCGCCGCGCGAACCGGGATCGTAATCGATGATCGTCATGCTGTAGCCCGGCGCCTCGGAGACCTTGACGCTGCGAGGAATCACAGTCCTCAGCACCTTGTCCCCGAAGTAGCGGCGTACTTCCTCGGCAACCTGGTCGGCCAGTTTCGTCCGGCCGTCGTACATCGTGAGGATGACGGTGGTGACGTCCAGCTGTGGGTTGAGGTGTGCCTTCACCATCTCGATGTTGCGCATCAGCTGCGACACACCCTCGAGGGCGTAGTACTCACACTGGATCGGGATGAGCACCTCCGGGGCGGCTACCAACGCATTGATGGTGAGCAGGCCCAGCGAGGGCGGGCAGTCGATGAAGACGTAATCGAAGTCGAAGTCGTCCAGCTCGGCCAGTGCGTTGCGCAAGCGATTCTCCCGCGCCACCATGCTGACGAGTTCGATCTCGGCGCCCGCCAGGTCGATGGTGGCCGGCAGACAAAACAGCCGCTCGCTGTGCGGGCTACGGCGCAGCGCCTCGCGCAACGAGACCTCTCCGATCAGCACCTCGTACGAGGACGGCGTACCGGACTGGCGATCGGCGATGCCCAGCGCGGTGCTTGCGTTGCCCTGCGGGTCGAGATCGATGACGAGCGTCTTCAGTCCCTGCACCGCCAGCGCCGCCGCCAGGTTGACCGCGGTGGTTGTCTTGCCCACCCCGCCCTTCTGGTTCGCGATGGTGAACAGGCGGCGCTGGCGTGGGCGCGGCAGCGGATCGTGCGTGGAGTGCAGCACCCGCACTGCGCGCTCGGCCGCGGCGCCGATCGGGGTGTCGAAGTCGGTTGATGTTTCACGTGAAACATTCACGGTGGGATTGTGCGCCCCTGCCGCCGTCGCCGCTACTCCGTGAGTATTCATGGCGCTCACCTGTTCCGCCGCCGCACCGGGCGTCCGCGACGCGCTACCACTGCGGTAGTCGGTTGTTCCAGAATGTTCACGCCACACCTCACCACCCTGACATCTGCGGCACCCATCGACTCCATCACACGCCGGTGCTCCTGCACTTCGTCGGGAGCGCGCTCCCCCTTGATCGCGATCATCAGCCCGTCTTCCTTCAGCAACGGCATACTCCACTTCGTCAACTTGTCCAGCGCCGCCACGGCACGGGACACCACTGCGTCCGCACCGCCCACGATGTTCCGGACGGCTCGCTCTTCCGCGCGGCCCCGTACGACCTCGGCGGTGATTCCGAGATCGCCCACCACCTCGAGCAGGAAATCGCTGCGGCGCAGCAGCGGTTCGAGCAACACCACCTCGAGGTCAGGACGGGCGATCGCCAACGGAATGCCGGGCAGTCCTGCCCCACTACCCACGTCGACAATCCGCGTGCCGAGGCCCAGCAACTCCTCGACCACCGCGGAGTTCAGGAGATGACGGTCCCACAGCCGGTCTACCTCACGGGGTCCCAGCAGGCCTCGTTCCACACCGGCGGTTGCCAGAACCGCGGCGTAGCGCTCAGCGATCTCAAGGCGGGGACCGAATACTTCTCTGGCCGCGGACGGCGGTCCGGATGCGGTAGGGGTTCCGGCATCTGCCGGGGCATCTGCCGGCGACTGCGGTTCTGCGGGGTCGTGCGAATCGACATGTTTCACGTGAAACATTCCCTCCGCTCTTCGCCGCCCGACCCCATAATCCCTGCCGTGCCGGCGCCGCGGGAAACTACATCGCTGTAAGTCCCAGAGTCACGGCGAGGTCACGGTTGGTCACGACTCAGTCACGCAGCACGACGACGCGGCGCGACGGCTCGACACCCTCGCTCTCGCTGTGAACGCCGGGGACGGCCGCCACCGCGTCATGCACGATCTTGCGCTCGAACGGTGTCATGGGTGACAACGCTTCGCGTTCACCGCTCTCCGCAACGCGCCGCGCCACCTTGTCGCCCAGCGACGCCAACTCCTCCCGACGGCGACGACGCCAGCTGGCGATGTCGAGCATCAGTCGGCTGCGCACCCCTGTCTTCTGGTGCACCGCCAGACGCGTCAACTCTTGCAGCGCATCCAGAACTTCGCCACCACGACCGACCAACTTGTTCAGGTCGTCACTTCCGTCGATGCTGACGACTGCGCGGTTGCCCTCGACGTCGAGGTCGATGTCCCCGTCGAAGTCCAACAGGTCCAACAGTTCTTCCAGATAGTCACCGGCGATCTCGCCCTCGGCGACCAATCGCTCTTCCAGGTCGTCGGATTCGTCCGCGGCTTCGCCGTTCTCCGCGTCGGTCGTGCCTTCCACTGCGTCGAGTTCGGTGGTGTCGGCTTCCGTCATGGCTCTCTCTCCCCTCATCCACGGGTTGGTGTTCACGGCGTTGCGCCGCGATGTCTTGCTTGGTGTTCTGGGGTTGCGGCCCGGTAGGCCAGCCCCGGCAAGTCAGGCGCCTACTAGCGCTTGCGCTTCTTCGGCCGTGCCCCCGGCCGCGGGGTACGGCCCGGGCCGCTACTTCGGTTGGCCGGTTTGGGCGACGGACTCTGCGGGCTCTTCCCGGCCGGCGGTTTGGCAGCTTGCCCGTTCGGCTCCAGCCCGTCGGCATCCGTCGAGCCGGACTCCCCCGACTCGGTGTCGACCACCGATCCCGTCGTGGTCGCGGCGGCGGACTTGGTGCGCTTGGGTTTGACTCCCGGCGCAGGCGCATTGGCCGCCCGCCGTTCCAGCGCCTCCTGCTTCTTCGCCTCGTCCTCTTTCTCGATCATCCCGAACACGTAGTGCTGCTGACCGAACGTCCAGATGTTGTTGGCGAACCAGTACAGGATGATCGCCAGCGGCAGGAACGGGCCGCCGACCACAACGCCCAGTGGGAACACATACAGCGCGAGCTTGTTCATCATCGCGGTCTGCGGGTTGGCCGCGGCCTCGGGACTCTGCCTGGCCACCGAGGCGCGGCTGTTGAAGTACGTCGCGACACCGGCCAGGATCATCACCGGCACGCCTACCGCGATCACCGCGGGACGGCTGAAATGCTCGAAGGCGTCCAGCCCGCCCTTCTGAGTCATCGAGGCGCCGATCGGTGCGCCGAACAGATTGGCCTTCAGGAAGTTCTGCACGTCGAGGGCCGTGAAGACATAGTTGCCGATCATCTTGTTCTGCTCGACCGACATCGACTGCAATCCGATACCACCGGTGGTCCGGTTGAACGAGCGCAGCACGTGGTAGAGCCCCAGGAACACCGGGATCTGGGCCAGCATCGGCAGACAGCCGAGGATGGGATTGAAACCGTGCTCGCGTTGCAGCTTCTGCATCTCGAGGGCCATCCGCTGGCGGTCTTTGCCGTACTTCTTCTGCAGGGCCTTGATCTGTGGTTGCAGTTCCTGCATCTGCCGCGTCGTGCGAATCTGCCGGACGAACGGCTTGTACAGCAGTGCGCGCAGGGTGAAGACCAAGAACATCACCGACAGCGCCCAGGCGAAGAAGTTATCCGGGCCCAGCAGGAACGCGAACGCCTTGTACCAGAGCCACATGATCCATGAGACCGGGTAGTAGATGAAGTCCAAGCTGAAGAAATCAAACAACAGATTCACTCTCCCCTTGCTTCGCCGGGCGGCCGTCGACCGCTTCCGGCGAGACGTCCTCGTCGACCGGGCACTCGCAGCGCTCCGGAATTGGATCCCATCCTCCCCGATGCCAGGGACCACACTTGCCGAGCCTGACCGCCGCGAGCCAGGTTCCCCGAATCAGTCCATATTCGGTGAGTGCCTCCACGGCGTATTGACTGCAAGTAGGAATGAACCGACACGTCGCCGGGCGCAGCGGCGACACCATGTGCCGGTAAAGCTGGATGAGGTAGATCAGCGCCCGCACCACCGGGGCGCCCGCCCGGACCGCGCGCACGGGGGCGCCCACCGATGTACTCACCGCTCGGAGCCGGCCGTGTCGAACGCCCGCTTCAGTCCGCTGCGAAGCTGTTGATCGAGCCAGGCGGAGGACACATGCCGGCTGCTGGGCAGCGCGCGGATCACCACCCGGTCGCGCGGATGCAGGCCGGCCAACAACGGACGCGCGACATGCCGCAGGCGGCGGGCGACCCGGTGGCGTTCGACCGCAGTCCCCACCCGCTTGGCGATGATCAGACCGACCCGTGGCCCCTCGTCGTCCTCACGCTGGCTGGCCCGTCGGACATGCACGATGACATCGGGCTGCACAGTGCGCATCCCGTACTTCACCGTCGCGTCAAACTCGGCCGACCGCCTCATGCGGTTCCGTGCGGAAAGCACCGCTGGGAAACCTGAATGGCGATCAGGCAGTTAGAGAGCGGCGACCCTTAGCGCGCCGGTTGGCAACGATCGCCCGTCCTGCGCGGGTGCGCATGCGCAGCCGGAATCCGTGAACGCGGGCTCGACGCCGGTTGTTCGGCTGGAACGTCCTCTTGCCCTTGGCCACCGCGTTCTCCTCGCTGTGTATGGCATAACAGTCCGCCCGCTGATGCTCGGCAACTCGTGGGCGAAGGTGTTCTCGCTTGCTGGCCGGCGCGGTCCCCGAGGTGCTGATCCGGGTCGCAGCCGTATCGCCGACTTTCGGGCGACTGTTTGAGGGTACTGACGAGGCTTCTCCTGGTCAAACCTCGCCCGCCCCAGCAGACCCAGGACCCTTGCCTCGTGCGCGGCAAACACCGGTGCCGCGCATCATCGCTGATAGCAGGATCATGAAGAACGCCAGCAGAATACAAAGAACTGTTGGCAGCCGGAGCGAAAACTGTTAGCTTCGGGCGGGGTAGTTTCCAAGCCGGTACGGACTTGGGACTTGGTTGACAATGACACTGAAGCGAGGATGGCGGATCGACTAGCTGATCGGGCAATCACGTGGTTGTCTACAGCGCGAAGATCGCGAGCCGTTGCCGGTAGGCTGCGGCTTGCTACTGACCTTCCTTTCCACATTTGTGGATAACCATGTGGACAGGTGCGTTGTTGCTACCGAAACGTTGTACTCCGACCGTCGGACCAGGGAGATGCGTCGTTGACCGATGACCCCGGTTCCGGATTCGCCACAGTGTGGAACGCGGTCGTCTCCGAGCTCAACGGTGAGGCCGGCAACGGGTCCGCTCTCGCCGCCCCCCTGACCGCGCAGCAAAGGGCATGGCTCAAACTCGTGCGGCCGCTCACCATCGTCGAGGGATTTGCTCTGCTCTCGGTGCCGAGCGTATTCGTGCAAAACGAGATCGAACGTCACCTGCGCACCCCGATCACCGACGCGCTCAGCCGTCGCCTCGGACAGCAGATCCAACTCGGCGTCCGCATCGCTCCTCCGCCCGCTGACGACGACGCCCTCTCCTCTCCCGACATGCCGGCCCCGATCGAAGATTCCGAACGGCCCGACCGCCCCGGCACCGAGGACGACCAGGGCGACACCGTGGTGGGACCAGGGCACAACTGGCCGAACTACTTTGCCGAGCGCCCGACGGCCACCGACACCGCGGCCGCGTCAGGCACCAGCCTCAACCGTCGCTACACCTTCGACACCTTTGTCATCGGTTCCTCCAACCGGTTCGCCCACGCCGCCACCCTCGCGATTGCCGAGGCACCCGCCCGTGCGTACAACCCCCTGTTCATCTGGGGAGAGTCCGGCCTGGGCAAAACCCACCTGCTGCATGCCGCCGGCAATTACGCCCAGCGGCTGTTTCCCGGGATGCGCGTCAAGTACGTCTCCACCGAAGAGTTCACCAACGACTTCATCAACTCGCTGCGTGACGACCGCAAGGTGTCGTTCAAGCGCAGCTACCGCGACGTCGACGTGCTGCTGGTCGATGACATCCAGTTCATCGAGGGCAAGGACGGTATTCAGGAAGAGTTCTTCCATACCTTCAACACCCTGCACAACGCCAACAAGCAGATCGTCATCTCCTCCGACCGGCCGCCCAAGCAACTTGCCACCCTGGAAGACCGGTTGCGTACCCGTTTCGAGTGGGGACTGATCACCGACGTGCAGCCGCCGGACCTCGAGACGCGCATCGCCATCTTGCGCAAGAAAGCACAAGTCGAACGCCTGGCCGTGCCCGATGATGTGCTGGAACTCATCGCCAGCAGCATCGAACGCAACATCCGCGAACTCGAGGGCGCGCTGATCCGGGTCACCGCATTCGCATCGCTCAACAAGACCGCGATCGACAAGTCGCTGGCCGAGATCGTGTTGCGCGACCTGATCGCCGACGCCAGCGGCATGCAGATCAGCGCGGCCACCATCATGGCGGCCACCGCCGAGTACTTCGACACCACCGTCGAAGAGTTGCGCGGCCCGGGCAAGGCCCGCCCGCTCGCCCAGTCGCGCCAGATCGCCATGTATCTGTGCCGGGAACTCACCGACCTCTCCCTGCCCAAGATCGGGCAGGCCTTCGGCCGCGATCACACCACCGTGATGTACGCCGAACGCAAGATCCGCAACGAGATGGCCGAGCGCCGCGAGATCTTCGACAACGTCAAAGAGCTCACCACCCGCATCCGGCAGCGCTCCAAGCGCTGAAATTGCGGTCCTCGCCACATTTTCTGCAAAAAACTTCTCTACCTCGAGTCACACCCGCATCAGCTCCGCGGTGTGGGTAGCCCTGTGCACAACCCGGTCAAACTGGAGTGCAGCACCGGCCTTTTGGTGCACATCGGTGATTCGTCCCCAACGGTGCACCGCGGATCACACAGGCCCGTCCCCAGCAATCCACAGCCCCATCCGGCCCCAAGCTGGGGCAAGGCCGTCCTGTCCCCAGATTGCACAGCCCTTAATACTGATATTGAGATCTCTTCGTCATTTCTTCTTTGAAGAACACGCCTGGGGACATCCGTACGGACGGATGCGCAGAGCATCCCCGCAAGCGCCTTGTCCCTGCCGACGATTAGCTTTCAAGTTGGACTCATAAGCTCTACGGTTGTTGTTCGACTGCTGTTGCGGCCGTCCTGGCGAATCACTTCGTCAGCGGCGTTCGTCACGGAGGGTCCCCAACGCCGGCGGGGGAGCTGGGCACGGATTTGGACGTCACGTTAGGTGAAGGGACGCAATGGACGCGGCTACAACACGGGCTGTCACCGATTTGAAGTTTCGTTTGGTCCGGGAGTCCTTCGCCGAAGCGGTGTCGTGGGTAGCCAAGAACCTCCCGTCCCGGCCGACCGTCCCGGTGCTCTCCGGGGTGTTGCTCACCGGGACCGACGACGGCCTGACGATTTCCGGATTCGACTACGAAGTTTCCGCCGAGGTGCAGGTTGCCGCCGAAATCGCCTCACCGGGAAGCGTTTTGGTATCCGGGCGGCTGTTGTCCGACATCACCAGGGCGCTGCCCAACAAGCCGGTGGATTTCTACGTCGACGGCAACCGTGTCGCGCTGACCTGCGGAAGCGCCCGGTTCTCGCTGCCGACGATGGCCGTCGAGGATTACCCGACGCTGCCCACGCTGCCCGACGAAACCGGGTCATTGCCGGCCGAGCTGTTCGCCGAGGCGATCGGGCAGGTCGCGATCGCCGCCGGCCGCGATGACACGCTGCCCATGCTGACCGGTATCCGGGTCGAGATCTCCGGCGAGACGGTGGTTTTGGCGGCCACTGACAGGTTCCGCCTGGCGGTGCGCGAGCTGACCTGGTCAGCGCTGTCGCCGGACATCGAGGCGTCGGTGCTGGTGCCCGCCAAGACCTTGGCCGAGGCGGCCAAGGCCGGCGCCGACGGTTCGGAGGTCCGGCTGTCGCTGGGCGCCGGAGCGGGTGTGGGCAAGGACGGCCTGCTGGGCATCACCGGGAACGGCAAGCGCAGCACCACCCGGTTGCTCGACGCGGAATTTCCGAAGTTCCGTCAGCTGCTGCCCGCCGAACACACCGCGGTCGCGACCATCAACGTGGCCGAGTTGACCGAGGCGATCAAGCTGGTGGCGCTGGTGGCCGACCGCGGAGCACAGATCCGGATGGAATTCGCCGACGGGATGCTGCGACTGTCCGCTGGCGCCGACGATGTGGGGCGGGCCGAGGAGGACCTCGCGGTGGACTACGCGGGTGAACCGTTGACCATCGCCTTCAACCCGACTTATCTCACCGACGGACTCGGATCGCTGCACTCTGAGCGGGTGTCGTTCGGATTTACCACGCCGGGCAAGCCCGCGTTGCTGCGCCCCGCGTCGGCCGACGACTCGGTGCCCAGCGGTAGTGGCCCGTTCGCGGCGGTGCCCACGGATTACGTGTACCTGCTGATGCCGGTGCGGCTGCCCGGCTGATCGGTAGGGCCGTGTACGTCCGGCATTTGGCTTTGCGGGATTTCCGGTCGTGGGCCCGTGCCGACCTCGACCTGGAGCCCGGCCGCACCGTATTCGTCGGCCGAAACGGCTTCGGGAAGACGAATCTTGTTGAGGCGCTCTGGTATTCGACGACGCTCGGCTCACACCGGGTGGGTACCGACGCGCCGTTGATCCGCGCCGGCGCGGATCGTGCGGTGGTGTCGACGATCGTGGTCAACGAGGGTCGCGAGTGTGCGGTCGACCTCGAGATCGCCGCCGGCCGGGCGAACAAGGCCCGGTTGAACCGGTCGCCGGTGCGCAGTACCCGGGAGATAGTCGGTGTGCTTCGGGCGGTGTTGTTCGCGCCGGAGGACCTGGCGCTGGTGCGCGGCGACCCGGCGGAGCGGCGCCGCTATCTGGATGATCTGGCGACGGTACGCCGGCCCGTGCTGGCCGGGGTGCGCGCGGACTATGACAAGGTGCTGCGGCAGCGCACCGCGCTGCTGAAATCCCTGTCGGGGGCCAGCTTCCGCGGTGACCAGGGCGCACTGGACACCCTCGAGGTGTGGGACAGCAGGCTGGCCGAGCACGGTGCGGCGCTGATGGCAGCCCGTATCGACCTGGTGAACCAGCTGGCGCCGGAGGTGGAAAAGGCGTATCAGCTGTTGGCACCCGAATCACGTCCGGCGGCGATTGGGTACCGCGCCAGCACGGACGCGGTGGTGCCGGTGGCGGCGGCCGATCCGCAGTCGTTGGAGGCAGTTCTGCTCAGTGCCTTAGCGGCTCGCCGCACCGCGGAATTGGAGCGCGGTGTCTGCCTGGTCGGCCCACACCGTGATGACGTGGAACTGCGCCTGGGTGACCAGCCCGCCAAAGGCTTTGCCAGCCATGGTGAATCGTGGTCATTCGCGGTGGCGCTGCGGCTGGCGGCATACGAACTACTGCGCGCCGAGGGAAGCGACCCGGTGTTGTTGCTGGACGACGTATTCGCGGAACTGGACGTCAAACGGCGCCGCGCGCTGGCCTCGGTCGCCGAATCTGCCGAGCAGGTCCTGGTGACCGCCGCGGTCCCGGAAGACATTCCCGACGGGTGGGAGGCGCGGCGGGTCCACGTGGAATTGCGCGAGCGTGAGATCGGGCCGGTGTCGGAGGTGCGGGAATGACCGAGGACCAGCAGGACGAGGTCAACCAGCGCGGGCTCGATCTGGTGCGGCGGACCCTGGAGGAGGCTCGCGCGGCGGCCCGCGAACGTGGCCAGGACGCCGGGAGGGGACGTGCCGCTCCCCTGCCCCGCCGGCGCGGGGCCGGCGGCCGGCGCAGCTGGTCGGGACCGGGACCTGATCCGCGGGACCCGCAGCCGTTGGGCAGGCTCGCCCGTGACCTCGCCAAGCAGCAGGGCTGGACCACGCAGGTCGCCGAGGGCACCGTGTTCGGTCATTGGACTTCGGTGGTCGGCGCGCAGATCGCCGAGCACGCCACTCCGGTGGCACTTACTGACGGGGTGCTCAGCGTCACGGCCGAATCCACGGCCTGGGCCACGCAGCTGCGCCTCATGCAGGCGCAACTGTTGGCCAAGATTGCCGCCGCCGTCGGCAACGGTGTGGTGACCTCGCTGAAAATCACCGGGCCGACCGCGCCGTCGTGGCGGAAAGGCCCCCGTCACATCGCCGGGCGTGGCCCGCGCGACACCTACGGCTAGGGTGGTTGGGCCGGGTGAACGGGACACAAACCACAGCCGTCTCAGAGCCGCCAGAAATTGACGAACGCTTATCTGGAACGTCGGGACGCGGCTACAGCGAAGAAATTGAGCGCACGGCGCAATCAGATGGGCGGAAACGCGCCCACAAAATCGGTGCTGACGGTGCTTCACGGTAGAGTAGGCCCATGCGACCGCTGCGGTGACTAGACCGCTCGCATGCAACCCCAAGGAGAGCATTCCGACCGTGGCTGCCCCGAAGAAGAAGGCACAGAACGAATACGGCGCTTCAGCCATCACCGTCCTGGAGGGACTGGAGGCTGTCCGCAAACGTCCGGGCATGTATATCGGCTCCACCGGGGAGCGTGGTTTACACCACCTCATCTGGGAGGTGGTCGATAACTCAGTCGACGAGGCGATGGCCGGCTACGCCACTAAGGTGGACGTGCGGTTGCTCGACGACGGCAGTGTCGAGGTCGCCGACGACGGCCGTGGCATCCCGGTGGCCATGCACGCCACCGGCGCACCCACCGTCGACGTGGTCATGACCCAACTGCACGCCGGCGGAAAATTCGGCGGCGAAAACAGTGGCTACACCGTCAGTGGTGGTCTGCACGGCGTGGGTGTCTCCGTCGTCAACGCGCTGTCCACGCGCCTGGAAGTCGACATCAAACGCGACGGCCACGAATGGTCGCAGTATTACGAACGCGCCGTGCCCGGCACTCTCAAGCAGGGCGAGGCGACCAGGAAGACCGGAACTACGATCCGGTTCTGGGCGGACCCGGAGATCTTCGAAACCACCGAATACGACTTCGAGACGGTGGCGCGCCGGCTGCAGGAGATGGCATTCCTGAACAAGGGCCTGACCATCAATCTCACCGACGAGCGGGTAGAGCAGGACGAGGTCGTCGACGAGGTCGTCAGCGACACCGCCGAGGCACCAAAGTCCGCCGAAGAGAAGGCGGCCGAATCCAAGGCTCCGCACAAGGTCAAGCAGCGCACGTTCCACTACCCCGGTGGCCTGGTGGACTTCGTCAAGCACATCAACCGGACCAAGAGCCCGATCCAGCAGAGCGTGATCGACTTCGAAGGCAAGGGCACCGGCCATGAGGTCGAGATCGCGATGCAGTGGAACGGCGGCTACTCCGAGTCGGTGCACACCTTCGCCAACACGATCAACACCCACGAGGGCGGCACGCACGAAGAAGGCTTCCGCAGCGCTTTGACCTCGGTGGTGAACAAGTACGCCAAAGACAAGAAGCTGCTCAAGGAGAAGGACCCGAACCTCACCGGTGACGACATCCGCGAGGGGCTGGCCGCGGTGATCTCCGTGAAGGTCGCCGAACCGCAGTTCGAGGGTCAGACCAAGACCAAGCTGGGCAACACCGAGGTCAAGTCGTTCGTGCAGAAGGTGTGCAACGAGCAGCTCACACATTGGTTCGAAGCCAACCCCTCCGAAGCCAAAACCGTTGTGAACAAAGCGGTATCGTCCGCGCAGGCGCGGATCGCCGCACGCAAGGCCCGGGAACTGGTGCGGCGCAAGAGCGCCACCGATCTCGGTGGTCTGCCCGGCAAGCTCGCCGACTGCCGCTCGACCGACCCCCGCAAGTCCGAACTGTATGTGGTGGAAGGTGACTCGGCCGGCGGCTCGGCCAAGAGCGGCCGCGACTCGATGTTCCAGGCGATTCTGCCTTTGCGCGGCAAGATCATCAACGTCGAGAAGGCCCGTATCGACCGGGTGCTGAAGAACACCGAAGTCCAGGCCATCATCACCGCACTGGGCACCGGCATTCACGACGAGTTCGACATCACCAAACTGCGCTATCACAAGATCGTCCTTATGGCCGACGCCGACGTTGACGGACAACACATTTCGACGCTGCTGCTCACGTTGTTGTTCCGGTTCATGCGCCCACTGCTCGAGCACGGCCACGTGTTCCTGGCGCAGCCGCCGCTGTACAAGCTGAAGTGGCAGCGCATCGAGCCCGAATTCGCCTACTCCGACCGGGAACGCGACGGTCTCCTGGAAGCGGGTTTGAAGTCCGGTAAGAAGATCAACAAAGAAGATGGCATCCAGCGCTACAAAGGTCTGGGCGAGATGGATGCCAAGGAACTGTGGGAAACCACCATGGACCCGACGGTCCGGGTGCTGCGGCAGGTGACGCTCGATGACGCCGCCGCGGCCGACGAACTGTTCTCCATCCTGATGGGTGAGGACGTCGAGGCGCGCCGCAGCTTCATCACGCGTAATGCCAAAGACGTTCGCTTCCTAGATGTCTGACGAAGTTTGACCCCGGTCCGCGTTTCAACCAGCAGGCGAGGAATCTATGACTGACACAACGCTGCCTCCAGGTGACGGTGGGGTAGACCGGATCGAGCCGGTCGACATTCAGCAGGAGATGCAGCGCAGCTACATCGACTACGCGATGAGCGTGATCGTGGGCCGCGCCCTGCCGGAAGTCCGCGACGGGCTCAAGCCGGTGCACCGCCGCGTGCTGTATGCCATGTACGACAGCGGTTTCCGGCCGGATCGCAGCCACGCCAAGTCGGCGCGTTCGGTCGCCGAGACGATGGGTAACTACCACCCGCACGGCGACGCGTCGATCTACGACACCCTGGTGCGCATGGCGCAGCCGTGGTCGCTGCGCTACCCGCTGGTGGACGGACAGGGGAACTTCGGTTCGCCGGGTAATGACCCACCAGCCGCGATGAGGTACTGCGTCACCGGTGATGCGTTGGTTCGGCTGCCGTTTGGGCAGTCAGCTCGGATTGCGGACCTAGTCCCGGGAGCTGAACCGAACTCCGACAACCCGGTCGAACTCAAGGTCCTCGATAGGCACGGGAATCTGGTCGCGGCCGATCGTTTGTTCCACTCGGGCTCCCACCAGACATACAAGGTGTGCACCGCGGAGGGCTACGAAGTAACCGGCACCGCCAATCACCCGCTGCTGTGCCTGGTTAACGTCGGTGGCGTTCCGACGCTGCTGTGGAAGTTGATCCAGGAAATCGGCCCGGATGACCACGTCGTCTTGCAGCGCACGCCGCCGATGGAGTTCGGCCCGGCGGAGTGGCACGACACGATGGAAGCTCTCCTACTGGGAGCCTTCATCAGTGAAGGGTTCGTGTCCGAATCCCGAGCGGGATTCAACAACGTCGACCGTGACTACTTCAATATGGTGGTTGCGGCCTACGATGCGGTCGTCGGCGGTAAGCGGTACCTATCTCAACGCACGATTGCGTCGGGCTCCATGCTCAATGAGCTTGACATCCATAATGTTTCGGCGCTGAAAGAATCACGGTTGGGTCAGCTCTGTGGGCAGCGCTCGGCCGACAAGTGCGTGCCACAGTGGCTGTGGCACTCCGCCGCCGCGGTCAAACGGGCATTCCTGCAGGCGTTGTTCGAAGGCGATGGATCCTGCTCTGCCCTGCCACTCAACACGATTCAAATCTCTTATTCCACGCGCAGCATGCAGCTGGCAATGGACGTGCAGCAGATGCTGCTTGAATTCGGCATCGTGTCGCGCAGGTACCTTCATGCGACCGGTGAGTACAAGGTCGTCATCACCAACCGCGCCCAAGCCGAGATGTTCGCGACCGAAGTAGGTTTCGGTGGCGCCAAGCAGAGCAAGCTGGCGGCAATCCTTGAGTCGATGCCTACATGTGCGGGCAGGGACAACGACCATGTTCCAGGCCTGGCCGTGTTCATTCGCCAGCACGCGGGTGGCACCTGGGCTGACCGGGACTGGTTGAATCGACACAACGTCGATCGGATCCAGCGTTGGCGCACCCGTGGCAACGAGATCCTCTCGCATATCGCCGATCCTGACGTGCGAGCCATCGCGACCGATCTCACCGACGGCCGCTTCTACTACGCAAAAGTCGCCTCCGTCACGGAGGCGGGCGTGCAGTCGGTGTACAGCCTGCGGGTGGTCACCGATGATCACGCGTTCCTGACCAATGGATTCGTGAGCCACAACACCGAGGCCAGGCTCACCCCGTTGGCCATGGAGATGCTGCGCGAAATCGACGAGGAGACAGTCGATTTCATCCCCAACTACGACGGCCGGGTGCAGGAGCCGACCGTTCTGCCCAGCCGGTTCCCCAACCTGCTGGCTAACGGGTCCGGGGGCATCGCCGTCGGCATGGCCACCAACATCCCGCCGCACAACCTGCGCGAGCTGGCCGAGGCGGTTTTCTGGTGCCTGGAAAACTACGACGCCGACGAAGAGGCGACGCTCGCCGCAGTGATGGAGCGGGTCAAGGGTCCCGACTTCCCCACCTCCGGTCTGATCGTCGGATCACAAGGCATCTCCGATGCCTATAAGACCGGCCGCGGGTCCATCCGGATGCGCGGAGTCGTTGAGGTGGAAGAGGATTCGCGCGGCCGCACCTCGCTGGTGATCACCGAGTTGCCGTATCAGGTCAACCACGACAACTTCATCACCTCGATCGCCGAACAGGTCCGCGACGGCCGGCTGGCCGGAATCTCCAACATCGAAGACCAGTCCAGCGACCGGGTCGGGTTGCGCATCGTCGTCGAGATCAAGCGCGACGCCGTGGCCAAAGTGGTGCTGAACAACCTCTACAAGCACACCCAGCTGCAGACCAGCTTCGGTGCCAACATGCTGTCCATCGTCGACGGGGTGCCACGCACCCTGCGGCTGGACCAGATGATTCGTTACTACGTCGAGCACCAACTCGACGTGATCGTCCGGCGCACCACCTACCGGCTGCGAAAAGCCAACGAGCGGGCCCACATTCTGCGTGGTCTGGTCAAGGCACTCGACGCGCTCGACGAGGTGATCGCGTTGATCCGCGCGTCGCAAACCGTCGATATCGCCCGCCAGGGCCTGATCGAGTTGCTCGACATCGACGAGATCCAGGCCCAGGCGATCCTGGACATGCAGCTGCGGCGGTTGGCGGCTCTGGAGCGTCAGCGCATCGTTGATGACCTGGCCAAGATCGAAGCCGAAATCGCGGACCTGGAAGACATTCTCGCCAAACCGGAACGTCAGCGCGGCATCGTGCGCGACGAACTCGGCGAGATCGTGGAGAAGCACGGCGACGACCGTCGTACCCGGATCATCGCGGCCGACGGGGATGTCAGCGACGAGGACCTGATCGCCCGCGAGGACGTCGTCGTCACCATCACCGAGACCGGCTATGCCAAGCGCACCAAGACCGACCTGTACCGCAGCCAGAAGCGCGGCGGCAAGGGCGTGCAGGGCGCCGGGCTCAAGCAGGACGACATCGTGCGGCACTTCTTCGTGTGCTCCACCCATGACTGGATCCTGTTCTTCACCACCCAGGGCCGGGTCTACCGGGCCAAGGCGTACGAACTGCCGGAGGCCTTGCGTACCGCCCGCGGTCAGCACGTCGCGAACCTGCTGGCCTTCCAGCCCGAGGAGCGCATCGCCCAGGTCATCCAGATCAAGAGTTACGAGGATGCGCCGTATCTGGTGCTGGCCACCCGCAACGGACTGGTGAAGAAGTCGAAGTTGACCGACTTCGACTCCAACCGTTCCGGCGGCATCGTGGCCGTCAACCTGCGCGATGGCGACGAACTGGTGGGTGCGGTGCTGTGCTCGGCCGACGACGACCTGCTGCTGGTGTCTGCCAACGGCCAGTCCATCCGGTTCTCGGCGACCGACGAGGCGCTGCGGCCGATGGGCCGCGCCACCTCCGGCGTGCAGGGCATGCGGTTCAACGCCGACGACCGGCTGCTGTCTTTGAACGTGGTGCGGGAGGGGACCTACCTGCTGGTCGCCACCGCCGGCGGCTACGCCAAGCGCACCGGGATCGAGGAGTATCCGGTGCAGGGCCGTGGCGGCAAGGGCGTGCTGACGATCATGTACGACCGGCGGCGTGGCCGGCTGGTCGGGGCGCTGATCGTCGACGACGAGAGCGAGCTCTACGCGATCACCTCCGTCGGCGGAGTCATCCGGACCACGGCCAAGCAGGTCCGCAAGGCCGGGCGGCAGACCAAGGGTGTTCGGCTGATGAATCTCGGCGAGGGTGACACCTTGCTGGCCATCGCGCGCAACGCCGAGGAGAGCGCCGACGCCGAGGTGGAGGGCGAGGAGTCGGGCGCCTGACCGGGCGGGGGGTCGGCACGTGGCGATCCCGGCATAGACTCAGCTACCTGAGCAGACATGTAAGGAGTCGGGGTGAGTTCACCGAACGAGCCGGGCGGCCCCAGTCAGGGTGACAACCCGAACGGGGACGGGCTGGGCGAACGTGCCGGTGCGCACCGGGCGGCGACCGGTCCCGGCCGCCTTCCGGAGGGCGCAGACTCGCCGCCCTGGCAGCGCGGCGCCACCCGCGCCGGGTCGCAGACCGGGTCCCGCCCGGCGGCCGACCCGCCCACCGACGTGCGGACGCAGACCAGCTCGGAAGCTCGGCTGAACCGTTTCATCTCCGGGACGTCGTCGCCGACGCCCGGCCCACAGGCGGAGGTCCCAGCCGTGCGCAGCGAAAACTCACCGGCCGAGGCGTATGCCAGCGAACTGCCGGATCTCTCCGGTCCGATCCCGCGGGCCACGCCACGCAAACCGGAACGGCCCGCTGAGACACCCTCGACGTCCACCGCGCGCCCGGCCAGTGGCGAGGCGCGGGAGTCGCGGGCGGTCGCGGTGGGTTCCCGCCGTGGCCGCGGGCCGGTGCGGGCCAGCATGCAGATCCGGCGCATCGACCCGTGGAGCACGCTGAAGGTATCGCTGCTGCTGTCGGTGGCCCTGTTCTTCGTGTGGATGATCGCGGTCGCGTTCCTCTACCTGGTGCTCGGCGGCATGGGCGTGTGGGCGAAGCTGAACAGCAACGTCGGCGATCTGCTGAACAACACCAGCGGCAGCAGCGGCGAACTCGTCTCGAGCGGAACGATTTTCGGCGGGGCCGTGCTGATCGGTCTGGTCAACATCGTGCTGATGACGGCGATGGCCACCATCGCCGCCTTTGTCTACAACCTGACGACCGACCTGATCGGCGGGATCGAAGTGACGCTGGCCGACCGGGATTAATTGGGGACGTTTTGGGAGTCAGGCGGCCCGTGCGGTAATCTCGTCGCTCGGCCGTACTGGCAGTACGGGCCTATAGCTCAGGCGGTTAGAGCGCTTCGCTGATAACGAAGAGGTCGGAGGTTCGAGTCCTCCTAGGCCCACGATCATGTGCCCGTCAAAACGTCGTGTGAAGTTCACGCTGCCCCTGGCAGCGGCCGCCGCCCTCGGCGCGGCGGCGGTGGTTCGATCGCGCCGCGACGTCGAGGTCTGGCACGTGGCGCCCGATGTCACCCCTGGCGACGTGCCTGACAAACCAGAGGGGCCTTAGCTCAGTTGGTAGAGCACCGCCTTTGCAAGGCGGGTGTCAGGGGTTCGCCGGTTATCTCTAGGAGAGGTAGATGAAAGTGGGTGTGACCAGCGGTGATACCGCCACGGTCATATCCATGACGGGGCCATAGTTCAACGGTAGAACGGGGCCTTTGCAAGGCTCAAATCGGGGTTCGATTCCCCGTGGCTCCACCTTTGGTCGGTACGGCCGGCGGTGACACTACGCCCGTCTGATCCGCCCGATGCCGGGCAGGAACCGGTCGACAGCCTCACAGTAGTCGCGGTAGGCCTGGCCGTGGGTGGCGGTGAGGTAGGGCTCTTCGATCAGGCGGACCTGCAGTTGACTACCGATGATGATCATCACGACGCCGGCGAGTGCAATACCGTTGGGAACCGCAAAGGTTAGTCCGATAACCATGACGTTGATCGACGTGTAGATGGGGTTGCGCACGATCGCGAAAATGCCGGTGGTGACCAGTGGCGGGCGTTCGGTGGGGTCGACAGTGGTGCGCCACGAAGATCCCATTGCGCGTTGGGCGCCGAACGCGGCGAACACGCCCAGTGCGGCGAGCATGATGCCGGCGACGCGGCTGGGCCCGTGGTCCAACAGTGGCACTGGCTGCAGGCCCAGCAGTTCGGCGATGGGGGCGGCGATGCCGGGCAGCAGCATGCCGGAGGCCAGGGTTCCTCGGGCCCACCACTGTTTGGGTGTGCGAGGGATGCGGATGCCGCTGTCGCCGGTGCGATGGCGTTGAATACGGGCTCGCACGTAGCCGTCGAGCAGCCAGAAAGCCGCGACGAGGAGCAAGGCGATGATGGCGTACATCGCGGACATCGTGGTCGGCTTTCGTGGTCGCGGGGGTGGCAGGTCAGATCTTTCGGGCGGCCCCGATGAAGAGGAGCCCGCGAAGGTGGTGTTCGATGCGGGCGGTGCCGTGCAGGCCGTGGCGGGCCAGTTCAGCGGCGAATTCGTCTGACTCGAAGCGGTTTTCGCGTGGGTGCACGGTGAATGTGCGGAACGCCCAGGTGTCGAGCATGCGGCGTGGAACTTCCTCGAACAACAGCAGCCCACCGGGGCGCAACACTCGGGCGATCTCGGCGACGGCCAGCTGCCAGTGCGGGACGTGGTGGATGATGCCGAAGTCAACGACGGTGTCGTGGCTGGCGGTCGGCTGATGGATGTCGCAGACATCGCCGACTGACAGGGATACGGGCCTGTGATGGAGGCGTTTGCGGGCGAGCTCGACCATGGTGTCGTCGAGGTCGAATGCGGTGACGTGGCGGGCCTGGAGCCGGTCGAGGATGACTTCGGAGCCGACACCTCGTCCGCAGCCGGTCTCGAGTACGTCCTGGCCGGTGAGGTCGCCACCGGCGAGGCGGCGAAACCATGCGGCTTCCCGATGGTGTTGATGGGCAGCCCGAATCGGGTTGTTCATCGCTGCCCGTTCGATGGTGTTGAGCTTCACCGCGCCACCTCAGCCTTCATCAATCGCAAGCGCTGTCATCGACTAATTCCGATCAATCTATGTTGTAGGCTATCATCGCGATATGTCGATGAAAAGTATGGGTGCTGCGCCGCCGAGTGCATCGCGCGACGAGTTGGCGGGGGCGGTGGCGTTGTTTCACAGTCTGTCCGATCCCACCCGGTTGGCGATCGCCCGCCGCCTAGCTGGTGGTGAGGCTCGGGTGGTGGATCTGACCGGTGAGTTGGGATTGGCGCAATCGACGGTGTCGTCGCATCTGGCGTGCCTGCGCGACTGTGGGCTGGTGGATTTCCGGCCCCAGGGCCGCGCCTCGGTGTATCGGCTGGCCCGGCCGGAACTGCTGGACATGTTTCGCGAGGCCGAGGCGGTGTTGGAGGCGACCGGCAACGCCGTCGCCTTGTGCCCCAACTACGGCCACCCGACTGAACGGAAGGTAGCGCGATGAGCGAGGCGTGCGGCTGCGGCAGCGACGACCGCAACGAAGGCGAGCAGGAACCCGAACGGCTCTGGGAGATCACCGAACTACGCGCGGCCGCAGCCGCGGGGGTGGTGCTGCTGGCCGGCTATGCGGTCGGCTGGTCCGGCGGCCCCCATGTGGTCGAAATCGGCCTGTATGCGCTGGCGTTGGCGATCGGGGCCTACACGTTCGTACCCTCGACGCTGCGCCGGTTAGCGCAAGGCAAGATCGGGGTCGGCACGCTGATGACGATCGCTGCCATCGGCGCGGTGATCCTCGGCGAGGTCGGCGAAGCCGCCATGCTGGCGTTCCTGTTCTCCATCAGCGAGGGCCTCGAAGAATACTCACTGGCCCGGACCCGCCGGGGACTGCGCGCGTTGTTGGCGCTGGTGCCCGACGAGGCCACCGTCCTGCGCGACGGCGCCGAAATCACCATCCCGCCAGCGGAGTTGCGGGTCGGTGACCGGATGCTGGTCAAGCCCGGCGAACGGGTCGCGACCGACGGCACCATCACCTCGGGGCGCACCGCACTGGATGTCTCGGCCATCACCGGCGAATCCGTTCCGGTGGAGGCCGGACCCGGCAGTGATGTGTTCGCCGGATCGATCAACGGCACCGGGGTGCTCGAAGTCGAGGTCACCTCCAGCGCTGCTGATAACTCGTTGGCCCGCATCGTGGCGATCGTGGAGGCTGAGCAGTCCCGCAAGGGCGCCAGCCAGCGCCTGGCCGACCGCATCGCCAAACCGCTTGTTCCGGCGATCATGGTCGCGGCCGCGCTGATCGCCGCCATCGGTTCCGTGTTGGGTGATCCGCTGGTGTGGATTGAACGTGCCCTGGTCGTGCTGGTGGCCGCCTCCCCGTGCGCGCTGGCCATCTCGGTGCCGGTCACCGTCGTCGCCGCGATCGGCGCCGCCTCCAAGCTCGGCGTCCTCGTCAAAGGCGGCGCCGCGCTGGAAGCCCTCGGCGCGGTGCGCACCGTCGCGCTAGACAAGACCGGCACCCTGACCGCCAACCAGCCCACCGTCATCGACGTCGCCACCACCAACGGCAACAGCCGCGACCACGTGTTAGATGTGGCGGCGGCGTTGGAGGCCCGCAGCGAACACCCGCTGGCTGCAGCGATTCTCGCCGCCACCGAGGGGCCGGTCCAACCAGCTGAGGATGTGGAGGCGGTGACCGGGGCCGGACTGCTCGGCCACCGTGACGGCCACCGGCTACGGCTCGGGCGCCCCGGCTGGCTCGACCCCGGACCCTTGTCCGAACACGTCGCGGCCATGCAGGCCGCCGGCGCCACCGCCGTGCTGGTCGAAGACAACGGTCAGGTCATTGGGGCGGTCGCGGTGCGCGACGAACTGCGGCCCGAAGCCGCCCAGGTCGTCGAACACCTGCGCCGCGGCGGCTATCAGGTCGCCATGCTCACCGGCGACAACCAAGCGACCGCCCAAGCCCTGGCCCGCCAGGTGGGGATCGATACGGTGCATGCCGATCTGCGGCCCGAAGACAAGGCGGCGCTGATCGGTCAACTGCGCCAACGCTCCTCGACGGCCATGGTCGGTGATGGCGTCAATGACGCCCCCGCTCTGGCCACCGCCGATTTGGGGATCGCGATGGGTGCGATGGGCACCGACGTGGCCATCGAAACCGCCGACGTCGCCCTCATGGGTGAAGACCTGCGCCACCTCACCCAGGCCCTGGCCCACGCGCGGCGAGCCCGGCGCATCATGCTCCAAAACGTCGGCCTCTCACTGGGATTGATCGCAGTGCTCATCCCGCTCGCCCTCACCGGTGTGCTCGGCCTGGCCGCGGTCGTCGCGGTGCACGAACTCGCCGAAATCGTCGTCATCGCCAACGGTGTCCGGGCCGGGCGCACCAAACCACTGGCACAGCCAGGCCGGGACCATGATCCGGTGGCCGAAGTAGCCGCCTCCGCGATATCGCGTTGACCACCGGCATCATCCATCGCGTAACCAGCCAGGCGAGGAGGTCAGCAAGGTGTGGTGTTTGCCGATGACTTATCACGCCTTTGCGTCACGGCCGGCAGCGGTCAGGCCGAGACTGTGCGCTCGCCGCCAGGCGGCCGCCAGGTTTGCGCTTCGGCTCTTGCCTGATACCTGGCAGAGGTACGTGCTGCATTCTTTGTTGTTGGTCTGCCACCGCAGTTCGGCGTAGATACGCAGGTATCTGCGCCGCAGGACGACCCGTCCGAGCGCACCACCACTGTCGTTCACCACACGGCATCGGCGGCCGCCTGCGGCGTGGTCCTGCTCAAGGGCTTGCCCCTGCTTGGTCCAGTGGACCGGCGCTTTCCACTGCTCGTCGCGGACCGGGGTGCGATTCCAGCCCACGATCGCGCCCGGTGTTTAGACCATCGTGAGGTGCCGGGCGCCGGGCCTGTCGCTTACGCCGAAGAGCGCGCCGCGTTGCGCGCCGGTGAGCAGCGTAATGTCGTCGAGTTCACTGGCGGTGTAGCCGCCGGCCGCGAGTTGGCCGAGTACGTCGCCGACGAGACGGGGCATCTCCTCGGCCACGCCGGGGCGGGGGCCATACATGCGGCCGGTCTCGTTGAGCAGCCGGAACATCGAGCGGTACTGGTAGTCGGAGAGCACACCTCGCTCGCGGGCCCGCACGACCAGCGACGACGCGCTCACACCCCAGGTGAGGCGCAGCTCATCGAGTTCATGCACGGCCCGCACTGACACGCGGTCCAAGTCAAAGCCGATGTCGGCGATGGGGGCGAGGAACTCGGCGGCGAAACTGTTGGCCCGCCGCTCGGCCTCGGCGGGGCTGACCAGCGTCATCGCATCCATGACCAGGTGGCCGAGTTCGTGGGCCAGCGTCATCCGCATGCGGTCGGGCGGCCGGGCCGCGTTGACGTACACCAGGTGCGGGTGATACTCGCTTGCTCGCAGGGTCACCGCGTCGATCTCGTCGTCGAGGAAACCATCGACCACAACGAACACCCCTGCGGCTTCGAGCAATTCGGTCATCGAGCGGATCGGGCCGGCGACGCGCCACAGGCGGCGCAGAACCTGGGCGACGGTGATCTCTCCGAGCTCGGAGGCGTAGTCGGCCGGGTCGAGATCGGGAAGCGCAAGCTTGGGGTTGATGTCGGCGCGGGACACCAGGCGGCCGATCCGCATCGCGACAAGATTCGCGCGCGCCCACACGCGGTCACGCTTCCACTCGGCCGCACTCAGGTTGGCCCGGAAGTGGCTGCCCTGGGCCGGGGACCGGGTGAAGGGCACGCACAGCGCTTCCGGGCGGCATTCCATGGCCTGCGCGTAGTCGAGCAAGGCCTTCCCTGCCAGGGGCAGCAGCCCCGCCTCGACCCTGCTGACGTGCGAGGCCGACACCCCGGCCTCGTCGGCCAGGCGCTTTTTCGACCACCCACGCGACAACCGGGTCAACTGCACCATCACGCTGTTCGCCGCGTCGTCGTACGGGTCCGGTGCCGTCACAGATCGCCTCCCCAACCGTCTCGGTGCTGTCTTTCGACACTAGCCCGCCGCCGCCGCGAATTCGCGCAGAAACACCGTTTGATCTGCGTTTTCCCAGTTCACGCCCACTAACGGACGTGGGGCGTGTGTGGCTGGTGTGACGATAGCGCAACTCCAGCCCGTGACGCCTGCAGACCGGCTGCTCCGTATGCGATCGGCGTGTCTTCCGGCCTCAAACTTTACCCCGGTCCGCACGATTCTATGCAAGGTTTTCGGCTGAAAGGCGGGGTCGTGACAGCTCCGATGGATCAACCCAACACACCCGACCGTCCGGTCTCCCGCAAGGAGGCCCGACGGCTGCTCAACCAGGTGGCGGTCGGGGTGGGGGCGATGCTGCTGGCCGCCGTCGATGACTGGAACGCCTTGTCGGCCCGGCACTCCGCACATCTGCGAACCGTGATGCAAGGGCTCGGGCGCGGCACATATGTTGCGGCCGCCGTCGCGGCGGGCACCGATGTGTGGCTGAGCACCCGCGGCATGCATCCACCCGGACACACGGTCGTCAAGCCCTACCGCTGGCCCGAGATCAACAGCCGCGGCAAGACGCACATGATGATCCACCACAACGAGATGGAACCGACCACCCCGCGGCGGACCGCGTTCTTCACCCAGGATTCGGCGACCCTGGGCCTGATCGGCGATCCCACCCATTGCGAGCTGACCTGGGACTACGACATCGTCACCGACACCCATATCCGCCGGATCTGGGTCAGCGCGCCGGGCGTCGACTGGGACCGCTTCGAGGTTCCGATGGCCAAGGTGCAGGCCCAATACGCGACGTGGCGCAAGCGCGACATGAAGTGGCTGCCCGGGGCACTTCCTGCCGACACCGCCGCAGCCGCGCCGATGCCGGCCCGCCAACCGCAGGAAGACCTGCGGCCCGACATCCAGGTGCGGCCCCGGCGCCCCGAGGAAACCCGGGATGCCGAGTGAAGGC
>NZ_JAUFRX010000002.1:0-1374122 GCF_030755135.1 Mycobacterium sp. TY815 | reverse complement strand
TTTGCGCGCGCGGGCAGATTGTCTGGGCACAACTCCGTGACCAGCACCCTATGCGGGCTATCGACAACATCAGGATCTGCACACCCCGTCCAGCAGAAGATCAGTGACCATAGGGCTGAAGTCGCGTGGCGCGGCTCGTCCGGTCCGGATGGACCAGCCGGCTCCGGCGACCAGGTTGTAAAAGGCTTCGGTCAGCCAGGTGGAAGTGAGGTCGGGCCGGAATTCACCGTCTCGTTGGCCGCGAAGGAAAAGTCCTTTGATTTGATCGTCGATTTCAGCCCAGCCCTGCTGCAGTTCCTCGTTGCTGAACTCCTGGCTGTGGGTATAGAGGAGCGTGAGGTAGCCGGATACCGGCTCGCACTCAGTAACGAGACGCAGCAACGCCTGCGTGGCCGGCCCTTCCTGCCAACTGGCATTGTCGACTGCCTGGCGAACCTGTTCGAGCGCGAGATGTTGCAGTGCCTCGATCAGCGCGGCTCGTCCCGCGAAGTAGCGATGCAGGGTCGCGCGACTGACGCCGACGGCAGTGGCGATCTCGTCCTGCGTCGCTTCCGGCCGCCGACCCAGGTACGCCGCAGCCGATCGCAACAGGCGCTCGTGATCCACCGGGGCCGACCGATGGTCCTTGATCAGTGACATGAGAGTCCAGGTGCGACCCTTTTCTGTGACGTTCGGGGCGTACGGGAGTTGTTCTCGATGGAAGTCGACCCTTCTTGGAGCGGAGTCCCCCGGGCCCGTACATCGTCATCGTTGTACGAGCCACGGGCTAGGGAATTGCTTCAAAATACAGAAAATTCTTAATTAAGTCGTAGGGAAATCGTTCGCGGAGTTAACGATCTTCGGCGCTTCGCGGGGCGACGCGCCCGAATGTACACCTAGGCCAGGACGGTCCAAAGCAAAAAACCGATCCCGGATCCCCGAGCCTTGAGCCCGTCCGACCAGGCCGGTGGCTCTCCGCGGATGCGCTTTCCAGCGCTGATCCGAAAGAGTCGGCAAAAAGGGGCCTGACAGGTCGGATTCGTTCAGCCGCCGATTAAGGAAGGTCAGGGGATGGCCGGCCTTCCCTTCGGCTTGGTGGCGAATTCAACGACGGGCTCTCCGTTGGCGGCCTCGTGCGCGGGTACATGCACGGCGGCTGGACGGCGGTGAACCGAATGCCGATGCGCTGCAACGTATTGGGGAGAGCTGTGCGGCAGCATGCCATGGGCGCATATCCCGCGCAACAGGAGCTCGGTGATCATGTTGGTGAAGTCGCGGGGCGCGGCTCGTCCGGACCGGATGGACCACCCGGCGCCCGCGACCAGGTTGTAATAAGCCTCGGTCAGCCAGGTAGCGGTGAGGTCGGGCCGGAATTCACCGTCTCGTTGGCCGCGCAGAAACAGTTCCCTGATTTCGGCGTCGATTTCCGCCCAGCCCTGCTTCAGGTCTTCGTTGTCGAATTCCTGGCTGTGGGTGTACAGGAGTGTGAGGTAGCCGGACACCGGTTCGCATGCCGCCACCAATCGCTGCAAGGCCTGCGCTGCCGGCCCTTCCCGCCAGCGGGCATTGTTGAGCGCCTGCCGCACCTGGGCGAGCGCGAGTTGTTCCAATGCCTCGATCAGCGCAGCCCGGCCCGCGAAGTAGCGATGCAGCGTCGCACGGCTGATGCCGAGGGCAGCGGCAATCTCGTCTTGAGTCGCATTCGGTCGCCTGCCCAGGAAGGCCGCAGCACCACGAAGCAGTCGGTCTTGGTCCATTCGATTTCTTCCTCGCGTGTGTTTTCGGCGTCCTGAACGGGGTGATCAGGAGATAAGTGTTGACATGTCAGCGACGATCCTTCGGCCGGCGGTTACGAAAACCAGGACCTGAAGAAGCCCTACCGCACCGACAAGAGCCACGTCGGCCGCCAGGGGATACCCGATTGCGTTGACGAGCCCCATCGGGTCTCCGTTAAGCGCTTGCTGAATTCCTTCCAGGTAGAGGTTTATGTTGTAGGACACCGCGGTCGTGACCACCGCATTCGCGAAATCGGCTGTGGGCAGCAAGGTTTCATAACTCGTCGCGGCTACCTTGGTGATCGTGTTTGCGAGGTTGGTATTGGCGGTTTGTAGCTGGTCGATGAGGCTGTTCAGTGACACCGGCGGTAGGTTCGGACCGCTTCCCGAGAAGGCTGGCATCACATCCGTCGCCGGGCTGGAGAAATCAGACGGATGTGGAAGGTTCAGATGTGCCATCTCGTAGCTGAAGTCGGCAATGCCCTGCTGGGTACCGGCGGCGAGCGACGCCGCAATCGCGGTTGGCTCGGCCTCGGGGAACAAGCCGAACGGAGTGGCGACGTTCGGTGGTGACGTCGAATACCCGTAGCCGGGGTCGCCATACCCCAGGTTGACGATCACCCTGAGGTTCGGTTCCAGCAGGCTGGCCAGCGGTTCCCCCAAAACCGGCACCGCGCGCAGCGGCTCCAACAGGGGGAGGTTTTCGGTGCGGATGACGTAGTACTCCGTCATCGTCGGGCCCACTGTGTTGGTCAGCTGGACGGCCGAATCGAGTTGTGCCGGAGTGAGAGTCAAGTAGTCGCTGTGCACGTAATAGATGCCGGCCAGCGCGTTGAGGGTGGACAGAGCATTGAGCGGATAGCGCGGGAAGTCAGCAACGCCGTCGTATTCGAGTGTGTAGATCTTTGTCGGGTAAAGGTTGTCCGGCGTAGGGCCGGTGGCCGTAACCCCAAGACTGGGAAATGCGATTCCGGGGAATCGCGTGGCGACGCCGCCGTTGGGGTTGTTGGGGTTGCCGGTCAGGGTAAAAGACAGCTGATCTGGGGTAGGCGGATTGACGGACGCTGCAAGGTTGGCCATCGTCAACGACGAGATCGAGGCGCTCTGGGAGTATCCGAACACGGCGACGTTGCTGCCGGCAGCAATCTGGTCCCGGATCGCACTTTCGAGGATGCTCACGCCCTGGGCCACCGATACGTCGAAAGTCAGGTTCTTGACCGCCATCACCGGGTAGAGCCCTTGCGGCGTGAAAAGTGCCTGCGCGAGCACGCCGGGAAAACCGCGGCTGATGTAGAGGTCATTGGCCCGCTGCACATACCCGGGCGACGGGATCGGCAGGCCGCTACCTCCCATAACCAACCCAACAGTCTGTGTCGTAGCCGCGTTTGCAATGACTGCGTTCTCAGCTGTGCGGGCCAGAGCGCTCGTGTTCGGGGGCGATATGCTCCACGCAGCACGTGCGGATCCGAGCGTGCTTTGCAACTGCTCCTGCCAGGGCGCGAGCTGTGCCACCACGGCCGAGGACCCGGCTTGGTAGCAGGCCATCGCTGACACGTCCTGGGCCCACATCTCCTCATAGGAGGACTCAATGGCGGCGATCGTCGGGGTGTTCTGCCCGAAAAGGTTGCCGGCGACCAGCGCGACTACCTGGGCACGATTGACCGCTACCTCTGCTGGATGCACGGATGCGGCCAGCGCCGCTTCGAACTCTGCGGCTGCGGCCCGCGCAAGACCAGCGACGTCCTCGGCTTGGGCGGCCGACATGCTCAACCATTCGAGGTAAGGCGCCGCCGCGCTCATCATCGCGCTCGATGCGGCGCCATGCCACGTCCCACTTGCCAGATTCGCCGTCACAGATCCGAAAGACGTCGCAGCGGTGCTCAACTCTGCGCCTAGTCCGTCCCAGGCAGTCGCCGCCGCCAGGATCGGCGCCGGCCCGGTGCCGCTGAACACTCGCGCCGAATTGACCTCGGGTGGCAGCATCGAAAAATGCGGCGCAGTCAATGCACTGTCCTTTTCTGGAAAGATCACGTATTGGTGCAATCTCTTTCAACGCACGGGCGGATTATCGCCGTCGGCTGAGATTGAACGTTGTGAACTAATTTGCGGTTCGGTAAATTATGCAGAGTGGCATCACGACCCCTCTACTTCTGCCAGCCATGAAGCGACGCAGATACAAAGATGAGAGCCAGGACCGTGCCCAGAGCCCGAGGCTTGAACATCATTCGCCAGTGCCTAGGTTCCATGGTCGTCCCTTTCTCTTGAGCGGATCGTGGAGCGCGAAGCACGTCCGAATGCTAACCAGCGCTTGGTATCTGAGATAGATTTTTCTTGACCAACTCCCAAGTCGAGACCTTTCTGTCCTGAGTGTGACGCGGCTGTCTCGCTGCGGACAGCACTGCCTACCAGCCGCAGCTTGAGACCCTGCCGTCACGTGCGCGACGTGACTGTATCGCGCGTGACAATGGCCTTTCGCTTTGCAGAATCGCCTGCGAATCCCGGCGACTCGCCGCTAACATCGCGGCCTGGCAATAGTCCAAATCCGCATACGCCTTGCCTATACGCCAGGGTCGAATCCGGAGAACGCCAGCACGATGTTCAAGACCAAAATCGAATGCAGTGATAGTGGCGGCGTGGCCATTATTTCCCGGCAGCGGGCCGTAGTTCGAAACCCCGTCGCGTTCCGGAGTCGACCGCGCGTTGAGAGAGGTTCAGGCTGTGAATTTTTCTGTGTTGCCACCGGAGGTCAATTCGGCCCTGATTCTTGCCGGCGCGGGATCGCAGCCGATGCTGGCCGCCGCTGACGCCTGGGCGGAGTTGGCGGAAGAACTCAGTTCGGCAGCCGACTCCTTCGGGTCGGTGACGTCCGGACTGGTGGGTGGCGCGTGGCAAGGACCGTCGGCGATGGCGATGGCGACTGCGGCGGCACCGTTCGCGGGCTGGCTTTCGGCGACGGCCGCTCGAGCCGAACTCGCTTCCGCTCAAGCCGAGGCCATGGCGATCGAGTTCGAGGCGGTCCGGTCTGCGGTCGTCGAACCGGTGCTCGTAGCGGCGAACAGGTCCGGCCTGGTGTCACTGATTCTGTCAAACCTGTTCGGCCAGAATGCCCCTGCGATCGCAGCGACAGAAGCCGCCTACGAGGAGATGTGGGCGCTCGACGTGTCGGCCATGACCGCCTACCATGCCGGAGCTTCGGCGATCGCCTCGGCGCTGAGTCCCTTCAGCGCGCCCTTGGCGCAACTCGCCGGCATGCCGGCCCAGGTGGCCGCGGCACTGGGGAGCGCCTCCCCCGCGGCTGCCGAGACACTGGCCGTGAATCTAGGCGTCGGCAACGTCGGCGGCGGCAACGTAGGCAACGCCAACAACGGTCTCGGCAACATCGGTGGTGGCAACTTCGGCAACTCCAATTTCGGCTGGGCAAACTGGGGTGGAAACAACTTCGGTGCCGGGAACGCGGGGTCTGGTAACCAAGGCTTCGGCAACGTCGGCAGCCTTAACACCGGACTTGCCAACATCGGGCTTGGCAACATCGGCTTTGCGAATACCGGTACCGGCAATATCGGAATAGGACTCAGCGGCAATAACCAGATCGGTATCGGCGGGCTGAACTCCGGTATCGGCAACCTTGGCCTATTCAACTCCGGCAACGGCAACATCGGTTTCTTCAATTCCGGTAACGGTAATTTCGGCATCTTCAACTCGGGAGACGCCGGCACGGGCTTCTTCAATTCCGGCCAGGGCAATACCGGTTTCTTCAACTCGGGGTCCTTCAACACCGGCGCGTTCAACGCCGGTAGCGCCAACACGGGCACCCTGAACCCCGGCAGCTACAACATGGGCAACTACAACGTCGGCGGGTCCAATAGCGGTAGCTTCAACACAGGTGCGGCCAACACCGGCTGGTTCAATGGGGGCAGCATCAACACCGGCGCCTTCAACGTCGGGAATATGAATAACGGCCTGTTCAATACTGGGGATATGAACAACGGCGTATTCTATCGCGGCGTTGGTCAAGGAAGTCTGTCGTTCGCTATAACGACACCGGATATCACCTTGCCGCCCCTCAACATACCTGCGACGACGTTCTCCGGGTTCGATCTACCGGCGTTGTCGATTCCTGCCGTTTCGTTTCCGCCTTTGAATATTCCGGCTGGGACCGCTGTGGGTGCGTTTGATTTGCCGGTGTTGTCGGTTCCGTCGTTCACGATTCCGTCGTTCAGTATTCCGGCGGGGACGGCGCTGGGTGCGTTTGATTTGCCGGTGTTGTCGGTGCCGTCGTTGACGATTCCGTCGTTCAGTATCCCGGCGGGGACGGCGCTGGGTGCGTTTGATTTGCCGGTGTTGTCGGTGCCGTCGTTGACGATTCCGTCGTTCAGTATCCCGGCGGGGACGGCTCTGGGTGCCTTTGATCTGCCCACGTTGACGATTCCGTCGTTGAGCATTCCGGCGGGCACGGCGTTGGGTGCGTTTGATCTGCCGACGTTGACGGTGCCGTCGCTGACGATTCCGTCGTTCAGTATCCCGGCGGGCACGGCGTTGGGTGCTTTTGATCTGCCGACGCTGTCGGTGCCGTCGTTGACGATTCCGTCGTTCAGCATTCCGGCGGGGACGGCGTTGGGTGCGTTTGATCTGCCGTCGTTGACGGTGCCGTCGTTGAGCATTCCGGCGGGCACAGCCCTGGGTGCCTTTGATCTGCCGACGTTGACGGTGCCGTCGTTGACGATTCCGTCGTTCAGCATTCCGGCGGGTACGGCGTTGGGTGCCTTTGATCTGCCGTCGTTGACGATTCCGTCGTTGTCGATTCCGGCGGGGACGGCGTTGGGTGCTTTTGATCTGCCGACGTTGACGGTGCCGTCGTTGACGATTCCGTCGTTCAGTATTCCGGCGGGCACGGCGTTGGGTGCCTTCGATCTGCCGACGTTGACGGTGCCGTCGTTGACGATTCCGTCGTTCAGTATTCCGGCGGGGACGGCGTTGGGTGCCTTTGATCTGCCGTCGTTGACGGTGCCGTCGTTGTCGATTCCGGCGGGGACGGCGTTGGGTGCGTTTGATCTGCCGACGTTGACGGTGCCGTCGTTGACGATTCCGTCGTTCAGTATTCCGGCGGGTACGGCGTTGGGTGCCTTTGATCTGCCGTCGTTGACGGTGCCGTCGTTGTCGATTCCGGCGGGGACGGCGTTGGGTGCGTTTGATCTGCCGACGCTGACGGTGCCGTCGTTGACGATTCCGTCGTTCAGTATTCCGGCGGGGACGGCGTTGGGTGCGTTTGATCTGCCGACTCTGTCGGTGCCGTCGTTGACGATTCCGTCGTTCAGCATTCCGGCGGGTACGGCGTTGGGTGCCTTTGATCTGCCGTCGTTGACGATTCCGTCGTTGTCGATTCCGGCGGGGACGGCGTTGGGTGCGTTTGATCTGCCGACGTTGTCGGTGCCGTCGTTGACGATTCCGTCGTTCAGTATTCCGGCGGGGACGGCTCTGGGTGCGTTTGATCTGCCGTCGTTGACGGTGCCGTCGTTGTCGATTCCGGCGGGCACGGCGTTGGGTGCGTTTGATCTGCCGACTCTGTCGGTGCCGTCGTTGACGATTCCGTCGTTCAGTATTCCGGCGGGGACGGCTCTGGGTGCTTTTGATCTGCCGACGTTGTCGGTGCCGTCGTTGACGATTCCGTCGTTGAGTATTCCGGCGGGGACGGCTCTGGGTGCTTTTGATCTGCCGACGTTGTCGGTGCCGTCGTTGACGATTCCGTCGTTGTCGATTCCGGCGGGGACGGCGTTGGGTGCGTTTGATCTGCCGACGTTGTCGGTGCCGTCGTTGACGATTCCGTCGTTGTCGATTCCGGCGGGGACGGCGTTGGGTGCGTTTGATCTGCCGACGCTGTCGGTGCCGTCGTTGACGATTCCGTCGCTGAACATTCCGCCGGGCACGGTAGTGACCGATTTCCAGCTGCCGCCAGTTGCGGTTCCCCCGGTGACGATCCCGTCGTTCACCATCCCGGCCGGTACCGCGTTGGGTGCGTTTGATCTGCCGACGTTGTCGGTGCCGTCGTTGACGATTCCGTCGTTGAGTATTCCGGCGGGGACGGCGTTGGGTGCTTTTGATCTGCCGACTTTGTCGGTGCCGTCCGTGACGATCCCACCATTGTCGATTCCGGCTGGTACCGCAGTGGGTGGTTTTGATTTGCCGGCCTTGACGGTGCCGTCGTTGACAATCCCTTCGGTTTCCATTCCCGCGGGAACGGCGTTGGGTTCGTTTAATCTGCCGACATTGTCGGTGCCGTCCGTGACGATCCCGTCTTTCGGTATTCCAGCTGGCGCCACTTTCGACACATTCACCCTGCCACCGTTTTCCGTACCGGCATTGACGATTCCTCCGATTACGCTGGCCGCGGGTGGCACCGTAGGTGCATTTAGCCTACCCGGACTGACCACGCAGCCCATTGTTGTTAATCCCATAAACGTCACATCGTTCAGTACTCCGGCAATTGAAGTAGCAGCGGGTAATTCTGGGTATATTCAATTTCCAACCGTAACTCTGCCTAGGGTTGAAATAAGAAATATATGGCTCGTAATACCGAATAACATTACGTTCTTGCAAACCGGTCAAGCATTTATAAATCCCCAAATTGGAAATGGGTTACCCGGTACCCAGGGTGAAGCCTTCGCGATCTTCGGGCCCATCAAGATCGATCCTTTCAGGGTCGATGGCTTCAGCTTCAGACTTCCCCAGTTGACGGTGTCAGGTTTCTCGCTTCCCGCGTTGACCTTGCCCCCGATCACGGTTCCTCCGATTAGCGCCAGCGGGTTCACGCTCCCCGCGATCACCACCCCGGCGATCACCACTCAGCAGATCGACGTAGGTGGGATCTACGTGGTCGGTTCCAGCCTTCCGGGAATCACGACCCCGGCTATCACCACCCCGGCGTTCAGCATCAACCCGATTGGCGTGGACGCGTTCACGCTGCCGAACATCACCACGCCGGCATTTACCACTCCGCCGCTGGCGATCGATCCGATCGCGGTAGGCGCGCTGACCTTGCCCGCGATCACCACGCCGGCCATCACCACTCCGGCGTTGACGATCAACCCGATCGGTGTGGGCGCGCTGAATCTGCCCGATATCACCACCCCGGTGATTACCACTCCGGCGTTGACGATCAACCCGATCGGTGTGGGCGCGCTGAATCTGCCCGATATCACCACCCCCGTGATTACCACCCCGGCGCTCAACGTGCCCTCGATCTCGGTAGGCGGATTCAGCTTGCCGGGCATTACGACTCCGGCGATTACGACTCCGGCGTTGACGATCAATCCGATTGGTGTGTCGGCGTTCAACTTGCCGGACATCACGACTCCGGCGATTACGACTCCGGCGTTGACGATCAATCCGATTGGTGTGTCGGCGTTCAACTTGCCGGACATCACGACTCCGGCGATTACGACTCCGGCGTTGACGATCAATCCGATTGGTGTGTCGGCGTTCAACTTGCCGGACATCACGACTCCGGCGATTACGACTCCGGCGTTGACGATCAATCCGATTGGTGTGTCGGCGTTCAACCTGCCGGACATCACGACTCCGGCGATTACGACTCCGGCGTTGACGATCAACCCGATTGGCGTTGGGGCGTTTGCGCTGCCGGACCTCACCACGCCAGCCTTGACAATCCCGCCGATCAGTGTGGCCGGCTTTGCATTGCCGGCGATTACCACTCCGGCTATCACGACGCCGCCGTTGACGATCAGTCCGATCGGTGTGGGCGGGTTCACGTTGCCGGACATCACCACTCCGGCGTTGACGATCAACCCGATCGGTGTGGGTGGGTTCGCGCTGCCGGCGATTACGACTCCGGCGATCACAACTCCGCCGTTGACGATCAGTCCTATCGGCGTCGGCGGATTCGCACTGCCGGCGATCACGACTCCGGCGATCACGACCCCGCCGTTGACGATCAGTCCGATCGGCGTGGGTGGATTCACGTTGCCGGACATCACCACTCCGGCGTTGACGATCAACCCGATCGGCGTGGCTGGGTTCGCGCTGCCGGCGATTACGACTCCGGCGATCACGACGCCGCCGTTGACGATCAGTCCGATTGGTGTGGGTGGGTTTACGTTGCCGGACATCACGACTCCGGCGTTGACGATCAACCCGATCGGTGTGGGTGGGTTCACGTTGCCGGCGATTACGACTCCGGCGATCACGACGCCGCCGTTGACGATCAGTCCGATTGGTGTGGGTGGGTTCACGTTGCCGGACATCACGACTCCGGCGATCACGACGCCGCCGTTGACGATCAGTCCGATCGGTGTGGGTGGGTTTACGTTGCCGGCGATCACGACTCCGGCCTTGACGATCAGTCCGATCGGTGTGGCTGGGTTCACGTTGCCGGACATCACGACTCCGGCGATCACGACGCCGCCGTTGACGATCAGTCCGATCGGCGTGGGCGGATTCGCGCTGCCGGCGATCACGACTCCGGCCTTGACGATCAACCCGATCGGTGTGGGTGGTTTCACGTTGCCGGACATCACGACTCCGGCGATCACGACGCCGCCGTTGACGATCAGTCCGATCGGCGTGGGCGGATTTGCACTGCCGGCGATCACGACTCCGGCGATCACGACGCCGCCGTTGACGATCAGTCCGATCGGTGTGGGTGGGTTCACGTTGCCGGACATCACGACTCCGGCCTTGACGATCAGTCCGATCGGTGTGGGTGGTTTCACGTTGCCGGACATCACGACTCCGGCGATCACGACGCCGCCGCTGACGCTGGGTCCGATCGGTGTGGGTGGGTTCACGTTGCCGGACATCACGACTCCGGCGATCACGACGCCGCCGCTGACGCTGGGTCCGATCGGTGTGGGTGGGTTCACGTTGCCGGACATCACGACTCCGGCGATCACGACGCCGCCGTTGACACTCGGGCCCCTCGGATTGGGTGCGTTCACCCTGCCCGCAATCACCACCCAGGCGTTCACCACCCAGCCGTTCACCATCCCGCCGATCGGCTTGGCGTCATTCACCACGCCGCCATTGACCATCCCGAGCATTCATCTGCCCAGCACCACCATCGCGGCCATCAACATCCCCGGCGGTCCCGGTTACCTCAACACGAGCGCCACTCCGTCATCGGGCTTCTTCAACAGCGGCGCGGGCGGAAGCTCGGGGTACGGCAACAACGGGTTGGGGCTCTCGGGCTGGTACAACAGCAACCCTGCTGGCGTCTTCGGAGGTTCGGGCTACCAGAACTACGGCAACCTCAACTCCGGCTTCTCGAATCTGGGTAGCGGCGTCTCAGGGATCGCCAACACCGGGGCGCTCGCGGTGACAAGTCTGTTGTCGGTCTTCACCAACATCAGCAACAGCCTCGCCGGATTGTTCAGCACCGCGGCCTGATCGACCTCGCCGAAGAGTCGGCCAATTTCACAGCGAAAGGGAAACAATGGAACCGCTCATGCTGCCACGTGGGTTCGCCGCCGCTCTGGCGGCGCTGGCGAGCGTCCTGCTCCGTGCGCACGACGCGAAGCCTGAGCCGGGGTGCAACAGGCTGGGCCGGTCGACTCTGTCGTCGTAGCGTTACCGGCGGACACCTAACCGTTCGGCTATGCGGTCGCCGCACAGGTACGCCGTCCCAAAGATCGGCAGGACTGGGGGACGGCACATCCTGTAATCGGAGGACAGGGTGATTCAACCCGGTTAGTGGCCGCTCAGCCGACAGACAGCAACGCCGCGCGACGGCAATCTGACTGGCATGTCCTCATTTGTGAACTGCCAGCCCGAACTGCTGAGCGCAGCCGCAGCCAACCTCGGTTCGATCGGCGCTGCGATGGACGCCGGCAACGCCGCCGCCGCTGCCCCTATCACCGGCGTGGTGCCGGCCGCCGCCGACGAGGTGTCGGCCCTGACAGCAGCACAGTTCGCTGCGCACGGCGCCATGTATCAGGCGGTCAGCGCTCAGGCGGCCGCGTTTCACGAGCTGTTCGTGAACACCCTGGCCGGCAACGCCGGCAGCTACGCGGACACCGAAGCCGCCAACGCGGTAGCGGTCGGCTGACACTCCGAAACACAGGCTTCGACTGGGTCTAGGTGTCATGGAATCTGTTGGCGGGCTTACGGTTTTGCCATCATCGGCGGCTTCGGGCCCGGCACTGAGCCATGCCGCCGTAGCGGCGTTGCCGGGCACCATGAGCAGTCTGATCACTACCTCGATCGGCAACCCGCCGACGGCCTGCTGGGCGGGCTTCCGTTGCCGGGCAATGACGGTCGGGCCGGTTCGACCGGCGCCACCACCCCAGACGGCATCGCGCCGCTGCGGGTCTTGCCGAGCCTCATCGGGTAGCTGCGAGTAGGTGACAGTGTCCACCGATCGGCCGGTTCCCCTCCGCCACTCTTGCGTCCGATCGGTGGAGTTATCGAACCGTGATCGTCCCTAACGTTCGGAGAGTGACGACAGCGGTGCCAGGTGCAGCCAACCTCCAGACTCTCGACGAGCCGATCGACTACCGCCGGGCGGTATGTGCCGGCGGCCTGCGGCCAACCCGAAAGGCCCGGGCCGCAAAGGCGTTGCGCAGCGCCCGGCTCCTGCGGCATCAGGTGCATGGGCAGCAAAGCCGCGATCGCTATCCGGCGGTCATCTGGTTGCTGCTGGGCGGCAACTTCGTGGTACGCGGCGCGGGTTTCGCCTACCCGTTCCTGGCCTACCACGTCGCCGGCCGCCACCACACCGCCGACGCGGTGGGTGCGGTGCTGGCCGCCTTCGGTGTGGGCTGGGCGATCGGCCAGTTGCTGTGCGGTTGGCTGGCCGACCGGATCGGGGCCCGCATGACCCTGGTGTCCACCATGTTGGTGGCCGGCACCGCGCTGGTCCTGATGGCGCAGGCGTGCAGCGTGCCCGCTCTCTTCTGCGGGGCGCTGATCACGGGCATCGTGTACGACGCACCGCGGCCGGTGTTGGGTGCTGCAATCACAGACCTGGTCCCCGACCCGGAACGGCGCGCCAAACTGGACGCCTTCCGCTTCGGCTGGGTCGTTAGCATCGGACGGGCCATCACCGGCGGGATCGGCGGCATGCTGGTCGGTGTCGTGGGGGTCCCGGTCCTGTTCTGGATCAACGCCGCCGGCTGCCTGACATTCGCCCTTGTCGCCGGATGCTGTATCCCGGGACGCCGTGGCCGAGGGGTGAAGGCGGCCGCGGGAGCGCGAGACATCAGTTATCGCAAAGCATTCGCCGATCACCGTCTTACATTGTTGTGCATCTCGAGTCTGGCCACGCTGATCGCGGTCCGCGGTCTGTACGCGGCCATTCCCATGCTGATGGCCGACCGCGGTCTGGGCGCCGGTCAATTCGGCTGGGCACAACTGACCAACGCGATGGCGGGCCTTGCACTGACCCCGGTGATCACCCCGTGGATCGGGAAGAAGGTGGCCGCCCGGTTCCAGCCGCGGCTCGACATCCTGGCTCTGGCCGGACTGTGGACCACAGTCAGCATGGGTTGGGCGGCTCTGGCTCACACCACTCTCGACTTCAGTCTGGCTACCGCCCTGTCCACCCCCGGCGAGGTGGCCTGGTTCGTCATCGCGGCCGGTGTCGTGCACCGGATCGCGCCGGCTGCCACCGGTGGCCGCTACCACGGGATCTGGTCGATGTCGGTGGCGGTGGCGTCGGTGATCGCTCCAATCCTCGCTTCCTACAGCCTGATCCATGGTGGTCACCAGCTCGTCGCGATCGTCACGTTGTCAGCCGGAGCGCTGGGCGCCGCCCTGTGCCTGCCGCTGGCCCGCACCCTGAGCGGCTCAACCTCCTGATTTTGTCCCCTGATCGGGGGACAGGCTTTCGTCACTCTTTGGGACCGATCGGAGGTACTGCCGGCACGCCGTTGCCTCTACCTTCAATTTCGTGACGACACCGGCGGCCACCGCAGTCCATGATCGGGTGCCCGACCACGCGCGCGAACAGGGCGTTCCGAGGGTGATCTGGCTGCTGCTGGCGGGAAACCTGGTGGTGCGGTCGGCGGCATTCGCCTACTCGTTCCTCGCGTATCACGTCGCGGGCCGCGGTTATGCCGCGGGCGCGGTGGGCGCCGTGCTGGCGGCGTACGGCATCGGCTGGACGGTGGGCCAACTGGTCACCGGGTGGCTGGTGGACCGCATCGGCGCTCGCGCCACCCTGGTGTCCACCATGTCGGTGGCGGCGACAGTGCTGCTGCTGATGGCCGAAGCGCGCTCCTTGCCGATGCTGCTGTCCGGCGCTCTGATCGCCGGTCTGGTCTGCGACGCCCCACGCCCGGTGCTCGGCGCCGCCATCACCGAACTGGTGACCGATCCGCGGCAGCGGGCTCGACTGGACGGCTGGCGGTTCGGTTGGGCGATCAATGTTGGTGCCGCCATCACCGGTGGAGTGGGCGGGCTGGTGGGGGGCTGGTGCGGTACCCCAGTGCTCTACTGGGTCAACGGCATCGCCTGCGCGGGCTTCGCCGTGTTGGCGGCCTGTTGCATTCCGCGCCGCACGTCGCGGGCCACACCCGGGCTCAACGTCAAAGACCGCTACCGGCAGGCGCTTTCAGACCACCGGTTGATGCTGCTGGTGGGTTCGAGCCTGGCGACCCTGACAGCGTTGATGGGCATTCTCGTCGCCGTGCCGATGCTGATGTCCGATTCCGGATTGGGCTCCGGCGCTTACGGTTTCGTGCAGTTTGTCAATGCCCTGGCGGTGGTGGTGCTGACGCCCGTGCTCACGCCGTGGCTGAGTGCGCGACTGGCGAACGGTCCGAGGCTGGACATCCTCGCGGTCGCCGGCGCGTGGTTGGCGCTGTGCATGGCAGCGGTGACGCTCGCGCACACCACAGCGGTTTTCGCCGTGACCACGGCCGCCTGCTCACCCGCCGAGATCGCCTGGTTCGTCGTCGCCGCCGGCGTCGTGCACCGCATCGCACCCGTCGCCAATAGCGGCCTTTATCAAGGAATCTGGTCGATGACCGCCGCCGCCGCGTCGATCGTCGCACCAATCCTGGTGACATGCGCACTGCCGCATGGCGGGCGTCCGGTGCTGGCGGTCGCCATCGTCGTGGTCGGACTGCTCGGCGCGGCATCCTGCTCACCACTGGCGCGTTCGGTTTCCGGCCCGAACGAGCGCTGAGTAAGGTGTTTCGGTGGCATTCGCCAGCGACGCGGAACTCGACCGGGTGCGCAGCATTCACCAACTGCGCTCCTACCGAGTCGTAGCCGTCCTCCGGGTTGGTGTGCTGGCCTTCGTGGTCGGTGCCATGGTCGTGGCCGCACCCCCGTACGAATGGGGTAGCCATATCGCCTTGATCAGCCTCTACGCTTTCGCCACGGTGTCGGCCCTGATACTGGCGTTCACGCGGTTCGACCGACTCGGTATGGGCCGCTTCGGGATAGGTCGACTGGAACCCTTCGCGTTCACGGTCATCGACGTCATCGTGCTGACGGCCCTGCAGTTCATCTCCAGCGACGGGATCTATCCGCTGCTGATTATGATCCTGCTGCCCGTGCTGGTGGGCGTCGACATGTCGACCCGGCGGGCCGCGGCGATACTGGCCTTCACCGTGGTCGGGTTCGCCCTGGCCAGCGTCCAGGACCACCTGCAGAAGCGGGCGATCGGGTGGTCGGACACCGTGTTCCTGTTCGGGCTCTACGCGTTCATGTGCGTCGCCGCGTTGGTGACGGTGCGCATCGAAGAACGCCATGCCCGTTCGATCGCCGGGCTGAGCGCACTGCGCGAGGAACTGCTGGGGCAGACGATGACCGCCTCGGAGGTGCTGCAGCGCCGGATCTCGGAGTCCATCCACGACGGTCCGCTGCAGGACGTGCTGGTGGCGCGTCAGGAGCTCATCGAGTTGCAACTCGACGACCCCGATGACGACCGGGTCACTCGTGCGCTGACCGGGTTGCAGAGCGCGTCGGAACGCCTGCGGCAGGCCACATTCGAGCTGCATCCGGCTGTGCTCGAGCAGGTCGGGCTGGGGGCGGCGGTCGAGCAGCTGGCCGGATTCACCGCCAAGCGCTCGGGCATCGAGGTGGCCACGGACATCGACTATCCGATTCGCAATGATGTCGACCCGATCGTCTTCGGTGTGGCACGGGAGTTGCTGTCCAACGTGGTGCGCCACTCCCGGGCCTCCCACGCCTGGGTCACGCTGGGCATCACCGACGACATGTGCGTGTTGAACGTGGCCGACGACGGGGTGGGGGTCAACAGTGACACCATGGCGCGCCGCCTGGGGGAAGGACACATCGGCCTGGCGTCGCACCGGACCCGCGTCGAAGCCGCCGGCGGCGCCTTCGTCTTTCTGGAAGCGGCCAGCGGTACCCGCGTCTGCGTGCAGGTGCCGCTGAAGAAATGACTGCGGTGTGCGCCGCCGTGCTCAGTCGAGCAGCTTCTGGCGCATCGCTTCGGCTACCGCCGCGGCGCGGTCACTGACGCCGAGTTTCTCGTACAGGCGCTGCACATGCGTTTTCACCGTCGAGGGCGCCACATACAGTTCGGCAGCGATCGCCGGAATGCTCTGGCCGCGGGCGATGCGGTTGAGCACTTCGCGTTCCCGCGCGCTGAGCACCGGAGCACTGGGGGCCGCGCGCTGACGGATCTCCCCGGCCAGCCCGCCGACCAGCGACGGGGCCACGACATCTCGGCCCTTGGCGCAGTCGAGCACCGCCTTGACGATCTCGGTGCGCGTCGAATCCTTGAGCAGAAAACCGGCGGCTCCCTGCTGCAGCGCCTGGTACACGATCGCCGATTCGTCGTGCGCCGAAATCAACAGGACCCGGGTCGGCAAGTCGCAATTGCGCACCGCGGCCGCCACCTGCGCCCCGTCCATGCCCGGCATGCGGTAATCGAGCAGGGCGACATCGGGTTTGTGCGCCTTGATCAACTCGAGTGCGGCCGAACCGTCGTCGGCCTCGCCGACCACATTCACCGAACCGCTCAGTGAGAGCGCGCGCACCACGCCCTCGCGGAATAACGGGTGATCGTCACCGACCACCACACGGACCTTCTCAGAGGCCGCAGTGCCGACCATGGCGAAAGTGTAGCGGCTGCCCGCAATGATCCGTTTACATTTGGCTACCTCCGCGGCGTGGCAGCCCTTCGGGTGCCGGTGAGTACGGTGTTCCTGTGGCGACCAGTGACGTCGAACTGGACCGGGTGCGCAGAGTGCACCGGTTGCGCTCGTACCGGATCGCCTCGGTGCTGCGCGTCGGGGTCGTCGCGCTGATGATCGCCGCCATGGTCATCGGCACCCGCCGGTCTGAGTGGGCTCAGCAAAGCGTCCTGATCGGCCTCTACGCCGGAATCGCACTGTGCTCGCTGGTGTTGGCTTTCGCGCCCTCGCGTGCCTGGGTCGGCATGGGGCCCCTGGTCGGAATGCGCCGGCTGGAACCTTTCGCTTTCACCGCCATCGACGTGGTGGCGTTGACGGGTTACCAGATGCTGTCCACCGACGGGATTTATCCGCTGCTGATCATGACCTTGTTGCCGGTACTGGTGGGCCTCGATGTGTCGACGCGGCGGGCGGCGGTGGTGCTGGCCTTCACCCTGGTGGGATTCGCCCTGGCTGTCGTCCAGGATCCGGTGATGGTCAGGGCGATCGGCTGGCCCGAAGCCGTCTTCCGGTTCGCCCTGTACGGGTTCTTGTGCGGTACCGCGCTGGTCGTGGTGCGCATCGAGGAACGCCACGCGCACTCGGTCGCCGGCCTGAGCGCGTTGCGCGAGGAGTTGTTGGCGCAGACGATGACCGCCTCTGAAGTGTTGCAGCGCCGCATCTCGGAGTCCATCCACGACGGGCCGCTGCAGGATGTGCTTGCCGCGCGTCAGGAACTCATCGAGCTGGAGCTCGACCACCCCGACGACGACCGGGTGAGCCGGGCGCTGGCGGGTCTGCAGAGCGCGTCAGAACGCTTGCGGCAGGCCACTTTCGAATTGCACCCGGCCGTGCTCGAGGAGGTCGGGTTGGGGGCAGCGGTGGAGCAGCTGGCCGGATTCACCGCCAAGCGCTCGGGCATCAAGGTCACCACCGACATCGACTACCCGATTCGCAACGCGATCGACCCGATCGTATTCGGTGTGGTGCGAGAGCTGTTGTCCAACGTGGTGCATCATTCCCGGGCGGAGAACGCCTCGGTGATGCTCGGTATCACCGACGAGATGTGCGTATTGACCGTCGGCGACGACGGGGTGGGGGTCAACGGCGAGACCATGGCGCGGCGGCTGGGGGAGGGGCACATCGGTCTGGCCTCGCACCGCGCCCGGGTGGACGCCGCGGGCGGCACCTTTGTGTTCCTCGAAGCCCCCACCGGCACGCACGTGTGTGTCGAGGTGCCCCTCAAGCCTTGACAGACTCGCCTTCGCAAAAATTGCGCGCGGCCGCATAACCGGCCCGGTACCCGAAAACCATTGCCGGGCCCAATGTTCCGCCGGCGCCGCCGTAGGCCCGGCCGGTTGCCCCGGCCATCGCGTTGCCCGCGGCGAACAGGCCGGGAATGGGTTGGCCGCTCACGTGCAACACCCGGCCGTCGGGGTCGGTCCGCGGACCGCCCTTGGTTCCCATGGACCCCACGCATACAGGTACGGCATAGAACGGGGCGGTGTCGATGGGCCCCAACGTCTTTCCGGCCAGGGTGGTAGCACGGTCATCCCCCCAGTAGCCGTCGTAGGCACTGGAACCACGCCCGAAATCGGGGTCCGCGCCGGCGGCGACGTCACGGTTCCACCGGTCGACGGTGCGGGTCAGCCCGGCCGCGTCGATGCCGGTCTTGGTGGCCAGCTCGGCGAGATCGGCTGATTCGCAGAACCAGTCCGGGACCGCTTGCCCCGGCGCGACACCGAGGAATCCGTAGCTGCGCAGGTGAACCGAGTCGAATACCATCCACGCGCGATCATTCACGTAGCCGCCTCGCGGATCCAGATAGTGGAAGGCGCCGGCCATCGAGTTGTACTCGCCGGCCTCGTTGACGAACCGCAGCCCGGCGCGGTTGACGATGATGCTGCGGGGGCGGGTGCGCTCCAGCCGCACACTGCGGCTGCGCTGCCTGCCGTCGATGGTGTCTCCGGGGATGCGCACGATCGGCACCCACCAGGCCTCGCCCATGTTGGCCAGGTCGGCGCCCAGCGCCATCGCCATCCGCAGCCCGTCGCCGGTGTTGTTCGGCGGTGACACGGCACCGTGCATGGGTCCGCGCAGAAAAGCTTTGACCAGCAACGGATCCCATTCGAAACCGCCGGTGCCGAGGATGACGCCGCGGCGCGCGCCGACGTCCATACTCTGTTCGGGACCGGTGATCCGGACGCCGGTGACGGTTCCGTCGCGCACGATGAGTTCGGTGGCCCGGGAGCTTGCGCACGGTGCCACCCCGACGTCCAACAGACCCTTGAGCAGGCCCGCGATCAGCGCGGTGCCCGCCACACACAGGTCGCCGGAACGCTCGATGTCGGCGTGCAGGCGCGCCCTCGTCTCGGCGTCGAACCCGACGTTGGACCAGTCGGCGGGGAACGCGGTGATGCGGTCGGCCCAGTCGCCGATCCGGCTCAGATCGAACGGGGCCGCGCTCAGCGAACGGCCGCCGGACGGTTGCCCCCCCGGCAGTTCGGGCTGGTAGTCGGGAAAGCCGTCGGCGATCTCGAAGCGCAGGCCGCTGTACTGCTCCACGAAGTCGAGCATCGACGGTCCGGTTCGCACGAACGTCTCGACCAGCGTGTCGTCCATGGACCCGAAGGACTGCGCGCGCAAGTATTGCAACGCGTCATCCACCGTCAATTCTCCTGCTGGACAACGGTTATGCGCCGGAATCCAGGCAATGCCGCCGGACACCGCGGTGGTGCCCCCGATGGTCGCCGACTTCTCGAACACGCCCACCGTGGCTCCCGCGACCGCGGCCGTCAGCGCGGCCGTGAGGCCGGCGCCGCCGCTGCCGAGCACGACGACGTCGTATTCGTGGTCCCAGTTCTCACCCTGCCGCATACCCGAAAGTCCTCTCAGCTCAGCAGCGCGGACATTTGCCCCGCGGCGCTGACGACCGCGTCCTTGCCGCGCATCACCACGTCCTCGCGGTGGGAGATCAGATTGATGCACGTCGGCGGCGCCGGCACCGGACGGCGGACCGGCACCGCAAGCCCGTAGGTGTTCGGCTCGATCTCACCGTGGGTGGTGACCCACCCGCGCTGGCGTGCCTCGGTCACCAGGGCCCGCTCACCCGGCCGCGGCGGCATGCTCGCCAGCAGCGCGATCCCGGCCGCGCCGCGGTCCAGCGGGTAGCGGCTGCCCTCGTGGAACGCGAGCTGATAGGCGACCTGCGTCGGCACGATCACCGCGATTGCCACCTGCTCGTCGCCTTCGGCGACCAACAGCGACACCGTGGTGCCCAGTTTGTCTGCCAGCGAGCGCAGCGTCGGCAGGCAGAGTTGTCGCACGTTGTGGTCGAAAGACGCGCCCAGGGTCGCCAGGCCCGCGGCCGGCCGGAAGCGGCCGTCGTCGCCCTTGGAGACCAGCCGGAACTCCACCAGGGTGGCCAGCAACCGGTAGGCGATGGTGCGGTGCACTCCGACCTGGTCGGCGACTTCCTGCATGGTCAGCCCGGTCGGGGAGGCCGCCACGAGTTGCAGCGCCGTCAGGCCTCTGGCCAGCGTCTGGGAACCCGTCATGGTCTTGACAGACCATCCGGCGAGAGCCAAGCTCTATATATAACGCACATCAATGTGCGATATTAGCACACATAATGTGTCAAAAACGAGAACCGTATTTCCGCCGGAAGGAATCGTGACCGAGTTCGAAAGCGTGTGGAGCGATCTGCAGGGAGTCGCTTTCTCGCAGGGCTACCTGGACGCCGACGGCGTGCGGACCCGCTATCTGCGGGCGGGCGAGCCGGACCGGCCGGTGCTGATCCTGTTGCACGGTTCCGGCGGGCACGCGGAGGCCTACATCCGCAACCTGGCCGCGCACGCCGAGCACTTCTGGACCTGGTCGATCGACATGCTGGGCCACGGGTACACCGACAAGCCGGGACATCCGCTGGAGGTCGGCCACTACGTCGACCACCTGATGGCGGTGGTGCGCACGATCGGGGCCGACCGCATCCATCTGAGCGGCGAGTCTCTGGGCGGCTGGGTGGCCGCCCGCGCGGCCATCGACCACCCGGACGTCATCGACCGGCTGGTGCTCAACACCGCGGGTGGCTCGCAGGCCGACCCGGTGGTAATGAAGCGGATCATCACGCTGTCCATGGCCGCTGCCGAGGACCCGACCTGGGAGACCGTGCAGGCACGGATCAAATGGCTGATGGCGGACAAGTCGAAGGATTACGACGACTTGGTCGCCAGCCGGCAACGCATCTACCGGCAGCCCGGCTTCGTATCGGCGATGCGCGACATCATGGCGCTGCAGGACCCGGAGATCCGGGCCCGAAACCTGTTGGGGCCGACCGACTACGGCGCCATCTCCGCGCCCACGCTGGTGCTGTGGACCAGCGATGATCCCACCGCCGACGTGCCCGAGGGGCGCCGCATGGCGTCGATGATCCCCGGTGCCCGCTTCGAGGTGATGGCGGGTTGCGGTCACTGGCCCCAGTACGAGGACGCCAAGACGTTCAACCGCCTCCACCTCGAATTCCTGCTGGGCCGCTGATGGGCGGGCATGACGGCCAAGGGCCGCAGCAATATGACGTACTCGTCGTCGGTGCCGGACCGGTCGGACTGACGCTGGCGAATATCCTTGGCCTGCAGGGGGTCCGGACGTTGGTGGCCGAGGAACGCTCGAGCCTGATCGACTATCCCCGCGGGGTGGGGCTGGATGACGAGGGCCTGCGCACCTTTCAGTCCATCGGGCTGGTGGACCAGGTCCTGCCGCACACCGTCCCCAACCAGATCCTGCGGTTCTACGACGCCAAGCGCCGGGTGCTCGCCGAGATGGCGCCGCCGGACTCGCGATTCGGCTGGCCCAAGCGCAACGGGTTCGTGCAGCCGCTGGTGGACGCCGAACTGCTGCGCGGGCTGGACCGATTCGACCATGTCGAGGTGCGGTGGAACAGCCCGCTGGTGATCTGCAGCCAAGACGACGACGTGGTGTGCGCCCAACTCGACGGCGAGCATCCGTCGATGGTGCGGGCACGGTACGTCGTCGGCTGCGACGGGGGGCGCAGCATCACCCGCAGCATGATGGGCGTTTCCTTCGACGGAACCACGTCGCCGACCAGGTGGCTGGTGGTCGACATCGCCAACGACCCGCTGGGTCACCCGAACAGCGAGGTCGGCGCCGACCCGGAACGACCGTATGCCTCGATCTCCATTGCACACGGAATTCGCCGCTTCGAGTTCATGATTCACGCCGACGAGACCGACGAGCAGGCCGAAGACCCGGCGTTCCTGCGGCAGATGCTGGCGCGCATGGTGCCCTATCCGGAACGCGTCGAGGTCATCCGCCGCCGCGTCTACACCCACCACTCGCGGATCGCCGGTGCTTTCCGCAATGGCCGGATGATGCTGGCGGGGGACGCGGCACATCTGATGCCGGTCTGGCAGGGGCAGGGCTACAACAGCGGCATCCGCGACGCCGCCAATCTCGGGTGGAAGCTGGCCGCGGTAGTGCGGGGCCGGGCCGCTGATGCGCTGCTGGACACCTACGACATGGAACGGCGCAAGCATGCCCGGTCGATGATCGACCTGTCCACCATGGTGGGCAAGGTCATCTCGCCGACCAACCGCCGGGTCGCCAGAGCACGCGATGCGGTCATCCGTTCAGCCTCAATTGTGCCGTCCCTCAAGCGGTATGTGCTGGAGATGAGGTTCAAGCCGATGCCCCGCTACGAGCACGGCGCGGTGGCTCACCCGGCCGGCGCGGCACCGCGGCCGGGCTCGCCGACCGGCACGCTGTTCATTCAGCCCCGGGTCGACACCCGCACCCGGCGCGACGTGCTGCTCGATGATGTGCTCGGCAGCTGGTTCGCCGTGCTGTGCTGGAACAACAACCCGCGCAAGATCCTCGGCGAGCGCGCCTTTCACGACTGGAAAGCGCTGGGGGCACATTTCGTTGCGCTGCGCCCGTCGACGCAGTTGAGCTGGACCGGCCAGGACGACCCCGACGTGGTGGTCGTCGGGGACCGCGCCGGCCACCTCAAAGCCTGGTTCGACGATCACGAAGAGTCGGTGGTGTTCCTGCGTCCCGACCGGTGCATCGCCGGGGCGTGCATCGCCCAGCGATCGCCCGAATTGAGCACCGCGCTGATCGACGCCCTGTCCCTGACGCCGGGAGGGGGTGAATCGGACAGTGCCACTGGCTCTTTGCTGTATGTCCCACAGCCCGCTGCTGAATCTACCGGGGCCGCCGCAGGATCTGCTTGACGACGTCGACGCCGCGATCACCAAGGCCCGAGACTTCGTCACCGCCTTCGACCCCGAACTGGTCGTCGTCTTCGCCCCGGACCACTACAACGGCTTCTTCTACAAGGTGATGCCGCCGTTCTGTATCGGATTGCGGGCCGATGCCGTCGGTGACTACGGCACCTACGCGGGCCCGCTGCCCGTCGCGGAGGGCGCCGCAGGCCAGTGCGCGACGGCGGTGCTCGATGCCGGCGTCGACATTGCGGTGTCGGCCGGGATGGATGTCGATCACGGCACCGTCCAGCCGCTGGAGAAGCTCTTCGGTTGTGCCACTGCCCGACCCGTCATTCCGGTCTTCGTCAACGCTGTCGCGGAGCCGCTGGGCCCCCTGCATCGTTGCCGGGCACTGGGTGCCGCCGTCGGCAGTTTCCTGGCCACCCTGGATCAGCGGGTGCTGGTGCTCGGGTCGGGTGGGCTGTCCCACAGCCCCCCGGTACCGACTCTGGCGAACGCCGCACCGGCCCAGATGCAACGGATCGTGCACGGCCAACCCATGACCACCGAACAGCGCCAGGCCCGGCAGGCCCAGGTGATCGAGGCGGCCAGGAGCTTCGCCGGCGGTGCCGGAGATCTGCAGCCGCTCAACCCCGCCTGGGACCAGCGTTTCCTCGACATCCTCGACAGCGGGCACCTGGACGAGCTCGATCAGTGGTCGAACGCGTCCGTGACCCGTGAAGGGGGCAGCTCCGCGCATGAAATCCGCACCTGGATAGCGGCATTCGCGGCCCTGGCGACGGCGGGCCGGTACCGCACCACGGTCCGGTATTACCGACAGGCTCCAGACCTGATCGCCGGCTTCGCCATCCGGACGGCGGTGGCGGCCTGATGACCTCGTTCGAAAACTTCGACAGCGTGGTGGACGTGCTGATCGTCGGTTCCGGGGCAGGCGGCATGACGGCCGCACTGACCGCGGCGTCCTGCGGTCTCGATGCCCTGGTCATCGAGAAGTCGCCCCAGTTTGGTGGTTCCACCGCCCTGTCGGGCGGCGGCATCTGGGTGCCCGGTGCGCCCGCGCAGCGGCGGGCCGGCTACGCGCCGTCACCGGAGGCGACGGTCCGCTATCTGCAACAGATCACCGAGGGCCTGGTGAGCGAGGCACGGATCCGGCAGTACGTCGAATCGGCACCGCAGATGCTCGAGTTCCTAGAAGGACTCAGCCCCTGGCTCGAATTCGTCTGGAAGCCGGGCTATGCCGACTACTACCCGGAACTGCCGGGTGGCTCCGAACTCGGCAGCACCATCAACGTGCCGCCGATCGACCTGAGAGAACTCGGCGACGACGAGCCCACGCTGCTGCAGCCGCTGGCGCTGGCCCCCAAGGGGATATGGCTGGGACCCAAGGAGTTGCGTTCCTTCTACCGGATCAGGCAGTCATGGGCAGGCAAAGCCGTTCTGGTGAAGCTGATTTCGCGGATGGTGCGGGCCCGGGTGTTCGGCGAACGAATCGCTGCCATTGGGCAGTCCCTGGCCGCGCGACTACGGCTGGCGATGACGCAGCGCGATATCCCGCTGTGGCTGGACACGCCGATGTGTGACCTGGTCACCGACGCTGACGGGTCGGTCATCGGCGCGTCGGTGCGCCGCGGCGGCAGCCGGCATCTGATCGGGGCGCGCCGCGGGGTGATCCTGGCCTCCGGCGGCTTCGACCACGACATGGCCTGGCGCAAAGAGCATCAACCGGTGGTGGAGCAGGATTGGAGCTTCGGCAACCCGGCAGCCATGGGTGACGGTATCCGGGCCGGGCGGAAAGTCGGCGCCGCCGCGGACCTGCTCGACGAAGCGTGGTGGTTTCCCGCCATCCAATGGCCGGACGGGCGAATGCAATTCATGCTCAACGAGCGGATGATGCCCGCGCAGTTCATCGTCAACGGCGACGGCAAGCGTTTCATCAACGAAGCGGCGCCGTACATGGACTTCGGTCACGCCATGATCGAGGGCCACAAGTCCGGTGTCACGCACATCCCGTGCTGGCTCATCACCGATCACCGCTCCTTCAACCGTTATGTCGTCGGCGGGCACCTGCCGATACCGAAAATTCCCGGGGCGCCGGTGCCCACCGGACGCAAGGTTCCGAAGGCATGGCTGGAGTCCGGTGTCGTCAAAGCTGGATCCAGCTGGGAGGAACTCGCGGCCAAGATCGAGGTGCCGGCGGCCCAATTGCGGTCCACCGCAGACCGGTTCAACGAACTCGCCCGCGCCGGACACGACGACGACTTCAACCGCGGCGACAGTGTCTACGACAATTACTACGGCGACCCCACCCTGCCCAACCCCAACCTGTATCCGCTGGGCGGCCCGCCGTACTACGCGTTCCGCATCGTGCCCGGCGACCTCGGCACCTCCGGGGGCCTACGCACCGACGAGTTCGCCCGAGTGCTGCGTCCCGACGACACGGTGGTGGCGGGGCTCTACGCGGTAGGCAACACCTCGGCGCCGGTCATGGGCCGCAGCTACGCCGGTGCGGGGGCGACCATCGGGCCCGCCATGACCTTCGGCTTCGTCGCGGCCAAACATCTTGCAGCACAGACCCTTAATTCTCATAGGAGGTAGTCATGAAGATCTCGCTGTTCTACGAGTTCGCCTTGCCGCGGCCCTGGGTTCCCGACGACGAGCGGCAGATGCTGCAGGACTGCCTCGACGAGGTCGAGGCGGCCGATAAGGCCGGCTTTTCCACCGTCTGGCTGACCGAGCATCACTTCCTCGAGGAGTACTGCCACTCCACCGCGCCGGAGATGTTCCTGGCCGCGGCCAGTCAGCGCACCGAGAACATCCGGCTGGGCTTCGGCATCATGCACCTGCCGCCCGCCGTGAACCACCCGGCCCGGGTCGCCGAACGCATCGCCACCCTGGACCTGATCTCCAATGGCCGAGTCGAATTCGGCACCGGTGAGTCCTCCTCCGTCGGTGAACTCGGCGGCTTCAACATCGACCCGGCCGACAAGCGGGCGCAATGGGAGGAAGCCCTGGAGGTCTCGATCCGCTGCATGGTCGAAGAACCGTTCACCGGCTTCAAAGGCCAGCACATCGAGATGCCGGCCCGCAACGTCATCCCCAAGCCGCTGCAGCAGCCGCACCCGCCGGTATGGGTGGCCTGCACGCGACCGGCCAGCGTCCAGATGGCGGCCCAGAAGTGCATCGGCGCACTGAGTTTCGCCTACACCGGCCCCGGCCCGCTCACCGAGCGCGTGAACGGCTACTACAAGGAATTGGAAGAGAACGGCGTCCCGGTGACCCCGCGGATCAATCCGAACATCCTGGCCATCGGTGGTGACCTGTCGATGATGGTGGCCAAAACCGACGAGCTGGCTCTGCAGCGGCTCGGAAAGGGCGGCGGCTTCTTCTCGTTCGGCATCATGCACTACTACATGACCGGTGTGCACACACCGGGCCGTACCGGCGTTTGGGAACGCTATCTCGAAGAGGTCGATAAGGACCCGACACTCGCGTACGGTCCCGGCCGCGGCGCGATCGGCTCACCGTCCACCGTGCGGGAGTTCCTGCGTGGCTACGAGGAGAGCGGCGTCGACGAGATCATCCTGCTGCTCAACCCGCGCAGTCATGAGGGCACCATGGAATCCATTGAGCTGATGGGCAAGGAGGTGCTGCCCGAGTTCATCGAACGTGACGAGAGGGCGGTCGCCGAGAAGGCCGCCAGACTGGCTCCGGTGATCGAGAAAGTGGAGGCGCGCCGGCCCGAGTCGACGATTCCGCCGTTCGACGAAAACTACTCGTTCGGTGGCCTGCCGACCGGGCGCGGCGGTAAATTCACCGCCAGCGAGATCCCCGAGGCCATGGCCGAGATCAACGAGGGCCGGGTCCAGGCAGCGCAGCGGTTGAAGGAGCAACAGGCCAAGTGACACCGAAGGTCGGCTGACCGTTGGCGCGAATCGAGGAGCTGTGGCGCTACGACGGTCGTCGTGCCGTGGTGACCGGGTGCGCGTCGGGCATCGGCGCACAGGTGGCGCGGCAGCTGCGCGAACTCGGTGCGCACGTGACCGGCCTCGACCGCTCACCCGCCCCGGGAGTCAACGACTTTCACGAGGTCGATCTGTCGGATCCGGCATCGATCGACCAGGCCGTGGCCGGCATCGCCGGCCCGGTCGACGCGCTGTTCAACGTGGCAGGTGTGTCCTCGGGGATCGGTGACCCGCTGCTGGTGGTGACGATCAACTTCCTGGGGCTGCGCCACCTCACCGAGGCACTGATTCCGTCGATGCCCGACGGCTCGTCGATTGTGAGCGTGTCCTCGCTGGCGGCGGCGGCCTACCGGGAGCACGGGCAGCAGGTCGCACCGCTGCTGCGTACCGCGACGATGCCCGAGGGCGTGAGCTGGTGTGAAAGCCACCCCGAGACGTTGGGTAAGGGCTACGAGTTGTCCAAGGAAGCGATCATTCTCTACACCATGGGCAGCGCGGTCGAACTGGGCAAGCGTGGCATCCGGATCAACTGCACCGGGCCCGGGGTCACCGAAACCCCCATCCTCGAGCAGCTGCGTGCCGCATACGATCCGGCGTTGCTGGACGACATCGCCAAGCCGCTGGGGCGGGTCAGCGACCCAGCCGAACAGGCGGCGGTGCTGCTGTTCCTGAACAGCCGTGCCGCCAGCTATATCTCGGGCCAGGTCGTCTGGGTGGACGGCGGCAATGTGGGCGCCACCATCGCCGCCGAATTGCAGGAAGGACAGGCTTGATGGCCGACATGACCGACTTCCGGCGGGTCGCCAAGGATCTGAGCAACTGGGGCAGGTGGGGCCCGGATGACGAACTCGGCACCCTGAACTTCATCACCCCGGAGAAGGTCCGGCAGGCAGCCGGCCTGGTCCGGCACGGCAACGTGTTCCCGCTCGGCGTCGACTTCGGTTCGTCGGGTCCGCAGGGCGCTTTCGGCTTCCGGCACAACCCCATTCACGTGATGACGGTGGACGGCGGTGACGCGAACTCGCTGACACAGTACGGACCCGGGTGGGACAAGAATCCGACCGCCGCGCAACTGAGCAGCTATGTGACCGACAGTCCGTTCCGCTTCAACGACGACATGGTCATCATGCCGTTGCAGGCCGCCACCCAGTGGGACGCCCTGTCCCACGTGTACTACGAGGACCAGCTCTACAACGGCTTCCCGGCGGATTCGGTAACCAGCCTGGGCGCGTTTCACTGCGGCATCGACAAGGTCGACGTCAAGGGCATCACCTCCCGCGGTGTGCTGCTGGACCTGGTGCGCCACCGCGGGGCGGAAGTGTTTCTGGAACACGGAAACCCGATCATGCCGGCGGAACTGGACGACGTGGCCCGCGCGCAGGGCGTGCGGATCGAGAGGGGCGACATCGTCCTGATCCGAACGGGTTGGTGGACAAGGTTTCTGATGACCGGTGACAAGATCGAGCCGTACTCCGGCCTGGACTGGCGTTGTGCCCAGTGGCTACACGACCACGAAGTCGCCGCGGTGGCCGCCGACAACCTTCAGGTGGAGGACCCGGTGTCCGGTGTCGACGGATTGTTCCTGCCGTTCCATCTGCTGTGCCTGCGCGACATGGGGATGATGCTCGGCGAGTATTGGGATCTCACCGCGCTGGCCGAAGACTGTGCTGCCGACGGCGTCTACGAGTTCCAGCTCATCGCACCGCCACTGCGATTCACCGGCGCGGTCGGATCCCCGGTGAACCCGATCGCGATCAAGTGAGGGAGCTACACCGCCGAAGCGTCGAGATCGACGGTCTGGCAACCAGCTACCTCGAGGCCGGCGACGGTGACCCGGTCGTGCTGCTGCACGGCGGTGAATTCGGGGCCAGTGCGGAGCTGGCCTGGGAACGCAATATCGGGCCGCTCGCAGCGCGCTTCCGGGTGCTCGCGCCGGACCAGCTCGGCTTCGGTGAGTCGGCAAAAGTCATCGATTTCGTCAACAGCCGGGCCATGCGGATCCGGCACGTGGCACGGTTCTGTGAGGTGCTGGGAGTCCAGTCGGCGCACTTCGCCGGAAACTCCATGGGCGCCATCAATTTGCTCGTCGACGCGACGTCGGAGGCGCCGGTGCTGCCGGTGCGCAGCATGGCGATCATCTGCGGCGGTGGGGAGATCCAGCAGAATCACCACTTCGACGCTCTGCAGCACTACGACGCGACGCTGCCCGCGATGCGCAACATCGTCGAAGCGCTGTTCTATGACCCCGCGTACCCGGCCGACGAGGATTACGTCTGGCGCCGCTTCGCGTCGAGTACCGCGCCCGGGGCGTGGGAGGCGGTGGCAGCGGCCCGTTTCCGCCGCCCCAACGCCGCCGCGCCCGCGGCACCGTCGAGTACCCGGCCATACGAGCGGATACGGGTGCCGACGCTGGTCGTCGAGGGGCGCGGCGACAAACTGCTGCCGCCCGGGTGGGCGGCACGGATCGCTGAACGGATCGACGGCGCCCGGTCGGTGGTGGTCGACGGCGCCGGGCACTGCCCACAGATCGAGCAGGCGGCGGTCGTCAACGAGCTGCTGCTGGACTTCTTCGGGCGGTAGTGCCCAGCGCGGCGGCCTGAATCAGCCCGCCCCGGTCGGCTCGAGAGCTGCTCTGGCTTCGGCCAATTCGTGCAGCGCCCCGGCGAAGCCGTCGGCGATCTCCCAGATGTCGGGGATGTGGTCACTGCATGCCTGCATGCCGACGGTCATCTCGTCGCCGTAGCTCCAGCCGGTGAAGTTCAGGCCGTAGGGATAGACGATCGGGCCCACCGAGATCAACTTTTCGACGGGGGCCCCGCCGAAATACAGGCGCTTCGTGGGGCCCGGGACATTGGAGGCGATCAGGCTGTAGGTCGGCCGCTTGGTGGTGGCCGCCCCGACAATCGGCAGAGCCCGGCCATAGAACCAGAACAGTGGCCAGTACTCCATCCAGTCACCGAACAGCCACAGGTCTCGCTCGTCGTGCACCGCACGTGCCGCCTTGGTGTTCGCCGAGATAAGCCGAAGGCGCTCGACGGGGTCGGCCTCGTCGGTGGCCAGCGAGGCGTACCAGGTGGTTACCTGATTACCCCAGTCCGTCTCCCCGCCGGGTGGTCTGATCGCCACCGGCACGACGGCGGACAGTGGCTGGCTGGTCAAGGCGCCGCGTCGTTCCAGATAGTACCTGACCGCGCCGCTGCACGCTGCAAGATAGACATCGTTCACCGTGACTCCGAAGGCGCTTCTGATCGCCTTGATCGTGGCGAGATCACAAGTGATGTAGGCGAACTCGCGCCCAGCGGTGAACGGTGCGTTGAATGGAGCCGGCGGCGCGGCGAACGCGGCGGCGAAGCCGGGGCGACCGGCGCGGTGGCGGGCCCGCACCGTCTGCACGGTGCGCGCCGACCGCTTCAGCACGCCGGGAAACCGCGCCGCGGCCTGACCCTGATGCGCCAAAACCGTCCGATACCAAGCGAGTGCGTTGGGCCGTGGTTCGTCGGACGGTATGGCGGTAGTGGTCGGTAGCGGCGCGGCAGGATCGGAGCTGAAGATGCACTCGAGCAGGCGCAGCGCAGCCATGCCGTCGGCCACCGCGTGGTGAAGCTTGAGCACCAAAGCAATTCGGCCGTCGGCCAGGCCGTCGAGGTACCACAGCTGCCACACGGGCCGGCCACGGTCCAGGGCGCCTGCATTGATCTCGTTGATCCGAGCCGACAGCTCCCGGTCGCCGCCGGGCGCCGGCACGCAGGCCCGTTTGACGTGATAGTCAAGATCGACGGGCGGACGCTCGATCCACCAGGGCCGGCCCCAGGTCGGCTTCATCAGCTGCCATCTCAGCGGGGCGATTCGGGCGACCAGCGCCGGGACGGCCGAACGCACCGCTTCGAAGCTCAGCGACTCACCCGCCGGCGCAGGGCCGAGCACCACGGCCTTGATGGTGTGCTGCGGCTGGGTGCGGCGTTCCTGTTTGAGAAATAAGTTGTCGACCCCGGTCAGACGGCGCATCCGGTCACCTCCATTCAGCTGCCGACAGCCAACCCCCTCGACCGGGGTCCGGGCGCCCGCTCTCCCGGAGAGCGGGAGGTGTACACCCACGGAGTCGGCGGCGTCCATACAGTGCGGAGCGTGAATGCCGCCACCGACGACACGAGAGTCGAACTGGCACAGCGTATGTCCGCGGCATTCGGCTCCTTTCGCGGCGGCGGCGCCGATCCCGTCGAGGTGCGGGAGAGCCTGCGGGCCAGCCGTAAGCCACGCCGGCATATTCCGGTCGCGCGGATAACGAACCGGACCATCCCCGGTCCGGACGGTCGCGGCGAGATCCCGGTGCGCATCTACTATCCGACTGACGCCCCCGGAATTCCGCTGATGGTGTATCTGCACGGCGGGGGATTCGTCGTTTGCGACCTGGACTCGCATGACGCGTGTTGTCGCCGGCTCGCCAACGGCGCGGGCGTGATCGTCGTGTCGGTCGGCTACCGCCTGGCCCCCGAGCACCCTTTCCCCGCGGCGCTCGACGACGCGTTCGCCGCAACCCGGTGGGTGGCGGCGCACGGCGGCGAGCTCGGTGGCGACCCGCAGCGCCTGGTGGTCGCTGGTGACAGCGCGGGCGGCAACCTGGCCACCGTGGTGTGCATGCTGGCCCGCGATCGCGGCGGCCCGGCCATCGCATCGCAGCTGTTGATCTACCCGGTCGTCGACCAGCGCCGCAAGCCGTCTGCCGCACAACAGCGGTCGGCGGCGGGTGTGCTGACCCTCGAGCACATGCGCTGGTTCACCGCGCAGTACCTGGGGCTCGGCGGCGACCCGGCCGATGTGCGGGTGTCACCGATTCTCGCCGACCTGGGCGGACTGCCCCCGGCGCATATCGTCACCGGTGAACTCGACCCGCACCGCGACGACAACGACGAGTATGGGCGCCGGTTGCGCGCCGCGGGCGTGGCCGCCACGGTCGAGGTTTACCCGGGCATGTTCCACGGCTTCTTCAACCTGGCAGACGACATCCCGGCCGCGGAGCAAGCCAACGCGGACGCGTGCCTGGCAGTACGCGACATCCTGGACCGCCAGAAGGAGTGCTCATGAGGCTCAACAACACCCGCGCACTGATCACCGGAGCCAGTCGGGGGCTGGGCCGCAGCGTTGCCGAGGTACTCGCCCGCCGCGGCGCCGACGTGGCGCTGGTGGCTCGCGACGGTGAAGCCTTGACGCTGCTGGCCAAGGAGCTGGGCGGCAGGGCATATCCCACCGACCTCTGCGACCCGGAAGCCGTCGGCGCCCTGGCCGATCGGGTGGAGGCCGACGGCCCGGTGGACGTGCTGGTCAACAATGCCGGCCTGGACTGCGTCCGGCTGCTGCCCGACACGTCGGCGCAGGAGATGCGAGACCTGTTGCAGGTCAACCTGTTAGCGCCGATGGAGCTCTGCCGCCAATTGATGCCGCGGATGGTGGCGCGCGGCCGGGGACACATCGTCAACGTCTCGTCGATGGGCGCGGTGAGCGTCAGCCCCGGCGTCACCGTGTATGCGACATCCAAGGCCGGCCTCAGTCACTTCACCGCCGGTATCAGACAGGAGCTGCGTGGCACACCGGTCGGGACGACACTGGTCCAGATCGGCGCTGTGAAAACGGAGATGCTGGACGGCATCCGGAGATTCGGGCCGGCCCGCCGGGCCATCGAACGATCCCAGCGGCTGCACATGCTGCCCCGCGAGGACCTGGAACCCGAAGTCGTAGCCGTGGCGATCGCCGACGCGATCGAGGGTGGACGGCGGTACGTGACACTGCCGCGGCGCATCGCGGCGTCGGCGTTCCTCACCGAGCTGCCGCGGCGGATGAGTGCGGCCATGCTTGCCGGGATCGACATGAGCGCCGACTGATGGAACCCTTGGTGGATCTCTCAGGCCGGGTCGCGATCATCACCGGCGCCGCACGGGGCCAGGGTGCCGCGGAAGCCCGGCTGTTCGCGATGTTGGGGGCGCGGATCGTTCTCACCGACATTCTCGAAGCCGAGGGCCGCGACCTCGCCGCTTCGATCGGCCCCGCTGCGCGCTTCGTGCGGCACGATGTGGGCAGTGCCGAAAACTGGCACACGGCAGTCGATGTGGCAACGGGGGAGTTCGGCGGGGTCCACGTGCTGGTCAATAACGCGGCCGCCTGTGTCAACCGGCCCATCGCGGACCAGCCTGTCGACGAATTCGAGCGGTTGCTGCGCACCAACCTGGTCGGTCCGTTCCTGGGAATACAGGCGGTCATCGAACCGATGAAGGCGGCTGGGGGCGGATCGATCGTCAATATATCGTCTCAGGCCGCGTTGCAGGGGTTGGCGGGCTACGGTGCCTACGGATCGTCCAAGTGGGGACTGCGCGGGTTGACCAAGGTTGCCGCGATCGAGTTGGGCCCATGCGGAATTCGGGTCAACACGGTCTACCCGGGCATGATCGATACCCCCATGATCGGCCATCTCGACGTGCAGCGCGGACCGGGAGGTCATCCCGGAGCCCCACTGGGCCGCATGGGTGCGCCCGAGGAAGTCGCACGGGTAGCGGCATTTCTCGCTTCCGACGCGTCGTCCTACATCACCGGAGCCGATTTCGCCGTCGACGGCGGCGCCAGCGCAGGCAGAATCCCGACACCCACACCATGAACACACAGGAGAGTTCGCAGATGTCTTCGACCCAGCTGGCCGGCAAGGTCGTCCTCGTCACCGGTGGCGCCCGGGGGCTCGGCGCCGCCTTCGGCAACTGGGTCGTCGCACGGGGTGGACGCGTGGTGATCGCCGATGTGCTCGATGACGAGGGCAGGTCCCTGGCGGACGAACACGGCACCTCAGCGCTTTTCGTCCACCTCGATGTGACCGATCCGGCGCAATGGACCCAAGCGGTGCAGCACGCCACCGACGCTTTCGGCCGCCTCGACGGTTTGGTCAACAATGCCGGAGTGTCGACCGGTCAGTTCATCGAGCATGAACCCGTCGACCACTTCCGGGCGGTGCTGGAGGTCAACCTGGTAGGCGTGTTCAACGGAATCCAGGCCGTGATTCCCGCGATGCGGGCCGCCGGCGGTGGCTCCATTGTCAACATCTCCTCTGCGGCGGGCCTTTTCGGGCTCGCGTTCACCGCCGGCTACGGTGCGTCGAAGTGGGGGGTGCGCGGCCTGACGAAGGTCGCCGCGGTCGAGCTCGCCGGTGACCGCATCCGCGTCAACTCCGTACACCCGGGCATGACCCACACGCCGATGACCGAACCGGTCGGAGTTCGGGTGGGTGAGGGCAACTATCCCAACGTCCCGATGGGCCGCATCGGCGTACCCGATGAAATCGCCGGTGCCGTCTGCTATCTGCTGTCCGACGATGCCGCATACACCACCGGGGCGGAGATCGCGGTCGACGGTGGCTGGACGGCCGGGCCGACCATGAAATACGTCATGGGACAGTAGCTCAGAACACGTAGTCGATCCGCGTCTGCATGCCGGCCTCCTGGTGATAAGTGTTGTGGCAGTGCATGACCCAGGTTCCCGGATTGTCGGCCACCAGAACGGCGCTCAGCTTCTGATTGGGCAGGACGATCACGGTGTCCTTGCGGGCGCCGAGCGTGCCGTCGGGTCTGATCACCTGAAAAGTGTGGCTGTGCAGATGTATCGGGTGCCACATCATGGTGGCGTTGTCGAAGTTGAGGGTCGCGTGCTGGCCCTCCCGCACGTGCAATGGCTTGGTCCTGCTGTACGGCTCACCGTTGATCGTCCAGTCGTACTTGGCCATCGTGCCGCCGAGTACGACAGGGAGGTTCAGGGTCGGATCGGGACGACCCAGATTGGCGGCGGTCACCGCGGTGAACATCTCGACGGTGCCCACCCGGCGGGTGAGTTCGCCGGGGCGGAACTGCGGGTCGGGTGCGCTGCCCTTGCCGGTCACCAGCAACGCCCGGCCCACGGCGTTTTTCCCTTCGGCAGAGGCGACCAGTGGGAAGACTCCGTCGGCGGCGGTCACGATGACGTCATAGCGCTCAGCCATACCCACCAGTAAGGCGTCGACCTGTGTCGGGATCACCGGGAAGCCGTCAGTGTGGGTGACGGTCATCGAATGCCCCGCCAACGCCACGCGAAAGGCGGTGTCCGAGCCGGTGTTGATGATGCGAATCCGGATTCGCTGACCGGGCTTCGCGTTGAACGTGGTTGCTGCTTCGGGAATCCGTCCGTTGATCAGGTAGTAGGGGTAGGCGATGTCCCCGGCGTCGCCGCCGAGCAGGTCGCTCTTACCCACCTCACCCATGCCAGGCATCCCCGGCATGGTGGTGGTCGGGCCGGCAGGGGTCGACGTTGCGGAACTGGATGATGCAGAAGTGGAAGTGCCGGTGGGGGTTCTGCCGGTCGTCGACGGCGATGAGGTGGTGGTGGTCGGGGAGGTGGATGCGGGGGTCTCCGGCGCCGGCGGCTTGTTGATCAGGGCGTCGTACAGCTGCTGCGGGGACTTGCCCACGCCGTCCGTCCAATCGTCCAGAACGACAATCCATTCGGTGTCGTAGCGGCCCAGCTCGGTCGGGTCGTCGACGATGAACGGAAGGTAAAGGCCCTTGTCGCCGTCCAGTCCGGTATGCGGATGCGCCCAGTAGGTGCCGGAGTAAGGCACCGAGAACCGATACGTGAAGTCCTGTCCCGCAGGGATATTCGGGGTGGCCGGTTCGGCGCCGTCCATATCGTTGCGTAGCGCGATGCCATGCCAATGGACCGACGTCGGGTGGTCGAGCTTGTTGGAGACGGAGACGACGACCTCGTCGCCCACGCTGGCGCGCAGTACCGGCCCCGGAATGGCGTCTCCGTAGGCCAGCGTGTCGACGATCCGGCCGCCGATATCGACCTTCGCGGCTTGCGGTGTCAGGCTGGCGGTCACCGTGCGTCCGCTGTGGGGACGGGCGGCCTCGGCCGCGTCGATCGCCGCGGTCATCGGCGAACTCGACGACTTCGACTGACTGCATCCGGCCAGTGCGAATCCACCGGCGATTCCGGCGGCGAGGAAGCCCCGCCTGCTGAGGCTTGCCCGGTCAAATGGCTCACCGCTCATCGGCATTGCCGGCATTGACTGCTCCCTCCCCGGATTCGTCGGACGTTCACCGCCCTCCACCCTGCTCATCACCTGGATGGTTGGCAACCGGTTCCCGTGGGCATCGTGCCAGCGCGAGGTGAACAACACGAATAGCGTCGAACCCGGCTACGACCAGCCTGTGAGTCCGTCCGCGCCGAGCAGCAGGCCGCCGGTTCCGCCGGCGCCGCCGTCGCCGTCGGGTGTGCCGATTCCGCCGTTGCCGCCGTTGCCGCCTACGCCGATCAGCACGGCGTTGCCGCCGAGTCCGCCGCTGCCACCGGCCTTGCCGTCGGCCTCGCCGCCCGCGCCCGCGTCCCCGCCATTGCCGATGAGCCCGGCCTTGCCGCCGGCGCCACCCGTTCCGCCGGGGAGCGTTGTGCCGCCGTTGGCCCCGCCGGCGCCGCCAGCTCCGCCGGCGCCGATGAGCAGTCCGGCGTTGCCTCCCGCGCCACCCTGCCCACCGATGCCATTGCCGTTGAATCCGCCGGCACCGCCTGCGCCACCGGAACCCGCCAACATCCCGGCGTCTCCGCCCGTCCCGCCCGCTCCCGCGCTGGAGCCGCCACTGGCGGCGCTGCCACCCGCGCCGCCCCCGCCACCGCTGGCACCCACAGCGAGGAGGCCGGCGTTGCTGCCCGTCCCCCCGTGTCCGCCGGTGAGCGAGCCGAACCCGCCGGCCCCGCCGTTGCCGCCGGCACCGAACAGCCCGGCGGCGCCGGCGTTACCGCCCGCCCCGCCGGTGGTGCCGCTGCCCCCGGCTCCGCCCTCGCCTCCGGCACCGAACAGTCCACCGGCCCCACCGGCCCCGCCGGTTCCGCCGGGCCCAGAGAACCCGAAGCCACCGGACCCCCCGGCTCCGCCGGCCACGAACAACCCGCCGGCTCCGCCGGCCCCGCCCGCTCCACCCAAGGAGCCCGAACCGCCGGCCCCGCCGACTCCCGCGGCACCTCGTAGCAAACCGGCGTTGCCGCCGGGGCCGCCGACGCCTCCGGTCGCTCCGAAGACCAGGGAAGTGGGGCCACCCGCTCCGCCAGTTCCGCCGGCGCCAAGAAAGGCGCCAGCCCCGCCGGCGCCGCCTGCCCCGCCGGTTCCGCCTGCCCCGCCGGCCCCGCCGGCCCCGCCGGCACCGCCAGCGCCGAACAGGATCCCGCCCGCCCCGCCGGCGCCGCCCGCCCCGCCAGGAGAGCCCGCGGTGCCGGACGCGCCATTGCCGCCGTTGCCGAATACCCACCCGCCAGGGCCGCCGGCCGCCCCGGTCCCCGGCGCCCCGTTGGCGCCGTTGCCGATCAGGGGCCGTCCCGTCAGTGCCTGGGTAGGCGCGTTGATCGCGGCGAGGATTTGTTGCTGCAGCGTGTGCAGCGGGGCACCACTGGCCGGCGCGTTGGATCCGTCGGCGCCCAGCAGGATGCCGCTGATGCCCCCGGCGCCGGTGGCGCCCGCGGTCACACCGGTCCCGCCGTTGCCGCCGTTGCCGCCGTTGCCGATAGCCACGGCGTTGCCCCCACTGCCACCCGCCCCGCCGGTGCCCAGCGTCCGTGTGGCTCCGCCGCTGCCGCCGTTACCGCCGTTGCCGATGAGCCCAGCCTTACCGCCACTGCCGCCCGCCCCGCCCACGTTGATGGCGGCGTTCGTGAAGCCGCCGGAGCCTCCGGCGCCACCCGAGCCGGCCAGAGCGCCGGCACCCCCGCCTGCCCCGCCATGCCCGCCGATGTCTCCATTGCCGCCGGCACCTCCGGCGCCGCCGTCGCCGAACAGCGGACCGCCGTTTCCCCCGGCCCCCCCGGCCCCGCCGGTTCCACCGAATCCGCCCGCGCCGCCGGTGCCCCCGGCGGCGAACGCGAACATGCCGGCATGACCACCGGCGCCGCCGTCACCGCCCACAGCGAACAGCGGGCTGTTGCCGCCGCCGCCGCCGTTGCCGCCCGCGCCAAACCACCCGCCCGGCCCTCCGGCTCCGCCGGCTCCGCCGTTTGCGGCGCTGCCGGTCCCTCCTGTGCCGCCAGTCCCGCCGTCGGCGAACAGCCCGCCGGCGCCGCCGGCCCCGCCGGCCCCGCCAACGGCGGCGGCGCCCTGTCCGCCGGCGCCACCGGTCCCGCCGCCGCTGAACAGGCCGCCCATTCCGCCGGCCCCACCGGCGCCGCCCGGTCCGGAGGTCGGGGTGAGGCCACCGGCCCCGCCGGCCCCAGCGGCGCCGAAGAGCAGGCCTGCGTTGCCTCCGGCCCCACCGGCACCGCCGACACCGGCTGAGCCGAATTGGCCGATCCCGCCCGCGCCGCCGGCCCCTCCGGCCCCGAACAACACGGCGTTGCCGCCGGCGCCGCCCGCTCCACTGAGACCAACCGAGGAGGACCCGCCGGCGCCGCCGGCGCCGCCGGAACCGATCAGTCCGGCGACGCCGCCGGCCCCTCCGGCACCGCCGTCTCCCGTGGTCGACGGCGCGCCCGACCCGCCGGCACCACCGTTGCCGTAGAACCACCCGCCGGCCCCGCCCGCAGCTCCAGTTCCCGGGGCCCCGTTGGCGCCGTTGCCGATCAGTGGCCGTCCGGTGGCGGCCTGCACGGGTGTGTTGATCGCGTCGAGCAGGCTCTGCAGTGGTGATGCCGCTGCCGCGTCGGCGGCAGCATATCGGCCCGCAGCCGAATTCATCGCGTGCTCAAACGCCCCCTGAAAAGACGCCGCCTGGGCACTGATCTCTTGGTAGCGCTGTCCATGGTCGGAAAACAGGGCCGCGATCGCCCTCGAAACCTCGTCACCCGCTGCGGCCAGGACCCCCGTCGTCCGAGCCGCGGCCGCGCCGTTAGCCGCGCTCAGCGCCGAGCTGAGACTGGCCAGATCGGTGGCCGCTGTTCCCAACATGTCCGGTACCACGAATGCGAACGACATATTCGACCTCCCGATGGGCCACGACAATTCGGCGGGCAAAGAGTACCGCTCCATTGTGGACTGCTGGGAGCTTTTTGCAGATTGGCTGACCATGGCGCTTCGAATGTCGGTTTACTGGCGGCGGAGACGCGTCAGAATCACTGTGCTGCAATCATTTACGCAAATCAGGGCGATTTAAATTATATTCTCGGTGCGAAATGAACGTTGACGGACTAGATGCCTATTTGCTGAACATCTTTGGCGTAATCGTTCTGGCCTTTGACATCGCGGGCGCGATGTTCACGCGTCGGTCCTCACGTGCACGGCCCCGCGGTCTGAACCACGCCTCGTGCGCGCCGCGCTGCTCGCGAAGATGCCTTGCTCTGCCGAGGTCGACTGCCGCGCGCGGCGCGTTCGAGTAGCGCGCCGCCGCTCACCGGACCGTCTCGTAGATCAGCCGGGTGTACTTCTGTGTTCGGTCGGACCCTGCCGAGGTCACCTGCCCCATCTTGTTCATCACGTAGGAGAACGTCATCTGGCGATCGGTGTCCATCACCACCATCGAGCCGCCCCAGCCGCCCCAGTAGCAAATCCTGCCGTCCGGGATATCGGGTACCGCTTCGGCTTTCGGGAGAGCGAAGCCGATGCCCCAGCGGGCGGGCATACCGAGTACCAGGTCGATGCCGTTGGCCTGCTCCCGGAATATCAGATCGATGGTGCCGGGCTGCAGCAGTCGGACCCCGCCGGCTTCGCCGCCCAACGAGATCGCCGACAATGCGCGCACCAGTGAGCGGGCATTGCCGTGACCGTTGGCCGCGCCGATGTCCGCGCGGCGCCACGCAGTGGTCTGGGCCGTCAGCGCGGCTTCCGCGTTCGGCGCGAGCATTCCGAACGTCTTGCGCATCGGATGGTCCTCGGGCACCGCGTCCAGGGGCACGTCCAGGGGCGGGGGCGGGATCAGCTCGGCGATGCGGCTGTCGTCCTCCGGTAGCGCACCGATCTGGATGTCGGCGCCCAGCGGACGCGCGATTTCTGCGCGGACGGCCGTCGCCACCATGTCGGGCTGGCACAAGTTGTTTGCTCTCAGCATCCGGGCTTACGTCGCAGCGGACCGTGGCGAGCGCGAGCAGGCCCGGCGCGATGCCCGGCAAGCCGTGTCGATCGCCGCCGACAAAGGGTGCTGTCTGGCGGTGCCTTCGACCTTGGAGCTGCTCGCCCGGCTGGCGGTAGACACCGGAAGCCACACCGACGCGGCCCGGCTGCTCGGAGCGGCCGACGCCATGCGGCACCGAACCGGCGAATTTCGATTCCCGCTCTACCAGGCCGCGTATTCGGCGTTGCTCACCGGTTGCCGGAAAGAATTGGGGAACAACGACTTTGAATCGGCGTGGGCCGAGGGTGCGGCTCTGTCGACCGACGATGTCATCGGTTATGCGCTGCGCGGGCGCGGGGAGCGTAAGCGCCCCGCAACCGGCTGGGCGTCCCTGACTCCCACGGAGCTCGACGTGGCCCGACTGGTGAGTGACGGACTGACGAACAAGGACATCGCGGAGCGGCTGTTCATTTCGCCCCGCACGGTGCAAGCGCACTTGACGCACGTGTACACCAAATTGGGGTTGACGTCGCGGGTGCAGCTCGCTCAGGAGACGGTGCGGCAAACCTAGCTCGTTTGAGTCTCATGTGAGGTCCACCGGCCTGGCCGGGGGTAGGCTAACGTTGACTTAACCCAAGGTTAACGAAAGATGAACACCAATCCGGGGCTCCGGGTAACCGGCGCACCGCATGATGACGAACAACCGAGTTGACGGGGCACGGCCGCTCGCCGCGACTTGACCACGGCAGCAACGGGACTGGGGTGTGCGCGGCCCAGCCGGTGCCCACGCGCGGAGGTGACGGAATGGATTTCGCAGAAGTGCCCCCGGAGGTCAACTCCGCGCGCATGTACGACGGCCCACGCTCCCGCTCGATGCTGGAGGCGGCCGACGCCTGGGAGCGGCTCGCCGACGAGCTCTACGGCACGGTGTCCTCATACCGCACGGCCATCGCGACGCTGAACGCCGATGGCTGGCAGGGCTCGGCGGCGGAGGCGATGACCCTGGCCGTCGCGCCGTATCTACGCTGGCTCACCCGTACCGCCGCGAAGGCGGACGAGATCGCCGGTCAGGCCAGGTCGGCCGCCGGTGCCTTCGAAGACGCCTTTGCCGCCGTCGTGCCGCCGGCGGCCATCGCGTCCAACCGCGCGCGGCGTTCCGCGCTCGCCGCCACCAACCCGACCGGTCACGACACCCCGGAGATTGCCGCCCTGGAAGCCGAGTACGGCGAGATGTGGGCGCAGGACGCCGCGGCGATGTATCGCTACGCGGCGGCCTCGTCGACCGCCGCCGCACTGCCGTCGCTGGAGCCTCCGACGCTCGGCTACAACATGCCGGCGCTGATGGGATCCGGCGACGACGACGAAGCGCCGGAGTTGGCGGCTCCCGCGATGCCGGCGATACCCCAGGCGTTGCGCAGCCTGGCCCGTCCGGTGCGCTCGGCGGCGGCGAATTCGGTGATCGCCCGGTTGCTGCGACAGTGCAAATTCGCCTCCCCCGTGCGGGCGTTCGCCTCGGCCATCAGCTCGCCGCGCAGCATGACCGCGGCCGGCACAGCGCCCACGCTGGCCGAGCCGGCTCGAACGGCTGCGGCATTCGGACGGGGCGTGGTGGTCGGCCGACTGGTGGTGCCGCCCGGCTGGGGCGGCGTGGCGATGGGTGCGGTCCGGGCCATCGCCTGAGCGGCGGGTCAGACCGCCGCGCCGCCACCGTCCACGTGCAGGGTCGAGCCGGTGATGAAGCTGGCCCGCGGCGAACTGAGGAACAGCACCGCCTCCGCGATCTCGGCCGCGTAGGCGGTGCGGCCCAGCGGCAGCGCCTTGCCGAGTTCGTCGTTGATCTCACCCCATTCGGCGGCGACGCCGGCGGTGCGGGTGGGGCCGGGCGCCACGCTGTTGACCCGCACCCCACTCGCTCCAAACTCCGCGGCCCAGGTCCGCGTCAGGGATTCCAGCGCGGCCTTGGAGGCGCTGTAGCCGGACGCGCCCGGAATGCCCTTGAAGGCGGCCATGCTGGTGATGTTGACGACGCTGCCCCGGCCGCGCTGCAACATGCCCGGCACCAGGCCCGCGACCAGGAAGTAGGCGCCGCGGACGTTGGTGTCGAACATCGCCGCGAGGGTGTGCGGGTCCTGATCGACCGTCAGCGCCGACGGGAAGCTGGCGGCGTTGTTGACGATGATGTCGACTTGGCCGCACTGCTGCACGAGCGCATTGACCGACTCCGCGTCGGCCATGTCGGCCTGAACAAACCGTGCGTTCCGGCCGATGGCCTCGACCGCCCGCTCACCGCGGGCGCGGTCGCGACCCGAGATGACGACGGTGGCGCCCTCGCTGGCGAGCAGCCGCGCGGATTCCAGCCCGATGCCGGCCGTTCCCCCGGTGACGACCGCCGTCTGGTCGATCAGTTCCATCGACGTGACCCTCAGCGCGCCGGGCTGGTCAGGTGAGCCGGGGCCCACTCGTTGAAGCGGGTCTCGTAGATGGTCAGCTCTTCGCCCTCAACCGGAACGATGCTGCGGCCGTCGAGCTGAGCGCCGAAGTATTCGGCCGACGGGTCGGTGACCACCTCGCGCGAGTCGCCGTGGGCGGCCAGCGCGATCCGGGCCAGGTCGTCCATGCCGAACTTGTCCGGCCCGGCGATGTTGGTGATGCCGTTGAGCGGCTCTGCCACTGCCGCGCGGGTAACCGCCGTGGCGACGTCCCGGGCGGCGATCGGCTGGATGGCCGCCTCGTGCGACAGGCGCACCGTGTTGCCCTCGGTCGCCGAATCGGCGATGCCCAAGGCGAATTCGAAGAACTGGGTCGCCCGCACGATCGAGTACGGCGCCCCGGATTCGGTGATCAGCTTCTCTTGGGCCGCCTTGGCTCGCAGGTAACCACTCGCCGGTACCCGGTCGGTGCCGACGATCGACAGTGCGAGGTGATGCTTGACGCCGGCAGCCTGCTCGGCCTCCAGCAGATTCCGGGTCGAAGTGGTGAAGAAGTTCATCACCTCGTCGTCGGCCCACGAGGGCGCGTTGGACACGTCCACCACGACGTCGGCGCCGGTTATCGCGTCGGCGACGCCTTCGCCGGTCACACTGTTGACCCCCGAACTCGGCGAGGCAGGCACGGCTTCGTGCCCCAGCTCGGTGAGGTTGGCGACCACCTGCGACCCGATCAGCCCAGTACCGCCGATAACCAAAATCTTCATTGCCCCGCCTTCCAAGATTCCCGATGAACTGGCGTCCTCAGCATGACCCGGCCACCGGGCCGGTCGAGCCCTTGAAAGTCCGTAGTCAGTTACTTGACTGTCCCTAGTCAGTCAGTCCCTGGTCAGTCCATGGCCGTGTTGCGTAGTTGGCGGCGCGACTTGATGCCGAGCTTGGCGAACACCTTTCGCAGGTGCCACTCAACGGTGTGGGTGCTGATGAACAACTGCGCGGCGATCTCGGGGTTGGTCAGCCCCGCACCGGCCAGCTTGGCAATCTGCGACTCCTGCGCAGTGAGCTCACCGGCCGGCGCACTCGAGCGCTTGCTCACCTTCTGTCCGGTGACCAGCAACTCGCGGCGAGCCCGTTCGGCGAAGGCGTGCGCGCCCATCCGGCTGAACATCTCATGGGCGGTGTGCAGCTGGGCGCGGGCATCGACGCGGCGATTGCAGCGGCGCAACCATTCGCCGTAGACGAGATGAGCGCGGGCCAGCTGGACGGCGATCCGGGTGTTGCCCAGGCACTCGATCGCCTGCAGATAAAACCTTTCGGCCTTCCTGTCGTCCGCCAGCAAAGCCTGCGATCGGGCCAGAACCCCTGTCGCCCAATCTGTTCGGCTGTTTTGCGCGCGCTCTTCCAGTTGCGCCAGCGCGTCCCGGGCGGCCTGGACGTCCCCGCTTCGCGCACCGGCTTCGACGAGCTCGATCAGGCACCAGCCGAACAGGCCCAGGTCCTCGTCCTCACACGCCTGTCGCGCGGCGGCCAAGGCATCTTCGTAGCGGCCCAGGCCGTTGTAGAGCACGGCGACAGCGAAGTTCGTCAGGCCGACCACCCGCCCCTCGCCCCGGGCGGTGCCGTCGTGACGCGCCGACTCGATCAGGCTCAACGCGTCCGACTCGATGCCGCGCAGGGCCGCCAGCAATACCGAGTGATACTTGACCGGCGCGTAGCCGGTGGCGGTGGTGATCGCGTCGGCTTCCTCGATGAGCGCGGTGGCAGCGGCGAACTCACCCGCCTGGACGTGTACCCCGGCGCGGTAGACCAGCGCCAGCGGCAGAACGGCCAGTGCGCCGGCGTCCCGAGCGAGACGGACCGCGTGGGCGGCAAGCTGGTGCCAGACCTCGTCGTCCCAGACTTCGTGCGCCGCCGACTCCTGCACGATCGGGAAGGCCTGCCAGAACCACCCCATGACGCCCTCGTCACCGGCCGCGGCCGCGGTGCGGATCCGGGCGAGCGCGTCCCGCAGCGTCGACAGGCTCGCGGCGTGACCGGCGGTGGCGCGGATGGCGATCCCGTCCAGCAGCAGGTCGACCGCCCGCGCCGGTTCCGGCCCCGGCGGGGCGGCGCGGGCGGCAGCCGCTGTCATCCGGATGCCGCCGTGCGGGCAGAGCCGTCCGCCGAACAGAGCCGCCCCCACCGCCTCTAAATAGGTCTCCCGCGACTGTGCGACATCGAGTCCGGCGAGCTGGCGCGCGGCATCGAGCAGGCCGACGGCGGAATCGGACACCGTTGGGGCGTCGGCGTCGCCGCTGCGGCTGCGGGCGAACGCGATCTGAGCGCGCAAGCGCGACAGGCAGGCGCGCTGCAGATCGTCCAGCGAGGCGCCCGACTCCGCGATGGTCAGCAGCTCGTCGGCCGCGTCGAACGCGGCTGCGTCCCGCTTGGCCTGGGCCGCCGCGAGCGCCCGGGTCGCGCGGCGGACCGGGTCGTCGGTCAGTTGAGTGGCTCGTTCCAGGAATGCCGCGGCGGCCGCCACCCCGCCTCTGGCCTGCGCGCGTTCGGCGGAGCGTTCCAGTTGAACCGCGATGGCCTCGTCTGGGCCGTTCGCGGCGATCGCCAGGTGCCAGGCGCGACGGTCCGGATCGACTGCACCGTCGGTGGCCTCGGCCAGCGCCCGGTGCGCACGCCGGCGCTCGATCGGGCCCGCCGCCCGGTAGGCGGCAGACCGCACCAGCGGGTGACGGAACCGCACCGTCGTGGCGACGTCGATCAGTCCTGCGGCCTCGGCGGCCGCGGCCGCATCGTGCGGTAGACCCAGCGCATCGGAGGCCCGTCTCAACAGCGCCGCGTCACCGACCGGTTCCGCCGCGGCGACCAGCAGCAATTGCTGAGTGTGGCCGGACAATTGTTCGATCCGCCGCAGGAAGGTGTGCTCGATCTGACCGGCCAGCGGCCGCGGATCCGGTGGCCCGAATCCGCCGGCCAACTCTTCAGTCGTCAAGCCTTTCGGCAGCTCGAGCAGAGCCAGGGGATTGCCGCGGGTCTCCGCGACGATGCGGTCGCGCACCTGGTTGTCCAGCCGGCCCAGGACAGCCGAGTCCAGCAACGCGCGCGCGTCGCTGGAGTTCAGTCCCTGCAACCTGAGTTCGGCGAGGCCGGTCAACTCGTCGTTGCCGAGCCCGTCGCGGATGGCAAAGACCAGGCACACGGGTTCGGCGACCAGGCGGCGGGCGACAAACGCCAACGTCTGGGCCGACACGCGGTCGATCCACTGCGCATCGTCCACCAGGACCAGCAGCGGTCTGGCCTGGCTGGAACTCCCGATCAGGTTCAGCACGGCGAGGCCGATCAGGAAACGGTCCGGAGCGGGACCGGCGCTACGGCCCAGGGCAATGTCGAGTGCCTCGCGCTGCGGCGCCGGCAACTCCTCGAGACAGTCCAGCAACGGCAGGCAGAGCTGGTGCAGCGCGGCGAACGCGAGTTCCATCTCCGATTCCACGCCCGACACGCGGGCGGTCCGGAAACCCTGTGCGCATTCGGCGACGAAGTCCAGCAGCGCTGTCTTGCCGATGCCGGCTTCGCCGCGCAGGACGAGCACCTGGCTCTCGCCGGAGCGGGCATGGGACGTCAGGCGTTCCAGGGCCGTGCATTCCGCGCGCCGCCCCCGTAAACGCAGTGCTTGAACAGTGTTGTTCACCTGAACGTTGACCTTACCGACCTCCAGCGCGAATGGTTTAAATCAACTGCTTGACTTAATGTGGCGGCCCCGATTAACTCGACGAGTGGTCAACGAATTGCTGGGGAAGGTCGCGGTCGTCACCGGAGCGGCGTCGGGCCTCGGCCGTGGGATAGCCCAGCGCTTCGCTGCCGAGGGTGCGCGCGTAGTCATCGCCGACGTCGACGCCGACGGAGGCGAGGCACTGGCTGCCGCCCTGGGGCCGGACGCGTTCTTCGTGCGCACGGACGTCTCCGAACCCGGCGAAGTCGGCGCTCTGGTGGCGGCCACGGTGGCCAAGTTCGGCGGTCTGCACGTCATGGTGAACAACGCCGGAGTATCGGGCACGCTGCGCCGTCTGCTCGACGACGACCTCTCCGACTTCCACCGGGTCATGGGGGTCAACGTCCTGGGAGTGATGGCCGGAACCCGAGATGCCGCGCGGCACATGGCCGTTCATGGCGGCGGCTCCATCGTCAACGTAACTTCGATCGGCGGCATTCAGGCGGGCGGCGGTGTGATGGTGTACCGGGCATCCAAGGCCGCGGTCATCCAGTTCACCAAATCAGCTGCAATCGAGTTGGCCCAGAACGAGATTCGCGTCAACGCGATCGCGCCGGGTAATATCCCGACACCGATCCTGGCCTCGTCGGCTGGGGATCTCGATCCTGCGGAACTAGAACGCTTCGAGGCCCGGATCCGGCAGGGAATGCGTGACGACCGGCCGCTAAAGCGCGAAGGCACACCCGACGACGTCGCCGAGGCGGCCCTGTATTTCGCCACCGACCGATCGCGGTACGTCACCGGCACGGTTCTTCCGGTCGACGGCGGAACCGTCGCGGGCAAGGTGAACAGGCCGCGTCGGCAGCCGTCCTGACGTTCACGCCGAACGTGAACTCACGGCGGCGTTTTGGCGGTTTCACCGCCCACACTTCACGCTCGGCGGAGGGCGGTCGCCCGGCTATGGCAATGTAGAGTCTGACGCCGGGGGAGGGATTGATCATTGTCGCTGCTATCGAATCACGTTGTCGCCGACGCGCTGGCGCGGGTGTTCGCCGCCGCCGTGCGCCCGGCTCCGAAGCCCGCCGTGCGTTTCCCGGAAATTGCCGGTCGCACATCGCAAGTCAGCATCCCGACCCGCTACGGCGATGCCCGCGCGGTCCTCTATCACCCGGCTGACGGGGCGACGCGGCCGCCGGTCTACGTCAACGTCCACGGCGGCGGCTTCGTCATCGGCCACCCCGAACAGGACGACCCCTGGTGCCGGTACCTGGCCGCCAACACCGGCGCGGTGGTGGTCAACGTCGACTACGTGCTGGCTCCCGCTCACCGCTTTCCCGCTGCGCCGCAACAGGTCTACGACGTGGTGTGCTGGGCCGCGGACCCCGCGCGGGAGTGGGACGGGACCCGACTGTGCGTGGGCGGCCAGAGTGCCGGCGGCAACCTCAGCGCCGCGGCCGCCCGGTTGGCGCTGGAGAACCACGGCCCCCGCATCGCTCTGCAGGTGCTGCATTACGCACCGCTTGACCTGGTCACCCCGACCGGGGCCAAGCCGTCGACGATCGGTCGGCGGGCGATCATGAAGCCGTGGATGGGCGAGATCTTCGACACCGCCTACATTCCCGAGCCCGCACAGCGGCGCGACCGCCTCGCATCGCCGGCCTGGGGCGGCAACGCCGACGGGATTGCGGACATCGCGCCCGCCCTGGTGATCACGGCCGAACACGACCGGCTTCGCGGCGAAGCCCGCAGATACGCCGACAAGCTGGGTGCCGTCGGAGCGCTGGCCGAGTATCTCGAGGTGCCCGGGGTCGACCACGGCTACAACATCATGAGTAACGCGGCCGACGTCACGCGCGACACGTACGCCCGCATCGCCATGCACGTCGAGCGGGCGACCGGTTGATCGGCGCATCGTATTGATCGGTGCATCGACGTGCGGTGTACTCGATGGTCGGGAGGTCAGCCATGGACGGTTTCGCCGGCAAGGTCGCGGTGGTCACGGGAGCCGGTTCGGGTATCGGCCGGGCGCTGGCGGTGGAACTGGCCCGATCGGGTGCGCGGCTGGCGATCAGTGACGTCGACGTCGAGGGCCTCCAGCAGACCGAGGCACTGATCCGGCGCATCGGAGCGCCGGTGCGGGCGGACCGCCTCGACGTCACCGAACGCGAGTCATTCCTCGCCTACGCCGACACGGTCAGTGCCCACTTCGGCATCGTGCACCAGATCTACAACATCGCGGGCATTGCGTTCCTCGGCGACGTCGAGGTCAGCCAGTTCAAAGACATCGAAAGAGTGATGGACGTCGACTACTGGGGCGTCGTCAACGGAACGAAGGCCTTCCTGCCGCACCTGATCGCATCCGGCGACGGCCATGTCGTCAACATGTCCAGCATGTTCGGCCTGTTCGGCGTCCCCGGTCAGGCCGCCTACAACTCCGCCAAATTCGCGGTGCGCGGTTTCACCGAGTCGCTGCGCCAGGAGATGGCGGTCGCCGGCCACCCGGTCGCGGTCACGGTGGTCCACCCCGGCTACGTCAAGACGGCGATCGCGGCCAACGCCGGGCATGTCGAAGGCCTCGACAAAGAGGCCGGCGTGCGGGTCTTCAACAAGGTCGCGATCACCAGTGCCGAGCGGGCCGCGCGGATCATCCTCAAGGCGGTCCGAAAGAAGAAGGGGCGGGTGGTGGTGGGGCCGGACGCCAAGGCCTACAGCCTGCTGGTGCGGCTGGCCCCGACGGGCTACCAGCGCATCCTCGGTCCGATGACCGCACGATTCCAATCCGGACGCTAGTGAACATTCGGACCGTCGCCCGTCTGGCACTCGGCGGCTTCCTGATTTTTGCCGGAGTCGCTCACCTGAGCTTCGCGCGCACCTCGTTTTATGCCCAGGTGCCGCGGTGGTTGCCGCTGAGCGCCGACTTCGTCGTGATCGCGTCCGGGGTGGTGGAGATCGTTCTCGGGTTGGCCCTGCTGGTGCTGACGCGGTGGCAGGTCACTATGGGGTGGGTGGTGGGCCTCTTCTTCGTGCTGGTATTTCCCGGCAATATCGCCCAATTCACCTCGCACGCCAACGCTTTCGGCCTCGACTCGGATCTGGCCCGGGGTATCCGGCTGTTGTTCCAGCCGCTGCTGGTGGTCTGGGCGCTCTGGTGCACGGGGGCGTGGGCCGCGTACCGGAGACGGGCCGACCGGCGTCATGTCATTTAAATCAATCGCTTGACTTAATAGCGATGGGCGCGGTTGACTGGGTGTTATGACCACAGTCGGGCGGGCTGTTCGCGGCGAGCGGGCAAGTTCCACGCAAGAGGCCATCCTGGTCGCCGCCGAGCGACTGTTTGCCGAACACGGAGTGTTTGCGGTGTCCAACCGCCAGGTCAGCGAGGCCGCGGGGCAAGGCAATAACGCCGCCGTCGGCTATCACTTCGGCACCAAGGCCGACCTGGTCCGGGCGATCGAGGAGAAACATCGCGGACCCGTCGAGCAATTGCGCGAGCAGATGGTGGCTGCCCTGCCCGAGTCGGCAGGCATGCGGGACTGGGTGGCCTGCCTCGTCTGCCCGCTGACCGAGCATCTGGAGGTGCTCGGCAATCCGACCTGGTACGCCCGTTTCGCCGCCCAGGCCATGACCGACCCGGCATATCACAACATCGTGGTCAAGGACGCGCTCAGTTCGCCGTCACTGGTTCAGGTGATCGACGGCATCAACAGCTGCCTGCCGGAACTGCCGGTGGCGGTCCGCTTCGAGCGAAACATCATGGCGCGCAACCTGTTGATGCATACCAGCGCCGACTTCGAACGTGCGCTGGCCGAAGGCACCTCGATGCCACGACCGTCCTGGCGAGCCGCCGCGACCGGCCTCATCGATGCCATCGTCGGCCTGTGGCTGGCCCCCGTGACCCTGGCGGATGGCGAGCCGGTCCGATGAAAGTCACTGTCGATCAGGATGTCTGCGCCTCGTCGGGCAACTGCGTGATGAACGCGCCGGAAGTCTTCGACCAGCGCGACGAGGACGGTGTCGTGGTGCTGCTCAACCCGAATCCAGCCGCCGATCAGGCCGAGGCCGCCCGTAAAGCCGCCGCGTTCTGCCCGGCCCTGGCCATCCATATTGAGGAGTGAGGCGTGTCCGAGACGATGGCGAGTACCTCGACCGAAACGCCGGCCGACGTCCCCGAGTATCCGATGCCCCGTGCGGCCGGCTGCCCGTTCGCGCCACCACCGGGAGTGCTGGCGCTGGCCGAAGCCAGACCGCTATCGCGCGTGCGGATCTGGGACGGCAGCACTCCCTGGCTCATCACGGGATATGAGCAGTGCCGCGAGCTGTTCTCCGATTCTCGCGTCAGCGTCGACGACCGGGTCCCCGGCTTCCCGCACTGGAACGCCGGGATGGTGGCGACCGTGCACAAGCGACCCCGATCGGTGTTCACGTCAGACGGCGAGGAGCACACCCGATTTCGGCGAATGTTGTCCAAACCCTTCACGTTCCGGCGGGTAGAGGGACTGCGGCCCGCCATCCAGCAGATCACCGACGAGCACATCGACGCGATGCTGGCCGGGCCCAAACCGGCCGACATCGTCGGCGCTCTCGCGCTGCCGGTGCCCTCGCTGGTGATCAGCCAGCTGCTCGGTGTCCCCTACGAAGATGCCGAAATGTTCCAGCACCACGCCAATGTCGGGCTGGCGCGCTATGCGACGGGCGACGACACCGTCAAAGGCGCGATGAGTCTGAACAAGTACCTGGCCGACCTGGTGCGGGCCAAGATGGAAGCCCCCGCCGAGGATGCCGTGTCCGATCTGGCCGAGCGGGTCAACGCCGGTGAGCTCAGCGTGAAGGAGGCGGCGCAGCTGGCTACCGGACTGCTGATCGCCGGGCACGAGACCACCGCCAACATGCTCGGCCTGGGAGTGCTTGCGCTGCTGGAAAACCCGGACCAGTTGCCCGCAATCCGTGACGCCGACGATCCCAAGATCGTGGCCAATGCCGTCGAAGAACTGCTGCGCTACCTCAGCATCATCCAGAACGGCCAGCGTCGCGTTGCCGTCGAGGACATCGCCGTCGCCGGCGAGATGATCCGCGCCGGCGACGGCATCATCATCGACCTGGCCCCGGCGAACTGGGACGCCCACGCGTTCACCGAACCCGAACGCCTATATCTGCACCGCTCCGGTGCCGACCGCAACGTGGCCTTCGGCTACGGCCGTCATCAGTGCGTCGGCCAGCAGCTGGCCCGCGCGGAGATGCAGATCGTCTTTCGCACGCTGTTCCGCCGCATCCCCACCCTGCAACTGGCTGCGGCGCTCGACGACATTCCCTTCAAGCACGACCGCCTCGCCTACGGCGTCTACGAACTGCCGGTCACCTGGTAACGAAAGGACTCTCAATGAAGAAGTCAAGCCGCCGATTCAGTGATGGGTGGTGAGTCGGGTTGCCAGGTGCGGTTGTCGCGGATGAGTGCGTAGAAGACGTTGGTGCGGCGTCGGGCCAGGCAGATTGTGGCCGGGATCGCTCGTTTGCCTTCGTCTCTCTTGCGCCGGTAGTAGGCCTTGGAGTCGGGGTCGCAGCGGATCGCGGTCAGTGCGGACATGTACATGACGCGGCGGAGTCGACGGCTGTAGCGCTTGGGGGTGTGCAGTCGTCCGGTGCGTTTTCCGGAGTCTTTGGATACCGGGGCCAGTCCGGCCCAGGCGGCGAGTTGGTCGGCCGATCCGATCAGCGCGGGATCGCCTACGGCGGCGAGGAATTCTGCACCGAGCCGAAAGCCCATGCCGGGCAGGCTGGTGATCACCTCAGCGAGCGGATGGCGGCGAAATCGGCCCTCGATGTCGGTATCGGTGGTCTTGATGCGGTCATCGAGGGCGATCACCCCCTGGGCCAATTCGGCGACCAGGGCGGCAGCGACCTCTTCGCCGGGCAGGCGCACCGTCTGAGACTTGGCGGCGGTGACCGCCGCCGCAGCGATCGCGGCTGCGTTGCGGACCCCGGCATCGGCCAGTATCCGGGTCAGCCGCGAAAGCCCCTTCTGACGAATCACTTTCGGTCTTTGATAGCGCGAGAGCAGCACCACCCACCCGCGATCCTGGGTGATCTGAGCGGCCCGCTCCAAGGCCGGGCACACCGCGATGAGTTGCTGGCGCAGCCGGTTGATGGTGCGGGTGCGGTCGGCCACCAGATCCGCACGATGGGCGGTGAGCATGCGCAGTTCGGTGATCAGGTCGTCGTCAGGATGCAGGATCGGCAGATCAGCACCACGCATCCGCGATTGGTCGGCGATCACCCGGGCGTCCTTGGCGTCGGTCTTGGCTTCGCCGCCGCGGTAGGTCACCGAGGCTTGCCAGACCGCACGGCCGGCGAGGTAGCGCACCGACTTGCCGGCGTCAGCCAGCACCGTCAACAGCAGGCTGGCGTACACCGTGGTCAAATCCACCGTCCAGGCCACCTGTCCGGCCACCCCTTCGATCTCGGCGATCAGCTCGCGAATCGATTGCTCATCGTTGGCGAGCTTGCGCGAGAGCACCACGGCGCCCTTATCGTCGACCACGCACACCCAATGGTGTTCCTTGCCGACATCCACACCAGCCCACAACTGGCTCGCCGCCATCGAACCTCCTCTTCGCTTGTTGCCCAACATGATCCCCACGGACGACCCCGCCAGCATGTCCTTAAACAAGCGATCACATCGCAGATCTCAATCAGCGGCCAGAGAAGTCCAAGCAGACCGGGCGGCCAGTCCTTTCAAGCCGCACCCACGGGCCGACAACAACATGACAGCCTCACCCGGCCCACCCGGGTCACAGCACAACGTAACAACACGAAGTAACTGCAACTACGAACTTAAGGTCAACGATGACAAGCACCCTGTACCCGCCCAAAGGCTTTGGCGCACCGAAGGATCGCAAGGGACACGCGATCGGCAGCAATGTGGGACTGCCCGCCGGGACCGAGGTGTTCTCGGCCGACAACCACATCTCACTGGCGGCCGATATCTTCTACGAACGGTTTCCCGAAGACCTGAAGGACAAGGCGCCCCGGATCTGGTACGAGGAAGGTGCATACCAGGTCGGTCGTAAGGGCCAGTCCTTCCTGCCCGGCGACTTCAGCGCGGTGCTGATGCAGTACGACGACCTGCCGGGTGCGGCGAGCACCAACATCGAGGCCAGGATTCAGGAGCTGCGCGAGGACGGCGTCGACAAAGAACTCGCGTTTCCCAATGCGGTCCTGGCGTTGTTCCACTACCCGGACAAAAAGCTTCGCGAGCTCACGTTCCGCATCTACAACGAGTACATCGCCGAGCTGCAGGAGCGGTCCAACGGCCACTTCTATGGCGCCGGCCTGATCAACTGGTGGGACCCGGCAGGCACCCGCAAGACCCTCGCCGAGCTGAAATCCCTTGGATTGCGGACATTTCTGATGCCGCTCAACCCCGGCAAGGACGACGACGGCAACCCCATCGACTACTCCTGCACATCCATGAGCGCCGTGTGGGATGAGATCGAGGCCGCAGGTTTGCCGATCACCCACCACATCGGGGAGACCCCGCCGAAGAGTCCGTGCGAGTTCAACAGCGTCGTCGTCGGCATGATGATCAACATCGACGGCTTCCGGGAAACGTTCTCCAAGTACATCTTCGGCGGCATCCTCGACCAGCACCCCGGGCTGCGGATCGGCTGGTTCGAGGGCGGTATCGCCTGGGTGCCCTGGGCCCTGCAGGACGCCGAACATCTGGTCGCGTCTTATCAGCACATGTTCAACCGGCCGCTGGAACACGACGTCCGCTACTACTGGGACACCCACATGAGCGCCTCGTTCATGGTCGACCCGCTGGGCCTGGAGCTGATCGACCGCATCGGAGTCGACAAGGTGATGTGGTCATCGGACTACCCACACAACGAAAGCACCTACGGATACTCCGAGAAGTCGCTGGCGGCCGTCGTCGAGGCCGTCGGCCCGGACAACGCGGCCCGGATCGTCAGCGGCAATATCCGCGAATTCCTCGGGCTATGAGTACTTTCGGGACCATTTTCGCGCAACAGGACAGCGGACTGGCGATACCGGACACGCCCGATCTGTCCCGTATGCGCCGCGAGACCGGGGCGCGGTTGCGCGCGGCGATGACCGAACGCGGTATCGACGCCCTGGTGCTGCTCGGCAACAATGCGGTGGTCTACGCCACCGGCACCAGCTGGCCCCTGGGTGACGCCGGCCTGTCCTATGTGGAGCGGCCGGTGGCGGTGGTGCTTGCCGATGACGAGTGGCCGCACCTGTTCCTGCCGTTCCGCGAGGGTGCGGCGCAGGAGTCCGAGCTGCCGGCCGACCACCTGCACGGCCCGGTGTACCTCGAATTCGACGAGGGGGTCGCCGATTTCGCGCGAGTGCTGGCCGAGCTGGTTCCGCAGGGCGCCACCGTGGCGGCCGACGAACTGACCGGCGCCATGTCACGTGCCCGCACCACGTTGTTCCCCGGCGGGTTTCCCGGCGACGCGGCAGCGGTGATCAGTGCCGCCAAGGTGATCAAGACTCCGGACGAGCTGGCCTGTATTCGCACCGCCGTGCGCATCACCGACGAGGCGATGGTCGAGGTCCACAAGGCGCTGGCCCCCGGGATCCGCCAGATCGACCTGTCGGCACGCTTCGTACGCCGGGCCTTCGAGCTGGGGGCGATGACCAGCATGCTGGAACCGATCTGGCAGGTGATGCCGCGCAGCAGGGCCGAGGGTGTCTGGACCACCCACGGGGATCTCGCCCTGCCGTTGCTGAGCACCGAACGCGAACTGGTCAAGGGCGACGTGCTGTGGACCGACGTCAGCATCACCTACTGTGGCTACTGCTCCGATTTCGGCCGCACGTGGATCGTCGGACAGGATCCGTCCCCGCGCCAGCAGGAACAGTTTCACCGGTGGCGGTCGATCATGGACGCTGTGCTGGGCGTCGCCCGCGCCGGAGCCACCGCCGCGGATCTGGGCCGCGCGGCGATCGCGGCCAACGGCGGAACCCGACCCTGGCTCCCGCACTTCTACCTGGGCCACGGCATCGGCGTCAATGCGGCTGAAATGCCGATGATCGGAACGGATCTCGGCGAGGAGTTCGACGAGAACTTCGTGCTGCGGCCGGGCATGGTGCTGGTGCTGGAACCGGTTGTCTGGGAGGACGGCACCGGTGGTTATCGCAGCGAAGAGGTACTGGTGATCACCGAGGAAGGCTCGATTCGCTTGACCGACTACCCCTATGACCCCTATGTCGACTGAAGTCCTTCCCGACGCGCGGGCGTTGCGCCTGGGACGGCGGGAGCGTGCCCTGGCCCAGATGGCCGCCCACGATCTCGACGTCCTGGTGCTGGGGCGACAGGCCAATGTCCGCTATGTGACTGGAGCACCGCAACTCTGGGTGGCCGGGACACGGCCGTTCGGGCCCACCTGTGTGCTGGTGCGCGCGACCGGCGCGGTGCATCTGCTGAGCACCTGGGATGAGGGCATCCCCGAGGACATCCCCCGGGACAACTTGTACGGCATCTCCTGGAATCCGGCGAACACCATCGCCGCGCTGAGCCGGATCGAAGGCGCGGCCACGGCGCGGCGGGTCGGAACCGATGCGCTGTCACCGGTTTTCGCACAGCTGCTGCCGACCGCATTTCCCGGCGCCGAACTGGTGGACGGCGAACTGGCCATGCGCGCGGCCCGGCGGATCAAAACCGACGCGGAGATCGGTGCGTTACGCGAATCCGTGGCGGTCGCCGAATCCGGCTTGGCGGCGGCGGTGGCCGAATTACGGCCCGGTGTGCGCGAACAGGAGCTGTCCGGGGTGTTGTTGGAGGCGGTCGCGGCCGGCGGGGTAAGCACGCCGTCGAATCAGGATGTGGCCTGGGTGACCTCGGGTGAGCATCCCTGGCGGCGCGCCGCGGGGGACGGGCGTGTGCAGTCCGGCGACCTGGTCGCGCTGTCGTCCGGTGTCCTGGCCGGCGGCTACATCGGGGAGGTGGGCCGCACCTGGCCGGTCGGGGACGTGCCCGGTGCCGCCGCGTTGTTCGCACGCTGGGAACGGTTGTGGGACATGTTGATTGCCGTGTGCCGTCCGGGCGCGGGAGCGGGTGAGCTGCTGGCCGCCTACGCCGCCGCGGGCGAGCCGGCGCCATCGATGCCCGTAGCGCGGGGGTTGGGCATGGGCTTCGACCCGCCGGTCATTTCCGCACGTCTGCCCCGCACCGCGGCGCAGGAGCGGCTCGAGCCCGGCATGGTGCTGGCGGTCACCGGCTACGTCTGGGAGCAGGGGGTCGGTGCGGTATTCGGGCGCGAAGCCGTGCTGGTCACCGCAGACGGCCCGGAGGTGCTGACCACCAGCCCATTCTGGCGGGCCTAGGTCATGGCCTCTGATTCCAAGGCCAAGAGGATCATTCGCTACGAGAAGGACGTCAGCACCCGCATCGCGACCATCACGTTCGACCGGCCCGAGTACCTGAACGCGCCGACCATCGCGGCACGGCGACGCTATGCCGACCTGTTGCACCGGGCCGGCATCGACGACGACGTCAAGGTGGTCGTGATCCGCGGAGCCGGTGACGATCTGGGATCCGGCGCGGACCTCGAAGAGTTCATGCGCGCGAAGGACTCCGATGATCCCGCACTCCTGTTGGCCGAATTCGGCTTGGGGACCGGCGACGTCAGCTATCCGCCCCGGGGATCGTTTCGGCACGGCGCCGCCATCGGCCAGTGGTACGCCAACCCGAACTCGGGAATCCGCGGACTGCAGGACTTCAAGAAGATCTCCATCCTCGAGGTCAAGGGCTACTGCTACGGCTGGCACTTCTACCAGGCCGCGGACGCCGACCTGGTAATAGCCTCGGACGACGCCCTTTTCGGGCATCCGTCCTTCCGTTACTACGGTTGGGGTCCGCGGATGTGGTGGTGGGCGCAGACCATGGGCATCCGTAAGTTCCAGGAGATGGTCTTCACCGGGCGGGCGTTCACCGCCGCCGAGATGTACGACTGCAACTTCCTCAACAGTGTGGTGCCCCGCGCCGGGCTGGAGGCCGAGGTGGCGAAGTACGCGCTGGCGTGCGCCCGTAACCGCCCTACCGACACCGTTTTCATGCAGAAGACCTTCTTCGAGATCATGAAACAGTTCCAGGGCGAGTACCTGGGGAGCCTGCTCAGCGGCTTCTTCGAATCCGCCGGTGGGAGCGTGCGCGCCGACGGCGATGACTTCCAGCTCGACGACGCGATCAACCGCGGCCTTGGCGACGCCGTCCGTGCCAACGACGACAAGTTCCCGCCGGAGTGGCGGCTGAGCAAGAAGGCGCGCCGTCATCAGCGGAAGGCCAAGCGGGAGTGACCCAACCACCGCTGTCCGGGTATACCGTCGTCGACGTTTCGTCCGGCATTGCGGGCGCCTATTGCACGAAGCTGCTCGCCGACGGTGGCGCCGACGTCGTCAAAATTGAGTCACCGGAGGGCGATTGGCTGCGGTCGTGGTCGGCGTCGCGGTCTCACCCGGACGGCGATGGTGCGTTGTTCACCTTCCTGGCCGGATCGAAACGCAGCGTGGTCGTTGACCCCGAGGCGGACGCCGAGTTCATGGAGCGGTTGCTGGCCGCGGCCGATGCGGTCGTGTGGTCGGCCGGTTCGGCAGTGGCGGAACGGTTTTCGCCGCGGGAAATTCTTGCTCGTTGTCCGCACCTCGTCGTCGCGTCCATCACACCGTTCGGTCTGGAGGGCCCGTGGCGGGAACGGCCCGCGACCGAGTTCACGCTGCAGGCCTGGTCGGGCGGAATCATCGGCCTCGGGCGGGGGGTGGCCGATCGCGCCCCGGTGTTCGTCGGCGGTCAGGTCGGCGAGTACCTCGCCGGTGCCTACACCAGTGCGGCGACAATAGCCGCGCTTTTCGCCGGTCGCGGTCAGGGCCAGCTCATCGACCTGTCGATGCTGGAGACCCAGATTCTGGGCCTGACGTACTACCCGGTGACGTATTTCGAAATGCTCGGCCGGCCATGGCGGGACGCGCGCCGGCTCACCGTCCCCGGCGTGGCCGCGGCGCAGGACGGCCTGGTGGATCTCGGCTGCGGGACCGCCCAACAGTGGTTCGATCTGTGCGCGATGGTCGGGCACCCGGAGTGGATCGACGAAGATTCTCCGCTGTCGATCACCGAACTGGCCAACGTCTACGCCGACGAGATCTACGAGTGGGTGCACAACCACCCGGCCGACGAGATCCGGGAACTGGCCACCGCCTTCCGGATACCCAACGCCCCGGTCGCCAACGGCGCCACTATCGTTGCGCTGGATCACTTCGTCGAGCGCGGTTCGTTTCATCCCAATCCCCGCGAAGGGTTTCAGCAGCCGGGCCACCCGTACCGGCTGCACCCGGCGCAGTTACGGCAACCCGGGGTGGCGCCCAGGCTTGGTGAACACACCGCGCACTACCGGGCGGCCACCCTGGTTCCGCGAACTGTGTCGGCTGAGCCGTCAAAAGAATTGCCGCTGAGCGGGATTCGAGTGCTGGATATGACCGCGTTCTGGGCCGGGCCGTCCTGCACGCACCTGCTGGCTCTGTTGGGCGCGGAGGTGATTCACATCGAGTCCGCGCGGCGGCCGGACGGCACCCGGCTCATCGCCGGGATCCCGGTCACCGAGGAACAATGGTGGGAGAAGTCGCCGATCTTCGCCGCCCTCAACACCAACAAGAAGGGCCTGACCCTGGACCTGCAGCGACCGCGGGGGCGGGAACTGCTGCTCGAACTCATCGGCACCTGTGACGTGATCGCGGAGAACTTCACTCCTCGGGTACTCGATCACATCGGCCTGGATTTCGCTGCCGTGCAGGCGGTTCGGCCCGAGGCGATTCTGCTGCGCATGCCCGGCTTCGGACTGGACGGACCCTGGCGCGACAATCCGGCGTTCGCTTACGTCATCGAGTCGGCGTCCGGGTTGAGCTGGCTGACCGGCTATCCCGACCGCACCCCCTTCGAGCCGTATTCCGTGGGCGACCCCAACGCCGGTGTGCACGCACTGAACGCGCTACTGCTGGCGCTGGAGCACCGCCGCCGCACCGGAGAGGGCGTCATGGTGGAAGCCGCCATGGTCGATGCCGCCCTCAACATCGCTGCCGAGCAGGTCATCGAATACTCCGCGTACGGCGCCCTGCTGGAGCGGGCCGGCAACCGCGGTCCGGCGGCCGTGCCCCAGAATCTCTATCTGAGCGCTGATGTCGACGAGTTCGGCCGCCTCGACAGCTGGATTGCGATCGCGGTCGCCACCGACGAGCAGTGGTGCCGGCTGTGCCGTGCGCTCGGATCGCCCTCGTGGGCAACCGATCCGGCGCTGAGTACCGTCCAGGGCCGGCGTACCCGCGAGGATCTGATCGACGAACGCCTCACGCAGTGGTGCGCGGGCCGCACGCGGGACGACATCGTGGCGACCCTGTGGGACGCCGGTGTGCCGGTCGCCAAGGTCATGCAGCCGCACCGCCAGACGGAGTTGGAGCAGCTGGCGACCCGGGGCTTCTTCGAAGTCGTCGACCATCCGGTGTGCGGCCCGGCTAGGCTCAGCAGCGTGCCCATGCGATTGTCCGGTGGCCCGTGCCGATTCCACACCCGGCCGGCACCGCTGCTGGGGCAGCACAATCACGAGCTGTTGACCGAGTTGGGTTTGACCGGCGCGGAAATCGCGGAGCTGGAAGCTGACGGCGTGATCGGCCGGAGCCCGGGGTGACACCAGGTGGCGCGAGCAGACGCGAACTCGCACTGCGCGGTCTCCGCGCGTGCGATTTCCCGTCTGCTCGCCGGGGGTAGCCGTGGCTGTTGATCCGTCGAACATCCTGCTCACCGGCCGCGTCGCGGTCGTCACCGGCGGGGGAGCCGGCATCGGACGCGGCATCGCTGCGGGCTTCGCGGCCTTCGGTGCGCGGGTGGCCATTTGGGAACGCAACCCCGAATCCTGCGCGCAGGCCGCGAAATCGATTGGTGCACTGGGTATCACCGTCGACGTCCGGGACAGCGGCCAGGTCGGTGCGGCCCTGGCGCGGACGGTTGCTGAACTCGGGACGCCGACAATCCTGGTCAACAACGCCGGCGGAGTGTTCTCCTCGCCGCTGCTCGAGACGAGTGAAAACGGCTGGGACGCCTTGTATCGGGCCAACCTGCGGCACGTGCTGCTGTGTACCCAGCGAGTTGCGCGACGGATGGTGGACGAGGGTCTGCCCGGCAGCATCATGGCGGTCACCTCGATCGAGGGGGTGCGGGCCGCGCCCGGCTACGCGGCATACGCGGCCGCCAAGGCCGGCGTCATCAACTACACGAAGACCGCCGCGCTGGAACTGGCGCCGCACGGCATCCGGGTCAACGCGATTGCGCCCGACATCACCCTGACCGAAGGTCTGGCGCAGCTCGGTGGCGAGGACGCCACCGCCACCATTGGCGCGGTCGTGCCCTGGGGACGCCCCGGCCACGTCGACGAAACAGCCAGCGTGGCAGTATTTCTCGCTTCTGATATGGCGGCATATATCACGGGCCAGACGTTGCATGTCGACGGCGGAACGCACGCCGCGGGCGGGTGGTACCACGACCCGCGGACGGGCGCTTACCGCCTGGGGCCGAGTTCCTGACGCTCAGTGGCGCCAGCCCTCGGCGGCCTGTTCGTCGAACGTCCGGTCAATGCGGTCGAACCGGCGCCGGATCGACGCCCGGGACGCCTCGTGCGGAAGGATGTACAAGCGGTTGGCCAAGATCGCGTCAGCCGTCAGGCGGGCGAGTTCGCGGACGCCCAGCGTGTCGTCCTGCTCGGGCAGCGTTCCCAGCGACCCGGTCACGTCCGGTGTGGAAGCCAGACCGTAGTCCGCGCCGCGGATCCGCTCGGAGTTGGACACCAGCTTGGTCTCCACGACCATCGGGCATAGCACGGAGACTCCGATGCCGTTGCCCTTCACCTCGCGGGCCAGCGTCTCGGCCAGGCTGACGACACCGTACTTGGCGACGCCGTAGGCACCGAGACCGGCATTGGGGACCAGGCCGGCGAAGGAGGCGGTGAACGCGATGTGGCCGCCCGTGCCCTGCTCGAGCAGTCGCGGCAGAAACGCTTCGACGGCGTGGATCGATCCCCACAGGTCGATGTCGATCACCCAGCGCCAGTCCTCGTGCGTCATCTCGGCGATCGGTCCGGCCACCACGATGCCCGCGTTGCTGAACACGATGTCGACCTGGCCGAGCAACCGGAAGGCTTTGTCGGCCAGACGCACCACCTCTTCGAGATGCCGGACGTCGCACATCACCCCGTGGGCGTCGAAGCCCTGACCCCGCAGGTGCGTGACCGCCAATTCCAGCCCGGGCTGGTCGACGTCGGCGAGCACCACCCGGGCGCCGCGCTGAGCCAACTCGGTGGCGGTGGCCAGGCCGATACCGCTCGCGCCACCGGTGATGACCGCTCCGCGTCCCTCGAATCCGTCCATGGACGAACCCTATTTGAGGCAGCTCCCCGCATCCACCGGCAGGGTGACACCGGTGATGTACCGAGACTCGTCGGATGCGAAGAACAGCACGGCGTTGCTGATGTCCTGCGGTTCGACCCACGGAATGGGCAGCGTGTGGAACATCTGACAGATCGGTGCCATGTCGTCCGGGCCGGGATTCTCCAGGTCCGGACGGAACATCCTGAAGGTGCCCTCGTTGTGCAGCATCGGCGTGGCGACGTGCGTGGGATGCACCGAGTTGACGCGAATCATGTGCTGCCCCAACTCAACCGCAAACGACCGCATGATGCCCACGACGCCGTGCTTGGCGGCGACGTAACTGCCGCAATGCGGATAGGCTTTGAGCCCCCCGACCGAGCTGGTCAGTACGATGGAACCACCCCGCTTTCCGGCAAGGATATGCGGCACACCGGCTTTGATCGACTTCCAGACGCTGGACAGATTGACGTCGATCATCTCCTGCCAGTCGTATTCACTGGTCTTGTCCAGCGTGTCGCCGCCGTTGCCGATACCGGCGTTGGCCACGATGATGTCCAGCCGGCCCAACTGCTCCACGCCACTGTCCACGGCAGCCTTGAGGGCGTCGAAGTCGCGCACGTCGACTTCGGCCGTGACGATCCGCCGATCCAGGCCCTTGACGAGGTCGGCGGTCTCGGCCAGATCCTCCGGCGTCGACGCCGGAATGGTCGTGTTCTTGACGATCGGCCTGCACACGTCGACGGCGATGATGTCGGCGCCTTCCTCGGCCAACCGCACCGCGTGGCTGCGTCCCTGGCCCCGCGCCGCACCGGTGACAAAGGCAACTTTGCCCGCTACGCGTCCAGTCATGTTTCCCTCCTGCGTGATTCAGCCGAAGACGGCCGGCATGGATTCCCAGCCCCGCACGGTCGACGTCGGGGAAAGCGTGGCGCTGGTAAGGTCGACGTCCCATTCGGGGAAGCGCTTCAGAATCTCCTCGAGCGCGATACGGCCCTCCAGACGGGCCAGCGCCGAGCCGAGACAGTAGTGGGTTCCTACGCTGAACGTCAGGTGCTGGCGCGGTTCGCGGCGGATGTCGAAAACGTCGCCATCCGGCGGAAATTGGCGATGGTCGCGGTTCGCCGCACCGATCAGCATCATCATCACGCTGCCTTCGGGCACCCGCTGGCCGTAATACTCGACGTCCCGGGTGACATAGCGGGCCACGTGCGGTGCCGGCGGCTCGTAGCGCAACAACTCCTCGACAGCAGCGGGTATCAGCGCCGGATTCTCCACCAGTGCGCGACGCTGATCCGGGTGCTCTGCTAGAACCTTTCCCGCCCAACCGATCAGCCGGGTGGTGGTCTCGTTACCGGCGCCGGAGACGACGGTGACGTAGGTAAGCAGTTCATCGCGCCGCATGCGCCGGACGGTTCCGGTCTCGTCCTCGAACTCGGCGTTGAGCAATTCGGTCATGATGTCGTTGGACGGATGATCCGCACGCCAATCGATATACCGGCCGAAAAACTCGCCGCTGAGCATGGATTCGGCCGAGAACTCCATCGGCTTGCCGGCCTCGGTGCGCATCTGGGCGTTGGCGAAATCCCTTGCGGCTTCCTGATCTTCCTCCGGTACACCCAGCAGCATTCCGATCACCCGCATCGGCATCTGCGCGCCGAGGTCGTTGACGAAGTCGAATTTGCCGGTACCGATCAGCGGATCCAGGCTGCGCGCGCAGAACTCCCGGATCTTGGGCTCCAGGTCGCTGATCTTGCGCGGAGTGAACATGCGCGACAACAGCTTACGGTGAATGTCGTGGACGGGCGGGTCCTCGAAGATCAGCACTCCCGGTGGCATATCGATATTGGCCCGGATGAGTTCGAGGATCGCGCCGCGGGCAGAGCTGAAAGTCTGATAGTCGACGATCGCGTTGTCGACATCGGCGAACCGACTGAGCGTATAGAAGTCGTGCTGCTCGTTGTGGTAGAGCGGCGATTCCTCGCGCAGCCGCCGGAACATGGGGTAGGGATCAGCGTTGAGCTCGACATCGTACGGGTCGAAATAGACGTCGCTGGCTGCGCTTACTGTCACGGGTGATTGCCCTCTCGCCGGTTACGCGCCGCCCGTTTGATTCGGGCTGCGCGTTCATGCCGCCTCTAGAACTCTGTCATTACCCACCAACGAGTGTCAACGTGGAATCCGTTTCGGCTATTTGAGGTTCTATTTTTCAGAGAATATGATTCTCGTAGCCGCGAAGTGGTGCGATATTCGCTCGTCGGAAGATCGAAATGACCGGAAACGGCCGAACGCTAGTTGCCTGCGAATCCGCGTGAGCAGAAATCCCAGACCTCGTCGGCGCTGATCGGGTGGACCGTCGCGTCGTCGGAACCGCCGCTGGACTGTGCGATGAACATCACTGTCTGCATAGTCATGGCGGCCATCCGCTTGGGGTTGACGCCGGTCCGCAGCTTTCCGGCGTCGCAAGCGGCTTCCATCAGTTCGGTCAGCAAAGCCAGCAGTGGCGCGTGCGCAACCTTGACCTCGGCCGGGTGTGTGACGAGCAACCGCGGCGCGAAATCGGTGAACAGCGGTCGCCTGGCCGTCGGGTCGGGGCGGGAGGCCTCGTACAGCAGCTCCACGGCGACTTTGAGCCGCTCCAGGGCATCGGTGTGGCTTTCGGTGGCGGCCCGGATCTGGTCGGCGGAGCGGCTCAGCGCATCCTCGAACAAGGCGAGCAACAACTCGTGTTTGCCGTCAAACTGCAGGTAGAAGCTGCGCAACGACTGCCGGGAGCGGTCGACGACCTCCTGCACCGTGAAGTCAGTGCTGCCCTTCTCGATGATGATGGCCTGCGCGGCGTCCAGGAAGCGCTGCACGCGCTGCGCCGCCCGCAGTTTCGCGGTCTTGATGGATCGCTCGACGGCCCGCTGTTTCCAGGCCGGCTCTTCGCCCGGGCTGGTCACGGGCGGCTCGGGAGATTGCCGCGAGGAGAGAACATGGTTGGACTGTACCGGAGAACGTCGGGCCATCGGTGCGCTCGACCTCCTCACGGACGATGTCTTGGAGATTGTAACTTCCTCACGACGAGAATAATATTCTCTTGCACGGGTGTTTGGGAAGCACATTCGTGAGAGTGCACACCCGGTAGCCGGGAGAAGCCGCGAGGAGATTCTGTGCAGCTGACTTTTGATGCCGACGTCGAGGCATTCCGCGCGGAATTCGTCGCCTTTCTCGACGAGCATCTGCCCGATGAGGCGGACGGCGTGCTGCGGCCGCGCTCGTGCTCCCACGTGCCGGAGTGGGCGGCCCGCTGGCAGCGGTTGTTGTTCGACAACGGCTGGCTGCTACCGGGCAACCTGCCCGAATTCGGCGGACGAAACGCGACGCTGCTGCAGCAGTACGTGCATGCCGACGAGATGGCGCGCCGGCGTATCTACCGCAGCTTCAACCCGCAGGGCGTCGGGATCATCGCGGCGTCGTTGTTGTCTTTCGGGACTACCGAGCAGAAGCAGCGTTGGGCGGTGCCGATTCTGCGCGCGGAGATGACGGCGTCGCTCGGGATGAGCGAACCCGGAGCCGGTTCGGACCTGGCGTCTCTGAAGACGCGCGCGGTGCGCGACGGCGACGACTTTGTGGTCAACGGCCAGAAGGTGTGGACGTCGGGGGCCCACGACGCCGATGTGTTGCTGACCTTCGTGCGCACCAATCCGGATGTCCCCAAGCACAAGGGCATCAGCGTGCTGCTGATTCCGACCGATAACCCGGGTGTCGTGCGCCGGCCGTTCGCCTCGGTGTGCGACCACGACGACGTCGAATTTAACGAGGTGTTCTTCACCGACGCGCGGGTGCCCGCCGAGAATCTGGTCGGCGAACTCGACGGTGGCTGGCGGGTGGCGACCGGCGCGCTCGGCCACGAGCGCGCCATGCTGTGGCTCGACTACGCCAATCTATTGGACCAGCAGACAACCGATTTCACGCCGACTGGCGTGCTGGAACGGGACCGCTACGCCACGCTGGTGATGGATGCCTGGGCGATGCGGCTGCTGGGTTCGGTGACCCTGGCCAAGGCGGCGCGCGGTGAAGAGGATGTGCCCGGTCAGTCGGTGCTCAAATTGCTCGGTTCGGAGGCCGTGCAGCGCGCCGCCGAGGACGCCCTGAACGCCAAGGGCGCCGAGGGCCTGATCCATCCCGCGATCACCGCGCCGTTTGCCCCGCTGAACCTCGACGCCCACTATGGCAGCTGGTTCGACCGATACGCCCGAAGCTTCGCCGGGACCATCGCCGGTGGCACGTCGGAAATCCAGCGCAACATCATTGCCGAGCGGGTGCTCGGGATGCCGCGCGGATAGTCGTGCGTGCTCGGAAAAGCCTGCACCACTGTGAATCTGACGACGCCACCCCGGCGTGTCGCGTCGCGACATTCACACTCGGCGCCTAGGGGTGGGCCAACGGCGCTTGAAGCCCAGAGCCTAAAGGTGGACCAGCCGGGGAGCCGAGCCCACGGCGCGGAGGTGGGCTCCCGCTTCGCGGGTCAGTTCCCGCGAGCTGCCGAGCAATCCGTCCAGCACCAGTGCCCGCTTCACATGGCGGTGTAACTGATGCTCGGCGGTGAAGCCGATGCCTCCGAGCACCTGTTGGCAATGCCGCGCCGCCGTCAGTGCTGCCTGGCCGGCCGCGGCCTTGGCCAGCAGACACACGAACTCGTCCGGCTGGTCGGCGGCGGCCTGCAGTGTCGCCTCGGCGCCCTCGATGGCAACCAGCGTCTCGGCGAGCCGGTGGCGCACTGCCTGGAAAGACGCGATAGGCCTGCCGAATTGGATGCGATCCAGGGCGTGACGCCGGGCCAGCGACAGCATGGCCCGGCTGGTGCCGACCAGCCACCAGCCCAGCGCCTGCCGGCCGGCGCCGAGCGGCACAGGATCGCCGGCCGCCACCCGGTGGATCGGAAGTTCGTCGTCCAGTGCGGATGAGACCCGGTCACCGCGCTCCCAGATCACCCAGGAGCCACCGGCATACGGCAGTGGCACCGTACCGCCGCCCGTCCGGCCGGCGGCCCGCAGCACCACGTCGTTGAGCACCGGCGCGTGCGCACCCGTCTCGCCGAGTAGCCGGAATACCAGAGGGATTGCGGTCGAGGGAATTTCGTCGAGCATGTCCAGCCAGCCGAGTTCGGCCAGGGCGGCGTCCAGCACGGCGCCGCCGGCGGCGGTCATCGCCGTCCGCAACGACTCGGCCAGCAACGCCAGCTCCGGGTCCATGTCACTCCTTCCCGAGGTCGAGCAGCCGCCGGGCGATGATGTTGCGCTGGATCTCCGCGGTGCCGCCGTAGATGGTCGCCGCGCGCGAGTAGAGGTACTCCGGACGCCACGCCGTGTCGTCGAGTTCGAGCGCGCCCGGCATCAGGTCGCGGACGGTGTCGTAGAGGCGTTGTTCGGCGCCGGCCAGCAACACCTTGTCGATGGAGGTGTCCGGTCCGAGCCGCGCCCCGTCGGCCAGCCGGTGCTGGGTCGCGCGGGATCGGCAGCGCAGGGTATGCAGCGCGAGATAGGCAGCGCCCAAGGCTGATTCGTCGGGTTCGGTCACTTCGGCGATCAGCGCGTCGAATCGCGAATACAGGTAGGCGATCCGCTGCCAGAAGCAGGTCGACCGTTCGTAGGGCAGCAGATCCATCGCGAGCCGCCAGCCGTCCCCGGGCTTGCCGAGCATGCGGCTGGACGGGATCACCACGTCGTCGTAGTACACCTCGCAGAACTCGTCGACACCGTGCATGGTGCGCAACGGGCGGATCGTGATGCCCGGGGTGTCCAGGTCGACGAAGAACGCGGTGATGCCGTCATGGCCCGGCGCCGTGCGGGTGAGCAGCACACACCGGGTGGAGAACTGCGCGAAACTGGTCCAGACCTTCTGCCCGTTGACGATCCAGTTGTCGCCGTCGGGGACCGCCCGGGTCGACAACGACGCCAGATCGCTGCCGGATCCCGGTTCCGAGAAGCCCTGGCACCACTGCTCGCGGCCGCTGAGCAGCCGCGGCACCATCTCCGCGGCGAGTTCGGTTGGCGCGTAGTCGATCATGGTGGGGGCCAGTACTTCCACCATCGAGTAGGGGCCGGGTTCGGCCAGGCGGCGGCCCACCACTTCCTCGCCGACGATCGCGCGCAGCAGTGCCGGCCCGCCCAGTCCGCCCACCGAGGTGGGCCAGCCGTAGCGCATCCAGCCGGCCTCGTACAACGCTTCGCTGACTCGGGCGAACTGCCGCAGGTGGCCCTGCAGCGAGTGCTCCGGCCCGGGCGTCAGGTCATGCTCGTCGAGCCATGCGCACAAGCCCGCCCGGAACTCGTCGACATTCACGGGGAGGGGCGCCCCACGGCGTGCGGCCGTCCCGAATCATGCACCCCACTGCGCCGGATGAAGGTCATGGCGCGGGTTTTCAGGCGCCAGCCGTCGGCGGTGCGCAGGTACGTGTCGCGGTAGTAACCGATTCGCATGTCGTGCGCCGAGTGCTCGATGAAGCACAGCGGTTGGGTGCCGGTGGCCGAATCACCGTCCAGCTCAACCAGAGAGGTGCCGGTCATGAACAGGCCCTTGGGCGCGGCGGCCACCAGCTCCGGGAACCGGTCGAGTGTGTAGGTGTCGCCGAACGCGCTGTAGGTGCCGTCCGGCGTGAACACACCGACTAGTCCCTCGATGTCGCCCTGGGTGATGGTGACGGCGTACCGGGCGAGCAGTTGCTGGATCTCCACCAGGTCGTCAGTTCTGGTTGGCATACACCTTGCCGCCTTTCATCACGAAGCGGACGTTGCGGGTGACCGTGATGTCCTCCAACGGATTTCCGGGCACCGCGATGATGTCGGCCAGCATGCCCGCGGCCAGACGTCCCAGCTCGGTGGAGTTGATCAGGTCCGCGGCCGTCACGGTCGCCGCACGCAGCACCGCCAGCGGCGGTAGCCCCCACTCCACCAGGGTGACAAGCTCATCGGCGTTACGGCCGTGCGGTATCGCGGGCGCGTCGGTGCCGACCGCGATCTTCACGCCGGCCTCGTAGGCCGCCAGGATGGAGGTTCGCGACTTCGGAAACATCTCGGCGGCCTTGGCCTGAAGTTCGGGCGGCGCGTGCGAGACGTCCATGCCCTCGGCCAGTCGCCGGGTGCTCACCAGGAAAGTGCCGTTCGCGACCATCAGGGCGATCGCCTCGTCGTCGATCAGGAATCCGTGCTCGATGCAGTCGATGCCGGCCGCCACCGCGTGTTTGACCGCGTCGGCGCCGTGCGTGTGTGCTGCCACGCGCAGCCCGCGCCGGTGTGCCTCGTCGACGATGGCGCACAACTCGTCGTCGGAATAGTGTTGGGCGCCAGGTGGTCCGGTCAGCGACATGACCCCACCGGAGCAGCACACCTTGATCAGCTGGGCGCCGTGCTTGATCTGGTAGCGCACGGCCCGTCGGATTTCGTCCACGCCGTTGGCGATGCCCTCTTCGATCGTCAGGTCCAGCACGTGCGGCGCGAAGGCGGCGAACATCGTCGGGTCCAGGTGCCCGCCGGTGGGTGTAATGGCATGTCCGGCAGGCACAATGCGGGGCCCTTCGATCCAGCCCGCGTCGATGGCGTTGCCTAGGGCGACGTCGAGCAGATACCCGCCGGTCTTGACGAACAGTCCCAGGTTTCGCACCGTGGTGAAGCCAGCGCGCAGGGTGCGCCGGGCATTGCCGACGGCGCGCAGCACCCGGGTCGGCGGGTCATCCTGGACCTGGGACAACCCCGGCTTCTCGCCGCGGCCACCCATCAGCAGGTTGACCTCCATGTCCATCAGCCCGGGCATCAGGACCTGGTCGCCCAGGTCGATCAGGTCGCCCTCGGGCTCACCTCCGATGCCGGCGATTCGGTCGCCGTCGACCCGGATGATGCCCGGCGAGACGATCTCGCCGGCGTCGACGTCGAGTAGCCCAGCTGCCTTGAGCGTCAACACCCTTCAGATCACCGGTTCCCTGATGCACTCCACCCATGCCGCGCCGCTGTCGGGAACCCGGGGCTGCTTCCACGCCTCGATCGGGAACGACACCATCACCAGTGACTGCATCAGGTGCATCAGCGACCGCGCGTCCTCGGGTAGATCGTCCAGTGGGTACCTGTCACAGTAGGCGATGACGTCGTTCAGACGCGGGAAGGCAGCGTCGTAGAACTCCTGCATCTGGCCCATCGTCGAGGCCAGGCGCTTGGCGTACCGCTCCGGCTCGGTGGCCAGATCCCAGTCCAGATATGGCTCCAGTTCGGCGAATTCAGACGGTAACTTTGCCATTGTTCTGGCTCTCCTTCGCGAAGTTGGCTACGTAGTCGCCGGTCACCTTGTGCAGATGGCGCAGCAGGATCTCCTGATCGCACAACGGGAAGTCGTTGACCACCTTGGTGCCGATCATGGTCTGCGTCGCTTCCAGGGTGTTGGCATCCTGCAGTGCGTACTCCTTGAACGTCACCGCGGCCAGCTCATGTGCCAGGCGCTCCCGGGCATTTCGGGGCGGGACGAAGTACAGCGTGCACTCGAAGATGTGCTTGTCCACGGCGGTCGGCCAGTAGTGGTACGTGAGGAACCAACCCGGTTCCCAGATCAGCAACATGAAGTTCGGATAGAAGTGCCAGGAGTCGACGCCCCACTGCTTGACCTTCTTCGGGTTCACGCCCGGCGGCAGCGTGTCAAGGTTCGCGATCACTTCCGGCTTGTCCCAGGGGCCGAACAGCCCGCTGCGCAGCACCTGGTCCATCGGCTTGACCATGCTCATGTCCACCGGCGGGGCCTGACCTCCCCAGGTCGAGATCATTCCGTGCGGGCTGGCCAGCTCATAATGCAGCGCCTCGAAGCCGTACTTGATGATCTTGGCGGCTTCTTCCTTCGTGTACTGCCCCTGGTGCAGCACCGGGGCATGGTAGAACTCGGCGAACGCGTCGATGAACAGCTTCCAGTTGCTGCCGACTTCGGCTCGGTAGGAATAGGTTTCGGTCATCTCGTGGAAGGGGTAACCCTCGATGCCCTTGCCCATCGGGCCCATATAGTCGACGAGCGGCTGCGCGTTCTTGTCGAAGTTGATGAAGATGAAACCTTCCCACACCTCGCAGCGCACCGGCACCAGGCCGAAGTCGCCCTTGTCGAGGTCGAAGAACTCGTCCTCCTGTTGGACGAAGGTCAGGTCGCCGTCGAGGCTGTATCGCCAGGCGTGGTACTTGCAGGTGAACTGCCGGCAGGTGCCGGATGTCTCCTCGTTCGGAAAGTCGTTCCACACCAGCTTGTTTCCGCGGTGCCGGCAGACGTTATGGAAGGCCTTGACCGATCCGTCCTTGGTCTTGACGACGATCACCGACATGCCTTTACCGGCCGAGGGCAGCTCCTTGGTGAAGTAGCTGCCGGTGCGCGGCAACCGTTCGACGCGGCCCACGTTGAGCCAGGTGCGCTTGAAGATCGCTTCGCGCTCGGCTTCGAAGAACGCGGGATCGATCGAGTCGCTGTAATCGACGGGTGCGGTGCCCAGTTCGGGGTAGTTCTTCGTCCAGCTGCCGGCGGCTGGTTTGGGGAAGTGGGCCACTGTTACCTCTTCTCTTGAAGGTCGGCGTCGTTCTCGAGCGCAACGCCAAATGTGTTGAGCGCCATGGCCAGCATGGTGTAGGAGCCGACCGTGAAGACGTAGTCCATGCGCTGGCGTTCGTCGAGTCGGGTGCCGAGTGCAGCCCAAGTCGCGTCGGACAACTGGGACTTCTCATCGAGCTCGTCGACGCCGGTGATCACCGCCTGCTCGAATTCGTCGAATGCGCCGTCACCCCGTGCCACCGCGTCGATTTCCGCGTCGGTAATGCCCTCCCGCTTGGCGAGATCCACGTGGTGCGTCCATTCGTAGGCGCATTCGCGACGGTGCGCGACGCGCAAAATCGCCAGTTCGCGGATGCGCGGCGGCAAGGTGGAGGAGAACAAGAGGTGGACGTTGAACTTCAGAAACGCTTTGGTCAGGACCGGGTGGTTGACCAACGTCGACAGGACGTTGGAGGCATCGCGAGGATTGCGTCGCTCCGGCGGGAGCATGACGGCCAGCGCCCCGTCGACAGCCTCGTCCCACTGATCTGCGGGCAGCGGGGGTAAACGCATCGGTCCGGTCCTTCTCACGTGCATCCTCTCGCTTAGAGAGAATCATATTCTCATTTCCAACTAATAGACTTGCATGAAACGGGCGACGGGTCAATGCTGGCGCGATGGGCGGCAACCGCGACCGGCGGATTGCGGCACGAAGCGGGCCGCCGAGCGCCCGGACGCCTATGCTGGATGTTGATTCTCGCTTGGCGAGAAGATAGTTTTCAACGTATAGGGAGCTCGGCGCAGGTGGGCTCTGCTCTGCGGCTTGAAGCCTGCTCAACACACCCGATCAGGTGGATCAGATGAGAAGGGGATACCCGTGAACAAAGAGGACATGATCCTGATCAGCGTGGACGACCACACCGTCGAGCCACCGAACATGTTCAAGAACCACCTGCCGTCCAAGTACCTGGACGACGCGCCGCGGCTGGTGCACAACGCCGACGGCTCGGACATGTGGAAGTTCCGCGACACGGTCATCCCGAACGTGGCGCTCAACGCGGTCGCCGGCCGGCCGAAGGAAGAGTACGGAATCGAGCCCGCCGGCCTCGACGAGATCCGGCCCGGTTGTTACAACGTCGACGAGCGCGTCAAGGACATGAACGCCGGCGGCATCCTGGCGTCGATCTGTTTCCCCTCCTTCCCCGGCTTCGCGGGACGCCTGTTCGCCACCGACGATCCGGAATTCTCGATCGCGCTGGTGCAGGCCTACAACGACTGGCACATCGAGGAGTGGTGCGGCGCGTATCCGGCGCGGTTCATCCCGATGGCGATACCGGTGATCTGGGATGCCGAGGCGTGCGCGGCCGAGGTGCGCCGGGTTGCCAAGAAGGGCGTGCACGCGCTGACGTTCACCGAGAACCCGGCCGCGATGGGATACCCCAGCTTCCACAACGAATATTGGAATCCGCTGTGGAAAGCCTTGTGCGACACCGACACCGTGATGAACGTGCACATCGGGTCCTCGGGCCGGCTGGCGATCACGGCGCCGGACGCGCCGATGGACGTGATGATCACGCTGCAGCCGATGAACATCGTGCAGGCCGCTGCGGACCTGCTGTGGTCGCGGCCGATCAAGGAGTACCCGGACCTCAAGGTCGCGCTGTCCGAGGGCGGCACCGGGTGGATTCCCTACTTCTTGGAGCGGGCCGACCGCACCTATGAGATGCACTCGACCTGGACGCACCAGAACTTCGGCGGGAAGTTGCCGTCCGAGGTCTTCCGCGAGCACTTCCTCACCTGCTTCATCAGCGACAAGGTGGGCGTCGCGCTGCGCAACATGATCGGGATCGACAACATCTGCTGGGAGGCTGACTACCCGCACAGCGACTCGATGTGGCCGGGCGCGCCCGAGGAGTTGTGGGACGTGTTATCACTGAACGACGTACCTGACGATGAGATCAACAAGATCACCCACCAGAACGCGATGCGCTGGTACTCGTTCGATCCGTTCACCCACATCACGCCCGAGCAGGCTACCGTCGGCGCGCTGCGGAAGGCCGCCGAAGGACATGACGTGTCCATCCGGGCGTCGAGTCACCACAAGGACGTCCGGGCGGGGTCGTCGTTCGCCGACTTCGCGGCCAACGCGAAATCGCTGACCGGCAATACGGACTGACGTTCTACGGCGAGCAGTCGCAAACTCGCACTATCTGACCCGCGATCGTGCGAGTTTGCGACTGCTCGCGCAGGGAAAGGGGCGCGGCAATGGAGTTCGAGCTCACCGAGGATCAGGAGCTGATCCGGCGGTCGGTGGCCGAGTTGGCGGCCAAGTTCGACGACCACTACTGGATGGAAAAAGACCAGGCGCACGAGTTTCCGGCGGAGTTCTATCGCGCCATCGCCGACGGCGGCTGGCTGGGCATGACGATTCCCACCGAGTACGGCGGTCACGGGCTGGGCATCACCGAGGCGACGATTCTGCTCGAAGAGGTCGCCAAATCCGGCGGCGCCATGAACGCGGCGAGTTCGATCCACCTGTCGATCTTCGGCATGCAGCCCGTCGTAGTGCACGGCTCCGACGAACTCAAGGCGCGCACCCTGCCTCCGGTGGCGACCGGAGAAGTCCACGTGTGTTTCGGGGTGACCGAGCCCGGGGCCGGGCTGGACACCTCGCGTATCACCACGTTCGCCAAGCGCAACGGTGATCACTACGTCGTCAACGGCCGAAAAGTGTGGATTTCCAAGGCAATGGAATCCGACAAGATCCTGCTGCTGACACGCACCCAGGCCTACGACGAAGTCGCCAAGAAGACCGACGGCATGACGCTGTTCCTGACTGACCTCGACCGCAGCCGGGTCGACATCCGCCCGATCAACAAGATGGGCCGCAACGCCGTCAGCTCGAACGAGCTGTTCATCGACAACCTCGAAATCCCAGTCGAAGACCGAGTCGGCGAGGAGGGCAAGGGTTTTCAGTACATCCTCGACGGACTCAACCCGGAGCGGATGCTGATCGCGGCCGAAGCGCTGGGCATCGGCCGGGTGGCGCTGGACAGGGCCGTGAAGTACGCCAACGAGCGCGAGGTCTTCGGCCGGCCGATCGGGATGAACCAGGGCATTCAGTTCCCGCTGGCGGATTCGCTGGCCCGCCTCGACGCCGCCGAGCTGATGCTGCGCAAAGCGACGTGGCTGTATGACAACGGCAAACCCTGTGGGCGCGAGGCCAATACAGCGAAGTACCTGTGCGCCGACGCCGGATTTGCCGCCGCCGACCGAGCGCTGCAGACCCACGGGGGCATGGGATATGCCGAGGAGTACCACGTCACGCGCTACTTCCGTGAGGCGCGGCTGATGAAGATCGCGCCGATCAGCCAGGAGATGATCCTGAACTTCCTGGGATCGCATGCGCTGAAGCTGCCCAGAAGCTACTGACGTAGGTTGATCATCGAATGTGAAGTGACGGCGCTTTTCCCGCGTTTTTTCCGCCGTCATTTCACGTTCGGCGATCGAGAGGCGGAGTGAAGCATGCGCGAAACAGTCATTGTCGAGGCGGTGCGTACGGCGGTAGGCAAGCGCAACGGCGGGCTCGCGAGTGTGCACCCCGCCGACCTGTCCGCCGTCGTCCTCAACGAACTGATGGACCGTGCCGGCGTCAGCCCTGAGCTGGTCGACGACGTGGTCTGGGGCTGCGTCAGTCAGGTCGGCGACCAGTCCGCCAACATCGGGCGCTACGCCGTGCTGGCGGCCGGCTGGCCGGAGACCATTCCCGGGACCACCGTCAATCGCGCATGCGGATCCAGCCAGCAGGCCCTCGACTTCGCGGTACAGGCCGTGATGTCGGGTCAGCAGGATGTGGTGGTGGCCGGGGGTGTCGAGGTCATGAGCCGGGTGCCCCTCGGTGCGGCCCGGGCGACCGGCATGCCGTACGGGCCCAAAGTGCTTGCTCGCTATGACGACTTCTCGTTCAATCAGGGCATCAGCGCGGAGCTGATCGCCAAGAAGTGGGGCCTGTCCCGCACCAGGCTCGACGAATACTCCGCCCAGTCCCACGAACGCGCGGCCGCGGCCCAGGACAGCGGCGCGTTCACCGAACAGATCGTTCCGGTGTTCTGCGACGACGGTTCGATCGTGCACCAGGACGAAGGCGTACGGCGCGGGACGACCGTGGACAAACTCGCCGGACTGAAGCCGGCGTTCGCCGACGACGGCGTCATCCACGCGGGCAACTCTTCTCAGATATCCGACGGTGCCGCCGCGCTGCTGGTGACGACGTCGGAGCTGGCCCTGGAAATGGGTCTGACCCCGATCGTGCGTTATCGCGCCGGCGCGGTCGCCGGTGCGGACCCGGTGCTGATGCTGACCGGCCCGATCCCGGCGACCGAGAAGGTGCTGGGGAAGTCCGGCGTCCGGATCGACGAGGTGGGTGTCTTCGAGGTCAATGAAGCCTTCGCGCCCGTGCCGCTGGCCTGGCTCGCCGAAACCGGCGCGGACCCGCAGCGGCTGAACCCGCTGGGCGGCGCGATTTCGCTCGGCCACCCGCTGGGCGCGTCCGGTGCGGTGCTGATGACGCGCATGGTGCATCACATGCGCGACAACGGCATTCGTTTCGGGCTGCAGACCATGTGCGAGGGCGGCGGCACCGCCAACGCGACGCTGGTGGAGTTGGTGGGCTAATCCGGTACCCCGATCCGGCCCCCTTGTCTCGTCCGGCAAACCAACCTACTGTGTATTCACTAGGTTGGTTACCCCGACGGTTCGACGAGGAAGTTCGGTGCCCGACGTACGGCCTTACGAGACGCTTCTCGCCAAAGGGGAAGACCGCAAACAGCGGATCCTCGAGGTGGCGCAGCGGCTGCTGTCACGCAACGGCTGGCGCAACACGACGCTGGCCCAGATCGCCCGCGAGGCGGGGGTGACCCCTGCGGGCCTGCTGCATCACTTCGAATCCAAGGAGCAGCTGCTGCACGCGGTGCTGGATGCGCGCGACGTCGACGACGACACGCACTCCGACCGGGGCGGTGATCTGCTGGGCGAGATCGCCCAGGTTGCCGACCGGTTCAGCCGGCAACCCGAGCTGGTCGGTACCTTCACCGTTCTCCTGGTGGAGAACATCGCGCCCGACGCTCCGTTGCACGACCGCCTGGTGAACCGCCAGCGGGACGCGACCGAGATCGTCGCCGCCGGTATCCGCCGCGGCCAGGCCGCCGGCCGGTATCGCGCCGACATCGACCCTGCCGTCAAGGCCGTAGAGATCCTCGCCTTCATTCACGGAATGGAAATGACATGGCTGCTCGACCCGTCGATACCCCTGACCGAGGTGTTCAAGGAGTACGCGGAAGCACTGGCGCGCGACTTCTCCCCGTCGGGGAGCACGACATGAGGTACCGGCTCGACGTCGTGGCGTCCAGCGTGGTCGACGTGGTGAAGTTCGCCGGCGGCTGGTTGTTCGACCGTTCGATGGCGGGCTGGGATGTCACGGTGCTGCTCACCGACCACCCCGACGACCGTCCGCTGCACATCCTGGGCGCTCGGACGCGCGACCTGGAATCGGTGCTGACCTCGGTGGGATCGCATCCGCGTCCCCAGGCCCTGGCCGCCGCCGCGGACCTGCTCGGCTCGGACCCGCGGGTCCGCGCCGGGGTGCTGCAAGCCCTCGACCACGGCGTCACCGAAGTGACGCTCTGGGGCACCACCTGGCCGGCCGAACTCGACGACAGCGTTGGGCGCGTTCAGCACCGGTTGAGCATGGCCGCACAGACGTTCAAGGCTAAAGCGCTGGCTGCCGCGGCAGTGCCGGTCGAGGCCGTCGGACCCGTCGAGACGTTCCGCAGCGGGGCGATGGCGTGCCCGTCGGTAGCGGCCGATCTGCTACCGGTCTGACCCGCTCCGGGCGGCGTTGCGGTTCAGCACGTCCTGTGGAAATGTAATACTCATAAGTGAGAGGCGCATTCTCGCGAGCCGAGATCCGAACGGAGCACGACATGGTGGATGACTTCACCGAACTGGATTTCTTCCGCGACCGCAGGCTCGTCGAGGATCCCTACCCGTACTACGAGGCGCTGCGACAGCAGTGCCCGGTCGCCCGCGAACCGCACCACGGTGTTGCCATGGTGACCGGTTGGGACGAGGCCTGTGCCGTGCTGAACGACGCGCAGACCTTCTCCTCGTGCATCTCGGTGACCGGCCCGTTCCCGGGATTCCCGGTGCCGTTGACCGGCCAGACCGACATCACCGAGCTGATCGAGCAGCACCGTGACGAACTGCCCTTCAGCGACCAGCTGCCCACGCTCGATCCGCCGACCCACACCAACCACCGTTCGTTGTTGATGCGGCTGATCACCCCGAAGCGCCTCAAGGAGAACGAGGACGCCATGTGGGTGCTGGCCGATCAGGTGCTCGACGGGTTTCTGGCGCCGGGTGAAGGGGAGTTCATCAAAGGCTTCGCCGGACCGTTCACGTTGCTGGTGATCGCCGACCTGCTCGGCGTGCCGATGGAAGATCGCGACTCCTTCGTCAAAGGCATCCGCCAGCACTCGGGCGGCGGCATCGGAAGCACCGGCAAGGAATCGCTGGCGCACAGCCCGCTGGAATTTCTCTACGGGCTGTTCTCCGACTATGTGCGGGACCGCCGTCGTGAGCCCCGCGACGACGTCCTGACCGGCCTGGCGACGGCCACCTACCCCGACGGTTCGACACCGGCGATCGAAGACGTGGCCCGCGTCGCCAGCAACGTGTTCTCGGCGGGGCAGGAAACCACCGTCCGGTTGCTGGGCGCGGCGCTGCAGATCATGGCCGAGCGGCCCGACATTCAGCAGCAGCTGCGTCGCGATCGCAGCCTGATCCCCAACTTCATCGAGGAGGCGCTGCGCGTCGAAAGTCCGGTCAAAGGCGACTTCCGGCTGAACCGGGTGCCCGTCAACGTCGGCGGCGTGGACCTTCCGGCCGGCACCACCCTGATGATCCTGCAGGCCGCCGCCAACCGCGATCCGCGCCGCTTCGAAGATCCGGCCACCTTCGACCCGGCGCGCAAGAACGCGCGGCAACACCTCTCGTTCGGACGCGGGATTCACAGCTGCCCGGGAGCTCCGCTAGCGCGCGCCGAAACCCGGGTCGCGATCGAGCGCCTGCTCGACCGGACCTCGGACATCCGGCTCAACGAGCGGGAACACGGTCCGGCGAATGACCGCCGCTATCAATATGTTCCGACCTACATCCTGCGCGGGCTGACCGAACTGCACCTGGAGTTCACGTCGGCATGAAAGGTCTGGCATGAGGGTGTGGGTCGACGACGGGAGTTGCCGTGGCCACGGCATGTGTCTGACGCTGTGCCCGGAAGTCTTCAGCCTGACCGACGACGGCTACGCCGAGGCGATAACGGGCGAGGTGCCGGCGGAATTCGAGGCAGCCACCCGCGAGGCCATCGAGTGCTGTCCGGAGCAGGCGATCAAGGAGCGGTGAGCGGCTCGGCGTCGCCGAACGTGAACTCACGGAGAGATTTTCGTCCCGCGATCGCCACCAGCTCACGCTCGGCGCGCGGTCGGGAGCCTAGACGATCGAGATCGCCTGCCGCGGGCACTGCCGCACCGCTTCGCGAACCAGTTCCTCGTTCTCCGGAGTGACCTCCGGCTGCAGGACGGTCAGCATGTCGTCATCGCCCAGCAAGAACACGTCGGGCGCGATGCCCATGCACACCGCGTTGCTCTCGCAGAGGTCCCAGTCAACTTCGATTCTCATCGCAGCACCCTTACCGGTACGTTCTTCCAACCCGCGACATTCTGCATGTGGACGCGGTTGCAGTTCTCCCAGTCCACCTCATAACGGGGCATGAAGTCCAGCAGCTTTTCCAGCGCGATGCAGCTCTCCATGCGCGCCAGGGCCGCGCCGAGGCAGCTGTGTATTCCGTAGCCGAAGCTCAGGTTCAGCGCCTGGTGCCGGTCCCGGTCGATGTCGAATTCGTCGGGATTGGTCCAGGCCGACGGGTCCCGGTTGGCCGCGGCGTTGATCAGGAACACCGGCTTCATCGCCGGAATCGTGACGCCGTGCAGCTCAACATCTTTCAGTGAACAGCGCACCTGATACTGGGACGGCGCCTCATAGCGCAGCAGCTCCTCCACCGCGGCGGGGATTTTGCTGCGGTCCTGCAGCAGCTTCTGCCACTGCTCGGGGAAGCGGGCGAACACCACCGGCGCATTGCCGAGCAGCTTGGTCACCGTCTCTGCACCTGCGCCGCCCAAAAGGGTTGCAAATCCGGCGATCTCGATATCGTCCAGCTTGGTCATCTGGCCGTCTTCGCGCTCGATCTCCGCGTTGATCAGCTTGGTGAACAGGTCGTCCCGCGGTTCGGCGCGACGCTCCTGCAGCAGGCCGTAGTACAGCATCCCGGTCTCGATGTTGGCCTGCATGCCGCGCTCGCCGACCTCGACCTGCCCCGGCTCACGGTGCAGCGATTCGTCGATCAGGTGGCGCACCCGCTGTGCGTGCTCCTCGGGGACACCGAGCATCGTGGTGATGACTTCGACCGGGAACGGCCCCGAAAAGTCCTGCACCACATCGAAGCGGTCCGGATCGACCCTGCTCAGATACTTGTCAATCTTCTCGCCGACCATCTCGCGCTGGGCCTGGATGGCCCGCGGCGTGAAGACCTTGTTGAGCAGGCTGCGCATGTGCCGGTGGTCGGGCGGGTCCATGAAGATGATGGACTTCACGTCCGGCGGTTTGCCTGTCCGCACCATCGACAGGTCGATGCCGTAGGCGGAGGAGTACGTCTGAAAATTCTTAAGACCCGCCGCCACATCGGCATGACGCGTCAGCGCATAGAAGTCGTATTCCTCGCTGTAGTAGACCGGCGCCTCCTCCTGCATGCGCCGGTACGTGTCCCAGGCGCCGTTGAAGAAGTCCTCGGAGAACGGATCGAAGGTGACCTTCGATTTGGTCATGCAACGCTCCTTGCTGCTGAGCTGCGGGCTGGGGCCATTACAGCCGAACGCCTGACTGTAACGCTAACGGTAGCGGCTTCCGGGCGCGGCGGAAAGGAGCACAAGGTCCCCATTCCTCAGTCCTCCGCCGGGCGTGCAGCCGGCTTCACGCTCGAGTCCGACGGTGCGGCCCGCTGCACGCCGGCTGCGTGTGTCGCCACGCATTCGTCGACGAACGCGAACACGCTGCGGTGGTAGTCGGCGGCGTTGCGGCCGAGGCTGAGGTTGTGGCCCGCGTCAGGATGCCGGTTGCTGGTGAAAGCGGCTGCCCCGGAGAACATCTGGGCGATCTCGGCCAGATTCTCGTCGTCGCCCCGATACACCCGGTCATGCTCGCCGATGGTGAACCGCACCGGCACCCGCACCGCGGGCGCCAACTCGGGAAAGTAGCGGTGCGGCCAGTTGACCGCCACGTCCCGCTCGTAGGCAGGCGACGTCGACGAGTTCGTCACCCCGCGCAGGATGTCGGGCGGGTACAGGCGCATCGGCTCCCACAGCAGCTCGCGGGTACCGGGCGGACGCTCTTTCACGGCCGCCGCCCGCATGATCTCCTTGGCTGCGTCGTGGTAGCGCCTGCCGGTGCCGCCCAGTTCCAGACCCAACAAATCGGCACCCCGGTCGTCGGCGGCCATCCGCGTCGCCAGCTCGCACCCGCCGGAATGGCCCAGCACGAACAACCCGGCGCCGCGTGCCCGCTCGCCCAGAATGCGTTCCACGGCACCGTAAGCGAGATCAACGCGCTGCTCAGGGGTCTGCACCGCTTCCGGATAAGGGGCTGAACTGCCGTGCCCCGGCCGGTCTAGCGCGATGACCGTGTAGCCCGACTCCGAACCCAGTCGCAGCAGCGACAACTCGGGGTGTCCCGGGCAGTCGAAGTACACGGCGGTGGTGCCGCCGCCGTGGATCGCCACGATGACGGCCTTGGGCTCGTCGGCCTCGGCGATCACCCCGGACATGGGTACGCCGTCGACGATTACGACTCTCGGGCGGGGATTCATGCGCCGCTCTCCCCCGCAAGCGGGTGGTGCCCCCACCTCATCGCTGCGTCCCCCGCAAGCGGGTGGTGCCCCCACTGCATCGTCGCCGGCGCGGACTCATGCGCCGCTCCGCAGCAGGATCACGCCGCTCGGCGTGAGGCCGCCGCTGCTGACTACTCCGACGCGGGCGTCGGCGACCTGACGCGCGCCGGCCTCGCCGCGCAGCTGTGTGACGGCCTCATGCAGCAGGCCCATCCCATGGGTGCGGCCGTGCGAGAGCTGGCCGCCGTGCGTGTTGACCGGTATGACGCCGTCGCGGGCGATGTTCTTGCCGCCGTCCAGGAATTCACGCGCCTCGCCGATGCCGCAGAATCCGAGCGCCTCGATCCAGGACAGGCAGTTCATGGTGAACCCGTCGTAGAGCTCGGCCACGTCGACGTCGCTGGGGCGCAACGACGTTCGCGTCCACAGATGCGCCGCTTGCCCCAGCACCTGCGGCTCGTGAGTGAGCGTGCTCTGGTCCCAGTCGATGCGCTCGATGATCTGGGTCCCGACCGCCTCGACCAGGACCGGTGGCTTGGCCAGATCGCGGGCGGCGTCGACGGCCGAGACGATGACGGCGATGGCGCCGTCACAGGGGACGTCGCAGTCGTAGAGGCCGAACGGCGTGGTGATCGGCCGCGCGTTCAGGTAGTCCTCCATGGTCATCGGGTCGCGGTAGACGGCGGTGGGGTTGAGTGCGGCGTTGGCACGCTGATTCAGCGCGATCCAGCCCAGCGTCTCCTTGGTGGTGCCGTACCGATGAAAGTGCCGCTGCGCGTTGAGTGCCAGCGTGTGGGCGGCCGACGTGGCGCCGAACGGCCACTGCCAGCTCGCGGTGCGGCCGCCCGAGGGGGTGATCCTGCCCTGCTTCATCAGCTCGTTGAAGGTGGCCTCCCACAACGTCCGGAAACACAGCACGTGACGCGCCAGGCCGGCCGAGACCGCGAGCATGGCGGCGATCACCGAACCGCCCGGGCCGAAAGTCTCCATGCCGCCGTTGTGCCAGACCGGCCGGATGCCCAAGGCCGCTTCCAGGGCGGTGACCCCGCCTTCGCCGAATCCGCCGAAGTTGCCGCCGCCGGGGTAGGTGGACAGGCCGTCGATATCGGCGAAGGTCAGGCCGGCATCGGCGATCGCCGCCTCGCAGGCCTGCACGGTCAGCGCCAACGCGGGCACCATCTGGCGGCGACCGATCGGTGACATCCCGATTCCGGTCAGGGCCACGTTGTCTTCGAACTTCTGGCTGGTCAGCATTGGGCGGACATATTCGCCGAAGCGCTCCGGCGCGATCTCGTCCTCGGGCAGCGGGCCCGGCTCGGCGTCGGGAGCGGGGCGGAACAGCGGCAGCCACACGTCTTCGATGTGTTCGAACACCACCTCGACGGTCTGGCCCAGCTCCAATTCGGCTGGATCGAACTCGATGATGTTGGTGGTCAACCGAACCCGCGGGTCCTCGACGATGGCGACTTGCGCGACCACATACGGCGCCGGCATGCCGGGCAGGCTGAACCGGTGATTCACGGTGAAGCCGGCCAGTGTCGCCCTACCGGAGACGTCGCGCACACCGATGTCGCGGCCGCGGCAATAGCGGCACACCGGTGCGGGCGGGTGGATCAGCGATTGGCAGGTCCGGCACTCCTGGAAGCGTAATACGTTGTCGGCGCCTGCTTTCCAGAAGAATTCGTTCTCGTCCGTGAGCTGGGGGAGCGGCCGCCCCGGTGCCGCCGACGCGCCTGTCACCGGATGAATCCCCACTCCGCTTCGTTGTCCTCGGTCTTGACGTGTGAGGCGGGATCGTCCTCCTCGTGCAGTTCGGGGTGCGGGATGCTCGGCTTGGGCTCACCGATCTCGGTGATGGCGTGCACCGGGCAATCCAGCAGCGCCCGCATGACCTTGTCGTGGTCTTCTTCCGGCACGGTGCCGTCACCGATCAGGCAGGCGTAGCCCCAGTCGTCGAGTGAGAAGTAGCCGGGTGCGTGCTTGCCGCACAGGCCGAAGCCGTCGCAGACGGTGCGGTCCAGACGAATCTTCATGATCCCCCAATGGCCTCGTAGGGGCGTTCGGCGCGGTACGCGCCGCGGCTGCAGTCCGGACAGGCGCCCTCGAGATGGCGCGCCACCTCGTCGGGAAACTGGTCGAGCAGGGTGGCGGCGACATTGCATGCGGCGTCCAGAGTTCCGCAGGCGCCGCGCCCGCGCAGCACCACCGACCAGCGCTTCAACCGGTCGAGGTCCTCGGTCGTCGCCACACCGTCGCGCAGGGCACCCGCGGCGGCCGCCATGGCCGCGGTCCCGTTGAAGCACGAACCACACTGCCCGGCGTTCTCGCGGTCGAAATACGCTGCCACCGCGGCCGCCACCGCGACCGGGCATTCGTCGGTGATCAACGAGATTGCGCCGCAACCCAGTCCGCTTCCGATGCCGCGGATCGTCTCATGGTCGAGCGTGGTGTCCAGTACCCGGCGGTTCACCAGGCCGGCGAAATAGCCACCCATCAGCACGCCGCGCACGTCGTCCGGCGAAACGCCATGCCGGGCAAGCAGTTCGGTGAAAGGTAGGCCGTGCGGGAGTTCGTAGAGGACGGCTGCTCGGCCCGCGCCGGTGATGGTGGCCAGGAACGTACCGGGGGACTGCGTCGTGCCCTGCGCCCGAAATACCGCCGAGCCGTGGCCGTGGACGTAGGCCAGATTGGCCAGCGTCTCGACGTTGCTCACCAGCGTCGGCCGTCCGTCGACTCCGGATTCGAAGGGGCGCGGCGGCTTGTCGGTCGGCTTGGCCGGTCCGCCGTTGATGGCCTGCACGGCGGCGGTTTCCTCGCCGGCCACATAGCCCGGCTGCACCGAGAACACCTCGACGTCGCGAGAGTCGAGTTCACTCAACGCCGATTCCACGCTGCGCGCCGAGTCGGGATCGGAGACAAGGACATAGCTGCGGGTGGTACCGACCAGCGCCGCCGCCAACCGCAGTCCGTCGAGCACCAGATGCGGCCGGTTGCGCAGCAACCAGCGGTCTTTGACCGAAGCCGGTTCGCCCTCTTCACCATTGGCCACGACGACGGGTCCGTGGCCGTTGGCGCGCACCGCCCGGATTTTCACCGCAAGCGGGAACGCCGCCCCGCCCCGGCCGAGCAGTCCGCTGGCGTCGACCTCGGCCAGTAGCTCATCGGCGTTGACAACCAGCCGGTAGCCGCCGCGCTCGCGGTAGGCGGACAGATCTTCTCGGCCGTCCACGAGTAGCCGAGGCGGGAAGCCGGGCCAGGCAACGGTACTGATCGCAACGTCCGCGGTGGTCATCGGCCGGCTCCCGTTAGGCTTGGCCGCATGCGGACTGCGGTGGTACGCGTCAACGTCGACCAGACCGGTGCACTGACTCCGGCGCAGTTAGGTGAGGGCATGGCCACGCTCCTCGGTCTCACTCGGGAAATCGGTGCCGACGTCGTCGACAACGACCTCGCGAACCGCCCGCCCCACCGGCGTGAGGTCGAGCTGCTGATCGTCGGTGATGATGTCGAAGCGACCAAGGCGATGGCAATAGACCTGTGCAGCAAGGCTTTCGGCAGCGCTCCGGCGGTTGGCGTGGTCACCTTCATCAGCCGGGGGACTGACGACGACGCCCACGGGGTGCTCTCGGCGTTCGGCCTCGCCGGCGACATCACGCGGCAACCCGGTGACGACGGCTACGACATCGTCTATGTCACGCTGCGCGAAGCCGACCTCGATCGCGTCCCGGAAAGCCGGATCCACACCGCGCTCGAGGCCTCGCTCAACTGCGAGGTCCACATCCGCACCAGCTGAACGCATCAGCGATCCAGGAACTCGAGGATCGCCGGCGCGGCCTGCACCCAGGTGTCGAACATGTTGAAGTGGGAGACGCGGCCCGCCGCGCGATCTTCGGACGCGCGTTCCCACGCGTCCTCCGGCCACGGCGGGTCGATCAGCTCCGATCCCTTGATCAGGCAATGGACTTCCAGCGACGTGCGTTTGGGGTGATCCATGTCGTTCTCGCCGCCGCGGATGATCAGCGTGGGAACCTTGATGCGGTCGAACATCTCGTCTTCGACGCCCGGAATCGTCTGGCCCGGTTTGGAAACGAATGCATTGAGCCAGCGCAGCATCACCTTGAGGAAGTCATTGGAGTCGAAGTCGAGGAACCGCTGCTTGTTGGCCGGGTTCTCCGCGATCCGGTCGCGCCACTCCGACACCTTGATCACGCCGTCCATCCCGGTTCCCCGCACCGCGAGAATGCTCGGGACGATATAGAAGGAACCCAGCACGAAGGTGCCATAGATGCCGCCGACGATATTCCACACCACCAGTTTGGTGACCATCTCCGGATAGAGCATCGTGGTGAGCATGGAATCCCTTGCGCCACCGGAGCCTCCGGCCAGGATGCATCGCTCGAAGCCCAGGCTCGTCACCAGTTTGTGCAGTGTCTCGGCGCGCATGTGGGATTCACTCTGACCGTAGAACTGCACATCGGAGGCGCCGCAGTTGGGCCGGTCCCACAGCAGTACCCGGTAGCCGCCGTCGACCAGGGCGTCGGCCAGCGGACGTAGTCCCTCGATGTCCTTGCTGAACCGGCCCCCGGGCGTCAGTGCGATGAGATCACCTGATTCACCGAGGATTTCGTAGACGACGTTGCCGCCGTTGACCTCGATCGAAGACACGCCCGGTTTCATCACGCCTGCACCAGCACATCGTTGTCGATCACGCGGACCGGGTAGGTGCGGATACTCCACTCCGGCTTGACCGCGGTGGTACCGGTCGCCAACTCGAAACCCCATTGATGCCAAGGACAGTAGATGTACTCCAGGTCGCGCACCATGACGGCGTCACCGGCGGCGGTCTCGTCCACGATGGTGCGCCCCCGCGCCCGTCCCGAACACAGCGGGCCACCCTGGTGCGGACAGTAATTGGCGATCGCGTAGAAGGTTCCGTTGACGTTGTAGACACCCACCCCGTGGCGGCCGATCGGCACGAGTTTATGGGTGCCGGGCGGAATTTCGTCCACCGTCGCGACAACGTGTTCGCGACCCTGAGCCAGGCGGGGTCGCGGCTTTTCCTCCGGCATTCAGAGCACCCGAACCTGACCCTCGAGGACCGGGACGGTCTCCGGCAGGTGATAGGTCGCGATGCCGTTCTTGTACATCACCGCATCCCGTGCGCCCTTGGGCAGATGCTTGACCAGCCAGCGCGGATCGTCGAAGGTCCAGTGCGGGTAGTCCGAGGAGAACAACAGGATCTTGTCGCACTCCATCCACTCCAGCATGCGGGTGAGTTCGGTCTTGTCCTCGGGATAGTCCAGCGGCTGGGTGGTGAACTTGATGTGTTCCTTGACGTATTCCGACGGCTTGCGCTTGATGTCGACGCGCGACTTGCGGGCCTCGTAGATCGCGTCCATCCGCCACATCAGCGGCAGAATCCAGGTGAAGGCGTGCTCGACGAAGACGATGCGCAGCGTCGGGAACCGGTCGAAGACGCCGTCGAAGATCAGACTCATCACCTGGTTGGCGGCCAGCAGCGAGTACGTGACCATGAAATCGTGGTTGTAGCTGGGGAAGCCGACCGGCGGGGTGGGCAGCATCTCGTAGTTGCTGCGGGACAGGTGGCAACTCACGGTGATGTCGTGCTTGGTGGCCGCTTCCCAGATCGGGTAGTACATGGGGTGACCCCATGACGGGCGTGGCTCGGCCTTGATCAGGATCTGCGCCATATAGGGGTGGCCGGCCCACTCCTCGATTTCGCGGGCGGCGCCCGCGGGGTCTTCGACGGCCGCGCAGATCGACCCGCGCCAGCGCTGGTGCCAGTTGTTGTGGCTGTCCAGCCAATGGTTGGCCTGCCAGTGGTTCAGTGCGGTCGAGTAGGCCTGGTGCGCCTCGGGAAGCCGCGGGGTGCGCCCGCCCGGCTCCAGGATCGCGATGTCGGAACCGGCCTCCATGATCAGCTGACGGAACGCCATGTCCGGGTCACTGCCCGGGAATTCGCCGTCCGGCGGGAACGTGTCGACCCGCATGGCGAAGGAGTGTGCGTAGTCGGGGGCGTCGTAGTAGATCAACTCGCCCACCTTGTGGTCGAGGAAGAACTTGCTGCGCCACGGCTCGGGGATGTACTGGGTGATCTCCCCGCGTTTGGGAACCGGGTGGACGTCGGAGTCGACGCACCGGACGGCGATGCGCTCGGCGGCGGGAACCCGTTCATGGATGTGAGTCAGCGACATTGCCATCTCCCTGCCATAGGTCTCACTCACTTCTACTGTGCGCCCGAGCCGACGGCGATGTCTATGCCGTAGAGCCCGGCCGCGTTGCGCCAGCACAACTTTTCGTGTTGCTCCGCCGAAAGTGCCTGGGGCAGCGCGGTGACGTCGGCACACTGCCAGTGCGGATAGCTGGACCCGAACATCACCATGTCGTCCTTGCCGGTGAAACGCAGCCAATCACCGGCGAAATCGGCGTCACCGGGGCCGTCCATGGCGCCCTGCACGAAGTGCACGTGGCCGGGCAGGTAGTCACTCGGTATCCGCGGCGCCCAGGGTGTCTGCTCCAGGTGCGGGCGGCCGAAGGTGTCCATCCGCCAGATGAACGGCGTGACGAAATCTCCGGCGCCGTCCGCGAACACGAACTTCAGCGCCGGAAAGCGCTCGAACACACCCTCGGCGATCATGTTCATCAGGTGATACAGGTAGTTCAGCGCCATGAAGCTGACGTACTGCTCGTAGGTGCGGGTGTGCCCGGAGGGGGTCGGCGGGAATCCGATGCCCTCGCCCGACTCGATGTGCACCGCCACCGGAAGGTTCGCGTCGGCCGCCGCTTCCCACAACGGCCAGAACTGGGGTTTGCCGTAGACCTCGCGCGACTGCAGGGGAACGCCGATCTGCACCACCCTCGGATGCCCGCGCCACTTCTCGAGTTCACGCACCGCGCCGGCGATGTCGTCGGGGTTGACCCGGATGGTGCCGCGGAACCGGTCACCGAACTCGGGATGCTCGAGCCAGCGCGACACCATCATCTCGTTGTGGGCGGCGTGCAGTGCGGTGCCCAGATGGCGGTCCGGCATGATGCCCCGCCCCATCGGGTGCAGGATCGCCACGTCCACCCCGCGCTTCGAAAACAGCTCAGCGGCAACGAAATCCGGGTCCGAACCGGGATAGCGGCGACCGCGCTCGGGTCCCTCGGTATCGGGTGCGTATTCGCTGCCGGGAGCGCCGTACCAGTCCATCTCGTAGTCCGGGAAGCCCCGGCTCTTGAATGGCTCACGCAGAAAGTTGCGCAGGTCCTTGTTGGTGGGGAAGAAGATGTGAACGCTGGCGTCGATGACCGGCGTACGCGTCCCGTCAGCGCGTTCGATCACGAGATCCATCCTCCCGCCGTAGCTGCATCTGTCCTGGTAACGGCGCTTTTGCTGTCAAATTGTGAGCATTGTTCTTGAATCCGGATAATAACATTCTCTGCAAGAAATGTAACTCACAGCGGCACCGGTCCCACCCTGACGCCGGCGGCCTCCTCGAACGGTTTGATCACGGAGGTGAAGTCGGAATCCGGTCCCTGGCTTTGTGCCGCCGCTTCCCAGAGCCGTCCCACGGCCTCGGCGATCTCCACCGGGACACCGAGTGCGGCGGCCTCCTCCAGGAAGAGGCGCACATCCTTGACCATCAGTCCGGTGGCGAACCCGTAGTCGAAGGTGCGCGGCAGGATCGCCCGCGGGAACTTGTCGCGGCTCGCGCTGGTCGCGCCGGACCCTGCGTTGAGCACGTCGATCATGACGGCCGGGTCCAGGCCCGCCTTGACCCCCATCACCACGACTTCAGCCGTGGCGACCAGCACATTGGCGGCCAGGATGTTGTTGGCGAGTTTCAAGGTCTGAGCGGAACCGGGTTTGGCGCCGACGTAGAGGGGGCGGCCCAGCACATCCAGCACCGGCCTGAGGGCATCGAATTCGGCGCGCGGACCGGACACCATGAGCGCGAGCGTGCCGCGTTCGGCGCCGCCGGCACCGCCACTGACCGGACTGTCCAGCGCGGTGATGTCACGCTCCGCGAGGCGGTCGTGGATCTGGGCCGCCGCGCGGCTGCCGACGGTGGACAGATCGACGTAGCGCTTGACGAGCGAGCCTTCGATCACTCCGGCCGCCCCGGTGGCCACCTCGAGACTGACGGCCGGGGTGGGCAGACTCGCCAGCACGGTCTCGGCACGATCGGCGACGTCGCGCGGCGATGTTGCGGCCGCTGCCCCGAGTCGCGCCACTGCCTCGGCGCGCGTGTCGAACGCGACGACCTCATGGCCCGCCTCGACGAGACGGCGCGCCATGGGCAGGCCCATATTGCCCAGCCCGATGAAGCCGATGGTCACCCTGCTAACCCTCGTCCAGTTCGGCGAAGATTTCACCCGCGGTGCGGAAGCTGTCCACGGCCGCCGGAACCCCGGCGTAGATGGCGACCTGCAGGAAGACCTCGCGGATCTCGTCGCGCGTGACGCCGTTGGTCAGGGCGGCCCGCAGGTGCGTGCGCAGCTCGTGCGGCCGGTTGAGCACCGACGTCATGGCCAGGTTGAGCATGCTGCGAGTCTTGCGTGTCAGGCCGTCCCGCCCCCATACCGCACCCCAGCAATACTCGGTCACCAGATCCTGCAGGGGCCCGGTCAAGTCGTCGGCCTGCGCGATCGCGTTGTCGACGTACTCCTTACCCAGGACTTCCGAGCGGATCTGCCGTCCCCGCTGATAGGTTTCGCTGTCCACTGCCGTGCTCCTTTGCTACGAGTGCGAGTAGCCAGGAGTCTAGGCGGCCGGCGAATTATCTTGCTGGGAAACGGGATTGAGCCGCCAGCTCAGTGGCACGCCCAATTGACGACCCAGCCGCCGCCGAGATTGGCGATCGCGCGCTGTTCGGCCGCCTGCCGGGAGAGACCCACGCCGCCGTGATAGGTCGTGCCGTTGTGGGCGACCGCGCCGCATTGGGTGAAGCTGGCTACGACGGTGCAGGTGTCGACGCCGCAGCGCTGCACTGCGAGTCGCTCCGCCATCGATTTGTTCTTCTGCCGCCACGCTTTGCCGGATGAGCCGTCGTGGCCGTAGGCGATGGCGCCGTAGAAGGTGTGGTACGGCGGCAGATTGCCGGGATGGGTACGGGCGTCGGCCGGATGAATGAGCATGACCGTGGCGGCGGCTGCTAGCAGGCTGGCGAGCACCAGTGCGACGCGACGCCGTTGTCGTGTCGTCATTGTCTTGACCTTTCCCAGGCGTGGCCTGTGTGAGGACAAATTTACGAGGACGAAATATCCAACTTCTACAATACCGGCGACCAGCCCAGAGATCATCCGCCGAAAGGGCTCGCCGGTGCCCCTTCGTCACCTGCCACGACCTCATGTACAGCCAACCGCGCCCCACGGCACAGATCCTGCTGGACCGCTGCCGTATTCATTCAACGTGAAGTACGAAGCGCGGCAATCGTTTCCAGGTCCTCGATGGCGGTGACAGCGCGCCGCAGCCCTGCCAGGGCGATGCCCTCGACCTGCATTCCGCCCATCCCCGCGGTGATCAGCGCCGCCACGTAGGCATACATCGCGCCCTGTCGGTACCGCAGCCAGAGATTGTCGCCGTCCAGCCCGGGGCCGCCGGCGGCGGCCAGTGCGCGGCGGTAGGTGTCGAGCAGTTCACGCTGGGCCGCTCGGCGGTCCGGTTCCGTCAGGCTGGTGACCAGGGTGTAGGCCAGCTCGCGCGAGGGATGCCCGCGGCGAACGGCCTGCCAGTCCAAGAGTCCCGGCCTGCCGTCGCGGAAGTAGACGTTGCCCGGGTGGGCGTCACCGTGCATGACGGTGTGCGGGGGAGCGTCGATCAGAGCGGCGAGGGCGCGATAGTTGTCGGCGATGAATCGGCCTCGCTCGACCGCAATGTCGGTGCGGGCGGCGAGTCGCTTGATCGAGGTATTCATCAGGGCGCCGGTCAGCAGAGAGGTGGCGTCGCCCGATGGCGTGTAGAGCCACCCCAACTTCCCGTGCGCGCCCAGTTTGCCCCAGAAGGCGGCGTGCAGCCTGGCCAGTAGCTCCACGATCAGTCGGGCCTGGTCGATGGACAGCGGGTGCAACGTATCGGGGAACACGCATTCCTCGGCGGGAAGGTCTTCCAAGATCAGCAGGTAGCGCCCGGTCCAGGAGTCGAAAGCGGCACCGTAGGCGAGCGGAACCCCGCTGAGCTCGGGGGCGAGCTGGCTGTAGAAGCGCACCTCGGTGTGCCCGAGCCTGCCGAGTTCGCCCATCAACCGGGTTGCGGCAGTCCGGGCCGCGAGCTTGACGAAGACGGTTTCCGGGACGCCGCCTCCGGTCAGGGCCAGGCGCGCCCGCGACGACGTACCCGCGTCGGTGTCCAGGATGGTGACGGAGGTGACCTCGGTGCCCATCACGTCGGACAGGACGCCGGCATCGATCTGGTCGACGGTGCGTGGCAGGCCGGCCCTACCGCCGAGCATCCCGTCTGTGGCGACCCGGCCGATGCCGCGGCCCAGGTGAGCGGCGAGCTCGATGGCTGAGCGTGCCTGTGCTACTGGGCTTTTCATGCCATTCCTGTTCTTGCCCGCACCGTCCTGGCGATAGTTGGTAGACTGCGCACACTTTACACAAGTGGCCGAGTTTGTCACGCCGCCGGTGAGGGGGATGAGTCCATGGCCGGAGCCAGCACCGACGTCTGGGAGGTGCTGTCGACCGCGCGCACCATCCGGCGCTTCACCGACGAACCGATCGACGACGCCACGTTGACGCGATGCCTGGACGCGGCGAGATGGGCACCGTCGGGGGCCAACGCACAGGGGTGGCGTTTCATCGTGTTGCGTTCGCCCGAGGCACGCGCGGCGGTGGCCAGGGCCGCCGCGCAGGCTCTGGCGGTCATCGAGCCGGTCTACGGCATGAGCCGGCCCGTTGCCGACGACCAGAGCCGCCAGGCGCGCAACAACCGCGCCACGTACGAACTACACGATCGGGCAGGGGAATTCACCTCTGTGTTGTTCGCGCAAATCCACTATCCGACGGCGTCGGAACTGCTGCTGGGTGGATCGATCTATCCCGCCATGCAGAACTTCCTGCTGGCCGCGCGTGCCCAGGGACTCGGTGCCTGCATGACCAGTTGGGCCTCCTACGGCGGGGAGCCGATACTGCGTGCAGCCGTTGGCGTGCCCGACGATTGGATGTTGGCCGGCCACATCGTGGTCGGCTGGCCCAAGGGCAGGCACGGACCGGTGCGGCGGCGCCCGCTCGCTCAGGCCGTGAACCTCGACCACTGGGACGAGCCCTTCCCGCTCTAGGGACCCGGGGCCGCTCGCGCCCGCCGATGATGCGTCGATGCGAACGTCACCGGGCGGCCTGTGCGACAAACCATTTCGCCGCCTGCTCAATGGACTGTTCGACCGGTTCGGGCGTCCAGCCGAGTTCACGCTCGGCCTTGCTGTGGTCCAGCGGTGACATCAGGTCCGCCATCCGCGCTCCGACGTACGCCATCGGCAGATCGCGGCGCAACAGCCGTGCGGCGGCATCGTTGACCCGGGAGGCCGCGTACATGACAGACATCGGAATCGGGATACGGGGCGGGGGCCTGCCGACGGCCCGGGCCGCGATCTCATGCACCTCCCGGGTACTGAGGTAGCGGTCCGAGATGATGTAGCGCTGTCCGACCCTTCCGTTTTCCGCGGCGAGCAGCATCGCGCGGGCTGCGTCTTCGATGCCGACGACCTCGGACGAGAAGCCCAGGTAGAACGGGAAGCGGCCGGCGGCGACACGGGCGATCAGCGCGCCGTGCGGAGTCGGCGCCCAGTCTCGTGGGCCGTAGGTGGTTGAGATGCACAGGGCCACGGCAGGCAGACCCCGCTCGCGCGCGTAGCGCAGCACCAGATCCTCGGCCGCCACCCGGGATGCGATGTAGGGACCGCCATCGTCCCAGTTGTGCGGATCGTCCTCGGTGACCGGGCGGCTGTCACTGATCGCCAGGGTCCCTGTGCTGCTGGTGAATACGAACTTGCGAAGACCGGACTGCACCGCCGCGTCGAGCACATGGTGCAGTCCCTCGACATTGGTGCGGAACAAGGGTGCCGGGTCGCGCAGCCACATCCGGGCATCGACGACGCAGTAGTAGACGACGTCGCAACCCGCCATGGCATTGCGCAGGGCCGCGTCGTCGAACACGTCGCCATGACAGCGCTGTACGTCGAGGTCGTCGAAGCCCTTGGTAGAGCTGGTCTTTCGCACCATGACCCGGACGTCTTCGCCGGCCTGGACGAGTTGCCGGGTGACATGGGAGCCCAGGAAGCCGCTGGCGCCGATGACGAGCTTCTTCATCGTGCCTGCGCAAGCATGCCGGGGCCGTACTTCCCGCTCATGAACGTCCACGGGTCGGCATAGGGTCCCCGGTGCTCGCGGCGCCGCTGGGCCGCCAGCAGCGCCCGCATCGCCGGGCGTATCACCGGTCCCAGGACGTGCAGCAGCAGCCGGCGATGGCCCATCGACGCGCTCACCCAGGCGACGGTCTGTGGCCAATCGTGCTCTTGATAATCAAGCAGTGCCTGGGATTCCGCGGTGTCGAACCAGCCGGTGAACGCCCAGCCGCGGTCGTCATCCGGATTGCCGGGCAGCCCCGCCGCCCGGCCGAGCCGGCCGACACCGACCGCAGCCATGACATCGTCCTGCAACTCACTCATGGTGAGCAGATTGGTGTCGTTGCCGGCGATCACCAGGATCTTGCCGTCGACGGCCGCCCGGCGCTCCACGGCATTGGCGAATGCCAGCGCCACGTCGCGGGCGTCCACCGCGTGCATACGGTTGTCCACCGGCGTGGCGCGCACGAGCACCAGGTAATCGCTGTCCATCGTGGTCGCGCCGTCGGGCGAGACGATCGCAGCGAGTCGCAGCAGAACATGGGGCAGCCCGCTTTCGGCGATCACCCGCTCGGCCAGGACCTTGTCTTCGCCGTATTGATCGATCGGGTTCACGGGTGTGTCAGCGGTGATCAACTCCGGCTGCCGGTACGGATTGCGGGATCCGTAAACCGCTGCGCTGGAGGCGAATACGAACAACGGGTGGTCGGGCAAGGCCTGTGCCGCCGTCACCAGGTTGCGGGTGCCCCCCACGTTGACCTCGCGGGCCAACCGCGGGTTGCGGTAGGAAGGCGGCGAGACGATCGCGGCCAGGTGCACGATCGCGGCGGGCTGGTGCAGGCGCACAACGGTGCCCACGGCCTCGCTGTCAGTGAGGTCCGCGAATTCCACGATGAGGCTGCCCGGGTGGCCGGCGCCGGCCAGGGCGCCGGCGGCCGCGGCGGAGGCTTCGTTGTCCAGGTCCACCGCGATCACGGTGTGCCCCCGGCGCAGCAGGATCTCTGCGCAGCGCCTGCCGACTTGTCCGAACGCGCCGGTGATCAGTGTGGTTCGGCTCATTTGCCGAACCTGCGGGCCAGCGCGGCGCCGGCGCTACGGAGCCGGGGCGAAACACGCACGGAGATGACCGGATTGAACACGTCCTCACGTAACCGGGTGAGCGTCGAGGACTTGATCAACCAGCGACCGTCGACCTTTTCGTAGGTTTCGTGGTAGTGCCCGCGTCCCTGCAGATTGAGGCCGGGACCGAGCCGGACCACGTCCTCGAGTGCCCACACACCGGTGGCCGTGGTCTCCGACGTCAGCTCGATTTCCGGGGCGTGCACCTGGTGGGCGGTGGGCTGGGACGGCTTGCCCAGCGTGCTACGGACGAAAGACACGAACTCATCTGCCCCGCTGATCACTTTGCCGCCGGAAGCCGATGTGTCGCTGAGGAAGTCGTCGGTGAAGAGGTGCCGCCAGTCATCCCACTGCTTGGTGTCCAGGAAGCGGCAGTACCGGGCTTTGAGCACCTTGATCGCCTCGATGTCCCAGAGCGCGGCTGCGGTATCCGGCATGCGGGCCCCCCGTAGGTCGTAGGCAGATTCTGAGATTACTACTTCCACCAAAGAGAATGATATTCTCACCAGGTAATCGTGACGGGAGGCGGCCCGGATGCTCTTGGAGTTTGATGCTGATCAGCGGTTGTGGCAGGACGCGGTCCGCGACGTCGTGACCAAGCAATGTCCTGCCTCCCTGGTCCGGAGCGTGGCCGAGGACGGCGCTGACGCCGAGCCGCTGTGGAAGCTGTATCGCCAGCTCGGCTGGACCGAACTGCACGATTCCGCCAGCGCGGTCGAGCTCGCGATCGTGCTGGAAGAGCTCGGTCACGCTACCGACCCCACCCCGTTCCTGGCGACCATGAGCCAGTTCGCTCCGCTGGCCGGGGATCGGTTCGATCCGAACCAGTCCGGCACCGCCGTCTATGGCGGGGTGTCGGCGCGCCGCGACGCCGACGGCTGGGTGCTGGACGGTACCGCCCGTCATGTTCTCGACGGCGACCGGGCCGAGCGGGTCGCCGTGGTCACCGAAGCCGGCGTGTTCCTCACCGACGCCACCGGGTTGTCGGCCCGGCGCGAATCGGTGTTCGACCCGGTGCTGCACGTGGCCGATCTGTCCTTTCGCGACGTGCGGGTGCCCGACAGCGACCGGATGACCGTTGACCGCGAACGCGCGCACCACGTCGCCCTGACCGGAATGGCCATCATGATGGTCGGTGCCTGCCAGCGCATCCTGGATCTGGTGCTCGAGCATGTCCGAAGCCGGCACCAGTTCGGCGTCCCCATCGGCTCTTTCCAGGCTGTGCAACACAAGGCGGCCGACATGCACGTCGCGGTGCAACGGGCAAGGGCGCTGGCCTATTTCGCGGCGCTGACCATCTCCGCGGACGATCCGCGCCGCCGGCTGGCGGCCGCGATGGCCAAGGCATCAGCAGGGGAGTGCCAGTCGTTGGTCTTCCGGCACGGGCTGCAGCTGCACGGTGCAATGGGATTCACCTGGGAGAACGACCTGCAATTCGCGCTCAAGCGCGCGAAGGCGGGCGAACTGATGCTTGGTGGCGCTGCCGAGCATCGTGCGCGGATCGCCGAGGAGTACCGTGCAGCTGACTTTTGACAGTGACGTCGAGGAGTTCCGTGCCGAGTTCGCGGCGTTTCTCGACGAAAACCTGCCGGACGCAACCGAAACGGTCGAGCGGCCCCGTTCGGTGTCGCACATGCCGGAGTGGGCGCGCCGGTGGCAGCGGTTGTTGTTCGACAACGGATGGCTGCTGCCCACCCAGCCCCCCGAGTTCGGTGGGCGCAATGCGACGGTGTTGCAGCAGTACGTCTACCTCGAGGAGCTGTGCCGCCGCCGCATCTACCACAGCTTCAATCCGCAAGGCGTGAATATCGTTGCGGCCTCTCTGATCTCGTTCGGCAGCGAGGAGCAGAAACACCGCTGGGCGGTGCCGATCCTGCGCGCCGAGATCACCGCGTCGCTGGGCATGAGCGAACCGAGCGCCGGCTCGGACCTGGCATCGCTGCGCACCCGGGCGGTGCGGGACGGCGACCACTACGTCGTCAACGGCCAGAAGGTGTGGACGTCCGGTGCCCACGACGCCGATGTGCTGTTGACGTTCGTGCGCACCGATCCCGACGCGCCGAAACACAAGGGCATCAGCGTGTTACTGATACCCACCGACATCGAGGGCGTGGTGCGCCGGCCGTTCGCGTCCATCTGCGGCGCCGACGACCTGGACTTCAACGAGGTGTTTTTCACCGACGCGCGGGTGCCGGCCGAGAATCTGGTCGGCGAGCTGAATCAGGGCTGGCGGGTGGCGAACGGCTCCCTGGGCCACGAACGCACCATGATGTGGCTCGGGTTCGCCGACCGGATGGACAACATGCTCGCCGACTTCCGGCCCGCCAGCGAACTCGACCGCGATCGTTACGCGACGACCATCATGGACAAGCAGGCCCTGCGCCTCCTGGGCTCGGTGGCCCTGGCCCGTGCGTCGCGCGGTGAAGACGACACCTCGGCCATCTCGGTGCTCAAACTGCTCGGCTCGGAGGCCGAACTGCGGATCAGCGAGCACGCGCTGGAGGCCGCCGGCGGTGACGGCCTGATTCAGCCCGGGCTCACCGGCCCGTACGCGCCGATGAACCTGGACCACTACTTCGCGAGCTGGTTCGAGCGCTACGCCCGCAGCTTCTCCGGCACCATCGCCGGGGGTACGTCTGAGATTCAGCGCAACATCATCGCCCAACGGATCCTCGGCCTGCCGCGGGGCTGAGTTCTCCCCGCGAGCAGACACAAAATCGCACAAAATCGCTCGCGATTGTGCGATTTTGCGACTGCTCGCGGGGTCAGAGCTGCGCGGACTCCTTGCGCTCGGTGATGGGTCGCGCGAGTTCCTGCTCGTCGCAGACGCGTTGCAACTTCTCCAGCGTCTCGTCCAGACCCGCGCCGACGCGGGGGCCGGGAGTGAACGTAGCCGGCAGCTTGCGCATGCCCTGGATCACGCCGATCGTCTCGTAATGCACGGTGCCGTCCGGGTCGCAGCGGTAGTCGGGCATCCGGTCGAGCACCGCGTTGAGCATCGACTTGAACACCGTGCGCGCCACATTCGAACCGATACAACGGTGCACGCCGATGCCGAAGCTAAAGTGCCGGTTGCCTTTCCGGTCCATCAGCACCTCGTCGGGGTGGTGGAACACCGCTGGGTCGCGGTTGGCCATGGCCCAGGAGATCCACAGCCGCTCGCCCTCTTTGAACCGCGTGCCGTCGAGTTCGATGTCGTCGGAGAAGGTGCGGCCATCTCCAGGCGCCGGCGTGAAATAGCGGAGAAACTCTTCGGTCGCCGAGTCCAGCAGGGTGTCGCGCTCCCGCCGCAACCGCTCCCGTTGTTCGGGATTGTCCGACAGCCATTCCAGCGAATGCGCGGTCAGCGCCGTCGTGGTGTCGAAGCCACCCCCGATGACCAGACCGAGGTTGCCGAGGATCTCCAGATCGGGAGCCGGCTCGCCGTCGATCCGCATCTGCAGCAGCGCGTTGACCAGCCCGGGTCGCGGGTTCTCCCGGATCTCGATCATGTTGTTGACCATGTCGAGGCCCATCTGGCGGTGCATCTCGGTGACACGTTCGATGTCGGGGGAGTGCTCGGGCGTGTAGACCGCCGCGTGGACCGGTTCGCTGTAGAGATTCCACTTCTCCAGCGGGATGCCGAGCATGGCCAGAGTCAGCACCGCCGGAACGACATTGGCCAGATCGTCGACGAAATCGATCCGGCCGGTCTCGATCTTCTCGTCAAGGCAGGCGCGGGTCACGTCGTCGATGAACGGCTCCCAGCGCTTGACCGCCGCCGGCGACAGATACGGGTTGAGCACCGTGCGATAGATGCGGTGCTCGGGATCGTCCATCTCCAGGATGCCGCCACGCACCACGCTGACCCGGCGGGCCGTGGGAATCGAAATGCCTTTGTATCCCTTGCGTTCGCCACGGATGTCGTGGTCGTTGGACACCGCGGGACAACGGGCGAGCTCGAACACCTCGTGGCTGCCCGCCGCGACCCAGTGCCCGCCGTAGGTCTCGGTCCAGGCCATCGGGCACGTGGCGTGCATCTCCTCGGTGATCGCCTTGAACTGTGAGCGGTACTCCGCGGAGTGGCGGTCGAAGTGGTAACTATGCTTCCTCCGGTCGCCGGCCGCGACGTCATCGACGCTCAAAGCGTTGTCTCCCTTGGTAATCAGTCGCTGAGGATGATGGCCTGCTCGGGGCATGACTGGGCGGCCTCGCGGACCTGGTCCACCTGATCGGCGGGCACCACCTCGGTTACTGCCGACGAACTGCCGTCGATGTCACTGAGCTGGAACGAATCCGGCGCGATCATGGCGCACAGCGTGTGCCCCTGGCAGCGTTCCGGATCTACCCAGACCTTCACGAGACCTCCATCGCTCAGGTGTTTCGGCCGCCGTTGACACCCAGTATCTGACCGGTGATGTAACCCGCTTCGTCCGAGGACAGAAATGCACATGCCGCGGCGATGTCCTCGGGCTTGCCGATTCGCCGTACCGGTGTCCGGGCGATGTTCTGCTCGACATCGCCGAGGAACCCCTGGGTCTCGGCGTTGCGCAGCATCGGGGTGTCGATGAAGCCGGGGGGCACGGCATTGACCGTGATGCCGCTGGGTCCGTATTCGAGGGCCAACGACTTGGTCAGCCCGTTGACCGCTGACTTGGCCGCGACATAGTGCGACATGTAGGCCACCCCGGAGTGGGTGCTCGACGACGAGATGTTGACGATTCGTCCCCAGCCCGCGTCCAGCATGTCGGGCAGCACTGCCTGGGTCATGTGGAACACCCCGTGCAGATTGACGTCGATCACTCGCTGCCAGTCCTCGAACGTGATGTTGGTGAATCGCTTGAAGCCGTCCAGGCCGGCCGCGTTGACCAGGATCGTGACCGGCCCCAGGCGCTCGCGAATGGCCGACAGGGCGGCGTCGATCTGGGAGCGGTCGGTGACGTCCGCGGTGTAGCAGAGGTCGTCGTCGGAAGGCTTGAGATCGATGGTGGCGACGTTGCGGCCGTCGGCACGCAGACGTTGCGCAACCGCCAACCCGATGCCGGACCCACCGCCGGTGACCACCGCCGTCCTGGTGGCTGCCACGTCGCCGATCTCATCCACAAAGAATCTCCCTCGCAATTATGAGAATCGTACTCTCACGGCAAACCCCGGTGCAAGCGACCCGCAAAACAGTGCCGGGCCTGCGGCAAGACACGCGGACGACCACTCGCTGAGCGATCGCTCAGCCTTTGACCTGGGCAATCAGCGGGGCTAACCGGCTTGTCTTCTCACCTCTCGAATGTAAGATTCGCCGGAGATGAGAATGAAATTATCGTGACACCCACCACACCGAGCGCGAGGGGCCCATGTCAGTGCAGGACACGGCGGAGACCGACGTCGGCGATCAACCGACACGGGACGGCGCCGAGTCCGGCAGCCGGCCGGCCCGCAGATTGCTGATCGACGGGCAGCTGGTGGCGACGGAGAAGACCTTTGCCACCGTCAATCCCGCGACGGGCGAGGTGCTGGGATATGCGCCCGACGCCGGGGTGCGAGAGGCCGAGCGCGCTGTCGCGGCGGCCCGGCGTGCCTTCGACGACACAACCTGGTCCACCGACGTCGAGTTCCGGATCCGGTGCCTCGATCAGCTGCACCAGGCGTTGCTCGACCACGCCGAGGAGTTGCGCGAGCTGACCATTGCCGAAGTCGGCGCCACCCGTGCGCTGACCCACGGGGCGCAGCTCGACGAACCCATCGGCATCGTCCGGTACTACGCCGACCTCCTGCGCACCTACGAGTTCTCCGAAGACCTCGGGGAAAAAGAGTCGCGCGGCATGCGTCACCACCGCTGGGTCGAGAAAGAGGCCGCCGGGGTGGTCGCGGCCATCATCGCCTACAACTACCCGAACCAGCTGGCACTGGCCAAGCTGCCTCCTGCGCTCGCCGCCGGCTGCACGGTCGTTCTCAAGGGAGCGCCGGACACCCCGCTGGTCACCCTGGCTCTGGGCGAGCTGATCGCCAACCACACCGACATCCCGGCCGGCGTCGTCAACGTGCTCAGTTCGTCCGACCCCGGGGTGGGCGAAGCGCTGACCACCAGCCCCGACGTCGACGTGGTGACCTTCACCGGATCGACGGCGGTCGGGCGCAAGATCATGGCCGCGGCCAGCAACACCGTCAAACGCGTGTTCCTGGAGTTGGGCGGCAAGTCCGCGGTGATCATGCTCGACGATGCCGATTTCGCCGGCGCGGCCATGTTCGCCGCGTTCAGCATGGTCACCCACGCCGGCCAGGGCTGCGCGCTGACTTCCCGGTTGCTTGTTCCCAAGAAGCACCACGACGAGATCGTCGAACTGATCGCGCAGAACTTCGCCCGGGTCCGGCACGGCGATCCCGCCGACCCGAAAACCTATATGGGACCGCTGATCAACGAGCGCCAGCGCGACAAGGTCGACGGCATGGTGCAGCGGGCCGTGGCCGCGGGCGCCACGCTGGTCACCGGTGGCAAGCGGTTGGATCCCGGCTTCTTTTACGCACCGACGCTGCTCACCAATGTCGATCCGGATGCCGAGATCGCCCAGGACGAGGTGTTCGGGCCGGTGCTCGTGGTGATCGGCTTCGACGATGACGACGACGCGGTGCGCATCGCCAACAACTCGATCTACGGTCTGGCCGGCGCGGTGTTCAGCCGTGACCAGGACCGTGCCCTGGCGGTGGCACGCCGGATTCGCGCCGGCTCGTTCTCGGTCAACGGCGGCAACTACTTCGGCGCCGACAGCCCGTTCGGCGGCTTCAAGCAGTCCGGGGTCGGTCGCGAGATGGGAGTGGCCGGGATGGAGGAGTTCTTGGAGGGCAAGACTTTTGCGGTACCGGTGGCAGGAGCCGGCGCATGAGACCACTCGAAGGAATCCGCATCCTGGAAGTCGCCATGTACGGATTCGTCCCCTCGGCCGGTGCGGTGCTGCGGGAATGGGGTGCCGACGTCATCAAGGTCGAGCACGCGGTGACCGGCGACCCGCAACGCGGACTCCGCCAAACCGGCATGCTGCGCGTCGAGGGCGACCCCAACCCCAATATCGAGCACGCCAACCGCGGCAAGCGCAGCATCGGCTTGGACATGTCGGTACCGGAAGGCAAGGAGGTGCTCTACGAACTCGCCCGCCGCGCCGATGTTTTCCTCACCAGCTTCCTGCCCGACCACCGGCAGAAGTTCGGGATCGACATCGACGACATCCGGGCGGTGAACCCGCAGATCATCTACGCGCGCGGGAGTGCGCTCGGGCCACGCGGCAATGAAGCGACAAAGGGCGGCTACGACATGACCGCCTTCTGGTGTCGAGCCGGAACCGCGGCCACCATCACTCCGATGGGCTATGAAGGCATGATCAACCCGCCCGGGCCGGCCTACGGCGACACCATCTCCGGCACCAACCTCGCCGGCGGTATCGCGGCGGCGTTGCTCAAACGGGAACGCACCGGCGAACCATCGGTCGTCGACGTGTCGTTGCTCGGCAGTGGCCTGTGGGCGCTGGGCCACACGGTGGCACTCACCAAACACCTGGGCCAGCTGATGCAGGCACCGCCGCCCGGCATCCATGGTTCGCCGGTCAATCCGCTGGTGGGCGTCTACCCCACGTCCGACGGACGCTACATCTCGCTGGTGATGATGCAGCCCGGCAAGTTCTGGGCCGACGTGTGCCGCCACATCGACCGTCCGGAGCTGATCGACGATCCGCGTTTCGCGGACGGCGAGACCATCGCCGCCAATACCGCAGATGCGGTGGAGATCTTGACCAAAGTCTTCGCAACCCGCACTCTTTCGGAGTGGAGCGAACGCTTTGCGACGCTCGCAGGACCATGGGCGCCGGTGCAGGACACCCTGCAAGCGGCCGACGACGCGCAGATCCGGGCGAACGAATACGTGCTGCGCGCAGGCGAACTCGAACTGGTCGCCAACCCGGTCCAGTTCGACGTCGCCGCGCCGCAGACCGGGCCGGCTCCGGGATTCGCCGAGCAGACCGACGAGATCCTTTTGGAGTTGGGCCTGGACTGGGATCGGATCATCGAACTCAAGACCGCCGGCGCGGTCACCTAGGGCCTGGGGTGGCAACGACGTGCGTGCAGATAACGGTTGTGCGATTTCGGTTCCCACGGGACGCGGCATGAGTCATAATCGCCGAACGCTTCCAGGGTTGGCGCGCGGGCAGCTGACCTGGTCTGGAAACGGCAGCTCACGCAACCGAATGGAGAAACCAGCGTGAGGTTGATAGCGCGTGTCGAGGGCGCCGGAACGGCGCAGCCAGCGTTGATAATGGCGATTGCCATCCGGATTTCCTTTGCGCACAACACGATCCGGAGAGGATCTCAGTCCTATGGCGAGTAAGGGAGCGGAGCGCTGGACCCCGGGCATCGTGCTGGGTCGTGGTTCCAAACCCATGGAGGCCGTCGGCGCGCTGTTCGCGATGTCGGCCGACGCCATCAAATTCGCGTTCCGGCGACCGGTCCAGTGGCGTGAGTTCCTGGAGCAGTCGTGGTTCGTTGCCCGCGTCGCTCTCGCGCCAACGTTGTTGGTAGCCATCCCGTTCACCGTCCTGGTCAGCTTCACCCTGAACATCCTGCTGCGGGAGCTGGGCGCCGCCGACCTCTCGGGTGCGGGTGCGGCATTCGGTGCGGTCACTCAGGTCGGGCCACTGGTGACGGTGCTCATCGTGGCCGGCGCCGGGGCCACGGCGATGTGCGCCGACCTGGGCTCGCGCACGATCCGCGAGGAGATCGACGCGATGGAGGTCCTGGGCATCAACCCGATTCAGCGGTTGGTGACGCCCCGCATGCTGGCCTCCGGCCTGGTGGCATTGCTGTTGAACAGCCTGGTGGTCATCATCGGGATCCTGGGCGGCTACATCTTCTCGGTGTTCGTCCAGGACGTGAACCCCGGCGCATTCGCCGCCGGCATCACCCTGTTGACCGGCGTGCCTGAGGTGATCATTTCCTGCGTCAAGGCAGCGCTTTTCGGGCTGATCGCCGGCCTGGTGGCCTGCTATCGCGGCCTGACGATCACCGGCGGCGGCGCCAAGGCGGTCGGCAACGCCGTCAACGAGACGGTGGTGTACGCGTTCATGTCGCTCTTTGTGGTCAACGTGGTGGTCACCGCCATCGGCATCCGAATGTCGGCGAAGTAGATACCGCGGAGTCGATGTGGCGAGGGAGGTGTAGGCACAGACTGTGGCGCTGAGAGCCGTCTACCCGCGTCTGACGCGGCAATTCCAGAGACCGGTCGGCAGCCTGGGCCGAATCGGCGATCACACCCTGTTCTACGGCAAGGCAATCGGCGGTATCCCGTTCGCCGTCACCCGCTACGGTCGCGAGATCATCCGGCTGATCGCCGAAATCAGCATGGGTGCAGGCACTTTGGCGATGATCGGCGGAACGCTGGTGATCGTGGGCTTCCTGACCCTGGCCGCGGGCGGCACGCTGGCGGTCCAGGGGTACAGCTCGCTGGGCAACATCGGTATCGAGGCGCTGACCGGATTCCTCGCGGCGTTCATCAATGTCCGCATCGCGGCGCCGATCGTGGCTGGCATCGGCCTGGCGGCCACCTTCGGTGCCGGGGTGACGGCGCAACTGGGCGCCATGCGGATCAACGAAGAGATCGACGCGCTGGAATCCATGGCGATCCGGCCGGTTTCGTATCTGGTCAGCACCCGGATCGTTGCAGGGATGCTGGCGATCACTCCCCTCTACAGCATCGCGGTGAGCCTGTCGTTCCTGGCCAGTCAGTTCACCACGGTGATCCTGTTCGGCCAGTCGGGTGGTCTGTACCAGCACTACTTCACGACCTTCCTCAACCCGATCGACTTGCTGTGGTCCTTCCTGCAGGCCGTGCTGATGGCGATCACCATTCTGCTGATCCATACGTACTACGGCTTTTTCGCGTCGGGCGGGCCGGCCGGTGTCGGTGTCGCCACCGGTAACGCGGTGCGGACCTCGCTGATCGTGGTGGTCTCGGTGACCCTGCTGATCTCGCTGTCCATCTACGGTTCCAACGGCAACTTCAACCTGTCGGGCTAGGGGAGGTGCGCAGAGTTCAGTGACAGCTAACGTGCCGGCGGGCCGCCACGGCCCGAGTCCCAAGGGTCGGTCGCACCATTCCGGGCGGCCCAAACCGCGCGGCTATGTGCGCCCGCTGATGGGCCTTACCACCGTCCTCGTGATTCTCGCGATCGTCGCCGTGTCAATCGGGTTGTTCCAGGGGGACTTCACCGAAAGCGTGCCCGTCACCGTCGTTTCGCCGCGCGCCGGCCTGGTGATGAACCCCGAGGCCAAAGTGAAGATGCGCGGGGTCATGGTCGGCAAGGTCGAGTCCATCGAGGAACGCCCCAACGGTCAGGCGGTTCTGCACCTGGCGATGCAGCCGTCGGCAATGCGGCTCATTCCCCGCAATGTGCTTGTCGACATCGCCTCCACGACGGTCTTCGGCGCCAAGTTCGTCGAGCTGATACCGCCCGACCAACCCTCACAGCAGAGCCTGCAACCGCATCAGGTGCTCGAGGGCAAGTTCGTCACCGTCGAGGTCAACACCGTCTTCCAACAGCTCACCAACCTGTTGTCGAACATCGATCCCGCGAAGCTCAACGAAACGCTCGGCGCCATCGCTTCGGCGGTGAACGGCCGCGGCCACAAGATCGGGCAGGCACTGTCTGACCTCGACGCGTTTCTGGCCAAGCAGGATCCGGCGCTGCCCGCACTGAACCACGACCTCTCCGTCCTGCCCGTGGTGAGCAACGCGTACGCCGACGCCGCACCCGACCTGATCGGGTCGGCCGAGAATGCGATCAGGATCAGCAAGTCTGTCGTCGAAGAGCAGCAGAACCTGGACGCCTTCCTGATCAGCTCAATCGGCCTGGCCGACATCGGAAATGAAGTGATCGGCGGGAATCGGCAAGCCCTGACCGACGACCTGCACCTGCTGCTGCCGACCACCAACCTGACCAACGAGTACCACCAGGCGCTGTGGTGCGGACTGTCGGGCTCGCTGGTGAACCTGCACGCGCCCAACCTGCCCGAGCCGATGATCAAGGTGTTGGTGTACCTCGGTTTCGGTGCCGAACGCTATCGCTATCCGAGCAACCTGCCCAAGGTGGCGGCAACCGGCGGTCCCCAGTGTCAGACACTGCCGGTAGTGCCCTACGACGTTGCGCCGCCGTTCGTGGTGGCCGACGTGGGCGCCAACCCGATGGAGTACGGCAACCCGCAGTTGCTGCTGAACTCCGATGCGCTCAAGCAACTGCTGTACGGGCCGATCGACGGGCCACCGCGCAACACGATGCAAATTGGACAACCCGGATGAGCAACTCACGCGGGATGATCATCAAGTTCGGCGCCTTCGCGCTGGTCATGGTGCTGCTGACCATTTCTCTGTTCTTTATCTTCGGCCAGTACCAAACCGGCTCCACCACTGAGTATTCCGCGCTCTTCACCGACGTGTCGCGTCTCAAAGAGGGGCAGACGGTGCGGGTCGCAGGCGTGCGGGTGGGCACGGTGAACAGCGTCGAATTGCGGGCCGACAAAAAGGTCCTGGTGAAATTCGACGCCAACCGCGATGTGGTGCTCACCGGCGGCACCCGCGCGGTGATCCGCTATCTGAACCTGGTCGGTGACCGCTATCTCGAGTTGATGGACGGACCGGGCAACACCAGGCCGCTGCCGGGAGGGTCGGAGATTCCGATCGACCGCACCGCACCGGCTCTCGACCTCGACCTGCTGCTGGGCGGGCTGAAGCCGGTTACCAAGGGCCTCAAGGCCGAAGACGTCAATGCGCTGAGTGCGTCACTGATCGAGGTGTTCCAGGGCGAGGGCGGCACCCTGCAGTCGCTGTTGTCCAAGACCTCGTCGTTCTCGAATACGTTGGCCGACAACAGCGAAACGGTGCAGGCCTTGATCGACAACCTCAACACCGTGGTCGGCACCGTGAATGCGGAGGGCACCAAGTTCTCCGGTGCGATCGACCGGCTGGAGCGTCTGATCAGCGGACTGTCCTCCGACCGCGACACCATCGGCACCGCAATCACCGCTCTGGACAACGGAACCGCCTCGATCGCGGATCTGCTCACCCGTGCCCGTCCGCCGCTGTCGGGCACGATCGACCAACTCAACCGGCTTGCTCCCTTGCTGGACAAGGACAAGAACCTGATCGACATCTCACTGAAGAAGCTGCCGAACAACTACCGCAAGCTGACTAGGCTCGGCGCGTACGGCGCCTGGTTCCCCTACTACCTGTGCGGCCTCGCGCTGCGGGTCTCCGACCTGCAGTACCGAACGGTAGAGGTGGGCGTCACCCACCAGGTCACCGGAAGGTGTGCGGAACCCGATGCTTAAGTACCGCGGAGCGCGCCTCATTCGAGCCGGATTCATCGGCGTCGTGTTGATCATTCTGGTCATCGCCGTCGGTCTGTCACCGGACCAGTTGCTGCAGCGGGCCACCACGGTGCGCTACCAGGCGGTGTTCGCCGACGCCGGCGGGCTGGTGACCGGCAATGACGTGACGGTGTCCGGGATCAAAGTCGGCAGCGTGTCGGGAATGTCGCTGCAGAACGGCGACGTGCTGGTGACCTTCACCGTCAAGGGCGCCGTGCAACTCGGGTCGGCCAGCACCGCCCACATCCGCACCGGTTCGCTGCTGGGCCAGCGCGTGCTCACCGTCGAGTCCACCGGCAGCGGCAACATGCGCCCGATGGCGGTCATCCCGCTGTCGCGTACCTCCTCGCCCTACTCGTTGTCCGAGGCCGTCGGCGACCTGGCCACAGACATCGCCGGAACCAACACCGACACCCTCAACCAGTCCCTGGACACGCTGTCGAACACGCTGAATCAGATTGCGCCGCAACTGGGCCCAACATTTGACGGGGTGACTCGGTTGTCGTCGACGCTTAACAACCGCAATCAGACCCTCAGTGAGTTACTCAAGGGCGCAGCCGATGTCACACACATTCTGTCCGAGCGCAGCAACCAGCTGAACACGCTGATCCTCAACGCCGACGACCTGCTGTCCATGTTGGTGGAGCGGAGGCAGGCGATCGTGCGGTTGCTCGCCAGCACCTCCGCGGTGGCCAAACAGCTTTCCGGTCTGGTGCACGACAACGAGGCGAAGCTGGCGCCGACGCTGACCAAACTGAACTCCGTCACCGCGATGCTGGAGGACAACCGCGACAACCTCGGTAAAGCCATACCCGGACTGGCCAAATTCGAGCTGACCCAGGGCGAGACGGTGTCCAGCGGGTTCTACTACAACCCGTTCATCCCCAACATCTTCACGCTGCAGTTCTTCCAGTGGTTGTTCGACTACGCCTTCGGCTTCCGCGCCTACGGGGCGCCGGGACAACCGCCGGACAACGCCGGCCCACGGGCTCTGCTGCCGTTCCCGTTCAACCAGAACCCGGGAGGGTCGCGATGATGCGGCGCAGGGGTGTCAAGCTCGTACTGGCGATCGTGCTGGCATTGCTGCTCGTGGTCGGCGCGGGCGTCGCGATCCGCAACACGTTCTTCCGGCCCACCACGATCGTCGCCTACTTCCACACCGCCACCGCCATCTACCCCGGTGACGATGTGCGGGTGTCGGGACTGAAAGTCGGCACCATCGAGTCGATTAAGCCGGCCGGAACCCAGGCCAAGATAGTCATGCACGTCGATCACGGCATCTCCATCCCGGCGGACGCGAAAGCGGTCATCGTCGCCCAGAACCTGGTGGCGGCGCGGTATGTCCAACTCACCCCCGCCTACCGCTCCGCCGGTCCCACCATGGCCGACGGCGCGGTGATACCGGTCAACCGGACGGCGACTCCCGTCGAATGGGACGAGATCAAAGACCAATTGATGCGATTGGCAACCGATTTCGGGCCCAACAGCAGGGTGTCGACGCCATCGGTGGCGCGGTTCATCGACGCCGCGGCCAACGCCCTGGGCGGCAACGGCGACAAGCTGCGCCAGACGCTGGCCCAACTGTCGGCGGTGGGAAGGATTTTCGCCAACGGCAGCGGCAACCTCGTCGACATCATCAAGAACCTGCAGACCTTCGTCGGTGCCCTGCGGGACAGCAACGTCCAGCTGGTGCAGTTCAACGATCGGCTGGCCACCCTCACCAGCGTGCTCGACGACAACAAGGCCAACCTCGATGCGGCGCTGACGGATTTGTCGAGTGCGGTCGGGGAGGTGCAGCGGTTCATCGCGGGCAGCCGGGACCAGACCGCCGAGCAGATCACCCGGTTGGCCGACCTCACCCAGATCCTCGTCGACAACAAGATGGCCCTGCAGAACGTGCTGCACGTCGCGCCCAACGCGATTGCCAACGCCTACAACGACTATGACCCCGATGTCGGCAACGTCCGCGGCGGCGTCGGCGTGCAGAACCTCAGTAACCCCACAAACGCCTTCTGCTCGCAGATCGGCGCGTTGGAGAACGTGACGTCGGTCGAGACCGGGAAGCTGTGCGGGTTGTATCTCAGTCCCGCGCTGAAGGTGTTCAACCCGCTGACCTACTTCAACTTCAACTACCTTCCGATTCCGGTGAACCCGATCCTGGCGCCGGCGTTCGACCCGAAGAACGTCGTCTACACCGAACAACGCCTGGCACCGGGCGGCGAGGGGCCCAAGCCGACGGCGCCGGAGCTGCCGCCCGCGGTGTCGGCCTACACCGGCTTGCCGGGTGACACCCCGGAGGCGCCGCCACCACCCGGGCCCCCCGCACGGATACCGGGAGCCGCCATGCCCGAGCCGCCGCCGCCGAGCGTGCCGCCCGAACCGGCGCCCGCGCCGCAGAGCGTGCCGGAACTGCTGCTGCCCGCCGAGAGGCCGCAATCATGAGGACGCCCGGCGCCCTGCGGCGCATTCGGATGATCCTGGGCGCCGGCCTGTGCGTCATGCTCACCTCGACCGGGTGCGCATTCAGCGGACTGAACTCGCTGCCGCTACCGGGTGCCGTGGGACGAGGGCCCGGATCCAGCACCTACCACGTCGAGATAGCCAACGTGGGCACGCTGGAAGCGAATTCGCCGGTGATGATCAACGATGTCATCGTCGGCAGCATCCGGAAGCTGACGGTGCGCGGTTGGCACGCCGACGTCGAGGTTTCCGTGCAGCCCGGCGTGGTCATTCCGGCCAATGCGGTCGCCAGTGTCGGTCAGACCAGCTTGCTCGGATCGATGCACCTGCAACTGAATACGCCGCTGGATCAGAAGCCGACCGGGCGGCTGCAACCGGGCGCCACCATCCCGCTCAACCGGTCCTCGACGTATCCGTCGACCGAGCAGACGCTGTCCTCGCTGTCAGTGGTTCTCAATGCCGGGGGGCTGGGACAGATCGGGGACATCATCAACAACTTCAACGCCGCCCTGTCCGGGCGCGCCGGTGACGTCCGTGATCTGCTGAATCGGCTCGACCGCTTCGTCGGAACCTTCGATGCCCAACGTGACAACATCGTCGCGTCGGTCCAGGCGCTGAACCGGCTTTCCGGAACGCTGGCCGGGCAGCGCGATGTGATTACCCAGGCGCTGAACAAGATTCCGCCGGCACTCGACGTGCTGAACCGGGAACGGCCGCGCATCACCACCGCGCTCAACAAACTTGGTACGTTCAGCAACACGGCAACCCGGCTGGTCAACGACGCGGGTGACGACCTGGTGAACAACCTGAAGAATCTCGAACCGACGATCAGCGCGCTGGCCGATGTGGGCCCGGATCTCGATGCGGCCCTTGCGTATGCGCCGACCTTCCCGTTCACTCAGGGCTTCATCGACCGCTATGTCCGCGGCGACTACGTCAACGGCTACTTCATCATCGACCTGACGAATTCCGGTCTGCGCAAGAGCATCCTGCGCGGCACCCACTGGGAACGGATGGGCGCCGAAGGTGTGCCCGCCCCCGGCGATCCGGAGTACCTGCAGTTCCGGTTCGGCGCGCCGGGGGCCCCGGGTTCCTACCTGCCCGGTCCGCCGCCCGCGGCGGCACCCGGTCCGCCGCCCGCGGCCGCGCCGGGACCGCCACCTGCGTCGGCGCCGGCCACCGACCAGAGTGCGACGCTGCCCAACGGGTTGCCGCCCGCTGTCGCACCGGCGGAGGGGAATGGCTGATGCTGACCCGCTTCATCCGTATCCAGTTGGCGATCTTCGCGATCGTCGGAGTCATCGGTCTGTTCGTGATGGTCATCTACTACGTCCAGGCGCCGACGCTCCTCGGTATCGGCAAGATGACCGTCACCCTGGAACTGCGTGAGACCGGAAACCTCTACCGCTTCAGCAATGTCACGTACCGCGGCGTGCAGATCGGAAAGGTCACCGGCGTCGACCTGACCCCTCGCGGAGCGAAAGCCACGATGAGGCTTGACACTTCGCCGAAGATCCCGGCGGATCTGGATGCCGAGGTGCGCAGCATCTCCGCGGTGGGCGAGCAGTACGTGGACCTGCGGCCACGAACCGACTCGGGACCCTACCTGCACGACGGTTCGGTGATTTCCGCCAAGGACACCAAGACCCCGCAACCGATCGGTCCCGTGCTGGACCAGACCAGCGCCCTGCTCAACAGCATCCCGCAAGGCAAGCTCACCCAGCTGCTCGACGAGTCGTTCAAGGCATTCAACGGCGCCAGTTACGATTTCGGCTCGCTCTTCGATTCCTCGGCACAGATCTCCGGTGACCTCAACGGTATCGCCGACCGGGCGCGCAGCCTGACCGAGGACACCGGGCCGCTGTTGGACAGCCAGGCGCAGACTGCCGGCTCGATCCGGCGGTGGGCTCACAGCCTGGCCGGATTCACCGGACAACTGGCGACCAACGATCCGCAGGTGCGGACGCTGCTCGAGAACGGCCCCGAAGCACTCAACGAGGCCTCACGCCTGCTGGATCAGATCAAGCCGACGCTGCCGGTGCTGTTGGCCAACCTCACCACCATCGGGCAGATCGGTGTGACCTACCATGCGTCACTCGAGCAGGTGCTGGTGTTGTTGCCGCCCTTCACCGCCGCGATCCAGTCATTCCTCGGCACCAAGAGTCCGACCGGATTAGCCACGGGCGCTTTCAATCTCATCATCAGCGACCCGCCCGCCTGTACGGTCGGCTTCCTGCCGCCGAGTCAATGGCGTTCGCCGGCCGACACCACCACCATCGACACGCCCGACGGCCTGTACTGCAGGCTCCCGCAGGACTCCCCGATCGGAGTGCGTGGTGCGCGCAACTACCCCTGCATGGGGCACCCCGGAAAGCGGGCGCCGACCGTCGAAATCTGCGACAGCGACAAGCCTTTCATGCCGCTGGCGATGCGGCAGCACGCCTTCGGCACCTACCCGCTGGACCCGAACCTGCTCGCGCAGGGCATCCCGCCGGACGACCGGGTCAACTGGAACCGGGAACGGATCTTCGGGCCGGTGGACGGAACGCCGCTGCCGCCCGGCGTGGTGCCACCTCCGGCGGGAGCGCCGGTGGCGCCCGGAGTCACCCCGCAGGCACCGATGGGTCAGGTCGCGTCCATCGCGCCGCTTGACACGGCGGGCGGCGCCGCTCCGCCACCGGCGGCCGCGGCGCCCAGCGCAGCACCGTCAGCGGCTCCGAGTGCGTTCGGCCGCAACGGATTACCCACCGGGCCCTCGGTGGCTTTCGCTCAGTACAGCCCGGAGACCGGGAGTTATATGACTCCGGATGGACAGGTTTTCCGTCAGACGGATCTGGTTGCTCCCAAAGCGCCTAAGACGTGGAAGGACATGTTCGCCATCTGAGGCGGTCGGGTCAGCCGATCCGATCCAGCCGGAATGGCTGCTCAATGTAGAGCGGGGCGTTGGTCCCGCAGGCTCCACTGGCGCCCGCTATGTGTTCCCGTCCGGCCAGAACGGCTGAGCCGAGGACATTTTCACCGGTTTCCGGGTTGGCGGGATAGAAGTAGAAGACTTCGTGGCCGGTGAATGTGGTTCCGTCGTCGCATGTCTCCCAGTTCGGGACGTCTCGCTTGACGTACCAGGTCATCCCGTCGTGCATGGTCATCGGTGCGGTCCAGCCCTGATCGCTGACCACCTGACCCGTGCAATCCTGAGCGGTCGAACAGGAAGAGCTGATCGTCCACGTGCTCTGCACCACCGCTTCGTCGTGGTACACGGTTCTGGTCCGGGCCCAGTCGCCGATCAGCGTCGCGGTGAATCTGCCGTTGACGGCCGGGTTGTAGGCCGAGGCTGTCGGAGCCGTGTGAAGCATGACGGTGAACCCACCGACCGCGAGCGCCGCACCGACCGTCGCACCTACTGAACGCATCACCTGCTGCTCCTCGACGCGTCGCATTCCGGAAATTCCCAGTCAAAAGTTCACAGCGAAAGAGGACGCGGGCTCACATGCTCTCGAATTTCTCAATAAGCCACGAACTGTTGACCTTTTTCAACGTTACCCGAAGGCTGCTTGATGTCACCACCGGTTCCGGCTTTTCTTTGCTCGCCGTCTTTTGTTTTACGAAAACCAGGACGACGGCCGAATTCGGATTCAGTTCGGCGACCGCGGCCTTGACGACGGTGGCGCTGGTGGTGACTTGCGCGCGCTGCGTCGACGGGCCGACGATCTGATCGGCGAACTGCTGGTAATAGCGCAGGTAATTCTCGGTGATCCTGGATTTGGCGTTGTCCATATCGCGACCGAGGGTGTCGGGCGAGTAGGACAGCAGCGCCACGGCGCCGTCGCTGGCGGCCTTGACCACCTCGCGGGTGACCGCGCGATCGGTCTGCATGTCCGGCCGGTAGACGAAGTAGAAGTAACCGGCCGCGAACCCGGTCGTCCCGACAACCACAATCGTCAGCACGATTGCCCGCCACCGGGACAGGCCGCGACGCAGCCAGGGCCGATCGGTCCCAGCGCCTGTCACGGGACGAACTCGATCTTGGAGATTTTGAGCTGGCCACCCTCCCGCAGGACGTCGACGACCAGGCGCCACGTCCGCGTCTCCGGCTTCGGCTGGTCGGCCTTGATGATCTCCGACTTCGCCGCCACCAGGACCACCGCGGAATCCTCGGTCATCGATTGCACCCCGACGGCTTGCACTGCGGCTTTGGCGGCGACCTTGGACTGTTCCAACGCCCGGACCATATCTTCGGCGCCCATCAAAACGCCGGCCTTGAATTGACCGGTCGTTTCGTCGGCGAAACGTTGCATGTCTTCTCTGGCTTTATTCGGGTCGATCGACATCATCAGCATCACGGCCTGGCGGGCAGCGGCGGCGAATTCCGCCGAACGTTGGGTTTGCTGCACGACTTGCCGGTGGTGCCACATCAAATAGCCGCTGCCGGTGAGCGCGGCACCGGAAACCACCAGCGCGACCAGGGCGACCAGAGCCTTTCGGCTCGGGCGATGCAAACGGAGCCGGAATCGGTGCGGGGGTGCCGCCACCGCATCATCGGACGATTCACCGCCGTCGGACGAAGAAGCCGCCTCCGCCTGCCGGCGCAGTTCGCGCGCGCGGGCACGGGCGGCCTCGGCGCGAGCTTCCACTTCGGCGAGATCGTCCGGAGTGGCCGCTGGGGCGTCCGCTTGGTCCGGCACGGCGTCGGCCTCGAGCGCTTCAGCCGGAGTTTCGCGTGGCGGCATGAATCACCTCCTCGCCCCGCAACTATGAGAGAGCACATTATCACCGACACGCGTTGACGCCCGTGTCGATCGGATCGATGCCTGGGCTCTGAGCTCCCTCTCCGAATGAGAGAATTTTCTTACCATCTGTCGCCAACATAATGAATTTTCTTTCCAGCTGTGGCAAATTAAGCAGGTGCGATTCATTGTGGCAGCGATCGCCGCATTGCTCGGCCTCGGTGGGGTGGCGGCGCCGCAGGCGGCCGCCGACCCGGCGATCTGCGATTACCCGGACTGCACGCCCGGTATCACCGGGCACGTCGTGCTGGGTGCGCCGTGTGACAACACCATCTACTACGTGTTCGGCACCGCTGACTACTACGTGTCCTTCGCTACCGAGCCGGGCCGGCTCATGTTCTGCGGCTCGCCGAGACGGTATGAGCCCCGCTGGTTCCGTTCGCCGCCGATGGCCGGCGTGAAGATCGAAAACTCCTCGTGTGTCGACTATCCCGAGTACTACGTTGCCCAGGCTCCCGACGGCCTCTTCCTGGTGTGCACCGCCCACGACGGCAAGAAGGTCTGGGAGCGCGGCGACACCTAGGCCCGGGACCGATTCACGGCCGGTTGTTGGGAATCTCCGGCCAATCCTGGAAGGGACTGGGGCCGAAGTAATCCCGGTTGTGGATCGTGCCGTCCATGTCGCGGTGGTGCGCGTCGTGGCAGGTGGTCGGGTCGAACTGCGGTCCCCAGGCTCCCGCGTTGAAGGGCTGACCGGGGCACCAGTGGTATCCCACCCACGGCCAGGGAAGGTCGTCGTCAGCCGCGGCCGTGGCCGTGCTTGCCAGTCCGAAGCCGCTGGTGACCATGATCGCCACGGCCGCGAGACGTCTGACACTATCCATAGGAAAACGGTATCCGAGCGGGCCGATTATGAAAATGGAACGGCGAGAATCATTTCAGATCAATCCGCATCGAAGAGTCGCCGGGTGATGCGCAACAACTGGCCGCGCAGTGACTCGTCGTCGATGCCGGCCACGAGTGGATGCATGACACCGACGGCGATGGCCCCGGACAGCATCGCCGCCGAAACCCGCGCGTCTTCGGCACTGTCGTCGACCAGTACTCCGAAAAGTCGCTGAATGAAGTGCTGAAAAGGCTCGTGCTGGGCGAGCAGTCGCACGACGACGGGGTCGAACTGCAGGGTGCTCGCCGCACCTCGCCGTTGAACGGCGACATCGATGACCCGCGCCAGCAGTACGTCGCGAGCCTCGGACCGCTGGTCGTGTGCTTCCGCTGCCTCCAGCGCTTCCTCCAGGCCGCCCAATTCCCGCTCGGTGAGCGCGATAACGATCTGCTCTTTGGTGCGAAACTGGTGGTAGACAGCGGCTTTCGTCACCCCGATCGCGTCGGCGATCATCTGCAGTGAGGTCCCGCCGACACCGTGCTCGGCAATCAGTTGCAGCGCGGCATCCAGGATGCGCGTCTGGGCGGCGCTGTGCGTGATGAACCGGAAACGGCTCCGGGGTGTCGCTTCGGCCACACGCGCAGCGTAGCCGATCGGCTATTGACCCGAAGCTAGCCGATCGGCTAGCTTCGGGACCTGGGCCGAGACGCACGGGTGCGCGGGAAGGATTCAGTGATGACGGGCATCGGCACGACCCATGATCCCCGACCGCCGCGAGTGTGGTTGCGGCGTACCGATGGCGAGTTGATTCTGTTGTGGACGTTGCCGGTCACCGTGGTGATCTGGGTCGCCGCCTTCCTGCTGTTTCCCGGCTTCAACCCGCCGATGTCGCCGGCCATGACGGCGGAGCAGGTTGCCGCGTTCTACCGCGATCCAGCGCACCTGCCCGAAATCCGTTACAGCATGATCCTCTTCAACTGGTTCGGTGTCTGTCTCGTCCCGGTTCTGACGCTGATCGTGATGCAGATCCGGCGGATGGCGCATCGCACGCCGATCTTCTCCTACGCGATGCTCGGTTGCGTGGCCGGTGCTCCGACGTTGTTCCTCGTCGCGAACGTCTGCTGGCTGCTGGCCGCGTTCCGCCCGGAGCGAAGTCCGGAACTGACGCAGTTGCTCAACGACTTCGCGTGGATGACCTTCACCGTCCTGGTTCCCTTCCTGATCGGACAGAGCGTGATCCTCGCTGTCGCAATCTATTTCGACGATCAACCGCAACCGGTATTCGGTCGCTGGGTGGCCGGTTTCAATCTGCTCGTCGCCGCGGCCCTGGTGCCGGCAGCCTTCGCCGGCGTGTCCCTGTCCGGCCCGCTGGCGTGGGACGGACTGTTGTCGTTCTGGGTGAAGAACATCGCCATCGGCGTCTGGATCGTGGTGATGGGCGTCGCCCTGGGCCGGGCGGTTTACCGGGAGCGGGCCGAGACTCTCACGCGCCCAGCAGAACTGCGCGGCCCGTGATCGTGCTGGCGAACCTGCGGCACAACTCGAAGCGCGAGTTGTGGCTGGCGTGGTGGACATTGGTGGTCTTCTACAACATCTTCTTCCCCGTGTTTTTCGTCGTGGCACAGGTGCAGCCCCCGCCACAGCCCACCTGGGACCTCGCGACGCAGGTGCACTGGTTCCACGAACGCCGCCTCGGGATTCCCATCGGCTTCGGCATCATTTTCGCCATCACCGGGATGACCGCGGTCAACAACGCACTCATCGCCTATTCGATGCGCCGCATGTCGGTCAGTCGCATCTTCGGATACTCCTACCTGATCATCTATTCGCTCAGTGCGGTTCCCGGTCTGCTGCTGCTCTGCATCGCGCTGATCGTCGGGACGCTGCGGCCACACCGAGACCCCACGGCGCTCGGCTGGCTCTATGACTTCGCCTTCCTGTCGTTCGACGGAACCATGGGAGTGTTCCTGATCGGCTCGCTGATCTGGATGGTCGCGATTCTGATCGACAAGAACCGCGTGTTTCCGAAGTGGTTCGGTTACCTCAACCTGTGCAATGCGCTCACCGAGGTGGTCGTAGCGCCCTGCTGGATTTTCGGACGCGGTGTGCTGGCCTGGAACGGCCAGATCGCCTGGTGGCTGGACATGGTCGTGTTCGGGGTCTACCAGGTGACGTTCATCGTCATGCTCTATCAGCTGATCCGGCGGGAAGACTTCGGCACCGGGCCACTGCCGGAACTGCCCCGGAAACGAGCTATCGCGTCATGACCGATCACACCGAGAAGGCCGTTCGGCCGAAATCCGTTCCGGGCCAGCCGGACATGTGGGTTTTCGTGCTGTTCGAGACCTTGGTGTTCACCGCGTATTTCGGCTTCTACCTGTTCTACCGGGCCCGCAGCCCCGAGCTGTTCGTGCACTCTCAGGCGCAGCTGGATCTGCGCGTCGGTGTGCTCAACACCCTGGTCCTGCTGTTGAGTTCCTGGTCGGTCGCGCGTTGCGTGCAGTCCTCCCGCTCCGGAGCGCACCGCGTGGCACTTCGGGATCTGATCGTCACTGCCGTATTCACGGCAGTCTTCCTGCTGTTCAAGGTGTCCGAATGGGCCCGGTTGGTGGCGACGGGAAATGGTCTGGACAGCAACGACTTCTTCACCTACTACTTCTTCCTCACCGGAATCCATTTCGTGCATCTGCTGATCGGCTTTGTCGCACTCGGCATCATCGGATATCGGCTCGGCGCTTCCAGGCGCGGGTCCCCCGAATCCCAGGTGCTCATCGAAACCTGCGCAACCTATTGGCACACAGTCGATTTCCTGTGGGTTCTGATCTTCGCGCTGTTGTACGTGGTGAGGTGAATGGTGCGGACCGACAAGAGATTACTCATCGTCTGGGTGGTGCTGGCGCTGCTGACCGCGAGCTATCTGTGGATCGACCACTCCGCCGACGGGTCGCCGCGATCCAATGTGGTCGTCACATCGAGCGTCATCGTCATCGCACTGATCAAGGTGCGCATCATCTTCCGCGAGTTCATGGAGGTCAGGCAGGCTCCGGCACTGCTCGCCCGGCTGACCGACGCCTGGGTGCTGCTAATCGCCGCCGGGCTGTTCGGCAGCTACTTCGTCGGCCTGGCGGTGCGCTGACGCGGCTACTGCGGTGTGAACGTGAGGTGCAGCTGGTTGAGGCCGCGCAGGATGTACGTCGGCTCGTAGGTGTAACGACGAGCGTCTGCCGGTCCGTGCTCGGCCTCGTCGATCCCGATGTCGGCCATGCGGTCCAGGATCCGTTCGATGGACACCCGGCCCTCCACTCGGGCCAGTGGGCCACCCGGGCAGGAGTGCACGCCGCGCGCGAAAGCCATGTGTTCCCGGACGTTCTTGCGGTCGAGCTGAAACTCGTGTGGGTTGTCGAACCGGCGCGGGTCGCGGTTGGCCGCGCCCGGCAGCACCATCACGACGGTGCCCGCGGGAATGTCGACTCCGCCCACCCGGGTGTTCCGGCGTGCCAGGCGCGAATCGCTCTTGACGGGGCTTTCCATCCGCAGCGACTCCTCGATGAAGCCGGGAATCAGGCTGCGGTCGTCGCGGAGCTGCTGCTGGATGTGCGGCCGATCGCCGATCACCTGAAGCGCCGCGCTGAGCAGCTTGGCCGTGGTCTCCTGACCAGCAGCGAAAAGGAAGGTGGCCGAACGCACTACGTCGATCACCTCGGGCGTGGACCCGTCCGGGTACTTGGCGGTGGCCAGCGCGGTCAGCACGTCGTCGCGCGGATGCGCGCGCCGGTCCTCGATGTAGGAGGAGAACTTCTCGTCGAGAAACTCCAGCGGGTTGACGCCTACCGACTCATGGTCGAGCGCTCCGACCCGGCCGGGGCGATCGGCGCCCAGGACGACCCGGAACTCCTTGTGGTCCTCCTCGGGGACGCCGAGCAGGTCGGCAATCACCAAGGTGGCGAACGGCTTTGAGTACTCCCCGATGAACTCGCAGGCGCCGTTGACCAGGAACTCGTCGAGCTGACGGTCGGCCAGGCGCCACATGAACTCCTCGTTCTGCTTGAGGCGGCTCGGAGTCAGCAGCCGGCTCAGGATCGAGCGCGCGCGGCTGTGGTCGGGCGGGTCCATCGTGACCATGTGCTCGTACATCGGGAAGCTCTCCCGATGTGCGTCGATCTGGGCGTTGATGTCGTCGCCCTCGGGTGTGAACGGCAGTGGGGGGAACGGGCCGCCTAGCGCAACGCAATTCGAGAAGGAATCGGTGTCCTTGTAGACGGCGGTGGCCTCTTCGTACCCGGTGACGGCGACGACCCCGTAGTGCGGCAGGCGCAGCACCGGGTTCTGGCTGCGCAGGTAATCGAAGTACGGGTACGGATCGGGGACCAGTGACGGATCGGTGAAGAAGTCGATGGTGTCGTAGTTGCTCATGTCCTGCCTCCTGAAGCCGGCCCCACGTGGTGCCAATGCTGAGTCGGCGACGAGAGCTGGCGCCGCCCGAATGAGATGCTCTGCTGAGCACTTGCTTAGCATGGCGGTAATGTCAGGGTCAAGGTCGCGCGGCCGGACCTGCCGGGTCCGGTGACTACGATCGGCCTAACCGCCAGGTGAGTGCACACAGTACGGAGTACAGCGATGACATCGGCCCGCAGGATCGGGGCACCGGACGCGAAGAATCGGGGGTTGCTGCTCGACGCGGCCGAGCGGTTGATGCTCGAAGAGGGCTACGCCGCAGTGACTTCCCGACGGCTGGCCAATGAGGCCGGACTCAAACCCCAGCTGGTGCACTACTACTTCCGCACCATGGAAGAGCTGTTCCTGGCGGTTTTCCGCCGCCGTGCCGAGGCGGGCCTGCAAGCGCAGGCCCGGCTGCTGCAATCGCCCCAGCCGCTATGGGCGCTGTGGAAGTTCGGGTCCGACCCCGGGTTCGCCCGGATCTCCATGGAATTCATGGCTCTGGCAAATCACCGCAAGGATATGCGCGCCGAAATCGCTTACTACGCGGAACGTTTCCGCGACGAACAGCGTCAGGCCGTGGCCGCGGCGTTGCAGCGTTACGCGGTGAACACCGACGATGTGCCGCCGATGGTGTGGACGGTGTTCATGACGAGTCTGTCGCGGTTTCTGGTGCTCGAGCAGGCGCTGGGCATGTCGGATGGTCACGCCGAAACCACGGAGTTCGTCGAGCGTCACCTGCGCCGGTTGGAAGGCGAGCCGATGACGGAGATGTTCGGGGAGCGGAGCGCCTCACCAGGTCCGCAGTGAACAGAGCACGCCCTTGGCGCCGTCCTTGGATACGACGACATTCCCGTCCACCGAGACGGTGCAGTGAAACCCGGGCGTGCCGGGTTGCCGACCGGTGCTGACGCTGACCATCGCCCACGCGTCGGGATTGATCAGCATCACCTGCTGGCTCCAGGGCCTGCCCGGGGCGATGTCGGCCTGAATGTTCGGGGTGAACGTGTAGGGGTTGTGGCTGTAGTCGGAATACTTGCTCGGGTCCTGGTCCTGGTAGTAGATGTCGGCGTAGATCGGGTTCTTGGCCGAGATGGTGTAGACCACCTGATGCATCGGCGGGTCGTCGTCGGCGCTTGCCGGCACGGGGCCGCCCAGTGATGCCGCCAGCAGGACCGCTGCGGTGACGCCCAGCTTCTGGATTGCCGTGATTGTCATATCGCTCCTCCGGCGGCCGGGCGCGGATTGGCTGTGCGCTTCATGACCCGCTCTGCGGCTTGCCAGTGCGCGTCTGCCACCCACAACCGTGCAAACGATGCTATCGCCTCATCAGCGGAAACTCCGCTGATTACCCGCTTTATCTCGGCGGCAGGACGGCGGGCCAATGAGGTGGCCACCGCGCGCCAGCCTTTGTCCGGCGAGTCGAAGGACGCCCGCGGCAGCACCACGTCCACCAGGCCGATGCGTTCGGCATCGGCGGCATCGAGCGCAGTTCCGCTGCCGGCCAACAACAGTGCCCGGCTCCTGCCGACCAGTGCGGCCAGGCGTTCGGCACCGCCCCATGCCGGCATGATTTCCAGCTGCACCTGATTGAAGGCGATTTTGATGTCGTCGGCCGCAACCCGGATATCCGCGGCCACAGCGACTTCCGCGCCGCCGCCGAAGGCGTGGCCGTTGAGCGCGGCGATCACCGGTGCGGGGAATGATGCGATCTGATCGCACACCGCCCGCATCCGTCTCGCCATCGCCGCGGCGTCCGACTCGGTGCGCAGCGCGCTGAGTTCCTTGAGATCACCGCCGGATACGAAGGCACGATCGCCCGCGCCCTTGATGACCAACGCACGGGCGCCGGCGGCCGAATGCAGTGCTTGTTCGAGTTGCCCCATGGTCTCGAGCGCGATCGCGTTACGGGCGTGCGGGCGATCGATGGTGAGCACGGCGACGCCGGTGTCGACCTCGTCGAACTCCAGCTCGACCATGCGCGATCACTCCTCGGGCCGCCAGAACAGCGATATTGGCATTCTCGTTCCCGGAGAATAGCATCATCAGTGCAGGTCCAGAAGTTGACAGAAGTCGTCTATGGGGGTGCCAGGTGCAGAAGCGAACGGTGATGCCGGCAGTTTTCGCGGCGGCCATCCTCAGTGCCTGTAGCGCGAGTGCCTGCAGCGCGCCCTCCCAGGGCCAGCTCGCCAGTACCGCAACCGTGAACATCAATGGCACCGAAGTGCGGCCCGATCTGGTCCGCTGCTATCAGCAGGAGTGGTACCGGACGATCGCTCTGGGTAACGACGAGTCCGGCGCAACGGCGGTGCTGGATCAGCGGCACCATCCGGCGACCACCATCTCCGTGCGTTTTCACAATCTGGGCGGCTTCACCGGCACCACCACGGCCGCGCCGGGCGGTGGTGACGCCGCTGACACGCGCTTCGACGGCGGCAACTTCGTGATTAGTGGCACCGCCAACGGAGCCACCAGCGCCAAGCCGAACGAAGCGGCGACGGTGGATTTCAAGATCAGGGCCACGTGCTGACACCTGTCCCGTAGCCGGGAGCAGCCGGGAGGCGCCTCGCGCCGACCGTCGTTGCGCTGGCCAGCATCAGAGAATAGTATTCTCATAAATCGCGAAGGAGGATTTCATGGGGCAGTTGTCGCATCGGGAGGATGTCCCGTTCCCGCTGTTTGACGCGGATAACCACCTGTACGAGCCGCCGGAGGCGCTGACCAAGTTCCTGCCCAAGCAGTACAAGGACTACGTGCAGTACGTGCAGATCAACGGGCGCACCAAGATCGCATTGCGCGGCGTGATCAGCAACTACATTCCCAACCCGACCTTCGAGGTCGTGGCCCGCCCGGGCGCCTGGGAGGAGTACTTCAAGTACGGCAACCCGGAAGGCAAGAGCAAGCGCGAGTTGTTCGGCGAGCCGATGCGCGCCATCCCGGCGTTCTTCGAACCGGGCCCGCGCCTGGAGAAGATGGACGAGCTGGGCCTGGACCGCACTCTGATGTTCCCGACGCTGGCCAGTCTGATCGAGGAACGGCTGCGCGACGACCCGGTCGCCATCCACGTCTTGATCCACGCATTGAACCAGTGGCTCGACGAGGTCTGGGGCTTCAACTACCAGAACCGCATCTTCACTACCCCGGTCATCACCCTGCCGATCGTGGAGAAGGCGATCGAGGAGCTGGAGTGGGTGGTCAAGCGTGGTGCGCGCTGCATCCTGATCCGCCCGGCTCCGGTCCCCGGCTTCCGCGGCCCCCGGTCGTTCGCTCTGCCCGAGTTCGACCCGTTCTGGGAGCGGGTCGTCGAGTACGACCTGCTGGTGGGTATGCACTCGAGCGACAGCGGCTACTCCCGGTATACCTCCGAGTGGGACGGCGCCGACCAGGAGATGCTGCCGTTCCAGACCAACGCGATGGGCATCCTCAATGAGTGGCGGCCGATCCAGGACGCCGTGGGCTCCTGGGTGATTCACGGCGCGCTCTACCGCCACCCCAAGCTGAAGGTGGCGATCGTCGAGGCCGGTTCGAAATGGATGAACCCACTGCTGGACGGGCTGGCCGAGGTCTTCCGGAAAGCCCCGGAAGCTTTCCCGAGCGACCCGGTCGAGACCGTCAAGAACCGGATCTACGTCAGCCCGTTCTTCGAGGAAGGCATCGACGATCTGATCAACCTCGTCGGGGTGGACCAGGTGCTGTACGGATCGGACTGGCCGCACCCAGAGGGCCTGGCGGAGCCGACCTACTACATCAACGCACTGTCGCATCTGCCCGTCGAGTCGCAGGCGAAGATCATGGGCGGCAACCTCGGTCGGCTCGTCACGGTGTGACGGGCCAGTCACCCTGGCAGACCATCCCCGAGATGGTCTTGAGTGCGGCAGAGCGATTCGGGGATGCCGAAGCGGTAGTGGACGGCCCGCTGCGCTACACCTTCGACCAGATCGTCGACCGAATACGTTGCGCGGCGGGTGCTTTCGCTGAGTTCGGGGTGGGCAGGGGAGATCGGGTGGCCGTCTGGGCACCCAACTCGGCGGAATGGATCGTCGCAGCGTTCGGGCTGCTCACCGCCGGCGGCGTGCTGGTGCCGGTGAACTCCCGGTTCAAGGCCGACGAGGCCGGCGACATCATTGTCCGCAGCGGGGTTCGGGCGGTCCTGGTTCAGCAGGGGTTCCTGGGGCAGGAGTACCGGGCGCCAGCGGGGGTGCCGGTGATCGACCTCAAGTCCGATTTCCTTTCCAGCGGTGCACCTTTCGAGTCCGCGGTCAGTGGCAGTGACATCTCCGACATCATCTTCACCTCGGGGACGACCGGTCGTCCGAAGGGGGCGATGATGAACCATCGTCAGACGCTGCGGATGTACGAGGAATGGGCGACCCTGGCGGACCTGCGTGAAGGTGACCGCTACCTGCAGATCAATCCCTACTTTCACACGTTCGGATTGAAAGCCGGTCTCGTCACGTCTTTTCTGCGCGGCGCGACCATGCTGCCGGTCGCCGCGTTCGACCTCGACACGGTGGTGGATCTCATCGAGCGCGAGCGCGTCACGATGCTGCCCGGTCCACCCACGCTCTATCACTCGTTGTTGACGGTCGGCGACAAAACCCGGTTGTCGACGTTGCGTGCCGGGGTGACGGGGGCTGCGGACATTCCCGTCGAACTGGTCCGTCGCATCCATGGCGAACTCCCGTTCCAGACATTGATGACCGGCTACGGGCTCACCGAAGCCGGCAATGTCACGCTCTCGCGGCCCGGCGACTCCTTCGAGGATGTCGCCACCACGGCGGGGGTGCCCTGTGCGGGCGTCGAGGTTCGCGTCGCCGACGACGGCGAGGTGCTGGTCCGCGGTTACGGCGTCATGCAGGGCTATCTCGACGATCCGGTCGCGACCGCGGAGGCGATCGACGCCCACGGCTATCTGCATACCGGAGACCTGGGGAACTTCGACGAAGCCGGGCGACTGCGCATCGTCGGCCGCAAGAAGGACATGTTCATCGTCGGAGGATTCAACGCCTACCCCGCCGAGATCGAAGGGTTTCTGATCGGGCATCCGGCGGTGGCGCAAGCCGCAGTCATCGGTGTGCCCGACGAGCGGCTCGGTCAAGTCGGCAAGGCCTTCGTGGTACGACAAAGTCCAGTCGACGCAACGGAATTGATCGACTGGTGCCGGGAGCGCATGGCGGGCTTCAAGGTCCCGCGTGCAGTGGAGTTCCTGGAGGCGTTGCCGCTCAACGCGACCGGCAAGGTGGTCAAGGACCTCCTGCGGTGAGAAAGCGGCCGTATGTTTGAATTGAGAACACTATTTCCCCTGCTTGTCAGGTTTTCGCCAGGGTGTTCTGTGCCGCCGCCGGTAGTCTGTGCGGTGGATGGTGATAATCTGCCTCTCCGCGGGCTACCGACGGAAGTGGTCGCAGGCCGCCCGATTGCTCGCCGCCCTTGCCGGTGCCGAGTAGGGTTTGGCCAACGGCGGCGCCGTTCGTGTTCCGGCGGCTACCCGCTGATTTGTCACCGGCAAGCGGTAGAGGAGTTCAGATTGAGCGACGAGCAGCCTCGTTCTCGCGCCGGTGAGTTGAGGTGGGCGGCGCACTCCCCGGTCTTCACGCGAAATTGGTTGCGGTGAAAAAGGGCGACACACCTCAGACTGCCGCGGAGATCCGGTCTCTTGCCGATCAGGCCGAGGCGGAGGCAGCCGAAGCCGAAGCGATCGCTGCCGCTGCACGCGCCCGGGCCCGCGCCATCAGACTGCGTCGCGAGGCGCAGCGTGTCGAGACCAAAAAGCCTGCCGAAGAAGACATCAGCGATGTACCGGCGTCCGAGGACGAACCGGGCGAAGATGAGCCGGCGGAAACCGTTGTTGTCGAAGAAACCTCGGCAGCCGACGCGGGGGATGCCGAGTCCGCAACCGAATCCGGCGAGGCCGAGGCGGGAGACGATTCGCCGGATTCTGACGATGACTCCTCGGACACCGCGGCCTCCGAATCACGCCGACGGTGGCCCGGCCGTCCCAAACTGTCGGCGGTTGCGGCGGTGTTCGCCGTCCTCATATCGCTTGTCGCCGTGGGTGCCAGCGTGGAGATGGCCGTGTTGCACAAGCATGCGCAGCGGGAGCGTCAGCAGGTGGCCGAGTACGCCGCGGCGGCCCGGCAGGGTGTCGTGACGTTGACGTCACTGGACTTTGAGCACGCCAAGGAGGGAGTGCAGCGCATCGTCGAAGTGTCCACCGGAACCTTCAAGGATGACTTCCTGAAGATGGCCGACGACTTCACCAACGTCGTCGAACAGTCGAAGGTGGTGTCGCAGGGCTCCGTTCAGGCCGCCGCGGTGGACCTCGATTCGATGACCGACAACTCGGCGGCGGTACTCGTCGCCAGCACGTCGGAAGTCACCAACGCGGCTGGCGCAAAACAGGATCCGCGGAAATACCGGCTGATCGTGACGATGACCCGGGACGGCGGACAGCTCAAGATGTCGAAAGTCGAGTTTGTCCCGTGAGCCCGAAGAAGTCGACGAGCGTTGTGGACACCGACGAGCCGGATGTCACCGAGAAGCCCGAGGCATCGCGGACCGGGCGGTTCAGCGGCCTCGCCGAACGGGTGAAGAAGCGGTCGTCCAGGACGCCGGACAAGTGGTCGGGAAAGATCGGCGCGGCCGTTCTGACGTTGATTGTCGTGGCTTCGCTTTCGATTTTGGGAGGAGCGTTCTGGTTCTACTACCGGCCGGATCGCGCAGTCGATGCCGCGGCAGCCAAGTCGGCGATCGCGGCCGCCAGCGAGGGAACGATCGCGATCCTCTCGTACTCACCGGACACCCTGGACCGCGACTTCTCCACCGCGAGGTCCCATCTGACGGGTGACTTCCTCTCGTACTACGACCAATTCACCCAGCAGATCGTCGCCCCGGCGGCCAAGCAGAAGGCAGTGAAGACGACCGCCGTGGTGCTGCGGAGCGCGCTCACCGACTTCCATCCCGATTCGGCCACCGTTCTGCTGTTCATCAACCAGAGCACGCAGAGCCGTGATCGGCCGGAGCCGAGCACGACGTCGAGCAGCGTGCTGGTCACGTTGACCAAAGCCGATGGAAAGTGGCTCATTTCGCAGTTCAATCCGGCGTAGGGGGTGCGATGAGCGACGGCGATATTCACTCGATGGTGATCGCGTCGGACTACCGGATACCGGATCCCACCCGGGTGTGGCCGCTACTCGAACGCAACAGAGCAGCTCTCTCCGACATCGGCGCGCACCATGTCCTGGTCTATGTGTCGACGCACGATTACGGTCGCGTCCTGGTCATGATCGGAGTGCACAGCCGCGAGCCGATCGTGGAACTGCTGCGTTCCCGAGTATTTTTCGACTGGTTCGACGAGGCCGGTGTCGAGGACATACCGGCGGTGTTCGCCGGAGAGATCGTCGAACGTTTCATCACTACCGCACCCGCCGTGCCCAAGGCTCCCGGTGTGGTGCTGGCCGCATTCGCCTCGGTCGACGACGTGTCGAACCTGACCGCCCAGGTCGGGCATGCGATGGACAGATTCACCGCCGCCGGTGTGCGGAAGACCTGGGTGTTTCAGGCCTTCGACGATTCCCATGAAGTGTTGATACTGCAGGAGTTCCCCGACGAAGAAAGTGCGCGTCAGTGGATCGATCATCCCGACTCGACCGCTCAGTGGATGGGCGGCGGCGCCGGAGTGGGCGCCTACCCGCCGCTGTTCGTGGGCCGCTATTTCGACATGATGCGGATCGAGTCGGAGTGATCGGATCACTCGATGTTCGTGTGCCTGTGTAACGGCATCACCAGTCAGATGGTGGCTGAGGCCGTTGCGGCCGGAGCGGCAACGACGAATCAGGTCGCGGCCGCCTGCGGTGCGGGTGCCGATTGCGGGCGTTGCCGGCACACCGTCAGGGCCATCATCATGTCTGGCAGCGCGGACCGGTCCGGCGGCGAATCTGCGGCACCGCCATGCCGCCGCGGCCCGGGTGTCTGAGTGGTCTGACCACGGCTTACGAAACCCTTAGGAATTCTCGCCCCGTCAAATAGTTGACACGCTGTGGCGCGTCCGCAATTCTCCTTGTGATGTTCTCGTTATAAATAAGTTATTGGCACGTGATCAAGGAAGATGGGCATGTCATACCTGCTAACAACGCCGGAAGCGCTGGCGTTCGCTGCTAATTCTATTTCAGAAATCGGTTCTAATTTAAGTGTCATGAATAACGCGGTGGCGGCGCCCACGGCAAGGATACTGGCGGCTGCTGCCGATGAGGTGTCCGGAGCGATCGCGGGCTTGTTCAACTCCCATGCCCTCGAGTACCAGGTGCTGAGCGGCGAAGCCGCGGCGTTCGGTGCCCGCGTAGCGCAGGGCTTGACGAGCGCCGCCGGGGCGTACGCCAGTACCGAGGCGGACGGTGCGTCCTTGCTGCGGGGCCTGGGCCAACAGGTGGCCGGCGCCGTGAACGCCGCGACCGGCCGTGGTGGCGGTAGTGCCGCCGCGGCCGCGTCGACACCGGCCGAGGCAGCGAAAGCGCAGGTGAGTGCGGGCTCGCCGGCCGCGGGCGCGAGCGTGTCGACACCGCTTTCGTCGAGCGCCGCAACACCGAACGCCGGCACCGCTGGGGCGGCCGGCGCCGCCATATCTGCCGGCACTGCTGCGAGCACGGGAGTGAATGGCGCCGGCACACCGGTTGCCGGGGCGGCGACAGCCGTCACTACGCCATCGGTGGCGACGGCCGGTGCAGCGACGACCGCGGCCGGCGGCGGGGGCCTCACCGCCACGTATGCGACGTCGTCGCAGTGGAATAACGGGTTTGTCGCCAATTACACGATCACCAACACGGGGACTACCCCGATGAGCAACTGGCAGCTCCAATTCAGCCTGCCTGAAAATGAATCCATCACCAATTTGTGGAACGGGCACGTGTCGCAATCGGGCACCCAGTACACGGTGACGCCGGAAACCTATAACGGCACTATTGCCCCCGGAAGTTCTGTGAATGTCGGATTCCAGGTAGGGCACTCGGGGTCGTACTCGCCGCCCACGAATCTCCTGGTGAACGGTCACCCGGTCGGTGACACGGGCACCGGGTCCGGGACGGGCGCAGGCACCGGAACCGGCGCGGGAGCCGGGACAGGGTCCGGAACGGGGACCGGCACGGGGACGGGCACCGGAACTGGAACGGAAACCGGCACGGGGACGGGCACCGGAACTGGAACCGGCATGGGGACCGGGACGGGCACGGGCGCCGGCACCGGTACGGGCACCGGCAGCACGGGTACGAGTACCACCGGCGGAACGACGGGTGGCGGAACCAACTCTGCCGGCACTGGCCTGACGGCGACCTACGCCGCAACCTCGCACTGGGACAACGGTTTCATCGCCGACTACAAGATCACCAATACCGGCACCGCACCGGTGACCAACTGGCAACTGCAATTCGACTTGCCCGCAAATGAATCCATCACCAGCGCCTGGAGCGGTCAACTCGCGCACTCGGGCACGCACTACACCGTGACCCCCGAGTCGTGGACCCAGACGATCGCTCCCGGTGGCTCGGTCACCGTCGGGTTCCAGGCGACCCAGACCGGCTCCTATTCTGCGCCCACCAACCTGCTGCTGAACGGACAGCCGGTCGCCGGCGCAGGGGGCACCGCGACCGGCGGTACGTCGACGGGTGGCACCCCGACCGGTGGGACCTCGACCGGCGGGACCTCGACGGGCGGGACCTCGACCGGCGGGACCTCGACCGGCGGGACGCCGACCGGGGGAACGACCGGCACCGGGGGAACGACCGGCACCGGGGGAACGACCGGCACTGGGGGCACGCCGACCGGGGGAACGACCGGCACCGGCGTGTACTCGCCGTATGTCGACATCACGCTGTGGCCCGGGCCGAACGGCTACGACTTCGCAACCGCTGCGCAGAACGGCGTCACCCACGCGACGCTTGCGTTCATCAATGCCGACCCCTCAGGCCACGCGGCCTGGGGTGGCTACTCCGCATACGACGTCACGGGCGGCTCGCAGAGTGCATTCATCGACAACCAGATCGCGAGCATGCGTAGCGCCGGCATCACCGGAACCCTCTCGTTCGGTGGCGCATTCGGCACCGACCTGTCCGCAGTCAGCGGTCAGACCCCGGCTGCCCTTGCGCAGCAGTACGCGTCGGTGGTGAACACCTATCACATCTACAACCTGGACTTCGACGTCGAAGGCGCCCTGCAGGGCAACACGCAAGCGATGTCGACCCAGTCGAAAGCGATCGCCCTGCTGCAGCAGCAGATGGCGGCCAACGGCACACCCGTGTCCGTCTCCTACACCCTCCCGGTGCTGCCGACCGGTTTGGTCCCGGGGCAGGGCGGGGGATTGAACGTGCTGCAGACCGCTACCGCCAACGGCGTGAACATCTCACACGTGAACATCATGGCCATGGACTACGGTCCGGGCTTCGACCAGGCCGGAAATCCGGGCATGGGTCAGTACGCGATCGACGCGGCGACGGCCACCCACGGTCAACTGATGACGCTGTACCCGTCGATGTCGAGCCAGCAGGCCTGGTCGATGCTCGGGGTGACGCCACTGGTGGGAATCAACGACGACCCGCTGGAGATCTTCACCCTGGCCGACGCCCAGAAGCTGACCACCTTCGCAGTGCAGAACCACATCGGCGAACTGTCCATGTGGGAGTTGCCACGCGACGTTTCGGGCACGTTGGGTGCTGTCGATGCAGTCGACGGAAGTGGGATTGTGCAGACGCCGTTCCAGTTCTCGAAGATCTTCGAGCAGATCGAAGGCGCGTCCCGGTTATGAGCGCGGCGCCGGGTGCATGTTTCCCACGAGTTGGCCCAGCAGCGGCGGAATTTCGAGTCGCGGCAGCACCACCTCGACGAACACCATGCGGTCCTGGTGCTCGGCCGCCGCGGTGAGTGCGTCGTCGAGTTCGCCGTAGGTTCGCGCCCGGAACGCGAGGTGGTCGGCCACCCCCAGGGTGGCCGGCACCTGAGTCCAGTTCCAGCCGACAATGTCGTTGTAGGGGGCGGCTTCGCCGTGGATCGCACGTTCGACGGTGTAACCGTCGTTGTTGACCACCACAATGACGGGCGAGAGTCCTTCGCGGGAGAAGGAGCCGAGTTCCTGCACGGTCAACTGCGCCGCGCCGTCGCCGATCAGCAGCACCGTCCTGCGCTCCGGATGCGCCACCGCCGCGCCGAAGGCTGCCGGCAACGTGTAACCGATTGAGCCCCACAGGGGTTGGCCGATAAAGGTGACCCCCTGAGGCAGCACGTGGTCGGCCATCCCGTAGAACGACGTGCCCTGATCGGCCAGCACCACGTTCCCGGGCGTCAGTGCCGCACAGAGCCTGTCCCACAGCATTCGTTGGGTGAGTGGCTCGTCACGCGCGGGCATGGGCGCCGGTGGCGGGTCCGCCGGTGCCGGGACGGCCGGCGACGTGATTCCGCGTTCGGTGAGGATCGCCGTCAGCGCGGTGAGTGCGGCACTCATCTCCAGGGGCGCGAACACTTCGTCGGCCACGCTGCTCTGGTACTGGCCTATGTCGATGGTGCGAGCCGGGTCGATCCGCTGGCTGAAGAAGCCGCTGACCATATCGGTGAACACCACCCCCGCCGTCACCAACACGGGCGCCTCTTCGACGGCCGTGCGGACCCGCTCGGTACTGGCCGTGCCCGCATAGATACCCATGAAGTTGGGCGAGCTTTCGTCGAGCAGGCTCTTGCCCCACATCAGCGTGGCATGCGGCACAACGTCTGCGTCCAAAAGGGATTGGAGTTCGTCGACCGCTTGCAGACGGTGCACCAACAGGTCAGCAAGTACCGTCAGTTGGTGGTCACCGATCAGCTTGGCGGCGGCCTCGGTGAACATCGACAACGCGCGGGGACTAGTGCCGCCGCAGTTGCTCGGCAACGGGTTGGCCGGGGGTTCGGTGGGGAAGCGCGCCACATCGGTGGACATCAGGATGTAGCCGGGACGCTTCTGTTCCCGGACTTCGCACAACACCCGGTCGATCTCCCGGCATGCGGTCGCCGGCATGAGATTGGTTTGAGCGCAGGTGATTTCGCGGCTTATCCGGAGGAAGTGCTCGAAGTCGCCGTCGCCGAGCGAGTGGTGCAGGGCACGGCGGGTGGCCTGCGCGTCTTTCGACGGCCCGCCGACGATGTGGACAACGGGCACGTGTTCGGCGTAGCTGCCGGCTATGGCGTTGGCGAGCGAAAGCTCACCGACACCGAAAGTCGTTACCACAGCCGATAATCCGCGCAGGCGTCCGTAGCCGTCGGCGGCATAGCCGGCGTTGAGTTCGTTGGCGTTGCCGACCCAGCGCAGCTTCGGATGTTCCACGACGTGGTCGAGGAACGCCAGGTTGTAGTCGCCCGGAACGCCGAAGATCTCTGAGATGCCGAGTTCGGCAAGGCGGTCGAGAAGATAATCGCCGACGGTGTATGCGGGATCAGTCACGGAAACGACGGTACGCCTGGAAAGAGCCTATTCCCGCCGGGCGCTGCCCGCGATATCGTGCGGGCCATGGCAATCAAAGAATCCCGCGAGATCGTCATCGAAGCCAGTCCCGAGGAGATCCTGGATGTCATCGCTGATTTTGAGGCGATGCCCGAGTGGTCCGAGCCGCATCAGAGCGCAGAAGTACTCGAGACGGGCGCCGACGGGCGGCCCAGCAAGGTCAAGATGAAGGTCAAAGTCGCCGGGATCACCGACGAGCAAGTCGTGGCCTACACGTGGAGCGACAACGAGGTGAGCTGGGAACTCGTCAGCTCTGCCCAGCAGAAGGCCCAGGACGGAAAATATGTCCTGGTGCCCAAGGGTGACTCCACGCTGGTGAAGTTCGATCTCCTCGCCGACCCGAACGTGCCGCTGCCCGGGTTCGTCTTGAAGCGGGCGGTGAAGGGCACGATCGATTCGGCCACCAAGGATCTGCGCGAACGCGTGCTGAAGGTGAAGAAGGGCAAGTAGCCGACTGTGGTTGGCGGGGGGCCACTGGCCGGGGTCAAGGTCATTGAGCTCGGCGGCATCGGTCCCGGGCCGCATGCCGGGATGGTGTTGGCCGATCTCGGCGCGGATGTTGTCAGGGTTCGCCGGCCAGGTGGCTTGCAGATGCCGGCCGAAGACCGTGACCTGCTGCACCGCGGAAAGCGGATCGTCGACCTCGACGTCAAGACGCAGCCCGGCGTACTGCTGGAGTTAGCGGCCAAGGCCGACGTGCTGCTGGACTGCTTCCGGCCGGGCACCTGCGAGCGTCTCGGCGTCGGCCCCGAGGAGTGCGGGGCCGTCAATCCCCGGTTGGTCTATGCGCGCATCACCGGCTGGGGGCAGGATGGGCCGCTGGCGATGACGGCGGGCCACGACATTAATTACCTGTCCCAGACCGGCGCGATGTCCGCGCTGGGTTATCGGGACCGGCCGCCGATGCCGCCGCTGAACTTGGTGGCCGATTTCGGCGGCGGTTCGATGCTGGTGCTGCTGGGCATCGTGACCGCGCTCTATGAGCGCGAGCGCTCGGGCCTCGGGCAGGTGATCGACGCTGCGATGGTCGACGGCGTCAGCGTGCTCGCCCAGATGATGTGGACGATGAAGTCGACCGGCGCGCTGCGCGACGAGCGCGAATCGTTCCTGCTCGACGGCGGTGCTCCGTTCTATCGGTGTTACGAGACCGCCGACGGCAAGTACATGGCCGTCGGCGCCATCGAGCCGCAGTTCTTTGCGGCGCTGCTCGCCGGCCTGGGGTTGTCAGCCGACGAGGTGCCCGCGCAACTCGATGCCGGCTCCTTTCCGCGGATGCGGGAGTTGTTCACCGAGAAGTTCGCCAGCCGCACCCGCGACGAGTGGACCGCGGTTTTCGCCGGCACCGATGCCTGCGTGACACCCGTGCTGAACTGGGCCGAAGCCGCGTGCGACGCTCATCTGACGGGTCGGTCGACGGTGATCACTGCGCACGGCGTCGAGCAGGCCGCGCCGGCACCGCGGTTCTCCAGGACGCCGGCCCCGCCAGTGGGGCGGTCGCCGGCGCAGACGACAGCACTCACCGAAATAGGCTGGTAACAAGGTATTTGCCTGAACCGTATCCGGGTTAGCCGCGGCGTTGCTAGCTTGAAGTCGGTGGCTGTAAAAGCGTCGCGAGAATTCGTCATTGATGCGCCCCAGGAAGTGATCATGGAGGCGCTGGCAGACGTCAGCAATCTGACGTCGTGGTCCTCGCTGCACAAAAGCGTGGAAGTGATCGACTACTACCCCGACGGGCGGCCACACCACGTGCGGGCGACGGTCAAGATTCTGGGCCTGGTCGACAAGGAGATTCTCGAATACCACTGGGGTCCGGACTGGGTGTGCTGGGATGCCGACAAGACCTTCCAGCAACACGGTCAACACGTCGAATACAAGCTGACGCCAGAAGGTCTCGACAAGACAAGGGTTCGGTTCGACGTCACTGTGGAACCATCGGGCCCGATCCCCGGATTCATCGTCCGACGGGCGAGTGAGCAGATTCTGGAAGCCGCGGCCAAGGGCTTGCAGAAGCGCGTCATGGGCGACACGTCGGATCAGGACGAAAAGTGACGTTTCTGACCGGCCGATGATTGCTATTTTGAACGACAGTGGCCATTCAAGCATCGACTGAAGTCGTTATCGACGCACCGCCGGACGTCATCATCGACGCGCTGGCCGATATGCAGGCGGTGCCGTCGTGGTCGTCGGTGCACAAGCGGGCCGAAGTCGTGGAGACGTGGCCGGACGGCCGGCCCCGTTACGTGAAGGTCGCCATCAAGGTCGTCGGCATCCTGGACCGCGAACTACTCGAGTACCACTGGGGCCCGGACTGGGTCGTGTGGGATGCCAAGAAAACCAAGCAGCAACACGGTCAGCACGGCGAATACAACCTGAGTCGCGAGGGTGACGAGAAGACGAGGGTGCGATTCACCATCACCGTCGAACCTTCTGCGCCGCTACCCGAATTTCTGGTCAACCGGGCCCGCAAGAAAATCCTCGACGCGGCGACCGAGGGACTGCGGCGCCGGGTGATGGGAAGCGCGGCTAGCCCTCCCGCAACGCGCCGAGGCGGCTGATCGCCTCATCCAGGGTGTCCTCACGTTTACAGAAGGTGAAGCGCACCAAGTGATTCCACAGGTCGGCATGTTTGGCGGCCGGATCGCAGAAGGCCGACATCGGGATCGCCGCCACACCGACCTTCTCCGGCAGCGCCGCGCAGAATGCCGAGCTGTCGTCGTAGCCCAGCGGTCGCGGGTCGGCGCACAGAAAGTAGGTGCCGTAGCTGTCGTGAACGCCGAAACCGATATCGGACAGCCCCGTTGCCAGCCGATCCCGCCGGGCCTGCAGGGAATTGCGCAGGGTCGCCACCCACTCGTCCTCGGTATCGAGCGCCAGCGCCACCGCCGGTTGGAACGGCGCCCCGCCGACATAGCTCAGGTACTGCTTGGCCGCGCGCACACCGGCGATCAGATGTGCCGGACCGCACGCCCAGCCGATCTTCCAACCGGTGCAGTTGAACATCTTGGCCGCGCTCGAAATGGTGACGGTGCGTTGGGCCATGCCGTCGAACCCGGCGAGCGGTATATGGGTGTGGTTGTCGAAGACCAGGTGCTCGTAGACCTCGTCGGTGATCACCAGCAGGTCGGCGGCCACCGCGACTTCGGCGATCGCCTGCAGCTCGGACGCGCTCAGTACCGCCCCGGTGGGATTGTGCGGCGAGTTGACGATCAGGGCCCTGGTGCGGGGTGTGACCGCGCGGCGCAGTGCGTCGGCGTCCAGGGCGAAACCGCGGCCGTCGGCTACCAGCGGCACCGTGACCCGGTGGGCGCCGGCCATCGCCACCACGGGTGAGTAGGAGTCGTAGAACGGCTCGATCAGCAGTACCTCCGACCCGGGTTCCACCAGTCCGAGGACAGCGCCGGCGATAGCCTCCGTCGCGCCGACCGTCACCAGCACCTCGGCGTCGGGGTCGTACTCGATACCGAAACGTCGGCGACGCTGTGCGGCGATGGCCTGTCTCAGGGGCCCGATACCCAATCCGGGCGGATACTGGTTGACCCCCGCGGCGATGGCGTCCTGCGCCGCCTTGAGCATTGCGGGAGGACCGTCCTCGTCGGGAAAGCCCTGGCCGAGGTTCACCGCGCCGATCCGCGCGGCCAGCGCCGACATCTCGGCGAACACCGTGGTCGCGTAGGGCTGCAGCCGCGTGACCGTCATGGTGGTCGAGCTTATTGGGAGCTCGCCGGTCGCCGAGCGTGCGGCCAGCTTCACGTTCGGCGCCGAGCGTGCGGCCAGCTTCACGTTCGGCGCCGAGCGTGCGGCCAGCTTCACGTTCGCGCCAGGTGCGTCGGCGCGTCCAGCACCCTGACCTGCGGACTCCCTCCCAACCAACAGGTTGGCCGAGGCCCCTGTTAGTGTTCCTTTCCTGGACCTACTCTTTAAGACGGATCCAAACCCTCCCTTTTTGGAACAGGAAACCGACATGTCCGAAGAAGCCTTCATCTACGAGGCCATCCGCACGCCGCGCGGCAAGCAACGCAACGGCGCGCTGAACGAAGTCAAGCCACTGAGCCTGGTCGTGGGCCTCATCGAGGAGCTGCGCAAGCGCAACCCTGACCTCGACGAGAACCTGATCAGCGACGTCATCCTGGGTTGTGTCTCACCCGTGGGCGACCAGGGCGGTGACATCGCCCGCGCCGCGGTGCTGGCCTCCGGCATGCCCGTCACCTCGGGCGGCGTTCAGCTCAACCGGTTCTGCGCATCGGGCCTCGAGGCCGTCAACACCGCCGCGCAGAAGGTGCGCTCGGGCTGGGACGACCTGGTGCTGGCCGGTGGTGTGGAGTCCATGAGCCGCGTGCCGATGGGATCCGACGGCGGCGCCATGGGCCTCGACCCCGCCACCAACTACGACGTGATGTTCGTTCCGCAGGGCATCGGCGCCGACCTGATCGCCACCATCGAGGGCTTCACCCGCGACGACGTGGACAACTACGCCCTGCGCAGCCAGGAGAAGGCTGCCGAGGCGTGGTCGGGCGGCTACTTCGCCAAGTCCGTGGTGCCGGTCCGCGACCAGAACGGCCTGCTGATCCTCGACCACGACGAGCACATGCGCCCGGACACCACCAAGGAAGGCCTGGGCAAGCTCAAGCCGGCCTTCGAGGCCCTCGCGGCCATGGGTGGCTTCGACGATGTGGCGCTGCAGAAGTACCACTATGTCGAGAAGATCAACCACGTTCACACCGGTGGCAACAGCTCCGGCATCGTCGACGGCGCCTCGCTCGTCATGATCGGTAACGAGAAGGCCGGGGCGGCCATCAACGCCACCCCGCGCGCCCGCATCGTTGCCACCGCGACCAGCGGTGCCGACCCGGTCATCATGCTGACCGGCCCCACCCCGGCCACCCGCAAGGTGCTCGACCGCGCCGGCCTGACCGTCGACGACATCGACCTGTTCGAGCTGAACGAGGCCTTCGCCTCAGTGGTGCTGAAGTTCCAGAAGGACCTCAACATCCCGGACGAGAAGCTCAACGTCAACGGCGGCGCGATCGCCATGGGTCACCCGCTGGGTGCCACCGGCGCCATGATTCTCGGCACCATGGTCGACGAGCTGGAGCGCCGTAACGCCCGGCGCGCGTTGGTGACGCTGTGTATTGGCGGCGGCATGGGTGTCGCGACGATCATTGAACGAGTCTGAGAGGGTTTAAGTAGAATGTCCGACAACACAATTCAGTGGGACAAGGATGCCGACGGAATCGTCACCCTGACGCTGGACGACCCGTCGGGGTCGGCCAACGTGATGAACGAGGCCTACATCGAGTCGATGGGCAAGGCGGTGGATCGTCTTGTCGCCGAGAAGGATTCGATCACCGGCGTGGTGATCACCAGCGGCAAGAAGACCTTCTTCGCCGGCGGTGACGTCAAGAGCATGATCCAGATCGGCCCGGAGAATGCCGGCGAGGCATTCGATCTGGTTGAGAACGTCAAGAAGCAGTTACGCACGATCGAGACTCTGGGCAAGCCGGTCGTGGCAGCCCTCAACGGCGCCGCGCTCGGCGGCGGCCTGGAGATCGCGCTGGCCTGCCACCACCGGATCGCGGCCGACGTCAAGGGATCGCAGTTCGGCTTCCCCGAAGCGACGCTGGGTCTGTTGCCGGGTGCCGGCGGTGTGACTCGCAGCGTCCGGATGTTCGGCATCCAGAATGCCTTCGTCAACATCCTGTCGCAGGGCACGCGGTTCAAGCCGGCCAAGGCCAAGGAGCTGGGTCTGATCGACGAGCTGCTGCCGACGGTCGAGGAGTTGGTGCCGGCCGCCAAGGCGTGGATCAAGGCCAACCCGGACTCCCACGAACAGCCGTGGGACAAGAAGGGCTACAAGATGCCCGGCGGCACCCCGTCGTCGCCGGCGCTGGCGTCGATCCTGCCGTCGTTCCCCGCCTTGCTGCGTAAGCAGATCAAGGGTGCGCCGATGCCGGCGCCGAAGGCGATCCTGTCGGCCGCGGTCGAGGGCGCCCAGGTGGACTTCGACACGGCCAGCCGCATCGAGAGCCGATACTTCACCACGCTGGTCACCGGCCAGGTATCGAAGAACATGATCCAGGCGTTCTTCTTCGACCTGCAGGCCATCAACGCCGGCAAGTCTCGCCCGGATGGCATCGAGCCGGTCAAGATCAACAAGATCGGCGTGCTCGGCGCAGGCATGATGGGCGCTGGTATCGCCTATGTCTCGGCCAAGGCCGGCTACGACGTGGTTCTCAAAGATGTCAGCATCGAGGCCGCGCAGAAGGGCAAGGGCTACTCCGAGAAGCTGGAAGCCAAGGCGCTCGAGCGGGGCCGCACCACGCAGGAGAAGAGCGACGCGCTGCTGGCGCGCATCACTCCGACCGCCGACCCCGCCGACTTCAAGGGCGTCGACTTCGTGATCGAGGCCGTGTTCGAGAGCCAGGAGCTCAAGCACAAGGTCTTCCAGGAGATCGAGGACATCGTCGAGCCCAACGCGCTGCTGGGTTCGAACACCTCGACGCTGCCGATCACCGGTCTGGCGACCGGCGTCAAGCGGCAGGAGGACTTCATCGGGATCCACTTCTTCTCGCCGGTCGACAAGATGCCCCTGGTCGAGATCATCAAGGGCGAGAAGACTTCTGACGAGGCGCTGGCCCGGGTGTTCGACTACACGCTGGCCATCGGCAAGACCCCGATCGTGGTCAACGACAGCCGCGGCTTCTTCACCTCACGCGTGATCGGCACCTTCGTCAACGAGGCGCTGGCGATGCTGGGCGAGGGTGTCGAGCCGGCCAGCATCGAGCAGGCGGGTTCGCAGGCCGGTTACCCGGCGCCGCCGTTGCAGCTCTCCGACGAGCTCAACCTGGAGCTGATGCACAAGATCGCGGTCGCTACCCGCAAGGGTGTCGAGGACGCCGGCGGCAAGTATGAGCCGCACCCGGCAGAAGCCGTGGTGGAGAAGATGATTGAGGTCGGACGGTCGGGCCGTCTCAAGGGCGCCGGCTTCTACGAGTACCCCGAGGGTAAGCGGTCCGGTTTGTGGCCGGGCCTGCGGGAGACGTTCAAGTCGGGTTCGGTTGAGCTGCCGCTGCAGGACATGATCGACCGGATGCTGTTCGCCGAGGCGCTGGAAACCCAGAAGTGCCTCGACGAGAACGTGCTGATGACCACGGCCGACGCGAACATCGGGTCGATCATGGGCATCGGGTTCCCGCCGTGGACCGGTGGTAGCGCGCAGTACATCGTCGGTTACGAGGGTCCGCTCGGCCGGGGCAAGGAGGCCTTCGTGGCCCGCGCCCGCGAGCTGGCCGAGAAGTACGGCGACCGCTTCCTGCCGCCGGACTCGCTGACCTAGGTTCAGCAGCGAAACCCCCGAAACAACGGCGTTTCGGGGGTTTTCGCGTCTGTCAGGTGCTCGGCTCGCGCGTCGCTACGCCGAGATGGCGGCGGCCAGGCGGCGCCATTGCTCCCGGGGGAACGATTTGGGATCGGTGTCGAGCACCTGAACGCAGACGTGATCTGCACCGGCCGAGTGATGCTCTGCGACCCGGCGCAAGATCGCCTCTTCGTCGCCCCACACGATGATCGCATTGAGTAGCCGATCGCTGATCTGGGTCAGGTCGTCGTCGGAAAACCCGCTGCGGCGCAGGTTGTTCGCGTAGTTCGGCATCGCCAAATAGCCCCGGATCCAATCGGTTCCGATGCGGCGCGCCGTGTCGGCGTCGTCGGTCAGGATTGCGGTCTGCTCTGGCAACAACAGCGGGCCCGGCCCCAATGTGGCGCGCGCCGTGGCAGTGTGTTCGGGCGTGACGAGATAGGGGTGAGCGCCGCGGGCACGCTTGGCCGACAGCTCCAACATTTTGGGCCCGAGCGCGGCCAGCACCCGCACCTCGGCGGGCACGGGTTGCGCTGCCGCGTCGAGTCCGTCCAGGAACGACGCCGTCGCGGCCAGCGGTTTGCGGTAACGGCCCGGGTTTTTGGCATCGATCAGCGGCGCATGGCTGACCCCGATGCCGAGCAGGAACCGGTTCCCGTGTTCGGCGACGAGTCGCGCATAACCGTCGGCGACATCGTCGGACGAGTGCATCCACAGGTTCAGAATTCCTGTCGCGATCACGGTGCTCTTGGTGGCCGCCAGCAGGCTCTCGACGGCCTTGAGCACCGGTCCGCCCACGTCTGGAATCCAGAGCGCCGGAAACCCGAGTTCATCCAATTCCGCTGCAGCATCGGCGGCTTCGGATGCGTCACCGTAGCGCAACTGGCTGCTCCAGATTCCGATACCGGACAGTTCCATTCAGTCCACCCTCTCGTCCGCGGTTATCGTGGCGACCCCTGTCCCATGGTGCCAAACGCGGCCGTCCGGTGATTCGGCGCGTCGAAGGCGATCCACGTCGAGTGCGGCGGCGAGGTCCCGCGGGGTTAGAGTCACGCTATGCGCTTCGGTCTCTTCATTCCGCAAGGCTGGCGGATGGATCTCGTTGGCATCGAACCCGAGCGGCACTGGGCGGTGATGCGCGATCTGGCCACCTACGCCGACGGCGGCGCCTGGGATTCGCTATGGGTCTACGATCACTTCCACACCGTGCCACTGCCCAGCGATGAGGCCACCCACGAGGCGTGGTCGTTGATGTCGGCCTACGCCGCCGTCACCTCGCGGATCAAGCTGGGCCAGATGTGCACCGCGATGAGCTACCGAAACCCGGTCTATCTCGCCAAGGTGGCAGCCACCGCCGACATCATCTCCGGCGGCCGCGTTCAGATGGGCATCGGTGGCGGATGGTACGAACACGAGTGGCGTGCCTATGGTTACGGATTCCCGTCAGCCGGTGTGCGGCTGGCACGCCTCGACGAGGGCGTCCAGATCATGCGCGACGCCTGGCGCGACGGCAAGGTGAGCTTCGAGGGCAAGCACTATCAGGTGGACGGCGCGATCGTTGCGCCGAAGCCGTTGCAAGCCAATGGCATTCCGCTGTGGATCGCCGGCGGGGGCGAGAAGGTGACGTTGCGCATCGCGGCCCAGTATGCGCAGTACACCAACTTCACCCCGGAGCCCGAAGCATTTGCCCACAAGTCGCAGATACTGGCCGAGCACTGCCGCACGCTCGGCACCGACTACGACGCGATCGTGCGGTCGGCCAACTTCACCGCCGTGGTGGGCATTTCGGAAGCCGACGTCAATGACCGCAAGCAGCAGGTTCGCGGCCGCCTGAACGGCTATGTGCCGGACGCGGTGGCGGACTCGATGGTGGGTGGCATGCCGGATTCGGCGATGGGCACTACCGAGCAGGTGATCGAGCGGCTCACCAAGGTCCGCGATCTCGGCTGTGAATACGCGATCTGCTACTTCCCTGAGGCCGCGTACGACCGCTCCGGTATCGAGTTGTTCGAACGTGAGGTCATTCCCGCGCTGAGTTAATCTCCGGTGCGGGTGAAGGTTTGATCGAAGGCCGCGTTGACCCCGCACAGGCCGGTCTGCTCCTGGCGCCCGTGCCCGGTGAGTCGCTCGATGGGATTCTGCGGCGGCTGTGGCAGCGGAAACTCCGCGATGACACTGAAATGCAGTGTGCCTCCCTTCGGGCACGGGTAGTCGGCGTTCGCGGTGAGAGCCCAGGTGCCGTTCTGGTAGACCAGTGGTTGGTCGCCTGCCGCCCCGTGGAAGTAGCTCATGCACCGTTCGCCGGTGCGCAGACAGTCGGTGACGACGGCGGAGTCCGCGGGCTGAGTGGGGATGGGCGCGGAATAGGTTCGCAGCACCTGGTAGCGGCCGTGCAACGCTTCGGCCGGTGACGCCACCCGCGGTGTGACGGTGGCCGGGTCGGCCACCGTGTCGACGTCGAGATCGCCTGTGCGGGTGAGTGTTACCGGCCGCTTGTCCCGGCAGTTGGTGACGCTGGTGCGGGTCATCTCGCCGGAGAGCGTTCCGTCGGGGCCCAATTGCAGGGAGAACGCCAGCCAGAACTCGGATTTGCTCGAAAGGCACTCATCGGTGATCAGCGCCACCGCCAGCCACCGGCCGCCGACCTCGTCGAACACCATCGTCTTGGCCAAATCATTGGGCCGACCCAGAGATTCGGCCGTCGCCACGCATTCGGCGCCCCTGCACGCCGAGCGAAGGCCGTAGCTGACAGTGGCCGGCCCCGCACCGTGGCCGTTGCCGTCGAGATCGGTGGCGGCGCCGAAATCCGCCTTGTAGCGGCCATTCAACGGGCCAGGAGTCAGCGGCGCGGCCGAGGTCGTGGTCGGCGTGCTCGCCGGCGCGGTCGACGTGGTGGCGGAAGTAGTGTGCGTGGAGGCGACGGCGGCCGGCCTGTGCATGAGCTTCACGCCGGTGAAAACACCGCCACCGATAAGCAGCACGACGGCGACCAGCGCGGCGATCAGAGCACGGGGTGATTTCCGCGGCGGCCGTTCGATCGGGGCGGTGACGAGGTGGTCCGGTGCATTGATCCGGGGGGCAGCCTCGGAGTGCCTGCGCAATTGGGCGGCGAACTCACTGCAGGTGGCGAAGCGGTCGGACGGTTGTTTGGCCATCGCGCGCATGAAGACCGGATCCAGCTTGCTCAGCTCATCGTCGGACGATCCCAAGGACGGGGGCGGAGCGTACAGGTGGTGGGTGATGACGACCGCGGCATTGGCGTCCGGGTAGGGTGGCGCACCCGTCAGCAGATGAAAGGCCGTGCACGCCAGCGCATATTGGTCCGCTCGACCGTCGACCGGATCACCCCTGAGTTGTTCGGGCGCGGCATAGGCGACGGTGCCAACCGCCACATTGGTCTCGGTCAGCCCGGCCGAATCGTCGATGCGACGCGCGACGCCGAAGTCGGCCAGATAAACCCTCCGGTCCTGCCCGTCGGCTTCGGCCAGCAGGATATTCGCCGGTTTGACGTCGCGGTGCAGCAACCCGAGTTCGTGCGCGTAATCCAGCGCGGCTGCGACCGCGTCGATGATGGTCAACACCTCATTGGCGGGCATGCCCGAGGGGTACCGGTCCTTCAGCAACCGGGACGCATCGGTACCGGCCACGTAATCCATCGAGATCCAGAACTGGCCGTCGAATTCGCCCCGGTCCTGAACCCCGACGATGTGTGGATGGGACAAGCCCGCGGCCAGGTCCGCCTCGCGGGTGAATCGCGCCCGATACTCCGCATCGTTGGCGAACTCCGCCGGGAGAACCTTGAGAGCATCCTCGCGCGGCAGTCGCGGATGTGTGGCCAGATACACCGTGCCCATGCCGCCCGCTCCCAGTACGCGCAGGATCGTGTATCCGGCGAACACCTGGCCGACATCCAGGGACACGCTGCTAATCGCCTGTCCGAGTGAACGTGTCGTCAAAATCTACGTCGGTCGAGCACGTGCCGGTTTGCGCCCAGTGCCCGCGGCCCGGCAGCGACGGCAGCGGATCCGCCGGTGGTTGCGGCAGCGGGAAAGTGGCGCTGATGCGCAGCGTCGTCGGACTCCCGTCCGGACACTTGCCGCTGCTCACCTCGTCCCATGTCCAGCCGCCGCCTGCGAAAATCAGTGGGACATCGCCCGATCCGGTGTGGAAGTAGCTCATGCACCGATCACCGGTACGCAGGCAATTGGTGACGACCGCCGAATCGCCCTTCTGCTGAGGACCTTGGCCCGGCAACGTAAGGGTCTGCTGATAGTGGCCGCGAAAAGCCTCGGCCATTGACGGCACCCGCGGCGGCAAAGTCGCCGGGTCGGGGAGTCCGCCAGGTGGATCGCCGGTGCGGGTGAAGGTCACGGTACGCCGCTCTTGGCAATTGTTCCGGGCAGTGCGCGTTTGATCGCCGACCAGAGTTCCGTCGGGACGCGCCTCCAGCGTGAAGACCTCCCAGATCTCGACGGTATTGGCCTTGCAGGGCTGCGTCGACAGGACCACCGCCACCCAGCTGCTGCCCAGCTGGTCGAACACCATGGTCGAAGCGAAGGCTCTTTCACCTTTCAGGCGCGAAGCCGTTGCCACGCAGCCGGCGCCTCCACACATCGAGCGCACACCGTAGGTGCCCGTGGTGGGTTGCGCAGTCGGAACTGATTCGCCGTCCAGGAGAGTGGCCGGGCCGAAATCGGCGCGGTATGTCCCGGTGAACGGGCCTTGTGCAGCCGCAGACGTGCCCTGGGGCACCGCCGTCGACGATCCCGGCGGTGCGGCCGTGTGCTTACGGCTGCTGGTGAACCGGCTGAGGGCAAAGACGCTGCCGACAAGCAGCAGCGCGACGGCCACCAGGGCGCCGATCAACACGGCAGGCCGCCGGACCCAGCTTTTCGACTCCGGCTCGTGCGCTGCAAGCATGGGAATTGACGGCTGAGTTTGCCTGGCGTGCAGGTTGATTGGGGTGTCGTAGTCCTGCGTTGCAAGGTGCTTGCTCAGTTCCAGAGCGAAATCGCTGCAGCTGCTGTAACGGCCGTTCGGGTCCTTGGCCATGGCGATGGCGAAGACCGGGTCCAGTGAGGACAACTCGGGCCGGCGTAAGGCGATGGACGGCGGGGGTGCGCTGATGTGTTGGGTGATCACCACCGTGGGGTTGGTGTCGGCGAAGGGCGGAGCGCCGGTCAACAGGTGAAAGGCTGTGCAGGCCAACGCATATTGATCGGTTCGGCCGTCGACCGGATCGCCCTTGAGTTGCTCGGGTGCCGCGTAGGCCACCGTGCCGACCGCCACGTTGGTGGCCGTCAGGCCGGAAGCGTCGTCGATGAGGCGGGCGATACCGAAGTCGGCGAGGTAGATCCGGCGACCCTGGACGTTGTCGGGTTCGGTGAGCAGGATGTTGGCCGGTTTGACGTCGCGGTGCAGCAGGCCGCGGTGATGGGCGTAGTCCAGTGCGGATGCGACGGCGGAGATGATGGCGATCACCTCGTCGACGGGTAGACCGCTCTGATAGCGCTCGTGGAGCAGATGCGAGGCATCGGTACCCGGCACGTAATCCATCGAGATCCACAACTGGCCGTCATTTTCGCCGCGGTCGTAGATCCGCACGATGTGCGGATGCGACAGGCCCGCGGCCACGTCGGCTTCGCGGGCGAAGCGCATTCGGTACTCGGGATCATCGGTGTACTCGGCGGGCAGCACTTTCAGTGCGTCCTCGCGCGGCAGGCGCGGGTGCGTCGCCAGGTAGACCCTGCCCATCCCGCCGGCGCCCAGCACTCGCAGGATGGTGTATCCGGCGAATACCTGGCCAACCTCTAAAGACATGGCCAAATCGTAGTGGGTGTCAATTTCCGACGGCACCGAACGAGTTGTCTTATCCGCCGGGATGAGAATGTGATTTCCACTTTTGCGGAATGCTGTTGTACCTTTGGGTGAGTTCGATTTTTCTCGTGCTCGACGGAGGACCCTCGATGCAGAAGGCATTGGCCCCTGAAATCTCCGCCTGGCCCGACGAGAACCCCCAGCTGATCGGTAGTCGCTGCGGCGGTTGCGGTGCCACGACGTTTCCGGTGCAGCAGTTCTGTCCGCGCTGCAGTCGCGGCGAGATGACCGAGGTACTGCTGCCCCGTCGCGGCACGCTGGTTGCGTGGACTACCCAGGGTTTCCCGCCCGGCGCCCCCTATGCCGGGCCGACCGGTAAGGACTTCGTGCCGTTCGGGGTGGGCCTGGTGCAGCTCGGGGACGTGATCCGGGTGGAAGGCAGGCTTACCGAGAACGATCCGGCCAAGCTGCAGTTCGGGCAGGAGGTCGAGCTCACCATGGTGCCGCTGAACCGCGACGACGACGGTGTTGACGTCATGACCTTCGCGTTCCAGCCGGTCGCAACAACAGGAGCATGAGATGACCAACGATGTCGCCATCATCGGCGTGGGCCTGCACCCCTTCGGCAGATTCGACAAGACCGCGATGGAGATGGGTGCACAGGCGATCCAGTCTGCGCTGGCCGATGCCGGCGTCGCGTGGCAGGACATCCAATTCGGGTTCGGCGGCAGTCACGAGGTGTCCAACCCGGACGCGGTGACCCGCTTGGTGGGCCTGACCGGCATCACGTTCACCAACGTCTTCAACGCCTGTGCCACCGCGGCCAGCGCGATTCAACAGACGGCCGACACCATTCGGCTGGGCAAATACGACCTCGGGATCGCGATCGGTTTGGACAAGCACCCGCGCGGTGCGTTCACCGACGATCCCGCGAAACTCGCACTGCCGCAGTGGTATGCGCAGAACGGGCAGTTCGTCACCACGAAGTTCTTCGGCATGAAAGCCAACAAGTACCTGCACGACCACCACATCTCTCAGGCGACGTTGGCGAAGGTCGCCGCCAAGAACTTCCGCAACGGTGCGATCAACCCGAATGCATTCCGCCGCAAGGCTATTCCTGAGGAAGAGATCCTCAACTCGACGGTGCTCAACTATCCGCTGACGCAATACATGTTCTGCGCCCCTGACGAGGGCGCCGCGGCGGTCATCATGTGCCGGGCCGATATGGCGCACAAGTACACCGACAAGCCGGTTTATGTGCGCGCCTGTGAGATTCGCACCCGCCGCTACGGTGCGTACGAGGTGCACGCCACGTTCGCTCCGCTGGACGGTGACGCGTCGCCGACGGTCTATGCGGCCCAGGCCGCCTACGAGGCCGCGGGCATCGGACCCGAGGACGTCGACGTGGCTCAGTTACAGGACACCGATGCCGGCGCTGAAGTGATCCACATGGCCGAGACGGGTCTGTGCGCCGACGGGGAACAGGAGAAATTGGTTGCCGACGGCGCCACCGAGATCCACGGCTCGATCCCGGTCAACACAGACGGGGGTCTGATCGCCAACGGTGAGCCCATCGGCGCGTCCGGACTACGGCAGATGCACGAGTTGGTGCGCCAGCTCCGCGGGGAGGCGGGTGAACGTCAAGTGCCGGGCAACCCGCGGGTGGGGCTGGCGCAGGTGTACGGTGCGCCGGGAACCGCGTCGGCAACCATTCTGTCGCTCTAGCCTCCTGTCGAGCAGTCGCAAAATCCCCGTGGAGCACTCGTTCCGAGGAGATTTTGCGTCTGCTCGCGGTCCTAAATGGCCGGGCCCAGCAGGTCGTCGGCGTCGCGAATGATGTACCCGTAGCCCTGCTCGGCCAGGAAGCGCTGGCGGTGTGCGGCGTACTCGGCATCCAGGCTGTCGCGTGCGACCACTGAATAGAAGATGGCACCGCCCCCGTCGGCCTTGGGGCGCAGCAATCGGCCGAGCCGCTGTGCTTCCTCCTGGCGTGATCCGAAGGTGCCCGAAACCTGGACTGCGACAGAGGCTTCCGGTAAGTCGATGGAGAAGTTGGCCACCTTGGACACCACCAGGGTCGCGATCTCACCACGCCGGAACTGTTCGAACAGGTCCTCGCGCTCCCGGGTTTTGGTCGACCCCTGAATCACCGGGGCACCGAGTTCGGCACCCAGTTCGTCGAGCTGATCGAGGTAGGCGCCGATCACCAGCGTCTGCTCACCGGAGTGATTCTTCAGAATCGACTTCACCACCGCGATTTTCGTGTGCACCGTCGAACAGATCTTGTAGCGTTCCTCGGGCTCGGCTGTGGCATAGATCATCCGCTCGTTGTCGGTCATGGTGACCCGCACTTCGACGCACTCGGCCGGTGCGATCCAGCCCTGGGCCTCGATGTCTTTCCACGGCGCGTCATACCGCTTGGGCCCGATGAGGGAGAACACGTCGCCTTCGCGGCCGTCTTCGCGGATCAGCGTGGCGGTGAGGCCCAGTCGGCGCTTGGATTGCAGGTCGGCGGTCATCCGGAAAACCGGCGCCGGCAACAGGTGTACTTCGTCGTAGACGATCAGGCCCCAGTCGCGGCTGTCGAACAGCTCCAAGTGCCGGTACTCGCCCTTGGTGCGGCGCGTAATCATCTGATAGGTCGAGATGGTGACGGGCCGAATCTCTTTGCGCTCCCCGGAGTATTCGCCGATCTCGTCCTCGGTCAGCGACGTCCGCGCCACCAGCTCGCGCTTCCACTGCCGGGCCGCCACGATATTGGTGACCAGAATCAGAGTCGTCGCTTGTGCTTTGGCCATCGCGGCCGCCCCGACCAGCGTCTTGCCGGCCCCACAGGGCAGCACCACGACGCCCGAGCCGCCGGCCCAGAAGGAGTCGGCGGCCAACTGCTGGTAGTCACGCAGCTCCCACCCGTCGGGTTCCAGGGTGATCGGGTGTGCCTCACCGTCCACGTAACCGGCGAGGTCCTCTGCGGGCCAGCCGATCTTGAGCAGCATCTGCTTGACGCGGCCGCGCTCGCTGGGGTGTACGGCGACCGTGTCGTCATCGATGCGGGCACCGAGCATGGGCGCGATCTTCTTGTTGCGCAGCACCTCTTCGAGAACCGCACGATCGAAGCTCACCAGCGTCAAGCCGTGCGCGGGATGCTTGACCAACTGGAGGCGGCCGTAGCGTGCCATGGTGTCGACGATGTCGACCAGCAGCGGTTGCGGCACGGCATAACGGGAGAAGCTGACCAGTGCGTCGACCACCTGCTCGGCGTCGTGGCCGGCGGCGCGTGCGTTCCACAGCGCCAGCGGCGTGATGCGGTAGGTGTGGATGTGCTCGGGCGCGCGTTCCAGTTCGGCGAACGGAGCGATGGCGGCGCGCGCCGCGCCGGCCAGCTCATGATCCACCTCGAGCAGCACCGTTTTATCGGACTGCACAATCAAGGGCCCGTCAGTCATCTAGCGTCGCTCCTCTTTCCCGCAAGCGGGTGGTACTCCCACGTCGCTCCCCTCTGCGTCGTCGCCGGCACGCGTCGGGTTCATTATCCGTCGTCCGCCGACATCACCGACGTGATGCGGTGGATGGCGAAGTCACGCATCCGCCCGGACCCCGAATCGAAGGCCACCAGCTGGCCACCCCGGACGACGATCGGGGACACCACCCGCTGCGTGGCCACCCCCGCGGCGTCGAGGTAGCCGATGAGGACGGTGTCCTGTTGTTTGGCGGCCCGCTGCAGCAGCGACATGGAAACCGCAGGGTCGACGCGGATATTCCCGAACGGGGCCGCGGTGACCTTGCGTAGTACCCCCACCACGGCGTTCAGCGTTTCAGGGCTGGGGCGGGGGACCGGCCGGTAGGTACGGCGCTGCGGCGGCGCGGCCACTCGCGCGCCGCGGGTGCGCACGTCGACGATCGCGCCGGTGGAGTCTTCGGCGGCGGGAGCGAATCCCGCCGTGCGCAGTGCGGCGAGCACCTCGGCGATGGTTGCCGGTGACACCGCGACCGTCGGTGCCAGCGCCCGCAGGTGCAGGCCCTCGGTGGCCGGCGCCGCCACCGCCTGCGCCAGCAGTGCCGGGTCCTCGCAGCGCACGAACGACGAGGCCATCCCGATCCGGAGCTGACCGTGCCGGCGGGCCACGTCGTCGATGAGATAGGTGAGTCCTTGCGGCACAGGGTTTTTCGAGTGCTCGGCAAAGAAGGTCTGCATCCAGTCGCGGGTTTTACCGATATCCAGAGCGTGCCTGATCGACTGTTCGCTGACCCGGTAAACCATTGCCGCACCGGCCGATTCGACGGTGGCGACAGTGGCCAGGTCATCAGCCAGGTCGCGTTCCAGCGGACCCGGCACCACGACGGTCAAGTCGGCCTGGACCAGGAAGTGATCGATGGGTTTGGGCAGTGCCCGAGTCATCGCGTCGACGACCACACCCGGATCATCGTGGTCCTGGAGCAGTGCACGCCCCGGCGTGCTGATCGCCCCACGGCCGATCAGCCCCAACGCGTGGCCTTCGTCCAGCAGATCGGCGACCGGCTCGGGCTGCAGCCGCCGGGCCCAGCGTGGCCGCCGCCAGATCAAGGCCGCCGACGCGGACTTCGCATCCACACCCGCGCCGCCGGGCAGCCCGGCGAGCAGCGTCAGAAGCAATCGGCGGTCCAGCGGAGCGGCAGTGGAGAACAATGAATTCGACAGCGCGCCATACGGTTTGCCATCCGGACCGCGACTGCCGATCAGAGTCGGCCGGCAGGTCAGGTCGAGCCACGTGGTGGCCAGCAGGTACCAGCGATCGGCAGCGGACAGAGTGCTGAACCGGTCGGCTGTCGTCGTCGGCGCCCAGTAGGGTCCTTCGCCGTGTGCCGGTTCCGGATCGGGCATGCCGCTGGCTATCAGCCCTGCCGCGGCGGCGATCTCCAGAATCAGGCCCAGACGGGGTTCCTCGATTCCGGTCACCTTGGCCAGCCGCTTGAGTTCGCGGATACCGAACCCGCCGCTGCGGAGCTCGGAAACCGGCGCGGTACTGAGGTTCTCCAGCAGGACATCGACCTGGCGAAGCAGGTCGATGACGGCGCCCGCGGCTGCCGCGTCGGCGTCGGCCGCCGCGACAGTCGATACCACCGGATCGGGTTCGGTCAGCTGCAACGGCCCGGGAGTCTCGCCGCGCAGGACCTGCGCCACATGGCGGGGCAGGATCACCGTCTCGTCATCGATACGCCGCAGCAGGCCGGTGGCCAGGAGTTGCGGCACGGGGCGGTCCAGCGGCGCGTCGGGGGCCGCGTCGCGGGTGCGTCCCATCGGGGAGCCTTCGAGCAGCTTCTCCAGGACGTCGCGTTGGGCATCGTCGGCCTCGGCGATCAGGGCGGCGATCTGCTCCCCGGTATGGGTGCGGTCCTCGAGCGTGATCTGCCCGGGATGCCACGGCAAGGCGCTTCCGGCGTCGGCGGCCACCCGCACTGCCGTGCCGCCCCACACCAGGGCGCGATTCTTGAGGTCGTCCAGCGCGGCCGTGGCATCGGCCTCCGGAGCGATTTCGCCGATCAGGGTCGTCAACTTGATCACCGGGACCGGTTCGGCGTCGGCGTGCAGCACCAGCAGGGCATCCAGAACTGCCAGGCGGAGAAAGTCCAGGTCGTCGGTGGCGGCCTTGACCGACTGACGCGCCTGCGCGCGTGCGGCCAGCGCCGCGATGCTGCCGGGCGGCGGCTGGGCGAGGTCCGGGCGCAGCTCCAACAGCAGGATCAGCCGCTCGTCGGGCAGGTCGGCCAGCCAGGACCCCAGCGGGATATCCGGGGTGTGTTCGGTCATTGCTGATCAAGCCTAGGCGTGAGGTTCAACCTTCCGCCGCGGATGGTCACGCGACCTGTCAGAATAGAGCGCGTGGCTGACTCGAAGGCGCGCAAAGAGAAGTATGTGGACCCCGGCTGGCCGACCACGGACCCGGACGACCACGCGGTGAGCGAACTCGTGACCGACCGCACGGGTGCACTCTCGCCGTTCGGCGAAGTGGTGTTTCCGGTGCCCGCCGAGGAATTGCCCTATGTCCATCCGGTGACGGTCGCCACCTGGTAGGCCGTCGGGATGTCGGGGTCTGGCGCCTTTGATGAGCGCTCTGAGGCCCCCGGGTCGGCGCTGTCGCACCTGGATGAGCGCGGGGCGGCGCACATGGTCGACGTCACCGAAAAAGGGACGACTCGCCGCACCGCCGTCGCCGCCGGCCTGCTGTGCACGACGGCGGACGTCGTCGAGCTGATATCCGCGGGTGGTCTGCCGAAGGGCGATGCGCTGGCGACCGCGCGGGTGGCCGGAATCCTGGCCGCCAAACGCACCAGCGACCTGATTCCACTGTGTCACCAGCTTGCCCTCACCAAGGTCGATGTTGACTTCACCGTGGGGGAGTCAGATGTTGAGATCAGAGCGACGGTGCGCAGCACCGACCGAACGGGGGTGGAGATGGAAGCTTTGACCGCGGTCAGTGTGGCGGCCCTGACCCTGTACGACATGATCAAGGCGGTCGACCCGGCTGCCCGTGTTGACGGTGTCCGGGTGCTCAGCAAAGAGGGCGGCCGCCGCGGAAGTTGGTCACAACCGTGAGCCGCACCGCACGGGTGATCATCGCCTCGACCCGCGCCGCCACGGGTGTGTATTCCGACGAATGCGGACCGATCATCGCCGAATGGCTCGAACAGCGCGGGTTCCTGCCTACCGCGCCCCGCGTGGTGGCCGACGGGAACGACGTGGGCGACGCGCTGCACGACGCCCTGGAGGCTGAGGTGGACGTGGTCATCACCTCCGGAGGCACCGGCATCGCGCCGACCGACACCACGCCGGAACAGACAGTGGCGGTGCTGGACTACATGATCCCCGGGCTGGCCGACGCGATTCGCCAGTCGGGATTGCCGAAGGTGCCGACGTCCGTGCTGTCGCGCGGTGTGTGCGGCGTTGCAGGCAAGACGCTGATCATCAATCTGCCGGGCTCACCCGGTGGCGTGCGGGACGGTCTCGGGGTGCTCGCAGACGTGCTCATCCACGCTCTCGAACAGCTTGCCGGCGGAGACCACCCGCGATGACGGTGGTCCTGCGTGCCGCAGTGACCGATCAGCCGATCTCTCTTGCCGAGCACGAGGCGTTGGTCAACCACCAGTCCGCCGGTGCCGTGGTGGGCTTTGTCGGCATGATTCGCGACCACGACGGGGGCCGTCAGGTGGTGCGGTTGGAGTATTCCGCGCACCCGTCCGCCCAGGATGTGTTCGCCGAGGTCGTGGCAGAGGTAGCCGATCAGGCCGGCGGCGTGCGGGCCGTGGCGGCCAGCCATCGCATCGGTGTGCTGCACATCGGGGAGGCGGCTCTGGTGGCCGCCGTGGCGGCCGACCATCGCCAAGCGGCGTTCGACACCTGTGCGCGCCTGGTGGACACCATCAAGGAGCGGTTACCGGTGTGGAAGCACCAGTTCTTCGACGACGGGTCGGAAGAATGGGTGGGTTCGGCCTGAGCCTCGCCGGCTCAGGCCTCAACCAACGACGTCAGCTGACGGGACCCGCCACGAGCGCGTCGAGCGCGTCGTTGCCGGCGATGTCCTGACCCACAATGGCCTGCCAAAGCTGCTGGTGGTAGCCGACCTCCGCGACCTGGTGGATCTCCACCGGCGCGTTCTCGTCCGCCGGGGCCGGCGGGACGTCTGCCGGAGGGGCGGGCTGGAAGCCGGTGTCGACGACCACGGGCGCCGGCGGAGCCGGCACGTCGCCGGGAGCGGGAGGCAGGTCGGCCGGGGCCGGCGGCAGGTCGGCCGCGGGAGCCGGAGGCAGGTCAGCCGGGGCCGGCGGCAGGTCGGCCGGGACCGGCGGCAGGTCGGCCGCGGGAGCCGGAGGCAGCTCCGCGGGGGCCGGGGGCAGCTCGACCGGAGCGGGCGCGAGCGCGAGGTCGTTGCCGGCCATCTGCACCTCGGGTGCGGGGGCCTCGACCGGCGGGGGTGCGTCCGGGATCTGCTCACCGTTGAGTGCGGGAGCGTCCACCGGCTGGTTCAGCGCGGCGGGCTCCGGGTTACGCGGCGACGGGGCCGACAGCGGGGTCCCGCACACCGGCCAGGCACCACGGCCCTGGGTGGCCAGCACGCGCTCGGCGATGGCGATCTGCTGGTCCTTGGTGGCCAGCTGGGCCGACGGGGCGAACTCGGTGCCGCCGTGCGAGGCCCAGGTGCCGGCCGCGAACTGCACGCCGCCGTAGAACCCGTTACCTGTGTTGATCGCCCAGTTGCCGCCAGATTCGCAACGGGCTACCTGGTCCCATTCGGCGTCGGTGGCAGCCGCGGCCTGGCCGGCCATGGCGATGCCGCCGCCGCCCAGGACCGCACCGGTGAAGGCGATCTTGGCGACGCTGACGCTCGAGGTAGTGGGCTTGCGGTGACGTCCAGTCATACGCTCGGTAATTCCTCTCGGTAACACGCTTGCGAGGTCAGCTGTCGGGTTCGGATGGGAGAGGTCACCCGGCCAGTCGTTCACCGTTGATACGACCTGGCTTCACCCCAAGGAGCCTTGACGGCCCCGGTCCGATCTCGGCGGACCTGGTGGGTCCCCCGCCTCCATCCGCGGGTCGGAATCCCTCGCCTACCGGATGGAGCTCAGCGCGCTGTAGGTGAAGGAGGGCTCATCGCTCGGGTTGGGTTTGACGAGCCTCCCGAGACGGTAGCGGTTTCCGGCGATCCCGTCACGTGTGCAATTGATCGGCGTTTTCGTCACACCAGCGCGCCAAAACGCCAGGAATCACTGGCGTTTGCGCAGCTCATAACACCCGACACCGGAGCGTGGCCGGGTTGTTATCGTTCCGTGACGTGAGATAACTCACACTTTTTACCCGCCGGCGAACGGGGGGAGTACGTCAATCGTGTCGCCGGCGGATAACGCCGAGGCCTCATCTCGGACGGCAATTCCGTCGCGTAGATATGAGCATCGGCTCAGCACCTGTGCCAGCTGTATACCCCGATTGCCCAGGTCTTCAATCAGCTCCGCTACCGTCGTGCCGATCGGCAACATCAGCGTTTCCGATTCGATGCCTGCCGCCGCTCTGGCGGCGGCGAAATAGCGGACGGTCACCGCGATGCCGGTGGCCTGTGGAGAGGCCTCAGCCACCGATCGCGCTCATCGGACGGTCCGGCTGAATGAACCCCGGCTCGTTGATCCCGTGTCCGGCCGGCTTGGCCCACATCGCGGCGCGCCAAGCCGCTTCGATGGCGGCATCGTCGGCGCCGCCGCGAAGAAGCCCGCGCAGGTCGGTTTCCTCGCTGGAGAACAGGCAGCTACGGACCTGGCCATCGGCGGTCAGCCGGGTGCGGTCGCAAGTGGAACAGAACGCATGCGACACCGACGCGATGATGCCGACCTTGCCGCCCGGGGTGTCCGGACCGGGACTCACGAGCCACAGCTGAGCAGGCGCCGAGCCGCGCGGTGCCGGGTCGGGCTCGAGGCGAAAGTGCGGGCGCAGCGCCGCAAGGACGTCGTCGGCACTCAAAGCGGCGCCGGGGCGCCACTGGTGCCCGGCGTCCAGCGGCATCTGCTCGATGACCCGCAGCTGGTAGCCGTGCGCCAGGCAGTAGCGGAGAAGTTCGACGACGTCCTCGCGGCCGGTATGAGGATCCAGCACCGCATTGACCTTCACCGGCTGCAGGCCGGCGGCCTTGGCGGCGGCCAGGCCGGCCAGAACGTCATCGAGGCGATCCCGGCGGGTGATCGCCGCGAAGTGAGCGGCGTTGACGCTGTCCAACGAGACGTTGACCCGGTTCAGGCCCGCCGCCGCCAGCGCCGCTGCACGCCGCGCCAGTCCCACACCGTTCGTGGTCAGCGAGATCTCCGGGCGTGGCGTGAGTTCGGCAGCCGCGGCGATCACTTCTTCGAGGTGCCGGACCAGTAGCGGTTCGCCGCCGGTGAACCGGACGTTGGTGACTCCCAACCTGCCGACAGCGATGCGAAGCAGCCGGGCCAACTCGTCCGGCTGGAGCAACTGGTGGCCGGGCAGCCAGTTCAGACCCTGCTCGGGCATGCAGTAACTGCACCGCAGATTGCAGCGGTCGGTGAGCGAGACCCGCAGGTCGGTGGCGACGCGGCCATAGCTGTCCAGCAGCGGTCCTTCCAGGGGGCCTGGTGAGGCATCCTGCCTGCGCACCCTCGGGACGCCGAGCGCGGTCAGCGTCATGCGGTCACCCGTGCGTCGGCGGGAACGATCTCTTTGCCGAGCGGGACCAGGGACACCGGGATCAGCTTCAGGTTCGCCAATGCCAGGGGAATACCGATGATTGTGGCGGCCATTGCGATTGCGCTCGCCAGGTGGCCGATTGCCAGCCACAGCCCGAACAGCAGGACCCAGATGACGTTGCCGATCAGCGCGCCCGTCCCGGTGCCGGGCTTCTCGACGATTGTTCGCCCGAACGGCCACAGTGCATATGAGGCGATCCGCAGCGCAGCGAAGCCAAAAGGAATCGTGACGATCAGCAGGAAGCAGACCAGCGCCGCCAGTAGATAGCCGAGGGCCAGCCAGAGGCCACCGAAAATCAACCAGATAACGTTCAGGATCAGGCGCATCTTTCCTCCAGCGGTAATGCAAGCCTACCGAGTACCGGTTAAACCGGGATGCTCGGCGGCCAGGCACCCGAGTAGGATCTGTGATCGTCATCGCGTCCTGCGCAGGCGGGACGCGTCTTCTATGTCGCATATCAGTGATCCATCAGACAAGCAGGTGAGAGCAGTGCCGACCGGCAAAGTGAAGTGGTACGACTCCGAGAAGGGGTTCGGCTTCCTGTCGCAGGAGGATGGCGAGGACGTGTACGTCCGCTCCTCGGCGTTGCCCGCGGGTGTCGAGGGGCTCAAGGCGGGCCAGAAGGTCGAGTTCGGCATCGCCTCCGGTAGGCGCGGACCGCAGGCGTTGAGCCTGAAGCTGATCGACCCGCCGCCCAGCCTGGCCCGGTCGGCTGCCCGGCCGCGTCGTGAGGCGCCGGCCGAGCACAAGCACAGTCCCGACGAGCTGCACGGCATGGTCGAAGACATGATCACGCTGCTGGAGAGCACCGTGCAGCCGGAGTTGCGCAAGGGGCGCTACCCGGACCGCAAGACCGCCCGCCAGATCTCCGAGGTGGTCAAGGCCGTCGCGCGGGAGTTCGAGGCGTAACCCTCTGGTACTGCCCGTCGCTCGGCGTATCCGGTCGGGTAGCGGTCTCGAGCCGGCCGCGACGGCACACCCGGCAAAGCGGTTGGGCGAAGGTCACTTTCGTGAGGGCATTTCAGCAACCTGGCCCGTCGGCTCACCAGTGCGTCCGTGCGGCAGGATGGATTAATGGGCTCCTACGTTGCCGGCAAAGGCGAATTCAACCGCGACACCAACTACATCACCACCCGCATCACCGCGGACGGGCGTGACGGCTATCCGGTGGAGCCCGGCCGGTACCGGCTCGTGGTCGCCCGCGCCTGCCCGTGGGCCAACCGCACCATTATCGTGCGCAGGTTGCTGGGATTGGAATCGGTTCTCTCCATTGGCTTTTGCGGACCAACCCATGACGAGCGCAGCTGGACCTTCGACCTGGATCCCGGCGGCGTTGATCCGGTGCTGAAGATCCCACGGTTGCAGGACGCCTACTTCAAGCGTGACCCCGACTATCCCAAGGGCATCACGGTCCCGGCGATCGTCGATATCCCAACCGGTGCCGTCGTCACCAATGACTTCGCGCAGATCACGCTCGACTTCTCGACCGAATGGGCCGCGTACCACCGGGAGGGGGCGCCGCAGCTGTATCCCGAGGAGCTGCGGGACGAGATCGACGAAGTGAGCCAGCGGATCTACACCGAGGTCAACAACGGGGTGTACCGGTGCGGGTTCGCCGGCTCGCAGGAGTCCTACGAAGCCGCATACGACCGGTTGTTCACCGCGCTGGACTGGCTCAGCGACCGATTGGCGCAACAGCGATACCTGGTGGGCGACACCATTACCGAGGCCGATGTCCGCTTGTTCACCACGCTGGCCCGTTTCGACCCGGTGTATCACGGCCACTTCAAATGCAACCGGTCCAAGTTGTCAGAACTGCCAGTGTTGTGGGCATATGCGCGAGACCTGTTCCAGACACCCGGTTTCGGCGACACCACGGATTTCGTTCAGATCAAACAGCACTACTACATCGTGCACGCCGACATCAATCCCACCGGCATCGTGCCCAAAGGACCTGACCTGTCGAATTGGCTCACACCGCACGGCCGGGAAGCGTTGGGTGGCAGGCCCTTCGGTGACGGGACTGCGCCCGGAGCGCCGGCCGAGGGGGAGCGGGTGCCGGCCGGTCCCGGGGCGTGAGGCCGGCGCAACTCAAAAGGTCACGCGCACAGACCATTCGGCGTGCGGCGCTTCGCGGAGTTCACCGTCGTCCACTACCAGGGTCAACAGCTGCACCACCACACCGGTCAGCCGCCCCCGGTGCGGATCGACGGTGGGGATGGTGACCGCGAGGCGGGTGTCGGGGCGAAAGAAGGTGGTTGCGGTGTTGGTCGGGTCCTCGTAGATCTGCAACAGCCGCCAGGGGGCCCGGCCGATGGCCTCAGGCACCGAGAGCTGCACCGGGAAGCGTTCGCTCACCTGTAATTCGCCCTGCGACTGCGGAGTCTGGCAGTCGTTGAGGTTCAGCACGTTGCAATAGAGGTACGGCCCCACCCGGACGGTGTGACCGCGTGAGTAGGCGCTGATCTCAGGGAAGTGCGGGCCTCGGTCGCGGCTCAGCAGCCACGCTCCGAGACCGGCTCCGGCGGCCAGCGCCACCACGACGACCGCAACCAGCGCGGCCACTGTGCGCTTCACCGCGGCATCACTCCTGGCGTCGGGGCGCCGGCGCGCCGGCCCTCCTGCTCGACCATGACCGGCCGGTTGCCACCGAGGCCGGGAATCAGCGAGTCACCACGGAAGCTGACGATCGTCTGAGCCAGACCAAGGATCAGCAGCGCGCTGATGACGGTGAAGCCGACCCACAATTCGGTGTACACCAACACCCCGACCGCGCCACCCAGCACCCATGCCAGTTGCAGGGTGGACTCCGACCGCCCGAAGCCCGAGGCGCGCGACTCCTCGGGCAGATCGTCCTGCAGCGAGGCATCCAGCGAAGCCTTGGCGATGGCGCTCGATCCCGACGTGACCAAGGTGGCGACCGCGACCACGATCAGGTTCCCGCCGACTGCGGCAGCGATGGCGAAGGCAGTCACGGCCAGGGTGCACCGCACCACCAAAACGGCCGGCCGGCCCAGTTTCAGGCGCGCGCTGGCGAAGTTGCCGGCGAAGTTACCGATCGCGGCGGCGGCGCCGATCATGCCCAGCATGGCCAGCTGCACCCACCCGTCGGCGTCGTGAGCCTTGGCCACGAAAGCCGGGTACAAGAACAGGAAACCCACCATCACCTTGATGGTGCAGTTGCCCCATAGCGAGGTGATGATGTTGCGGCCCAACGGTTGTCGCAGCTTCCCGCCGACCTTTCCGCTTTCCTCCCGCCAGCTCTGATGCAGGTGGTCGCTGTGCCGGTGGTAGCTCAAGGTGGCCGGGACCTCGCCCGCGGTCACCTCTACCCAGCTCGGAATGCGCATGGATAGCAGGGCACCGACGATCGTGATGCCCACGACGACGAAGAGGGCCCCGGGCAATTTGAACATGTGAGTGCACGCGAACTCGACGCCCGCCGCGATGGCGCCGCCGGCGATGGTTCCGCCGAGCAGCCCGAATACGGTCAGCCGGGAATTGACCCGCACCAGGTCGATGGTCGGTGGCATGACGCGGGGCGTCACCGCGCTGCGCAGCACGCTGAACGACTTGGAGAACACCATCATGGCCAGCGCGCAGGGGTACAACACCCACGGCGGGAAGCTGCCACTGGCGCCGTCGTAGTTCATGATCAGCAACAACGCCAGCGCGGTGCGCAGCGCGAACGACAACGCCAGCGCGACCCGCCGGCCGTGCTGCAGCTTGTCCAGCGCGGGGCCGATCAGCGGCGCGATGACGGCGAACGGCGCGATGGTGATCAGCAGGTACAGCGCGACCTTCGATTTGCTCTCACCGCTGGCGGCCGCGAAGAACAGGGTGTTGGCCAGCGCCACCGCCATGGCGGAGTCGACGGCGAAATTGGCCATCACCGGCCAGGTCAGCGCGGTGAGCCCGGACTTGTCGGCGCCGTCGGCGGTCGCGGCCCGCTGCACCATCCAGTACATCCGGGAACCCATTTCGCGGCTACGCATGGCCGCGGCCCGCGTGACGGTGATGCGCTCGCCGTTGTTGAGACCGCGCGGGGATTCGGGTTCGCTGCCGCGGTTCGGTGGCGGCTCATGGTCCAGCGGTGGCAGATAGCGGTTCGCGCTGGGTGGCGGCTGGGGACGGCGGGACCGGCGATAGTCGTCGTCTTGGGCAGGGTGGTCGGCCGGATAGTTGGCCATGCCCGGATGTTCATTCGCCGATGGGGTCCGGCGGCCCGGGGGTGGGGCCATCCGGCCCGCATGATCACCTCGCCGTCCGGACACGCTTCAATTCTGTCCTATGCCGAGTCGCTGCGGAGTAATCCGGTGTGGCTCGGTCATCGTGTCTTCCGGCAGTATGGGGGCGCACGAAAGATCGGCATGAACAAGGTGACATTAAGGTGACACTGTGACCGGACCCATGGAGGAGTCCTCCGTAGCGACCGTGGCTGAGTGGCCCGAGGTGCTCGCGGGGGTGCTTACGGGTGCGGTTGAGCAGGCCAGGACCGCCGTTGCAGAGTTCAGCGGGGCGGATGCCGTGGGGGATTACCTGGGCGTCAGCTACGAAGACCCGAACGCCGCGACCCACCGCTTCCTGGCCCACGTGCCGGGCTATCAGGGGTGGCAGTGGGCCGTCGTCGTCGCCGGTTACGCCGGTGCCGAGCACGCCACGATCAGCGAGGTGGTGCTGATCCCCGGTCCGACCGCCCTGCTTGCGCCGGAATGGGTGCCCTGGGACCAGCGGGTGCGACCCGGTGACCTCGGCCCCGGGGACCTGTTGGCCCCGGCCAAGGACGATCCGCGGCTGGTCCCGGGATATACGGCCAGTGGGGATCCCTTCGTGGACGAGGTCGCGGTCGAACTCGGCCTGGGCCGGCGCTGGGTGATGAGCGCCTGGGGCCGCGCCGAGGCGGCTGAGCGCTGGCACGAGGGTGACTACGGACCCGACTCCGCGATGTCGCGTGCGACCAAGCGCGTGTGCCGCGACTGCGGCTTCTTCCTGCCGCTCGCCGGATCGCTGGGGGAGATGTTCGGCGTCTGCGGCAATGAACTGTCCGCCGACGGGCACGTGGTCGACAAGTTCTACGGGTGCGGTGCGCACTCCGATACGCCCGCCCCGGCGGGTACCGGCTCTCCGATGTACGAACCGTTCGACGACGGGGTGCTCGACGTTTCCGAAAAGCCGACGGCCGAGGTTGTCGCACCTGCCGAACCGTCGGAGTCGGAATCGGGCGAGGCTGAAGAGTCGTCGGTGCCGGAGGCGGCTGAGGGTGCCGACGAAGTCGAGCAATCAGAGCCTGCCGAGACCGCTCAGTCGTCGGTGCCGGAGCCGGCCGACGATGCCGGGCAATCCGAGCCTGCCGAATCGTCGGAGCCGGAACCCGCCCAGAACCCGGAAATGGCCGAGCTGCTGGAGCCCGTCGCGCCCGCGGAATCGTCCGAGCCGGCGGAACCATCCGAGCCGGCTGCGACTGTTGACCCGTCCGAGCCGTCGGACTCTGCCGAGCCGCAGGTACCCGACGCGCAGCGCGACGGTCCCGAGTTCGGCTGACCGCACGACGGCCGAACGCGTTCCGTACTTTCGACGAAACCTGTTGTGGTTCAGCGGCTATCGCTGAACCCGTGGTTTACTCCGCGATCTCGGTGGCGTTGAAGCTGATGGTGCACAACACATACGACACTTCGCGCTCTGAGAACAACTCTTCAAGAGACATCGGGCAACCCCTTCTGATGATAATGTCAACCATGATTGACAATATGCCGAGGAGGAATCGCCGTCAAGACAGGGGGCGCTGCCAATGCGGAAGTGCCGAGGTATGTCGGACCTTCGTGCCGGCCGGCCGTCGGAATACTTCAGCGGCACGAATCACGTAGTGCTGCAACGCAAGTGGTCAACCGCCGACCTGCCGTGGTTCCGGCGGATCGCCGGGCCGGGCAGGTCGAACGGCGATGTAAGACCGCCTCAGCCCTTCTCGGCGGCTGCCTTTATTCGTGCCAGCGAGGCGTTCATGCCCTCGACCAATTCCCGCTCGAAGTTCTCGGTCCCGCCGAGCAACGCGTTCACCGTCAGGTTGGACACCGCGCTGGTGCCGTTTTCCGCGTGGCGGCTCTCCGTCACGCGGGTGCCCTCACCATGCGGCTCGAGTTCGTAGCTCCAGATGGTGCGGTTGGTGTCCACCCGGAACGCGAGCTTCTTCTCCGGAATGACTTCGACGACGGTCGAGGTCGTCGGCCAGAACAGCCGGTTGCGCCGGTTGAGGTTCAGCGTGCGGGTGCCGTTGCGCAGCGGGCCGAATTGCCGCATCCACCGGCACTGGGGGCTCCACTGCGGCATGCGGCGAAAATCAGAGATCAGCTCCCACACTTTCGAGGGGGGCGCTCCGATGTCGATCGAAGCCTGCAGTAGCGGGGCGGCCATGCGTCCTCCTTGGGTTATTGGTGATCGAGCAGGGTTTCCAGTCCGGCTTGCGCACCCCGGGCACCACGCCGGGCGGCGGCGAGTTGCCAAACGAAGATGCTGGTCCCCAGCACGCCCACGCCGAGTCCAGCGAGAGCCACCGGGCGCAGCGTCTCCAGGCTTGGCATCAGAAACGCGAGCGCGACCGCCACCAGCCAGGCCAGCGCACCGACCAGGATGATCGGCCACACCGCCAGCAGCGCCGGCGGCAACGGTGGTGGTTCGGGGGCGGGCTGGTCAGTCATTGCGTTTTTCAACATACCGTCGCGCTCATCGTTCGCCGTTTCTGATACCCGTCTCAGTCGTTCCGTTGTAACCTCGCGCTGTGCCCGACAGCGATGCGCGGTTGGCCGCAGACTTGTCGTTGGCGGTTATGCGGCTGGCTCGGCAACTCCGGTTCCGGAACGCTTCCTCACCGGTATCGCTGACTCAGCTCTCGGCGCTGACGACACTGGCCAACGAGGGGGCGATGACCCCCGGCGCGCTTGCCATCAGGGAACGGGTCCGGCCGCCATCGATGACGCGGGTGATCGCATCCCTGGCCGACGAGGGCCTCGTCGATCGCGCCCCGCATCCGGTGGACGGCCGGCAGGTGCTGGTGTCGGTCTCCGAATCCGGTGCGGAACTGGTCAGAGCGGCGCGTCAGGCCCGTCAGGAGTGGCTGGCCGAGCGGCTCGCGACGCTGGACGACGCCCAACGCGACGTCCTGCGCAGTGCGGCCGACCTGATCTCGGCCCTGGTCGACGAAAGCCCGTGACGACGCCGGACATCAATGTCCAGGACGTCACCGATCCCGACGACCCCCGCCTGGACGATTTCCGCGACCTCAACAGCGTCGACCGCCGTCCCGACCTGCCATCCGGCAAAGGCCTGGTGATCGCCGAGGGTGTGCTCGTGGTCCAGCGCATGCTGGCGTCGAGGTTCACCCCCCGTGCGCTGCTCGGAACCGACCGCAGGCTCGCCGAGCTCAGGGACGATCTCACGGGCACCCCGGCGCCGTATTACCGGGCATCGGCCGAGGTGATGGCGCAAGCCGTGGGTTTTCATCTCAATCGAGGGGTGTTGGCCAGCGCCAGCCGGGTGATCGAGCCGAGCGTGGCCCAGGTTGTCGACGGCGCACACACCGTCGCGGTGCTCGAAGGCGTCAACGACCACGAGAACCTGGGATCCATCTTTCGCAACGCCGCCGGCCTGGGGGTGGACGCGGTGGTCTTCGGCAGTGGCTGCGCTGACCCGCTCTACCGTCGGGCCGTCCGGGTGTCCATGGGGCACGCGCTGCTGGTGCCGTACGCGCGAGCCACCGACTGGCCGGCCGAGCTGGTAGCGCTGCGCGAGCGCGGCTTCCGGCTGCTGGCGATGACTCCGCACGGCGATGCACTCGCCCTGCGCGATGCGATGGCCGCGGTGCGCGACGAGCGGGTCGCGGTGCTGGTGGGCGCCGAGGGACCCGGCCTGACGACGGCCGCGCTGCGGATCAGCGATATGCGGGTACGGATTCCGATGTCGCGCGGCACCGACTCGCTCAATGTGGCGACGGCGGCCGCGGTGGCGTTCTACGAGCGAGTGTGCTCGGGCTAGGCTCGCGACGTGAACGATGAGTCCGTGCCCTGGGCAACGGGTTTGGCGGTGGCCGGTTTTGTCGCGGCCGTCACCGGCGCTGCGATCGTGGTGCTCAGCCTCGGCCTGATCCGGGTGCACCCGCTGTTGGCCGTGGGCCTCAATGTGGTGGCGGTCGGAGGACTGGCACCGACCTTGTGGGGCTGGCGACGGGCCCTGGTGCTGCGGTGGTTCGTGCTGGGGGCAGCGATCGGGGTGGCCGGAGCGTGGGTGGCGCTACTCGCGGTGATGCTGATGGGCGCCAGCCCCGGCTAGGTCTGGGATCGCGCTCAGCGCTGGCCGCCGGAGCGCACCCCGAGCAGCACGTCCTCCCAGGCGGGGATCGCCGGCTTGCCGCGGCGGCTGCTGGCCGGCTGCTCGGCAGGTGCCTCCGGCGCGCTCGGCGGCGCCGCCGGAGCGGCTGGGGCAGGCTCCGCCGCGGCCTCGAAGGCCAGTCGCGCCACCGGCGCGAGCTGGCGGGGCTTGAAGTCCGGGTCGATCAGCTCGCTGGCGGCATCGTCGATCGCGGTGACGGTGCCCCCGTGCGCCCCCGGCGTGAAACGGAAGTGCGCGACGTTGTCCGAGCGACCAGCCTGCCAGCCGAGCTGAACCGTCCAGCGGCTGTCCTCGTTGCGCCAGGCATCCCAGGTCAGTTTCTCCGGGCTCAGGCCGCGTCCCACCAACGCCGCCGTGACGGTCTCCAAGAGGCTCAACACCGCGGGCCCGTCGGCCAGCACCGGATGCGCGGCGGTTGCCAGCTCGGCGGCGCGGAACCGCTCGAGCAACACCGGATTGGCGAACCGCTGGATCCGCGAGACGTCGGAGCCAGACGCCGCGGCGACCTGCTCGACCGACGCGCCTGCGCGGATTCGGGCCTGGATTTCCTTGGGGCTCAACATGTTCGTGACGACGATATCCAGCGCCGGCTGCTCGGGCGGCACCTGCTTGCCGTCGAGCGCGGCCCGCAGCCGTTCATCGGCGGGTAGTCGGAACTTCTCGGTTGAGCTGGCACCCTCGCAGAGGACGAATTTGCCGTCGGGGTCAAGCCCAACCACTTTGAGTTCCCGCATGGCTTCTCCTCGCAGACTCCGTGCAGGCCAGCAACGGAACCGTTACGTGCGAACTCTAGTGCAGCGAACTCCGGTAACCCGGTACTGACACGCTGGACGGTTGCGACTGCGCTGAACAGGGCTGAATCGGATTGCGCTGCTCCTCCGCGGGCCGGGTCCGGCCCGCATCGTCGCCGCGCTAAAGCCGCTCCACCACCCAGTCGATGCAGTTGGTCAGCGCACTGATGTCGTCGGGGTCCACGGCCGGGAACATCGCGATCCGCAACTGATTGCGGCCGAGCTTGCGGTACGGCTCGGTGTCGACGATGCCGTTGGCTCGCAGCGTCTTGGCCACCGCGGCGGCGTCCACGTCATCGACGAAGTCGATAGTGCCCACCACCTGCGAACGCAGGGCCGGGTCGGTGACGAACGGCGTGGTGTAGGGCCGCTCTTCGGCCCAGGAGTACAGCCGCTGCGACGAGTCCGCCGTGCGCTTGACCGCCCAGTCCAGGCCGCCGTTGCCCAGCAGCCAGTCGAGCTGCTCGGCCAGCAGCACCAGCGTGGCGATCGCCGGGGTGTTGTAGGTCTGGTTCTTGACACTGTTCTCGATGGCGATCGGCAGCGACAGGAAGTCCGGCACCCAGCGACCCGAGGCGGCGATGGCCTCGACGCGGGCCAGGGCGGCCGGGCTCATGACGGCCAGCCAGAGGCCGCCGTCACTGGCGAAGTTCTTCTGCGGCGCGAAGTAGTAGGCGTCGACATCGTTGATATCGACGGGCAGGCCACCGGCGCCCGAGGTGGCGTCGATCAGGACGAGGGCATCCCCCGAATCGGCCGGGCGGCGCACCGGCACCGCGACGCCGGTCGAGGTCTCGTTGTGGGCCCAGCCGATCACGTCGACCGACGGGTCGGACTGCGGTTCCGGAGCGGAACCCGCGTCGGCCTTGACGATGATCGGGTCGCCGACGAACGGGTTCTTGGCCACGCAGGACGCGAACTTCGAGCTGAACTCGCCGTAGGTGAGGTGCAGCGAGCGCTTGTCGATCAAACCGAATGCAGCGGCATCCCAGAACGCCGTCGCGCCACCGTTGCCCAGGATGACCTCATATCCGTCGGGCAGGGAGAACAGGTCAGAAAGGCCCGAGCGGACGCGTCCCACCAGGTTCTTCACCGGCGCCTGCCGGTGCGATGTGCCGAAGAGCGCCGCGGCGGTGGTGCTCAGCGCCTGGAGCTGTTCGGGCCGCACCTTCGACGGGCCGCAGCCGAAGCGGCCGTCGCGCGGCTTGAGGTCAGCGGGAATCTCGAGGGAAGTCGTGAGCTGGTCAGCCATGGTGAACAGGGTAGTGAGCGGACGCCGGCCGGAAACCAAGCGGTCGGGATAACGCCTGGTCGCGACACCCACTGTGAGCCAGGACACACTCGATGTGCGATGCGGCGTGGGCCACAGCCCCTGAACCGGTCTGGAGAATTCCCAGTACCGGCGGTACCGTGTTCTTTATTCGTCCGGATCTCAACCTCGCTGGGGAGGCTTCTGATGGTTGCTACGACTGCCAGGACGCGCATGGTTCGACGTTGGCGCCGCAACATGGAGGTGCGGGACGACGCGGAGTACGTGGAATTGCTCGCCACACTGTCCGAGGGGTCTGTGCGGCGGAACTTCAATCCGTACACCGATATCGATTGGGAGTCACCGGAGTTCGCTGTCACCGACAACGATCCCCGGTGGATCCTCCCGGCGACCGACCCGCTGGGCCGGCATCCCTGGTATCAGGCACAGCCTGACGAGAAGAAGATCAAGATCGGGATGTGGCGGCAGGCCAACGTCGCCAAGGTGGGCTTGCATTTCGAGTCGATCCTGATCCGCGGGTTGATGAACTACACCTTCTGGGTGCCCAACGGATCGCCCGAATACCGGTACTGCCTGCACGAATCGGTCGAAGAGTGCAACCACACCATGATGTTCCAGGAGATGGTGAACCGGGTGGGCGCCGACGTCCCGGGGATGCCGCGCCGGCTGCGCTGGCTTTCGCCGTTGGTTCCGTTGGTGGCGGGCCCGATGCCGGTGGCGTTCTTCATCGGGGTGCTGGCCGGCGAGGAGCCGATCGACCACACCCAGAAGCAGGTGCTGCGGGAAGGCAAGGCGCTGCACCCGGTCATGGAACGGGTAATGGCTATTCACGTGGCAGAGGAAGCCCGCCACATCTCGTTCGCTCACGAGTTTCTGCGCCGGCGGTTGCCGAATTTGAACCGCCGGCAACGCTTCTGGACTTCGCTATTCTTCCCATTGACCATGCGCACCCTGTGCAATGCGATCCTGATCCCACCGAAGGCATTCTGGCAGGAGTTCGACATTCCGCGTTCGGTGAAGAAGGAATTGTTCTTCCGATCACCCGAATCGCGGAAGTGGTTGCGCGACATGTTCGCCGACGTCCGGATGCTGGCCTACGACACCGGTTTGATGGAGAACCGTTCAGCCCGGCTGATGTGGCGGATCTGCAGGATCAACGGCAAGCCGTCGCGCTACCGCAGCGAGCCGCAGCGCCAGCACCTGGCTACTGCGCCGGCTGCCTGATCAGTCTGCGAGTTCCTCTATGCCGCACGTCATCACGCAATCGTGCTGCAATGACGGGTCGTGCGTCTTCGCATGTCCGGTCAATTGCATTCACCCGTCACCCGACGAGCCAGGCTATGCCACAACGGAAATGCTCTACATCGATCCGGTGGCATGTGTCGACTGTGGCGCCTGCGTCAGTGCCTGCCCGGTCGGTGCGATCGTCCCGGACAGCAAGCTGGATGCCGGTCAACTGCCGTTCGTCGAGATAAACGCGTCGTTCTACCCGGAACGGCCCGCCGATGCCAAGCTGCCGCCGACATCGAAGCTGGCGCCGGTGATCCCGGCCGCGCAGGTGCGCCCCCGGCGCCGCCCGCTGACGGTTGCCGTCGTCGGGTCGGGACCCGCGGCGATGTACGCCGCGGACGAACTCCTGGTGCAACAGGGCGTGCGGGTGAACGTCTTCGAAAAGCTGCCCACGCCTTACGGTCTGGTGCGTGCCGGTGTGGCGCCCGATCATCAGCACACCAAGAACGTCACCCGGCTGTTCGATCGGGTGGCCGACGACCGCCGATTTCGGTTCTTTCTCAACGTCGAGGTCGGCCGGCACGTCAGTCACGCCGAATTGCTCGCCCACCACCACGCCGTGCTGTATGCCGTCGGTGCACCCGACGACCGTCGGCTCGATGTCGAAGGGGCCGACCTACCGGGCGTCGGCACCGCTACCGAGCTGGTGGCGTGGATCAACGGTCATCCCGAATATGCCCATCTGTCAGTCGATCTCAGCCACGAACGGGTGGTGGTCATCGGCAATGGCAACGTGGCGCTCGACGTGGCCCGGGTACTCACCGCAGACCCCGACCAGTTGGGCCGCACCGACATCGCCGACCATGCGCTGAAGGCATTCCGAAAGTCGGCCGTTCGCGAGGTGGTGATCGCGGCTCGCCGGGGACCCGCCCACTCGGCATTCACCCTGCCCGAGCTGATCGGGCTCACCGGTGCGTGCGAGGTCGTGCTGAGCCCTGAGGACCAGCGCTGGGTGCATGCCGATCTCGCCACCGCGACGGACCCATTCACCAGGCACAAGCTGCAGATCCTGAGCGGGCTGGGTGATGGCTCGACGCCATCCGCGCGGCCGCGCATCCGGCTGGCCTACGGGCTGACGCCGCAGCGCATCCTCGGTGAAGAGCGCGCCGTCGGGGTCGAGTTCTCGGTGACCGAGACCGGCGCACCCCGCCGGATTGATGCCGGATTGGTGCTCACGTCGATCGGTTACCGCGGCAAGCACATTCGTGACCTGCCGTTCGACAAGTCGAAGGCCGTCGTTCCCAACGACGGCGGACGGGTCGTCGAACCCGTGTCCGGCCGGCCGGTGCCGGGCGCCTATGTCGCGGGCTGGATCAAACGAGGGCCGACCGGCTTCATCGGCACCAACAAGTCCTGCTCCTTCCAGACCGTTCAGGCGTTGGTGGCCGACTTCAACTCCGGCGCATTGACCGACCCGGTGGGCACGCCGGCGTCGCTGGTGGACCTGGTGGCCGAGCGCCAGCCCGATGTCGTCGACTCCGCCGGGTGGCGAGCCATCGACGCGGCCGAAGTGGCGCGTGGTGACGCTGATGGCCGTCCGCGTCGCAAGTTCACCGATGTCGCCGACATGCTCGCTGCTGCGGGCACCGCGCCGCAGGCGCCGCCACGGGGACGGCGCCTGCTGACCCGGTTGCGCGCGCGGGATTAGATGTTGCGAGATCGCCGTCAGGCCTGGGCCGACATCGACTCCTTGATCTCCTCGATGCTGACCTCGCGGACCGGCTGGCCGAGCGCCCAGTTGTGCCCGAACGGATCGGCCACCACACCGTAACGATCGCCCCAAAACTGGTCCTCCAACGGCATCACCACGGTGGCGCCGGCGTCGATTGCCCGCTGGAACTTGGTGTCGACATCGGTGACCGTGAGGTGGATGGTCACGGGTGTGCCTCCCAAGGACTTGGGGGTCATCGACTGGTCGTTACACATTTCCGGGAAGTCGTCGTTGAGCATCACCATTGAGCCGTTGATCTGCACCGCGGCATGGATGAGCCGGCCATCGGGGCCGGGGATGCGGGCCATTTCGACGGCGTCGAACGCCCGCACGTAGAAGTCAATGGCGGCAGCGGCGTCATCGACGACGAGGTGGGGGATCACTGCAGGTTCGACCTTGATGGCCATGGGCACTCCTTCAGGTTGGTGGTATCGCCCGCCCGGGCTCATACGTACTGACCAACCCTGACGGCAATTCTCATCGCGAACCGTAATCGGGACCTCCGACAGCCGACGATCGGAGGACGCTGCGTGCCTCCGATCGGCTGAGGCCGAATTCGTCCGCAAACGTCCGATCGGTGGATTCCGGAACGTCGGGACGATCTCTACGTTGGGTGCATGTCGCCCATCGCACCAGCCTCCGCCGGGACGCGGCCGCTGCCCGCTGATCAACCCAAGCTGTTCCTGGTCATGGATGCGGGGTCGGACTCCGGCTATTTCGCCGCGCGGGCGTTGCTGGCCGCCGGCTACTGCGTAGCGGTGTCGGGGCGGAACGTGAGTCAGTTGACCAGGGTCGTGCACGGCTACAGCGCGTCGCGGGTCTTCGCGGTCGCCGCGGACAGCACCGATCAAGCCCAGGTGATGAAGTTGATCAGCTCGGTGGAACGCCGCTTCGGGCGCGCCATCAGCTCGGTGATCCGGGGCTCCTCCTATAACCACACGACGATCTGACGTCACGGCACGGCAAGCAGCGGGTATTGCCGCGCGCTACTGGTGCTGATACAGTCGTCTCACCTCTGGATGAGACATCTGTATCAGCTTTTGTCTCGAACCTGGCTGAAAAGGACGACCGCGTGGGTCCTACGACTCTGACGATTCACCGCACACTGGACGCGCGCCAGCGCGACGTGCGCGAACGCTTGCTCGCGGCCGCCCGCGAATTGATTCGCGAGCACGGCCACGAGTCCGTGGGTATGGAGCAGATCGCCAGCTCCGCCGGCGTTTCCAGGGCGACGACATACCGCTATTTCGCGTCCAAGGAGCATGTGGTGTGCGAGGCCGCGCTGGCCTGGGGTCATGATGTGGCGCAGCGCATTCCGCAAGCGATCGCGGCAGCGTCTCCGGCCAGCGCAATCGACGTCGCGATTGAGCAGGTCGTCCGGGAGGCTGCGTCGGACCTGCCGATGGTCCGGGCGACCATGGCCTCGGTCCTGGCTCAGGGTCCGGTTGCTGACGCGTTCCGCCTCGGCGTTCGGCAGATGTTCCTGGACCTACTGGGAGGAGCGACGGGAGTACCGCACGACGTGCACGAACTCTCGTCGCTCGACCCGGCCATGACGGTGCTCGGACGGGTGTTCTTCGCCGATCTGGCATTGCTCGGAGTCGGCGACATCACCGTCGAGCAGTGCATCGCCGAACTGGGACTGGCCGCCCGGCGCCTGCTGACCGACACTTCACACGAGTAGGAGCGACACCATGAATAGCACTGCGCTGCAACCAGTCTGGGACTGGATGCTGCATCACCTCGGCGTCGGTTTTTTCGAATTCCCATTGTATTTCTTGCCGGTTGTGGTCGCGGTCGTGCTGCTGACCGGCGTCGTCTATTCGGTCTTCGACGTCGCCGTCTACCACCGGATCTCGGCCCGGGCGGCGACCAAGCTGGGATTGCGGATCATGTCGACCTACGTCGGTGCGGCGGTGGCATTCTTCGTCCTGCACCGCATATTTCATCCATGGGTGGCCGAAGTGCCCACCGCAGCACCGACATTGGTCGCCTTCGTCACCCAGCTCGTGTGCTTCATGGTGATCGGGGAGTTTCTCACCTATTGGTGGCACCGGCTCGAGCACGGCAACCGATTCGTCTTTCAGAAGGTGCATTACCTGCACCATCGGGTGCAATCACCCCTGACCATCTGGACCAACTTCGTGGTGCACCCGGTTGAGGGCCTGATGGTGATGCTGTGCCTGTATGTACCGCCATTGGTGTTCGGGGCGCATCCGATGATCGTGGTCGCCTATGCGGTGGCGAACACCACCGCCATGGTGATCACTCACAGCGGCTACGACATGACCTTCTATCCCCGTTGGTTGCTGCCTGCGGCGTCGGGCCACGAACTACATCACTCCGAAAAGCGGCCCACCAACCTGTCTGTCGTGATGACATACGGCGACAAGCTGTTTGGTACGTACAAAAAGCCGGAAATCGCGGCTTTGCCGGTGGCCTCGTAGCCGTCGCAGATCTCGCCTGAGTCGCCAGTTCGGCAGCCCGAGGGCAGGCACGGTCGGCGTGATTTGAGTAGTCCACTACTGCAGCTCGCACCGTCGACCGCTGACATTCTCGGACTGTCGGAAGTGGCGGAGGTAAGCGGGCATGTCATATGTGAGGGTGTTGCCAGAGGCCATGGAGGCCGCAGCGGCAGAGTTGGACCACATCGCTTCCGCGCTCGATGAAGCCCACAGGTCGGCGGTCCCGTCGATCCTCACGATGGCCCCAGCGGCCGCCGACGAGGTGTCGGCGAGCATAGCGCTCCTGTATTCGGAGCACGCTCACGACTATCGGGCGGCGGCAGGGGAGGCGGCGAGTTTCCAGCAGCACCTTGTGCACCACCTGAGTGCGAGCGCGGCGTCGTATGCCAGCGCTGAAGATGTGATCGCTTCGTTGTTGCAGGGTGTGAATGAGGAGCTGCGCTACTACACCCGTGCTGGAAACGCATTGACCAACATGATCACCTTGTTGCCTTTGCAGGTAATGGCATTCACGCTCTTTCCCCTCTTCTGGCCGCTTTTGCCCCTCTTCCCCTTCCTGGTTCTCCAACAATTCTTGACGCTGTTCGGCGAGGTGATCGGCGGGCAACCTATTTCTTACCCGTACGTAGACATGCCTTTTCACCCGTACCTGGATTGAGACGATCCCGATCCGCCGGACGGCTGTCTCGATCGTCCCCATCGAACAAGCTCTAGCGAAAACTGCCGTCACCAACGGCACCGCGTGCGCTTGTCGGCGCCGTCAAGCGGCGGAAGACGGCGAAGGTGACGCCCGTCTATGCGTCGGTGAGTACCCGATCCCAGCCCGTGACCGATTCCGGGCTGCGCGGGCCCGGTCCCACGTAGATGGCCGAGGGGCGGACCAGTTTGCCCAGCCGCTTCTGCTCGAGGATGTGGGCGCACCAACCGGCAGTGCGTCCACAGGTGAACATCGCCGGCATCATGTTGGCCGGAACCTCGGCGAAGTCCAAGATGACCGCGGCCCAGAACTCCACATTGGTCTCGATCGCCCGGTCCGGCCGGCGCTCCCGGAGCTCGGCCAGCGCCGCCTGCTCGAGCGCGACGGCCACCTCGTAACGGGGTGCTTTCAGCCGTTCCGCGGTCGCCCGCAGGACTCGCGCCCGCGGGTCCTCGGCCCGATAGACCCGGTGTCCGAAACCCATCAGCTTCTCGCGGCGATCCAGGATGCCCTTGACCAGACCGCGCGCGTCGTCGGTGCGTTCCACCTCTTCGATCATCGGCAACACGCGGGCCGGCGCGCCACCGTGCAAGGGGCCGCTCATCGCTCCGATCGCACCCGACAGCGCTGCGGCGACATCCGCGCCGGTCGAGGCGATCACGCGGGCGGTGAAGGTGGAGGCGTTCAAGCCGTGTTCAGCGGCTGACACCCAGTAGGCGTCGATCGCCTCGACATGCCTGGGATCCGGTTCGCCCTGCCAGCGAGTCATGAAACGTGCTGTGACAGTGGAACATTCGTCGATGACGCGCTGTGGTACGGCCGGCTGGTAGATACCGCGCGCCGACTGTGCGACGTACGACAGCGCCATGACCGAGGCTCGGGCCAGCTGGTCGCGCGCGACCGCTTCTTCGGTGTCCAGCAGCGGCTGGTATCCCCAGATCGGCGCCAGCATCGCCAGGCCGGCCTGCACATCCACCCGCACGTCGCCGGTGTGGATCGGCAGTGGGAACGGTTCGGCGGGCGGCAGTCCGCGGCCGAACTCACCGTCGACCAACAGCGCCCAAACGTCGCCGAAGGTGACCCGCTGGCTCACCAGATCCTGAATGTCGACGCCGCGGTAGCGCAGCGCGCCGCCGTCTTTGTCGGGTTCGGCGATTTCGGTGGTGAAGGCCACAACGCCTTCGAGGCCTGGGACAAAATCCTCCGGAACCACAGTCATGGGGCAAATTCTCGCACCTGTGTCCGCACCGCTTACTACCGGCCGGTAACAGCCGCCGAGTAGCGTTGGGGCGGTGACCGAACCTCATGGGCAGCACCTGGCCGGGATGCGGGTGGAGTACGGATCCGTCGAGAAGGACGGCAGCCCCGACCTCGACGCGGACTGGCTTGCCGACGGCTGGCTTACGTTGTTCCGCAAGTGGATTGATGACGCTCAGCAAGCCGGCATCGCCGAGCCGAACGCCATGGTGGTGGCTACCGTCGCTGACGGCAGGCCCGTCAGCCGCTCGGTGTTGTGCAAGAGCGCCGACGAGGCGGGGATCACCTTCTACACCAATTACGACTCGGCCAAGGGCCTCGACCTGGCGGCAACCCCGTACGCGTCGGCGACCTTCCCCTGGTACCTGCTGGGCCGGCAAATCCACGTCCGGGGCGCGGTGAGCAAAGTCGATCCGCGGGACACCCAGGAGTACTGGTCCAAGCGGCCACGCGGCTCGCAGCTGGGGGCCTGGGCTTCACACCAGTCGCAGCCCATCGCGTCGCGCGCGGCCCTGCTCGACCAACTCGCCGAGGTGACCGCCCGCTTCGCCGACACCGAGCAGATCCCGGTGCCGCCGAACTGGGGCGGATACCTGATCGCTCCCGAAGTGGTCGAATTCTGGCAAGGCCGGGAAAACCGGCTGCACAACCGCATTCGGGTGATCGACGGGCAGATCGAGCGGTTGCAGCCCTAGCTCGTTTGCTCGCCGTCACGTTTATCCGTGACCGCGTCTGGCTACGCTCGCCAACGATGCCCCTCCTTGCGGATACGACGCCGCTGCGCACCGCCGACTTCCGCAGACTCTGGGTGGCCGGCATTCCCACCGTCATCGGCGCGAATCTGACGATCTTCGCCGTCCCGGTTCAGATCTATGCGTTGACGCGAAACTCCGCATACGTCGGGCTGGCCGGACTGTTCGCGTTGGTGCCGCTGGTGGTGTTTGGTCTGCTCGGTGGCGCCTGGTCCGACGCCATGGACCGGCGGCTGCTGCTGATCCTCTCCTCCTGCGGGCTGGCGGCGGGCTCGCTGTTGTTGTGGCTGCAGGCTGCGCTCTCTCTGAACAATGTGTGGGTGGTGCTGTGCCTGCTGGCGGTGCAGCAGGGGTTCTTCGCCGTCAACTCGCCCGCCCGGTCTGCGGCGATCCCCCGGATGCTGCCGGGGGAGCAGTTGCCGGCAGCCAACGCGCTGAACATGACCGTCAGTCAGTTCGGCGCGATCGTCGGCCCGCTGCTGGCGGGGCTGCTGCTGAATTGGGTCGACCTGTCCACGTTGTATCTGGTCGACGCGGTGGCCTGCACGGCGCCGATCTGGGCGACGATCCGGCTGTCGCCGATGCCGGCGCTGGAGCCGCCCGGGACGGCGGGCTGGGGGATCGGTGCGATGCTGGACGGTTTCCGCTATCTGGCCGGCAACACGGTGGTGCTGATGTCGTTCGTCGTCGACCTGATCGCGATGGTCTTCGGGATGCCGCGGGCGTTGTTCCCGCAGATCGCTCACGAAAGCTTCGGCGGTCCGATCGAGGGCGGTTCGGCGATGGCGCTGTTGGCCGCAGCTATCTCTGCCGGCGCAGTGGCCGGCGGCGTGTTCTCCGGCTGGTTGCCCAGAATCCGGCGGCAGGGTCTGACGATTGTCGCGGCGATAGTCGTGTGGGGGCTGGCGATGGTGGGCTTCGGGTTGGTGTGCGGCACGGCGCACGGCCGGGCGGGTCCGATGCTGTGGGCGGCGGTGGCGTTTCTCGCGGTCGGCGGAGCGGCGGACATGGTGTCGGCCGCATTCCGGCAAACGATCCTGCAGGGGGCGGCCTCCGCTGAGCTGGTGGGACGGCTGCAGGGGGTGTTCACCGTGGTGGTCGGCGGTGGGCCCCGGTTGGCCGACACGGTGCACGGCGCAGCGGCGGCAGTCGTTGGCACGACGGCGGCCGCGGCGGGCGGCGGTGCGCTTGTGGTGGCCGGTGTGTTGGTTGCGGCGCTCGTCGCGCCGGCTTTCATGCGGTATCGGGTCCCGATTGGCAGTGGCGGGCGGTGAGTTCGTCGTATGGCTGCGGGTCGTCGAATCGAACGAGCGCCTCATCGAGATCCGTCTCGGCGAACACTTCACATCGGCTGATGCGGTCACCGTCAAAGGCGAGAACGCTGATCTCGCGCCATTCGGCCTCGAGGCCTTCGCGCGACGTCGCGCACACGACATGCGTGACCACGGCACCCAGGTCGCTCAACCTGTGCATCGCCTCGATGTGAATTGCTGCCTCTGGCAACAGGTCCCATGACTGCCCAACTCCTGATGCGTGGTTTGACGTGCTCTGCCGTGCTGCTGCTCGTCGCGTTCGCCCTGGATGGTGGTGTCGGTTCTGGTACAGAGGTTCGCTCGCATCGACGAGGCGGGCTTGAGTAGTCAGCTACCTAAATGAGGGTGCGGGAACGACGCCTCTTCCGCGGGCGCCGGCGACACAAGGTTTGAGTACCCGACTACTGATTTCCATCGCACCGGCCCGGGGCGACGCTTGGTGCGCAGGAAGTTTCCGCCGGGACGGGACCGGTGATGCGCATGAAACGAGGGAGGCCGCGATGGCGCATGCGACGTTCATTGCCGCGGGTATCGGGGCTGTCTTCGGAATTGCCTGACCTCACAGTCGACCGAGGCCGAAAATGCCTGCTACACCCGTGCCGATGTTCAGTAAGCCCGAGCTGTAGCCACTCAATCGGCCGATCGGTTGGCCCGCGATCGCGGCGGTCACGGCGGTGTTGAAGAAGCCGGACATCCGGCCGTCGATGTTTGAGCCACCGGTGGCCAGGTTGGAGATGCCCGAAATTCCGTGATTCTCGATGCTGCCGCCCTTGGCGGTGTTCAGCAGACCCGACATCTGTGAGCCGGTGTTACCGAAGCCCGACACATTGGTGCCCGTGTTGTTGAAGCCCGAGTTGGTGAGCCCGGTGTTGATAGCCGATCCGATACCAGTGTTGGCGTTACCCGCATTCCACAGGCCGGTGTTCGTGTCGCCTGAATTCCCGTTTCCCGTGTTGTAGTGACCTGCGTTCCAGAAGCCGCTGTTGACGGCGCCGGTATTGCCGATACCGGTGTTATAGCTGCCGGAGTTCCCGAAGCCGGTGTTGACGATGCCCGCGTTTCCGATGCCGGTGTTCAGTGCTCCTGTATTACCGATGCCGAAACTCCCGGCACCGGAGTTTCCGATGCCGAAGTTGTTGTGGACGCCAGGCAATTGTCCGAGGTTGCTGCCCGCGTTGAAAATCCCGACGTTGCCGCTGCCGGAGTTGAAGAGCCCGATGTTGTTGGTACCGGAGTTCCCCAATCCGATGTTGCCGCTGCCTGAGTTCAGCAGTCCCGCCAGGTTGATGCCCACCTGATTGTTGCCGGTGAGCCCGATCCCGATGTTGTTGTTTCCGGAGTTGCCGAAGCCGATGTTGTTGTTGCCGGTGTTCCCGGCCCCGGTGTTGAAATTGCCGGTGTTTCCGCCGCCTCTGTTTCCGTTGCCGCTGTTTCCCAGGCCGATGTTGTCGTTACCGGTGTTGCCCAGCCCAACGTTATGAGTGCCGGCCCCATACAGGTTGGTGCCGACATTTCCGAAGCCGATGTTGTCGTCCCCGACATTTCCGGAGCCGAAATTTCGGCTGCCGGTGTTGCCGCTGCCGAGGTTGGCATTGCCGGTGTTTCCGCCGCCGATGTTCTGATCGCCGATGTTGCCGCTGCCGAAGTTGCTGTTGCCGGTGTTGCCGTTGCCGACGTTGGAGACGCCCTTGTTGCCCAGGCCGAGGTTGGCCAGCAGCTCCTGGACGCTAGCCGCGGGTCCTGGCCGCGCGGAGACGTTGGCTCCGTTGCCGATCAGCGGGCGTCCGGTCAGGGTCACGAAGGGCGCGTTGACGAGGTCGAGCAGGCCCTGCAGGGGCCGGGTGACAGCGGTCTCCGCGCCCGCGTACGAGTCCGCGCCGGCTGCCAGGATGCGCGCGAAGTGATCATTGAACCGCATGGCCTGGGCGCTGAGCGCTTGATATTGCCGGCCATGGGTGGAGAACAGTGCGGCGACCGCGGCCGACACCTCATCGGCCCCCGCGGCGAGTACCGCCGTGGTCCCGGCCGACGCGCCCGTGTTGGCGGTGGTGAGCGCCGACTCGATAGCGGCCAAATCCGTTACGGCCGCGATCATCAAATCCGGTGCTGCCGTCACGTAGGACATGTCGGTCCCCCAACTATTGAGCGTGGCGCACCGGAAGGGACGGGGCGTTCGACCCAGCCTGACGGGTAGCGGCGGCTCAGGATTAGGTAGACGGATACTTAATCGTGCGTGGCGACAGCACCGGATCCTGAACTCACCGGTCCGCCCGATAAACCTGAGAATCGGCGGCGCTTACCCTTACGCTACGCACGTGCGCTTGTCGTGGCCGCTGGTCGGCCGCTTGGAGCAGCTGCGGATTATCAAAGCTGCTCTAGCGGCCTCGGACACCCCCGGCATCGTCGTATGCGGTCCAGCGGGGGTCGGTAAGAGTCGGATCGCTCGTGAGGCGCTGTCCGCCGCCGTGGCCAGGGGTTGGGAGGGCCGGTGGGCCGTCGGCACCTCGGCGGCGCGGGCAATTCCGCTGGGCGCCTTCACAGAGTGGGCTCAACCAGGAGTCAACGACGTCGTGCAGTTGCCGCGCGCAGTCATGCAAGCACTGACGGCGGCGCCCGCGGGCGTTCCGGTGGTGCTGGCCGTCGACGACGTTCAATTGCTCGACGACCTTTCGATTTTCGTGCTCCATCAGGTTGTGCAGCGGGAAGCTGCGAAGGTACTGCTGACCGTCCGCGCAGGCGAGCCCATTCCCCCTGCGGTGCAGGAGGTATGGGGGATTGGTCAATTCGAACGAATCGACCTGGAGCCGTTGTCCCTCGAGGAAGCCGGCTCGCTGCTCTCAGCCACCCTGGGCGGCCCTGTGGATCCGATTGCCACTCAGCGGCTTTGGCGGCTCACCCGCGGCAACCTGCTGTATCTGCGCAATATCGTCGAGCAGGAGGTTGCAGATCGGCGGATCATCTGCCGGGACGGCTACTGGCGCTGGCTCGGCGATCCCGTCATGCCGCCGGGACTGGTCGAGTTGATCGAGTCCCGCATCGGAGCGCTACCCGCGCCGGTCAGCGACGTGGTCGACGTGGTCGCAGTCGGCGAGCCACTCGAGTTGGCTCACCTGAGGCGCATCGCTGACCCGGCGGCGATAGAGGATGCCGACACGCGTGCCCTCATCTCTCTCGAGGCCTCCGACGGCGGTGTCCAGGTCCGCTTGGCGCACCCGCTCTACGGTGAGGTTCGGCGGCGGCGCGCGCCCTCGACACGGTTACGGAGGTTGCGCGGACTCGTTGCCGCTGAACTCGCCACGTCAGAGGGCCGCGATGACATCCAGGTCGTGGTGCGGCGCGCCACGCTGAGTCTGGAGTCCGATCTCACACCCGACCCGGACCTCCTGGTCAGCGCGGCTCATGGCGCCGTCTGGCTGGCGGATCTGCCACTCGCAGATCGGCTTGGCGATGCCGCGCTGCGTGCCGGCGCCGGAGCCGATGCAAGTTTCGTTCGCGCGCACGCACTTTCATGGTTGGGTCGGGGGGCCGAGGCCGACGCGGTGCTCGCCGGTCTCGACACCAGCCAGTTGACCGATATCGAGCGTGCCCGGCTGGCGTTCCTACGGGCCAGCAATGTGCTGTGGGCACTGGGCGACCCCGTGCACGCCAAAGAGATCATCGACGACGCGGTTTCGACCGCGGCACCGCACGTGCGGAGCTATATCGATGCCTTCCTGACGGTCTACTGGTTTGCGACCGACGAACCGGATGCCGCACTGCACGCGTCGACGAGCTTGGAACTGACCGAGTTACCCGCTGTCGTCGGCGCTGAGATCGCTTGGGTCCTTGCCACGATAAGCGCGGATGCGGGGCGTGCCGGCGAAGCAGCAGCTCTCGCGGAGGCCGGATATGCCAGTGCGGCGCGCTCTTTCGATGCACCGCAGATGGCATTCAACATCGCGGATTCGCACGTGAGCGCGCTGTTGCTGGCGGGCCGGATCACCGAGGCCCTCGACGTCGCCGACTGGGTGAGCCGACGCGCGGCTGACATGCCGGGGGCTGCTCAGTTGCTGGGCGCCGCGATCAGGGGTAGGGCCGCACTCGGAGCGGGGAATGTGCGATCCGCGGTTCCGCTGCTCGAAAGCGCGGTGGCGGGACTGACCGCCACCCACGCGTTGGGCTGGGGATACCGCTACGACATCGCCCGCGTCACTGCCCTGGCGCTCAGCGGATCCATCAAGCAGGCGACCGCCGAACTCGCCGCGCTGGACAGACAGCGTCGCCCTTTCCGGTCGTTGGCCTACGAGCGCGGTTTGGCGCGGGCGTGGGTGGCCGCCGTCCAGGGTGCTGTGTCCGAAGCGATCTCGATCGCGCTGGCGACGGCCCAAAATGCCTCGACCAAAGGCCAATTTGGGGCAGAGGTGCTGTGTCTGCAGACCGCCGCGCAGTTTGGCGATCATTCGGGTACGTCCAGGTTGCGTGAGCTCGAAGCGGTCGTCGAGGGACCACGGGTCGGTGTCGCGGCGCGGTTCTCGGCCGCCCTGCATGCAGGCGACGCCGGCGGACTGGCGGCGGCCTCGGAGGAATTCGAACAGATCGGTGACTACGTTGCTGCCATCGACGCTGCCGCTCATGCCGCCGTCGCATACCGCAATCAGGGCTTACGGGGCTCGGCCTTGGGCAGTGCGGAAAGGGCGGATGCCTTGGCCGAGCAGTGGGGCGGTGTGTCGACTCCGGCGCGTCGCCAGGCAAGCGAACCGCTGCCGTTCACCGATCGGGAGCGCGAGATCGTCATGCTGATCGGTGCCGGATTGTCCAACCGAGCGGTAGCCGATCGGCTGACGCTTTCGGTACGCACCGTGGAAAGCCACATCTACCGGGCGATGTCGAAAACCGGCACCACCACCCGCGAGGAACTCGCCGCGCTGGTGTCGCATCGGCAAGTTGAGTAGCGGAATACTGCGTGGGCCCGACGCGGACGCGGACATGCTGACTGCGTGAGCCGCCAATTGAGGCCTGTGAACGCAGCGACCTTCACCGCCCTTACGGGTGTAGGTACCGAACATCCGACCGAGAAGGCCATTGCGGCCGGCGGAACGGTGTTCGTGTTCCCCGGCCAGGGTTCCTGGCCGGCTCGCGGCACAATCGCGGCGGTGGAATCCGCGCACGCCTTCAGGGCCCAACTGCGGCTCTGCGACGACGCTTTCGCCGAGTTCGTCGAGTGGTCGCTGCTCGAGACAGTGCTCGGCGGCGCTGGTTGTCCCGTGCCGGATCGCGTCGATGTGGCACCGCCGGTGCTGTTTGGGGTGACGGTGTCGCTTGCTGCGCAGTGGCGTGCGATGGGAATACATCCGGACGCGGTGATAGGTCAGCGCCTGGGTGAAGTCGCGGCGGCATACGTTGCGGGTGGGTTATCGCTGCGCGACGCCGCGCGAGTAGTGACTCTGTGCAGCAATGTGATTGGACCTGCTCCGGACAACGATTGCGTCGATGTGGACACGCTGCGGCAGAGGTTGCGCACGTCCCTTTCCCGAATGCGGCCTCGAAGCGCTGACATCCCGTTCATTTCGTCGGTCACTGGCGCCGGTCTGGACACGGCGATCCTCGACGCCGACTACTGGTTGGCCAACATGGGGCAAGCCCCCCTGTTCAACGAAGCCGTGCGGTGGTCATGTACAAGGGGCTACCGGACTTTCCTGGAATGCAGCCCGCACCCGGCGCTGATTGCCGGCATCGAGCAGTTCTTGGGGGAGCGTGCGGTCTCCACCGTGATTGCTGCCGGGCCTTCAGGTATCTGACCGATGAGCACTCCGGTAATCGGCAGTTCTGGCGGCCATGACATCCGCCCACGCGATATGCCCGTCGAAGCCAAGCGCTTGGGCCATGCTGCGATAGCGATCCAACAGCTTCCGGTAAGCGTCGTCGTCGCCGCACGCACGAGCCATCAGCGCGCGCAACCGCAGCAGCGTGATCTTGCGCATGGCCCAATCCTCTGGCGCACCAATGCTTTCCAAGCGTGTCAACGCTCCCTGCGCTTCGGCCACGTCACCGTCTGCGCCGCGCTCCAGCAGCGTCTCCACCAGAAAGCCGATGCCCAGAAGTTCGAAGAAGGGCCGACCCGCCCGGCGTAACTCGTCGACCGTCTTGCGCATCACCTGGATAGGAGCGTCGAATTCACCCCGGCGAGCCTTGTCCCGGGCGACCCACAACTCAGCGACCGGAACCAGGAAGGGAATGGGTTCGCGCAACCACATCTCGCGGACCTGCAGCATCAGTTCCAGCCCGCGGTCATGCTCGGCTTCGGTGTCACGGTGCAGCAGCGCGATCGCCAGTCCGTACTTGACGATGCTCAGCGCGGCGGCGCTGGACCCCTCGGCGGTCTGCACCGCCGCCTCGAGTTCGTGCATTGCGGAGTCTTCCGGTCGTAACACCCCGTAGGTGATCGGCAGGCCGTGGGTCCAGCCCGCGACCATGGCGTGAGTTGTCGGATCGCTTTGCCGGGCCATGTCGGAGGCGGCCAGCAGATCCTGTTTCCAGCCAGGCAGGCCCACCCACCATCCGGCAACGCCGCGCCACGCCAGCGTTGCCGCAAGGGGTGATCCGAAACCGAACTCGGCACCCTTGACGGGATCGCCGTCAGCCAGTTCGATGACGGTCTGCGACCATCGCACGATTTCACCGAATTCCCCTGCGTCGAACCAGTTGTTGAACGCGATGAACGCCAAACCTATTGTCGGAGAGGGATCATCGATTGACGCGAGCATCGCCATCTGTTCGGATGCCAGCCGCGATCCCTCGCGGGTCTGCCCGCTGTACATCAACTCCGTTTCCAGTCCGGTCATGCCGATGGCCAGTGAGACCTTGTCTCCGGCCGCGGTACACAGCTCCCGCAGCTCCTCGAAAAGTCCGCGAGATTCCTGGATGGCTTGCCAGCTGACGGCACACAGCATCATGCGGGGTGCGATCCGCATCGCCTGCTGATCGGGTTCTTCAGAGGGAAGCAGGTCGGCGATGCGCATCGCCCGTTCCCAATTGACCCGCGCGGCGCGAACGTCGATGGTGGCCGACCGCACTCCGGCGCGCATATGCCAGGCGTACGCCGCGGCCAGATCGCCGGCGGCCTCCCAGTGCTCGGCGATCAGTGCGGCATTCTGGTCGGCCATGATCTTGCTGGTCGACTCGATGGCGGTCGCCAGTCGCCGGTGCCACTCAGCGCGATCGGCCTTCAACTGCGATTCGTAAGCCACCGCGTGGATGAGCGGATGGCGAAAGGCGTACTCGGCGTTGCGGTCGAATCGCACCTGTTCGATGAGTTCCGCATGAAGCAACTCCTCGACCCACGGCTCGATGCCCAGCACCGAAAGCAGTTCGGCCTCAAATCGGGCACCGATCACCGACGCCGCGTTCAATGTCTGCCGTGTAGCCGGGTTCAGCCGGTCGATGCGTGCCGCGATGGCCGCTTGCACGGTGGCCGGCACACTCAGTTCGGCGACACCGGCGGAACAGACGTAGCTGCCGCGCTTACCGGCCAGCGCTCCGCGCTGCACCAACTCGCGCACCATCTCCTCGGTGAAGAACGGGTTTCCCGCGGCTCGGTCGGCGATGATCGGCGCAAGGTCGCCGACCGACGGATGAGAGCCCAGCAACTCGTCCAGCAACGCCGCGGTGTCCGAATCGGCCAGAGGCGCAAGCGAGATGCTCTGCGCGCCGGCAACGCGCGTCAGCATTCCCTCGTACTCGGGGCGATAGGTGATCAGCACCAGCGATGGGGTGCGGGGTATGACGCTCAGAAAGTCGGCCACCATCGACTCGCTGGCCGCGTCGATCCAGTGTGCGTCCTCGATGATGAAAAGCGCTGGCGCAGTGCGCGCAAGCGAGGTCATGTTGACCAGTTCGGTCAATCTGCGCCGCCGCGCATCGGGGTCGATTTGAGGCAGGGCCACATCGGGATCCGCGATGCCCAGCAGATCGTCGAGCAGCAACAGGTCCTGCGGGTTGATGTTCGGCGGCACGGTTGCCCGCAACTGCACCCGGGCGGCCTCGCCGTCGAGGTCGGCGGAGTTACTGGCCGCTCGCAGCAGCCGTGCCACCACGCCGAAGGAGACGTCACCGGCGTGCGACTCGCAAAACGTCCAGAACACCTCGACCCCGCGGTGGGCGGCGCGTGCCGCGACCTCGCGGGCGACCCGGCTCTTGCCTATGCCGGGCGGTCCCACCACCGTCACGACGCCGCCGTATCCTCCGACCGCCCGGTCCACCATGGCGTCCAGGGCCGCCATCTCCCAGCGCCGGCCGACCAGGTTCGCCTCGGCCCGACCTGCGGAAGCATCCCGGCGGGAAATCGCCGACAGTCGACGCGCGGGCAGCGGCTCCTCGGCCCCTTTGACGCGAACCCACTCCGGCTCACCAAGCACAGCGGCGTTTTCGACCAGTCTCGCCGTTGACTCCGACAGCAGAATCCCGCCCGGTGGCGCGGCGGATTCCATCCGCTGCGCCAGCCCGACCGATTCTCCGGTCGCGGCGTATCCCAGCGCGATCTCACCCGCGATGACCCGGCCCGAATTCAGGCCCACTCGCAGTTGCAGGTTCACGCCGTCCCGACGCGCCACCTCGGCCGCCAGCGCGGCAGCCGCGTCCTGGATGGCCAGCGCGGCCAGGCACCCACGCAGGGCGTGATCCTCCAACGCCACCGGTGCCCCGAACAGTGCCATCACGCCGTCGCCGTTGTATTCCACCGTCCCGCCGAAGCGTTGCACTACCGCCGCCGACCGCTGCACCAGCTCGGTCATCACTTCACGCAGGCGCTCGATGTCCAGGGCGGCCGCCAGGTCCATCGAGCGCACCACGTCGGCGAACAGCACCGTGACCTGCTTGTAGTTGGCGGTGTCGCCTGGAAGAGCCGCGGGGGCACCGCACTGGTCGCAGAACCGGGCGCTCGCCCGCAGGTCGTTACCGCATGACCCGCACGCAGTCATTGCCCAAGGATAGGCGCGCTAACCAGCACGTTGACGCAAGTTCTGGTTTCTGCATCGAGCGCCTGGCGTGCAGATCCGACCCCGGGAAGGCACGCCGTCGAGATAACGACTACCTTCACCTATACGCACCTAGTGCACCGATGCCGGACCTAGGGCGGCCAGCCATATCAAAGCCTGAGCGCAAAGGGGTTCTCGTGGGCGACACCGACGACACCGCAACTCTGAAGTACCCGGGGGGCGAGATCGACCTGAAGGTCGTCCATGCAACCGAAGGTGCCGACGGCATTGCGCTGGGTCCGCTGCTGTCGAAGACGGGGCACACCACCTTCGACAACGGCTTCGTCAACACCGCCAGCTGCAAGAGCGCGATCACCTACATCGACGGTGACGCCGGCATCCTGCGCTACCGCGGCTACCCGATCGACCAGCTGGCCGAGAAGTCCACCTTCATCGAGGTCTCGTATCTGCTGATCTACGGCGAGCTGCCAACCACCGACCAGCTGGCCGAGTTCACCCAGCGCATCCAGCTGCACACGATGCTGCACGAGGACCTCAAGCGCTTCTTCGACGGATTCCCGCGCAACGCTCATCCGATGCCGGTGCTGTCCAGCACGGTCAACGCGCTGTCGGCGTACTACCCGGACTCGCTCGACCCGACCGACAACCACCAGGTCGAGCTGTCCACCATCCGGCTGCTGGCTAAGTTGCCGACCATCGCGGCCTACGCCTACAAGAAGTCGGTGGGTCAGCCGTTCCTGTACCCGGACAACTCGCTGACCCTGGTGGAGAACTTCCTGCGGATGACGTTCGGGCTGCCGGCCGAGCCGTATCAGGCTGACCCCGAGGTTGTCCGCGCCCTCGACATGCTGCTGATCCTGCACGCCGACCACGAGCAGAACTGTTCGACGTCGACCGTGCGGCTCGTCGGGTCCTCCCAGGCCAACCTGTTCACGTCGATCTCCGGCGGCATCAACGCCCTGTGGGGCCCGTTGCACGGTGGCGCCAACCAGGCGGTGCTCGAGATGCTCGAGCAGATCCGCGAGAGCGGCGACGACGTGGGCGAGTTCGTCCGCAAGGTGAAGAACCGCGAGGCCGGTGTCAAGCTGATGGGCTTCGGCCACCGCGTCTACAAGAACTACGACCCGCGGGCCCGGATCGTCAAAGAGCAGGCCGACAAGATCCTGGCCAAGCTCGGCGGCGACCCGCTGTTGGACATCGCCAAGCAGCTGGAAGAAGCGGCGCTGACCGACGACTACTTCATCGAGCGCAAGCTCTACCCGAACGTCGACTTCTACACCGGCCTGATTTACCGGGCGCTGGGCTTCCCGGTCCGCATGTTCACCGTGCTGTTCGCGCTGGGCCGCCTGCCGGGCTGGATCGCGCACTGGCGTGAGATGCACGACGAGGGCGACAGCAAGATCGGCCGCCCGCGCCAGATCTACACCGGCTACACCGAGCGTGACTACGTCGGGATCGACGGCCGCTAGTCACGCAGCGCGAGCAAGGGGCACGCCCCCTACAGGAGGTACCCTCACCCGCTCGCGGGGGAACGCCAAGGCGCCCTGGAACATGCGTTCCGGGGCGCTTTTGCTTGTGGTGGCGGGAAGGGGCGGCGCCCGCGGAATGGCCGTCCCATTACAGCGAGGCCAGCACGGCCATGGCGGCGTTGTGCCCGCCGATGCCCGAGACCGCCCCGCCGCGGCGGGCTGCTGAACCGCACAGCATGATTCGATCGTGTGCGGTGGCGACGCCCCACCGCCGGGACGGTGTGTCCAGCGGGTCGTCGTCTTCCGCGAACGGCCACGACAGCGCACCGTGGAAGATATTGCCCGCGGTCATCGCCAGCCGGTCCTCCAGATCCAGTGTGGTGGTTGTTTCCAGACAGGGTCGGCCGTGCGCATCTGGCAGCAGGACATCCTGAATCGGTTCGGCCAGAACGGAATTCAACGAAGTCAGCACCGCCTCAGTGAGCTGCTGGCGCCACCGGCCGGGGTCGGGCGTCCCGGCCGCCGGGGCGTGGAAGCCGAACACTGTCATCGTCTGGACGCCGGGCAGTGCGGGCGAGACGATGCTCGGATCGGTCAGCGAGTGGCAGTAGGCCTCGCATGGCAACGGATCCGGCAGCTGACCCGACGTCGCACGCAGGTAGCCGGCATCGAGTTGGGACCAGGTCTCGTTGACGTGAAACGTGCCGGCGAAAGCATGCTCTGGGCGCACACTGCGGTCGCGAAGGCGCGGCAGTCGGCGGAGCACCATGTTGACCTTGACTTGCGGACCCGGGGCCACCGGTGGCACCGGCTCACCGAGCAAGCGGGCCAGCACCGCCGGTCCGACGCCGGCCAGTATGAAACGACAGCGGACCCGGTGTTCGTCCCCACGGCTGTGAAAGCGCACTTCGCCAGCGGGATCGAGCGCGAAAACCTCGGCGGCAGTTGATATCTCGGCTCCGTACCGGGTGGCGGCGGCGGCCAGTGCCGACGACACCGCGCCCATGCCGCCCACCGGGACATTCCAGTCCCCGGTGCCACCGCCGAGCAGGTGATACAGGAAGCAGATGTTCTGGATCAGTGATTGGTCATCCAGGCGTGCGAAGGTGCCGACCAGCGCGTCGGTGGCGATCACGCCGCGCACCAGGTCGCTGGATACGGCGTCGGCGATGGCGTGCCCGATCGGTTCGTCGACCATCGCACGCCAAGCTGCTGCCGCGTCCGCATCACCGTTGGCCTCGACGAGTCGGCGGGACTGCGTGCGGGTGCGCAACGGTTCGAGCAGGGTGGGCCACAGGCGCCTGGTGACCAGCCCACACCGCTGGTAGAAGGCGGCGAAACCGCGCTCATCGTCCGCCGCTCCGACCGCGCCGAAGCTGCCGGCCGGCCCGACGAGGAGACCCGTGCGTCCAGATGTTGCCGGGTCCGGTGTGTAAGACGAGTACGGCCGCGGGGCCAGTCGCACGCGCGCGCCGAGGTCGTCGAGAATGCGCGATGGCAGCAGACTCACCAGATACGAGTAACGCGACAGCCGGACGTCGACACCCTCGAAGAGCTGGGCAGACACCGTGGCCCCGCCGATTTGTGGCAGCCGCTCGAGAAGTCGGACCCGTAAGCCCGCCCGGGCCAGATAGGCGGCGGCGACCAGGCCGTTGTGGCCGCCACCGACGATGACTACATCGAAATCGGCGTCAGCCATCGGCAGGCGCTAATTGATGTAGCCTTCGACCTCGTCGGCCGGACGCACGGTGGCGTCACGCGGGTCTCCGCCGGTTTCCCGCAGGGCCCGGCGCTGCCGCAGCAAGTCCCAGCACTGATCGAGCTCGACTTCCAGGCGGCGGAGCCGCTCTTGTTCCTCTTCGCTGGAGATCGCGCCCTGCTGCACCTGCGCGCGCAGCGCCTTTTCCTGAGCGACCAGTTCGCGGATATGCGCCAGGGCGTCACTGTCCGTCGATTTGTTTGCGTCGGCCATCGCACCAGTCTGCCCCACGTTCCCCCGGGATCGTATGGGGACTCGGTAGGCTCATATCGCCTGGAAGCGCGAATGACGGCGGTTTAGTGAGGAGCGATGGTGGGTCCAGATGTGGGGGTGGACGAAGCGCCCGCGCCCGCTGGTCACATTGACCAGGCTCAGCGCACCCCGCGGTATCGCCGTCAGCGGCCCGGCCGCCCCTGGTTGATCGGTGTCGCAGTCATCCCGTTTCTGCTGGCATTGATCGGATTTGGCGCATACGAGCGGCCGATGGGCGTGAACGCGCCGACCGGTGACCTACCGACACTCACCGCTGCGCCTGTCGGTCCGAACAACAACTCGAGCGCCCCCAGCCTGTCGCTGTCGCTGGTCTCGATCAGCCGCAGCGGCAACAGCATCACACTGATCGGCGACTTCCCGGATGACAACGCTAAAGCGGCTCTGATGAAAGCGCTCAAAGCGCTCATGCCGCCCGGCGTCAGTGTCATCGACCAGATTCATATCGACCCCCTGGTGCGCACCCTCGACTTCACCAACGCAGAACCGGTCTTCACCGCGGGCGCGCCGATCCCCGATTTCAGCCTGAAGGTCGAGAAAGACACCGTCACGCTGGGCGGCACCGCATCGCCGGATCAAAAGGACGCCGTGGAACGTGCGGTGGTCAGCGTCTGGCCGGGCGTGAACGTGGCCAACGCGATCGTGGCCAGGGGCCAGATCACCCCGAACGCGCCGCAGGCGACTGCCGTGCCCCCTCCCGGCCCGGGGGCGTGCAACGACCTGCAGGCGGTTCTCAACAAGATGACGGGTGGTCCGCTCTCCTTCGGCAGTGACGGGGTGAGCCTCACTCCGGACGACAACCAGATCCTCATCCGGGTTGCCGACCAGCTGAAGGCATGCCCGGCCGCCCGCATCACGGTCAACGGATACACCGACAACGCCAGCGCCGAAGGCATCAACATTCCGCTGAGTGCTCAGCGGGCCACCGCCGTCGCCGAGTACCTCATCGCCAACGGGGTATCCCGCGATCGCGTGACGGCCAAGGGTCTGGGCTCCTCCAATCCGATAGCCAGTAACGACACGGCCGAGGGGCGCGCGAAGAACCGGCGCGCCGAGCTTGTGGTGAGCTAGGGGAGAATCAAGCATGGGTTTCCTGATCCAGTGGTTGGTCTACCTGGCTGCTTTCGTAGCCGGGTCGGCCGTTGCCTACGGGATCGCCGCCCTGCTGATCAAGTCCGACAAGCCGAAACCGGCGCCCGAGGAGATTGCCCCCGAGCCAGTCGCGGAAGCGGTTCCCGAGGCGGCCGAACCGCAGCCGGCCGTCGAGTCCGTGACCGAGAGCGGGGTGCCGCAGCCTCTGCTCACCGGGCCCGTTGTGGCGTCGGCAGAAGAGTCCGAGACGTTTGAGCAGTTGCTCTGGCCTGACTCCGTCCAGCCGGCCACCGAGAATGCCGCGGTACCGGCGTCCGAGCCCTCGCATGCCGAGTCCGAGGTTGCCGAGGCGTCGGAACCTGGGACGGTTGAGGCGGAGCTTGCAGAGCCGGTTGCGGAGGTCGCGGAGCCCGAGCCCGAGCCCGAGCCGGAACCCGAGGCCGAGTCTGAGGCCGCTGAGCTTGAGCCTGCGGTTGCTGCCGGGTCGGAACCTGAGACCGTCGAGCCGGAGATCGCTGAGCCGCCGGAAGAGGTCGCAGGACCGCAATCCGCGCCTGAACCCCTCGAGGTCGCGGAGGTAGCTGAACCCGAGCACGAGTTGGCGCGGCCGCAGTGGCCCGGCCCCCAGATCGTGGAGCCGGAGAGTGCGGAGCCGGCGGTTGACGTCGCAGAGCCGGAACCCGTGCCCGCGCCACAGCCGGAAGTCGCGCCTGAGACCCGCGAGGTCGCCGAGGTCTATGAACCCGAGCCGGAGCTCGCGCAGCCACAATGGCCAGGCCCCCAGATCGTGGAGCCGGAGATCGTGCAGCCGGTAGCCGAAGTCGCCGACGAACCCGAACCCCAGCCCGAGCCCGAACCCGAACCCCAGCCCGTGCCCGAGGTTGCGGAGGTGCCAGCATCCCACCCGGTGCTGCCGCAGCCGCAGTGGCCCGGACCCACCTCGCAATGGCCCGGTTCGCAGGCCGTGGAGCCGGAGATTGTCCAGTCGCTTGCCGAAGTTGCCGAGGAGCCGGAACCGGAACCGGAACCAGAGCCGGCACCTGAGCCCGAGGTGTCCGATGCGTCACACCCCGAGCCCGAACAGTTAGAGCCGCAGTGGTCCGGGTCCGCGTCGCAGTGGCCTAGCCCCGACGCGGCCGAGGACGACGAGGCCGAAACACCCGAATCCGAAATGCGGCAGCCACAATGGCCGGGCCCGCCGTCTCAATGGCCGGGAATCGGAGTGAAGCGGTGATCGCCCACGTGCATTGGTGGCTGGCAGGCGTGTCGTTCGGACTCGGCATGGTACTGACGTTCACTTTGATGGTGCGACCCACCAAAACCCAGGTGCCGGCCTGGGTTCTTGCCGAACCGCGACCGCGCCCCAAGCCTGAGCCGGCGATGAAAAGCGCTGCCGTCGAAGCGCCGACGAAGAAGCTGCCCGCCGCCAAACCGGGACCGGCGAAGAAGAAAGCCGTCTCCAAGGCGCCGCCGAGAAAACGAAAGCCAATTTCCGCCGACGCGGCTACAGAACGAATCGCTATCTCCAATGATCCTGCGACGGAACGGATTCCGGTCCCGCGCAAGAGGCCGGCAAAGAAGGTACCCGCCAAGAAGGCGAGGCCAAAAGGTGCTCCGCCCAGGCGCAGGCCGGTGCCGAAAGATGCCGAAACGGAGAAGATTCCCGTCAGCAGTGAGGCGCAGACGGTGGTGCTCCCGCTGATGCCGTACGCGCCCTACGGTCCCGGTTCGATGCGCGCCAACCTCGACGGCAGCGGGCCTGAGGGGTGGACGATCAAGGGACGCATGGATTCTCGGCTCTTCTTTACCCCCGAGGACGAGTGCTACGACGACACGGAAGCCCAAGTCTGGTTCCAGGACGAGGGATTCGCCACCCGCGCGTTTTTCACGCCATGGTGCAGGAGCACGCGAAAAGGCTGACCCGGAGACGTCCCAGGCGCGGGGGGTATGGCGCGAGCCGCTAACTCGGCCCGGGAAGCCGCAACACCAGGCGCGCCCCGCCCAGCGGGCTGCTCTCCAGCGATGCGGTCCCCCCGTGCAGGTCTGCCTGCTGGGCGACCAGAGCCAGCCCGAGACCGGACCCTGAATGCGACGCCGTCGAGCCCCTGGAGAACCGCTCGAACACGACTTGGCGCTCCTGCTCGGGCACCCCACTGCCGTCGTCGTCGATGGCGATCTCGACCCCGGCCCGCGAGCTGACCGCGGACAGCTGGACGTGGGTGGCGCCACCATGCTTGACGGCGTTGGCGATGGCGTTGTCGACTGCCAGCCGCAACCCGGCCGGCATCCCGACGATGATGCAGGTCGGCGAAGGCACGAGGGAGACATCGAGATCGGGATAGATGCGGGTAGCGTCGTGGGCCGCGCGGTCGAGCAGATCGGTGATGTCTACGGGCACATGGTCGTCGGAGGTGGACAGTTCGCCCTGGGCCAACCGTTCGAGCGCGCTCAGCGTCGCCTCGATCCGCGACTGGGTGCGGATCACGTCGCTGAGCACTTCTTTGCGTTGGTCGTCGGGTAGGTCGAGGGTCGCCAGTACCTCGAGGTTGGTCCGCATCGCGGTCAGCGGGGTACGCAGCTCGTGCGAGGAGACCGCGGCGAAGTCGCGGGCCGAGGCCAGCGCCTCCTGCGTCCGGTTCTGCTCGTTCCAGATGCGTTGCAGCATCCCCCGCATGGCTTCGGCGATCTCGACGGCTTCGCTGGCGCCATGCACTTCAACCCTCGGGGCTTCGTCACCCGCATCGATCGACCGAGTCTGTTCGGCGAGTTGTTTGAATGGTCGCACCGCGAAAGCAGCGAGCAGCCAAGCGAATACGGCTGCTGCGCCGATGGCCAAGGTACAGATCAACAGCACGCGCCGATGCAAGTTGTTGGTCTCGGCATAGGTGGCGTCATACGTCGCGGCGACGGCAACCGAGGTGGGTTCCGGGCCCGGAATCTCGACCGTGCGCACCCGGTAACGCACCCCGTGGATGAAGGTATCGGCGTAGTCGGCCTGCAATTTCGGCAGGTTGATGTCGGTGTTCGACTTGATCACGTTGCCACGGCGGACGGTGATCAGCGCGTCCTGGTCGTTGGGGGAGCGCGGTATCTCATCCAGGCCACGGGGCACGAACGGGATGGCGAAGCCCGCGGCCTCATCCAGCCGGCGGTCGAGGCGTTCCTTGCGGTCCTTCGTGATGCCCACCCAGACGACGGCGCCGACAATCAGCACCGGGATGGCAGCGCCGATGACCGTCGCGACCACCACCCGAGTCCGGAGCGACGGCGTGCGGGCGAAGATTCGCGACAGGATATTCACTGCCACCATCAGGCACCTACCGCGCTCATTGCATCCTGAGCACGAAACCGACTCCGCGGACGGTGTGCAGAAGCCGCGGGCCGCCGTTGGCCTCCAGCTTGCGCCGCAGGTATCCGATAAAGACGTCGACGACGTTGGTGTCGGCGGCGAAGTCGTAGCCCCAGACCAGTTCCAGCAGTTGCGCGCGGGACAGTACCGCTGTCTTGTGCTCGGCCAGCACGGCCAGTAAGTCGAACTCCCGCTTCGTGAGGTCGACGTCGACGCCGTTGACCCGGGCGCGACGGCCGGGGATATCCACTTCCAGCGGACCCACCGTGATGGTTTCCGAGGATGAGGTGGCGGTGGCACCGCGCCGGCGCAGCAGAGCGCGCACCCGCGCCACCAACTCGGCCAGTACGAATGGCTTGACCAGGTAGTCGTCGGCGCCGGCTTCCAGCCCGGCCACCCGGTCGTCGACGGAGCTGCGGGCACTCAGCACACACACGGGCACGTCGTTATCCATGGCTCGCAGCGCGGTGACCACGCTGACACCGTCCAGCACGGGCATATTGATGTCGAGAACGATCGCATCCGGCCGGGTCTCGGTGGCGCTGCGCAGGGCTTCGGCGCCGTCGACCGCGGTCGACACCTCGAATCCGGACAGCCGCAGACCACGTTCCAGCGAAGCGAGCACATCGGAGTCGTCGTCGACCACCAAGACCCGAGGTGAGTTCACACCAGTGTCCATGCGCCTATCTTGCCTGATTGTGCGCGACGGCGGTGGGAGGCGCACCTCCCGCCGGCGAGCAGACACAAACTCGCACGGAAAACCCGTTTAAGGTGGGAGTTTGTGTCTGCTCGCGAGGGTTAGAGGTCGTCCGCGGCGCCGCGGCCCGCGGCCCGGCCGGAGAAGATGCAGCCGCCCAGGAACGTCCCCTCCAGGGCGTTGTATCCGTGCACCCCGCCGCCGCCGAATCCGGCGACCTCGCCAGCCGCGTACAGCCCAGGGATGGGGGTCTGACCGTCGTTGCCCATGGCGCGTGAGCGCAAATCAGTTTGTATGCCGCCCAACGTCTTTCGGGTCAGGATGTGCAATTTAGCGGCGATCAGCGGCCCGGCTTTCGGGTCCAGGATGCGGTGCGGCGCGGCGACCCGGCCCAGTCGATCGCCCAGCGCCCGCCGGGCGTTGCGGATGCCCTGCACCTGAACGTCCTTGCAGAACGGGTTGGCGATCTGCAGGTCGCGGGACTCGAGCTGGGCGCGGATGCCGGCCGGGTCCAGCAGTGGTTCGTCGGTCAGGGCGTTCATCTTCGCGACCAGATCTTCGAGGTTGTCAGCGACCACGAAGTCGGCGCCGTGGGCCTTGAACGCCTCCACCGGACCCGTCGCGTCCTTGTTGAAGAAGCGTTGTTGCAGCACCTTCATCAGGCTCTTCCCGGTGATATCGGGGTTCTGTTCCGAACCGGACAGGGCGAACTCTTTCTTGATGATCTTTTGCGTCAGCACGTACCAGGAGTGGTCGTACTTCGCGATTTCGGGGTTGGTTCGCAGGTACTTCAGCGTGCCCAGGGTGTCGTAGCCGGGCAGGTACGGCGCCGGCAGCCGGCGGCCGAGCGCGTCGAACCACATTGACGACGGCCCCGGGATGATGCGGATGGCGTGCTTGGGCCAGATCGGATCCCAGTTCCTGACGCCCTCGGTGTAGTGCCACATCCGGTCCCGGTTGACGAGGCGGACGCCGCTGTCATGGGCGATGTCCAGCATGCGTCCATCGACGTATTCCGGGACTCCGGTGATCATCGACGACGGTGGGGTGCCCATCCGCTCCGGCCAGTACCGCCGAACCATCTCGTGATTGCCGCCGATGCCACCGGTCGTGATGATCACGGCCTGCGCCGACAGTTCGAATTCGCCAACCACGTCGCGGTTAGACGGTGCGCCCCGCACCGCGTCGTCGGGGGCCAGCACCGCGCCTCTGATGCCGGTGACCGCGCCGTCGGTGAACACCAGCTCGTCCACGCGATGGCGGTGATAGAACGCGACCTGGTTGTCCTGTGCGGCGTCGAGGGCCGAGTTGACAAAGGGCTCAACAACTCCGGTGCCCGTCCCCCAGGCGACGTGGAAACGCGGCACCGAATTTCCGTGTCCGTCGGCACGCAGATCCCCACGCTCGGCCCACCCCACCGTGGGCATGAACCTGATGCCGAGGTCGGTCAGGTACGACCGCTTCTCACCTGCGGCGAACTCGACGTACGCCCGCGCCCACCTGGCCGCCCATACATCCTCGTCGTCGAGGCGATCGAATCCCGCGCTGCCGGACCAGTCGTTCCAGGCCAGCTCGAGGGAGTCCTTGATCCCCAGCACGCGTTGCTCGGGGGTGTCGACCAAGAACAGGCCGCCGAACGACCAGAACGCTTGACCGCCCAGGTTGGCCTTGTTTTCCTGGTCAACCACCGCGACCTTCTTGCCGCGCCGGGTCAGTTCGTGGGTGGCGACCAACCCGGCCAGACCCGCACCGACAACGATGACATCAGCGTCCATGAGACAGCCCTTCCGTGCGCAAAACGCTCACCAACGAACTAGATACACCAACGTATCATATTCAGAGACGCATCGGAAGGGTCGTTACCGGTGGTCAATCGCGAGTCAGCACGACATTCATCAGCTGGGTCAGCCAGGCGCGCGCCGCCGCCTGGTCACTGTCCAGCAGTAGCTGAACGCTGACTCCGTCGTAGGCGGCGATGATGGCGCGAGCCGTATCGGTGACGCTGTCGATCGCCTTGTGGAAGCCGATGCCGCTGGCAATCAGCCGTTCCTCGATGACTTTGCGCAGTTGCGCACGATGGACCTCCCAGCGGTGCGCCAGTTCGGGATTGCGCGCCGAATACAGCAGGAAATCGAACTTGATCAGCAGCCAGTCGCGCTCGAGAAGCAGTGTGTCGACGATTCGCTCCACGACTCCTGACAGGTCGACGACCGCGTCGGCGCCTTCCATGGCGGCCCGGACCTGCTCCGCGGTGCGGCCCGCCCACTCGTCGTAGAGGAGGAAGAACAACTCCTCCAAACTCTCAAACTGCGAATAGAACGCGCCGCGGGTGTAGCCGGCGGCCTCGCACACGTCCTCGATCGTGACGTGGCCGTAGCCTTTTTCTGCAAATACCCGGAACGCCGCATCCATGAGCCGGGCGCGGGTCTCGGCCCGGCGTTTGGTGACGCGCGGCGGCTTTGCAGCGGTGGTTGCAGTGGACATAAGTGCACCCCCTGTTCGCTATGTAGCCGATACATTGCCACATCGGATACGTGACGTGCCACATTGGGGGGTGAATGTCACCGACTTGCCGAAACTCCGCGGTTTCAGGACTCGGTTCGGCTGGGTGTCAGCACTACGTTGAGCAGCTGGATGAGCCTGGCGCGGGCTGCGCCGTCGTCGTTCTCCAGGAGTAACTGAGTGGCCAGACCGTCGTAGAGGGCGATGATGGCCTGGGCCGTCTCGCTTGCCGTGCCGATCGACTCGTGCGATCCGATGCCGCGGGCGGTGAGCAGCTCCTCGATGGTCGTCCGCAGCTTGCCGCGGTGGACCGACCAGCGCTGGGCCAGCTCTGGCTTCCGGGCGGCCACCGCCAGCAGGTCGACCTTGATCAATAGCCACTCACGCTCGAGCAGCAGGGTCTCCACGATGGTGGCGACGATTCCGGGCAGATCGTTGACCGGGTCGCCGGCGTGCACGGCGCTGCGCACCTGTTCGGCAATCTGGCTCGTCCACTGGTGATAGATGACGAACAGCAGCTCTTCGAGGCTTTCGAACTGTGAGTAGAACGCGCCGCGCGTGTAGCCGGCGGCGGTGCACACGTCCTTGATGGTCACTTGTCCGTAGCCCTTCTGGGCGAAGACCTCTATTGCCGCGTCGATCAGCCGCCCCCGGGTTTCAGCGCGGCGTTTGGTTACTCGCGTCGCCTTTGCGGTGCTCGCTGATGACATCGGTCCTTCACCTTCCAGTGATCCATGCAGGTATCAGATACACAGTAGCATAAAATGTATTGACGCATCGTATACACAAATGTATGTTTTGGATAGTGATCGATGGAGGTGGGTGGATGTGATGGGTTTCGAGATGCTGGCGCCGGAAGTGAACTCGGCGCGGATGTACGGCGGGGCGGGAGCGGGTCCGTTGTTCTCGGCGGCGGCGGCCTGGGATGGGGTCGCCGCTGAGCTGCAGGCGTCGGCGTCGTCCTTCGATTCGGTGATTGCCGACCTGATCGACGGCTCGTGGGCCGGATCTGCGGCGGCAGCGATGGTCGGCATCGCGTCGGGCTACGTGGGGTGGCTGAGTGCCTCGTCCGGCATCGCCGAGATGGCTGGGATGCAGGCTCGTGCGGCGGCGACGGCGTACGAGGCGGCTCGGTCGGCGACGGTGCATCCAGCGGAGGTAGCGGCCAACCGGATGCAGCAACTGGCACTGATCGCGACCAACTTCCTGGGCCAGAACACGCCGGCGATCGCGGCAACGGACTTCGTGTACGTCGATATGTGGGTTCAGGACGTGCTCGCGATGGTGGGCTACCTTGCCGACGCGGTGTCGGTCGCCGTCGCTTTGACGCCGTTCAGTGCGTTGCCCGCCGACCTCGCGGGCATGGCATCGCAGGCGGTGGCGGTGGCGCAGGCGATCCCGCTGGATGCCGTGTCGCAGGGCGTGCAACTGGTGTCGACCGCGGTCGGCATGGCCATGACGCCGCTTTCCAGTTTTGGCGGCGGTGCAGCGCCGGGCGGTGCCGCACTGGCAGGCGCCTCGGAGTCGTCGGAGGTGCCTCTCATCGCGGCGGCGGGAGCTACCAGGCCGGGGGGTGGAGCCGGGTTTGGTGCGGCAGCGGGTCTGGGTCAGGCGCGCACCGTCGGTGCGTTATCAGTGCCGCAGAGTTGGGTCGGGTCGGTTCCTGAGGCGCGGGGCGTGTCGGCGTTGCCGGGCACCGGCCTGGCCGGTGCCGCAACGCTCGCCGGTGCCGAGGCGGCTGCCGGTGCGGGTGCCGGGATGCCGATGATGCCGATGCCGACTGGGGGCGGTGCTAACGGCGGGATGCCTGGCCGTATCGGAGGTGGCGCCAGCCCGCATGTCGTGCAGCAGCGGCCGAGCGTGATTCCCCGGGTCGGGGTGTGACGGTCACCGGTTGACCAGGCCACTCAGCCGCCACGCCAGTTGCCGCCGTATCGCAGGAACGTGCGCCGCGAGGCGCAGGGCCGAGTTGCGCACCGGACGCAGCGGGCGGGGCATGTTCGACACCTTCGTCAGGCGCCCGGTCAGCCTCAGCACCTGCCGGGCCCGTTCTCGCTGCGTCGCGCTGTAGGCGTCGAGTCGGGACTCGGATCCGTCGGTGAACGCTTCGGCCAGCGCCACCGCGTCGTTGATGCCCAGGTTCATGCCCTGGCCGCCGGCCGGGCTGTGCACATGAGCGGCATCCCCGGCCAGTAGCAGCCGGCCCGCCCGATAGGTGTCGGCGACGCGATGCTGTATCCGGAAGCGCGATCCCCAGACCAACTCGGTGACAACGGTGCGTCCGGGTCCGAAGCCGCGGCTGTCCAGCAAACTCTGGGCGAACTCGATCGTCGGTACCCGGGGGGCCTGCGCCGACGGGGCCACGATGCGGTAGATGCCGTCGGGCAGCGGCGCCAGCACCGTCAAGCCCTCGCTGCCGTAGAAGAGGATCACCTCGTCGACCGGCGCGTCGCCGGTGACGCGCACGTCGGCCAGGGCGAAGGACTCGGCGAACTCCCCTCCGGCGAAGCCGATTCCGGCTTGCTGCCGAATGGTGCTGTGCATCCCGTCGGCGCCGACGACGTAGCCGGCGCGGATGGTGTCACCGTCGTCGAAAGTGGCTGTGACGCCGGTCGTGTCCTGCTTGAGGTGGCTCAGCTTCTTGGGCCGAATCACATTGGCGTTCAATTCATTCAGGCGTTCTTCCAGCGCCCGCTCGGTCTCGGCCTGCGAGATCATCAGGCTGTACGGATAACAGGTCGGCAGGTCGCTGAAGTCGACTGGAATCAGTACGCGCGATCCCTGGCGCATGGTGAATCGCGGCGCCGCCAGTCCGGCCTTGACCAGACGCCGGGAAACATCGAGTTCTTCGAGCAGTTCCAGGCTGCGGGCATTGACCACGGCGGCACGGGAGGTGTTGGCGCCGGCGGGCAGTGCGTCGACCACCACCGCATCGACCCCGCGGGTGACCAACGAGCCCGCCAAGGTGAGCCCGGTGGGCCCGGCACCCACTACCAGGACATCGGTGTCGTTCATGGTGACCTCCTCGTCAGCTAAGTCAACAACTGTTGACATGGCCATCATGCGCGCGTCGCGGCACGTATGTCAACACTTGTTGGCCTACAGTTGTTGACATGAGGCGGACGTCGGCGGAAACCAAGGCCGTGATCCTGACCAAGGCGCGCGAACGGTTCGCGACGTCGGGCTTCCAGGCCGCCACGATCCGCGCGATCGCCGCCGACGCCCGCGTTGATCCCGCCATGGTGATGCGGTACTTCGGCAGCAAGGATCAACTGTTCGCGGCTGCGGCCGAATTCGATTTGCAACTACCCGATTTCGCTTCGGCAGATCGCGGCCAACTGGGCCGGTTGCTGGTTGGCCACTTTCTGCGGCGCTGGGAGGGCGGCGACGACGCCCTGGTGATCCTGCTGCGCTGCAGTGCCACCAACGACGAAGCGGCGCAACGGATGCGGGAGATCTTCGGGGTCCAGTTGCAGCCCCTGGTGGCGGGCTGGGCGCCGGCCGGCGAGGCGGCGCGGCGGGCCGGGCTGATCGCCACCCAGATCCTGGGTTTGGCGTTGTGCCGCTTTGTCTTACGGCTGCCGCCCGTGGTCGACCTGAGCCGGGACGAGGTGATCGAGTGGCTCGGCCCGACGATCCAGCGCTACCTGGACGGCTGAGCCGGGGGCAACCCGATGCTTCGGTAGCGCCGCAGGCGCGCGGCCAGACGCTGTGGTCCGGGTATTTCGCGCAGCGCGTGGACTTCACCGGCAATGGCCGCGGCCAGCCGGAGAGAGAAGGCGACCGGCTCGTCGGCGGCATCGGGATGCTCGGGAACGATAGCGTCGACGATGCCCGATGCCATCAGGTCGGCCGATCGGATGCCTTGTGCTGCGGCAAGTTCCGCGGCGTGCTCGGTGTCGCGGAAAACGATGGCACTGGCGCCTTCCGGTGGCAGGGGCGCCAACCAACCGTGCAGCGCGGCCAGCACCCGGTCGGCGGGCACCATCGCCAGTGCCGGCCCGCCGCTGCCCTGGCCCAGCAGTACCGACACGGTCGGTGTGTCCAGCGTGACGAGCTCGGCGAGGCACTGAGCGATCTGCGCGGCGAGACCCCCCTGCTCGGCTTCGGCGGACAATGCCGGGCCGGCAGTGTCGATCACCAGCACGAGGGGCAGGCGCAGTTCGGCGGCCAACGCCATGCCACGCCGGGCCTCGCGCAGTGATCCGGGTCCGACGGTGTTGCCGCCGCCCTCGATGCGCTGCTGGCCGAGGACGACGACGGGTTGGGCCGCGAAGCGGGCGAGTGCCAGCAAGGTCGTCGCCGCCTCGCCTTGGCCGGTGCCCGAGAGCAGCACTCGATCGGTGGCGCCGTGGCGCAGCAGGAAGCGCGCGTCGGGGCGGTCGGCGCGACGGGATGCGACCACCGAATCCCAGGCAGGCACATCGGGGATCGGCTCGGGACGCGGACGGGCCGGCGGCGGGCCGGGAACATCCGCGAGGACGGTCAGCGCACGGTGCAGCGTCGCCCGCAGATCGGCAAGGGCCACCACGCCGTCGATGACGCCGTGACGCTGCAGGTTCTCCGCGGTTTGGACGCCGCTGGGGAAGGGCTGGCCGTACAGCAATTCGTACACCCGGGGGCCGAGGAATCCGATCAGCGCTCCCGGCTCGGCCACGGTGACGTGGCCCAGCGAGCCCCAGGACGCGAAGACGCCGCCGGTGGTCGGATTGCGCAGGTAAACCAGGTAGGGCAGATGGGCCTGCCGATGCAGTTTGACGGCCGCGGCGATCTTGACCATCTGCAGGAACGCGACCGTCCCCTCCTGCATGCGGGTGCCGCCGGAGCACGGCGAAGCCAGCAGCGGCAACCGCTCAACCGTCGCGCGCTCCACCGCGGCGGTGATCCGTTCGGCGGCCGCCACCCCGATCGAGCCGGCGAGGAAGGCGAAGTCGCACACCACCACCGCGACCCGGCGTCCGAACACCCGACCCTCGCCGGTCGATACCGATTCGTCGCGGCCGCTGGCGGTGCGCGCGCCGGCCAATTCGCGCGCATAACCGTCGGACAAAGGCACTGGTACCGGTTCGATGTCCCAGCTGACGAAGGATCCCTCGTCAAGCACCGCATCGCGCAGCTGATCGGTCGTGATCCGGCTCACAGGGACGAGGCTATATATCCTGGCCCCCATGATCGGTATCACCCAGACCGAAGCCGTGACGACCATTGAGCTGCAGCGGCCCGACCGACGCAACGCCCTGAACTCCCAGCTCGTCGAGGAGTTGCGAGAGGCTCTCGTGGCAGCCAGCAGCGACGCCCAGGTGCGGGCTGTCGTACTGACCGGGCAGGGCACGGCGTTCTGCGCCGGCGCCGACCTGTCCGGGGACGCCTTCGCCGCCGACTACCCCGACCGATTGGTCGAGTTGCACCGGGTCATGGACGCCGTTCCGGTCCCCATCATCGGCGCCATCAATGGACCCGCCATCGGCGCAGGCCTGCAATTGGCCATGCAGTGCGATCTGCGGGTCGTCGCCGAAGATGCCTTCTTCCAGTTCCCGACGTCGAAATACGGTCTGGCTCTGGATAACTGGAGCATCCGTCGACTGTCGTCGCTGGTTGGTCACGGACGGGCCCGGGCCATGTTGCTGACCGCCGAGAAGCTGACCGCCGATGTGGCGCTGCAGACCGGAATGGCCAACCGGATCGGCACACTGGCCGATGCGCAGGAGTGGGCCGCGGAGATCTCTGGTCTCGCGCCGCTGGCTATCCAGCACGCGAAACGGGTACTCAACGACGACGGCTCGATCGAAGAACCGATGCCCGAGCACAAAGATCTGTTCGACAAGGCTTGGGGCAGTCAGGATGTGATCGAGGCGCAGGTCGCTCGGATCGAGAAGCGGCCGCCGAACTTTCAGGGGGCGTAACCGTCATGATGCGCCGGGCGCTGCGACTTGCTGGCGGTACCGTCTCTCTGGCGGCGGGGGGCTGGCTGTTGCGGGCGCTGCACGGCGCACCGGCAGCGCTGGGCGCCGACCCCGCGGCGATCGCGGCCGTGTCCGAAGGATCGCCGAACTATCGCGAGGGTGTGTTCATCAACCTCGACCCTTCATCGCTCTATGTGATGAACCGCGAGGAGATGCGGCAGATTGCGTGGGAGTTGATCGGGAATCGCGGCGCCAGCCTGCCCGCGAAACCGATTCCGCTGGCTTCGCCGTCGATCTACCAGGGCGAGCCCGCCGAGTTGGCGGTGAGCTGGTTCGGGCACTCGACGGCGCTGGTGGAGATCGACGGTTATCGCGTGCTGACGGATCCGGTGTGGAGTGACCGTTGCTCACCGTCGGACATTGTGGGACCGCAGCGGTTGCATCCGCCGCCGGTGCTGCTGGAGGGGTTGCCGGCGGTGGACGCGGTGGTGATCAGCCACGACCACTACGACCACCTCGACATCGACACCGTGCGTGCGCTGGCCCGCACGCAACGGGCGCCGTTCTTCGTGCCGCTGGGGGTGGGAGCGCACCTGCGGGCGTGGGGGATACCCGAGCAGCGGATTGTGGAACTGGACTGGAATCAGAGTGCCCAGGTCGACGAATTGACCATCGTCTGCATGCCGGCCCGGCACTTTTCCGGGCGGTTCTTCAGCCGCAACAACACCCTGTGGGCTTCATGGGCATTCATCGGCCCGCGCCATCGCGCGTATTTCGGCGGCGACACCGGTTACACCAAGAGCTTCGCTCAGATCGGTGCTGACCACGGACCGTTCGATCTGACCCTGATGCCGATCGGCGCGTACAACACCGCCTGGCCCGATATCCACATGAACCCCGAGGAGGCGGTCCGGGGACACCTTGATGTCACGGACTCGGGCTCGGGGCTGTTGGTGCCGATTCACTGGGGCACGTTCCGGCTGGCACCGCACCCGTGGGCGGAGCCGGTCGAGCGGGTGCTCACAGCCGCCGAGCCGGATGGCGTTCAGGTGGCGGTGCCGCTGCCCGGTCAGCGGATCGACACGGTCAGCCCGCTGCGATTCAATCCGTGGTGGCGTCTGTAACCGGGCGCGCATCGTCGCCGGGCTAAAGTTCGCGCATGACGAAACGCGCGGCAGCAGCCGCAGTCGTGCTGATGCTGTCGGGATTGGTCGGCTGTGGTCATGCGCAGCCGGCATCCAGTCCGTCCTCCCCGCCGGCGCAGGTTCCGCCCAACGAGTTCTCGGGAGTGCAGATCCCGGCTGGGCGCATCGACGACGCCGTCGGCAAGGTCGACGGCCTGGTGTCCGAGCTGATGAAGGGCTCTGGTATTCCCGGACTCGCTGTCGCGATCGTCCATGGCGGAAAGGTGATGTACGCCAAAGGTTTCGGCATCAAGGATGTCGGCAAGGCGGACAATCCGGACAACAAGGTCAACGCCGACACGGTCTTTCAGCTCGCGTCGGTATCCAAGTCGGTCGGGGCGACGGTAGTGGCACACGAGGTGACCGAAGGGGCGATCACCTGGGACACGCCCGTGGCCACCAAGCTGCCGGGTTTCACCCTCATCGATCCATACGTCACCGAGCACGTCAGTGTCGCCGACCTCTACTCGCACCGCTCCGGCCTGCCCGATCACGCCGGTGACGCGCTCGAAGATCTGGGTTACGACCGGCAGCAGGTGCTGGAGCGGTTGAAATACCTGCCCCTGGCCCCCTTCCGGATCAGCTACGCCTACACCAACTTCGGCGTGACCGCGGCCGCCGAGGCGGTCGCTGCGGCAGCCGGCAAGTCCTGGGAGGACCTGTCCGACGAGGTGCTGTACCGACCGCTGGGGATGACGTCGACCAGCTCGAAATTCGCCGATTTCCTGGCCAGGCCCAACCACGCCGTCAACCACATCAAGGTGGGTGACAAGTGGGAAGCGCGATTTCAGCGCGACCCGGACCCCCAGACGCCGGCCGGCGGAGTGAGTTCGTCAGTCAACGACATGGCGCGCTGGCTGATGATGGTGATGGCCAACGGCACCTACAACGGTCAGCGGATCACCTCGCCGGAGGCGCTGCTTCCCGCGATCACCCCGCAGGTCATCTCCACTGCCGCCAGAAAACCGGATGCCAGAGCCGGCACCTACGGTCATGGTTTCAACACCTCGGTAACCTCGTCCGGCCGCACGATGTACAGCCACTCCGGAGCGTTCGGCCTCGGCGCTGCAACGAATTTCGCGGTGCTGCCGTCGGAGGACCTCGGCATCATCACCCTGACCAACGCCGCGCCGTACGGGGTACCGGAGGCGCTGAACGCCGAGTTCATGGATCTGGTCCAGTACGGCCAGGTGCGTGAGGACTGGGCGAATCTGTACCGCCAACAACTGGCACCGATGAACAACCCGGAGGGCGCCCTCGTCGGCAAGCAGCCTCCCGTCAGCCCGGCACCGGCCCGACCGGTAAGCGACTACGTCGGCGTCTACAACAACGACTTCTGGGGGCCGGCAGCGGTCACCGACCATGACGGACAATTGCAGCTGTCGTTGGGGCCGAAGAACCAATCCTTTGACTTGACGCATTGGGACGGTGACACTTTCACGTTCCCACTGGCCACCGAGAACGCCTTGCCCGGATCGGTGTCCACGGCAGTGTTCAACGGCAGTGCGCTGAAAATCGAGTATTTCGACGCGAACGGCATGGGGACCTTTACGCGATGACCGTCGTTGGCCTCACCGATGCCGAGGTAGCGCAACGGGTTGCCGAAGGCAAAGCCAACGACGTTCCCGAGCGCGCCACCCGCAGCATCGCTCATATCGTCCGGGCCAACGTCTTCACCCGCATCAACGCGATCCTCGGCGTGCTATTCGGCATCGTGCTGCTGACGGGATCGTTGATCAACGGGCTGTTCGGTATGCTCATCGTCGCCAACAGCGTCATCGGCATGGTCCAGGAAATTCGCGCCAAGCAGACCCTGGACCGGCTGGCGATCGTTGGTCAGGCAAAACCATTGGTGCGCAGACAATCCGGAACCGTCACCCTGGCCCCGGCGCAGGTGGTGCTCGACGACATCATCGAACTGGGCCCGGGTGATCAGATCGTGGTCGACGGCGAGGTCGTCGAGGAGCGCAACCTCGAGATCGACGAATCCTTGCTGACGGGGGAAGCCGATCCGATCGCCAAAGACGTTGGCGACGGGGTGATGTCGGGAAGCTTCGTCGTCGCCGGCAGTGGTGCCTACCGCGCGGCGCAGGTGGGCGGCGATGCCTATGCGGCCAAACTGGCCGCCGAGGCAAGCAAGTTCACTCTGGTCAAATCCGAACTGCGCAATGGCATCAACCGCATCCTGCAGTTCATCACCTACCTGCTGATCCCGGTGGGCCTGCTGACCATCTACACCCAGCTGTTCACCACGAACGTGGGCTGGCGCGAGTCGGTGCTTGCCATGGTGGGCGCGCTGGTGCCGATGGTGCCCGAAGGTCTGGTGCTGATGACATCGATCGCGTTCGCCGTCGGGGTGATCCGACTGGGCCGGCGTCAGTGCCTGGTGCAGGAGTTGCCTGCCATCGAGGGGCTGGCCCGAGTCGATGTGGTGTGCGCCGACAAGACGGGAACGCTGACCGAAACCGGTATGCGGGTCTCCGAAGTGCGGGAGCTCGACTCGGCGGCGGAGCGTGTCGGCGACGTGCTCGCCGCGGTGGCCGCTGCCGACCCCCGCCCGAACGCCAGCATGCTCGCGATATCCCAGGCTTATGACACGACTCCCGACTGGACCCCCAGCGCGACAGCGCCTTTCAAGTCGGCGACCAAATGGAGTGGGGTGTCGTTCGGCGATCACGGCAACTGGGTTATCGGCGCACCCGATGTCCTGCTCGACCCGCAGTCCCCGGCGGCCGAGCAGGCCGAGCGGTTTGGCGCGCAAGGGTTGCGGGTGCTGTTGCTGGGTTCGGCCGACCGCCCGGTGGACGCTCCGGATGCCCCGGGTTCTGTGGCCCCGGTGGCGTTGGTGGTGCTGGAGCAGAAGGTGCGCCCCGACGCTCGCGAGACACTGGAATACTTTGCCGCTCAGGATGTGTCGGTGAAAGTGATCTCCGGTGACAACGCGGTGTCGGTCGGGGCGGTGGCCGACCAACTCGGCCTGCACAGTCAGGCGATGGATGCCCGCCGGCTGCCTTCGGATGAAGCGGAACTGGCCGACGCGCTGGACTCGCACAACACATTCGGCCGGGTCCGGCCGGACCAGAAACGCGCCATCGTGCACGCCCTGCAATCGCACGGCCACACCGTGGCGATGACCGGTGACGGCGTCAACGATGTGCTGGCCCTCAAAGACGCCGACATCGGCGTGGCAATGGGCGCGGGCAGCCCCGCATCCCGGGCGGTCGCGCAGATCGTGTTGCTGGACAACAGGTTTGCCACGCTGCCGTACGTCGTGGGTGAAGGCCGCCGGGTGATCGGCAACATCGAGCGGGTCGCCAGCCTCTTTTTGACCAAGACGGTCTACTCCGCATTGCTGGCGCTGTTGGTGGGACTCGAGTGTCTACTGGCCAAGCCGCTGGGGGCCGAGCCGCTGCTCTATCCGTTCCAGCCGATCCACGTCACCATCGCGGCCTGGTTCACCATCGGAATTCCGTCGTTCATTTTGTCGTTGGCGCCGAATAACGAGCGCGCTTACCCGGGTTTCGTGCGGCGGGTGCTGACCTCCGCGCTGCCGGCGGGCCTGATCGTCGGCATCGCGACGTTCGCGACCTACCTGACCGCGTATCACGGACGGCACGCCACGTCGGTGCAGCAGGACCAGGCGTCCACCGCGGCGCTGATCACCTTGCTGGTGACCGCGGTCTGGGTTCTTGCGATTGCGGCACGTCCCTACCAGTGGTGGCGGTTGGCGCTGGTGATCGCTTCCGCGCTGGCATACGTGCTTATCTTCAGCCTGCCGTGGACGCAACAGAAGTTCTTCCTGGACCCGTCGAATCCGTGGATCACATCGACCGCGCTCGGCATCGGTGCGCTCGGGGCCGCGGCGATCGAAACCATGTGGTGGATCCGGGGCAGGATGCTCGGAGTAAAACCGCAAGTGTGGCGTGTGGCCAGTGGCTGACTGCTGCGCGGACGGGGGTGTGAGAGCCTGGAACGAAGCCGTCGATCCTGAACCCGTGCAACGGATCTGGCGTGCCCTGGGACTACCCGGCGTCTTCGACGTGCACACCCATTTCATGCCGCGGCGGGTGATGGACAAGGTGTGGGCTTACTTCGACTCGGCGGGCCCCCTGGTCGGGCGGGCTTGGCCGATCGTGTACCGCGCCGATGAACAACGCCGGGTGCAGGCGCTTCGCGACTTCGGTGTCGTCCGATTCAGCTCGCTGGTGTACCCGCACAAGCCGGACATGGCTGCCTGGCTGAATCAATGGGCCCGGTCTTTCGCCGCCGAGACACCCGACTGCCTGCCCACGGCCACCTTCTTCCCCGAGCCGGACGCGGCGCGCTACGTCGTTGACGCCATCGAAGCCGGCACCCGCGTCTTCAAAGCGCACGTCCAGGTTGGCCAGTACGACCCGTCCGACCCGCTGCTCGATCCGGTGTGGGGCGCCATCGCCGACGCCGGGATCCCGGTGGTCCTGCACAGCGGCTCCGGGCCCGTGCCAGGCCGCTACACCGGCCCCGGCCCAGTACGCGCGGTGCTGCGCCGGTTCCCGGGGCTGGCGCTGATCATCGCGCACATGGGCATGCCCGAGTACGCCGAGTTCGCCGACATCTGCGCGACCCGCGACAACGTGCGACTCGACACCACGATGGCCTTCACCGCCTTCATCGAGGAGACCATGCCGTTCCCGGCCTCGGAATTGCCGCGCGTGCGCGACCTGGGAGACAAGATCCTGTTCGGCAGCGACTTTCCCAACATCCCGCACAGTTACGCCGAGGCGCTCACCGCGGTCACCGAGATCGACGGCGTGGACGACGACTGGCTGCGGAAAGTGCTCCATGACAACGCACATGCACTTTTCGGACCGTCCACCCCGACCAAGTAGGGTTTTTTCCAACACCGGGTTCCCGCGCGACGGTGGGGAACCCCCTGGGGAAGGGACAGCGCAGATGGGACTGCTGGACAAGGCCAAGGACCTGTTGTCGCAGAACGCCGACAAGGTCGAGACGGCGATCACCAAGGCCGGTGAGTTCGTCGACGACAAGACGCAGGGCAAGTACACCGACACCATTCACAAGGTGCAGGAGGAAGCCAAGAAGATCGTCGACAACGGCGGCCAGCAGAGCTAACGAACATGGCGAAACTTTCCGGATCCATCGACGTACCGCTGCCGCCGGAACAGGCCTGGACACACGCCTCCGACCTGAACCGGTACCGGGAGTGGCTGACCATCCACAAGGTCTGGCGCAGCAAATTGCCTGACGTGCTCGAGAAGGGCACTGTCATCGAGTCCTACGTCGAGGTCAAGGGCATGCCCAACCGCATCAGGTGGACGATCGTGCGTTACAAACCACCGGAGGGCATGACGCTCAACGGTGACGGCGTAGGCGGCGTCAAGGTGAAATTGATGGCCAAGGTCGCCCCGAAAGAAGAGGGTTCGGTCGTCAGCTTCGACGTGCATCTCGGGGGGCCGGCGCTGTTCGGACCGATCGGGATGGTGGTCGCGGCCGCGCTGCGCAGCGATATCCGCGAATCTCTGGAGAACTTCGTCAGGGTGTTCGCGCGCCCCGACCCAGGGACCAACGGGGATCGCGTCCTGCATCGCTGACAGGCCGGTGCGATGACTTTCCGGCTCGGGTCGGGTCGATATCGAAGTACTCACCGACCAAGGAGGACCTCGTGCCCACCCGTAACGACGCGCCACTCGGCGCCCCCTGCTGGATCGACCTGACCACATCCGACGTTGAGGTTGCGCAAGACTTCTACGGAACCGTCTTCGGGTGGACGTTCGAGTCCGCCGGACCCGACTACGGCGGTTACGTCAATGCCGCCAAGGACGGTCGCGCCGTAGCCGGGCTGATGGCCAACAATCCCGAGTGGCAGGCTCCGGACAACTGGGCCACGTACTTCCACACCGCCGACATCAATGCGACGGTCTCGGCGATCGACGCTGCCGGCGGCTCAGGTTGCCTGCAGCCCATGGAGATTCCGGGCAAAGGTGTCATGGCGACGGCCACCGACCCGGCCGGCGCCGCCTTCGGCCTGTGGCAGCCCGCGCAGCACCGCGGGTTCGAGGTGACCGGCGAGTCCGGCGCACCCGTCTGGCACCAGTTGACCACGCGTGACTTCCGCGCCGCCGTCGACTTTTACCGTGAGGTCTTCGGCTGGCACACCGAGCAGGTCAGTGACACCGACGAATTCCGTTACACCACGGCATGGTTCGACGATCAGCAGTTGCTCGGCGTGATGGACGGAGCGGGATGCCTGCCGCAGGGTGTGCCGTCGCACTGGAGCATCTTCTTCGGGGCCGAAGACGTCGACAAGACGTTGCGGGTGATCGCCGACAACGGTGGGGCGGTGCTACGCGACGCCGAAGACACACCGTACGGCCGGCTGGCGGCAGCCACCGATCCGACCGGAGTCGCCTTCAACCTGTCCTCGTTGGAGGGTTGAGGGACGGTCGGGGCGCCGTGCACTAGCCTCGCAACCATGAGTCGCCGTCCGGACCCAGGCTGGTTGGTGGCGCTGTTCGCGACCGCGGTGCTGGGCAGCGCCTGGATGCCGTGGTTGGCGACGAAGGTCAACGGCGGCGGCTGGGCGAATGCGATCGGGGGCACGCACGGCAGCCTCGAACTCCCGCGCGGCTTCGGGGCCGGCCAGCTCATCGTGTTGCTGTCGTCGACGCTGCTGGTGGCCGGCGCAATGGTTGGCCGCGGCCTGTCGGTACGGGCGGCTTCCATTGCTGCGCTGGTCATCTCGCTGCTGATCGGTGGGCTGATGGTGCTGTACTACCAGCGCAACGTCAATGCGCCGGTGTCGGCCGAGTACGGGTTGTATGTCGGGGCGGCCGCCGCAGGGGGCGCCGTGCTGTGTGCGTTGTGGGCGGTGGCTGCCGCGGCGTTCGCCGGACGCCGCTGAGGGTGCCCCGTCAATCGGTAGGAGGCGCGTGCAGATACAGCGACGCCCAGATGATCTGCGCGAGGGAGTCTGCTAGTCGCTCATCGACCCCGTCGCCCCCGTACCGCAGGATCTGGTGACAGGCGCGCTCCAGCATCCAGGTCAGCGACGCGGCCACTTCATGGCTGGGTAGGGACTGCCGGATGATGCCTTTGGCTTTGCCGGTTTCGATGACGAGTTGTTCGACGTTTGCCGTCGTGCGGTCCATGAGTGCCCGGTAGCTGTCACCGAACTCCGGGTCATACGTGGCTGTTTCCATCACGGCGGTCAGCAGCGCCTGGTGGCGCCGGTAGCTGGCCAGTATCCCGCGGATGGCGCGTTGCAGGTCGGCATACTCGTGCCGGTCGGCCGACTCCCACCATTGGCGGGCAGCGGCTTCTTGCTCGACGAACACCTGCAACGTGAGTTGGCGCAAGAGTTGCGTTTTATCCCGGAAATACACGTAGAACGTGCGACGTGACATGCCGGCCTCACTGGCAAGCCGGTCGACGCTCAGTTCGGTGAAGGTGGCCCCTTCAGCCATCAGCCGTTCGGTGGCCTCCAGGAGACGCTGCTCAATCACGGCCTGTCGGTGCCCGCGTTCGGGTCGATTGGCCGTCGACCGGCGGGTCACAGATGGCATCGAAACCTCCTCGAGCGGTTACGGTAGCAAGGCCCCTGTTATTGCACAGTATGTGCTGCACACTATGTGTTGACAGGCTGGCGAGAGAGCCATACGCTCAGACGCACACCCCAGTACCGATTGCAGGAGCCAGTCATGGCCAAACTCGACATCACGACCCAGATTCGCGGGATCGACGACTTTCTCGCCACCCTGGATAACCCGAGGCACCGCCAGATCATCGAAAACTATCGCCGGCACGCGATTTTCGAGATCACCGGGAACAAGGACAAGATCTTCACACCTGACATGACTGTCGAAGAGCCGGTCTACTACGTCAATGGGAACTCAATAAGCCTGACGCTCAACGGATTCGATGAGGTCTACGCGTTCTACACCTCGCTGCAGGAACAGGAATCGACCGTGATGGTCGTCGAGAACGAGAAGCTCGCGGTCGCCGATTGGGGTTTCGCGTCGGAAGCGATCTTCAATCGATTCATGCCCGGATCGATGGTGCCGGACTTCGTCGACAGCAGCGCCGACCCCGGCAAGTTCTATATTCATCGTCAGTTGATCGCGATGATCTGGCCATACGACGAGCGTGGCCGGTTGGCCGGTGAGCATGTCTACGAGCACGCCCACAGTTCGCAGCTCATCGAGATCCCGGCCGACGAGTACATCACGATCGAGGAGGCCCGCGAAAAGCTGCTGCCGCTACAGCGCGCATTGCCGGTCTTCGAACCGGCGTGCTGAGGTTCGGTTGACATGAGTCGCGCATTGGGTGCGGCCCGCCAGAACGGCATGATCGTGGCGGATCTCGACAGGGCGATCGACCACTTCGTCGAAACACTCGGCGCCGGGCCCTTTTTCGTCATCCGCCATGTACCTCTGGAATATTTCACGTACCACGGTCGGCCGAGTGAACCCGATATCAGCATCGCATTGGGAAACATGGGTGAGCTTCAGCTGGAGTTGATCGAGCAGCACAACGAGGCCCCGTCACCGTATCGCCACTTCGCGGAAATTAAAAAGGCCGGTTTGCACCATATTTCGGCGTGGACGGACCGTTTCGACGGTGTCATGGGTGAGTTGAGGCAGCGAGAGCGGATGCCCGACTGCGAAGGCGCCATCCTCGGTGGAGCCCGGTTCGCCTACTTCGGTTGTGACGCCGTGGATGGATCAGCCTTCGAGATCTCGGATTTGGGCGCGCAGAACGAGTTCGGAGCCATCCACGACCTTGTCCGCGAGGCGGCGCTGAATTGGGACGGTGCCGAGCCGCTCCGTCAGCTCGGCTGAGGACACGCAGCCGTCCTGCCGCTAGTTCGACGGAAACTCGTGTGTGCCCGACGCCGAACTACCGTCCGGCTCGTTCACGCCGTAGACGAAGGGCGCGAAGACCACCTCGCGGCCATCGGGATCCTGATAGGTGACCGCGCCCATCGCCGCCCAGTACGGATGTTGCTCGACGCGTGGACACTGGGCCGCTTCCAGGCGTGCGATCGCCGCCTGCTGGGCCTGCTGATCCGGGAAGTACAGGCACAACTGTTCGTGCGGGTCCACCGCAACGGGTTCGACGGACTCCACGATCTCCATCGTCAGGTTCCAGCTGGGCAGTCCGAAGATGGCGCCGTTGCTGCCGTAGCTGTCACCGAACGTCTCGTGCAACGGCAGCCCCACCAATTCGCGGTAGAACCGCACCGTTTCCGTGAAATGAGAAGAACGACGGGCGAATCGGATGGAGCCGATCGGCGCCAACGACAGTGGCCAGTGAGTAGTGCGGTGCTTGCCCATGTGACTAGAGCCCGACCGCACCTGCGGCCGTCTCGGCGTGATTCCACCGGCGCAATTCCCCGCCGGGCACCCAGGTCGAATGCGTCCCGCTGCAAATCCGTTCCGGCAGCGCCAATTTGCACACCGGACCGTCGCCGACCCGGGCCGCGTCGAACACCAGGCAGTACGATGCGTCGGCGTTCATGTCGGTGGTCAGGGTCACCAGGTAGCCGTCATCCTCAGCGCCGCTGGCGCCCGCGCGGGGAGCCATCGCCGTCTCGCTGCCGTAGACGCCGTCGCCCAACGAGTAGCGCTCCTCGCGGCCGGTGAGCAGATCGTGCTTGACCAGACCGTCGAACAGGAACCAGCCCGGCTTGCCCGAAGCGGCATAGACGTACCGGTACGGGGAAGTCGCGTAGTCAGCGTTGATCATGCCGAATTCGGTGATGCACTCTGACAGTGACTCTTCCTTCACCGCGCCGGTGACTAGGTTGAACCGCCACCGGTGCAGCCTGGCCTGCATCCGATCCAACGCCAGGAACCGAAACAGCTTCTCCCACTTCCCAGCCGGCCCGGCGCCACTCTCCTGAGGTTGGGGTGAGCCTTCGAAGAAGCCGTCGAGCACGATCTCGTCGCCGTCCTCATAGGCGTTGGTGAAGTGCAGCACGAACGTCGGGTCCGCCTCAAACCACCGGATCTCCCTGCTCGAGCCGCGCCGCGGAATCACCGCGAAGCGTGACGGCATCTCCGGGTAGAAGCGCGGCAGATGAACCTTGTGCTCCAGCAGTCCGGGATCCCAGAAGAGCGGGAAATCGTTGAGGATGGCGTAGTTTTCGGTGAACGCCATGTCGTGTGGCAGCCGGGGACCCGGCAGCGGTATGTCCACATAGTGGGCAAGATCGTTGTTCTCGTCGACTACGCCGTAGCGCATGTACGGGTCCTGCTTGCTGTAATTGAAGAACAACAACTCGCCGGTCTTGTTGTCCACCTTGGGATGCGCCGAGACGCCCCAGTCCGCCGGGAATCCGCCGTTCCAGCTCTCCTTTCCCAGCGTGTCACCCGTATACGGGTCTACCCGGTACAGGTCGCCGCACTGGTAGAAGCTGGTGAGGGCGACGCCGCGGTGCACGATGACATCCGTGCTCGACGCGTCCTTCATCAACTCGCGTGCGCCCCAGCCTTTTTCGCGTTTGGCAAACTGCACCGGCTCGGCCAGGCCCGGCCACAGGGGTTCCCCCGCCTCGTTTTCCGCCAGAAAACCGTCGGTCTGTACGAATCGGTTGCGGTAGAACGCCTTTCCATCGCGAAATCCCACCACGTGCACCATGCTGTCGCCGTCGAAAGGATGGTAGGTCTTGAACGCCGGGTGTAGTGGGTTCTCGGTGTTACGCAGATAGATGCCGTCCAGATCGGCCGGAATCTCACCCTCCACCACGGTCAGGTTGTCGGCGTCCCACTCCGTGGTCTGCGGTCGCCACGGGCCGGTGCGGTAAGGGTGGTCGTCATCCTCGGGCAGTGTCGACAGGTACTTGCCAATCACCTCGACGTCCATGTCACATTCCTCGCGTAGTGCTGACAACGAAACTGACCGTGGTGGCGGTACTGCCGCCGAAGTTCAACGTGCCGAAGGTCTTCGCGCCGTCGATCTGATAGTCGCCGGCCGCGCCGCTGACCTGCTTGGCCGCGTCGAGCAACATCCGCACCCCCGATGCCCCGACCGGATGCCCACCGCCGATCAGGCCGCCGCTGGGGTTGATCGGAAGTCGCCCGCCGATCTCGATCTCGCCGTTCTCGATGGCCTTCCACGACTCGCCGGGTCCGGTGAGCCCGATGTGATCGATGGCCAGGTACTCGCTCGGGGTGAAGCAGTCGTGCACCTCGAAACCGTCGACGTCGTCCAGCGTGACTTCGGCGCGGCGCAATGCGTCCAGTACCGCGGCTCGCACATGGGGGAGCACGTAAGGATCGTCGGCCGCGCGGTCGAGTTTCTGGCGCAACCCCAGCCCGACAGTGCGATGGCCCCAGCCGTCGATGCGACCCACCGGCCGCGCGTCGGGGTGATCCCGCAGATAGGCGTCGCTGACCAGGACCACGCCCGCGCCGCCGTCGGTCATCTGACTGCAGTCCAGCCGCCGCAACCGCCCCTCGGTGATCGGGTTGGTCTCGTCGTCGTCGGTGATCGGATCCGGAACCGTCCAGCCCCGCGTCTGCGCATTCGGGTTGCGGCGCGCGTTGGCGTAGTTGACCGCAGCGATGGCCCTCAGATGGGTGTCGTCCAGTCCGTAGCGCCGGTCGTACTCCTCGGCGACCTCCGCGAACATCGACGGCCACGGGTACCGAGCGTCGGCGCCCTCGTGTCCGGTCCAGGCCGCTGCTCCCAGATACTGAGCGGCGGTGTCACCGGGCACGGTCTTCTCCAACTCGAGTCCGACGACCAGTGCGCTGTCATACGCCCCGGATCGCAGGTCGGCCATCGCCGCCAGGGCCGCTACGCTGCCCGACGCGCACGCCGCCTCGTGTCGCGACGCGGGCGTGTCCCAGAGGTCGCCACACACCGTGGCGGGCATCGCGCCCAGATGTCCTTGTGTGGCGAACATCTCACCGAAGGCATTGCCGACATGGACCACTCCGACCGTCGCGGCGTCCACACGCGCCTGCTCGAGTATGCCGTCCACGACCTCACTGGTCAGCGCGGCGAAGTCGCGCCCCTCCCGGGTGAGATTGCGAGCGAAGTCACTTTGATAGCCACCCAGAATCCATATGCCAGCAGATGAGCCACCCATACGCGGCACGGTACTCCCAGGTCGGACCACGCATCCACGGCATAGGCGGGCGAGTGGGAAAAGGCCGAAATAAAGCGGTCCCGTCGGCTCTCGGGCTGAACCGACGGGACCTGGGTGGGCATATAGGCCGGCCGATACGCCCACCTCCGTTTCATCATTGCCATCTCTGGCGAAAGACAAACATCTCTTCTTGACAACGTCTGCTCCGCTGCGCCGAAGTAGACGCCGAACTGTAGAAACGCGAAGAACATTGGGGCGGAGCAACTGTTGACAAAAGTTTTCACACCGCGACTGTGATTTATTGCGGACGGTTGCCCATCGGGCCCGGGCCGGCGGGCGGCTGCTGGATCACCACGACGGTGGGCTTGCGCTTGGGCTGCCCGTCTTCTTCGGTCTGAACCTCAGGGCTCGCCGGACCCGGACCCGTGCCGCCACGGCCGGCCATCCCCGCCAGAGCCATGCCGCCCAGCAGGGCCGCCGGCGCCGCTCCCAGGTTCACCGGCGCGGGGCCTACGGCGGCCCCGGCGCCGGGCAGTGACTGGACCGCCAGCCGGATCTCCGGAGCGGCCACCGTCCAGCTGTGCGGGACGGTCAGCGCACCCACCAATGCGGCCTGGCCCACGCCGGCGGCCGCCGGCGCCGTGCCCACGCTGGGTTCGGCGTCGCGCCGGGATCCGAGTGTGCTGCCTTCGGTGGGCTGCACCGCGTCATCGCCGGGTTGTGGCTTGCTCGTGTTGCCATAGCTGTAGATCCACGGTCGGGCGGTGTTGACCGCGGACAGCGACAAGCTGGCCGTGGCGGTGATCGCGATGTAGGCGGCGGCGATGTCCAGGTCCCCGATCGGGGTCGGGATCGCTGCGGCCGACGCCTGGGTCAGCGACGCGGCCGGTGATATCAGCTCGGCAAGTCCTTGCAGCGTCTGGGCCGAGATCGACGACAGCAAGCCCATCGCGGTTTGCTGCGCTGCCGCCGCCGCGGCCGCCGGGCCCGCCGGGTCGGCGGCCTGAGCCGGGGCGGTGAAGGACGGCAACGCCGCCGCCGCCTCCGACGAGGCCGCGTAGGCGAACATCGCGGCCGCATCCTGTGCCCACATCTCGGCGTACTCCGCCTGCAGCGCCTCGATCGCGGGACTGTTCTGGCCCAGCAGGTTGGTCGCGGCCAGCGACATCAACTGTTCGCGGTTGGCGCTGATCAAGGGCGGTGGCACCGTCATCGCGAACGCCGTCTCGTAGGCCGCGGCGGCGGTTCGGGCCTGCGTGGCCGTACGTTCGGTGAGCAAGGCGGCCGTACTCAGCCACCCCGCATACGGTGCGACCGCGGCCGCCATCGAGGCCGACGCCGGACCCAGCCACGATTCGACCGACAGGCCGGCGAGCACGGTGGCGTAGGAGGTCGCGGCTGAATTCAGCACGGCGGCCACCCCGTCCCAGGCGTTTGCCGCGGTCAGCATCGATCCCGCCCCCGGACCTTCGTACATCCGGGCTGAATTAACCTCCGGCGGCAACAGCCCGAAGTCGGTGGCCAACTCGGTTCCTATCGCGCCGAGGTCGCGTTGGCGGCCTCGGTCGTTGCATACGAACCGGCGTCGGCTGCCGGTGCCGCGACGGCCGCGGAGGCGGCCATGTGGTGAGCGGCCGCGGTCGACCCGATCGCCTGCGGGTTGCGTGCAGCCGATGCCGACGTCTCCGGGTGCGTGACCACAAACGACATCCGAGTCTCCTTTGACCGATGGCCGAACCGAAGTGCCTGCGCCGTACGGAAATTGGAAATCACGGGGGTGATGGCCAGTCCCGGACGCCGGCACGTCCTAGCTGCAGGTTACTGCTTTGGTGACCTAACGGCTTCAGGTTTGGCGGCGATCTTGTGAAGAAATCGGTTTGCCGCTGTGCGTCAGGGCAGCGGTGGTGCGGGCGGAGCCGAGAGGGCCGGGGGAGCGTCCAGGGTCGACGGCGGCGTGAGGGTGGTCAGCGGCGTCAGCGTGGTTGTCGGGGTCGCCGTGGTGTCGTTCATCGAGGTCGCCTGCTGGTTGTCCGAGCCGAGGCCCAGGGTTGCCGTCAGCGCTATGGCGGTTGCCGCGAAGGCGCAGTAGATGCCGACGTATTTGATCGTTGGGCCGCTCATGTCAGTTCTCCTCGTTCGGACCGCAATACGAATCTTTTGTATCCGTATTACGGATCACGATAATCCCTGTTCGGGCGCCGGGCAAGCACGAATGAGCTCGTCTAAGCGGTCTGGTCCAGGCCGAGGGCGACGGTCAACTCCAGCACGGTCCGAGGTTCCGCCAGTCGGTCGCCGTACAGGTCGCGCAGTTGGCTCATCCGGTAGCGGACCGTCTGCGGGTGAATGAACAGATCGGCCGCCACTGCGTCGCGGCGGCCCTGGTGCAGCACCCACGAACGCAGCGTTTCGGTAAGGCGTTCGGCGGTGTTCGGGGGCAGCTCGGACAGCGGCGCCAACACCCGGGCGCGAAGGTCACCGGCAGCTTCGAGGTCCGCGCCGAGCACCAGCTCGACCAGATGGTCGTCGGTGTCGATGACGCTGGATTCGCTCGCGCTCAGCAGGTCCCGGGCGCGCAGGGCGCGATAGTAGGACGACCGGACGTCCATCCACGGCCGCGCCGGACCTACCAAAGCCTTCCTGGCACCCAGGGCTGACAGCAACTGGCGCCGTGCCGTGCCCGCGACGTCCGGGACCAACAGGACGGCGAGGGAGTCCGAAGCGTCGACGTCGGGGAGGTCCTCGGCCAGCTGCAATGTGGACTGACCGAATTGTGCTGCCAGCCCGCGTGTTTGCGCCAACGGCACGAGCACCGCGGTGAGCGTGCGCGGCGGCTGCCAGCCCGCCTGTTCGGCGGCCGCCGCCAGCACGGCGGCCGTGCCCCCGGCCAGCAGGTCCTGACTCAGCCGGTCGAGATAGCGCTGCCGGGCCCGGCCCGTAGTGGCCAGTTCGTCGGCGTGGCCGGACACGCTGGACGCCGACAACTCGTCGATGTAGGCGAACACCAACTCGGCGAACCTGGCGATGGTGGACGCGGGAAGGCCCGCCGCGACGGCGATCGCCGACAGCTCCTGCCAGGCCACCTGTGCCCCCACGCGGTAGGCCGCCAGTAGGGCATCGATCGTGCGGCCCTGACGCGCTTCCCCTCGTCCGAGCTCGTAGGCGCCGTCGATGGCCTGGAACAGAGAGGTCCCGGGATCGGTGTCCTTCGGTCGGGTCGCAAGTCGCAAAAACACCCCGAGGGAGGTCTGCACTGCATTCTCGATGATCTGGCCCATCCGGCCGCTGAACGCATCGGCGTAGCTCGGAACGGCCACGGTGATCGCGGTCACTGTCCGCTCCGCCATCGCGGGCAGGATGGATTCCAATGCCGTGACCACGGGTTCGTCGAGCTGTAGTCCGCTGAGTCGAGGTGACGGATCTGGCATTTTTATCCCTTACGAACAAATACGAGCCATTTTTTTGCACCGACAAGTCAAGACTTTACATCCGGTGACAACGACCATGGAGTCATGACAACCGTTGCCACCCGACCCACCGTCGTCGGTGCATTGCGCGAACGAGTGCTGAAGCTTGCCGAGCGGGTAACGACTCCGTTGGTTCCCAGCGACTACCTGGACATCATCGATCCGCTGCGGTCCGCCACGGACCTGCGTGGACGCATCGTCGCCATCCATCCCGAGACCCGCGACGCCGCGACCGTGGTGATCAAGCCCGGTCGGGGCTGGCGCCCGCATGTCCCCGGCCAGTACGTGCGCATCGGCGTGGACGTGGACGGCGTCCGCCAGTGGCGGGCCTACTCGCTGACCTCGAAGACTCAACGACGGGACGGATGCATCGCGGTCACCGTGAAGGCGATCCCCGACGGCGTGGTCAGCAACTATCTGGTGCGGCGGGCCACTGTCGGGACGCTGATCCAGCTGGATCAGCCCGCAGGTGAATTCACCCTGGGCGACCGGGTTCCCGCCAAGATGCTGTTCTTGACCGCCGGCAGCGGCATCACCCCGGTGATGGGGATGTTGCGCAACATGGCAGGTCTCGGAGGGCCGAACCCGGACATCGTGGTTGTGCACTCCGCGCCCACTGCGGACGACGTCATCTTCGGCTGGGAACTGCGCATGCTCGCCCGAGAGCGCCGAATTCGGCTGGTGGAGAAGCACACTGACACTGACGGGATGCTCGACCTGGCACGCTTGGCCGACCTGGTCCCGGATTTCGCCGATCGGGAAACCTGGGCGTGCGGGCCTGCCGGATTGCTCGACGCGGTCGAACAGCGCTGGGCCGCAGACGGTGTCGCCGACCGCTTGCACATCGAGCGGTTCCGCCCGGCCATCATCACCGCCGGCGAAGGCGGCACCGTGACTTTCGCCAAGAGCGGCAGCGTGGTGGAGGCCGGCGGATCCCAGACCTTACTGGACAGCGGAGAAGCTGCCGGGGTGTTGATGCCGTCGGGTTGCCGGATGGGCGTGTGCTTCGGGTGCGTCGTCCCATTGCGCCGAGGTGCGGTGCGCGACCTGCGTAATGGCGACGTCACCACGGCCAACCCGGGCGACAACGTACAAATCCAGACCTGTGTGTCCGCTGCCGCGGGCGCCTGCGAGCTCGACCTCTGAGGAGCCGAAATGACTGCAATGCAAACGAATCCGACGGCCCACCTGTCCGACGAGGACATCGAGAGCCTGGGTCGCGAACTCGACGCCATCCGCGAGAATGTGTTGGCGGGCCGGGGCGAGCGTGATGCCGCCTACATCCGCAGCGTGATCGACGGCCAGCGGCGCCTGGAACTGGCCAGTCGCGCTGTGCTGCTGTTCTCGATGTTTCCGCCCGCCTGGCTGATCGGCACTGTGGGACTGTCGATCTCGAAGATCGTCGAGAACATGGAGATCGGCCACAACGTGATGCATGGTCAGTGGGACTGGATGCGCGATCCGAAGATCCACTCGACAACCTGGGAATGGGACAACGCCTCGCCGTCGGAGATGTGGAAGCACTCGCACAACGAGGTGCACCACACGTACACCAATGTCCTTGGCAAGGACCACGATCTGGGGTACGGAATCATGCGGGTCGACGAGAATCAGCGGTGGAAGCCATTTTATGTGGCCCAACCGTTGTGGAATTTCATCAATGCTTGCCTTTTCCAGTACGGAATAGCCGCATACGACCTGGAAATCGGCAAGTACCTGCAAGGTCGCAGCGACAAAGAGGAATTTCGGCGGCAGGGTAAGAAGGTGCTGGCCAAGGTGCGCAAGCACGTGCTGCGCGACTACGTGCTGCACCCGGTGCTGTCCGGCCCCTCGGCCGTCACGACCCTGACCGCCAACCTCACCGCCAATCTCGTGCGCAATCTGTGGACCCACTCGGTGATCATGTGTGGACACTTCCCCGAGGGCGTGCAGACCTACGAGAAGACCTCCATCGACGGTGAGACCCGTGGTCAGTGGTACCTGCGGCAAATGCTCGGATCGGCCAACATTTCGGGAAATGCGTTCCTGCACTTCATGACTGGCAACCTGTCCTTCCAGATTGAACACCACCTGTACCCAGATCTGCCCAGCAACCGCTATCAGGAGATCGCGCCGAAGGTGCAGGAGTTGTTCGAGCGTTACGGGCTGACCTACACCACCGGCTCACTGCCGCGCCAAGTCGCGTCGGCATGGAAGAAGGTCTTCCGGCTGTCGCTGCCCAACGACTTCGGGCGTAAGGCGTCGGAAGCCATGCGACCCTCGGTAATCCGCGAGGTGATCTTCGCCAGGCCGCGGCGGGAAGCGCTCGCCGCCTGACCCGGGGCATTCCCGAGTCAATCAATTCAGGCCAAATTCTGATATTCGGAAACAAGCCGTTTACCGAAGGTTTGTCGACCGAAAACGATTAGGTACCAAAGCGTGTGGGTATCTTCCGGAAATGCAGTGGTGGATGGAACCTGCCGATGAAGGCGGGACGCTTCCCCGCTGGGTTGTCCTCGGTTACAGCGCGGTGCTCGCCCTGACGGCGGGTTTCGTCAACGCGGTCGCCATCTTGTTGTTGGCGTTTCCGGTGGCGAACGTGACCGCGGCCACGACCCAGCTGGGAATGAATACGGCGAATCCCTGGCTCTACGAGGGCCATTTGCTCGCTGCCATCATTTTCGGGTTTCTGTTCGGGGCGGCAATCGCGGGAGCGGTGCTGGCCCCGACGCGGGCGCAGGCTGGTCCGCGCCATGCCGCGCTGTTGATCTTCGAGGCCACGCTGCTCGCTCTGGCTGCCGCCGGGCTGGAAGACACTCCGGTCAGGGCGCTGCTGGACACCCTCGGTATGGAGCAACCCATCGTTCAGGCGGTGTGTGCCGCCACCGCCCTCGGTATGCAGAACGGGTTGACGTCCAGCTTCCGCGGCATGGCGGTGCGCACCACCCACTTCACCGGCACCATCACCGATCTCGGCCTGATGATCGGCCGCAGTCGCGAGCACGGGCTGGAGAAGTGGAAGGGCGCGGTGCTGTCCGTGACGTTCGTGCTCTTCCTTACCGGGGGCGTGATCGGACTGCTCGTCGGTGGCCCACTGGGTGGATACGCGCTGATCATTCCCGCAGTAACGTGCGTTGCCGTCGCCGCCGGCTGCCTGCTGCACAGCCGCCGTCGCCGCGAATCCGACGAAGCCGCGGCTGAGTCGGTGAACGCCTGAACGGCGTCATCGTGACCGCGTCGCCGCCGCTTCGCCGCTTCGCCGATTCGCCGATTCGCCGAGCGTGACGTGACGGCGGCCGCGAGCCAAAATTCTCTCCCAGAGTTCACGTTCGGCGAATCGATCGCCGATTCGAGGCCGCCGGTCAGTGTCCGCCTGGTTCGTAGGAGAGCAGGGCCCATTCTCGGAACTGCATGATCGCTGATTCGCCCTGCGCCAGCTTCGGTCGATCGCGGTAGATCTTGTTCTCCCAGATAGGGATGTCCTGCTCGATCTGTTTGCAGAAGTCGCGCGCGAAACCCATCCCCATCTTCGTCATCTCGCCTGTATCGGGCTGCACAGCCACGAAGAACGTGTAACGCGCTTCGACGTGTTCGCCGTCGATGGGGGTGACGGTGAGGATGGTGCACGAACGACCCAGGCCGCGATGCCGCACGACGTCAATGCCCATCCCGAAGAGCTCGGAGTCCACCGCGCCGGACACTGGGCCGCGGGGCGTCTCGAAGTTGACCTCGGCGACCGCGCGGAACAGGTGTCCGTCCTGTTCGACGTCGAGGGCGCCGAACGCCGAGACTCCGTGCACGGTGGCGAAATGGGCTATGTCGACTGTGTTTTCGAAGACCTCTTGCGGGTGCGAGCGAAATCTCCACCGTGCGTGGTCGGGCGCGTAGAAGGTGAAACCCGCATCGTCGGCCTCCGGTATTTTGGGCAACTCCCACTCGGGCTCCCCGCTGCGGGACGAATGCCAGACGAAGATGATGCCGGCCCGCTCGGCGGTGGGCCAGCTGCGGAGTCTGGCAGTCGGGTTGGGCCGTTTGGTGTAGGGGATATCGACGTTGCTCCCGTTGCCGTCGAAGGACCAGCCGTGGAAGGGGCATACGACGCAGTCCTCGCGCACGGTGCCGCCGACTCCGATATCTGCGCCGAGATGTGGGCAGTAGGCGTCGAGGACGTGTGCGGTGCCCGAGTCGCCCCGATAGCAGACGAGCTGCGTGCCGAAGTAGCGCAGCGAGATGACGGCGCCCTCGGTGACCTCGTGGCTGTAGGCGACCTGAAACCATCCCTTGGGATAGTCCGCGAAGGGAAAGCGCTGCGACATGGTGCGACCTTTCCGGCCGGTTGCCCAATTTTCCTATAATAGTAAATTTAGGCGGGCGGGGGATGCGGGGCCGGATGCTGGCGGATCCGCTGATAGCGACTGATATGGCGGCGCGGCGACGCTCAGCTCCCTCATCAGGGGAGTGTCACGAATCAACCGAAACAACTGTCACGCATCAGCCGAAACACTGTCAGGCATCACCCGGAGGCGAAATGTCACGCATCAGCCGAGCTAATACAGGCAAAATGTGCCCCCGGCAGGATTCGAACCTGCGACACCGGCTTTAGGAGAGCCGTGCTCTATCCCCTGAGCTACGGGGGCGACGGGCTGAGCTTACCGGGCGGGCCGCCGGCCGCCGACGGCTCACTGATCAGCGCAGTTCGGCGATCACATTGGCGAAGTTGTCGATGTGGTTGTCCTGCACCGTGAAGTGGGTGACGCCGTATTTCTCCCGGTGGCCCACCAGTTTCTCCGCCATCTCGCGCGGTGATCCGCTGAGCACCGAGTGCATGGCCAGCAACTCCTCCTCGGGGAGATCCGGTGCGTTGCGGCGGGTCAGGGACAGATTGGGCATGGTCTCACCCTGGCCGGGCACCGCGGTGATCACCAGATTCAGCTCCAGCGCGCTGAACCGGTCACCCGCCGCAGTGCGGACGAACTCGATGCGCTCGGCCAGCGGGTCTTCGACGTCGCGCACCTTGGCGCCGGTGAGTCCGATGATGTCGGCATGCCGGGCGGCCAGTCTCATCACCCGGTCGCCGCTACCGGCGATCATGATCGGGACCCGCGGGTGATGCTCGGTCAGGTATTCCGTCATGTGCTGCAGATAGTCAACGCGCGCACCGGCACTGGGATACGGAAGTTCGGCAGCCTCGAATTCCTCTCGGACGTAACCGGTTCCGAGTCCCACCTCCAGCCGTCCATCGCTGAGAATGTCCAGCGCCCCGATATCGCGGCTCAGCAGCGCCGGCTTGTAGAACGCGGCATTCAGCACGTACATGCTCAGGTGGATGCGCTCGGTGACCATCGCCGCCGCTGTCAGCGTGGGAAACGGTGCGGCCGCACCCAGATGGTCTGGTACGCACAGCACGTCGAATCCCACGTCCTCGGCCCGCTTGGCGATGTCCACCAGCGCCTCCCGCGACCTGAAGTATCGGATGCTCAAACCGAAACGAAAATCCTTGTCCACCAACAACCTCCATCAATCCGTAGCCAACTGCCAGGAACGCGCCGCCGCCGCCAACCCATGCGCCAAACTGGACGTGACCGGCGACCAGCCGTCCGCTCCCGGGAGAGGGCTGCGCGGGCTCAAACCCCGGACCCGAACCGGCAGTTCCAGCTGTGCGCCCCCGCCCCGGACCCGGTTCACCGGGTTGTCCGGATGCAGGCCTCGCAGGGCCGAAGGGATGGCGTCGAGATCGGTGACGACCTCATAACCCGGCAGCCGTACATGTCCGGCCAGGTGCGCAGCCAGCGAGCGGTTGCGTCCTCCGGCAAGCAGTTGCGTGCTTCGGCCGATCCTGCCGTAGCCGTGCAGCGAGACGACGACGTCGACGTGGTCGAGGAACTCGGCCAGCCGAACCGACTCGGCCGGATCGAACCGTGACGACGGCAGGTGGTGCGGGTAGCGGTCGGGATGGCGCAGCACATACACCGAGGCGCCGGCTTCCTCGGCGGCACGTTCGGCGATCATGTCGGTCATCTGCTCGAGCCCGCCGCCGTGGATGGCGAGAAAGCCGAACCGCGAGCGCAACCGGCTCAGCTCCACCATGCCCGGCTCGCTCAACAACTCCGAAAGAGACTGTGGCCCAGTCCCATCGGAGGACAGGGGCGTCGGCCACCGGGTCGGATCCCAGCGGCGCAGAAAATCGATCCAGCGCTGCGGCAGCCCATGGTGAACAGCGCCGTCGATGATGCGCGAGAGGTAACCCGGCCGCGGCGGCCCGGGTGTCACCCGATGGTCGATGTAGACCCACGCCGGTGACGGCCCCGAGTCGGTGTGCACGTTCATCTGGTCGCGCCGGTAGCGCACCGGTACACCCTCGGCGCTGTCCAGGACGGTCAGATCACGATCGGAGAGCCGCCAGAGCACCCCGTGCACTTCACCTCCCGCACACGGTTCGACCGTGGCCACGCCGCGCTCGTTGATCAGCCAGTCGTGATCGGAGAGGACCGCCGGGCGAGGGTCACCGGCATCGGGACAGCGTGCCGCCATCTGCCGCACGCACAGGTTCGATCCGTATGCGAAATACAGGTGCCGGCGGACCGGCATTCAGCCTGTCACCGTCAGATAGATCAGTGCCACGTTAAGCAGACTAATCATCACCGCGACCACCCATCCAACGGCCGTTGTGGCGGGGTGGTTGGCGTCAGCGCCCATCAGTTTCCGATTGGCGGTGAGACGGACCAGCGGCAACACCGCGAACGGAATCCCGAATGACAGCACCACCTGGGAGAGCACCAACGTGCGGGTGGGGTCCACGTTCAACGCGAGCAGCGCCACCGCGGGACCCAGCGTCACCAGGCGGCGCACCACCATCGGCACCGACCAGTGCAGCAACCCCTGCATGATCATCGCTCCGGCGTAGGCGCCCACCGAGGACGACGCCAGACCCGATGCCAACAATCCGATGGCGAACAGCACCGCGATGGTCGGCCCCATCGTGTCGCGCACCGCGGCGTACGCGTCGTCGATGGAGGCCACGTCTCCGTGGCCGCGCATGTTGTATGCGGCGACCAGCAGCATCGCCGCGTTCACCCCGCCGGCGATCACCATCGCCACCCCGACGTCCCAGCGCGTGATGCGCAGCAACCGCCGTCGCGGCGTGCCGGCCTCGGGCCGCCCATGCCGGTCGCGGGAGAGTCCGGAATGCAGGTACACCGCATGCGGCATCACGGTGGCGCCCAGAATCGCGGCGGCCAGCAGCACGCTTTCCGTTCCCTGGAAGCGTGGCACCAGCCCGGACATCACCTCGCCCGCCGGTGGGGTGGCGACGAAGAAGCTGGCCGTGAAACCGAGGGCGATCACCAACAGCAATCCGGTGATGACAGCCTCGAACAGACGCTGGCCCCGGCGGTCCTTGATCAGCAACAGCACCAGGGAGATGGCGCCGGTGATCAGCCCGCCGAGCGGTAGCGGCAACCCGAACAGGATGCGCAGCGCGATGGCGCCACCGATCACCTCTGCCACATCGGTCGACATGGCGACGATCTCGGCCTGCGCCCAGTACGCCAGCCGGGCGGGCCGCCCCATTCCACGCCCGATCGCTTCCGGGAGCGAATGCCCGGTGACCAGCCCGAGCTTGGCCGACAGGTACTGCACCAGGCCGGCCATCACGTTCGCGCCGACGATGACCCACAGCAGCAGGTAGCCGAACTTGGAGCCCGAGCTGACGTTGGCGGCGACGTTCCCGGGGTCGACGTAGGCGATCGCGGCGACGAAGGCAGGACCCAGCAGATACCAGCCCGCTCTATCGGTGCTGCCGGTGACCGTGGTGTCCTGCGCCAACTGTGGACCTGCCGTTCGAAGTAAAAAGTTAGGTTAGCCGAAACCGGGACGGCCACCGGCATCGGGCAGGTCAGCTCCGATATTCGGGATTAGCGAAACTCGGCCGGCAGCCGGCGTCCCACTCGGTGCGCTGATTGCCCTCGGCAGGGATGCCGCCGTTGGCCTTCAGCATCCGCGCCACGTGTATCAGGTTGTAGGTCATGAACGTCGTATTGCGGTTGGTGAAGTCGTTCTCCGGGCCGCCTGAGCCGGGATCGAGGTAGGACGGCCCCGGGCCGGCCGGGCCGATCCAGCCCGCGTCGGCCTGCGGTGGGATCGTGTACCCGAGGTGTTGCAGGCTGTAGAGAATGTTCATCGCGCAGTGCTTCACGCCGTCTTCGTTGCCGGTGATCAGGCACCCGCCCACCCGTCCGTAGTAGGCGTACTGCCCCGCGTCGTTGAGCAGGTGCGAGCACGAGTAAAGACGCTCGATGACGCGCTTCATCACCGAACTGTTGTCGCCCAGCCAGATGGGCCCGCACAGCACCAGGATGTCGGCGGCCAACACCCGTTGGTAGAGGGTGGGCCATTCGTCTGTCTCCCAACCATGTTCGGTCATGTCCGGCCATACCCCGGTGGCGATGTCATGGTCGATTGCGCGCAGGCTGTCGACCTCGACGCCCTGCTCGCGCATGATGCCGGCGCTGCGTTCGATCAGGCCGTCGGTGTGGCTGAGTTCCGGTGAGCGTTTCAGGGTCGCGTTGATGAACAGGGCGCGGAGGCTGTTGTCAGAAGTCAAGGTGTGCTTACCTGCCCGTCCGGGTTAGTGGTGGCGTTTTGGCGGTGAGAATACCGGTGTCCGGAACCGCGGCCACCAAGCCCGGGGGCGGGCAATCAGTCAGCCGGCAGATAGAGACCGCGACCGGGGATCAGCGGCAGATCAAGGGTGGTGCGGATCCCGGAAGGCGCGGCCACCACCGCAGGAATCGCGTTGACCACCCGCATCGCGGTGGCGACCAACCCGGCATGGTTGTGATCGCCGCGCCGGCTGCTCAGGCAGATGTCCATGGCATACGACGGTTCACCGGTGATCTCGACCCGATAGGAACCCCCGGGCTGCGCGGGCTGCGGCCAGTCCGGGCACAGGTCTTCCCGCAACCGCGTGATGTGTTCGAGGACGACCGCCGGGCGGCCGTCCACCATGCCGAGCACCTCGAACCGCAACGCCGCGGCACTGCCTTCGGGGACGTGGCCCGAGGCGATGTCGAAGGCCTCCGGCGCCGGCACCCGTTGATACTTCTCGGTGACCTCGTCGAGCGAAATGCCAAGGCCCGCAGCAAGTTGGCGCACCACCGATCCCCAGGCAAGACTCAGTACCCCGGGTTGCAGCAGGATCGGAGTCTCCTCGAGCGGTTTGCCGAAACCCATCACGTCGAACATGACGACGGCGCTGTCATAGGTCGCGTAGTCGACGATCTCCATGCAACGGATCTGCTCGACGCTCTGACAGGTGCCGGCCAAGGCCATCGGCAGCAGGTCGTTGGCGAAGCCCGGATCGATGCCGCCGACGAAGAGGCTCGAATTGCCTTCGCGTGCAGCGTCTTCGATCGGTTTGATCAGCTCCTCCGGCAAGACCTGCCACGGGTACTGCAGGAAGACCGGGCCGCTGCCGACGATGTTGACGCCGGCCGCCAGAACGCGGCGGTAGTCCTCCAGCGCCTCGGGCAGGCGGTTGTCAGCCATGGCGTTGTAGACGGCGCACTGTGGTTTGGTGGCCAGTACGGCGTCCAGGTCAGTGGTGGCCAGCACTCCCGTTGCCCCGTCGAGGCCCGCGAGTTCGGCGGCGTCCTTGCCCGCCTTGGCATCCGAGGAAACCCAGACGCCGGTGAGCTCGAATTCCGGGTTGGTGATCAGCGCTTTCAGTGAATGGATGCCGACATTGCCGGTGCCAAGCTGGGCGACGCGTATTGCCATGGTCGGCTCCTCACAGATCGGGGACGGGGATGTCGAGGTTGGGGTAGGTGAGGCCGCCGTCGACCTCAAGCGTCTTCCCAGTCAGGAAGCCGCCGGCGGGTGAAGCCAAATAGACTGCAGCAGCGGCGATATCGACCGGATCGCCGAGACGGCGCAGTGGCGTCGCCTTCTCCATCGGTGTCCGGAGCTCGTCATTGCCCGCCACGACGTCGAGCGCCGACGTGAGAATCGATCCCGGTGCGATCGCGTTGACCCTGATGCGCGGGCACAGGTCCAGCGCCGTCAGGCGGGTGTAGTGGGACAGCGCGGCCTTGGCGGTGCCGTAGGCGGCGAAACCCCGTCCGGCCAGCCGGCCGATGGCCGACGTGATGTTGATGATGCTGCCTCCGCCGGAGTGCTCGAGCATCAGCGGCACGGCAGCGACGGTGAGGGCGTGCGCCGTGGCGACGTTGAACGTGAACGCGTCCTTGAGGTCTTTCGTCGACGTGGTCAGCAGCGTGTTGGGCATCGTGCCGCCGACGTTGTTGACGACGATGTCTAGTTTGCCGAACGCCTCGACGGCCTCGCCCGCCAATCTGGCGGTGTCCTCCGGGTGTGCCAGGTCGGCGGTGACGACGTGGGCGCGGCGGCCGGTCGCCCGGACCTGCTCGGCCACTTCGTCGAGCTGGGACTGTGTTCGGGACGAAATGACGACGTCGGCGCCTGCTTCGGCGAAAGCCAGTGCCATGGCCGCACCCAGGCCGCGGCCGCCTCCGGTGATGACGGCGACCTTGTCGTCCAGACGGAACCTGTCGAGGATCACGAGGGCCTCGCTTCAGTTGACGGCCGAAACGGGTGTGTGCCGTCCCGGGAGGATTTCTGTAACAGGTTCTACTTTGTCACACCGCCCGGGAAACGTAACGCAGGAGGCCTCTTGCCGCCGCGGCTAGATGGTGCCGCGCGGCATCACCCACCGGTGCTGGAACGTCAATACCGTCGCGGCCGTCTCGAAACAGTCGTCGTAGTGCACCACGACGACTTTGTGCGCCGACGCCAGCGCGGCAGTCAGCAGGTCGGTGATGTCGACCGCGTCGTGCGCACCGGCTTTCGCCAATGCCCGCTGCGCGCCCAGGGCGGTATGCCAGTGTTCGTCATTGGTCGGCAGATATTCGCGGGTCGTGCGGTGTTCGGCCAACCGCTGCTCGTATTCGTCAAACCCCTCGGCTGCGGACAGCGCTTCCGCGTCCAGTGATGCGGTGGTGGCGACAACCCCGGTGTCGAGCAGCGCGCGCAACCGGCGCGACACCTCCGGGTGGTACATCCTGACGGCGGCACTGGTGTCGATGAGGTAGCGCCCTACCAACGCCACGCGGAGCCGCCTCTCTTGGTGCGCATCATCAATTCCCCTCTGTGAGTGCGTATTTCGACAATGGCGCGTCCCTGCAACTACGGCGCTGCGGGCGAATGTCGGAACGTCGCGGAGATGCCCGCGAGCGGGTTCCCGTCGGTCGTCATTGAGCCGAACGGGTAAGCGTCCAAGTTAGTGGGCATGTCGCGAATAGCGGCGAATGGGAATGGCTTTGTTATTGAAAAGTTATATGACCGGCAGTCATTGTAAACGATATGGACATGACTAATGAGAAATGGTGCGCAGAATTAGGCCGGACACTCCGACTGCTCCGCGCGGTGCTGCACAGATCGTGGACAAAAGTGGCGCGGAAGTAATGCTTCCCACGTGGTCCCGCGCTGCTGCGCATCTGCGGCGGCCAACCTCCACTGTCGTAATGATGTACTGAATCGGGACTGGTGCATAGTCTTTTGTCATCTGGAAGGGTGTGCAGCTGCGCTGGGTCGCGCCGTCCCCGCGGAATCGACACCCACGTGGCCACGGTGTCACGATTGGAAATCGCGTCCGGTATTCAATTGAAGGCCGGAAATGGATTGGCCCGACGTCGTTTTATCGATCGACAGCGCGAGGGGGAACAACGGGTCCCTCTGGCGAAGGAGAAAGCCACCAATGTTCGGGCGCCGGTGCCAACGGCGCGGCCCGGTGGCTTCAGCTTGCGCACCGCTGGTTGGCCAGATCGGATATCGTGAATCACGTTTGGCCGCAACGTATTCCGCCGACAGTGCCATTCCGGCTGCGTCCTGCCCGGCGAGCCTGCCGTCGCGGGATGGGTGCGGGAGGGTCGCAACGTCGCTTTCGTCGACTCTTTCACCGTACGTTACCGGTTGTTAATGTAGCGGCAAGGGAGTGAGGAAAGGGTCTGGTCGGACAAGCCGTGGCGGAGGGACGGCGGTTAGTATGTTTCATGTCTACCGATAGGAAGTGAATTGAAACTCAACCGATTTGGCGCCGCGCTCGGTGTCCTGGCTTCAGGCGCACTGGTGTTGTCAGCATGCGGTAGCGACAACAACGCTGGTGGGGGAGGTCAAGGCACGTCGGGCGGTTCGTCGGGCAGCGTGAGCTGCGGCGGCAAGAAGACGCTGAAGGCCAGTGGCTCCACCGCTCAGGCCAACGCGATGACCCGGTTCGTCAAAGCGTTCGAATCGGCCTGCCCCGGGCAGACGTTGAACTACACCGGCAACGGGTCCGGTGCCGGAATCAGCGAATTCAACGGCAACCAAACCGATTTCGGTGGCTCCGACTCTCCGCTCAGCAAGGATGAGGCGGCGGCGGCGCAGAAGCGCTGCGGCGACGCGCCGGCGTGGAATCTGCCGGTGGTGTTCGGGCCCATCGCGGTCACCTACAACATCGGTGGCGTCAGTTCGCTGAATCTCGACGGGCCCACGCTGGCCAAGATCTTCAGCGGTGCCATCACCAGCTGGAACGACCCGGCGATCGCGGCCATCAACTCGGGCACGAACCTGCCCGCCACGCCGATTCACGTCGTGTTCCGTAGCGACGAGTCGGGAACCACCGACAACTTCCAGCGCTACCTCGACGCCGCGTCCAACGGCGCATGGGGCAAGGGCGCCGGCAAGGCGTTCAAGGGCGGCGTCGGCGAAGGCGCCAAGGGCAACGACGGCACCTCGGCTGCCATCAAGAACACCGAAGGCTCGATCACCTACAACGAGTGGTCGTTCGCCCAGGGCCAGCGCCTGAACATGGCCAAGATCATCACCTCGGCCGGCCCGGAGCCGGTCGCCATCGGCACCGACTCGGTGGGTAAGACGATCGCCGGGGCCACAATTTCCGGTCAGGGCAATGACCTGGTGCTCGACACGCTCTCGTTCTACCGGCCCACCCAGCCCGGTTCGTACCCGATCGTGCTGGCCACCTACGAGATCGTCTGCTCGAAGTACCCGGACGCCCAGGTCGGGACGGCGGTGAAGGCGTTCCTGCAGTCGACCATCGGCGGTGGCCAGAATGGGTTGGGTGACAACGGTTACGTCCCCATCCCGGACTCGTTCAAGTCGAGGCTGTCGACCGCGGTCAACGCGATCTCCTGATCTGAGGTTCACGTGGTCAAAGCCCCGCTAGCAAAGCATGCGCTAGCGGAGGTGGATGCGCGCGCAGCAAGACGGGCGGATCGCCTGTTCAGGTTGGTCGCCTCGGCGGCCGGGTCGACCATCGTGGCAGCAATCCTGCTGATCGCGGTGTTTCTCCTGATCAAGGCGATTCCGTCGTTGCGCGCCAATCAGGCGAACTTCTTCACCAGCGCGAAGTTCGACACCTCCTCCGACAAGCTGGCCTTCGGCATCCGTGACCTGTTCATGGTCACCGTGCTCAGCTCCATCAGTGCCCTGGCGCTGGCGGTGCCGATCGCCGTCGGAATCGCCGTGTTCATCACCCAGTACGCCCCCAAGCGGCTGGCGCGGCCATTCGGCGCCATGGTCGATCTGCTGGCCGCGGTGCCGTCGATCATCTTCGGCTTGTGGGGGATCTTCGTTCTGGCCCCGAAGCTGCTGCCCCTCGCGACGGTGCTGAACGACAACCTGGGATGGCTGTTTCTATTCAAGAGCGGCAATGTCTCACTGGCCGGAGGCGGCACGATCTTCACCGCGAGCATCGTCCTTGCGGTGATGATCCTGCCGATCGTCACCTCGGTGTCGCGCGAAGTGTTCCGCCAGACCCCGCCCATGCAGATCGAGGCGGCGCAGGCGTTGGGCGCGACGAAGTGGGAGGTGGTGCGGATGACCGTGCTGCCGTTCGGCCGCAGCGGTGTGATCGCCGCGTCCATGCTGGGGCTGGGTCGCGCGCTGGGCGAAACAGTGGCAGTGCTGATCATCCTGCGATCGGCCGCCAAGCCGGGCAACTGGTCGCTGTTCGACGGTGGTTACACGTTCGCCTCCAAAATCGCTTCGGCCGCTTCGGAATTCAGTGCGCCGCTGCCGACCGGTGCGTATATCTCCGCGGGTTTCGCCTTGTTCGTGCTGACATTCATGGTCAACGCCGCGGCTCGCGCGATCGCCGGCGGAAAGGTCAACGGATGAGCCAGCCCAGTGCCACCGCGCTCGAACAGCCGGTCAAGGTGGTGGTGTTCCGGCCGTTGAGCCTGGCTCGCCGGATCAAGAACAGCGCCGCGACGGTGTTCTTCTTCGCCTCGTTCCTCATCGCGCTGGTGCCATTGATCTGGGTGCTGTGGGTGGTGATCGAACGTGGTTGGCGCGCGGTCGTCCAGGCCGACTGGTGGACGCATTCACTGCGCGGCGTGCTGCCCGAGGAGTTCAGCGGCGGGGTCTATCAGGCGTTGTATGGGACGGTGGCCCAGGCCGGAGTGGCGGCGGTGATCGCGGTGCCGCTGGGGCTGATGACCGCGGTCTATCTGGTCGAATACGGCACCAGCCGAATGGCACGGGTGACGACGTTCATGGTCGACGTGCTGGCCGGGGTGCCCTCCATCGTGGCTGCCTTGTTCATCTTCAGCCTCTGGATCGCGACGCTCGGATTCCAGCAGAGCGCGTTCGCGGTGGCATTGGCCCTGGTCCTGCTGATGTTGCCGGTGGTGGTGCGCTCCACCGAGGAGATGCTGCGGCTGGTGCCCGACGAACTGCGCGAAGCCAGTTATGCGCTGGGCGTTCCGAAGTGGAAGACGATCGTACGGATCGTGGCGCCCATCGCGACGCCGGGCATCATCTCCGGGGTACTGCTGGCGGTCGCCCGGGTGATCGGCGAGACGGCACCGGTGCTGGTGCTGGTGGGCTACAGCCGGTCGATCAACTACGACATCTTCAATGGCAACATGGCCTCGCTGCCGCTGCTGATCTATACCGAGCTCACCAACCCCGAACGCGCGGGTTTCCTGCGCGTCTGGGGGGCGGCGCTGACCCTGATCATCATCGTCGCCGCGATCAACCTCTCGGCCGCGGGCATGCGGTTCCTGGCCACCCGGAAGCGCTGACCCGGCTCAGGAACCGGGCGGTAGTCGCAACACCCGGCCGTTGCCGCGGTCGGCGACGTAGACGTTGCCCTTCTTGTCGACGGCCACCGACAACGGGGTGTTCAGGCCGTTGAACGGCAGCTCCACCGAGGCCGTCGCGCCGGCGGGCAACTTCGCCACCACGTTGTTGTCGTGTTCGGTGACGTAGACGTTGCCCGCGCCGTCGACGGTGATACCCCACGGCGCGCTCATTCCGGTGAACGGCAACTCGGACTGGTTGCTGGTCCCGGCATCGAGCTTCAGCACGCGATTGTTGTCGGTGTCGGTGACGTAGATGTTGCCGTCGCTGTCGACGGCCACCCCGTCGGGATTCTTCAGGCCGTTGAACGGCAACTCGGTCTGGGTGTTGCTGCCCGCCGCCAGCTTGAGCACCCGGTTGTTGCCGCGGTCGGCGACGTAGACGTTGCCCTGCGGGTCCACCGCGACACCCTCGGGGTAGTTGAGCCCGGTGAAGGGCAGCACCACCTGGTTGTTCGACCCGCCGGCCAGTGCCACCACCCGATTGTTGAAGTCGCTGACGTAGATCTTGCCGGCGCCGTCCACGGCGATGCCCTGCGGTTCGTACAACCCGTTGAACGGCTTGACCGTCGGAGAGTTGGATCCGTCCGGCAATGTCACGACGCGGCCGTACATGGTCTGGTTGGTGACATAGACGGTGCCGCTGCCGTCCACCGCGACCCCGCCCGGGGCGAAGCGGAAGTTCAGCCCGTTGAACGGCATCACCTGCTGTCCCTTCGCGTTCTGCGTCGAAGGCCCGCCGCCGTCCGGCCGGGTGAGGAAGAACGCGGTGGCAGCGATCACCACAAGCAGCACGGCTGCGGCGGCGGCGCCGATGATCAGGGCCTTGCGGGACTTGCGCTTCGCGGGTGGCGCCGTCGGGTGCGGCTGGGAAGGCTGCTGATACTGCGGCGGAGCGGCCATCGGTACCGGGCCCGACGGCGCGACGCCGGGATGGCTCGCCCAGCCGGCCGCCGCTACCGGGGCGGCCTGGGTGAACTGGTCGGAGTTGTTGCGGGGTCGCTCGCGCCACCCGCCGGTGTTGGACGGCAAGGGTTGCGCCATGGTCTCGTCGCCGGTGCGGAACGGGGGAACCGGCGCCCGCATGGTCGCCGGGCTGCTGGGGTACGAACCGGAGCCGCCCTGGCTGGACCAGCCACCGGCGCCCGGATCGACCGCCGGCAGCATCAACGTCTCGTTGTCGCCCTGACGCAGGATGGTGGCTTCCTGGCGCTGTTCGGGCGTGCTGAGCGCTTCGTGTGCCGCGATGGCCAGGTCGCCGGCGGTCATGTAGCGCTCGTTCGGGTTCTTCGCCATGCCCTTGGCGATCACCTGGTCCAGTGCGGCGGGAACGCGGCCGGGGCGGATCACGCTGGGCCGCGGGACCGGCTCCATCAGGTGCGAGGCGATCAGTCGTTCGACGCTGTCAGCGCGATAGGGCGGCGCCCCGGTGAGGCACTCACCCAGCACGCACGCCAGTGCATAGATGTCGGCCCGGTAGGTGACGTCGTCACCGGTGAACCGTTCCGGCGCCATGTAGTTGTAGGTACCTACCGCCATCCCGCTCTGCGTCAGGTTCGGGTCGTGCGCGGCGCGGGCGATGCCGAAGTCCACCAGATAGGCGAAGTCGTTCTGGGCGACCAGAATGTTTTCCGGCTTGACGTCGCGGTGGGTGATGCCGCTGGCGTGCGCGGCGTCCAGCGCCGCGGCGACCTGGCGGATGATGGCGACCGTCCGGGCCGGGGCCATTGGCCCGAACTGCGTCAGCAAGGACCGCAGCGATACGCCGTCGATCAGGCGCATCTCGACGAAGAAATGTCCGTCGAGTTCGCCGTAGTCGTGGATCGGCACGATGTGCGGCTCGTTGAGCCGACCGGCGATGTCGGCCTCGCGTTGCATCCGGGACCGGAACACCGGGTTGTTGGAGAACTGCGTGGAGATCAGTTTCAGTGCGACCACCCGGTGCTTGCGGGTGTCCTCGGCCTCGTAGACCTCACCCATGCCGCCGCGGCCGATGAGGCGCACCAACTGGTAGGGCCCGAAGCGTGACCCCACCCGCGATTCCGACCCGGTGTTGGTCACCGTCGATGCTCCCTTCGCCCGGCAGACGCCACCGGCGCCGTCGCGCCGAAACTGATGGTTAACACACGGTAAATCCTCCGAGAGGAGGCACACAACAAAATCCGGCGACTCGGGATGAATTTTGAATCACGAGTGAGTAACGGCCCGCCCCGGGCCACGGCCGCCGCCGCCAGATTATACGCGCTGAAATCCGTTGCTGGCCAATGACAGTCATTGCCTGGGGCTAAACCTGCCGCCCCGCAACGTGTCCCGATGACTCCCGGTCACGCGATGGCGTTGACCACCGGCACCAGCTTGGACTGGAACGAGTTCGGCAGCGGGATGTACCCGTACTCGTCCAAACCGACCTGTCCGTCGCCAATTGTGGCCTGCATGAACGCCTTTACCGCCTGGCCGGTCGGAGTGTCGGGGTACTTCGAGCAGACGATCTCGTAGGTGACCAACACGATCGGGTAGGCGCCCGCCTGAGTCGGCTTGTAGAAGGATGACGTGTCGACGATCAGGTCGTTGGTGTCACTGCCGGCCTTGAAGGTGGCTCCGGCGATCGTCTTGCCCACCGTCTCCGCACTGATCGACACCGCCTGCGGACCGGCCGAGGTGATGATCTGGGCCATGTTCAGCTGGTGGCCCACCGCAAACGACCATTCGTTGTAGGTGATCGACCCGTCGGTTCGTTTCATGGCCTGCGACGTGCCGTCGTTGCCCGCCGCGCCCTCGCCGACGCCGCCGTTGAAGGCCTGTCCCGTGCCTTTGCCCCAGGCGCCGTTGGAGGCGGCGTCGAGATAACGCTGGAAGTTGTCGGTGGTGCCGGACTGGTCGGCACGGAACACGACGTGGATCGGCGTGGGCGGCAGGTTGGTGCTCTGATTGAGCGCCTTGATGGCCGGGTCGTCCCACTTGGTGATCGCGCCGTTGAAGATCTTGGCGATGGTGGGTCCGTCCAGGCTCAGGGAATTGATCCCGTTGATGTTGTAGGTCACCGCGATCGGGCCGAAGACGACGGGAATGTCCCAGGCCGGGGAACCACAGCGCTCGCGCGCCCGGTCCGGCTCGCCCTTGTCGGGGTTCATCGGGGAGTCGGAGCCGGCGAAGTCCGTCTCGTTGCCGAGAAACGCTTTCATCCCCGCGCCCGAGCCGTTGGCGGCGTAGTCCAGGGTGTGGCCGGGACAGGCATGGATGTAGGCGTAGACGAACTGTTCCATCGCGTTCTTCTGCGCGGTCGAGCCGCCGGCGAGGATCTTCTTCTTGCCGCCGCAGTTGACCGGGACTACGGGCGCGGCACTCGATGAGGACGACGCCGATTTGCCGGAGTTGCCGCCACATCCCGACAGCACCAGTGCGCTGACAAGCAGCAGGCCGAGCGCGACGCCAGATCGAGTGAACTTCACGGCAACTCCTCGAGGGGTCGGCAGCACGATGAGCCTACTCCGGGCGCTCATTTGCTGGTGGCTTTGGTGCCGGCCTTCTTGGCCGCAGACTTCTTGGCGGGTGCCTTCTTGGCCGGCGCCTTCTTCGCCGCTGTGGCGGCGGCCTTCTTGGCCGGTTCCTTCTTGGCCGGTTCTTTGTTGGCCGACTCCTTCGCGGCGCCCGAGCGCGCCTTCACGCTGGCCTCCAGTTTGGCGAGCAGATCGGAAACGTCTTCCGTCTCGTCGAGTTCGGTCGGTTGCTCCTCGACCGTAAACGCTTCTTCCCCTTCGAGTTTGGCGTCGACGAGCTCCTGCAACTGCTCCTGGTAGGTGTCGTGGTAGCGGTCCGGGTCGAAGTCATCGGCCATCGACTCCACCACCTGGCCGGCCATCTTCAGCTCGGCCGGCTTGATCTCCACTTCCTTGTCCAGTACCGGGAAGTCCGGGTCGCGGATCTCGTCCGGCCACAGCAGTGTGTGGATGACCATCACGTCGCGCTTGCCGAAATCCTTGACCCGCAAGGCGGCCAGCCGAGTCTTGTTGCGCAGCGAGAAGTGCACGATCGCCATGCGATCGGTCTCGGCGAGCGTCTTGGCCAGCAGCACATAGGATTTCGACGATTTCGAATCGGGCTCCAGGAAGTAGCTGCGGTCGAACAACATCGGGTCGACCTCACTGGCCGGGACGAACTCGAGCACCTCGATCTCGCGGCTGCGCTCCTCGGGCAGGGTGGCGATGTCGTCATCGGTGATGATCACACTCTTGCCGTCGTCGGATTCGAAGGCGCGGGCAATGTGGCTGTATTCGACGACCTCTCCGCACACCTCGCACACGCGTTTGTAGCGGATGCGGCCGTTGTCCTTGTCGTGCACCTGGTGGAACTTGATGTCGTGGTCCTGGGTGGCGCTGTACACCTTGACCGGCACATTCACGAGCCCGAAAGCGATCGAGCCCTTCCAGATGGAGCGCATTTTGTCAGTATGCCCCGTGCGTATCCGGGTAACCCCGTGACACCGCCGGGCCGAACGTGCCCGCCTGCAGCGTGGCGCGGTCCGGGAGGTCGGCACCGGCGCGTGCGACCGTCAGCGCGGACGTCGTCGCCGCGACATCGAGTGCCGACGCGAGTGTGTCGAGCCCGATCCGGCGCAGGTGATCGCGCCGGTCGCCGCCCAGGAGGTCCAATTCCCAGAGTGTGTCGAGCAGACCGACCATGAAGGCGTCGCCGGCACCGACGGTGTCGACCACCTCGACCGGCTTGGCGGGCACCGCGGTGTCACCGGCCGCGCAGAACGCCGACGCCCCCTGACTGCCCTGCGTGACCGCCACTATCGCGGGGCCGCAGGCCAGCCAGCTGCGCGCCGTGTCCAGCGGCGCGCGACCGGGCACCAGCCAGCGCAGGTCCTCGTCGCTGACTTTGACGACGTCGGCGCGGGCAACCAGCTTGTCGATGCGTGCGCGCGCCAGGTCGCGGTCGGCGATCAACGACGGGCGCACATTGGGGTCGAAGGTGATGGTCGCCGACACCCGGTACGCGTCGAGCAGCGCGGCGACGGCCAAGCAGCCCGGCTCGCGCACGGCGGCGATGGATCCGGTGTGCACGAACAGCGGTGGCGCAACGGGCGGAGTGCCCGAGAGCCGCCAGTCCAGGTCGAACTCGTAGCTGGCCGAGCCGTCGGCGGCCACGGTGGCCATGGCGGTCGGTGTCCGCTCGGCGTCGGTGCTGCCCGGAACAAGATGTACGCCAGCAGATTTGAGATAGTCGGCGATCTGGCGGCCGTGGGCGTCGGTGCCAATGTGCGTGAGGAAGTCGACGCTGCGTCCCAGCCTGGCCAGGCCGGCCGCGACGTTCAACGGGCTACCGCCGACGTGCTCGGATCGTCCGCCGACAATATCGATCAGGGCTTCGCCGATAACCAGGCCACGCGCCATGTCCGACACGTTACGTTGAGACCCATGGGTACGGCGTCACGGCAGCAGGTCACGCTGACCAACGCGGAGAAGGTGCTGTATCCCGCGACCGGGACCACCAAGGCCGACATCTTCGACTACTACACCGGTATCGCCGAAGTGATGCTGCCGCATATCGCCGGCCGCCCGGCCACCCGCAAACGCTGGCCCAACGGTGTGGACCACGATTCGTTCTTCGAAAAGCAATTGGCCTCCTCGGCCCCGGACTGGCTGCCGCGCGCAAGTATCAGCCACCGCTCGGGTACCACGACCTACCCGATCATCGACAGCGTGGACGGGCTGGCGTGGATCGCGCAGCAGGCAGCCCTGGAAGTGCACGTGCCGCAGTGGCGATTCGTCGCGGAGTGGACCCGGGCCGGTGAAAGCCTCAAACCGGGCCCGGCGACCCGTCTGGTCTTCGACCTGGATCCGGGCGAAGGCGTAACGATGGCGCAACTGGCCGACGTGGCACGCGACGTGCGGGACCTGATCGCCGGCATCGGGTTGCGGACCTATCCGCTGACCAGCGGCAGCAAGGGCCTGCACCTGTACAGCCCGCTGGACGAGCCGGTGAGCAGCCGCGGCGCGAGTGTGCTGGCCAAACGTGTTGCGCAGCAACTGGAAAAGACGATGCCGAAGCTGGTCACCTCGACCATGACCAAGAGCCTGCGGGCGGGCAAGGTCTTCGTGGACTGGAGCCAGAACAACGGCGCCAAAACCACCATCGCGCCGTATTCGCTGCGCGGCCGCGAGCACCCCACCGTCGCGGCGCCACGCACGTGGGAGGAACTCGACGACCCGGAGCTGCGTCAGCTCAGCTATACCGAGGTGCTGGACCGGGTGGCCCGCGACGGCGATCTGCTCGCCGATCTCGACGTCGGCGCCCCGGTAGCGGATCGCTTGAGCAAGTACCGCAGCATGCGTGATGCGTCCAAGACTCCCGAGCCGGTGCCGCAGGCGAAACCCGCTACCGGGCAGGGCAATACATTTGTCATCCAGGAACACCACGCCCGCCGGCTGCACTACGATTTTCGTCTGGAACGTGACGGGGTGCTGGTGTCCTGGGCGATCCCGAAAAACCTGCCCGAGACCACGTCGGTGAACCACCTGGCCGTGCACACCGAAGACCATCCGCTGGAGTACGGCGGCTTCGAGGGGACCATTCCCAAGGGCGAGTACGGCGCCGGCAAGGTGATCATCTGGGATGCCGGCACCTACGAGGCCGAGAAGTTCCGCGACGGTCCGGAAAAGGGGTCGGAAAAGGGGTCGGAAAAAGGGGAGGTGATCGTCACGCTGCACGGCAGCCGAATCTCCGGACGGTACGCACTGATCCAGACCAACGGTGACCAATGGCTGGCGCACCGGATGAAAGACCAGAAGGTCTTCGACTTCGACGGGCTCGCTCCCATGCTCACCACCCACGGATCCGTCGCAGGCCTGAAGAAAGGCCAGTGGGCCTTCGAAGGCAAGTGGGACGGTTATCGGCTACTGGTCGACGCCGACCACGGTACCCTGGCGTTGCGCTCCCGCAGTGGTCGTGACGTCACCCAGGAGTTCCCCCAATTGCGCTCGGTGGCAGCCGATCTCGCCGACCATCATGTGGTGCTCGACGGTGAGGTGGTGGCTCTCGACGAGCATGGCGTGCCCAGCTTCCACCAGATGCAGAACCGGGTCCGTGCCACCCGCGTCGAGTTCTGGGCGTTCGACCTGCTCTACCTGGACGGCCGGTCGCTGTTGCGGGCCAAGTACTCCGACCGGCGGCGGCTGCTGGAAACCCTGGGCGAGGCAGGCAACCTTATCGTTCCCGAACTGTTGCCCGGTGATGGTGACGAGGCGCTGGAGTACTCGGCCAAGCACGGCTGGGAGGGGGTGGTCGCCAAGAAGCGGGACTCTACCTACCAACCCGGGCGGCGCTCCGCGTCCTGGATCAAAGACAAGCACTGGAACACCCAGGAAGTCGTCATCGGCGGCTGGCGGCAGGGGGAGGGCGGCCGCGGCGGCGGGATCGGTGCGCTGGTGGTGGGCATCCCCGGACCGGACGGTTTGCAGTTCGCCGGACGGGTCGGCACCGGGTTCACCGACCGCGACCTGGCGAACCTCAAAAAAACATTAGCGCCGCTGCACACCGACGAATCTCCGTTCAGCACAAAGCTTCCCGCCCGGGACGCCCGCGGAGTCACGTTCGTGCAGCCGACTCTGGTCGGTGAGGTGCGCTATAGCGAGTGGACTCCGGACAACAGGCTTCGCCAGCCCAGCTGGCGTGGGTTACGGCCCGACAAAAATCCGAATGAGGTGGTGCGCGAATGAAGTGGGTTACCTATCGCAGTCCCGAGGGTGAGCGGACCGGGGTGCTCTCTGGTAACGAGATTTACGCTGTCGGGCCGGGAACGACGCTGCTGGAGTTAGTCAGTCAGGGACCTGTCGGACTGCGGACGGCCGGTGAGGCGGCGCTGGCGTCGCCCGCAACGGTGGTGGCGCTCGCGGATGTCTCGCTGGCCGCGCCGATTCCGCGACCGCCGTCGGTCCGGGACAGCCTGTGCTTCCTGGACCATATGCGCAACTGCCAGGAGGCGACCGGCGCAGGCCGCGAGCTGGTTGACACCTGGTATCGCATCCCCGCGTTCTATTTCGCCTGCCCGGCAACCATATTGGGTCCGTACGACGACGCGCCGTCAGCGCCCGGCAGCGCCTGGCAGGACTTTGAACTGGAGATCGCCGCGGTCATCGGCGTGGAGGGCCGCGACTTGACGGTCGAGCAGGCGGAGCAGGCGATCATCGGCTACACGATCTTCAACGACTGGTCGGCGCGGGACCTGCAGATGCTGGAAGGACAGTTGCGGATCGGGCAGGCCAAGGGCAAGGACAGCGGCGTGACGCTGGGCCCGTACCTGGTCACCACTGACGAGCTGGCGGCCCATTTTCGGGACGGGAAACTCAGTCTCGACGTGCGGGCGCTGGTCAACGACAACGTGATCGGGACGGGGTCCACCGGGGCGATGGACTGGACCTTCGGCGAAGTCATCTCCTATGCCTCGCGCGGTGTCACCTTGCGGCCCGGCGACGTGATCGGCTCCGGTACCGTGCCCACCTGCACCCTCGTCGAGCACCTGACCAGGCCGGAGGCTTTCCCGGGTTGGCTGCGCGACGGCGACGTGGTGACGCTGCAGGTCGAAGGTCTGGGCGAGACCCGGCAGACCGTGCGCTTCACCCCGGCGCCGGTCCCGCTGGCGCCGCGGCCGCGTCCGTCGGCTGCGCCGGCGCTGCCCCGAGTCAACCCGGCACCGGCCAAGGTCCCCTACACCCGCGGGCTGCACGAGGTCGCCGACCGGGTCTGGGCGTGGACGCTCCCGGACGGTGGATTCGGTTGGAGCAACGCCGGTCTGGTGGCCGGCGATGGCGCATCGCTGTTGGTGGACACGTTGTTCGACCTGCCGCTGACGCGCGAGATGCTGGACGCCATGGTGCCCATCACCAATGGTGCACCGATCACCGACGCGGTGATCACCCACTCCAACGGCGACCATACCCACGGAAACCAGTTACTGGACGCCAACGTCCGGATCATCGCCGCGGCCGACACCGCCGAGGAGATCGCGCACGACGACACTGCCGATCAGCTGATCACCATCCAGGTGGCCGACCTAGGGCCGGTGACGACGCGTTTTGTGCGAGACCGGTTCGGCTACTTCGATTTTCGCGGTATATCGGTGCGCAATGCGGACAAGACTTTCGACCGGGAGCTGAGCATCGAGGTCGGAGGCCGGCGAGTCGATGTGCTGAACCTCGGTCCCGCACACACCGCGGCCGATTCGGTGGTCCACGTGCCCGATGCGGGGGTGCTGTTCGGTGGCGACCTGTTGTTCATCGGCTGCACGCCGATCGTGTGGAACGGCCCGATCGCCAACTGGATCGCGGCGTGCGACACGATGATCGCGTTAGACGCGCCCACGGTGGTGCCCGGCCACGGCCCGGTCACCGACCCTGACGGAATCCGCGCCGTACGTGACTATTTCGTCTACATCACCGAGCAGACCGACGCCCTGCACGCCAAGGGCCTGTCGTTCGCCGAGGCCATCGACGCCATCGACCTCGGTGAATACGCGTCCTGGCTGGACTCCGAGCGGGTGGTCGTCAACATGTACAAGCGCTACTGTGAGCTCGATCCCAATACGCCGGCGCAGGAGGTGCTGGGGTTGGTGGTGATGCAGGCCGAGTGGCTGGCGAAGCGGAGTGGATCATGACCGGCATGCTCGCGCAACCGCAGTGGATGACGGCCGCCGCGGCGGACGTGGCGGGTCTTGGAGCGTCTGTCAGCGAAGCTAACGCGATCGCCGCGAAACTGACCACAGGTGTTCCGGCCGCCGCGGCTGACGAGATATCTGAAGCTACGGCAAGGTTTTTCAATGCAATCGGCGACGAGTGTCAGAGCGTCATGCGGCACGCGGCGGCCTTCCATGCCCACTTCAGCCAGGCATTGGAAGCCGCCGTTGGCAGCTACGTGTCGGCGGAGCTGGCCAACGTCGCATCAGCAGCCGCAATTCCACCGTTCGTCTTTCCGGCCAACTACACGTCGGTGTACATCTCTGGCAGTGGGATACCGGTGCCCAGCGCGTCGTACATGGCCACCGTGTTCGCCAATTTCGTGCTGCCGAATTTCCCGGGCGGCAACGTCGTCAACGCGCTGGCCCTGTTCACCCCCGCAGGCCTGTACCCGCTGACCGGAACCACGGTCCTGACGCTCAACGATTCGATCACCCAGGGCGTTTCAATCCTGGACACCACGCTTTTCGGGACCGGACTGGGTCAGCTGGGCCTGATTCAGCCCGGCGGAAAGCCCGTTGTGGTGCAGGGTATTTCGCAGGGCGCGATCATCGCGTCGCTGGAAATGCAGAACCTGCTGGCGATGCCCACCCCGCCGACCGCCGCGCAGCTCGGCTTCGTGCTGCTCGGTGATCCGATGAATCCCAACGGCGGGCTGCTGGCCCGCTTCCCGAACTTGGCGCTGCCCAGCCTGGGGATGACGTTTTACGGCGCGACACCTGCCGACACACCCTGGCCGACGCACATCTACACGCTGGAATACGACGGCATCGCCGACTGGCCGCAATACCCGCTGAACTTTCTGTCCGATCTGAACGCCTTCGCGGGTCTGTACTACGTGCATCCCACGTATCCGAACCTGAATCCAGCTGCGCTGCCGGCGGGGTACAACATCGTGCAGCTGCCGACGTCTGCGGGATACACGGGCAACACCGCGTACTCGGTGATCACCATTCCGCATCTGCCGCTGCTGGAGCCACTGCGCGCAATGCCGTTGCTGGGCAACCCGATCGCGGACCTGATCGAACCGGACCTGCGAGTACTGGTCAATCTCGGCTACGGCGACGTAGCGCACGGCTACTCCACCGGCCCCGCCGACATTCGCACCCCGTTCGGGCTGTTCCCGCCGGTTGAGCCGCAGACGGTGTTCTCCGCGCTGAGCGCTGGAACCCAGCAGGGGATTAACGCCTTCGCCGGCGACCTGCAGGCGTTGGCGACCCAGCCGTTGCCCCCGTTGTCGCCGGCCACCTTTTTCTCCGACGTGGGTTCGCTGCTGAAGCCCTACACCGACTTCAATACCGCCTTCGCCAAGTTCCAGCCGACCGTGAACCTCGCGACCGGGCTGGTGGCGACCGTCCCGTCCTACGGCTTCGAGCTGTTCATGGACGGAATCGGCCAGGCGACCGGCGGCCAGCCCGTGCAGGGTCTGATCAACGCCATCGGCATGCCGATCGCCGCAACCGTCGGCCTGGGGGTGTTACTCACCGGGTTTGAAGCGCTGGTGCTCACCGGTGCCTGGTATCCGTCAGGCTGACGACGCCCGCACAAACCCGATCGATGCCGCCGGCCCACTGCGAGCCGCGTCCCCCAACGGCGCCAGCCCCGCGGCGCTGAACAGCTCGGCGAGGTCGGAGGTGATCGTGTTCCACCGGTTCGCCCACAGGTGCGCCGCCACGTCGGTGTGCTCGCCGGGGTAGGTCAGGCCGGCGATGTCCAGATCGAGGCCGAGCTCGCGCCACCGGTCGGTCATCAGCTGAGCCTGCTGCTGGTCGGCAGAAGACCGGCCGGCCACCTGCCCGTAGTCGGCCGCCAGCCAGCTGCCGGAATCACTGAGCGCAATGATGCTGTCCAGCAGCCGGACCTCGGCTTCCTGGGGCAGAAAGCCGATCAGCAGGCCTTCGGCGAGCCAGGCCGTAGGTTGTTCGGTGTCGTACCCCGCGGCCAACAGAGCCGCCGGCCATTCGTCCCGCAGATCGATCCCGACAGTGCGGTGGTCCACGTCGGCGCTGGCACCCAGTTTGCGCAGCGTCGAGGTCTTGAACTCGATGACCTCGGGCTGGTCGATCTCGAACACCCTGCTGCGGCCTGGCCAGGGCAACCGGTAGGGGCGGCAATCCAGGCCGGAGGCCATAATCACGAACTGTTGCACGCCCATGCTGCCGGCTTCGGCGAGATAGTCGTCGAAGAACTTGGCGCGGGCGGCGAACGTGTCGATCATCCGGGGGAAGCCGAGGTTGCCCGCGGCATCGACCGCGTCAAGCTCGCCGGCAGCGAGACGGCTGAACAACTCCACTCCGACGGCCCGCACCAGCGGCTCGGCGAACGGGTCATTGATCACTATCTGATGGCGTCTGCTCGCGGCCGCCCGGGCGGCCGCGACCATGGTGGCGGTGGCCCCCACACTGTTGGCCAGGTCCCAGCTGTCGTCGTCGGCGCGCGCCATGGACCTACCGTAAGCCCGGTACCTGGAAGTCCGCTGAAGTCGCTTACCGTTCGGGTATGGCACCCGAACCCGCAGTCACCCTGGAAACCCTCGAGGACAACATCGCCTGCATCACGCTCAACCGTCCGCGGCTGTTGAACGCCATCGACGGATCGCTGATCAAGGGCGTTGACGATGCACTGAACACGCTGGGCCGCGGCGACTTTCGGGTCGCGATCCTGACCGGGGCCGGCCGCGGGTTCTGTGCCGGAGCCGACTTGAGCGGCACCGGCGAGGCGTGGACCGACGTCAAACCGGCTACGCCGGCGTTCAAGGTGAGCTACGACGCCCAGGTGCGGCTGGCCGAGCTATTCGTCCGGATGTACGAGCTGCCGATCCCGGTGATCGCCGCGGTCAACGGGGTGGCCGTCGGGGGTGGGCTGGCGTTCGCGCTGCACTCCGACATCCGGATCGCCTCCGAGAATGCGCGATTCGGCTCGGTCTTCATCAAGGCGGGCTTCTCGTCGATGGACATGGGGACCAGTTATCTGCTGCCCAAGATCGTCGGCGCCGGTGTCGCACGCGAACTGATGCTGACCGGTCGCATCATCGACGCGGAGGAGGCCTACCGCATCAGGCTCGTCCACGAAGTGGTCTCACCCGACGACCTCATGGCCGCGGCACTGGCCAAGGCGCGCGAGATCGCGGCGAACAACGCCTTCGGCGTGTGGCAGACCAAGATCGGACTCAACGCCGCGCTGGATGCGCCCAGCCTGCGGCACGCCATCGAGATGGAGAACCGCACCCAGATCCTGACCGGCTTCACGAACAATCCCACCGAGGCCGCGAAGGCGCATCGCGAGAAGCGCGCACCCAGGTGGGATCCGCTGTGACAATTAGACTTTCGACATCACCTTGTCGGCGTACTTCTCCAGGTGCCCGATCTTGACGTCCAGCGGCTCGAGGTCGGGTCCCTTGATGTAGGGCCAGCGGAAGCCCACGATGACATCGGTGACGCCCTTGTCCTCGAGGCGCTTGATGCCGTCGACGGTGTAGGCGTCCGCGGAGATGACGTGAATCTCGAACGGACCGCTCTTGCCCGCCTCTTCCCGAAACTGTTTGACGCGGGCGATAAGTCGGTCCAGCTCTGCCGGGTCGCTGCCCCCGCCGTGCATCCAGCCGTCGAGGCGGGCCGCCCTCCGCAGCGCGGCGTCGGCGTGTCCGCCCACCAGAATCGGGATCGGCTGCGACGGTGCCGGGCTCATCTTGGTCTTGGGGATGTCGTAGAACTCGCCGTGGAATTCGAAATAGTCGCCGGTGGTCAGACCTTGAACGATCTCGATGCATTCGTCGATCCGCTTGCCCCGCTTGGCAAAAGGCAAACCCATCAGCTCGTAGTCCTCCGGCCACGGGCTGGTGCCGACGCCCAGCCCCACGCGGTTGCCGATCAGCGCGGCCAGTGAGCCGGCTTGCTTGGCCGTCAGTGCCGGGTGCCGCACCGGCAGCTTGAGCACAAAGAAATTGAACCGCAGCGTCGTAGTCACCGCACCCAAAGCCGCTGTCAGGACGAAAGTTTCGATCATCTCCTTGCCGTCGAGGAACTCGCGGTTACCGTCGGGGGTGTACGGGTACTTCGAGTCGGATTCGTAGGGGTAGGCGAGACTGTCGGCGATCGTCATGCTCTGGTAGCCGGCCGCCTCGGCAGCCTTGGCCAGCGGGATGTAGAAGGAGGGGTCGGTCATCGACTCGGCGTAGCTGAACCGCACGTCATGTCTGCTTTCGTCGAAGGGACGCGTCCCCCGACAGTAGAACGTGGGTGCCTAGAGCTGGTTCTCCGGCCCGATCACGGCCCACACCGTCTTGCCCGACGAGGTCGGCGTGCTGCCCCAGGCCCGCGACAACGCCTCGACGATGGCCAGCCCCGAGACGTCGATGCCCTTCGACGGCGAGGACAACCGCAGCGCCGGCGCGCCGCTGGCGTCGGAGACGGCGATCGTCGCGGTCTGGCCTTCGCACTCGATGCGCATCACGGGGTCGCTGCCGGTGTGTTCCAGCACGTTTTCGATGAAGACGTTGACTACAACGAGGGCTACCGGGATCAGGCCAGGCTTGGACCACGTCGTGAGCCACTCGCGGACCAACTGGCGCGACTCGCGGAGACTGGTCAGGTTCGCGGGCAGCTTCGCCTGGGAATGCTGAAGCTTGCGGCGACCGAGTTTGGCGACGCCTTTGATCGCCCCTTTCTCGGTCGGGTAGACGGGCATAAAGCGGGCGACGCCGCTGCGGGTGATCGCCTCGCGGGTTGCGCGGTTCGTCGAGACGAGGACGATCGGCACGTCTGGGCGGGTGTTCAACTGCCAGCGCGCGCTCACGAACGCCGACCACGCGGCTTCGTCGGGCACCTGGAGCGCGCTGACGTCGACGATGACAGCAGCGGGCACATCGAGGGTGGCCTTGGTGATGGTGTCGCGCAGTTCCGCGGAGTTTCCGGCGTCCAGCACGCCTTCGGCGGTCAGCAACACCACCGAATCCTCGGTTCGCGATGCCAGGGCCAGCGAGCTGGAGGACTTGGCGACGGCACTCATCGGGATGCCAGTCCGATCGTGTTGTCCGGTTCCATGTCCAGCTCCTCGAACCTCTGCCCCGTCGCCCAATGCCGCAAGAAGCTCCATCTTCGGCCAAGCGCACCATTTTGCGAAAGTGCGGTACTTCCCGCGTCGCCGCTTTGCCGCCCGCCGCAGCACGCATCACAGGCGGGGGTACCCACTACACGCGCGCGGTCAACCTCAAATCAGATCAAGCCTAATGGCACCCAGAGCCGAGCAGGTGCAGGAATTGTGTCTGGTCAGCCGTGGCGGGCGTAGGGAGGCGCCCCGACTCCGGCGACCGAATGCGTGCCCCAGGGTGTCCGCTCGACGATGCGGGCGGGCGCGCTGTGCTGTCCCACCGAGAGCGTGCCGACCCGCTCGCGGGAGAGTTCCGCGACGTCGAAGACGGTCCCTTGCCAGTGGTAATTACCGTCGAGCGGGTCGAGGTGGCCGACCAGTCGCACGTGTACCGGATGGCGGGTGCCGCCGATTTCGAGTGTCGCCTCGCCGTCGTAGGTGTCCTCGTAATCCGGCGCGTGGGATGACAGGTCGAATGCCGACGCCGCTGGTGGCGGCGGAGGGGGCGCGAGTTGGGCGCGTTCGTTGTACACCTGCTGGCTGCTGTGGCGCACCTCGATGCGGCGACTGCCGGTGCGGTGCATCATCGCCACGCATTGCGCGATGTAGCGCGCCTGGACGCCCACGTCGGGGCCGGCCATGAAGAAGTAATTGGGAAAACCGCGCACAGCCACGCCGTAGAACGGCTCCATGCCCGCGGTCCATGCCTGCTGCAGGGTCAGGCCACCGGCGCCGGCCAGCGGCGGGTCGTTTGCGACCGAGAAGCCGGTGCCGTAGATGATGACGTCGACGGGGTGCTCTACGCCGTCAATGGTGCGGATGCCGGTGGCGGTGATCGCTTCGATGGACGGCGCCACCGGGGGCCCGCTACGGGTGTGGCGCAGTAACCGGCGTCTGGCGCGGGTCGGCCAGTGCTCGATCTCGATGGTCACTCGCCGCGGCGCGTGCGGGAAAACGGTTACCGAACTCGCTGATTCGCGGAGGCGGCCCAGGTGGTGGCCGGCGAACGAGTCGGTCCCGACGACAGCGATGCGTTTGCCGGCCGGATGGAAGTTGTTGTCCCACTGTGCCGCATGAAACGATTCACCGCGAAAGTCACTGCACCCGGCGAGGTTTGGTATCCACGGGGCGACGGGTGCCGGCTGCGCGGCCACCACCACCCGGGTGCGGATGACGTCGTGGTCGGTGTGCAACGCCCAGCTGTCGGTGTCCTCGTCGAACGCCGCACGCCGCACGTCGTCGCGTATCTCGATGCCGGCGATGCCGGACGCCTGCAAGGCGTTCTGCACGCCGCGGGCGCGTGTTCCCGCGCCGACGATGACCACCGGATGCGTCACAGAAACCTGCTGCGCTTCCAGCCCCGGCGGGCAATCCGCCCCATCAGCCCCACTTCGGTGAGAAATGCTGCAAGAGGCGCAAATCCGGCGACCTGGATCTCCCGGCGGTGCTCGCTGGTGCGAGCGGCGCGCCGGGCCCGCATCGGGTCCAGCCCGGTGCGGGCGTAGGGGACCGGGTTGCTGAACAGGTAGTTGAAGAAGTATCCGCCGAGTCCGTTGATGTTGGCCATGAACCAGCGGTTGAGGCGCGGCATCTCGGCGACACGCTTGCGTGCGCCGTCCCGCGCAAACTGGATGTGGCGGGCTTCTTCGGTGACGTGAATTCGCATGAGCCGCTGGATGATCGGCTGCAATTCCGGGTCATCCATCATTTGCCGCTGCAGCGAGTCGAAGATCTCCTCACCGATCAGCGCGGCCACCCACAGCATCGACCCGCGCTGAAACGCCAGCGGCAGGGTGTTGATGACGTAGCGGTGAAAGCGTTTCGGCTGCACGGGTTTTGCGCCGATCCGTTCGATCGCTTTGCCGAACATGACCATGTGCCGGGTTTCGTCGCCGAGTTCGGTCAGCTTGTAGTGCGTCGACCGGCTGGTGGGATCCTCGTGCAGGATGGTGCGCAATAGCGACTGGTTGAGCATGTTCTCGAACCAGATGCCGGCCGAGAGCGTGTTGACCAGCTCCTGGCGGGACAATTCGATCTGCTGCTCGCGAGTCATCTCGTCCCACATCGCGGTGCCGTAGAGCGACACCAGCCGCGGCGGCAGGAAGAATTTGTCCGGGTCCAGGGGGGCGTCCCAGTCGATGTCGACGACGGGTTCGTAGGACTTCTTCACCGAGCCCTTGAGCAGCCGCTCGGAGAACTCTTCACGACTGGGCCCGCTCGGGCGCACCGCAGTGGTCATCGTTGACCGTCCCTTCGCTCGCGTAGCTCCAACGTTAGGCAGATCACACCGCTTAGTCAATACCCTTGGTACCGGGTACCGGTGGTCCCAGGTAGAAATTGCACCGTCTCAATTAGCTTGGGCGCCATGACTCGTCACATCCACGTCATCGGCGTCGGTGCCGGCGATCCCGACTATGTGACCGTCCAGGCGATCAACGCGCTCAACGACACGCAGGTGTTCTTCGCGATGGACAAGGGCGAGGCGAAGAGTGACCTCGTCGCGTTGCGGCAGCAGATCTGTGCGCGGTTCATCCGCGAGCCGGGCTACAGGTTCGTCGAATTGGCCGATCCCCAGCGCGCCGTCGGCGGCGACTACCGGCAGGCGGTGTCCGACTGGCATGCCGCGCGCGCCCGGGTCTGGGCAGACGCGATCGCGGCCGAACTGCCGCCAGCCGGCGTGGGTGCCTTCCTGGCCTGGGGTGATCCGTCGCTCTACGACAGCACGCTGCGGATCCTGGACGCGGTGGCCGCCGAGGTCGACTTCACCTACGACGTCATCCCCGGCATCACCGCGATACAGGCCTTGACCGCCCGCCACCGGATTCCGCTCAACGACATCGGGGCGCCGGTGCTCATCACCACGGGCCGTCGTCTGCGTGCCGGCGGGCTGGCCGGTGCGACCGTGGTGATGCTCGATGGCGACTGCTCATTTCAGACCTGTGCACCGGAGACCGAGATCTGGTGGGGCGCGTACCTTGGCACCCCCGACGAACTTCTGCTGGCGGGAACCGTCGGGGCCGTGGGGGCCGAGATCGCGGCACTGCGTGGGCAGGCCAGAGCGCGGCACGGCTGGATCATGGACACCTACCTGCTGCGCCCGGGCGGCGGGCCGGATCCGGCGGCATTCTTGGCAAGGCCGGAACCCCCGGCATAACGCTCCAACGTCGGATTCTGGGCGACTTCTCATAAAAGAACGTGCGCTCCGGGTACCGATTCCCGCGCTACGATTCGTTTCCACGTGCTAAACACGTGATAGCTACGTCACAACGCATCGGTCGGGAAGAGGTTGCTGCATGTCCTATGTGTTCGCCACGCCGGAGTGGGTAGCCGCGGCGGCCACGGATTTGGCGAGCATCGGGTCCACGATCAACGCGGCCAGCGCCGCAGCGGCCATGCCCACGTCGGCGGTGATGGCGGCAGGAGCTGACGATGTCTCGGCGCTGATCGCGGCGCTGTTCGGTGCACACGCCCAGGCATATCAGCAGCTCAGCGCACAGGCGGCGATGTTTCACGAGCAGTTCGTCCAGCTGATGACCTCCGGCGCCAATCTGTACGCGGGCGCCGAAGCGGCCAACGCGACGCCGATGCAGAGCGGCGGGACCACCGTATCCAGCGAGCCGGCCGTGATGGCGGCCGCGCAGGCGGCGAGCGCCGGAAACGCCAATCGCGTCAATGCCGCCGTGGCCGCCGCCCGTGGTGGTGCTTCGGTGTTCGGCACCCGCGCTGCCACCGCCCTGGCACCGGCGGCATCGGCAGGACTGTTCGGCGGTGGCGGTAGCGGCGCCGTGGGCGCGCTGGGCGGTCAGCCAGCTGTGGCGCCGGCGTGTGACGTCGCGGCTGCGGACGCCGGCTCCCCGCAAGCGTTTGCCCCGGGCTTCTTCGGCGGGGGCGCCGCCCTCGGTGCTGCCAACGTTCAGGCCGCCGGTCAGCCCGCCAAGGGCGGCAATGACGCGCATCCGGTCGCGCACGTTCATCACAGCGAAGCTGCCGTCGTCGCCGAGAGCGACCGGGTCGGCTGGCTCCATGGCGACGGTGCTCCCCTGTCCGCCCGGCCGCTCGAAAGCGCCGACAGCGTCTTCGCGCCCGTCGCACGTGATGCCGGCCCCGGACTGTTCGGCCACAGCGGCGCCGGCGCCGGCGGCGTGCTGGGTATCGCTGCACCCGCCTAGGCCCGATTTTCGGGCCCCGAGTTCGGGCCCAGAGTTCGGCCGATTCCGGGTCGACCGCCCGCTCACGGCGGTAGCATCCGCTTCCACGTGAAGTTCGGCTGACGTCTGATCGGGAAGAGGCTGCCGCATGTCCTTCGTGTACGCGTCGACGGGATGGGTCGCTGCGGCGGCGACGGAGCTGGCAGGCATCGGTTCGTCGATCAACGAGGCAAGTGCTGCCGCGGCGGCGCCGACGTCGGCGGTGCTGGCCGCCGGCGCCGATGAGGTGTCGGCGGCAGTGGCGGCCATGTTCGGCCTGCACGCGCAGGCCTATCAGGCGCTGAGCGCACAGGCCGCGTCGTTTCATCAGCAATTCGTGCAGTTGCTGAACGCGGGCGCCGGCGCATACGCGAGCGCGGAGGCGGCCAACGCGGCACCGATCCAGCAGGCGCTGAACCTCATCAACGCACCGACAGAGGCGATCTTGGGTCGGCCGCTGATCGGCAACGGTGCCGACGGGGTCGACGGAACCGGCGGCAATGGTGGGGCCGGTGGTCTGCTGGTCGGCAACGGCGGCCGGGGCGGTTCCGGCGCGGCCGGTCAGAACGGCGGAAGCGGTGGTGCGGCAGGGCTTTTCGGTAACGGTGGGGCTGGCGGGGCGGGTGGCGCCGGTGTGCCGGGTTCGTCTGTGGCGACCGGCGTCGGTGGTGCGGCCGGCAATGGTGGTGCCGGCGGAGCCGGGGGCTGGCTGTTCGGTGCGGGCGGTGCCGGCGGGGCCGGCGGGGTGGGCGGCGCGGCCGGTTACCTCGGCGATGCGGGCCGGGCCGGCGGCGCGGGTGGTGCGGGCGGTATCGGCGGACATGGCGGCCTTCTCGGCGGACCCGGTGGAGCCGGTGGATTCGGCGGCGATGGCGGAACGGCTACCAGTGGCCAGAGCGCATCCGCCGTCGGCGGCACCGGTGGCGGTGGAGGTGTGGGTGGCCGCGGCGGAGACGCTGGGTTCTTCTTCGGCGACGGTGGGGCCGGCGGCAACAGTGGTTCGGGGGGCGTCGGCACACCTGGCACGACTCCTTCGAACGGTGCCAACGGTGGCGCCAGCGCGTTGGCTGGGGCTGGTGGCAACGCAGGGCTGATCGGGAGTGGCGGTCACGGCGGCGCCGGCGGAGGCGGCGGCGCAGGCGCGTCAGCGCACTTCCGCGGCGGCAACGGTGGCGACGGCGGCATGGGTGGCGGGGGTGGAATCGGCGGATGGCTGCATGGGGCAGGCGGGGCCGGTGGAGCAGGCGGGTCGGCAAGTGGAGGCGGCTCGTCGTCGGGCGCTCCTGGCACGATTGGTGGTAACGGCGGCGCCGGTGGCGCCGGCGGCGTGGGCCAGAGCGGCGGATTCCTGAGCGGTTCTGGCGGCGCCGGGGGCGCCGGAGGTGACGGTGGTGGCGCTGGAACCGGGGCCTTCCAAGGCAAGGGCGGCCCCGGCGGTGAAGGGGGCGCTGGGGGCTCGGCACAGCTGTTCGGCAACGGCGGCGCCGGGGCCAGCGGCGGTACCAACGGACAAAACTTGACCGTCTCGACTAACAACGGCGGGGCCGGCGGCAACGGCGGCCTGTTCTTCGGCAACGGCGGCGCCGGTGGCAACGGCGGCGGTGGTGGCAACGCCAGCAACGGCGGCGCCGGCGGCAACGCGGTCCTGATCGGCAACGGCGGCGACGGCGGTGTCGGGATCGGCACCGGCAAAGGTGGCCCGGGAGGGACCGGCGGGAAGCTGTTCGGCCAGCCCGGAGCGGCCGGCCCGCCCTGAGGGGTTTGATTACGGCTCAATCGGATTACGGCCGAAAGCCACGAAATGTGATCTTGATCGCACTATCGTGGGTGCTACCGCCCCGGGGGGAACGGCGCGGTGGGCCGAGGGGGTTGGGCAGTGTCGTTCGTTATCGCATCGCCGGAGTTCGTGACCGCAGCCGCGTCGGATCTTGCCAGTCTCGGGTCCACAATCAGCCAGGCGAATCTCGCCGCCGCCTTCCCAACGTCAGCCGTCGTGGCCGCCGGTGGCGACGAGGTGTCAGCCCTGATCGCCGGCTTGTTCGCCGGTCATGCCCAGGCATATCAAGCGCTGAGCGCCCAGGCGGCGCTGTTCCATGAGCAGTTCGTTGCCCTGATGAGCGGGGGCGCCGCGCAGTACGCGGGCGCCGAAGCGTCGAACGCACTGCAGACCGCCGCGCAGCAAGCCCTCGGCGTGATCAACGCACCGACCCAGGCACTGCTCAATCGGCCGCTGATCGGCGACGGCGCGAACGGCGCGACTCCCGGTGCGAGCGGACAGGACGGCGGCCTGCTGTGGGGCAACGGCGGGAACGGCGCGGCAGGGGCTGCCGGCGTGGCCGGCGGTAACGGCGGGTCGGCCGGATTGTTCGGCAACGGCGGTGCCGGCGGGGCCGGCGGGGCCGGAGCCAACGGCGCGGCCGGAGTCGCGGGCCAGGCCGGCGGCAACGGTGGTGTCGGCGGGGCCGGTGGCTGGATCTGGGGCCACGGCGGGGCGGGTGGCACGGGCGGCCTGGGCGGAAGTGCGGGTGTCATTACCAGCGGCACCGGCGCAGCGGGCGCCAACGGCGGCACCGGCGGCAATGGCGGGGCCGGCGGCCGGGGTGGCTTCCTGTTCGGTGACGGCGGCAGCGGCGCGGCCGGTGGCACCGGCGGACAGGCCACGGGGACCACCAGCAACAGCCCGTCGTCGACCCCCGGCACCAGCGGCAGCGGCGGAATCGGCGGCAACGGCGGTCACGCCGGCTGGCTGACAGGCAACGGGGGCGACGGCGGAGACAGCGGGAACGGCGGCGGGATGGTCGGTGGCGGTCCGCAGGTCTTCCTGGGTGCCAACGGCGGATCGGCCGGTCTGACTGCCGGCGCGGGCGGCGACGCCGGACTGTTCGGTAGGGGCGGTGCCGGCGGTAACGGCGGGCTGGGCGGATTCGGCGGCAGTGCCCGGTACTACGACGGCGGCGACGGCGGTGCCGGCGGCTTCGGGGGTGTGGGTGGCCGCGGCGGATATTTCCTCGGCGACGGTGGCGCCGGCGGCTTCGGGGGCGACGGCGGACGGGGCGGGAACATGGGTGTCGCCGCGCTATCCAATGCCGCGGGTGACGGTGGCGCGGCCGGGTCGGGCGGCGCTGGTGGCGCCGCAGGACTGACCGGCAACGGCGGAGCCGGCGGTAACGGCGGCTATGGGGGGCCGGCGGGTCAGGGGACAGGTCTGCCGACCCCGCTGGCCGGCGTCAACGGCAACGGCGGCGCCGGCGGGAACGCCACTCTGTATGGCAACGGCGGCGACGGCGGCGACGGTTTGGTGGCCGGCAGCGGCGGCGCCAAGGGCCTGATCTCCGGAACGCCCGGGACGCCGGGCGCCGCTCTGTAACCGCACGTCCGGCAGACTGGACTCGTGCCCGAACTCCCCGAGATCGAAGCGCTGGCCGACCACCTGCGCCGGCACGCCGTCGGTCTGACGGTCGGCCGTGTCGACGTCGCCGCGCTGTCAGTGCTCAAGACGTTCGATCCGCCACTCACCGCCCTGCACGGGCAGACCGTCCTGGGCGCCGGGCGGTGGGGTAAATACCTCGGTCTGCAGGCGGGCGACCTGTGGCTGATCACGCACCTGTCGCGCGCGGGCTGGTTGCGCTGGTCGGACAAGCTTGCCGCGGCGCCGCTGCGGCCGGGCAAGGGGCCGATCGCGCTGCGCGTGCACCTGGGCACTCCCGGCGAGGCGCCGGGCTTCGACCTCACCGAGGCCGGCACTCAGAAGCGCCTGGCGGTGTGGCTGGTTCGCGACCCGCAACAGGTGCCGCAGATCGCCTCGCTCGGGCCGGACGCCCTGGAACTCGGCCCCGATGACCTGGCCCGGATACTGGCCGGCAACACCGGCCGGATCAAAACCGTCATCACCGACCAGAAGGTCATCGCCGGAATCGGCAACGCCTACAGCGACGAGATCTTGCACGTTGCGCGTCTGTCGCCGTTCGCCACCGCCGCCAAACTGTCCGCCGAACAGCTCACCACCCTGCATGACGCGATGATCTCCGTCCTCACCGACGCCGTGAGCCGATCCGTCGGCCAGGGCGCCGCCATGCTCAAGGGCGAGAAGCGCTCGGGGCTGCGGGTGCATGCCCGCACCGGCCTGCCCTGCCCGGTGTGTGGCGACACGGTGCGTGAAGTGTCTTTCGCGGACAAGTCTTTTCAGTACTGCCCGACATGCCAGACCGGCGGAAAGGTGCTGGCCGACCGGCGCATGTCCCGGCTGCTCAAGTGATCGATATGCTGCCTGAGTGACCCGCCAGAAAATCCTCATCACCGGAGCCAGTTCCGGCCTGGGCGCCGGCATGGCCCGCGCGTTCGCTGCCAAGGGCCGTGACCTGGCACTGTGCGCCCGCCGCACCGACCGCCTGGACGAGCTTAAAGACGAACTGTCGCAACAGTATCCGTCGATCAAGATCGCGGTGGCGCAGCTCGACGTCAACGACCACGACCAGGTGCCGAAAGTGTTCGCCGAGCTGAGCGACGAACTGGGCGGGATCGACCGCATCATCGTCAACGCCGGTATCGGCAAGGGGGCTCGCCTGGGCTCTGGCAAGTTGTGGGCGAATAAGGCGACCCTGGAAACCAATCTGATCGCGGCACTGGTCCAGATCGAAACCGCGCTGGAGATGTTCAACAAGCGCGGTTCGGGCCACCTGGTGCTCATCTCGTCGGTGCTTGGCAACAAGGGTGTCCCCGGCGTCAAAGCCGCCTACGCCGCAAGCAAAGCCGGACTCAGCTCACTGGGTGAATCGCTGCGTGCCGAGTACGCCAAAGGTCCGATCAAGGTCTCCGTGATGGAGCCGGGCTACATCGAGTCGGAGATGACGGCGAAGTCCGGCACCACAATGCTGATGGTGGACAACGAAACCGGCGTCCGCAAGCTCGTCGCCGCCATCGAAAGTGAGCCTGGCCGGGCCGCCGTCCCGTGGTGGCCGTGGGCGCCGCTAGTTCAGCTGATGCGAGTGCTACCGCCGCCGCTGACCAAGCGCTTCGCCTAGATCTCTCCTGCTCGGGTGTGAATTTCACGACGCTCCACCGGCGTGTCGCGTCGTGAAATCCACACTCGCGGTGGGCTTTACTGCGATCGGCCGCGCTCGGCCCGGTAGTGGCGCACCAGCGCATCGGTCGAGCTGTCCGATTGTTTCTCTGGCGCCGCGTCGCTGGTGATCACTGGCAGCAGCGCCTTGGCCTGCGTCTTGCCGAGTTCGACTCCCCACTGGTCGAAGGAGTCGATACCCCACACCACGCCTTCGGTGAACACCTGATGCTCGTAGAGCGCGATCAGCTGGCCCAGCACCGAGGGGGTGAGCCGGGTCGCCAGAATCGAGGTGGAGGGCCGGTTTCCGGGCATCACCTTGTGCGGCACCACGTCGGCCGGGGTGCCCTCGTCGGCGATCTCCTCGGCGGTCTTGCCGAAGGCCAGGACCTGGGTCTGGGCGAAGAAGTTGCTCATCAGCAGGTCGTGCATGCTGCCGGTGCCCTCGGCGGTCGGCAGGTCGTCCAGCGGCTGGCTGAATCCGATGAAGTCGGCGGGGATCAGACGCGTGCCCTGGTGCAGGAGCTGGTAGAACGCGTGCTGGCCGTTCGTTCCCGGCTCGCCCCAATAGATTTCGCCGGTGTCGGTGGTCACCGGCGAGCCGTCGGCACGGGTGGACTTGCCGTTGGATTCCATGGTCAGCTGCTGCAGATATGCCGCGAAGCGGGCCAGGTCGTCGGAGTAGGGCAACACCGCGCGTGATTGCGCGCCGAAGAAATTGGAGTACCACAAACCGATAAGGCCAAGCAGCGCAGGCGCATTCGACTCCAGCGGGGCGGTGCGGAAGTGTTCGTCGACGATGTGAAAACCGGATAGGAAGTCGGCGAACGCTTCTCGGCCGATGACGGCCATCACCGACAGCCCGATCGCCGAGTCCACCGAGTAGCGGCCGCCGACCCAGTCCCAGAACCCGAACATGTTGTCGGTGTTGATCCCGAACTCGTCGACGAGCCGCTTGTTGGTGGACACGGCGACGAAGTGCTTGGCCACCGCGGAGTCGCCGAGCGCATCGGTCAGCCAGCGCCGCGCGGCAGTGGCGTTCGTCAGCGTCTCAAGGGTGGAGAACGTCTTTGATGCGACCACGAAAAGCGTTGTGGCCGGCTCCAAGTCGGCGAGCGTGGCGACGAGATCGGCCGGGTCGACGTTGGAGACGAACCGCGCGGAGATGCCCGCGTCGGCGTAGTGGCGCAGCGCCTGGTACACCATCACCGGGCCCAGGTCCGAACCGCCGATCCCGATGTTGACCACGGTCTTGATCCGCTCGCCGGTGGCGCCCTTCCAGTCGCCGCTGCGCAGCCGATCGGTGAAGTCGCCCATGGCGTCGAGGACCTCGTGCACGTCGCGGACGACGTTCTGGCCGTCGACGATCAGCTCGGCGTTGCGGGGCAGCCGTAACGCGGTGTGCAGCACCGCGCGGTCCTCCGAGGTGTTGATGTGGGCGCCGGCGAACATGGCGTCGCGACGTTCTTCCAGGTTCGCCGCGTGGGCGAGGTCGACCAGGAGCCGCACCGTCTCGCGGGTGATGCGATGTTTGCTGTAGTCGATGTAGAGGTCACCGACGGTGAGGGTCAGGTCGCGGCCGCGGTTGGGATCCTCGGCAAAGAGTTCGCGAAGGTGGGTGGCTCCGATCTGATCGTGATGCTTGCGCAGGGCATCCCACGCCGAAGTGCCGGTGATGTCGGGAATGGATTCGGAGGTCATATTTCGACCCTAGTGCGAGCTCCCGCGGCTGCCACCGAGCCGGAGAATCCGGGGACTCAGCGCGGGCCACCGCCGAGCACCCGCTGCAGGTCCGGCAGCATCGCCTGTAGTTGCTCGCCCCGTTAAGACCAGGTGTGGGTTCCGCTGGCCGGGAAGTTGAAGACACCGTTTCGCTCGCCCGTGGCCTGGTATCTGGACTGGAAGACCGTGTTGCTGATGCGCGTGGCGCTTTCCAGCAGGCTTGCGTCCAGCTTGGCGGATAGATCCGAGCCGCGGCCGTTGCCCGTGTACACCCAGATGCGGGGCGGCCGAACCGGACATCGACGCGCCCACCACCGCGTTGCCGGAGGCGCTCATCGTCCCGTTCGCCGCGAGCCAGGCCGGCAACTCCTCGGTGAGGAAGGTTTCCCACTTCTAGCTGAAGGTGCCCTTGCCGCCGACCGCCGGCCGGTACCAGCTTGAGTGTGGATGTCCCAGCCGTTGAAATCGTCGCGGGCCAGCATGCCGTCGAGCAGGTACACCGCACGGGTGCCTCCGCCCTGAAACTCCACCCTGACCCGAGGGTTCATCGACGCCGACGGGACCATCAGGTACTCGATCGGTGTGCCCTGCCGAGACCATGCCGACGCCGTAACCGATTGTCCCGGGACCCTGCCCGGCGCGGCGAGCAACGCTGCGGCTGACAGCGATATCAGCCGGCGTAACCACGAAACAGCAGGTGGCGATGCCGTGCCTATATCCGGCGAAATGTACCCCGGCAAAGCCGGAATTCGCCGAAAGTAATGACGGTAGTAGTCGTTTAGTGGCCGAGTCGTCCCCGGCCCAGACGCAACAGCAGCATCGCGAGGTCTTTACCCTCGGGACCCAGTTCGCTGTAGCGTTCGATGACCTTCATTTCGCGGCTGTGCACCAGCCGGGTGCCGCCGGAGGCCATCCGGACTTTGCCGATCGCCTGGGATACCTCGGCGCGCCGTTTGACCGCGGCCAGGATCTCGGCATCCAGCCGGTCGATCTCTCCGCGCAACTCGTCGATGCTGAGCTGTTCGGCAGCGATGGTCTCGGTGTTCATTTCTGCAATCTCCGCGTTCTCGTGAGGTGGTGGTTCTGGTCTCATCCGGTGTGGGCCTCACATAAGAGACGAGCCCCGAATCCGGAAGCGGACCACGGGGCTCTGCGAAAGCAGCTAGACCACGGGCACCGCTGGCCGGTACCCGTAGAAAAATCGGGGCTGCGTGTTGAGCACGCACCGAGTGTGCCACCAACTGGCTTACGGGTGCAAAAACACGCGTCAGGAAGTGACCTGAAGGGTGGGTCCGGAGCGCGCGCCCGACGTGCGGTCAACCGGACGTCGGGTGTTGTGCGGCAAGCGAACTGAAATCGCGGAAATACCGGAAGCGGCACCGGCATGGTCGTAGGCTCTCTACTCGCCGTGGTTGGGGTCGCTCGGAGGGGCTGTGATGAATTTTTCGGTGTTGCCGCCAGAGATCAACTCAATGCTGATGTTCACCGGGGCGGGGCCGGGTCCGCTGCTGGAAGCGGCGACGGCCTGGGACGGCCTGGCCGGGGAACTGAGCGCCGCGGCATCGTCGTTCGGTGCGGTCACGGCGGGACTGGTGGGTCAGGCGTGGCAGGGCCCGGCGTCGGCGGCGATGGCGGGCGCGGCGGTGCCCTATGCGAATTGGCTGAACCTGGCGGCCGAGCAGGCCGCCGGTGCGGCGGGCCACGCCCGGACGATCGCCGGCGTGTTCGAGGCCGCGCAGTCGGCAATGATTCAACCAATCGCTGTGGCCGCCAATCGTTCTCAGATCGTGCACCTGGTGCTGTCGAACCTGTTCGGCCAGAATGCCCCCGCGATCGCGGCCACCGAAGCGGTCTACGAGGAGATGTGGGCCCAGGACGTCGCGGCGATGGTCGGATACCTCACCGGGGCGTCAGCGGTGGCGGAGGCGCTGCCGTCGTGGGATCAGCTACTGCCGCGATTGTTCTCCGCCGTCAGCAACATCGGCGCCGGGAACCTGGGCCTGGGCAACATCGGCAACCTCAACCTCGGCAGCGGTAACACCGGCAACGTCAACCTGGGCAGCGGCAACAAGGGCAATCTCAACCTCGGCAGCGGCAACCTCAACGGAATCCTCAACCTCGGCGACGGCAACACCGGCAGTTTCAATCTCGGCAGCGGCAACACTGGGACCCGGAACCTCGGTGGCGGCAACCGGGGCAACGGAAATATCGGCTTCGGCAATTCGCAGGCCACTGCCGGCGGCAATATCGGAAGCGGCAACAGCGGCAGCGGCAATATCGGAAACGGCAACACCGGCAACCTCAATGTCGGCAGCGGAAATGCCGGCACCGGCAACTACGGTTTCGGCAACCGGGGCAATGCGAACCTGGGTAACGGCAACCTCGGCAGCACGAACGTCGGCGTCGGCAACAAGGGCAGCTTCAACATCGGCTTCGGCAACCTCGGCAACAACAACCTGGGCTTCGGGAATCACGGCAACAATAACTTCGGCATCGGGCTCACCGGCGACAATCAGTTCGGCATCAACCTCAACGGTCTCAACGGCGGGGTCGGCAACATCGGCCTGTTCAACTCCGGCAACAACAACGTCGGGTTCTTCAACTCGGGCGACGGTAACTGGGGCATCGGCAATTCCGGCAACGTGAACACGGGGTTCGGCAACACCGGCAACACCAACACCGGCTTCTGGAACTCCGGCAACGTCAACACCGGGTTCTCCAACACGACGAGCACCAATGTGGGGTTCGGCAACTCGGGCAACGGAAACCTGGGCTTCTGGAACGCCGGCAGCAACAACGTGGGCTTCGGCAACGGGGGTGGACAGGCAGTAGGGGCGTTCAACTCCGGTACCACCGGAACCGTCGGCTTCGGCAACTCCGGTGCCAGCAGCGTCGGCTACGGCAACTCGGGAACCGGCAACACCGGGTTGTGGAATTCGGGTAACACCAACACCGGCTTCTGGAACTCGGGAAACATCAACACCGGCGCGGGAAACGCGGGATTCGTCAACACCGGCTTCGGAAGTGCGATCAACACAGGGCTGTCCAGTTCCGGCTTCGGCAACACCGGTACCGGCACGTCGGGATTCAACAACAACGGCAACAACACGTCCGGATTCGAGAATGTCGGCAACAACAGCGAGGGCTACGGCAACGTCGGCAATTTCCAGACCGGATTCCAGAACACGAATACCCGCAACACCGGCTTCTTCAATTCCGGCGTCAACAGCATCGGTATCTCGAATACGGCCAACTTCTCCGTCGGCTACGCCAACGGCGGTGTCACCGGCAACGTCGGGTTCATGAACACCGGCTCGGACAACGCCGGGTATGCCAACTCCGGTACGCGCAACTCGGGCTTCGGAAACTCGGGCACGGACAGTTCGGGATCCAACCACTCCGGCGTCAAGCAATCGGGATTCGGCCAGTAGGCCCAGGCTGGTCGGCACCGCTGTCGCCGGGCGGCGGTAAGTTTGGACCGACATGAGTGTGCACGCGACCCAAGCCAAGTACCCCCGTCCCAGCGCGGTTGATGAACTCCTGGACGGCCTCAACCCGCAGCAGCGCCAGGCGGTGGTGCACCAAGGTTCACCGCTGCTGATCGTCGCCGGCGCCGGTTCCGGTAAGACGGCGGTGCTGACGCGCCGTATCGCCTACCTGATCGCCGAACGCGGCGTCAGCGTGGGTCAGATCCTGGCCATCACCTTCACCAACAAGGCCGCCGCCGAGATGCGGGAGCGGGTGGTGGGTCTGGTCGGCGACCGGGCCCGCTACATGTGGGTGTCGACGTTTCACTCGTCCTGTGTGCGGATCCTGCGCAACCAGGCGTCGCTGATCGAGGGCCTCAACTCCAACTTCTCCATCTACGACGCCGACGATTCGCGCCGGCTGCTGCAGATGATCGGCCGCGACATGGGCCTGGACATCAAGCGGTACTCGCCGCGCCTGCTGGCGAACGCCATCTCGAACCTGAAGAACGAACTGATCGACCCGCATCAGGCGGTGGCCAACCTGACCGACGAGTCCGACGACCTGGCCCGCACGGTCGCATCGGTGTTCGGCGAATACCAGCGCCGGTTGCGTGCGGCGAACGCGCTCGACTTCGACGACCTGATCGGCGAGACCGTCGCCGTGCTGCAGACTTTCCCGGACATCGCGCAGTACTACCGGCGGCGGTTCCGCCATGTGCTGGTCGACGAGTACCAGGACACCAACCACGCGCAGTACATGCTGGTGCGGGAACTGGTGGGGCATGGATCGGTGGATGCCGAGCAGGACGTGCCGCCCGCCGAACTGTGCGTCGTCGGCGACGCCGACCAGTCCATCTACGCCTTCCGCGGCGCGACGATCCGCAACATCGAGGACTTCGAGCGCGACTACCCGGACGCGACAACGATTCTGCTGGAACAGAATTACCGCTCGACGCAGAACATCCTGTCGGCGGCCAACTCGGTGATCGCCCGCAACACAGGGCGCCGCGAGAAGCGGTTGTGGACCGATGCCGGCGAGGGCGAGTTGATCGTCGGGTACGTGGCCGACAACGAGCACGATGAGGCCAGGTTCGTCGCCGACGAGATCGACGCGCTGGCCGACCGGGGCGACATCACCTACAACGACGTCGCCGTCTTCTACCGCACCAACAACTCGTCGCGCTCGCTGGAAGAAGTCTTCATCCGCGCCGGCATCCCGTACAAAGTCGTTGGGGGAGTGCGTTTCTACGAGCGCAAAGAGATTCGCGACATCGTCGCCTACCTGCGGGTGCTGGACAACCCGGGCGACGCGGTGAGCATGCGGCGCATTCTCAACACCCCGCGCCGCGGCATCGGGGATCGGGCCGAGGCGTGCGTCGCGGTGCATGCCGAGAACACCGGCGCCAGTTTCGCCGACGCCCTGCAGGCGGCCGCCGAGGGCAAGGTGCCGATGCTTAACACCCGCGCCGAGAAGGCGATCGCCGGCTTCGTGGAGATGCTCGACGAGCTGCGCGGGCACCTCGACGACGATCTGGGCGAGCTCGTCGAGGCGGTGCTCGAGCGCACCGGGTATCGCCGCGAGCTGGAATCTTCGACCGATCCGCAGGAGCTGGCGCGGCTGGACAATCTCAACGAATTGGTCAGCGTCGCACACGAATTCAGCACCGACCTGGCGAACGCCGCCGCGTTGGCCGATGACGCGCCGGAGGACGAGGACGTCCCCGATACTGGTGTGCTGGCGGCGTTCCTGGAGCGGGTGTCGCTGGTCGCCGATTCCGACGAGATCCCGGAGAACGGCGCCGGCCTGGTCACCCTGATGACGTTGCACACCGCGAAGGGCCTGGAATTTCCGGTGGTGTTCGTGACGGGCTGGGAGGACGGCATGTTCCCGCACATGCGGGCGCTGGACGACCCCATGGAGCTGTCCGAAGAACGGCGCCTGGCCTACGTCGGCATCACCCGGGCCCGGCAACGGCTGTACGTCAGCCGGGCCATCGTCCGGTCCTCCTGGGGCCAGCCGATGCTGAACCCGGAATCGCGCTTCCTGCGCGAGATTCCGCAACAGCTCATCGACTGGCGCCGGGTCGCGCCCAAGGCGTCGTTCAGCGCGCCGGTGAGCGGCGCCGGGCGGTTCGGTACGCCGCGGTCGGCGCCCACCCGTTCCGGCGCGAGCAAGCGGCCGCTGGTGGTGCTGGAGCCCGGCGATCGGGTGACGCACGACAAGTACGGCCTGGGGCGCGTCGAGGAAGTGTCCGGCGTCGGCGAATCGGCGATGTCGCTGATCGACTTCGGCAGTGCCGGCCGGGTCAAGCTGATGCACAACCACGCGCCGATCAGCAAGCTCTAAAACCCGCCGCCGAGCGTGAAGGCACGGCGAAAAAACCGCGAAAAAGCCGCCGCCAGTTCACGTTCGGTGGACCCGGCTATTCGGCCCAGCGCTTGGTGTCCGGCAGCATGGCCAGCACCACGCTGGCGACCGGCAGAAGCGGCAGCAGGTGCACGATCCACCCCACCCGGGCACCCGCGATGAACACCCCGAGGTAGGTCAACAGGGCGACGACCGCGCCCGCCACGATCAGGTACCGCCCGTACGGCCGGCGCAACAGCACCATGATCACGCCGCAAATCGTGGTGAGCGCGAAGACGAGTGCGAGGAATCCGACGGCGATGCAGAACAGCCGGTCGGTCTGCCACCAGCCGGCAATCAGATCGGTGGTGACTACCGAGGTGGCCCACCCACTGACGATGCTCACCGCGCTGGCCGCCACCGCCGTCCCGGCGCTGGGCTCCTGCCGCAGCACTGCGGGCAGCGGCGGAATACCCCCTCGCATGGAGGCATCCAAAGGCATTGCGCTACGGGGGATTTGGGTAGTCGGCTGAGCTGCTATCGGGGGCAGCGGACCGGTCGGCGCCCGCCGGATGATCTTGGTCCGCTGCTCGGGGGGCGGTTCGGCAGGTTCAGTAGGTGCACCGGGCTCGGCGGGTGCAACAGACGCGCCGGGCTCGGCAGGTTCAGCGGGTTGGGGCGGGTTCTCGCTTGCGGACGGAACGTTCGGCCCGGTCACCGGTCAGCCGGCGTAATTGCCGACGGACAATCCACGCTTGGCCAGCCACGGCACGGGGTCGATGCGCTCGGTGCCGCCCAGCAGCACCTCGAAGTGCAGGTGCGGGCCGGTGGAGTTGCCGCGGTTGCCCATGGTGGCGATCTGGTCGCCCGCCATCACGCGCTCACCGACGCTGACCAGTGTGGTGTTGACGTGGCCGTACAGCGTGACGGTGCCGTCAGCGTGCAGCAGCTTGACCCACGCTCCGTAGCCCGCCGTGGGGCCCGCGTCGATGACCACGCCGTCGGAGACCGCGTAGATCGGGGTCCCGATCGCGTTGGCCAGGTCGATGCCGGCATGCAGCACTCCCCAGCGGTAACCGAAGTTCGAGGTGAAGATGCCCTTCGTCGGCATGACGTACAGCGGCTGCTGCAGGCGCGCCTCGCGCTGGGCGCGCTCCTGCGCGAAGGCCACCCCGCGGGCGAGTTCTTCGTTGTGCACCGCCACGTTGGCGGGCTGTGCGGCGATCACCTGGACGCCGCGCGTCGCGGTGGAGCCCGATCCGCCCGATCCGCCCGAGAGGGTCGAGGCGTTGGCCGTCAGCACCGTCTCGATTTTGGTGGTGTCGGACTGGTTGATCGCGGTGTGTGTCGCTGCCGCTGCGGCGCCGGCGGCCATCGCCCCGATCAGCAGACGTCCCTTGGCTGCGCTGGTCGGCTGCTTGCGGTGGCTGCCGCCGCGACGCGGGACGGGTGTGACGTCGATGACGTGGGTGATCGGTTGCGTGATCTCGGCGGAGACGCGGGGCAACACCTCGGTGGACGGGGCGGACAGCCACAACGGCGTCAGATCGTCGGTGTCGTCGAGGTCGTCCAGTTCGGGTGCCTGCAACAGCAGGTCGTCGAACGCGAACTCGGAGTCGCCGAAGTCCAACTCGTCGAGGTCGGCCAGCTCCATGTCATCGAGTTCATCAAACCCGTCTAACGGGATGATCTCGGTGATCTCGTTGCGATGATGGGGCCAGCGTTCCCGGGGTGCGCGCGCCGATAGAGCGGCGGCGGAGCGAGCGAAAAGGTGCTGGGACAACCTGAAATGTCCTTGGATCGTGACCATAACGTTATCTGGACCTTGAGAAGGTATCCGCAAACGTAGGCGGCTGGCAACCTCAGTATCAAATCCGGTCATTTTTGTGACTTGGGTCACGTTTCGTGTCCCGGTTCGATACGTGACGTGTGCCACAGCGGTGGGATGCGGCGGCAGGGCCGATTTTCGGGGTGGATACAGTTCCTCCGTGCGAGTTGCCGAGTACTGGCCTAGTACCGGTAACGCCACCCTAGTTGGCCTAGCAAGTAAGCCGAGCAAAGGCAGTGACGCCCCATGGATCTGTTCGAGTATCAAGCTAAGGAATTGTTCGCCAAGCACGGCGTACCCGGCACGCAGGGCCGGGTCACCGACACCGCTGAAGGCGCGAAGGCCATCGCGGAGGAGATCGGTGCGCCCGTGATGGTCAAGGCCCAGGTCAAGACCGGCGGCCGCGGAAAGGCGGGTGGCGTGAAATACGCCGCGAACGCCGAGGAAGCCTACGAGCACGCCAAGAACATCTTGGGCCTGGACATCAAGGGCCACATCGTGAAGAAGTTGCTGGTTGCCGAAGCCAGTGACATCGCCGAGGAGTACTACCTGTCCTTCCTGCTCGACCGTGCCAACCGCACCTACCTGGCGATGTGCTCGGTGGAGGGCGGCATGGAGATCGAGGAGGTCGCCGCCACCAAGCCCGACCGGCTGGCCAAGGTGCCGGTGAACGCGGTCAAGGGTGTCGACCTGGCCTTCGCGCGATCCATCGCCGAGCAGGGCCACTTGCCGGCCGATGTGCTGGATGCGGCCGCCGTGACGATCGAGAAGTTGTGGGGGGTGTTCGTTGGCGAGGACGCCACCCTGGTGGAGGTCAACCCGCTCGTCCGCACGCCCGACGACAAGATTCTGGCGCTGGACGGCAAGGTCACCCTCGACGCGAACGCCGACTTCCGCCAGCCCGGGCACGCCGAGTTCGAGGACCGCGCCTCCACCGACCCGCTGGAGCTCAAGGCCAAGGAACACGACCTGAACTACGTCAAGCTCAGCGGCGAGGTCGGGATCATCGGCAATGGCGCGGGCCTGGTGATGTCGACGCTGGACGTGGTCGCCTATGCCGGTGAGAAGCACGGCGGGGTGAAGCCGGCCAACTTCCTGGACATCGGCGGCGGCGCCTCGGCCGAGATCATGGCGGCCGGCCTGGACGTGATCCTGGGCGACCCGGAGGTCAAGAGCGTGTTCGTCAACGTCTTCGGCGGCATCACGTCGTGCGACGCGGTGGCGGCCGGGATCGTCAAAGCCCTGGAGATCCTGGGCGACGAGGCCAACAAGCCGTTGGTGGTCCGGTTGGACGGCAACAACGTGGAAGAGGGTCGTCGCATCCTCGCCGAGGCCAACCACCCGCTGGTGATCCAGGCCGAGACCATGGACGCCGGTGCCGACAAAGCCGCTGAGCTGGCGAGCGCCTGAGCCCGAGAGGACCACTGAAATGGCTATCTTCCTGAACAAGGACAACAAGGTCGTCGTCCAGGGCATCACCGGCGCGGAGGCCACCAAGCACACCGCGCGCATGCTGGCGGCCGGCACCCAGATCGTGGGCGGCGTCAACGCCCGCAAGGCGGGCACGACCGTCGCGCACAAGGATGCCGACGGCAACCCGATCGAGTTGCCGGTGTTCGGCAGCGTCGTCGAGGCCATCGAGAAGACCGGCGCCGACGTGTCGATCATCTTCGTGCCGCCGGTGTTCGCCAAGGACGCGATGATCGAGGCCATCGACTCCGAGATCCCGCTGCTGGTGGTCATCACCGAGGGAATCCCGGTGCAGGACAGCGCCTATGCCTGGGCGTACAACGTCGAGAAAGGGCAGAAGACCCGCATCATCGGGCCCAACTGCCCGGGCATCATCAGCCCGGGACAGTCGCTGGTCGGCATCACCCCGGCCAACATCAGCGGTCCCGGTCCGGTCGGGCTGGTGTCCAAGTCCGGCACCCTGACCTACCAGATGATGTACGAGCTGCGCGATTTCGGGTTCACCACCTCGATCGGCATCGGCGGCGACCCGATCATCGGGACCACCCACATCGACGCCATCGAGGCGTTCGAGAAGGACCCCGACACCAAGCTCATCGTGATGATCGGTGAGATCGGCGGTGACGCCGAGGAGCGCGCGGCCGACTTCATCAAGGCCAACGTCACCAAGCCGGTCGTCGGCTACGTCGCGGGTTTCACTGCGCCGGAAGGAAAGACGATGGGTCACGCGGGTGCCATCGTGTCCGGCTCGTCGGGCACCGCCGCCGCGAAGAAGGAAGCGCTGGAGGCTGCCGGTGTTCAGGTCGGCAAGACGCCGTCTGAGACCGCCGCCCTGGCGCGGGAGATCTTGAAGACTCTGTAGCGCCATCAGTCGCAAAAGCCCCTCATTCCCTGTGGAGATGAGGGGCTTTTGCGACTGCCCGCACCCTCAGCCGTGCAGCCCGGGCAGGCCGTTGGCGCCGAACAGCGGGCCGCCCGTCCCGCCGGCGCCGCCGGCGCCGCCGAAGGCCGGCGAGGTGACAAACCCCCCGTTACCCCCGTTGCCGCCGTTTCCGAACAAGCCCGCATCACCTCCGTCGCCGCCAGCGCCACCGCCGGAGTTGAACGGACCAATGACAGAAGACCTTTCGCCGGCCCCGCCAACGCCGCCGGAGCCGATGAGGGCTCCGGCGTGACCGCCGGCACCGCCATTGCCACCACGGAAGTAACCGAATCCGCCTACCGCGCCGTCACCGCCGTCGCCGGCGATCACAGCACCGGAGCCGCCGGCACCGCCGCTCCCCCCGAACCAGCCGAATCCGCCCGTCCCACCGGCGCCACCGGTCCCGTAGACGAACCCTCCACTGCCGCCCATGCCGCCGACGCCACCGGTACCTTGCGGGTCGGCGCCGCCGGTGGCGCTGGCGCCGCCGATTCCCCCGGTGCCGCCGACGCCCAGGAGGGTTCCACCCGCGCCACCCGCTCCGCCGGTGCCGCCCGCGTGTGGCCCGAACCCGCCGGTGCCACCGGCGCCGCCGAATCCGAACAGACCCGCAGCTCCGCCGGTTCCGCCCATGCCGCCCACCCCTTGTGCAGCGGTCGAGAAGGACGAACCGCCGGCACCTCCTGCTCCGCCGGAACCGAAGATCATTCCGCCGGCGCCGCCGGTGCCGCCTTTCCCGGCTGTGCCGTCGGTCGATATTCCGATGGGACCGCCGACGCCGCCGTTGCCGAACAGTCCTGCCGCGCCTCCGTTTCCGGCCGTGAGAGTGCCGGCACCGCCGTTTCCGCCAGTGCCGAAGAGCAGGCCTCCGGTCCCGCCGTTGCCGCCCACCGCGCCGCGTCCGCCGGCGCCGCCGTTGCCGAATAGCCCGGCTGCCCCACCGGCACCGCCGTTCGGGTTGGCCACTCCGCCGGACCCACCCGACCCGCCGCTGCCGAACAGGAGCCCGCCATCGCCGCCCTTGGCGCCGCTGCCCGGAGCGGCGTTGGCGCCGTTGCCGATCAAGGGGCGACCCAGCAGCAGCTGCGTGGGCGTGTTGACCGCTCCCAGTAGTTGCTCCCAGACAGACTGCAACGGCGAGGCGGCCGCAGCCTCGGCAGCGACATACTGCCCCGCACCGGCACTCATCAGTGCCACGAACTGGTCGTGAAAGGCGGCGGCCTGAGCGCTCAGCGCTTGATAGGCCTGCGCGTGTAGCCCGAACAACGCCGCGACGGCCGCCGACACCTCGTCCGCTCCGGCGGCGAGAACTCCCGTCGTCGGGGCGAACGCCGCCGCATTGGCATCGCTGATCACCGCGCCGATGTTGCCCAGATCCGAAGCCGCCGCGGCTAACGAATCAGGTCCCACGATCACGAAAGACATCCGGCACCTCCACGAGAAGAAGTCACGATCGTGATCGCCAGCATCGTTGGGTGGCCGTGGCCCGGATTGAGTACCGGACTACTGCATTTGCGTTTTGTTCGCGCCAGTTAGGGGAGGCCGCGGGCGCCGGGCACGCCGATGACTTGACCGCCGTCGCCGCCTTGGCCGCCGGTCCCGTTGGTCGGCCCGGTGCCCCCGTTACCGCCGGCTCCGCCGAACCCGATCAGGAGTGCGGCTCGTCCGCCGTTGCCGCCGTTTCCGCCGGCGGCGCCGGCACTCGGCGCTCCCGAGCCCCCGGCCCCGCCGTCGCCGAACAGCAGTCCCGCGTCGCCACCTGCTCCGCCGGCACCGCCGGCGTTGGCGCCGCCGAAACCGCCGAGGCCGCCGGCTCCGCCCGAGCCGGACAGCGTGCCGCCCGCCCCACCCGCGCCGCCGGCCCCGCCGGCGGGACCGAATCCGCCCGTGCCGCCCGCGCCGCCGGCCCCGTTGAGGAAGCCGCCGACGCCGCCGACGCCGCCGGTGCCACCGGTACCGACGGTGCCGTCACCGCCCGCCCCGCCGGCCCCGCCGGCGCCGGACACGATCCCGCCGGCGCCGCCCGCGCCGCCCGCTCCGCCGCTGCCGCCTTTGCCCAACCCGGCCGGCGAACCGCCGCCGCGGCCACCCGCGCCGCCCGTGCCGAACAAACCGCCGGCACCACCCGCACCGCCCGTCCCGCCCACGGCGTCCGTCACCGACGTGCCGCCGGCGCCGCCGGTGCCGCCGGTCCCGAACAGCCACCCAGCGGCACCGCCGGTCCCACCGATGCCGCCGATGCCCGACCCGCCGGTGCCCCCGGCTCCGCCGTTGCCGATCAGCAGCCCCCCGGCGCCGCCGTTGCCGCCGGGAGCGCTGTTGGAGTTGACCCTGCCGGGCCCCCCGGCGCCGCCATTGCCGAATAGCCCTGCGGCTCCGCCGTTCCCACCGGCGGGATGAGCCGCGGTGCCCGCGCCGCCGGCGCCGCCATTGCCGATCAACAGCCCGCCGGCCTGGCCGTCAGCGCCCGGAGCCCCATTCGCGCCGTTGCCGATCAGGGGACGTCCCAGTAACAACTGGGTCGGCGCGTTGATCACGTCGAGTATCTGCTGCTCGAGGGTCTGCAGCGGCGTTGCGGCGGCCGCCTCGGCGAGGGCGTACTGCCCTGCAGTCGTGTTGAGGAGTTGAACGAACTGACTGTGAAAAGCGGCCGCCTGCTCGCTCAGCGCTCGGTATCCCAGTCCATATTGGGCGAACAGGGTGGCGACGGCCGCCGAGACCTCGTCGGCGCCGGCAGCCAGGACGTTCGCCGTCGGTGTCAGGGCGGCGATATTGGCCCGGCTGACGGCCGCTTCGATGGACGCGAGATCTGACGCGGCGGCCGCGACCATTCCGGGCGCCGTGGTGACGAATGACATATGGCCACCTCCCCAACTGCAGGGATGCTCAATCCTACGCGCTCACAGCAAGTCCAGGCCCTGTTCCGGGCAGACGCAAACTCGCATGACACGCGGGCGGAAAGGTGCGATTTTGCGACTGCTCGCGCAACGAGGCTGGGCGCAACGAGGCTGGGCGGCCGCGTTCAGTTCCGGCCGGGCAGGCCGTCGGCGCCGAGGAGCAGCCCTGCTGTGCCGCCCTGTCCGACCACACCGCCGGTGCCACCGGCGTTGCCGCCGTTGCCCCCGTTGCCGATTACCTTGGCCGAACCACCCGTGCCCCCCGCTCCGAAGACACCCGCGGGGGCGGCTTTCCGGCCGCCGGCACCACCGTCGCCGCCGTCGCCGGTGAGGGTGCCGCCGTCACCGCCGTTGCCGCCGGCTCCCCCAAAGGTGGTGCCGAAACCGCCGCCGCCGCCGGCTCCACCCGAGCCGGACAAGAAGGCGCCGGCGCCGCCGTTCCCGCCCGTTCCGCCGGCGTCGCTGATGCCGCCGGCTCCACCGGCGCCGCCCATGCCGATGACGAAACCGCCGCTGCCGCCCGCGCCGCCGTTGCCGGCGCGGAGGCCGGCGCTCGCGATCGGGGTGGAGCCGCCGTCGCCGCCGTGACCCCCGATGCCCAGCAGGGTGCCGCCGTTGCCGCCGTTACCGCCCGCCCCGCCGTTGCCGACGAGGCCGAAGCCACCGGCCCCGCCCGCGCCCCCGAAACCGGTGAGACCGGCATTGCCGCCCGCGCCACCGGCGCCGGCGGGTCCTACGACGACGCCACCGCTTCCGCCGGCGCCTCCGCTGCCACCCGCGCCGAACAACATGCCACCGGCGCCGCCCGCGCCGCCGGTGCCCCCGATGCCTCCGATAGCAACCTGGCCCGTCCCGCCGGTGCCGCCGGCGCCGCCGATGCCGAACAGTCCGGCCGCTCCGCCGGCACCGCCCACGCCGCCGGGCTGACCGCCGAGCGCGGACCCGCCGCCCACGCCGCCGGCACCGCCCGCACCGAAAATCAGCCCACCCGCCCCGCCATTCCCGCCGTTCCCGCCGTCTCCGCCGTTGCCGCCCGCTCCGCCGGTGCCGAACAGCCCGGCGGCGCCGCCGTTCCCGCCGCTGCGCAACGCCGAGCCGCTTCCACCGGCGCCGCCGTTGCCCCACAGCAGGCCGCCGTCGCCGCCGTTGGCCCCGCTCGCCGGTGCCGCGTTGGCGCCGTTGCCGATCAGCGGTCGGCCCAGCAGCGCTTGGGTCGGCGCATTGATCACGCCGAGTATCTGTTGCTCGACGAGTTGCAGCGGCGAGGCGGCTGCCGCCTCGGCCGCGGTGTACTGCGCCGCCCCTGCGCCCATGAACGCGACGAACTGGTTGTGGAACGCCGCCGCCTGGGCGCTCAGCAACTGGTACGCCTGGGCGTGCACGCCGAACAAGGCGGCGATCGCCGCTGAGACTTCGTCCGCACCGGCGGCCAGCACGGTCGACGTCGGCGTCAGAGCCAGAGCGTTGGCTTCTGTGATGGCCGAGCCGATGTTGGCCAGATCAGCGGCGGCTGCCGTGACGAGGTCCGGCGTCGTGGTGACGAATGACATGAGGTCACCTCCCCGATATGGGGTCAGCGTCCCTGGTAGGGCGACTTCGGGAGGTGCTCAGCGTATCGCGGTCGCGCTGCGGGCGAGCCTGGTTTCGCAGGACCCGCCGAGCGGGCCGGACGGCAGATCCGGTAGATAGTAAGACTATGAATCTTGATCCGCGAACGCCGGTGGTGGTGGGCGTCGGGCAGGCCGCCGAGCGCATCGACGACCCCGGTTACCGGGCCATGTCACCCGTTGAACTGGCCGCTGCGGCGGCCCAGGCGGCGCTGGACGACTGCGGTGCGACCGCGGTGGCCGCCGAGGTCGACACCATCGCCGCGCTACGGCAGTTCGAGATCTCGGGGCCCACGGCCAATGCGCCGCTCGGGCGGTCCAACAACTACCCGCGCTCGGTCGCCAAGCGCATCGGCGCCGAACCGCGTCGCGCGATCTTGGAGAGTGTCGGCGGGCAGGGGCCCCAGCAGCTGATCACCGAACTGTGCGGAGAAATCGCCGCGGGGCGCTCGGAGGTCGCGCTGGTCTTCGGCTCAGACGCCACGTCGACCCTGCGGTACTTCGCGGGCCGCGACGACAAGCCGGACTTCAGCGAGACCGTCGACGGTGACCTCGAAGACCGCGGACCCGGTATCGAGAAGTACATCTCGCGCTACACGGTGATCCACGGCTTGGTGGATGCGCCGACTCAGTACGCCCTGATGGAGAACGCCCGACGCGCGGCGACCGGCCTCGGGCCGGCCGAGTACCTGCGGCAGATGGCCGAGCTGTTCGCTCCGTTCAGCGTGGTTGCCGCGGGTAACCCCTATTCCGCTGCGCCGGTGGCGCGGACGGTCGACGAACTGGTCACCGTGACCGAGAGCAACCGGATGATCGCCGAGCCTTATCCGCGGTTGCTGGTGGCCCGCGATCAGGTGAACCAGGGCGCCGCCGCCCTGCTGATGTCGGTCGGGGCCGCGCGCCGGTTGGGCGTTCCCGAGGACAAGTGGGTGTTTCTGCGCGGCCACGCCGGCCTGGAGGCGCCAGCGTTCCTGCAACGTCCGGGTCTAGGTCACGCCCCATCGGCGGTCGCGGCCGTCCGGGAAGCGCTCGATCTGGCCGGCATCGGTGTCGACGACGTCGCCACTTTCGACCTCTACAGCTGCTTCCCCATCGCGGTGTTCAACATCTGCGACGGGTTGGGTATCGCCCCCGACGACCCGCGCGGCCTGACCCTGACCGGTGGACTGCCGTTCTTCGGCGGCGCGGGCAACAATTACTCGATGCACGGCGTCGCCGAGACAGTTCACCGAATGCGAAGCGCCCCTGGGCAATTCGGGCTGGTCGGGGCAAACGGCGGCATTCAGAGCAAGTACTCGGTGGGGGTGTACTCCACCGCTGCGGCGCCATGGCAACCCGATCGCAGCGCGCAATTGCAGGAGCAGGTCGACAACGGGCCCGCCGTGCCGGTCACCGAGACCCCGGACGGGCCGGCGACCATCGAGACGTACACCGTGCGCCGCGATAACGGCCGCCCGACCGGCATCATCATCGGCCGGCTCACCGCCGACGACAGCCGTTTCCTGGCCACCACCGAGGACGACGAGCTGGTGTCCCTGTTGACCGACGGAGACCCGCTCGGACAACAGGTGCTTGTGCGCTCGTTCGAATACGGGAACCGCTGCACGCTGGCTTGACTCCGAACGGCATGCGCGACACTGCAGCCAGGTACGCGACACGCCGGGGACCGTCGCCCTGGTGTCAGTTTCGGTGCAAGGGCATGGCCAGCCGTACTTGAACGGCCGGGTGCCGCTAAGCGAACGACGCCAGTTTGCCGGCCAGTCGCTCGACGTAGCCGGCCACCTTGTCCTCGTCGCTGTCGGGCAGCCCGAACAGCACCTCGGTGACACCGAGGTCGGCCCAGCGCGCCAGCTTCTCGCCGTCCGGCTTGAAGTCCAGCGCCACGATCTGCGGGGCGCCGTCACGGCCGGCCGCGGCCCAGACGTCCTGCAACAACTTCACCGGCTCGTCGATGTCGAAGTCCCGTGGAGTGGTGATCCAGCCGTCAGCGCTGCGCGCGATCCACTTGAAGTTCTTCTCGTTGCCCGCGGCGCCCACCAGGACGGGAATGTGCGCCTGCACGGGCTTGGGCCACGCCCAGCTCGGGCCGAACTTGACGAACTCGCCGTCGTATTCCGCCTCTTCCTGGGTCCATAGCGCGCGCATCGCCTCGAGGTACTCGCGCAGCATGGTGCGACGACGTCCGGGCGGCACGTTGTGATCGGCCAGTTCGTCTGTGTTCCAGCCGAAACCGACACCCAGACTGACGCGCCCGCCGGACATGTGGTCGAGCGTCGCGATGCTCTTCGCCAGGGTGATCGGGTCGTGCTCGACCGGCAACGCCACCGCCGTGGACAAGCGCACCCGCGACGTCACCGCACACGCCGCCCCGAGGCTCACCCAGGGATCCAGCGTGCGCATGTATCGGTCGTCGGGCAGCGACTCGTCACCGGTGGTGGGGTGCGCCGCCTCCCGCTTGATCGGTATGTGGGTGTGTTCGGGCACGTAGAACGTGTGAAAACCATGTGTGTCGGCGAGTTTCGCGGCGGCCGCCGGGGAAATGCCGCGATCGCTGGTGAACAGAACGAGGCCGTAGTCCATGCCCCAATTTAGAACGTGTTCTACTTTTGGCCGCACGCGGCCCCCTGCGGCGACGGGCATTACTTCGCCGAGGTGCGCTAGCGTGGTTGATCGAATGCGTCGCACGCGGCACCGCGTCGCTCCGCAGTAGAGGGGCCGTGACGGCACCGGAAGCAACAGGAGGACTCATGACCTACCAGCCCGGTAGTCCCGGATATCCATCCGCGCAGCAGCCCGCCGGCTCCTATGGCAGCGGCGCCGCCCCGGCCGCCCCCCAGGCTGAGCCCGGCGAAAGCAAGCTCGGGGTGTACCTGGCCATCGCGGTCTCGGCCTTCGGCCTGCTGGCCTACTTCTTCAGCTTCGGCCCGATGTTCAGCTACACCTCGGACATGGGCGGGTCCGGCATTGACGTCTCCGGTGACACCGGCTTATCGGTCGCCGTCGCCTTGGTTGCAGGGATGCTGGCGGGCCTCGGGCTGTTGCCGAAGGCCAAGAGTTACGTGCCTATTGTCGCGGTGCTTTCGATTTTGGGGGTGCTGCTGATCATCAGCGGGACGTTCAACAAGCCGAGCTCGTTCTCCACCGGCTGGGCGCTGTGGGTCGTGTTGTTCTGCATCGTGTTCCAGGCGGTGGCCGCGGTCGGCGCGTTGCTGCTGGAGTCGGGCGTGATCACCGCGCCGGCGCCGCGTCCCAAGTACGACCCGTTCGGCGGCGGCTACGGACAGTACGGACAGTACGGCCAATACGGGGGCCAGCCGGGCGGGTACTACGGTCAGCCGGGTGCACAGCAGCCCGCGCAGAATCCGGGTCAGTCGTCGGGATACGGCTCGCAGTACGGCGGTGGTTACTCGTCGAACCCCAACCCGCAGTCCGGTGGTTTTCAGGCGCAGCCCACGCAGCAGGTGCCCCAGCAGCAAGGGCAGACACACACCCCGCCCACCGGCTTCCCGAGTTTCAGCCCGCCTCCGCCGGTCAGTGCAGGCACCGGATCGCAGGGTGGTTCTGCCCCGGTCAACTACGGCAACAACGCCGGTGGTGGCCAGCAGTCGTCCTACGGTCAGGGTCAGCAGGCGTCCCCTGGTTCGGCGCCGGTCTAACCGCGCGCCCGCGCGCCTAGTCAGGCTCGTGCGCGAAGAGTGACCCACCAAGAGTGACCCACCAAGAGTGACCCACCAAGAGTGACAAGGGTGTCGGCAAGAAACGGAGAAACGGGCGCCCGCCAAGCGCGCGACCTGGTGAGGGTCGCTTTCGCGCCCGCTGTCGTGGCGCTGGTCGTCATCGCGGCCGTCACGCTGTTGCAGCTGTTGATCGCCAACAGCGACATGACCGGCGCCCTGGGCGCCATCGCCAGCATGTGGCTGGGCGTGCACCAGGTTCCCATCTCGATCGGCGGCCGGGAACTGGGCGTCATGCCACTATTGCCGGTCCTGTTGATGGTGTGGGGCACCGCACGGACGACGGCGCGCGCAACTTCGCCGTACTCCTCGTGGCTGGTGATTCGATGGGTCATCGCGTCGGCGTTGGGCGGTCCGTTGTTGATCGCCGCGATTGCGCTGGCGGTGATTCACGACGCGTCGTCGGTGCTGACCGAGTTGCAGACCCCCAGTGCCTTGCGCGCTTTCACCAGTGTGCTGGTGGTGCATGCCATCGGGGCCGCGATCGGGGTCTGGTCACGAGCGGGGCGACGGGCGCTGGCCGCTTCTGTCCTGCCGAACTGGCTGGGCGACTCGTTACGAGCCGCTGCCGCGGGCGTTCTCGCCCTGCTCGGGCTTTCCGGCATGGTGACGGCCGGGTCGCTGGTCGTGCACTGGTCGACCATGCAGGACCTGTACGGGATCACCGACTCCATCTGGGGACAGTTCAACCTCACCGCGCTGTCGGTGCTCTATGCGCCGAATGTGATCGTCGGTGCCGCGGCCGTGGCGGTGGGTTCCAGCGCCCACATCGGGTTCGCGACATTCAGCTCGTTCACGGTTTTCGGCGGCGACGTGCCGGCCCTGCCGATCCTGGCCGCAGCGCCGACCCCGCCGCTGGGACCGGTGTGGGTTGCGCTGCTGATCATCGGCGCGGCCGCCGGTGTCGCGGTCGGACAGCAGTGCGCCCGTCGTGCGTTGCCCCTGATCCCCGCGCTGGCCAAACTGCTGGTCGCGGCTCTGGTGGCGGCGCTGACGATGACGCTGCTCGGCTATGGCGGGGGCGGCAAACTGGGCAACTTCGGCGACGTCGGTGTCGACCACGGGGCCATGTTCCTCGGCGTGCTGTTCTGGTTCACCGTGGTGGGGGGCGTCACCGTGGTGATGACGGGAGGCATTCGGCGGCGCCCGCGGCGGCGGCGGGTCAAACCTGCTGTCGCACCGGAGCCGGTCGCCGCAGAAGAGCCGTTGACGGACGCCTTCGACGACGACGAGTTTGAGGACGTCGAGGAGCCCCCGATGCCCGACGAGCAAGCCGAGCAGCCGCGCCACCCGACTGAAGACGACTAGTTCCCGTGCGCGTGCGCGTCGAGGGTGCGGCGAGGGTTGCGATGAGCGCGGCGGAACAGCCGTGGGCGCCATCTCGATGCCGGGGGACCGACTAGGCTCTCCGTGTGCAGGAACCGCTCCGTGTACCCCCGAGTGCACCGGCGCGGCTGGTGGTGCTGGCGTCGGGAACCGGATCGCTGCTCAACTCCCTGCTGGACGCGGCCCGGGGCGACTATCCCGCGCGCGTGGTGGCCGTCGGCGTCGATCGCGACTGCCGGGCCACCCAGATCGCCGCTGACGCCCAGATCCCGGCCTTCGCCGTCCGTGTCGGCGAGCACCCCACCCGCGACGACTGGGACGCCGCCATCACCGAGGCCACCGCCGCCCACCACCCCGACCTGGTGGTGTCCGCGGGATTCATGAGAATCCTTGGCCCGCAATTTCTTTCGCGGTTCAACGGCCGCATCCTGAACACCCACCCGGCGCTACTGCCCGCCTTTCCCGGTGCGCACGGCGTTCGCGACGCGCTGGCCTACGGCGTCAAAGTCACCGGCTGTACGGTGCACCTGGTGGACGCCGGCGTGGACACTGGTCCGATACTGGCGCAGCAGCCCGTCGACGTGCGCGACGGCGACAATGAAGAGACCTTGCATGAACGCATCAAGGTCGTGGAACGCCAACTCCTGGTGGATGTGGTGGCCGCGATCGCGACCCGCGGCGTGACGGTCACCGAGCGAAAGGCGACCCTGGGATGAACATCGACAAGAAGCCGATCCGTCGCGCACTGATCAGCGTGTACGACAAGACCGGACTGGTCGAACTCGCGCAGGGCCTGACCGCCGCCGGGGTCGAGATCGTCTCGACCGGTTCGACCGCCAAGACCATTGCGGACAAAGCGATTCCGGTCACCCGCGTCGAGGAGCTCACCGGATTTCCCGAGGTGCTCGACGGGCGCGTCAAGACCCTGCACCCCAAGGTGCACGCCGGTCTGCTCGCCGATCTGCGCAAACCCGAGCACCGCGAGTCGCTCGAGAAGCTCGGCGTCGCCGCCTTCGAACTCGTCGTCGTCAACCTCTACCCGTTCACCCAGACCGTCGAGTCCGGCGCCAGCCCCGACGAGTGTGTCGAGCAGATCGACATCGGCGGGCCGTCGATGGTGCGCGCCGCCGCCAAGAACCATCCCAGCGTCGCCGTCGTCACCGACCCCCGTGGATACGACGGCGTGCTGGCCGCGGTGCGGCACGGCGGATTCACCCTCGCCGAGCGGAAGAAGCTGGCGTCGTTGGCTTTTCAGCACACCGCCGAATACGACATCGCCGTGGCGACCTGGATGCAGTCCACCCTGGCCCCGGAGGAGCCCGTGCAGGAATTCCCGCACTTCTTCGCCAAGAATTGGCGCCGCCAGGCGACTTTGCGCTATGGCGAGAACCCGCATCAGCAGGCCGCCCTCTACCTCGATCCCGGCGCCTGGCCGGGTCTGGCGCAGGCTGAGCAGCTGCACGGAAAAGAGATGTCCTACAACAACTTCACCGATGCGGATGCGGCCTGGCGGGCGGCCTTCGACCACCAGCAGACGTGCGTGGCGATCATCAAGCACGCCAATCCGTGCGGCATCGCGATCTCCGACGTCTCGGTCGCCGACGCGCACCGCAAGGCCCACGACTGCGACCCGCTGAGCGCCTTCGGCGGCGTGATCGCCGCCAACACCGAAGTCAGCGTCGAGATGGCGGAGTATGTCAGCACCATCTTCACCGAGGTCATCGTGGCGCCGGCGTACGCGCCGGGCGCCCTCGAGGTGCTGACACGCAAGAAGAACATCCGGGTACTGCTCGCCTCCGAGCCGCTTGAGGGCGGCCACGAGCTGCGCCCGATCAGCGGCGGCCTGCTGATCCAGCAACGTGACCAGCTCGACGCCGCCGGCGACGACCCGAACAACTGGACGCTGGCCACCGGCGAACCCGCCGACCCCGCCACCCTCACCGACCTGGTGTTCGCCTGGCGGGCCTGCCGCGCGGTGAAGTCCAACGCGATCGTCATCGTCGCGGGTGGCGCCACCATCGGTGTCGGCATGGGGCAGGTCAACCGCGTCGACGCCGCGCGGCTCGCGGTGGAACGCGGCGGCGACCGCGTCAAGGGCGCCGTCGGCGCGTCCGATGCGTTCTTCCCGTTTCCGGACGGACTGGAGACGCTGACGGCCGCGGGCGTCAAAGCCGTCGTGCACCCGGGCGGTTCGGTACGCGACGACGAAGTCACCGCGGCCGCGGCCAAGGCCGGTGTCACGTTATACCTCACTGGTGCACGGCACTTCGCGCACTGAGGCCTCCCAGGTGCAGGTGCGGCTGGTCTGCGGCACCCTCCCGAATCAGGGGAGTCCCGCCAAAACGCTGCTGGGTCCGCTGCGACCGCTCTAATGTGTACGCGTCGGGATCTGCGAACGCCCGGGTTGTTCGCGACGCATTGTGACGGACGCGCGTAGAAGGACTCCCGATGAGCTTTTTGATGTTGCCGCCGGAAATCAACTCGATGTTGATGCACATCGGCGCTGGCTCGGCCCCGATGCTGGGTGCCGCGTCGGCATGGGACGGTTTAGCCGCCGAATTGGGTGCTGCGGCGTCGTCATTCTCGTCGGTGACGTCAGGCTTGACCAGTCAGGCGTGGCAGGGTGCGGCCTCTCAGGTGATGGCGGCGGCGGCGGCCCCGTACGCGTTGTTTCTGAACGCCGCGGCCGAGCATGCCGCGACGGCCGGTCAGCAGGCCCGGGTGGTGGCGGGCGTATTCGAGACGGCACAGGCGTCGATGGTGCATCCCGCAGCCATCGCGGCCAACCGCGATGGCTTTGTGCAGTTGGTCATGTCCAACTTGTTCGGCCAGAATGCGCCCGCGATTGCGGCAACGGAGTCCGTATACGAAGAAATGTGGGCGCGAGATGTCGACGCGATGATCGGCTATCACGCTGGGGCATCCCAAGCCGCGGCGGCATTGCCGGCCGCGGGCAAGTTCACCGGCGGTGCGGCAGTCCTGCGTAACCTCATGACATTGTTCAAGCGCCTTCCCAAGGCCGTCAATCGCCTGAGAAAAGCCGATGAGAAATTGGGCGGCGAGATCAGAAGACGCGAGGATGCCTTGGGTGCGGGGTTTGTTCGCGACGTCCAACACATCGTTGACGAGATCAATAAAGCCGTGAACGCACCCGTGGTCAACGAATTCAAGAGCAACCTCGCGCAGATCGTCCCGAATGGAATACCGATCATTGCGCCCGGGGGAGGCATAGGCATCATCCGCAGGCTCTGATCGTGCTCGCAGATTCTCGCTACCAGGCGATCTGCCCGCCCGCGCTCAGCCGCTTACGCTTGCGCCGAGAGTGAAATCCGCGACCGACACGCCGGGAATGTGGGCCGGGAAAGTCACTCTCGTCGGCACAACGAGAGCTGGCGTCGTAGCTTGGAGAGGTGACTTCACCGAGCAATCTGCCCCGAACCCTTGGCGAGCTGCGGGCCTCCGGTCACCGTGAGCGGGGGGTCAAGCAGGAGATCCGCGAAAATCTGCTGACCGCTTTGGCGGACGGCGACGAGGTATGGCCCGGCATCCTGGGGTTTGACGACACCGTGATCCCGCAACTGGAGCGGGCACTGATCGCCGGCCACGACTTCGTGCTGCTGGGGGAACGCGGCCAGGGTAAGACCCGGCTGCTGCGGGCGCTGACGGGCCTGCTCGACGAGTGGACTCCGGTGATCGACGGATCCGAGCTGGGCGAACATCCGTACACGCCGATCACACCCGAGTGGATCCGCCGCGCGGCCCAGTTGCAGGACGACCTGCCGGTGGCCTGGAAGCACCGCAGCGAGCGCTACACCGAGAAGCTGGCCACTCCCGATACCAGCGTCGCCGACCTGGTCGGTGACATCGACCCGATCAAGGTCGCCGAAGGGCGCAGCCTGGGCGACCCGGAAACCATTGCCTATGGCCTGATTCCGCGCGCACACCGCGGCATCGTCGCCGTCAATGAGCTTCCCGACCTGGCCGAGCGGATCCAGGTCTCGATGCTCAACGTCATGGAGGAGCGCGACATCCAGGTCCGTGGCTACACGCTGCGGCTGCCGCTGGACGTCCTGGTGGTGGCCAGTGCCAACCCCGAGGACTACACCAACCGCGGGCGCATCATCACCCCGCTCAAGGACCGGTTCGGCGCCGAGATCCGCACCCACTACCCGCTGGAGTTGGCGGCCGAAGTCGGCGTCATCGCCCAGGAAGCGCACCTGAGCGCGCAGGTGCCCGACTATCTGCTGCAGGTGATCGCGCGGTTCGCCCGCTACCTGCGTGAGTCGAGCTCCGTCGACCAGCGCTCCGGGGTGTCGGCACGGTTCGCGATCGCGGCGGCCGAGACGGTCGCGGCCGCGGCCCGGCACCGCGGCGCGATCCTCGGGGAGACCGACCCGGTGGCCCGCGTAGTCGACCTGGGCACGATCATCGACGTGCTGCGCGGAAAGCTGGAGTTCGAATCCGGCGAGGAAGGCCGCGAGCAGGCCGTACTCGAGCACCTGCTGCGCCGCGCCACCGCCGACACCGCATCTCGGGTGCTTGGCGGCATCGACGTCGGCACGCTGGTCTCGGCGGTCGAGAGGGGATCCGCGGTCACGACGGGGGAGCGGGTGTCGGCCAAGGATGTGCTGGCCGCGGTGCCCGGTCTGCCGGTGGTGGACAAGATCGCGGCCAAACTGGGTGCCGAGTCCGAAGGGGAGCGCGCGGCGGCACTGGAACTGGCGCTGGAAGCGTTGTATCTGGCCAAGCGGGTCGACAAGGTATCCGGGGAGGGGCAGACGGTTTATGGGTAGGTCTCACTCGCAGCGCTACTCGGCGTACACCGGCGGGCCCGATCCGCTGGCTCCGCCGGTGGATCTGCGTGAGGCGCTCGAACAGATCGGGCAGGACGTCATGGCGGGCACCTCACCGCGGCGGGCCCTGTCGGAGTTGTTGCGCCGCGGCTCCGAGAACATGCGCGGTGCCGACCGGCTGGCCGCCGAGGCCAACCGCAAGCGACGGGATCTGCTGCGCCGCAACAACTTGGACGGCACCCTGCAGGAGATCAAGAAGCTGCTCGACGAGGCGGTGCTGGCCGAGCGCAAGGAACTGGCCCGTGCCCTCGACGACGACGCCCGCTTTTCCGAGCTGCAGCTGGAGTCGTTGCCGCCGTCGCCGGCCAAGGCCGTGCAGGAGTTGTCCGAATATCAGTGGCGCAGCCCCGAGGCCCGGCAGAAGTACGAACAGATCAAGGATCTGCTCGGCCGCGAGATGCTCGACCAGCGGTTCGCGGGTATGAAGCAGGCGTTGGAAGGCGCCACCGACGAGGACCGCCAGCGGGTCAACGAGATGCTCGACGACCTGAACGACCTGCTGGACAAGCACTCTCGCGGTGAAGACACCCAGCAGGACTTTCAGGACTTCATGAACAAGCACGGCGAGTTCTTCCCGGAGAACCCGCGCAACGTCGAGGAGCTGCTGGATTCGCTGGCCAAACGGGCCGCGGCGGCCCAGCGGTTCCGCAATAGCCTGAGCCAGGAGCAGCGCGACGAGCTGGATGCCCTGGCGCAGCAGGCCTTTGGGTCCCCGTCGCTGATGAACGCCCTGAATCGTCTGGACGCGCACCTGCAGGCGGCCCGGCCGGGCGAGGATTGGACCGGGGATCAGCAATTCTCCGGCGACAATCCCATGGGCATGGGCGAGGGTACGCAGGCGCTGGCCGACATCGGGGAGTTGGAGCAGCTGGCCGAGCAGCTGTCGCAGGCATACCCGGGCGCGACCATGGATGACGTCGACCTCGACGCGTTGGCCCGGCAACTCGGTGACGACGCCGCCGTCGATGCCAGGACGCTGGCCGAACTCGAACGGGCGCTGCTCAATCAGGGTTTTCTCGACCGCGGGTCCGACGGTCAGTGGCGACTGTCTCCCAAAGCCATGCGCCGGCTCGGCGAGACGGCATTACGCGATGTCGCACAACAACTTTCGGGACGCCACGGCGAACGTGACCACCGTCGGGCCGGTGCGGCGGGCGAGTTGACTGGCGCGACGAGGCCGTGGCAGTTCGGCGACACCGAGCCCTGGAACATTTCCCGCACCCTCACCAATGCCGTACTGCGGCAATCGGGTACCCGCACGCTGGATGGGCAACTGAGCATCACGGTCGACGACGTGGAGGTCTCCGAGACCGAGATGCGCACGCAGGCTGCGGTCGCGCTGCTGGTGGACACGTCGTTCTCGATGGTGATGGAGAACCGGTGGCTGCCGATGAAACGGACGGCGCTGGCGCTCAACCACCTGGTAAGCACCCGGTTCCGGTCAGATGCCTTGCAGATCATCGCCTTTGGCCGCTACGCGCGCACCGTGTCGGCCGCCGAGCTGACCGGATTGGAGGGCGTCTACGAGCAGGGCACCAACCTGCACCACGCGCTCGCGCTGGCGGGCCGTCACCTGCGCCGGCATCCCAACGCCCAGCCCGTCGTGCTGGTGGTGACCGACGGGGAGCCCACCGCGCATCTGGAGGACTACGGAGACGGCACGTCGGTCTTCTTCGACTACCCGCCGAACCCGCGCACGATTTCCTTCACCGTCAAGGGATTCGACGACATGGCCCGGCTGGGCGCGCAGATCACCATCTTCCGGCTGGGCAGTGACCCCGGCCTGGCCCGGTTCCTCGACAAGATCGCCCGCCGGGTCGAGGGGCGGGTGGTGGTGCCCGATCTCGACGGCCTGGGTGCCGCGGTCGTGGGCGACTACCTGAAGTCGCGCCGCCGCCGCCGCTAGTGCGCGACCACTAGCCGGGTCGCCTGTTCATGCCGGCCACGACAGGCGTGATGAGGTCTTTCGGGAGACCGGCCAGCACAACCGCGAGGTTGTAGGCACTCATCCGGAGGTTCCCGTTGCTGCCCGGCTCGGCGTACTCCGAGTGCCCGTAAGCGCGTTCGTGCAATTGACCGTCGCCGTACCGGCCGTCCATCGCATACCCGGTGTTCGCCGACAGTTCAGTCATCCCGGGCACCTCCTGCGGGGCGGCGCCGAAGGCGCGCAATCCCGGAATCAGTTCGGAGACAATGTCATCCGTCCCGACCATGTAGTACGCATGTCCCCGGGGGACGCCGAGCTGCGAGGCGTCGGTGAGTTCGGCCCCAGGCGAGCCGTACAACACCACGTCGCTGACCGGCGCACCTTGCTGCACAGCCAGACTGGTCGTCACCGACCCGTAGGAGTGCCCGAACGCGGCGATGCCCGGCTCTGCGGTGTTGCCGGCCGCGGCCAGACCGCGGTAGAAGCTGTTCAGGGCGCGGGCGCCGTCGCGCGCAAGCCAGTCGTGTCCCACATCCCGCAGGCTGTCCGGGGCGTCGTAGCCGAGCCAGGCGATCGAGGCCACCGCGTCGGGATGGGCGACGCCGGCGCGGCTCCGCAGCAGTCTCGCCTCGTCGCGCTGAAACCGGGCCTCTCGCACCATCTTCCCGGTGCTCGCGCTCACCCTCGTGGTCAGCCCGTTGACGGTGACCCCGATCCGCTCGGCGTTGTCGACGTCGCCGATCGCGACGGCCGCGAGCACCTTTCCCGGGACGGCTGCGGTATCCAGCAAGAGCAGACCGGCATCCGGATTCTCGGCCAGGCTGTCATGCAGCGCGGTGAGGTCTGCCAATGCGCCGGGGTCGGTGTGCCAGCCGTACGAGTCGATCCAGCCCTGCCGCAACCGGTCGAGCTCTCGTTGCAGCACAGGGATATTGAGCTCGTTGCGGACCGTGGCCGGTATGCCGTCCCGGTTGCGCAGCGCGTCGGGCCAATTCTGCCTGGCCCGGTCTTGTTGCCACGGCGTCAAGGCATGCCACCACGTCGCGACGGCCGCCGGAGCGGCGTCCGGGGCCGGCAGTTGCGGCGGGCTCGGTTGGCGGTGGCTGAGTTGCGACTCGACCCGATCGGCGTGGAGGTCACCTTCGGCGCCGCGGATCGCGGCTGCAAGGTCTTCGTCGGCGCGCTCGGCATCGGCCAACAACCGGCGCAGGCCTTCGGTCAGCCGCACCGCCGCATCGAGGATGGCCTCTTGCTGGGCGGCGGTGAAGGCGGGCAGGTTCGACGGCGGCAGCGCCATCGCGACGGCCTCATCGATCACCAGATGGCTTTGCCGCGCCCCCTCCCGCATCGCCTGCAGCTGCTGTTTGAGCGCGCCGACCTCCTCGGCGGATTGTTCGGCGGCATGCGCGACCGCGGCGCAGGCGTCCGCGTGGTCGTCCAGCACGAGCATGGTCTGACCGGTGGCTGCACGTGCCGCGTCGGCGGCGTCGCCTCCGAATGCCAGCAGCCGCATCAACTCGGTGACCACCGCGGATGTGGTCCGGGTCCCGTGTGCCCGTTTGATCGCCGCGTCGAAGACGGTGGTGATGGCCGCCGGATCCCAGCGTTCGATATCGGCCAGGGTCAACGTCATCGCAGCGTGGCGGCGTTATGGCGCTCCATCGCGCTGAAGCCGGCAGCGGCGACCCGCAGGCTGCCGGCATGCTCACCGAATCGGGCGAGCTGTCCGGCGGTGGCTGCCGCCCATCGGTCCAGCAGTCCCGACAGCGCCACGGCCGACGATCCCACCCAGCCTCGTTGCGCGTCATCCACGTCCCGGTGACAGGACGTCTGTAGATCGAGAAGGATCTGGCCGTGATCGGCCAGTTCGATGCTCGCCCTGAAAAGCGCGTCAGGAATTGCCCGCAAGTTTGGTGCCACTGGAATTCGCCTTCCGCCGATGCGAACGTTGGGCGAAGTGTGGCACCGCAATCGGCGGCCGGCGACTCAGCTTTCCACAGGCGGCGTGGGGCGCGGGTTGGCTACTTGCGAGCCTTCCGCGCCTTGCGCTTGATACCGACGCCACCCCACAGTGAGAAGCCTTTGATCTTTACGGTGGGCGCGCCCCGGGTGCCCTCACCGACGACTTCGTGGTCGAAGTTGCCCATCACGCCGCGGCCGTGGATCTCGACATTGACTTCGGGCGGCAACAGGAACGTCTGCGCGCTCATGATGGAGTAGGCGTGAATCTCGACCTCGGTGGAGGTGAAGTCCGCATAACGCAGGTCGATGACGCCGCTGCCCCAGAACGTGAAGGTGGTCAGCTTCTTCGGGATGTTCCATCGGCCGCGGCGCTCGAAACCGCTCATGATGGCCAGCAGCAGCGTGGAGGGTGCCGGATTGCAGTTGCCGCCGCGCCGGGGGCTGACCGCCGTGCCGGGTAGGTCGGCCCGCAGTTGGTCCAACTCTTGATAGGTGGTGGCGGCGTAAGCCTTGGTTAGTCGGTCTTCGTATTCGTTGAGCTGGAGGCGGCCCTGTTCGGCCGCATAGGCCAGCAACTGCGCAATCTGGATGCGGTCGGTGTCCTCTGCGCGCGACGTCTCGTCACGCGTGGCCTTCACATCACGCTGGGCTGGGTTGGTCATCTCACCCGCGAGCTTACGACTTTCACGGTTTGCTGCAAAAGGAGTTGGCTGAACTGCAACCTTGACAGGTTCCCAGCAGCCCCGTCAGGACGTGCGGTCGGTGTCGGAGACCCAGCTGGGGGGACGTTTCTGCAGAAAAGCAAGCATGCCTTCGCGTGCTTCTTCGGACACGAAGAGCCGGGCCGATTCCTCGGTGAGCCGCTCTGCGTCGCGATCGAAGCCCTCGAGCACAGCGGCGGTGGTGAGCGCCTTGGATGCGGCCAGGCCCTGCGGTGATCCGCGCCCGACGTCGGCGACCAGTCCGGCCACCGCGGCGTCCACGTCGTCGGCGGCCAGCGTGATCAATCCGATGGCTTCGGCTTCGCTGGCGCCGAATGTCTCGCCGGTGAGGTAATAGCGTGCGGCGGCCCGCGCGGACAGCTTTGGCAGCAATGTCAGCGAGATGATGGCCGGCGCGACGCCGATGCGCGCCTCGGTCAGGGCAAACGTGCTGCGCGGCCCGGCCACCACCATGTCGCACGCCCCGACGAGGCCGAAGCCGCCCGCCCGCACGTGGCCGTCGATGGCGCCGATCACCGGCCGCGGGGAGGAGACGATGGCACGCAGCAGCGCGGTCATCTCCTTCGCCCGGGCCACGGCCAGCTCGAAGGGGTCGCCCCCACCCGCCTCGGAGAGGTCGGCGCCCGCGCAGAAGGTGCCGCCGGTATGCCCGAGCACCACGACCCGCACCGCCGGGTCCGCCGCGGCGGCCCGCAGTCCCTCGTGCAACTGGGTGACCAGCGTGGTCGACAGTGCATTGCGGTTGTGCGGCGAGTTCAGTGTCAGCCGGGCAACCACGCCGTCCCGGGCGTACTCGACGAGGGTGTCCATCAGTACGAGCGGGGCAGGCCCAGTGACGTCTGCGCGACGAAGTTGAGCACCATCTCGCGGCTGATCGGTGCGATCCGCGCCAGCCTCGAAGCGGTCAACATGGCTGCCACGCCGTACTCCTTGGTCAGCCCGTTTCCGCCCATCGACTGCACGGCCTGGTCGACGGCCCGGGTGGAAGCCTCCCCGGCCGCGTACTTGGCCATGTTGGCGGCCTGGGCCGCGCCGCCGTCGTCGCCGGCGTCGTAGAGCGTCGCCGCCTTCTGCATCATCAGCTTGGCCAGCTCGACCTCGATGTGGCACTGCGCCAACGGGTGCGCCAGGCCCTGGTGCGATCCGATCGGAGCGCCCCAGACGTTGCGGGTCTTGACGTAGTCGACGGCCTTGTCGAGCGCGAACCGGCCCATGCCCACGGCACTGGCCGCGCCCATGATGCGCTCGGGGTTCAAGCCCGCGAAAAGCTGTGCGATCGCCGCGTCTTCGGCTCCGACCAGCGCGTCCGACGGCAACCGCACGTCGTCGATGAACACCTGGAATTGGCGCTCGGGGCTGATCAGCTCCATCTCGATCGGCGTGTAGGTGAAGCCGGGGGAGTCGGTGGGCACCACGAACAGCGCCGGCCTGAGCTTGCCGGTCTTGGCCTCCTCGGTGCGGCCGACCACGAGCACCGCCTGGGCCTGGTCGACGCCGGAGATGTAGACCTTCTGGCCCTTGAGGATCCAGTCGCTGCCGTCGCGGCGGGCGGTGGTGGTGATCTTGTGCGAGTTGGAACCGGCGTCGGGTTCGGTGATCGCGAAGGCCATGGTGAGGGTGCCGTCGGCGATGGCAGGAACCCAGCGCTTCTTCTGCTCCTCGGTGCCGAACTTGCTGATGATGGTGCCGTTGATGGCCGGTGAGACCACCATCAGCAGCAGCGCGCTGCCTGCGGCCGCCATCTCCTCCATGACCAGCGCGAGCTCATACATGCCGGCCCCGCCGCCGCCGTACTCCTCCGGCAGGTTCACCCCGAGAAAGCCGAGTTTGCCTGCCTCGGACCATAATTCGGTGGTGTGCTCCTGGGCGCGGGCCTTCTTCAGGTAGTACTCGGCACCGTAGCCGGACGCCCACTCGCGTACCGCCTTGCGCAGCGCCTGGCGGTCTTCGCTTTCGATGAAGCTGGTATCGGTCATGACGGATCTCCTTCTGATTCAGGCGCTTCCACTCTGGCCAGTACAGCGCCCACCTCGACTTGCTGGCCCGTTTGCACATTGATCTCGGTGAGCACGCCGTCGTTCGGCGCGGTGATGGTGTGCTCCATCTTCATGGCTTCCAGCCAGATCAGCGGCTGCCCGGCGGTGACGGTGGCGCCGACCTCGGCACCGATCCGAATGACGTTGCCGGGCATGGGCGCAACCAGCGATCCCTGTTCGACGGCCGATCCCGGTTCGGGGAACCGCGGCACGACCGCCAGGTGCACCGGGCCGCGCGCGGAGTCGACGTAGACGTCATCGCCGAACCGGGCGACGGCGAAACTGACGGCCACCCCGTTCTCGGCCAGTACCACTTGCTCAGGTGATGCGGACACAAGCTGCACCGACGTGTCGTGTGGCAACACCAACGAGGTTCGGGTGAAGCGGTATTCGACACGTTGTTCGGTGTCGGTGTCGTCCCGGTAGGTCTTGACCTGATAACCGGAGGACAGATTGCGCCAGCCGGAGGGCAGTGAGCCCAACGCCCCGGCGGTGGCCCGGTTGTGCGCGGCGTCGGCCAGTGCGGCGGCGATCGCCGACATCCGCACCGTTGCCGTGTCGGCCAGCGGCGCCGACAGTTCGGCCAGGCCGTGCGTGTCGAAAAACGCGGTGTCCGTGGCCCCGTCGAGGAAAGCCGGGTGCCGCAGCACGTTGACCAGCAGCTCGCGGTTGGTGCGCAGGCCGTGTACCTGGGCGCGGGCCAGCGCGTCGGCGAGCACCAGCGCAGACTGCCGCCGGGTCGGTGCGTAGGAGATGACCTTGGCCAGCATCGGGTCGTAGAAGATCGACACCACCGAGCCGTCGACGATCCCGGAATCCAGCCGGATCCCGGTCCGGTGCCCCAGCGAGCTGAACTCGGTGCGCACCGACGGCACGTGGATGCTGTGCACCGTCCCGGCCTGGGGCTGCCAGCCGTGCGCGGGATCCTCGGCGTAGAGCCGCACCTCGATCGAATGTCCCTGCGCTGCAGGGGGTTCGGCACCCAGATGGCCACCGGCGGCGACGTCCAGCTGCAGCTCGACCAGGTCCAGACCGGTGGTCTCCTCGGTGACCGGGTGCTCGACCTGCAGGCGGGTGTTCATCTCCAGGAAGAAGAACTCGCCGTCATCATCGGCGAGAAACTCCACCGTTCCGGCGCCGGTGTAACCGATCGCGCCCGCGGCCAGCCGAGCGGCCTCGAACAACCTGTCGCGCATGCCCGGGGTGCGTTCGACCAACGGTGACGGCGCCTCTTCGATCACCTTCTGGTGCCGGCGCTGGATCGAGCATTCCCGCTCGCCCACGGCCCACACGGTCCCGTGCGTGTCGGCCATTACCTGCACCTCGATGTGGTGCCCGGTCGGCAGATAACGCTCGCAGAAGACCGTCGGGTCGCCGAACGCGGACTGCGCTTCGCGTTGCGCCGCCTCGACTTCGCCCGCCAGCGCGGACAATTCGCGCACCACACGCATACCGCGCCCACCGCCGCCGGCGGATGCCTTGACCAGCACCGGCAGCTGAGCCTGCGTCACAGTGTCCGGGTCGAGCTCCTCGAGCACCGGCACCCCGGCTGACGACATCAGCTTCTTGGACTCGATCTTGGACCCCATCGCACGCACCGAGTCCACCGGTGGTCCGACCCAGGTCAGACCGGCTTCCTGCACGGCTGCCGCGAATTCGGCGTTCTCGGAGAGAAATCCGTAGCCGGGGTGCACGGCGTCGGCACCTGCCGCGCGTGCCGCGGCGATGATGGCCTCGGCGTTGAGGTAGTCATTGGTCTGCGCCAACCGCACCCGGGCGTCGGCCTCGGCGACATGCGGGGAGGCGGCGTCGGGTTCGGTGTAGACGGCGACGGTGCCGATACCCAGCCTGCGGCAGGTGGCGAACACCCGCCGGGCGATCTCGCCGCGGTTGGCAACCAGTACTTTCGAGATCCCCATGAAGCTCACATCCGGAAGACGCCGAAGTTCGACGTCCCCTTGATCGGGCCATTGGCTATGGCGGACAGACATATTCCCAGCACGGTGCGGGTGTCGCGCGGGTCGATCACCCCGTCGTCGTAGAGCATTCCGGACAGCACCAACGGCAGCGACTCGGCTTCGATCTGGCCTTCGACGGCGGCCCGCATCGCCGCGTCGGCCGCCTCGTCGACCTGCTGGCCGCGGGCCTCGGCGGCCGCCCGGGCCACGATGGATAGCACCCCGGACAGCTGCGCCCCGCCCATGACGGCGGATTTGGCGCTGGGCCAGGCGAACAGGAACCGCGGATCGTAGGCGCGGCCGCACATGCCGTAGTGGCCCGCGCCGTATGAGGCGCCGATCAGCAGCGAGATGTGCGGCACGGTCGAGTTGGACACGGCGTTGATCATCATGGAGCCGTGCTTGATCATGCCGCCCTCTTCGTAGTCCTTGCCCACCATGTAGCCGGTGGTGTTGTGCAAGAACAACAGTGGCGTGTCGGAGCGGTTGGCCAGCTGGATGAACTGGGTGGCCTTCTGCGATTCCTCGCTGAACAGCACGCCGCGTGCGTTGGCCAGAATGCCGATCGGGTAGCCGTGCAGTTGCGCCCACCCGGTCACCAGCGACGAGCCGTAGAGCGGCTTGAACTCGTCGAAGTCGGAGCCGTCGACGATGCGGGCGATCACCTCACGCGGATCGAACGGGATGCGCAGGTCGGCCGGCACGATGCCGATCAGTTCCTCGGTGTCGAAGAGCGGCTCGGTGACCGGCTTGGGCTTCGGCCCTTGCTTGGCCCAGTTGAGCCGGGCCACGATGCGGCGCCCGATGCGGATCGCGTCCAGCTCGTCGTGCGCAAAGTAGTCGGCCAATCCCGAAATGCGGGCGTGCATTTCGGCCCCGCCCAGGGACTCGTCGTCGGATTCCTCACCGGTGGCCATTTTGACCAGCGGGGGACCGGCCAGGAACACCTTGGAGCGCTCCTTGATCATCACCACGTGGTCGGACATGCCGGGCACGTACGCGCCGCCCGCGGTCGAGTTGCCGAATACCAGTGCGATGGTGGGGATTCCGGCGGCCGATAGCCGGGTCAGGTCGCGGAACATCCGTCCGCCCGGGATGAAGATCTCCTTCTGGGTCGGCAGGTCGGCGCCTCCGGACTCCACCAGAGAGATCACCGGAAGCCGGTTCTCGAAGGCGATCTGGTTGGCTCGCAGGATCTTTTTCAGCGTCCAGGGGTTGCTGGTGCCGCCTTTGACCGTGGGGTCGTTGGCGACGATCATGCACTCGACACCCTCGACGACGCCGATGCCGGTAACCGTGCTGGCCCCGACCTTGAATGCGCTGCCCCAGGCCGCCAGTGGACTCAATTCCAGAAACGGTGAGTCGGGATCGACCAGCAACTCGATGCGTTCGCGTGCAGTGAGCTTGCCACGAGCATGATGACGCTCAACGTATTTCGGCCCGCCGCCGTCGACGGCATTGGCGAACTCGGCGGCGATCTCGTCGAGCTTGGTGGTCGACGCGGCGGCCGCCTCGGTGAAGGTGGGCCCGTTCGGGTCGAGGGTGGACTTCAGAGCGCTCATGACCAGCTCCGACGATGCAGCGCGGAGCGATGAGGAGGAGGAGGTGTAATCATGACTGGTATCCCAGGAGTTTGGCGGCCAGCGCAGTGAGGATTTCGGTGGTGCCGCCGCCGATTCCCAGGATGCGCATGTCGCGGTACTGGCGCTCGATCTCGGATTCGGCCATATAGCCCATGCCGCCGAATAACTGGACGGCCTGGTTGGCCACCCACTCACCGGCCTCGACGGCGGTGTTCTTGGCGAAGCAGACCTCGGTGATCAGATTGGTGTCACCTTCGATCTGGCGCTCCACCACTCGGCGCGAGTACACCCGCGCGACGTCGATGCGGCGCGCCATCTCGGCGAGCGTGTTCTGCACCGACTGCCGTGAAATCAACGGGCGGCCGAAGGTCTCGCGGTCGCGGCACCACTGCGCGGTGATGTCCAGGCAGCGCTGCGCACTCGAATACGCCTGGGCGGCAAGGGCGATACGCTCGGAAACGAAGGCCTGGGCGATCTGGGCGAAGCCGGTGTTCTCCACCCCGACCAGGTTCTCCACCGGAACCCGCACGTCGGTGTAGGACAGCTCGGCGGTGTCCGAGGAACGCCAGCCCATCTTGTCCAGCTTGCGCGACACCTCGAAGCCCGGCGTGCCCTTGTCCACCACGATCAGCGAAACCCCTGCCGCGCCCGGGCCGCCGGTACGCACCGCGGTCACCACGAAGTCGGCGCGCACCGCGGAGGTGATGTAGGTCTTGGCGCCGTTGATCACATAGTGGTCGCCGTCTTTGACCGCAGAGGTGCGCAGGTGTCCGACGTCGGATCCGCCGCCGGGTTCGGTGATGGCCAGCGAGCCGATCTTCTCGCCGGCCAACGTCGGCCGCACGTAGGTGTCGATCAATCGCTGGTCGCCCGAAGCGATCATGTGCGGCACCGCGATGCCGCAGGTGAACAGCGACGCGAAAACGCCTCCGGGAGCGCCTGATTGGTGCATCTCCTCGCAGATGATCACCGCGTCGGCACCGTCGCCGCCACCGCCACCCACCGACTCCGGAAAGTTCGCGCCCAGCAGGCCCGCCTCGCCGGCGCGCCGGTGCAGGTCCCGCGGCAGGTCGCCGGTGCGTTCCCACTCGTCGATGTTGGGCAGCACCTCGCGTTCGGCGAAGGTGCGCACCGTCTTTCGCAGCTGTTCGCGCTCGGGTGTGGTCCAGATGTTCATAGAAACTTCTCCGGAATGTCGACGTGACGGCTGCGCAACCATTCGCCCAGCCCCTTGGCCTGCGGATCGAAACGGGCCTGGTAGGCCACGCCCTGGCCGAGTATGTCCTCGATCACGAAGTTCACCGCCCGGATGTTGGGCAGCACGTGCCGGGTGACCGGCAGCTCGGCCGCTTCGGGTAGCAGCTTCTTGAGCAGCTCTACGGTCAGCGTGTTGGCCAGCCACCGCCACTGTTCGTCGGTGCGGACCCACACCCCCACGTTGGCCGAGCCGCCTTTGTCGCCGCTGCGGGCGCCGGCGATCAGGCCCAGCGGCGCGCGACGGGTGGGCTCATCGGTCAGCGGTTCGGGCAGCTCAGGGGCGTTGGCCGACTCCAGCACCAAAGTCTCGGTGGCGCAGGGGATGTCGACGCGCGTGCCGTCGGCGTGCACGGCGACGTGCGGCACCAGCCGGGCGTCGACGTAGCCCGGGGTGTAGACGCCGTACACCTGGCCGTCACCCGGCGGGGCGGTGGAGGTGAAGCCCGGGTAGCTGGCGAGCGCCAATTCGACTGCGGCGGCGGAGAATTTGCGTCCCACATTCGCCGGGTCCGGGTCGCGGACCACGCAACTCAGCAACGCGCTGGCGCCCTGCTCGGTGTCGGCGTCGGGGTGGTCGGTGCGGGCCAGCGTCCATTCCAGCTCGGCGGGCTTGACCGTCAGCGTGGCTTCCAGCTGGCGGCGCACCAACTCTGCCTTGGCGTCGATGTCCAGGCCGGTCAGCACGAACGTCATCGAATTGCGGAAGCCGCCGATGCTGTTCAGGGACACCTTGAGCGTCGGCGGTGGCGGTTCACCGACCACGCCGCTGATACGCACCCGGTCGGGACCGTCGGGGGAGAGGTGGATGCTGTCCATCCGGGCTGTCACATCCGGGTTCGCATAGCGGGCGCCGGTGATCTCGTACAGCAGTTGGGCGGTGACGGTGTCGACGCTGACCAGGCCGCCGGTGCCGGGGTGCTTGGTGATCACCGACGATCCGTCCTCGAAGACCTCGGCCAGGGGAAAGCCCGGGTAGGTCAGGTCGGCGATCTCGGTGAAAAACGAGAAGTTGCCGCCGGTCGCCTGGGTGCCGCATTCGATGACGTGTCCGGCGACGACCGCACCGGCGAGTTGGTTGTAGTCGGTGCGTCCCCAGCCGAAGTGTGCGGCGGCCGACCCGACGATCACCGAGGCGTCGGTGACCCGGCCGGTGACCACGACGTCGGCTCCGGAGCTCAGGCAGTCAGCGATCCCCCAACCGCCCAGGTACGCGTTGGCGGTCAGCGGCGAGCCGAGTCCGAGTCCGTCCGCGCGCGCTTGTAGGTCGTCGCCTTCCACGTGGGCCACCCGCGCCGGGATGCCCAGGCGTTCGGCCAACGCGCGCACCGCGGCCGCGAGTCCCGCGGGGTTGAGGCCGCCGGCGTTGGTAACGATGCGCACGCCGCGCTCGTGGGCCAGTCCCAGACACTCTTCGAGCTGGGTGAGGAAGGTCTTGGCGTAGCCGCGTTCGGGATTCTTCATCCGGTCCCGACCCAGGATCAGCATGGTCAATTCGGCCAGATAGTCGCCGGTGATGTAGTCGACTTCGCCGCCGGTGAGCATCTCGCGCATCGCGGACAGCCGGTCGCCGTAGAAACCGGAGCAGTTCGCGATACGCACGGCACCAGAAGGGGCCTCGGAAGACAATGGGCCCGTCCTCCCTCCATTGGGACGATTCGGCGGCCGGATCAACCAACCAACCGGTAGGTTAGCGGGTGCGGGAGGCGCCGCGTCAACCGGCTCAGCGCACCGCTGTCCGAGGCCATTTTGGTGACCAGCGGGTCCACCCACTACCCTTGAGGTCAACCGTCGCCGTCCGGCCGCAATGCCATGGAGCGCGACACGCCCGACCAGAAGCCCCACACGAGGAGTTAGGCCCGACCATGGCCGTACCTAAGCGCAGAATGTCGCGCTCGAATACCCGCAGCCGGCGTTCGCAGTGGAAGGCCACCGCGACCGGGCTGGTCAACGTGAACGTAGCCGGCCAGAAGCACAAGGTGCCGCGTCGCCTGCTCAAGGCTGCCCGTCTCGGTCTGGTGGACCTCGACAAGCGCTGACGTCCCGTCAGTCACAACCGTCGCAGGAGTTTCTGCGCCGGTGGGCATCATGTCGCCCGCCTAAGAGCGACAACTCCGCTGTCCCAGTGAGCCGGGCATCTTTCCCGGTGAGCTGGGCATCCGTCGTTGTGAGCCGGGCACGAAGTGCTTCGGTTCGGCCAGTGAACAGCGTGACGGATGTGACGTGCTTAGCACCCTGAAATGCGCCATCGCGGCGCGCCTCTCAGGCCGCTCTCAGGCCTTCGTACGAAACTAGGCTCCGTGCGAATACTTGTCGTCGACGACGATCGTGCCGTGCGCGAGTCGCTGCGCAGGTCGCTCTCCTTCAACGGCTACTCCGTGGAGTTGGCCCATGACGGGGTTGAGGCGCTCGAACTGATCGCCAGCGACCGGCCCGACGCCGTGGTGCTGGATGTGATGATGCCGCGACTGGACGGCCTCGAGGTGTGCCGGCAGCTGCGCAGCACCGGCGACGACCTGCCCATCCTGGTGCTCACCGCGCGCGACTCGGTCTCCGAGCGGGTTGCCGGCCTGGACGCCGGTGCCGATGACTACCTGCCCAAGCCGTTCGCGCTGGAAGAACTCCTGGCGAGGATGCGCGCCCTGCTGCGTCGCACCAAGCCCGAAGATGCTGCCGAGTCGGTGGCGATGACTTTCTCGGACCTGAGCCTGGACCCGGTAACCCGCGAAGTCATCCGCGGCCAGCGCCGGATCAGCCTCACCCGCACCGAGTTCGCCCTGCTGGAGATGTTGATCGCCAACCCGCGACGGGTGCTGACCCGCAGCCGCATTCTCGAGGAAGTGTGGGGATTTGACTTCCCCACCTCGGGTAATGCGCTGGAGGTGTACGTCGGCTATCTGCGCCGCAAGACCGAGGCCGACGGCGAGCCGCGGCTGATCCACACCGTGCGCGGGGTGGGTTACGTGCTACGCGAAACGCCGCCCTGATGACCTGGTTCCGCCGCCCTGGCCGCCCTGGCCGCGCCGGCCGCGCACCGCTGCGGGCGACCAGTTCGCTGTCGCTGCGCTGGCGGGTGATGCTGCTGGCGATGTCCATGGTGGCGATGGTCGTGGTGCTGATGTCCCTCGCCGTTTACGCGGTGATCTCCGCCGCGCTCTACAGCGACATCGACAACCAGCTGCAGAGTCGTGCGCAACTGCTGATCGCGAGCGGGTCGCTGGCGGCGGATCCCGGCAAGGCGATCGAAGGCACCGCGTACTCCGACGTCAACGCGATGCTGGTGAACCCCGGCAAATCCATCTACACCGCCAACCAACCGGGCCAGACCCTGCCGGTGGGCGCGCCGGAGAAGGCCGTCATCCGCGGCGAGTTGTTCATGTCCCGGCGCACCGCCTCCGATCAGCGGGTGCTGGCCATCCACCTCAACAACGGCAGCTCGCTGCTCATCTCCAAGAGCCTCAAGCCCACTGAGCACGTGATGAGCAAACTGCGTTTCGTCCTGCTGATGGTCGGCGGGGTCGGTGTGGCGATTGCGGCCGTGGCCGGTGGCATGGTGACCCGAGCCGGGTTGCGCCCGGTGGGCCGGCTCACCGAAGCGGCCGAGCGGGTCGCCCGAACCGACGACCTGCGCCCCATCCCGGTATTCGGCAGTGACGAACTGGCCAGGCTCACCGAGGCGTTCAACCTGATGCTGCGGGCGCTGGCCGAATCCCGGGAGCGGCAGGCCCGGCTGGTTACCGACGCCGGCCACGAATTGCGCACCCCGCTGACGTCGCTGCGCACCAATGTCGAGCTGCTGATGGCCTCGATGGCGCCCGGAGCGCCCCGGCTGCCGGAGCAGGAGATGGTCGACCTGCAAGCGGATGTGATCGCGCAGATCGAGGAATTGTCCACGCTGGTAGGCGATTTGGTGGACCTCACGCGCGGGGACGCCGGCCATGCCGTGCACGAGCCGGTGGACATGGCCGAGGTCATCGATCGAAGCCTGGAGCGGGTTCGGCGGCGCCGCAACGATATTCACTTCGATGTCGAGGTGGTCCCCTGGCAGGTGTACGGCGACTCCGCGGGTCTGTCGCGCGCGGCGCTGAACCTGATGGACAACGCGGCCAAGTGGAGTCCACCCGGCGGGCACGTGGGTGTCACGCTGCGCCAGCTCGATCCGTCGCACGCCGAGCTGGTGGTGTCCGATCGGGGGCCGGGAATCCCGCCGCAGGAACGACGGCTGGTGTTTGAACGCTTCTACCGCTCGACGTCGGCACGGGCGATGCCGGGTTCGGGCCTGGGCCTGGCGATCGTCAAGCAGGTGGTGCTCAACCACGGCGGGTCGTTGCGCGTCGAAGACACCGAGCCCGGCGGCCAACCCCCGGGAACGTCGATCTATGTGCTGTTACCCGGGCGTCCGATGCCGGCCGCCGCACACCCGTCGTCCGGCGCCGTGGCCGAGCGCGATGCGGGAACCGACACGCGGGGGACCTCCGTTAGACGTACTGCGGACAGCGCAAAATCACGGGGATCCACGAATGTCATCTCAGTCGATTCTTAGTCCGCGCACGCAAGGTAGTTGGCAGTTAGTGTTGAAATTCAGCGTCATGCAAGCAACGCATGGCCGAGTCGGCTTGAAGTAAGCCCCCAAGGTAGAGGAAGAACGTTTTAGCGACATGACGAATCACCCGAGGTATTCGCCACCGCCGCAGCAGCCGGGATACGGTGCCACGCAGAGTCAGCCGGTGCCGCCCGCCTATGCCCAGGGGCAGCAGAGCTACAACCAGCAGTTCGACTGGCGGTACCAACCCCAGCAGCAGTACCGGTCCTCCTATGACCCGCTCAGCGGCACCGGAGCGGGCCCGATACCCACCGGGTCCGGCCCCATTCCGGGCAACACGGGCGGGGGCCCGATCCCGGGCGGCACCGGTTCCCGGCCGATACCGGGCGCCACCGGTGCCGGTCCGATGCCGACCGGCCCCGGGCCGATCCCCGGAATGATGCCGCCGATGTCCCCGCCGCCCCGGCAGCGGCGGCGCTCGGCCGGGCTGATCTTCGGTGCGCTGGCCATCGCGGTCGTTTCCGCCGGCATCGGCGGCGCGGCGGCGACGGTGGTGGAACTCGGTCACCAGTCCGGCGCCAGCCGCGGCACCACCGCGGCCTCGGGTGGGGCGCCGGGTGTGCCGGCGGCCAACATGCCGCCCGGGTCGGTGGAGCAGGTGGCGTCCAAGGTCGTACCCAGCGTCGTCATGCTGGAGACCGATCTGGGCCGGCAGTCCGAAGAGGGTTCCGGCGTCATCCTGTCGGCTGACGGGCTGATCCTGACCAACAACCACGTCGTCGCGGCGGCCGCCAAGCCGCCGGCCGGAAGTCCGCCGCCGAAGACGACAGTGACCTTCTACGACGGTCGCACCTCGACGTTCACCGTGGTCGGGGCCGACCCGACCAGCGACATCGCCGTGGTCCGGGTGCAGGGCGCCTCCGGTCTCACCCCGATCGCGATCGGGTCCTCGGCGAGCCTGAAGGTCGGTCAGCCCGTGGTGGCCATCGGTTCACCGCTGGGTCTGGCGGGCACGGTCACCACCGGCATCGTCAGCGCGCTCAACCGGCCCGTCTCGACCACCGGTGAGGCCGGCAACCAGAACACCGTGCTGGACGCGGTTCAGACCGACGCGGCGATCAACCCCGGTAACTCCGGTGGTGCGCTGGTCAACATGAACTCGCAACTCGTCGGCATCAACTCGGCCATTGCCACGTTGGGCGCCGACTCCGGGGACGCGCAGAGCGGCTCCATCGGTCTGGGCTTCGCGATCCCGGTCGACCAGGCCAAGCGCATCGCCGACGAACTGATCAGCACCGGCAAGGCGACCCACGCCTCGCTGGGCGTGCAGGTCACCACCGACAAGGGTGTTCCCGGCGCGAAGGTGATGGAGGTCGTGGGCAACGGCGCGGCAGCCAACGCCGGCGTCCCCAAGGGTGTCGTCGTCACCAAGGTCGACGACCGTCCGATCAACAGCGCCGACGCGCTCGTCGCCGCGGTGCGCTCCAAGGCGCCCGGCGACAAGGTGGCGCTGACATATCAGGATCCGGCCGGCGGCAGTCGCACGGTGCAGGTCACGCTCGGGAAGGCGGACAGTTGATGAAGGTCGAAGGGCAGCTCTCCGACCTCGGTTATACGGTTGCACCCATGGAACAGGGTGCGGAGTTGGTAGTCGGGCGGGCACTCGTCGTCGTCGTGGACGACCGGACTGCGCACGGCGACGAGGACCACAGCGGGCCGTTGGTCACCGAGTTGCTCACCGAAGCCGGGTTCGTGGTCGACGGTGTGGTGGCGGTCGAGGCTGACGAGGTCGAGATCCGAAATGCGTTGAACACGGCCGTGATCGGCGGGGTGGACCTGGTGGTGTCGGTCGGCGGCACCGGGGTGACGCCGCGCGACGTCACCCCGGAGGCCACCCGCGACATCCTGGACCGGGAGATCCTGGGCATCGCCGAAGCGATCCGCGCCTCGGGCCTGTCCGCGGGAATCACCGACGCCGGCCTGTCGCGCGGGCTGGCCGGGGTCTCGGGCAGCACGCTGGTGGTCAACCTGGCCGGCTCGCGCTACGCCGTGCGCGACGGCATGGCGACGCTCAACCCGCTGGCCGCGCACATCATCGGCCAGCTGTCGAGCCTGGAGATCTGAGGCGGCTCAGTTCTCGGCGCGCGGTCCGTGTTCCGGGGGTCCTGACAGCGGTACACCTGATGGCGCCCCGCCGTGCCTGCCTGAGGAGCTGCCGTTGGTCTGCGCGAGCAGGTCACGGATCTCTTCGAGGAGGACGACCTGCGCGTCGTCGGCCTGCTCGACCTCGCCCTTCTTACGCAGCTTGCTGTAGGGCAGCACGATCAGGAAGTACAGCACCGCCGCGACCAGGATGAAGTTGATCGCCGCCGAGAGCACGTCATTGAGGTTGATGAATTGATTGGTGCCCGGGATCTGTTGTTTGAGGATGCCGTGCTCCTCTTTCTGGTCCATGCCGATCGAGCTCACCAGTGGGTTGACGACGCCATCGGTGAAGCTTTTGACCAACGTGGTGAACGCCGCCCCGATGACCACCGCTATCGAGAGGTCGACGATGTTGCCCCGCGAGAGAAACTCCTTGAACCCTTTGAGCATGGGGATGTCCCTTCTTGATCGGACAGGCTTTGCTGCCGACCACGCGCTCAGCGGTGGCTGAGTACTCAGTGCAGGGTGAGGGTGACCGTCTGACCTAGCGCCGAGCCAGCCACCGTGTTCGCCACGCGAGCCGGCAGCGCAACCAAGACTACGCGGTCTGCTTCGCTGGACCGCAGTTTCTCTTTCGCCGACACGAGCACCACCACGGCGTCGGTGGCGATCACCTTGCTGACCGCCGGTGTGGGTTGCTGGAGTTCGCCGCCCGGGGCGGCCAGCACGTCGACGACGTCTCCGACCCGGATCAGGTCGATCAGCGCGCCGTCGGCTAGGTGCAGGGGCACGATCCGCGCCCCGGGGCCGGCGGTCGACTCGGCCAGCCTGCTGCCCAGCAACCGGACATCGGTGAGCACCTCGCCGCGACGCGTGGGACTGGCCAGCGTCGCACCGGCCACCCGCCCGGGGTCAGTTATCGATCCGTCGGGAACCGTTGTCGGCGAGCGCTTTTCGACGCGAACATCGCCTTCGTTGAGCGCGGTGCCGGGACCGATGTCGCGGGCGGCCACCACGACATCGACGCGGTCGCCCTCCGGGTCGGAGCGCAGCGCCGCGATACCGGACAGCACCACCAGTCCGCCCGCGGCGATTCGCCGGGCCCGGACGGTTCTGGTCCAGTCCGGACGCAATGTTGTCGCGATGCGACTGAGCAGGGTCGGATTCAGCGAAGGTTCCCGCACGCCGTCACGCTAGGCGCGCGGACACACCGGTCATTGCCGGTGCGAACGTCAGTTGTGGATAACTAGCTCGATGCGGCCGCGGTGGACGCGGTGCTGCTGCCGGCCTTCTCGCCGGAGCTCGAGGACTTGCTTTCGCTGGACGTGGAGCTGGACCCCGAGTCGCCCGAGCTGGAACTCGACGACGAGCCGTTGGAGGATCCCTTGTCCTTCTTGCCGGCCTCGCGGCTGTCGGTGCGGTAGAAGCCGCTGCCCTTGAACACGACTCCGACCGAGTTGAAGAGCTTGCGCAGCCGGCCAGAGCACTTCTCGCAGGTGGTCAGCGCGTCCTCGGTGAAGGCCTGCACCTTGTCGAAGCGGTCTCCGCATTCGGTGCACACGTAGCTGTACGTCGGCACAAAAACCTCCGGATGATGTTAAGTCTGAGTTAGCACTCTACCGTTTCAAGTGCTAGAACCGCCACGTGGTGAGGATCATTCCCGGGTGGGGAGCGTCACGAGTCCGCGTCCGGGCGTGAGGGCGTGCGTCATCGGGACGTCGTGCGGCTCTGAGGGCAACTCGTCGACGAGCTCGCTGTCCCGCACGATCGCCACCAGACGCGACTGCGGGTCACGGAAGCCCAGGGAGCGGTCGTAGAAGCCGCTGCCCCGCCCCAACCGCGTGCCGCGGCGGTCGACCGCGAGCGCCGGCAGCAGCACCAATTCCGCCTCGGCCAAAGCGGATTCCGGCAGCCAGGGCTCCGGTGGTTCCTTCAGGCCCCATAGTCCGGTGATGAGTTCACCGGCGCAGTACCGGCCCCACAACAACGGCAGCGGCTCCTCGTCGTGCGTGATGCGGGCCACCGGCAGCAGCACCCGGTCCGCGAACTGCAGCAGTTCATTGAGCATGTCGACGGTGCACGGCTCCGAACCCACTGGCACGTATGCGCACACGGTGCTACCGGGCGTCACGACCGCCTCGAGGTGGCTGCGCAGCATCCGTGCTTCGGCGCGGTGCTGTTCATCGGTGACGAGGCGCCGCGCCGTGCTGATCCGTCGCCGCCAGGCCGACTTGGTCGCGGTAGCCATGGCGTCAACGATGTCAGACCACCGGGTCAGACCATTGGCGATCCGCGCGTTCTCCCCGCCAGAGGGTTTGTATAAGGCCGATAAGGCTATGGTGTGAATCGATGTCACGACCAGAAGTAGCGATTCCGTTCACGGCGATCGTCCCCGCCGCCGGCTTGGGGACCCGTTTTCTTCCTGCGACGAAGACGGTGCCCAAGGAGTTGCTGCCCGTCGTTGACACCCCCGGCATCGAGCTGGTGGCCGCCGAGGCCGCCGACGCCGGCGCCGAGCGCCTGGTGATCATCACCTCCGAGGGCAAGGACGGGGTCGTCGCGCACTTCGTCGAGGACCTGGTGCTCGAGGGCACCCTGGAGGCCCGCGGCAAAAAAGCCATGCTGGCCAAGGTCCGTCGGGCTCCGGCCCTGATCAAAGTCGAGTCCGTGGTGCAGGCCGAACCGCTCGGGCTGGGGCACGCGATCAGCTGCGTAGAGCCCACCTTGGCGGCCGACGAGGACGCGGTCATGGTGCTGCTGCCCGACGACCTGGTGTTGCCCGCCGGCGTGCTGGAGACGATGGCGCAGGTGCGCGCCGAGCACGGCGGCACGGTGTTGTGCGCCATTGAGGTGTCGCCCGAAGAGATCAGCGCCTACGGCGTCTTTGACGTCGAACCGATTCCCGGCGGCGGCAACCAGGACGTGCTGCGTGTCAAGGGCATGGTCGAAAAGCCCAAGTCGGAGGACGCGCCGTCGCTGTTCGCGGCGGCCGGACGCTACGTGCTGGACCGCGCGATTTTCGACGCGCTGCGCCGCATCGACCGCGGCGCCGGCGGCGAAGTGCAGCTCACCGATGCCATCGCGCTGCTCATCTCCGAGGGCCATCCGGTCCACGTGGTGGTGCACCGCGGATCCCGACACGACTTGGGAAATCCCGGCGGGTACCTCAAGGCTGCGGTTGACTTTGCATTGGATCGTGACGACTACGGCCCGGAACTGCGGCGGTGGTTGGTGGCGCGATTGGGCCTGACCGAACAGTAACCGGCGGCTCAGTTCGCCTGGCTGGACGGCAGGAAGGCGCACTGTGCGTTCTGTGGAGGAGCAACAGGCACGGATATCGGCGGCAGCGGTGGCCCCCAGGCCGATCAAGGTCGCGATTGCCGAAGCCCAGGGGCTGCTGTGCGCCGAAGAGGTCGTGACCGAACGCCCGCTTCCCGGATTCGACCAGGCCGCCATCGACGGTTACGCGGTGCGCAGTGTCGACGTGATGGGGGTCGGTGATTCCGGACCCTTGGAAGCCGTCGGCGACGACGGCGTGGCCGAGGTGCGCGAGGTTGTCACCCTGCTGGTGATGGGCACCATCGAGGCCGGCGCGCGGACGCCGAGCCGGCTGCAGCCGCGCCAGGCCGCCAGGGTGCAGACCGGGGCGCCGCTGCCTACTCTGGCCGACGCCGTGCTACCGCTGCGCTGGACCGACGGCGGCATGAACCGGGTCCGCATTCTGCGCGGGGCGCCTTCGGGCGCGTACGTGCGGCGCGCCGGTGACGACGTGCAGCCCGGCGACGTGGCGGTGCGTTCCGGGACGATCATCGGCCCGGCGCAGGTGGGCCTGCTCGCGGCGGTCGGCCGCGAACGCGTGCTGGTGCATCCGCGCCCGCGGGTATCGGTGATGGCGGTCGGCGGCGAACTGGTCGACATCTCCCGCAGCCCGGGCAACGGGCAGGTCTATGACGTCAACTCCTACGCCCTGGCCGCCGCGGCGCGCGATGCCGGGGCAGAGGTCAACCGCGTCGGGATCGTCAGCAACAACCCGAAGGAACTCGGCGAGATCGTCGAGGGGCAGCTCAACCGGGCTGAGGTGCTGGTGATCGCCGGCGGGGTGGGCGGTGCCGCGGCCGAGGCCGTTCGCTCGGTGCTGTCCGAACTGGGCGACATGGAGGTCGTGCGGGTGGCCATGCACCCGGGATCGGTGCAGGGCTTCGGGCAGCTCGGCCGCGACGGCGTGCCGACGTTTCTGTTGCCGGCGAACCCGGTCAGCGCGCTGGTGGTTTTCGAGGTGATGGTGCGGCCCCTGATCCGGCTGTCCCTGGGCAAGCGCCATCCGATGCGACGTATCGTGCAGGCCCGCACCCTGTCGCCGATCACGTCGGTCAGTGGGCGCAAAGGGTTTCTGCGCGGCCAGTTGATGCGTGATCAGGAGAGCGGCGAATACCTGGTGCAGGCGCTCGGGGGAGCGCCGGGGGCGTCGTCGCATCTGCTGGCCACGCTTGCCGAAGCGAACTGTCTGGTCGTGGTGCCCAGCGGCGCCGAGCAGATCCGCACCGGCGAGATCGTCGACGTCGCCTTTCTGGCTCAGCACGGCTGACTGCGGCCCGGCTCGTGAACCTGTTGCGATCCAATTCCCGTCATCCCGGCTGGCCGATGAGTATGGGGCCGTTGCGGGTGGCGGCCGGGGTGATCCGGTTGCGGCCGGTACGGATGCGCGACGGCGCGCCCTGGAGTCGGATTCGGCTGGCCGATCGTGCGCAGCTGGAGCCATGGGAGCCCAGCACCGACGGCGAATGGTCGGTGCGTCATTCGGTGGCCGCGTGGCCGGCGGTGTGCTCGGGACTGCGGGCGGAGGCGCGCAAGGGCCGGATGCTGCCGTACGCAATTGAACTCGACGGGCAGTTCTGCGGTCAGCTGACCATCGGCAACGTCACACACGGGGCGTTGCGGTCGGCATGGATCGGTTACTGGGTGTCCAGCGAGCACACCGGCGGCGGGGTGGCCACCGGGGCGGTGGCCCTGGGGCTCGACCACTGCTTCGGGCCGGTGATGCTGCATCGCGTCGAGGCGACCGTCCGTCCGGAGAACGCCGCCAGCCGAGCCGTGCTGGCCAAGAACGGTTTTCGCGAAGAGGGCCTGCTGCGGCGCTACCTCGAGGTGGACCGCGGGTGGCGCGACCATCTGCTGGTGGCGATCACCGTCGAAGAGGTCTACGGGTCGGTGGCTTCGACGCTGGTGCGTGCCGGGCGCGCCAGCTGGGTGTAGCTCTCCTGGTTCTTCTCCGCCGAGATTGCCGTCACGGTTGTGCTCGGGGCGCTGGTCGCGACCATCACGGCAATCTCGATGACTTCACACGCGGGATCGGTGACCAACCGAAATAAAATTGTGGCTAGCGTGACATATGTGGCGTGTGATGCTTGAAAGAGGCAAATTACAGGTGTGTAATTGCCCTGGTCGCAGCGACCCGGCCACGCAGGCGGATCAGGCCTCGCGGGGATCGCAACCGAAGAGAGCAGGTCATCATGCCAAGCATCCCGCAATCGTTGTTGTGGATTTCGCTCGTGGTCCTGTGGTTGTTCGTGCTGGTGCCGATGCTGATCAGCAAGCGCGACGCCGTTCGGCGCACCAGCGATGTGGCGCTTGCCACCAGAGTGCTCAACGGCGGTGCCAGTTCCCGCCTGCTCAAGCGAACCGGTCCGGCGGCGGGTCACCGCAGCAACCCTGACTGGAAGCCGGAAGAAGACTGGGACACCGAGCCGATCGACGGTGCTTTCGCCGATGCGGACAAGGACCATGCCGCTGACGACGCCGACACCGACGAGCTGATGCGGCCCCGGTCGGTCGTCACCGCGATGGCCCGTGCCGAACAGGTCGCGGAGGTCGCCGAGGTTGCCGAGCCCGACTATCTCGATGTCGACGTGATCGACGAGAACGCGCCCGCCCTGCCGGTGGGTGCCGGCGAGGCGCGGTCCCAGACGGAGGGGCCGGCGCTGGCCGCGGTGGAAGCCGAGGCGGTCGACGCGCACGAGGACGACTCCGACGATGACCTCGCCGATGACGAGTACGAGTATGTCGACGACTCTTCCGGTCTGGAACCCGAGGAGGACGACGAGGGGGACGACGCGCCGCCGGCCTACGCGGTGGGCGTCAACAGGCGGCGCAGGTTCGAGAACAAGACCGCCGCCGCGGTCAGCGCCCGCAAGTACGCGTTCCGCAAGAGGGTGCTGGTGGCGATGGCGGTGGTCCTGGTCGGCTCGGCGATCGCCGCCTTCGAGGTGACGCCGATGGCCTGGTGGCTGTGTGCCGCCGCGACGACGGTCACCCTGATGTACCTGTTCTACCTGCGGCGGCAGACCAAGATCGAGGAGCAGGTACGGCGGCGCCGGATGCAGCGGATGGCCCGCAGCCGACTGGGCGTGGAGAACACTCAGGACCGCGAATACGACCTGGTCCCGTCGCGGTTGCGCCGTCCCGGAGCGGTGGTGTTGGAGATCGACGACGAGGACCCGATCTTCGAGCACCTGGACTACGCGGTGCCGATGCGCAACTACGGCTGGCCCCGCGACCTGCCGCGCGCGGTCGGGCAGTAGTGCGCGGTTCGTACCTTCGCGGTCGCGGCTGGTAGCCTGCTTAGCGATCAGGGGCTATGGCGCAGTTGGTAGCGCGACTCGTTCGCATCGAGTAGGTCGGGAGTTCGAATCTCCCTAGCTCCACCGGTTCGAGGCGTTGTCAATCGCGCAGTACTTCCTTTGCTGGTGCGCCGGCCCCGATGGTGACGGGCTTGGCTCGTGGTGGGCGGCCGCGTCCATGTGCAATCAGCCGATTACGGAATTCTCAATCCGTTAGCATCACGGCATCGCACGGATTACAGGTCGCAGGGCATCTAGGTGCGGGAAGTAGGCGGGGCTTGTCGTGGTAGCCATCCATTTCATCTCGGGTCTGCCGCGCTCGGGTTCGACGTTGCTGGCCGCGTTGCTGCGCCAAAATCCGCGGTTCCAGGCGGGGATGTCGGGTCCGCTGGCCGGCCTGTTCGGCGCGCTGCTCGACGAAATGGGCGGGCGCAACGAATTTTCGGTGTTCATCGACGACGCCAAGCGAGAGCGAATCCTGCGCGGGTTGTTCGAAGATTTTTATGCGGACTCCACCGCCGAGGTGATCTTCGATACCAACCGCGGCTGGTGTGCATGGATGCCGGCGATTGCGCGGCTGTTTCCCGAGGCGAAAGTGATTGCCTGCGTGCGTGAACTGCAGTGGGTGGTGGACAGCATCGAGCGATTGATCCAACGCAACGTCTTCAGCCCGTCGTCGATCTTCAACTACAGCGCCGGCGGCACGGTCTTCAGCCGCGCAACGAGTGTGGTGGCGCCGGATGGCATGGTCGGAGGGCCCTACGATGCCCTGCGGCAGGCATGCTACGGCGCGCAACGCGATCGACTTCTGTTGCTGCAGTACGAAACCCTGAGCACCGACCCGGCCAGGGCGATGCAGGCCATCTACTCGTTTCTCGGTGAGCCGGTCTTCGACCACGACTTCGGCCATGTCGAGTACGACGTCACCGAGTTCGACGAGCGCGCCGGGACACCGGGACTGCACACCGTGCGCCCGACCGTCAGGGCCGAACCGCGCGACACGTTATTACCGCCGGATCTGTTCAACCGCTTCATCCACGACGCCTTCTGGCGCGACCCGGAGAGGATTCCCGACGGGCTGAGGGTCGTGTGAGGCTGTCAGGGAACACTATTACGGCACATTCACGCCGGGCGTTCCGGTGACGACCGCTCCCGTCACAACGGCGGGAGGGGGAACTGTCAGGTCGGCGGCGCCACCCCCACCGCCGGTGCTGCCCAGGCCGGTGCCGCTACCGCCGGTGCCGCCGGTGCCGGTACTTGTGGTGATGGTGCCGCCGGCATTGGCGGTGAAGAACGATTGGCCGCCGGTGCCGCCGACGCCGTTGTCGATGCCGGCACCGCCGTCCCCACCGGTCGTGGCGCTGCCAGAAACGGTGCCGCCCCCGGTGGCGTTGATCAGGGCGTTGCTTGCGGCGCCGCCGATGCCGCCGTTGCTGCCAGCCCCTCCGACCCCGCCAGTCGCGGTGCCAGTGGTGACTGAGCTCCCCGCGCCACCGGCCAGGACGGTGGCCCTGCCTCCGTAGCCGCCGCGGCCGTTGGTGGCCGCGCCTCCGTCACCGCCGGCGGCCGTGCCGCCGGTGACGGTGCCGCCGTTGGCGCCTCTGATTCCGCCGTAGTTTCCGTTGCCGCCGTAGCCGCCGGTGCTGCCCGCACCTCCAGCGCCGCCGATGGCGCTACCGCTGGCGTTGCTACCCGCGCCGTAAGCGGTGACAATCGCGAACCCGCCGCCGCCGCCGCGGCCGTTGGTGGTGCCTGCGCCCCCCAGACCGCCGGTGGCCGTGCCCGTGGCGGTGCCGCCGTTATAAGCGCCGATCCGGGAGCCGCCCCCGTAGCCGCCGCGGCCGCCATTGGTGCCCGCGCCCCCGTCGCCGCCGCTGGCGGTGCCGCTACCGGAACTGCCAGCACCGCTGGCGAAGAAGTAGCCGCCACCGCCGCCACCGCCGCGGCCACTGGTGGTGCCCGCGCCCCCGACGCCGCCGATGGCCGTGCCGGTGATGGTGGCGCCCCCGCTCGCGCTCAGGGTGGCGTTGCCTCCGCGGCCACCGCTGGCGTCGTTGGTGCCGCCGGCCCCGCCGACACCGCCGGTGGCGGTACCACTGGCGGAGCTGCCGACGCCGCTGGCGGCGAGGGTTGCGTTGCCTCCGGAGCCGCCAACCCCGCCCGCGGCCACGGTGGTGCCGGCGCCACCGGCGCCACCGTCACCGCCGGTGGCGGTACCGCTGGTGGCGCCGCCGCTGCTGGGTAGCATCCTGGCCCCCCCGCCGCCACCGCCGCCACCGCCGCCGTAGCCTGGCCCTCCGCTGGTGGCTGCGGCGCCCGCGCCGCCGGCCCCGCCGATGCCTGCGGTCGCACCGGTACCGACAGCCCCGCCGCTGCCTCCGTTGCCGCCGTCCCCGCCAGCGCCGTCGGTGCCACCGGCGCCGCCGGAAAGGCCACCCCGGCCGCCGGTGCCGCCGGCCGCGCCGGTGCTCGTGGAAGTCCCGGCTCCGCCCAGACCGCCAGTGCCACCCCTGCCGCCGTCGCCGGCACCGCCGGTGGCGCCGGCGGACCCCAAGAATCCGCCGGAACCGCCGGCCCCGCCGACGCCACCGGTGCCACCGTCACCGCCATGACCGCCGGTACCGGCCGAGGCGAACTGCGTGCCTGAGGCGCCCTGCGCGCCGGTGCCGCCCACGCCGCCGTCCCCGCCGACACCGCCGCCCCCGCCGCTCCCGAACAGCCCGACCGCGTGGCCGCCGACACCACCGACCCCGCCTGGGCCGCCACGGCCGCCAGACGCACCGGGCGCGGCCATCGGGTCGGCGGTCGCGTCATAGCCGTAGCCACCCTGCCCGCCGGCACCACCGGCGCCGGCGGCTCCACAGAGCTGATAGCTGGTGCCGCCGGCCCCGCCGTGACCGCCCATGCCTGCTGCCGCGGTTGCAGAACCGGCCGCACCGAGCCCGCCGACACCACCGGCCCCGCCGCCGCCGAAGATCAGCCCACCGGCGCCACCGTTCCCTCCGGTACCGCCGGCGGCACCGCTGGCTGCATAGGCGGTCCCGCCCGAACCGCCGTGACCGCCTGAGCCGAACAGGAAGGCTGACCCGCCGGCCCCACCACTGCCACCGGTGGGGCTAATGGCCGTACCCGGCGTGCCCGACCCGCCATCACCGCCATTGCCCCATAGCCATCCGCCGGGCCCACCGGCTTGCCCGGTGCCCGGTGCCCCATTGGTGCCGGGCCCAAACAGCGGACGTCCGGTGAGCTGCTGGACCGGAGTATTGATGGCGTCTTCTAACCCCGCGGCCGCAGACGCGGCCGCTTGCAGCGGCGAGGCGCCGGCGGCCTCAGCGGCCGCATACAAGAACCCACCGCTATTCAGCGACTGCACGAACTGGTAATGAAACAGCGACGCCTGCGCGCCGAGCGCCTGGAATTGCTGGGCGTAACTACCGAACAACGTCGCGACCGCCACCGACACTTCGTCCTCAGCGGCCGCGACGATCGACATCGTCGAGCCACCCGCGGCCGCATGGGCCGCCCTGATCGACGATCCCAGGTCGCGAAGGCTGGAAGACGCTGCGGCGAACTCATCGGGCGCGGCGAACACAAAAGATGACATCGTGACCCCCTACTGCGAGCGGGCGGCCCATCTGCGAGAAGAACCCTCAAGACCGTTTTGAGAGGGTAAGCCCGCCCGCTCGAATCACCGCCCGCCTCGCGACGATCCGATGACACACGTCCCGTGGATTAGGGACTTTGGTCACACCTGGTTGCGAGCCAACAGGTCGACCCGCAGCAAACAGGTCATGGATGCATCACCAGGTACGTCTCGTTGTCTAGGCCGGCGGTCAGCTCGTCGACATCAAACGGGCGGTCCAACCGAGCGTGCAGCGCCTTGACGTCGACCAACAGGCTGATCTCCGCGGTCTGGCGGGCGAACAGCCGGCCGATCCACGGATAGATCCGCCGCATCACCGCCCGCTCGCCGGCGGTGCAGCGTGACGCGCAGTACCCGACATGCCCGATTTCATCGGTCAGGATCTCGCTGTAGAGCAGTTCGATACGAGCTGCCACCTCAGGTTCGTCCGCAAACAACTCTGCCCCGGCCCGCCGCAACTCGTCGAACATGACGCAGCCGGCCATCTCCGCGGCTCCGACGAACATGAAGCCGAGCCGTTGAGGGATGAAGACGCCGGTCTTGACGAACTGCCGCATCACGAAAGGCGGTGGCACGACTTGAAACGCCAGATCGAAGACGTCGAGCGCGTAGGCCAGCAGCCGGGTGTGGTAGTGCTCCTCGAGTTCGAGGTAGACGTTCTCCGGCGGCAGGTTCTCGTCGCTGTTGCGCCCGTAGGTTTCACCTAGCCCGACGCCGAAGCGCTCTGCCTGGTTCAGTTTGGCGGTCGCCAGCAGGAACAGCATTTTCCTGTCCAGCCCGGGTTCGGGCCGCCGGCGGCGTAGATTGCGCAGAAATGTCGCGCGATCCGCGGGGTGTACGGACCGGACCGGGTTGGCTTCCAGGTCGTGGAAGAACTGCTCGCGGTTCGCGAGCTTTCGGTTGAGCAGGTCGGCTTCGCCGTCACGCCTGGCCAGGAATTCCCGGTAGCCTTCGATCCCGTTGCGGTTCATCGCTTCTCCATTCCTTTGACAATTGTTGCCACATAACGGCGTAACAGTGCGGCGTCGTGCGCCCCGGTGGCGAGCAGGGCGAAAAGCCCGGTGAGGAAAAAGGTTCCGAGTTCTCCGGGGTCGCCATCCGAACAGACGTCCCCCGCCTGTTGTGCCCGGCTGATTACGGCGGTCAGAAAATCAAGGAGCGGATGCTGGGCCAGATCGTTATCGGCCGGATGGGTCGAGGCGAAGTGCAGGCCCAGCATGTCACGGAAAACAACTGTGCCTAACCGGCTTTCGGCGTCCAACACGCGCTGGACCAGTCGCCTGAGCACCGATTCCAGATCGCCCTCGACCGCAGCGAGTTCGTCGGCGATCCGTGCTTCCTCGTTGCGCTCCAGCTCTACCAGTACGTGCTCCTTGGTGGGGAAATGAAAATAGAACGTGCCACGCACCACCCCCGCCGCAGCGGCGATGGCACTGACATCGGCGGCGGCCAGCCCCCGGCCCGAAATCTCGGCCAGGGCGGCGTCGAACAATCGCGTCCGCGTCTCGAGTCGCCGAGCCTCCCTGGCGGACGGCGGAGCGGAAACCATGCGAAGACGCTACGCCTGTTCACTGACGGCCGTCAATGACACCTGTCAGTGAAGTTTGCGCCGCGGCAGGTCGCTATGGATTAACACAACGCTTGTTGGATAATGATCTCGTCGGTTCCACACGAAGCCGCGGTAGTGGTCTACGTCGAAAGCCCGCGCACATGTTCACTGTCTTGCTCGACACCGCCGACCTCGGCGAAGCCGAGGAGGTCGTCAGCGCCAGCTTCGGGCGTGTCCGGATGGCTGTCGGTGAGCACGGTGTCCCGACCAGGAGCCGCATAGAGCGTGCGATGGTCGGATCGGTGAGTGTCGACGTCGCGGATTTCGACTTCACTTTCAGCTACGCCATGGTCCCCCCGGAGCGGATCCTGCTCGTGCGGGTGCGGTCGGGCGGCATCGACGCGCGGATCGATCGCGGCGCCTTCGAGGGATTCCGGGCCGGTCAGGTCGGGGCGTTCGGCGCCATCGCGGGTGAGTCGCTGATCGGGATGTGTCGCCATGCCAGTACTGACTTGTACTCGGTCGACCGGGCCCTGCTCAGCCATGTGGCTGCGGATTCGCCGGATTCTGAGGACCACGTGCGGCTCACCGGTTCGGTGCCGATATCCCCGGCTGCCGGCGCGCAGTTGGTGGCCGCCCTGGACCACGTGCGCGCAACGGTGGCTACAGACTCTGATGCGGAACGTAATCCGCTCGTCGTGGGGACGGCGCAGCGCTACATCGCGGCCAGCATGCTGGCCACGTTTCCGAACACCGCGGTGCTGGAACCGATCGCTGCGGACCGGCGCGACAGCACTCCCGTCTTATTGCGCCGTGCCATCGCCTTCATCGAGGAAAACGCGGACACCGACATCTCGCTCGCCGACATCGCGGGGGCTGTCTATGTCACACCGCGCGCGCTGCAGTACATGTTCCGCAAGCACCGCGACTGCACGCCGATGGAATACGTCCGCCGCGTCCGGCTGCATCAGGCTCATCTCGACCTCGTCACCGGCGACCAGGCGACGGCGACCGTAGGTGGCGTCGCCCGTCGTTGGGGATTCGGCCACCTGGGTCGCTTCGCCGTCTATTATCGGCAGCACTACGGCCAGAGTCCGCACGTCACGCTTCGCGGCTAGGCGGCATCCCCTGCCGATTTGAGAAGACAGCGCAAGGGGTACAAGGGTTGCGATGAGTACCGATCCTGACGTCGGCCGCCCCTGTGGTGACGACGAGACGGTGCGTGCAACCTTCGACGGCCTGCCGGTGATCGCGTGCGCGCTGGCCGGGCCGCAGCTGCGGCTGGTGGCCTGCAACGCCGCGCACCGCGCCTTCTACCCGAACGCGCTATTGGGCGTGGCAGCCGACGATTTCGGGCCCGAGCTGCGTGAGCAAGGCATCCTGGACATGTACGACCGGGTCTATCAGACCGGGGAACCACTGCACGTCGCCGAGGTGCGTGTCCAGGTCGATCTGGACGGCAGCGGGGTCCGGGAGCGGTTCGTCAACATCACCGCGGTCGCCCAACGCGATTCGCGCGGCGAGATCACCGGTGTCGTGATCGTCGGCGCCGACACCACCGAGTCGGTACAGGCTCGGCTGGCGGCGGAAGAACGGGCCCGGGAGATGGCGGGCCGTTACCAGTCGGCGCGTGCTGCCGCCGGCGTCATGCAGCGGGCGTTGCTGTCGCCGAGCGTGCCGGTGTTGCCGGGCGCTGAGATCGCCGCCGCCTACCTGGTGGCGACCCAGGACACAGCGGCCGGCGGCGACTGGTTCGACGCCCTCACCGACCCTGCCGGGCGACTGCTGCTGGTCGTCGGCGACGTGGTCGGGCACGGCGTGCAAGCGGCGGCGGTCATGGCACAGCTGCGTACCGCGGTGCGAATGCAATTCCACAGTGGCGCGAGCATTCTCGATAGCCTCGCGGCAGTGGACCGGTTTGTCGCGGAGATACCGGGGGCAAAGTCGGCCACCCTGTGCGTCGGCCGGTTGGACACGGCGACAGGGGAATTCGAATACTGCACAGCCGGGCATCCGCCGCCGCTCGTCATTCCCGCCCGCGGCAAGGCGCAGTATCTGCAAAGCACCGGATCGGGCCCCCTGGGCAGCGGGCGGGGTTTCGGCACCCGGAGGGCCACCCTGGCGGTCGGCGACCTGGTCATGCTCTACAGCGACGGAATCATCGAACGGCCGGGTCGCGATCTTGCCGCCAGTGCCGCGGAAGTGGCCGAGGTTACGGCGCGCGTCGCGAGCGGGAAGCCGTTTCCGCTCGACCCTGCCGAGACGCCCGTGGACAGACTGTGTTCACACGCGGTCGAGTTGCTGGTGCGAACCACCGGCTACAGCGACGACATCACGCTGCTGGCCGCCCAGCGCCGCACACCGCCGCCGGCATTGCACATCGAAAGCCGGGCCGATGAGACCGCCGAGCGCACCGTCCGGGCCTCGCTGCGTCAGTGGCTGGCGGGGATGGGCGCCGATGCCGGCAACACCCAGTCCCTGGTGCACGCCGTCAGTGAACTGGTCGCCAACGTGGCCGAACACGCCTACGACTCAGCATCGCCGGGTGACTTCTCCATCGATGCGGAACTCGACTTCGGTGGCCGGGTGCGCGTCGTGGTGGCCGATTCCGGCACCTGGAAGGATGCGGAGAGCGGTGCCCACCGGGGCCGTGGTCTGGCGATTGCGCGAGCGGCCGTGCCTGACACGATCGTCACGCACAGCGGTGACGGCACCACCGCCACCGCCACCCACATCCTGACGCGGCAATCGGTCTACACCGAGCTGGCCGTGCCCGCCCCACGGGTCAGCGCGCCCACGACGTTCGACGTCGGCACCTCCGAGGACGGCTACATCGTCGTCGTGGGTGACGTCGACACGCTCGCCGCCCCCGAACTGAGGGAGGTCCTCTCGGTGCGCAGCCGGGCCGGCACCAGATCTATCCAGGTGGATCTGAGTGCGGTCACCCACCTCGGCTCCGCCGCCGTCAGCGTGCTCGCCGACGCGTGCGATCTTGCCGACCGGCAACGCACGACGTGCACCCTGGTAGCGGTTCCGGGTGGTGTCGCACACGACATCCTCGCCATGGTGGGCCTGCCGGCGACGCACGAACCGGCAGACTCGCAGCTACTCTGATTCGAGTGAAAACAATTCTGGCGCAATGGATTTAGTGCGATAGGTGCGCGTGCCCGAGGACACGGTCAGCACGATGCGCGGCGGTGGGTCCTCCGAACCCGCGGCGTTGTTGGCGGCACTGGCGAACCGTTGCGCATGCCGCAACTCGGTGAGGAAGACCGCATTGCCCTGCGGCGGAATCTCGTGGGGGACGTCGGCGCCGGCGATCGGCTTCTCGACCGGCACCAGCGAGGTGCCGTCGGGATCGGTGCGGATGGCCCAGCCCGCGACGTGGAACGGGCTCCTGCCGGCGTTGACCACCTTCACGCCGATGATCAGCGGAACGTCCTCGAGGAGGTCCGCGACCGCGGCCAGCGACTCGCGCACGTCGGAACTCGCGTCGTTGGTCACCAGCCCGTCAGGCGTGAGCCGCCCGATCACCGGCCTGAGCTTCGGGCGGGGTCGCTGATTGCGGTAGCCGATCAGTTGCCAGCCCAGCGACACCACGGCGAGCACGGTGGCGACCACGCCGAGAACGAACCCCGCGACGCTCATTGCGCACTCCAGAAATCGACCACGGGTCAACGCTACTGGTTAGAGTCGGTGCGTTGGGGGAAGGAGTGGGGCGAGTGAGTAGTTGGATCGTCGCCAATGTTCCATCGTGGCTGCTGCTGATCGTGCTGGTCATCTGCATCGCCGGCGGTGCGGTGCTGGCCCGCAAACTCGTCCGCCGCAAGTACCCGCAGCTCGCCGACGGCGATCACAACGACGCCACGCGGTTCGCGTACGGCGTCGTCGGCTTCGTCTACGCGTTCTTCATCGGGTTCGTCGTCTCCGGCATGTGGAGCCAGATCAATACCGAGGACGGCCAGGCGCGCGACGAGGGCACCGCCGGAATTCAGCTGGCCAGGGACCTCACGGCGTTCGACGGGCCGGACGCCGATCGAATCAGACAAGCGTTGCTGGACTACGAGCGCGCCGCGCTGACCGAGTGGCCATTGGCGGTCCGTGGTTACGAATACCCACCGGCCGACAAGGCGCTACAGCGCGTCTACCTCGCATACCAACAGGTGCAGCCGCACAACGACAACCAGAAATCCTTCCTGGCAACATCTTTCGGAACCCTCGACAAGATGAGTAAGGCGCGCACGGAGCGGGTGATGCAGGCGCAGACCAACACGGGGCCGTCATTCGCGCTATGGACGGTGATCCTGCTGACCAGCGGGCTGGTGCTCAGTTGCGCGATCATCTACGGCGTCGAGCACCCGCGAATCCACAGCGTGATGGTCGCGACCGTGGGTGTGCTGGTGGCCGTGAACCTGTTCCTCGTCCTCGAGCTCTCGCACCCCTTCCTGGGGGAGATGGCGACCTCACCGGACCCGCTGCGCGACGTGATCACCGTCCTGACAGCGTCGAACTAGACCGTGCGGCGCGCCGCCTGATGAAGTTCCACCAAGCACTGGTCCGGTTGTTCGGTGTCTGCGAGGCTGCCGCGTCCTAGCGTCAGGCCGGTTTGGTCGCCGTGACGAACTGCAGCGCCCGCTGCGTCTGCTGTTCGACGTCGGTCAAGCCAGCCTCGCTGAACAGATCGACGAAGGCGTCCTTGTCGAACATGGTCAGTCCGATCAGGCGTGCGGTCGTGTTCAGCGCGAGGTTGATCGGCGGCGGCTGGCCGGCGTAACTGGTCAGAATGGCGATGCGACCACCGGGCCGTAGTACCCGGATCATCTCGCGAGCCACCCGGAACGGTTCGGGTATCAGATACAGCGCGCCGAAACAGCACACCGCGTCGAAGGTTTCGTCGCCGAACGGCAAGTCGCGTGCGTCGCCGCGGACATAGCAGGTCCGTGGCCCGTTGTTGTCCTGCACGGCCCGGGTCAGCATCGGTTCGGAGATGTCAAAGCCCACCGCGAGGCTTCCGGTGGACAGCTGAGCGGCCAAAGGTGCGGTGAAATTGCCTGGCCCGCAGGCCACGTCGAGCAGCCGCGTGGCGCTGCGCAGGTGCAGCGCCGAGGCCGCGCGACGCTCCTCGGCCTGGGTGGTGACGCCGCTGGCCAGGTAGAAGGACGTTGGCCGCCACAGCCCTTCGTAGACCGCCGCGACGAACGGGCTGTTCATGGCGCGCTGCGCAAACGTCGGGACCGGGGCGGCCGTCGACTCGCCCAGCACGTCGAGGTAGCCGTGCCGCAGCGTGGCGGGCCTGCTGAGCAGACTTCGGGTCAGTTCGACCCGGTCCTGGTTATCGATCATTTCTGGTCCATTTCGGGAGGCTCACGTCTTGCCGGCGACCTGCTGCCAGGCTAATGCGAGCGCCTGCGGACTCCTTGCAGGGGCGGTGGCTGACGCCATAACCTGAGGCGGATCGGACCCAAAGCTGGGCCCAAAACGGGTAAGCATGGACGGGATGGCCGAATTGAGCGGCGTGGGGGCCGAAGAACTCGCGGCAATGGACATCTTCAAGGGTTGTCCGGCCGAGGATCTACTACCACTGGCGTCCTGTCTTGCCCCGCTGCAGGCCCCGGCCGGGCAGATGCTGATGCGCCAGGGGGAGCAGGCCGTCTCCTTTCTGCTGATCAACTCCGGCAGCGCCGAGGTGATGCACGTCGGCGACGACGACACGGTGATCGTCGAACAACTGGTGCCCGGCATGATCGTCGGGGAGATCGCGCTGCTCCGCGACATCCCGCGTACCGCGACGGTCACCACGCTGGAACCGGTGACCGGCTGGATCGGCGGCAAAGAGGCGCTGACCCAGATGGTGCATGTCCCCGGGATCATGGACCGGCTGGTCCGCACCGTCCGCCAGCGTCTGGCGGCCTTCATAACACCGATCCCGGTGCAGATGCGCGACGGCAGCCAACTGATGTTGCGTCCCGTTCTCCCCGGTGACAGCGAGCGCACCGTACACGGGCATATTCATTTCTCCAGCGAGACGATCTACCGGCGCTTCATGTCTGCGCGGGTGCCCAGCCTGGCGATGATGCACTACCTGGCCGAGGTCGACTACGTAGACCATTTCGTCTGGGTCATGGTCGACGGCAGCGACCCGGTCGCCGATGCCCGCTTCGTGCGCGACGAGAACGATCCGACGGTCGCCGAAATTGCGTTCACCGTGGCCGACGCGTACCAGGGACGTGGCATCGGAACCTTTCTGATCGGCGCGCTGGCCGTCGCCGCCCGGGTGGACGGTGTCGAAAGATTCTCTGCGCGAATGCTTTCCGACAACCTGCCGATGCGCACCATCATGGACCAGCACGGCGCTGTCTGGCAGCGCGAGGACATCGGGGTCATCACCACCGTCATCGACGTGCCGAGCGAGCTCGGCTTCGGGCACGCCATGGAGGAGCAGATCAAGCAAGTCGCCCGGCAGGTGATCGAGGTGGTGAGTTGATCACCGTGGCAGCCGCCCCGGCGTGATATGAACGGGCATGCGGCCGTTCTGGTTTGGCCCGTTGCCGGTCCTGATGCTGGCGGGCTGCGCGGCCTCGCCCGCGCCCGCTCCGTCGGTGACCTCGCCGACTCCGACCGTGCACGCTGCGGGGATCACGCCCGGCAACATCCGCCGCGTGGGGCGTGAGCTGCCGGCCGGTTACGAGGTGTCCAACATCGCCCGCGCCCCGTCGCCACGCGCCATCTGGGGTCTGGGCGACCACGCGGCGGCCAGCCCTCCGGAGTGCCTCCCGCTGGCCGAACCCGCGGCCGGCCGCGATCAGCCCGCTCAGGGCGTCTCCGGATCGGGGCCGGGCGGAATCGTCGACGCGGTCGTGGTGGCCGCACCGGCGGCACTGCCGCGCGACGTCGTGGCCGCCTGCGGGCACTGGGACCTGACCGCCGGGCGCACCGTGGTGAGTGTGGGGCTCATCGATGCCCCCCAGGTGGAGGGCGCGACAACCCTCGGCATGCTTGCGGACATCCGGGCGGCCGTCGAGTCTGGTAGCGAAATCGATTCACGGGCATACACATTCATCGCCTACCTGGGCGACTACTACGCCTTCACCACGCTCACCACCGATCCCGGATCGATGCTGCCACCGCTGCCGCCGCAGTTCGCGGCCGATCTCCTGGTCAAAACGGTCTCGACGCTGCGCGGCTGAACGGTTGGGTAGATTGGCCACGATGTTGAAGCTGATGCTCGCACTCGGATCGGTGTGCCTGCTCGTCGGCTGCTCCCCGGGAGCCGATCCCGGGCGCTCCACCAAGGGCGACATCGCCAGAATCACCGACCTCAAGTCGAGCTTCGGGCCGGAATTCAAGGTCACCGACATCACCCCGCGCGCGATCGACCCGCAGTTCTTCGCGTCCCGCAAGCTGCCTGACGGGCTCACCTTCGACCCCGCGAACTGCGCCAAGGCGGCCGTCGGCCCCGAAATGCCGGCCGGGGTCGAAGGCAACATGGCCGCCATCTCCGCCGAGGGCAACGGCAACCGCTTCGTGGCTCTCGCCGTCGAGACTTCCAAGCCGCTACCGCTCACCGACCCCGGCAAAGACTGCGCCAAAGTCGGGTTTTCCGGCGCCCAGCTGCGCGGTGCCATCGAGGTCGTCGATGCCCCGAAGATCGACGGCGTCCACACTCAGGCCGTGCACCGGGTGCTGCAGGCGCTGGTCGAGGGGGCGCCGCGCACCGGGGAGCTCTACGACTATTCCGCCCAATTCGGCGACTACCAGGTGATCGTGATCGCCAACCCGCTGGTGGTGCCCGGACAGCCGGTGGCCAAGGTTGATACCCAGCGGGCGCGTGATCTGCTGGTCAAGGCGGTCAGTGCGGTCCGCGGCTAACGCACGTCGCGGGGCCGGAACTGGATGCTGACCCGTGGGCCGGCTGCCCCGGTGGTCTTGGGAACCGCATGCTCCCAGGTGCGTTGGCACGATCCGCCCATCACCAGCAGGTCACCGTGGGCCAGGGGCAATCGCAGAGAGGGGCCGCCGCCGCGTCTGCGCATCGCGAAGGTGCGGGTGGCGCCCAGGCTGACGATCGCCACCATGGTGTCCTGCGAGCTGCTGCGACCGATGGTGTCGCCGTGCCAGGCCACGCTGTCCGACCCATCGCGGTAACAGCACAAACCGACGGTGGTGAAGGGTTCCCCTAACTCGCCGCCGTAGATGTCGTTGAGCCGGCGGCGCAGGCGGGACAGCGCGGGGTGCGGCGGAGCTTCGACCGCTAAGTCATGGAAACTGACCAGCCGGGGTACGTCGACCACCCGGTCGTACATCTGCCGGCGTTCGGCCCGCCAGGGCACCGTGCGCAGCAGCGCCTGCAGCAGCTCGAGCCCGTCAAACGGGCCGTCCCGCAGCCAGTTCGCCCGGATGTCGATGAAGGCGCCGTCACCGAGTTGCCTGCGTTCGTTGTGCTCGAAGAGCGAGCCCTGAGCCGCGATCGCCACGGACCCCAGTCTATCGCACACCAGTTCGATCATCCGGCGTGTGGCGCGCCCGATACGGCCCGCGCGGCTACGGTTTGATCTGTGGGTGTGGAGCTGGGCGTCAATTCCGAGGTGGGCGCGCTGCGGGTTGCCATCCTGCACCGCCCGGGTGCGGAACTGTGCCGGCTCAACCCCAGCAACAACGACCAGTTGTTGTTCGACGGGTTGCCCTGGGTCGCGCGGGCGCAGGACGAGCACGACCAGTTCGCCGAGTTGCTGCGCAGCCGCGGTGTGGAAGTGCTGCTGCTGTCGCAGTTGCTGACCGAGGCGCTGCAGCACAGCGGTGCCGCGCGGATGCAGGGCGTGGCAGCGGCGGTCGATGCCCGACGGCTGGGACCCATTCTGGCGCAACAGCTTTCGGAGTACCTGAGAGGTCTCGAGCCGGCCGCGCTGGCCGACGTGCTCACCGCCGGCATGACCTTCGAGGAACTCCCGCCGAGCACCCGCAGTGGCGTGTCGCTGGTACTGCGGATGCACCACGGCGCGGATTTCGTCATCGAACCGCTGCCGAACCTGGTGTTCACCCGCGACTCGTCGATCTGGATCGGGCCCCGGGTGGTGATCCCGTCGCTGGCGTTGCGGGCGCGCAGGCGCGAGGCTTCGCTGACCGACATCATCTACGCGCACCACCCGCGGTTCACCGGCGTGCGGCGGGCCTACGAGTCGCGCACGGCCCCGGTTGAGGGCGGCGATGTGTTGCTGCTCGCTCCGGGCGTCATTGCGGTAGGCGTAGGGGAGCGGACCACGCCGGCGGGCGCAGAAGCGTTGGCGCGCAGCCTCTTCGACGACGATCTGGCGCACACCGTGCTCGCTGTGCCGATCGCCCAGAAGCGCGCGCAGATGCACCTGGACACCGTCTGCACGATGGTCGACACCGACACGGTGGTGATGTATGCCAACGTCGTCGACACATTGTCGGCGTTCACCCTGCGGCGCACCGCGGCCGGTGTGGTGATCGCGGACGCCGAACCGTTCGCGGAGGCGGCCGCCACCGCGATCGGCATCGAGAAACTTCGTGTGATCGACACCGGCCGCGACCCCGTCGTCGCCGAACGCGAGCAGTGGGACGACGGCAACAACACCCTTGCTCTGGCGCCGGGGGTCGTCGTCGCCTATGAGCGCAACGTCGCGACCAATGCCCGGCTGCGTGACGCCGGCATCGAGGTGCTCACCATCTCGGGCTCGGAACTGGGCACTGGGCGCGGCGGGCCACGGTGCATGTCCTGCCCGGCCGCCCGCGATCCGCTCTAAGTCGTTGTCGCGCCGAGATTGCCGTGGGGGTCGCACCAGTGGTGGGTTTCGCAGCCGCCATGGCAATCTGGGTGACCCTCGCGCCGTCGTAGCGGGTTATCAACAGCCGGCGGCTTCCTGGCTGGGCGAGCTGAGGTGATTCCCGCACGATCGGCACGTGTCACAGGTCTTTCGCGGCAGCGAAGCGCTCGCCGGCGGCGCGCTCACCCGCGGCCAATTGCGTTGGAACTACCGAAAAATCCATCACGACGTATATCTGCCGAAAGACGCATCCAGGACGCTGTGGGACAACATCTCTGCGGCATGGCTGTGGTCGGGCCGCCGGGGAGTCATCACCGGTCGTGCGGCCGCGGCACTGCACGGAGCGAAGTGGGTTGACGACTTCGCGCCGGTCGAGCTGCTAGGCCCCTTCAATCATCCGCCGCCCGGTGTGATCGTTCGCCGGGAACGGATCATCGCCGAGGAGATCACGGAGCTGGCCGGCGTCCCCGTGACGACGCCGGCGCGAACGGCTTTCGATCTGGGCCGGCACCTCCCGCGCAACCTGGCCGTCAGGCACCTCGACGCACTGTGCGCCGCGACTGGGCTGGTCGAATACGACGTGCAGCCGCTGTTCGCTCGATACCAGGGGGCCAGGGGACGCGATCATGCCGAAAAGCGTTGTGCCTGATGGACGCTGGCGCTGCGTCCCCGCGGGAAAGCTGGTTGAGGCTGCTGCTCATCGACGGTGGCCTACCGCGACCCGCCACTCAGATCCCAGTGCGGGACGCGACAGGCCACCTGTTGGCGTATCTGGATCTGGGCTGGGAGGGGCCGATGGTCGCGGTCGAGTACGACGGCGACCAGCACCGCACCGAGCGCGGGCAGTACGTGAAAGACATCAGGCGATGGGAGATGGTCGAAGATCTCGGCTGGCGGGTCGTCAGGGTGGTCAAGGAAGACCGGCCCAGCCGCATCCTCGAGCGCGTGCGGGACGCGCTGGCAGCCCGCGGATTCGCGACCTGACGTCCCCGAGATTGCGGCCACGGTCGCGACAAGCGGGCGAGACGCGACCGCTACGGCAATTTCGGCGCTAAAAGGTCACCGCCAGCTGGGCAGCCAGATCTCCATATCCCAGGTCTGCTGCGAGATCGGCAGACCGGTCAGCACCGGGAACAGCCAGGCGAAGTTCGTCACCACGAGCGACACATAGCAACAGACCAGGATCAGCCCGAGCGTGCGCCGCTCCTTGTTCTGTCCCGGCTGGTGCAGGATGTCGCCGAGGATCAGCGCGATGCCCATCACCAGGAACGGACCCATCGTCGCCGCATAGAAGAAGTACATCTGCCGGTCGATATCGGCGAACCACGGCAGCCACCCGGCGCAGTAGCCCACCCACACCACCGCGTAGCGCCAGTCGCGGCGTACCACCATGCGCCATGTGGTGTAGAGCAGCACCGGTACCGCCAGCCACCACAACGCCGGGGTGCCCACCAGCATCACTGCCTTGACGCAGGACTGCGCCCCACAGCCGGGCACATTGTTCTGGTCGATGGCGTACAGCACCGGCCGCAGCGACATCGGCCAGCTCCACGGCTTGGATTCCCAAGGGTGGTGGTTGCCCGCGGAATTGGTCAGGGTCGCGTGGAAGTGGAAAGCCTTCGCGGTGTAGTACCACAGCGATCGGATGGCGTCGGGCAGCGGCACTTCGCTGTTCGGCCCGATCGTCTGGCCCACCTGATGGCGGTCGATCGCCGTCTCCGAGGCGAACCAGCCCGCATAGCTCGCCAGATAGACGGCGAACGGGATCAGCACCGATGCGTACAGAGACGGGATGAGATCGCGCCTCAGCGTTCCCAGCCAGGGTCGGGGCACCTGGTACTGACGCCGGGCGGCGATGTCGAAGGCCAGCGACATGACGCCGAAGAACGCGATGAAGTACAGGCCGGACCACTTGGTCCCGAAGGCCAGGCCGAGCAGCACCCCGGCGCCGAAGCGCCACCAGCGCACCCCCAGCCGCGGACCCCACACCGTCTCGGCGCAGCGCCCTTCGAGGTAGGCGTTGTGCATCCGCGCGCGAACCTGGTCCCGGTCGACGACGAGCGCGCCGAAGGCCGCCACCACAAAGAACGTGAGGAATCCGTCCAACAGTGCCGTCCGGGCCGTCACGAAGCTGACTCCGTCGCAGATCACCAGCACCCCGGCGATGCCGCCGACCAGACTCGACCGGCTGATGCGCCGCACGATCCGGGTCACCAGCACCACCAGACCCACGCCCAGCAGCGCGCCGGTGAACCGCCAGCCCACTCCGGTGTAACCGAACAGCGCCTCACCGATCGCGATCAGCTGTTTGCCGACCGGCGGATGCACGACCAGCCCGAACCCCGGGTTGTCCTCGATCCAGTGGTTGTGCAGGGTCTGCCAGGCCTGCGGGGCGTAGTGCTTCTCGTCGAATATCGGTGTGCCCGAGTCGGTCGGCGAGCCCAGATTGAGGAAGCGGGTCGCCGTCGCCAGCACGGCGATCACGGCGGTCACGAGCCAGCCGCGCAACCGATCTACCGGCCCGAAGTCGGCGACGGGCACCAGGGGGGCCGGGCTGACCGTGGCTGACGGGCCGGGGTCCGCGCGCCCAACGCCGACCTCCGCGTCAGGGCCGGCCTCGCGGATGGAGGTTTCTTGGGGCGGGGCGGTCATCACGTCGATCGTAGGCTGTCCGTCATGACCACTGGGCGCCTGTTACTGGGTGCGACGCCGTTGGGGCAGCCTGCGGATGCGTCGCCACGCCTGATCGAAGCATTGGCCGAAGCCGATGTGGTAGCCGCCGAGGACACCCGGCGGGTGCGAAACCTGGCCAAGGCCCTCGATGTCACGATCGGGGGCCGGGTACTCAGCCTGTTCGACCGGGTCGAGAGCACCCGGGTGGGGACGCTGGTGGACGCGATCGGTTCCGGTGCCACCGTGCTGGTGGTCAGCGATGCCGGGATGCCGATAATCAGCGATCCCGGCTACCGATTGGTCACCGCCTGCATCGAAGCGGGTCTGCCGGTGCAGTGCCTGCCCGGCCCGTCGGCGGTGACGACTGCGCTGGTGGTGTCCGGGCTGCCGGCCGAGAAGTTCTGCTTCGAGGGCTTCGCGCCCCGCAAAGGATCGGCGCGCCGCACCTGGCTGGCCGGCCTGGCCGACGAACGGCGCACCTGCGTGTTCTTCGAATCCCCGCGCCGGCTGGCAGCGTGTCTGCGCGACGCGGTCGAGCAGCTCGGCGGCGCCCGGCAGGCCGCGATCTGCCGGGAACTGACCAAAGTGCACGAGGAAGTGGTGCGCGGATCACTCGACGAGCTGGCGGCCTGGGCGGCCGACGGCGTGCTCGGCGAGGTCACCGTCGTGCTGGCCGGGGCAACGCCGCGGGCCGATCTTTCGACGCTGGTCGGCGACCTGGTCGCCGAGGTGGAGAATCTGGTGGCCGGTGGCATCCGCATCAAGGACGCGTGCAGCCACGTAGCCGCCGGATACCCGGATGTGCGGTCGCGACAGCTCTACGACGCTGTGCTCAAGTCCCGTCGCGAGATGGAGCCAGAGGCTTAGGAAGAGCCAGGAACAGGCCTCTTGCTCAGAAGCAGGGGCCGCCTGGGATCGGGCACAGCGGCGGGTGCGGAATCGCCGGCAGCGCGGGCAGCGGCGGCGGAGCCGGCAGCGGGGGCAGACCCTGCGGAAGCGGGGGCAGACCCTGGGGCAGCGAGGTGGGGATGCCGGCCGCGGCGGCCATGGCCGGCAGCGCGGCGAGCACCGTGGCCGGGTCCACACCCGGCAGCGCCGGCGCACCGCCGAGCAGCGCGGGCAGCACCGCCGCCAGCGTCGCGGGATTGACCCCCGGGATACCGCCACCGGTCAGGGCCGGCAGCGCGGCCGCCAGCGCAGCCGGGTCGATCCCCGGCAGCGGCGGCAGACCCGGGATACCGGCGGCGATCGCCGGCAGGGCGGCAACCAGCGCTGCCGGGTTCACCCCCGGCAGACTCGGCAGACCCGGGATACCGCCGGCGGCGGCCAGCGCCAGCAGGTCCGTCGGCGACACACCCGGCAGGCCGGGCAGGCCGGACGAGGCCAGCGCCATCAGGCTCGCCGGCGAGATGTCGGGCAGGCCCGGCAGGCTGATGCCGGGCAGGCCACCGGCCGCGGCCAGGCCGATCAGACCCGCAGGCGAGATACCCGGCAGGCCGGGGATGCTGAGGGCGGGCAGGCCCGGCAGGCTCAGCGCGGGCAGGGCGGCGGCCGGCAGGGCCGCGGCTGCCGAGGGCAGCAGCATCGAGCTGAGCGAGTTGATCGTGCCCTGCGCCGCGGGCAGGATGCCCGAGGACTGCAGGGCGTTATAGGCCAACACCACGTAGGTGACGGCGAGCGCGCTGGTGGACACCACGCTGGCGACCGTGTTTCCGACGCCGAGGACGCCGTTGACGACGGCGGAGGCCGCGTTCACCCCGTAAGGCACGCCGGCCAGGCCGGCAACCCCGCCGGCATAGCCATAAAGGTCGGGTAGGCCGGGGATGCCCATGCCGGGAACGTCACCGATGCCGGGAAGCGCCGCGGCGTTCGGGTCGAAGCCCGGTGGCAGCGCGCTGGCGGGAGGCGAGGCGGGGGTGACGGTGTTGTCCGAACCGGGCAGCAGCCCCGGTCCGGCGGGCGACGGACCCGGAGGCGTGTAGGCCGCCGGCTCGGCGGGCGGACGGGGCGCTACCGCCGACGATGGTGGCTGCGGCGGCTCAAGGGCCGACGGGGCACCACCGGAGGTTGCGGCGGGGGGCTTGCCGGTTTCGGGCATGAGGACCGATGCCAACTTGTCACACTGCTGACCTGCACTGCAGGTCCCGCCGACCGTCGTCCGGCTCTGGTTGGAGATCGTCAACGGCGCAACCGCCAGCGCACCACCCAACACGGCGGCAGCCGCAGCGCCCGCGATGGCAACTCTCATGACAATCCTCTCCCGACCCTTCGGAACCCCTCGCGTCTGACGCGCGAAAGACACGCGTCGATGGCAGAAGCTTATGCGTACCCGGCGGCCCATGTGGCCGATCGGAAAAATTCGCACCAGTCAACTATGCGTTCGCAGATTTGCTGAGCTAACTCACCCGGCTCGCCGTCGCGGACGTTTGCAGCCCTACCACGGGCGCGGCTTTGTGCAGGCACTCGGCCCACTCGGCGTCCGGGTCGGAGTCTGCTGTGATGCCGCCGCCGACGCCCAGCACGGCATTGTCGAGTGCGTCGAATTCGACGGTGCGGATTGCCACGTTGAGTTCACAGCCCGCCACTGGTGATGCCATTCCGACTGTCCCGCAATATATTCCGCGACGATTGCGTTCCCACTGCGAAATAAGCTGGCGGGCACGTAGTTTGGGGGTTCCGGTGACCGACGCCGGTGGGAAGGTGGCGTCCAGCAGCTGCGCCATCGGGAGCTCGGCGGGCACCTGCGCCGACACCGTCGACACCAAGTGCCACACTCCGGGTGCGCGCCGCACCACCAGCAGTTCGGGAACGGTTACCGTACCGGTAATCGCCACTCGCCCAAGGTCATTGCGGACCAGATCGACGATCATGATGTTCTCGGCGACTTCTTTGGGCGACGCCCGCAGCGCCGACGGCCAGGCATCCAGCGGCAGCGTTCCCTTGATCGGGCTGGACGTCACCACGTCGTCCCTGCGGCGCAGAAACAGTTCCGGCGAAAGTGAGGCGACCGCCCCCCATGGTCCAGCGACGAACGCGGCCCGGGCGGGGGAGGTCCGGGCCACGCCGTCGATGAAGAAGTCCAGCGGCGATCCGCTGACGGTCCCGGTGAACTGAGTGCACACACAAGCCTGGTAAACCTCGCCTGCCGCGATCGCCTCCAGGCACGCCAGCACACCATTGCGGTGTGCTGAGCGGTCCCCGGCCACCCATTCGATCTGGCACGTGGGTGCCGTTCTGGGGGTTGGCGCCAAGGCATCGGCCAACCAGGCCGCCAGAGGCGCACCGGACAGGCTCTCGTACCACCATTGTCCGTCCCGATCCCGGCGCAAGACGCAGTCGGTCCAGCCGCCGGCGGCCTCCGGAATGCGGTGGGGCCGCCCGTCGGCTCCGGCGTCGGGGTAAGACAGGAACCCGATCCAGCCCCCGCCTACCGCACCCAGCTGGGACTCTGTCGTCGGCTCGGTGCCGGCGGAGAACACCTCGCCCGCCGCAACCGGGCGCACCGGCACACTGGGCGCGATCACGGCCAGCGCTCCGAACCACTCACCGGTCAGTGCGGCCGGCGGCGGCAAGCCGAGCCGGCTGGTGGCGCGGCCGATGGCGCGCAGCACCTGCGGCGCGCCACCCAGATCGCCCAGCCGGTCGATTCGCACCGCTCTAGCTTGTCAGAACGGGGGATTCCGGCACGAGCCGAAGGTCAGCGCCGACTGATCTGCCGGGCGTTGCCCAGCGCCACCAACTTGTCGGGGTTGCGCATCGCGTAGAAGTTGGTGATCTTGTCGTCGACGATCTCGACCGTGATGACGCCCTCCATCTGGCCGGCGAGGTACAGCACCACCGCGGGGGCGCTGTTGCAGTTCACCGTCTCGACATGCAGCTGCGCGTGCGTCTTGCGCAGCAGGCCGACGATGGCCCTGGCCACCTTTTCGGCACCTACCACCGGCTTGCGGGCCGCGCTGACCTTGCCGCCTCCGTCGGCCATCCAGACGGCGTCCGGGGCCAGCATGCCGACCAGCGCCTCGACGTCACCGTTGGCCGCCGTGGCCAGGAACTGTGCGGTGATCTCCGCGTTGCGCCGGGAGTCGACCGACCCGAAGCGCTTGCGCCGCGCGTGCACGTGTTCGCGCGCCCGGTGGGCGACCTGTCGCACCGTGGCCGCGGGCTTGCCGACGGATTCGGCGATCTCGGCGTAGTCGAAGCCGAAGACTTCCCGCAGCACGAACACCGCGCGTTCGTCCGGGGTCAGCGTCTCCAGCAGGATCAGCATGGCCATCGACACCGACTCGGCCAGGACGACATCGGCCGAGGCGTCCTGGTCCTCGAGCAGCAGTGGTTCGGGCAGCCAGGGCCCGACGTACTCCTCGCGGCGGCGCGCCTGGGCCCGCAGCGCGTTGAGCGCCTGCCGGGTGACCAGTTGGGCCAGGTAGGACTTGGTGTCCCGAACGGTCGACAGGTCGACGTCGGCCCACCGCAGGTAGCTGTCCTGCAGCACGTCGTCGGCTTCGGTTGCCGACCCCAGAATCTCGTAGGCGATGGTGAACAGCAGCGGGCGCAGCAGGGTGAAGCGTTCCGCGTGCCCGCTGCTGTCCGATGCGTCGGTCACCGCAGTGCGGCCTGCTCGTCCGCGCTCAGCCGCGCGGGCCGGTTGCCACCCTTGAGCCAGCGGTACCAGCCTGGCTTGGCGGCTTCCTTGCGCAGGCCCCACAGCGTGCCCTTGCAGACCAGCTCCTTGATCGACGCCGCTGTGCGCCCACCGATGTACAGGTTCACCGGGGTGTCGTCGGTGCGGGCCAGTTGGATGGTGCCGAAGGTGCGGCCGACGCTGATGCACTGCCCGGTGAATGCCTGGTTGAGCAGCGCCGGAGCGGTTCTGGCGAGGCGGGACAACACGGTGTTGGCGGCTTGGGCGGCCAGCGGAATGGCCGCCTGGCAGCTCATCCGCAGCGGCTGGTTGGAGGGCGCGGCGGCGTCGCCGGCGGCGACGATGCGCTCGTCGCTGATGCTGGTCAATGTTTCGTCGGTGAGCAGCCGGCCCAGCGAGTCGGTGTGCAGCCCGCTGCGTGCGGCCAGGTCGGGGACGCCGAAGCCCGCCGTCCAGACCGTCACTGCGCTGGGAAGCATGGTGCCGTCGCCGAGCGCGACCGAATCCCAGCGCACCTCGGTGACGGTGGCGGATTCCAGGATGTTCACCCCGAGTTTGCGCAACTGCTTGGCGACCGAACGCCGTCCCGGGCCGCTCAGCGACGGCCCCAGGATCCCACCGCAGACCAGGGTCACCGCGCGGCCCTGTTCGGCGAGTTCGCCGGCGGCCTCGATGCCGGTCAGGCCGGCGCCGACGACGGTGACGGGCGCCTGCAATGGCAGGTCCGCGAGTGCGTAGCGCAGCTTCTGCGCGCCCTCCAGCTCGGCCAGGACGTGGGCGTACTCCGTGGCGCCGGGCACCGCGACGGGTGCGGCGCCGGTGCTGCCGATCGCATAGATCAGATAGTCGTAGTCCAGCGCGGCACCCGAGGCGAGCAGGACCCGCCGCGCGGCGGCGTCGATGTGATCGGCGGTATCGACCACCAGCCGGACACCCGTGCCCAGCAGCGTGCCGTAGTCGGCGGTGGCGGTAGCAGTGCCGGCGGCCAGTTGGTGCAGCCGGATCCGCTCGACGAACTGCGGGCGCGGGTTGACCATGGTGATGTCGACGTCGGTACGCAGCCGAAGGTGGTTGGCCGCCATCGTCCCGGCGTAGCCGCCGCCGAGCACGACGACGTGCGCCTTCCGGTCGGTGGGATTCGGTCGTTCAGACATCGTTGTCTCCTTCTCGGTGTGCGGTTACACCCTTCAGACACCGTGGGCCGGCGGTCCGTGACAGAAGGAGCGGCAAGTGTGAGCTGTCTCACGTGCGGAGGGCACCCTCAGGCGTCCGCCGGTTCGAAGACGAAGTTGTTCACGTACACGCCGCGCGGCGCCCAGTCGTCCTCGGCGCCGCCGATGTTGGCCGGATCCTGGTGGGCGGCGGCGTCGAACTCCTCGATGGGCCGGCGCTGATCGCCCAGCCAGAAATAGCCGCGGAAACCCAGCCCGCGCAGCAGGTCGGTGATGTCGGCGACGGCGTTGGCGTGGTGACGTTCCTCGGCCTCCACGACGATTTTCGGGCGGTTGCGGCGCAGCGTGTTGACGGCGCCGCGAAGCACGGCCAGTTCGTGGCCCTCGACGTCGATCTTCACCAGGCCGACGTTGTCCAGCTTCAGGTCGTCGAGACGTTTGACCGGGACGTCGATGGTCGCGACCGGGCCACCGACCGCGGTGTCCAGCACGTTCTGCTGGTCGATCGTGCTGCGGCCCGGGTCGGATTCCACCACCCGCATCGCCGTCATGCCGGGCTGGTCGGACAGTGCCACCGCCTCGATGCGCACCGGCGCTCCGACGGCGGTGAACATCAACGCCAGTTCGCGAGCCTGGGCGGGGCGCGGCTCGAAGGCGATCACCGAGCGCGACGTGGGCAGCATCGCGATCGAAAACTCACCGACGTCGGCGCCGATGTCCAGCGACACCCGGTCGGGGTCGCAGAGCGAGGCCACCAGCACCACATCCGGACGCGACTCCCCGAGTCGTTGCAGGATCTTGAATTTGCGCTTCCAGAACATATGTGGCGCGACGGTCTTCGCCGCGGGCGCGAGCAACCTTTTGGCCGATCGTGCGACAGACATCTGCCCGACCCTAGCCGAAATCCTGGAATCGGCCGCTCCCGCCCAGGACGATCGTGCAGGTCAGCTGGTTTTCAGCAGGGGGAGCAGACCGCTCGCATGCTAGTCTCTGGTAACCAGAATTCCATCCGTGACCTGCGCCGGTCCGGGGTAATCGGCCACTTCGATGCGCATCGGTGGGCATCGGAAGACGGGCAAAACGGCGGCCGCCAATACGGTCCGCCGACCGGGCCGGTCACCCATAATTGACGCAGTCGTTGAACACGTGCACAACATCGGAGGTCTCGTTGCCGCGCAGCTTGGACCTCGTCGTCACCTCCGTAGCTACTCAGCTCATGGAAGCGACCGCGTCCACCGCGACGCAGGTGAGTGAACGGGTCCTCGCACAGCTGGTGGAGCAGTTCGACGTGGACGCCAGTTTCCTGCGGCACCACGACCACGACATCCGCGCCTCGGTCCTGGTGGCCGAATGGCCCCCGCGCACCAACATCCCGGACCCCGACCCACAGGCTGTCGTGCACTTCACCAGTGCCGACCCGGTGCTCGCCCAGTGCGAGCACGGCCGCAAGCCGGTGGTGATCCGCCCCGATCAGAACAACCGGTCGCTGCGCTGGGTGGGCGGCGCCAAGCAGACGGCATCGCCGTCGGTGGCGGCCGCGCCGCTGGTGTCCGGGGAGATGACCACCGGCGTGCTGGGCTTCGTCAAATTCGGCGCGCGTAAGTGGAAACAGGAAGAGATCAACACCCTCGAGGCGGTCGCTGCGTTGTTCGCGCAGCTGCAGGCCCGGATCGCCGCCGAGGAGAAGCTGCGGTACCTGGCCGAGCACGATGACCTGACCGGGTTGTACAACCGCCGGGCCCTGGTTGCGCACCTGTCCGACCGGCTGGCGGCCGGCAACCCCGGCCCCGTCGCGGTGCTCTACATGGACCTCGACCGGCTCAAATCCATCAACGACTACCTGGGGCACACCGCGGGCGACTGGTTCATCCGCGTCTTCGCCCAACGGCTGCGGGTGTGTGCCGGCAGCCAGAGCATGATCGCCCGGCTGGGCGGCGACGAGTTCGTCGTCATCCCGGACCAGACGATGTCGAGCGCGGCCGCCGAGTCGTTCGCGCGTCGCCTGGGCACGATGCTGCGCGAGCGACTGGCCATCGGTGGCCACCAGATCACCCGGACGGTGAGCATCGGGCTGGCCGTCGGAATGCCCGGCCGCGACAACAGCACCGACCTGTTGCGCCGCGCCGACGAAGCGGTGCTGACGGCCAAGCGTGCCGGGGGTAATCAGGTGGCGCTGTCCACCGACGACATGTCCCTGAAGAGCGCGTTCCGCAACGACATCGAGTTGCACCTGCAGGGTGACATCGACAGCGAGGCGCTGCTGCTGCACTACCTGCCGGAGGTCGACCTGTGGACCGGCGCCATCGTGGCCGCCGAGGCGCTGGTGCGGTGGCGGCACCCGATCTGGGGCCTGCTGCTCCCGGATTCGTTCATCGGGGTCGCCGAGTCGACCAACCTCGCCGGCGAGCTCGGGCGCTGGGTGATGCGCAGTGCCTGCGCCGAGTTCAGTCGGTGGCGGTCCAACGGCGTGGGGCAGAGCGCGGTCCTGCGCATCAACGTCTCGCCCGTGCAACTGATCACCCGCGGCTTAGTCCGCAGCGTGGCCGACACGATCGAGGAGTTCGGGATCGACGGCGGCTCGGTCTGCCTGGAGATCACCGAGCGCGCGGTGGTGCACGACATCGAAGCCACCCGCAAGACGCTGTCCGAGCTCAAAGAGGTCGGGGTGCAGATCGCCATCGACGACTTCGGCACCGGTTACGCCGTGTTGTCGCACCTGAAGTCCCTTCCGGTCGACATGCTCAAAATCGACACCGGGTTCGTTCGCGACCTCGGTACCAACGCCGGTGACCTGGCGATCGTCCGCGCGATCATCGGCCTGGCCGAGGCGTTCGGCCTGCAATTGGTCGCCGAGGGCGTCGAGACTCCGGCCGCCGCACTGACTTTGATGCAACATGGTTGTCACCGGGCGCAGGGATTTTTGTTGTCCCGCCCCGTTCCGGGCAACGCCATGGAGGCGTTGCTGGCCGCTCGCTGGATGCCGATGCCGTTCCTCGCCGACCGTGAGGCGCTGACGCTCGGCGCAATCTAGCTCACGCAGAGATTGGTTCGAACCATTAGGAAAATCACACTTGTCGCTGTCGCGTGCGTGACTGTCCTCGTTGCCGGTGCGGCACTGATGATCGGCGCCTGCAGCCGCCAGCACACCGACCCGGGCCCGCTGGCGGCGATGGTGAGCCCCGCCATTCCACCTGCCGCCCAGGAGATTTCCAATCCGCTGCGCGGGCAGTACGAGGATCTGCTGGAGCCGCTCTTTCCGCAGGGCGAACCGGCCCAGCAGCGCTACCCGGCCTGGCCGGCGTCCTACGACGCCAGCCTGCGGGTCACCTGGCGGCAGTTGCAGCCCACCGACCCGGCCACGCTGCCCCCGGACGCCCCCGATGACCGCAAGTTCGACTTCAGCGTCATCGACGACGCGCTGAACAAGCTGGCCGAGCGCCGGATGCGGCTGACGCTGCGGGTGCAGTCGTACAACTCGTGCTGCAATGCCAGCTATCCGAACAACACCAACATCGAGATCCCCGACTGGGAACGCGCCAAGCCCGGCACCAGCACCAGCTATCCCGCCGCCGGAAACGGGCCCGTCCAGGTGGTGCCGAACTTCAACGACCCCACCTATCTCGGTGACTTCGGGCAGCTGCTGGCGGCGCTGGGGCGCCGCTATGACAACGACGAGCGGCTCAGTGTGTTCGAGTTCTCCGGATACGGCGATTTCAGCGAGAACCACGTGGCCTATCTGCGTGATTCGCTGAACGCACCCGGTCCGAGTCCCGACCAGAGCGAGGCGGCGCTGGGCTATTACAGCCAGTTCCGCGACCAGAACATCACCAAGGCGTCCATCCAGCAGTTGGTCACCGCCAACGTCAGCGCCTTTCCGCACACCCAGCTGGTGGCCACTCCCAACAATCCCGAGATCATGCGCGAACTGCTGGCCGATGACGTCACCAAGAAGCTGGCCGCCCCGGTCGGCATTCGTTCGGACTGTCTGGGCGTCTACGCGCCCCTGCCCGTCTGGGCCGAGTCCGGACACTATGTCCAGACCTCCGACCCGTTGGTCGGCGCGCTGAAGGATCGCCTCGGCAAGGCGCCCGTGATCACCGAATGGTGCCAGCTGCCCGACGGCACCACACCACAGTCCTATTACGACAAGGGCCTGCACGACGTGATCCGCTACCACGTCTCGATGACGTCGAGCGTCAACTTTCCGGACCAGGATGCGACCTCGCCGATGGATCCCAAGCTGTACGTGCTGTGGGCACAGGCCAACGCCGTCGCCGGCTACCGCTACTCGGTGGAAGCCCGGGCCGGATCGCAGTCGCTGCAGGACCAGGTGGCGTCCATCTCGGTCACTTGGACCAACTACGGCGCCGCGGCGGCCACCGAGAGGTGGGTAGCGGGCTACCGCCTGGTCGACTTCGCCGGGCAGACGGTGCGAACGCTGCCTGCCACCGTCGACCTGAAAGGTCTGGTGCCCGACTCGTCCGGGGACCGCAGCATCGACCAGCCGCCGCCGGCGTCGGCGACCGAGAGCGTCCACATCGACCTCAAAGGCCTGGCGCCCGGGCACTACACGGTGCGCGCCGCGGTCGAGTGGCAGCAGCACAAGCCGAACGGCACACACGCGGTGAACTACCCGCCCATGCAACTGGCGCGCGACGGCCGTGACGACTCCGGTTTCTACCCGGTCGCCACGCTCGACGTGCCGCGTGACGTGCTGGCGGGCTCCCCGAAGACGTGAGCCCGAGCGCCTGCCCATACCGGTAGACTGTTGTCAGGTTGTTTACCGTACTAAAAGTAGGTAAATTACTCATGGGGGGACAAACGGTGTCCTCTGCACGCTGAGTCGGCCGCACGGTCGAAGGGCGCCCTGGAAGCGCCCAGTGAGGCCCCGGAGAGGCATGAGATGGATTTCCGAACGTTCGTCCGGACCCTGCTGCTGCACTGGAAGCTCTTTCTGGGCGCCGTACTGGCCTGCCTGGCCGGCGCGGCGGCGATCACGGCGTTTCAGACCAAGAGCTACGAATCGTCGGCGACGGTGCTGATCTCGTTCTCCGGTGAGACCGACCTCATGCAGGTCTACCAGGGCACTCAGGCCGCCCAGGAGCGGCTGTCGTCGTATGCGGCGATAGCTGGCGGCCACGCCGTGGCCGAGAAGGCAGTCACCCAGTTCCACCTCCCGGTCAGCGCCGACCAGCTGGCCAACCAGACCAAAGTGGCGTTCACTCCCAAGACCACGCTGTTCACCATCACGGTCACCGACACCGACCCGCAGCGCGCGGCAACCCTGGCCAAAGGGGTGGCCGACGAGTTCACGATCATGGTCGGCTCGCTCGGCGCCACCCCGAAAGCGCCGGCGGCACCCACGACCACACCCACCACCACGCCGTCTGTCGCAGCGGCTCCGGTGTCGGATGGAGAGCAACCGACCAGCCAGCCCAGCGAGACGCCGGTGGCGACGTCCACGCCGACCGACCCGGCGGCTCAGGCACCCTCTTCCGGTACCCAGCCGCCGGTCGCCAGGGCGACGGTCGTAGAGCAACCCGGTGTACCCGACAAGCCCGTCAAGCCGGTCCCGGTGCGCAACATGGCGATGGGCCTGGTGGCGGGGCTGTTGCTGGGCACCGGTGTGGCGCTGACGCGTGAGGCCGCCGACCGCACGGTTCGTGACCGCGCCAAACTGGAAACTCTGTCGGGCCTGCCCACCCTGGCCGAGTTGCCCGGGCACCGGGGCAGTGCTCCGCGATTCGGTACCGACATCTCCTTCGACGACGCGGTGCGCGGTCTGCGCGCCCGGCTGCTGCGGGCCATGGGTCCGGGAGCCAACCGGGTGTTGTTGACGGCGCCATTCGGCGGCGAGGGCACGACGACGACCGCGATCAACCTGTCCCGGGCCTTCGCCGAATTGGGTGAGGACGTGCTGCTGATCGAGGGTGACACCCGCCGGCCGGTGATCGCCGGGTTGCTGAAAGTCGAGTCGGGTGAGGGCTTGTCCAATGCCCTTTCCAATCCCGAGATCGCCACCGAGGCCACCAAACCGACCTCGATTCCCAAGCTGTTCGTCCTGGCGGCGCGTTCGATCCGCAAGGAGACCCTGCCCACCAGCGCCTACGTGCCGGAGGTGCTGGACAAGGTGTTGCGGGACGTGGCAAAGACTTTCGAGCGCACCGTCGTCGACGGGCCGCCGGTGCTGGCCAGTGCCGACTCCGGTCTGCTCGGTGGGGCGGTGGACGCCACGGTGCTGGTGCTGCGGGCCGGGCGGACCACGGAGGACGAACTCGCCGACGCGTTGACCGCGTTGCGTGCCGCCGGTGCCAATGTGGTGGGCACGGTGCTGACCGATGCCCGGATCGCCCGGCACACCAGGGCGTCGACGAAAACGTACCGCGCCAAGATCAGCGGACCGGCATGATCCGCTACCTGCGGAGTCGCCACCGTCTGGTGATGGCCGCAGTTGTGTTGGCGCTCTTCCTGTTCGGGTGCTTCGTTTACGGTGCGCTGTCGGTTCGTAACACCACCCAGGGCATCCTGCTGGTCGGCCTGACGTTCTTTCTGATCGTGTACTGGGCCAAACCGGAACTGATGATCGGGCTGGCGCTGTTCCTGGGATGTGCGGCATTGCCGCAGGGGCTGCATGTGGGCAAAGTGATTGGCCCCGTGTCCATTTACGCGTCACACGTGGTGCTGGTGCTGGCCATCTGTTTCGTGCTGCCCGTGGTGCGGTTGCGCATGTCCGACTACCTGCTTCCGGGCATGTTCGGGCTCTTCGTCATCTACTCTGCGGCAGTTGGCTTTTCGATGGGCCACAGCACCGCGATCGTGGTCCGCGAGACGACGTTCCTGCTGGAGATGCTGGCCGGCTTCGTGCTCGCGCTGGTGGTGGTGTACGGCGACTACGTCATGTTGTCGGTGCACGCCATCGCCTTCACGCTGTGGTTCTCGGCGGGAATGGCCGTCCTGGGTTCTTCCGGTGGCATCCGGCTGGCCGGCCGTACCGAGAGCCTGCAGATGGACACCGGCGACGACGCCAACCGGATCATCACCTCCGCGCTGATACCGGCCATCGCCGTGCTGACCGCGTTGGTCGCCGCGCAGATCCTGGGCCGGGTGAAGCCCGCCACCTACCTGCTACTTGGTCCGCCCGCGCTGGTGGTTGCGGTGCTGGCATTCACCCGCAACACCCTGATCTCCATCGGCGTCGCCGCTGTGGTCGCGTTTTTCGCCAGCATGGGCTGGTCGGCGGTGCGACGGGCGGCGCGGCTGGCGATCACCGCGGCCGGGATTCTGGCGGTGACCATCCCGCTGGCACTGTTCCTGCTCGGGGACTCGTCGGCGGGGGTGTGGCTGGCCAATCAGATCACCGGATTCAGTCACCGCGTGCTCGGCAGATCATCCGGCGCCGCGCTCACCCAGGATCCTTCGACGCTGGCGCGATTCGAGGAAGACCGGCATCTCAACGAAGCGATCGCCCAGGCACCGCTGTTCGGGCACGGGCTGGGCTATGCCTACCAATTGCCGTTCGGTGGTGACGATCCCACCGAATTCACCCAGTCACTCGGCACCACCTACGCGCACAACTTCTACCTCTGGTGGTTGGCCAAAGCCGGCGCGGTCGGGATGGCGGGTTTCGCGGTCTTCGCGTTGACGCCCCTAGTGCGGGCGCTGCGCAGCGCGTCGGTGCCGGCCAAGATCAGCGCGGCGGTGAGCACCGGTCTGATGGTGATGTGCATCATCGACCCGCTGCCGGAGGAACCGACGAACGCGATGACCCTCGGCATCACGCTCGGCGGCGCGCTGGCGTTCGCCATGGCCGGACGTCGCGGCGACGAGAGTGCAGCTGTGGCAGAGGTTTCGGACGAAGTGCTGACGCCCGCCGGGGCGGTGCGATGATGCGGGTTCTGGTGGTGGGCCCAGCGCCCGCGCAGGCGGCCAGCCGTGGCGGCATGGCGACCGTGATCACGCTGATGGCTGCCCATCCGGCGGCGCGCATCATCACGGTTCCGACGTATATCGAAGGGCCGCTGTGGTTTCGGCTCTGGATCGGTGGTTCGGGCATGCTGCGGGCCGCCTGGCTGGTCGCGCGCCGGCGGGTCGACGTGTTGCACGTGCACCTAGCGCACGGCGGCAGCGTGGTGCGCAAGGCGCTGCCGCTGGCCGTCGCCCGGTGGACGCGTGTTCCGACCGTTGTGCACGCCCACAGCTATGACTTCGCCGGCTGGTTCGACGGATTGCGACCGGCCGTGCAGGGATTGGTCAGGCGCGTGCTGGTCGCCGATCGATGGTTGGTGCTCGGGACGCGTCACGTCGGGGAGTACGCCAGTCGACTGCGGCTGCCCGCCGAGCGGATCGCCGTGCTGAACAACGCGGTCGCGATCCCGGAGACGGCGGTCGAACAATCGGATGCGCCGTCGGTGCACGCCGTTTCGCTGGGCCGGCTCGGAGTGCGCAAGGGCAGCTACGACCTGATCAGCGCCGTCGGGGCGCTGGGCGACGACGCGCGTAGCCGACTGCGGGTGACGTTGGCCGGTGACGGGGAAGTGGACGAGGTGCGTGCTGCGGTGGCCGCAGCCGGGCTGGGCGACACTATTCATGTTGCGGGCTGGCTGGATCCGGGCGCGCGTGATGAATTATTGTGCACCGCACAGATTTTCGTGCTGCCGAGCTATGACGAGGGTCTGCCCATGGCATTGCTGGAAGCGATGGCGTACGGCCTGGCGCCGGTCACGACGTTGGTGGGCAGCATCTCCGAGGCGATTACCGACCGGGTGAACGGGCTGGTGGTGGCGCCCGGCCGTCCCGAGCAGATCGCCGACGCGCTGCATGAACTACTCAAAGACGCTGATCTGCGGGCAGATCTGGGCACCGCTGCGCGCAGCCGCGCTTGCGACTTCGGCCTGGACCGTTGGTATGAGCAATTGACGCGGCTGTGGACCGATCTCGACGGAAAGGCGGTTCGACGATGAAAGGTGCTCTGCTGCAGAGCGAAGCGGCCAACTGGGCGGCCAGGTATGTGACGGTTCGCAACGTAGGACGGCTGCTGGGCCGCAACGCGATGACGGCCGCGACCGAGGCGCTGTGGCGCCGGCGACTCACCCAGGACCTGGCCATGACGGTGGCCGATCACTTCGCTCCCAGCGGCGCCACCGTCGTCGACGTCGGCGCCAGCTGGGGCCTGTTCACCTACCACCTGGCCCGCCGCGTCGGAAAGTCCGGACAGCTCTACAGCTTTGAACCGCATCCCGACAATGCTCCGATGCTGCGCAAGCTCGGCCGGACACGACCCAACGTCCACTTCAGCCAGGCCGCGGTGTCCGATGAGACCGGCACGGCGCAACTGCTGGTGCCCGAACACCGCCACCGGCAGGTGACGGCGCAGGGGAGTCTGGCGCACGGGTTCGACGGGCAGGGAGTGGACGTTCGCAAGATCGAGGTGCCCCTGGTGCGACTCGACGACGTGCTCGAAGGTGTCGACGTCGATTTCGTGAAGATCGACGTCGAAGGGCACGAGATGTCCGTGCTGCGCGGCGGTGCCGAGACGTTCCGACGTTGTGGCCCTGCGATTTTGATCGAGATCGAGCAGCGCCATCTTTCGGTGCCGATCGGCGATGTGTTCGGTCAGATCGAGGGCCTGGGCTATCGACTGTTTTATGTCACCGAGTCGGCGCTGCGCCCTGTCGCTGAGTTCGAGGTGCAGCGCGACCAGATGGACTTCCTGTCGGGCTCGGGGTCTGGGGAGTTTCATCCCTTTGCGATGCCGCCGGGTTACGTGCACGACTTCGTAGCGGTCCGGTCACCGGAGCTGGTGGCGGGGTTCTGCGGCTGACGTTGTCGTCCGGTGGTTGTCAGTGCCCCGCAATAGAATTCGAGTGTGAATTGCAGCACGCGGGACGACTGGGCCGAGGCGCTGGGCGCGCTTGGCGAGTCGGTGTCGCGGCTGCTGGACCTCACCGCGGATGGGTTGACCAGCCCCGAGTTGATCACGACGTTGGGCGAGCTGGAAGTGCAGTGCCGACGCATCCCGGTGGCGAGCAACGTGCTGATCAATCAGCTTGCCGCACAGGCCACTGCGGCCGAGTTGGGCGGTACGCTGGGCCAGGCGCTGGCCGATCGACTGCGGATCGTCAAAAACGACGCCGACCGGCGCATCGCCGATGCCGCCGAACTCGGCCCACGCCGCGCCCTGACCGGCGAACCCTTACCGCCGCTGCTGCCGGCCACCGCCGCCGCCCAACGCCGCGGCCTCGTCGGGGCCGGGCATGTCAAGCAGATCCGCACGTTCTTCAAGAAATTGCCGAACACTGTCGATGCCGCTGATCGGGACCAGGCCGAAGCCGACCTCGCCGGCAAAGCCGCCGCCGGATACCGGCCCGACGAATTAGCCGACTACGCCAAGCTTCTGCACAACTACCTGGTGCCCGACGGTGACTTCGCCGACGAGCAACGCGCCCGATCACGCGGCATCACCCTCGGTGCCCAACAACCCGACGGCATGTCGCAGATCCGCGGGCTGATCACCCCCGAACTGCGCGCCACCCTGGAACCCGTCGTCGCCAAACTCGGCGCCCCCGGCATGTGCAACCCCGACGACGAACACCCCGTCACCGACGGCAAAGCGCCCGCCGACGCGGTCGACCGCGACACCCGCACCCACGCCCAACGCACCCACGACGCCCTGAACACCGGACTGCGCACGCTGCTGGAATCCACAACCTTGGGCCGACACCACGGGCTACCCACCACCATCGTCGTCACCACCACCCTGGCCGAACTCGAAGCCGGCGCCGGACGAGCCCTGACCGCCGGAGGCACCCTGCTACCCATGTCCGACGTCCTCCGGCTGGCCTCGCCAGCCCATCACTACTTGGCGATCTTCGACAAAGACAAGACCCTGGCCCTCTACCACGGCAAACGCCTGGCCTCCCCCGAACAACGCCTGACCCTGCTGGCCAGAGACCGCGGCTGCACCCGCCCCGGCTGCACCGTGCCCGGCTACTGGACCCAGGTCCACCACCTCGAAGGCTGGATCAACACCCGCCGCACCCACATCGACGAACTAGCACTCGCCTGCCCACCAGACAACCGCCTCGTCGAACTCCACAAATACACCACCCGCCGCAACATCCACGGCATCGCCGAATGGATCCCACCCAAACACCTAGACTTCGGGCGGCCGCGCGTCAATTGTCTGCATCACCCGGGCAAGCATCTGGGGGCCGGGAATGACGGCGAGGGTGGATAGATGCTGCTGATCACATCCATCAGCCGCGCCGCCGCGTGGTCGGCGGAGAACCTTTGCGCGTAGTGGCGCGCCGCTGCGTCGCCGAGGCGGGCCGCCGCGCCTGGGTCGGCCAGCTCGTCGAAAGTGGCTGCCAGCCCACCGGAATCGTCCACTCCGACGGCGCGGCATTCCGGCGGCTGGTATTCGGGCAGGCCGCCGCGGTCGGACACGATCGGCATCACGCCGAGCTGCATCGACAGGACCTGCACTCCGCTCTGCGAGGCGCGCCGGTAATGCGCCACCGAACCTTTCGCCGCGGCGAGTGTGCCGATCACGTCGGCGTAGCGGTAGCGCCCTGACCGCCATTCAGTATGCGCCGGGAGCCGCGCAGCGTCGATCGACCCGTCGCCGATCAGCACCAGTTTGTCGCCGCGCCAACCGTTTCCGTCGACGTGCTGCTGCCACGCACGCAGTACCACGTCCAGGTTCTTGTAGGGATTCAGGCGGCCGATCATCACGAAATCGCGGCGATTCCCGGGGCCGACCGGTTCGGAGACCACGGCCGGGTCCAGGTCGCTCGTCAGCGGCAGCACGTGCACCGGCGTGCCGGCCACGTCGCGGCGCATGGTGATCCGCGCCGCGACGTAGTCGCTATAGGCGACGGTGGCCGCCGAGCGTGCACCCCAGCGGTCGAATACCGCGAGTTCATAGGACGGCCGCTGTTCGGCGGCGTCGTGCGGACGGTCGTCGTGGATCAACTGAATTCGCGGGACCCGGCCGGCCAGTGCGATCCATCGCGGGTCGCGGACCAACTCGGTGACCACCACGTCCGGACGGTACCGGCGGATGCGTTGCCGCGCGCTGAAGGTCGGCCGCCACGTCGCCGCGGTGCGGAACCGCGGATCGAGCACGAGTTCGTAGTCACGGGGGGCATCGGATTCCGGGTGCTGGTCGGAGGTCACCAGCAGCACGTCAGCACCGTGGCGGCGCAATGCCTCCGCCTGAACTCGCGCCAACGGGCGCAACCACGGCGAAAGCCAGAGAATCCGGGGGCTTTTCACGACCGGCCCTGAGTCACCGACGTGCCGTGGTCCACCCACCACCGGCCGTCGAGCTGCGGGTAGCTGCGCTGTACCTCATCGTAGAGATAGGGCAGCGTCAACAAGACCCGGTCGGGATCGGCGGCGATGAGCTGATCGGGGGAGATGATCTCGATGTCGGTCCCCGGGATCCGGCGCCCATGCTTGTCGGGTGAGGCGTCGGCGATTCCCTTGATCAGCCGCCGATCGATGTTCGCCACGCTGAACAATCCGGGTACGCGTGATCCGGCGCAGTAGGCATACACCGAAAGCCGTTGGTCAGCCTGCGCTTCCAGCCACTGGCGCAGCTGCGTGACGTGAGTGTCGACCGCCTGCTGCATCCGCCGCAGAACGTAGGGCTTCGTCACCCCGAACTGCCCTTCGTGCTTCAGGATCTCTTCGGCGCGCTGGTCTCGTTCCACCCGGCCGTGTACCGCCGCGACCAGATATGTGCCGCCGAGCAGATCGAATTCCCACACGGTGGCCACGCTCATCCCCACCGCGCCGAGCAGATTCGTCAGCGCGGTCAGCGAGTGGTAGCCGAAGTGGCTGTGACGCAGCAGATTCCACTGTCCCTGGCCGACCATCGCCATCAGCGAGGGGATTTGTATCAGCAGCACTCCGTCCGGCGCGGTCGCCTTCGCGCGGAGCTCGAAGGCGGCTTGCTGGTCGGCGTCGTGCATGAGGCCGAAGGTATCGAGCACCACGTCGGCGATCTCGGCCTCGCGATAACCGCATTCGGTGAACAGCGGCAACCACGTTCCACCGTGCGGGCTGCCGAACTCCCGAACCGTGTTCCCGCGCAGCCAGCCGCCTTCTTCGGCCCGGCGCACCGCGTCCGCGGCCTGGTCACGCATCGCCTGTGGCTCGACGCTCTGCTGCTCCTCGGTGAGGTCGAGAGGAGCCAGCGGGTCGTAGCCGCCGAGCTGGGCAAGGCCGCAGCAGCCGCACAGCTCCATGGTCAGCGCGTGCATCGTCTCCCGGGGGGTGAGCGGTTCGCCGGCCAGCGGAAAGTGTTCGGCCGCAGGCGCTCTGCCCAGGTCGAGGACCTGGGTCAGCTCAGCGTCGCCGCAGCCCCGGCAGTGGCTCACCCGACGGCGGCACCCTGCGATTTCACGTTCGTCGCCAGGTGCAGGTTCGGGAGGGGGTAGACGATCTGGCCACCCCACTCGGTGACGTAGCTGAGTTGTTCGGTGAGTTCGTTTTCCAGGTTCCAGGGCAGCACGAGAACCACGTCCGGACGGTCCTTGGCGATCATGTCCGGGTCGTGGATCGGGATCCGGGTGCCCGGGGTGAAGTGCCCGTGCTTGTAGGGGTTTCGGTCGACGGTGTATTCCAGCAGATCGGTGCGGATTCCGCAGTAGTTGAGCAACGTGTTGCCCTTGCCCGGCGCCCCGTAGCCGACTACACGCTTGCCCTCGGCGCGGCACTGCAGCAGGAAGCGCAGCAGGTCGTGGCGAATCTCTTCGGTGCGGTGCCGCAGTTGGAGGTAACCCTCGGGACGGTGCAGGCCCGCGGCCTCTTCGATCCGCAGGATCTTGTTCACCCGGTCGGTGGGAGGTCCGGCGACCTCGATCGGCCGGGCCCACACCCGGATCGACCCGCCGTGGGTGGGCAGCAGTTCGACATCGACGACGGCAAGGCCGGCGCTGGCGAGCGCGTTCTGGGCCGAGAACACGGTGTAGTACTGGAAGTGTTCGTGGTAAATCGTGTCGAACTGGCCGAGGCAGACCAGATTCAGCGCATGGTGCACCTCGATGCTCAGCCATCCGTCGTCGGCGAGCAACCCGCGCAGCGACTGGGTGAAGCCCCGCAGGTCCGGTATGTGCGCGTAGACGTTGTTGGCCACCACCAGGTTCGCCGACCCGTGCTGGGCGCGGACGCGGCGCGCCAGTGCCGGGTTGAGGAACTCGGACACGGTGGGCACGCCCCGTTTGGTGGCTGCGGCGCCGACGTTGATCGAGGGTTCGATGCCCAGGCAGGGTATGCCCCGGGCGACCGCGTGCTGCAGCAGATATCCGTCGTTACTGGCGACTTCGACCATGAACGAGTCGGGTCCCAGCCCGAGGCGTTTGGCCGCCTGATTGACGAAGGTTTCGGCGTGCTGGACCCAGCTGTCGGAATACGAGGAGTAGTAGGCGTATTCGGTGAAGGTTTCCTCGGGTGTGATCAGCGCGGGAATCTGCAGCAACAGGCAGTCTTCGCACAGCCGCAGGTGCAGCGGGTAGGTGGGCTCCGGCAGGTCGAGTTCCTCAGGGGAGAGGATCTTTTCGCAGGGCGGAGTCGCACCCAGGTCCAGGACACTGAGCATGCGGTGCGAGTCGCAGAGGCGGCACTTCATGTACATCTCGATTCGTTAGGTCTGATGAATGTTGGACGGGTCAGGCAGTCGGCTCACATCACCGCGCCGATCGCATCGAGGTAGGCGTCGGTCATCGCCTCCACGGTGTAATGCGTTTGCAAACGTTCGAATCCGCGCCAGCCGACCTCAGGCAGTGACTCGGAATCGTTGAGGATCTCGCCCAGCTGGTCTCGCCACGCGGTCACCGAGACCGGCTCGACGACGAAGCCGGCTTTGCCGAAGTCCAGCATTTCCGGAACCGCGCAGATGCCGGAGGCGGCCACCGGAACCCCGCGCGCCATGGCCTCGAGAATCGCCATGGGGAAGGCCTCCGAGCGACTCGGGACACACAGCAGGTCGGCGTCGGACAGCGCCGGGCCCGGCCCGGGGGACCAGCCGCGCCACTGGACGCGGTCGCGCAACGACTCCGGCGTGCGGGCTTCGAGCGCCTCCCGGTCCGGGCCGTCACCGAAGATCGAGAGCCGCCAGGGCAGGTCCGTCAGGCCACCGAGTGCCTCGATCAGCAGGTGAGGGTTCTTGTGCTCCATGATGCGCGACAGCATCACCAGGTGCGGCGGCTCCCCGGCTGCGCGAACCCGCTCGGCGGGCTCGCCGGAGACCGCCACGCCGTTGGGGGCCACGAAGTGGCGGCCCTTGATCTTGTGGTACGGCGTGAGCATGTCCCAATGGCGTTGAGCGAGAACGATGAAACCGTCGGCTCGATTCATCGCGGCGGTCAGCGGCCGGGAATAGATCGGCCGGTCCGACTCCGGCGGCACGTGCGGGGCGACCAGCCAGCGGCGGCTCGAGGCGGCTCTCCCGGCGGCCTTCCAGAGCGTTGCAAAGCCGGTCTCGGTGTTGGTGTCGCCAGTGATCAACACCGACGGGCCGTCGGGCAGATCGACCATCGGCGCCCACCAGGGTTGGCGCACCACCCGCACACTGTGCGGAATCTCCTTGAGCAGCGGCCCGAACCGCTGCATACAGACGACGGTGACCGGATAGCCGCGGCGATCCAATTCGCTTGCCAACATTGCTTTTTGACGCTCCGCACCGCCGTACACCAGGCGGTTGGTGGTGATCACGATCGAGGGCTTGTCGGTCCGGCGGGCCGAAATCGCGCGCTTGCGGGCGCCCCGCTTGGACCGCTGAACCCGGTCCAGCACGGAGGTGGCGGCCAGGAATACGTCGGCATGATGAACACTGTCCTGACGCTCCAGCAGCAGAGCGATGTTGGAGCGCAACAGATCCCGGTTGCGGAAGCGTTCCACCGTGGAGACTTCCGCGCCGTGCGTGAAGACGGATTCGCGAGCGACTGTGCCGGCCGCCGGGTTGCCGTGCTCGGCGTTCAGCTCGTCGGCCAGCAGGATGCGCCAGCCCGCGGCGCTGGCCCGCTCCTGCCAGTCGGTCTCCTCGCCGTAGAGGAAGAACTCTTCGTCGAAGCCGCCGATCTCGTTCCACGCGTCGCGGTTGATCGCCAGGCAGATGCCGGCCATGTAGCCGTCGATGCTTTCGGATTCGGCCGGCTGCTCGCGGTAGAGGTGGGAGAACCGGGTGCCGCGCAGCCGGTCGGAATAACCGGCGGCCGCCACGACCGACCGGGTCAGCGTGCGGTGCTTGGTCGCGATGTCCCACAACCGCGGGCCGGGCGCGCCGGGGTCCTGAATCAGCGGCGACACGGCGGCGACACCGGGTTGGCGGAACAGTTCAAGCGTCCGGGTCAGCGGTCCGGTCAGCCGGGTGTCGGCGTTCAGCAGCAGGAAATCCGTGTCGTCGGGCGTGTGCCGCGCCAGTGCGTTGAAGGCCGCCCCGAAGCCGAGATTCACCGGACCGAGCACCCAGTGCACGTCCGGATGGCGCGCGGCCAGCTCCTCACGCCCGGGGTACTCGTCACCGCTGTTCTCGTAGACGTAGACGGGCAGCTGCGGCGCGTATTCGGCGACGCTGGCCAGGCACTGTTCCAACAGGTCGTGGCTCTTGTAGGTCACGATCAGCACCGACAGGGGCCGTTCGGTTCTCATGCGGTCACCTTCTTCTGGAAGAGCGAGGTCAGTGTGGACCAGTTGACGGGACCGGCCACCACGTTGACGGCCAGGTAGGTGGCCGCGGCGGCGGCGAGCGCGAACACCACGTTCTGGTTCGAAAGGAGCAGCGCCACAGCGGCGCTGGCCGAGGTCGGGATCAGCAGCCGGATCAGGAAGCTCATCGGCGTGCGGTAACCGCAGTGGCTGCCCAGCCGCCAGCTGGCGAACGTCAATCCGATCAGCTCGGTGCACACCAGCGAGACGCCGGCACCGACCGCGCCGAACCGGCCGTCCAGGCACAGGTTGAGCGCCACGTTGACCGCCAGCGCGCCGACGGACAGCCGGAAGAAGAATTTCTGTTCGTGGCAGGCGAACAGCCCCTGCCCCAGGGTGCCCGTGACGAACCGCAACGAGGCGGCGATGAGCAGCAGCGCGAGAGTCGGCGCCCCGCGGGTCACGAACTCGGCGTCGCCGAACAGCTTGATCAGCGGACCGGCCAGCAAGGTGCCGACCACGGCCACCGGGAAGGCCAGGAAGCTCATCAATTCCACGCTGCGGCGCAGAAAAGCGTTGTATGCGTTGATGTCGCGCGCATACAGACCGGTAGCCGTCGACAGCGTGGACTTCTGGAAGAAGATGGACAACGCCTCGGTATTGAAGGCGATGGTGTACGCCAGCCCGTAGACGCCCACCTCGGCATGGCTGTTGAGCAGGGACAGGATCACCCCGTCGGCACGCCAGTACAGGATGCCGACGAGCGCGACGCCCATCAGCGGCAGGCTCTCGCGCAGCAGATCGAGGGACTCGCGCGTGGAGAACACCGGGCGCAGCGACACGTGCCGCGCCGCCGCGGAGCCTTGAATTGCCAGCTGCACCAGTGGAGGTATCAGCTGGGCGACCGCGAACCAGATGATGTTGGCCTGCGTCGCGACCAGCCAGCTGACCATCGCCAGCGTTCCGATCCGGCCCGCGACATCCGAGACGGCGACCGCGGAGAACCGCACCATGGACAGGAAGACGGGCTCGAACCGCGTCCGCACCGTCAGCAGCAGCAACTGCCCGGACAACACCACCAGCATCACCCGCACGTCGGCGTCGCGATAGATCAACCACCCGGTGACACCCGCCGTCACCGCCAGCGGGACGCAATACATCAGGGACAGACCACTGTTCACGCGGACCAGGCGCTCCAGCGCGCCGCGACCCGCCGTGACCCGGCGCACGATGACCGTGTTGATGCCGAGGTCGGTTGCGGCGGTCCACATTCCGATGAAGGCGACCGCCACCATCAGTTGTCCGTAGCGGCCGGGTCCCAGATAGCGGGCGGTCATCGACACCGAAACCACCGATGCCAGCATCCCCAGCACCCGGCAGACGAGCTGGATCGAGAACGCGTGCGCGATTCGTGACGGCGGCACATCCGGTGCCGCGGTCGGCTCGTCCGGTGCCGCCGCCGGCTCTTCCGGTGCCGCCGCCGGCTCCTGCGCCGTCGGCTCGATCACGCTGCCGCCCTTCATGTCTAGTACGCTCCGTCGCTGGCCAGAACGGCTTTGAGGGTTCGGGCGATGATCACCAGGTCGCCTGCCATCGACCAGTTGTCGACGTAGGACAGGTCGAGCCGGACCGAGTCCTCCCAGGACAGATCGGATCGCCCGCTCACCTGCCACAGCCCGGTGACGCCGGGCTTCACCAGCAGCCGGCGCTTGACCTCACCGTCGTAGTTCTCTACTTCGCGCCGCAGCGGGGGCCGCGGGCCGACCACGCTCATGTCCTGCTTGAGCACGTTGATGAATTGCGGTAGCTCGTCGATGCTGTAGCGGCGCAACACCTTTCCAACGGGTGTCACGCGCGGGTCCTGGTGGATCTTGAACAGCATCCCGCCGGCGCCCTGATTCAGCGGCAACAACCGGTCGATTTGCTTGTCCGCGCCATCGACCATGGTGCGGAACTTCAGCATGGTGAACGGCTGGCCGTCCAGGCCGATGCGTTCGGCGCGATAGAAGACGGGACCCTTGCTGGTCAACTTGATCGTGACGGCCGCAACGACCAGCAGTGGTGCGGTCACCAGCAACGCCGCCAGCGCGAAACAGAAGTCGAAGGCGCGCTTCTGCAGGCGCTGGGTGCCCTCGTACTGTGGCTTGTCGACGTGCAACAGCGGGTAACCGGCGATGGGCCGCATGGTCAGCCGCGCGCCCGCCACATCCATGACGCCGGGTGACACCACCAGGTCGACGTCCATTGTCTCCAGCCGCCACATCAGGTCGCGGATGCCGTGGACGCCGAAGTGCTCGGTGCGGGTCACCGCGACGGTGTCGGCCCCGCACATGCCGATCGCGGCCACCGCGCGGGTTTCGTCACCAAGGATCGGGATCTCGCGGCCCTGTACCTTCAGCGTCTCGTCGCGCTGCGGCCCGTAGCCCGGGATGCACACGCCGACAACGACATAACCCTCCCGGGGATTACGGATCAGCTCGTGGGCGAGGTGGGTGACGCCGGAGCGGTCACCGATCGCCAGCACCATGGTCTGGTACTGACCGCGGGCGCGCATGCGCCACACGTACTTACGCCACAGGTTGCGGCTGGCGAGCAGGCCCAGCGTGCCGACCGGGAGCGCGACCGCCAGGTAGCCGCGGGCCAGATCGATCTTGGCCAGCAATGTGACCATCGCGATGATCCCGAAGACCGAGAATGACGCGCTGGCCAGCCGCCGGTACTCGTCGATGCCGGCGCCGATGATGCGGGGCGACCGGGTGTGGAACACCGAGATCGAGGTCAGCCACAGCAGTGCGAACAGGCAGGAGAACAGTGTCATCACCGGGCCGGGATAGCCCGACATGTTCGGTGAGTCGCCGAACCGGACGAACTGCGCGAGCATGATTGCCGCGCAGACGATGACCGTGTCGGTGATCCGCAAGCGTGCCGAATACTGTTGCTGCCAGCGGGGAACGGTGCTGACGCCCGAACCCTGCGCCGGCACGGCGACAAGGCGGGAACGGCTGACCCTCGCGTGCAGGGTGGCCGTCATGCTGGCCGATCTCTCGGTCATGCGGACACCGCTTCCGTTGTAGCGCTCGGGGTTTGGTCGTACTCACGGGCGGGTGTGCCGACGTAATGGACACCCGGGTAGCAGATGAGCTGCGCCCGCGCGGCGCGCAGCAGCGCGATCGGTCCCTGCAGCAGGTAGCGCCGCGCGAGGCGGCGTGGCTCGCGGGTCAATCGGTACAGCCACTCGAGCCCCGAGCGCTGCATCCAGCGCGGCGCCCGGCTTGTCATTCCGGCCAGGAAGTCGATGGCGCCGCCGGAGGGCAGGAAAACCCGTGCGCCCGTGGCATGTCCGTAATGGTCCACCCACCGCTCCTGGCGCGGTTTACCCAGGCTGACGACCAGCAGGTCGGTACGAGCCGCCCGAATCGCGGAACACAAAGCCTCCGAACGCGATTCGATGTCTTCGAGGTCGGGTGCCCACATGCCGGAGACCAGCAGGCGAGGGTACTGAGCCTGCAGGTGCCCGGCCAGCAGGTGGTGAGTCTCCCGGCTGCCGCCGAAGAACCCGACCCGGTGGCCGTTCGCTTCGGCCAGCGCCAGGATGGACGGCAGCAGGTCGGCGCCGGTGACGCGGGGCCACGGCCGGGCGGTCAGCAACTTGCCCCGCCAGGCGATCGGCATGCCGTCAGCCAGTAACAGCCATTCCACCAATCCGTTGGGGGCGGTGTCCGCAACGCGGAAGTGGTGCAGATGGTCCAGATTCACCGATCCCACCGCCAAGCCGCGACCCGATTGCGACCGCAGGCGCGAGTCGACGATCGACAGCACCTCGTGGATGTCGCAGCGTTCGACGATGCTGCCGCTGACGACCATTCGCACCGGCGCCTGGGGGAGAGTGTTCTCGGGCATGGTCGAACTACCCTGCGGCCGGACTCAGCACGGCCTTCTCCACCACGAATCCCTCGGCGTAGCGGGCGCGGCTCTGCACGCCGCGCACCCGCATCAAACCGAGGAAAGTCTCGCCGTCGAACCAGTCCCGTCCTGCCTGCGACGGGTAGCACTCCGCGAGAAGCCGTGCCTTCTGCGCCGCGACTTCAGCCGAAATGGGCACGTAGAGAGTGGGATTCGGCAGGTCGGACTCCCACTTGAGGATCTCGTAGCCCAGCACCAGATGGGCCCGGAACTCGGTCGGGATCAGCTCGGCCAGCAGACGGTGATCCTGGTGGTAGTCCTCGCGCTGAGGGCCCAGCACCAGGTCGGGCTCGCAACTGCGCCGGAACGCGGCGAGGTGCCGTTTGACCGCACCCCAGTGCTCGGGCAGGTGCCCGTCGGGCAGGTCGGCCACGGTCAAGCGCACGTCGGCCTGCGGGAAGAAGGCCGAAAAGGCGCTCTTCTCCTCGATCTCGCGCTCGGTGCCGGCGCCGGTCAAGACGAGTGCGTGGATGACGAGGCCGGGATTGCTGCGCTCGAGCTGCATCAGGGTGGCTCCGGCGCCGATGATGATGTCGTCGCAGTGAGCGCCGACCACCGCGACCGAGCCGATGCCCGCCCCGGAGAAAGTCAGCGGGATCATGCCGGCGCTTCCGCCAAAGCCGAGGGTGCCTCCCAGACCGCCCACGGGCGGACACCGCGGTTGTAGTCGGCGTCGAGTTCGGCGCGCTCCTTGAAGGTGTCTGCCGGCTTCCAGAAGCCGTCGTGCTGGTAGCCCAGCAACCGCCCGGTGCCGGCAAGCTCCATGCACGCGTCGCCGACGAGGTCCCCGTTCTCGGGGATGAGGTCGATGACGTCCTGGCGGAGCACGAAGTAGCCGCCGTTCACCCAGATCGGGAACTTGGCGATGGGCGCGATCTCCTTGATGTCGCCCTGAGTGCTGACGTCGACGCAATGGAACGACGACTGCGGCGGCACGACAAGCATCGACGCGGCCGCACCGGCGGCGTGGAAACGATCGATCATCGTGTCCAGCGGCGCGTCGGTCAGGACGTCGGCGTAGTTAGCGAGGAAGTACTCGTCGTCACCGAGGTATTTGCGAACGCGGCGCAGCCGCTCGCCGATCGGCGACTCCAGGCCGGTGTCGACGAAGGTGATCGTCCAGTTCGACATGTCGGAGTCGAGCAGCTCGACCTTTCCGCCCCGCATGACGAAATCGTTGGACTCGGTCTCGCGGTAGTTGACGAAGAAGTCCTTCACCATGGACTGGCCGTAGCCGAGGCACAGGATGAACTCGGTGTGACCGTAGTGCGCGTAGTAGCGCATCACGTGCCACAACAGCGGTCGGGGCCCGACCATCTGAAGTGGCTTCGGGATGAGGTCACCGGCGGCGCTGCGCATCCGCATGCCGTAACCGCCACAGAACAGTACGACCTTCATTTGCCTGCCCCCCGCTGCAAACCGCTCACTGCTGTTCTCCTTCGACCGGTCATCGAACTTTCAAACCCAACTACTTACAAACTCCATTATTACATACTATTTGAACGAATAGACGCTTAAATTATGACTACAAGTACCCCAACTCAGAACTTCTTGAACTTGTAACTTGTTATGGCGCGTTTTCGAGGATTGCTGGTTCGAGAGCCACCACACGTGCCGTACCAGCGTCAGAGGAGAGCTCCGTACCCGGCGGAGGGCGGCTGGGCCATCACCGTGGGGACCAGTCCGTACCTGGGTCCGGCTGCGGGACCCTGGCTCGCCGCCGCTCGTGGCACCCCGCCCAACAGGCTCGGGGGCACATTGCCGACCGCGCCCGGGGTGGCCCCCGGCAGGGCCGAACTGACGCCGGCGAGGTGTGCCGTGGGGATGACGCTGGTCCAGGCCGGGGGAACCGACAGCGATCCCAGGCTGGCGGCCTGGCCCATGGCTCCCAGTGCAGCACCGCCGGCTGCCTCCGCGCCGATGGTGGCCGCACCGGCGGCGGCCTCGGCAGCCTCCGCCGCCGCCTCGCCCACCTGGGTGGCGGCGGCTGCCATGCCCTGCATGGTCTGGGCGATGCCCAATACGCTGCTGATCGCGAACAGCGGCATCACGGCGATGTTCAGCAGGTTGGCGATGTCACCGGTGGAGGTGGTGCTGATCGGTACGCCCGCGGCGGCCGTGGCCAGCGATGCCGGCATCGCCATGCCTTGCAACGCGGACGGGACCGCGCTCACCAGCGAGGCCAGCGTCGCTTGAGTCGCCGCGGCCTCGCCGGTCGCCGCCGATACCGCAGTGGCCTGCGCTGCGGCTCCGGCAGGGTCGGTGACCTGCGGTGGCGCCTCGAACGGCGTCAGCGTCGACGCGGATGCCGAACTGGCCGCATAGCCATACATGGCGGCCGCGTCCTGCGCCCACATCTCGCTGTAGTGGGCCTCGGTGGCGGCGATCGCGGGCGAGTTCTGGCCGAAGAAATTGGTCGCCACCAGCGCCGCCAGCAGCGTCCGGTTCGCAGCGATCACCGCCGGCGGGACCGTCATCGCGTACGCCGCTTCGTAAGCACTCACCGCGGCACGGGCCTGGGCAGCAGCCTGCTCGGCCTGGGCGGACGTCGCGCCCATCCACACCGCATAGGGCTGGGCCGCAGCCGCCGAGGCGATCGCTGCCGGGCCGAGCCAGGGGCCGCTCGTCAGGCCCGCGATCACCGATGAGTAGGACGATGCCGCCGTCGCCAGCTCGGTGGCCAGCTGATCCCAGGCGACGGAGGCCGCCAGCAGCGGCTCCGGACCTGCGCCGGTGTACATCCGCGCCGAGTTGATCTCCGGTGGCAGTGCGCCGAAGTCCATGTGTCCAGCCCCCGATCGTCAGCGTGCCGCAGCGGCGTTGGCCGCCTCGGTGGCGGCGTAGGAACTTGAACTGGTGCTCAGCGCCTCGACGAACATCTCGTGAATCGCGGCTGCCTGTGCGCTCACCGCCTGGTAGAGCTGGCCGTGTGCGGCGAACTGCACTGCGGTGAGCGCGGACACCTCGTCGGCGGCGGCGGGCACGATGGCCGTGGTCGGAACGGCCGCGGCCGTGCTCGCCGTGCCCACGGCGCTGCCCACGCCCTGCAGCGTGCTGGCCGAGGCCGCCAGTGCTTCTGGCTGCGTGGTGACGAACGACATGCGCCTCTCCTAACGCGAAACGGTTGACGATGCAGCGGCGTGAGGGAGGCAGTCATTGCAAAGAGTCCAAACTCGTAGTTCAGACCCGTTTTCCTGCCCCCCGCAGACCAACAGATCAGGCTTATACCCATTCTACATACTTTTAGAACGTAGTGCAGCCTCAGAACCGACCTTAGGTATTGCCAGCGCGTCGATGCAGTCATGTCGGCGTGTAACCATGCAGGTCTTTGCGAACTTGATAACCTCACAGGTGGCAGCCAAAGTGCCGCCTGAGACACACGCCGGTGGGCGGCTCACCATCCGATGGTCTGGCCACCAGGTCGAGGAAGGCATCGCGATGATGAAGGTGATCGCTCCGCTCAACGCTGCTGGCCGATATTCAGCACGCCCGGAAGTGTCCTGCGGCTAGATGTCGACTGAATCGGCCGACGGACGAGCTGACAGCACCCGGCAACAGATTCTGCGGGCGGCCGCACACCAGTTCGCCCGCCGCGCGTATCACGACGTGGGGCTGGACGACATTCTCGCCGAAGCCGAGCTCACCAAGGGCGCGATGTACTTTCACTTCCGCTCCAAACACGCGCTCGCGGTGGCCATCATCGAACAACACACGTCAGGGGGCCGCGCGGCCGTCGAGGACCTGCTGTCCCGGCAGCTCTCCGGCCTGGAAACCCTGATCGATATCTCCTACCTGATCGCGGTGCAGGACATCTCGAAGGATGTGGCCAGGGCCGCTTTGCACCTCATCGAGTCGGTGGGCCGCACCGAAGGGTTGCAGTCCGCGCTGCTCGGAGGCTGGGTCGACGCCCTGGCCAGCGTCGCCGAACGCGCGATCCGGGAGGGGGATATCGCCCAGCGGTGGGAGCCGCGCGACGTCGGCCGCCTGATCGTGTCGATGTATCTGGGGCTGCGCCAAACCAGCGACCTGGACGACCCACGGGGATTTCTGCTCGACCTGGAAAGAAACTGGGTTCTGATCCTGGCCGCAGTCCTGCAGCCCGACCGGGCCGACTACTTCGGCCAATTCCTCCGGCGGCGGACCGCGCTGGCGGTGAAGGCCGCCCCGGCCCAGGTGAGCGCTACATGAGCCGGCACCGGCGGCGATCTGGCACGCGTGATCGGAAACCCTGCGCCGGCGGCTGTTAGGCTTATCCGGCTGACCAGCAAGAACAAGACGCCGAGGTCCGGAGCTGAACCGGATTGACATCACTGGGGAGGCATGGCCAATGGCGCGCCAGGTTCGATCCGAGGTAACCCGGCGGAAGATTCTGGACGCGGCGATCGACGTCTTCAGTGAGGTCGGCTACGCCGCCGCCGGGTGGGGCACCATCATCGAGCGAACCGGCATGACCAAAGGCGCGCTCTACCATCACTTCGATTCCAAAGAGGCGCTGGCGTCGGACATCATCGACGAGGGCGCCGAGGTGCTCCTCGGAGCTTTTCGCAACGTGTGTGGTTCTGCGTCGCCTGCCTTGGAGAACATGATCCACGGCACCTTCGCCATCGCCAACGTGCTGAGCACCGACAAGACGGCACGCGCGGCCGAGCAGCTGATCGCGGCCCTGAGTGGGTTCAATGACGCCGCCGCGCGCTGCTGCGCGGGGTGGGTGGCAGAAATGGCCGCGCAGGCCCGCGAGGCGATCGACGAAGGCGATCTGCGCGAGGACGTCGACCCACAGTCCCTCGCGGAGTCCATCGTCGGCGCCATGTTCGGCACCCGGTTGCTGTCCATCGCGGTGACCCGCAGCCGGCGCAGCGACGGCATGCTCGACGAGCTCAACGGGCAGCTGAGCAAGATCTGGATTTTTCTGCTTCCCGGCGTCGCGGCCGAAGCGTCACTGCCCTACTTCCAGCAGTTCCTGGCCCGTGAGGCACTGCGGCACACGCGGTCCAGCGCGTCGGCAGGTGCCGCGGCCGGAGCTCCGGAGGGTATCTAGCGTCAGGCGCTGACGGCGCGCGCCCGCCGGTCCTTCACGATGCGCGCCGGAACGCCGGCAACGTCGACGTCGTCGGGCACCGGCTTGGTCACGACCGCACCCGCGTAGATGCCGACGCGGCTGCCCACATCGGCGCCGAGCACCATCGCGCCCGGGTAGATGAAGACGTCATCGCCGATGCTGGGGTACTCGCCCGGACGACCCTCGCCGATCGTCACCCCTTGGTGAATGCGGCAGTTGGCTCCGATCTTGGCCCGGTGATGCACGTGTACCCAGCCGACGTGGGCGACGGAGAGGCCGGGTCCGAAGGCGTTGAGCGGAATGCCGAATCCCAGCTTCTCGCCGAGGAACTTCAGCCGCAGGCGAAGATAGCCCGCGACGAGGTGGCCGAACGGCGTCCGCGCGGTATTCGTCCAATATTCCGTCTTGCGCAGCATGCGCTGGAAGTAAGGGGCCCGGTGCATGATCCGGTAGTGATGCCGCCAGCGCTCAAGTCCTTGCGCATGCAAGTCCGCCTCGAGGTAGGACTCCAAGTCGTTGCGAGTCTTGATCACACCTGAAACCATACTACAGGTATCAAGAATGCCCTATCTGGATACCGCAAGTCTAGGTGAATTCATATCTTGCACCGGTCCGGGGCGTGCCCGGGCCGGCCGGCGCCTAGCGCTCCTCTTCCCACAACTGTTCGGTCAGGTCCCGGAAAGCGGCCAGGGCAAATTTGTCGTCAGCGCGCATCACCGCCGACCTGCTCATCAGCGCCCGCACCACCGAGCCGTCCTTGTGCGCCAACTCGACCACCATGTTGGCCAGGGCGTGCACGAACGAGAGCAGCGAGGACTCCGACTCCGGAGCCTGGTGGAAGATCTCGTGAAACCGCAGTGCCAGCACCTCTTCCGGATCGCAACCCACCATCTGGGCAAATGCGGTGTTGGTGAACAGGATGCTGCCGTCATCCGCGATGGCGAGAACGGGAACCGGGATCCGTTCGAGCACCACCAGCGCAGGCAACTGCTTCAAGGTGGTCATCGGGGATTGGCTGGGCTGCCGATTCCGTCTTCGCTCCACTTGGCGATTATGGCCTATCGCTGCGGCACGTCTCACACCGCTTACCCCGAAAACCTGAACCGCGGTTCGTAATGTGGCCGTCCGGCTTCGTATTTGTTACTTGACGACTGGCCCGGAAACCCACTTGCTGTCACTCCGCCTCGGGTGCTTGATACCGCGGAAACACCCCGGACGGTGCGGGCAGTGCCGTTCCGGGGGCCAGCCGGGCGCCGGCCGCGGCGAACGTCCGTTGCTCGTCGGTCTGGCCGAGCAGGTCGAGTAACTTGCTCGCCGAATCCGGCATCACCGGGCTGACCAGAAGCGCCGCGATGCGGACCACCTCGCAGGTGACGTAAAGGGTGGTCCGGAACCGTACCTGGTCTGTCTCCGCTTCGCTCTTGCGCAGCACCCAGGGTTGTTGCGCGGAGAAGTACCGGTTCGCCTCGCCCAGCATCAGCCAGATCGCCTCGAGCGCCAAATGCATTGCCTGCGAGTCGAAATGGACACGGACGCGATCCAAGAGCCCGTCGGCCGTGGCCAGCAGCTCAGTGTCCGCGGCAACGAACTCACCTGGTTCCGGCACCACCGCGCCCAGATTCTTGGCCACCATGGACAGCGAACGCTGAGCCAGGTTCCCGAGTTCGTTGGCCAGGTCGGTATTGATCCGGGTGATGATCGATTCGTCGCTGTAACTGCCGTCTTGCCCGAAAGGTATCTCGCGCAACAGGAAATAGCGGACCTGGTCCACGCCGAAGGTATCGACGAGCGCCACCGGATCGACGATGTTGCCCACCGACTTACTCATCTTCTCGCCGCGATTGTGCAGGAACCCGTGCGCGAAAACCCTGCGCGGCAGCTCGATTCCGGCCGACATCAGAAAAGCCGGCCAATACACGGCGTGGAATCTGATGATGTCCTTGCCGATCATGTGCAAATCCGCGGGCCAGTAGCGGGCGAACAACTCCGAGTCGGTGTCGGGAAAGCCGGCGCCGGTCAGGTAATTGGTCAGCGCGTCGACCCAGACATACATGATGTGGTCCGGATGCCCGGGAACCTGTACACCCCAGTCGAACGACGTCCGCGAGATGGACAGGTCGTCCAAACCGCCGGAGACGAAGCTGACGACTTCGTTGCGCCGGGTCTCGGGGGCGATGAAGCCGGGGTTGTCCCGGTAGTGCGCCAGCAGCTTGTCGGCGTAGGCGGACAGCCGGAAGAAGTAGGTCTGCTCCTCGGTCCAGGTCACCGGCGTGCCGGTCTCGACCGCGATCCGGGTGCCGTCTTCGAGCAGGCGGGTTTCCGATTCGACGAAGAACCGCTCGTCGCGCACCGAGTACCAGCCGGCGTAGTTGTCCAGATAGATGTCGCCGGCGGCCTCCATGCGCCGCCAGATTTCCTTCGACGACTCGTGATGGTCGGGGTCGGTGGTGCGGATGAACCGGTCGAAGGAGATGTTGAGCTTCTCCTGCATGCGCTGGAAAACGTCGGAGTTGCTGCGCGCCAGTTGCGCGGTCGGCACCCCGGCGGCCGCGGCGGCCTGGGCGACCTTGAGGCCGTGCTCGTCGGTTCCGGTCAGGAAACGCACGTCGAAGCCGTCGAGTCGCTTGAAGCGGGCGATGGCGTCGGTCGCGATGTACTCGTACGCGTGACCCATGTGCGGCGCGCCGTTGGGATAGGCGATCGCGGTGGTGACGTAATACGGCTTCGGCAGGTGTTGGTTCATTGCGGCTCCACCCTAATCGGGTCGCCCGGTGCCCCGCGTGTGCACATATCGTGGGCGGCGTGAGCGCCAGACGAGAAGCACCGCCGCCGCCGGAGCCGCTTTCGCCGTTGATCGACGCGCATACCCATCTGGACGCCTGCGGGGTTTCCGACGCGCCGGGAGTGCGTGCCCTGCTCGACCGCGCGGCGGCCGTCGGCGTCGCCGCGGTGGTCACCATCGCCGACGACCTGGAATCGGCGCGCTGGGTGACGCGCGCGGTGGAGTGGGATCCACGTGCCTACGGCGCGGTCGCCCTGCATCCGACGCGCACGGGCGCGCTGACCCCGGATGCGCGCGCCGAGATCGAGAGATTGGCGAACCACCCCCGCGTGGTGGCGGTTGGCGAGACGGGCATGGACCTGTATTGGCCGGGCCGGCTCGACGGATGCGCGCCGCCGGATGTGCAACGTGAAGCCTTCGCCTGGCATATCGACCTGGCCAAGCGGACCGGCAAGCCGCTGATGATTCACAACCGCGACGCCGACCGGGAGGTGCTTGACGTGCTGCGCGCGGAGGGCGCGCCGGAGACTGTGATCTTTCACTGCTTCTCATCCGGCAGTGAGATGGCTCGCACTTGTTCGGCGGCGGGATGGTTGCTGAGCCTGTCCGGGACGATCAGCTTCCGTAACGCCCGCGACCTGCGCGAAGCCGTTCCGCTGATACCGGTGGACCAGATATTGGTGGAAACCGACGCGCCATTTCTCACCCCGCATCCATATCGGGGCGCAGCGAACGAGTCCTACTGCCTGCCCTACACCGTGCGCGCCCTTGCTGAACTGGTGAATCGCCCGCCCGAGGAATTAGCGGAAATCACCACGAGCAACGCTCGCCGGGCGTACCGGCTGGATGAAGTGGAGGCTTCCTAGCTCCTGAACCGGCACAGAATCTTTCAGTAGGAGTTGCTCAGCACTCGCCGGTTCGTTACCGTCTTGTGATCGAACGGGTGGGCCTATGGGCCCATTTGTTATTTCAGCTGAATATGGTCGGTAGCTCGTCTCGAACTTTTGCTGCGTTGTTGCTGCGTAAGGGTCGTGGTAGGTCGGAACAGACTTGGGATACGTAGAGATTGACTGGGATTGACATTGAATCTGCTTACTAAACTTCATCAAACTGAATCGCCCACATTGCGCCTGCTGGTTGGCGCCCTGCTGTTGGCACTCACATTCGCCGGCGGATACGCCGTGTCCGCATCCAAGACCGTCACGCTGACCATCGACGGCACCTCGATGAAGGTGCAGACGATGAGGTCGCGGGTGATCGACATCGTCCGGGAGAACGGTTTCGCCGTCGAGGAGCGCGACGACCTGTACCCCGCTGCCGACGTCACCGTCGGCGACTCGGCCACGATCGTGCTGCGTCGCAGCCGGCCGTTGGAGATCACGCTGGACGGCCAGAACTCGCGGCAGGTGTGGACCACGGCCTCGACGGTGGACGAGGCGCTGGCGCAGCTGGCCCTGACCGACACCGCGCCCGCCGCGGCGTCGCGCGCCAGCCGTGTCCCGCTGGCGGGGATGGCCCTGCCCGTCGTCAGTGCCAAGACGGTTCAGATCGATGACGGCGGCACCGTCCGCACGGTGCACCTGCCCGCGCCGAACGTGGCCGAACTGCTCAACGCCGCCGGCGCGCCGCTGCAGGACAGCGACCAGGTGATCCCCGCTCCGGCGACACCGATCACCGACGGCATGCAGATCCAGGTCACCCGCAACCGGATCGAGCGCGTCACCGAGCGCGTGCCGCTTCCTCCGCCGGCGCGCCGCATCGAAGACCCCGAGATGAACATGAGCCGTGAGGTCGTCGAAGATCCGGGCGCACCGGGCATGCAGGACGTCACGTTCTCCGTGGCCCAGGTGAACGGTGTCGAGACCGGTCGCCTGCCGATCGCCAATGTGGTGGTGACCCCGGCCCGCGAAGCCGTGGTGCGGGTCGGCGCCAAGCCCGGTACCGAGGTGCCGCCCGTCAGCGACGGAACCATCTGGGACTCGCTGGCCGGCTGTGAGGCCGGTGGCAACTGGGCCATCAACACCGGAAACGGGTTCTTCGGCGGTGTGCAGTTCGACCAGGGCACCTGGGAGGCCAACGGCGGATTGCGCTACGCCCCGCGCGCTGACATGGCCACCCGCGAGGAGCAGATCGCGATCGCCGAAGTGACCCGGCAGCGCCAGGGTTGGGGCGCCTGGCCCGTGTGCAGTGGACGAGTGGGTGCCCGCTGACGATCCGGCTGCTCGGGCGCACCGAGATCCGGCGGTTGGCCAAGGAGCTTGATTTCCGGCCGCGAAAGTCCTTCGGACAGAACTTCGTACACGACGCCAACACCGTGCGCCGGATCGTCACGGCATCTGGCATCGGCAAGTCCGACGTCGTCGTGGAAGTGGGCCCGGGACTGGGTTCGCTGACGCTCGCGCTGCTTGATCGCGGCGCGACCGTGGCCGCCGTCGAGATCGATCCGGTGCTGGCCGCCCGGCTGCCCCAGACGGTGGCCGAGCATTCCAACAGCGAAGCCCAGCGGCTCACCGTGCTGCACCATGACGTGCTGACGCTGCGCCGTGGAGACCTCGCTCAGCAGTTGCCCACCGAACCGACCGCGGTGGTGGCCAATCTGCCGTACAACGTCGCGGTTCCGGCGATCCTGCATCTGCTTGCCGAATTTCCCTCCATCCGCACCGTGACGGTGATGGTGCAGGCCGAAGTCGCCGAGCGGCTGGCCGCCGTGCCGGGCGGCAAGGAATACGGTGTGCCCAGCGTCAAGGTGAACTTCTACGGCCGGGTGCGGCGCTGCGGCACGGTGTCGCCGACGGTGTTCTGGCCCATCCCGCGTGTCTACTCCGGCCTGGTGCGCATCGACCGTTACGAGACGTCGCCGTGGCCCACCGACGAAGGATTTCGCAAGCGGGTCTTCGAGCTGATCGACATCGCGTTCGCGCAGCGCCGCAAGACGTCGCGCAATGCGTTCGTAGAGTGGGCCGGATCGGGGAACGAATCGGCGCGCCGATTGCTGGCCGCCAGCATCGACCCCGCCCGCCGCGGCGAGACGCTGTCGATCGAAGACTTCGTCCGGCTGTTGCAGCGATCCGGTGACGGGGACCTCGGGAACGGCGCGGCGCCGGATCCCGTTCCGGCAACCACTGGGTGAGCACACACAGCGGGGGTGCCGCTACGTGTGGTTCGCCGCGGGCAGCGATAGTCTGCTGCGGTGTCAGCATCTGACGGCAACACCGCCGAGCTGTGGGTGCCCACCGGGTCAACCACCGTTCGGGTGCCGGGGAAGGTCAACCTCTACCTGGCCGTAGGCGACCGCCGCGACGACGGCTACCACGAGCTGACGACGGTTTTTCACGCCGTGTCGCTGTTCGACGAGGTGACGGTCCGCAATGCCGATGTGCTCTCGCTGGAGCACGTCGGCGAGGGCGCCGACACGCTGCCCACCGATGAACGCAACCTCGCCTGGCGGGCGGCCGAGCTGATGGCCGATCACGTCGGGCGCGCTCCCGACGTGTCGATCCTGATCGACAAATCGATTCCGCTGGCCGGAGGCATGGCCGGCGGCAGCGCCGATGCGGCCGCCGTGTTGGTGGCGATGAACGCCTTGTGGGAGCTCAACCTGCCCCGCCGCGACCTGCGGCTGATGGCCGCCCAGCTGGGCAGCGACGTCCCGTTCGCGTTGCACGGCGGGACCGCGCTGGGCACCGGGCGTGGTGAGGAGCTGGCCACCGTGTTGTCCCGCAACACCTTTCACTGGGTGCTGGCCTTCGCTGACAGTGGGCTGATGACGCCGGCGGTGTATGCGGAGCTGGACCGGTTGCGCGAGGTCGGGGATCCGCCGCGGCTGGACGAGCCCGGCCCGGTGCTGGCCGCGTTGGCGGCCGGTGACCCCCAGCAACTCGCGCCGCTGCTGGGCAACGAAATGCAGGCCGCGGCGGTGAGCCTGGATCCGGCGCTGCGGCGGGCACTGCGCGCGGGAGTGGAAGCGGGGGCACTGGCCGGCATCGTGTCCGGTTCGGGTCCCACCTGCGCCTTCCTGTGTGAATCGGCGGACTCCGCGGTGGACGTCGGCACCCAGTTGTCCGGGGCGGGCGTGTGCCGCACCGTCCGCGTCGCCACCGGGCCGGTGCCGGGTGCCCGTGTCGTCCCCGCGCCCGCGACGCATGGCGAATGAATCGCAGGGCCGTTAACGCGGCTGTGACATCGCACTCATGTCGCGTTACCGTTTGGCACTTACTTAAGGATTGCTTAAGATAATCCGCGGTGGCGAGTACCGGCAGCCCAACGCAGGGCCGCAGCTCTCTATCAAATCGAGACCTAACCGCTCCTCAACGTGTGCGCGCGCCTGCCTACAAGCGTGATGTGGCAAGTGCAACATGAAAGCTCGGACCTTGGGGACAGCGCTAGTACCGAGGAGGTTTGCGTGAGCAGGTTTACCGAGAAGATGTTCCGCAATGCCCGAACGGCGACAACGGGCATGGTCACCGGTGAACCCCACGAACCTGTCCGTCACACCTGGGGCGAGGTGCACGAGCGCGCTCGTTGTATCGCAGGCGGCCTGGCCGCCGCGGGCGTCGGACTCGGCGACGCTGTCGGCGTCCTCGCCGGATTCCCTGTGGAGATCGCTCCGACCGCCCAGGGCCTGTGGATGCGCGGGGCGAGCCTGACCATGCTGCACCAGCCCACGCCGCGCACCGACCTGGCCGTGTGGGCGGAAGACACCATGACCGTCATCGGCATGATCGAGGCCAAGGCCGTCATCGTCTCCGAGCCGTTCACGGTGGCCATCCCGGTGCTGCAGGAGAAGGGCATCACGGTTCTCACCGTGGCCGACCTGCTGGCGTCGGAACCGATCGATCCGATCGAGGTCGGCGAGGACGAACTGGCGCTCATGCAGCTGACGTCGGGATCCACCGGTTCCCCGAAGGCGGTGCAGATCACCCACCGCAACATCTACTCCAACGCCGAGGCGATGTTCATCGGCGCCGAGTACGACGTCGACAAGGACGTCATGGTCAGCTGGTTGCCCTGCTTCCACGACATGGGCATGGTCGGATTCCTCACCATCCCGATGTACTTCGGCGCCGAGCTGGTCAAGGTGACGCCGATGGACTTCCTGCGCGACACGCTGCTGTGGGCCAAGCTCATCGACAAGTACAAGGGCACGATGACCGCGGCGCCCAACTTCGCGTACGCCCTGCTGGCCAAGCGGCTGCGCCGCAACGCCAAGCCGGGCGACTTCGACCTCTCGACGCTGCGCTTCGCGCTGTCCGGCGCCGAGCCCGTCGAACCCGCCGACGTCGAGGACCTGCTCGACGCCGGCAAGCCGTTCGGCCTGCGGTCGTCGGCGATCCTGCCGGCCTACGGCATGGCCGAGACCACGCTGGCGGTGTCGTTCTCCAAGTGCAACTCGGGCCTGGTCGTCGACGAGGTCGACGCCGATCTGATGGCCGCGCTGCGCCGGGCCGTTCCCGCCACCAAGGGCAATACCCGCCGGCTGGCTACGCTCGGGCCGCTGCTGAAAGACCTCGAGGCTCGGGTGGTGGACGAGAACGGCAACGTGATGGCGGCCCGCGGCGTCGGGGTCATCGAGTTGCGTGGTGAGTCCCTCACCCCGGGCTACACCACCATGGGTGGCTTCATCCCGGCACAGGACGAGCACGGCTGGTACGACACGGGCGACCTCGGCTATCTCACCGACGAGGGTCATGTTGTGGTGTGCGGCCGCGTCAAGGACGTCATCATCATGGCCGGCCGCAACATCTACCCGACCGACATCGAGCGGGCCGCGGGCCGCGTCGACGGCGTCCGCCCTGGCTGCGCGGTAGCAGTGCGTCTGGACGCCGGGCATTCCCGGGAATCGTTCGCCGTCGCCGTCGAGTCGAACGCCTTCGAGGACCCGGCCGAGGTACGCCGCATCGAACACCAAGTGGCGCACGAAGTCGTCAAGGAGGTCGACGTGCGGCCGCGCAACGTCGTGGTGCTGGGCCCGGGGACCATTCCGAAGACACCGTCGGGCAAGCTGCGCCGGTCGAACTCCGTCACCCTGGTCACCTAGGCAGCGCGCCGAATAGTGCCTCCGGCTCGCGCCGGGTGGCTTCTTCTCTTTCGCTTCGTGGCTGTCGGCTCTTGAGCTCGAGCCACCTCCTGGGCAATTCTCGTAATGCCATCTTTTTGGATGGTCGTTGCCCGTCTCCGAGGGGAGCCACAGGGATGTCGTCGCCAATCCGAGTGTTACTAGCAGTCGTCACTGTCTGGTTTGTCGCTGCGACGGTGGCCGGTTGCCACGACGGCCGCAGCATGGGGCCCACCGGGGAGCCGACCAGCGCCGGCCCCGCCGACGGCTCACGCGGCGTTTCGACCAAGTTCGTCAGCTACACCGCCAACCAGGGATTCGAAGCCACGGTAGCTGCGTTGACGAAGGCGGCCGCCGAGCACGGGATGACGATCGTCGGCGAAGTGAACCAGGACGCTGAATTGGCGGCGAACGGGCTGCGCCTGCCCGGAGCGCACACGTTCTTCGTCGGCAACCCGCAGCTCGGCAAAACGTTTTTCGATGCCACCAAAGCCATCGGCGCGGTTGTCCCGGTCCGTATGCACGTGTGGGTTGACGCAGACGGTCCGGCCCACATCGGCTATTTCGATCCGGCACCGCAGTTCGCGTCCGTCGATCCCGGACTCGGCGACGGCGGACAGCAGATCTCTCAGCAGATCCGAACCATTGCCGAAGCTGCCGCCGGCGGTCCGATGACCACAACCCCGGTCGAAACCCGGTTCGTCACGGTCACGGCCAACGGTGAATACGAGGCGACGATCGGCGCGCTGCACGATGCCGCCGACAAACACGGCATGGTCATCCTCGGTGACTTGAACGAAGAGACAAGGTTGAAGGCGGTGGGGGTGCAATCCCAGCACGCGCACAGTTTCTTCCTCGGTGATCCGCAGATCGGCAAAACGCTGTTCGGCGCTAACCAGGCGATCGGGGTGGTGGTTCCGGTGCGGGTGACGGTGTGGGCGAGCGACCGGGGTGGTCCGGCTTCGATCAGCTACTTCGATCCGGCCCCGGAGTTCACCGCTGTCGATCCGGCCCTCGCCGACGCGGGGAGGAAGATTTCGGACGCGATCCGCGCGACGGTCGACACCGCGGCCGGCAAGCCGTGACGCGCTGGTCTCGGTTGGTCAGCCACTGAGAAGGTTGGCGCTCACACTGGTGGACGTCATCGGCAGTCTCCCGGAAGTCGGGTGGCAGGAAGGTGGCTCGCCACAGTTGCTGCGTCACATGACTTAACTAGTGGCGCAGTTGATTTCGGCACTGATCAGGTTCCGATCAGACGTAACGACGCCCACAGCGCCACTACCGCCGCGACGACCGCGACCGGCGTGGTGAGCAACCCGAGTTTGGTGAATTCGCCCAGCTTGGTGGAGTGCCCGCGCTGGTGCAGGACGCGTCGCCACAGCATGGTCGCCAGTGACCCGGTGTAGGTGAGGTTCGGGCCGATGTTGACCCCCAGGAGAACCGCCAGGACGGCGGCGGGACCGGCGGGCGCCACCAGCGGAACCAGCATCAATACCGCGGGCAGGTTGTTGACGACATTCGCCGCCACCGCGGCAACGGCAGCGATGGCCAGCAATCCGAGCAGTCCATCGGGATGCGGAAGCCGGCTGCGCAGCGCGTTGTCGAGCCCGTTGTCGATGACGGCCCGCACCACCACGCCCAGGGCGAGCACGAAGATGAGAAAGGGGATGTCCGAGGAGCGGGCCATCGCGACAACGCCGGTCTTGCGTGACGCCGTCGCATGCACGGCAAGAACGAGGGCGCCCGCGGCGGCTGCCCATGCGGGATTGACGCCCACGGCAGAGGTGACGACGAAGCCGGCCAGGGTGGCGGCCACGGTGGCGATGGCAAATTTCGGGGGAGTGGGCATCGGCTCGTCGGCAGGCGGCGCTTGCGGCTCGGCGGCCCCCAGGTCTTCGCGAAAGAACCGTCGAAACACCAGATATTCCACGCCGATTGCGGCAACCCAGGGCAGCGCCATCAGGGCAGTGAAGTGGGTGAAGCTCAGACCGGTCGCCGACAACGCCAGCAGATTGGTCAGATTCGACACCGGCAGCAACAGCGAAGCGCTGTTGGAAAGATGGGCGCACGCGTAGAGGTGCGGACGGGCCCGTACCCGCAACTGCGCTGCAGTGGCCGACACCACCGGGGTGAGGAGCACGACCGTCGCATCGAGGCTGAAGACGACCGTCACCAACGAGGCCGCGGCGAATACCGCGAACAACAAACGCCCGGACCCCCCGCCGGCAGCGCGGGCGATCCAGGCGCCGCACCACGTGAAGAGCCCCTCCTCCGCGCACGCCTGCGACAGCACCAGGACGGCGGCCAGAAACCCGACGACCGGCGCCAGCTCGAGCACTTCGCTGCGTGCGTCAGCAAACGAAACCGCTCCGATACCGACCACGACGGCGGCCGCGGGCACTGCGATCACGGCCTCCGGCCAGCCGAATGGCCGGATTACCGCAGCGGTCAAGACCAGCGCCAGCAGCACAGCCGAAATCGACTCGGCTACAACTAGACTCAACCGATTGGCCCCCCGCCTCACACAAGTCGGTCAACGATACCCGAGGATCCGGCACCGTGCATGCGCTGTGGGTCGCGCGCGGACTCCGTCAACGGCGGTGTGACCAATCGCGCGCCGCCGCGACAAATGTGGTGACGAAATCTCTTTGTGCCGAGTCGAATTCGCTGCTGTAGTCCATCGCGTCGTTGACCGCCCGGTGCTCGAAATTCAGCGAACAGCAGTCCGTGAGGTAGCCCTCGATGTACATGCTGGTGGCGCTGAGGGTGACCAGCGCGGTGTCGTCGGTGACCGGCGGGTCGACGAGGTTGTGCGAGCCGGTGCGCAGGATGCGGATCTGGTCATCGACGAAGTGGTCCGCTTCCCGGGTAGCGCTTGCCCGGAGAATGCCGGTAGGACCCAGGTAGTGGCAGTTCAGCATGTCGTGGTCGGCGGTGCCGCGCGCCATCTTCACCTTCCCGCCGACCAGGTGATCGGCGACCCGCACGCCGGCGCATTCGGGAGCGATATCCTGTTGCGGCGCAGCGAAGTCCGTCGGTAACTTGTTGGCCACGATCCGGGCCAGGATGACCAGTTGCTGTTGGGTGACCATCTCGTTGGGTGCGCCCAGCAGGGGCGTCCAGGTGAGCACGAACTGGGTCGAACCATGGTCTACGGCGATCGCCGACTCCGTTTCCGCGCGCACGAAGAACGCTTTGTCGGAATCGACGGTGACGTCCTGGCTGTTCCGGACGCGGCGGCCGCCGATGAGATCGGCGACGTCGGACACCGGCCCGCCGATCGGAACGCTGAGCACGACACCGCCGAGGTCGTCCTTCGGCCCGTAATGGCACGACGCCATGCCGGCCGCGTGAAACGTCGAAGTGTCCAGCCGCTTGGTCGCCAGAATCTGCGGGGTGAGGCGGTGATACGTGGTCTGGACATCGGCGATCGGTAGCGCCGCGCACAGATCGGAGATCCGCGATTGCGGCGGGTTCGGCGCCGGCGCACACCCCGTAGTGGCCAGCAGGAAAGCCGTGGCCAGCAGGAGGCATGCGGCCCCGTCTCGCAAGGTGTGCATCCAGGCCGACGTTACGGGACTTCTGTTGGCCGGCCTACCACGCGTGGACACGGTTCTGGGCGGGCTCGAGCCCGAATTCGATGAGCAACTCTGCGGCGTCGGCCGCCTGCTCACAGATGGTGGGGATTTCGGCGCGCTCGGCGGCGTTGAACGGCTCCAGCACGAAGGCTGCCGGATCTTTCCGTCCGGGCGGGCGGCCGATCCCGATCCGGACGCGGTGAAAGTCTTTGCTGCCCAGGGCGGCAGCCACCGAGCGCAACCCGTTGTGGCCTCCTTCGCCACCGCCGAGCTTGAGCCGGATGCGCCCGAAATCGAGATCGAGTTCGTCATGCAGCACGATGATGTCGGCCGGCGGCACCGAGTAGAACTTGGCCAGCGGACCCACCTGGCGGCCCGACTCGTTCATGTAGCAGCGTGGCTTGGCCAGCACCACCGGACGTCCAGCCAACCGGCCGGTGCTTATCTCGGCGCCGGAACGCTTGTGCGCCTTAAACTTCGCACCAAGCCGGGCGGCGAGGACGTCGGCAACCATGAACCCGACATTGTGCCGGGTCCGGGCGTAGTTCTCGCCCGGATTGCCCAGGCCGACCACCAGAAGGGGTTCGGCCACGGTGTGCTACTCGGACTCGGCTTCGGCTGCCTGGGCCTCGCCCGCTTCTTCGCCGGCTTCGCCCTCTGCTGCCGCGGCCTCGCCTTCCTCGCCCGCACCCTCTTCGGCCAGGTCCTCGGCAGTCGGCGCCTGCACCACGTTGACCACGAGCAGTTCCGGGTCGGAAATCAGGTTCACGCCGCGGGGCAGCTCGATCTGGCCGGCGGTGAACTGGGTGCCTATTTCGGCACCCTCGACCGACACGGTCAGCTGCTCGGGAATCGACAGCGCCTCGGCCTCGATCTCGATGGTGTTGGCGTCCTGGGTGACCAGGGTGTCCGGACCCGCCTCACCCTCGACGACGACGTTGACCTCGACGGTCACCTTTTCGCCGCGCCGCACGACCAGCAGGTCGGCGTGCTGGATGGTCCGCCTGATCGGGTGGATCTCGATCGCCTTGGTCAGCGCGAGCTGCTCCTTGCCGCCGATGTCCAGGGTGAGCACCGCGTTGGTGCCGGAGTGCCGCAACACTGCCGCGAAGTCGTGTCCGGGCAGCTCGAGGTGCTGCGGGTCGCTGCCGTGGCCGTACAGGACGGCGGGAATCTTGCCTTCGCGGCGGGCCCGGCGGGATGCACCCTTGCCGGTCTCGGTACGCACCGTGACGGCGAGTTGGTTGACTGTTGCTTTGGCCATGTGTCGCTCCTGTGTGTAAGGCACGGCCAGGGATCGCGACAGAATGCCGGTCTCCGTCGATAACGGTGCTGGTCTGTTGCCCAGCCACCCTCGCCGTGACGCCGGGTCAGGTTATCCCACCGGCGGGCCAGAGCGGAAATCCCCCCGGGGGTCGCCCAGTGGCGCGAGCAGACGTGAACTCGCACTGGAACGCGCGTTCCAGTGCGAGTTCACGTCTGCTCAGCGGGGGGGTCAGAGCGGAAACGAGGTGCCGGTGAGCTGCTCAGAGAGGTCCCACAGCGCGGCGGCGGTCTTCGTGTCCCGGGCGGCGCCGCTACGACCGACCGGCTGGGTCCGGCCCACGTAGCCGAATCGGGGCCCGATGAACGAGTCGCCGGGTAAGTCCTGGGAGGCGGCGTACAGCGTCTGGCGGGCTCCGAAGTCGGCGTCGGTGGCGATGACGCGTGTGGCCGCCGACATGATCGCGTCACCGAGCTTGCGCCCGGAGGCGCCCTGCAGATTGGTGTGCGAGTAGCCGGGGTGCGCCGCCAGCGCACGCAGCGACGAACCCGCCCTGTCGAGTCGGCGCTGCAGTTCGCTGGTGAACAGCAGGTTGGCCAGCTTGGACTGTGCGTAGGCCAGCCACGGCGAGTAGCGGCGGTTCTTGAAGTTGAGGTCAGCCAGGTCGATCCGGCCGGGCCAGTGCGCCATCGAGGACACCGTCACCACCCGGTCGCTGAGTTTCGGCAGCAGCAGGTTGGTCAGCGCGAAGTGGCCGAGGTGGTTGGTGCCGATCTGACTCTCGAAGCCGTCGACGGTCAGCGAATACGGCGCGGCCATGATGCCGGCGTTGTTGATCAGGACGTCGGCGCTCTCGACACCCTCGGCGAATTCCCGCACCGACGACAGGTCCTGCAGGTCGAGTGCCCGAACCTGCACCAGGCCGCGGATGCCGGCTGCCGCTTTCTCGCCTTTGGCCGTATTGCGGACGGCCATGATGACCGTGGCCCCGCGCCCGGCCAACTCCCGGGCCGTCACCTCGCCCAGTCCGCTGTTGGCGCCCGTGATGACGACGGTGCGTCCGGCGAACGAGGGAAGGTCAGCCGCTGTCCAATTGGTCATGGTCTCAGTCTGCGGCGTCGAACTCCAAGGGCACGCTCAGGGGTCCGGTGATGCCGCTCATGGCGCGCCACGGGCCGGAACCGGTGAGGCGTGGGTTGGTCATGCGGGCGGTGATGACGCGAAGGGCTTCGGTGAGTTCGAGACGGGCGAGGTGAGCACCGAGGCAATAGTGGACGCCGCCGCCGAAATTGAGGATCGGCGCCGGGCCTACCCGGGCGATGTCCAGACGTTCGGGATCTGGGTAGGCGTTGCCGTCCCGGTTGGCCGAGGCGGTATTGGCCAGCACCAGGGTGCCCGCGGGGATCCGCACACCGGCCAGCTCGACATCCTCGGCGGCCTGCCGGAGGGTGCCGAAAATGATTGGGCTGTAACGCATCAACTCGTGGACAGCGGCGTCGGCTATCTCCGCGTGACGGGACACCATAGCCCATTCGGCGGGGTGGGCGGCCAAGGTTTGCACCGCGGCGGCGAGTTGATTGCGGGTGGTGTCGGTGCCGGCGCCCAGCAAGGTGGCGCACAGCATCAGCAGTTCAGCATGAGTGAGCCGGTCGCCGTCATCCTCGGCGCGGATGAGGTCGGAGATGAGATCGTCGGTCAACGACTTGCGCCTTGAGGCGATCAGGCCTTCGAGGTAAGAGTCGAGTTCCTGCCAGGCGGTGAGGATCCGCGGAGCGTCCTGCGCGACGGTGGCCTCGAACAGCTTCTTGATGTCGTCGGTCCAGTCCGAGAACAGCTGCCGGTCCGCGGCGGGCGCGCCGAGCAGCGCGCAGATGATCGTCACCGGAAAACCCGCGGCGAGGTCGGTGACGACGTCACAACGGCCAATGTCGACGTGGCGCTCGACCAATCCGGTGATGATGTCGACGGTCAGAGCGCGCAGCCGCTCCGCAGCCCGCGGCGAAAATGCTTTGGACACCAGCCGGCGCAGGCGATGATGCTCGGCGCCGTCCAGGCCGAGGATGTTGCTGACCGCCCTGTCCCACAACGGTCCTGAAGTGATTCCGCGAGCGCCCAGCCCCAGGCCGTGCGCCGTGACAAATCGGTTGTCTCGCAACACCTGGCGAACCAGGTCGTGACTGAGGACCTCGGGTCCGTAGGGGCCGACGGCTATCGGCGCCTGATCGCGGGCTTCGGCGAGGACGCGGTGCGCCGCCGCCGGATCGGTGAGGTGGTCGTAGGTAATGGTGGGCAGACCGGCTTCGAAAACGCTCGGGCAACGGAGGGAGGTGGGGATGCTCATGGCTACCGACTATTCGGCGGACGGCGGTCCAGACCATCCGCCGCAGCGCGCAATTCTGCGCGCTGAACGGCGTACATTGCGCGTGCTCGCTGCCCCGATTTGCGCGGATGCGCGGATGTTGTTTCTGGGTTGCGGGGGCGATGCTGGCTACTATGAGCCAACATGCGGAGATGCCGTCGCTGACCTGGGGTGAGTGGGGTGTGAGCGAGTTGCTGCCGACGGGGACGGTGACGTTGCTGTTGGCTGATGTCGAGGGTTCGACGCGGTTGTGGGAGAGCCAGCCGGAGCAGATGACGGCGGCGGTGGCGCAGTTGAGTCGCGCGGTGGATGAGACGGTCGCGGCGTTTGGTGGGGTGCGTCCGGTGGAGCAGGGCGAGGGGGACAGCTTTGTGGCCGCGTTTGCGCGGGCCTCGGACGCGGTGGGGTGTGCGTTGGCGTTGCAGCGGGCGCCGTTGGCGCCGATCCGGATGCGGATCGGGTTGCATACCGGTGAGATCCAGTTGCGTGATGAGGGCAACTATGCGGGGCCGACGATCAATCGCGCGGCCCGTATCCGGGATCTGGCGCATGGTGGTCAGACGGTGATGTCCGGCGTGACTGAAGCGTTGGTGGTGGATCGGTTGCCGGAGGGCGCATGGTTGACCGAGTTGGGCAGTTATCCGTTGCGGGGGGTGCCGCGTCCGGAGCGGGTGGTGCAGGTGTGCCACCAGGATTTGCGCAATGAGTTTCCGCCGTTGCGGGTACGCAGTGTGGTTGCCGCGCATAATCTTCCGGCTCAACTGACGAGTTTTATCGGACGCCAGGCGGAGATGGCTGCAGTGCGGCACCTGGTGGTCGGCAACCGGTTGGTGACCTTGACCGGCGCAGGAGGGGCCGGCAAGACCCGGCTCGCCGTTGAGGCGGTCGCCCAGTTGGGCGCCCAGTTCTCCGACGGGATCTGGTACGTCGATCTGGCGCCCATCACGAATCCGGCGGTGGTGCCCGTTACCACGGCCCGCACACTGGGCCTTCCGGATCAGCCGGGCCTGTCCAACGTGGAGACGCTGGTCAGGTACTTCGGTGAGAAGGAAACCTTACTGCTGCTGGACAATTGCGAGCACCTGCTCGATGCCTGTGGGGCGCTGGTGGTGGAGCTGCTGGCGTCGTGCCCGCGTTTGGCGGTCGTGGCAACCAGTCGCGAGCCGCTGGGGGTCCCCGGCGAGCTGAGTTGGCGGGTCCCCTCCTTGTCGCTTGTCGACGAGGCGGTTGAGTTGTTCGCCGACCGCGCTTGTCGGATCAGGCCGGAATTCGTTGTCACTCAGGACGACACAGCGCTGGTCCGAGAGATCTGTGAACGACTAGACGGCATGCCGTTGGCCATCGAGCTGGCCGCCGCACGGGTTCGGGCGCTGTCGCTGAAGCAAATTCGAGACAGCTTGCACGACCGCTTCCGGCTACTGACCGGAGGAGCCCGTACGGCGGTGCGCCGTCAGCAGACACTGCGGGCCTCGGTGGACTGGTCGTATGCGCTGCTCACCGAAACCGAACGGGCTTTGCTACGCCGGCTGTCGGTCTTTGCTTCCGGATTTGACCTGGATGCGGCCGGGGCGGTGGGCGCCAGCAACGAGGTCGAAAGCTATCAGCTGATGGATCAACTCGGTCTGCTGGTCGACAAGTCCCTGGTAGTTGCCGACGATGTCCACGGTGGCATGCGTTACCGACTGCTCGAGACTGTGCGCCAATACGCGCAGGAAAAACTTGGCGAATCGGGCGAGGCCGACCAAGTGCGAACCCGCCACCGCGATCACTATGCGAACACCGCCGCCGAGATGTACGCGCAGGGTCAGCCCGCCGAGGACCGGTTGTTGCGCTGGGCACAAATCGAGATTGACAATCTCCGGGCGGCGTTCACCTGGAGCCGCGAGAACTCTGACCTCGATACAGCGCTGCGACTGATCTTGTCACTCGGCCCGTTATGGGTACGCGGTTCGCGCGTCGCGGAAGCGTCGGCCGCTTTGGACGCCATCCTTCTCGAGTACGGCCAGGCGCATATCTCGCCCGCGGTGTGGGCAGCTGCCGAGAGTTATCGATGCTCTCTGGCCACCTTCGGCGGCTTACCCGTAGACATTGCGCGGGCCCGGGAGGCACTGGCCGTCGCACGCGAACTGGACGACCGGTCACTGATTGTCCGAGCCCTCAACGCCTGCGGGATGAGCAGCATGTTCAGCCCAGAGGTGGCGCAGGCTTACCTGGCTGAAGCGTACGAGCTGGCCGCCGCCGGCGGTGAGCGGTGGGTCCAGTGCCAATTGGCCACCAGCCGGGCGGCAGTCGAGTGTGTGGCCGGCGAGCCCGTCGCGGCGCTGACCGCTGCGGAAGCTGCACTAGAGATCGCCGATAGCTGCGGCGACTGGTTCTACTCCCTCGACATCCGAACATGGTTGGGTCTTGCGTTGATGATGCGGGGGCGTCTCGACGAAGCGGAACGCGTTGCCGGTCGCCTTGCGCCGGAAGCCGAGATGGCGGGGGACTCCATCCATACCCTTTTCGGCCACATAACCCACGGCCTCGTTCTGGTCGCCCAGGGCCGATCGGCCGCGGCCAGGGCGGTCGCGGAATCCGCGGTGGTGATCGCGCAGGGCCTCGGGGGTGTGGGTGCAGACACGGCGTACGGGATCCTCGCTCAGGCCGCTCTGGCCGACGGCGACAGTGCTGGCGCGATGCGGTGGTGTGAGAGCGCTTGGCGCTACACATATCCGCAGCGAGAGGTATTCACCAAAAGTATCGTGCCGATGGCGGAGGCCGCGTTGGCGAGCGGTGATCTGGTTATGGCCCGTTCGTGGGCGGATGACGCCGTCGCGTCGGTCCCGGGCTGGCACCGGTTTGTGGCGCTGACGGTGCGAGCTTTCGTCGCGTTGGCACAAGGTGACCGTGAGCTGTCCGAGCGCGACGCTCATGACGCACTAGCGGCGGCCTCGCAGAAGGGTGCGTTCCTGCGGGTTCCCGACACGTTCGAATGCGTCGCTCGACTCGCAGCCGACGATGGTGACCACCCGTACGCGGTCCGTCTATTCGGTGCGGCCGACGGCATCCGGCAGCGTTTGGGCCATGCTCGCTATCCGATGTATCAGGCCGGCTATCAGCTCGCCACGGAGAGGTTGCGAGAAACCTTGGGACAGAATGATTTTGACGCCATGTGGGCCGAAGGTGCCGCTTTGTCCATCGAGGAGGCGATCGCATATGCGCAGCGTGGTCGCGGGGAGCGCAAACGTCCGGCTACCGGCTGGGGTGCGTTGACTCCGATGGAGCACGACGTGGTGCGTCTGGTCGCCGAAGGCTTGGGTAACAGGGATATCGGTGCGCGGCTGTTCATCTCGCCTCGCACGGTGCAAAGCCACCTCACCCACGTGTACGCCAAGTTGGGTTTGGAGTCGCGGGTGCAGTTGGCGCAGGAGGCCGGGCGCCGCACCTAGCCGGTATTTGCGCGCTTCGGCTGATGTTATTGCCCGATCCGGGGCGCGATGCTGGCTACTATGAGCCAACATGCGGAGATTTCGTCGCTGACCTGGGGTGAGTGGGGTGTGAGCGAGTTGCTGCCGACGGGGACGGTGACGTTGCTGTTGGCTGATGTCGAGGGTTCGACGCGGTTGTGGGAGAGCCAGCCGGGGCAGATGACCGCCGCACTGGCGCTGCTGAATCGGACAGTGGATGAAGCCGTCGGCGTCTACGAAGGAGTGCGCCCGGTAGAGCAGGGCGAGGGTGACAGCTTCGTCGCCGCTTTCGCGCGGGCTTCGGATGCCGTGGCCTGTGCGCTGGCGTTGCAACAGAAGCCGTTGAGTCTTATTCGGATTCGGATCGGCTTGCATACCGGTGAGATTCAGTTGCGGGACGAGGGTAACTATGCGGGTCCGACGATCAACCGGACCGCCCGGATCCGCGATCTGGCCCATGGCGGCCAGACGGTGCTGTCGGGGGTGACCGAATCGTTGGTGCTCGATCGATTACCCGAGGGGGTGTGGCTCACCGATCTGGGTAGTTATCCCCTGAGGGGTGTGCCGCGACCGGAGCGAGTGTTGCAGTTGTGTCACCCGGATCTGCGCAAGGAATTTCCGCCGTTGCGAGTACGCAAAATTGTTGCGTCGCAGAATCTTCCGGCACAGTTGACGCGCTTCGTCGGCCGTCAAGCGCCGATGGCCGAGCTGCGTCGGCTCATCACCGACAACCGGTTGGTGACATTGACGGGCGCCGGGGGCGCGGGCAAGACGAGACTTGCGGTGGAACTGGCGGGGCAACTGGCCGCTGAGTTCGCCGATGGTGTCTGGTATGCCGACCTGGCCCCCATCGCCAATCCCATCGTGGTGCCGGTGACCATCGCGCGCACGCTGGGATTGCCCGATCAACCGGGAAGGTCGACGAAGGAACTGCTGCTGCAGTTCTTCGGCCCGAAGAAGGTGCTGCTGGTGCTCGACAATTGCGAGCATCTGCTCGACGCGTGTGGGGAGCTTGTTGTCGGGTTGCTGCCGGCATGTCCACACCTGACGATCCTGGCCACCAGCCGGGAGCAACTGGGAGTGCCCGGCGAGCTGACCTGGCGGGTGCCGTCATTGTCACTGGCCGACGAGGCGGTCGATCTGTTTGTTGACCGGGCCCGCCGCGTCCGGCCGGATTTCGTTGTGGACGAGACCAGTACGGCGCTCATCGAAGAGGTCTGTGCACGCCTCGACGGCATGCCCTTGGCAATCGAGTTGGCCGCAGCACGTATCAGGGCGCTGTCGCTGCAACAGATCTTCGACAGCCTGCACGACCGGTTCCGGTTGCTCACCGGGGGAGCGCGCACCGCGGTGCGCCGCCAGCAGACGCTGCGGGCGTCCGTGGACTGGTCGCACGCGATGCTCACCGACCCCGAACGCATCCTCTTTCGCCGCCTCACGGTCTTCATGGGCGGGTTCGACCTGGACGCCGCGCACGCGGTGGGGGCCAAGAACGAGGTTGAGCGATTTCAGCTGATCGATGTTCTCGGACTGTTGGTCGACAAGTCGCTCATCATCGCTGAAGAACTCCACGGCACCATGCGATACCGCGTGCTGGAAACGGTGCGGCAATATGGACTTGAAAAGCTCGCCGAGTCGGGCGAAGCCGATGTGGTGCGCACCCGGCACCGGGACCATTACACGGCGACCGCGGCAGCCCTTGCGTCACAACAGCAGGGCCGAGGCACTCCGCTCGTCCAGTGGGCTGAAGTCGAGATGGACAATCTGCGGGCGGCTCATGCGTGGAGTCGCGAGAGCGCGCAGGCCGGAAAGGCCCTTGAGCTCGCGGCATCGTTGCAGCAGTTCTGGCTGACGCGCGGGCGGTTTCGTGAGGGGCTGGCCGCCTTTGATGCCGTGTTCGCTGACCATCTCTACGAGTCGAGCGACATCGCGCCGGCCATTCTGGTCCGCGCAGTCGCTGACGCGGCGGTTCTGGCGGTCTGGGCTTCCGTCCCGGCCAGCCTGCAGCGAACGGAGAAGGCTTTGGCCGTCGCGCGCAAACTTGACGACCCTGCACTCGTGGCGCGCATCCTGATGGGCTGCGGCATGCTCAGCTTCTACGATGCGGAGAGGTATTTCGACGAGGCGATCGAACTGGCTCGCGCATCGGGTGACCTGTTTGTCCAATGCGAGCTCCGCGGGTACCAAACCTTCGCGTTCAGTGTCGTCGGCGATCCGCAAGCGTCTCAGGCGGCCGCGAAGGAAGGACGAGTCCTCGCCGACGCCGTCGGCGACACGTTCATGTCCCGCTACTGTCAGACGTTTCTCAGCACTGCGCTGAGTATGCAAGGCAAATTGACCGAGGCCGTGAACGTTTCACAGTCACTGGTGGAGGAGGCGCGGACCACCGGAGATCGCGCGATGGAGACGTTTGGTCTCGTCACGCTGGCGCAAGTGCTGGCGCTGAGGGGTGACGTCGCACCGGCGCACGACGCAGCGGCGGCGGCTCTCAAAGCCGCTGCTGCCATCGGCGGCTTTCACGAGGACACCGCCTACGCATCCCTGGCCAGTGCCGCGTTGGCCGATGGGGACGCGGTGGCGGCGCGACGCGCCTGTGAGGCGGCGATGCGGCATACGTATCCGCTGAAGGAGCTATTCACCAGAAGCATCCTCCCCATGACCGACGCGGTTCTGGGTTGCGGCGAAGTCGATGCTGCACGGCGCTGGGCGGACGACACCGTCGCAGTCGCCCCAGGGTGTCACCAGGCGCTGGCCCTTTCTGCGCGCGCCCGGGTCGCTCTCGCGCAGGGTGAGCCGGACCAGGCCGAACGAGACGCCCACGAGGCGCTTGTCGTTGCCGCGCGGACCCGAGCGTATCTATGGGTAGCCGATTCTCTGGAAATACTTGCCGGAGTGGCGGCCGACTGTGGCAACTACGCCAGTGCGGCGCGGGTTCTCGGGGCCGCGCATGGCCTTCGTCAGCGCACCGAGAAACCCCGCTTACCGATGTATCAGGCGAACCACGACGCGATGGTTGAGAAGGTTCGGCAAAGGTTGCGGCAGGACGATTTCGATCGTGCGTGGGCCGAAGGGGAAGCCTTGTCGGTCGAAGAGGCCATCGCCTATGCCCAGCGCGGCCGTGGCGAGCGCAAGCGTCCGGCCACCGGTTGGGGTTCTCTGACTCCGATGGAGCTCGACGTGGTACGGCTGGTCGCAGAAGGTTTGGGCAACAAGGACATTGGGGCAAGGTTGTTCATTTCACCGCGCACGGTGCAGAGTCACCTCACCCATGTCTACGCCAAGCTCGGGTTGAGCTCCCGTGTCCAGCTGGTCCAAGAGAGCGGCCGACGGACCTGACCTGCTCCGGCAGGCGGCTAGCGCGACCCGACATCACTGGGCGACACTGGGAAGATGACGTCCAGGGCCGAGCAAGTGATGTTCAAGTTCCTCAGTCTGCACGACAAGATCTATCAGGCGACGAACGGACGGATCGGGCACCGGGTGCCGGGTATGCCACCTAATTTGCTTCTCCACACCGTCGGTGCGAAGACGGGAAAAGCGCGCACCAACACGCTGACGTATGCCGAGGATGGCGACGACTATCTGGTCGTCGCGTCAAAAGGCGGCTATCCCAAAGCGCCCGGGTGGTATCACAACCTGAAGGCAAATCCCGATGTCGAGATCAACGTCGGCGCAAGGCGTTTCGCCGTCACTGCGCGCGCGGTCCTGCCGGACAGCCTTGACTACGCGCGGCTGTGGAAGCTGGTCAACAAGAACAACGCCAACCGGTATGTCGAGTACCAGAAGAAGACGTCGCGGCCGATTCCCGTGATTGTCCTGACGCCCAGGCCCTGAATCGCTCGCACCCGGCAATTGCGCCTATTGGCGGATGTTGTGGGCGCCAACGGGCGCGATGCTGGTTACCATGAGCCAACACGCAGAGATGCCGGCGCTGACCTGGGGTGAGTTAAGTGTGAGCGAGTTGCTGCCCACGGGGACGGTGACGTTGCTGCTGGCCGACGTCGAAGGCTCGACGGCGTTGTGGGAATCGCAGCCTGAACAGATGACGGCTGCGTTGGGACTGCTGAACCGAACGGTGGACGAGACCGTCGCCGCGTATGACGGCGTGCGTCCGGTCGAGCAGGGTGAGGGTGACAGCTTCGTTGCCGCTTTCGCGCGGGCGTCGGATGCGGTGGCGTGTGCCTTGGCGCTGCAGCGGGCGCCGTTGGCACCGATCCGGATTCGAATAGGGTTGCACACCGGTGAGATTCAGCTGCGCGATGAGGGCAATTACGCGGGGCCGACGATCAACCGAACGGCCCGAATCCGCGATCTGGCCCACGGCGGTCAGACGGTGATGTCCGGGGTGACCGAGTCACTCGTGGTAGACCGGTTGCCCGAGGCGGCGTGGCTGATAGACCTCGGTAGTTATCCGTTGCGGGGTGTGCCGCGACCGGAGCGGGTGGCCCAACTGTGCCATCCGGACCTACGCAACGAGTTTCCGCCACTGCGGGTTCGCACGGAGGTTGCGTCGCACAATCTCCCGGTACAGCTGACCAGTTTCGTCGGGCGCCAGTCGCAAGTGTCGGAAGTGCGGCAGCTGGTCATCGGCGACAGGTTGGTGACGCTGACCGGCGCCGGCGGCGTCGGGAAGACGCGTCTGGCCGTCGAGGTCTCCTCGCTGCTGAGTTCCGAATTCCCGGACGGCATTTGGTATGTGGATCTGGCGCCGATCACAAACGCCGCCGTCGCGCCGTTGACCGTCGCGCGGACCCTGGGGCTGCCCGATCAGCCCGGACGCTCCACGATGGAGCTGCTGGTGCGCTTTGTCGGCGAAAAAACCATGTTGCTGGTGTTGGACAATTGCGAACATCTCCTCGATGCCTGCGGAGACCTGGTGGTGGAATTGCTGGGCTCCTGCCCGCATGCGACGATCCTTTCCACCAGCCGTGAGCCGCTCGGTGTGCCCGGTGAGCTGACCTGGCGCGTGCCGTCGCTTTCGCTGGCCGATGAGGCCGTCGAGCTGTTCGCCGACCGCGCTCGTCAAGCTCGCCCGGTTTTTGTTGTCAATGAGGCGAATACGCCGCTCGTGAGGGATATCTGCGAGCGCCTCGACGGCATGCCTTTGGCGATCGAGCTTGCCGCGGCACGCATCCGGGCACTGTCGTTGCAACAGATCGGCAGCTCCCTGCATGACCGGTTCCGGTTGCTGACCGGAGGAGCGCGCACAGCGGTGCGACGGCAGCAGACACTGCGGGCATCGGTCGATTGGTCGCATGCGCTGCTGACCGAGCCGGAACGGGTCTTGTTCCGGCGGCTTGCGGTGTTCACCGGAGGGTTCGATCTCGAGGCAGCCCAAGCGATCGGTGCCGGCAGCGAGATGGAGAGCTACCAACTTCTGGACCAGCTGAGCTTATTGGTGGACAAATCGCTGGTGGTCGCGTCCGAAACAAGCACCGAAACAAGCACCCACGCCGGCACTGACAGCGGAATGCGTTACTCGTTGCTGGAGACGGTGCGCCAGTACGCGCAGGAAAAGCTCGGCGAGTCGGGCGAGGCCGAACAGACGCGCACTCGGCACCGCGACTACTACACCTCGACGGCAACGGAATTGGCGTCGCAGGGACTGGCCGGCGTCGAGAGGTTGCTGACCTGGGCGCGCGCCGAAAGTGAGAACCTGCGAACGGCATTCGCATGGAGCCTGGACAGTTCCGACCGCGAATCGGCAATGCGTCTGGCGTCGGCATTGCAAGATTTCTGGCTGCGCACCGGAATTTTCCGCGAAGCGCTGGCGGCGTTCGACGCAGTCCTGACCGACCGCCGGCCCGAGGAGATTGCGCCGAGTGTCTGGGTGGCCGCGATCGCCGACCAGTGCACGATCGCGGGATGGGCGGGCGCCTATGGCCACGTAGATCTGGCATATAAGGCGCTCGAGGTTGCCCGCAACCTCGATGATCCGGCGCTGGTGGCCCGCGCGCTCGGTGCATGCGGCATCGTGACCTTCTACAACGCGGAGGTGGCGCAGGCCTACTTCACCGAAGCGATCGACATGGCTCGTGCCGCCGGAGACGCGTGGCGCCTCTTGCCGATTTTCAGCTATCAGGCCACCACCGCCGTTGTCGCCGGAGAACCGAAGGCGGCAATCGCGGCGGCCGCAGCGGGACGTGATCTCGCCGACGCCTTGGGCGATGGCTTTTTCTCGCGCAATAACCGGGCCTGGCTTGGCTGTGGTTTGTGGTTCCACGGAGACCTCGACGAGGCTATCGAGGTTCTTCGCTCCGTGGTCGCGGAGGCCGAAGCGGCAGCAGACCCGTCCGCCACGATCTTCGGGCAAGTCTGCCTCAGCGGAACGCTCGCGTTTAAAGGAGACATCGCTTCGGCGCGCTCTGCCGCGCAGGCCGCATCGGCTGCGTCGGACAGTGTGGGTGGGATGACGGAAGACACGGTGAACGGAGCGATTGCGCACGCCGCCCTTGCCGGCGGTGACGCCGAGGCGGCCGTGCTGGCATCCCGGGAAGCCTTGCGGTACATAGTTCCAGACCGCGAAGCGTTCACCCGCAGTGTCGCACCGCTGGCCGAATCGCTGCTCGCGTGGGGTGATTTCGATGCCGCACGGCAGTGGGCCGACGAGTGCATCCCCCTTCTTCCGGCTTTGTTCAAAGCGACAGCGCTGACCGTGCGTGCCTACATCGCACTCGCCCAGGGTGAGCCCGAACAGGCCGAACGGGACGCTCACGAAGCGCTGACGATAGCGGCTGCGACGCAGGGATACATGAAGGTGGCCAGCACATTGGAATGCCTGGCGCGCCTGGCCGCTGACGAAAACAACATGGCATATGCCGCGCGCCTGCTGGGTGCGGCACAGGGCATTCGGCAGCGCAAGGGGCACGCACGCTTCCCGATGTACCAGGCCGGTCATGATGCCGCCGTCGCCACTGTTCGTGACTCTTTGGGGGACAGTAACTTTGACGGTGCATGGGCCGAAGGCTCCGCCTTGTCCATCGAAGAGGCTATCGCCTATGCACAACGTGGTCGCGGTGAACGTAAACGTCCGGCCACCGGATGGGCCTCGCTGACGCCCACTGAGCTTGACGTGGTGCGTCTGGTTGCTGAAGGCCTGGGCAACAAGGATGTCGGCGCGCGACTGTTCATTTCACCGCGGACGGTGCAGAGCCATCTCAGGCACGTCTACGCCAAGTTGGGTCTGGCGTCGCGGGTGCAATTGGTCCAAGAAGCCAGCCGACGCGCCTGAGCCCCCGCCGGGGATTGCGCGCTCTGGCGGATGTTATCCCCGGTAGGGGCCGCGAGGCTGGCTTCCTAGACGTTCGGGATGTCGAAATTGCCGTGAGGGCTGTGCATGCGCCCTGATCACGACCGTGGCGGCAATCTCGCCGGCCAGCGCAGCCAAAACGCCAGAAGGGCAACCTACTTCCGGGCGACCACGAATCCCCGGATGATCGCCTCGACGTCGTTGCTCTCCGAGACGGCCTGTTCGGCCAGGCTGGTGATGATCAGCTGAACCAGGTACCGCTGGTTGTCCGGAGCGGGGCCGGTGGGCAGCACCACCCGGTTCCAGCTGCGCATCCGCGCGCCCTTGAGTTCATAGGTGCCCTGGACCATCGACGAGGGAAAGCCGTTGAAGTCGGCAGTCGAGGCGTCGAGTTGGTGAAAGCTGTCCGGCAGGTCGGCGTTGGCGTGCTTGATCGCTTCGGTGGGTTTGAATTCGCCACGCAGTTTGAACACCACCAGCATCGCCGCGGGATAGCTGTCGCCCTTGGAGATCATCACCGCTTTCGGGCTGGTCTTGGAGTCGACGGCGCGAGGTTTCCAGCCCGGCGGTGTCGGGATCGAGACGACCATGTCGGTCAGCTCACTCGGCAGCACCGGGTCACCCTGCACCCCTTCGCCTTCCAGATATTTCGACAGCGGTACCGGAGGCTCGGTGGGGGTTGCTGGGGCGCTGGTTGCCGATGACGGCGTTGTCCAGATCGACTGGTAGTCGGCTGTTTTCGGGCCGCACCCGGCCGTCAAGGTCAGTGCGGCCACCCCGGCGGCGGTCGCACACATGCGAATAACCCGGCGCGTCACAGAATCTCGCGTACCGTGTCGATCGGCCGGGCCAACCGGGTGCCCTTCGGAGTGACCACGAACGGGCGTTCGATCAGGATGGGGTGTTCGGCCATGGCGTCCAGCAATTCGTCGTCACCGGCGTCGGCCAGGTTGAGTTCGGAGTAGAGCGACTCGCGTTTGCGCACGGCCGCTCGCACCTCGATGCCCGCGTCGCGGATCAACCGCACCAGCTCGGCGCGCGACGGCGGCGTCTTCAGGTACTGAATGACCTCAGGCTCGATGCCGTTGTCCCGCAACAAATCCAGCGTCTTGCGCGACGTGCTGCATTTGGGGTTGTGGTAGATGACGGTCTTGCCCCCCTTGCCCGTCATCTAGGCGTCCCCGTCGAACAGTCCTGTGACTGAGCCGTTTTCAAAGACCGCACGGATCGTGCTGGCCAGCAGCGGCGCGATGGACAGCACGGTCAGTTGCGGGAACCGCTTCTCCTCGCCGATGGGCAGGGTGTTGGTCACGATCACCTCGCGGGCGCCGCACGAGGCCAGCCGCTCGGCCGCCGGGTCGGACAGCACGCCGTGGGTGGCCGCAATGATCACGTCCTTGGCTCCGTCGTCATGCAGCAGCTTGACCGCGCCGGCGATCGTTCCACCGGTGTCGATCATGTCGTCGATCAGCACACAGGTGCGACCGGCGACCTCGCCGACCACCCGATTGGACACCACCTGATTGGGCACCCGCGGGTCGCGCGTCTTGTGGATGAAGGCCAGCGGCACGCCGCCCAGGGCGTCGGCCCACTTCTCGGCGATGCGCACCCGGCCGGAGTCGGGGGAGACGACGACCATGTTGCCGTCGGGATAGTTGTCCCGGATGTAACCGGTGAGCAGGTTCTGCCCGCGCATGTGGTCCACGGGTCCGTCGAAGAAGCCCTGAATCTGATCGGTGTGCAGGTCGACGGTCACGATCCGGTCGGCCCCGGCCGTCTTGAGCAGGTCGGCGACCAGACGCGCCGAGATCGGTTCGCGGCCGCGGTGCTTCTTGTCCTGGCGGGCGTAGGGGTAGAACGGCATGACCGCGGTGATCCGCTTGGCGCTGCCCCGCTTGAGCGCGTCGATCATGATGAGCTGTTCCATCAGCCACTGGTTCACCGGCATCGGGCAGGACTGCAACACGAACGCGTCGCATCCGCGCACCGACTCCTGGAAGCGCACGAAGATCTCGCCGTTGGCGAAATCCCGGGCCGTCTGAGCGGTGACGTGCACGTCGAGTTCTTTGGCGACCTGCTCCGCCAGTTCCGGGTGGGCCCGGCCGCTGAAGAGCATCAGATTTTTGCGGTTATCGGTCCAGTCGTGGCTCACCGGGCTGCCCTCGCCGTGTCGGGATCGAATGAAAAGGAACGCCCCATCGTAGCCGGGTTACCGAAAAACGAAATCACGGTGTCTCGCCGGCTTCGGAGTTGCGGATGGCCCGATCAGCGGCCTCGGCGGCCGCCGTGCCGGGCCGCTTGCGCTGCACCCAGTGCTCGATGTTGCGCTGCGGACCAGCCGACACCGCCAGCGCACCCGGTGGGACGTCTTCGCGGACGACGGTTCCCGCGCCGGTGTAGGCCCCGTCACCGACGGTTACCGGTGCGACGAACATGGTGTCCGAGCCGGTGCGCACGTGCGAACCGATCGTGGTGCGGCTCTTGCTGGTGCCGTCGTAGTTGACGAACACGCTGGACGCACCGATGTTGCTGTGTTCGCCGATGTCGGCGTCGCCGACGTAGGTCAGGTGCGGCACCTTGGTCCCGGCGCCGATCGTCGCGTTCTTGGTCTCGACGAATGCGCCGAGCTTCCCCTCGGCGCCCAGCACCGTCCCCGGCCGCAGGAACGTGAAGGGACCGACCGTGGCGCCGCCGCCGACGGTCGCGGAACTGCCGTGCGTGCGGCACACGGTGGCCTTGTCGCCGACGCTGACGTCGGCGAGCGTCGTGTCGGGCCCGATGCTGCAGTGGCCGCCGATCTGGGTGCGTCCGAGCAGCTGGGTGCCCGGGTGGATGACGGTGTCGCGGCCGATGGTCACGTCCACGTCGATCCAGGTCGTCGCCGGGTCGATGACGGTGACGCCGGCCAGCTGATGGGCGGCCACGATGCGGCGGTTGAGCTCCGCGCCCAGCTCGGCGAGCTGGACCCGGTTGTTGACGCCCGCGACCACGGCGCTGTCGTCGATGTGCTGGGCACTGACGGTGTGACCGTCGCGCCGCAGGATGGCGATGACGTCGGTGAGGTAGAGCTCCTGCTGGGCGTTGTTGGAGCTCAGCCGGCTCAGCGCGGACTTCAGTGCCGCGATGTCGAAGGCGTAGACGCCGGTGTTGACCTCGCGGATCCCGCGCTGGGACGGCGTCGCGTCGGTCTGCTCGACGATCGCCATCACTTCGTTGTCCTGGGTGCGCAGGATGCGGCCGTAGCCGTGCGGGTCGTCCAGCGTGGTGGTGAGCACCGTGACGGCCGCACCGGCCGATCTGTGCGTGGCGATCAGGTCGGCCAGGGTGTCGGCGTCGAGCAGCGGGGTGTCACCCGCGGCGACGACGACGATGCCCGCGTAGTCCTGCGGCAGCGCGGACAGGCCGCACAGCACCGCGTGGCCGGTGCCCTGCGGTTTGTCCTGCAGCGCCACGTCGATGGTGCGGCCCAGGCTGTCGGCCAGCTCGGCGACCAGCGGCGAGATGCGCTCATGGTCATGGCCCAGCACGACGACGAGATGCTGCGGCGCGAGCTTGGTCATTGCGTGCAGCGAGTGCGACAGCATGCTGCGTCCGCCCAGCGCGTGCAGCACTTTGGGGGTGTCGGACCGCATCCGGGTGCCGGGCCCGGCCGCCAGGACCAGAACCGCGGTGTCACCTCGAAACGTCATCGACTCTCCTCACGTCTTGCAATGCCCGCCGTGCCCTCTTGGTGCGCTGACACGCCGTCAAGAGTGACATTCATATGAGGCTCGGGGCAAAAATACGCGCCGGGAAAGCCGGCTGGAAGTGAGTTGCAAGTGGGGGAAGCCCGGTTAGAGCTCCGTCGCCAGGACTCGAACCTGAACTATCTGAACCAAAATCAGAGGTGCTGCCGATTACACCACGACGGATTGCTCCTGAGACTTTAGTCGAGTCTGCGGCTACCGCTCTGAGTGTGCGTCCACTGTCGCCGGATCGCGGCTCAACCACGGTAGACGCACACGCAAAGCGGCTGGTGCACACCCGGCACCCCGATACCCTGATCGCGTGGCTGAACCACGTACTCCGCGCGCCCGGATGACCGGCAGCGAGCGCAGGCGCCAACTCATCGGCATCGCCCGGTCGCTGTTCGCCGAACGCGGCTACGAGGGCACCTCGATCGAGGAGATCGCCCAGCGGGCCAACGTGTCCAAACCGGTCGTATACGAGCATTTCGGCGGCAAGGAAGGCCTCTACGCCGTCGTGGTGGACCGGGAGATGTCGGCCCTGCTGGACGGCATCACCTCGTCGCTGACCAATAACCGGTCCCGGGTCCGGGTCGAGCGGGTGGCGCTGGCGTTGCTCACCTACGTCGAGGAACGCACCGACGGCTTCCGCATCATGATCCGCGACTCCCCGGCCGCGATCAATTCGGGCACCTACTCCAGCCTGCTCAACGACGCCGTCAGCCAGGTCAGCTCCATCCTCGCCGGCGATTTCGCGCGCCGCGGGCTCGACCCCGACCTGGCGCCGCTGTACGCCCAGGCGCTGGTGGGCTCGGTCTCGATGACGGCTCAGTGGTGGCTGGACACCCGCGAACCCAAAAAGGAAGTTGTGGCCGCGCACCTGGTCAATTTGATGTGGAACGGCCTCACCCATCTGGAAGCCGACCCGCAGTTGCAGGACGAGTAGCCCCTGCGCACGCATGCAAGAACTTCGCAAGCGCCTGTTGTTGTGATCGGTAGCAGCCCGAGCCGTGTGCACTTGTGCACCAACCCGAACGAAAGGCTCATCATGCGTTCCCTGTTCCCCGCGCTGTCCAACGGCATCACCGGCCTCGCGATCACACTGCTGGTATCGGTGGGCCTGACGCTGTCGCCCCCCGCTCACGCCGACCAAGGCAACTGCCCGCGGTTGCAGGCCTGCACCACCTGGTGCCCGGGCGACCCCAACCCGGCGGGACGGCCGGTGCCGTGGGACGGCAGCGTCTGCCACGACTACTACTGGGACTCCTACGGAGTGCACGACGTGGGCACCGGAGCCTTCTACTCCTGGGCCACGATGCCCTGGTAGTCACCGGCCGGTACCTCGACGACGACGGCGGGCCGGGGGAAATGCTCGGCCGCACAGCCTTCGTCGAGTGCGTCCTCGATCACAACGGCCAGGTCGCGGGCATCACCGCTGCCGAGGCCGCTGAGGCTCAGTTCGGTGAGGATGACGCTGTGGTGGGCGCGGACGTCGGCCAGTACGGCGATCATCCGCCGGATCGCTTCGCCACACCTGGAGGGGTCGGCGATATGGCAGTGCATGCCGACCAGGTCGAGAGTGCGGTGCGCGAGCACCCACCGCACGGCGTCGGCGGCGTGATCGCCGCCCACCGTGAACCCGAACTCCTGGTCGCAGATGCCGGCACTGCGGTTCCCGTGGATGTCGACGTCCGGAATGACCTCGATGAGCACCCGCTGGTGGCGGACCAGACCGGCCAGGTAGCCGACCTCCAGCGGGTCGTCGACAACGATGCGGCCCACCCCGGCGGCCACCGCGCCACCTAGCTCGTCCAGGGACATCGCGTTGACGTGCAGGATGACGCGGCCGGGGTCGATTCCGCCGGACAGGGCGACCGCCAGTTCGCCGGACGAGCAGACGTCGACGCCGAGCCCTTCCTCGCGGACCCAGCGGGCCACCGTCGCGGTCGACAGTGACCTGCCCGCATAAACCATCTCGACCCCCCGCAACGCTTTATGGTCGCGACGGATGCGATGCCGGAAGTCGGCTTCGTCACAAATACCCGTCATCTGCTCGATGGCACGGCCCAGAAGTCGCGGGGCTGCCCGGCCGGCCGAAGGCAGCATGTGCAGCAGAGTCATGCCTCCAAACTGCGCCGATGCCGGCTCGAATGGGTCTTTCCTTACGCTTTCTTGACGCAGCGGGGCGCAATATTGACGAAGTGCCGCGCCCTAGAATGGTGCACATCATGACCGCACCGGGGACTGCAAGCCCAGATACCCCGATCGCGGGGCTCGTCGAATTGGCGCTCACGGCGCCGACATTTCAACAGCTCATCGAGCGCGCCTCCGATCGACCCGAACACCTGCCGCTGGTCGGACCCGCCAGTGCGCGCCTCTTCGTGGCCAGTGCACTGGCCGAGCACGGGGCGTTGCTGGTGGTCACGGCGACCGGCCGGGAAGCCGATGACCTGAGCGCCGAATTACGCGGGGTCTACGGCGACGCGGTCGCGGTCTTCCCGTCCTGGGAAACGCTGCCGCACGAACGGCTCTCGCCCGGCATCGACACCGTCGGCACCCGGATGATGGTGCTGCGCCGGCTGGCCCACCCCGACGATGCCCGCCTGGGCCCACCGCTGCGGGTCGTGGTGACGGCCGTCCGGTCCCTGCTGCAACCCATGGCGCCGCAACTCGGCCGGCTGGAACCGCTGGCCCTAACGGTCGGCGACGAGATTCCGTTCGAGGAGGTCGCGCAACGGCTCGTCGAGCTGGCCTACACCCGAGTCGACATGGTCGGGCGGCGCGGGGAATTCGCGGTGCGGGGCGGCATCATGGACATTTTCGCGCCGACCGCCGAGCACCCGGTGCGGATCGAATTCTGGGGTGACGAGATCACCGAGATGCGGATGTTCTCGGTCGCCGACCAGCGCTCGATCCCCGAGATCGCCGTCGACACGCTGGTCGCGGTCGCGTGTCGCGAGCTGTTGCTGACCGACGATGTCCGGGCCCGCGCGGCCGAGCTGGCCGGGCACCATCCCGCATCGGAAAACACCGTCACCGGCAGCATCATCGACATGCTGGCCAAGCTGGCCGAAGGCATCCCGGTCGACGGCATGGAGGCGTTGCAGTCGGTGTTGCAGCCCTCGGAGGACGGGGCGCACGCCCTGCTGACCGATCAGCTGGCGGCCGGCACTCCGGTGCTGGTCTGCGACCCGGAGAAGGTGCGCACCCGGGCCGCCGACCTGATCAAGACCGGCCGGGAGTTCCTGGAAGCGTCCTGGTCGGTCGCGGCCCTGGGCACCGATGCGCCGGTCGATGTCGAACAACTCGGTGGGTCCGGCTTCGCCGAACTCGACGAGGCTCAGGAGGCGGCCCGCCGCGCCGGACATCCGTGGTGGACGCTGAGCCAGCTTTCCGACGAATCGGCGGTGGAACTGGATATCCGGTCCGCTCCGTCGGCGCGGGGGCACCAGCACGACATCGACGGCATTTTCGCGATGCTGCGCGCGCATGTGTCCACCGGCGGTTACGCCGCGATGGTGGCGCCCGGTACCGGGACCGCGCACCGGATGGTCGAGCGCCTGGCCGAGTCCGATATCGCCGCGGCGATGCTGGAACCCGGCCAGCCGCCCAAGCCCGGAGTCGTCGGTGTCCTGCGGGGGCCGTTGCACGACGGCGTCGTCGTCCCGGGTGCCAACCTGGTCGTCATCACCGAGGCCGATCTGACCGGCAGCCGGGCCACGGCCGGTGAGGGCAAACGCCTGGCGGCCAAGCGGCGCAACACGGTCGACCCGCTGGCGCTGACCGCCGGCGATCTGGTGGTCCACGACCAGCACGGCATCGGTCGCTTCGTGGAGATGGTGGAACGCACGGTCGGCGGTGCGCGCCGCGAGTACCTGGTGCTCGAATACGCCTCGTCCAAGAGGGGCGGGGGCTCGGACAAGCTGTACGTCCCGATGGACTCGCTCGACCAGCTGTCGCGCTACGTCGGCGGACAGGCGCCCGCGCTGAGCAAACTGGGCGGCAGCGACTGGACCAACACCAAGACTAAAGCGCGCCGCGCCGTCCGCGAGATCGCCGGTGAGCTGGTGGCGCTCTACGCGAAACGACAGGCCAGCCCCGGTCACGCGTTCGCCCAGGACACGCCGTGGCAGGCCGAGATGGAGGACGCGTTCGGCTTCACCGAGACCATGGACCAGCTGACCGCGATCACCGAGGTCAAGTCCGACATGGAGAAGCCGGTCCCGATGGACCGGGTGATCTGCGGCGACGTCGGCTACGGCAAGACCGAGATCGCCGTGCGGGCGGCGTTCAAGGCGGTCCAGGACGGCAAGCAGGTCGCCGTGCTGGTGCCCACCACGCTGCTGGCCGACCAGCATCTGCAGACCTTCACCGACCGGATGGCCGGCTTCCCGGTGACGGTCAAGGGCCTGTCCCGGTTCACCGACCCGGCCGAGTCCCGCAAGGTGGTCGAGGGTATGGCCGACGGATCGGTCGACATCGTCATCGGCACCCACCGGCTGCTGCAGACCGGGGTGCGCTGGAAAGACCTCGGTCTGGTGATCGTCGACGAGGAGCAGCGGTTCGGCGTCGAGCACAAGGAACACATCAAGGCGCTGCGCAGCCACGTCGACGTGCTGACCATGAGCGCCACCCCGATCCCGCGCACGCTGGAGATGAGCCTGGCCGGCATCCGCGAGATGTCGACGATCCTGACCCCACCCGAAGAGCGCTACCCGGTGCTGACCTACGTCGGCCCGCACGACGACAAGCAGATCGCCGCGGCCCTGCGGCGGGAGCTGCTGCGCGACGGGCAGGTGTTCTACGTGCACAACCGGGTCAGCTCCATCGACCGGGCCGCTGCCCACGTTCGGGAGCTGGTGCCCGAGGCGCGGGTGGTGGTCGCACACGGGCAGATGCCCGAAGACCTGCTGGAACGCACCGTGCAAGGGTTCTGGAACCGCGAATACGACATCCTGGTGTGCACCACGATCGTGGAGACCGGCCTGGACATCTCCAACGCCAACACCCTGATCGTCGAACGCGCCGACACGTTCGGCCTCTCCCAGCTGCATCAGTTGCGTGGCCGGGTGGGCCGCAGCCGGGAGCGCGGCTACGCCTACTTCCTGTACCCGCCGAATGCGCCGCTGACCGAGACGGCCTACGACCGGTTGGCGACGATCGCCCAGAACAACGAACTGGGCGCCGGCATGGCGGTCGCGCTCAAGGACCTCGAGATCCGGGGGGCGGGCAACGTGCTCGGCGTCGAGCAGTCCGGCCACGTCGCCGGTGTCGGGTTCGACCTGTACGTGCGGCTGGTCGGCGAGGCGGTGGAGGCCTACCGGGCCGCCGCTGACGGGCAGACGGTCACCACGGCCGAGGAGCCCAAGGATGTGCGCATCGACCTGCCGGTCGATGCGCACCTGCCGCCGGACTACATCGCGAGCGACCGGCTCCGGCTGGAGGGTTACCGCCGTCTGGCCTCCGCCACCTGCGACAACGACATCGAAGCTGTCGTTGAAGAGCTGATCGACCGGTATGGCCCGCTGCCCGAGCCCGCCGAACGGCTGGTGGCGGTGGCGCGGCTGCGGTTGCTGTGCAAGGCGTCCGGGATCACCGAGGTCAGCGCCACCTCGGCGACTTCGGCGGCGGTGGTGCGGCTGACACCTATGACATTGCCGGACTCCGCCCAGGTTCGCCTGGCCCGGATGTACCCGGGCGGCCGCTACCGTGCGACGACGTCGACGGTGCAGGTTCCGATCCCGCGCGCGGGCGGGATCGGCGCCGGGCACATCCGCGATGTCGAGCTGGTGCAGATGGTCGCCGATCTGGTGACTGCGCTGGCCGGGAAACCGCAGCAAGATGTTGGTATGACGAACACGCCGGTGAAGGAGCGACGGGCCTGATGATTGTCGTTCTGGTCGACCCGCGCCGTCCGGCGCTGGTGCCGGTGGAAGCCATCGAGTTGCTGTCCGGGCCCGTGCAGTACACCGAAGAGATGCCGATCGCGGTGCCCTGGTCGCTGCCCGACGCGCACCCCGCGTACACCGGGGATGACGCGCCGGTGCTGCTGTCGTCGGACCCCAACCATCCGGCGGTCACCGCACGGCTGGCCGCCGGCGCCCGTTTGATCGCCGCCCCCGAACGTCAGCGCGGCGAGCGTCTGATCGACGCGGTCGCGATGATGGACAAGCTGCGCACCGCCGGGCCGTGGGAGAGCGAGCAAACCCACGACTCGCTGCGCAGATATCTGCTGGAAGAGACTTACGAGCTGCTGGACGCGGTGCACAGCGGCAACGTCGACCAGCTCCGCGAGGAACTCGGCGACCTGCTGCTGCAGGTGCTCTTCCATTCGCGCATCGCCGAGGATGCGGCGCTGCTTCCCTTCACCATCGACGACGTTGCCGACACGCTGATGCGCAAACTGGGCAACCGGGTGCCGGGCGTGCTTGCGGGCGAGGAGATTTCGCTGCAGGACCAGCTGGCCCAGTGGGAGGAGGCCAAGGCGTCGGAGCGGTCGAAGAAGTCGCGCAACTCGGTGCTGGACGACGTTCACACCGGGCAGCCGGCATTGGCGCTGGCGCAGAAGGTCATTCAGCGCGTGTGCCAGGCCGGTCTGCCTGAAGAGTTCATTCCCGCTCAGCTCACCACCGTCAGGCTCTCACCCGACGTCGACGCGGAAAACACGCTGCGCGCAGCCGTATTGGATTTCGTGGACGTGGTCCTCGGTGTCGAGAAGGCGATCGCCGCCACCCGCCGCGGCGACAGCATCGCAGAAGAACTCGACATGACACCACTGGGCTTCGTCACCGAGGAGGAATGGCGGGCGCACTGGCCGTCGAGCGAGCCGATCGCGGACCCGGAGCCTGAATCGCCCGCGGTGGAATCGGACTCGGATGTCATCGGCGATCTGCCGGAAACGCCGAAGGAGTCGCGCCCCAAAAAGCGCAAAGGGCGCCGCTGAGGGGTTTTCGGCCAGGTTTGCGACAACTCAGAGAACCTCCACAAACAGCCAGCTCCTGGGTCGATGACCGCTACTGCGTTGTGTGCTATGCGGTTCGGCGAGCCGGGCACCGCCGCGACTCATGGGACGATGATCTAGGCCGAAAAGGGTGAGATGCCCCCAATAGGGAGATCGACAGGGAGAGTTCGTGTCGCCGAGACGCTGGTTGCGCGCGGTCGCCGTGATAGGGGCGACCGCGATGCTGTTGGCGTCCAGTTGCACGTGGCAACTCAGCCTGTTCATCCCCGAGGGCGTGCCGCCGCCGGCGGGGGACCCGGTGCCGCCCGTGGACACCCACGCCGTCGGCCGCCCCGCCGACCAACTTCGGGAGTGGGCGCAGGCGCGGGCTCCGGCCCTGGAGATGCCGGTCGTCGCGCTGGAGGCCTACGCCTACGCGGCGCGCGTCGCCGAAGTGGAAAACCCGAAGTGCCATATCGCCTGGACGACGCTGGCGGGAATCGGGCAGGTGGAGAGCCATAACGGCACCTATCGCGGCGCCACGATAGCGCCCAACGGCGATGTCAGGCCGCCCATCCGGGGTGTCCGGCTCGACGGCAGCGGTGGCAACCTGCGCATTGTGGACAACGACGGTGGCCTGCTCGACGGCGACAACGGCGTGGAGCGCGCGATGGGCCCGATGCAGTTCATCTCCGAGACCTGGCGGCTCTACGGCGTCGACGCCAACAACGACGGCACTGCCAGCCCGGATAACATCGATGACGCCGCACTGTCGGCCGCAGGCTATTTATGTTGGCGCGGAAAGGATCTCGCAACGCCGCGCGGCTGGATCAATGCGTTGCGGGCCTACAACAACTCCGGGGTCTACGCGCGGGCGGTGCGGGACTGGGCGACCGCCTATGCTGCGGGGCATCCGCTGTAGAAAGATGTACCGCCGGGGGCCGCAGCAGGGCCACGAGCGCAAAGGAGAACCCAGTGCCGATTATCGAGCAGGTCGGAGCCCGCGAGATCCTCGATTCCCGCGGTAACCCGACCGTCGAGGTCGAGGTCGCGCTGATCGACGGAACATTCGCGCGTGCGGCGGTGCCTTCGGGCGCGTCGACCGGCGAGCACGAGGCGGTCGAACTGCGCGACGGCGGCGACCGCTACGGCGGCAAAGGCGTGAAGAAGGCCGTTCAGGCGGTACTGGACGAGATCGGACCCGCCGTCATCGGGCTCAACGCCGACGACCAGCGGCTGGTCGATCAGGCGCTGGTGGACCTCGACGGCACCCCCGACAAGTCCCGCCTGGGGGCCAACGCGATCCTGGGTATCTCGCTGGCCGTGGCCAAGGCGGCGGCGGACAGTGCCGCTCTGCCGCTGTTTCGGTACCTGGGCGGACCGAACGCCCACATCCTGCCCGTGCCGATGATGAACATCCTCAACGGCGGCGCGCACGCCGACACCGGGGTCGATGTTCAGGAATTCATGGTGGCGCCCATCGGCGCCCCCAGCTTCAGCGAGTCGCTGCGCTGGGGCACCGAGGTGTACCACGCGCTGAAGTCGGTGCTGAAGAAGGAGGGGCTGTCCACCGGATTGGGCGACGAGGGTGGATTCGCCCCGGATGTGGCGGGAACCACCGCGGCGCTCGACCTGATCAGCCGGGCCATCGAGTCGGCAGGCTTCAAACTCGGAGTCGACGTCGCCCTGGCGCTGGACGTCGCGGCCACCGAGTTCTACACCGACGGCACCGGATACAGCTTCGAGGGTTCGACCCGCACCGCCGACGAGATGACGGAGTTCTACGCCGGACTGCTCAACTCGTATCCGCTGGTGTCCATCGAAGACCCGCTGTCCGAGGACGATTGGGACGGCTGGACCGCCCTGACGGCAGGTATCGGTGACCGGGTGCAGATCGTCGGCGACGACCTGTTCGTCACCAATCCCGAGCGCCTGGAAGAAGGTATCGAGCGCGGGGCGGCAAATGCGTTGCTGGTCAAGGTGAATCAGATCGGCACGCTGACCGAGACGCTGGATGCGGTGGCCCTGGCGCACCACAGCGGATACCGCACGATGATGAGTCACCGCAGCGGCGAGACCGAGGACACCACCATCGCCGACCTGGCGGTCGCGGTCGGCAGCGGCCAGATCAAGACGGGCGCGCCGGCCCGCAGCGAGCGGGTCGCCAAGTACAACCAGCTGCTGCGGATCGAAGAGGCGCTCGGCGACGCGGCCCGCTATGCCGGCGATCTGGCGTTCCCGCGGTACGCAGAGGACCCCAAGTAGCTTGTCTCCCAAGCCCGATCCGAAGCGGCGTGCCCCGGCCTCCCGGCCGGGGAAGCCGGGTGATTCGGCTCGGGCACGTCGTTCGGGCGGTGCCTCGAAGTCCTACGCCAGTCCTGTTTCGCGGCCCGTCTCGAAGCCCGCGCAGACGGCTCCCGACGAAAGCCGTTCCACCGGCTCGTTGCACGAGCACGTCGTGGACCCGATCAAGCGGTCATTTACCGAATCCGTTGAGCAGAGATCGGATCAGCGGCTGGGATTCACGGCGCGGCGGGCCGCGATCCTGGCCGCGGTCGTGTGTGTGCTGACGCTGACCATCGCCGGACCGGTGCGAACGTACTTCTCCCAGCGCACCGAGATGGCGCAACTGTCGGCGACCGAGGCCGCGCTGCGTCGCCAGATCGCGGATCTGGAACAACGCAAGGGCCAGTTGGCAGACCCCGCGTATATCGCGGCGCAGGCGCGCGAGCGCCTCGGGTTCGTCAAGCCCGGAGACATTCCGTTCCAGGTCCAGCTTCCGCCTGGCACGGCGCCAACCCCGCAGCCCGGCGCGGAAGTGGGTGGCGCTCCGAAGAACGAGCCCTGGTACACCTCGCTGTGGCACACCATCGCCGACGCGCCGCACCTGCCGCCGGCGGCCGGGCCGGCTCCCGAGCCGGCACCGCCCAACCCGCCGTCGCCCGGTGGTTGATCCGGCTGACCTGGAGGCGGTAGCCCGCCAGCTGGGTCGCGAGCCTCGTGGTGTGCTGGAGATCGCCTACCGCTGCTCAGACGGTGAGCCGGGGGTGGTGAAGACCGCGCCGAAACTTCCCGACGGCACTCCGTTTCCGACGTTGTACTACCTGACGCACCCGGTGCTCACCGCGGCAGCGAGCCGATTGGAAACGACCGGACTGATGCGGGATATGACCGAAAGGCTCTGCAGTAGCGAGGATTTGGCCACCGCATACCGACGCGCGCACGAGTCCTATCTGGCCGAGCGGGACGCGATCGAGTCGTTGGGCACCACCTTCTCCGGTGGCGGTATGCCGGACCGGGTGAAATGCCTGCATGTGCTGATTGCGCACTCACTGGCCAAGGGCCCGGGTCTCAATCCCTTCGGCGACGAGGCGCTGGCGCTGCTGGCCGCGGAGTCCGGTGCGGCGGCCGCATTGATCGGGAGGCAGTGGCTGTGACGAGACTCGCCGGTATCGACTGTGGTACCAACTCGATTCGATTGCTGATCGCCGACGTCGAGGGGGAGCGGCTGCACGACGTGCATCGCGAGATGCGCATCGTGCGGCTCGGTCAGGGCGTCGACGCGACCGGCGAGTTCGCCCCCGAGGCGATTGCCCGGACCCGCGCGGCGCTGGTCGACTATGCCGAATTGCTTCGGACGCATGATGTCTCGCGGGTACGGATGGTCGCGACATCGGCGACTCGGGACGCCGCTAATCGTGACGTCTTCTTCGCAATGACCGCCGACGTGCTGGGCGCCGTGATTCCGGGGTCGATCGCCGAAGTGATCACCGGCGCCGAGGAGGCCGCACTGTCCTTCCGCGGCGCGGTCGGCGACTTGGACCGGGCGGATGCGCCTTTCGTGGTAGTCGACCTGGGTGGGGGGTCGACGGAAATTGTGCTCGGTGAGTCGACCGATGACATCGTGGCCAGCTACTCGGCTGACATCGGTTGTGTCCGGTTGACCGAACGGTGTCTGCATTCCGATCCGCCGGCGCCGGACGAGGTGGCGGCGGCCCGCGAGGTGGTCCGCGAGCGACTCGACGTCGCGCTGCGCGCGGTACCGGTGGCCGGGGCGCGGACGTGGGTCGGGCTGGCCGGGACAATGACCACGCTGTCGGCGCTGGCGCACGGTCTGACGCGCTATGACCCTGCGGTGATTCATCTTTCGCGGGTGCCGTTGGACGATTTGATGGCGGTGTGTGACCGGCTGATCACCATGACCAGGGCGGAGCGGGCCGCGCTGGGACCGATGCATGAGGGCCGCGTCGACGTGATCGGTGGCGGGGCGATCGTGGTTCAGGAATTGGCGCGGGAATTGCGTTCGCAGACCGGCATTTCGGAGCTGGTCGTCAGTGAACACGACATCCTGGACGGAATTGTCCTGTCGATCGCGTAGTCACCGGGCCCGGCCTCCTTCGGGCACCACCGGGCAACCAGGCCGCCGAAACCATTACGTCAAAGATAAGACAGCTCCGTCTTAATGGTGCCGGAACTGATCAAATTAAAACACCGAAGATAATCTTCAGTCGCCGGGTTGTTTGCATGCTGTACGATCGGTCCTCAACATCACCGAGGCATTCTGTTGATCTGGGAAAACATTGTGGACGAGCGCGAACAAAGGCCGTTCGTCATCGCCGACCTAGTTCGATTTATCTACCGTGCTTGTATTCTGCCATTCGCCTCGGGTGAGCTGGCCAAGTGGATACGGAAGACGAGGAGGCGCCAGTGTATGAATTATCTGCTACTCGCTGGCGGGTAGGAAATTCCGGTGTGCAAGAACCGCCCGGTGCCGGGGCCTCACCTGCCGCACCTGGCATCGGGGGGACGCGGTGATCAGACTCTCTGATGCAGGCGCTGCATTGCGGCGCGGGAGCACCCCTGTTCTGCACGATTCGATACTGGACGCGATGCGGCAGCTGCTGCTCACCCGCGATTGGTCCGCTATCACGCTGTCCGATGTCGCGCGCTCGGCGGGGATCAGCCGGCAGACCATCTACAACGAGTTCGGCTCCCGCCAGGGCTTGGCGCAGGGTTATGCGCTGCGACTGGCTGACCAGCTCGTCGACTCCGTAAAGGCCGCTCTGGACGCCAAGAGCGGCAATATCCACGATGCCCTCTTGCATGCCTTCCGGGCATTCTTCACCGAGTCGGCGGCCGACCCTCTGGTGATCTCGCTATTGACCGGCGTCGCCAAACCAGACCTGCTGCAGCTCGTCACCACGGACAGCGCGCCTATCGTCAGCCGGGCGTCGACGCGACTACTCATCGCGTTCGACCAGACCTGGCCGGTGGGTGCGGACGACGACGCCGGTGTCGTGACCCGGGCGATCGCCAGGCTGTGCCTGAGCTACATCTCCACGCCCCCCGAGCCCGGCCGGGACGTGGCAGCGGATCTTGCCAGGTTGATAGCCCCGCTAGTCGAGCGAAATGGGAGATAGCTCGCGGAAAGGATCGTCCGGCGCCCGTGCGATCTTTGTCGGGCATCTTTCCGGCTAGCCGGAATGGTGTTGTCCTCAGCCGGCGCATCCGACTTCAAAAGCGACATTATCTCAATTTCGAAAATATACTCCGAGCGCTCGGCATTGATAAGGGTAAAGTCTCGTCAATTCTCGACGTCCGGCTCGGTAATCAAGAGGTGTAATCGAATCGTCTCGCATATCCTGCAGACGGGACCGGGCATCGCACAGTAAATTTGACAACCATGGACGATAGTCAATTTCTGACGGGTCAACGTGTCCTCGTCTGTCGCGGCAGCGATGGCGATCGCGACGGGACGATCGTGGAGGATTTCGCCGAAACCGCCGGCTACGCCGTCCGAATCGGTGACGTTCATATCGTCGACGCAAGTCGTCGCTGGGCCGTCCTCCTCGACGACGGGTCGCTGGTGTTCGTTGACACCAAGGACCTCCGAGTGACGGGCGACGCGATCAACGATCGCGAATGCGCCTCGTCCGAGGATTAGCAATCACGATGCGGGATCTCGGAGTGCTCGATGCCATCAGGAAACGAGTTGGATAGAGACTGACGTGGCGGGTGCGACTCAGGCCTCGAAGCGGTAGCCCATCCCCGATTCGGTCAGCAGATGCCGGGGATGCGACGGGTCGGCCTCGAGTTTGCGCCGTAGCTGCGCCAAATAGACTCGTAGATAATGGGTTTCGGTGGCATACCCTGGACCCCACACCTCCTTGAGCAGTTCCTCGCGACCGACGAGCTTCCCTCGATTGCGGACCAGCACCTCCAGCATTCCCCACTCGGTCGGTGTCAGATGCACCTCCGCGCCGTCCTTGGTCACCTTTTTCGCTGCCAGATCGACGGTGAAAGCCGCGGTTTCGATCACCGGCTGGTCGATCTCGGAGGCCGCCGTATTGCGCCGCACCGCCGCCCGCAGCCGGGCCAGAAACTCGTCCATGCCAAAGGGTTTCGTCACGTAGTCGTCGGCTCCGGCGTCCAGGGCCTCCACCTTGTCCGCCGAGTCGCTGCGCGCCGACAGCACGATCACCGGGGCGGAAAGCCAGCCGCGCAGGCCGGCCAGCACGTCGATCCCCGAGATGTCCGGCAGCCCGAGATCGAGGATCACCACGTCGGGGGGATGCTCGGCGGCCGCGCGCAACGCCCCGGCGCCGGTGGACGCGGTGGTCACCTCGTACCCGCGGACCGTCAAGTTGATCTTCAGCGCCCGCAGGATGTGTGGCTCGTCGTCGATGACCAGTACGCGGGTCATGAGATCTCCTGCGGCGCGGCCAGATCCACCACCACGGTCAGCCCGCCGCCGGGCGTGTCGCCGGCGGTGATCGTGCCGCCCATGGCCTCGACGAAGCCACGGGCCACCGACATGCCCAGGCCGACGCCGATGGTGTTGTCGTGATCGCCGAGACGCTGGAAGGCCTCGAAGATCTGCTCTTCGGCCCCGTGCGGGATGCCCGGGCCCTCATCGATGACGTTGATCAGCACCCGTTCGCCCACCCGGCCCGCATTCACTCGCACCACACAGTCGGGCGCGTAGCGCAGCGCGTTGTCGATCAGGTTGGCCAGCACCCGTTCCAGCAGCCCGGCATCGGCCATGGCTACCGCGTCCCCGACGTCGACCTTCACGCGGTCGATCGCCGACCGAAAGAATCCGGTGGCCCCCTTGCCGATACTGACCAACGCGCGTTGCACCACTTCCTCGAGATACACCCGGTGCAATTCGGGGTGGACCACCCCGGCGGCCAGCCGCGACGAGTCGAGCAGGTTGCCCACCAAAGCGGTCAACGAGTCGATGGACTCCTCGATGGTGGCCAGCAGCTCAGCGGTGTCCTCGGGAGAGAAGGCGACATCGCCGGACCGCAGGCTGGACACCGCAACCTTGGCCGCCGCCAACGGTGTTCGCAGGTCGTGGCTGACCGCCGACAGCAACGAGCGCCGAAGTTCGTCAGCGCGCACGATCGCTTCGGTGCGGCTGGCTTCGTCGGCAAGTTCTCGTTGCTTGATCAGGCCCGCCGCCTGGGTCGCGACGGCATGCAACACCCGGCGATCCCGGGCAGAAAGCCGCCGGCCACCCAGCAGCATCCAGAACTCGTCGTCCCCGACCTCGATCGCGGTGTCGGCGGAATCGACCGTGGTGCAGGCATCCTTGCCGACCGCGGCGACCACCTGGCTTCGCGCACGGCCTTCGACGGTGTCTTCGCGCAACATGCTGACCGCCCGCTGCGAGTAGGTTTCGCGCACCCGCTCCAGCAAGGTGTCCAAATCGGCACCGCGCAGTACGGATCCGGCGAACAGCGTGAGCAGTTCGGCCTCCTGCGATGCGCGCCTAGCCTCACGCGATCGCTTGGCCGCATTGTCGACGAGTACCGCGACCGCGACTGCGATCACCAGCAGCACCAGCTCGGTGACGGCCGCCGACGGCTCCGCGATGGTGAACGTGTGGCGGGGATCGGTCAGGAAGTAGTTGAGCAGCAGGCTGGACAGCACTCCGGAAAACACCGCCGGCCCCACCCCGCCCAACAAGGCAACAAGTAGCACTCCGACGAAGAACAACGCGCTCTCACCGCTGGTATCCAAGTACCGGTCCAGCCAGACCACCGTCACACCGCAGATCAGCGACGGCACGAGGACTGCCGCTAGCCACGACGCCACCCGACGCTCGCGCCGCGACATCGAGGCGGTGCGAATTCCGCGCTTGGACTCCTCGTGGGTGACCATGTGCACGTCGATCTTGCCGGAGTGCTCGACGATCGCGGGCCCGATACCTTCGTCGAAGATGCGTGCCCACCGGGGCCGGCGGGAGGTGCCGACCACCAGCTGGGTGGCGTTCATCTCGCGTGCGAAATCCAGCAGAGCACTGGGCACGTCGTCGCCGACGACGGTGTGGAGCGAGGCGCCGAGACTGTTCGCCAGCTCGCGGATCTTGGCCATCCGGGCTTCGGACAGGCCGGCGAGGCCGTCGCCGCGCACGACGTGCACCACCATCAGCTCGGCAGTGGACTTCGACGCGATCCGAGAAGCCCTGCGCACCAGTGTCTCTGACTCCGGGCCGCCGGTGACGGCTACCACGACACGCTCGCGGGCCTCCCACATCGCGGTGATCTTGTTCTCCGCGCGGTATTTGGCCAGCGCGGTGTCGACCTGGTCGGCCAGCCACAGCAACGCCAATTCGCGCAGCGCCGTGAGGTTTCCGGGGCGGAAGTAATTGGACAGCGCCGCGTCGACTCGTTCCGGTGCGTAGACATTGCCATGAGAAAGCCTGCGCCGCAGCGCTTCCGGGGTGATATCGATGAGCTCGACCTGGGACGCCTGCCGCACGATCGAGTCCGGAATGGTCTCCTTCTGTTCGATACCGGTGATCTGGGCGACGACGTCGTTCAGGCTCTCCAGGTGCTGGATGTTGACCGTGGAGATCACCGTGATGCCGGCGTCGAGGAGCTCTTCGACATCCTGCCAGCGCTTGGCGTTCTTGCTGCCCGGCGTGTTGGTGTGGGCCAGCTCGTCGACCAGGACCACATGCGGATGGCGCGCGAGCACGGCCGCCACGTCCAGCTCGGGGAAACTGCCGCCGCGATAGTCGATGTAGCGCGGCGGAATGGTCTCGATGCCGCGAATCAGCTCAGCGGTTTTCGCGCGTCCGTGCGTCTCGACGACGGCGGCCACCACATCGGTGCCGCGCTCCAAGCGCCGGTGCGCTTCGCCGAGCATCGCGTAGGTCTTACCGACTCCGGGTGCCGCGCCGAGGTAGATACGCAGCTCTCCGCGCTTGGCGCGGGGCTCGCCGAGGTTGACGTCGGTCACGTCAACCATCATCCCCCCGCGCCTAGCCGGTGACCGGGTATCGCCGGTCGAGTTGCAGGTTGAGTTGCAGGACGTTGACGCTGGGTTCGCCGAAGAAGCCGAGTGCGCGCCCGGTGCGGTACTGGGCCAGCACCTCCCGGACCTGATCCGGGCTGATGTGGCGGGCCCTGGCCACCCGCGGCACCTGAAGGTCGGCGTAGCCGACCGAGATGTCCGGGTCCAGTCCGCTGGCGCTGGTGGTCACTGCATCGGCCGGCACGACGGGGCTGGCGGGCGCGGCGCCGCGGATCGGCACGATCTGGCCGATGGAGTAGTCCTCGCCGGCCTTCGCGCACTCCACCCGCACTCCTTCATAGCTGGCGAGGAACGGTGCCGCGGTTTTCTGGCACGGCTCGTTGACGCTGACCACCCGGGTGGGGTGCAGGACGGCACCGCGGGCGTCGCGCGGACCGATCACCGACAGCACCGCCCCGACACCGTCGCCGGTGCAGAACGGACGCAGCGCGGCGTCCGGCCCCAGACCCTCGGTCCGGGCCACGGCCACGCTGCGTGAGCACACCTGTGTCAGCAGGCTGGGCTTGAAACCGTCTTCGGTAGCGGCGAGGGTGTCCACGATGCTCTCCGGTCCCAGGTTGCTCGCACCGGTCGACAGCGGATCGTAGCCGGCGCCGGCCGCCGACGGACGGCTCTGGAAGTACTGCGGCAGCGGGTTGCCGCGCGAGTCGGTGAACAGCTGACCGATCAGCCGGCTGCCCACCGGCTTGCCGCCGGCACTGACGATCGACCCCTCAGCCTTGTCGTGCAGCCCGGGGAGCTGCGCGACAAGCCAGATGAACAACGGGTAGGCCAGGCCGGTGATCACGGTCAGCACCAGCAGAGCGCGGGCCGCGGCCCAGTGGACGCGCAAAAAAGAGGAGAGCTTCATGTCAGGACATCCCCGGGACGAATTGGACGATCAGGTCAATCAGCTTGATTCCGATGAACGGCGCGATGATGCCCCCGAGTCCGTAGACATAGAGGTTGCGGCTCAACAGTTTCGAGGCGCTGCTCGGGGTGTAGCGCACACCGCGCAACGACAGCGGGATCAGCGCCACGATGATGATCGCGTTGAAGATCACCGCCGACAGGATGGCCGATTCCGGGCTGTGCAGCCGCATCACGTTCAGCAGGTCCAGGCCGGGGAACAGGGTGACGAACATCGCCGGGATGATCGCGAAGTATTTGGCGATGTCGTTGGCGATGGAGAATGTCGTCAGTGCGCCCCTGGTGATCAGCAGTTGCTTGCCGATTTCGACGATCTCGATCAGCTTTGTGGGGTCGGAGTCGAGATCGACCATGTTGCCGGCCTCCTTGGCGGCCGACGTGCCGGTGTTCATGGCCACCCCCACGTCGGCCTGGGCCAGCGCCGGCGCGTCGTTGGTGCCGTCACCGGTCATCGCGACCAGCTTGCCGCCCTCCTGCTCCCGCTTGATCAACGCGAGCTTGTCTTCCGGCGTCGCTTCGGCGAGAAAGTCGTCGACTCCGGCCTCGTCGGCAATCGCTTTGGCGGTCAACGGGTTATCGCCGGTGATCATCACCGTGCGGATGCCCATCCGGCGCATCTCGTCGAAACGCTCGCGCATGCCCTGCTTGACGACGTCTTTGAGGTGGATGACTCCGAGTACCGCCGATTCGCCGCCACGGCATTCGCCGACGACCAGCGGTGTACCCCCGCCTGCTGACACGCCGTCGACAATCACGCCGAGCTGACTGGGCACCTTACCGCCCTGTGCGCGCACCCATTCCGCGACCGAGCTGGCCGCGCCCTTGCGCAACTGGTGACCGTCGACGTCGACGCCGGACATGCGCGTCGAGGCGGAGAACGGTACCCACTGGGCGTGCGTGAGTTCACCCGGCGTGCGTGCGCGTAAGCCGAAGCGCTCCTTGGCGAACACGACGACCGAACGGCCCTCGGGTGTTTCGTCCGCGAGGCTGGACAGCTGCGCGGCGTCCGCCAACTCTTCCGGCGAGACTCCGTCGACCGGGATGAAGGCGGCGGCCTGCCGGTTGCCCAGGGTGATGGTGCCGGTCTTGTCCAACAGCAAGGTGTTGACGTCTCCGGCGGCCTCGACCGCGCGTCCGGACATCGCCAGCACGTTGCGCTGCACCAGCCGGTCCATGCCGGCGATGCCGATGGCGGACAGCAGCGCGCCGATCGTCGTGGGGATCAGGCACACCAGCAGTGACACCATCACGATGCCCGTGACACCACTTCCATTGAGCGCCTGTGTATCTGGCACACCGGGGTTGTCGGCCTTCGAGTAGATCGCCAGCGGCTGCAGGGTTGCGACGGCGAAGACGAAGATGATCGTCAACGCGGCCAACAGAATGTTGAGCGCGATCTCGTTCGGCGTCTTCTGCCGGTTGGCGCCCTCCACGAGCGCGATCATGCGGTCGATGAAGCTTTCGCCGGGCTTCTGGGTGATTCTGACGATGATGCGGTCGCTCAGTACGGTGGTGCCGCCGGTGACCGCTGAACGGTCGCCGCCGGACTCCCGGATCACCGGCGCTGACTCACCGGTGATCGCCGATTCATCCACGGAGGCAATGCCTTCCACGACGTCGCCGTCGCCCGGGATCACCTGGCCGGCCTCGACGACCACGATGTCACCCTGCTGCAACAACGGGGCGGCGACTTCCTCCTCGACCAGCGGCCGGCCGGGTGCCCAGCCGGGTAGGCGCCGCGCCATGGTCTGGGTTTTGGCCTTGCGCAGGGTTTCGGCTTGTGCCTTGCCGCGGCCTTCGGCGACCGCTTCGGCCAGGTTGGCGAACAGCACCGTGAGCCACAGCCATGCCACGATCAACCAGGCGAACCAACTCGGGCCGGTGATCGCCAGAACGGTCGCCCAGACGGCGCCGATCTCGACGATGAACATGACGGGGTTTCGCCACAGCGTGCGCGGGTCGAGTTTGCTCAGCGCCTGCGGTGCCGACTTCCACAGCATCGCAGGGTCAAGCATGCCGCCAGGTAGCCGCTTGGTGGTCGCGGTCATCAGTGGATTCCTTCAGCGAGGGGCCCGAGCGCGAGCATGGGCAGGAACGTGAGCGCCACCAGGATCAACGTGACGCCGGCGACCATTCCGACGAACTGCGGCCGATGGGTGGGCAGCGTGCCCGCCGACTCCGGGGTGGTGCCCTGTTTCGCCAGGGAGCCCGCCAGGGCCAGCACGATGACGATGGGCAGGAACCTGCCGAAGAGCATGGCCAGGCCCAGAGCGGTGTTGTACCAGTCGGTATTGACGCTGAGCCCGGCGAACGCCGACCCGTTGTTGTTGGCCGCCGAGGTGAACGCGTACAGGATCTCGGACAGCCCGTGCGGCCCGCCGTTGAGCATGCCGGCCCGTTCGCCCGGTAGCGCCATCGCTATGGCGGTGCCGGTCAGCACGATCAGCGGTGTCACCAGGAAATAGCTTGCCGCCAGCTTGATTTCGCGCGGATTGATCTTCTTGCCGAGGTACTCCGGGGTGCGGCCCACCATCAGTCCGGCGACGAAGACGGTGATCAGCGCGAGGATGAGCATGCCGTAGAGGCCCGAACCGGTGCCGCCGGGAGCGACCTCCCCGAGCTGCATGTTGAACATGGTCATCATGCCGCCGAGGCTGGTGTAGGAGTCGTGGAACGAATCGACGGCGCCGGTGGAGGTGAGTGTGGTGGCATCGGCGAACACGGCCGAGTCCGCGACGCCGAACCGCTGCTCGACGCCTTCGGTAGCCGCTCCGATCGCGCTGGGTACGGTGCCGTGGTGTTGCAGCTGGAACCACATCATCAGCGACACGCTGATGCCGGCCAGCGTCGTCATGACGGCCGCGATCGCGTAGCCCTGCTTTTTGCTGCCGACCATGCGCCCGAACGTGCGCGGCAGCGAGAAGCTGATCACCAGCAGCAGGAAGATTTCCAGCCAGTTCGTCCACGCGGTGGGGTTCTCGAACGGGTGCGAGGAGTTGGCGTTGTAGAAGCCACCGCCGTTGGTGCCCAGTTCTTTGATGACTTCCTGACTTGCCACCGGGCCACCGGTGATCGTCTGCTGGGCGCCGCCCAGGGTGGTGACCACCTGGTCGTGCAGGTGGAAGTTCTGGATCGCCCCGCCCGCGATGAGCACAATGGCGCCGACCACGGCGATGGGGAGCAGAATCCGCAAGGTGCCGCGCACCAGGTCCACCCAGAAGTTGCCCAGTTCGCCGGTGCGCTTACGGGCGAACCCGCGCACCAGGGCAATCGCCACCGCCATACCGACGGCCGCCGAGACGAAATTCTGTACCGTCAGGCCCGCCATCTGGACCAGGTGACCCTGCGTCGACTCGCCGGAGTAGGCCTGCCAGTTGGTGTTGGTGACGAAACTGACCGCGGTATTCCATGCCAGCCCGGGTGTCATCTTCGTGGCGGGGTCGTGCAGGTTTAGCGGTAACCCGCCCTGAACCATTTGGAAGGTGAACAGAAAAAGGATGCTGATCGAGGAGAACGCCAGCACGCTGCGCGCGTAGGCGCCCCAGGTCTGCTCCGAGCGGGCATCGACACCGATGAGGCGGTAGATCAGCGACTCGACCCGTGCGTCCTTCTCGGAGGAGTAGACCCGGTACATGTAGTCACCGAACGGTACGTGCACCAGTGCCAGCGCAGCGATCAGGGCGGCGAGGAAGATGATCCCCGCTGTCATCGTGCTCACTAGAACCTCTCCGGAAACAGCAGCGCGGCAACGAGAAACAGCGCAAGCAGGCCCGCCAGCACCAGGCCGACGATGTTCTGGTAGCTCATAGTCGTTCGACCAACTTCTGCACCATGCCCAGCACGGCGAATACAGCCAGTGTGAGCACGACAAATGCCAGCACGCCCATCATGTCTCCGTTCGGAGCTTGTCCCGTATACGAGATGGTCTCGTCAAGTCAGCCTTCGAGCGGCGCACTCGGAGGCAAGGTCAGGGTGACGCTAACCGGCGCTGCCCAGCTAGGGCCTTTGGTTGACGCTTTCCTAACGATCTCGAGGCGCGCCTTTACGGAATATTTACGGCCCCGCATTGACCTCTGTGGCGACGGTCACCGGGAGGGTCTGCCGGTGCCGTTCGACGGCGTCGAGACGGCAAAATTTCGTAAAGTTTTGCCGTTTGCACGTATAGATGCTGTGCGGAATCGAGTGCTCATCGCATGCCCGGCGTACACCAGGGGGATGCACATCACGCGGCACCGAGTCGCCGAACAGATTCCGCCACAACCGATCGGCGACACAACCCCAGCATTGCCGGCCGGGTCGCGCCTACCCGATGGCAGCCGTTCCTGGGGCTCATTCGACGCGGTCGTCGGCCAGTACGGCGTCCGTCACTATCGCCTGAGGATCTACCCACCCGGGACTGGTGTCGATGATCGATGCGCCGCGCGCCTGTGGCAGTGCTGGCCGATAGGTGGCGCGACGCTCGTCGTGTTGGCGGAGATGCTGCTCGGTGATGTGGTGGCGTCGATTGGTGTCGTGTTCGTATTCGCTGCGGGCATCTACCTGGCCGCTGGTGCGCTTCTGTTCCTTCGTGGCGGCCCGGCCCGCGTTCCGGTCAGATCCATGACAGTCGTTCTGATGCCCAGAACCGCTGACGTGCAAGCGTTGTGCCGCTACACCTACTGGCGGGCGCTTGTCGACATGCTGACCGATGCCGACCACCGGTTGGTGGCCGGCGATATTTCTGCTGTGCGACACGAGGCGATCTGGCGAGAGGCCTACAACCGCCTGGCGGAGTGGTCAAGCTCGCGAAACAGCGGCGTGCGGCCCTAGGAGGTGGTCGCGCGGGGCCTGGTAATCATCGGGATCCGCACGCGAAAGACCGTCTCGCCGTTAGCGGATTCGGCGCAGACCGTGCCGCCGTGCGCCTTGACGATCGAATTGACGATCGCCAGGCCCAGGCCGTGGCCGGCACCGTTGGAGCGGGCCTTGTCGGCACGAACGAATCGCTCGAACAGCCTGGGCAGCACATCGGGATCGATGTCGGGTCCATCGTCGGTGACCGTCAATTCGACGTACGGCGCGCTCAGGCCGTCCGGTCCCGCCGAGTAATGGCAGGTGATGCCCGTGGTGACCGTGACGTCCGGGGGAGTGTGTACCCACGCGTTGGTGAGCAAGTTGCTGACCGCCTGGTGGAGACGGGCGTGGTCTCCGTTGACCCACACCGGTTGCTCCGGCAGCTTCTTGACCCACTGATGCGTCGGCGCCGCCACCGCCGCGTCGTTGACCGCGTTCACCACCAGGTTGGTGAAGTCCAGGTCCTCGGTTTGCAGGTCCTGCCCTTCACCGAGGCGGGACAGCAGCAGCAATTCGTCCACCAGCGAGGCCATGCGCCGCGCTTCGGACTCGATGCGCGCCAGGGCGTATTCGGTGGTCGGGGGCAGCGCTGAAGAATCCTGACGGGTCAGTTCGGCATAACCCTGAATCGCCGCCAACGGCGTGCGCAGTTCGTGGCTCGCGTCGGTGATGAATTGGCGCATTCGCAAATCGGATTCGACGCGGTGTGCCAGCGCGCTGTCGACGTTGTCGAGCAGTTTGTTCAGGGTGTGCCCGACGATCCCGACCTCGTTGTCCGGGTCGGTGTCTTCCGGGCGGACCCGCACGCTGATCTTGTGATCCTCGTCGGCGAGCGGCATGGCGGCGACCTCCGCGGCCGTGGCGGCGACCCGGCTCAGCGGGCGCAGGGCGTAGCCGACCACCCAGGCCGTCAGCGCGGCCGTGATCACCAGCGCGGTGGCAACTAGTGCGGTGGTGGTGAGTTGCTTGCGGGCGATGATCTGGTCGGCGAGGCTCAGCGACACCCCGACCACCAGGCGATCGGACCCGGCGGTGCGGCTGTCGACCTGGTGCGGGCCGAGGCTGCCCAGGTTCTCGATGCGGGACGGGCCATCGGTCCAAGACTGCGCTTCGATGGCGCGGACGACATCGGGCGGTGCGGGCCTCGGTTCATACTCCGAAAAGACTGCCGAGGCAACGACTTTCCCATCGCGGACGACCGCGATCAGGTTTCCGGGTGTCTGCCCGGTGAACTCCAGCAGGGCCTGGGAGACCGGCGGTATGCCGCGATGAATCGAGGTGTGCTCGCCGTTGCGGTATCTGGCGTAGGCGTGGGTGAATGCGTGCATCGACTCGGCGACTTCGGCGTCGTTCATCGCGGTGACATAGCCCCTCAGGGTCAGCACCGAGACGGCACCGACGGCGACCAACACGAGCGTCACCACCGTTAGAACGCCCAGCAGCAGCTGCCGTCGCAGGGAACGGGGGAGCCACCGCGGGATGTGGCGGTCCCCCGTCATGCCAGGCTCATTCCGGTGGTCGGAGCATGTATCCAATGCCACGAACGGTGTGGATCATCGGCTCTCTATCGGCGTCGATCTTCTTCCTCAAGTACGAAATGTACAGGTCGACGATGCTGGTGCGCCCGGCGAAGTCGTAGTTCCACACGCGGTCGAGGATCTCGGTGCGGCTCAGTGCGCGTCGCGGGTTGCGCATCAGGAACCGCAGCAGCTCGAACTCGGTCGACGACAGCGACATCGGGGTGCCGCCGCGGGTGACCTCCCGGCTGGCCGCGTCCAGTTTGAGGTCGCCCACCTTCAGAGACTCGTCGGCGGGCGGGGCCAGATGACTCGACCGGCGCAGCAGCCCGCGCAGCCGGGCCACCAACTCCTCGAGGCTGAACGGCTTGGTCATGTAGTCGTCCGCGCCGGCGGTGAGGCCGGTGACCCGGTCCATGACGGAGTCGCGCGCGGTGAGGAACAGCGTGGGGGTGTACGACTCGGATTCGCGGACTCGCTGCAGGATCTGCAGACCGTCCACGTCCGGCAGCATAATGTCGAGGACCAACACGTCGGGGTTGATCCGGTCGAACTTGGCGATGGCCTCGCGCCCGTTGTGCGCAATCTCGACGTCCCAGCCCTCGTAGTGCAGGGCCATTTTGACCAGATTGGTCAGGGCCGGTTCGTCGTCGACCAGCAACACCCGAATTGGTGAGCCGTCAGCCCGGTTAATCCGGGGCAGCTGGCCCAGGATCGCTTGTCGTGGACGTTGGCTGCGCGCGTATCCCTGCATTGCCGTCATATTGGACCATTCTTTCAACCACACATATGGTTGTCACGGCGTTCATAGACTTCTCAAATGTAATGACATTAGTTGACGGTTCCCTTGCGGCGGTCACAGGGGGCCGGCTAACGCCGTGGCCCGTGCCGCGGTATGTGGTGGTTTTCGCCAATAACGCTGGCATGCAGAAGCTTTGGTTGCCGCGGCGCGCGAGGTGAAGTCAAGGGCGGCAATCGCCGGCAAGTAACGGGAGCATCGATCGCCAGCGCGACAGACCTGTGTCGATTGCTGGGCGGAACGTGGAGTCAGCGGCTTCCTGAAACCCGGGTGCGCCGGCCGGTCCGCGGGTGCGGTGACAGGCACCTTGACCCGCGTCCGGCTAGGAGCCGATCGTGATCGGCGCTCGCGACGACGCCTGCTGGCAAACTCGAGGCCCGACGGGCAAGCGCCGGGAAAACAACGTGGCCGCACACCGATGGTGTGCGGCCACGCCGTCGATCAGGCGTATGTCAGGCCCAGCTGGACCCGACGGCGCTGTCGGTCTGCGCCATGTTGCTGCCGGCTGACTGAACCTTCTGGCCGTGGGCGTTGGCCTGCTCGTAGATCACCTGGAAGTTGCGGCCCAACTGGGCGATGAACTCCTGGCAAGCCACCGAACCGGCGCCGCCCCAGAAGTCACCGGCAGCCAGCACATCGCGAACGATGGCCTGGTGCTCGGCCTCCAAGTTGGCGGCCTGGGCGCGAATCAGCGCACCGTGGGCGTCGACGTCGCCGAACTGGTAATTGATCGTCATTTTCCAAAGTCCCTTTCTTGGCTGCTGAAGTCTTAGCTGCTGAGGATCTGCTGCGAGGCCTGCTCTTGCTGCTCGTAGTTGTTCGCGTCGCGGATCAGTCCGTCACGAACGCCGTGCAGCATGTTGACGATGTTGCGGAACGCCGTGTTCATCTGGCCCATGGTGTCCAGCGAGGTGGCCGAGGCCAGACCGCTCCAGCCCGCACCCGAGATGTTCTGCGAGGACGCCCACATGCGGCGGGCCTCGTCCTCGACGGTCTGGGCGTGGGTCTCGAAACGGCCCGCCATGTCGCGCATCGCGTGCGGGTCGGTCATGAAACGTGTTGTCATATTTCGTCTCCTATCTCGAATGTGATCGTGCGTTAGCTTGCCGTCCAGCGGTAGAGATTACGGGTCGGCGGCAGATTACTGGCCTAAACGAGTGACTTGTCCCCCCCTTTTTTCTGGCGTCACACAACGACCTGTTTGGGCATAACGATCGGCCTGAACCCGTACCGCGGGCCCGCGGCCGCGCCGGCGCCCTTGGCGGCCGCCGCCATGCCGGGCATGCCGGCCATCATTCCGGGTGCAGCGGCTTCCTCGGGGACAGTCCACCCGCTGCCCGCCAGCGCCGTTCCAGCAGCCTCGGCTGCCGGGGCGGCACCGGCCCAGCTGGCCGGCACCGACAGGCTGCCGACGAGAGAGGCCTCGCCCAGGCTGGCTGCCGCACCGGCGGCCCCCACCTCGCTGGCCAGTCCAGCCGCGGCGCCCTCGGCCGCGGCTGCCGCCGGAACTGCCGCCTCCGCGGCAGCCGCCGCGATGTTGGCGTCAATGGTGTGAGCGGCGAAGATGCCGTTCGGGATGGCGGCGAACATGAACCACGACGCCGTGACACCGATCTGCTGGATGCCGTTGAAGATGAACGGCGTACCGAGGAAGCCGTCCAGCGCAGTGAGGAACTCCTGAACCGGGACCGGCAAGGCGTTCCACAGGCCGGTCCCGATCGACGAGGTGCCTAGCGCGAGGTTGCTGAGCTCGGACTGCAGGCCGGTGACGATGTCGCCCAGGGACGCAGCGGGGCCGACCGCCTGGGCAGCCGACACGGCGGCGGCCTGGGCGGCCGCACCGCCGGGGTTGGTGCTCGGCGTCGCCGGAGTTATTGGGTCAAGAACCGCCGCTGCCGCTGCGCTGGCCTGGTAGGTGGTCATCGCGACGACGTCCTGGACCCACATCTCCATGTACTGCGCCTCGGTCGCCATGATCGCGGGCGTGTTGATACCCAGGAAGTTTGTGGCGACGAGCGCGGCCAGCAGAGCCCTGTTGGCCGCGATCACCGGCGGGGGCACCGTCGCGGTGAATGCCGCTTCGTAGGCGGCTGCGGACGCGGCGGCCTGGATACCCGCCTGCTCCAAGGCCGTTGCGGTGGTGGTCAACCATTGCACATTCTGCTGAGCGGCAGCGGCCGCTGATGTCGATCCGGCGCCGGTCCACTGCTCGGTGGTGAGTGTCGTAATGATCGACTCGTACTGGGCAGCTGCCGTGCTCACCTCCGCGGCCAGGTTGTTGTAGGCCGCGGCAGCAGCCATCAGCGGTCCGGCTCCCGCGCCGCTGTACATGAGCCCGGAGTTGATCTCGGGGGGAAAACCTGCGTAAGACATTTGCTATCCCGTTTCTGTCGGCTTGTTGGTGGTCGCTGGTGGGTGCGTCGGCTTAGACGGCCGTCAGCTTGGGCATGACGATGGGTTTCACGCCGTAGCGCGGTGCGCCGAAACCTGCACTGTTGCGCGCGGCCGAGGCCAGGCCCGGGACGCCGGGGTAGATGCCGCCGGCCGCGGCCGCGGGAGCAGCCGAGATGCCGGCACTGGACAGCGCGGAAGGTGCGGTGCTGGACACCAGGGTCGCTCCGGCGGCCCAGCTCGGTGGGGCCGACATCGCCCCGACCAGCGTGGAGCTGCCGACGCTGGCAGCGACGGGGCCGACGGCGCCACCAGCGCCCGTCAGGCCGCCCTCGATCGCGGCGCCCTCGATGGCCGCGTCGGCCGCGATGTCCTCGGGGACACCGAAGCCTTCTGGGAACAGGCCACCGCTGGTCAGGCCCAACATGTTCGACGAGGCCGAGGCGAAGTTGCCGATTTCGTAGCTCGCGATGTTGGCCATGTTGCTCGACGGGTTCAGCGGCTGACCGCCGAAGCTGGTAACCGGACCGCCTAGCAGTGTGGCGACCTGGGTGATGAAGTCGTCGACCGGGGAAGAGGCTGCCGGTGCGGCGGCCGCGGCGGACGCGGCGTCAGTCAAGGTAGCCGCGGCCGCGTTCGCCGCCTCGGACGACTCGTAGGTCCCACTGCTCAGCCCCAGCGTCTGCACAAACTGCTCTTGCAAGGCCTGGGCTTCCGCGGCGATCTGCTGGTAGAGCGCGCCATAAGCGGTGAAGATGCCCGATTGCATGATGGAGACCTGGTCAGCGGCGGCGGGAGCTATCGCGGTGGTCGGGGCCGCGGCACCTGCGTTCTGCGCCGCAAGGCTACTGGTGATCGCTCCGAGCTGCGCCGCCGCGGCGGCCAATTCTGCGGGCACTGCTGTCAGAAATGACATCTATTGCTCCTTTGGTGTGAAAGACATGACGACCGTTGAAATCCCCTGGTCGTCCCTGTGTGTTTGCGTACCGGCCCCTGTGCGTTGGCGTAACGCTAACTAGCCCGGGCTCCACAGTTATGGTCGAAAAGCGCAGGGTGACGGACGTTTACGGCTTCTTAACGAGGGCGCTCGCAGTTTTAACAAGCTCTTGGCGGGCGATACGGCCGTGTCATCTTGCCGAGGGGGTCCGGCGGCCTCGGTGGGCGCGCGGCGCGCGATCTTACATAGAAAGGGGTTGTCGCGCACGCTAGCGTTTCGGGGGTATGCAGCGTCCCGGATCTGGCCTGCGCACGCTAGATTCGCCACTGTTTGTCGTGCAAGCCCCCATAGCCCAATTGGCAGAGGCAGCGGACTTAAAATCCGCCCAGTGTCGGTTCGAGTCCGACTGGGGGCACGAGAAAAGTACTGTTCAGGCGAGTTTTTCGTCGGACGTGACTCACCGCAGAGCGAGATTCGTCCGGAGATCGTCCTCAGCAGTTTCTGCGGCAGCGTCGGAAGCGTCCGCGATACTGCCCAGGTCGTCGGGAAAGAGGTGGCCGTAGCGGTCCAATGCCAGAGTGGCCGTCTTGTGGCCCAGCCGCTGTTCGTTTGACCTCTTTGCTCGAATGACTTAGTGAGGGATTTCGTCCAGGCCATTGGCGGCCAGTGTTGCGGTCATCGCCGCCACGACGCGGTCTGCGGACCAATCATCGGGGGCCGAGATGAGCGTTCCTGCGGCTAGCCCAAAAGAGGCCAGACCCTCCTCTAGATGGTTGAGTGTTCCAACCTCCGCGTTGACCCAGGTTCGGTAACCAACGGGGATCCTCCATCCGCCTCGACGAGCTGTTCGATTCACTAGCGGGTCGGACAGACTCAGGGTCAGCGGTTTCCATGTTTCGGCCACAGCCGCGCACAATGTGTCACCAACTGGCCCCGTCACGCCGCCGGACACCAGCTCGCGCAGATCGACGGTCAAGGAATGCAGCGGAATGCGCCTGCCCGTCGATTGCGAACCCGCTGAGACCTGGACGTGGAGCCCGATTTGCTGGCTGATACCTGACACTGTGAACAGATAGCCACTCTCGGGTTCCTTGTTTCCGAATGTGCCGACCGTAACGTGTCTCTCCACAACGCCGATCAGCGCATTCAACGGCCCTTCCCAGCGTTCATGCTGGGGCGTTTCCCACCCGGAAATTTCCAACGCCGCCCCCAACTCGACAAGCAAGGTGTCTGTACGACGAGCAATCCATTCTGTGGACTCGCCGGCTGCAACCCAGACCGCGCGCAGTGACGACCGAGCCGCCCAAATTGGCCTAACGAGCGAAGGTTGGCTCACAACTTCGGAGCGTAAATGATGGTCCCGTCGTACAACCCGTTGCTATCGAACAACTCTCGGAGTGCCGCAGCGCCGTGGGGGTCCGAGTCCAGGGCCGTGATGTTGCCGTATTCGCGCCCGCCATGGCATGACGGTCCCGTTGGAAGTCATGGGTGCTCACGTAGGGGCGATCGGCGTGATCAGCAACGCGGGGATGGAGATGTCAGCCCTGATTGTTCTTGCAGTACCAGTAGCCCTTCATGCAGGTGCTGTAGTCGTCGGCTGGGATGTAGGGGTTGCCCCAGACGTCTTCCTTTCGGTGCATGGCCAGACAGGTGTCTCGCTCCGACTCGCAGGACGAGATCGACTCCGGCTCCAACGGAAGTCCGAATGCCGTCAGCCCTGCAGACTCCACGCAACCCGGCGGCTCGGCCGCCGCGATACCCGATGGGACGGCCATGCCGATCCCGAACGCAATGATCCCGGACACAGCAGCCGCGGCGACCGTGGACTTTGACACGAACTTTGCGGACATGTTCCTCCCTCGATTTGCCGTGCACCGCCCAAGCTAACGATGAGACCCACTCGGCAAATAGGGACATTGGTCCCTATCTGCGGGAAGCCTCAGAGACGGCGAACGTGTGGCCCTTGTCTGCAAGAAGATTGGTATTTGCGACGTCGTCGGCGATGACGTAGCGGACACGAGGGTCGGCGGCTCGATTCCGATGACCAAAACCGTTGCGTTGCAAAGCGAAAGAATGGTGATTAATGCCTCGAGTCGACGATTCGGGGCACCAGCGTCTGCTGCACCCACGGCGGCGCAGCCCCGGCGGATCAGGCGACCGGCCCCATCCGGCCCAGTCGCCGCTGCCGGATTTCAGCCAATTATGCTGTAGCGTAATAACTTTCGGCTGACCGTCACTACCGCCCAGCAAGGCCGGGGATGTAGGTGACGTGGTTGCTGGCCGTGTTGTTACTTCCCGACGTCGGCGCAGGTGTGTTCGTCCGGCAGCAGCGGCCGCATCGCGATCTGCCATAGTCCATTGCCTGAATGCCATGGCGCGCTGCGGCTCGTCCCGGCCGCCGACGCGTCCACGGCGCGAAGGTCGTCGCCGGCCACGACGAGGCACCGGGCCGACGGAGCGGGCCAGTCTGTCGGCGTGCCGACCGTGGCCAGGTCGCCGAGCGGCCACGTCGCCGCAGGCGCGGACGTCGAGGCCGGTGCCGGTCCGAGCACCCACACCGACACGCCCGCCGGTGTGTAGGTGTGCGGAGCGCCGGCACCGGCGATGCGCTCCGGATGCTCGAGCAGGTCGATGAAGCGCGAAACGCGCTCACGCGCGGCGACGGTGGCGGCGTCGAGATCGGAAACGGGATACCCCAGCGCGCGTACCAGCACGTTGTGGCGCTTGCCGTCGGTGACGGCGAGAATGCGGGTGTTGACGGCATCGAAGATTTTCGGAGCGCCGAAGTCTGGTGAGTCGGCGAGGAGTCCGGCGTTGTTCGCCTCCGTGAGCAGGTTCTGCAGGGTGGCTTCGGGGATTCGTCGATCCTCCAACGTGACGAGTGCCGGGTTGTCGGTCGCTCCGGCGACCTGCCGGAGGTAGTGGCCGTCCCCCGAGATCCACACGCGGGGCAGCGTGTCGCCGACGCGCACGACGGGCAGCACCAGCCCGCCGCCGCGGGAGACTTCGATCACCACTTCGTCGGCGCCACCGGGGTGGGTGAATTGCCGGCTCGTCGTAGTGGCGGGGTGGTCGTTACCGGCATGGGTGCAACTCGCGATCACCACCATGGCAACGGCCAGAATCGCGCCCGCAGCGGGCTGAAGGCGGCGACGACCGCACCCGCCTTGAATGCAAACGTGACGATTTCCCAGCATGGCGAAGATTCCTAGGGTCCGGTGCCGGATGAGACGATCTTGCCGCCGGACACCGTCCAGAAGGTCTGGAGCTGCCCGCTGCCCGCAGGGAACGGCGTGTTGTACAGGGCCGCGAATTGCAGCTGGTACTCGTGATCGCCGACGGCCTTGATGTCGAGCACACGAACGCAGCTGATGTGCTCGGCCATCCCGGCTGCGAACGCCTGCTGGGACCCCCACTCGGACTGGAGCTTGCTGCCGAGAAGGTTCCACGCCGTCGGGTAGTCCTTGCCGTTGATCGCCGTGAAATAGCTGACGAGCGTCTTCTCGTCGGAGGTCGTGGGGCTGAAGGATGCATGCGGCGATCCGCAGCCCGACTCGGCCGGGGGCGTGCCCGTCGTCGAGGTACGACCTTCGACCAGGGCGACGTAGGTGACGATCCAGTTCCGAGGACCCTGGGGCACCAACTCGACGACGAAGATCGCATTGTTCGACATGGTGCAGGCGTAACCCTGGATGTTCGGCGGCAGCAGCCCCTTATTGCCTTCTTCGCAATGGTCGATCCGCAAGGTGCGGGCGAAATCGTCAGTCAGGCGCCACAAGTAGTCAAGAACCGGGATTGAACCGCACATGCCGGCGCCCGCCCGGTCGTTGTTGCGTCGGAAGGCGAGCAGTCGATTCACCGCGCCCTCGTACGTGTCGGCGCAGAGTCCGGCGCCTCCGCCCGTGCCGGACCCGCCGGTGGTCGTTCCGCCGCCGTCGTGTGGTCTGTCCAGGTCGCCGTCCGTTCCGGCGGGCCGGTCGAACCAACCGCCGGTCACGGTGTCCAGGAGGACGAAGATATCGATGTTGATGGTGAGGTCGTTGTTGACCACGACCGTCCGGTTCAGGGCGAATCCCGGCCAGGTCTGCCCCCGGTAGCGCACATCACCTTCGATCGCCGCGGCGGGTGTGAGCGGGTTGCCGCACATGCAGCGGACCCGGGGAGTCCCGTGCTTATCGACCAGTACGGCGGTGCCTGCTTGGAGCACCGATTGAAACGCGCTGGCCGTTCCGTTCACGAAGCCGTGGTTGGTGACCCGGGTGTCTTGGCGTAGCACCACGGGGGTGAGGCTGCGCAGATAGTCCGGTATCTGGCTGGGGGTGATGCCGAGGACGGAAGCGAAGGCGGCGGCCTTGTCGGGGTTGGCCTGAAGGAAGGCGATCTGCTTCTCGCGGTCACAGGACGCCTCGCTGAGGGTGCCGCCATAGAGGCCGACGGTGTTTCCGGCGACTGTCCCGACGACCGTCCGGCCTCCGGTGGGTGTCGTTCCGGCGCTGGTCGGGGTGGTCCCTGTCGTCCCTGTCGTCCCTGCCGACCCGGTCGCTGCGGCGGTCGAGTCCGTGAACGGATTGGCGCCGGTCGAGGTCGCGGACTCGAGGAAGAGCTCACCGGACTGGCGGGAGGAACGGGTGAAGTACAGCGTGATCACGGCGGCGAGACCGACGATGAGTATCAGCGCAACCGCGAAGAGAAGCCGGGTTCGGCGCGTGTGCCGACCCGACGCGTCATCGGCGGTCTGCGCGGAGGGCCCTGGGGGCGCGGTTTCTGCGCTGGGCGCAGGGGACGGGGCCGGGGGCTCAGCCGAGGGGGTTTCGCCCAACGCATGCCCGCAGTTCGCGCAGAACTGCGCGTCAGGCTGGTGCGGAGTACCGCAGGAGGAACAGAAACGATCCGTCACACAGGCCGAAGGTAAGCATTGATCAGTCGGGTTAATAGAGACCAAGGTCATCTGAAAGCCCGTGCCCGTCCCCCGGCCGACTGACGCGATCAGCGAGGGTCGGTCACCTGTCCCGTGAACAAGACGGCCCCCGTCTTGTCGACGATGGCGAACAGGAACGGATGATCGATATTCAGAGTGATCGTCTCGGGTGTTGGTCCCATTCCTCCTCCGGTGACCGCCGATGTGGCCGCCGCGACCGTTCCCAGTTCGTCGACCCCCACATAAGCCTTCTGCAGGACCGAGGAGATCGCGAGTTGCTCATCGCTCATGTTCGAGAAGTCCGCCCGTTGGCGGTCGAACGCGGTGGGCATGCCCATGTCGATCAGAGTTTGGTCGAAGATCTCGCTGCCCCAGGTAACCCGGAATTTGGGCATTCGGAAGTCGACGTAAGTATCCGTGCGGGAGCCGAGAACATTGCGCATCCAGATGTCGTCCATGCTGTTGCGAACCGCCGCAAGCCTTCCCTCGGTTGGCAGCACGATCATCATCTCGAGATCGTCGCCGATATACGGCAACGTCGCGGCCTGAAAATCCGGACCGGAGAAGTAGGGCATCGACCGCACCGGGTCATGCATCATCGGCACGGTGACCGGTGACCCTGGCGCGATCCGGAAGGCGCCGTCGGCGGTCAGCTTCGGATCAAAGGACTTTCGCCAGCTTGCTTTGAGGTACGCGGCGTTGACCAGAACCGCGCGAGAGTTGCGGTCGATGAGCGGGGGATCGACTCGCGGGATCAGATCCGTGATCAGGTCCTTGGTCGCCGCACTGACGAATTTGTTGATGTTGAGCCGCTCGCCCTCGGCGTCGGCTTTGAAGTCGGCCGCGTGTACCCCGGCGTTGTACTGCGTCGAGAGGATGTCGAGGAATCGAGGGCGGGTCGAGAGGTCGCGTGCCGTAAAGGTCGCGTCCACCAGCGACAGTTCGATGCTGCGGGGATCACCCTCGAAGATTCCGCCCCGGCTGCGCGAGCGCAGAGCGATCAGCAGCTGATTGACCGCGCGGAAATAGGTGTCGTCGCCGAACGGGTCGCGCAGAACGGATTTCATCTGGGCGGCGGTGTCGCCGGCGGCACCCGCGTAGGCCATCGACATCGCGACGCTGAGGCTCAGCGGGGAAAATACGACATTGCCACCTGCCGTGACTCGTCTGAAGACGTCCAATCCAAAAGCGTTGGCGCCGTTGATGAAACGTTGCTCATCGGCCGCCGACACGTTGGGGTTGTCGTTGTAGGGCAGGTTCGACCGGGTGTGTTGTGGCTGTGCCCCCGTCGTCGTCGCACCTGGACCGTGTTGGCCACCCGTCGTGCAGCCGACCGCGGACAGCGCGACGCACACCGCGACGAGAAGATGAAGTCGACGGCGAAGTGCCTCGTTGATCCGCTTCATCGGCTGGGCACCTACGTGATGGGCGCCCACGTGGCGGTCCACTCAGATATCGGTTCGCGGGTCGGGTCTTCACCCGGATTGGGTTCCGGCTGGGCGGTGAGGCAACTGTTGGTGAACTTCCGCTGGTACGGACCCCAACGCGCCGAAAGGGTTCCATCGGGGCGAAAGACATAGGTGATGGGGCCCGACATTTCGGTGGTGCTGGTGCATTCGGGGCTCTGCGGATCTGGGTTCGTCGCGTACGACCTCGCGGACCCGTTCGCCGTGAACCCGGACACCTTCCCGGTCATCGTGCCCGTGTACGACTGCGTCGGCTTGAGGTTCTTGAGAGTTTCGTTGCAGGTCAACAAATTCGCGTTGATTCGGCAGTCGGAAACCAGATCGCCGTTCCGGATTTCTAAGTGGGCGGGCAAGCTCGCCGGACTGCCATCGGTGGATGAGGATGCTATCGAGATCGAATGTGTGCTGTCTGACGTGGACGGCGTCGATGGTGCGGCCGGGCGGTTGCCACTCGTGCAGCCGGCGAGTTGTAACGCGGTCGCCCCCACCACGGTCACAGCGAAGGCTCTGAATACTGATCCGGACAACGGCAGCCGCCTTTCCGCAACCCCTCGACAACCGCTCACCCTAAGGACGCAGTTTGTGCCACCGATAGGGCTTAAGGACCCTATTTGCGATCGTCAGGGAACTGGCGGGAAGGCAAAGCTGTCCACACCGGTGTCGACCTGTTTTGGGTCACGCCCTTCGGCATCGGTGAAGATGAGGTGCACTTCTGGCGAATTATCAAGGTAGGCAAGGACGTTGCCGGCGCCCCACGCTGGTTCCTGGCCGGCGTAACAAACCCGTCCACCCCGCGGGGTGCTCTGACAAATCGACGTGGTCGGGACTTCGGAAACCGTCGTGCGTGGCACCGACGAACCTTTGTCGAGCACCTGAATCGCCTTCGAAGTAGGGGCATTTCGCCCGACTCGTTGTGCCGTGAAGGCCACCGCACCGGAGTCCAGGATCGTCATGTCGCGATACGACCAACCCTGAGCGGTGAACAGCGGAGTGGGCGCGGCCGGTGTCGCACCGGTTTCGACGGAGGCGGCGACCGAATAGACGCCACCCGTGCGCAGGGTGAAGGGGTTCTTGGGGAACATGACCGAATCCGAGGTGTCCCCGTTGGTGAACAGGATCGTCCGCCCATCCCTGGCGTAGATCACCGAGGAGGCGTTCGTACCGGTGGCGACAGGCGTGGATTCGCCGCCGACGGCCAGGGCGTTGACGTTCGTCGGCCGGACGTCGCTGCGTTCGTCCAACCAGGCGATGTGGCTGCCGTCGGGTGCCCACGCGAAGGCGGGTTCGGCGAACGGCGCCCAGGCGGTGGCGGATTCGGAGGCAGCCTTTGGTCTGGGCGTGATCTCTCCCGTGTTGGCCGCCGCGACGAGCAGGATGCCTCCCTCCACCGCCCCGTCAGTCGGGTTGCCGACGAAGGCCACATGTTGTCCGGTCGGCGACCATCGGGGCCTGGCGACCATCGGGGGGCGGTCGCCACTGCCATGCGGAAGGCCGGCCGGGTCCACCAGGCGCCGGGGTGGCGCGAGAGGTGTGAGTTGCGGTGAAAGGTCGAGCACCCACAGCTCACCGCCGTAGTCGGAGGCTGTTGCTTTCCGGACGAAGGCCACGTGCGCGAGGTCGGGGGAGGGCGCCGGTTGCGCGTCTGCCGGTCCGTCTGTCAGTTTGCGGCCGGGGGCGCCGGCGGGTTCGCTGACATACAGCGCCCCGGCTTTCGTGTAGAACAAGGCGCCCGCGATCTTCGGGGCAGTCGTCGCAGACGTCGCTGTTGTGTCCGTGGGCGTGGTGGTCGGGTTGGTCCTGCTCGCCGGCTGACACGCGGTCAGTACCAGCACGGCTAGCAGTGCAGCCCACCGACCACGGTGCGCCGTGTTCATGGCCATCACCGTAACGCCGTGTTGGCTGTGCGCATTCGAAGTCGTGGGAATCAGTACGGCCACTTTGGAGCTGTTCAGCCTGGCCGTCGGAAGCGGCCCCGCGGGTCAACGGAGGAGCACGTACTCAACGCGCCGCAATGAGTTTTGTCCGCCAGGGCAGTCTGATCTGTATGGGCAAACTCATCTATGGCTTCAACGTGTCGGTGGACGGGTACATCGCTGACGCGCACGGCGGCATCGACTGGTCCGAACCGAGCGAAGAACTGCACCAGTATTGGAACGACTTCGAGCGGGAGACCGCCCTGTCGTTCTACGGACGCCGGATCTACGAACTGATGTCCGCCTATTGGCCGACCGCCGACAAGGCACCGGACGCCACTCCGCTGATCGTCGACTTCGCCCACATCTGGCGCGACATGCCCAAAGTGGTGTTCTCGCGGACCTTGGAGTCCGTCGACTGGAACTCGCGCCTGGAACGCGGTGACCCGGTCGAGGTGGTGACGAAGCTGAAAGCCGAAACCGACGGCAGGCTCGAGGTGGTTGGCGCGACGCTGGCCGCACCGATCGTGCAGGCCGGACTGGTGGATGAGTACCGCATCGTGATCGCGCCCACCGCGGTGGGCGGCGGCACACCGTTCTTTCCGGCACTGCCGTCATGGATCTCACTGCGACTGCTGGAGAACCGCACCTTCCCGGGCGGCGCGGTACTGCTGCGCTACGAGGCGAAAAACGACTGATCGGGCGCCGGGGTGGTTTACCGTCCCGGCGGCGCCAACCGGTAGACAGCGCCCGCGTCGTCGTCGCTGATGTACACCGCACCGTCCGGCCCCACCACGGCGGCCACCGGGCGGCCCCATCGGGAACCGTCGTCGGTCTGGAAGCCACCCACCAGGGTCTGCTGGTCGCCGAGGCCGCCATGGCGCCACGGGAAGAACGACACCTCGGGCGCGCGCGGCGGCTTGCGGTTCCACGACCCGTGAATGCCGACCAGCGCGCCGTCCGCATACGGCGGCGGCAACACGCCGGTGGTGAAGGACAAACCCAGTGGCGCCGAGTGAGCGCCCATGCTCTGCTCTACCGGCGGCAGGGCCTGGCAGTCCATCGCGGATCCGTCCTTGTTGGTCGACATGTCGCGCACGAACGGCAGATTCGCCGGCCCCCCGTCGGGATTGCAAAATGGCCAGCCCAGGTCGCGGCCGGACGTCAACCGTGCCAGTGACTCCGGCGGATGGTCGTTGACGTAGCCGACGTCGACGCGGCCATGCGGGTCAGGCGTGTTGTCGCGGTTGTTGACCGCCGTCCACACCGAGCCGTCCGGGGCGACGGCAAGGCCGGTTCCGTTGCGCACCCCCGTCGCGAACGGCTGCGCCGGCCCGCCGCCGGGCGGAATCCGCATAATCGTCGCCCTGGGCGGGTTCGCGGTACGGTCCTGCGCCGTGATGTTTCCCGTCGAACCGACCGAGAAGTACACCGCGCCGTCGGGCCCGACGGTCACGCTCTTCAGCGCGTGTGCGTAGGCGCCGTGCAGATCGGGGCTGCGCGCATCGGGAAGACCGGCTGCGACGGTCCGGCCGTTGACGGCCCGGCCATCGGCGTAGTCGTAGGCGTCGATCTGATCGCTCTCCGCGACGTAGAGCGTCGAACCCGCGAATGCCATGCCGTGCGGCTGATCAAGACCCACGAGCAGCGTCGACTGTCGGGGTGCGGCGCCAGGTGTCAACTCGACGATCTGCCCACGGCTCGGCACCGACACGAGCAGCGCGCCGTCGGGCGTCCATGTTTCCAAGCGCGCCTTAGGAATTCGCGCCCAGACGGCGATCGTCCAACCGTCGGGGATCAGCGCCTGGCGGGGCCGGTCCAGCGGTGCCTGCGCGAGATCGGGGGCGACGGCGACGGGAGCGGCCACCAGCCTGCCTGACGCCGGCGCCGGAACCCCGGATGGGGATGCGGATTGTCGCGGATTCGAGCACCCCGCCAGCACAAGGATCGCGATCAGGGAGATGGCCGGCAGTGCACGCGGCGGGACTCGCACGTCAGCAGGGATACCCGGGGCGACCGTCATCAACACGAGCAAGCCGATGTGTGGCAGCCGGGCGCCCGGGTATAAAGGCGGGCATATGACTACATCGCGAACGCAACCGGATCAGCGCGAGCTCGACGGCATCCGGCAGATCGTCGACGCCATCTCGGAGGCGTTCGCCGCAAAGATCGTCGGGCAGCCTGACCTGCGGGAATCGCTGCTGATCGGACTGCTCGCCGGTGGCCACGTCCTGCTGGAAAGCGTCCCTGGACTGGCCAAGACCACCGCCGCCAAGGTGCTCGCCGAGTCCATCCACGGCCGCTTCCAACGCATCCAGTGCACCCCCGACCTGCTGCCCAGCGACATCATCGGCACGCAGATCTACGACTCGGCGACGAGTTCGTTCGTCACCCAGCTGGGCCCGGTGCACGCCAACGTCGTGCTGCTGGACGAGATCAACCGGTCCAGTGCCAAGACCCAGAGCGCCATGCTCGAGGCGATGGAGGAGCGCCAGACCACGATCGCCGGCCAGGTGCATCCACTCACCGACCCGTTCCTGGTCATCGCCACCCAGAATCCCGTCGACCAGGAAGGCACCTATCCGCTCTCGGAAGCGCAGACCGACCGGTTCCTGCTCAAGGAGATCGTGCGCTACCCCTCGCCCGAGGAAGAGGTGGAGGTGATGTCGCGGATCGACGCCGGGGTCTATGACACGCGGCGGACCGCCGCGCCGGTCGTCAGCCTCGATGACGTGCTGCGTCTGCAGGACGTGGTTCGCCACGTCTACATGGACCGGGCGCTGATGCTGTACGCCAGCCAGCTGGTCGACGTGACCCGCCACCCCGGCAAGGCATTGCCCAAGCAGATCGCGCGCCTGGTCGAGTACGGGGCCAGCCCGCGCGCGACGATCGCCTTCTGCAAAGCGGCGCGTGCCCAGGCGGTGCTGTCCGGGCGCGCCCACGTGCTGCCGGAGGACATCGCCAAGCTGGCGCACCGGGTGCTGCGGCACCGGCTCATCCTCGGATTCGAAGCCGCCAGTGCCAACGTCACTCCCGAGACCGTGATCGACGCCGCGCTGCGGGCCGTCCGGGTGCCCTGAGTCCCGGCCTTGGGCAAACATCTCAACCGGGCCAAGGCGCACTTCGGCACCGACACCCGTGGTCTGCTCGAAGGCGGCCGCTACGCCCTGTCACACACGCGCAGCATGGAATTCGACGATCTACGTCCATACGTTCCCGGCGACGACGTCCGCGACATCGACTGGAAGGCCTCGGCCCGCTCGGGCAGCGTCCTCATCAAACGATTCGTCTCCGAGAAACACCACAAGCTCCTGCTGGTCGCCGACGCCGGCCGCAATATGTCGGCACTGGCCCCCAGCGGCGAGTACAAGCGTGACGTCGCCGCGCACGTCATGGGTGCGATCGGCCTGATCGGCCTGCGCCGTTCCGATCAGATCGGGATGGTCTTCGGTGACAGCCGCGGTTCGGTGAACATCCCGCAGCGCCGCGGCGAAATGCACGTGGAGGGACTGCTGCACCGCTGGTACCAGCACTCCATGACCGGCCCCGGTCCCAGCCGCATCGCCGCTCAACTCGATTACGTCGCAACGCATTACCGCCACACCATGCTGATCGTCGTGGTCTCCGACGAACCCGATGTCGACGAGGAACTCAACGGAGTACTCATCAGGTTGAGCGGGCGCCACGACATCCTCTGGGCGATGGTGTCGGACATGCCCGCGGTCGGTCCCGACAACACCGACGGCTACGACGTCGCCACCGGCCGCTTCGTCCTGAACGGCGCCGACCTCGGTCCGCGAGTCGTCGCCGCCTACCGCCGAGCCGAGGCCGCCCGGCGCGAGCGCCTCGCAAAGTTCCTGACCCGGCGGGCGATCACGCACGCCACGATCGCCGGCAGTGCTGACATCCGCCGCGAACTCGTCGGCCTGACCGAGGCGGCCGGCCGTGCCGGATGACCTGCTGCACTACGTGTTCGGTCCGCAGCCCTACTCGTCGCAGTGGCTGGTGTGGGCGGTGCTGCTGGTGCTGGCGGTATGTGGTTGGTATGCAGGAGTTTTCGTGTGGACGCTGCCATCGCACCGGTTGCGTCGCATCCCTGTGGTACGGCGGATGCACGCCCGCGTGATCCGGGAACGCTTCGCCCGCCGCGTGCAGCGCCTTGCCTCCGAGCACCACGCCGGACTTTTGTCGACGCCGCAGACCGGCGCGGCGATCAGCCAGGCGGTACGCAGCTTTCTGCATCAGGCGACGGGGACCAGGGCCCAGTATCTGCATGTCGGCGCGCTGGCTGACGGGGAGCTCGGGGCGGCCGCACCCTTGCTGACACTGCTCGACGATGCGCAGTTCAACACCGAGACCTCCGTGGACATCGGCGAGGTCAGTTCCAGGGCGCAGGAGTTGATCCGCTCGTGGACCTGAAGTGGTGGCCGTTAGCAGCCGTCGGATCGGGCTGCTTCGTCATCGTCGTCGTGCTGGCTGCGGTGCTGCCGATGACCGCTGCCCGCCGGCGGTTACGTCCACTGGCCAACATCGCACGACTGACCCGGTTGCCCGAATACGCCAAGGTTGCCCGGCTGCGCTCCCTGTCGACGATCGTGACCCTGGTCGTGCTGACGGTGATGTTCTGCGCGGCCATGTGGGCGGCTTCCCGTCCGGCCGCGGCCGGTGAGGATTTCGACGCCGCGCCCGCCGAGGACATCATGCTGTGTGTCGGGCAGCCGCTGCCGGATCGTGCGACGGTGGAGATGCTCGACTACTTTGCGCAGCAGGCCGGTTCGTCGCCGCAAACTCAACGTATCGGTCTGACGTCGGTGAACCGCCGGTTGGTGCCGTTGACGCGCGATCACCAATATGCCGTCTCACGATTCGGCGAGTATGCCCGCGCACCGCGATTGCAGTCGGCGTCGTTCGCTCCGGCGGTGCCGTACACCGACTATGCGACCAGCGTGGAAGATGTTCTGGCACTCTGTATCTCGGGTTTCCCGCATTTCGAGCAGCGCGGCACGCACCGGCGTTCGGTCATTTATCTGGGCCCGTCGGATATGCGCGTGCCGGGCGAACAACGTGCCGCGCTGTTCACCGGAGACGCGGTGCGGCAGCTGGCCGAGCGGGGCGGAGTCCAACTCAACGTCGTCGACACGGCTCCCTCCCCGAAGAGCGGCTCATTGCTCGCGCTCACCGAGCAGACCGGCGGGCGCTACCTGGTGCCGGAGTCGGTGACCGGGGCCCTCGACGACATCCGCTCGCACACCCGGTCAGGGCGCCCGGCGGGCGGCGCGGTTGCCACGGCGGACGCTGCGGATGCTCCGGTGGTGCCGTTGGCGATCGCGTTGTTCTCGGCGACCGTGCTGTCCGTGGCGCTGATGGGGTTGCGCCGATGACGTTTGAACCCGTGCTGCCCTGGCCTATTTTCGCCGTCGTCGCCGGCGCGCTGGTCTTGGCCCGCCTGGTGGCGCTGCGCCAGGTGTTGCTCGGGGCGGGAAGCCGCCGTACCCGCACCGTGCTGCGCTGGGGCGGCGTGACGCTGGCGGTGCTGCTGGTGATCGCCGCCGCTACCCGGCCCGCACTCCCCGACGACAGAACCCGCGCGGGCACCACGGCCGCGGCAGGGGAGAACCTCAATGTCTTTCTGATCGTGGACCGGTCTGTGGACTCGGGCGTCGATGATTATGGCGACCAGGCCCGGATCGCCGGCATGCGTGACGACATCGCGGCGTTGATCAAGCGCTATCCGGCGGCGCGGTATGCCCTCATCGACTTCGCCGCGCGGGCCACGTTGGACTGGCCGCTGTCCGAGGATGTTTGGAGTCTGCGACCCACCATCGCGGCGCTGGATGCCTACCGCGGCGGTCCGAATGCGCGAGTCGACGTCGATGCCTCGGCCGCCGGCAACGTGCTGCGCTACCAGCTCATCCAAGCGGCCCAACAGTATCCGGGTACGCGAAATGTCGTGCTGTATTTCGGTTCCGGTGCACCCGGGTCGACCGTACCGCAAGGCGACTTCGCCAGCGTTTCGGTCGACGGGGGAGCAGTGCTCGGCTACGGCCGCACCATCGACGAAGCCCAGTTGCGCAAGATCGCAGGCCAACTCGTCGTGCCCTACCAGCACCGCGAACCCGGTCAGCCCTTCCAGCCGGACCTGCCCGATCGGCCGAGTGGCGCCGGGACCCGGGCCGAGGCCGGCGCCGCGCTCGAGTTGTACTGGCTGCCCGCGCTGCTTGCGGCGGTATTGCTGCTGGGCGAAATCTATCTGTCGGTCCGCGAATTCCGGCGCGGCCGCCTGACCCGGCGGGACATGGCATGACGCTGCGACCGGCACGGCTGCGGCTGCGACGGCGGCTGCTGATCTACTCGGCGCCGCTGGCCCTACTCATGGTGCTGGTAGCGGCGAAGCTGATATCGGTTGTGGTGGCCGGGGATTGGGCGGCTTCGGATTTCGGGCGCGGCGACGCGGGTGCGGTGCGCGACGATGCGGCGGTGCTGGGCGTGGCCAACCTGGTCGAGCCCGCGAAGGCGTCGTTTGCCGCGGGCGCCGCCGCCGTGCTCGACGGAAGGCTCGAGGAGGCGGACGCGGACTTCACCGCTGCTCTCGCGCGCACCGATGTCGCAGGTTCCTGTCCGGTGCGGGTCAACCTGGAACTGGTCCGCGAAGCCCAGGGTGACCGCGCCGCCGCGGCCGGTGACCGATCCCGCGCCGACGAACGATATGCGAGCGCGCTGAGCGTCGTCGGTGACGCGCCGCCGGTGTGCTTCGCCGACAACAGCGACCCGGACACACGGCGGCAGACCATCCGCCGCGATGCCGCAAATCGTTTGGCCGACAAGCGGAATGCGCTGAATGCCCCGCCGGCCGCGCCCGCGCAGGCCCCGCCGCCGCCTCCGCCGCCCGCCCCGGTGGCGCTCCCACTGCCGGTCGCCGTATCGGCCGACGGCCGCGATATCCCGCCACGCCGGCTCGACCCGACCGACGGCGATCCGCTGGACAAGCTGCAGCAGGTGCTGCAGGACGCGGCGGGAGCGGCCCCGCCGGGTTAGGCCCGCTGCTGGGCTCACCCTGCGCCGCTCCTGGGTTGACCCTGCGCTGAGGGTCGTGCGAGTGGCGGCCGCCGCCGGCGCAGTCTCAATGCCGCCGGGACTGGCGACTGCGCCCGGGCAGAAGTGGGTAATCACGTTGCCAGCGCGGGCCTGCCGCGCCTTGGATCCGGCGACTAACAGGGAGGGCATCGAATGGTTCATCAAGAGGGCGGCCGCTGGGATGTCGGTGTCGAGAACAACGCGGTGTACCTGGAGCGGGTCTCGGAGAGCGACGAGCAACTGTTCGATGATGCGCTGGAACCCGACGAGGCCCGTCAGCTCGCCGGGCTGTTGACGAAGTACGCCGACAAACTGGACGAAGCTAGGGAGTCGGGCGACGCAGATGAAGACGACGAAGACGAAGACGACTCCGACGATGAAGACGACGAAGACGACTCCGAGGACGACGACTCGGACGACGACGACGAGGACGACGACTCGGACGACGAGGACGACTCGGACGACGAGGACGACGACGAGGACGACGATTCCGAAAAGGACTCGAAGAAATCCGGGGACTAGGGCGACGAACGACCCCTTGACAGGGGCCTTAATGCCCTGGTAGCGCCCGGTATTGCGGGGTAATGTCCGAAATACCGCCAGGTCGGGATTGTCTTGAGCGCCCGGGCCAGACGGAGACAACCTCGCTAAGGGAGCACACAGATGTTGAACAGCGTACCGATGCACAAGAACGGGGTCTCTCAGCGGCGCACGCAGGACGCAGAGCTACTGAAGAAGTCCGGCGCGCACAAACTTGTCGTCGCCGATCGCGACGGCAATTGTCTGGCGTTCGTTCTGGCTTGGGACAGCTTCGACTACGACCCCGAGACGGACACCTATGTGTGCATTGCCGACAGCGACGGAAGGGAACTGTTGACGATGTACACCGCCGGCGAAATCAAGGCAGCTCCCGGCGCGAACATGTACGTCGTCACCGCGCCGGAACCGACGAATCGCAGCAGGCCGTTGCAGGCTCTGTAACCGCGAGTCCCCAAAGGGGGTTCACGCGCGATTCTTCGTGATCGGCCCTGAACGGCGACGTCGCGAAGGGGATGGTCACTCGGCGATGGTTATGATAGACCGTTCGTACGGTTAGTCTAAGCCGAAGGTGTCCAATGCCCAGATCGCCTGGCAGGCGTGGCGAGATCCTCGATGCGTTTGTCCGCTATGTCGCCGAACGTGGTTATGAGAGAACCAATATCGGTGACATCGCCGACGAACTCGGCATGTCGAAGGGCACCATCGTTCACCACTTCGGGACCAAAGCGCAGATGCTGCGCGAACTGGAAGAAACCCACCTCGCCAACCAACTCGACGTGCTGCGCATGGTCTGGGACCGCGTATCCGCACCGCACGAGCGCATCGCCGCGATCATCTTTACCTCCGCACTGCTGCAGGTGATGGCCCGCGACGCCACCGTCGCAAGCCAGCGCGAGGTGGTGCAGTTGTCCGAAGACCCGGCCATGCAACAGGTACGCAAGCTGCGCCACCAACTGCAGGCGCTCACCATCGATGAGATCCGCAATGGAGTCGAATCCGGTGTATTCCGAAGCGTCGACGTCGATCTGGCTGCGCTGCAGCTGTGGGGATCGCTCGAGTGGATGTGGGTGTGGTTCGACCCCAATGACTCTCGGACGCCCGAACGGGTAGGGGCCGCATTCGTGGATGTGTTCCTTGGCGGATTGCTGCTCGACCGGCTGGGGTTGACCAAGTGGGCGAGCCCGTCATCGGACGTCGTCTCAGTGGTGCGCGAATGCCTGACCGTGGTCACGAGCGGCCCGGGCTGACTCGTCAGCGCACCGAAAACCTACGGCTAAAAGAACTTTGGCGTCGCGCGTGCGCGCCCGGCAACACCCGGTCTGATTGACTGTACGTGTAGTTAGTCACGGCGTATCGAGGCACGCCCACCAAGGGGTCACCCGCCATAAAACAGCAGGTCATTCACCACGATGAGGGCGCGGTCACTTCCGCGCGACATTCGTATTTCTGATTCTGTTGACTGCACGTACGGTCTAGTGACATAGTTGCGGCGTGGCGCAACCGTGGGCGGCATGGAGCCGAAGGGTGGGGACCGGGACTGTCGGTCACCCGCACCGCGTAACGCTGCGGCAGGGTGCGACGGCAGGCGTGCACCTCACTCGATCTCCCCGAAATACGCTGAGCAATAGTGGGTTTCACTGCGCTGCTCGGCCGGCCTCCGACGGAAGTTCGCGCCGATGACTGCCTCGCACACCATGGCCCGCCGAGTGGGCAACAGGATACGGCCGGGCACCGAGGTGGCCGGCGGTTTCTTCCGGATGTGCGTGCTGACCGCCAAGGCACTGAAACGGCCCTTCGAATGGCGCGAATTCATCTGGATCGGCTGGTTTTTGATGCGGGTGTCGCTGCTGCCCACGATCGCGGTGTCGATCCCCGAAACCGTGCTGCTCATCTTCACGCTCAACGTGCTGCTCGCCGAGTTCGGCGCGGCCGACGTCTCCGGGGCCGGTGCGGGCATCGGTGCCGTCACCCAGCTGGGCCCGATCGTGACGGTGCTGGTGGTCGCCGGCGCCGGGGGCACCGCCATCTGCGCCGACCTCGGGGCGCGCACCATCCGCGAGGAGATCGATGCCCTCGAAGTGCTCGGCATCGACCCGATCCACCGGCTGGTGCTGCCCCGCGTCGTCGCTTCGACCATCGTCGCGGTCCTGCTCAACGGCCTGGTGATTGCCGTCGGCCTGGGTGGCGGATACCTGTTCAGCGTGTACCTGCAGAACGTCTCGAGCGGTGCCTATCTCTCCACATTGACCGCTCTCACCGGCCTGCCCGAAGTGGTGATCGCCAATATCAAGGCGGCCACGTTCGGATTGATCGCCGGCCTGGTCGGGTGTTACCGCGGCTTGATCGTCCGCGGCGGGTCCAAGGGTCTGGGCACCGCCGTCAACGAGACGGTGGTGCTGTGTTTCATCGCGCTGTTCGCGGTCAACGCGGCACTGACCACGATCGGCGTCAGATTCGGAACGGGGCGCTGATATGGCAACGGCTACAACACATCTCAAGCTTCCCCGGGCAAACCTCGGTCGATACGGCGAAGCCCCGGTCAAGCTGTTGCTGGAGATCGGGCAGATGGTCTGGTTCGCGGTGACGGCGGTCGCCCAGATTCCGTTCGCCCTGCGCCGCTACCCCAAAGAACTGATACGCATGGTCGCCCAGATGGGGATGGGGACGGGTGCGATGGCCGTGGCCGGCGGCACGGCCGCCATCGTCGGGTTCATCACCCTATCCGCGGGTTCGCTGGTCGCCATCCAGGGCTACGCGTCACTGGGGAATATCGGTGTCGAGGCCTTCACCGGCTTCTTGGCCGCCATGGTCAATGTTCGGTTCGTGGCGCCGGTGGCCGCCGGTCAGGCGCTGGCAGCCACGGTGGGTGCCGGCGCCACCGCCGAACTGGGCGCCATGCGCATCAGCGAAGAGATCGACGCGCTCGAGGTGATGAGTGTCAGGTCGGTCGCTTTCCTGGCGTCCACCCGGGTGGTGGCGGGTCTCATCGTCATCGTCCCGCTTTACGCGTTGGGGATCACCATGGCCTTCGTGTCCACGCAGGTCACCACCGTCTTTTTGTACGGACAGTCCGCCGGCACGTACAACCACTACTTCCATACCTTCCTGCGCCTCAACGACGTCGGCTGGTCGTTCGCCGAGGTGATCCTGGTCGCGTTGGTCGTGATGACCACCCACTCCTACTACGGCTACACCGCCCACGGCGGGCCGGTCGGCGTCGGTGAGGCGGTCGGCCGGTCGATGCGGCTGTCGCTGATCACCATCGTCGTCGTGGTCGTGCTGACCGCGATGGCCGTCTACGGCAAAAACCCGAACTTCAACCTCACGGTGTAGCCGACATGACCATGCCGGTGAAGGAGAACCCGCCACGCATCCCGCCCTACAAGACCGCGGCGGTGGTCTTCTTGGTGGTGTTCTCCGTGGTGCTGGGATTCGTCTGGTTTCAGTTCCGGGGCAAGCTGACGCCGAAGACGCCGTTGACGATGGTGGCCCCCCGGGCCGGCCTGGTGATGGACCCGGGATCGAAGGTCACCTACAACGGGGTGGAAATCGGTCGTGTCACCAACATTTCGGAGATCCAGCGCGACGGCGTGCCGGTGGCGAAGTTCTCTATGGAAATCAATCCGGAGTACATCAGGCTGATTCCGGCCAATGTGGAGGCCAACATCAAGGCCACCACCGTCTTCGGCAACAAGTACGTGTCGCTGACCTCGCCGAAAAATCCTACACCACAGCGTATTTCATCGAAGACCGAGATCGATGCGCGGTCGGTGACCACCGAGTTCAACACCCTGTTCGAGACCCTCACCGCGATCGCCGAGAAGGTGGATCCGATCAAGCTGAATCTGACGTTGTCCGCGGCCGCGCAGGCCCTGGCCGGACTGGGCGACAAGTTCGGCCAGTCGATTGTCAACGCCAATGCCATCCTCGACGACATCAACCCCCGGATGCCGCAGGTACGGCACGACATTCAACAGCTCGCCGCCTTGGCCGACACCTACAACAACGCCGCGCCGGATCTCTTCGACGCGCTGGACCACGCGGTGGTCACCGCGCGCACGCTGCACCGCCAGGAAGCCGAACTGGATTCGGCGTTGCTGGCCGCCGCCGGCTTGGGAGACACCGGTGCAGACATCTTCGCCCGGGGTGGGCCCTACCTGCAGCGCGGCATCTCCGATCTACTGCCCACCGCCCAGCTGTTCGACGCCTACAGTCCCGAAATCTTCTGCACGATCCGGAATTACCGCGACGCCGAGCCGGCGGCATATGCGACGACGGGCGGCGGCAACGGCTACGGACTGAAAACCATGACCGAACTGACATCCGGGCTGGGTGGCATTCTGACGCTGCCCGGGCTGACCGGCGCGGTGCTCTCGCAGGGACTCCTGGGTGTGGCCGGACTGGTCGGCGGCGCACCCAATCCCTATACCTATCCGGAGAATCTGCCCCGGGTGAACGCCCGTGGCGGACCGGGCGGCGCACCAGGCTGCTGGCAGCCGATCAATCACGACTTCTGGCCGGCGCCGAGCCTGGTGGTGGACACCGGCGCCAGCCTCGCACCGTACAACCACGTGGACACCGGCTCGCCATACGCGCTCGAGTACGTGTGGGGCCGCCAAGTCGGGGACAACACGATCAACCCATGAAAATCACCGGCAGCGCAATCAAACTCGGCATCGTCTCCCTGGTGCTGTCCCTGATCGTCGTGTCGATCGTGGTGGTGTTCGCTCAGATGCGTTTCATCAGCACGAACACCTATTCCGCGGAGTTCGCCAACGGCAGCGGCCTGAAAGACGGCCAGTTCGTGCGCGCCTCCGGAGTGGAGATCGGCAAGGTCAAATCCGTCAACCTGATCGATGGTGGCAACCGGGTGCGGGTCGACTTCGCCATCGACCGCTCGATCCAGCTGTACCAGTCGACCACCGCGCAGATCCGCTATCTCGACCTGCTCGGCAACCGCTTCGTCGAGCTCAAGCGGGGGATGGGTGACGGAGCAGATCAGATCCTGCCGGCAGGCGGACTGATTCCGCTGTCCCGGACTACACCGGCCCTGGACCTCGACGCGCTGATCGGTGGATTCAAGCCGTTGTTCAAGGCCCTGGAACCGGACAAGGTCAACACCATCGCCTCGTCGATCATCACCGTATTCCAGGGCCAGGGCGGAACGATCAACGACATCCTCGACCAGACCGCGCAGCTCACTTCGCAGATCGCCGAACGCGATCGGGCGATCGGTGAGGTGGTCAAGAACCTGAACATCGTGCTGGACACCACGGTCCGGCATCGCCAGGAGTTCGACGAAACGGTGGACAACTTCGAGAGGTTGATCACCGGTCTGCAGAACCACGCCGACCCGCTGGCCACCGGACTGGCCAACATCAGCAACGCCGCCGGCACAGTGTCGGAACTCCTGGCGGACAACCGCGCGCTGCTGCACAAGGAGATCAACTACCTGCAGGCCTTCCAGCAGCCGCTGATCGATCAGCGCGACCAGCTCAGCGACCTGATCCACAAGACCCCCACCGCGCTGAACCTGATCGGGCGCAGCATCGGTCTCTACGGCGACTGGGTCAACTTCTACGTCTGCGACCTCTCGATCCGGTGGAACGGATTGCAGGGCGGCGGTCCGGTTCGCACGGTCCGGATCTGGCAGCAGCCGACGGGCAGGTGCACGCCCCAATGAGGACACTCACCGAATTCAACCGAAACCGCGTCGGCTTGATGGGCATCGGGGTGCTGGTGCTCGTCGTCCTCGTCGGTCAGAGTTTCACCAGCGTGCCGATGATGTTCGCGGCCCCGGTCTATTACGGGCAGTTCACCGAATCGGGTCAGTTGAACAAGAACGACAAGGTGCGCATCACCGGAGTCAATGTCGGCAAAGTGGAGGGCATCGAGGTCGAGGGCGACCACGTGCTGGTGAAGTTCACCATCGGCGCCAACACCATCGGCACCGAAAGCCGGTTGGCGATCAAAACCGACACCATCCTGGGCAAGAAGGTGCTCGAGATCGAGCCGCGGGGAGCCAAAGTCCTGCGGCCCAGCGGGGTGCTGCCACTGGGCCAGAGCACCACCCCCTACCAGCTCTACGACGCGAACTTCGACATCACCAGGGCCGCAACCGGATGGAACATCGACACCGTCAAACAATCGCTGAATGTGCTCTCTGAGACCATCGATCAGACCTACCCGCACATCAGCGCCGCGCTCGACGGCGTGGCCAGGTTCTCCGACACCATCGGCAAGCGCGATGACGAGATCAAACATCTGCTCGCGCAGGCCAACCAGGTGGCCAGCGTGCTCGGCGACCGCAGCGAGCAGATCAACCGGTTGCTGGTCAACGCCAAGACGTTGCTGGTCGCGTTCAACGAACGCGGCCGGGCCATCGACGCTCTGCTGCAGAATATTTCGGGCGTCGCGGCGCAGATCAAGGGCTTCATCAACGACAACCCGAACCTGAACGCGGCGCTGGAGCAACTGCACGCCCTGACCGACGTGCTGGTGCAGCGCAAGGACGACCTTGCTCAAACGCTCACGTTCGTCAGCCAATTCGCGGCCGGGCTGGGCGAGTCCGTCGCGTCGGGACCGTTCTTCAAGATCGTTCTGTCCAACCTACTGCCGTACTGGATGCTGCAGCCGTTCGTCGATGCCGCGTTCAAGAAGCGCGGTCTGGATCCGGAAGAATTCTGGCGTAGCGCGGGCCTGCCCGCATTCCGCTTCCCCGATCCCAACGGCACCCGGTTCCCCAACGGCGCACCGCCACCCGCGCCGCAGGTACTGGAGGGCACCCCGGAGCATCCCGGACCGGCCGTCCCGCCGGGATCGGCGTGCTCGTACACACCGGCGCCCGATGCGCTGCCCCGGCCGTGGAATCCGTTGCCCTGCGCGGGCGTTGACGTCGGCCCGTTCGGCGGCAGCTTCCCGGCCCCCCTCGATGTGCAGGCGTCGCCGCCGAATCCCAACGGCGTGCCCCCGACGCCGGGAATCCCGATCGCGGGGCGGCCGGGTGAGGCGCCCCCGGATGTCCCGGGCACGCCGGTGCCGCTGCCGCCCAACGCGCCGCCCGGAGCGCGCACCGAAGGTACGACGGGAGGCCAGAGTTGAGCAACGGTTTCGCTTTTCCCAAGCCGAAGCTGCGTAGCGTGGTCGCAACGGTCGTCGTGATCGTCGGCCTGGTCGCCGCCTTCGTCGGCTGGCAGCTCTACCAGAAGATGAGCAACAACACCGTGGTCGCCTATCTGCCTGCGGCGATCGCGCTGTACTCCGGCGACAAAGTCCAGATCATGGGCGTACGTGTCGGCGCCATCGACTCCATCGAACCGGCCGGCGACAAGATGAAGGTGACGTTTCACTACGCCAACAAGTACAAGGTGCCGGCCAACGCGTCGGCGGTGATCGTGAACCCAACTCTGGTGGCGTCCCGCAGTATTCAGCTGGAGCCGCCCTACCGGGGCGGTCCGGTGATGTCCGATCACGCGGTGATTCCCATCGAGCGCACGCAGGTGCCGACGGAATGGGATGAACTGCGCGCCAGCGTCGCCAATATCATCGACAAGCTGGGCCCCACACCCGAGCAGCCCAAGGGCCCGTTCGGTGACCTGATCGAGTCTTTCGCCGACGGGCTGGCCGGCAAGGGTAAGCAGTTCAACACCACGCTGGACAGCCTGTCGCGGGCGCTGACCGCCCTGAACCAAGGCCGGGGTGACTTCTTCGCGGTGGTGCGCAGTCTGGCGCGGTTCGTCAACGCCCTGCACAAGGACGACAAGCAGTTCGTCGCGTTGAACACCAACCTGGCCCAATTCACCGACAGACTGACCAGTTCCGACCGCGCGCTCGCCGATGCCATTCAACAGTTCGACGGGCTGCTCGCCACGCTGCGGCCGTTCCTGACCGAGAACCGCGAGGTGCTCGCTCAGGATGTCGGCAACCTCGCCACCCTGACCACCGCGCTGGTCCAGCCCGAACCACTCAACGGTTTGGAAACCGCCCTGCACGTGTTGCCGACATTGGAGACCAACCTCAGCCAGATCTACCACCCGTCCCACGGCGCGGTCATGTCGATCCCGGCCATCCCGAACTTTGCCAACCCAATGCAGTTCATGTGCAGCATGATTCAGGCTGGTAGCCGCCTGGGCTACCAGGACTCCGCTGAGCTGTGCGCGCAATACCTGGCGCCGGTGCTCGACGCGATCAAGTTCAACTATCTGCCCTTCGGGCTGAACCTGTTCAGCACCGCCGAGGTGCTGCCCAAAGAGGTCGCGTACTCCGAGCCCCGGCTGCAACCGCCGAACGGCTACAAAGACACCACGGTCCCGGGGATTTGGGTGCCCGACACCCCGTTGTCGCACCGCAACACCCAGCCCGGCTGGGTGGTCGCGCCGGGCATGCAGGGTACCCAGGTGGGGCCGATCACGGCGGGCCTGCTGACCCCCGAATCCCTGGCCGAACTGATGGGGGGCACGGACATCGCACCACCAGAGTCGGGGCTGCAGACCCCGCCCGGTCCGCCGAACGCGTACGACGAATACCCGGTGTTGCCGCCGATCGGCCTGCAGGCGCAGGTGCCCATTCCGCCGCCGCCGCCCGGGCCGGGCGTAGTCCCTGGGCCGGCCGCACCGATGCCCGCGGCTCCCGGTCCACCCTTGCCCGCGGAAGCGGCCGTGGCGACAGGGGCCGGCTCGTGAAAGCCCGAATCCGCCCGGCGCTGGCCATCTTCGTCTGCACGCTGACACTCACGTCGTGCGCGGATTGGCGTGGCGTGGCGAACATTCCGATGCCCGGCGGTCCGGGTAGCGGGTCCGGCTCCTACACCGTGTACGTGCAGATGGCCGACACTCTGGCCCTCAATACCAACAGCCGGATCCGGGTCGCCGACGTGTTTGTCGGCACGGTCCGCGCGATCCAATTGAAGAACTGGGTAGCGACGCTGACCCTTCGACTGGACAAGGGCGTCAAACTACCGCGGAACGCGACGGCCAAGATCGGGCAGACCAGCCTGCTGGGCTCACAGCACATCGAACTGGCCGCGCCACCCGATCCGTCTCCCGAGCCGCTACGGCCGGGAGACACCATCCCGCTGAAGAATTCGTCGACCTATCCGACGACCGAGCAGACGCTGGCCAGCCTGGCCATGATCTTGCGCGGGGGCGGAGTGCCGAACGTGGAAGTGTTGCAGAACGAGGTCTACGACATCGTGCACGGTCGGGCCAACGAGCTCAGAGCATTCCTCGGCAAACTCGACACGTTCACCGCCCAACTCGACGAGCAACGCGACGACATCACCCGGGCGATCGATTCCACTAACCGGCTGTTGGGCTACGTGGGCCGGCGCTCGGACGTCCTGAACCGGGTGCTCACCGAATTCCCACCACTGCTCAAACATTTCGCGGACAAGCAGAACCTGCTGATCAATGCGGTCGACTCGGTAGGGCGGCTCGGCGGCGTCGCCAACCAGTATCTGTCTCCGTCGCGGGGCGATCTGCACCAGGACCTTGTTGCGCTGCAGTGTCCGTTACGGGAGTTCGGCCGCGGCGCACCGTATCTGATCCAGGCGCTGAAGCTGATGCTGGTCCGGCCGTTCGACGTCGACTCCGTGCCCAAGGCGTTCCGCGGCGACTACTTCAACCTGTCGCTGACGCTCGACCTCACCATGAGCGCCGTCGACAACGCCGTCCTCACCGGGACGGGCTTCTCCGGAGCCCTGCGCGCACTGGAACAATCCTGGGGCCGTGACCCGGAAACGATGATCCCCGACGTCCGGTACACACCCAACCCCAATGACGCCCCGGGCGGCCCGCTGGTCGAAAGGGCGGACAGGCAATGCTGACCCGCTTGATCTGGCGCCAGATATTCCTGTTCACTCTGATCAGTCTGGTCACGGCAATCGCGTTGGGCTGGTACTACTTACGGATTCCCACCGCTGCGGGCGTCGGCCAGTACACGCTGAACGCCACCCTGCCCGTATCGGGTGGTCTGTACAAGACGGCCAACGTGACCTATCGCGGGGAAACCATCGGCACGGTCACTTCCGTCGAGCCGACCGAGAACGGCGCGCTGGTGCGGATGAGCATCGCGGACCGCTTCAAAATCCCGGTCGACGCGTCGGCGAACGTCCGTTCCATGTCGGCGGTCGGCGAGCAGTATCTGGACCTGGTGTCGTCGGGCAATCCGGGCCGGTATTTCGCGGCGGGACAGACCATCACGAAAGGCAGCGTGCCCAGCGAGATCGGGCCGGCGCTGGACGCCGCCAACCGGGGCCTGGCCGCGTTGCCCACCGGCAAGATCCCGCAATTGCTCGACGAAACAGCCCAAGCCGTCGGTGGATTGGGCCCTGCGCTACAGCGGCTCGTCGACGCGACGCAGGCGATCGCCGGCGACTTCAAGGCCAACATCTCCGACATCGACGACATCATCCAGAACTCGGGTCCGGTCATCGACAGCCAGGTCACCTCGGGCGACGCGATCGGACGCTGGTCGCACAACCTGGACACGCTGGCCGCGCAGGCCGCGGAAAATGACCCACACGTACAGAGCATTCTGAACCAGGCGACGCCGACGACCGATCTGGTGGATGCCGTGTTCAACGATGTTCGCGAGTCGCTCCCGCAGACGCTGGCGAACCTGGAGATCGTGCTGGAAATGCTCAAGCGCTATCACAAGGGCGTCGAGCAACTGCTGGTCGCCTATCCGCAGGGCGCGTCGGAAGGCCAGACGGTGACGTCGGCCTTTCCTGGCTTTGCCTCGCTGGGCACGCACCTGACGATCAACCAGCCGCCGCCGTGTCTGACCGGTTTCCTCCCGGCGCCGCAGTGGCGGTCCCCGGCAGACACCAGCCTGCAACCGATGCCGTCGGGCACGTATTGCAAGATCCCGCAGGACACTCCGTCCAATGCCGTGCGCGGAGCGCGCAACCTGCCATGTGTCGATGTGCCGGGTAAACGCGCTGCGACGCCGCGCGAATGCCGCGACTCCAAACCCTATGAGCCACTGGGCACCAACCCCTGGTACGGCGACCCGAACCAGATCCTGACCTGCCCGGCAGCCGCCGCCCGATGCGACCAACCGGTCAAGCCGGGGCAGGTGATCCCCGCTCCGTCGATCAACAACGGCATGAACCCCGCTCCGGCCGACCGGGTACCCGGCACGCCACCACCGGTCAGTGACCCGCTGTCGCGGCCGCATTCCGGCTCGGTGGTGTGCAACGGCCAACAGCCAAATCCCTGCGTCTACACCGGAAATGAGCCTCCGGTAGCTGTCTATAGTCCACAGAGCGGTGAACTGGTCGGACCGGACGGGGTCAGGTACACCGTCGAGAACTCCACGCGCACCGGAGACGACGGATGGCGGGGCATGCTGTCGCCGCACAACTGATTGACACTGACCGGACGTACGGTCATATAATGATCGGGTAGCCGGCGGTGCCGGGTGCGTTCGAGGATCGAGGTGAGATGCCGGAAGTGATTGGCCTGGGCCAACTCCGGAGTGATACCTGCGCGTACCTCGAACGGGTCGCCGCCGGTGAGACACTCGATATCGTCCGCCGCGGCAAGCTGGTTGCGCACATCCAGCCGGTCGGTGACTGGCGGGTGGCTCCGATCCCGGCCCGTTCCGTCAACGCTGCGGAGCGGGGTTGGGTCGGTCTCGACGAACTGCGCACCCGCGCCGGGCGGTGCTTCGACCGGGTGACTGGTGGCGAGTCCCTCTATGTGGTCCGCGGCGGCCGGATTCTGGCCCGCATCGTCGCAGCCGGTGCGGCCGCGGTGCCGGCGGATGCCGGTCAGCGCATCGAACTCGACGAGCTGCGGAATCGCGCGGGCCGCTACATCGATCGGGCCGCGGCGGGCCAGACCATCGAGGTCAGTCGCGGCGGCAAGGTCGTCGCTCGCATCGTGTCCGTCGCCTGATCCCGGCCACGCAATCGAGACAACCCGGTTTCGCTCGCCGGCTTGGCACCGCGGATGTTTACTTTCCGACCGACTCGGGTAAGGGTCATCCCATCGAAAAGGGAAACGCCAGCTCGTAACGTGTGCGGTCGGTGACAATTGGCGATCAATACCCGCCCGAACTCAAGGGGTCTGATTCGAATGAAGCGTGTCACCCGAGCCGCTGGATCGGCGCTGGCCATAACGGCATTATCCGGACTGTTTATGACGGCGCCGCCGGCATCGGCCGACCCGAACACCGTGGTATTCGAGGCGTTGGGCACGGGCACCGCCCTGACGATCGACACCGACCCGGCGGTCGATCGTGTCTACAACGCGCCGCTGCCCTGGAGCCGGACCATCCAGGCGGCTCCGGACGTCACCCTGTTCCAGGTCGTGGTGGTGGGAACCGGTACCACTCCTCCCGGATGTCGCATCACGGTCGGCGGTCAAGTGGTGGCCCAGCAGCCCGTCGGTGGCTCGGCGCACTGCATCTACACGCGCTGAGCAGCGAAAAGCCGCTTAGCGCAGGCGTCTTCGCGGCGCTCATGCTTGACTAAGTCAAGTAAAGTTGCCTGGTGGCCACTGCACGGAAGCGCGATACGCTCGACTCGATCAGCGCGACCATTGCGCGGATCATGCGGCTGAGCGGTAGCCGGGCGATGTTCAAGCGGCAGGCCGCCGCCGCGGCGGTGGAGCTGTCGCAACCGTCCTACGTCCTGCTGCGGGTGCTGGCCGATGAGGGGCCGTTGCCAATGGGCCGGCTGGCGCGCCTGGCACACATGGATCTGGGCATGGCCGCCCGGCGGGTGCAGAGTCTGGAGGGCGACGGGATGGTCGTCAGGCAGTCGGATCTGGAAGATGCCCGCAAGACCCTGGTGGAAGCCACCGCGGCGGGCGAACGGGCTGCGCGCGCCCTGCAGGACGTGCGCCGTGAACATTTGGCGCGGGCACTGGTGCAGTGGTCGGCTGCCGACTTGCGACAGTTCGACCGGCTGCTGTCCCGCTTCCTCGCCGACACCACCGTGACCTCAATCGACTGACGCCGGGCGCTTCCGCAGGTCCCGGATGCAACGTTCCAGCGACTCGTCGTCTGCGCTGGCTGGCGGTGGCAGCACCACACCGTCGGCAATGCGCCCGTACCTGTCCCGGAGCAGCTGGGGGAGTTGGTCATACCGGCCACGAACCACCAGTGCTTCCAGCACGGTGTCGTCGAGGACGGCGGGTAACTCTTCCCAGCGTTGACTTCGGGTCAGCGCGCGCAGCCGATCGGGTAACGATGTCCATCCGCGCCTCTTCAGCGCTCCCGCATACGCCGGCGTGGAGAGCAGAAAGGCCAGCATTCGGCGTTGCCGTTCACATTCGCCGTCCACCTCGCCATCGGTGCTGCCGGTAGCGATGGCCGTTGACACGACGAGCAACGGCCTGCCGCGACCGGCCGCCTCGGCGCCGCGCTGCAGGGCCGGATGCACGACGTCGCGCAGATAGTCGGGATCGGAATTCGTCGAATGGGTGACCACGCCATGGGCCATCCGGCCGGCCAGCTCGCACATACCCGAATTGACCGCGCCCAGCCAGATCGGCGGCGGCGTGACATCGCCGGGGCCCGGGTTGAAGTACGGCTGCAACCGGGTCACGCGGTAACTCTGCCCGGCGTAGTGCACCGGCCCGCCGCTGCGGAAGGCGGCGAACAATGCCTGTAACGCCTCGACGTACTCGCGCATCCGGGCCTGCGGTTCCGACCACGGCATCCCGAAGCGGTCTTCGATGTTCTGTTTGATCTGGCTGCCCAGGCCCAATTCGAAACGACCGCCCGACAGTTTCGCCAGATCCCACGCGGCGTAGGCGGTGAGCGTGGGACTGCGCACGAAGGCCAGCGTCACTGCGGTGCGGATGGTCATCCGGGTGGTGTGCTCGGCGGCCAGGGCGGCAACCGTCAATGAATCGTGGATCGTCTCGGCGATGTGGACGCCGTCGAAGCCCAGCCGTTCCATCCGGCGGACGTAACCGCCGACTTCAGACAGCGGCAACTCCGGGGCCATCGCGGCGAACACCTGCATGCCAGCACCCTAGCCGAAAGGTGTATGCCCAGATATTTGACAATGTCAAATATCTGGGCATACGCTCCCGGCTAAAGGTTGTGTGGGTGAGGGAATTTCATGTACGGGTCGCGCTTCTTTTTCGACTGGTCCAATTTCGCCACCATGCTGCGGCTGCTCCGTGACGATCCAGCGACGCCCCGCAAGCGCTACCTGACGTTCATGATCGCCATGCCGATCATCGCGGCGTTTCACGCCGTCTGTTTCGCGCTCGACCCGGTGCTCTTCCCGTCGTTGCGGCGCAACGAGGTTCGGGCACCGACGTTCAGCGTGGGGCACGCCCGCAGTGGCACCACATACCTGCACCGGTTGATGGCAGCCGACCCTCAGTTCAGCTACGCGCTGATGTACGAACTCTTTTTTCCGTCGCTGCTGCAGAAACGATTGCTGCGCCTGATCCTGAGCATCGATGCCAGGTTCGGCGCACCTTTGCGCCGCCGCCTCGACGCCGCGGAAGAGAAGATGTTCGCCGAGACCGACGACATGCACAAGACCGGGTTCTTCGTTCCCGAGGAGGACGACTTCTTCCTGACCTGGTCGCTGAGCTCCGGCTTCTGGATCGTGATGTTCCCCTACATGGGTGAGCTGGATTTCTACCACGTCGATCGATGGCCTGCGCGCAGGCGCCAGCGCCTGATGAGCTTCTACCGCGAATGCGTCCGCCGGCAGCTGGCGCTGAACGGCGGCGGCATCCACCTGAGCAAGAACCCGACCTTCTGCGGCCGGGTGGAGGCACTGATCGAAGCGTTCCCGGATGCGAGATTCATTGTGCCGATGCGTAATCCGTACGAGACCATTCCCAGCCTGCTGAAGATGATGCAGACCGAATGGCGCCTGCGTGGCCGCGACGAACGGCTCATCGAGCAGTCGCTGCGGGTGCTCGCCGACCAGTCCATCCACTCCTACACCCATCCGCTGGAGGTGCTCTCCGAGCATCCAGAAGTGCGGTCCTGCGTGGTGGACTACCGCGACCTGGTGGCGGCACCCACCGCCACCATGCGGCGGGTCTACGACGAGTTGGGGCTGCGTCTGGGACCCGAGGCGGCCGCCGAGTTCGAGGCCGCCGGGCGCCGGAACGGCCACGAGACGGCGCACCGCTACAGCCTCGCTGAGTTCGGTCTGGACCCGGCCGACATCAGGACCCGCCTGGCTTCGTTGTTCGACGAATTCGGTTGGGATGCTGAAGAAAAGGGGAGAGCGAATGTCAACTGAGCACACCCGCGGCGCGCTGCAGGCGGCCTGGGCGGACATGATCGGCGCGATCAACCGGGCCCGCGACCACGTCGACTCGCCGGGGTTGCACGCGCCGCCGCCGACCGAACAGGGGCTGGCCGAGGGACATCGCTACGTGCTCGGCTTCCTGTTCAGCTCGATCGAACGAGCCTGTTTCGAAGACCCCGAATTCCCTTACTTCCGGCGGGCCATTCAGCCGCAGGACAAGGCCACCATCGACAACGCCGACGCGCTATACCTGTCGGCGCGGATCGACGGGACCCGCAGCTACCGGATCACCGGACGCGTCGCCGACCACCGGCACTGGAGTGGCGCCGCCCGGGCGTCGGGGCCGGTGGCGCCCCAGTACATCGTCTTCGAGGCACACAGCAGGTACGCGGGCGATACCGGCAGCCTGATGGAACTGGCGCCCGGCGGACGGGTGGTGACCGGCCTGCTCGACAGCACCGACCTGGTCGTCGATGCGGACGGACGATTCGAGATCCTCTGCGCGCCCGATCGTCCGGCTTCTCACACCGGCAACTTCATCGCCACCGGCAAGGACGGCACGGACACCGCGCAGTATCTGATCGTGCGGTCGCTGTTCCACGACTGGGCCAACGAGGTGTCACCGGAGCTGCGCATCGTGCCGATCGCCCGAGGCGCGACGCACCCGGCCCCGGCCGGTCCGGACGCCACGGCCGCCGCGCTGCGGCGCGTCGGCGAGCTGGTCGAGCACCAGATGCGGTTCTGGAACGAGTTTTACGACATCGTGCTGGAGTCCAACGGCGACAAAAACGGCGACGGCGTCACCTTCATGCCACACAACGGGCTCAACGAACCCGCGGCGGCCAATCTCGCCTCCGGCGGCGGGCAGAGCACCAACGTCTACTCCGGCGGCGTGTTCGAGCTCGACGAGGACGAGGCCCTGCTGGTGGAGCTCACCGTTCCCGTCGACCCCGCCTACCTGGGCTTCCACCTGTCCAACGTCTGGGGCGAGTCGCTGGACTACGCCAACCACGTCAGCAGCCTCAACGCATTCCAGACCGTGACGGACCCCGACGGGGTCCGGCGCTATGTGATCGCGCACCGCGATCCGGGTGTGCCGAATTGGCTGGACACCGTGGGGCATCGCACCGGATTCCTCACCGTGCGCTGGACCTATCCGAAGCCACCGGAGCAGATGCCGACGACGGCCGTGCACACGATCGCGCTATCCGAGGTCCGGGGCCGGTTGCCGTCTGGTACCCCAACCGTGAGTCCCGAACAGCGCGCCGCGCAGATCGAGCTGCGGCAGGAGCACGTCGCCCGCCGGTATCGGCAGTACTGAGGCGGTTGAACTGCAGGTCAGGAGCCGGAAACCTGGTGTGATGGACGGGCAGCCGCACCCCACCGAATCGGGAAGCCCTCGATGCCGGGTCATGGCAAACGGCAAGCAGGTGGTATCGCAACTGATCTGCTGCCCACGCCGCGGTGCGACGGGCCATACACTGGCCCATCGTGGGCATGCTTTTTGGCTTTGCGCCGTGGATCGTCTACTGGGTCCTGGTCGGTAACGTCCCATTCGACACCGCTGTCTCGATCGCGCTGCTGATGGCCGTCGCGGTGTTCGCCGTCGGGCGCGCCACCGGCAAACCCGGGCGGACACTCGAAATCGGAGCTGTCGCAACCTTTGTGGTGCTGGCGGTGTTGACCTTCGCACTCAGCGAGGAGTTCATGGCGCGCTGGATCCAGCCACTGAGCAACCTGGGGATATTCCTGGTCGCGCTGGTCGGTGTGCTGATCGGCAAACCGTTCGTGCGTGACTTCGCCGCGGCCGAACAACCTCCCGACGTCGTCAACACCGACTTGTTCCGGCGGGTGACAACGGTCTTGACCTGGGTCTGGGTCGCCGCGTTCGGCGGTATGACGCTGTCCTCGGCCATCCCGCCGATCGTGCAGGGGAACGCGACGATCCTGGACACCAAGACGCCGTTGTCGTTCATCTGCTACTGGGTCATCCCATTCTCACTTCTCGGCGCGGCGGCGCTCGCTTCGCGCTCCCTGCCGGAGCGGATGCTGGCCGGAATCGACGACATCGCGCGGGAGACCTCCTTCGTCGCGTACGACGAAGCCACCATCGACGAGCTGTATTACCTGGCTCAGGAACACGCCAACCGGGAAGTCGGACCAGGTAAGGAGGCCTACAACGTGAAGGTCGGCGGCATGGGTACCCCGCTGACCGGCGACGAGTCGCGAAAATCGTGGCCGTCCACCTACAAGGTCAGGGACAAGAAGCATTAGCGACGCTCCGGCCGGCGTATACCGGCACGTCAACTTGGCTTGCTAGGTGTTGCATATGGAACGCACACAAAGAACCTTTGCCGTGCTGGCGACGGTGCTGGTCACGGTCGCGGGTTGCGCACAGAGCGCCAAGCCGTCGTCACCGACTGGCAACGCGGAGATCAGCGCGTCGGCCGGCAAACCGCTCACCATCACCCCGGACCGCATGCTGGCCGCCACCGGCGGTATCACGCCCGTGGCGTTCGGTAAGCCCGCGCACGGCAAGATCAGCTATGGAGCCAAAGGTGCGGTGATTTACACCCCCGACGCCGGCTACAAGGGCAACGACGAACTGCCGGTCACCGTCAGTCGTGCCGTCAAGCTCTATTCCGAGGACCAGTTGCCGCTGGCCACCATGGGCGGAATCGACATCCAGGCCAGCGCCCACGGGTCCGGCATCGCCCTCATACCCGGCAGTGCCAACGAGATCTACGGGCTCACCGACCGCGGACCCAACGTCGAAGGTCGCACACCCAACGAGATCGTCTTCCCGGTCCCCGAATTTCACCCGCACATTGCCAAGCTCAAACTCGACGACGGCGTAGCCACCGTGGAGCGGACCATCATGCTGCAGGGGCCGGACGGTCATCCCCTGGAGGGGCTGCTCGACCCGCATGCCGTTCCCGGCGAGTCCATGGTCGACCTCAATGGCACACCCCTGCCGCCCGCGGACTACGGCATCGATCCCGAGGGCCTGGTCGCGACGCTGGACGGCAACTTCTGGGTGTCCGACGAGTACGGCCCCTACATCGTCCACTTCGACTCCACCGGCAAAGAGCTGGAACGTCTTTCGCCGTACGACGACACCCTGCCCCGGGAGCTTTCGCTGCGCGCTCCCAACCAGGGCCTGGAGGGGCTGACGATCACCCCGGACGGCAACACGCTGGTGGCCGTCATGCAGTCGGCGCTGCAGACCCCGGGCCTGCAGGGCCCGGCCAAGTCCGTCCCGATCGCCCGCATCGTCACCATCAACCTGGTGAACCGGACCATCATGCATGAGTACCTGTATCCGCTGGCCAACCCGCAGGACTCCAAGGTCGGGGTATCGGAGATCAGCGCGCTCAGCGCCACCACCTTCCTCATCGACGAGCGCAACAGCAAGAACCCACCGGACAACAACGCGAAGATCTACATCGCCGACATCGCCGCGGCCACCGATGTCGGGCCGAACTCGACCGTCCCGGGTGCCACCTACGACGCCGCTGCCGGCGGCCTGCTGGTCAACAAGATGCCGATCGAGACCCTGGTCGGCGTCAGTACCGACGCCGAGGCGCTGGCCAAACTCAAGGGCGCCGGAATCACCGCAGCCACAAAGACTCTGCAACTCGATGTGGCGGCGCTGCTGCGCTCGCTCTCGCCCAAGGGGGACTTCTTCGGGCACGACAAGATCGAGGGCATCGCCACCCGCGACGGCGGGAAAACGCTGATGCTGGCCAACGACAGCGACTTCGGACTGGCCGGACTGGCTTCGGACACCCCGCCGTTCCGGCTCAAGCCCAAGACGTTGCCCAACGGAACCCAGGACAGCGGCGAGATCCTGGCGGTCGACACCGACCAGTTGCCGGCCAAAACCGAGAAGATGACCGTCGCCATCAAGGTCGGCTGAACGGGTCTCGGAGGCAAGGTGACGGCGTGAATCCTCATAGTCCAGACGCAATCCAGGCCGAAACCGTCAGCTTCACCGGTCACGGCGGTGACGAGATCGAGGCGTACCGGGCCATGCCACTGGCCGACGGCTCGCGCGGTTCGGTGGTGTGGATTCACCACATGCCCGGATATGACCGGCAGACAAAGGAATTCGTGCGGCGCCTGGCCGTCTCCGGGTATCACACGGTAGCGCCGAACCTGTACTCCCGCGAAGCTCCCGGAGCCGCACCCGACGACGCCGCCGCGGCTTCCCGGGCGGCGGGTGGGGTGCCCGACGAGCGTTTGGTGGGCGACGTGGCCGGGGCGGTCGAGCACCTGCGGTCACTGCCAGGAGCCAACGGGTACAGCTTTTTCTCCGTCGACCGCCCGGCCTACCGGCCCGAGGCCGCGGTGGACGGGTGGCGCCGCATCGACGCGTTCTTCGCCACCCACCTGAAAGGCTAGGTCGGCCATGTGTACGTATCTCACCGAACACGTCGAGATCGAGGGCAGTGGCAAGGGCGCGACGGGATGGTTCGGAGCCAGCCGCGCGACGGTGTACGTCGACCATCCCGTGCATGCGCAGTACGGGCACACGGTCAACATCGACGTCATTAATCCCGATCTGGGGCCGTCCGCGCGGGTGGCGCTGGAACTCACCGAGGAGAGTGCACTGGCACTGGCTGACGCGATCCGTGCGGCCGTCGCGCACGCGCCGGCCGGCCTGGCCTCCAGGGAGCAGTCATGAGCAACGATTTTCCGCAGATGGCCGCTGCGCGAGGGCGGATCGAGCCCGCACCGCGGCGGGTGCGCGGCTACCTCGGCGCCGAACTGCTATTCGACACCACCGCCGCACGCTACGTGTGGGAGTTCCCTTACTACCCGGCGTATTACATCCCGCTGACTGATGTGCGCACCGAGTTCCTCGACGACGAGAACCATCCGCAGCGGGTCCAGCTCGGGCCGTCCCGGCTGTACTCCCTGGTGGGTGCCGGTCAGAAACACCCCTCTGCTGCAAGGGTTTTCGACGCAGACAGCGACGGTCCGGTCGCCGGCCTGGTGCGATTCGACTGGGATCCGCTGCGCTGGTTCGAGGAGGACGAGCAGATCTACGGACATCCGCGCAATCCGTATGCGCGGGTCGATGCGCTGCGCTCGCACCGGCACGTCCGCGTGGAGCTGGACGGCGTACTGCTCGCCGACACCCGGTCTCCGGTCCTGCTCTTCGAAACAGGTCTGCCCACAAGGTATTACCTCGATCCGACGGATGTCGCGTTCGAGTATCTGGAGCCGACCGCCACGCAGTCGCTGTGCCCCTACAAGGGGGTGACATCCGGTTACTGGTCGGTGCGGGTGGGCGAGACGCTGCATCCGGACCTGGCGTGGACCTACCACTACCCGCTGCCGGCCGTCGCGCCGATCGCCGGACTGGTGGCCTTCTACAACGAAAAACTCGACATCATCGTCGACGGTGTCGCCCTGCCCCGCCCGCGGACCCAGTTCAGCTAGCCCGCCAGCAACGATCGCGCAGCAGGCGCAGGCCGTTGAGGCCGACGAGGACCGTCGAACCTTCGTGCCCCGCCACTCCCAGGGGCAAGGGAAGGTGTCCCAGCAGATCCCAGGTGACCAGGACGACGATGAAGGTCGCGGCGATCACCAGGTTGGCGGCGACCACGCGCCGGGCCCGGCGGGCCAGTACGACGATGGCCGGTAGCGCGGCCAGGTCGTCGCGGGTGATCACCACGTCGGCCGTTTCCAGGGCAAGGTCGGATCCGGAACGGCCCATGGCGACCGCCGCGTGCGCGGCGGCCATCGCGGGAGCATCGTTGACACCGTCGCCGACGAACAAGACCCTGGCCCCGTGCGCCTCCAGTGCGCGCACCACGCCGACCTTGTCCTCGGGCAGCAGGCCGGCGTGCACGTCGGTGATCCCGACGTCGGCGGCGAGCCGCCCGGCGGCCCGGGGGTTGTCCCCGGTCACCAGTAACGGTGTTGTGCCGGTAAGGGATTCGAGCTCTGCGACGGCGCCTCTCGCGTCCTCGCGCGGGTCGTCGGTGAGCCCGAGCACGCCGGCATGAGTGCCGTTGACGGCGACGACGACCGCGGTGTGGCCGGTCTGTTCCAACTGCACGACGGCGCCGTGGTGGCCGAGCAGTGCGGGGCTGCCCACCTCGACCGTGTCGTGGCCCACCCGTGCGCGGATGCCACGTCCGGGCGCGGACGTGAACTCCGTCGCCGGCAGGACCGCGGCGCCCGCCTTGCGCGCGGCGGCGACGATGGCCCGGGCCACGGGGTGCTCGGAGTGGTATTCGGCCGAAGCGGCCAGCGACAGCAGGGTGGTGCAGGTGTACCCGGCCTCCGGGTGAAGGCTGTTGACCTGCGGCGTTCCCTTGGTCACGGTGCCGGTCTTGTCGAACGCGACATGGCTGACCCCGGCGAGCTTCTCCAGAACCACGGCCGACTTCACCAGCACGCCGTGTCGGCCGGCGGTGGCGATCGACGCCAACAGCGGCGGCATCGTGGACAGCACCAGCGCGCAGGGTGAGGCCACGATCATGAACGTCATCGCGCGCAGCAGCGACGAGCGCAGATCGCTGCCCGCCAGCAGGGGAATCACCATTAACGCGACGGTCGCCGCCACCATGAGCACCGAATAGCGCTGCTCTACTTTCTCGATGAACAGTTGAGTGCGAGCCTTGCTCGCGCTGGCTTCGGCGACCATCACCGCGATGCGGCTGATGACAGAGTCGGCGCTCGGCCGCGTCACCCGGACCAGCAGCGTGCCGGTGCCGTTGACAGTGCCGGCGAAAACTTCGTCACCAGTGGCTTTTTCGACCGGCAGCGGTTCTCCGGTGATGGTGGCCTGATCGACCGCGCTGGCGCCCTCGAGCACCACGCCGTCACCGCCGACGCGCTCGCCGGGGCGGATCAGCAGCACGTCCCCCACCGCCAGCCGCGCGGCGTCCACCACCTCTTCGGCACCGGAATCATCGACACGGGTGGCGGTTTCGGGCGCCAGGCGCAGCAGTCCGCGCACCGAGTCCTCGGTGCGCCGGGTCGCGACGGCCTCCAGGGCGCCGGAGGTGGCGAAAATGACGATCAGCAACGCGCCGTCGAAGACCTGGCCGATCGCGGCGGCGCCGATCGCTGCAAGAACCATCAGCAGGTCGACGTCCAGTACCCGGTTTCGCAGCGCGTCCAGCCCGGCCAGGCCCGGCTGCCATCCGCCGGCGGCGTAGCAGGCCAGATACAGCACCCAGACGAGCCAGCCGGGGACACCGGCGAGCTGGCCGGTGAGCCCGAACACGAAGAACGCGGTCGCGATCAGGGCCCAGCGAACTTCGGATATCGACGCGACACCGGGCAGCGCCCGATGCGCCGCATCGGCGGTAGGGCGGACCGCGGTTGCAGACACGCGGCCACTATAGCTGCATATGTGTGAAGGTATGCAACTGCGATTCCAGATGGATGCGTAATTGCACAGGTCAACGGTACGATTGGCCCCGTGCATTCGTCGATCGCCGGCTTCTCCATGCCTTCCGAGGAACGAGTGACCCGTGCCGCAGAGACATTTCGCATGCTCAGTGATCCCACCCGGGTCAAGATTCTCTGGGCGTTACTGCAGGGCGAGACGTCGGTGGCCTGCTTGGCCGATCTTGCTCAGGTGGCGCCCACCGTCGTCAGCCAGCACCTGGCGAAGTTGCGACTGGCCGGGCTGGTGAAGGCCCGTCGCGAAGGGACCTTCGTCTACTACTCGCCGGCCGATCAAGACATTCTGCGGGTGCTCAGTCAGGCCCTCGACGGTGCCGACCTGAGCGAAAATCGCCCTGCTCCCGGTTCCTAGCGACCGGCACAATTCTCGGCGACACGCGGCGCCACCGGATGTGATATTCGCCTCGTTGGGCGGTAAATAATAAGAAATTCTTATTTGAAGCTGGCGCCGCGGCGGTCGCATTCGTTCGCTGGGAGATTGATTCTGCACGTCAAAAGGTGTCTTGGCTTTGCTGGAGCGGGTATGCCCGAGCGTCATCGCCGGTCATCCTGAGCGTATACTTAGATGTCCACGTGATGTAGGTAACAGCCGCGAATTTGAATTCTTTTTAGCTGGAATTCGGCGGCTAGAATAGCGGTTAAACGTGTGTTGAAGCAGCACTTTCCGGTGCTGTTATGCGCTTTATCGGATGACCGCTCGTACATAGTCGCGCGATTGCGGTCAGCCGTCCGGAGAGTTCGACCAACAGAGTAGAGGCGGTGCCAGCGTGAGCTTCGAAAGCAAGGTGAACGGCCGGGTTTCAGAGGTCCTCGAGCTCGGGGCTAGCCCGGTTGCCGTCCAGATCCCGGTTTTCAGGGGGCCCATCAGCGGCATTGCGGCCAGCCCGGCCGGCGGCCGCCTGCTGGTGACCAACTACGGCAGCGACAGCGTCTCGGTCATCGACGCCGACAGCTGCCGGGTGGTGGACGCCATCGGAGGCCTGGCCGAACCGTTCGCAATCGCCCTCACCGCGGATCGTGCGTACGTGAGCACCGCATCCCCGGCTTACGACGCGATTCAGGTCATCGACCTGGCCACCAACACTGTCATCGCCTCGCACCGGGTCGCCTTGAGCGTGAGCGACCTCGCTGTGAGTGGCGACGGCAAGCACGTGTACATCAGCCGCAACGGTGCGCGCGGCGCCGACGTCGCAATCCTGGACGTCGAGACCGGGCGGATGCACGTCGTCGACATCGCGCGCACCGCCGGTACCACCACGGAATCCGTCCAGGCGAGTTCTGACGGCGGCCGGTTGTACGTCGGTGTGAACGGTCCGCGCGGGGGCCAAGTGGTCGTCATCGACACCGGGCTGAATCCGGACGAGCCCGCCGGACGTGCCCGATGGCGTCGCAAGAGCGGGAAGCCCGCGAAGAGCTCCAAGTTGGTGGCCAAGACGTCGGCGCAGGCTGCGAGCCCGTCGGTGATCGCCACCGTCGAGATCGGCCTGCCCGTCCGCGACGTTGCCATCGGCCCCAACGGCGGTCTGGTCTACGTCGCCAGCAGCGGCCCCGAGGCTGCGGTGCTCGACGTCGTCGACACCCGCACCAACAAGATCGCCGGGACCCGCAAGATCGCCGAGGTGACCGGCCTGGTCACCCGGCTCACGCTGAGCGCTGACGGCGACCGCGCCTACCTGGTGAGCGACGACAGCGTCACCGTGGTGTGCACGCTCACTCAGGACGTCATCGACCGCGTGGACGTCGCGAGCCAGCCGTCCTGTGTGGCCGAAAGTGCCGACGGCACCTCGCTGTATGTCGCCGACTATTCCGGTGCCGTCACCGTGGCACCGGTCGCGGTGAACGCCGAGACGCGGATCGAGCAGGCGGCACTGGAAAGCAGGCGTTCGGTGGACCTGTTCGTGCCCGACTTGCTGCAGTACGACGCCGCCCTCGTCTGACACCGGCCGCGCGTCGGCCCGACGTTCGCGAGCCCGCGCCGCGGCGATAGCATTCGGCCACGGGAACCGACAGGCGGTGCTGCGCCGAGACGCGTGAGGCGGTACATCGATGTACAGCACGATGCAGGAATTTCCGCTGACGATCACCGCGATCATGCGGCACGGCTGCGGAGTCCACGGACTGCGCGAGGTCATTACCGCGACCGGTGACGGCTACCGCAGCATCACCTATCGCGAACTGGGACAGCAGGCTGCCCAACTCGCGAATGCGCTGCGCGGCCTCGGCGTCACCGGCGATCAGCGGGTGGCCACCTTCATGTGGAACAACGCCGAGCACCTGGCGACCTATCTGGCGGTCCCCTCGATGGGCGCGGTGCTGCACACCCTCAACATCCGGTTGTTCCCACACCAGATCGCCTATGTGGCCAATGAAGCCGAGGACCAGGTGGTGCTGGTCGACGTGTCCCTGGCCAAATTGCTCGGGCCGGTGCTGGCCGAACTCGAGACCGTGCACACCGTGGTCGCGGTCGGCGACGGCGACATCACGCCGCTGCAGGACGGCGGCAAGACGGTGGTGCGCTATCACGAGCTGATCGACGGCGAATCAACCGAATTCGACTGGCCGACGATCGAGGAGAACTCCGCGGCCGCCATGTGTTACACCAGCGGCACCACCGGTAACCCGAAAGGCGTTGTCTACAGCCACCGTTCGAGTTTCCTGCATTCCATGGCGGCCTGCACCGTCAACGGTATCGGGGTGGGTTCCAGCGACCGGGTGCTGCCGATCGTGCCGATGTTTCATGCCAACGCCTGGGGCCTGCCGTACGCGGCCTTGATGGCCGGGGCCGACCTGGTGCTGCCCGACCGTCATCTGGACGCCCGGTCGCTGGTCGACATGGTCGAGACGCTGCGTCCCACCAGGGCCGGTGCGGTGCCGACCATCTGGAACGACGTCATGCACTACCTGGACAAGGAGCCCGGGCGCGACATGTCGTCGCTGAAGATGGTCGCCTGCGGCGGCTCCGCCGTTCCGGAATCGCTGATGCGCACCTTCGAGGACAAACACGGCGTGCAGATCCGGCAGCTGTGGGGGATGACCGAGACCTCACCGCTGGCCACCATGGCCTGGCCGCCGCCGGGCACCCCGGACGACCAGCACTGGGCATTCCGCGTGACCCAAGGGCAGCCGGTGTGCGGCGTGGAGACCCGGATCGTCGACGACGACGGCAAGGTGCTGCCCAACGACGGTAAGGCCGTCGGCGAGGTGGAGGTGCGGGGTCCGTGGATCACCGGCGCCTACTACCAGGGCTATGACGAGTCCAAGTTCGATTCCGGCTGGTTGCGCACCGGCGACGTGGGGCGCATCGACGAGCAGGGCTTCATCACGCTGACCGATCGTGCCAAGGATGTGATCAAGTCCGGCGGGGAGTGGATCTCATCGGTGGAGTTGGAGAACTGCCTGATCGGTCATCCCGATGTGGTCGAAGCCGCGGTCGTGGGGGTGCCCGACGAGCGCTGGCAGGAACGGCCGCTGGCCGTCGTCGTCACCCGGGAAGGAGCCGACGTGCAAGCGTCGGATCTGCGAAAGTTTCTGGGAGACAAGGTGGTTCGCTGGTGGTTGCCCGAGCGGTGGGCGTTTGCGGACGAGGTTCCGCGCACCAGTGTGGGCAAGTACGACAAGAAGACCATCCGGTCGCGTTACAACGACGGGGACTACGAGGTCGTCGAAGCGCACGACTGAGCGACTGATCGACTGATCGCGAGCAGGCACAAACTCGCACTTCCGAGGCCCGAAACACGCGATTTTGTGTCTGCTCGCGAGGGAGAGGGGACCAGCACCATGAGCCTGCGGGTCGTCCAGTGGGCAACCGGATCGGTCGGAGTGGCCGCGATCAAAGGAATCCTCGAGCATCCCGAACTCGAACTCGTCGGTTGCTGGGTGCATTCAGAAGCCAAGAGCGGCAAAGACGTCGGCGAGATCATCGGCGGGCCGGCGCTGGGCGTCACCGCGACCGCCGACATCGACGACATCCTGAGGCTCGATGCCGACGCGGTGATCTACGCGCCGTTATTGCCCAGCGTCGACGAAGTGGCGGCGCTGCTGCGTTCGGGCAAGAACGTCGTCACCCCACTCGGCTGGTTCTATCCGACCGAAAAAGAAGGCGCTCCACTGGAAGTCGCCGCCCAGGGAGGCAACACCACGCTGCACGGTGCCGGAATCGGACCCGGTGCGGCCACGGAGCTGTTTCCGCTGCTGCTCTCGGTGATGTCCACCGGCGTGACGTTTGTTCGCGCCGAGGAGTTCTCCGATCTGCGTACCTACGGCGCACCGGATGTGCTGCGCTACGTGATGGGATTCGGCGGGACCCCGGACAGCGCGCTGACCGGACCGATGCAGAAGTTGCTGAACGGCGGCTTCTTCCAGTCGGTGCGGCTGTGCGTCGACAAAATCGGCTTCGCCGCCGATCCGGAGATCCGCGCGACGCAAGAGGTGGCCGTCGCGACCGCGCCCATCGACTCACCGATCGGGATGATCGAACCCGGTCAGGTCGCGGGACGCCGCTTCCACTGGGAGGCGCTCGTCGGCGACACCCCAGTCGTCCAGATCACCGTGAACTGGCTGATGGGTGAGGAAAACCTCGATCCGCCATGGTCTTTCGGGCCGGCAGGGGAGCGGTACGAGATCGAGGTGCGGGGTAACCCGGACACCTTCGTCACCATCAAGGGATGGCAGCCGGAGAGCGTGCAGGCCGGGCTGGTCAGCAATCCCGGTGTCGTCGCGACCGCGGCGCACTGCGTCAACGCGGTTCCGGCCACCTGCGCAGCTCCGGCGGGAATCCAGAGCTTTTTCGACCTGCCGCTCATCACCGGCCGGGCCGCGCCCCGGTTGTCACGCCACGAGGGGATCTGATGCCGAAGTCCGTCGTAGTCCAGCAGTCACGCGCCATCCCCATCTCGGTCGAGGACGCGTTCGCCCAGACGCTGCCCATATCGCTGCCGGTCATCTGCGCCCAGTGGTACGGAATCATTCCGCCCATCAAAGAGGTACGGGACCAGGTCGGCGACTGGGATGCGCCCGGCCAGACCCGCACCATCCTCATGGTGGGCGGGGGCCGGGTGAAAGAGCGGCTGACCACCGTCGACCCGCCGCGGTCTTTCGGGTACACCCTTTCGGACATCAGCGGACCGCTGGCCACGCTGGTGAGCTCGGTGGACGGCGTCTGGTCGTTCGCGCCCGCCGGCACGGGTACCCGGGTGAGCTGGCAGTGGACGCTGCACCCGAAGTCGTCGGCCTCGGCGCCCCTGCTGCCGGTGTTCGGAAAGATGTGGAAAGGGTATGCGCGGGTGGTGCTCGAAAAGCTCTCCGCGCAACTGGTGACCGACTGACCCATGTGTCGACTCTTCGGCCTACATGCCGGGACGGAAGTCGTGGCCGCGACGTTCTGGTTGCTCGAGGCGCCGGACAGTCTTGCCCGGCAGAGCCGCAAGAATCCCGACGGCACGGGCCTGGGGGTGTTCGACGAGCACGGCCGGCCGCAGTTGTACAAGGAGCCGATAGCGGCCTGGCAGGACGCGACGTTCGCCACCGAAGCGCATCAGCTGGACGGCACCACCTTCATCGCCCACGTTCGCTACGCCACGACGGGATCGCTCGATGTGCGCAACACCCACCCGTTCCTGCAGGACGGCCGGATCTTCGCGCACAACGGGATGATCGAGGGTCTCGACGTCGTCGAAGACCGGCTTCGTGAGCTCGGCACCTTCGATCTGGTACTGGGACAGACCGATTCCGAGCGGGTGTTCGCATTGATCACCGCGGGCATTCGCGCGCACGGCGGCGACGTATCGGCCGGAATCGTGGACGCCGTCAGCTGGCTCGCCGACAACGTGCCCGTCTACGCCGTCAACATCCTGTTGTGCATGGGAACGCAGATGTGGGCATTGCGCTACCCGGACACCCATCAGCTGTTCATGCTGGACCGGCGGGTTGACGGCGTCCCCGATTTCGATATGAGCACCAGCAGGATTCACGCGCAGAGCCCGACACTTACCGAACGCTCCTCGGTGGTGTTCGCGACCGAACCGATGGACGACGACACGCGTTGGTGTCTTCTCGAGCCCGGGGAGTTGATCTACGTCAACGCGGGTCTGAACATCAACCGCACCATGGTGCTTCCCGATCCGCCCCGGCATCTGGTGCGCAGAGACGATCTGAGTCAGCCGGTCTTCCGTGCCCAGCACGCCCTCCCCGGAACGCGGCACCGACCGTGACGGCCCGACGAGCGCTGGTGCTGGCCGGCGGCGGCGTGGCGGGAATCGCCTGGGAGACAGGTATTTTGCGCGGTATCTCCGATGAATCACCGGCGGCGGCGCAACGCCTGGTGGAGTCCAACGTCCTGGTCGGCACCTCCGCGGGTTCGACGGTCGCGGCGCAGATCAGCAGCGGCTGCTCGCTGGAATCGCTGTACGACCGCCAGGTCGCCGAGAATTCGGCCGAGATCGACCCCGGTGTCGACATCGACACGATCACCGAACTGTTCCTGGACGCGCTGCGTGAACCCCGCACCCCTGGCTGGGACCGGACCCGGGGCCGCCTGCAGCGGATCGGTGCTGTGGCGCTGGCCACCGACACCGTGCCGGAATCGGTGCGGCGTGCGGTGATCGAGCAACGCCTGCCCTCGCACGAGTGGTCGGACCGTGCCGTGCGAATCGTCGCAATCGACACGGCGACAGGGGAATTGGTGGTCTTCGATCGGCACTGCGGGGTCGGGTTGGTCGATGCGGTGGCGGCCAGTTGCGCGGTGCCGGGGGCGTGGCCGCCGGTGACGATCGCCGGCCGGCGGTATATGGATGGCGGGGTGAACAGCTCGGTCAACATCGAGGTCGCCGGCGACTGCGACGTTGCCGTGGTGCTGGTCCCTTCCGGCGTCGATACCCCGTCACCTCTCGGCCCCGGTCCCGCCGGTGAGATCGCCGCGTTCGCCGGGGATACGTTCAGCGTCTTCGCCGACGACGCATCACTCGCGGCGTTCGGCGCCAACCCCCTCGATCCGCGCTGCCGGATCGGCTCGGCTCAGGCCGGGCGTGCACAGGGACGCCGGGAAGCAGAGGCCGTCGCGCGTTTTCTCGACGTCTGATCATCGGCGTCTGATCTGTCGGCGTTCGCGCTGTTATCCGGGACTGTCAGCCCTCGATTGCCGGTGCCTCGGCTTCCTCGGTGCCGGCGTTCTCGAATGCGTCCAACGCGCGAGCGGCCAAAGTCCTTCCCACACCGATGACTTCGACCGCGCGGTGGAATTCCAGGCTTCGGCACGTGGTCCGTGGCACCTCGATGAGCAGATCCGGCGGGTAGGCCGCCAGCGTGTGGCGGGCCAGCGCCGACTGGGCGATGTCAATCGTCCGGTTCATCACCTCGAAGCCGCCGAGCTTCGGCACCTCGGGCACCTCGTCGGCGGCGTCCTCGCCATCGTCTGACCAGTCATCGGACTCCGGGATCGACGCTCCGAACCGGCTCAGGACCGCCCGGGCCGTCGGCCGATCCAGCAGCGACTTGGCCGCGTTGGTGTCGAGCAGCGCGGTGGTGCTGCGCAGCATGCGGTTCAGCCACTCGGCGGTCATACCCGGTTCCGCGTCGCGGGTGGCGCCCGGTTCGCTGCCGTTGAGGCTGACCGCGATGGTCAGATCGGCGTTGATGGCCGCGATCGGCGCCATCGGCAGCGGATCGAGGATGCCTCCATCGGCGAGCAGGCGCCCGCCCACCTCATGCGGCGCGATCACACCCGGGATCGCGATCGAGGCGCGGATGGCCTCGTCCACCGGGCCGCGCTGGAACCACACCGACTTGCCGGCCAGCAGGTCGGTGGCCACCGCGGTGTAGGGGACCGCCAGCTCTTCGATCGTGACCGGGCCGAGGATGTCGCGGACCGCGTCCAGGATCTTCTCCGCCCGCAGCACACCGGCCGCGGTGAGTGACGGGTCGAGCAATCGGAGAATGGTGCGCTGCGTGAGCGATTGGGCCCAATCGGCGAGTTCGGTGAGACGTCCGGCCGCCTGGACCCCGCCCACCAGCGCACCCATCGACGATCCGGCGATGCCGACGATTTCGTAGCCCCGCTCCTGCAGCTCCTGGATTACGCCGATGTGGGCGTAGCCGCGGGCACCGCCACTGCCCAGTGCCAACGCGACGCGACTTCCTGAGGACGCGCGGGGGCGCAGGGGTATTGGTCCGGACATCCCATCATTGTGCTTGGTGACGGGGTGCCCCGCCGAACCGGCTGACGGTTTTGCTCAGGCCTGATCCGAATTGCCACACCGGTGGTGGGAACCGTCAGCCGCACTCGCCCCGGCCGGCAGCCTGCGCCGCGACGATCACCGCTGCCTGACGTTCCGGGCCCAGTTCCGCCCAGCGCTTGTTCCAGCTACCCGCAAAGCCGGGGCCGGTCGCCTGCACCATCGCCAGGTACGGCTCGATCTGCGCCTCGCCAGTGCCGCCCTGGGCGTCCATCCACTCCTTGGCGGCATGGCAGGCCTGGAAATATTCTTCCTCGGTGGACTCGGCCGGAGCGTCCACCCGGGTGGTCACGCCGCCGGGGGAGACGCCGATGGCGCCTGCCGGCAGCAAACTGGTCGCGGTCGACGAGCCGGCCGGCGAGGACGTCGTTCTGCCGCCACTCCCGCCGTGCGCGCACCCGGCGACGGCCGTTAGGCACGCGAGCGCGGCGAGCAAGGATCCCCATCGTCGGTGTGCGCGCACAAGTCCCAATCTATGCAACACTGACTGCGTGACGGAACGGTTCTCTTGCGAGTGTTGTCGGCCCTGACGCGCCGCCGCTTGCCCTGTTCCTTTCACACACCGGAGTTCTTCGATGGCTTCTGCGCTCGCTCGCCCCTACCTCAGGCCGACTATTCCCCACTCGGGACCGACCCGGCTGCGGGTTCCGGATCTGCTGCACGCCACCGACCTGGCTGCCGACGACGTGCTGAGCGGGCGCTGCGATCATCTGCTGCCTGACGGCGGTGTGCCGGAGAACGGGCGCTGGTTCACCCGCATCCACGGCGACGACGAGCTCGACATCTGGTTGATCAGCTGGGTTCCGGGCCACGCCACCGAATTACACGATCACGGTGGATCCCTCGGGGCGCTGACCGTGCTGTCCGGTTCGCTCAACGAATTCCGTTGGGACGGTCTGCGATTGCGCCGTCGCCGACTGGATGCCGGTGACCAGGCGGGGTTTCCGCTGGGGTGGGTGCACGATGTGGTGTGGGCGCCACGCCCTGCTGCAGTTTCCGTCACGAGTCCGGCGCCGGTGCAGCCGACGTTGAGTGTGCACGCCTACTCACCGCCGCTGACCGCGATGTCGTACTACGACGTGACCGAACGCAATACGCTGCGCCGGCAGCGCACCGAACTGACCGATCAACCCGAAGGACCGTGATGAGCAGGATTGACCGGATTCTTCAGGCCGCGCGTGAGCGCTACCAGCGGCTGCCGGCCGAGCAGGTACCGGAGGCGGTGCGGCGCGGAGCGTTGCTGGTGGACATCAGGCCGGCCGCCCAGCGTGCCCGCGAGGGCGAGGTGCCCGGAGCGCTGGTGATCGAGCGAAACGTGCTGGAATGGCGCTGCGACCCGACGAGTGAGGCCCGGCTGCCACAGGCTGCCGACGACGACGTCGAGTGGGTGATCCTGTGTTCGGAGGGATACACCTCGAGCCTGGCCGCGGCCGCGCTGCTGGATCTCGGGTTGTACCGGGCGACGGACGTGGTGGGGGGATACCACGCGCTGGTCGCCGCGGATGTGCTGGCCGAGACCGCGCGGCTACTGCAAGCCCGTGAGCCCGTCCTGACCTAGCACGAGCCCTCCGGTTCCGGTGGTGGGATCACCAGCGCCGTCAATTCCGCTCAGCTTCTCCCGAGAGCTATCCCGAGGTGCCGGCCGTGGAATCGGCATGCAACAGCGGACGCAGCTTCGCGGTCTTCTCGGACGTCCAGCCTGGCGGCGACAGCACCGCGGCCCACCCGTCCGCGCAATTGGCGACGTAGCGGTGACCGTGTCCGTCGGGCACGTCGACGGCGACTGCCATGTCGGCCGACACCTGCAGGAACGTCACCAACGGAAACCAGCGCATCTCGGGCACCACGTCGTAGCCACGCTTCTCGCGTAGCCAGTCCGGCTTGCTGAACAACAGGTCGGGGGTCCACCAGGCGATCGGGTCGGATGCGTGCTGCAGATAGACCACCCGCGGGTGATTCCAGGCCGCCTGGGGGCGGTCCAGATTCTCCGGTCGGGCCACGAATCGTACGTTGCGGCCGTCGTCGTAGATCGGCAACCACTCCGGCGAACCGCTGTCGCGGTTGGCGGTCAATTGAGTCCAGATGGTGTTGTTAAACGTCGGCCCGCTGAACAGGGCGCCGTCGGTGCGGGCCAGAACGTTGTTGATGCTCATGAACGGCGCCTCACCACCGAACGAACCAAGGCTCTCGCCGAAGACGACGAGCTTGGGCCGCTTGAACTCCGGCATCTGCCGGATCAGCCTGTCGACGGCTTCGAACAGCGCCTGCCCGGCGTGCCGGGCGTTCTCCTTGTCCACCAGGAACGACAGCCAGCTGGGCAGGAAGGAGTACTGCATGCTCACGATCGCGGTGTTGCCGTTGTACATGTACTCCAGCGCCGAGGCTTCCGCTTCGTTGATCCAGCCGGTTCCGGTGGTGGTTGCCACCGCGACCACCGCGCGCTGTAATCCGCCGGTGCGCAACAACTCCCGGGCAGCGAGTTCGGCGGTCGCGTCGATGTCTTCGGCGGATTTCAGGCCGGCGTAGGCCCGGATCGGTTCGACGGCCGGGCTGCCGTTGAACGCGCTCAGTTTGCTGACCGCAGGCCCACCCTCGACGAAGATGCGGCCTTGATGGCCCAGCGACTCCCAGGACACCAGTGATTCCGGTCCGCCCGAGCGCAGTTTGGACTTGGGTGGACTGAAGCCAGGGTCCATTTCGTTGTTGACCGCGGCGAAGCTGCCGTTCATGGAACGCATGGCGAATTTCAGGACGACACCGTTGAGCAAGGTGATCGTCAGCACGATCAGCCCGATCACCACGATGGTCGCCGACACCCGGAAGGGCGCGATCCGATCTACTTGTCGGACAAGAACAATGACCAGCCGACGGATGAGCTGGCCGATCTCGACCAGCGAGAACAGCACGATCACCCCGAGCACCGCGGTGAGCGGATAGTCATACCACTTCAGGTGCTCGACACCCATCATGTCGCGCACGTGGTCCTGCCACACGTGGAAGCGGATCGCCATGACGACGACCCCGATTGCGCCGACCACGATCAGCGGCGGCCAAACCCAGGGCGGCGCAGGGGGACTGGTGTTCTGTGACCGCATGTACCGGACCAGCCACACGGCGAACACACCCAGGCCGTACCCGATGGCACCCGAGCAGCCACTGACCACCCCCTGGAACAGGGGACCGCGGGGCAGCAGTGACGGGGTGAGCGACAACCAGACGAAAATCAAGCCGAACAGGGTCCCGGTGTAGGTGTAGTGGCGGACCCACCAGCGGCCGCGGTACCGGTGCCACCAAGGTGCGTTCTCCGCGGGTTTGGTGGGTTCCGGTACGTCCTCGTCGGTGGTCTCCGCGGCCGGGGAAGTGCTCATCGGTGGGTGAAGTCGGGCGGGCGCTTTTCGATGAAGGCCGTCATGCCCTCGGTCTGGTCGTCGGTGGCGAAGGTCGAGTGGAAGAGCCGGCGCTCGTAGAGAAGTCCTTCGGCCAGTGTCGATTCGAATGCCCGGTTCACGGCCTCCTTGGCCATCTGAGCGGACGGCAGCGACATCTGCGAGATGGTTTTGGCGGCGGCCTTCGCCTCGTTGAGCAGGTCGTCGGCCGGCACCAGCCGCGAAACAAGGCCGCTGCGTTCGGCTTCCGCGGCGTCGATGGTGCGGCCGGTCAGAATGAGGTCCATCGCCTTGGCCTTGCCGATGGCCCGGGTCAGTCGCTGCGAGCCGCCCATCCCAGGAATCACACCGAGTTTGATCTCCGGCTGGCCGAATTTCGCTGTATCAGCGGCGATCAGGAGGTCGCACATCATCGCCAGCTCGCAGCCGCCGCCGAGGGCGTACCCGGCGACCGCCGCGATGGTCGGGGTGCGCACGGCGGCCAACTTGCCCCAGGGAGCGAAGAAATCGGCGCCGAAGGCGTCGGCGAACGTCAGCCCGGCCATCTCCTTGATGTCCGCCCCAGCGGCGAACGCCTTTTCCGAGCCGGTGATGATGATCGCCCCGATGGCTGGATCTTGGTCCAATTCTGTTGCAGCGCTGGTGACTTCGTTCATCACCTGGCTGTTGAGGGCGTTGAGTGCCTTGGGCCGGTTGAGTGTGATGATGCCGACCCGCTCTTCGCGTTCGACGAGAATGGTTTCGTACGCCATGGTTTACCTCTCTAGAACTTCAGGTCGTCGTCGACGGGCGCGAAGTATCCGGCAACGTCGGCCACGGTGACCTCGGCCAGCGATGCCGGTGACCACTTGGGGTTTCGGTCTTTGTCCACCAGCTGTGCCCGGATCCCTTCCACCAGGTCGTGTGAACGTAGCGAAGCGCTTGAGACTCGATAGTCCTGCACCAGAACGTCTTCCAGCGTTTCCAGATCGGCGGCGCGCCGCACCGCCTCGAAGGTCACCGACAAGGCGACGGGGGAGCGGGTGCCGATGAGCTTGGCGGCTGCGTTGGCCGCCTCGGCATCGTGGTTTTGCAATGCCGCCACGATGTCGACCACGCTGTCGGCCGAGTAGCACTCGTCGATCCACTCCCGCTGTGCGGCAAGTTCACTCGGCGGCGGTTCTGTTGCGTGCCGGGCGAGTGCACCTTCGACCCCGTTGGTCGCGACGGCTGCGGTGAACGCGTCGAGTTCGCTGTGGGGTACGTAGTGATCGGCGAATCCCAGCGCGATGGCGTCGGCGCCGTTGAACGGCGCGCCCGTGAGTGCGGCGTGCAAGCCCAGCTTTCCAGGCGCGCGGGACAGCAGGTACGCCCCGCCGACGTCGGGGATGAAGCCGATGCCCACCTCGGGCATCGCGACCTTCGAAGTGTCGGTTACCACGCGGGTGTTGGCGTGTGCGCTGACGCCGACGCCACCGCCCATCACGATTCCGTCCATCACCGCCACGTACGGCTTGGTGAACCGGCCGATCAGACCGTTCATCAAATATTCATCGCGCCAGAACCGGCGGGCGTCGACCCCGTCCTTGCGCGCACTGTGATAGATGGCCACCACGTCGCCGCCGGCGCACAGTCCGCGCTCGCCGGCCCCGGTCAGCACCACCGCACGCACCGCGTCGTCGCGTCCCCACCTGACGAGCACGGTGCTGAGCAGGTCCACCATGGTCTGGTTCAGCGAATTGATTGCCTTGGGCCGGTTGAGGGTCACGTAACCGACGCCGTCGACAACGCGGGTCAGGACTTCGTCGGATTCCCCTGTTACGGCCCCCTCGACGACCCCGGTCATGCGCTTGTCTCCCCTCGCCGCAATCCGCTCCACCACTCGGGCCGACGTGGCCATGAGTTTGACGAGCAATCTAGATCGTTACTCGCTCGCGGATCTCCGCGGGTCTAAGGTTTAGGGTGATCCGGACGAGCTATACGGGTCCCTGACTGAATACGAAACGCCAGCTCCGCCGGGAACTCGGGCGGACCACCACTCGTTGAGCGATTGTTCGCACGTTCGAAGCCACAGAAATTTTAGAGAGGATCCGACGGTGCGGGAGACAAGTAACCCGGTATTTCGTTCGCTGCCGAAGCAGGCGGGCGGATACGCGCAATTCGGCCCCGGCGTGCAGTCGGGCTATCCGGCCGACCCCTACGCTCCCTACCAGCAGGGACGTGAGGCTCGCGTCTCGCGCCCGCTGACCATCGACGACGTCGTCACCAAGACCGGCTTGACGCTGGCCATGCTGTCGACCACGGCGATCGTCTCCTACTTCCTGGTGGCGACCAACCTGAGCCTGGCGATGCCGCTGACCATGGTCGGCGCGTTCGGCGGGTTGGCTCTGGTGCTGATCGCCACGTTCGGCCGCAAGCAGGACAACCCGGCGATCGTGCTGAGCTACGCGGCGCTCGAGGGCCTGTTCCTGGGTGCCATCTCGTTCCTGCTCGCGAACTTCTCGGTGGGTTCGGCCAATGCCGGGATGCTGATCGGCGAGGCGGTACTCGGCACGCTCGGGGTGTTCTTCGGGATGCTGGTCGTCTACAAGACCGGCGCCATTCGGGTGACGCCCAAGTTCACCCGGATGCTGGTCGCCGCGATGTTTGGCGTGCTGGTGCTGATGCTCGGCAACTTCGTCTTGGCGCTGTTCCACGTTGGCGGCGGCGAAGGTCTGGGCCTGCGCAGCGCCGGACCGATCGGGATCATCTTCTCGCTGGTGTGCATCGGTATCGCGGCCTTCAGCTTCCTCATCGACTTTGATGCGGCGGACCAGATGATCCGCGCGGGCGCGCCGGAGAAGGCCGCGTGGGGCATCGCCCTTGGCCTGACCGTGACCCTGGTCTGGCTGTACCTGGAGATCCTGCGTCTGCTGAGTTATCTGCAGAACGACTAATCCCTCGACGGGCAAGCCGGCACACCGTTTCGGTGTGCCGGCTTTTCCTTTTGCGGGGGGCCTGCGCGCTGATGGGTTGGGTCTCGCGGGGCTGGATTGAGTCCGCGTGCGGTGTTGGTTGGGCGCGTGCGGTGTTGGGTTGAGCCTGCGTTGGGGGTGGTTCTTACTCGCGGTTTGTCGCCGTGAACGCAGAGTCAACGGTGTGGGTGGTGGGCGCTCGGCAGGCGCGTTCGGCGAGCGCTCTTGGCCCGCTCCTTGGCGTTGGGTCTGCGTTGAGGGTGGCGGTCACTCGCGCGTTGTCGCCTTACGCGCAGAGTCGACCTCGCGTTCGGGCGTCCCACGCGCTCTGGACTCGTCGGATCACGTCGCCGGGACGGTGTCTGCTAACTACGCGGACGACTGTCCAGCCAATGCTGGCGATGTACTCCTGCCGATCGACGTCGCGCGCGTACTGCGCTGGATCGGTCCAGTGCTGGTCGCCGTCGTATTCGACAGCCAGCATGACGTCCTCCCAACCCATATCCAGGAAGTAGCGAGGAATACCGTGCTGGTTCATCAGCGGAATCTGTTTCCGAGGCTGGGGAAAACCCGCCCTTATCAACAGCAAGCGCAGCCAAGTCTCCTTGGGCGATTGGGCACCTGCATCGACCAGTTGCAGTGCGGCTTCCAGTTGGCGCAAACCCCGTACGTGTCGATGGCCGGCTGCCAAGTCGCCGACGTCGGGCACCTTGAAATCTGTCGCGGCCGCCAGCGCGTCGAGATTGGCAACGGCGCGGACCAATGGGCCGCGCCGGCCGACGTCGAATGCCGTGCGCTCTGGCGTCGTCACCGAAATACCCTTGATTAGTTGGGTTTCGCCTTCCAACAGAAGCTCGTCTCGGGTGATGACGCGCTGCGGTGCCCTTGCGTTGCGCCAGATCAATTCGATAGCAGCCGCATCATCGACCCACTTGGATCCGTGTATCGCTGATGCGGAGGCGCCGGCAACCACCGCTTGTCGCCCAGACCACAACCACGCCGCCACGGTGCGTTGTATCAACGTCGGCTCGACCCGCTTGTCCAGGTAGACGTTCGGCATGATCGCGCGGTAGTAGGTGCGCAGCTCGTGCCGTGTCAGGATGCCGTTGGCCAGCGCCTCACTGCCAATAAAAGGTTGTTGCGCGCTGTTCATGCCGCCATGGTGGTGCTTGGCACTGACAGCGCGGTTGGGTCTGCGGTGAGGGTGACAAACCTCGAGTGGCCGTCGCCCTGAGCGCAGGGTCAGCGCCAAATACGCCAGCGCCAGAGTTGGTTCTGCGGTGAGGGCGGCAGACCTCAAGTGGCCGCCGCCCTGAGCGCAGGGTCAGCGCCAGGGCGCCCGCACTAGAACTGGGTCTGCGGTGAGGGCGACAAACCTCGAGTGGCCGCCGCCCTCAGCGCAGGCCCAATGTGCGAAACGTCAGGAGAGCCGCTCGATCACCATCGCCATACCCTGACCACCACCGACACACATGGTCTCCACGCCAAAGGTCTTGTCGTGCGTGGTCAGGTTGTTGAGCAGCGTGGCGGTGATGCGGGCCCCGGTCATACCGAACGGGTGGCCCAGAGCGATCGCGCCGCCCGAGACATTCAGCTTGTCCTCGTCGATACCCAGCTCGCGCGCCGACCCGAGCACCTGCACCGCGAAGGCCTCGTTGATCTCGAACAGGTCGATGTCGCCCACCGACATGCCGGCCCGGGACAGCGCCTGCTTGGTGGCCTCGATCGGGCCCAGGCCCATGATCTCCGGCGACAGCCCGCTGACGCCGGTGGACACGATGCGCGCCAGCGGCTTCAACCCCAGCTCCTTGGCCTTGACATCGCTGGTGATCACCACCGCCGCGGCGCCGTCGTTCAACGGGCAGGCGTTGCCTGCGGTCACCGTGCCGTTGGGGCGGAACACGGGCTTGAGCTGGCTGATTTTCTCGTACGAGGTGCCCGCCCGCGGCCCGTCATCGGTGCTGACCGTCGTGCCGTCGGGCAGCGTGACCGGCGTGATCTCGCGCTCGAAGAAGCCGCTCTTGATCGCTTCCTCGGCGCGGTTCTGACTGCGAACGCCCCAGTGGTCCTGGTCCTCCCGCGAAATGCCGGTCAGCAGTGCGACATTCTCGGCAGTCTGGCCCATGGCGATGTAGATGTCGGGCAGATTGCCGTCCGCCCGGGGGTCATGCCACTCGTCGGCTCCCGCCGCCGCGGCATTGGTGCGTTCCTGAGCGGCGTCATACAGCGGGTTCTTGGTGTCCGGCCAGCCGTCGGCATTGCCCTTGCCGAACCGGGACACCGTCTCCACCCCGGCGGAGACGAAGACGTCGCCCTCGCCGGCCTTGATCGCGTGGAAAGCCATCCGGGTGGTCTGCAGCGAGGACGAGCAGTACCGGTTGACGGTGGTGCCGGGCAGGAAGTCGTAGCCGAGTTCCACCGCGACAACCCGCGCGATGTTAAAGCCGGACTCACCGCCGGGCTGGCCGCAACCCATGATCAGATCGTCGATCTGGTGTGGGTTGAGCGCGGGAACCTTGTCCAGCGCGGCGCGGACCATCTGAGCGGCCAGATCGTCGGGCCGGATGCTGACCAGCGACCCTTTCATGGCGCGCCCGATCGGCGAGCGGGCAGTGGAAACGATGACGGCTTCGGGCATGACGGCTCCTCGATTGGCGTGTGCGAAGCCGAGCCTAACGCGCCCTACCCAGTGGCGACCGCGGCGGTCACGCGCACCGGCGATGGGCGGGACCACAACCGCGACACGATGCTCCGCCGGGGTGCCGCGGCCGATACCGCCGCCGGCGGCGCCAATGCGGGAATCTTCTCGCTGAGCGCTTCACACAGCGTCAGCAACAACTGTTCGGCCGCTTCGGCGTAACCGGCCGCCGACGGGTGATAGCGGTCGGAGGAGAACATCAGCTCGGGCATCTCGCGGAACTTTGGGGCGAGCAGATGCGCCAGCGGCACCGGCACCCCGCCGGCCGCCCGGACGGCGGCGGCCTGCGCGCGCGCGAGTTGAAGTCCACGGGTCCGTGCCAGCGAACGCAGCGGCTGCGGGATCGCGGTGATGAGCCCGAAGTCCGGGCAGGTGCCGACCACCACCACCGCGCCCCGGTTGCGCAGCCTGCGCACGGACATGCCGAGTCGTTGCGCCGAAGGTCCGATGCCGTTGAGTGCGGTGATGTCGTTGGCGCCGATCATGATGACCGCGACGTCCGGCGGGGGCCCGGCTACGAACATCGCGTCGACCTGGCCCATGACGCCCTTGGACGTGGCGCCGACGATCGCTTTAGTGCTCAGCCTGATTCGTAGTCCGGACAGCTCGGCCAGCCTGCGGGCGATGACCACGCCGGGCACCTCCTCGGCGGTCGCGCACCCGTAACCCGTCGCCGTCGAGTCGCCGAAGATCATGATGTGCAGATCGAAAGGTGTGCCGTACCGCCACTTCTGCACCGGGCCGCCACCGCGGCTGTAGACGCCGTCAGCGCGCGGGGGCGGTTCCCAGGATTTCGGAATCACGGTGCGCACATGCATCGCCTGACCAACCAGCAGGTTGCGTGCGCCCAGATAGGCCGAGCCTGTCGAGGCGAGTGCACCCGCTGTGGCCAAAGCGATCGTCGAACGCCGCGGCACATGCACGCCCACGGGCATTAGTTTAGGACGGTTGTGCTGATTTCGGGGGTAGCTGACAAACAAACCGGTTACGGTGTGAAACAGATGTGGTATCGAAACCGATTACTTGAAAGTTGAGTGGGTAAAGGACTGTCAAGCTAAGTCTGCGAGGTTGGCTGAACGGATAGCTCAGCTTCTTCGTCGCATGCTGTATCGGACTACAACGGCGTAGGAAGTGTTGAGCATGACCGCACCCAGTAAGGTCTCTGGCGCACCTAGAGTCGCCATTCGCCCGCGCGATGCGCTGAAGGCTCGTAGACTCGAAGCACGCAGGTTCGCGATCAGCGACGGGGCTCCCGTAGAAGTTGTCGAGTCCGGCCCGAGCATTGCTGCCCGGTTTGCCACGCTGGCCTCGCGTGTGGCGATCCGGCCGGTTCTGGCGGCCGGCAGCTATGTTCCTCATCTTCCCTGGCCGTGGGGTCTCATTGACCATGCCGCGCGCGTGCTCCTACCTGCCACGAGCACCGTCAGGGCCGAGGTGACCTTGCCGAATGCGTCTGCTCAGCTGGTTCGCGCGACAGGCGTGCTGCCGGCCGACGGCACCCGGCGAGTGGTGCTGTACCTGCACGGCGGGGCATTCCTGACCTGTGGAGCAAACTCCCACGGCCGATTGGTCGAATCGCTCTCGAAGTTCGCTGACGCACCAGTTCTGGTGGTCAACTATCGGTTGATGCCCAAGCATTCAATCGGGATGGCGCTCGACGACTGCCACGACGGTTACCGGTGGCTTCGGCTCCTGGGGTACGACCCGGACCAGATTGTGCTGGGCGGCGACTCAGCCGGCGGGTACCTTGCGCTGTCTCTGGCGCAGCGTCTGCTGCGGGAGGGAGAAGAGCCCGCAGCCCTCGTCGCGATCTCGCCACTGCTGCAGCTGGCAAAGGAAGCGAAGCAGTCTCATCCCAACATCAAAACGGACGCGATGTTCCCCGCGAGAGCCTTCGACGCGCTCGGCGCGTTGGTTGCTAGCTGTGCCGCGAAGAACACCGTGAACGGTCAGCCGGAAGAGATTTACGAGCCGCTGGATCACATCGAGCCGGGCCTGCCGCGGACGCTGATTCACGTGTCCGGGTCGGAGGTGCTCCTGCACGACGCGCAGCTGGCGGCGAGCCGGCTCGCGGCGGTCGGAGTGCCCGCCGAAGTGCGCGTGTGGCCGGGTCAGGTGCACGACTTCCAGGTCGCCGGGCCGCTGTTGCCGGAAGCCGTGCGCTCGCTGCGTCAGATCGGCGAGTACATCCGCGAGGCCACCGGGTAGCACCCGCCCGAGCGGTTGCGCGCCGTGTGACAACGCCTGCGACGATAGGCGCATGCGGATCGCTCAGCACCTCAGTGACCTCATCGGCGGGACGCCCCTGGTTCGGCTGAACTCCGTCGTCCCCGAAGGCGCGGGCATCGTGGCCGCGAAGGTCGAGTACCTCAACCCCGGCGGCAGCTCCAAGGACCGGATCGCCGAGCGGATGATCGACGCCGCCGAAGCCAGCGGGGCGTTGCGGCCCGGGGGCACCATCGTCGAGCCGACGTCGGGCAACACCGGCGTCGGGCTGGCCCTGGTGGCTCAGCGCCGCGGCTACAAGTGCGTGTTCGTCTGCCCGGACAAGGTCGGCGAGGACAAGCGGAATGTGTTGCGCGCCTACGGCGCCGAGGTTGTCGTCTGCCCGACGGCGGTGCCGCCCGAGGACCCGGACAGCTACTACAGCGTGTCCGACCGGTTGGTCCGCGAGATCGACGGCGCCTGGAAGCCGGACCAGTACTCCAACCCGGAGGGGCCGGCCAGCCACTACGCGACCACCGGCCCCGAGATCTGGGCCGACACTGACGGCAAGGTCACCCACTTCGTCGCCGGCATCGGTACCGGCGGCACGATCACCGGCGCCGGCCGCTACCTCAAGGAGGTGTCCGACGGGCGGGTGCGCGTCATCGGCGCCGATCCGGAGGGGTCGGTGTACTCCGGGGGCACCGGTCGGCCCTACCTCGTCGAGGGCGTCGGCGAAGACTTCTGGCCGGCCGCCTACGACCCTTCGGTGCCCGACGAGATCATCGCGGTTTCGGACTCGGACTCCTTCGAGATGACGCGGCGGCTGGCCCGCGAGGAGGCCATGCTGGTCGGCGGCTCGTGCGGGATGGCCGTCGTCGCGGCGCTCAAGGTCGCCGAGCACGCGGGTCCGGACGCACTGATCGTGGTGCTGCTGCCGGACGGCGGTCGCGGCTACATGGCGAAGATCTTCAACGACGCGTGGATGTCGTCCTACGGATTCCTGCGCACCCGATTGGACGGCACGGCCGCGGAGTCGACGGTCGGCGACGTCCTGCGCCGCAAGTCCGGCGCGCTGCCCGACCTGGTGCACACGCACCCCTCGGAGACCGTGCGGGACGCCATCGGGATCTTGCGGGAGTACGGGGTTTCGCAGATGCCGGTGGTGGGAGCGGAACCGCCGGTCATGGCAGGGGAAGTCGCCGGCAGCGTCTCGGAACGCGAACTGCTGTCGGCGGTGTTCGAGGGCCGCGCCAAGCTGGCCGACGCCGTCAAGCAGCACATGAGCCCGCCGCTGCGGCTGATCGGGGCCGGCGAACTGGTCAGCGTGGCGGGAAAGGCGTTGCGCGATCAGGACGCCCTGATGGTGGTCGAGGAAGGCAAGCCGGTCGGCGTGATCACCCGCTACGACCTGCTCGGCTTCCTGTCCGAAGGGACGCGACGCCGCTAGTGGGGCTGTGACGTGGCTCTCGAGCCTGGGGTACTGTATCCGGCTTAGTTCAGCAAAAGTCAGCTCTAGGAAGCCCGGAAGGTTGCCTCATGACCGATCAGCCGCCAGCCGGCGGGTCTTACCCGCCGCCACCGCCGCCTCCTGGATCGTCCGGCGCTGCACCCTCCGGTGGTCACCTTCCGCCGTCCGCGCCGCCTCCGCCGGGCAGCAGCGGCGACTTCTCGCAGTCCGTCGGCGGCTCCACCCCGCCGCCTCCTCCGCCGCCGCCGCCCGCGGGCGGCTACCCGCCACCACCCCCGGCCGCCGGAGGATATGCGCCGCCGCCGCCGGGACCCGCTGTCAAGGGTTTGGCGACCGATGCCTACACGCCCTGGCTTACCCGCTTCCTGGCGTTCCTCATCGACTACGCGCCGATCCTCGTCGTCCTGGGCATCGCCCAGGTGGTCGACCTGCTCACGCAAGAGGAGTCCTGCGTCACCAGCGTCAACCAGTACGACGTCGCGCAGTACTGCTACACCCAGGGCTCGATCATCGGGGTGTTGGCGCAGGGCCTGGCTTCGCTGCTGATCCTGGCGTATGTGGTCTGGAACTACGGATATCGGCAGGGCACGACGGGCTCGAGCATCGGCAAGTCGATCCTGAAGTTCAAGGTGGTCAGTGAGGTCACCGGAGAGCCACTCGGGTTCGGTATGTCGCTGGTGCGGCAGCTCGCGCACTTCGTCGACGCGATCATCTGCTACATCGGGTTCCTGTTCCCGCTGTGGGACAGCAAGCGTCAGACCCTGGCCGACAAGATCATGACGACGGTGTGCCTGCCGCTCTGATCAGACCCGTGACGTTGAGTCTGCGTTGACGGCCGAGGCCACTGGCACTTCGTCGCCCTCACCGCAGAGTCAACGGCGCCCCGGTGCCAACTAGGCTGGCGGTCGATGAGCGAGAACCACGCATTCCAAGGACTTGCCACCAAAGCCATCCACTCCGGCTACCGTCCCGATCCGGCGACCGGCGCCGTCAACGCGCCGATCTATGCCAGCAGCACCTTCGCCCAGGACGGCGTGGGCGGCTTGCGCGGCGGGTTCGAATACGCCCGCACCGGCAACCCGACCCGCTCCGCGCTGGAGGCGTCGCTGGCGGCGGTGGAGGACGGCGCCTACGGGCGGGCATTCAGTTCCGGCATGGCGGCCAGCGACTGCGCGCTGCGGGCGCTGCTGCGCCCCGGCGACCACGTCGTCATCCCCGACGACGCCTACGGCGGCACCTTCCGGCTGATCGACAAGGTCTTCACGCAGTGGGGCGTCGCGTACACACCGGTCGCGCTGTCGGACCTGGACGCCGTGCGCGCCGCGACCACGCCGCGGACGCGATTGATCTGGGTCGAGACGCCCACCAACCCGCTGCTGTCGATCGCCGACATCAGCGGGATCGCCCAGATCGGCGCCGATAGCTCCGCAAAAGTATTGGTGGACAACACTTTTGCTTCGCCCGCGCTCCAGCAGCCGTTGACGTTGGGTGCCGATGTGGTGCTGCATTCGACCACCAAGTACATCGGCGGCCACTCCGACGTCGTCGGCGGCGCACTGGTCACCAACGACGAAGAACTGGACCGGGCGTTCGCGTTCCTTCAGAACGGGGCCGGCGCGGTGCCCGGCCCGTTTGACGCCTACCTCACCTTGCGCGGCCTCAAGACGCTGGTGTTGCGGATGCAGCGGCACAGCGAGAACGCGGCGGCCGTCGCGGAATTCCTGGTGGGCCATCCCGCCGTGAGCGCGGTGCTCTATCCGGGTCTGCCCAGCCACCCCGGACATGAGATCGCCGCCCGGCAGATGCGCGGCTTCGGCGGCATGGTCTCGGTGCGAATGCGTGGCGGGCGCGCCGCCGCTGAGAAACTGTGCGCGCAAACCAGCGTCTTCATCCTGGCCGAGTCACTGGGCGGGGTGGAGTCGCTGATCGAGCACCCCAGCGCGATGACGCACGCGTCCACCGCCGGCTCACAGCTGGAAGTTCCCGACGACCTGGTGCGGCTGTCGGTCGGAATCGAGGATGTCGCCGATCTGCTGGCCGACCTGGGCCAGGCCCTGAGCTGACACTTTCGCCGACTGGGAATCTGGCGACGCGACGCGCCGGAAATGCGTCGCAGGCTGCACACTCGGCGGTGCAGCCGCAAGCCTCAGGAGTGGTAGGGCTCCGCGCTGACCAGCGTCACCTCGACGGTGTTGCCGCTGGGCACCTTATAGCTGCGCGTCTCGCCGACCTTGGCATCGATCAATGCACCACCCAGCGGTGAGTTCGGCGAGTAGACCTCGAGCTTGCCGTCGTTGACGCCTTCCTGGCGGGTAGCGATCAAAAAGGTCTCGCTGTCGTCCTTGTCGCCGTTGTAGTAGACCTTCACCACCGAACCCGGCAGCGCGACGCCCGACTGCTTGGGAGCCTCGCCGACCTTGGCGTTGTTGAGCAGATCCTGCAGCTGGCGAATGCGGGCCTCCTGCTGGCCCTGCTCCTCGCGGGCAGCGTGATACCCGCCGTTCTCGCGTAGGTCACCCTCTTCGCGGCGGTCGTTGATCTCGGCGGCGATGACCGGGCGATTGGCGATCAACTGGTCGAGCTCGGCCTTGAGTCGGTCATGTGATTCCTGGGTCAACCAGGTCACCTGAGTGTCCGTCATCTCGTGGCGCTCCTTGTGATTGTTGTTCCGCGCAAAGTGTGGTCCCGATGTTGGGCGTCTGCGGGTCCCCACCCCGGGTGCTGCAACTCCGTGCTTCTCACGGCCTCTAATGCAGCAATACACGGTCCCAAGCAGGACCGTGCATTCACCCATGTTACCACCGCGCAAACACTAAATGACCGACATATCCGCAGTTCGGCGTTTTGCCGCGGTCACGGCGACCGCAGATACGCGGGCACGTCTGCCCCGCAGCCGTAGACGTCCGCCATGGCCGGACGCTTGCTGGATTTCAGCGTGGCGGTCACCTGCACGGTCTGCTGGTCGGCCGGGGGCACCAGCACCTCTCGGCGGCCGGTCTCGCTGCCGTCCTTGGATCGGACGCGCACGATGCAGTCCACCGGACGCGAAGGGTCACGGCGGTAGACGCTGACGGTCACCGACGCCGTCTCGTCGTCGATCAACTGGTAACCCGCCAGGGTGCCTTTGACCGGGGCGGCGCCGATCTGCCGATAGGCCACGCTCGCGATTCCCACCCCGGCAGCCAGGACCAGCACGGTCAGGCCGATGACGATGCGGCGCCGCGATCTGCGGGACAGCCGATCGCGGCCGTAACGTGCCTCGGGCCGGGAGAAAGAATCATCGGTCACGTGCTCAGTCATGCCCTCGGGAGTTGTGGGGTACAGAGAACTGGAAGTATAGGAGGCACTCACAGGGTCGGTGGGCGGCCAACGGACGGACTCGGAATAACAGATACAAGGGAGCTCGTGAGCAAACTGCGATTGATGGCGGTGCATGCCCACCCCGACGATGAATCCAGCAAGGGCGCCGCAACGTTGGCGCGCTACGCCGACGAGGGCCATCGCGTGATGGTGGTGACGCTGACCGGCGGGGAACGCGGCGAGATCCTGAACCCGGCCATGGACCTGCCTGACGTGCACGGCCACATCCACGAGATTCGCCGGGACGAGATGGCCAAAGCCGCGGAGATTCTCGGGGTGGAACACCACTGGCTGGGCTTCATCGACTCCGGCCTGCCCAAGGGCGACCCGCCGCCGCCCCTGCCGGAAGGCTGCTTCGCCCTGGTGCCGCTGGAAGAATCCACCGAAGCGTTGGTGCGCGTGGTCCGGGAGTTCCAGCCGCACGTGATGATCACCTACGACGAGAACGGCGGCTACCCGCACCCCGACCACATCCGCTGCCATGAGGTGTCGGTCAGCGCGTACGAGGCGGCCGGCGATTATCGCCGGTTTCCTGACGCCGGGGAGCCATGGTCGGTGTCCAAGCTCTACTACGTGCACGGTTTCTTGCGGGCGCGGATGCAGCTGCTGCAGGACGAATTCGCCAAGAACGGGCAGGAGGGTCCGTTCGGGAAGTGGCTCGAGCACTGGCTGCCCCAGAACGACCATTTCGAGAAGCGGGTGACCACCCGGGTGGAGTGCTCCGCGTACTTCGGTCAACGCGACGACGCTCTGATCGCGCATGCTACTCAGATCGACCCGAATGCCGAATTTTTCGCCGCGCCGATCGAATGGCAGGAGCGGCTGTGGCCGACGGAGGAGTTCGAGCTGGCCCGCTCGCGGGTACCGGCTCGCCTGCCGGAGACCGATCTGTTCGAGGGGATCGAGGAACGGTGAATCACTTTCTGCTCAGCGTGATTGCTGCCGGACCGAAGAACAACGGCCCGGATTTCGGCAAGGCCAGTCCCCTCGGACTGGTGGTGGTCGTCTTGCTGATCGTCGCCACCGTGTTCCTGGTCCGTTCGATGAACAGGCAGCTGAAGAAGGTGCCGGAGTCGTTTGATCGCCAGCACCCCGAGCCGGATCAGGCCGCCGACGAAGGCACCGACGCGGTAGACACGGCCGAGGACCCCGCCCCCGAGGCCGACCGCAACCGCCCCCCGGGCTCGGCCCATGAGCCCGGCTGAGCAGGCGGGGACCAACACCCTCGGCCAGGCAACCAGCCCGTACCTGCGCCAGCACGCCGATAACCCGGTGCATTGGCAGCAGTGGAGTCCGGAAGCACTCGCCGACGCGGCCGCACGCGACGTGCCGGTTCTGCTGTCGATCGGCTACGCCGCCTGCCACTGGTGCCACGTGATGGCCCACGAATCGTTCGAGGACGACGAGGTGGCCGCCGTCATGAACGCCGGGTTCGTCTGCGTCAAGGTGGACCGCGAAGAGCGCCCGGACATCGACTCGGTCTACATGAACGCCACCGTCGCGCTCACCGGCCAGGGCGGCTGGCCGATGACATGCTTCCTCACTCCCGATGGGCGGCCGTTCTTCTGCGGTACTTACTACCCCAAAGATGCTTTCCTGCAACTGCTTTCAGCCATCTCCGAGACGTGGGCGCAGCGCCGTGGCGAGGTGGAGCAGGCGTCGGACCACATCGCCGGCGAGTTGCGTTCGATGGCGTCGGGTCTGCCGGGTGGCGGACCGGCGATCGCACCGCAGGTGTGCGACGACGCCGTCGCTGCGGTACTGCGCGATCAGGACACCGTGCACGGCGGATTCGGCGGTGCGCCCAAGTTCCCGCCGTCGGCCCTGCTCGAGGGTCTGCTGCGCAGCTACGAACGCACCGGGTCATCCGCGGCATTGCAGGCGGTGTCGCGGGCAGGCCACGCGATGGCGCGCGGTGGGATGTACGACCAACTCGCCGGTGGCTTCGCCCGCTACAGCGTCGACAACGCCTGGGTGGTGCCGCACTTCGAGAAGATGCTGTACGACAACGCCCTGTTGCTGCGCTGCTATGCGCACTGGGCCCGCCGGTCCGGGGATCCGCTGGCCCGCCGGGTCACCGCACAGACCGCGCGGTTCCTGCTCGACGACCTGGCCGACGGCGATATGTTCGTCTCCTCCCTGGACGCCGACGCCGACGGCCGCGAGGGCTCGACCTACGTGTGGACCCCGGCGCAATTGACCGACGTCCTGGGCGTCGACGACGGCCGTTGGGCGGCAACGGTTTACGGAGTGACGCGGGTGGGCACCTTCGAGCACGGCGCATCCGTGCTGCAGTTGCGCAGCGACCCTGATGACTCAGCGCGTCTGGACCGGGTACGGGCCGCGTTGCTGGGCGCCCGGTTGACCCGGCCGCAGCCCGGACGCGACGACAAAGTGGTGACATCGTGGAACGGTCTGGCGATCACGGCACTGGCCGAAGCCAGTGTGGCGCTCGACGACCCAGAGCTGGCGCAGGCCGCGCAGCGCTGCGCCACCGCGCTGCTGAATCTGCATGTGGTCGATGGGCGGCTGCGGCGCGCCAGCCTGGGCGGGGTGGTTGGGGACAGCGCCGCCATCCTGGAGGATCACGCCATGCTGGTGACCGGCCTGCTGGCGCTGTACCAGTTGAGCCCCGACGACGGCTGGCTCGCCGCAGCGACCGGCCTGCTGGACACCGCGGTCCGGCATTTCAGCGACCCGGAGCGCCCCGGGCGCTGGTTCGACACCGCCGACGATGCCGAGCAACTCCTACTGCGGCCCGCCGACCCGCTCGACGGGGCGACGCCGTCCGGGGCGTCGGCCATCGCCGAGGCGCTGCTCACCGCCGCGCACCTGGCTGACGGCGACCGGGCCGAGCGGTATCTGCAGGTGGTCGGAGACACCCTGGACGCGCATTCGGTGCTGCTGGCGCGCGCCCCCCGCTCGGCCGGACATTGGCTGGCGGTTGCCGAGGCCGCGGTGCGCGGTCCGCTGCAAATCGCCGTCGCATGCGCTGGCCCGTCGTCGCCGCTGCTCACCGATGCCCGCCGGCTGGCTCCCGGTGGGGCGATCGTCGTCGGGGGCGCCCGGGATTCGTCGTCGCTGCTGGCCGGACGCGACCTGGTGGCCGGGGCCGACGCGGCCTACGTGTGCCGGGGCCGGCTCTGCGACCTGCCGGTGACCAGCGCAGATCAACTCGCCGCCGCCCTGGGAATTCCCGGGTAGTAGCGTGCGTCACATGCCGAACACCGCTGACAAGACGCAAGCGATCACCGATACGGTCAACCGCTACATCGCCACGGTTACCAGCGGCACCGCCGAAGACCTGGCCGCTTTTTACGCCGACGACGCCACGCTCGAGGATCCAGTTGGCGGCGAGGTGCACATCGGTACCCAGGCCATCAAGGGTTTCTACTCCTCGGTGACGGGCGTCCAGCGCGACTGCGAGTTGGTGACGCTGCGCGTCTCGGGCAATGAGGCGGCATTCCATTTCCGGCTGACGATCACCGCCGGTGACCACAAGATGCGGATCGAACCGATTGAGACGATGGTCTTCGATGCCGACGGCAAGGTCACCGCGATGAAGGCCTACTGGTCACCGGCGGATGTGACGCAACTCTGAGGGTGATCGCACGCCGAACGTGGTGTCACGATCGGCGTCGCGTCCAAGCGTCAGAAAACGACGAACCACATCGCGATGTAGTGGCAGATCGCCGCGACGGCGGTGCACGCGTGGAAGAACTCGTGGTATCCGAAGGTCGACGGCCAAGGGTCCGGCCACTTCAGCGCGTAGAGAATCCCGCCGATGCTGTACAGGGCGCCACCGACGAACAGCAGCACCATGGCCGCGACCCCGGCGTTGTGCAGGATCGAGCCGGTGTACCAGACCGCTACCCAGCCCAGCAGGATGTAGAGCGGCACGCCCACCCAGCGTGGAGCGGTCGGCCACAGCATCTTGAGCGTGACGCCGGCCAGCGCACCGCCCCACACGATCGCCAGCACGACGTGCCCGTCGTGGCCGGGCAGCGCCAGGAGCGCGAACGGCGTGTAACTGCCCGCGATGAAGATGAAGATCATCGAGTGATCCGCCCGCTTCATCCAGATGCGTGCGGTGTCTGATTTCCAGGTCACCCGGTGATAGGTGGCGCTAACGGTGAACATGATGATGGTGGCGAACGTGTAGAGCATCGTCGCCAGGCCGGCCTTGGTGGAATCCAGCGCCCAGGACACGGCGACCAGGGATGCGCCGGCGAACACGGCGGCACCCGCTGAGTACACGTGGATCCAGCCGCGGAAGCGCGGCTTCTTGAGAACCTTGGCGACGCCCTCGGCAATATGGTGGGCCGCGTTGGCCGGCGATGGGCCGTCCGGTTCCGGTTGTGTACTGGTGAGCGTGCTGGTTTGGCTGCTCATCTGTCCCCTTGCCCCGCCTTTGTCGGTCGTTGGTGTCTTCCGTTCAGGGTAACGGGACTGGCTGAGAGAACCCCGTCAGACTTGGCGTGATATTGCCGGAAATGGCAGCCGGAAATTGGTGTCGGTCACAGTAGTGTGGGATTCCGTGGAGATCATCCCGCCGCGGATCAAGGAGCCGTTGTACCGGCTGTACGAGCTGCGACTGCGGCAGGGTCTGGCCGCCTCGCGATCTGAGTTGCCGCGTCACATCGCGGTGTTGTGCGACGGGAACCGCCGCTGGGCGCGCAGCCTGGGATACGACGACGTCAGCGTCGGCTACCGGATGGGTGCGGTCAAGATCGCCGAGATGTTGCGCTGGTGCCAGGAAGCCGGCATCGAGATGACCACCGTCTATCTGCTCTCCACCGAGAACCTGCAGCGTGACCCTGAAGAGCTGGCCGCGCTGATCGAAATCATCACCGACGTTGTCGAGGAAATCTGCGCTCCGGCCAATCACTGGAGCGTCCGCACCGTCGGTGATCTGGAGTTGCTGGGCGAGGCACAGGCCCGCCGGCTGCGTGGTGCCGTGGACTCCACTCCCCAGAACGCGTCGTTCCACGTCAATGTCGCGGTGGGGTACGGCGGTCGTCAGGAAATTGTCGACGCGGTGCGCGCGCTGCTGGGCAAGCGACTGGCCGATGGTGCCACCGCCGAGGAACTCATCGACGCGGTGACCGTCGAAGGGATCTCGGAGAACCTCTACACGTCCGGGCAACCCGACCCCGACCTGGTGATCCGGACCTCGGGGGAGCAGCGGCTGTCCGGATTTTTGCTGTGGCAGAGCGCCTACTCGGAGATGTGGTTCACCGAGGCGCACTGGCCCGCATTCCGTCGCGTCGACTTTCTGCGCGCCCTGCGCGACTACAGCATGAGGAACCGGCGCTACGGCAAGTAGCGGCACCCGATCGGCGTGGCGACACGTCGGCCTTGGCGTGTCGCCACGCCGATCTTTTGTCACACCCGGTGTGTCATTTCGTTCTGCAAGGCGACCTTTCAGCGTGCCGTAGCAAACTTTTCACTCTTCATTCCTGCGCGCAGACGCCCCATTGGGTTCAAAGACAACGCATAGGTAGGCAGGAATTGCCGCCGATCGGCATCGGGTTACTCATCGGTAGGCCGTGTCTAATAACGTCCGAAATATTCTGTAGCGCAACTGATTTCGGCTATCGAAAGCCCCTTTAGCCGACCTCACCTAAGTGATCATGCGTTTGATAATTTGAATTCAAAATCGGTTGTTAGCTATTCAACATTCGGCTAACGACGTCAAACCATGCGGCCAGCGGACCTCCCAGAAAAATCTGAAAATTGGTGTTGTCAGATCTGGCGTTTCCGTAATCGGCGCAGGTACATTCCCAATCGCGTGTCCATCCATCGGCCTTGAACCACAGGAGTTTCAGCGATGTCGTATTTGGCGGCTGCCCCCGACCTGTTCGCTAGCGCGGCGGCGAACCTACAGAGTCTGGGTGCGTCGATCAACGAGGCCAATGGGGTCTGGTCGAGACCTGTAGCTGCGTTGCTGCCGGCTGCCCAGGACGAGGTGTCGGCAGCCGTCGCCGCGCTCTTTGGCTCGCACGCTCAGAGCTATCAAGCCCTGAGCTCTCAGGCGGAGGCCTTCCACCAACAATTTGTGCAAACCCTTACTTCTGCGGGCAACGCGTACTCGACCGCCGAGGCGATGAACGCATCTCCGTTGCAGGGTGTGATGGACCTGATCAACGCGCCGAGCCAGGCACTGTTTCAGCGGCCGCTGATCGGAAACGGCACCGACGGGGCTGCAGGGACCGGCGCGAATGGTGGAGCGGGCGGATTGCTGTGGGGCAACGGTGGCGCGGGCGGATCCGGTGCGGCGGGCCAGGTCGGTGGTAACGGCGGCGCCGCCGGCCTCTTCGGCACCGGCGGCATCGGTGGTACGGGTGGAGCCGGCGCCGCCGGCGGAAACGGCGGCTCCGGCGGCATCTTGTTCGGCAACGGCGGTATCGGCGGAACGGGCGGCGTCGGCGCCGCCGCAGGCCTGACCGGGGGTGCGGGCGGTATCGGTGGAAACGCCGGCTTCTTCGGAGCGGGCGGCGCGGGCGGCGTGGGCGGTGCCGGTGGCGCCGGCGACCCGTTGTCCGGTGCCGCCGGCGGTAACGGCGGTGTCGGCGGCCTCGGCGGTAACGGCGGGGCGATATTCAGCACGGCGGGCGCCGGTGGCGCGGGAGGTGCCGGTGGTACCGGAGGCACCGGCTTCGACGGCGTCGGGGGTGGCGCGACGGGAGGCGTCGGCGGTGCTGGCGGTAATGGTGGTGCCGGCGGCGCTGCCGGCAGCACCGGCATGTTCGGCGCCGGCGGGGTGGGTGGTGCAGGTGGTGCCGCCGGACTCGGGGGCGCGGGCGGTGTCGGCGGCGATGGCGATATCGGAAACATTCACGGTGGTTCCGGTGGCCTGGGCGGTAACCCCGGCATCGGTGGTGTGGGCGGAGCGGGTTCGCTCGGCGCGGCAAACGGCGCCGCGGGTGCCGCGGCCACCAGTGGCGGCAACGGCGGTGCCGGTGGGTTGGGCCTCACTGCCGCCGGTGGGTCGAATGCGGCCGGCGGTAACGGCGGGGCCGGCGGCAATGCGGGGACGGCTGGTCACGGTGGTGTCGGTGGCGCCGGCGGAAACGGTGACGGCAGCGGAGCGGGCGGGAACGGCGGTACCGGTGGCCTCGGCGTGGTCGGTGGTACGGGTGGTGCCGGCGGCGACGGCGGCTTAACGGGCAACGGCGGTAACGGTGGTGCGGGCGGTGCCGGTGTGGTCGGTGCCGCAGGGGCGAACGGCGCTACCCCGGGTGCCGGTGGCGGCGCGGGCGCGGTCGGCGGTACCGGTGGCGTCGGTGGTGTCGGTGGCCGCGGCGGTGCCGTATCGGGCAACGGCGGAAACGGCGGCGCCGGTGGCGTCGGCGGTCTCGGTGGAGCCGGCGGTGCCGGAGCGACCGGGGCCGACGCAACTGTCGCGGGAGCCACCGGCGGAACCGGCGGCCTCGGCGGCAATGGCGGCGCGGGTGGTCACGGCGGTGCCGGCGGGGCCGCCGGTGTCGCGCTGGGCAGTGGGACTGGTGGGGTCACCGGCGTCGGAGGCGCAGGCGGCCAGGGCGGTGCGGCAGGGGTGGGCGGCGACGGCGGGGTCGGCGGCGCCGGCAGCCAGACTGTGCGCAATGGCGGTACTGGCGGCCAGGGCGGAAATCCCGGCGTAGGCGGGGCCGGCGGGGCCGGCGGAGTGAACGGCACCGGAACCAGCGTCTCCGCCTCCGGTGCGGCGGGTGCGGTCCCGCTGACCGGTGGCAACGGCGGCACCGGCGGCGCGGGCTGGAATGCGGTAACCCCGGGCGCCAACGGCGGTAACGGCGGGCGCGGCGGCGCCGGCGGTCTCGTCGGTAACGGTGGCGATGGCGGTGTCGGTGGTAATGGCGCCATCGGCGCCGCCGGCACCGACCCGACCCAGACCGGCGGCAACGGCGGTACCGGCGGCAACGGCGGTCGCGGCGGCGATGGTGGTGTGGCCGGGACAACCGCCGGCTTCGGCGGTAAAGGTGGCGACGGCGGCATCGGCGGGCAAGGCGGTACCGGCGCGACCGGGGCCAACGCAGCGGGACCGGACCAGATCGGCGGCACGGGTGGTAAGGGTGGCAACGGCGGTGTCGGCGGTAACGCCGGTAACGGCGGCAACGCTCCGAATCCCCTCGGAAACTTGGGTGCGGGCGGTAACGGCGGTGCCGGTGGGTCCGCCGGCCTCGGCGGCGACGGCGGCAACGGTGCCGCTGGGACCGCCGCCCTCTTCAACGGCAGCGCGGGTGGCATCGGCGGTAACCCGGGCACTGGCGGCGCCGGCGGACAAGGTGGCGTCGGATCAAGCTTTGGCACCAGCGGTGCGGGCGGTGCCGCGGCCACCAGCGGTGGCAACGGCGGCAACGGCGGCAATGGCTACACCGACCCCACCGCCAGCGGCCTGGCAGGCGGTAACGGTGGCGCCGGCGGCAAGGCTGGCGCGGTCGGTAACGGTGGTGCCGGCGGCATTGGTGGCAATGGTGCCCAGGGCGTCACGGGTGCCGCCGAGTTTGAAACCGGTGGGACCGGCGGCGTCGGCGGCCAGGGTGGTGCCGGCGGACAAGGTGGCTCGACATCCGGCAATGGCGGTGCCGGTGGTGCCGGCGGTATCGGCGGGAAAGGCGGAACCGGCGCGGCCGGCATCGACTCGACTGACCCGAATCTTGCTGGTGGCGCAGCCGGCCAAGGTGGTGTCGGTGGTCAGGGTGGTCTCGGCGGCAATGGCGGCGGCGTGACGCTTGGAAAGGGAACTGTCGGCGTGGGTGGCGCCGGAGGTAACGGTGGTGCTGCCGGCATCGGCGGGAGGGGCGGCGACGGCGCCGCCGGCACCGACATGCACATCGACGGCAGTGCAGGTGGTCAGGGTGGTAACCCGGGTACCGGAGGGGTTGGCGGTAACGGCGGCTCCGGCTCTGTCGCCGGTGCCAAGGGAAGCACGGGTACTGCGGCCACCTTCGGTGGTGACGGCGGCACCGGCGGTGCGGGCTTCGACGCTGAAGCGGGCTCCAACGCAACCGGTGGCGTTGGTGGCACCGGTGGTGCCGGCGGTGTGCTGGGTAACGGCGGTACCGGCGGTGTTGGTGGAGCGGGCGATGGCAGCGGTGCTGGTGGCGCCGGCGGTGACGGTGGCGTCAGCGGAGCGCAGGCCGGCAACGGTGGAACCGGTGGCGTAGGTGGCGCTGGCGGGACGACCGGCACCGGCGGCGTCGGTGGGACCGGTGGACTTGGTCAATCGCCCTTGGGTATCGGCGGTGCCGGTGGTCATGGCGGTGCTGGCGGTGCGACATCTGGTGACGGTGGCGCCGGTGGGACCGGTGGTATCGGCCAGGCCGGTGGCGGTGCCGGCGGCGACGGTGGCGATGCCGGGAAGAGCGGCAACGGCGGGGCAGGCGGCACCGGTGGCGCCGGTCTGCCGGGCAAGGACGGTACGGCCGGGGTCGGCTCGGGCGGCAACGGCGGCAACGCAGTTGCCGGCGGCTTCGGTGGTCACGGTGGTAACGGCGGTGCCGGTGGCACGGTGTCCGGTAACGGCGGGGCCGGCGGTACGGGTGGCGCTGGTGCAAAGGGCGGAACGGGCGGCAATGCCACCGACTCGACGAACCCGAACACGGCTGGCGGTGCTGGCGGTAAGGGTGGTGCCGGCGGCCAGGGTGGTGCCGGCGGCAACGGTGGTGCCGCCACCGCAGGCATCGTGGGTGCTGCCGGAGACGGCGGCGCCGGTGGTGGAGCCGGCCACGGCGGTGACGGCGGCAAGGGTGCCAACGGCACGGCGGGCGTCATCAACGGCAGCAATGGCGGTCAGGGCGGTGACGCAGGCCTCGTCGGGACGGGTGGCGTGGCGGGCACCGGCTCGACCGCAGGCTCCAACGGCGTTAACGGCGCTGACGCCACCAACAGCGGCCACGGCGGTGCCGGTGGCAACGGCTTCGACAACGCCGCGAACACCACCGGTGCGGCCGGCGGCAGCGGCGGCAAGGGTGGTGCCGGCGGTTCGCACGGTGACGGCGGTAACGGCGGCAGCGGTGGCAACGGCGGGACCGGCGCCACGGGTGGCGCCAGCGCCGTTGGCGGGACCGGCGGCGCGGGCGGAAACGGTGGCGCCGGCGGTGCTGGCGGATCCGTCCTTGGTGACGCGGGTAATGGCGGTAACGCCGGTAACGGCGGTAAGGGCGGCCAGGGTGGTAATGGCGCTGCTGGCTCCAACTCCAGTACCGCCAATGGCACGGCTGGCACCGGCGGTGCAGCCGGCGACGGAGGCAAGGGTGGAGCCGGCGGCAACGGCGGCGCCGCGGGTACGGCCACGGTCGGCAACAACGGCACGGCCGGTAACGCCGGTAACGGCGGCGACGGCGGCAACGCCGGGACGGCCGGCAACGGCGGTAACGGCACCGGCAACCGCACCAACGGCGGCACCGGCGGTGCTGGTGGCGATGGTGGCGCCGGCGGCGCCGGTGGTACCGGTGGTACCGGCACAGCGACCACCGACGGTGGCGCTGGTGGCAACGGTGGCAAGGGTGGCATCGGATCCGTCGGGGGTACCGGTGGAGCCGCCACCGGTACGACCGGTGGCAACGGTGGCGGCGGTGGTACCGGCGGTGACGGCGGCGCCGGCGGTAACGCGGGTGCCGGTGGCAATGGCCAGAATGGTGGCGCCGCGGGTAGCGCCGGTGACGGTGGCCAGGCCGGCAACGGCGGTAACGGTGCTACGGGCGGTAATGGCCAAACCAGCACCACGGCCGCCAACCGCGATGCCCGCGCCGGTGGCGCCGGTGGCAGCGCCGGTGCGGGTGGCGCCGGTGGCGACGGCGCGTCCGGTGGCACCGCGATCGGCGGCGGCACCAACGGTGTGGCGAGTGCCGGTGGCGACGGTGGTACTGGCGGTACGGGCGGAGCAGGCGGTACCGGTGGCCTTGGCGGCAACGGCAGCGGTACCAACCCCGGCGGCCTGGGCGGCAACGGTGGCCAAAGCGGTAACGGCGGTGCCGGTGGCGCCGGCGGTGCTGGTGGTAATGGCACCACCACCACCGCAGGCGCAGCCGGTGGTAACGGCGGGCAAGCCGGCTCAGGCGGCACCTCGGGTGGCGGTGGTAAAGGCGGCAACGGCAGTGGCACCAACCAAAATGGTGGTGCCGGTGGCGCTGCCGGCGCAGCCGGCTCGGGCGGCATTGGCGGTGCCGGCGGCGAAGGCGGCGACGGCAACGGCGGTGGGACCGGTGGAAACGCCGGCAACTCCGGCAACGGCGGGCAGGGCGGTGCCGGCGGCGGCGGTGGCACCCCGACGGGCACCGGCATCGGTGGAGGGGCTGGCAACGGCGCGAACGGCGGCGCCGGCGGCAACCACGCCACCGGCGGTACCGGCGGAACCGGCCTGGGCGGCGGGCTTAACGGCGGCAACGGCACCAACGGTAACCCCGGTACGGGCGGCGGCGGCGGTGCGGCGGGCACGCCGGGTACGGGCGGCGCCGCGGGCATTCCGGGCACCAACGGCCCCAACGGCACGTAAGAACTCAACCCGGCCTGCTAGGTACTACTCCACACACGTCGAACAGCGATCGTCTGAAATGTTAGGAAGAGGATTGAGCCGGTGAGTTTCCTGACCTTGCCACCTGAGATCAACTCGCTGAACATGCTGCTCGGCGCGGGATCGGCGCCCATGGCGTCGGTGGCGTCGGCGTGGGACGGCTTGGCGTCCGAGTTGGGTTCGGCCGGGTCGTTCTTCGAGTCGGTGACCTCCGGCTTGATTGACGGCGCCTGGCAGGGCCCGGCCGCGGCGGCGATGGGGGCCGCGGCCTCGCCCTATGCGGCGTGGTTGAGCGCTGCGGGTGCGGCGGCTGAGCAGGCCGCCGCGCAGGCTCGGGTGGTGGTGGCCGCATATGAGTCCGCGCGGTCGATGATCGTGCACCCGGCGCTGATCGCGGGCAATCGCAATGCGCTGGTGCGGCTTGCCATCTCGAATCTGTTCGGGCAGAACTGGCCGGCGATCGCGGCGGCGGAGGCGGCCTACGAGGAGTTCTGGGCTCAGGACATCGTGGCGATGCTGAGCTATCACGGCGGCGCGTCGGCCGCGGCTGCGGCGCTGACACCGTTCACCAAGTTGCCGTTGGGTCAGTTGACCGGCGCGGGGGGCTTCGTCAACGCCGCAGCGACCCAACTTGCCGGCCTTTCTGGCACTTTCAACAAGGGCGGCGGCAGCATCAGGGCCGCACTTGGATCGGGCAATGTGAGGCTGGGCAGCCTGCTGGGCGGCTTCAACCTCAGCGGGGTGCTCAGTGGCCTGCAGCTCGGCACCGGAAACCTCGCCAGCCTGAACCTGGTGACTGCTGGTCTGTCCAACTCCGGAAGCATCAGCGCCGCGCTGAGCAGCGGCAGTCTGAGCAGCTTGCTGAGCCGCCCGGCGGTGAGCAGCCTGGTGGGCAGTCTGAATCTGGGCACCGCCAACCTCAGCGCCGTGCTCAACCAGCTGGGTGTCACCGGCACCACCGGGGCGACGGCGGCCGCGGGTTGGGGTCATCACTGGGGCGGCTCATGGGGCCATGGCTTCGGTGGCTTCGGTGGCTCGGGCCGCGGCCTGAGCTTCCTGACCGGCCTGCTGAATTCCGGCGTCGTGAGCAACGCCATCAGCAGCGGCAGCGTAAGCGCCCTGCTGAGCAGTCCGGCGGTAACGGGTCTGTTGAATAGCTCAGCGGTCAACACCCTGCTCAGCAGCACCACGGTGAGCAGCTTGTTGAGTAGCCCAACGGTGAGCAGCCTGCTCAGCAGCAAGGCGGTGAGCAGCCTGGTCGGCAGTCTGCACTTGAGCGACGGCAGCAGCTTGAGCAACCTGTTGTCGCAGTTGGGTGTGGGTGCCACCGGTTCCGGTGGGGCGAGTGCGGCGGCGGCGTTGTCGACTCCGTGGGGCCATTTCTCGTTGAACCAGATCACCAATTACGTCAATTCTCACGGTGGTCTGCAGGCCGTGTTGACGAACTTGTCGAGCTCGTCGGCGTTTAACGCGTGGGTGGATTCGGGTGCGTTGGCCAGCCAGTTGAGCGGTTCGTCGGTGACCACTCTGTTGAGCAGTTCCTCGGTGAGCGCTGTTTTGAGCAGCCCGGCGGTGGGCGCTGTTTTGAGCAGCCCGGCGGTGGGCGCGGTGTTGAGCAGCCCGTTGGTGAGCACCCTGTTGAGCAGTCCGGTGGTGGGCAGCGTGTTGAGCAGTCCGGCGCTGAGTGGGTTGTTGAGCAACCCGACGGTGAGCGGCCTGCTCAGTGGTGTGCACCTGAGCAACGGCAGCAGCCTGGGTAACTTGTTGTCGCAGTTGGGGGTGGGTGGCACGGGCGGGGCGAGTGCGGCGGCGTCGACGTTGTCGACTCCGTGGGGCAATTTCTCGCTGAATCAGATCACCAATTACGTCAACTCCCACGGTGGACTGCAAACCGTGCTGAATACCTTGTCGAGTTCGCCGGCGTTCAACGCCTGGGTGAGCTCTGAAGCGTTCGTCAGCCAGTTCAGCAGCCCTGCTGTGAGCGGCCTGTTGAGCGCCCCGGCGGTGACCACTTTGCTGAGCAGCCCGACGGTGAGCGCTGTGTTGAGTAGCCCGGTGGTCAGCACGCTGCTGAGTAGCCCGTCGGTGAGCGGCCTGCTCAGCTCGGAGCATCTTGGCGGCCTGTTGAGCAGCCCGGCGATCAGTAGCGTGCTGAGCGGGACGGGTCTGTCGGCCAAGTTGAACGGTCTGCTGGCGGTGAGTCCTGCTGCTGCGACGGCCGCTGTCGCCGACGCCTTCGGTAACACCGGTACCGGCAATATCGGGTTCGGCAATACCGGGGATAACAACATCGGGTTCGGCAACACCGGTAACGGCAACATCGGCTTCGCCAACTCTGGTGTTGATCTGCGCGGCATTTTCAACGAAGGCGTGGGGAACTCGGGGTTGTTCAATACCGGTAGCTACAACACCGGCATCGGTAACTCCGGGACCGGTAACACAGGTCTGTTCAATCCGGGCAACTTCAACACCGGTATCGGTAACCGCGGCAGCTTCAACACTGGAAGCTTCAATGAGGGCAGCTTCAACAGCGGTGACTTCAACAGCGGCGACACCAACACCGGCTGGTTCAACACCGGCAACCTCAACACCGGCATCGGCAACTCCGGGGACATCAACACCGGCATCGGCAACTCCGGCAACATGAACAATGGGATGTTCGTCCGGGGCGACGCCCAGGGCATGACCGGTGTCTCCTATTCGATCCACATCAACCAGATTCCCGTGGACTACGGCATGCGATTCCCGGTGAACACGACGATATCCGGTAACACATTCGACATCACCGTTCAGCCGTGGACCATCGGGGCGATCGACCTGAGCCCTCTCAGCAGCACGTCCGGCACCGTCGGTCCCATCAACGTTCCGACCATCACGATCAGCGGACCACGGTTGAACTTCACAGTCGGCGGCCCGGGATACACAACGTATGGCAGCATCTCCGGCACCGTCGGCCCGATCGATATTCCGTTGTTCTCGATCCCGGCGGGCCCGGGCATCGGTAACACGACGGGTGCCCCGTCGTCGGGATTCTTCAACAGCGGCACGGGCAGTTCCTCGGGCTTCTTCAATGTGGGCGCGGGCAGTTCGGGGTGGCAGAACATGGGGCTGGGTGCCTCGGGTATGGGCAACGTGGGCGACTTGGCGTCAGGCATGCGCAACCTGGGCAACAGCATGTCGGGCTGGTTCAACGCGAGTTCGTTGGAGGCGTCGCAGGCGGCGGTCATCTCTGGCTTCGGCAATGTCGGCAGCCAGGTCTCTGGGGTCTTCCACAACGCGGTGACCGACTTCACCACCTTGAGCATCGGCCTGGGCAACCAGGGTGGCCTGAATGTGGGTGGGGGCAACATCGGGCAGTTGAACTTCGGTTTGGGCAACGTGGGCGCCAACAACTTCGGCGGCGGCAACCTGGGCAACCTGAACTTCGGGTTCGGCGATCTGGGCAGCAACAACTTCGGGTTCGGCAACCTGGGCGACGGCAACATCGGCTTCGGCAACTCCGGCAGCGGCAACATCGGGTTCGGCAATACCGGCAGCGGCAACATCGGCTTCGGCAACTTCGGCAACGGCAACATCGGCTTGGCGAACTGGGGTGACAACAACTCCGGTATCGGGTTGCTCGGTAGCGGCAACTCGGGCTTCGGCGGGTTGAATGCGGGCACCGACAACGTCGGCTTGTTCAACTCGGGCACCGGTAACCGCGGCTTCTTCAACTCCGGCACCGGCAACACCGGCATCGGCAACGCCGGTGACTACAACACCGGCATCGGTAACACCAGCGTCGGCAACACCGGTATCGGCAACACCGGCAGCTACAACACCGGCTTCGGCAACACCGGCAGCAACAACACGGGCAGTTTCAACGCCGGCAGCTTCAACACCGGTGATGCCAACCCGGGCGATCGGAACACCGGAAGCTTCAACGGCGGCAGCATCAACACCGGCTTCGCCAACTCAGGCGACCTCAACACCGGTTCCTTCAACACCGGCAGCAGGAACGTCGGTTCCTTCCATCTGGCCGACGGCCAGCAGAGTGCGACGACCATCGCGATCGATTTCCCGGCGATTCCGATCAACCTGGTAGCGGCTACCAACGTGGCGATCCCGATCACCGGTCAGATCGACCCGATCACCGTCTACCCGATCATTGTCGATGTCCCGGTCAACATCAGCGCTACCGTTCTTATCACTATCAATGTCGCTGGAATCGTCCCGTCCGCAATAGTGGACCCCATCGTCATCAACCCGATCCGCCTGATGGACGTCGTCTTCGGGGCGGACTTTGCGCTGCCCATCGACTTGACGATCCTCGGCCGACTCAATGTCACGCTGCCGTGGCAGCCCGGTATCGGGAACTCGTCGGTGTCCTCGGGCTACTTCAACGGCGGTTCGGTCGGTTCTTCCGGTTTCTTCAACTCGAGCGATCTGAGTTCGGGGTTCGCCAACGCCAACGGGGCGCTGACGTCGGGTTGGTACAACTCCGGTTCGTTGTTGTCGGGCTGGCAGAACGTGGGCGACGCGATCTCGGGCTTCGCCAACACCAGCACCGTCAACGGCGCGGCGTTCATGTCCGGCGTCGGCAACATCGGCAGCCAGGTGTCCGGCTTCTGGAACGGCCAGATGGATGCGTTGCAGCAGACGCTGGCGGACTGGGTGGCCAGCCGATGACGTACTTCCCCGCCCCGGACGGCCGGGCGTTGCTCTGCAGCACCCATTACCCCAGAGAAGCTTTCCTGCTATGTAAGGAAGAGGTCTGAGCCGGTGAGTTTTCTGACTTTGCCACCCGAGATCAATTCGGCGCGGATTCTTGCCGGCGCTGGGTCGGCTCCGTTGCTGGGTGTGGCGGCGGGCTGGTCTGGGTTGGCTTCCGAGTTGGGTTCGGCGTCGTCGTTTTTCGAGTCGGTGACTTCGGGGCTTGTTGACGGATACTGGCAGGGCCCGGCGTCGGTGGCGATGAGGTCGGCGGCGACGCCGTATGCGGCGTGGTTGAGTGCGGCGGGTGCGGCGGCTGAGCAGGCGGCCTCCCAAGCTCGGACTGTGGTGTCGGTGTATGAGGCGGCGCGGTCGATGATTGTGCATCCGGCGGTCATCGCGGGCAACCGGAATTCGTTCGTGTCGTTGGTGTTGTCGAATATCTTCGGGCAGAATGCGCCGGCGATCGCGGCGGCGGAGGCGGTGTACGAGGAGTTCTGGGCTCAGGACGTGGTGGCGATGTTGAGCTATCACGGTGGGGCTGCGGCGGCGGCGGCGGCGCTGACGCCGTTCACGAAGTTGCCGCTGGCCCTGGGCGGCAGTGGCGTGGTCAAGGCGGTAGCCGCGCAGGCGTCGGGGCTGGCGACCGCCGTCGCAGCTGCGGCGCGTGGTGGATCCGGGAACTTGAGCAGTTTGCTGGGCGGTATCAAGGTCGGTGGGGTTGACCTGGGCAGCATTTTGCGCGGTGTGGGCACCGGGGGCCTGGCGAATCTGAACCTGCAGGCCTTCGGTTGGGGCGGCACGGGTAGCGGCGTGCTCGCGGCGGCCGCGTCCTCCGGTCGCGGCTTCGCGTCCTTTGGTGGTTCGTGGGGTCGTCAGCTCAGCGTCGGCGGCTGGGAGAACCTGCTGACTCAGGTAGCCGGCTCGCCGAATGTGACTGGCCTGGTGACCACGGTGCTCAACAGCCCCAGTCTGACCAAGATGGTGACTGGCCTGCTCAGCAATGCCAATTTCACGACGGCGCTGACCAACGTGCTCAGTAGCCAGGCGGTCAGTCAGGCGGTGTACACCGCCGCAAACAGCCCCGTGCTGACCAACGCCGTTAGCGCGGCGCTGTCAAACCCTGGCGCGAACGGCTTGTTGAGCAGCGTGCTGAATTCGACGACCGCGACAGCCGTGGTGAACAGCGGTGGCCTGAACAGCTTGGTCCGCACCGTGCTGAGCTCGAGCAGTGGTCTGCAGCTGAGCGGCCTGTTGCAGAGCCTGAGTGCCGGCTATACGGGTGGCGGTCCGTTGGCGGCCGCGACGGCCGCGGTCACCGACGTCTTCGGTAATACCGGTACCGGCAATATCGGGTTCGGCAATACCGGGGATAACAACATCGGGTTCGGCAACACCGGTAACGGCAACATCGGCTTCGGCAACTCCGGTGTTGATCTGCGCGGCATTTTCAACGAGGGCGTGGGCAACTCGGGGTTGTTCAATACCGGTAGCTACAACACCGGCATCGGTAACTCCGGCACCGCCAACACAGGTCTGTTCAATCCGGGCAATTTCAACACCGGTATCGGTAACCGCGGCAGCTTCAACACCGGAAGCTTCAACGAGGGCAGCTTCAACAGCGGTGACTTCAACAGCGGCGACACCAATACCGGGTGGTTCAACACCGGCAACCTGAATACCGGCATCGGCAACTCCGGGGACATCAACACCGGCCTGTTCAACCCCGGGAACATGAACAACGGGATTTTCGTCCGGGGCGACGCCCAGGGCATGACCGGTTTTTCCTACACGGTCCGCATCGAGCAGATTCCCGTGGACTTCGGCCTGCGAGTCCCGCTTAACTTCACGTTGTCCGGTGGCACATTCCCCATCAGCACTTTGCCGTACACCATCGGGGCGATCAATCTCAGCCCTCTCAGCGCCATCAACAACGGCTCCACCATCGGTCCCATCAATGTTCCGGCCATCGAGATCAGCGGGCCACGGCTGGACTTGGTCGTCGGCGGCCCGGGATACACCCTGTTCGGCGGCATCTCCGGCACCGTCGGCCCGATCGATATTCCGATCTCGATCCCGGCGGGCCCGGGCATCGGTAACACGACGGGTGCCCCGTCGTCGGGATTCTTCAACAGCGGCACGGGCAGTTCCTCGGGCTTCTTCAATGTGGGCGCGGGCAGTTCGGGGTGGCAGAACATGGGGCTGGGTGCCTCGGGTATGGGCAACGTGGGCGACTTGGCGTCAGGCATGCGCAACCTGGGCAACAGCATGTCGGGCTGGTTCAACGTGAGCTCGTTGGAGGCGTCGCAGGCGGCGGTCGTCTCGGGGTTCGGCAATGTCGGCAGCCAGGTCTCTGGGGTCTTCCACAACGCGGTGACCGACTTCACCACCTTGAGCATCGGGCTGGGCAACCAGGGTGGCCTGAATGTGGGTGGGGGCAACATCGGCGACCTGAACGTCGGCTTCGGCAGCGTGGGCGGCTTCAACTTCGGCGGCGGCAACCTCGGCGACTACAACTTCGGTTTCGGTGACCTGGGCAGCAACAACTTCGGGTTCGGCAACCTGGGCGACGGCAACTTCGGGTTCGGCAACTCCGGCAGCGGCAACATCGGCTTCGGCAACTTCGGCAACGGCAACATCGGCTTGGCCAACTGGGGTGACAACAACTCCGGTATCGGGTTGCTCGGTAGCGGCAACTCGGGCTTCGGCGGGTTGAATGCGGGCACCGACAACGTCGGGTTGTTCAACTCGGGCACCGGTAACCGCGGCTTCTTCAACTCCGGCACCGGCAACACCGGCATCGGCAACGCCGGTGACTACAACACCGGCATCGGTAACACCAGCGTCGGCAACACCGGTATCGGCAACACCGGCAGCTACAACACCGGCTTCGGCAACACCGGCAGCAACAACACGGGCAGTTTCAACGCCGGCAGCTTCAACACCGGTGATGCCAACCCGGGCGATCGGAACACCGGAAGCTTCAACGGCGGCAGCATCAACACCGGCTTCGCCAACTCAGGCGACCTCAACACCGGTTCCTTCAACACCGGCAGCACGAACGTCGGTTCCTTCCATCTGGCCGACGGCCAGATGGGTACGACCATTGCGATCGATGTCCCGGCGATTCCGATCAACCTGTCGGCGGGTGCCAACGTGGCGATCCCGATCACCGGTCAGATCGACCCGATCACCGTCTTTACCCCTGAGCTCTCGATCCCGGTCAACGTGGTGGCAAGCGCCACGATCATTTTCACTATCAATATCCCTTTCAATGGAACCCTAGTGGTCCCACCGATAGGTCCCATCGTCGTCAACCCGATCGTCCTGAACGACCTCATGGTCGGGGCGAACGTACAGGTACCCCTCCAGTTGGGGGGCCCCAGCCGACTCAACCTCACGTTCCCGCCGCTGGTCGGTATCGGGAACTCGTCGGTGTCCTCGGGCTACTTCAACGGCGGTTCGGTCGGTTCTTCCGGTTTCTTCAACTCCAGCGATCTGAGTTCGGGCTTCGCCAACGCCAACGGGGCGCTGACGTCGGGTTGGTACAACTCCGGTTCGGTGCTGTCGGGCTTCCAGAACCTCGGCACCGCCATCTCCGGTGTCGCCAACACCAGCACCGTCAACGGCGCGGCGTTCATGTCCGGCGTCGGCAACATCGGCAGCCAGGTCTCCGGCTTCTGGAACGGCCAGATGGATGCGTTGCAGCAGACGCTGGCGGACTGGGTGGCCAGCCGATGACGTACTTCCCCGCCCCGGACGGCCGGGCGTTGTTCTGCAGCACCCATTACCCCAGAGAAGCTTTCCTGCTATGTAAGGAAGAGGTCTGAGCCGGTGAGTTTTCTGACTTTGCCACCCGAGATCAATTCGGCGCGGATTCTTGCCGGCGCTGGGTCGGCTCCGTTGCTGGGTGTGGCGGCGGGCTGGTCTGGGTTGGCTTCCGAGTTGGGTTCGGCGTCGTCGTTTTTCGAGTCGGTGACTTCGGGGCTTGTTGACGGATACTGGCAGGGCCCGGCGTCGGTGGCGATGAGGTCGGCGGCGACGCCGTATGCGGCGTGGTTGAGTGCGGCGGGTGCGGCGGCTGAGCAGGCGGCCTCCCAAGCTCGGACTGTGGTGTCGGTGTATGAGGCGGCGCGGTCGATGATTGTGCATCCGGCGGTCATCGCGGGCAACCGGAATTCGTTCGTGTCGTTGGTGTTGTCGAATATCTTCGGGCAGAATGCGCCGGCGATCGCGGCGGCGGAGGCGGTGTACGAGGAGTTCTGGGCTCAGGACGTGGTGGCGATGTTGAGCTATCACGGTGGGGCTGCGGCGGCGGCGGCGGCGCTGACGCCGTTCACTAAGTTGACGTTGGGTCAGTTGGCCGGGGCGGGTGGTCTGATGAATGCGGCGGTCTCGCGGCTGTCCGGCTTGGCCGGGGGCGGCGCGGGCGTCAAGGCCGTCGTCGCAAGCCTGGGTTCGGGGAATCTGGGCGGGCTGAAGCTGGGCAGCCTGCTGGGCGGTTTCAACCTGGGTGGTGTGCTGAGCAGTCTGCGGCTCGGCACCGGAACCTTCGCCAACCTGAACCTGCACAACCTGGGTGGCATCGGCACCGGCGGCGCGGCGGCCGCGGCACAGTGGGGTCGCCACAACTTCGGGTCGTGGGGTCACTTCGGCGGCTCGAACATGCAGTCGCTGGTGACGGGTCTGTCCACCGGTGGTCTCGGTGGCGTCCTGAGCAGCGGGGTCCTCAACAGCGTGATCAGCACTGGCGGCCTGAGCGGCTTGTTGAGCAGTCCGATGGTGAGCAGCCTGCTGAGCAGCCCGGCGGTGAGCAGCTTGGTGAGCGGCAAGAGCCTGAGCAGTCTGTTGAGCAGCAAGTCGGTGAGTAGCCTGCTGAGCAGCCTGCATCTGAGCACCGGCGACGTGAGCAGTGCGCTGAACCAATTGGGTGTGGGCACCGGCGGGCCGAGTGCCGCCGCGCAGACGTTGTCGACTCCGTGGGGCAACTTCTCGCTGAACCAGATCACCAACTACGTCAACTCTCACGGTGGTCTGCAGGCCGTGTTAACGAACTTGTCGAACTCGCCGGCGTTTAACGCCTGGGTGAATTCCGGTGCGTTGGCCAGCCAGCTGAGCAGCCCTGCGGTGACCAATCTGCTGAGCAGTTCCTCGGTGACCAATCTGCTGAGCAGCTCCGCGGTGAGCGCTGTGTTGAGCAGTCCGACGGTGAGCACCCTGTTGAGCAGCCCGACGGTGGGCAGCGTGTTGAGCAGCCCGGCGCTGAGTGGGTTGTTGAGCAATCCGACGGTGAGCAGCCTGCTCAGTGGTGTGCAGCTGACCAACGGCGGCAGCCTGAGCAACTTGTTGTCGCAGTGGGGGGTGGGTGGCACGGGCGGGGCGAGTGCGGCCGCGCAGACGTTGTCGACGCCGTGGGGGAACTTCTCGCTGAACCAGATCACCAATTACGTCAACTCCCACGGTGGCCTCGAGGCCGTGGTGACCAACTTGTCGAGTTCGCCGGTGTTCAACGCCTGGGTGTATTCCGAGGCGTTCGTCAGCCAGTTCAGCACCCCGGCGGTGACCAATCTGCTGAGCAGCCCGGCGGTGACCACACTGCTGAGCAGCCCCTCGGTGAGCACCTTGTTGAGCAGCCCGGTGGTCAGCACGCTGCTGAGCAGCCCCTCGGTGAGCGGCCTGCTCAACTCCGGGCACCTTGGCAGCCTGTTGAGCAACCCGGCCATCAGTAGCGTGCTGAGCGGGACGGGTCTGTCGGCCAAATTGAACGGTCTGCTGGCGGTGAGTCCTGCTGCTGCGACGGCCGCTGTCGCCGACGCCTTCGGCAACACCGGTACCGGCAATATCGGGTTCGGCAACACCGGGGATAACAACATCGGATTCGGCAACACCGGTAACGGCAACATCGGTATCGCCAACTCCGGGGTTGATCTGCGCGGCATTTTCAACGAAGGCGTGGGCAACTCGGGGTTGTTCAATACCGGTAGCTACAACACCGGCATCGGTAACTCCGGCACCGCCAACACAGGTCTGTTCAATCCGGGCAACTTCAATACCGGGATCGGTAACCGCGGCAGCTACAACACCGGAAGCTTCAACGAGGGCAGCTTCAACAGCGGTGACTTCAACAGCGGCGACACCAACACCGGGTGGTTCAACACCGGCAACCTGAATACCGGCATCGGCAACTCCGGGGACATCAACACCGGCCTGTTCAACCCCGGGAACATGAACAACGGGATTTTCGTCCGGGGCGACGCCCAGGGCATGACCGGTTTTTCCTACTCGATCCACATCGACCAGATTCCCGTGGACTTCGGCCTGCGAGTCCCGTTGAGCGCGACGATCTCCGGTGGCACATTCGACATCACCACTGTGCCGTTCACCGTTCCCCAGATCGCGATCACCGGTATCAGCAACGTGACCGCCAACTCCACCGTCGGTCCCATCAATGTTCCGACCATCACGATCAGCGGACCACGGCTGAACTTGCTCGTCGGCGGCCCGACATACACACTGTTTGCCGGCATCTCCGGCACCGTCGGCCCGATCGATATTCCGATCTCGATCCCGGCGGGCCCGGGCATCGGTAACACGACGGGTGCCCCGTCGTCGGGATTCTTCAACAGCGGCACGGGCAGTTCCTCGGGCTTCTTCAATGTGGGCGCGGGCAGTTCGGGGTGGCAGAACATGGGGCTGGGTGCCTCGGGTATGGGCAACGTGGGCGACTTGGCGTCGGGCATGCGCAACCTGGGCAACAGCATGTCGGGCTGGTTCAACGCGAGTTCGTTGGAGGCGTCGCAGGCGGCGGTCATCTCTGGCTTCGGCAATGTCGGCAGCCAGGTCTCTGGGGTCTTCCACAACGCGGTGACCGACTTCACCACCTTGAGCATCGGCCTGGGCAACCAGGGTGGCCTGAATGTGGGTGGGGGCAACATCGGGCAGTTGAACTTCGGTTTGGGCAACGTGGGCGCCAACAACTTCGGCGGCGGCAACCTGGGCAACCTGAACTTCGGGTTCGGCGATCTGGGCAGCAACAACTTCGGGTTCGGCAACCTCGGTGATGGCAACATCGGCTTCGGCAACTCCGGCAGCGGCAACATCGGGTTCGGCAATACCGGCAGCGGCAACATCGGCTTCGGCAACTTCGGCAACGGCAACATCGGCTTGGCGAACTGGGGTGACAACAACTCCGGTATCGGGTTGCTCGGTAGCGGCAACTCGGGCTTCGGCGGGTTGAATGCGGGCACCGACAACGTCGGCTTGTTCAACTCGGGCACCGGTAACCGCGGCTTCTTCAACTCCGGCACCGGCAACACCGGCATCGGCAACGCCGGTGACTACAACACCGGCATCGGTAACACCAGCGTCGGCAACACCGGTATCGGCAACACCGGCAGCTACAACACCGGCTTCGGCAACACCGGCAGCAACAACACGGGCAGTTTCAACGCCGGCAGCTTCAACACCGGTGATGCCAACCCGGGCGATCTGAACACCGGAAGCTTCAACGGCGGCAGCATCAACACCGGCTTCGCCAACTCAGGCGACCTCAACACCGGTTCCTTCAACACCGGCAGCACGAACGTCGGTTCCTTCCATCTGGCCGACGGCCAAGGGTTGCAGGGTCCGACCATCGCAATCGATCTCCCGGCGATTCCGATCAACCTGGTGGCGGCTACCAACCTAGCGATCCCGATCACCGGTCAGATCGACCCCATCACCATCCAACCGATCCCTCAGTTCAACATCGCGGTCAACGTGACGGTAACCGCTCCTATTGTCGGGAATATCCCTGTCGCTGGAACCCTCCTGTCCCCATCGATAACCCCCATCCGCGTCAATGCGATCGTCTTCGAAAGTCTCGTGGTCGGCGCGGACATACGGATACCTTTCGACATGACGCTCCTCGGCCGGCTCAACGTGACGCTGCCGGGGCAGATCGGTATCGGGAACTCGTCGGTGTCCTCGGGGTACTTCAACGGAGGTGCCATCGGTTCTTCCGGCTTCTTCAACTCCAGCGATCTGAGTTCGGGCTTCGCCAACGCCAACGGGGCGCTGACGTCGGGCTGGTACAACTCCGGTTCGGTGCTGTCGGGCTTCCAGAACCTCGGCACCGCCATCTCCGGTGTCGCCAACACCAGCACGCTGGCCGCCAACACCTCGGCCCTGATCTCCGGCGTCGGCAACATCGGCAGCCAGGTCTCCGGCTTCTGGAACGGCCAAATGGAGGCGCTGCAGGCGGCGCTGGCGGCTATCTCGCCGATCCAGGGTGGCCTCGTCGTCACCACAACGTAGCGGCGCGTGGGGCGGCAGTGGGTGCAGTCGGTAGGCGCGCCTTGGTTAGGCGTGTGGGCCGCGCACCGGTCGGGTAGCCGCACTCAGAGAGTGGCGAAGAGCGGCGTGACAGACTGGATCCATGGCTGCGCTGTCGGCGGTGGTGTTCACGCTGAGCGGGTGGCTGGGGCTGTATCTGCTGGCCCGCGACCCGCGCAAGCCGGTGCTCGTGCTGGCCTCGATCGGGCTCTGCGGCTTCGCGTCGGTGGTGGCCCTGGACGCGGTGCGGACCACCAGCCTCACGCACGCCGAGCTGCTGAGTCGGCTTGAGGTGTACCTGGTCGCGGTCCCCAGCGTCGCCTGGTTTGCGGTGCTGGTCGAACTGGCCCGCCCTGCCGACAGCACCCGGGGCCGAACCGGCGAGGTGCTCCTGATCGGCACCGTCGCGGCGCTGACATTGGTGGCCGCGAACGTGGCCGGCAGTGTCACCGGACCGCTCCGGCTGGGGCACTGGCTGATGTTCGGGGTCATCTCGGTCTCCACGCTGGGAGCGATGGCCGCGAAGGTCCTGCGGCCCGCGCGGCCCGCGCCCGTGACCGGAGCCGTGGTGATCGCGACGCTGTTCTTCGCGCTGGCCAATGCCATCCTGATCATCCCGCTCGGGCTGGTGCCGAGCTGGATTGCGCTGGCGTCCACCGGATTCGACGTGCTGCTGCTCGGGGTGGCGGTGGCCGTCTGGGACGCCTTCGACGAAGGGCAGGCATTGCGCGCCGACATGCTGCGCTCCTTCGTCGGCTGCTCGGCGGTTTCGGTGCTGTTCGGAGGTCAGGCGTTGATCGGGCTCGCCGTCACCCGCGCCGAACCCACGGCGCAGACCGCGATGACGGTGCTGCTGTTCACCAGCCTGGCGGTGGCGATCACCGTCCAGGTGCTGGCCGACCCGCTCGCCGCGGTCCTGGACCGGCTGGCGTTCTCCCGCTCACCCGAGCTGCGGGCCGACCGGGCGGTGCTGCGCGACGCAGGGGCGGCACTGCCGTTGCGCTCGAAGGACCCTCTGGTCGAGGTGGACGACGACTCATTCGTTCGGCTCACCCGTCGCGCGTTGGGCCATTACCGCGACCTGACCAAACTGGTCGCGAGCCCGCTCACGGCGTTGCCGGTGATCGACGAGCGCCTGGCCGCCCGCGGCGCGCCCGACCATCCGGTGGAGCGGGCCAACGAACTCAAGGCAGTGCTCGCGGACGGCATCGCCAGGCTCAAGCCCCGCGACGCCGGCGACTTCGGCACCACGGAGGAGTGGCGCTACTACAACTCGCTGTATTTCCCTTACGTCGTCGGCGTGCGCGCGTACGCGCAGAACGCGACGGCCGCCGGGCTGGATCCGACGGCGCGACAGGCCTGGCAGTGGCTGGTCACCGAGGTACCGCAGCGCTCATTGCACAATTGGCAGAACGCGGCAGCGCGCTTGATCGCCGCCGACCTACGCGGCCGGGTCACGGTTTCCAGCGACTGATCCCGGCGCAACCCGCCGACACCACGGAGATTTCTGTGCCAGACAAAATGCCGCCCGCCCGCGCTGTCCGAGCAGTCGAGCTGCTCCGCGACCGGCTGGCCCGCCTGCACCGGCGGATGGTGCCGGCCCCGGCTGCGATGATGGAACTGATTCTGAACGCGTGGGTAGCCCAGGCGGTCGCCGCGGCGGCCGAGCTCGGCATTGCGGACGCCCTGGCCGCCGGTCCGTTGACTCCCGACGAACTCGCGGAGGCGGTCGGCGCGAACGCCGATGCGGTCGGTCGCCTGCTTCGGGCGCTGATCGGCCGTGGTGTGTTCCGGCAGCGACGCGACGGCCGCTTTGAGTTGAATCCCTTGGCAGAGGCGTTGCGCACGGACGCCGACGTGTCGTTGGCCGGCATGGCCCGGTTTGTGGGCGCGCCGCAGCAACGCGAGCATTGGAGCGGGCTGGCCGACGCTATTCGCAGCGGACGTTCCGTGGTCTCGGAATTACGAGGTAAGCCATTCTTCGAATACCTGGCCAGCGAGCCCCAACTGTCGGAGATCTTCAACCAGGCCATGACAAGCACCTCTGACCTGTCGATCGCGCCACTGGTCGCGGCATACGACTTCGGCGGCTACTCCACCGTCGTCGACGTCGGGGGAGGGCATGGCCGGCTGCTGGCCGCGATTCTCAACTCGGCGCCGCACGCGCGCGGCATCCTCTTCGACCAACCGCAGGTGGTTGCCGGCGCCCCGGCCGAACTTCGCGAACACCGGGTCGAAGACCGGGTGCGCATCGCGGAGGGATCCTTCTTCGACGACGACCTACCGGGCGGTGGCGACGTCTACGTGCTCAAGAACATCATTCACGACTGGCCTGACGACGAGGCAGTCCGCATTCTCGCCAACGTGCGCAAGGCGGCAGCGCCGGGCAGCCACGTCCTGCTGCTGGAGCAGGTCATTCCCGATCACGACCGCGACATCCCGGCGAAGTGGATCGACTTGGAGATGCTGGTCATGGTCGATGGCCGCGAGCGCACCGAGTCCGAGTACGGCCGCCTCCTGCAACGGGCCGGCTTCCAGATGACGCGAGTGGTGGAAACCGCCTCGCCCTTCGGGATCGTGGAGGCGCGGGCCGTCTGACCGGCCGACCAAAAATTCGGAGAAAACTCCTGGTCATCAGTTTGGTGGCAGTAACTGGCAGCGCCATGCGTCGATCTGGCAGTGGATAACCGGCACCGTCGGACGTGTTCGACCCGTATCAACGCCCCAATGCCGAGGAGATCCGAACATGACCGCAATTTCCGGTGTGCAGCGCCGCCCGCTATCCGACTCCAACGACTCGCTGCTTCGATTCGCGATGCGCGCTGATGCCACCCTGACCGGATTGATGGGGCTGGCCGTCGCCGTCGCCGCCGATCCCGTTTCGCGGCTGACCGGTCTGACGTCCGGCCAGGAATACAGCATGGGCGCCTTTTTCGTTCTGTACGGACTGGCGGTGTTCAGCCTGGCCGCGCTGCCGAACCTGCGGCGCGCTGGACTCGGCGTCGTCGCGGCAAACCTGGTCTACACCGTCGCGGCGGTCGTCGCCGCGGAGCTGGTGCCGATGACATCGATCGGGGTGGCCGCGACGCTGGCCAGCGGGCTCTACACGCTGGTGTTCGCGGGCCTGCAGTACCTGGGAGTGCGCCGCCTGGCAGCGTGATTCCCCTTCCCGCCGAGCGGGGTTGCCACCGCCTGAGCGTTGCGGTGCGCAGCCCCGCTCGGCCTGTTGAAGCACTTGTGCACAGTGCACGTCGACGCAAATCGGATTTGTGCACTCTGCCCGATGCCACGGCGGTGCCCGCTGGGTCAATCTGTGTCTGCAGTACCGAATTTCTACGGGTTTATTAGTGACCTGTCGAATTCACGACGATGGCGCCGCGAACAGTCCATACTTCGGGTGATTTTCGCGTGCCGGCTCGACGATAGCGATAGGACAAGCGATGTCATTTCTCATTGCCGCCCCAGAATTCGTGGCTCAGGCTGCGTCCGATCTGGCAGGAATCGGTTCTTCGCTCAGCGAGGCCGCTGCGGCGGCGGCCGCACCTACGACGGCGGTCGCCGCTGCCGGCGCGGACGAGGTGTCTGCGGCGCTGGCGGCTTTGTTCTCCGGGCACGCGCAGGCATATCAGATGGTCAACGCCCAGGCGGCGGCATTCCATCAGCAGTTCGTGGCAACCATGACCGGTGCCGGTGGTGCTTATGCCGCCGCCGAGGCGTTGAACGCCGCCGAGAGCTTGCCGACCGACGTGCTCGGTGTGATCAACGCTCCGACAATGGCGCTGTTCAATCGCCCGCTGATCGGGGATGGCGCGAACGGCGGCCCCGGGATGCGTGGTGGTGATGGCGGAATTCTCTACGGCAACGGCGGTGCCGGGGGCACCGGCGGAGCCAACCAGGCCGGCGGCGCCGGCGGAAACGCCGGATTGATCGGCAACGGCGGCGCCGGCGGAGCAGGCGGAACCAACACCGTCACGGGTAACGCCCAGAACGGCGGCGCAGGTGGCAACGGCGGGTGGTTATACGGAAGCGGCGGGAATGGCGGCGACGCCGGACCCAGAGCGTTCTTCGGTGCGGGTGCCGGCGGTGTCGGTGGAGCCGGCGGCAACGCGGGCTTGTGGGGTAGCGGTGGCATCGGTGGGCACGGTGGCGAAGGCGGCACCGGAGCAGGTCGGCCCGGTGGGGCCGGCGGCGCGGGTGGCAACGGCGGGTATCTCTACGGCGACGGAGGTGCCGGCGGCACGGGCGGCCTGGGCGGGGCCAGTGTCGGAGCTGGCGCGGGTGGCGTCGGCGGCCACGCATGGACGATCGGCAACGGCGGAGCAGGTGGCGCCGGCGGTCTCGCCAGCATCTCGAGCGGCGGCGGCAACGGCGGGCTGGGTGGCGATGCCGGTTGGCTCTACGGTGCCGGTGGACACGGGGGTAACGGCGCAACCGCCCAGTTCGGCGGTACCGGTGGATCAGGCGGCAACGGCGGCAATGCCGGTTTGTTCGGCGACGCGGGTTCCGGCGGTTACGGCGGCGACGGAGATAACGCCGCGCCTGGCAGCGGTGGAAACGGCGGTGTTGCGATCTTCGGCAACGGCGGCAACGGCGGCGCAGGCGGGAGCATGGGCGGCGCGATCAATGCGAGCCAGGCCCTGGCCGGGGGTAACGGCGGCAACGGCGGTGTCTCCCGGCTGTGGGGCAACGGCGGCAGCGGTGGCAACGGCGGTACCGGCGAGACGTCCAATACCGGTGGGGTGGGTGGAAATGGTGGTAACGGCGCGAACGCCGGCCTGCTCTTCGGCAGCGGCGGGGCCGGCGGCTTTGGTGGATTGGGTGGTAGCGCGGTCTTCGGCACCGGTATCAGCGCCGGCAACGGTGGCAACGGCGGCGTCGGCGGTGTTGCCGGACTGTTCTACGGCAATGGCGGCGCCGGTGGCGGCGGCGGGGCCGGTGGGCTCTTCCAGGGGCTGGCCGCGCAAGGCGGCGACGGCGGCGACGGCGGAGCGGGCGGCAACGCCAGGCTGATCGGTAACGGCGGGGCCGGCGGGTCCGGCGGTGCCGGCGGCCTCGGTGCTCCGTCCGGGGATGCGGGCGCAGGCGCGAATGGCGGCATCGCTGGCATTCTGTTCGGCCAACCGGGCGCTCACGGCTGACCCGGCCTACAGCTTGCGCAGCCTCAGCCGGTTGATGGCGTGATCGGCGTCCTTGCGTAGCACCAGGGTGGCCCGGGGCCGCGTCGGAAGGATGTTCTCGACCAGGTTGGGCCGGTTGATCGACCGCCAGATCTCTTTCGCCGCCACGACCGCCTGCGAATCGGACAGCGCCGAGTAGTGGTGGAAGTGCGACTCCGGGTTGGCGAACGAGGTGCTGCGCATCGCCAGGAACCGCGACACGTACCACTGCTCGATGTCCTCGATCCGGGCGTCGACGTACAGCGAGAAGTCGAACAGGTCCGACACCATCAGTGTCGGCCCGGTTTGCAGGACGTTGAGCCCTTCCAGGATCAGGATGTCGGGATGCCGCACCACGTGTTTGGCGCCGGGAATGATGTCGTAGCGCAGGTGTGAATAGACCGGCGCGCAGGCGTAATCCGATCCGGACTTCACCGACGTGACGAATCGCATCAGCGCCCGGCGGTTGTAGCTCTCCGGAAAACCCTTGCGGTGCATCAGGTTTCGTCGTTCCAACTCGGAGTTCGGGTAGAGGAATCCGTCGGTGGTCACCAGGTCCACCCGGGGATGGTGGTCCCAGCGGGCCAGCAGCGCCTGCAGCACGCGCGCCGTGGTGGATTTGCCCACGGCCACGCTGCCCGCGACCCCGATGATGAACGGCACCGGGCGGTCCGGGTTCTGCTGCGGTTCGCCGAGGAATTCCGCGGTGGCCGCGAACAGCCGCTGCCGCGCAGCCACCTGAAGGTGGATCAGACGGGCCAGCGGAAGGTAGACCTCTTCGACTTCCAGCAGGTCGAGTTGCTCACCGAGGCCGCGCAGCCCGACCAGTTCTTCTTCGGTGAGTGCCAGTGGCGTCGACATCCGGAGCGCGCGCCATTGCCGTCGGTCGAACTCGACATAGGGGCTCGGCTCGCTCGGCCGCGGCATGGTGCCAGTCTCTCAGTAACGAAGGCGGCACTGACGGTGGGGCTGGTCAAAACGCGACTCGGCTGGGAAACACGTGTCTCGATAGACTGACTCCGTGACTGCTACTCCTGGCGCCCGCGTCGCTTCGTCCGTTATGTCCGCACCGCTCGCCGAGGTCGACCCCGATATCGCCGAGCTTCTGGGTAAGGAGCTCGGGCGGCAACGCGACACCCTCGAGATGATCGCGTCGGAGAACTTCGTGCCGCGCTCGATCCTGCAGGCGCAGGGCAGCGTGCTCACCAACAAGTACGCCGAGGGCCTGCCCGGCCGGCGCTACTACGGCGGTTGCGAGCACGTCGACGTGGTAGAGAACATCGCCCGCGACCGCGCCAAGGCGCTGTTCGGCGCCGACTTCGCCAACGTGCAGCCCCATTCGGGTGCGCAGGCCAACGCCGCGGTGCTGCACGCGCTGATGTCACCGGGCGAGCGGCTCCTTGGTCTCGACCTGGCCAACGGCGGCCACCTGACCCACGGCATGCGGCTGAACTTCTCCGGCAAGCTGTACGAGAACGCCTTTTACGGTGTCGATCCGACGACGCATCTGGTCGACATGGACGCCGTGCGGGCTCAGGCGCTGGAGTTCCGTCCCAAGGTCCTGATCGCCGGCTGGTCCGCCTATCCCCGGATTCTCGACTTCGCGGCGTTCCGGTCGATCGCCGACGAGGTGGATGCCAAGTTGTGGGTCGATATGGCGCACTTCGCCGGTCTGGTCGCCGCCGGCCTGCACCCCTCGCCGGTGCCGTACGCCGACGTGGTGTCGACCACCATTCACAAGACGCTCGGCGGCGGCCGCTCGGGCATGATCCTGGGCAAGCAGGATTACGCCAAGGCCATCAACTCGGCGGTGTTCCCCGGCCAGCAGGGCGGACCGCTGATGCATGTCATCGCCGGCAAAGCCGTGGCGCTGAAGATCGCCGCGACACCTGAGTTCGCCGAGCGTCAGCAGCGCACCCTGTCGGGGGCGCGCATCATCGCCGACCGGCTGATGGCCGATGACGTCGCCAAAGCGGGGGTGTCGGTGGTCAGCGGCGGCACCGACGTGCACCTCGTCCTGGTCGACCTCCGTAACTCCCCGCTGGATGGTCAGGCCGCCGAGGATCTGCTGCACGAGGTCGGGATCACGGTCAACCGCAACGCCGTCCCGAACGACCCGCGGCCGCCGATGGTGACGTCCGGTTTGCGGATCGGGACGCCGGCTTTGACGACCCGCGGTTTCGGGGACGCCGAGTTCTCCGAGGTGGCCGACATCATCGCGACCGCGCTGGCCGCCGGCGGCGCGGCGGACGTCGCCGAACTGGGCGCCCGGGTGGCCCGGCTGGCCAGGGAGTTCCCGCTGTACGAGGGGATCGAGGATTGGGGTCTCGTCGGGCGCTGAGCCTGCCGGGCAGTCCCGCGCAGGCGGGAGCTACCACGCGACAAAGTCCCCCTTTTCGTGCGAAAAGGGGGACTTTGCGTCTGGTCGCGACAGTGAGGCGCGACACGCCCGCGGAAATTTGAAAGAACCTGTGAATGCGGGTTACAGTAACCGCATGGCACAGAAACCTGTCGCTAATGCGCTGACTCTCGAACTCGAGCCCTTGGTGGAGTCCCTCCTGGCCCACCACCTCGCCACCGAAGAGATCTGGTTCGCCCACGACTACGTACCGTTCGACCGCGGCGAGAACTTCGCGTTCCTCGGCGGGCGCGACTGGGACCCGTCCCAGGCCACGCTGCCTCGCCCGATCACGGACGCCTGCGAGATCATGCTGCTGCTCAAGGACAACCTGGCGGCCCACCACCGCGAGTTCGTCGAGGCCTTCATCCTCGAGGACTACTGGGGCCGCTGGATCGGCCGGTGGACCGCCGAGGAGCACCTGCACGCCATCGCGCTGCGGGAGTACCTGGTGGTGACCCGCGAGGTCGACCCGACCGCCAACGAGAACGCCCGCGTCCAGTACGTGATGAAGGGCTACCGCACCGAGAAGTACTCGCAGATCGACACGCTGGTCTACATGACCTTCTCGGAGCGCACCTACGGCACCTTCTGCCGCAACCTCGCCGCTCAAATCGAGGAGCCGATCCTGGCCGGTCTGATCGACCGGATCGCCAGGGACGAAGCGCGGCAAGAGGAGTTCTTCGCCAACCTGGTCGCCCACCTGCTGGACTACTCCCGTGACGAGGTGATCGCCGCGATCGCCGCCCGCGCTGCCGACCTCGACGTCCCGGGCGCCGACATCGACGCCTACCAGGACAAGATCAAGGCGGTGGCCGAGGCGGGAATCTTCGACCGCGGTCAGTTACAGCAGGTGATCTCCGAGCGCATCACCGCGTGGGGCCTGGCCGACGAGCCGGCGCTCAAGCAGTTCGTCACCGACTAGCCCGCCGGCATTTGTTGCGTTTGCGTGTCTCGATAGCGTCTCGGCGCGCCTGCACTGCAGGGGCGTGGCCACCGGAGTAGCGTCGCCGGTGATGGCCAGCGATCTGCTTTGCTGCCAGGGCGGCACCTTCGTCACACCAACGGCAGGACCGGCCCCGGTCCTGGTGCCGCGGCCCCCGCCGACACGCTCGCGTGGGTCCGCCCGAGCGTCATTCGCTCGAGGAGCGCCCCGTGACCGAAACCCGGACGTACGTGCTCGACACCTCCGTTCTGCTGTCCGACCCGTGGGCCTGCAGCCGGTTCGCCGAGCATGAGGTGGTAGTTCCGCTGGTGGTAATCAGCGAACTCGAAGCCAAGCGCCACCACCACGAACTGGGTTGGTTTGCCCGTCAGGCGTTGCGCCTGTTCGATGATCTGCGGCTGGAACACGGTCGGCTCGACCAGCCCATTCCGGTTGGTGCAGAGGGTGGTTCACTGCACGTCGAACTCAACCACACCGACCCGTCGGTGCTGCCCTCGGGCTTCCGGACCGACAGCAACGACTCCCGGATCCTGAGTTGTGCCGCCAACCTCGCCGCCGAAGGCAAGCGAGTGACGTTGGTGAGCAAGGACATTCCGCTGCGGGTCAAGGCCGCTGCGATTGGTCTGCCGGCCGACGAGTATCACGCGCAGGATGTCGTGGTGTCCGGATGGACCGGCATGCGCGAGGTCGAGACCGCTGCCGAGGACATCGCCGCCCTGTTCGCCGACGGGGAGATCGACCTGGCCGAGGCCCGGGACCTGCCGTGCCACACCGGGATTCGCTTGCTGGGCGGCAGCTCGCACGCGCTGGGCCGGGTCACCCCGGCCAAACGCGTACAACTGGTGCGGGGTGACCGCGAGGTCTTCGGCCTGCGCGGCCGCTCCGCCGAGCAGCGGGTGGCTCTGGACCTGCTGCTGGACGAATCGGTGGGCATCGTGTCGCTCGGCGGCAAGGCGGGCACCGGAAAGTCCGCTCTGGCGCTGTGTGCCGGATTGGAAGCGGTGCTGGAACGGCGGACCCAGCGCAAGGTGGTCGTCTTCCGCCCGCTGTACGCCGTCGGCGGCCAGGAACTGGGGTACCTGCCCGGCAGCGAGAGCGACAAGATGGGCCCTTGGGCCCAAGCCGTCTTCGACACCCTCGAAGGGCTGGCCAGCCCGGCCGTGCTGGACGAGGTGCTGTCCCGCGGCATGCTCGAGGTCCTGCCGCTAACCCACATCCGCGGCCGGTCGTTGCACGACTCGTTCGTCATTGTCGACGAGGCCCAGTCGCTGGAACGCAACGTGCTGCTGACCGTGCTGTCCCGGCTGGGCACCGGTTCGCGGGTGGTGTTGACCCACGACATCGCGCAGCGCGACAACCTGCGGGTCGGCCGCCACGACGGGGTGGCCGCGGTGATCGAGAAGCTCAAGGGGCACCCGCTGTTCGCCCACATCACGCTGCTGCGCAGCGAGCGGTCGCCGATCGCCGCGCTGGTCACCGAGATGCTCGAGGAAATCGCCGGGCCACACTGATACCTGGGCGTTGACTCTGCGTGCAAGGCGGGAAAACCGCGCGAATCGCACCCATTACGCAGGCTCAACGCCGTCACGGCACGTTCGTCTTCAGGGTTCGGTGCGAGACGTTCGGTAAACTTCCCTGGTGCCGAAACGACCCGACAATCAGGCCTGGCGCTACTGGCGCATGGTCTTCGGCGTCGTTGTCGCGGCCGGGGTGCTGGTGATCGGTGGTCTCACCGGCCACGTCACGCGTGCTGACGACCAGAGCTGCGCCGCGGTCAAGTGTGTCGCGCTCACCTTCGACGACGGCCCCAGCCCCTACACCGACCGGCTGCTGCAGATCCTGAAGGACAACGACGCCAAAGCGACGTTCTTCGAGATCGGCAACAAGGTGGCGGCGAATCCGGCCGGGGCGAAACGGGTCGTGGACGCCGGCATGGAGCTCGGCAGCCACACGTGGGAACACCCCAACATGACGACGATCCCGCCCGAGGACATCGCCGGCCAGTTCTCCCGCGCCAACGACGCGATCGTCGCCGCGACCGGCCGCAAGCCGTCGCTGTACCGGCCCGCCGGCGGGCTGTCGAACCCGGCTGTCCGGCAGACGGCCGGAACCTTCGGCCTCGCGGAAATCCTCTGGGACGTGATCCCTTTCGACTGGGCTAACGATTCCAACACCGCGGCGACGCGACAGGTGCTGATGGCGCAGATCAAACCTGGCTCGGTGGTGCTGTTCCACGACACCTACTCGAGCACCGTCGATCTGATCTATCAGTTCATCCCGGTACTCAAGGCGAACGGCTACCGGATGGTGACGGTCAGCGAGTTGCTGGGGCCGCGGGCGCCCGGCAGCAGCTACGGCAGCCGGGAGAACGGGCCGCCGGTCAACGAGCTGCACGATATTCCTCCCGGTGATATCCCGCCCCTGCCCAACACCCCCTCGCCCAAGCCGATGCCCAATTTCCCGATCACCGACATTCCCGGGCAGAACTCGGGCGGGCCGAACAACGGTGCCTAGGGCAGCGTCGCCGAAGTCTGCTCTGCGGCTGTCAATCCAATACGCCATCGACCTGGCGCTCGGCTACATCATCGCGGTGGCCGACTCGGCCGCCATCCTGATCCCGATGAGGGGTCATAGCCCTGCGGTGGCCAACGCCGACTTCGCCGAGAAGAACACCGGCCTGGTGGCGGTGCTGATCGTGCTGGGAACCATCTCGGTTGCGGTCATCGGGCCCATGATTCTGGCGCCCACGCTGCGCTGGTACACCGCCGGTCACGAACCGACACCCGCGCAACGCGACGCGGCGATGAAACTCGCGGGGCGGCAATCGGCCTTGTTGGCGGGGACGTGGGCTGTGTGCGGCGTGATCGTCATCCTGCCGAACACCGATGGCGGAACCGCCGTCATGGTGCCAATCTCGCTCGGCGTGCTGATCGGGGGTGCCGCGGCCGCCGGTACGGGTCTATTACTCGCCCAGCGCACCCTGCGGCCGATCATGAGCGCCGCGACGCGCGGTTGCGAGCCGCGACTGATGGTGCCGGGCGTCTTCGCGCGGCTCGTTCTGCTCTGGTTTCTGTGCAGCGCATTGCCAATCGGGGTGATCGCGGCGTTCGTGGTGATGCGCTCCACCGGCTGGCTGGTCGAGCGGTCCAACTCGTTGGACGTGCCGATCCTGGTGGTGTCGCTGGCGGCGCTCCTGCTGGGAATGCCGACCATGATCCTGACATCGCGGTCGATCTCCGACCCGGTCGCCGAAGTCGCCGACGCGATGGCCGAGGTCGAGCACGGCCACATCGACACGCACGTGGGCGTATACGAGCGGTCCCAGATCGGGCGACTGCAAAGCGGATTCAACCGGATGGTCAGCGGGCTCGAGGAACGCGACCGGCTCCGGGATCTGTTCGGCCGACATGTCGGGCCCGACGTCGCGCGGCGTGCCCTCGAGGAGGGCGCCACCCTGTCCGGCGATGTGGTGGAAGCCGCGGTCCTCTACATCGATCTGGTCGGTTCCACCAAGCTCACCGAAAGCCTTCCGCCGCAACAGGTTGCCCAGTTGCTCAACGACTTCTTCCGCATCGTCGTGGACACCGTGGACGAATTCGGCGGCCTCATCAACAAATTCGAGGGTGACGCCGCACTCGTCATCTTCGGCGCGCCACTGCGCACCAATGAGCCGGCTGCGGCGGCGTTGGGCACCGGGCGTGCCCTGGGCGACAAACTGCGTCTGCTGCCGATGGTGGACTTCGGTATCGGCGTCTCCGCCGGACGGGTCTTCGCCGGCAACATCGGTGCCGAAAACCGCTACGAATACACGGTGATCGGTGACGCGGTCAACGAGGCCGCGCGATTGGCCGACCTCGCCAAGACCTCCGACCGCCGGATCCTGTGCTCAGGTGCGGCGATCGACCGCGCCGGGCAGTCCGAGCGCGCACGCTGGGACGAATGCTATTCCACGGTGCTGCGCGGCCGGTCCGAGCCGACGCACGTGTGGACGCCGACTATTTCTTTGAAACCTTCAGTGACGCAATGACTTTGTCGACAATGGCCGCTGAAGCCTTGTCCCCGATCGCAGTCGCGGCCAGGAAGATGGTGACCGGTTTGGTGTCGACGGCGATGATCGTCACGGTGTCGCCCTTCACCCCGCGGGTGGTGTCGGCGATCGAGACGTCGGCATCGACCCGGGCGGCCTTGACCCCGTCGACCGTCATCGACGACGTCTTCTTCGGGCCCAGCGTGGGATTCGACTGCACGTAGCCGGGGCCGTTGGCGACGCAGTCCATCAACTTCGACGCCTGTGCGTTGACGTCCATGCTGGTGACGAAGTTGGTGACGGCGACCTCGACCTGCATCATCCACTGGCTCGCGTTAGGCACCTCCGCGCCCAGGCCGACCGCGTCGATCAAGTTGGGGTTCTGGTCGTCCACGTACGGCTGCCACCCGGGCGCCGCGCTCGTGGGGAACGACAGCTTGCCGGCCGACACCGTGTCGCCGGTGGGCTTGTTGCCGCCGGAGACGTTGGGAGTGCAGTCCGTCGCGGTCTGCATCGACGTATCCGGCCCCGACGTCTGTGCGCTCGTCGTCCCGGACGGGCCGGCCGTCGGCGACTCGTTTCCTTTGCTGCCCAGGGAGACCACCAGGATCACGACCAGCACGATGACGCCCAGTACCGCGATGCCGGCGACGATCAGCCACGGCAGCTTGGAATTCCCGCCCGACGGCGGCGGACCCGGCGGGTAGCCCCCCGGCTGCCAGCCGGGCTGTCCGGGCGGACCGAATTGCTGGGGCGGGTAGCCGCCGGGGACGCCGTACGGGTCGGTGCCCGGCGGGTACTGACCGCCCGGCGGGGGATAGGGGTAGGAGCCAGGCGGGCCCTGCGGCTGCCCGGGGGGTGGGCCCTGCGGCTGTCCGGGTGGCTGGCCCTGCGGCTGACCGCCCCAATACGGTTGTTGCCCATACGGATTCGCGCCGTAGGGGTCCTGACCGTAAGGATCCTGACCGTAGGGACCGCCGGGGGGAACCGTCATTGCTGAATCACCCTTACTCTCACCGGCCGCCTCCACGCTGAGATAGCCACACAACCGCGTCCACCGCAGGGTACCTGCGGCTCGGCAACATCCGGCCTAATCGACCGGTTCGACCTTGGCCATCGCCAACACGTCGAGGCGGCGGTCGAGTTCCTCTTCGGACAGCTTGTCGCCGATCAGGCCGCGGTCGATGACGGTCTGGCGGATCGTCTTGCGCTCCTTGAGGGCCTGCTTGGCCACCGCGGCCGCCTCCTCGTACCCGATGGCCGAGTTCAGCGGGGTCACGATCGACGGCGAGGACTCGGCCAGCTCGCGCAGGTGCTCGACGTTGGCGACCAGTCCGGTGATGCACCGGTCCGCGAACAGCCTCGACACGTTGGTCAGCAGCTTGTACGACTCGAGGATGTTGCGGGCCATCATCGGGATGTAGACGTTGAGCTCGAAGGCGCCCGACAAGCCGCCGACCGCGACCGCGGCGTCATTACCGATCACCTGCGCGGCCACCTGGGTAACCGCTTCGGGCAGAACCGGATTCACCTTGCCCGGCATGATCGAGCTGCCCGGCTGCAGGTCCGGCAGCTGGATTTCGGCAAGGCCGGTCAGCGGGCCCGAGCCCATCCACCGGATGTCGTTGGCGATCTTGGTCAGGGACACCGCGATGGTGCGCAGCGCGCCGGACGCCTCGACCAGCCCGTCGCGGGCCGCCTGCGCCTCGAAAGAGTTTGTCGCCGTGCGCAACTCGGACAGTCCCGTCGATTCGACCAGCACCGCCACCACCCGGACGCCGAATCCTTCGGGGGCGTTGAGGCCGGTGCCGACCGCGGTGCCGCCGATCGCCAGCTCACCCAGCCGGGGCAGGGTCGACCGCACCCGCTCGATGCCGGCCTCGATCTGGCGCGCATACCCGCTGAACTCCTGGCCGAGAGTCACCGGGACGGCATCCATCAGGTGGGTGCGTCCGGACTTGACTACCGTCTGCCACTCGAGTGCCTTGGCCGACAACGCGCCCTGCAGCACCTCGAGGGCGGGGATGAGATGACGCACCGCGGCCTCGGTGGCCGCGATGTGGGTCGCGGTCGGGAACGTGTCGTTGGACGACTGCGACATGTTGACGTCGTCGTTGGGGTGCACCTTCACCCCGTTGGCCGCCGCGATCGACGCGATCACCTCGTTGGTGTTCATGTTCGAGCTGGTGCCCGAACCGGTCTGGAAGACGTCGATGGGGAACTGGTCGTCGTGCTTGCCGTCGGCGATCTCGGCGGCCGCGGCGATGATGGCGTCGGCCTTCTCCGCGGCCAGCAGTCCGAGGTCCTTGTTCACTTGCGCGCAGGCGCCTTTCAGCAGACCCAGCGCGCGGATCTGGGTGCGCTCCAGACCGCGACCCGAGATCGGGAAGTTCTCCACCGCGCGCTGGGTTTGCGCGCGCCACAACGCGTTCACCGGCACCCGGACCTCGCCCATGGTGTCGTGCTCGATGCGGTATTCGCCTTCGGGAGCGCCTGAATCGGCCATAGATAAGATCCTTGCTTTTATAGGTGTCAGGGCAGGGGATAGGCGGCGTTGCTGTCGCCGGTGAAGTCGATCGCCGAGTATTCGTTGAGCTTGGACAGCCGGTGGTAGGCCTCGATCATGCGCACGGTGCCCGACTTGGACCGCATCACGATCGACTGCGTGGTGCACCCGCCCGGGTAGTAGCGGACTCCCTTGAGCAGGTCGCCGTCGGTGACTCCGGTGGCACAGAAGAACACGTTCTCGCCCGACACCAAGTCGGTGGTGGTCAGCACCCGCCCGACGTCGTGGCCGGCGTCGATGGCCTTCTGGCGCTCGGCGTCGTCCTTGGGGGCCAGCTGTGCCTGGATGGCGCCGCCCATGCAGCGGATCGCCGCCGCGGTGATGATGCCCTCCGGGGTTCCGCCGATACCGGCCAGCATGTCGGTGCCCGAACCCGGGCGACAGGCCGAGATGGCTCCGGCGACGTCCCCGTCGGTGATCAGCCGGATCCGGGCGCCGGTGGCGCGGACGTCGGCGATCAACTGGGCGTGCCGGGGGCGGTCCAGGATGCACACAGTCATGTCCCGCACCGACAGTTCCTTGACCCGGGCGACCGCCCGGACGTTCTCGGCGATCGGGGCGGTGATGTCCAGCACGTGGGCGGCATCAGGGCCGACGGCGATCTTGTTCATGTAGAACACCGCCGAGGGGTCGAACATCGCCCCGCGGTCGGCCACGGCCAGCACCGAGATCGCGTTGGGCATGCCTTTGCTCATCAGCGTGGTGCCGTCGATGGGGTCGACGGCGAAGTCGCAGTCGGGGCCGTCGCCGTTGCCGACTTCCTCGCCGTTGTAGAGCATCGGGGCTTCGTCTTTCTCGCCTTCACCGATGACCACCACGCCGCGCATTGAGACTGAGTTGACCAGTTCTCTTATCGCGTCGACGGCCGCGCCGTCGCCGCCCTCCTTGTCGCCGCGGCCCACCCAGCGACCGGCGGCCATGGCGCCGGCCTCGGTGACGCGCACCAACTCGAGAGCCAGGTTTCGGTCGGGGGCTTCGCCACGCGGTCGGGCGTGCGACGGTGTCGCAACGGTCGGCGACGAGCCTGATCCCTGTGCAGTCATGGTTGGCGCCCTTCATTCATGGTTGCAGATTGTCCCAGAAGCGGAACGCTCGACTGGAGCTGGGATACTTGCGGAGTGACCTCGGAGCCCCAGCCTGCCCCCAAGCCGGCCAAGCCGCGGTTGCTGCAGGACGGACGCGACATGTTCTGGTCGCTGCTGCCTCTGGTGATCGGGTGCATCGTGCTCGCAGGGATGGTCGGGATGTGCTCGATCGCCCCGGGCGGGACGAACCGGGGACGGATCCCGTCCTACGACGCGGCCGCGGCGCTCAAGGCCGACGCCGCCACGCTCGGGTTCCCGATCCGGATGCCGCAACTGCCGCCGGGCTGGCAAGCCAACTCCGGCGGACGCGGCGGCATCGACGCCGGACGTAGCGACGCCTCGGCGGGCCAGCGGCTGCACGCGGCCACCTCGACCGTCGGCTACATCAGCCCGACCGGGATGTACCTAAGCCTGACCCAGAGCAATGCCGACGAAGACAAGCTGGTCGGCTCCATCCATTCCGGCATGTTTCCCAGCGGCACCGTTGACGTGAACGGCACCCGTTGGGTTATCTACCAGGGTGCCGACCAGAACGGCGCTGTCGAGCCGGTGTGGACCACCAGGCTCGCCAGCCCGGCCGGCCCGACCCAGGTGGCGATCACCGGTGCCGGCACACCGGATCAGTTCCGCACACTGGCGGTCGCGACGGAGTCGGCGCAGCCGCTACCGAGCCGTTAGGCCGACAGAAGGGACGTCTCTCGTGACCGCACCCGAAGCAGATCTCTCCGGGTGGTCGGCGGCGCCGTTCACCGGCGCCGGCTTCACCTACGACGTCTACCGCAAAGGATCGGGCCCCGGCGTCGTGCTGATCCCGGAGATGCCGGGTATCCATCCGGGGGTGCTGGGTCTGGGTAACCATCTGGTCGACAACGGGTTCACCGTGGCCATCCCGTCACTGTTCGGGCAGCCCGGCAAGGCGAAAACACCGGGCTACATCGTGGCCGAGATCAGCCGCGGCTGCGTGGCCAAGGAATTCGCCGCGATGGCCACCAACAAGGAGCGGCCGGTCTCGCTGTTTCTGCGCGCCCGGGCCCGCGACCTCAACGAGAAGACTCCCGGCAAGGGTGTCGGAGTGATCGGACAGTGTTTCACCGGCGGCTTCGCCCTGGCTGCCGCCGTCGATGACAGCGTGCTGGCCCCCGTGCTCAGCCAGCCCTCGGTGCCGTTCCCGCTCACCGCCAAGCACCGCCGCGATCCCGGAATGAGCGAGGCGGAGCTCAGGGTGGTGGCCGATCGTTGCGCCAATCACGACCTGTGCGCGCTGGGGCTGCGGTTCAGCGGCGACCGGATGGCTCCCGGCGAGCGCTTCAAGACGCTCAAGCAGCGGCTCGGCGACGCGTTCGAGGTGATCGAGATCGACTCCGGCCCGGGCAACGAGCACGGCTTCGGCCGCATGGCGCATTCGGTGCTCACCGACGAGGTCCGCGAGATCGACGGCCAGCCGGCCTACGAGGCGCGCAAGCGGGTGGTCGAATTCCTCAGGGAGCGGCTGAGTTAGCACTTGCGAAGAAGCGGGTGAGGTTCTGATGGAGAGTCGCTGCTTACCCGAAAATCGGGCGAGAACCGGAACCTTTCGGCAGGCACCCGCTCAGAATTGAGTAGTCGCATACTCAAGCCCCCCTCGTCGATCCGGGCGACACTCGTTTTGGCAACATTTGATCGCCGCACAAGACCGTGATCAGCATTGCGGGTCCATCTGAGCACGTTCCGATGAGCGAAGGGTGAGGACAGACATGCCGCTTGTAATCACCGCGCCAGGAATTATGGCGCAGGCAGCTGCGGACCTGGAGACAATTGGCTCAGCCCTCTACGAGGCGCACACGCTGGCAGCAGATTCAACCGCCGCGGTGCTGCCCGCCGCCGCCGACGAAGTATCGGCGAATATCGCACACGTGTTCTCCGATTACGGTAAAGAGTACCAACAACTGGCTGGGCAGGCCGCGGTGTTTCACGAGCAGTTTGCGCAGCATTTGAACGTGAGTGCGGGGATGTACGCCGGCGCGGAGGCCGTCAATGTAACGTTGTTGCAGCCCTTGGCTTCGATTTTGAACCCGATTATCGGATTTGAAGGCTTGCCGGCACCGCTCTACGATTTGTGGGCACCTCTTTCCTACCAGCTGGGCAAGGCAGTTTTCTTTGATAATCCTTTGGGTCCGTACCTGCTGGCTCCGGTGGGTATAGCTGCTATTGTTTTCATCGCCGTGTTGGCTGTTTCGCTCCTCGTGTTTTTCTTATACGTCTTGCCGGTATTGTTGGAAGCCATTTCCCCTACCCTGAGGGCATTATCCTTTTCTCCTATTTTTGGTGCGTTAACCGCGATTGCCTGAGTGCTGTCGACTTTCGCGGAAGCCGGCCTCCGTGCACTGAGTGTGGATCCCCCGACGCGTCACCGGCGTGTCGCGTCGTCAGATTCACAGTCAGCGGCCCGGCCACGGCCACTTGCGTCGAGCGGGCTTGTCCTCGGGCACCGGTTTGAGCTCGACCCCCTTGAAGACCGCGAGATAGACGTCGATGGTCGTGACGATGACGATCATCAGCACCGGGCCGATGATGATTCCCCACGGGCCGAACATCGAGATCCCGGAGAACACCGACAGCAACATCAGTGCCGAATTGAGACGGGCATCCCGCGGCACCAGGATCGGCCGCAGGAAGTTGTCGATGTTGGTGACCACCACCAGGTGGAAGAGGACCACGAACAGCCCGCCGCCGATATTGCCGAACAGCATCATGCCCACCCCGAACGGGATGGTGATGATGCCGCCGCCCAGCGGGATGATCGACAACGCGGTCAGCACGATCGCGAAGATGAAGAAACCGTGGTGGAAGCCCGCGATATAGATCGACGCGGCGCCCGCGACACCCTGGCAGAAGGCGATGACGAACTGGCCGTTGACGGTGCCGCGCACCATCGAGCCCATCTTCTGTAGATACAGATCAGTCACTTCTTCGCCGAGCGGGTTGAGCTGCCCGATCAGCGTCCGCAGTTTGTCGCGGTGCACCAGCAGAGCGATGAACACGTACAGGAAGATGATCGCCGAGGTGATCATGCCGGCCAGGCTGCCTGCCGTGTTCTGCAGGATGCCCAGCAGCCAGTGGCCGACGTTCTGGGCGGCCGAGACCATCGCCTTGCGCAGCGTCTCCGCGGTGACGGTGACATGCACGAACGGCACCCGGGACAGGAACTCGTTAACCAGGTGCAGGGTCTTGTCGCCGAGGCTGCTCAGATCGGTCGAGCGGACCCATCCCGCCACCGAGTCGATCATCCGGGCGATCTGCACGATGGCCAGCGTCACCAGCAGTCCCACCGGCACGATCACAATGGCTAGTGCCGACAGCAGGGTGGCGGCCGCCGACAGACCAGTGCCCAGGCGCTTGTTGAACCAGTTGAACAGGGGCGTGAACAGATACGCGCCGACCGCGGCCACCACGATGAGGACGAAGTAGTTGCGCAGGAAGTACGCCCCGAACGCCAGGGCGACGAGGGTGAACACTGCCAGGGCGCGTTTCTGGGTGAGCGTGAATTCGGTGTTCATGCCTGGACCGAGACCGCCCTCCGCATCAGTGTTGAGGCAACTTTAGCGGCAGCGGGACCGAATCAGGGGTCAACTCCTTCAAAGCTTTTCAGCAGTTCCGGGTCCGGCAGCTCCATCTGTAGGTAGAGGTCGATGCGGGTGATCTGGCCGGTGTCGTTGAACCGGTAAACCGACAGGGAATTCACCACGCTGGTGAAATCGCCTACGGCACTGTGCTCTTCGAGCTCGAGGAAGATCAAGTCCGCAGCCTCGGTGAGCCGTCGAAAGGAGCACCGCCAGGTCGACGACGTCGCCCAAGTGGTCAGGAAGTCCGTGTACGCCGGCCAGTCCATCACCTCCTTGAACGCGCCCACCCGTTCGAATTCATCGACGGCGACGAGCTCGGCGAGAGCGCCCCAGTTCTGAACCCCGAAGCCGGGGCTTTTGGCTTCGTGCACAAGACGATCGACCGTCATGCAGTATTCGAGCACCGTGCGGGCGTGGCCGGTGTAGTCGCCGATGACGTCGGCTACCTGACGGTCGACCTGCTGGTTCACCGGGATTCCCCGGACTTCGCCAGCCGGAGTTCGAGCAGTTCCACGTATTCGCTGGTGCCCTGGAACGGGCCGTGTACGCCGATCGCGATATCGAGGAATGCGTTGTATTCGTCGTTGACGTGGGTCTCCCAGCGAGTCAGTTCACCCGCGTCATTGGTTTCGATGAAACTGTAGGAGTAGAAGCCCATCTGGACGCCGTCGGTGGTGTGCCCCTCCCACCGGGTTTTCATCACCAGCCCGTTGGCGGCGGGCCAGTATTTGAAGTCGCTGGGCTTCCAGTCCGGAAAGCTCAGCGAGTAGACCTTGGCTTCCAGCGTCGAAGCCCGTGCGGTGTCTTCGGGGAACTCGCTGAACCGGAACACCTGATCACCGGTGAAATACGGCGAGACGTAGACGCCGTCCTCGGCGAACGTCCACGCTTGCGCGAACGCCTCGCCGTTCTGCACCCCCTGGCGCAGGTATGCATCCCGATAGGCCTCGGCCATGCGGCCGTGATGGGCAATGCGCTCTTGCAGATTCATCGCTCTTCCTCCGTACTGCCGGCCATGTACCGGTCGATGACCGAGTGGTAGTGGCCGATGACGATCTCCTCGCGCACCAGGGACATGTGGTTCAGCCGGCTGTTGCGAAGCCCGAGCTGCTGGCGCGGCATCTGCTCGTAATCCTGTTGCAGCGCTTCGAAATACTTGTAACTACCCGGTTCGGTGACATCGGTCAGCTCGACGTGGAATGCGTCGCGGTGCTCTGCCGGCAGGAACATGTAACTGCTGACATGCCACAGGCACCGGTTCGGGTCGCCGTCAGGGTGTGGCACGGCCATGATCACGTGGCATTCGCCGGCGCGGACCGTCATGAAGTAATTCGGGAACAGCACCCAGCCCTGGTTGTCGCTCATCTGGTCGTCGGTCAGGGCGCTGACATCCAGGCCCATCGCGGTCAGCGTGTCACGCGTGGCCTGCTGCAACAACTTTCGCGCCGTGACATCGGCCGGGAAGTCGACGGACCCGTCCGCCCGCCGATACCCGGCGACCAGTTCCTGGAACCGCGGGATCACCGCAGCGGTGGACGGGAACGTCTCGGGCAGGTCCAGGATGCCCTCGACCTGCTTGTCCGCACTGGCGCCCCGAACCTCGAAGGGTGCCACTGCGACACAGTGGTTTTCGAAGAACCGGTAGCGCGTGGTGGCCGGGTCGATCGTCAGCACGCCGAGCAGCTGTGGGTGGATGCCGTTGATGTGATAGCCCTCCTCGAAGGCGTCCATGACGACCTTCCAGTTGCAGTCCAAGGGTTCCCGCACATCCATCACGGCGACCATCTCGTCCAGGTGGTAGGGCGCGAGCAGCTCGACCACCTCCGGCCCCAGGAACTCGCGCAGCGGCTGCGCGTTCGGGTCGGGGTTGATGAAAATGAATCCGGCGAAGGTGTCGACCGGCACCTGCAGCAGCGAGTTCTCGCCCTTGTCGATCGGGCCGGCCAGACTCTCGCGCAGCATGCCCCGCAGTCGCCCGTCCAGGTCGTAGGACCACAGGTGGTACTGACAGAGCAGTCCGCGCTTGGCATTTCCGGTTCGGCCCGTGCACAGCGTGTTGCCGCGATGCCGGCAGGCGTTGACGAATCCACGGAGCGTGCCGTCTTTGCCATGGACGATGAGGAACGACTGGTTGAGTATCCGGTACTGCTTCCAGTCGCCGACCCTGGGAAGCTCGTCGACCCGGCCCGCAATCTGCCAGACCCGCATCCAGATCCGCTCGCGCTCCACCGCCGCGTATTCGGCCGAGGTGTATCGGTCGGTGGAAATCCGCATGTTGAATGTGTCGCCGCCGATGTCGGCCAGTCCGAGGCCCAGGCCCGAGTGGGGGTCAACCCACCGTCCCGGCCGAAGTGCTTGTGTCAACGTTGCACGCTCCTTGTCTGGAAGCACCGGTGATCCCGAACACTAGAATACATTCGCGTATAATTTATACAAGGCCGTATATGAATGACGCCGATGTATATCGTCGATGTGGAAGGATCGGACCGTGCCGCAGCGGTGGACCCGGGAGCGACGTCTGGAGCACACCCGGAACCTGTTGCTGGACGCGGCGGAGGAAGTTTTCGCGCGCAAGGGACTGGTGGGGTCGGCACTGGAAGACATCGCCGAGGCCGCGGGCTACACGCGAGGAGCGATCTACTCCCACTTCGGGACGAAGGAAGAACTTTTCCTGGCCGTCATCGAGCGCCAGCGCCAGCGATTCCTGGACGGGTTCACCGAGGTCATCGAATCTTTCCACCGGCGCAGCGACATCGATCTGGACGAACTCGCCAACCGGTGGCGGGACATGAGCCAGGGCACCGACCGCGCGGCGCTGGGATACGAATTCACGCTCTTCCTGCTGCGCAATCCGCAGGCGCGAGAGCGACTCGCCGAGCAGAGATGGGAGACGGTGCGGTCGCTGGGGGAGTTCATCAGCACCAACGTGGCACGCCTTGGCGCGACGCTGACCATGCCGGCCGAAACGCTGGCCCGGGTGATTCTGGCCGTCAATGACGGCATCACTCTCGGCAGTCATCTTGACGGGGAAGACCTCTATCGCCCGTACCTCGAGCTGATCGTCTCCAGCATCGGCGGCCGGTGATTAAAGTGGTTTGGACGCTTCAGCCGTGGTCAACGGATGTCTGGGGCGGTGCACGGGAAGAGGAGTTCGAGCGCGATGGCGACCGAGGTAGTCGAAACCGGATATGGCCCGGTCCGGGGTGGCGACGACGGTCGCGTCAAGTTCTGGAAAGGCGTCCGGTACGCGGCACCGCCGCTGGGTGACCTGCGTTTCCGGGCGCCCGAGCCCCCGCAGCGGTGGACCGAGGTCGCCGACGCCACCGAATACGGCCCGGCCTGCCCTCAGCCGGTGGTCCCGAGGATGCCCCTGGATCTGGGGGCGCCGCTGGGTGAGGACTGCCTGCGGCTGAACATCTGGGCACCACGGGATGCACAGCCCGGTGCCGGGAAGCCCGTGATGGTGTGGCTGCACGGCGGCGCGTACGTACTGGGTTCGGGCAGCCAGCCGCTCTACGACGGCCGCGCGCTGGCGGGCACCGGTGACGTCATCGTGGTCACGCTCAACTACCGGATCGGCGCGCTGGGATTCCTGGACCTGTCGTCGTTCACTACCGGGCAGCGACGTTTCGACTCGAACATCGGGCTGCGTGACGTGCTGGCCGCGCTGGTGTGGGTTCGCGACAACATCGCGGCGTTCGGCGGTGACCCGGCCAACGTCACCGTCTTCGGCGAATCCGCGGGCGCCGGCCTGGTCACCACGCTGCTCGCCAGCCCGGCCGCCGAGGGTCTGTTTGTGCGCGCGATAGCGCAGAGTTCCCCGGCCACCTCGGTGTACGACCGGGAGCGGGGGCACCGGGTCGCCCTCACCCTGTTGGAGAAGCTGGATATCGGCGCATCGGAGCTGCAGAAGCTGACCGAGGTGCCTACAGAGGCGCTGGTCGCGGCCACGCAGGAGGTGTTCAACGAAGTGCCCGTGCGCAATCCCGGCACGCTGGCCTTCGTCCCGATCGTCGACGGAGACCTGCTGCAGGATTATCCCGTCAAGCTGGCGCAGGAAGGACGGTTGCTGCCCGTCCCGTTGGTGATCGGAACCAACAAAAACGAGGCGGCGCTGTTCAAGTTGATGCGCTCGCCGCTGATGCCGATCACCCCGCGCGCCATCACGTCGATGTTCGACCAGATCGCCGCCGAGCAGCCCGACCTACAGCTGCCGACCGTGGACGAGATCGGGTCGGCATACTCGGGCCGGCACAAGTCCCGGGTGGTGAGCATGGCGACCGACATCGGTTTCCGGTTGCCGACGATGTGGCTGGCTCAGGGGCACAGCGCGGTGGCGCCGGTGTACCTGTACCGGTTCGACTACTCGACACCGCTGTTCAAGCTGCTTCTGGTGCGCGCCGCCCATGCCACCGAATTGCCGTACGTCTGGGGCACTCTCGGCGGCCCCCAGGATGTGACGCTCAAGCTCGGCGGGGCGCGAACCGCGACGGCGGTGTCCACGCGGATGCAGACCCGGTGGATCAATTTCGCCACCGACGGTGAGCCGGCCGGCCCGTCCGGTGAACTGCCGTGGCCGCGCTACGACGAGACTGACCGGGCGTGCCTGGTCATCGACAAGGTCGACACCATCAGGCGCGACGTCGACGCGCGGATCCGGGATGCCTGGGGCGCTGAGATGGTGAGCTTCCGGTAATCGCCCGCTATTTCTTCGCTTTTGCCTCGGCCTTCATCTTGTGGAACAGGTCGACGTAGTACGGCAGGCATTCTTTGAGCGCCTGTTCGGTGGTGAACAGGGGCTCATAGCCCAGGTCGCGGCGGGCCTTATCGATCGAGAAGTAGTTGTTGATGGCCACCCGCTCGATCGCCAACGGCTCGAGAAGTGGTGCGGGAGCACCGAATTGGAAGTGCAGCCGTTGCCATGCCGTCATCGCCAGGCGCACTGGTGGTGCCGGAATCCGTATGGTGGGCCATTTCTCGCCGCACGCCTCCACCACCGGGCGGGCGAACTCGAACATGTTGATCGGTTCGCCGTCGTTGATGAAGTACGCCTGACCGGGCGCGCTGCCGCCCGGCACCAGGTGCTCGCCGGCCAGGATGAAGCCGTGAATCAGATTGTGCACGTACGAGTTGTCCAGCTTCACCGACTTGGGCCCGACCAGGACCTTGGTGTGGCCCTTGATCACGCTTTCGAAGAGCTTGCGGAACATCGTCTGGTCACCGGTGCCCCAGATGCCGCTGGGCCGGATCGAGCAGGTGAGCATCCCGTCGACACCGTTCTGGGACAGCACGTACTTCTCGGCGGCCACCTTGGTCTCGGTGTACAGATCGTTGAACCGCTTGGTGTAGGGCATCGTCTCGTCGCCGTTGGCGATGTTCTGGCCTTCCATCACCACGCTGTTGGAGGCGGTGTAGACGAACCGTTTGACGCCGGCCTTCTGGCCGGCTTCCACCAAGTTCTGAGTGCCGCCGAGGTTGACCGAGAAACTGCGCTGCCGGTATTCCTCGGTCACCGATGCGCCGCCCATCAAGTCGATGATGGCCGCGGTGTGGATGATCGTGTCGATGCCGTCGACCGCCGCTTCGCAGACCGCCTTGTCGGTGATGTCGCCCTGCAGCACTTCCAGTTTCGGGTGCTGCGGCAACGGCGAGGGGGCGCGGTCGAAGGAGCGGACCCGATGGCCCCGCTCCAACAAGGTCTTCACCAGGTTGGCGCCGACGAAGCCGGAGCCTCCGGTGACCAGGACGCTGCCGAGGTCGGTTGTCAGTGATGGATCACCCATGCCGGAGAGAATAACTGAAACGTGTTCCAGTTCGGAACCAAGTTAGCGGACGAGTTTTGCTGACGTCAGCTTTCCGCGGCGTCGCCGGAGGCCAGGGCGTCGGTGATGCGTTGGCGGGCGCCAGCTAAGTGCTCTTCGCACCGTTTGGCTAGTTGCTCGCCCCTTTCCCAGAGCTTCAGCGACGCGTCGAGATCGAGCCCGCCCTGCTCGAGAAGTCGCACCACTTCGATTAGCTCATCTCGGCAATTTTCATAGCCAAGCTGACTAATAGGCGTAATCGGCGACGCCTTCTGCTGGTCGTCAGGAACCATCGGAACGCCCTTCACTCACCGCGGTGACGGCGCCGTCGGCGACCCGCACCCGCAGCCTGGTGCCGGCCGGCGCGTCGTCGACGGAACGCAGGATCTGCCCGTCCTCGTGTGACGGGTCTTCGGACAGGACCTGGACCACGGCATAGCCGCGGGCCAGAGTGGCCGCCGGGCCCAGGGTGGACAGCCGCGCGCTCAGGTGGCCGACCCGCTCGGTCTCCACCGCGACCATGCGGTTGATGTCGCGGCGCAGCGCGGTTCGGGCACGGTGCACCTCGTCGCTGCGGCTGGTGACCATCCGCAGCGGGTCGGCCAGCACCGGACGGCTGCGCAACTGGGCCAGCGACCGCTCCTCCCGGGACACCCAGTTGCGCAGCGCCTGGGCATTGCGCCGGCGCAGGTCGGCAATCAGGCGTTGTTCGGCCGAGGTATCGGGGACCACCTTCTTCGCCGCGTCGGTCGGGGTGGCGGCGCGCAGGTCGGCCACCAGATCGCAGAGCGGATTGTCCGGCTCGTGCCCCACGGCGCTGATCACCGGTGTGCGACAGGCCGAGATTGCCCGGCACAGGGTCTCGTCGGAGAACGGCAGCAGGTCCTCCACGCTGCCGCCGCCACGGGCGATCACGATCACGTCGACCTCGGGGTGCCCGTCGAGTTCGCGCAGCGCCTCGACGACCTGCGCGACGGCGTTCACCCCCTGCACGGCGGCGTGGCGGATCGCGAATCGCACTGCGGGCCAGCGTGCTTCGGCCACCGTCGTGACATCTCGCTCGGCGTGGCTGGCCCGGCTGGTGATCAACCCGATCATGTTGGGCAGGAACGGGATCGGGCGCTTGAGTCGGGGGTCGAACAAACCCTCGGCGTCCAGCAGCCGGCGTAACCGCTCGATGCGGGCCAGCAGCTCACCCACACCGACGGCGCGAATTTCGCTGAGCCGCAACGAGAATGTGCCGCGGCCGGTATAGAAGGACGGCTTACCGCAGACCACCACCTGGGTGCCCTCGGTCAGACGCACCGGCGCGTTGAGCACCAGATCACGCGAACACGTGACGGTGAGGGACATATCGGCCGCCGGGTCGCGCAACACCATGAATACGGTGCCGGAGTTGGGCCGCATGTTGATCTGGGCCAGTTGGCCCTCCACCCAGACCGTGCCCAGCTTGTCGATCCAGCCCGCCACCCGGATGGCGACCGCGCGAACCGGGAACGGATTCTCAGCCGAGTTAGCGACGGCGCCGCTCACTTCGCGGTCGCGCGGGTGATCCTGTTGGCGAGCAGCGTCTGGAACGGTGCGCGGGCCTTGGTGGCCTGCTCGTAAGCCAGCAGGGCTTCGAGGTCGGCGACATCCAGCGACTGCAGGCGGGCGCGCAACTGCGCCAGAGTGAGCTGGGGGTAGTCGAGTTCGTTAGCTACCGCGGGTGCCGGGACGCTAGCCGCCGCGGCCGACTTCTGGCGCGTCGAGACCGGTTGGGTCGGGGCATCCGGGGAGCCGGACTCGGCGGTGTCGGACACCGAGTACAACGCGAACCGGCCCTCGGCGCGGCGTTCCTCGACGCCGTCAACCGGAATGCTCGAGAACCCGCCGGCGCCGCCGTCGATAACTTCCAGATCCTCGTCGAAGGTGGCCCACTCGGGTTGCTCGTCCTTGGGCGGGAAGATGTTCTCCAGTGTCGTGTCACCCTTGATGACCAGCTCGGCGAGGTTCTGCTGAAAACGCATCACCAGGTGCGCCGCCTGGCTGGCCAGCGTCATCGGGTACATCAGGATGGTTCGCGGGAGCCGCATCGTCTCCTCGACGGCGACTGTTGCCGCGCCGACGAGCAGCCGAACCCCGTACGGTGCAGTAGCCATGCGTCCCAGCCTGCCTCAAGCAGCGGCTAACTCCAAGCTGGCGGCCATGAAATAGCGGATCCGTGTCGGTGGAACGTACCCTGATGGGCATGGCGCCGACTATTGACATGGGGATTCCCGGTGCGGTGAGTTCGGTGGCTTCCGAGGGCACGCCGGATCGCAAGCGGGTGCTGCTGGCCGAGCCACGCGGCTACTGCGCGGGGGTGGACCGGGCCGTGGAGACGGTGGAGCGTGCGCTGGAGAAGCACGGCGCTCCCGTCTACGTGCGGCACGAGATCGTGCACAACCGGCATGTGGTGGACACGCTGGCCAGGGCGGGCGCGGTCTTCGTCGAGGAGACCGACCAGGTCCCGGAGGGCGCCATCGTCGTCTTCTCCGCGCACGGCGTCGCCCCGACGGTCTACGAGGCCGCTGCCGAACGCAACCTGCAGACCATCGACGCCACCTGCCCACTGGTCACCAAGGTGCACAACGAGGCCAAGCGCTTCGCCCGTGCCGACTACGACATCCTGTTGATCGGTCACGAGGGTCACGAGGAGGTCGTCGGCACGGCCGGGGAAGCTCCCGACCATGTGCAGTTGGTCGACGGTGTCGAGGCCGTCGACAAGGTCACCATCCGTGACGAGGACAAGGTGGTGTGGCTCTCCCAGACCACCCTGTCGGTCGACGAGACCATGGAGATCGTCGAGCGGCTGCGGCAGCGTTTCCCCAAGATGCAGGATCCGCCCAGTGACGACATCTGCTACGCGACGCAGAACCGCCAGGTCGCGGTCAAGGCGATGGCGCCCGAATGCGAGCTGGTGATCGTCGTCGGGTCCCGTAACTCGTCGAACTCGGTGCGCCTGGTCGAAGTGGCGCTGAATGCGGGGTCGCGCGCGGCGCACCTGGTGGACTGGGCTGACGACATCGACCCGGCCTGGCTGGACGGCGTCACCACCGTCGGCGTGACGTCCGGGGCGTCGGTACCCGAAGTGCTGGTCAGCGGAGTGCTGGAGCGGTTGGCCGAGTACGGCTACGACATGGTGCAGCCGGTGACGACGGCCAACGAGACGCTGGTGTTCGCGCTGCCCCGGGAAATCCGGCCGGCCCGGCCGCGCGCGTAGCCGACCTACTCCCAGGACTCCGGCTGCGGGCGGCGCGGCGTGCGCGGCCGGCTCCGGCGGTCCGAACGCGGTTCGTCACGGCGTTCGTCGCGCGGTTCGCTGCGCGGAGCCTCGCCGCGGTAGCGAACCTGGGAAATCGGGTGGTGCGTCGGATTGGCGCCGTTAGACCCGTTGGTGCGCCTGCTGCGCGACTCGTACGGCGGCTCATAGGGCGGGTAGGGCTCGTAGCCGCTCCCGCGGCGCTCGTGGCGGCTGCGGCGCTCACCACGTTCGGAGGGCTGGGAGGGCTGAGGCCGTTCGTAGCTTTCGTACGGGTTGAACCGGCTGCTGCGGGGCTCAGGCCGCTCGTAGGACCGCTCAGTCGGCCTTTCGGTCGAGCGCGGCCGCTCATAGGGGCTGCGCCGCGGGTGCGGCTCGCGGCGCATTTCCCGGGGCGGGTGTGCCCCCAGGTCCGAATCGCCGTCCGGGCGCCGGCGACGCGGCCGCGGCGGCACGTCGGACCGGTCGTACTCGGTGGTGTCGGCAGGCGGAACCGTGCTCCTGCGGCTACTGCGGCGCGGACGTTCCCCGCCCGGTTCGTAGGCGTCCTCCGGTCGTGCGTGCCGCGACCGGGTGCGGGCCGGGCGCTGCGCCGAGCGGCTGGTGCTCCGGGTGGTCCGGCTGGTGCGGGCGGCGCGGCCTTTCGAGTGGGCCGGCGCCGCGTCCGCGTCGGGGTCGTCGTAGGAGTCGCCGGCCAACAGTGAGCTCAGTTTGGCGACGAACCCGCTGAGCAAGGGCGGCCGATCCGCCGGGGTGTCTTTCGTCGCCGCATCCGCGCCTTCGACGGCGGTCCGGCTGTTCTTGCCCAGGTACCAGCGGATCAGGCCGATCAGCAGGATGAATCCTGCGGTGCCCAGCATCAGCGGGAAGCGCTCGATGAGCGGATAACCGCAGTTGATCAACAGGTCCTTGAATTTGTCCACCTTGCCGCCGTGGAACAGCCAGTAAGCGCCGGGCACGGTGCAGAACAGGATCAGTGGCGGCTGGATGACCGCGGTGAACACGGCCGCCTGCCGTACCGCCAGGACGGCCGCCACGCAGCCGGCGATGTACAGGCTGGCGAAAGTGTGGGTCAGCTCCTTGTGGCCGGCGTCGAACGCGTACCCCAAAGCCGTTGCTCCAACGGCGATGAGAACCGCCGCCCACCACGGCACACCTGGGATGCTGGGCACGATGGAGCGGTGGCTTGCCTCCACCGCCGCTCTCTCCCGCTGCGCTGACACATAATGACCGTACCGGCTGTCCGGCCAAAGGCCCGTATATCGCTGGACAGTGATCGCTGGCGTGCCCCCTAAACTTGGTTTCCCGTGAGCCTAAGCCTGGGAATCGTGGGTCTGCCCAACGTCGGAAAATCGACCTTGTTCAATGCGCTGACCCGCAACAACGTGTTGGCGGCCAACTATCCGTTCGCAACGATCGAACCCAACGAGGGTGTGGTCTCGCTGCCGGATCCGCGCCTGGACAAGCTGGCAGAGCTTTTCGGATCTGCTCGCGTCGTGCCGGCGCCGGTGACCTTCACCGACATCGCCGGGCTGGTCAAAGGGGCGTCGGAGGGCGCCGGACTGGGCAACAAGTTCCTCGCCCATATCCGCGAATGCGACGCGATCTGTCAGGTGGTGCGGGTGTTCGCCGACGACGATGTGACGCATGTCTCCGGCAAGGTCGACCCCCGCTCCGACATCGAGATCGTGGAGACCGAGCTAATCCTGGCGGACCTGCAAACGCTGGAGCGCGCCCTGCCCAGGCTGGAGAAGGAAGCGCGCACCAACAAGGAGCGCAAACCGGTGCACGAGGCCGCCGTCGCGGCACAGCAGATCCTCGACAGCGGCAAGACGCTGTTTGCTGCGCAGGTGGACACATCTTTGCTGCGCGAGCTGAACCTGCTGACCACCAAGCCGTTCCTGTACGTGTTCAACGCCGACGAGTCGGTGTTGACCGATGCCGCACGCATCGCCGAGTTACGCGAGCTCGTCGCACCCGCGGATGCCGTGTTCCTGGATGCCGCAATCGAATCCGAGCTCATCGAACTCGACGACGAGTCCGCGGCGGAACTGCTGGAGTCCATCGGCCAGACCGAGCGCGGCCTGGATGCGTTGGCGCGCACCGGATTTCATACGCTGAAGCTGCAGACCTACCTGACCGCGGGCCCGAAGGAGGCGCGCGCCTGGACGATTCACCAGGGCGACACCGCGCCCAAGGCGGCCGGCGTGATCCACACGGACTTCGAGAAGGGCTTCATCAAGGCCGAGATCGTCTCCTACGACGACCTCATCGCGGCCGGGTCGATGGCGGCGGCCAAGGCGGCCGGCAAGGTCCGGATGGAAGGCAAGGACTACGTGATGGCCGACGGGGACGTCGTGGAGTTCCGGTTCAACGTCTGAGCCGGCTGGCGAAGATGTGACGTGGACCGGCTTGTCGGGGTGTGTAACTAGCGTTCAGCTCACTGAGCCCATCCGCCGGTTATCCGGTGGCGTCCGTGAGTAGAGGTCCCATGAGATTGGTTTCGATCCGCGTCATCACTGCAGATGTGAAACGAATGGTCGCCTTCTATGAGATGGTCACCGGCGTCACCGCCATCTGGGGCAACGAACTCTTCGCGGAAATTCCGACACCCGTCGCAGCGCTGGCTATCGGTAGTGACAAGACCGTTCCCTTGTTCGGGCAGGGATCTGCCGAGCCGGCGGCCAATCGGAGCGCGATCGTCGAGTTCATCGTCGACGACGTCGACGCCGAGTACGAGCGGCTTCGCGGGCAGATCTCCGAGTTGGTCACCGAACCGACGACGATGCCGTGGGGAAACCGTGCGCTGTTGTTCAGGGATCCCGACGGAAATCTCGTTAACCTTTTCACCCCGGTGACTGATGCGGCGCGCGCCAAGTTCGGGATGTGACACCGAACGATGCCAGCGGGTCCGCTGGTGGCATGAAGCGGTGAATACGTTGTTCAGCTTGGCAATTGGCGACTGCCGCGATTCGGCGGCGGGCTGTTTGTCGTACCTCGCTGGGAGGATGGGGTTATGTCGGTGACGGCCTTGGCGGGCTCTTTTCAGAGGCCTGCGGTGAAGCGTGTGGATGTGTTGTTTGAGGAGTTGGCGGAGTTGGCGGGGCAGCGCAACGCGATTGATGGGCGGATTGTGGAGATCGTCGCGGAGTTGGATCGTGACGGGTTGTGTGGGATGACGGGGGCGCGGTCGGTGGCGGCGGTGGTGGCGTGGAAGTTGGGGTGCTCGCCGGCGAACGCGCAGACGGTGACGGCGGTGGCGCATCGGGTGGCGGAGTTTCCGCGGTGTGTGGCGGGTCTGCGGGAGGGGCGGTTGTCGCTGGATCAGGTGGGGGTGATCGCGGCGCGGGCTGGGGACGGCTCGGATGCCCATTATGAGCAGTTGGCTAGGCATGCCTCGGTCAATCAGCTGCGCACCGCGATCAAGTGTGAACCGCGGCCTAAGCCTGATCCGCGCCGGCAGCCGGCGATCGTCAAGACCGCCACCGAGGAGTCCACGTGCTGGCGGATCACGTTGCCGCACACCGAGGCGGCGACGTTTGAGGCGGCGCTGGGCGCGCATCGGGAGGCCCTGGTCGCCGAATGGAAGAGTGATCGCGCCGCACGCGGTGAGTCGGAGTCCGCACCGCCGATGCCGGACACGCTGGATGCGTTCTTGCGGCTGGTGGAGGCGGGTTGGGATGCCGAGGCCGCCGCGCGTCCGCACGCCGCGCACACCACGGTGGTGGTGCACGTCGATGTCGACAAGCCCGCGGGCGCGCTGCACCTAGGCCCGTTGTTGAGTGAGGGCCAGCGCCAGTACCTGACTTGTGATGCCACCTGTGAGGTGTGGTTCGAGCGCGAGGGCCGGCCGATCGGGGCCGGGCGCAGCACCCGCACGGTCAACCGGCGGTTGCGCCGCGCGCTGGAACACCGCGACCGCTGCTGCGCGGTGCCCGGTTGCGGGGCGACCCGCGGCCTGCACGCCCATCACATCCGGCACTGGGAGAACGGCGGCCCCACCGAGCTGATCAACCTGATCCTGGTCTGCCCGTATCACCATCGGTTGCATCACCGCGGGGAGATCACCATCTCCGGTGACGCCGAGCACCTGACCGTGACCGACCGCGACGGCGACATCCTGCGCCCCGGGTCCCTGGCCCGCCCACCCACCAGCACCCCACCCCAGGTCCCGCCCTACCGCGGGCCCAGCGGCGAACGCGCCCAATGGAAGTGGTACACCCCCTTCGAACCCCAACCACCACCCACCAATAGCTAGGGTGAATTCTGGTGCGCGCCAGGGCGGCCAACTGTGCCGGCCGGTGGGTGATCTCTCGCTGGTAAGTGCATGCAGCCGTTGGCGTCACGAAGTGCTGTCGGGCCCCAGCCTGCTCAGACGAAAGCAAGACGACGACGCCCGCCGGGTGTCTCGGCGGAGGGCCACCTGGCCGCTATGCGATCGTCGCCGAGAACCCTCGCCCTCTGAATCAGGTTCGGAGGCAGCGAGATTGACGCGCCTACGCGCTCTGAACGGGAGACGTCGACGGAGTCGGCGGAGCCGTGCTGGGGGCGGTGGGAACCTTGCTGGGCACACTGGGCGGGGTGAGGGAGCCGTACTGCGGGCAGTAGGCCTGAATCGCGGCACCGGTGAAGTAGGCGGCGTTGAGAGCCGGCCAGTTCGTTGCGTTGGTGACCTTGGTGGTCAGCTCTGCGTTGGTGGTGCTGGGGTTGTCCTTGAGCGAGCCGCAGACCACCGTTTTTGCCACCTGGATGGCCTTGTCGGGAGCTCCGAAATTCATGCCGGAGGTGTTGAGGTTCATGATGAACGCGTCGTCGGTGGAGTCCGCGGAGGCCGGTGCGGCGAACCCGACGGAAAGGACTAACAACGCGATGGCTCTCGCCAGCATGGCGTGCCCCTCCCTGGTTGACTCCGTACGCCCGACGACCCGCAGGCGCAACACGATTTCCTGGGATTTTACCGGAGCACGGCCCTGCCGGCAGATCCATCGCTTTTGTCCCGCGGCGCTTCAGATCAGCGGTGGTCTACGGGGACCGCGCCGACGCTTCGGGCGGGCTTGGTCGGTGCGCTACTGAGGCAAGCGATTGCAAGGCGGAACAAGCGGAGCCCGAGCAGGTTGCTGCGAGCTAAACGACGCCGAAATCCGGCGTGCGCTTGGGTGAAACCCGTTGCTGCAGCGACGTAGTCCCGCAACTGCGCCCCGCCCGCGCCGCGGACGAGCCACCGGCAATTGACTGCGGTGGATACTATGGGCCAATGCAACAGACCGCCGAGTGCTGGCTAACGCCGGCGCCGACGGCTTTACGGGGTGTACAACCACACCGCTTGACGGGTTATCGCAGATGAGCACCGTGGTGGTCGACACAAGCGACCTCGGTGAAGTCGAACACGCGGTAACTGCCAGCTATTCGCATGTGCGACTGGTACGTCCCGCCGATGAGACCAACGTGCATGCCCGGATCACGCGATCTCAGCTGTGTTCGACGCTCGTGGACGATGTCAACTTCGGCCTCGACGTGACCTACCAGATGGAGCCGTTGGACACGATCCTGCTCGGACGGGTCTACTCCGGGGCAATGTCGGTGGATCAACCGGGCCTCGAGCCCAGGTTGTTCGGTCCCGGCGAGGTGGCCGCGGCCGGCGCCCTCGAGGCACTGCCGATGTTCGGCACGGTCTCGTACTGCCACTACGTTCTGGTGTCCATCGCCCGGAGTGCGCTCGGAGAAGTTGCTTCCAACATCGCCTCCCACGATGGCGCACCCGTTCGACTCACCGCGAATGCCGCGGTGACGCCTGAGGCCAACCGGTTTCTCGTCCATGCCGTCGACCATGTCTGCAATGACGTCGCCGCGGACTCGCACGTCGCGCAGAGCCTGCTGATCGTCGGTGCGGTGCGGCGATTTCTCGCGGCGAGCATGTTGGCGACGTTTCCGCACACCGCGGTGCTCGAGCCGACAATCGAAGACCGCCACGACTCGACGCCGGTCCTGCTGCGGCGCGCGATCACGTTCATCGACGACAACGCACACAACGACATTTCGCTGGTCGACATCGCGCGTGCCGCCTGCATCACGCCCCGGGCGCTGCAGTACATGTTCCGCAAGCACCGTGACTGCACACCAACGGAGTACCTGCGCCGGGTCCGCCTGCATCATGCACACCTCGAGCTTCTTGAAGCCAGCAGTGAAACGTGCACCGTGAGCGCGGTCGCCGCCCGGTGGGGCTTCGCCCATCTCGGTCGCTTCGCTGCCTCCTACCGCCGCGAGTACGGGGAGAGCCCGCAAGTCACGCTTCGTCGCTAGCGACCACGCCGCGCGATCCCCGGGTTCACTACAGTGAAAGGCACAGGTTTCATCGGGGGAACGATGCGAGGAATGGGTTCGGACGCGATATGCCAACGCGCGCAGCGACATTGGTGGCTCGCATGACGACCCTCCCGGCGGCCCACCGAGAGCCGCCCGGTCGGGAGGAGAGAATGCATGCGGTCAAAGCGCATCACGCCCAATCTTCGGGTCGCTGACATCGAGGCGACGAAGAGCTTTTACACGGACTATCTCGGGCTCAGCGACGAGGAGTTCAACATGGGTTGGGTCGCCCGCTACACCGACCCCGACTCCGGAGCGAACGTGCAGTTGGTGACCGGGGACGCAACCGCCGCAGAGGATTCGGTCGCTTCGATTCACACCGACGACGTCGAGGGTGCCTACGAGGAGGCCCGGCAACGGGGCTACGACATCGTTCATCCGCTGACGACCGAACCGTGGGGCGTGCGCCGGTTCTTTGTTCGGGCGCCCGACGGCAACGTCCTCAACATCGTCTCCCATCGCGACTGATGGAGGAGTTTCGGCGCGGAGACCTCGTTTTCGACGTGGTTGACCGCGGTCCCGCCGAGGGGCCGGTGGTCGTGTTACTGCACGGCCACCCGCAGACGAATGCCGCATGGGACGAGCTCATTCCGCGGCTCCACGTACATGGTTACCGCTGCCTGGCCCCGAACCAGCGTGGCTACTCCCCGCGGGCGCGCCCAACGCGCCGTCGGGACTACCGGATGCCGGAACTCGTAGACGACGTCGGCGCCCTGATCGATGCCAGCGGCGCCAAGGACGTTCACCTGGTCGGCCATGACTGGGGTGCGCTGGTGGCATGGGCCGTCGCGGCGGAACTTCCGGATCGGGTCCGCACACTGTGCGCCCTGTCCGGGCCTCACCCGACCGCGCTGCAGACGGCGATGGTCACCGGCCGCCAGGGCCTAGCGTCCTGGTACGCCTACGCGTTCTTGCTGCCGCGCCTGCCCGAGCGGTTCTACCTGGGAAAGAATGGCAAAGGCGCGAGGTTGTCACGCATGTTGCATGCGGGTGGCCAGCGTGCTGAGCTCGCCGAACGCGACGTGCGGGCCATGACGGAACCTGGGGCCTACACGGCCGCCCTGAACTGGTATCGGGCCGCGCCGCTGTCCGGCCGGACCGGCCGGGTGACTGTTCCGACCATGTTCGTCTGGAGCGATCGCGACAAGTACATCCTGGAAGCTGCCGCTCGCCGATCTGGCCGCTACGTCACCGGGCACTACCGGTTCGAGGTGCTCGCCGGTGCGTCCCACTGGATGCCGGACCAGCAGCCCGACGCGGTCGCCGAGCTGCTGCTCGATTGGTGGGCCCGGCATCCGTAGCGCCCGGCGGCTCGAATTTGTGGCCTGGGCCACGTCTGAGACCGGAATGTAACCGGGGTGGCAGTGAGTATCGGACGTTCCTATGCATTGAATGTGGAATATGGAGATTGCTATGCCATTGTCAACCAGATCATCGTAGCTGTTCAGCAGGTCAGAGTCGTTGGTAGCGTAATTTGCCATTGAATAGCTGCATTCACAGTAATCACTTCTGTTCCACTTTCTAGATTATCGTGTGACATAGACGCGGTATACGCAGGTCAATGGGCCTATTCGAATTCGCGTGATTAGTGCCACAAATTTTGATTTCCTATGCATATGGTCGGTAGGTTTCTGGCCATGATTGCTCTAGCAACGCTGTTGGCACTCGTTAATCAGGTCTCCGGCACCCCGTACATTCCGGGTGGCGATTCTCCTGCCGGGACCGACTGTTCAGGGCTCGCGTCGTGGGTCGCAAATGCGGCAGCCGATCGACCGGTTTTCGGAAGCCGGTTCAATACTGGCAATGAGGAGGCTGCGCTGGCGGCCCGCGGCTTCCAGCACGGCACCGCTCCCAACGCAGTGGTGATCGGTTGGAACGGCGGCCACACCGCCGTGACCCTGCCCGACGGAACTCCCGTCTCCAGTGGTGAGGGCGGTGGTGTCCGCATCGGTGGCGGCGGTGCCTACCAGCCACAATTCACTCACCACATGTTCCTGTCGGTCGAGGACCTCGACCTTCCTGAGGGTCTGCCGGCTCCGGACGCGCCGGTGCAACTGGTCGATGCCGTCGCTCCCGACCCGGCACCGGAAATGCTTCCCCCGGCGCCTGACGCCGCGCCGCCGGCGCCCGAGCAGGCTCCCGAGCCCGCTCCGCCCGCCGACCCGGCAATGGCAGATTCGTAAACCGGTCCTGCGACCCAGATCACACATTTACTGAAAAACCGCAGCCACATCCGGCGCGCGCATTTGTGGATCAGATCACAATGCGCGACGGGTGTGGCTTGCGTCATTCAATTCAGCAAACTCCCGGGTCGGGAATTATTCGATCTGAATACCACTTTCCGGCCGGAAGTATGCGTCGCAATTAGATGTTCGGTTCAGGGCGAGCCGGACCGTCGATCGCCGCGCCGCGGCACGGTAGCTTTGCGGCGACGGGAAGGACTGCTGCTGTGACGACTTCGGTTACCCATCTGGGCGACATCATCGAGGCCACCGCGAATGCGGTCGGTGCGGACTCCACCAAGGCGCGCGCCGTCTTCGAGGCGACGGCTGTGGCCCACGACGCTGTCGCCAGCACCGTCACGCTCGGCCGGTATCACGTCGAGGTGGACGAGCCGCCGCCGCTGGGCGGGGAAGCCAAAGCGCCCAACCCGGTGGAGTACTACCTCGCCTCGCTGCTGTCCTGCCAGATCGTGACGTGGCGGTTCTGGGCGGAAAAGCTGGGCATCGCGGTGGACTCGATCACCGCCCGCGCCGAAGGCGACCTCGACGTGCGTGGCTTCTTCGGCTTGGGGGACGCCGCCGAGACTGTTCGGGCCGGTTTCCAGGAAGTCCGGGTGGTGGTACGGGTGAGCGGACCGGACACCGCCGAGCGCTACCGCGAGCTGCAGGACGCGGTGGACGCGCACTGTCCGGTGCTGGATCTGACCCGCAACCCGACTCCGGTGGTGACCCGAGTCGAAATCGGCTGAGCTCAGGGGGCGATTACCGCGATCTCCTTGCCCAGTTCATAGCCCGGCGCCAACGGCAGCGTGTCACCACTCCAGAACTTTCCGGGGTCGAACCAGTTGGTGTCCTTGTCCGTGCGCAGCAGCCCCATCTCCTCGTAGGTGATGGCCACCGTCTCCGCGCAATACGCCGTCGCCAGGCCCATTTTGCGCCGCTCCGTCCTGCGGCGCTCGGTGTGCTCTCGAACCTTGTTCTCTACCAACGGTATTCCGCGAAACCAGTCGTTGATGGTGGGTAACCGGCCGCGCAGCCAACGGCCAGTCAGCTTGGCGGTGGTCGGGAAGGCGGTGCCGTCCATCCGCGCAATCACCCGCAGCAGTTCGTTCTCCTGCTTGTGGTTGGCGTGCGGCGCCAGCTGCCGTAGCCAGCAGCGCTGTTGGTAGCGCCCGGTCCACTGCAGAAAGACATCCCGGGCGTCGTTGAGCTGGACACCGCGGTGGTTGGTGCCCGTCCACATGTCCACGAGCTTGTCGCCCAGCTCGGCATGCCAGATCAACGGCGGCAGGTCGTCGATGGCCACCGTCATACCGACGTGATTCACCGGTGCGTTCGTCAGTGTCTGGATCGCGCGGTCGGGTCCCGAACCGCCGCGAAACAGCCACAGGTCGCCGGTCCGGGTTTCTTCGAGCGCTTGATCCAGGGTGAGCGTGCTGGAGTTCACGCAAGCACTCTAGAGGGGGATAGCCTGTGCCGATGCGCAACGTTTGGAAGTGGATCGGACTGGCCGGAGTGGCGGGCGTCGTCGCCGGTGGTGCGCTGGTGGTGCGCGACCAACGGAAACGGCGTGCCTACACGCCCGACGAGATCCGGGCGCGGTTGCACCAGCGGCTGGCCGATTCCGACGCGGAGGGTTACGGCTCCCGCTCGGCGTCGGGTTCGGCTTCCACCGCGTACAAGCGGTAACTGCCGGAGAATCCCTTCAGTTCCACCTCGCGTCCGTCGTCGAAACTCATGCCCTCGCAGTCACGGACGGCATCCCGCACGGGCTCACTCACCAGAATCTGACCGCCGACGGCCTGGCCGGCCACGCGGGCGGCCATGGCGACGTTGCGGCCGAACAGGTCATCGCCGCGACGCACCGATCGGCCCATGTGAATGCCGATGCGGACGCGAATTTCCGGATGCCGCTTACGTTTTGCTTCCTTACGCAGCGCCTTCTGCAGATCCATGCTGCAACGCACCGCCTGCTCGGCGCGCGCGAAGGCGACCATGAATCCGTCGCCCTGGCTCTTGACGACATGGCCGGACTGGCGCTGCACGAGCTGGTGCATCAGCTTGTCGTGGGCGCCGATGAGTTTCACCCAGGCGCGGTCGCCGATCTTCTCGTTGAGCGCGGTGGACTCCTCGATGTCGGAGAACAAAATCACCACTCTGCCGTCCGGAGTGACCCTGGCCAGGTCGGGCCGTTCCACCTCGGCCCAGTCGGCCAGGTCCTCGATCGAGCTGCGCACGGCGGCGCCGAATCCCTCCTTGCGCATCAGGTTCGCGGTGTTCCAGACCGTTTTGACGGCCTCGCGGCCACCGGTCCACAGCCGGTTGCGGACGTCGGCGCGCTGCTGCAGTTCCTCGACTTCCCGTCGGCTGCGCTCGAGTAGTTGCCACAGCGCGATCAGGCCCCCCGCCTCGATCACCGCGATGCCGGCCAGCACGTAGACCGCCACATGCAGCGCATCACCCATACCCCCATCCTGACAGGCCGCAGTTCAGCAGCCTTGTCCGGCCGATAACGCAGTGTTTAGGGTTGAGTTCGCCCATCGCGGGGAAGCACCACCTCAAGTAACCGGACCATCAAGGACTTGAAGGAGACGCAACAAGATGCAACTCGGGATGATCGGTCTCGGTCGGATGGGTGCCAATATCGTGCGCCGTGTGGTCACCGGTGGGCACGAATGTGTGGTCTACGACCACAGCGCCGAGGCCGTCGAGGCGATGGCGGGTGAGGACGGCATCACCGGGGTTTCCTCGCTCGCGGAGTTGCGCGACAAGCTCACCGCGCCACGGGTGGTCTGGGTGATGGTGCCCGCAGGCACGATCACGACCGGGGTGATCGAGGAACTGGCCGATACGCTGGAGGCCGGCGACATCGTCATAGACGGTGGCAACTCCTACTACCGCGACGATATGAAGCACGCAAAGTCGTTGGCGAAGAACAATATTCGGTTACTCGACTGCGGTACCAGCGGCGGCGTGTGGGGGCGGGAGCGCGGCTACTGCCTGATGATCGGTGGCGATCCGGATGCCTTCGAGCACGCCGAACCCATCTTCGCCACCGTCGCGCCCGGCGTGGACGCCGCGCCGCGCACGCCGGGTCGTGACGGTGAGGTGGCCCAGCCGGAGAAGGGTTATCTCTATTGCGGCCAGGCGGGGGCGGGGCACTTCGTCAAGATGGTGCACAACGGAATTGAGTACGGGATGATGGCCTCGCTTGCCGAAGGCCTGAACATCCTGCGCAACGCCGACATCGGCACTCGCATCCAGGAGGGTGACGCCGAGACCGCTCCGCTGTCCAATCCCGAGTGCTACCAATACGATTTCGACATCCCGGATATCGCCGAGGTGTGGCGCCGCGGCAGCGTGATCGGTTCGTGGCTGCTGGATCTCACCGCGATCGCGCTGCACGATTCGGCCGACCTCGCCGAGTTCTCCGGTCGGGTCTCCGATTCGGGCGAAGGCCGCTGGACGGCCATCGCGGCCATCGACGAGGGGGTGCCGTCGCCGGTGCTGACCACCGCTCTGCAGTCCCGTTTCGCGTCGCGCGACCTCGACGACTTCGCCAATAAAGCGCTGTCGGCCATGCGCAAGCAGTTCGGCGGCCATGCGGAGAAACCGGCCAACTGAGTCCCTCTTCTCCGCCGCCGAGCGTGAAATACGCGACGCTGCAACCGGCGTGTCGCGTCGTGAGGTTCACAGTCGGCGCGAACGTGAGGTGGCGGGTGAGGGGGACGGGGCCGGCGCTCCGGGCCTAGGCCCGTTCGACGAAGGCCACCACCGCGTCGCTGAACGCGTCGTTGTCGTCACCCGCGGCGGTGTGCCCCGCGTTGGACAGCTCGACGAACTCCGCACGCGGTACCTGGGACAGGAAATGCTCAACGCCTTCCAGGCTGACGACGTCGGACAGCTTTCCGCGGATCAACAGCACCGGGATGGCCAGGTTGGCGGCGGCTTCCTCGAAACCCTCGGTGCGCAACTCGGGATCGTCGCCGGGCTTGGTCATGAACGCGGGATCCCAGTGCCAGTACCAGCGTCCGTCGCGTTGCCGCAGGTTCTTCTTCAGGCCCTCGGGGCTGCGCGGCTTGGTGCGGTGCGGCAGGTAGGCGGCGACCGCCTCGGCGGCGTCCTCCAGCGACTCGAAGCCGTCGATGTTGGTCATCATGAACTCGCGGATGCGGGCGCTGCCGTTCTTCTCGAACCGGGGCACCACGTCGACGAGCACCAGCTTCGTCACCCGCTGCGCCCCGGCCCGGTCGGCGACCAGGATCCCGGTCAGTCCGCCCATGCTGGCGCCGATGATCACCACCGGTCGCCCGATCGCCTCCAGTACGTGCATGACGTCGGCGGTCAGCGTCTCCACGTCGTAGTCGGCGTCCGGTGCGCGGTCGCTGTCGCCGTGGCCGCGGGTGTCGAGGGCGATGACGTGGTAGCCGTCGTCGGCCAGCACCTGCCCGGTGTTCTTCCAGGAGAACCGGTTCTGGCCGCCGCCGTGCAGCATCAAGATGGTGGGCCGACCATCAGCGGCACCGCGGTTCCATTCGTCGGCGACCAGCGTGATCCCGTCCACCCCGGCGAATTCCACTGTCTCGGGGCTGCCTGTCATGGTCATGAATCTCCTTGGGTTGAGGCCAGGTACGCGGTGATGACTTCGGCGAGCATCGCTCGATCCCGGGTGCTGTCCAACGGCCTGGGCCACGTCAGCTGCACGGCCACCAGCCCGCGGATGGTGGCCCAGATCAGATTGCCCAGCCGGGTCGCCTGGGCCGGGGCGATCCCGCTGCCCAGATGTTCGCCGATCTCGGTCATCCGGGCTGTCATGGCGGCGAGGTGGGCGTTGGCCTTGTCGGTACGCGCACTGCGGGTGGCGATCAGGATCTCCAGCGCCGCCATCGAGGTCGGGCTTGAGAACGCCCGCCACACCGCGTCGACGACGAAAGCCGGGCGGTCCTGTGGCGAGACCTGCGCGGCCTGAGCGGGCAGCTGGTCGAGAGTCTCCAAAAGGTCGGCAAAACCCTTGTCCAGCACCGCCATCAGAATCCCGTTGAGATCGCCGAAGTGGTATTGCACGACGCCCCAGGTCAATCCGGCGCGTTCGGTGATCTGGCGCACGCTGGGCGGGGCGAAGCCCTCCTTGAGGATGTAACGGACGGCTTCGTCGATGACGGCCTGGCGGCTGCGTTCGGCGCGGGCCTGTCCACCGCTGGCGGGTCGGCGCGGGGCTGTCAACGCATCACGCCGCGGAGGTGGTCGAGTGGCCGCAGATCGTGGGCGGCCAAAATGCCGCTGGGAGCGGCACACACCGCATGGATCAGGTTGACCACGCGCGCGGCGGTGGCGATCACGCCGCCCTCGTTGTGGTCGATCTCGCCGCCCAGGTGGGTGTTGATCTCCACACCCGGACTGCCGGTCACCATCACCCTGTGCACGCCGGCGCGGCCGTCGGGGGGATAGGCCCAGTCCGGTGCGGTGTCCGGGCCCAGGCGGTTGACGTGCTCCATGGTGATGACGACCTCGCCGCCGCGCAGGCCTTCGACGCCGAACCGCACCGCGGCGACCTGTCCCGGATCGACATGCATCATCGTGCAGTCGATCGGTACGGGCGTCACCCATTTTTCGCACCGCTCCCGTACCTCGTCGAGTTCGACTCCCAGGTCTTGCGCCAGGCTGCGCACCTGCACACCCCACATCGACGTCAGCACGCCGGGCAGGAACATGACCGGCGTGTGATCCGGGTCGGTGCCGAAACCGAAACTGACACCGGTGAATTCGGCATCGTCGTAGCTGGCGTAGTCGCAGATCTCCTGCACCGTGACACTGGTGGCGCGTTCCGTCAGACTCAACGCCGTGTAGGCCAGCGTGTCACCGGAATAGCCCGGGTCGACGCCGTTGATGTAGAGCGTCGCGTCGCCGTCTGCGCAGGCCTGTTGCAGCGGATCGCGCAGCCAGTCGCCGGCCTGCTCGGGGGCCACCATCCACACGAACGACGAGCCGACCACGTTGGTGCCGGCGCGCAGGAAGCGGCTGATCTCCTTGATGGCCTCTTTGGGCCGGGTCTCGGCCTGCGAGGTGTAGACCACGCAGTCGGCGTTCAGTGCCAGTAGGTCATCGATGTCATCGGTGGCCGTGACGCCTGATGGCGTTGTCAGCCCGCACAGTTCGGCGGCGTCGCGTCCCACCTTGTCCGGGCTGCGGGCGTGTACACCCACCAGTTCGAAGTCGGGCCGCTCGATGAGCATGCGCAGGGCGTGCCGGCCGACGTTTCCGGTCGAGTACTGGATGACGCGAGTCATGACAGCACCTGGAGAACCGGCCACAGCGGTGCGCTCATCTCGGACCAGGACCGGTAGTGACCGGGCTGCCAGTCCTCCCAGAACGCGTCGAAATCGGCACGGTCATATGTCACGGGATGCTCCTCACATCAGGTCGGTGATCGTCTTCAGGCCCGCGTCATAGAGCACTCCCGGCAGCATGCCGCCGTCGATCTCGATGGTGGTGCCGTTGATGAAATCGACTGTGCCCGAAGCTAAGAAGACAACGGTGCGACCCACTTCGGCGGGCTCACCGCCGCGCTTCATCGGGACCTTCGCGAAATATTCGGTGCCGGTCGGGTCGTCCTTGGGCAGCACGAAGGCGCGGAAGTTCTCGGTGATGGTCGGTCCCAGCGCCACACAGTTGACCCGCACCTTCGGGCCCCATTCCTGAGCCAGCGAACGTGTCAGATGGTTGAGCCCGGACTTGGCCGCGCCGTAGGACACCAGCGTGGGCGCGCCAGCTGGGTGCCCGGCGCCGCTGGAGATGTTAACGATGCACCCCGTGCCGTCCTGTGTCTTCATCTGCCGGTAGACGCGGATGGCGAACCACAACGGGCTGATCAGGTTCATCTGAACCGCGAAGGCGTGGAACAACGCGGTGCGTTCGAAATCGTCGGTGCTGCGCGGCGCGCCCTGCAGACGCTGCACCAGTTCGGGAATGTCTTCGACGTGCGGGGCGGGTACCGTGCCTCCGGCGTTGTTGACCAGGATGTCGATGCGGCCGTAGTGGTCCACGACTTGGCTGACGAAAGCGTCGATGGCGCGGTAATCGCCTTGATCGCAGACCATTTGGGCGCAGCGCCGGGTCCAATCCGGCTCCGCGTCGGGGCCGCTGAGGCCGGGCAACTGGTCCAGTGGCGATCGGGAGCACCCGACGACGGTGGCCCCTGCCCGCAGCAACTCATGTGCGATGCCCACGCCCACGCCACGACTGGTCCCGGTGACGACGGCGACTTTGCCGTCCAGCAACCCCACCACCAGATAATTACATCCGTAATCTTTCTGGGCAAGTGCGGTGAGTTCACCGTCCGCGGGTGGTCTATCCCTGCACAGACCCCGACAGCTAGGAGACGTTCATGCCGGCGATCACGCCCTCACTGTGGTTCGACAACAACCTCGAGGAGGCGGCCGAGTTCTACACCTCGGTGTTCCCCAACTCGAAGGTCGAGCAGATCAACCGCTGCACCGACGCCGGACCCTACGAACCGGGGACGGCGCTGAGCGGCACGTTCGTCCTGGACGGGATCCGGTTCATCGGCATCAACGGGGGGCCGGCGTTCACCTTCAGCGAGGCGGTGTCCTTCACCGTCCACTGCAAGGACCAGGACGAGGTCGACTACTACTGGCAGCGGCTGACCGACGGCGGCGAGGAATCGCAATGTGGCTGGCTCAAGGACCGTTTCGGGCTGAGCTGGCAGATCATTCCGGACCGGCTCTATGAGTTGGTGTCCGATCCCGACCCGGCCCGCGCCACCGCGGCCACCAAGGCCATGCACGGGATGCGAAAGATCGTCGTCGCCGAGCTGGAGCAGGCCGCCGCGGCCGTGTGAGCTCACTCGGTGATCTGGTCGATCCATTCGATCGTGGCGTCGATGATCGGCGGCACCTCGGTCGGGTCGTCGCAGCCGATGACCATCAGCGTCGACTCGGCGACCGTCGCGATCAGGACGCGGACCATCAGCTGCTGACGCGGTGAGGTGTCCATGTCGAGCGCTTCCATCCAGTTGTGCAGGACCGATGCCAGGCGCTTGCGACGGGTTACCTCGAAACCCGGGGGAGTATCTCCGGACGACAGCACCCGCGCCGCGTGGCGGTTTTCCCACATCCCGGCCAGGTAGGCCCGCACGTGCAGCTGGAAAAGGCGGCGCCGGTCCTGGGTGGCTGAGCCGGGTCCGCTCAACGCGGCCCGGATACGTCGGTCGACGGTATCGGCCATCTGCTCGAAGATCGCCATGAACAGTTCGCTCTTGCCGCCGAAATGGTGGTAGATGCTGCCGATGCTGGCTCCCGAGCCGGAAACCACTTCGGCGATCGTCGCGGCGGTGAAGCCCTTGTTGGCGAATACCTGGGTCGCCGCGTCAAGTATCCGGCGCTGGGTCTCGTCGGTCTTGGCCCAGCGGCGGGCCCGTGCTGACGAAGTCATGTCTGCCATCAGCCAACCGCCTCCGGGAGGATTCGCAGGGTGGGGAGTTCGAGCCGGGATTCGGATGTCGTCATCGTCCGGCCGGGGATCTGTGTCAGCGGCAACCCACCCAGCAGGCCTTCGGGGCGGACGCTGTCCAGGGCACGGACCGTGGCACCGGCGGGGCTGCCCTGCAGCGCGGTGGCCCCGGAGAGCACCGGTGCCGCCGACGTCCAGGCGCGCGGTACAGACAGCGCCCCGACGCCGGCCGCCTTGCCCAGGCCGGCCGACACCGCGCCGGGCAGGGACGCCGAACTCGCGGTGAGGGCCGGCGCCACCGACGAGGCGATCTGGCCGCCGATGGCGGCTGCCGCGGGGGCCAGGCCCTTCAGGGTGGACATCATCGACATCCCCAGGCCCGCCAGTGAGGTCGTGGCGAAGAACGGTGTGCCGAAAATGCTCATCATCGTCTGCAGGTCGCTCACCCAATCGGGCAGCCCGCTCCACCCGATGCCGCCCAGCACGGTGGGGATGGCCTCGATCAGCTGCGACAACGCGTTCATGATCTCGGCCGTCACCGAGGTCGCGCCGGCCTGCGCGACCGCCTGCGCAGCCGGAGCGGCCGGATTGGCCGGCCGCGGCGGTGCGGTCAAGGGTGCGAGCCTGCCGGCGGCCGTCGAGGCGGCGGCGTAGATGTACATCGCCGTTGAGTCCTGCGCCCACATCTCGCCGTACTGGGCTTCGGTGGCGGCGATGGCCGGGGTGTTCTGGCCGATGAAATTCGTGGCGGTCAGCGCCGCGAGCTGAGCGCGGTTGGCGGCGACCAGCGCCGGTGGGACGGTCATCGCGTAGGCCGCCTCGTAGGCTGCGGCGGCCGCCTTGGCCTGGCCGGCGGTGTGAGCGGCCTGCCCGGCGGTGGCGGTGAGCCATCCGAGGTACGGCACCGCGGCGGCGGCCATCGTCGTCGCGGCGGCGCCCAGCCACGGGTCAGCGATCAAGTCGGTGATCACCGCGTCGAATGAGGCTGCGGTCGATTCGAGCTCGGCGGCCAGCTGCTCCCAGGCCGCCGCGGCGGCGAGCATCGAGCCGGGACCCGGCCCGGTGTACATACGAACGGAGTTGATCTCCGGTGGTAAGGCGGCGAACATCATCGTTGCTGCTCCTCCCTCTGCGCCCTTGCACTAAGGCTCCCGTGACGAGGGGCTGCAGTCTGTCGGCCGAGCGGCTACACCGGGGGAGGAAATTCGTGTCCCCCGATCGACGGGCTTCTTGTCCCCCGTGCGGCCGGTTACGTTGGACGGTGCGGGCTGTACACGGCGAACAGGAGTCGAGTTGTCTGAACCACGGTGGATCGACGTGAAGGGCCCCAACGGTGACCTCAAAGCTCTGACCTGGGGCCCCGCCGACGGCCCGATTGCGTTGTGCCTGCACGGTTTTCCCGATACCGCGTACGGATGGCGCAAGTTTGCGCCCCGACTGGCCGAGGCCGGCTGGCGGGTGGTGGCGCCATTCATGCGGGGGTACGCGCCCTCGTCCATTCCGGTGGACGGGAGCTACCACGTGGGCGCCCTGATGCACGACGCGCTACGGGTCCGGACGGCCGCCGGCGGCTCCGAGCGCGATGTGGTGATCGGTCACGACTGGGGAGCGATCGCCGCCACCGGGCTGGCCGCGATGCCGGACAGCCCGTTCGCCAAAGCGGTGATCATGTCGGTGCCGCCGTCGGGCGCGTTCCGGCCGCTGGGCCGGCTCGACGACCGTGGCCGGCTGGCCGCCGAACTCTCCCGCCAGCTGCTGCGCAGCTGGTACATCAGTTACTTCCAGCTGCCGTTGCTGCCGGAACGATCCGCCTCATGGGTGGTGCCGCTGCTGTGGCGCCGGTGGTCGCCCGGTTACCACGCCGAGGAGGACCTGCGTCATGTCGACGCCGCGATCGGAACGCCGGAGAGCTGGCGCGCGGCGCTGGGCTATTACCGCGCCACGATCCGCAATACGCGGCCGCCGGCGCAGTACGCCGAATTGCACCGGTATTGGACCCAGCCGCCGAAGCTGCCGACCCTATATCTGCACGGGCGCGACGACGGCTGCATGACCGCGGCGTTCGCGCACTGGGTCGAACCCATCCTGCCGCCCGGCAGCGAGGTGTCCATCGTCTCGCACGCCGGTCACTTCCTGCAGCTCGAGCAGCCCGACCAGGTCGCGGAGTCGGTCCTGTCCTTCATCGGCTCACCCGGCGCTGCAAAGCCCTAGTGGCCGCCGGGCAGCGGATGGCCGCCGTCGACGCGCAGTTCTACTGGATGTCGGCCAAGATCCCCAACGACGAGTTCCTGCTCTATGCCTTCGGCGGCGAACCCGCCGACCTCGACGCCGCGGTGTCGCAGGTGGTGCGCCGGGCCCGCGCCTGCCCGGAGTTGGGGCTGGTGGCCGAGGAAGGTGGCCCGCTGACGTATCCGAGGTGGGTGCGGGCGCCGGTCGACGCCGGGCGGGTGACCCGGCACGAATTACCCGACAACGGCTGGGCGGGCTGCCTGGACGCTGTCGCCGGGTTGGCGGGTCACCAACTGGACATCCGCGAAAAACCCTGGCAATTACATGTTTTCACATCCGTAAGCGGGATCCCGGGGGTTCAGGGCAGGGGCATCGTTGCCGTGTTGCAGGCCGCGCATGCGCTGGCCGACGGCGCTCGGGCGTCGGCCATGGCGGCGTGGTTGTTCGGCCGGCAGGATCCGGTGCCGGCCGTGCGGACGCGGGCGGGCTTCCTGCCGTGGCGGGGCGTGCTCGCGGCCCGGGCGCACCGCCGGTTCGTCCGTGACACCGCCGGCGGATCTCTGGCGCCGGGACTGGGATCGCGGCCGTTGCTGGCCACCAATTCCGCACCGGGCGGCACCCGGATGATGCGCACGGTGGTGCGCCGCCGCGGGCAACTCAACGGCCCGACGGTCACGGTTGCGGCGCTGTCCGCCATATCCACGGCGCTGTCCGACGTGTTGGGGGAGTCGGCGGCGTCGCTGGCTGCGGAGGTACCCATGGCCAAGCCGGGTGTGCCGTTGGGCTTCAACCACTTCGGGAACATCGTGGTGGGGCTGTACCCGGCGCTCGGGCACGACGACAGAGTGCAGCGCATCGCCGCCGACCTGGCCAATGGCCGGCGCCGTTTCGAGCATCCGGCGACGCGCGCCTCCGACGCGGCGTTCGCCGCCGTGCCGGCGGTGCTGTTGCGTTGGGGTGTAAGCCAATTCGATGTCGAGGTGCGCCCCGAGCAGGTATCGGGGAACACGGTGGTGTCCAGCGTGCACCGCGGCGCCGCCGATCTCAGCTTCGGCGATGTGCCGGTGGTGTTGACGGCGGGCTATCCGGCCCTTTCGCCGGTGATGGGTCTGACCCACGGCGTGCACGGCATCGGTGACATCATCGCGATCAGTGTGCATGCGGCGGAGTCGGCGATGCCGGACATCGACGGGTATCTGCGGCGGTTGGAGGCTGCGCTGTGAGTTACTGCGCGTCGCCCGATCGGGCCGCCTGTTCGCGGGTCAGACCGGCGGCCAGGATCAGCTCTTCATGCAGCTCGAACCACACGGTGTGGTAGGAGTCGATGAGTGGCCCTGTCAGCCAAGCGATTTCGCCGTTCGTCACCTTTGTCAGCGCGGCGGCGAGTTTTACCGGGTAGCCGCGCAGGCGGGGCAGCTGCGCGGCGACCGCCGCGATGATCGGCGTCACCCGCTGGTGCACGTCGTCGAGGCGGGCCAGCACCGCGGCGTCGTATTCGGCGTCCCGGTGATCGTTGGGCTGGCCGTCGCGGAGTTGCCAGTCGGTGACCAGGGCTTTGAAATCCGCGTTGACCGAGCGGAATTCGTGGTAGGCGGCGTCGATCGTCGCGGACTCGACGTCCTGCCGCTCAGCGGCCAGCAACTCGGCGAGGCGGGCGCGCCCGTCGGGGCTGATCCGCACGGTGGGGCCCGCGATCAGCAGGCCCGCGTCGACCAGCCGGCGCACCGCAGCCTCGGTCTCAGCGTCATCGGCATCCAGGGTCCGGGCCAGGTCGGCGGGGCTGACCCGGCCTTTCAGGCGGACAGCTTGCAGCACGGGCAGATCCGTCATGAGCCGGCCCGCAACCGTATCGCGTTGAGCATGGTGATCAGCGGCGTTGCCGAGACGACGTCGAGGTGTCCGGCGGCCATGGCCGCCTGCAAGGCCTCGTCGGAGTAGTCGTCGAGGCGCGGATGGTCGCCGCTCGCGTGCGCACGCAGCGGGCTGACGCGCAGGGCGATCCCGGCCAGCTCACGCAACTCCGGCGTGTCGTCTTCCGACCATGCCGTCAGACTCAGAATCCCTTCTCGCACTTCGCCTTCGTACCCATCGACAGTGATCTGCCGGCCGGCCAGCGAAGTGGCGACACCCTGGCCGCAACCCACCACCGCGACGCGGCCGAGTTCGCGGCTGACGACGGCTGCGTGGCTGGCCGGCCCGCCCACTTCGGTGACGATGCCCTGTGCGGCCAGCATGCCCTGCACGTCTTCGGGCCGGGTGTGATCGCGGACCAGGATGACCGGCTCGCCCCGGTCGGCGGCGTCGAGAGCTTCGTCGACGTCGGTGTAGGCGGTGCCGGTCACCACGCCGGGACAGGCGGGCAGACCTCGGGCCAGAAGTGGTGCGCTGAGCCGGGTTTCGGGTTGCAGTGACGGTTGCAGCACAGCTTGGACGTGGGCCGGGGTCACCCGCCGCAGCGTCTCGACGTCATCGATCAGTCCCTCATGGCGGAGTTGCAGCGCCAGCCGCGCGGCAGCGTGCGCCGAACGTTCGGCGCCCCGGGTCTGCAGCAGCCACAGTTTGCCGTCTTCGACGGTGAACTCGATCTCCTGGACGTCGGCATTGAGTCGCTCGAGGGTGCGGGCGGCGTCCATCAGCTCGTCGAAAACGGCGGGTTGTTCGTCGCGCAGCGCGGTGATCGGTTCGACGTCGACCAGGCCGGACACCACGTCGTCACCCTGGCCGCCGGGCAGCCATTCGCCGAAGGGCTCGTTGGCTCCGGTGATCGGGTTGCGCGAGGACAGCACGCCGGCGCCCGACTTGGCCGCCTGGTTGCCGAACACCATCGCCTGCACCACCACCGCGGTGCCCTGACGTTCGTCGAGGCTGTAGTGATCGCGGTAGGCCAGCGCCCGCGGAGAGTTCCAGGAGGCGAATACGGCCTCGATGCCGGTGCGCAGCTGGGTGTACGGGTCGTCGGACGGGTCCGCGTCGGCCCCGACGATGCGCCGGTACATCGCGGTGAACCGGCGGCGGGTGTCGCGGGCGAACTCGACGGTGCCCTGTTCGGCCAGTGCACGTTCGACGTCGTCGTTCATGCCGAGGTCCAGAATCGTGTCCATCATGCCCGGCATCGACTGGGTGGCCCCGGAGCGCACGCTGACCAGGAGTGGACGCGGTCCTCGTCCGAAGGTGCGCGAGGTTTGCTCTTCCAGCCAGCGCATCCGATCGAGCACGTCCGCCCAGATCGCATCGATGGTGGGCCCGGGGTCGGTCAGATAGCGCAGGCCCACCTCGGTGGTGATGCAGAATGCGGGGGGCACCGGCAGGTTGTGACGGCGCATGGTGTCGATTCCGTGGCCCTTGTTGCCGAGGATTTCCCGCGGATGGCTCGATCGGCCGTCCAGCGCGACGACAGCGTTCGTCAGCGTGCGCGCGGGGGAGTGCCGGCCGTGCGCCACACCAGCCAAGATTCACCCCCTCGTCGTTGCCGGAACGCCGCAATGGTCCCATACCGATCACCGGGCTCGGCTGCTCGCCGCTGTTGCTTACCCGTTAGTTTTGACGGTATGACTCCCTATGACGTCGCGTTGCTGATCCTGCGGCTGGTGCTGGGTCTGACCATGGCCGCGCACGGGTTGAACAAATTCTTCGGTGGTGGGCGGATACCGGGTACCGCGCGCTGGTTCGAAAGCATCGGGATGAAGCCCGGCAAGTTCCACGCCACCGTCGCCGCCACCACCGAGACGGCGGCCGGGCTGGGGCTGGCGGCGGGGTTGCTGACGCCGATTCCCGCGGCCGGATTCGTCTCGCTGATGCTGGTGGCGGCGTGGACGGTGCACCGGGTCAACGGGTTCTTCATCGTCAAGGAGGGCTGGGAGTACAACCTGGTGCTGGCGGTGACCGCGGTGGTCGTCGCCACCCTGGGTGCCGGGAAGCTCAGCCTGGATCACCTGATCTTCGGCAAGAACTGGTTCGACGGCTGGCAGGGTCTGGCTATCTCGGTGGGCCTGGGTTTGGCCGGGGCTGTCGGCCAGTTGCTGATCTTCTACCGGCCGCCGGCCAAACAAGCCGGGTAGCCCGCAGGGTCAGGCCGTCTGAATATTGCCATCCCGGCCCAGCAGCAAGCCGGCCTTGCCGCCGGTGCCGGGTTTGCCGGGAGGCGTGCCCGTGCCGCCGTTGCCGCCGTTGCCCCCGTCGCCGATCAGGACCGCGTTGCCGCCGTTTCCGCCGGCCCCTCCCGCGCCGCCGTGACCGTCCGCACCGGCGCCGCCGTCGCCGCCGTCACCGATCAGCCCGGCCTTGCCGCCGGTTCCGCCGGCCCCGCCGCTGGTGAGGGCGCTGAGCCCGGCCGCGCCGCCCGCCCCGCCGGTGCCTCCGGACCCGTTGAGGATTCCGGCGCTACCGCCGCTGCCGCCGGCGCCACCGTTCGCGTTGAACACGCCTGCGCCGCCGCTGCCGCCGGCTCCGCCGCCGCCCAAGACGAGTCCGCCGCTACCACCGCTGCCACCGGCTCCGCCGGTGCCGCTGAACACGGCTCCGCCGGTGCCGCCGGTGCCGCCGGCCGCCCCGGGACTCAGCATGCCGGCGTTGCCCCCTGATCCGCCGGTTCCGCCGACGCCGGAGAGGTTGAAACCGCCGACGCCGCCGATGCCGCCGGCGCCGAACAGCCCACCGTTGCCGCCGCTCCCGCCGGTCCCGGCGAGGGTGGTGCCGGACCCACCGGCCCCGCCGTCGCCCCCGGCGGCGAACAGTCCACCGGTTCCACCGGCGCCGCCGGTCCCGGCGATGCCGCCGAACCCGCCGTACCCTCCGGCACCACCGTTGGCGAACAGCCCGCCGTTGCCACCTGCGCCGCCGGCTCCGCCCCGGCCGGTGCCGGCACCGGCCCCTCCGGTCCCGGCGGCACCCCACAGCCCGCCGGCGTTGCCGCCCGCGCCGCCCGCCCCGCCTGTGGTGCCGGTGCCCGACGTCTTCCCGCCCGCGCCGCCGGCTCCACCGGAGCCGAACAGCAGGCTCGACCCGCCGTTGCCGCCGGCCCCGCCATTGCCGGCCGCCGATGGTCCGCCGGCTCCGCCGGCGCCGCCCGACCCGAACAGGACCCCGCTGGCGCCGCCGTTGCCGCCGGTGGAGCCCACCGCCCCCGAACCGCCGAGGCCGCCGTTGCCGAACAGGATCCCACCGTCGCCGCCGGGCGCCCCGGTCCCGGCCGCCCCGTTGGCGCCATTGCCGATCAGCGGGCGCCCGGTGATCGCCTGAACCGGCGTGTTGACCCCGTTGAGAACTTGTTGCTGCATCGCGTGCAGCGGTGAGGTGCTGCCGGGGGCGTTGAACCCGTCGAGCCCGAGCAGCTGCCCACCGATGCCGCCGGGGCCGGCCTTGCCCAGGGTGGTGCCGGTCCCGCCGTTGCCGCCGTTCCCGCCGTCGCCGATCGACACCGCGTTGCCACCGGCCCCGCCGGTGCCACCGGCCCCCGTACCGCCGGCGCCGCCGCTGCCCCCGTTTCCGCCGTTGCCCACCATCCCGGCGTTGCCGCCGGCGCCGCCCGCGCCGCCCAGTGTGGTGTTGCCCGCCCCGCCGGTGCCGCCGGCTCCGCCGGAGCCGGTCAGCATGCCGGCGTTGCCGCCCGCCCCGCCCTTCCCGCCGTTCATGGCACCAAAGCCGCCATTGCCGCCCGCGCCGCCGTCGCCGAAGAACATGCCGCCACGGCCACCGGCTCCGCCGGCCCCGCCGAGTCCGCCCGGGGTGACGCCCTCCCCGCCGGTGCCGCCGGCCCCGCCCGCTGCCCCGAGGCTGAGCATCCCGGCGTCGCCGCCGGCGCCGCCCGCGCCTCCCGCTGTTGCGCCGTGTCCGCCGCTGCCGCCGGTACCGCCGGCACCGAACATGGTGCCCGCCCCGCCGGCGCCGCCGAGTCCGCCTTTGCCGCCCAGGCTTTCGCCGCCGGCTCCGCCGGTGCCCCCCGCCCCGAACATCCCGCCGGCCCCGCCGGCCCCACCGGCGCCGCCGACCCCGCCGGCGCCGCCCTCGGTGAATCCCCCGGCACCTCCGGCGCCGCCGGTGGAGAACAGCCCGCCCGCACCGCCCGCGCCGCCAGCGCCACCGGGTGCGGACGAGCTCTGCGTGACGCCGCCACCACCGCCCGTTCCGGCCGCCCCGAACAGCAGTCCTGCGTTGCCGCCTGCGCCGCCCGCCCCGCCCGCCCCTTGGATCGATCCGCCGCCGGCGCCGCCGGAGCCGCCACTGCCGAACAGGCCGGCGGCCCCGCCCTGACCACCGGTGCCGCCGGTTCCCGTGGTCGCGGCCCCGCCCGCTCCGCCGGCGCCGCCCAGGCCGATCAGTCCCGCCGCTCCGCCGTTACCGCCGGCCCCGCCGTCGGTACCGGCTTTGCCGGACCCGCCGGCGCCGCCGTTGCCGATCAACCACCCGCCGGCGGTGCCGTTCTGTCCGGTCCCCGCCGCGCCGTTGGTGCCGTTTCCGATCAGCGGACGACCGGTGGCGGCCTGGACGGGGGCGTTGATGCCGTCGAGGAGGCTCTGCAGCGGATTGAGGTTGGCCGCCTCCGCGCTCGCGTACATGGCGCCGCCGGCGTTGAGCAGTTGCACGAATTGCTGATGGAACAGTTCCGCCTCGGCACTGAGCGCCTGATAGGTCTGCCCGTGGCCGGAGAACAGGGCGGCGATGGCCGCGGACACTTCGTCGGCCCCGGCCGCCAACACCCCGACGGTCGGGCCCGCTGCCGCCGCGTGGGCGGCACTGAGCGCCGTTCCGATGCTCTGCACATCCGCGGCCGCTGCCGCCACCATCTCCGGGGCTACCGATACGAACGACATTTCTGCACTCCTGAACCTCGAGGAATGACTCGACAGTGCGCGAGGGTGCGGTGCAGAACGTCGGTCGAAGGACGTAGATCGTGCGGCGCAGGGGTCGTATATCGGCGTCAGCCGTGGGAAACACCTTCGTGGGCGAGCTGTACCCGGGAGCTGATGCCCAGCTTGGCGTACACGTGTGTGAGGTGGGTCTGCACCGTCCGGCGGGAAACGAACAGCCGCGCGGCAATCTCGTTGTTGGCCAGGCCCTCCGCGACGAGGCGGACCACATCGCGCTCGGTGGGGGTCAGTGCCGCCCAGCCGCTGGACGGGCGTTTGCGTTCGCCGCGCCCGCGCCGCACGTAGGCGATGGCGTCGTCCAGGGAGAGGCCGGCGCCTTCCCGCCACGCTTCACCAAACCCATTGTCGCCCAGAGCTTCCCGTAGATTCGTGATGGTGTTCTGATAGTCGGCGTCGTAGACCTTGAACCGGACGCAACCCAGACGGTGACGAATAGCGTTGGCCGCGGCGAAGAGTCGCGTTGCATCCCGATGGCCCTGGCCGTCCGCGGCCAGCCGGCCCAGGCACTCGAGGATGTCCGGCACGGCCAGGTGCGCCTGATACTCGGCCGCGCCGGCGAGCGCTTTGTGGGCGTCGCGTTCGGCCTGATCCGGTTCATTTTTGGCGATTGCGATGCGGGCACGCGTCGTCAACGCCCGCGCCAGATGCCAGCCCGAGGACGCCGCGACCTCCTGGTCGGCCCAGCGTCCCGCGGTGATCAGATCGCCACGTGCCAAGGCCACTTCGGCCATCGGGTTGGTATTGGCGCCGGCCAGCTCACCCTGCACGCTCAGGAGTTCCCGGGCCGCCTCGCTGGCCGTCGCGGCGGCCGGGACGTCACCGGCGGCCACGGCCGCGGTCGCCAGGACCGCATAGCTGAAGCCCTGGTTGTGCGGCCACAGGTCCGCAGCGGCCGCCAGAGATGCCTGTGCTGCGGCCTTGGCCGCTTGGGTGTCGCCGCGGAACGCGAGTGCGTTGCACAGCGCGAGTCGGCTGCCCCACCTGAACAGCACGTCGTGCGCCGCATCGGCATCGGTGGTGACGGCGCGGAATTGTGTGATCGCTTCGGCGAGAGCACCTTTCATCATCTGCGCCAGGCCCAGCGTCCAGCGGCACGAGCGGGCGTGGAACTGATCGCCGATCTCCTCGGCGAGGTCGCGTCCCTCCCGGGAAGCCGCAAGCCCGCCGGTCGGGTCACCGGCATAGAACGCGCCGTATGCCTGCCACGTCAGGATCTGCGTCAGGCGCCACCGGTCGCCGAGATCCCGGGCGATGCCGATCGCTTCCGACAGATACGGGCGGGCCGCCTCGGCGCTGTAGGAACTGATCGCGCCGCACGAGGTGAGCGCGCGCGCCAGCAGGGCCGGATCGTTGATCTCACGCGCGATCGCGACCGCTTGCTGCGCCTGTTCGAGGTTGTCGTGAACGCTGCGCGAGGCGTCCAGGGCTGCCCTGTCGGCCAGCGCCCGTCCGCGCACCACTGCCGAGACAGCGGACAGGGCGGAGCGGTCGGAGAGCGCCCCGTCGAACCATGCGAGCCCTTCCTGGATGCGCCCGCGCGTCAGCCAGAGCGGCTGCAGCGCCGACGTGAGTTCCAGGGCGGGCTCGAGTTCGTGGTTGCCCCGGCAGCCGGCAAAAGCCGCGCGCAGATTGTCGATCTCGCGCTCCACCTGTTCGATCCGGCGCTGGTGCTCGCCATCGGTGGGGCTGTCCAGCAGCGCGGCCATCCGCCCGTAGTGCTCTCGATGGCGGGCGAGCAGCGCCTCGGCCTCACCGGATTCGTGCAGCCGTTCCGTCGCGTAGTGCCGCACCGTTTCCAGCATCCGGAAGCGCGTGCGGTCATCGGTGTTCTCGGCCAGCACCAGTGATTTGTCCACCAACAGGGCGAGCTGATCGAAAACCTGATGCGGCGCCAGCTGATCGTCCGCGCAGACCGCCCGCGCGGCTTCGTGGTCGAAGCCTCCGCTGAACACGGCCAGCCGGCGGAACAGCATCCGCTCGGGCTCGGTGAGCAGGGCGTGCGACCAGTCGACCGATGCGCCCAGGGTCTGGCGGCGACGGGCGGCACCGCCGTCGGTGAGCAGCCGGAAGCGGTGGCGCAGCCCGTCCAGGATTTCGCCGAGTGACATCACCCGCACGGCCGCGGCCGCGAGCTCTATTCCCAACGGCAGGCCGTCCAGTCGGCCGCAGATATCCTGCACCGCTGCGGCGTCGGACGCGGTGATAGCAAAGTCGGGCCGGGCCAGCCGGGCGCGGTCGACGAATAGTTCGAGGGCTTCGTCGGGGAGTGACAGGGACGGAACCCGCCAGGTCAGCTCGCCGGGTATCCCGATGGGTGCCCGGCTGGTGGCCAGGATGGTCAGCCGCGGGCACTCGCCCAACAGCGCACGGGCCACCGCGGCGCATTCATCGATCAGGTGCTCGCAATTGTCCAGCACCACCAGCGCGTCCCGGTTGCCGAGGTAGCGCAACAGCGTGTCGAGTGCCGACCGGCCCGGCTGGTCGGGCAATCCCAGCGCGCGCAACACGGCCACCGGCATCAGCTCGGGCTGATTGACCGGTGCCAGATCCACGAACCACACGCCGCCGCCGAACTCGGTGGCCGCCTGCGCGGCGATCTGCGCCGCAAGCCGGGTCTTGCCCACACCACCGGTACCTGCGAGGGTGACCAGCCGGTTGTCGGCAAGGAACTTGCGTACGTCGTTGATCTGCGCGGCGCGGCCGACGAAGCGCGTCAACTGCGCTGGAACATTAAGTGGCGCAGTATCTTTGGCAATCTGTAGGGGCGGGAATTCGATGCGCAGGTCGGGGTGGCACAGCTGCGTCACGCGCTCGGGACGGGGCAGGTCGCGCAACTGATGGGTGCCGAGGTCGGCCAGCCAGACATCGTCCGGGAGGTGGTCGACAACCAGGTCGTGGGTGGTGCCCGAGACCACCACCTGGCCGCCGTGTGCCAGATCTCGCAGCCGCGCTGCGCGGTCGACGGTGGGACCCGTGTAGGTGCCAGAACCGGCTACCTGCACCTCGCCGGTGTGCACCGCGGCCCGCAGTTGAATCGGAGCCAACGGCGCCTGCTGCAAATCGATCGCACAGGCGAGTGCGTCGGTGGCCCGGGCGAAAACGGCCAGGAACGAGTCGGCACTGCTGTCTTCGGCATGTGGTGTGACCGGACCCAACCCGCTATGGGTGGCGATGATGTCCGAGACGGTGTTGTGGACGCGCTCCCGGTCGCCTGCGCTCGTCTCGGGCAGGTCGTCCCACGGCGGCGCCGAGCGCTCGGCATCGGCGAGCAACAGGGTCACTGTTCTCGTCGGCAGGAACTCGCTCACGCACATCTCAAACCCGATTCACACTGCCCTCATGCCGTGCCGGTGACTCCCAGTGTCACGCACGCAGGCCGGTCACGGTTCAACATGGGTGCAAAAAGTTCGCTATCCGGCCGCGGGGCTCCTGCGCGCCGCCGGGTGTCCTGCCCCCGATCCGCGAGCGCCCGCGTGTTGCCGGTGACATGCCGCCGCGGGTGGCATTTTGCGGTCGCTCGCGGTGGGGCCGCGCACACCGTACGACCCTCACCCCGCCCGATGTACGACCCCCCGAGGCGCCGGTTTACGCCCTGTAACCGACGTTCCTTCAGCCACCGCCGCGCATCGTGGGACTCCGCAAGGAGGGACGACGGGACATGAATTTCGCGGTGCTGGCGCCGGAGATCAATTCGGCGCGGATGTATCTGGGTGCGGGGCCGGGGCCGATGTTGACGGCTGCGACGGCATGGGACGCACTGGCCGGCGAACTCGACACGGCGGCGCGTTCCTTTTCGGTGATTGCGTCAGGGCTGACCGGTGAGCTGTGGCAGGGTCCGGCGGCGACCGCGATGGCCCGTTCCGCCGCGCCCTATGTCGGGTGGCTGTCGGTGGCGTCGGCCCAGGCGCAGGGCACGGCCGGGCAGGCGCGGGCCGCAGCGTCGGCGTTCGAGGCGGCGGTGGCGGCCACGGTCCATCCGGGAATGGTTACGGCGAATCGCAATCACTTTGTCTCGCTTGTTCTTTCAAACCTGTTCGGCCAGAACGCAGCGGCGATCGCCGCGGCCGAGGCTGCCTATGAGGACATGTGGGCCCAGGACGTGGCGGCGATGGTGGGCTACCACGGCGGGGCGGCGGCAGCCGTCGCGCAACTCGCACCGCTGCAGCAGACGTTGCCGAATCTGCCCGGTCTGGCTCAGGTACAGGCGCTGCTGGGCAACATCGGCGGCCCGAACCTGGGCGGCGGCAACCACGGCAGCGGCAACGTCGGCAACGGCAACTTCGGTGATGTGAACTTCGGCAGCGGCAACTCCGGCAACGGCAACGTCGGCGACGGCAATCGGGGCAATCAGAATGTGGGCAGCGGCAACTCGGGCCTGGGCAATACCGGTGCGGGAAATTCGGGCCAGGCCAATATCGGCAGTGGCAACCTCGGCAACGCCAACCTCGGAAACGGGAACCTAGGCAGTTCCAACGTCGGCAACGGCAACCGCGGCGACGCCAACATGGGCATCGGCAACCGGGGTAGCAACAACGTAGGGCTGGCCAATACCGGCAACCACAACATCGGATTCGGCAACACCGGCAACAACAACATCGGTTTCGGCCTCACTGGCGACAACCAGGTGGGCATCGGCGCACTCAACTCCGGCACCGGAAACTTCGGTTTCGGCAACTCGGGCACCGGCAATATCGGGTTCTTCAACTCGGGCACCGGCAACGTCGGCATCTTCAACTCGGGCAACCACAGCTTCGGCCTGGAGAACTCGGGCAGCTTCGATACCGGCTTCGCCAACGCGGGCCAGGGGAATACCGGCGCGCTCAACGCGGGCTTCAACAATTTCGGCGCCGGGAACGCGGGTGCGAACAACATGGGCATCGGCAATGGCGGCTCGCAGAATCTGGGCTACGGAAACTCCGGATTCCAGAACACCGGAAGCATGAACGCCGGCTCGCTGAATACCGGTGATTTCAATGCCGGTGATATCAACACCGGTTGGGCCAATTCCGGCCGCAGCAATACCGGAGGCTTCGACTCGGGCAACCTCAACACCGGTTTCGGCAGCGTCATCACACCGGCCGGGGTCAAGAACTCCGGCTTCGGCACCACCGGCCTGGACTCGTCGGGGTTCTTCAACACCGGCGGCGGCAGTTCGGGATTCATGAACACCGGTCTGGCATTCGAGTCCGGCTTCGGCAATTCCGGCAACGGCAACAATGTCGGCTTCAACAACCACGGAAGTTTCCTGGCCGGCATCGGGAACATCGGTTTCGACAACATCGGCATCGGCAACTCGAACGTGTTCAATTCCGGCATCGGCAACTCCGGCAACGACGACTCGGGGTTCTTCAACAAGGGCGATGCGAAGTCGGGTCTCTTCAACTAACTCAATCATTCGAGGGGGGTTCACATGTCGTATGTGACCGCGGCGCCCGAGCTACTGCAGGGCGCGGCGCAGGATCTGATGGGCATCCGGGCCGCGCTGAGCGGGGCCGCCGTCGCCGCGGCCGACCCGACAACCGGGATCGCGGCCGCCGCCCAGGACGAGATCTCCACGGCGATCGCATCGATGTTCGGCAGTTTCGGTGCCGAGTTCCAAGCCGTCCATGCTCAAGCGCTCGCGTTCGGCGAGCGTTTCACCCGATCGCTCGACACCGCCGCGGCGGCCTACGCGAGTGCCGAATGGTCCTCCTATCAAACACTTTTCACCCAAACAACCACCAACCTGCAGATCCTGCACGACGCTGTCGCCGCCAATCCAGCGCCGGTGCTGCGCCAGTTCGTCAGCAATCAGACCGGCTTCGGGCAGACGATCGCCACAGCACTCGGCACCCCGCTCGCAATACCCGCCAACCCGGCGGCTGTTCTGCAAACCATCGTCAATCAGCAAATCGGCTACGGCCAAACGGTTTCCACCGCGCTGAGCAACGCCGCCCTGGACTTCAGTGCCAACGCGAACGCCCTTCCGGCGACATTGCAGACCGCCGCGCAGCAGCTCGCGACGGGCGACGTGACGGGAGCGGCACGCGGCGTCGCGACCGGATTCGGAAACCTGTTCCTGACCGGCCTGGTGGCCAACCAGGACATGGAGACGATGCTGATCAACATCACCCCGACGGGCACCATCGCTGACCTGTTGCCGATTCTCGCCATCCCGGGCCAGATGGCGCAAAACGTCACCGACCTGCTCCCCGCCGGGTCGATTCCCGCCCAGATCTCGCAGCATCTCACCAATGTGATCACCACGGTCACCGACACCTCGCAGACCTTGGACCTGGTCACCGGCGACCTGCAGGTGGGCCTGCCACTGGTCCTGGGCCTGGAAGCGATCGGTCCGGTCGTCACCACGTTCAACGCGGTCGGCCCCAGCGCGAACGCCGTACTCGGCGCGCTGCAGACCGGCGACGTCCTGGGCGCGGGCGCCGCGCTGTTCGACGCACCCGCGACGGTGCTGAACGGTTTTCTCAACGGCCAGGCCACTCTGCCACTTTCGGTCTCACTCGGAGAACTGACCACGACCACCAACGTGCCCCTTGGCGGGATACTCACTCCAGCTCAAACCGCGTCGCTGACAGTGGAGATCTTCGGGATGACCGGAATGATCCCACTTTTCGGTACGAGCTTCGGTGGCATCGTGCCGGGCCTGTTGACCTTCCTGCCTGAACAGCTTGCGGCGGCGATCGGCGGCGGGGCGGGACTGCCTTGAGACGGCCTGGGATGTTGCTGAAAGTCCGCTGAATCTATGACCGTGCGAGGCGACAAGTGGCGACAGTAGTGAGATACCGCTCGCGGGGGTTGGGGTTGTGATGATTTTGGACTTTGCGTGGTTGCCGCCGGAAATCAACTCGTTGCGGATTTTCGGCGGGGCGGGACCGGGTCCGCTGCATGCGGCGGCGGCGGCCTGGGACGGTTTGGCGGCGGATCTGGCCGCGTCGGCGTCGTCCTTCAACGCGGTGATCACAGGTCTGACCGGTGGGCCATGGGCGGGGCCGGCGTCGGCGGCGATGGCGGCCGCGGCGTTGCCGTACCAGGACTGGATGACGACGGCGGCCGGTCAGGCGGACACGGCGGCACTACTGGCGCGAGAGGCCGCCACGGCGTTCGAGGGCGCGTTGACGGCGACGGTGCATCCGGCGGTGGTAGCGGCCAACCGGGTGTCGTTGATGACGTTGATCGCGACGAATTTCCTGGGGTTCAACACGCCGGCGATTGCGGCCAATGAGTTCGATTACGCGGAGATGTGGGCGCAGGATGTCGCGGCAATGGTCGGTTACCACGGTGGTGCGACGGCGGTGGCCGCGAGCCTGACACCGTTCGCTGTCCCGCCGGTCGATCTGGCCGGCCTGGCCGCCAATATCGGTGCTCAGGTCACCGGCCTGGCGAGCACCGCGTCGGCCGCGATCAGCCCGGCTTTGCAAGGCGTGATGTCGGCAGCGCCTGGATTGGTGGCAGGGGTGCAGTCGGCGGCGTCGGCTCTGCCGATCCAGTCGATCGCGTCGGTGGCCCAGCTGGGCGCCATGCCGGCCAGCATGATGATCGGCCCGCTCATGCAGGCGGGGCAGTCGGCCACTGCCGGCACAGCCGGATTGGCAGGTGCCACAACGGGTGTGGCCGACGCGACCAAATTCGTCGGGGACACCGCTCCGGCGATGAAGGGACTCGGCGGAGGTGCCGGCCTGGGGGCAGGCATGTCCGGGAGCCTGGGTCAGGCGCGGATGGTGGGTGCCATGTCGGTGCCGCCGACATGGGAAGGATCGGCGCCCAAGGGCATGGCCAGTTCGGCGATGCACGGCTTGGGTGCGATACCCAGCGCTGCCTCCGTGCCGACGGGATCTCCCACCGGCGGCGGGATGCCGATGATGCCGATGCCGATGGGCGCCGGCGCCGCGGGTGCCGGAATGCCCGGCGGGATGACGGGCCGCGGCGGCGCGAGTCCGCACGTGACGCAGAACCGGCCCAGCGTGATTCCGCGTACCGGGGTCGGCTAGGTCTGCGCCGCAACCACTTCGGCCGCGGCGCGCTCACCGGAGCGGATCGCGCCGTCGATCCACCCGCACATGACGGCTGAGCTTTCGGTGCCGGCCCAGTGCACCCGCCCGCAGGGCACGCGCAGCGCGTGCCCGTATTCGGTGAGCACGCCGGTGGGGGTGTGGCTGATCATCCCGCCGCCGGAATAGTGCTCGAGAGACCAGTTCTGCTCGTGGTATTCCACTGGCGTACGCGCTTTTTCGCCGAACCGCTCGACGAGTTCGCCGATGATGGCGGCTCTGCGGTCGGAGTCGCTGAGGTCGGAGAGGCGGCGCGCGGCGGGCCCCTCGGTGATGGCGCACAGGATCCCTGGATTGCCGGTATCGGTGCATGCGTCGATGGTCAGTGTGGCCGGTGTTCCCGGCGCGGTGGTCTGGCCCGACAACCCGTCGGTACGCCAGAACGGTTCGTCGTAGATGACGGAGGTCTTGATGACGGCGCCGCTGGGCATGCGCTGATTCAGAAAGGCGCGGTCCGCAGGAAGTGCCGGTTCATAGACAATCGAACTGGCGATGGCCATCGGGATAGCGACGATGGCGCGGTATGCGCGCACGGAAAATCCGTCGGATTGGACGGTGACGCCGTCGGTGTCCTGAATGATGGTCCGCACCGGCCGCGACAGGTGGAGTGCGTCGCCAAGTTCCGCCACCATCGGGCGGTAGATGGCGCCCATCCCGCCGACGGGTCGGGCATCCTGCGAGCCGCCCTTGCCGGAGATGACGAAGGTCGGTCCACCCGCCGAAGACATCTGCAACAACATCCACAGCAACGAGACTTCGGAAGCCGTCGAGGTGTACGTACCGCCCAGCACCATGTCCAACATCTCGCGGGCCGGCCGGGAAAGTACGTTGCGCTCCAGCCAGTCACCGATGCTCATCCGGTCCCACTCGGCGGCCTCCTCGGCCTCCCACGGTGCTTCGCGCGGAATCGACTTGCACATCTGCTCGATGCTCATCAGGCCGATGCCCAGGTTGGCGACCGCCCACGGACTCATCGTCCACGGCAGCTTCCCGCCGTAGCGGCGCTTCTTGCCGTCGACGATCATCATGGCGTCACCGTCGTTGTGCTGCTTGTATTCCCGCACGCCGAATTCCTGCATCAGCGCGTAGATGCGGTCCTGGCCCGGTCCGATCCAGGCACCCCCGCGATCGATCCATACCCCGTCGTCGCGGGTCACAGTAAAGGTACGGCCGCCGACTCGGTCGCGGGCCTCCAGCAGTGCCACCGAGTGACCCGCCTGCTTCAGGCGCAGCGCGGCCGTCAGTCCCGCGAAGCCGGCTCCGACAACGCAATAGTCGACATCTGTCATGCTGGCTCCTCGTTGACGCCGTGCCGCCCCAGCAGCAAGCTACACCGATCCCGGCACCGCCGAAACGATTCCGCGATATTGACGCTTCTGTCAGCGGGTTTGCCTGTCGCCGAATGAAACTCAGCCGACGGAGGTCTGACCGGTGGTCACCGGTGGATAGGGGAGGTCGGTGCTGACATGCGGGTCGACATGCACCGGAGTGCCCAGATAGGGGAAGGCCCGTTGCGAGCAGGCGGGGCGGTCGCAGATCTTGCAACCCGCGCCGATCGGAACCGTCGCCTCGGCGTCGGCCAGATCGATTCCCACTGAATAGATTAGCTTTTCGGCGTGGGCCACGTCGCAGCCGAGCCCGACGGCGAAACTCCGGTCAGGACCCAGGTACCGACTTGGTTCGGTGGTGGTGGTTCGGGCCACCCAGAAATAGGTGCGCCCGTCCGGCATCTCAGCGACCTGCGTCAGGAACTGACCGGGCCGGGCGAACGCATGGTGAACCACCCACAACGGACAGTTTCCGCCCACGCGTGAAAAATGAAAAGCAGTGGCCGACTGTCGCTTTGAAATATTACCGGCGATGTCGGCACGGACGAAGATGAACGGCACACCGCGCGCACTGGGGCGTTGCAAGGTGGACAGCCGATGACAGATGGTCTCGAATCCCACCTCGAATCGGCGTGCCAGTTGGTCGATGTCGTAGCGCACGCACTCGGCTGCCTCGAGAAACCGTTGGTACGGCAACAACAGCGCCCCGGCGAAATAGTTGGCCAGGCCGATGCGGGCCACGCCGCGTGCGTCGTCGCTGAGTTGATCGTCGGCGGCGATGATCCCGCTGATCAACGAATTCTGGGTCAGCAAGGCGATCTGGGTTGCCAGCTGGAAGGCGCGCTGTCCGGGATGCAGCCAACGCGCTACATGCAGCCTCCCGGACTCCGGGCGAAAGTGCCGCTTGGCGTTGGGGCTCAGCATCTCTCCGTCGTCGATGACGACGGTCACGCCCAGCTCTGCGGAGAGCAGTGAGGCCAGCTGAACGTCGAGTCCGCCGACGCGCAAACGGTTTTCGTCGAACATTCGCTCGGCCGCGACGTCCAGTTCGGCGATGTAGTTCTTGCGGTCGTAGAAGAAGTCGCGGACTTCCTCGAAGGGCATCGGTTGTTGTGCTGTCGTCGACGAATCGACGTTGGCCCGACCGTGCAGAGCCTCCAGATCGCTGGTGGCGTCGTGCAGTCGTCGGTGCAGATTGACCAGCGTCTGACCGACCGCCGGCATTCGCGCGACGAGTTCCTCGATCTGCGCGGCCGTGGCAGGTCCCTCGGCCAGCACCTCGCTCAGGTCGGCGATCAGCCGGGCGTCCGTATCGGGCGCGAAGTAGGTGTTGGGCAGGTTGAACCGATCTGTCAGCGTCAGCAGCACCGGCACGGTGATCGGGCGCTGGTCGTTCTCCATCTGGTTGACGTAGCTGGTCGACAACCCCAGCGCACGCGCCAGTGCCACCTGGGTCAACCCGTGGTCTTCGCGTAGCCGCCGCAAACGAGCGCCGGCGAAGGTCTTCGCCACGGTGGACACAGTACGCCAGCCATCGTTCACAACATTCGCAAACCATGAAGTCCAAGGACGCAAAATTACGCTCTTACAGTGGATTTACCGCAGCTGGGTGGCTGCGTACTGTGCGTGTTATGCGCATTCACGACGTCAGGGCGCGGCGCAGCGCCGACGACTTCCCCCGCCGCGAACACCTGGCCGCCAAGATCGCCGACGTTGCGGCCGACCCAGTCGCCGTACCCCCGGACACCGAAGCCATGGTGATCAACCGCATCATCGACAACGCCGCCGTCTCGGCGGCCTCGGTGATCAGGCGGCCGGTCGCCACCGCACGGGCCCAAGCGCTCGCGCATCCCGTTGCGGTCAACGGCGCCAGAGTCTTCGGCGTCGAGGGCAGCTACTCCCCGGAGTGGGCCGCCTGGGCCAACGGCGTGGCGGTGCGCGAATTGGACTTCCACGACACGTTTCTGGCCGCCGACTACTCCCACCCGGGTGACAACATCCCGCCCCTGGTGGCGGTCGCCCAGCACCTCGGTATCGGTGGCGCCGACCTGATCCGCGGCCTGGCCACCGCCTACGAGATCCAGATCGACCTGGTCAAGGGAATCTGCCTGCACGAGCACAAGATCGACCACGTCGCGCACCTCGGCCCGTCGGTGGCCGCCGGCCTGGGGACGATGCTGCGGCTGGACCAGGAGACTATCTATCAGGCCATCGGCCAGGCCCTGCACCTGACGACGTCCACCCGCCAGTCTCGCAAGGGCCTGATCTCCAGCTGGAAAGCGTTCGCTCCCGCCTGGGCAGGCAAGGTCGGGATCGAGGCCGTCGACCGCGCCATGCGCGGGGAAGGCGCCCCGGCACCCATCTGGGAGGGCGAGGACGGCGTGATCGCCTGGCTGCTCTCGGGTCCCGAGCACACCTACCGGGTGCCGCTGCCCGAGCCGGGGGAGCCCAAGCGCGCCATCCTGGACAGCTACACCAAGGAGCACTCGGCCGAGTACCAGAGCCAGGCGCTGATCGACCTGGCCCGCCGCTTGCGGGAGCGGATCGGGGACCTCGAGCAGGTCGCGACGATCGTGCTGCACACCAGCCACCACACCCACTACGTCATCGGTACCGGCGCAAGAGATCCGCAGAAGATGGATCCCGATGCGTCCCGCGAGACCCTGGATCACTCCGTGATGTATATCTTCGCGGTGGCGTTGCAGGACGGCGCCTGGCATCACGAACGGTCCTACGCCCCGGAGCGGTCGCACCGGCCGGACACCGTCGAGCTGTGGCACAAGATCTCGACGCGCGAAGATCCCGAATGGACCCGCCGCTACCACTCGGACGACCCCGCGGAGAAAGCGTTCGGCGCCCGCGCGGAGGTCACGCTGCGCAGCGGCGAGGTGATCGTCGACGAGATCGGCGTTGCCGATGGACACCCGTTGGGCGCCAGGCCTTTCGGGCGTGAGCAGTACGTGGCAAAGTTCACCGAGCTGGCCGGGGGTGTGATCGACGACGATGAGCGGCAACGGTTTCTGTCCGTGGTCGAAGGCTTGCCCGAACTGCAGGCCGGCGGACTCGGCGCGTTGAACTTGATCGCCAATCCTGACGTGCTGAACAGGGCGCCGATAGTCCCGCCGGGGATCTTCGATTCCGGCGTCAACACATTCACCCGGCAAGGAGTCACGCCATGAGCACGATCGAAGAGCGGCCGCGAATCTTCAAGGGCCTTGCCGGAGTCGTCGTGGACACCACCGCCATCTCCAAAGTGGTGCCCGAGACGAACTCGCTGACCTACCGCGGTTACCCGGTCCAGGATCTCGCTTCCCGCTGCAGCTTCGAGGAGGTGGCGTATCTGTTGTGGCACGGTGAGCTGCCCGACGAGGAACAGCGGGCCCTGTTCATCCAGCGAGAACGCGCCAACCGCCGGCTGGATCGCTCGCTGCTGTCACTGATCGTCAAGCAGCCGGACACCTGTCATCCGATGGACGTGGTGCGCACGGTGATCAGCTACCTCGGCGCCGAGGACGCGCAGGAGGACGACAGCAGCGCGGAGGCGAACTACGCGAAGGCCGTGCGAATGTACGCGGTGCTCCCGACCATCGTCGCAGCCGACATGCGACGCCGGCGCGGCCTGGAACCCATTGCCCCGCACAGCCACATGAACTACGCGCAGAACTTCCTGCACATGTGCTTCGGGGATGTGCCCGAGAAGGTGATCGTCGATGCCTTCGAGCAGTCCATGGTGCTCTATGCCGAGCACAGCTTCAACGCCTCCACGTTTGCCGCACGCGTGGTCACCTCCACCGGGTCCGACATCTACAGCGCCGTCACGGCCGCCATCGGCGCGCTCAAGGGTCCGTTGCACGGTGGCGCCAACGAGGCCGTGATGCACGACATGCTGCAGATCGGCACCGCGGACCAAGCGGCGGACTGGCTGCAGGACAGGATCTCCCGCAAAGAGAAGATCATGGGCTTTGGCCACCGGGTGTACCGCAACGGCGACTCGCGGGTGCCGACCATGAAGAAGGCGCTGGAGCGGGTGGCTGCGGCGCGTGACGGCCGGCGCTGGCTCGACATCTACCACGTTCTCGAACAGGGCATGGCGGCCGCCACCGGCATCAAGCCGAATCTCGACTTCCCGACCGGTCCGGCGTACTTCCTGATGGGCTTCGACATCGCCTGTTTCACAACGATTTTCGTGATGAGCCGGATCACCGGCTGGACCGCCCACATCATGGAGCAGACCGCGTCGAACGCGTTGATCCGCCCGCTCAGCGAGTATGTGGGACCGCCTCAGCGTGCCCTGAGGTGATTGCCAGAGTCCGACAGGGGCGTTGATCCCGGGCGGTGAGACCATAGCGGGCGGTGAGCACAACAACGATTTCCCGAGGGGCCACCCGGTGCCGGGTCTGCTGATAGCGGGCACGACCAGCGACGCCGGCAAGACCACTGTCACGGCCGGGCTGTGCCGCGCGCTGGCTCGGCGCGGGGTGCGGGTCGCGCCCTTCAAGGCGCAGAACATGTCCAACAACTCGATGGTCTGCGCGGGGCCGGACGGCGCGGGCGTGGAGATCGGCCGGGCGCAATGGGTGCAGGCTCTTGCGGCCGGAGTCCCACCCGAACCCGCCATGAATCCGGTCCTGCTCAAACCGTCCGCCGATCAGCGCAGCCACGTCGTGCTGATGGGCAGACCGTGGGGCGAGGTCGTGTCATCGGACTGGCTGGACGGTCGGCGGGCACTGGGCGAGGCGGCACACCGCGCCTTTGACGACCTCGCCACCCGGTACGACGTCGTCGTCGCCGAGGGTGCCGGCAGCCCGGCCGAAATCAACTTGCGCGCAGGCGATTACGTCAACATGGGCCTCGCGCGGCACGCGGAGCTGCCGACCGTCGTGGTCGGTGACATCGACCGCGGCGGGGTGTTCGCGGCATTTCTGGGCACCGTCGCCCTGTTGTCTGCCGAGGACCAGGCGCTGGTTGCGGGGTTCGTGGTCAACAAGTTTCGTGGCGATCTCGCACTGCTGACGCCGGGTCTGCGCGACCTGGAACGGGTCACCGGGCGGCAGGTGTACGGCACGCTGCCGTGGCATCCCGACCTGTGGCTGGACTCCGAGGACGCCCTGGATCTGGAAGGCAGACGAACGGCCGCCACCGGTGCCCGCCGGGTGGCCGTCGTGCGGCTGCCCCGGGTCAGCAACTTCACCGACGTCGACGCGCTGGGCCTGGAACCCGACCTCGATGTGGTGTTCGTCTCCGACCCTCGCGCGTTGGGCGATGCCGACCTGATCGTGTTGCCGGGCACGCGTGCCACGATCGCCGACCTCGCCTGGCTGAGGGCCAGGGGACTGGACCGTGCGGTGCTCGCACACGCCGCCGCGGGGAAGCCACTGCTCGGCATTTGTGGCGGATTTCAGATGCTGGGCCGCACGATTCGCGACCCGCACGGTGTCGAAGGGGCGGTGGCCGAGGTCGACGGCCTGGGATTGCTCGACGTGGAGACGGTGTTCGGCGCCGACAAGGTGCTGCGGCTACCGCAGGGTGAGGGACTCGGCGTGGTGGCGTCGGGATACGAGATCCATCACGGCAGGATCGCCCGGGGCCACGCGGGGGAGGAGTTTCTCGGCGGCGTCCGCGACGGCCAGGTGTTCGGCACCATGTGGCACGGCTCGCTGGAAGGCGACGCACTGCGCCGGGCGTTCCTGTGCGAGACGCTCGGGCTCACACCGTCGGCCGTGAGCTTCCCGGTCGCCCGCCAGCGGCGCTTGGATCTGCTCGGCGACCTGATCGAACGTCACCTCGACGTCGACGCGGTGCTCGAACTGGCGCGCAGTGGTTGCCCGCCGGCCCTGCCGTTCCTGGCGCCCGGCGCACCGTGAGGATCGTCTAGCCAGGTCCGCCGTACTGCCACACCAGGCTGTGGCTGCCCGTCATGGTCGGGTTGCACCACATCGTCTTGCCGTCGGCGTCCTGGGTGGTGGCGTGCAGCACCGTGCACGCATCACCCGGGGACGGCGCTTGCGCCTGCGCGGGGGCGCTGCCGAGGACGAATGCGATTGGTATGGCGGCCCCGGCGACCGCCCTTTTCAGGTATCGGGCTGCACGCATGCTCCCCACTCCCTTCGGCACCTTCACCTCACGTTATCGCTCGTGGCAGCCGCTGACCACGGATTCGGAGCGGGGGGCTGGGCAGATAGCTAGAACACGTTCTAATCTGTGAAACCATGGGATTTCTCAAGCCCCAATTGCCCGAGGTCGACATCGCCGAGTGGAGCAAGGGCACCCGCAGCGAGAAGATCCGCCCGATGGCCCGGCACTGGGCCGAGGTGGGCTTCGGCACGCCAGTGGTGATGCACCTGTTCTACGTCGTCAAGATTCTGCTGTACATCCTGGTTGCCTGGCTGATCGTCTTGACCACCAAAGGGATTGACGGGTTCACCAATGTTCGGGCCTGGTACGCCGAGCCGATCGTCTTCGAGAAGGTCGTGCTGTACACGATGCTGTTCGAGGTGGTCGGGCTGGGTTGCGGCTTCGGACCGCTGAACAACCGGTTCTTCCCGCCGATGGGCTCGATTCTCTACTGGCTGCGGTTCGGCACCATCCGGCTGCCACCCTGGCCGGATCGCGTCCCGCTGACCTTCGGCACCAAGCGCAAGCCGGTGGACGTCGCGCTTTATGCCTTGCTGCTGGTGTTGCTGACGGCCGCGCTGTTCACCGACGGCACCGGGCCGATCCCGGCGCTCGGCACTCAGGTCGGGCTGCTGCCGACGTGGCAGATCGTGGCCATCCTGCTGGTGCTGGCCGCTGCCGGGCTGCGCGACAAGGTGATCTTCCTGGCCGCCCGCGGTGAGGTGTACGGGTCGCTGACCGTCACGTTCCTGTTCGGCGCCTGGAACGCCATCGACATGATCGTCGCGGCCAAACTGGTATTCCTGGTGATCTGGATGGGCGCGGCGACGTCCAAACTCAACAAGCACTTTCCGTTCGTGATCTCCACGATGATGTCGAACAACCCCTTGTTCCGGCCGCGGTTCATCAAGCGCATGTTCTTCGAGAAGTTTCCCGACGACCTTCGGCCCGGGCTCTTGTCGCGGCTGTTCGCTCACGTCAGCACCTTCATCGAGATGTTCGTGCCGCTCGCCCTGTTCTTCTCGCACGGCGGGTGGCCGACCACCGTCGCTGCGATTGTGATGGTGTGCTTCCACCTGGGCATCCTGACCGCGATTCCGATGGGAGTGCCGCTGGAATGGAACGTGTTCATGATCTTCGGCGTCTTCGCGCTGTTCGTGGGCCACGCGAAGTTGGGCATCAGCGACGTGCAAAACCTCGCACCGGTTGCCATTCTGTTCACCGTGCTGGTGGGCACGGTGATCCTGGGCAACATGTTCCCGCGCAAGATCTCCTTCCTGCCCGGCATGCGCTACTACGCCGGCAACTGGGACACGACGCTGTGGTGCATCAAGCCGTCGGCGAGTGAGAAGATCGCCCGCGGCATCGTCGCGATCGCCAGCATGCCGCAGGCTCAGCTGGAGCGGTTCTACGGCAAGGATCGCGCGCAGATCCCGATGTATCTGGGATATGCGTTCCGCGCCATGAACACTCACGGCCGCGCGTTGTTCACGCTGGCGCACCGCGCGATGGCCGGACAGAACGAGGACGACTATGTCATCACCGACGGTGAACGCATCTGCAGCACCGCCATCGGCTGGAACTTCGGTGACGGCCATATGCACAACGAGCAACTGATCGCCGCGATGCAACGGCGCTGCCGATTCGAGCCGGGGGAGGTGCGCGTCGTCCTGCTGGACGCGCAACCGATCCACCGCCAGATCCAGCGCTACCGGTTGGTCGACGCTGCCACAGGCGAATTCGAGCACGGCTACGTCCGGGTGGCCGACATGGTGACGCGGCAGCCCTGGGCCGACGACATCCCCGTCGTGGTGGAGTCCAGTTAGGGCGCGAGCGGTCCAGTTAGGGCGCGAGCGGTCCAGTTAGGGCGCGAGCGGTCCAGTTAGGGCGCGAGCAGGCGCAAAATCGCACGTTCCGGCGCGCCGGAACGCGACTTTGCGTCTGCTCGCCGGGGAGCCGCAGCGGTGGAGTCTATTCGCAGTTGTACGCGTTGAATGTGGCTTGCGGCATCGCATACGCCGCCTCGTCCTCGGAGAACAGAACTTCGTGAGTCATGGCTGAAATTTTCCTTCTTGATCCGCATAGTGAATCTGATAGATTCGTATAGCGGAGATTACCACGTTCAACAGTCGAGCGGTAGCCTGCCGCAGGTTGATGTCCGTCAAGGGAGCCGACGTGGAGAAACAGCCTCGGCTATTTGCGTTTCCGCCATGCGACGCGCTGCTGGCGCTCTACCGGCAGCAAGGCCCCGTTATCCATGTCCGCCGACGCAATACGGTGATCCTGCTCGGCGCCGAGGCCAACGAGTTCGTGTTCACCCATTCCGATGCCTTCAGTTGGAAGGAAGCGTTCGAAGCGCTGATCCCGGTTGACGGCCCGACGGCGTTGATCGTCAGCGACGGCGCCGACCACCGCCGGCGGCGAAGCTTCGCGATCCCGGCGCTGCAACACCGGCGGGTCGGGGATTACGTGCACACCATCGTGGACAACACGGACGCGGTCATCGACACCTGGCGGCCCGGGGCGCGGGTCGAAATCTACGAGCAATTGCGTTCGGTGGTCCGGCGCAATACCGCCGAGTGTCTGTTCGGCCCGCGCATCGCTGACCATGCCGACTTCCTCGGTGAACAACTTCAGCCTCTGATCGACCTGACCAATCTGGACCCGAGGAAGCGGCGACTACACCGCCGGCTCGGGTCGCCCTTGTCGCGACGGGCGATGGCCGCTCGCGAACGGATCGACCAACTCGTCGACGCCGCAATCGCCGATTGCCGCCTGCGGCCCAGAGTCGACGACGGCATGCTGACGACGATGGTCAACGGCCGCGATGGTCGTTGTGAATCGCTGAGCGACAAAGAGATTCGTGACATGATTGTCTCCCTGATCGCGGATGGCTACGACGTCACCAGCGGCGCGATCGCGTGGGCGATCTACGCGTTGCTGACCATCCCAGGCGCCTGGGACACCGCCGCCGCGGAGGTGCGCCGCGTACTGGCCGGGGGCCCACCGAGCCCGGCCGCCCTTCGGGAGCTGACCTACATCAACGGCGTCGTGCACGAGACGGTGCGGCTATGCACGACGAACTCCGCACGAAAAGTCAAGCGTGACTTGTGGTTCGACGGGCACCCCATCCGAGCGGGGCACCGCCTGGTGTTCAGCGCCTACGTCACCCACCGGCTTCCCGAGTTGTGGCCCGACCCATGGCAATTCCGTCCTCAACGCTGGGACTCCAGCGCACCCGATTACCGAAAACCGACGCCCTACGAATTCATCCCGTTCGGCCGTGGTGTGCATCGTTGCATCGGCTCGGCGATGGCGATCACCCAGATGACCGCAATGATCGCCCGACTCGTCGCAAGAACGACGCTCCGACTACCCGCACAACGCATCGAGGCTCGCAACATCGCGGCGCTGCGGCCCTGGCCCGGTTTGTTTGTCGACATCGCCGCATGCACCGATTTGCGCAGCCGGAGCTAGCCACGGGCGGGGGCACGCCTCCACTCAAGCGGCGTGCCCCCAAGCCCGCCCTACTCCGCGCGCACCTGCTGCGCAGCGGCCACCATGTTCCGCAGCGATGCGGTCACCTCCCCGACATTCCGGGTCTTCAGGCCACAGTCCGGGTTAACCCAAATACGTTCCGCCGGAACCGCTTTAACCGCAGACCGCAAGGACGCCGCCATCTCGTCGGTGCTCGGCACCCGCGGCGAGTGAATGTCGTAGACGCCCGGGCCCACGCTGTTGGAGAAGCCGATGGCGTTCAGGTCGTCGAGCACCTCCATGTGCGAGCGCGCCGCCTCGATGGACGTGACGTCGGCGTCCAGATCGGCAATCGCGCCGATCACCTCACCAAACTCCGAGTAGCACAGGTGAGTGTGGATCTGGGTCGAATCGGCGACACCAGAGGTGGCCAACCGGAAAGAGCCTACGGCCCAACGCAAATACTCGTCCTGATCGGCCCGGCGCAGCGGCAGCAGCTCCCGCAGCGCCGGCTCGTCCACCTGGATCACGGCGATGCCCGCGGACTGCAGGTCGACCGTCTCGTCCCGGATCGCCAGCGCCACTTGGTTGGCGGTGTCGGCCAGCGGCTGGTCGTCGCGGACGAACGACCACGCCAGGATGGTGACCGGTCCGGTCAGCATGCCCTTCACCGGCTTGTCGGTCAGCGACTGCGCGTAGGTGATCCAGTCGACCGTCATCGGGTGGGTGCGTACCACGTCGCCGAACAGGATCGGCGGACGCACACAGCGGCTGCCGTAGGACTGCACCCAGCCGTTGTCGGTGGCGAAAAAGCCTTCCAGCTGCTCGGCGAAGTACTGCACCATGTCGTTGCGCTCGGGCTCACCGTGCACCAGCACGTCGATGCCCAGTTGCTCCTGCAGTGCGATCACGTCGGCGATCTCCTGCTTCATCCGGCGCTCGTACTCGGCCTGGTCGATCTCACCAGAGCGCAAGGCGGCCCGCGCGATGCGGATCGCCGAGGTCTGCGGGTAGGAACCGATCGTCGTGGTCGGCAGCACCGGCAGCTGCAACCGCGCGTCCTGGCTGGCGCGACGCTCGCCGGGGTCGCCGCGGTGGACGCCGGACGCGACGATCGACTGGATGCGGGCCCGGAGCTCGTCATTGTGCAGCCGTGGGTCTTTCCGGCGCGAGGCCACGGCCGCGTTGGAGGCCGCGATCTCGTCGGCCACCGCCTCGCGGCCGTCCCGCAGCGCCCGGGCCAGCACCACCACCTCGCGCACCTTCTCGGCCCCGAATGCCAGCCAACTGCGCAGGTTGTCATCCAGACCGGTCTCAGCTTCCAGCGAATACGGGACATGCAGCGTTGAGCACGACGTTGAAACCGCCACGGCTGCAGCCGAATTCCGCAACGTCGCCAGCCTGCCCAGGGCCGCGTCCAGATCGGTGCGCCAGATGTTGCGGCCGTCGACGATCCCGGCCACCAGCGTCTTGTCCGCCAACTCCGGTACTGCCGCCAGCGCGGTGTCAGGACCGTAGACGAGGTCGACGCCGATCGCCTCGACCGGTGTGCGGGCCAGCCCCGCCAGCGCGGCACCCGGGTCGCCGAAGTACGTCGCGACGTAGATGGCCGGGCGATTGGCCACCGCACCCAGCGCGTTGTAGACGGCCTCGGCCAGCGCGGGTGCGTCCGGGGAGATGTCGGTGACCAGCGCCGGCTCGTCGAACTGCACCCACCGAGCGCCGTTGCCGGCGAGCAGCGAGAGCAGTTCGGAGTAGATCGGCACCAGCTCCTGCAGCCGCTCGACCGGTGGGCTTCCGCCGTCCACCGCCTTGCTCAGCAGCAGGAAGGTGACCGGCCCGATGATCACCGGACGCGCCGGAATGCCTTGCTCTTGAGCTTCTTTCAGCTCGGAGAGCACCTTGTCGGGGTGCAGCGAGAATCGGGTCGCGGGACCGATTTCGGGAACGAGATAGTGGTAGTTCGTGTCGAACCACTTGGTCATCTCCAGTGGGGCGACGTCGTCATTGCCCCGCGCGGCGGCGAAGTAGCGGTCCAGATCGTCGGAGATCCCGGCGACCCGGGCCGGCAGGGCTCCCAGCAGCACCGAGGTGTCCAGCATCTGGTCGTAATAGGAGAAGGTGTTGATCGGCACCGAGTCGAGGCCGGCGGCGGCCAGGTCGGCCCAGGTGTCGCGGCGCAGCGTGGCAGCGACGGATTCCAGGTCGGAGCGGCTGGTTCGGCCGGCCCAGTATCCCTCGGTCGCGCGCTTGAGTTCGCGGCGCGGGCCGATCCGGGGGGTTCCGGTGATGGTTGCGGTGAATTTCGGAAAACTAGCTGGAGCGGTCACGAGCGGTCCTTCATTCGACGGTATGGACACCGCCCGCGGACGCGCAGCCGACAGTCGGGGCGATGCGCATGTGCTCTCCAGAGCCCGCGTACCACCACAGCTGGCCGGCCAAACGCCCATTCCACGAGGCGATGTGCCGCCAGGCGCGGCGCGCCCGGCACAGCTGGCAGGTCTTCGGACTCACAGGCGCGCACCGCAAAGGTGCCCCTACTGGCCGTCGCTTCCCAGTCCGATTGGACCAGTGCCGATGACGGCGGTCGTTCCTGCATACCGCTGCGGGACAGTCCCGGATTCTCACCGGGTTCCCTCTCACAAGGCGCGTGTGCCTTGCTCGATGCCGACGCCACGGGGGCGCCTGCAGACCAGTTGCGAGGCCCAGGCTACCCCGTGCGGCGCGTCTGTTACCGCGCGGTCGCCACCGCGACGGCGATCGGTACGTCCCCGTTGTTGAAGTCGATCGTGTGGCGGATCGTCGCGTCCTCAGCTAGCGCGGCCGCGACGACGGCCGCCACATCCTCCCGCGACACCTCGCCTTTGGCCTTGCCCACCGCGATGTGTCCGGTGCCCGGGTCCAGGGTGAGTCGTCCCGGCCCGAGCACGGTCCAATCGAGGTCGCTGGCGCGCAGGTGGGTATCGGCGGCGGCCTTGGCCTCGGCGTAGGGGAAGAACGAATTCTCCGGCGAGACGCCATGTCCGGGGCCCGCGCCGAAATAGGACACCATCACGAATCGCCTGACGCCGGCCCGGCCGGCGGCGTCGATCACCCGGATGGCGGCGTCGCGGTCCACCGCGTATGTCCGTGCCGGGTCACCACCGCCCGCGCCGGCGGTGAAGACGACCGCGTCGTGCCCGCTCAGCAGGTCTGCCAGGGCGTCGGTGTCGAGGTGCTCGATATCGGCGGTGATCGGCGTGGCTCCGGTGGCCGCGACCTCGTCGGCGTGGTCGGGATTGCGGAATACCGAGCTGACCTGATCGCCGCGCCCAGTCAGGATCCGGGCCAGATGCAGGGCGACCTTGCCGTGGCCGCCGATGACAATGATGTGCGCCATAATTCGACGCTACCCCGCTACGGCTTGGCGCGGATCGCTACTCCGCGCAGGACAGTGTCACGAGCCAGGATGAGCGACGAGCGGGTGCCTATCGCGCGCAGGATGTTCTCCGGTATCCACTGCATGCCGATGATGCTGCGGGCCAGCATCGTGATGCCGGGCGCGTCGACCCGGATTTCCGATGACCGAATACCCTCGGAGAGAAGCGATTTCATTTGACGCAGCCGAGTCGTGTACAACCAGCCGGGGTTGGCGGTGTTCGGGGGTGACTGGCGCATCCAGGCGAGCTGGATCCGGAACTCGTCGGAGAACTGGTCGAGCGCATTGACATTGACCCAACTCAGCGCGTCCAGCTTCTCGATCGGCGTGGACGGGGAGCGCAGCACGTCCACCCAGCCCGCTTCCACCTTCTGGCCGAAGGAACGCATGATCGACGCCAGGAGTTCGTCCTTGGACCCGATTACGCGGTATACGGTGCCCGTTCCCAGGCCCGCGGCCGATGCGATGTCCCGGATCGTGGTGACTTCATATCCCTTGCGGCCGAACTCTGTTCGTGCCACCGCCCGCAGGTGTGCCGCTTTGTCGCGTGGGTCGGCTTCGCTGTCGTCGGCCCAGGAGGCGATGACGGAGCCCGCGGCGGCGAACGCTTTCGAGCGGTCCAGTGCCCCGTCGGTAGGGGGCCGGGACGCCAACCCCTGCAGGATGATCCGGCACATCAGGGCGGCTACCTGGTCGGCGGAGGAGTTGTGCCGAATGACGTCGAGTCCCACTTGGAGCATGGTCTGGCAGATCCGGTCGGCCAGCGTCGGGAGGTCGATGTCGGCTTTGATGTAGCCACTCCAGCGCGTCGCACGCAGCGTCTGCAGCATCGCCTCCTGGATGGCGACGGGCCGCTGCTGCGTCAGCTTCATCAGTTCGGGATCGGCGCTCGGGCCCTCGTAGAAGGACATCTGCAGCGCGGCCCGATGCCGCACCGCACAGTTGGCGATCGCCGATCCCAGCTCGATGATCTTCTCGGCCGGGGGGCGCGAGTCCGGTTCGTCCAGCTTGGCCTGGGCGCGCTCGCCGATCCGGGCGAGGTCGGCCTGGTAGCGGCGGATGAGTTCGACAAGGATCGCTTCCTTGGACTCGAAGTGGTGGTACAGGCTGCCGGGGAGAATGCCTGCCGCGTCGGCAATCTCCTGCAGCGAGGTGCGCAGACCCGACGAGGCGATCAACGACGCCGCGGTCTCGAGTATCTCCGTTCGGCGCGTTCCGGTTTCGGTTGCGCTGTCGGTCATGGCCGGTCGGCAGCGAAGGACAGCGGTGCCGGCAACGTGCGCAAGTCGTCCTCCTGCTGAACCAAATCTTTGGTAGAGGCTATCAGACCTGCCGCGCCAAACGCGCTGCTGAGGAAGCCGACGGGGCTGTGGGCCACATCCTAGAGCGCTCCATGCTCAGACGCCGACGTCAACGCCCCGGTGACGATCGCGACTTGTCCCGCGAAGTCGAGGGAAGCGGTCACCGCTGTGCCTTCTTGGCGAGCCGCGCACCGACTTCGGTGAGATACCGGTCCGGTCCGCCGTGCAACGAGCTCCAGCTCAACAGGCGCTTGAGATAGAGGTGGGCGTCGTGCTCCCAGGTGTAGCCGATACCCCCGAAAACCTGGATTGCGGTGTCGCCGACGGTGGCCAGCCGTCCGGCGAAGGCCTTCGCCCGGATGGTGGCCAGCTGACGTTCGCCGGGTGAGTTCCCCGCCGCCCATAGAGCGTGGATCACGCCGCTGCGGGCCAGTTCCACCGTCTCGAACATGTCGACGCACAGGTGCTGGACCGCCTGAAACGAACCGATGGGTGCTCCGAACTGGCTGCGCGTCTTGGCATATTCGATCGCCATGTGCATGACGGCACTGGCGGCACCCAGGGCGTCGGCGGCCGCGGCGATCAGCACATCCTCGGTGACCGCCTGGACGTCGTCGGGGGACAGGGCGCCCAGTCGCTGGGCGCCGGCATCGGCGAAAGCGACGCGAAAGTGCTTGCGGGTCGGGTCGATACCGGGCTCGGCGGTCACCGAGACACCGGTGTCGTCGGCCCTGACGGCGAAGAGCGCAGTGCCGTCGAAAACCAGGAGCAGATCCGCAGCCGCCGCGTCCGGCGTGGCCACCGGTGCCGAGCAGACACTGAAGGCCCCGTTTCGTGCCGAAACGCGGGGCCTTTCTGTCTGCTCGGCCAACCCGGCGACAGCGACTGTGCAGGTGCCGTCGGCGATTGCGGTGAGGATGTCGGCGCCCGCCTGGCCACCGGTGGCGGTCAACAGCCGGGTCGCCGCCACCGCCGTGGACAACCAAGGCCCGGGATGCAGGGCGGCGCCGAGTTCTTCGGCGACGATGCCCGCGTCGACCATCGTCATGCCGGCGCCGCCGAGTTCGGCCGGCACCAGTACCCCGGTCGCTCCGAGATCGGCGAGGCCGCTCCACACCGCATCGGTGGTGCCGGTGGGATCGTCGAGCATCGGGCGCACATGGCCCGCAATCGATGCCCGCTCGGCAAGAAAGCGTCGTACCGTGTCCCGCAGCGCGATTCGCTCGTCGTCCAGTTCGAGGTTCATTTGCGCGGCAACCCCAGGACCCGCTGTGCGGTGATGTTCTTGGTGATCTGGGTGGTGCCGCCGGCGATGGTCAGCGATCGCGACGTCAGCCGGTAGTCACTCCACCTGCCGTGCACCCCGCGGGTGCCGAGCACGTCGAACGCCAGCGCGGCAAGCTCCTGGCCGATCTCGCCCCACACCGTCTTGGCCAGGCTCGCCGACCCGAACGCGGTGATTTCCGGACCTCCGTGCAGCGCCGCCGAAATGGACCGCTGGCACAGGACTTCGAGATACTTGATGCGGACCGCGATCTCACCCAATCGTCTCAGCACCACCGGATCTGTCAGGGCATCGCCGACATCGGCGAAGTCGGCCACCAATTCGTCCAGCCGCAGTTCCAACTCCGCGTAGAGGCGGGCCGCTCCGGCGCGCTCATGGCTCAAGGTGGTGGTCGCCACCTGCCAGCCGCCATTGAGCGGGCCGAGCAGCGCATCGACGGGCACCCGCACATCGTGGAAGAAGACCTCGGCGAAATCGGCGTCGCCATTGAGGGTTACCAGTGGACGGGCCTCGATGCCGGGCAGCGTCATGTCGACGATCAGGCAGGAGATGCCTTTGTGCTTGGGCGCGTCGGGATCGGTGCGGACATACAGCTGACACCACTTGGCCTTGTGTCCCAGCGAAGTCCAGATCTTCTGCCCGGTGACGACGAAGTCGTCGCCATCGCGCACCGCCCGGGTGCGCAGGGCGGCCAGGTCCGATCCGGCCTCGGGTTCCGACATGCCCTGACACCAGATGTCGTCGGCCCGCATCATCCGGCGCAGCAGCGTGGTCTTCTGTGCTTCGGTGCCGTACTGCATGATCGCCGGTGCGATGTTGTTCATGCCGATCACGTTGAGCGGCAACGGCGCTCGGGCCCGCGTCGTCTCCTCGGTGTAGACGAGCTGTTCGAGCACCGTCGCACCGCGGCCGCCGTACTCGACGGGCCAGGAGACCGCCGCCCAGCCCGCGTCGGCCATGGTCGCATTCCAGGCGCGCAGCTTGTCGAACGCCGCTTCGTCGCGGCCGGAGGGTCGCCGCGCCGCGATCAGATCGTCGGTCAGGTTGGCCGACAACCACACACGCAGCTCAGCACGGAACCGCTCGACCTCGGCCGGATAGGAGAAATCCACGTTTGCGTTCGAACCCCGTCTGCGCGTGATTGACTGCAGCCAAGCCGAACTTTACGTTGGAACAGATATTTGGTCAATCCGGCCGGTCGTTCGGAGGTGGGCGCGTGGACGACCCGCAGGCTCACCGGCAGCAGGCGCTGGGCATGTTGGCTTCCGCATGGGCAGGCAGGCCCGTCGCCGTGGCACACACCCAGCCGGGCGCACCCGCCTGGACCGACGGCCAGACGATCTTCGTGGACGGTACTGCGGGACAGCGGGCAGGGCTCGAGGCGGTCGCGGTGCAGGCCTCGCTGATTGCCGCGGGCAGCCTGGACAGCCACGTGATGCGGTCCCTGGCGCGGCACCGTCGGCTGGCCAGGCGCTATCTGGCGATCGAGGGCCACCGTGCCCTGGTCGCCAATGCCGCTCTGCTGCCGGGCATCCTGACGGACCTGGGCGATGCCGAGGTCGCCGGCCACACCGACTGCCCGCAACGGTCGCTGCGCATCGCCGGCGGATCCGCGGCGATCGACGAGGTGGCGGGTTTCGGTGTGATCCGCCCGTCGAAGGTGTTGGCTCTCCGTGACCGGCAGTCCGCCCAACAGGATTCGTCGAGTCCGCAACACACGCCCCGACGAGACGGCAGGCGGCAGCTCGACGAGCTCGATGACGGCGAGACCGAGGACTTCGACGATCCGTTTACCAGCCCGGTCGGTGGCGGAGGTTTCATCGGTACCTGGCTGAAGAAGATGCTTTCCTCCGCGCGCAAGACCGGTAGCGGTGGCGGACCGCCCGGCGCGGACAGCCCGACGCACCGGACCAACTCCGGCAGGCGTGGATCGCACGCCGTCTGGTCACTGGCCGCGACCCGGAGCAAGGAGGTCGACGACCGCCCTGCCGCGCCGGACGGTGTCCGGTACCCGGAGTGGGACGTCACCCGCCGGCGCTACCGCCCCGCCTGGTGCACCGTGCGAGAGACCGAACCGACCATCGACGCGACGGCAAACCAGGCAATCGACGATGCAATCGCCGTGCGGCGGCCATTGTCGCGGCTGGGTATGGGATTGCACCGCCGTCACCGTCAGTCGCAGGGCGACGACATCGATATCGACGCCGCGGTCGAAGAGCGGGTGGGGATGCTGGCCGGCTCGGTCCCCGGCGAGGCGGTGTACTTCGACAGCCTGCGACGGCGGCGCGACCTGTCGGTGTTGCTGCTGCTCGATGTGTCGGGGTCGGCGGCCGAGCCGGGAACGCTGGGCCGGACGGTGCACGAACAGCAGCGCGCGGTCGTCGCCAATCTGACTGTGGCACTGCATGATCTGGGTGATCGGGTGGCGGTCTACGCCTACTGTTCGCAGGGCCGGGCAGCGGTGAGCATGCTTGCTGTCAAGCGCTTCGACGACCGTCTGGACGCCCGGGTGATCAGGAGACTGAACAGCCTGCAGCCCGGCGCGTATTCGCGTCTGGGCGCGGCTGTCCGGCACGGCTCGGCGGTGCTGGAATCACGGGGCGGTACTTCGCGGCGGTTGTTGGTGGTGGTCTCCGACGGGCTCGCCTTCGACCATGGCTACGAGCGCCCCTACGGTGCAGCGGACGCGCGCCGCGCGCTGACCGAAAGCCGGCGTCGCGGAACCGGTTGCGTGTGCCTGACCGTCGGAACCGGCGGGCCGTCCCTGCGCCGGGTGTTCGGCGACACCGCGCACGCGATCGTCGCGCGCCCGGATCAACTTGCCGGTGTGATCGGGCCGCTGTTCCGGTCCGCACTGCGCTCCGCAGAGGCCCGCCGGAAGTCCTTCGCCGGTGCGCCAGAGTTGTAAACAAACATCTGTTCCGGTTAGTCTCCGGGCAACGGCAGAAGGGAAGTCATGGCCCACGAGACCGCGCTCGTTCACCACGCCCAGCCCGGGGCGGACCGGGCGCGGCCGTACTACCGGGCGGTCGGTAACGAAGAGGCCGTCTTCAAGGCCGCCTACCGGCAGAACCTGACCCTGCTTCTCAAAGGGCCGACGGGTTGCGGCAAGACCCGGTTTGTCGAGGCGATGGCTCACGACGTCGGCCGGCCGCTGATCACCGTTGCGTGCCATGACGATCTGACCACCGCGGACCTGGTCGGTCGCTATCTGCTGCAGGGCGGGGAAACGGTGTGGGTGGACGGTCCGCTCACCAGAGCGGTGCGCGAGGGTGCGATCTGCTACCTGGACGAAGTGGTGGAGGCCAGGCAGGACACCACCGTGGTGCTGCACCCGCTCGCCGACCACCGGCGTCAGCTGCCCATCGAGCGCCTCGGCGTCACCCTGGATGCGGCGCCGGGATTCGGCCTCGTGGTGTCGTACAACCCCGGCTACCAGAGTGTCCTCAAGGATCTCAAGGACTCCACCCGCCAGCGCATGGTGGCTCTCGAATTCGGTTTTCCGCCAGCCGATATCGAACAGGGCATCGTGGCGCACGAAGCTGGTGTGGACCATGGGACCGCGGCTGAGCTGGTGCGCCTGGGCCAGGCCGTTCGTCGTCTGGAAACCGGCGGTCTGCGTGAGGTTGCCTCGACCCGCGTGTTGATCGCCGCGGGCCGGCTGATCGCGGAAGGGCTGAGCCGGTCCGAGGCGGCCCGTGCCGCCATCGCCGGGCCGCTGACCGACGACCCGGCGGTGAGCAGGGCGCTCAACGAGATGATCGAGCTCTACCTGGGCGAGGATGGCCGATGATTGACGCTACTGAGGACCACCGCTAGCGTCTGAACAAATATTAGGTTTTACACCCTCCGGGGAGTCGGTGAGCTGGGGAGGCCGGATGTCCTACGAGAGCAGTGCAGAGCCGATCAAGGTCGGCTACCTGATGGACTTCACGCTGCCGCCCGGCTTTCCCGAGGAGATGCTGGCGGACTTCACCCGCTGCTTCGACCTGGTCTTCGAAGAGGCCCTGGCCAACGGTCAGCTGGACCGCCCGGTGCAGATGATCTACCGCGAAGTCGAGGGCCTGCCCAAGGGATCGGTCAAGGCGGTGATCGACGCGTTCGGCGACCTCGTCGACGAAGGATGCCTGGTGGTGTTCGGCCCGCACATCACCGACAATTGCGTCCCCACCCGGGAGGCGATCGAGGAGCGGTTCAAGGTTCCGGCGATCAGTGTGACGGGCACCGACGACTGGCTGGGTGAGTGGACATTCGCGTTCCCGCAGGGCTCGATGACCGACGAGCCGATCTTCCTTGCGGACCTGGTGGCGAAACGCGGGTTCACCCAGATCGGAGTTCTGGTCGAGCAGAACCTGATCGGTGAGAGCTATCTGAGAAATCTCCGGAACGCTTTGCGGCGCAAAGGTATTCGGATCGTCGCCGAGGCGCCGATCGCGCAGACCGCCCAGGACATCAACGACGCCGTGCGCACCCTGCACGACGCGAAGGCTGAAGCGATCGTTCATCTCGGGTTCGGATTCGGGATCGTCTTCATCAACCCGGCATTGCAGGCCGTCGATTGGGATCCCCCGAGATTCACCACCACCGCCTTCCAGAACGCCTGGGTGAACCCGATCATGTGGAACGCGTTCATGGGCTGGATCGGCGTGGATCAGTATGACGAGGCGAATCAGGTCGGGCAGGAATTCCTGGACCGCTACGCCAATAGATACGACGGACGCCGTCCCGAATACTGTGTGCCGCCGGTCAATCGCGACGTGGCCGAGACGTTGGTGCGCGCGTTCGCCGACGCGCACCCCCTCAGTCCACGCGGCGTCAAAGAGGCGCTCGAGCGGGTGAAGATGATGCCGGCCGCGGCCGGGGCGCCCGGCACGCGGGTGTCGTTCGGCAAGTGGACCCGCCGGGCCTGGATGGGGGCGGGCTATCTGGTCGCGCGGACGCTGGATGCTGACGGGGTCAACTCGCACCTGGTCGATCGCTTCGGAGAGGACGGATGACGACATGGCCGCACCGGTGAAGACCGCCGAGCCCGACCTGCGGCGCCGGAACATTAACTGGGGCAGCTGGATTGCCGCGGTTGCGTTGGCCGCATTTGCGCTGTTCTTCCTCGCGAACTGCCGCACGGCGCTCGATCCGCGAGTGGCGAATCCGAATGTGCAGGGGCGGCCGCGCCCCGTGCGCTTCGTCTTCGGCCTGGACTACATCACCTTCCTCGAGATCTCCACCATCGCGATGCTGATCGTCCTGCTCGTGGTCTTCATCAGGGGATGGCGGCGCAACCCGGGCAGTCCGGTCATGCTGATGTTCCTGTGCACCACGCTGATCGTGTGGCAGGACCCGATCATGAACTGGGCGCCGTTCGCGGTCTACAACCCCGACCTCACGCACTGGCCGGAGTCCTGGCCGCTGGTGTCGCTGTCGCCGACCGTGGAACCCTTCGTGGTGTTCGGTTACGTCACGTTCTATTTCGGCCCGTACTTCCCGGCCGTCTGGATCCTGCGCAGGTGGCAGGCCAGCAAGGGGCCGCAGCATTTCGTGTCGCGCCACCCGTTGCTCAGCCTGGGTCTGCTGACGTGCGCGATCGGCTTCGTCTTCGACGCGTTCCTGGAAATTCAGCTCGTCCACATGGGCATGTACATCTACTCGCAGGTGATTCCCTGGGGCTCGGTGTTCACTGGGACCACCTTTCAGTTCCCGCTGATCTGGGAATCGTTCTCGGTGACGTTCGTGATGGTTCCCGCCGCAATCCTGTGCTACCGCGACGACACCGGCAAATCGGTGGCCGAGAAGCTCGCCGCGAAGGCCAGGCTGTTTCCCAGCCGCCCGGTGCTCGGAACGTTCGTGGTCATGTTCGCCATCATCAACGTGTCCTATTTCGCCTACGGCGCGTGGTTCGCCGTCATCAAGGCCACCAAGGCGGCCACCTCCGTCGCCTGCCCATGGCCCTATCCGGAAGCCAAAGTCTATGACCCACAGGGATTTTACGAGCGCGCAGGGGCGCCGGGCCCTTACTCGGTCGGCATCTGGTCGACCTGGATGAGCGGAATGCCCGACGGCCGGCCGCACGTCGACCCGCCGCCGGCGGGCGAAGGCCCTTGCGCGGCCAAGCATGACTGAGCCCCGCACCGTCGTCATCACCGGTGCATCGCGCGGGCTGGGTTTCGCTTCGGCAGTGCGCCTGCACCGCGAGGGGTGGCGGGTGGTCGCGGCCATGCGCGACCCGGACCGCGCACTCCCGTTGCTACAGCAGGCAACCGGCGCGGCCCAAGACGTGGACCGGCTGGACCGGCTGGTCCCGGTGCAGCTGGACCTCACCGACCCCGCGTCGATCACGGCCGCCGCCAAGGCCATCGAAGAGACCGTCGGGACACCCTACGCATTGGTGCACAATGCGGGCATCTCGGCGGCGGGAGTGGTCGAGGAGACAGATAGGGCGTTGTGGCAGAGGATGTTCGCCACCAGCGTCCTCGGCCCCGTCCTGCTGACCCAGGCGCTGCTGCCGTCGATGCGGGCAGCGGGTGTGGGTCGCATCGTGCTGGTATCCAGCGCTGCCGGGGTTCGGGGCCAACCGGCTACCGCCCCGTACTCGGCGGCGAAGGGGGCCCTTGAGCGCTGGGGCGAGTCGATGGCATGCGAGATCGCTCCATTCGGTCTGGGCGTCACGGTGTTGGTGGCCGGCACCTACGACACGGAGATCATCACCGATGCCGGCACCACCGACAACCGCGATCTCGGCGGACCGTACGCCCGCGTGCACCAGACCATGAACACCCGTGGGCGGCTAGCGATGAAACTGGCCAGACCACCCGAACGGTTCACCGACGGGCTGCTCACGGCGCTCGGCGACACTAAGCCGTTCCGTCGCCGCGGGGTGGGCCTGGATGCCTCAATGTTGTTGGCGCTGAACAGGATCCTGCCCGCCGCCGGCATGCACCATGCCTCCCGGCTGGTGTTGGGCATACCAAAGCAGGGTTCGATGCGGGGCGGAGCATATCCGTTGACGACTGCGCAACGGGCGATGGTATTCACCGCACGCGTGGTGCCGCAGCCGCTACTGCAGCGGGTGGCGTCGTTGGTGGCGAAGCGTAACAAGGGGAGTGAAAGGCAGTAATGGAACAGCTATTCGACGATCTGGAAGACTTCGGCGCCTTCGACGACGCCATCTCCGGTGACGTCCGCGACCCGTACACGGAGCTGGCCCGGTTGCGCCGCGAGGAACCCGTGCAGCGCCTCGAGACCTCCGGGGCGCTTCCGCACGAGGAGTCGCTGCCGATGTTCATCGTGTATCGCCACGAGGACGTCCAGCAGATGCTGCGCGACAACGAGACGTTCTCCTCGGCCGCCGTCATTGCCGCATTCGGCCCGGTGCTCGGCGAACACGTGATGCTCGGAATGGACGAGCCGGTGCACGGCCGACTGCGGTCACTGGTGTCAAAAGCCTTCTCGCAGAAATCATTGGCGCGGTACCAGGACGAACTGGTGGCCCGGGTGGCGAACAGCCTGATCGACAACTTCGCGCCCAACGGCCGAGCCGACCTGGTCAAGGAGTTCACCTTCGACTACCCGAGTCAGATCATCGCCGGCCTGTTGGGCCTGCCCGAGCAGGACTACCCCCAGTTCCAGCGGTGGTCGATCTCGCTACTGAGTTGGTTGATGAACCCGGAACGTGGGCTCGCGGCCGCGGCGGCGTTGTGCGAATACTTCGCACCCATCCTCGAAGCCCGGCGCGCCGAACCGAAAGACGATCTGATCAGTGCCCTGGCCGCGGCCGAGATTGACGGACAAAAGCTGGCGGACGAGGAGATCTTTTCGTTCCTGCGGCTGCTGCTGCCCGCCGGAGTCGAGACGACGTACCGCGCGCTGGGCAGTCTGCTGCTGGCGCTGCTGTCCGATCCCGCGCAACTTAACGCGATCCGCGCGGACCGGTCGCTGCTGCCGCAGGCCATCGAAGAGGGTGTGCGCTGGGAGCCGCCGCTGCTCACCATCACCCGGGTGGCCACCCGCGACACCGAACTCGGCGGGGTGGCGATCCCGGCCGGCGCCACGGTGATGCCGATGCTGGGTTCGGCGAACCGTCAGGAAGATCGTTATCCCGACCCGGACACCTTCGACATCCACCGGCAGGCGCGGGCGCACCTGGGCTGGGGTCACGGCGTACACGTGTGCCTGGGCATGCACCTGGCCCGGCTGGAGATGCGCACCGCGATCAACCTGTTGCTGGACCGGCTGCCGAACCTGCGGCTGGATCCCGACGCCGACGACCCCCACATTCGCGGACAGGTCTTCCGGTCGCCCACCTCGGTACCGGTGCTGTTCGATCCGCAGTAGACCAACCGGGTGCTTTCCGGTAAGGCTCACCGTAGAGTTAGTGTCTAGCGGGTGGCCGTTTACGTCCCGGCGCTCTCACCAGCGCCTTGTCAAAAGAGAGCTGAACAAATATGGCTGACACTGTAAAGGTCCGGTTCGAGCCGAAGATGATGATCGACGGCAAGCTCGTCGACGGCCAGGCGGGCACGTTCACCAACATCAACCCGGCCACCGAGGAGTCGCTCGGTGAGGTCGCCGACGCTTCGAAGGAGGACATGCACCGGGCCATCGACGCCGCGCGGCGCGCCTTCGACGAGACCGACTGGTCGACCAACCGGGAGCTGCGCAAGCGCTGCCTGCTGCAGCTGCACGACGCGATCGAAGAGGAGAAGGAGGAGCTGCGCGAGGAACTCATCCTCGAGGTCGGTTCGCCGCGCGCCATCACCTTCGGCCCGCAGCTGGACGCCCCGCTCCAAGACGGGCTGAAGTACCCGGCCCGGCTCATCGACGAGTACGCCTGGGAGACCGACCTCGGCGACCGGGTCATCAGCCTGACCGGCGCGAACACGTCCATCAAGGTGTGGCGGGAGCCGGTGGGCGTGGTCGGCGCGATCGTGCCGTGGAACTTCCCGTTCGAGGTGACTCTGAACAAGCTCGGCCAAGCGCTGGGCACCGGCAACACGGTCGTGCTCAAGCCGGCGCCCAACACCCCGTTCAACGCCACCCGACTGGGCCGGCTGATCGCCGAGAAGACCGACATCCCCGCCGGGGTGGTCAACGTCGTCACCGCGTCCGATCACTTTGTCGGAGAGGAGCTTACGCTCTCTCCGAAGGTCGACCTGATCTCGTTCACCGGCTCCACGGTGGTGGGCAAACGGATCATGGAAAAGGGCGCCGCGACGATGAAGCGGCTGTTCCTCGAACTCGGCGGCAAGTCGGCCACCATCGTGCTCGAGGACGCCGATTTCGGCCTGGCCTGCGCGATCGGCATCGCACCGTGCATGCACGCCGGCCAGGGTTGCGCCAACCCGACCCGGATGCTGCTGCCGCGCTCGCGCTACGACGAGGGCGTGGCGATTCTGAAGAGCATCTACGAGAACGTCACCTGCGGTGATCCCCAGGACCCCGGAACCCTGTGCGGCCCGGTGATCTCCGAGCGTCAGCGCGACCGCGTCATGGGCTACATCCGCAAGGGCGTCGAGGAGGGGGCCACCGCCCTGGTCGGCGGACCGGACGCGCCCACCGGCTTCGACAAGGGATTCTTCGTCCGCCCAACGCTTTTCGTCGACGTCGACAATTCCATGACCATCGCCCAGGAGGAGATCTTCGGGCCGGTGCTGTCGGTCATCCCGTTCAACGACGAGGAGGACGCGATCCGCATCGCCAACGACAGCGTGTACGGCCTGGCGGGCAATGTGATGTCGGGTTCGCTGGAGCACTCACTGGCGGTGGCGCGCCGCATCAAGGCCGGCTTCATCGGCGTCAACGGCGGCGCCCCCTACGGCGCGGACACGCCGTTCGGCGGCTACAAGCAGAGCGGCGTGGGACGCCAGAACGGCATCGCCGGATTCGACCAGTACACCGAGATCAAATCGGTGGGCTACCCGGTCGGATAATTTTCGGGCCAAGTGTCCTTTTCGGTATCGCGGCAATCGTCCTGTTGGTGAGATCGGGAAATGCCCGCATCATGATCGGTACAGGAGGACACCATGCCGCAATACGCCGCGCTCACCTACACCAGGGACGTCGACTGGTCGGCCCCTGAACAGGCCGCCGACATGGCCGAATACATGAAATTCGGCCAAGACCACGGGGCCGCAATCCGGGGCGGAGCCGCCCTGTATCCCACCGGTACCGCGACCACGGTGCGCGTCAGTGGCGCGCGTGGTGGCGACGTCGTCACCAGCGACGGGCCCTATGCCGAAACCAAAGAAGCGCTGACCGGGTTCTACCTGATCGAGGCGGCGGACCTGGACGAGGCCCTGCGCATCGCCGCCGACATCCCGGCCGCCTGGGACGGGGCCGTCGAGGTGCGTCCGGTCATCGAATTCGGCGGCTGATGCCCCCGGTCGGTTGATGGATACCGACGCTGCACTCGCCGAAACCGTCCGGATGGAGGGCACGCGCATCCTGGCGACCCTCATCCGGACGGTGGGATCGCTACAGCTCGCCGAGGACGCGGTGCAGGAGGCCGCGCTGCGGGCAATGCGCGACTGGCCCCGCACCGGGGTGCCTGCCGAACCGCGCGCCTGGTTGACGGTGACCGCGCGCCGGGTCGCCATCGACCTGCTGCGCCGGGAAGGCGCCCGGGCGCAGAAGGAGCGTGCCAGCGTGGAACTGTCGGTTCCCGACCTGCCGCCGGACAGCGTGGTGGCCGACGACCGGCTGCGGCTGATCTTCACCTGCTGTCACCCGGCACTCGCGTTGGAGGCGCAGGTGACCCTCGCGCTGCGCACCCTGTGCGGCCTGTCGCCGGCGCAGATCGCGGCGGTGTTGTTGACCAGTGAGGCGGCCGTTGCCAAGCGCCTCACCCGGACCCGCAAAAAGATTGCTGCGGCGGCGATTCCGTATCGGGTGCCGGCAGACGACGAGTTGCCGGCGCGCCTGGCGGCGGTGTGCGCGGTGCTGCACACCTCCTACACGATCGCCCACACCGCGGCCGGCGGTGACCGGCTGACCGACGTCGACGGAACCCGGGAGGCGCTGCGACTGGCCCGCCTGGTGCACGAGTTGATGCCTGACGAGCCCGCGCCGATGGCCGTGCTGGCACTGCAACTGCTGACCGAGGCGCGCCGGGCCGCGCGCCTGGACGAGGCCGGCGAGCCGATTCCGCTGTCTGACCAGGACCGCACACTGTGGGATACCGCCGCGATTACCGAAGCGCTCGGGCTGCTCGACGACTCGTTGCGGCGCACCGGGGGAGTCGCCGACCCCTATCAGCTGCAGGCCGCGATCGCCGCGGAGCACGCCCGGGCCGCGTCCTATCACGCCACCGACTGGGCCGAGATCGTCCGGCTCTACGACCTGCTGCTGTCGGTGCGGCCGAGTGCTCCCGTCGCCCTGGCCCGAGCCGTCGCGATCGCTGAACGAGACGGGCCCGCAGCGGGATTGCAGGCACTGGCGCCCCTGGAACCGGACCAGCGCTGGTATGCCGTACGCGGCGAATTGCTTTCCAGGGAAGGAAGATTCGCCGAAGCGGTGGAGGCGACGCGCGCGTCACTCACCGAGGCGGTCGCCGAGCCCGAGCGCCGGTACCGCGAGCGGCGGATTGCCGAGTGGCAGGCAAATATCTGAGTCTCACACGGTCGCTACGGTGCCGCCGTCGACCACGATGTCGGCACCGACCACCGCGGCCGCGGCATCGGAGATGAGAAAGCCCACGACCGCGGCTATCTCCTCGGGGCGTGCGGGCCGACCGAGAGGAATGCCGCCGAGCGCGTTCATCATCGATTGCAGGGCGGCGTCGCGGTCGCCATCGCCGGCGGCGGCGATCCGGGTGATGAGATCCTCGGCGGCGTTGGTCTGGATGAACCCCGGCGACACCGTATTGACGCGAATACCCTTGGGCGCCAGCTCGTTCGCCAGACCCTTGCTGTACGCGCGCAGCGCGGCCTTGGCCGCGGCGTACCCCAGGGTGCCGTCGAAAAGCGGCATCCTGCTCTGAATCGAGCCGACGTGCACGACGGACCCCGCGCCCGCTTCGATCATCGTGGGCAGCAACGCACGGTCCAGGCGGACCGCTGCCAGCAGATTCAGGTTGAGCTCGTCGGTCCAGTGTCGATCGTCGAGTGCGGCGAAGCCGCCCGAGGGTGCACCGGATCCGCCCGCCACATGCACCAGGATGTCGAGTCCGCCGCGTTCACGGATCCGAGCGGCCACCTGCTCTACTCCGGCCGGCGACGAAAGGTCGCCGGCGATGAAATCGTCGGTGTCCGAGCTGTGTTGACGAGCCACCGTGGTGACGCGCACTCCCCGCGAACGCAGCCAGGCGGTGACCGCGGCGCCGGTCCCCTTAGTGCCCCCGGTGACGACCGCACGCCGGCCCTGCAGCGTGGTCATGCGTCGGCCCGAAACACCGGCCAGCACAGCGAGGTCAACCAGTCCGCGGAATCGTCAGTGTCCCAGGCGAACCGGTCGTAGTACTCGCGCAGCGGGCCTTCGACGCTGATCTCGTGGCGCGTCGCGTACTCGCCCAGCACGCTGTAGTGGACGTCGACGTCGTCGTGCGGACCGCGGTGTGAGATGACCACCAATTCGGCTGCCGGAATGGTCATCGGCCTCACTCGCCCGACCGCTCGCACCGCCCCGGAGACCGGGATGAACACGGTCGTACCGCCCCGGTCACCGGCGAAGATGTCGAAGTCGAACAAGGACCCGGGCACCCCGGTCGGAGCGAGCAGACGGTCAGCCTGCACCGTCGCCCGCAATTCGCCCACCGCACCTTGCCACCAGGGCAGCAGATCGTCGCGATCGACGGTCGCGGTGATCGCGGCGGCGGGGGTCTCGGCGACGGTGCGGTGTTCAATCCGCGAATCGCGAGCCGGGGCATCGAGAATCGCCCGCAGCGATTCCACGGCGCTCCGCGTTGCGGCGAGCTGGTCTTCGAGGCGTGCCAGGTGAGCGCTGATGAGTGCGTTCCGGTCGGCCGGTGCGGAGACGAGGACGGCGCGAACGTCGGCCAACGGCATCCCGAGGTCGCGTAGGCGTCGGATTACCTGGGCGGTCGGCGCCTGGTCGGTGCTGTAGTACCGGTAGCCGGTGGCCGGATCGACACGATGCGGTTCGAGCAAACCGACTTCGTGGTAGTGGCGCAGCGTCTTGACCGGCAACTGCGTCATCCGGGAGAAGTCGCCAATCGATATGCCGGTGGTCATGGGCTCATTGTGAAGTCTCCCGTTGCGGGAGAGTCAAGGCCGCCAAACCGCCTTGACTCTCCCGCGGCGTCGGCGCCCACGGTTGGTGCATGACTACTCACACGCACTCCGTCGCTCAACGTTACGTCGCAGCTGTCAACGCTTTCAGCATCGACGCCGTCATGCGGACGTTCGCCCCCGATGCGGTCGTCAACGACAACCAGCGCGAATTCGCCACCGCGGCTGCCATCGAAGGCTGGGTGGCCGCGGAGATCGTCGGTGACCGCGTGACCATGGAGGTGTTGGACACCGATGACCGCTCCGGGCTGACCGTACTTCGGGCCCGCTACGACGGTGACTTCGACAAGACGGGCCTACCCGACGAACTGGTTCTGACCAACTACATCGTCGCTCGAGACGATTTGATCACCGGCCTGTTCATCGTCTTCAATCGCGGCTGAACGTGCCTCCGTCCGGTGCGGTTGCTCGAAGAGTTCGACAAGGACGGGCCGCCGGCGCTGTGACCGGGCCGGATGCATAGGTTCTATAGCTAAATGACACCCCGCCCCGCGCCCTCCCAACCGGATGGTTGACAATCTAAGGAATTACTTATTGTCAAAGGAGACATCTCATGGCTGAAGCCGTCATCGTCGAGGCAGTGCGTTCCCCCATCGGAAAGCGCAACGGAGGACTGTCCGGGGTGCACCCGGCCGAGCTGTCCGCGCAGGTCCTCAACGGTTTGGTCACCAAAGCCGGCATCGACCCCGAGCTCGTCGACGACGTCATCTGGGGCTGTGTGATGCAGGCCGGCGAGCAGGCCCTCGACATCGGCCGGACGGCGCTGCTGACCGCCGGCTGGCCGGAATCGGTGCCCGGGGTGACCGTGGACCGCCAGTGCGGCTCGAGCCAGCAGTCGGTGCACTTCGCCGCGGCCGGTGTGGTGGCCGGCCACTACGACGTGGTGGTCGCCGGTGGTGTGGAGTCGATGTCACGGACCCCGATGGGCGCTTCGCTGGCCAACGGTGGCCGCCCCTACCCGGAGAACTTCCTGAGCCGCTACGAGGGCAAGATCCCCAACCAGGGCATCGGCGCCGAGATGATCGCCGAGCAGTGGGGCTTCTCCCGCCTCGACCTCGACCAGTTCTCCCTGGACTCGCACGAAAAGGCCGCTGCCGCACAGGATGCCGGTGCTTTCGACGACCAGATCGTGGGCATCAAGGACGGCGACGGGAACGTGGTTCTGAAGGACGAGGGCATCCGCCGCGGCACCCCGATGGAGAAGATGGCCTCGCTGAAGCCCGCCTTCAAGGAGGACGGCGTGATCCACGCGGGCAACTCCTCGCAGATCTCCGACGGCTCGGCGGCGCTGCTCTTCATGTCTGCGGAGAAGGCCAAGGAACTGGGCATGAAGCCGATCGCCAAGGTGCACACCGCGACGCTGGCCGGGGCGGACCCGGTGATCATGCTGACCGCGCCCATCCCGGCCACTCAGAAGGTGCTCAAGCGCTCCGGCCTGTCCATCGGCGACATCGGCGCCTACGAGGTCAACGAGGCGTTCGCGCCGGTTCCGCTGGCCTGGCTCAAGGACATCGGTGCCGACGAGACCAAGCTGAACCCCAACGGCGGGGCGATCGCCCTCGGCCACCCCCTCGGCGGCTCCGGTGCCCGCATCATGACCACACTGCTCTACCACATGCGGGACAAGGGAATTCGTTACGGCTTGCAGACCATGTGCGAGGGCGGCGGGCAGGCCAACGCCACCATTTTAGAGCTCCTGTGACCCACGTTCCCAACGAAGCGCCCGGCGCTCTGGTCGAGCGCCGCGGCAACGTCATGATCATCACCATCAACCGGCCGGAGGCCCGCAACGCGGTCAACGGCGCGGTGAGCATCGGGGTCGGTAATGCGCTGGAGGAAGCCCAGCAGGATCCCGAGGTGCGGGCGGTCGTGATCACCGGCGCAGGCGACAAGTCGTTCTGCGCCGGTGCCGACCTCAAGGCGATCTCGCGCCGGGAGAACATCTACCACCCGGATCGTCCGGAGTGGGGATTCGCCGGTTACGTGCACCACTTCATCGACAAGCCCACCATCGCCGCGGTCAACGGGACGGCACTGGGCGGCGGCACCGAGCTGGCGCTGGCCAGTGACCTGGTGGTGGCCGACGAGCGTGCCCAGTTCGGTTTGCCCGAGGTGAAACGCGGCTTGATCGCCGCTGCCGGTGGCGTGTTCCGGATCATGGACCAGTTGCCGCACAAGGTCGCGATGGAGCTGCTGTTGACCGGCGAGCCACTGACGGCGTCGGACGCCTACGAGTGGGGCCTGATCAACCAGGTGGTGAAGGAGGGCACGGTTTTGGATGCCGCCCTGACCCTGGCCGCCCGGGTGACCGTCAATGCGCCGCTGTCGGTGCAGGCCAGTAAGCGCATCGCCTACGGCGTTGACGAGGGCGTGATCACCGCCGAGGAAGTGGGCTGGGACCGCACGATGCGCGAAATGCGTTCGCTGATCAGGTCTGAGGACGCCCGGGAAGGGCCGCTGGCGTTCGCCGAAAAGCGCGATCCGGTGTGGAAGGCGCGCTAGGAGGCGAGCACGTTGACGCCCCACTGGAACAGGGGCGGCATCGCCGTGCAGGCCGGCACCAGCGCCCGGCGCACCACGCGGGGGGTGCTGGCCAGTACCAGACCCCGGGTGAGTAGCCGGTAATCGCGGGTCACCCGGTGCCAGGCACGCTCGTAGGCCTGTGGGGCGTCGTCGACGAGGGCGCCGACGGCCGCGGCGGCTTGCTTGACCGCGAGGCTGATGCCCTCACCGGTCAACGCATCCTCGTACCCGGCGGCGTCGCCGACCAGCAGCACCCGGCCTGCCACGCGCCGGGAAACCACCTGCCGCAACGGCCCGCAGCCGCGCGCCGGCGTGCGGTCGGCCCCGTCCAAATGCGCTGCCAGCCAAGGGAACCAGTCGAGCTCCGGGCGCTGGCGGGACAAGATCGCGACGCCTACCAGATCCGGTTCCACCGGCGTCACGTACGCCTCGCCCCAGCGCGACCAGTGCACTTCGACGAACTCCGACCAGGCCGGCACCCGGTAGTGCCAGCGCAGTCCGTGGCGACGCGGGGTGCCGCGCGTCGCGGCGATCCCGACGGCGCGGCGCACCGCCGAATGCAACCCGTCGGCGCCCACCAGCCACCGGGTCCGCACGCCCGCCGCCGACACACCGTAAGAGTCCTGCGCGACGGTGCTCACCTTCGTCCGGATCCACTCGGTGTCAACCTCTTTGGCGCGTGCCGCCAGTGCCGCGTGCAACGTGGTGCGCCGTACCCCGCGGCCCGGGCCGGTGCGGAACAACGCTTCGGCCCGGCGATGCTGGTTGGCATACGCGATTCCGCGAAAGGGCATGCCGACCGGGTCGACGCCGAGTGAGGTGAGCTCGGCGAGGCCGCCGGGCATCAGTCCTTCCCCGCACGCCTTGTCGATGGGGCCCTCCCGGGGTTCGGCCACGATCACCGAAAGCCCCTGTGCGCGTGCATGTAGCGCGGTGGCCAGGCCGCCGGGGCCGCCCCCGACCACCAGCAGGTCTGCGTCGTAGTCCGTCATGCGTAACCCAGCACCGAGTTCTCCACGCGCAACCTGACCGTCAGCAGCGCGGCGTTGGCCAGCGTGAAGATGATCGCGGTCAGCCATGCGGTGTGCACCATCGGCAGGGCGATGCCTTCGGCCACCACCGCAACATAATTCGGGTGGTGCAGGAATCGGTAGGGGCCCTTCTTCACCAGCGGTTCGTGCGGCAGCACGATCACCCTGGTGTTCCACCTCTTGCCCAGCGACGTGATGCACCACCAGCGCAGCCCCTGGCAGAGTGCCAGTACCACCACCATCGACCAGCCGAGCCACGGGATGAACGGGCGGTGCAATGCCCACGGTTCCACCAGGCAGCCGACCAGCAGGGCGGTGTGCAGGATGACCATGACGACGTAGTGCGGCCGACCGAACTCCTTGCCGCCCTGGGCAAATGACCATTTCGCGTTTCGACGGGACACCGCAAGCTCGGCCAGCCGTTCCAGCACGACCGCCAGGATCAGGAGGTAATAAGGACCTACCATCGGAGCAGTACCAATTCCGAGCAGAATGCCGGCCCCATCGCGATCATCAGTCCGATCGACCCGGCCGGCGGGGGATCGGCCATATTGGCGGCGAGCACGTCCAGTACCGACACCGACGACAGGTTTCCGTTGCTGCGCAATGACTTCCGAGTGTAATCCAGGGCATCGCCGGGCAGTCCCAATCCCTTCTCCACCGCTTCGATCACCCGGGGCCCGCCCGGGTGGCAGACCCACGTCGAAACGTCCTCCGGGGTCAGCCCGTGGTCGGCGAGGAATGTCCGCACGTCCTCGCCCAGGTACTTCTCGGCGACCGTCGCCACATCGGCCGACAGCACGATCCGGAAGCCGTCACTGCCGATCTTCCAGCCCATCACCTCTTCGGTGTCGGGATAGATGCGGCTGCGGGTGGCCAGGACCTGTGGGCCATGAGCGGCCCGACATGTCGCACGGCGGGCACCGGTGGCCACTACGGCGGCCGCGCCGTCACCGAACAGGCTGGATGCGACAAGATTAGCCACGGAGCTATCTTCGCGCTGAATCGTCAGAGAACATAACTCGACCGCCAGTAGCACGCCGACCTGGTCCGGAAATGCCCGCAGATAGTCGTGCATCCGGGCCACGCCGGCCGCGCCCGCGACGCATCCCAGGCCGAACAGCGGGACACGTTTGACGTCTTGGCGCAGTCCCACTCGTTTGGCCAGACGCGCCTCCAGGGTCGGCACCGCGAGTCCGGTGACGGTCGTCGAGAAGACGATGTCGACGTCGCACGGGCGCACCCCGGCCGTGTCCAGCGCCCGGAGCAGCGCCTGTTCGGCCAGATCAAGTGCCACCCCGATGAAGGTGTCGTTGGCTTCGCTGAACCCGCTGAGGTCGGCGTAGCGCGAGAGCGGCAGAGCCGTGTGCCGAGCTTGCACGCCGCTGCTCAGGGCGAAACGCCGGAACTCCGGCCCGGCGAAGTCGGTCAGTGCCGCGATGGTGTCCTCTTGGCTGTTGAGGTGCTGCGGGAACTGCACGGCAACCCCCGCGACTGATGGCGTGTTCTCGGCAACGGAAAGCTGTGTGACGGGACGTGCCGAATCTCCCCCTGAGGTAATGCTCATGTAGCCAGTCACGGTGCCGCTGTCGTCGCGGTTCACCGACCCGTTGACCTGCACCGATTTGCCGAGGCCCGGGTTGGGGTACCTGACTGGGGACAGTTGCCCTGCAACGCGGGGCTTTCGGCCCTTACAACGACCCCGAACGCGACAGTTAGGTTGGGAATATGCGGATTCTGGTGACAGGCGCCACCGGGTATGTGGGTTCACGTCTGGTCACAGCACTGCTGGACGTTGGTCACGAGGTAGTGGCCGCCAGCCGAAACCCGAGCAGCCTCAAGCGCTTTGGCTGGTCAGACGACGTGACGGCGGTCCAGCTGGACGCGGCGGATGCGGCGTCGGCGCGGGCCGCTTTCGACGCGGCCGGCCCCGTCGAGGTGGTCTATTACCTCGTGCACGGGATCGGTCAGGCGAACTTCCGCGAAGCCGACAATGCGGCGGCCACCAACGTCGCCACCGCGGCCCGCGACGCCGGGGTGCGCCGCATCGTCTACCTGGGCGGGTTCGTACCCGACGACGAAGCGCTGTCGGAACATCTGACCAGCCGTGCCGAGGTGGCCGAGTCCCTTTCCGTCGACAACGGCCCGGAGCTGGTGTGGCTGGGCGCGGCACTGATCATCGGAGCGGGGTCGACGTCGTTCGAGATCCTGCGTTACGTCGGTGACCGGTTTCCCGTCATGCCGATGCCGAGCTGGATGCACAACCCGCTCGATCCGATCTCGATCCGCGACGTCCTGCACTACCTGGTGGCTGCGGCCGACCCGGACAAGGTCCCGGCCGGCGCCTACGACATCAGCGGCCCCGAAACAACCTCCTACCGCGACCTGCTCAAGCGATACGCGCACATTTCCGGCCGATGGCATGCCGCATGCCGTGTCCCTGGCATCGACACCTCGATCGCGTCGCTGTTCGCGGCGATAGCGCTGCCGGTGCCCAGGGGCCTGGCCGGGGACCTGGTGGAGTCGCTCGACCATCCGATGCGCGCGTCGGGCAGCGGTCTGCAGAACAAGGTGCCCGACCCGCCGGGCGGCCTGCTGGGCATCGATGAGGCGATTTCGCTGGCGTTGTCGGGCCACACCGATCACCCGCCCCGCCCGGTCAGCGCGCTGGCCGACCCGCACCATCTCGCCGACAGCGACCCGATATGGGCGGGCGGGGACGCCTTACGCATCCGCCGGCTCGCCCGGACCGTCACGCCGCCCATCGTGCGGCCCACCCTCCGACTGGTTAACATCGTCCCCGGCCCCCTTGCCGGTGCGTTGCGTACCAGCCTGGACATCCTGCTAACGCTCACCCCGAGGATCCGCACGGCATGACCCAAACTGCTACCCCCAACCGCACCAGCGCCTTCCAGGAGATCCGCCGCGCGATGGTCAAAGTCGCGGTGCCGCATCATGAACCGCCCGGCGTCGTGCTTCGCCGCCGCATCGTCGTCGCGATCACGCTGGTGCTCGGGGCCGCGATACTGGGCATCTCGCTGCGGACCCGGCCGGGCGAGGCCAGCTTCTACTGGCTGACGCTGGCGCTGGCCGCCGTGTGGTTGCTCGGCGCGTTCGCCTCCGGACCCCTGCACCTGGGCGGCATCTGCTGGCGTGGCCGCAATCAGCGTCCCGTCATCACCGGCACCACGATCGGTCTGATCCTCGGCGGCATCTTCGTGGTGGGCGGCCTGATCGTCCGGGAGATCCAGCCGATCGACACGTGGATCACCCGCGTGCTGCAGTACGCACACCAGGGGCCGTTCCTGCTGATCGTGCTGATCACCGTGGTCAACGGGGTGACCGAGGAGGTGTTCTTCCGCGGCGCCCTCTACACGGCGCTGGGCCGGCACCATCCGGTGGTTATCTCGACGGTGTTGTACGTCGCCGCGACCATGGCCAGCGGAAACCCGATGCTCGGGTTCGCCGGGGTGATCCTGGGCACCGTGAACGCGTTGTCCCGGCGTGCCACCGGCGGCGTGCTGGCGCCCATGCTGACCCACTTCGTCTGGGGCCTGATCATGGTGCTGGCGCTGCCGCCGATGTTCGGCGTTTTGTAGCTACTGGCCGGCGACGACGTCGCGCGCCAGTTTGCGGAGTTCAGCCATGTGCAGCGGCCGGAACAGGAACCAGTACAACCGGCCGGGGATGCCGCGCGGGTAGAAGATTGCCCGCTGCGTGTACCTGCCCGGCGCGGTGGTGATCTCCAGCCAGGCTTGTCCCGGTGCGCGCACTTCCGCCCGCAGCCGCAGCTTCTCGCCCGGTTCGCTCGCCGCGACGCTCCACCGGGTGGCCGAGTAGCGCCGTCGCGGCGCCAGCGGAAACGAATACCACCGGCCGCGGTTGGCGGCGTTTTCCGCGGCCTTCCACAGTTCATCGGGCCCGGCTGAGGTCGCAGCTGACTGCACGTCGTCGAAGATGATCTCGCCGGCCCAATCCGGGTCGCTGGGCAACAGCTCGGCCGGCTCGGAGTCCAGCGAGTCCCAGGTCGGATCGGGCAGGCCGGCGAACGCGCGATTGAGGGCCACCGCGACGGCGCGCCGGTATCCCGTCAGCCCGCCCGGGGGTCGCTCGATGATCGAGTCGATGTCGCAGTTGTGCATGACCGCGTCGCACTCCAGCGACTCGATCAGCGGGCGTGCCAAACCGGGCGGAATCGGTGTCACGGTGCCCACCCACAGACTGGCGATCGTCGGCGTCAGGAACGGCACCACGATGAGGTAGCGCTTGTGCAGGCGCGCCACCTCGGCGTAGATCCGCATCATGTCGCCGTACTCCAGTACGTCGGGACAGCCGATGTCCCAGGTGCGCGAGGACGGCACCGGCGCCGTTGCGGCCGCGACGAGGTAGTACAGCACGTCGCGCACCGCGATCGGCTGGATCTTGTTGTGCACCCACTTCGGGGTGGTCATCACCGGCAGCCGGTCGGTCAGGTGCCGGATCATCTCGAACGACGCCGAACCCGCCCCGACGACCACACCGGCCTGCAGCACCACGGTTTCGATTCCAGAGTCGATCAGGTGATCGCCCACCGCCTTGCGGGACCGCAGGTGCGGAGACAGCTCTTTGTCCTCGGGGTGCAGACCGCTCAGATAGACGATCCGGCGCACCCCGGCCCGGCGGGCGGCCGTCACCACGTTGCGTACCGCGCGTTCTTCCTCGGCGGCAAAGTCTTTCGCTCCACCGCCCATGGAATGCACCAGGTAGTAGACGACGTCGATCCCGTCGAATGCCTTGATGAGGGAGTCGACGTCGCCGAGGTCGCCGCGCGCCACCTCGACGTCGGATCGCCACGGCACGTCGTCGAGCTTGCCGGGGTTGCGTGCCAGCGCGCGCACGCGATGGCCCTCGTCAAGCAGGCGCGGCACCAGCCGCGCGCCGATGTAACCGGTCGCTCCGGTCACCAAGCAATGAATCGGTTCAGCCGCCACAGGACCCCGTTCGCTCACAGTCACCAATTATTCGGAGTAGACGCCAGAACGGATTGGTAATCCTGCAACTCAGGAGTCCGTGAAATTGGGGGAGCGGCGCTCCTGGAATGCCCGGGTGCCCTCCTTGAAGTCGGGTGCCTGCAACAAGCCTCGTTGACCGTCGAACTCCCGGTCCAGGGTGGGGCTGAGTTCGGTCAGTGTGGCCGCATTGATCGCGGCTTTGGTCTTGGCGAACGCCACCGCGGGGCCAGTCAGCAGGCGGGTGACCACCTTGGCCACCTCGGCGTCGAAGTCGTCGGCGGGGTAGACCGCGCTCACCAGACCCCACGACAGCGCCTCGGTCGCCGTGAGCCGCTCGGGCAGCAACGCCATCCGCAACGCCCTGATCCGGCCGACCGCGGCAGCGACCAAAGCCGAGGCCCCACCGTCGGGCATCAACCCGATCTTGGTGAACGCAAGCATGAAAAACGCTTTTTCAGAAGCCAATACGACATCACAGGCAAGTGCGATGGAGACGCCGACGCCGGCCGCAGGTCCCTGTACGACGGCAACCACGGGGTGCGGCAGTGCGGTGATGGCCCGGATCAGCCGGTTGATCTCGAGGATGATCTCGTCCGGCGGGACGCCGCCGCCGCTGGACATGTCGTCGGCGCTGATGCCGGCCCCGGAGCTGAAGCCGCGACCGGCGCCGCCGAGTCGCACCACCCGCACCGCGGGGTCGGTGGCGGCGGCCTCCATTGCGTCGGCCAGGCCGGTGATCACCGGAATGATCAGCGAGTTGAGGCTGTCGGGCCGGTTGATCGTCAACGACAGCACGCCGTCGGTCAGGTCGACGTCGAGGCCCGCGACAGGGGCGAGAGCGGCAATTCCAGATTCGGACATGCGATTCACAGTAAGCGACCCGGGCTGCACGGTCGCCCGAGGCGGCTGCGAAGATGCAATCAACCGGTTGTTAGGGCGTCAGAGCAGACGAAAGGTCGGTGCACCCATGGCGGGACCGCTGAGTGGATTACGTGTTGTCGAACTGGCGGGGATCGGGCCCGGCCCGCACGCCGCGATGATCCTGGGCGACCTCGGCGCCGACGTGGTGCGGGTCGACCGGCCCGGTCCCAGTGGCCCGGTCAAGGATTCGATGAGCCGCAACCGGCGCATAGTCACCGCCGACCTCAAATCCGCCGAAGGCCGCGAATTGGTGCTCAAGCTGGTCGCGAAGGCTGACGTGCTGATCGAGGGCTACCGCCCAGGAGTTACCGAGCGGCTGGGCCTGGGGCCTGAGGACTGCGCCAAGGTCAACGAACGGCTGGTCTACGGGCGGATGACCGGTTGGGGGCAGACCGGCCCGCGCAGCCAGCAGGCCGGTCACGACATCAACTACATCTCGCTGAACGGCATCCTGCATTCGATCGGACGGGCCGGTGAGCGGCCGGTGCCGCCGCTGAACCTGGTCGGCGACTTCGGTGGCGGCTCGATGTTCCTGCTGCTCGGCATCCTGTCGGCGCTGTGGGAGCGGCAGACCTCGGGCAAGGGGCAGGTGGTCGACGCCGCGATGGTCGACGGTTCCAGCGTGCTCATCCAGATGATGTGGCAGATGCGGGCTTCGGGCATGTGGACCGACGCGCGCGGCACCAACATGCTCGACGGTGGTGCGCCCTACTACGACACCTACGAATGCGCCGACGGGCGTTATGTCGCTGTCGGCGCCATCGAACCGCAGTTCTACGCCGCCATGCTCGAGGGCTTGGGGCTGGACCCGGCCACCCTGCCACCGCAGAACGACGTCGCGCGCTGGCCCGAGTTGCGGGCGCGCCTGGTCGAAGCTTTCGGCAGCCGCGACCGCGACCACTGGGCCAAGGTGTTCGCCGACTCCGACGCGTGCGTGACGCCGGTGCTGGCGTTCGGCGAAGCGCACACCGAACCCCACATCACCGAGCGCAACACGTTCTACGAGGTCAATGGTCATCTGCAGCCGATGCCCGCCCCGCGCTTCTCCCGCACCCCGGCCGAGACACCGCACCCGGCCGAAGCGGTGGGGGACATCGAAGCGGTTCTCTCCGACTGGGTATAGTCCCAACCAACCAGTAGGTTGGGACAATGGAAGGGGTTTTGGCGTGGAGATCAGGGACGCCGTCGCAGTCGTCACCGGGGGAGCCTCAGGCCTGGGATTGGCCACCACGAAGCGGCTGCTCGACGCCGGCGCGCAAGTCGTGGTGCTGGATCTGCGGGGTGAGGAGGCGGTGGCCGAGCTGGGCGACCGCGCGCACTTCGCCCAGACCGATGTCACCGACGAGGACGGGGTTGCCAAGGCGCTCGATTTGGCCGAGTCCCTGGGCCCGGTGCGCATCAACGTCAACTGTGCCGGCATCGGCAACGCCATCAAGACGCTGTCCAAGGACGGACCTTTCCCGCTCAAGGGCTTCAAGAAGGTGGTCGAGGTCAACCTGATCGGCACGTTCAACGTGCTGCGCCTCGCCGCGGAGCGGATCGCCAAGACGGAGCCGGTGGGAGAAGAGCGGGGCGTCATCATCAACACCGCCTCGGTCGCCGCCTTTGACGGCCAGATCGGCCAGGCCGCCTACTCGGCGTCCAAGGGCGGAGTGGTGGGCATGACGCTGCCGATCGCGCGGGACCTCTCGCGCGAACTCATTCGCGTGGTGACCATCGCGCCGGGACTGTTCAAGACCCCGCTGCTGGGCTCGCTTCCCGAGGAAGCGCAGAAGTCGCTGGGCAAGCAGGTTCCGCACCCCGCGCGGTTGGGCGACCCGGACGAGTACGGTGCGCTGGCCGTGCACATCATCGAGAACCCGATGCTCAACGGCGAGGTGATTCGGCTCGACGGTGCCATCCGGATGGCGCCGCGCTGAGCCTCGGGGCCAAGACAGCCACCCGTGGCTTGTCGAGAACGTGCCCCAGAAACCGAAGAAGCCCCCCGCGGTCGCGGGGGGCTTACATCGGAACCACTAGGTGGCTATCGACGAAACCATCGGGAAACGGTGGGTTCGGCCATCAACAATCGTGCAATTACGCCCATGGTGTTACCTCAGCTCGCTGTAGGAAGCGGTTGCCATTCTTCGAACTGCTCTGAACACTCACCCTCGACGAGCATGTCGCCGTGGTAGAGAGCCTCGAAGTCAGCCTTGATGACATCGGCATTGGTGTCGTCGATCCACATGACACTGAGCGTAAGAGCCAGCATTAAGGAATCAGTGAGTCACGATTCGGAAATTGGTGGCAATTCTTACCGGTGGGTAGGGTGCCGCCGAGCTGCGCGAGATTACCCATTTCGCGCCCCGTTGAACCATCGCCTACCTGCGGCCGTGTCACTGCAGGGGTCTTGTTTGACACTTGTAAGTTAGCGTTGCTAAGTTAGCGCCGATAGTGTGCGGTTGCCCGGGATGGCGCGCGCTGGCCGGCCGGAGGGACACGACATGCTGCAGGGGATTGCTCGACTGGCCATCGCGGCACCGCGACGCATCATCGGCATCGCCCTTCTGGTCTTCATCGCCGCCGCGGTCTTCGGCATCCCGGTCGCCAACAGCTTGTCACCGGGCGGGTTTCAGGATCCCAACTCCGAGTCGGCACGTGCCATCACTCAGCTGACCGCCAAGTTCGGCCAGAGTGGCCAGCAGATGCTGATCCTGGTCACTGCGCCCGGCGGAGCCCGTGGCGATCAGGCCCGTACCGCAGGCACCGATCTGGTCGAACAGCTCGCGAAGTCGCCTCTGGTCTACAACGCGACCTCGCCCTGGACCGCGCCACCGGAAGCCGCCGCCGATCTGATCAGCAAGGACGGGAAGTCCGGGTTGATCGTCGTCAACCTCAAGGGCGGTGAAAACGACGCGCAGAAGAACGCCCAGACCCTGGCCGACCAGTTCGTTCACGACCACGACGGCGTCACCGTTCAGGCGGGCGGATCGGCGATGGAATACGCGCAGATCAACAAACAGAACCAGGCCGACCTGCTCGTGATGGAAATGATCGCCATCCCGTTCAGTTTCCTGGTGCTGGTATGGGTGTTCGGCGGGCTGCTGACGGCGGCGCTCCCCATGGCGCTGGGTGCGCTGGCCGTGGTCGGGTCGATGTCGGTGTTGCGGTTGGTCACCTTCACCACCGAGGTTTCGATATTCGCCCTCAACCTGAGTACCGCCCTGGGACTGGCGCTGGCCATCGACTACACGTTGCTGATCATCAGCCGCTATCGCGACGAGCTGGCCGAAGGTTGCGACCGGGAACAGGCGCTGATCCGCACCATGGCCACCTCCGGTCGCACGGTGCTGTTCTCGGCGGTCACGGTGGCGTTGTCCATGGCAGCGACGGTCGCCTTCCCGATGTACTTCTTGAAGTCATTCGCGTACGCCGGTGTGGCGACGGTAGCTTTCGTGGCAACCGCGTCCATCGTGATCACTCCGGCCGCGATCGTGCTGATGGGTCCGCGGATCGATGCATTCGACGTGCGGCGCCTGCTGCGCCGGGTTTTCCGGCGCCCCGAGCCGGTGCACAAGCCGGTCGAGCAGCTGTTCTGGTACCGCTCGAGCAAGTTCGTGATGCGTTACTGGCTGCCGATCGGTTCGGCCGTCGTGGCGCTGTTGCTGCTCCTGGGGCTGCCGTTCCTCTCGGTGAAATGGGGATTCCCGGACGACCGGGTGCTGCCCAGCTCGGCCTCGTCGCACCAGGTGGGCAACCAGCTGCGTGACAACTTCGCGCGCGACTCGGCGACGGCTGTGCCGGTCGTTGTTCCCGACGCCCGCGGCCTGACGCCGGACGATCTGAGCCAGTACGCCGCTGGGCTGTCCCTGGTGCCCGACGTGTCGGCGGTGTCGGCGCCGACCGGCACGTTCATCAACGGCAAGCCATCCGGCCCGCCGGTCGGGGCTACCGGGATGGCTGACGGCAGCGCCCTGCTGACCGTGAGCAGCACCGCGCCGCTGTTTTCACAAGCCTCGGACAACCAGCTCAAGCGGCTGCATCAGGTGGCCGGGCCGGGCGGGCGCAGCGTGGAGATGGCCGGCGTCGCGCAGGTCAACCGGGACAGCGTCGACGCGGTGACCGATCGCCTGCCCCTGGTCCTGGGGCTGATGGCCGTGGTGACCTTCGTCCTGCTGTTCTTGCTGACCGGCAGCGTGGTCCTGCCGTTGAAGGCTCTGATCCTTAACATGCTCTCGCTGAGCGCTGCGTTCGGCGCCTTGGTGTGGATCTTCCAGGATGGCCACCTCGGCGCCCTGGGGACCACGCCGAGCGGCACGCTCGTCGCGAATATGCCCGTGCTGCTGTTCTGCATCGCCTTCGGGCTGTCGATGGACTACGAGGTGTTCCTGGTTTCCAGGATCAGGGAGTACTGGCTGGCGTCCGGGGCCGCCCGGCCCGCCACACCGAGCCCGGCACAGGCGCACGCCGCCAACGACGAGAGCGTGGCGCTCGGCGTGGCTCGTACTGGCCGGGTGATCACCGCTGCGGCGTTGGTCATGTCCATGTCGTTTGCGGCGCTGATCGCGGCGCACGTGTCCTTTATGCGGATGTTCGGACTGGGCCTGACTCTTGCGGTATTCGCCGACGCCACCCTGGTTCGGATGGTCCTGGTCCCGGCCTTCATGCACGTAATGGGCAGGTGGAACTGGTGGGCGCCCAAGCCGCTGGCGTGGGTCCACGAGCGGTTCGGCATCAGCGAGGGCGGCCACTTCGAGGAGCCCGCCGAGCCTGCCGGCCACCGGGTGCCGAGCGAGGCGGACACCGCCAAGATGCCGTCCCAGCGCAACGGGCGCGACGTGCACGCCTCGGTGACGCGCCGTGGTTGACGTGTCCGTGCACGGGCTGCGCCGCCAGCGCGCCCCGCGCGGGTCGGGCGACCGGCTTCGGCACGAAATCCTGGATGCGGCAACGGAATTGCTGCTGGAGACCGGGCAAGCGCGGGCGGTGTCGATTCGATCGGTCGCACAACGCGTCGGGGTCACGTCGCCGTCGATCTACCTGCATTTCCAGGACAAGAACGCGTTACTGGATGCGGTGTGCGCGCGCTATCTGGCACGCCTCGACGAGGCGATGGAGCGGGCGGCGGTAGGGCGCGCGTGCACCGTCGAGGTTCTGCGCGCCCAGGGCATGGCATACGTGCGGTTCGCGCTGCAGACCCCGGAGCTCTACCGGCTCGCCACCATGGGCGAATGGCGCCCCGGAAGCAATGTCGATATGGCACTGGACAGTTCGGCGTTCAAGCACATGCGTGTGTCGGTGCAGTCGCTGATGGACGAGGGTGTCTACCGCGCCGAAGACCCAACCATGATCGCCCTGGAACTGTGGACCGCCGCGCACGGCGTGGCCGCGATTCTGATCGCCAAGCCGCACTTGCCCTTCGGTGACGTCGATGCGTTCGCTCAGCGGGTTCTGGGCGCGGTACTGTGCGGTCATATGGTTGCCGGGCTCGTCGGCGCCGACGCGACGTCCCGGCAGTTGGTGGACTGGGTGCTCGAGCAGCGCCCCGCAGGGGAGGCGCAAACATGACGCCGAGTGTCGACAATCCTTTTTTCGCTCGGGTGTGGCCGGTCTTCGCCGCCCACGAAGCGGAATCGGTCCGGGTGCTGCGCCGGGAGAATCTGGCCGGCCTGGCGGGTCGGGTGCTCGAAATCGGTGCCGGCAGCGGGACCAACTTCGCCTACTACCCGGATGCCGTCACACACGTCCTGGCCGTGGAGCCCGAGAGGCGACTGGTGGACATCGCCAGACAAGCGGCGGCCGAGGCGCCGATCCCGGTGGAGGTGACCCACGAGACCGCCGAGCAGCTCGGCGACGTGGAGCCGTTCGACGCCGTGGTCTGTTCGCTGGTGTTGTGCTCGGTGCACGACCAGCTGGGCGTGCTGCGACGGCTGCACTCGCTGCTGCGGCCGGGCGGCGAGTTGCGGTACCTGGAGCACGTCGCCAGCGCCGGTGCCCGCGGCCGATTTCAGCAGTTTGCCGATGCGACGTTCTGGCCCAGGATGTTCGGCAACTGCCACACACATCGCGAGACCGAGCGGGCGATCGTCGACGCTGGATTCGAAGTGCACCGGGCCCGGCGGGAGTGGACGTTGCCGGCGTGGGCGCCACTGCCGGTGTCGGAATTGGCGCTGGGCCGGGCGCACCGCCCGTAGCGCCCCCGGGTCAATCGCCGAGCGGGAATTCTCCGACGCGACACGCCGCAGTGGCGTCGTCCGCCTCACCTTCGCGGCCGACACGGCGTGCGGCACCTAGTTGAACAGCGCGGGCAGTCGCTCCAACAGCCCGGGCAACGCCTGGCTGGCCGGCTCCCGCACGCAGAGCGTGGCGTATTGCGACAGCGGAGTGGCTTCGGGGTTGACCTCGATCACCGCGGTGCCGCGGGCCAGCGCCATCTCCGGTAACCCGGCCGCCGGATAGACGATCGACGACGTGCCGACCACCACCACCACGTCGGCGTTCTCGGTCGCGTCGAGCGCACTCTGCCACGGTCCCTGCGGCAGCGCTTCGCCGAACCAGACGATGTCGGGCCGGATCAGGCCGCCGCAGCGGCACACCGGTGGCTCCACCTCGATAGCGGCCTCCGTCATCACCGGGAGCGGGTCGGTGTATGCCATTCCGCAACGCGCGCAACGGAATTCAAACAAGCTGCCATGGAGGTGGTGTACCGGGGTGCTGCCGGCCCGCTCATGCAGGTCGTCGACATTCTGGGTGACGACGGTGACGGAAGTGACGTCAGGATGTTGCTGCCAGTCCGCGATGGCCCGGTGCCCCGCGTTGGGTTGCACGTCGGCCACCAGGTAGTGGCGCCACAGATACCAGCCCCACACGCGCTCGGGATTACGTTCCCAGCCTTGGACGCTGGAGAGCTCGTACGGGTCGAAGCGGGCCCACAATCCGTTCTTGTCGTCACGGAACGTCGGGACGCCGCTCTCCGCCGAGATACCCGCGCCGCTCAGCACCGTCACTCGCATCCCACAAAGATAGCCGCGTGTGGGCAATACTGGTTATGTGGAGTTGCGCGATTTATTGAAGGTCGACGTGAAGGCGGGCAAGCCGATATTCGACCAGCTCAGAACCGGAGTCATCGACGGGGTCCGGACCGGTTCGTTGCCGCCGGGCACCCGGCTGCCGACGGTGCGCGACTTGGCGGGCCAGCTGGGGGTGGCCGCCAACACGGTCGCCCGCGCCTACCGTGAGCTGGAATCTGCGGCGATCGTCGAAACTCGCGGGCGTTTCGGCACTTTCATCTCCCGCTTCGACCCCACCGATGCAGCGATGGCGGCGGCGGCCAAGGAATACGTGGAAGTTGCTCGGGCGCTGGGGCTCACGAAGTCCGACGCCATGCGCTACCTGACCAACGTGCCGGACGACTAGAACTCCGGCGTCGTCCTAAAATTCCAGCAGCGTCAGGTTCGGGCGCAGCGGATCGAGCAGCGCAACGTGATACACCGCCGACAGCGCGGTGTTGAAGATCAGCCCGCGCCCCTTCGGCAGCCGCACATCGTGGACCGCGGTGACGCCCGGCACCGTCGCGGCGAGATCGGCCGCCTCGGCGGGCGACAGACTGAACGGCATCGCCGGCACCTTGTAACGCAGTGAGGTGCGGATGCCCAGCCGGCTGAACACACTGAACCAGCGCGGCGGCAGGTCGAAGAGCATCTGGCCGCCGGGGAATCGCTTCGCGCACTCCGCTATCAGCCCAAGCGACTGCTCGGGTTGCAGGTACATCAGCAGTCCCTCGGCGGTGATGAACACCCCGTTCGAGGAGTCGACGGAGTCCATCCAGCTGTAATCCAGCGCCGACTGGGCGAGCACCGATATCCGCGGTGACGACGGCAGCAGCCGCTTGCGGATATCGATGACCGGAGGCAAATCAACTGTCAGCCAACGGAACTGACCCTGGGGGAGGGCGGCATCCAGGCGCCAGAAGCTGGTCTGCAGGCCTTCGGCCAGCGCCACCACGGTGGCCGCCGGGTGAGCACTCAGGTAAGCCTTCGCGGCGCGGTCGAAGGCTTGCGCCCGGATTGCGATGTCCTGACGGGTGGGGCCGAACTTGGCGAAGTCGAAATCGATGGAGTCGACCAGCTGCACCGCCATCGGGTCGTCGATGAGCCGGTCGTCGCCGCGGCGCGCTTCGGTCGCGCGGGCATTGAGGGTCAGGAGCGCGGTTTCCGAGACGCCGGTCAGAGCGACCTTGTGGGACCCGGACGGGGAGTCGCTCATGCGAGCACCTTGGCCAGGGTGCGCAGATTGCGCGACGTGGTCGAGGACTTGTAGCGCTTCTTTCCCATCGTTTTGCCGATGCCGCTGTCCAGGGTGCTGCCCTTGGGGACCTGCCAGTAGATGACGCCCTCGCCGCGCTGGATCTTCTCGTCAGGGCCTGGGCTCAGTCGCGCCAGTTCGTCGAGAATGTCCGCGTCGGTGACGAAGGTGACGTAGGACTGCAAGCCCTCGACCTCGCGCTCGAAGGGATAGCCGTCGTCGATCGCACGCACGGTGTCCAGGTCGTAGGCCAGCACCCACGCGTCGTAGCCGAATTTCTCGCGCAGCGCGGCTTCGGCCTTTGTGCGCACTGTGGCGACCTTGGCCGATGACTCCATGAGCACGTTGCCGCTGGCCAGGATGGTGCGGACGTTGGTGAATCCGGCGTCGGTCAGTGCGTCGGCCACCTCGGCCATCTTCAGGTTGACGCCCCCCACGTTGACACCGCGCAGGAATGCCGCGTACTTGGTCATGAGTCGATTCCAGCAGGCCCTCAAACAACGATGCAACGCGACGTAGGCTTTCGGCATGGGACGCCACGTCTTCGACGACAAGCTATTGGCCGTGATCAGTTGCAACTCGATCGGAGTATTGGCCACCATCAAGCGCGACGGCCGGCCGCAGCTGTCGAACGTGCAGTACTACTTCGACGCCCGCGGTCTGGTGTTGCAGGTGTCGATCACCGAGCCGCGCGCCAAGACCCGCAATCTGCGGCGTGACCCGCGTGCATCGTTGTTGGTCGATGCCGATGACGGGTGGTCGTATGCGGTCGCGGAAGGGACTGCGGAACTGACTCCGCCGGCCATGGCGCCCGGCGACGACACCGTTGAGGCCCTGATTGCCTTGTACCGCAACATCGCTGGTGAGCACCCGGATTGGGATGAATACCGCGAAGCCATGGTCACCGATCGGCGGGTGCTGCTGACCATGCCGATCTCGCATGTGTACGGGATGCCACCGGGCCGCCGGTGATATTGCGTACCGGCTTGCCGCCTCACCCATTAGGCTGCCGGTATGGCCGAAACGAACGCCCCGGAATCGTCTGAACAGCCAGAGGACGAGAACAAGCGCAAGTTCCGCGAAGCCCTCGAACGCAAGCTGGCGAAGTCGTCCGGCGGCTCCGACCACAAGGACAGCGGCGGCAAGCAGTCGCGGGCGCACGGCGCAGCCGGTAACCGCCGGGAGTTCCGCCGCAAGAGCGGCTAGCCGACTCGAATAGCGCTGTCGGCGAACCGAATTCGAGCTGTCGGCGAACCGGGTCCAAGTGCCCGGCGACGCTCCGAAGGCCCGCCCGCCACGCCGATCTAAACTGGCTGCGTGGCGAAACTGCAGCTTGTTCAAGACCCGGCCGCCGACGCGCTGCTGGAATCCAATCCCTTTGCGTTGCTGGTGGGGATGCTGCTTGACCAGCAGGTTCCCATGGAAACGGCATTCGCCGGCCCCAAGAAGATCGCCGATCGGATGGGGGGATTCGACGCCGCCGAGATCGCCGATCACGACCCGGACAAGTTTGCGGCGCTCTGCTCGGAAAAGCCTGCCATTCACCGCTTTCCGGGGTCAATGGCCAAGCGCATCCAGACGCTTGCGCAGATTATCGTCGACCGCTACGACGGGGACACCGCGGCGCTGTGGACGGCCGGAGACCCGGACGGCAAGGAGTTGCTGAGGCGGCTGAAGGCACTGCCCGGCTTCGGCGAGCAGAAGGCGCAGATCTTCCTCGCGCTGCTCGGCAAGCAATACGGCGTGACGCCCACCGGTTGGCGCGCCGCCGCGGGGGCGTACGGCAAGGCGGGCACGCACATGTCGATTGCCGATATCGTCGATGCCGAGTCGCTGAGTCAGGTGCGGTCGTATAAGAAGCAGATGAAGGCTGCTGCCTCGGGGAAAGCCTCGGGGAAAGCCTCTGGGAAGGGAAAGGCGGCAACGTGAAGACACACATAACGTGTCCGTGCGGCGAAGCCATCGTCGGCAAGGATGAGGACGAGTTGGTGGAGCTGACTCAGGCCCACCTCGCCAGCGTGCACCCGGGTCTGGACTACGACCGGGACGCGATCCTGTTCATGGCGTACTGACGCCGCGCGCCGCGAGCGTGCGCATTCGTACAACGACACGCCGTGGCCGATGTACATCCGCGCACGCTCGCGGGCCGGTGCGGCAGCGCTATGCCTTTAAGGCACCACCGTCGAGCCGATGGTGGGCATGAACTGGCACTGACGGTCTTTGGTGGTGACCTGCCCGAAGATTGTCGACATGATGCTGCCCGAGCCGGTGTCCACGATCGCGGTCAGCGTCGTGGGGCCCTCACCGTTGATATCGGTGCGCGGCTTGAGCGTGGCGCTGCCTGACTTCCCGGTGGTGAGGTTGACCCACGTGACATTCAGCGGCAGGCGCTGCACGTCCGCGGGCCCAGGGGTACCGACCGCGGTGAACACGTAAGCGGTCTGGCCGGGACCTGGTCCCGGTGTCGGGATCGGAGCCGGTCCCGCCACCGAAAGCGCTGTTGCCAGGGCGTTGGTGCCGTCTCCAAGGCAGTTCGTCCCGATCGAGGGGTACATGAAGTCCTGGGTGGGCGGCGCGTCAGGACCGAAAGCCGGAGCTGCGGCCGCGGGCGCCGCACCGGGCGCAGGTGCCGGTGCGGGGGCAGCGGCTGGTGTGGGTGCTGGTGCCGGGGCGGCGGCTGGTGCGGGTGCTGGGGCGGGGGCAGCGGCCGGAGCCGGTGCCGGCGCGGCGGCCGGAGCAGGAGCAGGAGCGGGGGCAGCGGCCGGAGCAGGTGCGGGTAACGCCGCCGGCGCGGCAGCGGGCGCGGGCACCGCGCGGGGCGCCGGTTCCGGGCCGGGAGGGGGCGGATCGACCGGCCGGGGATTGACCACGGAGGGAACGTCGCCCTCGGGTGCGGGACCCGCCGCGTGATGCGGGTCGACGCCCGTCGGCAGATGCGGAAGCGAGCCGGGCTCGACGCCGGGCGGCGGGACATGCGGCACCGGCGCGCCCTCGGGCGGAGTGCCGCCGGGCGGCACCTGGGTGCTCAAGTGCGGGCTACCGCCCGGGTCGGCGACGAACTGGTTGACCGACGCGGCGACGTTCTTGGCCTCGCTGGGAGCGGTCGGATTGTGGGTGAAAGCCTGCGCCGCGGCCATGAGCAGCTGCGTCGCCTGCGCCGGATTACCGGCTGCCTGCTGGATTATCGGACTCAACTCGGTCAACGCCGGCAGCCCCGGTAGCTGTTGAGCGGGGTTGGGCGGCGTCGGCGCCGGGTCGGCTGCCGCGCTCGGGGTGAGCATGAGCGCGGCAGCCGAAGTGACGACGACTGCGGCCAAACCTTTGGACAGACTCCAAGTGCTTGCCACGGTGTTTTCTCCCGGTTGTTGGTGGTAGGTCAGCCGTCGGTGATTACCGGACTCAGGGCAGTGCGGCGAGCAGGGTCTGCGGACCGCTCGCGCCGGGAGCACCGGCACCCGCGAGACCCGGAATACCTGAGGTGATAGCCGGCAACGCGGCTTGGGCGAGCCCCGGAATCGCGGTCGCCAAACCAGGCAACGACGAGGCAGGCGTCGCGGGCACAGCGGGCGCGGCAGGAGCGGCAGGAGCCGTGACACCCGGGATCGGGGTGGTGACTCCCGGGATCGGAAGCGACGCGGGAGCGGGTGCCGCCGGAGCTGCCGGCGCGGTCAGGCCCGGCAGCGGTGCGTTCACGCCGGGGATCGACGGAACCGACGCCGGCGCGGCGGGTGCGGCCGGAGCGGCCGGTGCGGCCAGGCTGGGCAGCGGGGCGTTCACGCCGGGGATCGACGGAACCGACGCCGGCGCGGCCGGGGCGGCCGGGGCGGCGGGAGCGGTGAGGCCGGGAAGCGGGGCGTTCACGCCGGGGATGGACGGCGTGGCCGCGGGGGCGGCCGCCGGAGCCGGAGCGGTTGCACCGGGCAGGACGGAAGGCAGGTTCAACCCACCCGGAGCGGCAGGCGCCGGGTCAGGTGAACGAAGCACTCCCTGAGGCGCCGGCGGGGTGGCACCCAGCGCGGTCGCCAGGTTCTGCAGAATCTGCGGAGCGTTGGCCGCTGAGGCGATCAGCTGCTGAGGAATGTTGGTCTCGGCCGGAGCGGGCGCGGGGTCGGCGTGGGCGATGCCGCCGGTCAGCAGCGCGGCGGATGAGCCGACCAGGACGGCGGCGGCTCGGACGTAAGTCCACATGGTTGGCATGACTCTCCCTGAGTTGATCGATGACTGGTCCCAGAGCCGAAGCTAGCTTGGTACAGAAGTGACTCAAGTGACACGTGTGGCATTTATGCGATCGTTACCGATACGAGTGAGGGCGGTGACCGGCGACCTGGGAATCGTGTTCGCGCCGTTACAAAAGGCTCGGCGCGCTGCCGGGTCGGTAAAGTCGGGCCGATAGACACGACTTCGGCCGCCGATGCGGCAGTAACTCCCCGGCGCCGTCGCAGCTTGCTGCAGACGTTGGCGCTGCCACTTTTGGTTCTCAGCATCGCCGCACGGTTCGCGTGGACTTATCTGGCGCCGAATGGGGCCAACTTCGTCGACCTGCACGTTTACGTTGGCGGTGCCGCGGCACTGGATCATCCCGGCACCCTGTACAGCTATGTCTACGCCGACCAGACCCCGGATTTCCCGCTGCCGTTCACCTATCCGCCGTTTGCTGCGGTGCTCCTCTACCCGCTTCACTTCGTGCCGTTCGGGGTGCTGGCGTTCCTCTGGGACGTCGCGATCGTGGCGGCGCTGTACGGCGTGGTGCGAGTCAGTCAACGCTTGATCGGCACCGCCGCGGACCGCCCGGCCGCGATGTTGTGGACCGCGGTCGGCATCTGGATCGAACCGCTGCGCAGCAACTTCGACTACGGGCAGATCAACGTGTTCCTGGTGCTCGCGGTGCTGTGGGCGGTGTACACGACGCGATGGTGGCTGTCCGGGGCGTTGGTGGGTCTGGCCGCCGCGGTCAAGCTGACCCCGGCTGTCGCGGGCATCTATCTGCTGGGCGCGCGCCGCTGGTCGGCAGCGCTGTTCTCGCTGGCGGTGTTCCTGCTCACGATCGGGGTGTCGCTGTTCGTGGTCGGCGATCAGGCCCGCTACTACTTCACCGACCTGCTCGGCGACGCGCACCGGGTGGGGCCGATCGCCACCTCGTTCAACCAGTCCTGGCGGGGCGCGATTTCGCGCATTGTCGGCTACGACGCCGGATACGGACCGCTGGTGCTGGCCGCGCTCGTCGTCACGGCCGTCGTTGCCGTGCTGGCATGGCGTGCGCTGGACAACTCTGATGCTCTGGGCAGGCTGCTGGTAGTCGAACTGTTCGGCCTGCTGCTCTCACCCATTTCCTGGACGCACCACTGGGTGTGGTTGGTCCCGCTGATGGTGTGGCTGATTCACGGGCCGCTGCGCGAGCGTCTGGCAGCGCGAGTGCTCGGTTGGGGCTGGCTGGTGCTCACCGTGATCGGCGTGCCGTGGCTACTGAGCTTCGAGCAGCCGACAATCTGGGTGATCAGCCGCCCGTGGTACCTGGCCTGGGCCGGATCGGTGTATGTGGTCGCGGCGCTGGCGACGCTGGGTTGGGTGGCTACGACGCGAACGGCTCGGGGTTCACGCCGGCGTGCGGGTGTCGCCGAGCCCCGTTGATTTACCCCGCGGCGACGATCCCGTTGATCTCACCCGCCATATCGAGGTCCTTCTGCGTGATCCCACCCTCGGAATGCGTGACCAACACGAAAGTCACGGTCCGCCAACGGATATCGATGTCAGGATGGTGATCCTGCTCTTCAGCGTGCTCGCCCACCCGGCGCACGGCGTCGATGCCGGCCAAGAATGCCGGGAATTTGACTGAGCGGCGCAACGCGCCATCGGCGCGCTCCCAACCGTCCGGTAGTGCGGCGTCAACTTGCTCATCGGTGAGAACAGCCATAACTCCGAAGGTATACCGTCAGTGGCCATGCCGACCCAGATCGTCGTCGCCGGTGCCATCATCAGCGGTGGCGCGGTCCTGGTGGCGCAACGCATCCGGCCCCCGGAGTTGGCCGGCTGCTGGGAACTTCCGGGCGGAAAGGTGGCCGAGGGTGAAACCGAGCCCGCTGCGCTGGCCCGCGAGCTGGCTGAAGAACTCGGAATCGACACCACCGTTGGGGAGCGCCTCGGCGGTGACGTTCTTCTGGGTGAGGCCATCACCCTGCGGGCCTATCGGGTCCGCCTGGTGAGCGGCGAACCGCACCCGCGCGATCACCAGGCCTTGCGCTGGGTGACGGCCGCCGAGCTCGATGACGTCGACTGGGTACCGGCCGATCGCGCGTGGCTCCCCGATCTGGCGGCTGCGCTCTGACGAGCCGTCGTCGAGCACCTCGCAGTTGCAGACCCGTGGCCTGGCCGATTCGATTGGATGACAACGCTTTTAGGCTACCGCGAAATCCTGGCCATTGGGCCGGCAGCCGCGGCGGGTGTGCGCTGCTCGATCGGGTCGGGGCATTGCCGACCATGCGATGCGGGGGCCGAACGCCACGGCGGTAACGAGACCGCCGATCGAAGACGCACACAGCAACTTTGATGCCTACTCACAGCCGCATTTCGGTGAACGCACAGCGTCTCGGAAGGTACGCGTCGTCAACTGGGGATTGAAGGACCCTGACCTACCCCTGGTTTGGAATTGCCGGCCGCCCCGGCCGGTTCACACCCGGCGGCGCGCCGCGAGTGAGTAGGAGGCCTGAATCTCTTGACTGCCACGCCACATATCGGTGGGCACCTCGAGGAAATCCTGGAGCGCAGCGGGCGATTCTTCACACCCGGGGAGTTCTCCGCGGACCTGCGCACCGTCACCCGCCGCGGGGGGCGCGAAGGCGATGTGTTCTACCGCGATCGATGGAGCCACGACAAGGTCGTCCGGTCCACCCACGGGGTCAACTGCACCGGGTCATGTTCTTGGAAGATCTACGTCAAGGACGGGATCATCACCTGGGAAACGCAGCAGACCGACTATCCGTCGGTGGGCCCGGACCGTCCCGAATACGAGCCGCGCGGATGTCCCCGGGGTGCGTCCTTTTCCTGGTACAGCTATTCGCCGACGCGGGTGCGCTATCCGTATGCCCGCGCCGTGCTGGTGGAGATGTTCCGGGAGGCCAAGGCACGGCTCGGTGACCCTGTGCTGGCGTGGGCAGACATTCAGGCCGACTCCGAGCGGCGCCGTCGCTACCAAAAAGCCAGGGGCAAAGGCGGTTTGATCCGGGTGAGCTGGGCTGAGGCGACGGAGATGATCGCCGCCGCGCACGTTCACACGATCAAGACCTACGGCCCGGACCGAATCGCGGGATTCTCACCGATACCTGCCATGTCCATGGTCAGCCATGCCGCCGGATCGCGGTTCATCGAGCTGATCGGCGGCGTGATGACCTCGTTCTACGATTGGTACGCCGACCTTCCGGTGGCATCTCCGCAGGTCTTCGGCGACCAGACCGACGTGCCGGAGTCCGGAGACTGGTGGGACGCCTCGTATTTGGTGATGTGGGGTTCCAACGTGCCGATCACCCGCACTCCCGACGCGCACTGGATGGCCGAGGTGCGTTATCGCGGGACCAAGGTGGTGGTGGTCAGCCCCGACTACGCCGACAACACCAAGTTCGCCGACGAGTGGATACGCTGCGCCGCCGGTACCGACGCGGCACTGGCCATGGCGATGGGACACGTCATTCTCACCGAATGCTTTGTCACGAAGCAGGTTCCGTTCTTCACCGACTACGTGCGGCGCTTCACCGATCTGCCGTTTCTGATCAAGCTCGAGCAGCGGGACGACACGTTTGTGCCCGGGAAGTTCCTCACCGCTGCCGACATCGGCCGGGAAGTCGAGAACGCGGCCTTCAAGCCGGCGCTGCTCGACGAGGTCACCGGACGCGTGGTGATACCGCACGGGTCGCTGGGTTTCCGCTTCGGCGAGGATGGCGTCGGGAAGTGGAACCTGGACCTGGGCGCGGTGATACCGGCGCTGAGCGTCGACGGTGGCGACGGGGCCGTCCTGGTGGACCTGCCCAGTTTCGACACCGTCGACGGTCACGGTGAGACGGTGTCGCGAGGGGTGCCGGTGCGCCGTGTCGGCACGCATCTGGTGTGCACCGTGTTCGACTTGATGCTGGCGCACTATGGCGTCGCCCGCGGGGGCCTTCCCGGCGACTGGCCGACCGGCTTCGACGATCCCGCCCGGCCGAACACCCCCGCCTGGCAGGAGGCCATCACCGGGGTTCCGGCCGTGCAGGCCGTCCGCGTCGCCCGGGAATTCGCCCGCAACGCTGAGGAATCCGGCGGTCGATCGATGGTGATCATGGGCGGAGGGATCTGTCACTGGTTCCACAGCGACGTGATGTACCGCGCGGTGCTGGCGCTTTTGATGCTGACCGGATCGATGGGGCGCAACGGTGGCGGCTGGGCCCACTACGTCGGCCAGGAGAAGGTCCGGCCACTGACGGGGTGGCAGACCATGGCCAACGCCGGTGACTGGGTGCGGCCGCCGCGGCAGGTTCCCGGCGCCTCGTACTGGTACGCCCACACCGACCAGTGGCGCTACGACGAGTACTCGGCCGACAAGTTGGCCAGTCCGGTGGGACGCGGGCGCTTCGACGGCAGGCACACCATGGATCTGCTCAAATCGGCGGCGGCCATGGGATGGAGCCCGTTCTACCCGCAATTCGATCGGTCCAGTCTCGACGTCGCCGATGAGGCGAAGGCGGACGGCCGCGATATCGCTGAGTTCGTCGCCGAACAACTGAGCGGGGGGACCCTGAACCTGGCGGCCGGCGATCCGGACAACCCCGCCAACTGGCCGCGGGTGCTCACCGTGTGGCGCGCGAACCTGATCGGCTCGTCGGGCAAGGGCGGGGAGTACTTCCTGCGGCATCTGCTGGGCACCGACTCCAACGTGCAGGCCGAGGCGCCCGGTGCCGGCATGCCCGAGGGCAAGCTGGATCTGATGATGTCGATCGACTTCCGGATGACGTCGACGACGCTGGTGTCCGACGTGGTGCTGCCCGCGGCGACCTGGTACGAGAAGCATGACCTGTCCAGCACGGATATGCACCCGTATGTGCACGCGTTCAGTCCGGCGATCGACCCACCGTGGGAAACCCGTTCGGACTACGACGCATTCGCCGCGATTGCACGCGCCTTCAGTGTGCTGGCCACACAACATCTGGGTACGCGCACCGATGTGGTGATGACCGCTCTGCAACACGACAGTCCGGACGCGATGGCGTATCCGGAAGGCACGCAGCGTGATTGGCTGAGTACCGGCGAGGTTCCGGTGCCGGGCCGCACCATGGGCAGGCTCACCGTGGTGGAGCGTGACTATGGGGCCACCTACGACAAATGGGTGACGTTGGGGCCGCTAGTCGAGACGTTCGGCACGACGGTCAAGGGCAGTACGGTCTACCCGGTCCGTGAGTGCAGCGAGCTGGCCGCCAAGTTCGGGGTGATGAATTCCGGTGTCGCAGCCGGGCGCCCGGCGCTGACCAGCGCCCACCGGATGGCAGACGCCATTCTCACTCTGTCGGGAACGTGCAACGGCCGACTCGCGGTGGAAGGGTTCCTGGAACTGGAAAAGCGCACCGGGCACGGCTGGCGCAACTGGCTGAGGGCAGCGAGGACAAACGCATCAGCTACGCGGACACCCAAGCCCGTCCGGTGCCGGTGATCACCAGCCCGGAATGGTCCGGCAGCGAGACCGGTGGACGTCGCTACGCGCCATTCACGATCAACATCGAACACCTCAAGCCGTTCCATACGCTGACCGGGCGAATGCATTTCTACCTCGCCCACGACTGGGTGGAGGAACTCGGCGAGCAGTTGCCCGTCTACCGGCCGCCGCTCGATATGGCGCGGTTGTTCAATCAGCCTCAGCTCGGGGGTGACGGGATCGGGCTTACCGTGCGCTATCTGACGCCCCATTCGAAGTGGTCGTTTCACTCCACATATCAGGACAACCTGTACATGCTTTCCCTGTCCCGCGGCGGTCCAACCATGTGGATGAGTCCCGGTGATGCCGCGAAAATAGAAGTGCGCGACAACGATTGGGTCGAGGCGGTCAACGCCAACGGCATCTTCGTGTGCCGCGCGATCGTGTCACACCGGATGCCAGACGGTGTGGTGTTCGTCTACCACGTGCAGGAGCGCACCGTCGATACGCCTCGAACCGAGACCAACAACAAGCGTGGTGGCAACCACAACGCGCTGACCCGGGTGCGGATCAAACCCAGCCACCTGGCCGGTGGTTATGGCCAGCACACGTTCGGGTTCAACTATCTGGGGCCCACCGGCAATCAGCGTGACGAGGTGACGATGGTGCGCCGCCGCAGCCAGGAGGTGACCTACTAGATGAGAGTCATGGCGCAGCTGGCGATGGTGATGAACCTCGACAAATGCATTGGCTGCCATACCTGTTCAGTGACGTGCAAGCAGGCCTGGACCAACCGTCCGGGCACCGAGTACGTGTGGTTCAACAACGTGGAAACCCGCCCCGGAGTGGGCTATCCGCGCACTTACGAAGACCAGGACCGCTGGCGCGGTGGGTGGCTGCGTGACAGCAAGGGGCGGCTGAGATTGCGCGACGGCGGCCGATTCCAGAAGCTGCTGCGCATCTTCGCCAACCCCACCCTGCCCACCATCACCGACTACTACGAGCCCTGGACCTACGACTACGAGAATTTGACCCGGGCGCCGGCGGGGGACACCTTTCCCACCGCCGCCCCGCGCAGCGCGCTCACCGGTCAGCCTTTGAAGGTCTCCTGGGGTTCGAACTGGGACGACAACCTGGCCGGTTCAACGGAGATCGTGCCGGACGACCCCATCCTGAAAAAGGTCAACCAAGAGGTCAAACTCAAGCTCGAAGAGACCTTCATGTTCTACCTGCCGCGGATCTGCGAGCACTGTCTGAACCCGTCATGCGTGGCGTCCTGTCCGTCCGGTGCGATGTACAAGCGGACCGAGGACGGCATCGTCCTGGTCGACCAGGACCGCTGCCGGGGCTGGCGCATGTGTGTGTCCGGATGTCCCTACAAGAAGGTGTATTTCAATCACCAGACGGGCAAGGCCGAGAAGTGCACGCTGTGCTACCCGCGCATCGAGGTCGGATTGCCGACGGTGTGCTCGGAAACGTGTGTGGGCCGGTTGCGCTACCTCGGTCTGGTGTTCTACGACGCCGACCGGGTGCTCGAGGCGGCGTCGGTGCGAAGCGACACCGACCTCTATGAAGCGCAGCGCCGCATCATCCTGAACCCCGGCGATCCCGAGGTTGTCGCCGGTGCCCGAGCGCAGGGCATCTCGCAGGAGTGGATCGAGGCCGCGCAGCGCTCGCCGGTGTACGCGCTGATCAACACCTTCAAAGTCGCGCTCCCCCTTCACCCGGAATACCGGACGATGCCGATGGTGTGGTACATCCCGCCGCTGTCCCCGGTGGTCGACGCGGTCAGCCACGACGGTCACGATGGCGAGGATCTGGGCAACTTGTTCGGTGCCCTGGACGCACTGCGCATCCCCATTGAGTACCTGGCGGAGCTGTTCACCGCCGGTGACACGCAGGTGGTCGCCGGCGTGTTGCGGCGGCTGGCGGCGATGCGCTCATACATGCGTGACGTCAATCTGGGCCGTCAGACCCAGCCGCATATCGCCCATGCGGTAGGGATGACAGAAGAGCAGATCTACGACATGTACCGCCTGCTCGCCATCGCGAAATACGAAGAGCGGTATGTGATTCCGACGGCATACGCGCCAGATCTGCACCCGGGCGCCGCATCCGATGAGATGGGATGTTCGCTGTCGTTCGACGGCGGACCGGGAATGTATGAGTCAGGTCCGTTCGGCGAGGGCAGCGGCCACCCTGTCCCGGTCGCCGTGGAGACCTTCCACGCGCTGCGGCGGCGACAGACAAACCTGCTGAACTGGGACGGCAGAGGCAGGCCCGAGAGCTTGTTCCCGGAAGCCGGGCCGGTCCACCGATGAAGCTGCTGTCCCGTGCCCGCGCGTCCGCCGACACCATGCGAGACCGCCTGGTGTGGCAGGGGGCCTCCCTGCTGCTGGCCTATCCCGATGACCCAGCGCGGCTGGACATGGTCGACGAGCTGCTGAGTCATCTCAGCGGCACCGCGGCGGCGCTGCTGGGCCGGACAGCCGCTGCGTTGCGTTCCCGCTCGACAATGGCCGCCGCGGCGCATTACGTCGAAACGTTCGACATGGGGCGGCGGGCCACCATGTATCTCACCTACTGGACAGCGGGGGACACCCGCAACCGCGGCCGCGAGATGCTGGCATTTGCAACGGCATATCGGCAGGCCGGCGTCGAGCCGCCACGTTCGGAGGCGCCGGATTTCCTGCCCGTGGTGCTGGAGTTCGCGGCCACCGTCGATGCCGAAGCCGGCCGCCGCCTGCTGCACGAGCACCGTGTCCCGATCGAGGTGCTCCGCGGCGCGCTGGCCGACGCCGGATCGCCTTATGCGCACACCGTGGCGGCGGTGTGCGGGACGCTGCCGGCCGGCACCGAAGCGGAGTCGAGCCGGGCGCGGCGGCTTGCCGCCGCCGGGCCGCCCGTCGAATCCGTTGGACTGCAACCGTTTACGTTGACCGTGCCGCCGCGGCGCGCCGAGGGAGGCTGACGTCGGGTGCACCTGAAATTGCTGGAGATCTTCTGGGACGACATTCCCTATGTGGTGCTCTCCATCGCGGTGGTGGGCACCTGGTGGCGGTACCGCTACGACAAGTTCGGCTGGACCACCCGTTCGTCGCAGCTTTACGAGTCGCGGTTGTTGTCGATCGCCAACCCGTTGTTCCACTTCGGCAGCCTCGCGGTGATCATGGGCCACGTGATGGGGCTGTTCATTCCCGAGTCCTGGACCAGGGCGGTCGGGATGAGTGATCACCTCTATCACATGCAAGCGGTGCTGCTCGGCGTGCCGGCCGGCGTCGCCACCCTGCTGGGCATCGGGCTGCTGATCTATCGGCGGCGCACCCGCGCGGCGGTGTCCCTGGCCACCACCCGCAACGACAAACTGATGTACCTCGTACTGGTGTGCGCACTGGTGGCGGGTTTGAGCTGCACGCTGATGGGCCTCACACACTTCGGTGAACTGCACGACTACCGGCAGCGGGTGTCCATATGGTTCCGGTCGATCTGGCTACTCGACCCGCGCGGAGATCTGATGGTGCAGGCGGCCGCGTACTACCAGATCCACGTGCTCATCGCGCTGCTGCTGTTCGCGCTGTGGCCGTTCACCCGGCTGGTGCACGCGTTCAGCGCGCCGATCGGCTATCTGTTCCGGCCCTACATCGTCTACCGCAGCCGAGACACGGCGGAGAAACACCAATTGGTCGGTTCGGCACCGCGCCGACGGGGCTGGTGAGCACGCCGGCCGGGCCGGTGGTGACCTGCCCGGTTCGCTATTAACCGGCCCCGCTGCCACAATCACCGACGTGCCATTCCGCAATGTCGCCATCGTCGCCCACGTCGACCACGGCAAAACAACCCTGGTCGACGCGATGCTGCGGCAGTCCGGTGCGCTGACCCACCGTGGTGACGACACCCAGGAACGCATCATGGACAGCGGTGACCTGGAGAAGGAAAAAGGAATCACCATTCTGGCCAAGAACACGGCCGTGCACCGTCACAACGCGGACGGCACGCTCACCGTGATCAACGTCATCGACACCCCCGGCCACGCCGACTTCGGCGGCGAAGTGGAACGCGGTCTGTCCATGGTCGACGGGGTGCTGTTGCTGGTCGACGCGTCCGAGGGCCCGTTGCCGCAGACCCGGTTCGTGCTGCGCAAGGCGCTGCAGGCGCATCTGCCGGTGATCCTCGTCGTCAACAAGACCGACCGGCCCGACGCCCGGATCGGCGAGGTGGTCGACGCCAGTCACGACCTGCTGCTCGACGTCGCCTCCGACCTCGACCCCGAAGCGGCTGCGGCGGCGGAGCACGCGCTGGGCCTCCCGACGCTGTATGCCTCCGGGCGCGCCGGCATCGCCAGCACCGAGCAGCCCGCCGACGGTGAGGCCCCGGCCGGCGACAACCTCGATCCGCTCTTCGAGGTGCTGATGGAGCACATCCCGGCCCCCTCAGGTGACCAGGAGGCGCCGTTGCAGGCGCTGGTCACCAACCTCGACGCATCGGCCTTCCTCGGCCGACTCGCCCTGATCCGCATCTATAACGGCAAGCTGCGCAAGGGCCAGCAGGTGGCGTGGATGCGCGAGGTGGACGGAGTGCCCGTCATCACCAATGCCAAGATCACCGAGTTGCTGGCCACCGAAGGTGTCGAGCGCAGCCCCACCGACGAGGCCGTGGCAGGCGATATCGTGGCCGTCGCCGGGCTGCCCGAGATCATGATCGGCGACACCCTGGCCGACCCAGACCATGCCCACGCCCTGCCGCGGATCCACGTCGACGAACCAGCCATCTCGGTCACCATCGGCACCAATACCTCGCCGCTGGCCGGCAAGGTCTCCGGGCACAAGCTGACCGCACGCATGGTCCGCAACCGGCTGGACGCCGAACTGGTCGGCAACGTGTCGATCCGGGTCGTCGACATCGGCCGGCCCGACGCCTGGGAGGTGCAGGGTCGCGGCGAGCTGGCGCTGGCCGTGCTGGTCGAGACGATGCGTCGCGAAGGATTCGAGCTGACGGTCGGCAAGCCGCAGGTGGTCACCCGGACCATCGACGGCAAGCTGCACGAGCCGTACGAGGCGATGACCATCGACTGCCCCGAGGAGTTCGTCGGCGCGATCACTCAGCTGATGGCCGCCCGCAAGGGGCGCATGGAGGAGATGACCAACCACGCCGCCGGTTGGGTCCGGATGGACTTCATCGTGCCCAGCCGTGGCCTGATCGGCTTCCGCACCGACTTCCTCACCCTGACGCGCGGCACCGGCATCGCCAACGCGGTGTTTGACGGCTACCGCCCGTGGGCCGGTGAGATCCGGGCCCGTCACACCGGCTCACTGGTGTCCGACCGCGCCGGCGTCATCACCCCCTTCGCACTGATTCAGCTCGCCGACCGTGGCCAGTTCTTCGTCGAACCGGGCCAGGACACCTATGAGGGCATGGTCGTCGGAATCAATCCACGGGCCGAAGATCTCGACATCAATGTCACCCGGGAGAAGAAGCTCACCAATATGAGGTCGTCGACGGCCGACGTCATCGAGACCCTGGCCAAGCCGCTCGAGCTCGACCTCGAGCAGGCCATGGAGTTCTGCGCGCAGGATGAGTGCGTCGAGGTGACCCCGGAGATCGTCCGGGTGCGCAAGGTCGAGCTGGACGCCACCTCCCGCGCCCGCAGCCGCTCGCGCGCCAAGGCACGCGGGTAGGCCACGTGCGCGTCGATACCCTGATTGGCGTGCTGCATCGAGCCCGCCACGTCCTGGTGGCTATCGGCGTGCTGGTCGCGGCCATCGGGCTGGTGTTGTCGGGGTGCACGGTCAGCCCGCCGCCGGCGCCGCAGAGCACGGACACGCCCCACAACACGCCGCCGCCGCCGCAGCATCCCAGCCAGATCATCATGGGTATCGACTCGATCGGGGCCGGTTTCAACCCCCACCTGTTGTCGGACCTGTCGCCGGTGAACGCGGCGATCAGCGCCCTGGTGCTGCCCAGCGCGTTCCGTCCGGTGCCCGACCCCAATTCGTCGACGGGTTCGCGCTGGGAGATGGACCCCACCTTGCTGGTGTCCGCGGACGTGACGAGCGAGAACCCGTTCACGGTCACCTACAAGATCCGGCCCGAGGCGCAGTGGACCGACAACGCCCCGATCGCGGCGGACGACTTCTGGTATCTGTGGCGGCAGATGGTCAGTCAGCCCGGGGTGGTGGACCCGGCCGGCTATGACCTCATTACCAATGTCCAGTCGCTCGAGGGTGGCAAGCAAGCCGTTGTCACGTTCGCGCAGCCGTACCCGGCGTGGCGGGAACTGTTCAACAATCTGTTGCCGGCACACATCGTCAAGGACGTGCCGGGCGGGTTCTCCTCGGGGTTGGCGCGTGCCCTGCCGGTTACCGGAGGGCAGTTCCGGGTGGAGAACATCGATCCGCAGCGCGACGAGATCCTGATCGCCCGCAACGATCGTTACTGGGGGCCGCCCGCCAAGCCGGCGCTCATCCAGTTCCGGCGGGCCGGCGCTCCAGCAGCGCTGGCCGACTCGGTGCGCAACGGCGACACCCAGGTGGCTCAGGTGCACGGGGGTTCGGCCGCGTTCGCTCAGCTGTCGGCGATCCCCGATGTGCGGACCGCCCGCATCGTGACGCCCCGCGTGATGCAGTTGACGCTGCGGGCGAACGAGCCGAAACTGGCCGACTCGCAGGTCCGCAAGGCGATCCTGGGGTTGGTCGACGTCGACCTGCTCGCCGCGGTAGGGGCCGGTAGCGACAACACCGTCACCCTGGCCCAGGCGCAGATCCGCTCGCCCAGTGACCCCGGCTATGTGCCCACCGCGCCGCCCGCCATGAGCACCACCGCCGCCATGGGCCTGCTTGAGGCCGCCGGCTTCCAGATCGAAAGCAGCACATCGGTTTCCCCGGCACCCAATTCCACGACCGCGCCGGTGAGCACCGGACCGCCGGAAGTGATCCGGGGCCGAATCAGCAAGGACGGCAAACAGTTATCGCTGGTGATCGGTGTGGCGGTCAACGACCCGACGTCGGTGGCCGTGGCCAATACCGCCGCAGACCAGCTTCGCAACGTCGGTATCGCCGCGAGTGTGCTGGCGCTGGATCCGGTGACGCTCTACCGCGACGCGCTGAACAACCACCAGGTGGACGCGTTGGTGGGTTGGCATCAGGCCGGCGGAAACCTGGCCACCTCCTTGGCTTCTCGGTTCGGATGCCCGGCACTGCAGGCGACCGAGGTACCGGCACCGACGGCCCCTACCGTTACTACGTCCCCGACATCCGCAGCCGCCACGACGCAGGCGGCACCGGACACCACGTCTGTGCCGACGACGCCCAGTCGCCAGCCCGAACCCGGTGCACTGGTCAAAGCACCGTCGAACCTCACTGGGATCTGCGACCGCAGCGTCGAATCGAACATCGACGCCGCCCTCAACGGGTCGAAGAACATCAACGACGTGATCACCGCGGTGGAGCCGCGCCTGTGGAATATGTCGACCGTGCTGCCGATCCTGCAGGACACCACGATCGTGGGAGCGGGACCCAGCGTGCAGAACGTCAGCCTGACCGGAGCGGTGCCGGTCGGCATCGTCGGTGATGCCGGTCAGTGGGTGAAGACCGGGCAATAACCCCGAAATCCATGCCATACAGATCATTTCGGCACGATCTGGAAACTGCTCGCATGGTGCTCGCCTTAGTGGAGACCGGCCAATCGGGCGCGCAACAAATTGTTACAAAAATCTACGTTTGAAAATCGCATGCTCCGGTCAACCCCCGCGATACGCTTCGGTCGGGGGTAGAGGGCACCTGATCGGGCCGGGGTAAGCCAGCAATCTTGCGGTGAGGGGTCGGTCCATGTCATTCGTTTTTGTCGAGCCACAAATAATGTCGGCGTTCGGCGCAGATCTGTCCGGTATCGGTTCGGCGCTCGGCGCCGCCAATGCGACAGCAGCTGCGTCGACAACGGGCGTGCTATCCGCGGCTGCCGACGAGGTGTCGGTGCAGATCGCCGCACTGTTCTCAGAGAACGCAGCCGGGTATCAACAGGTCAGCGCGCAGGTCGCGGCCTCGTACGAACGTTTCGTGCAAGCCGTGACCGCGGGTGCCGGCGCTTATGCTGCGGCAGAAGCGAATACGGTGCAGGCATTGGTCAACGGGCTGGCCGCCCCGAGCGTGTCGTTTGAGGGGCTGGGCCAGGCCTGGGCCGGTTTCACCGCCAACATCGTCAATGCCCAGGTGTCCTTCAATCAGTCGCTGGTGGGTACCGAGGTGGCGCTGCGGCAGGCTCTCTTCGGCGGCGGGAACGCGGTGTCCAATGCTGTCGACACCGGCTTGAACTTTGCGAACTCGTTCGTGGGTGGCGGTCAGCAGGCCGTCAATTTGCTTCTCGGAGCACAGGTTCCGGCCAACTTCAATACCAGTCTGGTCATCAACAGTGCCCTTGACGCCAATGTCGGGCCCGGACTGTTCTCCGGCGCTTTCAGCGGCGCGCTGTCCGGCCTGGGCGCTCAGCTCAACGCTGCCCTGTCGGGCAGCCTCAGTGGCGGGTTGCCTGATTTCAGCACTCTGGGTAATGCCTTCGCGGCCAACGTGAATGCCGGTCTCACCAGTCTCGCCCAGACTGGCGGGATGCTGGCGACCAGCCTGAGTTCTGGCCTGGCCGGCCTGGCCCAGACCGGCGGCACGTTGGCAGCCAACCTCAGTGCCGCGCTGACCGGGCTGCCGAGCTTCGACATCACCCTGCCCGCTCTGACCGGCGGTTTCACCGCGAATCTGCCTGCGCTGGTTGCCGATATCACCGGCGGCTTCTCCGGGTTGGGCACACAGCTCAGCGCCGCGCTCAACGGGGCGCTGTCGGGCAACTTCGCATTGCCGAACTTCAACTTCGCGCTGCCGAACTTCAACTTCGCGTTGCCGAACTTCGCGTTGCCGGACTTCAACTTCGCGGTGCCGAACTTCGCCGCCTTGACGCAAGCCGGCGCCACGCTGGCCGGCAACATCAGTACCGGTCTGGCCAACCTGAATCTCAGCCTGCCCGCGCTCGGTGGGCAGGTCAGTGCCGCGCTGAGCGGAGCTTTCAACGGCGACACCACCGGCGTCACCGCCCTGGTGAATGCTGTGGCGGCGCTTCCGACGACGGGCCTGGCCGGCTTCGAGCAGCTGCAGAGCGGCATGCTGGGCGGGCTGGTCAGCAACGAAATCGCCTTCAACGAAGCGCTTGTCGCCAACGAGGTCGCGCTGTTCGGGGCACCGGCGCTGGCCGGGCCACTGGGATATGCCGTCAATGCGGGCAACCTATTGGTGGGCACCGGTGAGCAGCTGGTCAATGCGGTCATCGGTGCGCCGGCGGCGGGCCTGACCAGTAGCTTGATCGTCAACGGCGCGCTGGAGGCGCCTGACTTCCCGATCGGTGGTGGTCTGACCGGCGTTGCCCACCAGCTGCTTTCGCTGAACACGGCGGTGGGCGGTGTGCCGGGGCTCGACACGTCATTGCTGGCGCAGCTGAACCTCACCCCCGCCAGCCTGCAGGGACTGGTGGACAGCCAGCTGGCGTTCAACGCCAACCTGGTGGCCAATGAGCAGTTGTTCCAGACAATGGTGTTCGGGACGGGCGGTGCTCTCAACGGGGCGGTGAACAACGCTTTCAACGGCCTGAACCTGCTCCTGGTCGGTACACCGCAGGGAGTCGTCAATGCCCTGCTGGGCGCCCCGGCCGTGGACCTGACAGGCAGCTTGCTGGTCACCGCTCCGGGCGACGTCTTCGGCGGCGTCACCGCAGGCGGCCTGCTCGGCGCGTTCGAGCAGAAGTGGTTGTTCGACGCGGCGGTGCTGAGCAGTCTCTTCTCCCCGATCCAGGTGACGCTCACCGGCGGTCTGCCCAGCCTGCTCGCCAACATCAACGCCACACTGACGGGCGTCCTCACCGGCACCGGTACCATCGGCGGCACGGTCGGCGGCACCATCGGTGGAGATATCGACACGAACCTATAGCAGCTGCGCTGAGTACATCCCCTGATCGGCCCGTCACCTGTGGTGGCGGGCCGATCGGTGTTGAAAGGTGCGTAATGCGAATAAATGTCCGCGCCACGAATTGTTAGGCGCGGCAACCGCTCTATTCATAGTAAACGCTTAAGCACTGAATCCTGATCTGCTTACGATCGGCACATCCTGGCGATTCAGGCGGCCGAACGGGGAAGGCCGTCGCGCAGGAACGGGGAGGTGTTCGATGTCCTTTTTGACCATCATGCCGGAGTATCTGGCATCTGCGGCAAACGATCTGGCCGGCATCGGTTCGTCGATCGGCGCGGCCGGATCGTCCGCGGCCGCGGCGACGACATCGGTGCTGCCGGCCGGCGCCGACGAGATATCCGCAGCCATATCAGCACTTTTCGGCGCACATGGCCAGGCTTTCCAGACTCTCAACGCCCAGGCCGCGCGGTTCCACGAACAGTTCGTACAGACCATGCGATCGGCAGGGGCTGCCTTCGCCGGCGCCGAAGCCGCCAATGTGTCACCGCTGCAGGCGATTGCCGCGGCGACGTCTCCGATGCAGCAGCTGGAGCAGGCGCAGATAGCGTTCAATTCGAACCTGGTGGCCAACGAACTGTCGTTCAACAACGCGTTGGTGGCCAACGAACTCGCCTTGGAAAGAAGCATTTTCGGCAGCGACACCGCGCTCAATGGCGTGATCAATCGTGGCTTCAACGCCGGGAATCTGTTAGTGGGCACCGGGGAGCAGGCATTCAATGCGCTTGTGGGCGCTCAAGTTCCGGCCAGTTTCACGTCGAGCCTGTTGACCGGCAGTGCCGCACAGGTTTTCAACAGTGGCGCCATCGGTGGCCCGCTGGGCGCATTCGATCAAACCCTGGCGGCCGGTGCGAACTTCGCCGGATTGTTCGTGGGAAGTCCGCCCGGGCAGGCGCTGCTGAGCGTGCTTCCCGCGCCCGCGCAGTCGCTATTGGGTTCGCCGGCCAGCTTCCTGCATCAGATCGAAACGGCCCAGATCAACTTCAACACCAATCTGGTGAACGGCGAGACCACCTTCAACCAGAATCTGGTGACCAACGAGGTCGCCTGGGAGCAGCAGGTTTTCCACACCGACAGCGCGTTGAACGGCTTCCTCAACCGCAGCTTCAATGTCGGGAACATGTTGCTGGGTGCCGGTCAGCAGGCGTTCAACCTGTTCTCCGGGGCGCAGGTGCCGGTGAACTTCAACTCGGGGTTGTTGCTCGGTACCGCGGCTCAGCCGTTCAACGGTGGCCAGATCGGAGGCCTGCTGGGTGCTTTCGATCAGAGCATGGCGGCCGGCCTGGACCTGGCCGGTCTGATCACCGGTACCTAGGACGCCTGACTCGGCAGCGCATGTCAATTCACACGCGTTGCAGAGGCTTTCGGGGGTATCACGGTATCGACGATGAGTGCCAGTTCGCGGCGGGTCGGCGGCGTTCCGGTCAGCATGAAGTGCTGGTTGATCAGGGCCGACCCGATCCGCGCGGTCAGCGGGGTAATCGTCGCCGCATCGATGTCACCGTCGTGAACCGCGGTCTGCAGAATCGACTCGACGATCTTCACGCGCGGGACCACCACCGCATCGACAAAGATCGCGCGCAGTTCGGGCTCGTGAATCAGCTGACTGATGATCTCGAGACCGGGGAAATCCGTCTTGCCCGCCAACACATCACGATGGGCGGTGAAAACCGCCAGCAGGTTCTCCCGGGTCGACCGGCTGGGGCGTGGCTCCGGTAGTGGCGGCACGTTGTGTGTCATGGCGGCCTGCACGAGGTCATGCTTGCTGGCCCAGCGCCGGTACAGGGCTGCTTTGCCCGTGTGTGCGCGTGCCGCAATGCCCTCCATGGTCAGACCGCCGTACCCGACCGCGGCCAGCTCGGCCAAAGTCGCCGAGTAGAGCGCCCGTTCGAGCACTTCGCCGCGCCGCCGGCTGCGGCCGGCGCCGGGTGTGGTCTTGGTCCCCTGCGGCATTGGTCGATAGTAGCCGTAAGCGTTCCTATCGGCTGCCGAAGGCGGTTTTTCGGCTTGACGACCAGTCGGCGGTAGGGTTCGTCCATGCCTGAGACGCCGCGGCTGCTGTTCGTTCATGCACATCCTGACGACGAAAGCCTGGCCAACGGCGCCACCATCGCGCATTACACCGCGCGCGGAGCGCAGGTGCACGTAGTGACCTGCACCCTGGGTGAGGAGGGTGAGGTGGTCGGGGACCGGTGGGCGCAACTCGCCGTCGACCATGCCGACCAACTCGGTGGCTACCGCATCAGCGAACTCAGCCGCGCGCTGCACGCGCTGGGCGTCCGTGGCCCTGTGTATCTCGGTGGTGCGGGACGGTGGCGCGATTCCGGCATGGCCGGCACCGAGCCGCGCAGCCCGCGCCGATTCGTCGACGCCGACGAGCGGGAAGCCGTCGGCGCCCTGGTCGCGCTGATCCGTGAGCTGCGCCCGCACGTGGTGGTGACGTACGACCCCAACGGCGGCTACGGCCATCCGGACCACATCCGCACTCACGCGATCACCACCTCGGCCGTGGCCGCGGCCGGCCACGCGGAGGACTTCCCCGGCGACCCGTGGCCGGTGCCGAAGTTCTACTGGACGGTCCTGGCCCGTAACGCGATTGCCGCCGGCCTGCGGGCACTCGTCCCCGAAGACCTGCGACCCGAGTGGACACTGCCGCCCGAGGACATTCCCTTCACCTTCCCCGACGAGGACATCAACGCCGTGGTGGAGGCCGGTGCGGACGCACACGCAGCCAAGGTCGCCGCGCTCGCCGCGCACGCCACCCAGCTCACTGTCGGCGCAACCGGGCGGGCCTGCGCACTGTCGAATAACCTTGCCCTGCCTATCCTCTCGCACGAGCACTACATTCTCGTCGCGGGTGCGGCGGGGGAGCGCGACGAACGCGGGTGGGAAACGGATTTGCTTGCCGGTCTGGGCATCACCGGGTCTGACAACTAGGCTTTAGCTCAGGCCGCCTCGAAAAGGAAGAGGAAGGAACGCGCATGGACCCCGATCTGGACCCTAACTTGCAGCACTGGCAGGACCGACTCGACAGCCTGCAGTGGGTACTCGGTTCCATCGCCTCGCAGATCGACAGCGTCCCAACCTGACCGACACCCAGCCACGCGCCGTCTTGAGTGAGGAGACCGGCGCGACAGATCCGGCGATACGTTTTGTTGTCCTGGCGCTGCTGGCCGTCGATGGGGTGCTCTCCGCGCTGGCCGGGGCGTTGCTCCTGCCCTCCTATATCGGCTCAGTTCCCTTCCCGATCAGCGCGTTGATCAGTGGACTGGTCAACGCCGCCCTGGTGTGGGCCGCGAGCCGATGGACCACCTCACCGAGAATGGCCGCGCTCCCGCTGTGGACCTGGCTGCTCACCGTGGCCGTAGCGAGCCTGGGTGGTCCCGGCGGCGACATCATCCTGGGGGGCCAGGGTGTGATGGCCTACGCGGCCCTGGTGCTGATCGTGCTCGGCGTGGTGCCCCCGGTGTGGGTGCTGTGGCGCCGCCGGGCCCATCCGTGAGCCGGAGTTACGGCAGCGGCGGGAACGGTGGCAGCGGCGGGAAGAAGCTGAGGAACCAGTAGATCTCGGTATTGATGAACTGGTTGATCGACGCCGACGTGACCGACCAGAAGTTGGCCAGGCCCTGGCTGAAGCTGATCGTTCCACTCAGCCAATCCAGCGAGTTGAACAGGGCGGCCTGGACCATCGGCTCGAAGAGGTAGTAGAAGAAATTGATCTGCGGCGCCAGAATCCCCACGTACGGCAACCAGCCGACCAGGTAGGAGGCCAGGTTGAAGCCGTACGCCACGTACGGCTCGACGAAGTTGTAGAAGTTCTCGATGGCCGTAGCCCACGACACGGGTATCACCGCCGCCGGTGCCGCCTGCGCGGCCATCGGACCCAGCAGCGCGCTGGTGGCGGCCACGCTGCCGATACCGCCGGTCGGGGTCAGGCCCAGCGCGCCCAGCAGGTTGCCGGCCCCGACGCCCTGCAACACGCCCTGCACCTGCGTCGCCGCCCGGGCGGCCGCCGCGGCCAGACTCGGCGCTGCCGGCCCGGTCAACGGGTGTCCCAGCAGTTGCTGAGCCGGGGCATTGACCGCATTGGCCAGGGTCTGTGCCGCGCTGCTCTCGGCGTTGGCGTAGGACGCGGCGCTGGTGCCCAGGGCCTGGACGAACTTCTCGTGGAACGCCGAAATCTGCGAGCTGAGCTGCTGGTATCCCTGTGCGTGCGACGAGAAGAGCGCCGCGACCTGGGCGGACACCTGATCCGCGGCGGCGGCCACCACGCCGGTGGTGGGCAGTGACGCCGCCGCGTTGGCCGAGCTGATCTCGGAGCCGATGCCGGCAATGCTGGAGGCGGCCGCCTTCAGCGCCTCCGGATCCGCGTGCATGAAGGACATCCCACTCACCTCCTATTCGATACCGGGTCGACGATGCCCAGCCATGGTCAGGCTGGGCGGACAGGCACCGATTTTATCCCGATCGCCGCCGGTAGTTGCGCTACTTGGTCAAATGGCCCCCGGGGCCCCGCCCCCGTTAGTCAGTCGCGTGCCGGCCGCCGCCTGCCGCTACTGTTGCGGGGGACCGGGGATACAGAGGATTCTCGCGGCATGGAACGGTCTCACAGGGTGGGACGTGCGGATGAAATCGGAGAGCGGGGAAGTTACACCAACGTGCCAGTAACACCGGGGCCACCGGAGCCGACGGTTTTGCCCAGTCCCGTCGTGCCACCCAAAGTCAGTAGCTCGGCGTTGCGCCGCGTGTTGCGCCGGGCCCGGGACGGGGTCGTGCTGAACCTCGACGAGGCTGCCGTCGCGATGTCGGCACGCGGCGACGACCTGACCGACCTGTGTGCCAGTGCGGCGCGGGTCCGGGACGCCGGCCTGGAATCGGCGGGGCGTCGCGTGCCCAACGGCCGGTTGCCGATCAGCTACTCGCGCAAGGTATTCCTCCCGGTGACTCACCTGTGCCGGGACACCTGCCACTACTGCACGTTCGTCACCGTCCCGGGCAAGCTGCGCGCCCAGGGCATCGGCATGTATATGGAACCGGACGAGATTCTCGATGTCGCCCGCCGCGGTGCCGAGCTCGGCTGCAAGGAAGCGTTGTTCACCCTCGGTGACCGTCCCGAGGACCGCTGGCCGCAGGCCCGCGAATGGCTCGACGAGCGGGGCTACGACTCGACCCTGTCCTACGTGCGGGCGATGGCGATCAGGGTGCTCGAAGAGACCGGATTACTGCCGCACCTGAACCCCGGCGTCATGACCTGGTCGGAGATGTCTCGTCTCAAGCCGGTGGCACCGTCGATGGGAATGATGCTGGAGACGACGTCACGGCGATTGTTCGAGACCAAGGGTCTGGCCCATTACGGCAGTCCCGATAAAGACCCGGCGGTGCGGTTGCGCGCGTTGACCGACGCCGGCCGGTTGTCCATTCCGTTTACCACGGGGCTGCTGGTGGGAATCGGCGAGACGCTGGCCGAGCGGGCCGATACGCTGCACGCGATTCGCAAGTCGCACAAGGAATTCGGCCACATTCAGGAAGTGATCGTGCAGAACTTCCGGGCCAAGGAACACACCGCGATGGCGGACGTGCCCGACGCCGGCATCGAGGACTACCTGGCGACCGTCGCGGTGGCCCGGCTGGTGCTGGGACCCGCAATGCGCATCCAGGCGCCGCCGAACCTGGTGTCCCGCGACGAATGTCTGGCACTGGTCGCGGCCGGTGTCGACGACTGGGGTGGCGTCTCGCCGCTGACACCCGATCACGTCAACCCCGAACGGCCCTGGCCGGCCCTGGACGACCTGGCCGCCGTCACCGAGCAGGCCGGGTACGACCTGGTGCAGCGACTGACCGCGCAGCCCAGGTATGTGCAGGCGGGTGCGGCGTGGATCGATCCGCGCGTACGCGGACATGTTGTGGCACTTGCCGATCCGGCTACCGGGCTGGCCCGCGATGTTAATCCTCAGGGTCTGCCGTGGCAGGAACCCGACGAGGTCGCGTCGTCGGGCCGGGTGGACCTCGGCGCCGCTATCGACACCGAAGGCCGCAACACCGAGGCCCGCAGCGACCTCGACAGTGCCTTCGGAGACTGGGAGTCCATCCGGTCGCGTGTCCACGAACTGGCCTCCCGGGCACCGGAACGGATCGACACCGATGTCCTGGCGGCGCTGCGATCGGCCGAGCGCGACCCGGGCGGCTGTACCGACGACGAGTACCTCGCCCTGGCCACCGCTGACGGCCCCGCGCTGGAAGCCGTTGCCGCACTGGCTGACTCGCTGCGCCGCGAGGTGGTCGGCGACGACGTGACCTACGTGGTGAACCGCAACATCAACTTCACCAACATCTGCTACACCGGCTGCCGATTCTGCGCGTTCGCTCAGCGCAAGGGGGACGCCGACGCGTATTCCCTGTCGGCGCAGGAGGTGGCCGACCGGGCCTGGGAGGCCCATGTCGCGGGGGCCACCGAGATCTGTATGCAGGGCGGTATCGACCCCGAGTTGCCGGTCACCGGTTACGCGGATCTGGTGCGGGCGGTCAAGGCGCGGGTGCCCTCGATGCACGTGCACGCGTTCTCCCCGATGGAGATCGCCAACGGCGTGACCAAGAGCGGGCTGAGCATCCGCGATTGGCTGACCGGACTTCGCGAGGCGGGCTTGGACACCATTCCGGGCACCGCCGCGGAGATCCTGGACGACGAGGTGCGGTGGGTACTCACGAAGGGAAAGCTGCCGACGTCGTTGTGGGTGGAGATCGTGACCACCGCACATGAAGTGGGTCTGCGGTCGTCGTCGACGATGATGTACGGCCACGTCGACACTCCGAAGCACTGGGTCGGGCACCTCAACGTGCTACGCGGCATTCAGGACCGCACGGGCGGTTTCACCGAGTTCGTGCCGCTGCCGTTCGTGCACCAGAATTCGCCGCTCTACCTGGCCGGGGCCGCGCGGCCGGGACCGACTCACCGCGACAACCGCGCGGTGCACGCGTTGGCCAGAATCATGCTGCACGGGCGCATCTCGCACATTCAGACCAGCTGGGTCAAGCTCGGCGTGCAGCGCACCCAGGTCATGCTCAACGGCGGTGCCAACGACTTGGGCGGCACGCTGATGGAGGAGACCATTTCGCGGATGGCCGGCTCTGAACACGGATCGGCGAAATCGGCGGCCGAGCTGGCCGCGATCGCGGAGGGCATCGGCCGCCCGGCGCGTCAGCGCACGACGACGTACGCCACGTTGGTCGCCTAGCCGGCGCGTCAGCGAATACTCCGGCAGCGACCGTGCCGCGCCGGCGGTTGATGCTCTGAGGTTGGCCCACGGGACCCGTCGCGGAGCTTGCGGTCGAGTCGGTCCGCAGACTGTGCGCCGGACGCGCCGCTCGCTGAGCGGCTACCGATCAGGCGCCAAAAAAACCGCGAGCGTAACGCAGGCGCCACTCCCGCAGGAGTAGCGCCGCGGCGTTACGCTCGCGGGTCGATCTCAGTAGTTGTTGCAGACTCCGGCGACCTCACCGACAACGCCGATATACTGCGCAGCCCCAGGCATAGCCTGCAGCTGGGCTGCCATCTGCGCCCGAGCGGGCGGCGGCGAAGCCAGGAACCGCTGCAGGTAGCTCTGCGCGATCGGCGACGAGTTGAACTGCGCCGCGGCACCCGGGTTGGTTGCGTTCAGCGCGGCGATCACCTGCGGGTACGTGCAGGTGGTGTTGACGACTCCGTCGAACGGGTCTGCCGAGGCGACGCCGGCTCCCAAACCCAAAGACATGGCGGCGGCGCCAGCGGCGACACCCATTCCGATAAACGACAGCCTCATTGTGTGGACACCTTCCCCAAACTTTTTGCACCGCTAGCTTCAACGGCGACGACATCTGCCCAGCGGTTGCCGTCTGCGGTCAAGGCTACCAGGCCCCCTGGACTTGCTCCTACGCAAATTGATATCGCACGGCTTTGTGCGGATGTAACTATTCCCAGGTCAGAACCGTGTAAACCGCCGTTTCGCGGTGAGCGAAATCGGGTCCCCGGGCACCGGTCACAGCCGGGCCGCCAGTTCGGTGCCCTGCCGGATGGCGCGCTTGGCATCCAATTCTGCGGCCACCGCGGCGCCGCCGATGACGTGCGCCGGCACGCCGGCCCGGGTCAATTCGCCTTCCAGGTCGCGCACCGACTCCTGGCCCGCGCACAGCACCACGTTGTCCACCGGCAGCAACCGGGTCCGGTTCGCGCCGACGCTGACGTGCAGGCCGTCGTCGCTGATGCGCTCGTAGCGCACCCCGGAAAGTTGGCGGACGCCCTTTGCTTTGAGCGACGCCCGGTGTACCCACCCACTGGTCTTGCCCAGTCGTCTGCCCTGCGGCCCGGCCGTGCGCTGCAGCAGGTACACCTCGCGAACCGGGGGCGCCGGCACGGCTGTGGTGATCCCCCCGCGCGCGGAGGGGGCTTCGCCCGGGTCGAGCACGCCCCACTCGGCTCGCCAGTCCTCGAGGTTGAGCGTCGGCGACTGATCGGTGACCAACAGCTCGCTGACGTCGAACCCGATGCCCCCCGCGCCGATCACCGCGACCGATCGGCCGACCGCCCGGATACCGGTGATCGCCTCGGCATACGTCAGTACCTTCGGGTGGTCGATGCCCGGGATGCTCGGCCGGCGCGGCGCGACGCCGGTGGCCAGCACGATCACGTCGTATCCGGGTCCGCATCCGGTGAGATCGGCGGCCGTGACCCGGGTACCGAGCCGGACGTCGACCCGGTGTTTGCCGAGCATGGTCGAGAAGTACCGGATGGTCTCGCTGAACTCTTCCTTGCCGGGGATACGGCGGGCCAGGTCGAACTGGCCGCCGATGAAATCGTTGGCGTCGAACAGGGTGACCTGGTGTCCTCGTTGCGCGGCGCCGACCGCGGCGGCGAGCCCGGCCGGTCCGGCGCCCACAACAGCCACCGTGCGGGCGCGCCGTGTCGGCGACAGCACCAGCTTTGTCTCGTGTCCCGCGCGCGGATTGAGCAGACACGACACCGCCTTCTTCGCGAAGGCGTGGTCCAGGCAGGCCTGGTTGCAGGCGATGCAGGTGTTGATCTCGTTCTCCCGCTCAGACTGCGCCTTGAGCATCCAGTCCGGGTCGCTCAGCAACGGCCGTGCCATCGAGATCAACTGCACGTGGGTCTCGGCCAGGATCCGCTCGGCGGCCTGCGGCATGTTGATGCGGTTGGAGGCCATGACCGGAACTCCGACCTGTTCGGCCAGGGCGCTACTGATGTCGGCGAAGCCACTGTTGGGCACCGAGGTGACGATCGTCGGGATTCGCGCTTCATGCCAACCGAACCCGGAGTTGATGAGGGTGGCGCCGGCGGCCTCCACTTCCTGTGCCAGCGCCACGATTTCGTCCCAGCTCTGCCCATCGTCGACGTAGTCGGCCATCGACAGCCGGTAGCAGATGATGAAGTCAGGCCCGACTGCGGCGCGGGTGCGGCGCACGATCTCCACCGCGAACCGGCGCCGGTTGGCCGGCGAACCGCCCCAGGAATCGGTCCGATTGTTGGTGCGCGGGGCCAGGAACTGATTGATCAGATATCCCTCGCTGCCCATGATCTCGACGCCGTCGTATCCGGCCTCGCGGGCCAGCCGGGCGCACCGCACGAAGTCTGCGATGGTCGACTCGACGCCGCGTGCGCTCAGCGCCCGCGGGCGAAAGGGGTTGATAGGCGCCTTGATTGACGATGCGCTCACCGACAGCGGGTGGTAGGCGTAGCGGCCGGCGTGCAGGATCTGCAACAGAATCTTGGCGCCCTCGTCGTGCACTGCCCTGGTGATACGCCGATGGCGCCGCGCTTCGGCCGGGGAAACCAGCTGCGCGGCAAACGGCAGCAGCCATCCGGTGCGGTTGGGCGCGTAGCCGCCCGTGATGATGAGGCCGACACCGCCGCGGGCCCGTTCGGCGAAGTACGCGGCGAGCCGGTCGGTGTGGGCGGCCCGGTCCTCCAGCCCGGTGTGCATCGAACCCATCGTGATCCGGTTGCGCAGGGTGGTGAAGCCGAGATCCAACGGGGCGGACAAGTGCGGGTACTGCGTCATGGCCCGGCGCGCTCCGCCCGCGCTGCGTCGACCCCGATGGTGGGACCGGAGGCGGTGGAGATCGAGCGGTAGGGAAGACTGGCCAGTCCGGAGCCCGAACCGGCGTGTTCGCTGAGCGAAACCAGGATTGCGCGGGGCAGCGCCACCCGCGAACCTTAAGGGCGGCGGACGCGGGGACGCAACGTCGTTCTCCGCGGTGTGGGGGCGACGGGCGTGCCAATTGCCGGAGTTGTATGTGCGACGTTTAGTATCAGTAACCGAACGCTCACCCTCGAAGCCCCTGGGGTGACGCGACCCGCAGCCCGTTCATGGAGGACACGTTGAGGAGACGTCCGTGACGTACGTGATTTCCCAGCCTTGCGTCGATATCAAGGACAAGGCGTGCATCGAAGAGTGCCCGGTCGACTGTATCTACGAGGGCGCCCGGATGCTGTTCATCCACCCCGACGAATGCGTCGACTGTGGAGCATGTGAACCGGTCTGCCCTGTCGAAGCGATCTATTACGAAGACGACGTGCCGGACCAGTGGAGCCAGTACACCCAGATCAACGCCGACTTCTTTGCCGAGTTGGGCTCGCCGGGTGGCGCAGCGAAGGTCGGCATGACCGAGAACGACCCGCAAGTGGTCAAGGACCTGCCGCCGCAGGGCGAGGACGACTGAGCGCGCGACAGCACGTGTCGGCGTCGCTGCCGGAGTTCCCCTGGGACACTCTGGCCGCGGCGAAGGCCACTGCCGCGGCCCATCCGGACGGCATCGTTGACCTGTCGGTCGGCACCCCGGTAGACCCGGTCGCGCCACTGATCCGTGAGGCGTTGGCCGCGGCCAGCGCGGCGCCGGGCTATCCCGCCACCGCCGGTACCGCGCAGTTGCGGGAGTCGGCCGTGGCGGCACTGTCCCGCCGGTTCGGTATCACCGGCGTGCCGGAGTCCGCGGTGCTGCCCGTCATCGGTACCAAGGAACTGATCGCCTGGTTGCCGAGCCTGCTGGGGCTGGGCGGCGCTGACGTGGTCGTCGTGCCGGAACTGGCGTATCCCACCTATGACGTGGGTGCGCGACTGGCCGGGGCGCAGGTGATCCGGGCCGATTCGCTGACCCAACTCGGGCCGCAGTCCCCGGCGCTGATCTACCTGAACTCGCCGAGCAATCCCACGGGGCGGGTGCTCGGAATCGACCACCTGCGCAAGGTCGTGGGGTGGGCCCGGGAACGCGGCGTGCTGGTGGCCTCGGACGAGTGCTACCTGGGGTTGGCCTGGGAGGCCGAACCGCTCTCGGTGCTGCACCCCTCGGTGTGCGACGGCGACCATACCGGGCTGCTCGCGGTGCATTCGCTGTCGAAGAGTTCGTCATTGGCCGGTTACCGGGCCGGCTTCGTGACCGGAGACGGGGATGTGGTCGCCGAACTGCTGGCGGTGCGCAAGCATGCCGGGATGATCGTGCCGACGCCGGTGCAGGCCGCGATGGTGGCCGCCCTGGACGACGACGACCACGAGAAGGTGCAGCGCGAGCGGTATGCACGGCGTCGTGCCGTACTGCTGCCGGCGCTGCGGGCCGCGGGTTTCTCCGTCGACCACTCGGAGGCCGGTTTGTATCTGTGGGCCAGCCGTGGCCAGGACTGCCGGGACACCGTCGAGTGGCTCGCCGAACGCGGCATCCTGGTGGCGCCCGGCGATTTCTACGGTCCCGCCGGCGCGCGGCACGTCCGCGTCGCGCTGACTGCCACCGACGAGCGAATCAACGCCGCCGCCGCCCGCCTGGGCTAGCCTTTCTAGCGCGAGCAGACACAAAATCACCTTTTATCGGCGGTTTTTGGGCGCTTTTGTGTCTGCTCGGCGAGCAACGAGGCAGGGGGTGTGGACTTGGCTAGTCCGGCGGGCAAGTCGGTGAGCAGGTTGCGTATCCCGCTGACCGTCGGCGACGTCCTCAAGCGAGTGTTTCTGGGCAAGCCGCTGATCACCGAGCAGCTGGCCGGTGAGCGGTTATCGAACGGAGTGGCGCTGGGTGCGCTGTCGCCGGATGCGATCTCCTCGACCGCCTACGGCCCGGAACAGATCCTGATCGAGTTGCTGCCCAACGCCGGACTGGCCGCGTTCGCGCTCCTGCTGCCGGTCACCGGCGTCATCCTGCTGATCCTCATGTTGGTCGCGGCGTCCTACCGCCAGGTGGTGATGGCCTACACCCGGGCGGGTGGCTCCTACATCGTGGCGCGGGACAACTTCGGTCCGCGAGTGGCGCAGATCGCGGCCGCGGCGCTGCTGATCGACTACGTGGTCACCGTGGCGGTGCAATCGGCGGCCGGAACGGTCGCTGTCGTCTCGGCGCTTCCCGCCCTGGGACCGTACAGCCTGGAGATCACCATCGGTGTGGTCATCCTCATCTGCTATCTGAACCTGCGCGGAATGCGGGAAGCGGGAACACCTTTCGCCGCCGCAACCTATTTCTTCATCGTCATGGTCGCCGGCACCATCGTGGTCGGCGTGGTCCGCCAGCTGTTCTGGGGATTGCCGGTCTACGACCCCGGACGACTGCCCGGCACGGTCCCGGTTCACCAGGGCAACGGGCTGGTGATGGGCGCGACGATCCTGGTGCTGCTGCGTGCCTTCGCCAACGGCGGGTCGTCGCTGACGGGCGTGGAGGCGATCTCCAACACGGTCGACCTGTTCCAGAAACCGCAGGGCCGCAACGCGCGTCGGGTGCTGACCGCGATGGCGTGCATTCTCGGGTTCCTGTTGGCCGGCGTGGCCTATCTCGCCTACGCCACCCACGCCACGCCGTATCTCACCGAGTACCCCTCGGTGCTGTCCCAGATCGGGCGGGCGGTCTTCGGTAACGGCATGATCGGGAACGTCTTCTTTATTCTGGTGCAGGCGTCTACCGCGGCGATTCTGTTCACCGGCGCCAACACCAGCTTCAACGGCTTCCCGGCGCTGGCCAGTTTTGTCGCCGAAGACCGTTTCCTGCCAAGGCAATTGATGAAGCGCGGGCACCGCCTGGTGTTCTCCAACGGCATCATCGCGCTCACCGCGCTCTCGGTGGTGCTGCTGGTGACCACCGGCGGTTCGGTCAACGCTCTGGTGCCGTTCTATGCGATCGGCGTGTTCACCGGTTTCTCGATGGCCGGCTACGGGATGACCAAACATCACTTGACCCACCGGGAACCCGGCTGGCGACACCGGCTGGCGATCAACCTCTCGGCGGGCATTCTGTCGACGATCGTGGTCGGCATCTTCGCGGTCGCCAAATTCACCGAAGGCGCCTGGCTGGTGGTCGTGGTGTTCCCGCTGCTGGTCTTCATGCTGATCCGGCTCAACCGCGAATACCGCGCCGAGGCAGCCATTCTCGAGATGTTCCGCACCGATAGACCGGAAATGGTGAAGTACGCCCGGCACCGGGTGTACATCCTGGTGAACTCGGTCGACCTCGCCGTGATCGAAGGACTGCGATATGGCAAAGGATTACGGGCCGACGAGCTGATCGCGGTGCACTTCATGGTCGACGCGGCCCATGCCGCACACCTTCGCAAGCGCTGGGATGACTTCGGTCTCGATACCCGGCTGCGCATCGTGGACTGCCCGGACCGGCGGATCAACCGCGCCGCGCAGATCCTGGTGGCGAAAACGAGCAAGGAGCATCCCGACACCAATGTGACGGTGCTGCTGCCGCGCCGGACCTATGCGCCGCTGCTCGGGCGGCTGCTGCACGACCGCACCGCCGACAAGATCGCCCGCGCGGTGAGCCTCATCCCCGATGCGGCGGCGACGATCGTGCCCTACGACGTGGAATCCCGGATCAAGGAGGCCTATCCCGACCGTTTCGAGCAGCGGCTCGCCCGTCGGCTGGACAAGATCGAAGCGTGGGTGTCCCAGGGCGAGGACCGAAACGTCGAGGCATACGAACACCCGCAGCGGCCCGACTCGGTGATCACGGTCGCCGGGCTGGTACCGGGGCAACGCGCCACGATCGAAGGCCGGGTGCGCGAGGTCGAGGACGTCAGCGAGCGGCGGCACACGCTGCGGCGGATCGTGATCGGAGACGATACCGGCGACCTTGCCGTCACGTTCCGCCCCGGCCACGGCGGCGGCGACATTCAGCCCGGCCAGGTGCTGCGGATCACCGGCAAGGCCCGGCAGACCGGGAACCGGCCGATCACCATGGTCGACCCCGCCTATCAGGTGCTGCAGCAGCCGCCGGAGACACACGACGCCGGCGGCGCCGGCGAGGCGGGGGAAACCGGTTAAAGGTGCCTTAAGCCGGGCAGTTAGGTTAGTTAAAGAAGCATCGGGCGGGTGATGCCCGAGGTCGACGGGGAGGACAAGTCGATGAAGCGGATAGCGGCGATATTGGTATCTCTGGCTGGGCTGTTGTTCGCCGTCAACGGCTACCGACCGGTGAGCAAGCGCGGCTACCTGGCAGGGCATGCGTTCGGCTACGGCCTGTTCGCAACCGAGCTCCCGGTGCCGGCGCTCGCTGCACAGTTTGCCGCGCTCGCGGCGGTAACTCCTCAGGTGCCGCGCCGCACACGCCTGGTCAGCTGGTTGCTGGCGACCGTGTCCGGGCTCGGGCTCCTCGGGCTGCACCGCAGCGGCCGGTCCGCCGACGAGGTGCTGACCGCTGCGCTGGACGAGGGCCTGGGACCAGACCGGCGCACCGGGGCCGGCGATCTGTGGAAGCGGCCGGCGCCCGACGGCGCCACCGCCAAGAAGCCCGGCCCGGCGCGGATGCTGCGCATCTGGCGCGATTACGCCCACGACGTCGACATCAGTTACGGAGAATTCGGGTCGCGCAATCATCTCGACATCTGGCGGCGGCCTGACCTCGACCGCGACGAGCCCGCACCGGTGCTGCTGCAGGTGCACGGCGGTGCCTGGATGGTGGGCAACAAGCGGGGACAGGCCCACCCCCTGATGAGCCACCTGGCCGAACTCGGCTGGATCTGCGTGTCGGTCAACTATCGGCTGAGCCCGCGCTCGACCTGGCCCGACCAGATCGTCGACGTGAAGCGGGCGATCGCCTGGACGAAGGAGAACATCGCCGAGTACGGCGGCGATCCGGAATGGATTGCGATCACCGGTGGGTCAGCCGGGGGACATCTGTCTTCCCTTGCGGCACTTACTCCTAACGAGCCGCGGTTTCAGGTCGGCTTCGAGGAGGCGGACACCCGGGTACAGGCCGCGATCCCGTTCTACGGGTTCTACGACTTCACCCGCGACGACGCGGTGCATCCGATGATGCCGGCCATGATGGCCAAACGGGTTTTCAAGCTGGGCCGCAACGAGATTGCCGAGCCGTTCCGGCTCGCCTCGCCGATCACCCACGTCTCCGAGGATGCGCCGCCATTCTTCGTGCTGCACGGCACCAACGACTCGCTGATCCCGGTCGAGCAGGCGCGCGCCTTCACCACACGGCTGCGTGAGGTGAGCCGCAATCCGGTGGTATACGCCGAGATGCCGTGGGCGCAGCACGCTTTCGACATCTTCGGCTCGGCCCGCGCGGCGCACACGGCGGTCGCCGTCGAACAGTTCCTGGCGGAGGTCTACGCGCGCGACCGGGTCACCGTGTCGCGTGACGGACGGCGCGTCGGTTAGCGGAATCGGGCGCCGGCCGGTTCAGTCGTCGATGTGCGTCGGCGGGTCGCCGAAGGCGACATCGCCTGGGTTCTGGCCGGGACCCATCACGTCGCAGCGCTTGTCCGGCACCAGATACGAACTGGCGCCGTTGGGAACCAGCCGGGTCACCGCCACGCACCGTTGCCACGTGCCGTCAGGCTGGATCGGTCCGTCGCATTTACTGAGGAAGCCGCCGCCGTACTGGCAGCCGGCGCTGGCCGGCGGCGCCGCGGCGATCAGTCCCCCGGCCATCAGCACAGCGGCCAGCCCTGCGACGATGCGGTGCCTCATGGTTTCTCCCGTCGGCGGACCGGTTGGTTACCACCGACGTTACCGCTGAACCGGAGTTTTTGGGGAACTGTTACCGGGGCGGCCGGGGGCTGACCTCGTCGAGCAGGCTGATGACCTGCGCGGCGAGTTCGTCGATGTCGGCGTTGGTGGTGTCCAGCACCAGGTCGGGGCTCTCCGGCGGCTCATAGGGCGCGTCGACTCCGGTCAGGCCTTTGAGTTCACCGCTGCGGGCCCGCGCGTAAAGCCCCTTGGGATCCCGCTTTTCGCACTCCGCGAGCGACGTGGCCACGTGGACTTCCAGGAACGGCAGCTTGGCGGCCACGCTGAGGGCGCGAGCGGTTTCCCGGTCCGACTTGAGCGGCGATACCAGGGACGCCAGCGCCACCACACCCGCGTCGGCCAGCAGACGGGTCAAATGCCCGACCCGCCTGATGTTTTCGGCACGGTCACCGGGGGAGAAGCCGAGGTCGTCGGACAGGCCGTGGCGCAGGTTGTCGCCGTCGAGCAGGTAGGCCACCCGGCCCGATTCGACGAGTGCGCGTTCGACGGCTACCGCGACGGTGGACTTGCCGGACGCCGGCAGGCCGGTGAACCAGATCGTCGCTCCTGGTTGGCCGGTAGCGGTCCAGCGGTGCTTGCGATCCAGAGCCGATGGGTGCCAACGGATGTCAGTGCGCTGGTGGCTACCGGGCTTGACCTCCCTGGCCTCGACGATGGTGCCGGCTCCGACGGTGTCGTTGGTCGTCTCGTCGATGAGGATGAAGGCGCCGCTGTCCCGGTTCTCGTCGTAGGGGTCGGCCAGGACCACCGAGCTGGTGCGCAGCGTGACTGTGCCGATGTCGTTCAGTACCAACTCAACTGGACCGTCGAGCTCGTCCAGGGTCTCCGGGTCCAGGCGGGAGTGCAGCTCCTGCACGGTTGCCCGCACACTCTTGGTGGTCTGCTTGAGGGCGAGCCGATCACCGGCCCGCAGCGGGGAATCGACGAACCAGCACACGATGGCGTCGAGTTCACGGGCCAGCACCGGCGGCACCGCGTCCTCGGCGCCGCTGATGAACACGTCGCCCCGGCCCACGTCGATGTCATCGGCGAGTTCGATCGAAACCGAAAGCGGGGCAACAGCTGTCGTCCGTTCGTCGTCGAGGGTATCCAGCGCCGTCACCGTGGAGCGGGTGCCGGCGGGCAGCGAGATCACCGGATCGCCGACGCTGAGCGTCCCGGCCGCGAGACGGCCGGTGTAGCGGCGGCGCACCTCGGCGGTGGGCCGCGAGACCCACTGGACGGGCAGGCGTAGGCGCGACGCCTCGGCCTGTGGGGCTACCAGTTCCACGGTCTCCAGATATTCGAGCAGGGTGGGCCCGCTGTACCACGGCGTGTTGTCGGAACGGTGCACGACATTGTCGCCCAGTTTGGCGGCCAGTGGGATCACCGTCAGGTCCACTTCGCCGAGCCGCGCGGCGACGTGGCCCAGTTCCTTCTCGACTTCGGCGAAGCCGTCCTGGTCGAAGTCGATCAGGTCGATCTTGTTGACTGCGGCAACGAAGTGCTTGATACCCAACAGTTTTGCGATCCGCGCGTGTCTGCGGGTCTGGCGCAGCACGCCGGCCCGCGCATCGACGAGCAGGATCGCCACGTGCGCGTTGGAGGCACCGGTGAACATGTTGCGGGTATAGCGCTCGTGCCCGGGGGTGTCGGCCAGGATGTAGCTGCGGTTCTCGGTGGAGAAGAAGCGGTAGGCGACGTCGATGGTGATGCCCTGCTCGCGCTCGGCCCGCAGCCCGTCGGACAGGGCCGCGAGGTCGGCGACGCCCTCCTCGTCGGTCACCGCCTCCAGGTGGTCCAGCGGCAAGCTGTCGGTGTCGTGCAGCAAGCGCCCGATCAGGGTGCTCTTGCCGTCGTCCACTGAGCCGGCGGTGGCGATGCGCAGCAGCTGCCGCGTCAAACCCCGGCCCGGGGAGGCTTTTCCGGCCTCTTCGGTGGTGGTCATCAGAAGTACCCCTCTCGCTTACGGTCTTCCATCGCAGCGGCCGACGTGCGGTCATCGGCGCGGGTCTCACCGCGCTCGGACACCGTCGCCGCCGAGATCTCGCTGATGACCCGGGTGATGTCGGTGGCCTCTGAGCGCACCGCCCCGGTGATGGTCAGGTCGCCGACGGTGCGGTAGCGCACCCATTCCACCGCGGCTCGTTCACCGTCGATCGGGCTGGTGTACTCCGAGACCGCCAGCAGGATGCCGTCGCGCTCGAACACCTCCCGTTCGTGTGCGTAGTAAATCGACGGTATTTCAAGGTTTTCCAGCTCGATATAACGCCAGACGTCGATCTCGGTCCAGTTGCTCAGCGGGAACACCCGGACCTGCTCGCCCTTCTTGATCCGGCCGTTGTAGAGACTCCACGGCTCCGGGCGCTGCGCCCGCGGATCCCACTGGCCGAACTCGTCACGGAAGCTCAGGATGCGTTCTTTGGCGCGGGCGCGTTCCTCGTCACGACGGGCGCCGCCGAATGCCGCATCGAAGCCGCCCTCCTCGAGAGCATCGAGCAGCGTGCGGGTCTGGGCACGGTTGCGGGAAGCGCTGGGCCCGGGGTCCGGCACGCGCCCCTTGTCGATGGACTCCTGAACGGAGGCCACGATGAGTTTGTGCCCCTGGCCGGTCACCCTGCGGTCGCGGAACTCGATCACCTCGGGGAAGTTGTGTCCGGTGTCGACGTGCATCACCGGAAAGGGTAGCGGCAGCGGACGAAAAGCCTTCTCCGCCAACCGAAGGAGAACGATGGAATCCTTTCCTGCCGAGAACAGCAGCACCGGTCGCTCCAGCTCGGCGACGACCTCACGGATGATGTGCACCGCCTCGGCTTCCAGCAGGCGCAGCTCGTCGACGTGAGTTGTATCCGTGAGCGTCACGTTGGTAGCCCCTCTCTTTCGGCGTCCGCCCGGTAGCGGTCCACCCACTCGTCGGAACGTTGGTCGGCCTGCCTTTGCAGCACCGGTTCGGGTGCCAGTCGCCGGTCTAGGCCCAGTTCTTCGAGGATGTTGCCGACCACCTCAGTCAGGTTGCGCCACAACACCGGATAGGAAATCTCGATCGGCTTGACGTTCTCCTCGGCAAACCAGTTCCGCCAGCCCTCCTCCTGCGCCTGCAGCATCCGCACGACGTGAGCGATCGCGCCGGCGTGATAGGTGGCGCGCGCGTCGCGAACCGGGTCCGGCCTGCCCCGCCACACGCGGGTCTGTACGGCCCGCCAGAACGACACGGCCTGGGATACGACGTCGGGGCGGTGGATGTGGATCAGCAGCGGATCTTCACCCACCACGTCGCGGATGGCGGCCAGCAAGCCATCGCCCGACCGTTCCTTGAGGCCGGCCACGCGGTCCAGCAGCAACGGCGTCTGGTTCCACATGAGTTTCCCGCCCCACACCCCGTTGGGCGTGCGGCCCACCGTGCGGATGTAGTCGCGCCAGATCTCGGGCGGTGCCAGGTCGGGCTTGCCCTCGTCCAACGGATCCAGCAGCTTCAGGATCGACTCGTCCTCGACCCCGGCGAACCACTCGCGTGGTTGCGGGGATTGGCTGGTGGTAGGCAGGTATTGGAAGAACTCCTGAGGCTCACCGGCCACACCCGTCGCGCGCAGGGATTCGACCAGTAAGGTGCTGCCGCTGCGCTGGGATGCCAGCACCAGGTACGACGACGGATGATCGGCCACCAACGAAGCCTAACCGCACGGAAATCCGGTGCAACACTTGCGGTTACCTTCACCGTGAGAATAACTATTGCGCCGGCGCGGGCCGCCGCGTGGGCCTCAGTGGCAGGACATGAGATCGACCGGCGCGGACCACTGTTCGACCACAGCGGGCTGGGAACTGTAATCGTATTCTTCGCGTGCGTGGCGGTTGACGGTTCCGATGATGAGTGCCATTAACAGGCCCACGAATGTGAGCGCGCTGATCACGACTCCGGCGATCGCCAGTCCGCGGCCCCCTTCGCCGGACCGTCTGATCTGGACTAGGCCGACCACGCCGAAGATCAGGCCCAGAATGTTCCCGATGCCGCAGGTGAAGAACCCCGCCAACGAGGTCACCAGCGATGCGATGGCCAGCGCGTTGGTCCTGGGCGCCGAGTAGACCGGTGGCGGATAGCCGTAGCCGTAGCCACCGGGTGCCGGTGGTGGATAGTTCGGTGGCGGATACCCGTAACCGCCGGGGTTCGGCGGTGGGTACTCCGGCGGCGGCCAATTCGGCGGTTGTTCCGTCACGGTGACCTCCACACGGCTTGCGCACCTTCTCTCGCTGAGCGTCCCAAACTCTACCCCGCGCGGGCAGGGTTGCGGCGAACCTTGTGGGTAGTGGCCTAGGCCGGCCGCCCGGTAGCCCGGATGCCCAGCGAAAACAGCAGTCGCACATCGGGATTCGCCAGCGACGTGCCCAACAACTGCTCGATACGGCGCACCCGGTAGCGGATTGTGTTGGGGTGCACCTGCAGCCAGCTCGCCGCTGCGCCGATGTCGCCGAAGCAGTCCAGGTAGGCCCGCAGTGTCTCGGTCAGCACCGGGTCGCGTGCGTGAAGCTCGCGTACCCGGGGGTCGACGAGTCGCTCGTCGGCGCCGACCAGCGTGACGATTTCGTCGAGCAACACCGTGGTGCGCGCCTCGGCCAGCGATGTCACCCGGCCGAATGAGTCGGGGTGGCGTGCTGCGCTGTCCAGCACCCGGTCCACCTCGGAGCGAGCTGCCGCCACGGCGGCCAGGCCGTTGACCGGTGCCGCGATGACCGCCCGCATTTCGACGTTCAATTCCGTTCGCAGCGCGCTGATCGTGCCGCGCACCCAGGAGGAGACCGACCGGGTCTTCGAGATCTGCGGAATCAGCGCATAGATGCGCGAACCGTTCGACGCTACCTGTGCATCGGGCCGAAAGGCACTGGCGCTCAACGCCACAACCTCGGCGAGCCGGGACTGCCGGTCGGTGTCGCCGATGGTGTCCCAGCCGATCAACGCGCCGGCCCCGTCGGCTGGCAGCCCCAGCTCGCGTGCGACGGCGGACAGATCACCGGGCTCGCCCTGACCGAGTCCGAGGAGTTGCTGCATCTGCTGAGCGTGCGGTGACGGCCGTGCCGCCAGCCGGGCCATGATCCGGGCGGCCAGGACCGCGGCACCCCGCAAGACCTCCTCGGCGTCGTCGGCCAGTGGCTGCGAACCCTGCTGCACCCAGATGGTGCCCGCGAACGTCGGCGGCTCCGACCGATGGATCCCGATCGCAAGTCTGGGGCGAAGTCCCAACTCGGGACGCTCGGCGACGCGTACCACGTCGCCGCCGGCCCGCAGAGCGTCGAAGATGCCCCACTGCCCGATCCACTGCAGGTGCTCGGGCGGGCCGGCACGGCCCAGGATGGAGAGCCGGCGCAACTCGTCTGCTTCGTCGCTGGAGGCCGAGTAAGCCAGCACGTGTGATTGGGCGTCTTCGATGCTGACCATGCCGTGAATGCGGTCGGCGAGCGACTGCGCCAGGCCGAACAGGTCGGTACCCGAATCTTCGTGCGGGCCGGCCCGGTCGCCGTGGTGCTCCAGGACGTGGTTCACCAATCGGTAGACGCGCTCCCAACGCGCCTGGGGCTCCACGGCCACCACAGCCGCGCCGGCCCGCACGGCCGCGGTCACCAGCGCCTCCGACGGCTCTTTGATGAAGACCGCCACCGGGCTGTTGACCTGGCTGCCGATACAGCGTGCCGCCTCGTCACCGGTCACCCCGACGAAGAAGAACACGTCGGCCGAGCCGGCGGCCCGCGCCAGCCCGAGGCGCACATCGTCGGAGTCGATCAGGGCTGCCGAGGACACCGGCAGATCCAGACCGCGGGGTGCTCGCACCAGCGTGACCATCGTCGCGTCCAGCGCGAGCAACAGTTGCCCCAGGCCGATACCCATATTGTCGGATCTTACTAGCGATATGGCCGAAGCTTGGCTGATCGGCCAATCAAAGGGCAGCCCGCGCCGGGCATCCTGGCGGAATGGACGCAATCACACAGGTGCCGTTGCCGGCCAACGAGCCGGTCCACGACTACGCCCCGAATTCGCCCGAACGTGCGCGACTGCGTGCCGAACTGGCGGCGCTGGCCGACCACCCGATCGACCTGCCGCACGTGATCGCCGGCAGACACCGGATGGGCGATGGCGAGCGGATCGAGGTCGTGCAGCCGCACCGACATGCCGCGGCCCTGGGGACGCTGACGAATGCCGTGCACGCGGACGCGTGCGCCGCCATCGAAGCGGCCACCGCCGCCAAGGCCGACTGGGCGGCCACGCCGTTCGACGAACGCGCCGCGGTGTTCCTGCGGGCGGCGGACCTGCTGGCCGGGCCCTGGCGGGAGAAGATCGCGGCCGCCACCATGCTGGGTCAATCGAAGTCGGTGTACCAGGCCGAGATCGACGCGCCGTGCGAGCAGATCGACTTCTGGCGGTTCAACGTCGCCTTCGCCCGGCAGATCCTGGCGCAGCAGCCGATCAGCGGGCCGGGTGAGTGGAACCGCAGCGACTATCGTCCGCTGGACGGCTTCGTCTATGCCATAACTCCTTTCAACTTCACGTCCATCGCCGCCAACCTGCCGACCGCTCCGGCGCTGATGGGCAACACCGTCATCTGGAAGCCGTCCATCACCCAGACGCTGTCGGCCTACCTCACCATGCAACTGTTGGAGGCGGCCGGGTTGCCGCCCGGCGTGATCAACCTCCTGACCGGGGACGGCCTGGCCGTATCGGATGTGGCACTGCGCGATCCACGGTTGGCCGGCATCCACTTCACCGGGTCGACGGCGACATTCCAGCACCTGTGGCAACAGGTCGGCGCGAATATCGGCGGTTATCACAGCTACCCGCGTCTGGTGGGAGAGACGGGCGGAAAGGACTTCGTGCTTGCTCACGCGTCGGCGCGTCCGGATGTGTTGACTACGGCGCTGATTCGTGGTGCCTTCGACTATCAGGGTCAGAAGTGCTCGGCCGCATCGCGCGCATTTATCGCCCATTCGGTGTGGCAGCAGATGGGCGACGATTTCCTGGGGACCGTAGGTTCGTTGCGCTACGGCGACATCACCGACCTGTCGAACTTCGGCGGCGCCCTGATCGACCGGCGAGCCTTCACCATGAACGTTGACGCCATCGAGCGGGCCAAGGGTGCCGCAGGCGTGACAATCGCGGCAGGTGGCGAATACGACGACAGTGACGGCTATTTCGTGCGACCTACCGTGCTGCTGTCCGACGATCCCACCGATGAGGCGTTCGCCACCGAATACTTCGGCCCACTGCTGGCGGTGCACGTGTATCCCGATGACCAGTACGAGCGGATCATCGATGTGATCGACACCGGATCGCGCTATGCGTTGACCGGAGCGGTGATCGCCGACGATCGCCGCGCCGTCCTGACCGCCCAGCACCGGTTGCGTTTCGCCGCAGGCAATTTCTACGTCAACGACAAACCGACCGGCGCCGTCGTGGGCCGGCAGCCGTTCGGTGGATCACGCGGGTCCGGCACCAACGACAAAGCCGGCTCGCCTCTGAACCTGATGCGCTGGACGTCGGCACGCACGGTGAAGGAGACCTTCGTCCCGGCCACCGACCACGCCTACCCGCACATGGCGGCAGAGTAATGGCCGGGGTATTCGCGCACACGCTGCGCCCGGCGATGCTGGCGGCAGGCCGCGCCGACGGGTTGCGCCGCGCCGTGGAACGCTCGCCGCTCACCCGCCGGGTGGTGCGCAGGTTCGTTCCGGGGGACACGTTGGGCGGTGTGCTGGACGTGGTTGCCGCGCTGAGGGATTCCGAACGTTGCCTCAGCATCGACTACTTGGGTGAGAACGTCACCGACGTCGACGACGCGGCGGCCACTGTGCAGGCCTACCTGGATCTGCTCGATGCGCTGGGGCGCCGGGGTGACTGCGTTTCCGAGGGGGTGCGGCCGCTGGAAGTGTCGGTCAAGCTCTCGGCGCTGGGGCAGTCGCTGGAACGTGACGGGCAGAAGGTCGCACTGGACAACGCCCGCACCATCTGCGAGCGGGCCGAAGCGATCGGCGCCTGGGTGACGGTGGATGCCGAGGACCACACCACCACCGATTCGACCTTGTCGATCTCGGGTGATCTGCGGGTCGATTTCCCCTGGCTCGGCACGGTTCTCCAGGCGTACCTCCGTCGCACCGAGGGTGACTGTGCGGAGCTGGCCGCCGTGGGAGCACGCGTCCGACTCTGCAAGGGTGCCTACGACGAACCGGCTTCGGTGGCCTACCGGGCCGCTGCCGACGTCAGCGAGTCCTACTTGCGCTGCCTGCGGGTGCTGATGGCCGGTCGCGGGTATCCGATGGTGGCCTCACATGACCCGGCGATCATCGCGGCGGTACCGGCCCTGGCCCACGAATTCGGCTGTAATACAGACGGTTTCGAGTACCAGATGCTGTACGGAATCCGCGACGACGAGCAGTTGCGACTGGCTGCAGCGGGCAACCGGGTGCGGGTGTACGTGCCGTTTGGCACCGAGTGGTACGGCTACTTCATGCGGCGGTTGGCGGAGCGGCCGGCCAATCTCGGCTTCTTCCTGCGGGCCCTGGCCGAACGAGGTCACTGAGCTCAACGCGCATCGATGTCCACGCCGCTCGCGAGGTCGGAACACTCCACCCGCACCAGATCGGGGTGAGCCTCGAGGAACGGCCCCGCGCCGACATCACCGGACAGCTCGTCGAGCAGCGCGTGCCAGTGCGCTCTCCCGACGACGACGGGGTGGCCGGGGCGTCCCCGATACACCGCGCGCGTCAGCCCGGCGGCGTTTGACCTCAGCACCCGCTCGATGACGGCGGGTCCCACGTCGGGAGTGTCAACGGTGTGCAGCAGCAACGCCTCGACACCGGGTTTGGATTGCGCCGCATGGATCGCGGCGGCGACTGTTGCAGACAGGCCGTCGGCCCAATCGGGCACCCATAACGGCGTCGCCGGGCGGGGGACGGGCACGTCGGCCGCGCCGAGCGCGACCAGCACCTCGCCGACACCACCGGCGGCCAGCGCCGAGACGGCGCGTTGCAGCCAGTTCTCGGCGAGGGCTTTTGGCGAGCCGTAACGGCTGCCGGCGCCTGCCGCCAGGACCACCCCCAGCGTCATGACAGGCATCGCGTCATCCGGTGCGGTTTGCCGCGCGGTGAAGTGCCCGCATCACACTGTGCTTGGCCAGATCCACTTTGAAGCCGTTCTGGCTCAGCGGGACTGCGCCTTCGAGCGCAAGCTCGGCGGCCGCCAGGAAGTGCTCCGCAACGGGCGCCTTCCCCGTCAGGGCCGCCTCGGCTTCCGTTACGCGCCAAGGCATGGCGGCCACCCCGCCCAGGGCGATCGATACGGATTCGACCGTCTCGTCGACGACGGCGAGTCCGACAGCGACCGATACCAGGGCGAACGCGTAACTGTGTCGATCACGCACCTTGAGATACCAGTAGTTCTGCGCGTAGGGGGAGGGAGGAAGCTCGATCCCGGTGATCAGTTCGCCCGGCCGTGTCGAATTGTCGTGCTGCGGGTCATCGTGCGGCAGCCGGAAGAATTCTCCGATCGGGATGACGCGGGTCCCCGCGGGCGACTCGACATGCACGACTGCGTCCAGAATCGCCAACGCGACGGCCATGTCGGACGGGTGCACGGCGGCGCATGTGTCGCCGGCACCGAACAGCGCGTGTTCACGGTTGAAGCCGGTGAGTGCCGCGCACCCTGAGCCGGGCTGCCGCTTGTTGCAGGCAGGGAACGCCGGGTCCATGAAGTAGGCGCAGCGGGTCCGTTGCATGAGATTGCCGCCGGCGGTGGCCATGTTCCGCAGCTGGGTGGTGGCGCCGGACAGGATCGCCTGGGACAGAACGGGATAGTGGCTGCGGATCAGGTGATGATTGGCGATGGCGCTGTTGGTGGTGCCGGCGCCGATCAGCACGCCGCCGCGCTCAGTTGTGGTGATGTGGCGCAGATCCAGCCTGCCGATGTCGACCAGGGATGCGGGTTCTTCTACTCCCCGTTTCATCAGATCGAGGAGATTCGTCCCGCCCGCGTAGTACGTTGCGCCGGTCGCGGCGCGGGCGATGGCGTCCTGTGTCGAAGCGGCACGGTAGAACTCGAACGTTCTCATCGATCGCGGCCGTCCAGGCAGGAGGCAATCGCGGCGACGATATTGGGATACGCGCCGCAGCGGCAGATATTGCCCGCCATACGTTCCCGAATCTCGTTGTGCGTCAGCCGCTCCGGGCCCTCGGCGATGTCGGCCGGAGTTTCGTCGAAGGAGGCCACCGACAGGTCGCCGCGGGCATGTTCGCGCAGCAGTGCGTGCGCGGAGCTGATCTGCCCGGATGTGCAGTATCCGCACTGGAATCCATCGTGCTCGATGAACGCTTCCTGCAGCGGGTGCAACCGGTCGCCATCGGCGAGGCCCTCGATGGTCGTGACGTCGGCTCCGTCGATCGTTGCCGCCAGTGTCAGGCAGCTCAGTACGCGTTCGCCGTTGATCGCTACCGTGCAGGCCCCGCAGAGCCCGTGGTCGCAGCCCTTCTTGGTGCCTGTGAGGTGCAGGTGTTCCCGAAGCAGGTCGAGCAGGGTGGACCGGATGTCGGCGGCGACGGTGTGCGGGGTGTCATTGACGGTCAACTCGATGGGGTGCGGGTGAGCGGCAGGAGTCATCGGCGGACCTCTTCGACCTCGGAGGTGAACGGGGACATCAGGTTTTCCAGGGTGATCGGCAGGTCGCGCAGCCGTCGGCCGGTGGCATGGAAGATGGCGTTGACTACCGCCGCGGGCACGCCGCATATGCCGATCTCGCCGATGCCCCGCGCCCCGAACGCATCGAGCTGGCGATCGGCGCTGTCGATGAAAGAGATGTCGAAATCAGGGACGTCCGCGTGGGTCGGGACGTAATACTCGCCCAATGCGTGATTCGTGTCCGGGTCGTACGGCACGTGTTCCATGAGCGCCATGCCGAGTCCGAAGGTGATTCCCCCGATCACCTGGCTACGAGCCAGTTTCGGGTTGATGACCGTGCCGCAGTCCATCACCCCGACCCATCGTGTGACCGTCGCGCGGCCGATCTGTTCGTCGACTTCGACCTCGCAGAAGTGAGCACCGAAAGACTGCGGGACGGGCCCGTCCGTGGGACCTCCATCGCTGACCCGCACGAAGTCCAAACCCGCCAGCAGCTCAGGCGACGCGGTGGCCAGTAGCGCGGTGACTTGCATGGGACGCATCGCCGCGTCCGAACTGACCACCGCTCCCGCTCTGACGTCGAGAGTGCCCGGATTGCAGTCGAAGTAGGGAGACTGCGGATCCGTCACGGCCAGCGAGAGCAGGCGTTGCTTCCACTCTTGCGCGGCCTCGTAGACCGCGGAACCGACGGTCGCGGTGGTTTGCGATGCGCCGCTGTACGGCGCTTCCGGGAAAGAGGAGTCTCCGGATACAAAAGACACCTGGTCCAGCGGCATGCCCGAGGCATCCGCGGCGAGCTGGCACATGACCGTTCGCACGCCATTGCCCACCTCGTGGGTGGCCGAAGCGAAGATCAGATGACCATCGCGGTCGGTGGTGACGCGGCAGCCCGCCGGCATCCTGCGCCCGGGATAGGTGGCGGTGGACATACCCCACCCGACCTGAATTCCATTGCGGTGCAGTGAACGAGGCGACACGGGTCGTGACGGCCAGCCGAACCGTTCGGCGCCCTGGCGATAGCAGTCCAGTAGATGGCGCTGAGACCACGACCTGCCGGTTGCCTGGTCTTGGGGTGCGTCGTTGAGCAACCGCAAGTGCACCGGGTCCGTCCCGAGCGCGTAGGCGAGCTCGTCCATCGCCACCTCGAGCGCGAACAGACCGGGAGCCTCGCCCGGCCCTCGCATGAAACATGGTGTCGGAGTGTGAGTTCTGCCGACGGTGTGGGAGACCACCAGCCGCGGCGACTGATACAGGAAGCGGGTGGACAGTCCCGCCGGTTCGCAGAAGTGCGCGACGGTCGAGGTGGTGGTCAGGGTGTGGTGCTCGATGCTGACCAACCGGCCGCTGTCGTCAGCGACCAGTCGCAAATCCTGTTCGGTGGGCGGACGATGCCCGGTCGAGGTGAACATCTGGTCGCGGCTCAGTACCAGCTTGACCGGGCTGCGTGCCATTCTCGCGGCCAGCGCGCACAGCACCACATGCATCCACAGGAAGCTCTTCGATCCGAATGCGCCGCCCACTACCGGCGAGATGATCCGGATCTGGTCGGTGGAGATTCCGAGATGCGCTGCCAGGACCCGACGTTCGCCGGCTATCCAGCGCGTGCTGTCGTGGATCGTCAGCCGATCGCCCTCCCAGGATGCGATGCAGGACGCGAGTTCGATCGGATAGTGTGCGTTCTCGGGTGTCGTGAACCGCGCGCTGATCCGGGTCCCGGTGTTCGGCTCGTCTGCAGGGCCGCGGCGGTCCTGAAGCTTTTCCTCCGGCAGTTTCACAAAATGGTCGGGCCGATACCAGCCGGTGCGGATCATGGCGTCACCGCCGCCGCGTGCGGGTTCCGGGTTATCGAGCACCACCTGCTGCGCCGTGAGTGTTGCTGGAAGTTCGCGGTATTCCAGTTGCATCGAGGACGCGGCGAGTGTGGCATTCTCCCATGTGTCGGCAACCACCAGAGCCATGTGTTGGCCGTAGTGCTGAACCGTGAGATCTGCCAGCGGCGGGCGACGCTCCACCGGCAGATCCCAGCTGATATCACCTGGAACGGCTTGTAATGCAGGGCAATTCAGCGGCGTCAGGACACAGGCCACGCCGGGCGCGGCACTGGCGGCGGCGGCCGCGGACTCCAGCGACTCTCGAGTGACCCGGCCATGCGAGATGCCCGCCTGCACGAGCACGCCGTACCGCAGCCCAGTTACGTCCGTGTCGGCAGCGTATCGGGCCGCCCCGGTCACCTTGTCGACGCCGTCCACCCTGTCGACGGGGCGACCGATCGCCGTTTCTGACACGCTGCTCACCCCTCCCGTGCTGCAGCCGGTTCTGGATCAGCCGTCCCGCATCCGCCACGTTGCCAAGGATCCTGCCGAACGTGTCCCAACAGGGTACGACGGGGTGTCAGGGTGTGCGACTGCACGAGAAGCTTGCAGGCGGGTCAATGGCCTTCGGTGACCCGGCGCGGCCGGGGGCGATCGCCGGCGAAGCCACGTACCGCGAAGGCGCTGACGAACGCGGCCACCACGCCGGGATCGTCCATATCCCGAATCGGCGACGCGGTGCTGAACAGCGAGAACAGGATGCGCGCGAACCATTCCCCGGCTGCCTCGATGTCGAGGTCCTTGCGTACCTCGCCGGTGAGTTTGGCGGCCGAGAGGTACGGCGCGAAGAAGTCGACGCATTCGCGCAGCAGCAGGGCGGCGTCCTTGGTCAGCAGCAGGCTGATCGCGTCTTCGTCGAAGTACTCCTCGGAGGCGATGGCGCGGCGCGCCTGGGTGACGAATACCGCTGCGTTGGAGAGCTTTTCCTCCAGTGAAGCGCCCCGGGCCATGGCCCGCGACATCTCGCGGTAGAACTGCTCGGAGGCGTGCTCGGCGCAGGCTTCCAGGATGGCACCCTTGTCGCGGAAGTACTCGTAGATGGTGCTGCGGGAGACGGTGGCCTCCCTCGCGATGTCGACGATCGTCGTTTTGAGCAGGCCCTGCTTGCGGAAACAGGCGTACGCGGCGTCGAGGATGACCTCCCGGGTATCGGTTCCCGCAGCTGAAGTGGACGCCTGGGTCATGACCGCACCTAATCGGCCCCAGCGAGGATCAGGCCGCTGGTGGGCACACCGGTACCCGAGGTGACCAGAACGTGTTCGACGTTCTGCACCTGGTTGTAGGACGTGCCGCGCACCTGGCGGACGCCTTCGGTGATGCCGTTCATGCCGTGGATGTACGCCTCACCGAGCAGCCCGCCGTTGGTGTTGATCGGGAAATCGCCGCCCAGCGACAGCCTTTCGATGGTGGCGAAGTCCTTGGCCTCGCCGCGTCCGCAGAAGCCCAGCTCCTCGAGTTGGGTGAACACGAACGGGGTGAAATGGTCGTAGATGAACGCGGTTTGGATGTCGGCCGGTTTGAGCCCCGAATCACGCCACAACCGCTCGGCGACGACGCCCATTTCGGGCAGCCCGGTGATGTCGTCGCGGTAATAACTCGTCATCATTTCGCCGTCGGCGGCCGCACCCTGGGCCGCCGCGGTGATGATGGCCGGCGGCTGACGCAGGTCCCGCGCGCGTTCGGCGCTGGTGATCACCATCGCGACGCCGCCGTCGCTCTCCTGACAGCAGTCCAGCAGGCGCAGCACCGGTTCGATGATCCAGCGCGAATTCTGGTGATCCTCCAGGGTGATGGGGCGTTCATAGAACCACGCGTCGGGGTTGCGGGCGGCGTGCGCCCGGTCGACGACGGCGATGCGGCCGAAATCCTCGTTGGTGACCCCGTAGGTCGACATGTACCGCTGCGCGTGCATCGCCACCCATGCTGCCGGCGTGAGCAATCCGAACGGCGCGTAGTGCGCCATGAACAGCGGCGTCCCCAGGTCGGTGCGACCGCTGCCGCCGAAACGATAGCCGGAGCGTTCGTTGAAGGCACGCCAGCACACCACGACGTCGGCAACGCCGGTGGCGACCGCCATCGCCGCGTGTACGACCGTGCCCGCAGCGGCGCCACCACCGTGATGCACCCGGCTGAAGAAGCTGAGGTCGCCGATGCCGACGTTGCGGGCGATCTCGATCTCGTCACTGGAGTCCATGGTGAACGTGACCATGCCGTCGACGTCGCTGGGCGCCAGCCCGGCGTCATCGAGCGCCGCGCTGACCGCTTCGCACGCCAATTGCAGTTCGCTGCGCCCGGATTCCTTCGAGAACTCCGTCTGGCCGATCCCGACGATGGCCGCCGCGCCGGGCAGGGCACTGCTCATCAGGCGGCTCCGTCCAGCAGGCTGAGCATCGCGGTGCCGGAGACGTGGTTGCCGAGACTGTTGGCGGCCTGGAACGTCACTTCGACGAAGTTCTCGCCCCCGGTACCTTCGGTCTTGCCCGTCACCGTCCCGGTGAAGCGCAACGGGTCGTCCGGAAAGCACGGCACGCCAAGGCGAATCGACAACTTCGTGACCATCGCCTCGGGTCCGGCCCAGTCGGTGAGGAACCGCACGCAGTAGCCGTTGCTGGTCAGGATGTTCATGAACAGGTTCGGCGACCCCTGCTTGTTGGCGTAGTCGCGGTCGTGATGCACGGGCATGAAGTCCCGCGAGGCGATCGCGCCCGCGACGATCATCGTCGTGGTGATCGGGATGTCCATGGGTGTGACCTCGTCACCCTCGGAGATGTCCTGCCAGCGCAGGGTTGTGGTGCGGGTGTGGGTGGCGGTCATGCGGGTCCTTCCGGATAGGTCGCGCCATACGTCGCGCCCAGGTGGGCAAGCTGTTGGGACGCCGGGCCGAGGGTCAGTTCGTTGTGCTTGGCCCACAGGAAATAACGGTGCAGGGGATAGGTGGTGTCGATCCCGATGCCGCCGTGCACGTGCTGGGCGGTGGCGGCCACCCGGGCGCCTGCCTCGGCTGCCCAGAACTTGGCGATGTGGGCGGCGCGGTCGGCCGGGCGGCCGTTGGCGAGCAGCCACGCCGCGTGCCAGGTGGTCCACCGGATCGCTTCGACGTCGATGAAGGCGTCGGCCATGCGCTGTTGCACGGCCTGGAAGCTGCCTATCGGCCGGCCGAACTGTTCACGCTCACTGGTATAGCCGGCCGCGATGTGCAGAGCCCGGTCGACGACGCCGAGCTGGATGGCGCACAGGGCGACCAGGGCGCGGGTGTGCAGCGACTCGATGTCGCCGTCGAGCCGGTCCTGCCCGGAAACCACTGCGCCGTCGAGGAATACATCGGCATGCGGTTCGCCGCTGGTGGTCGGCACGGGACGGACGTCGACACCGGGACTGTCGGTGGCCAGCAGGAAGAGCGCCGTATCGCCGTCCGGGGTCACAGCCGGGATCAGCATGGTGTCGGCCAGTTGCGCGGCGGGTACCAGCTCTTTCACACCGTCCAGGCGCCAACTCGTCCCATCGCGCCGGGCGGTGGTGGCCGGAAACCTCGGATCGGAGCGTCCCGGTTCGGCCAGAGCCGCCGTCAGGATACGGTCGCCGGCCACGACACCGGGCAGGTGGCGGCGCTGCTGCTCCGGATTTCCCTGGCGTGCAATGGGATCGGCGCCCAGAACCAAGGTCGCATAGGCGGGCACCGCGGCCACGCCCCACCCGACCTCGGCCAGCAGCACTCCGAGTTCCACAAAGCCGCCGCCGTTGCCGCCCACTGATTCCGGCAGAGCGGTGCCGAGTAGGTCGGCGGCCGCCAGTTCCTTCCAGAGCGCCTGGTCGAAGCGCACTCCGGCCTCCAGTTCGGTCAGCCGCTCGGGGGTGGCGCGGCGCTCGAACAGTTCGCGGGCGAGCTTGGCTACGGTGTCCTGCTCTTCGGTGAAGGTGAAGTCCATGACTAGCCGCTCGGCCGGAACTGGTGCAACACCAGGTCTCCACTGGCCCCGTCGAAACTCTGGAAGTACACCTCGACAGGCATACCGACAGTGACCTCGGCGGGCTCAACGTCGGTCAGGTTCGACACCACCCGGATGCCCTCCTCGAGTTCCACCAGGGCGACCACGTAGGGGTATTCGAAGAACGGGAATCGGGGCTCGTGCGGCATCACATAGCTGTAGACGGTGCCGCGGCCCGACGACTCGACCGCCTCCCATTCCAGCGAGCGGCAGTGCGGACACATCGGCCGGGGCGGATGGCGCAGGGTGCCGCAGCCGCTGCAGCGCTGGATCAGCAGCTTGTTGTCCCGCAACCCGTTCCAGTAGAACTCGGAGTCCGGGCTGACCGTTGGCGGCAGTCGGGTGGCCATCAGTTGGCCGGCTTGAATCGCAGGACCCGGAATCGCTGCCGGCCCAGCACTTCACCGTGCTGGTCGGTATAGGTGGTCAGCCAGGTGAGGAAGAAGCCGGTGCCCAGCGCGGTCGTCTTCTCCTCCGACACCGACTCGTACACCGCCGTGGAGCTGATGACGTCGCCCAACCGCGGGTAACGCTCGATCTCGAACTCGGAGTTGGTGGCCACGGTGCTGGTGTATCCGGCCTCATCCAGAAACGCCGTCGGGTTCGCGGCGATCTCGACCGGGGCGCCGCCGCGCTCGCCGATCCCCTCCAGCTTCGGCGACGGCATGATCCAGGTCTGCAGCATCACCGGCGGCGACACGATGCCGCCGAACCGTGACGTCGCCGCGAAATCCGGGTCGAGGTACACCGGATTGAAGTCGGCAAGCGCGTGCGCCCAGTGCCGGATCATCGGTTGATTGACCGGATCGGGCGCCAGCTGGGCCTTTCCGGTGCCTCCAGTGGGTTGGCCGACCAGGGCCCGCACCTTGGCTTGTAGCTCAGCGTCGGTCACTGAGTTCCTCCTGACTTCTCGGTTGCTCGAAGATCACGCGGGGCCCGCGGCATGCCGAGGCCGGCCATGGCGATGATGTCACGCTGAATTTCGTTGGCACCGCCACCGAATGTGTTGATCACCGCCTGCCGGTACGCCGATTCCAGCGCGCCCCGCAGTGGCGCCTGCTTGCCGCGACGTATCCCGTTGCCGTCCAACACCTCCAGCAGCTGCCGGGCGACCTGCTGGGTGAGCTCGGTGCCGAACACCTTGGCCGCCGACGCTTCGCCCATATTCAGAATGCCCTTCGTCAAGGCCGCGTTCACCCGCAGGTTGACCAGCTTGTAGGCGGCGACCTGAGCTTCCACCCGGGCCAGCGCGAGCTGAACCCAGGGCTGGTCGATGACCCGCCCCCCGTCGAGTTCGGTCTCGCGGGCCCACTGCAGCGTCTTCTCCCACAGCGGCTCCAGTGCCCCGAGGTTGCCCAGCGCGGCGCGTTCGAAGTTGAGCTGGGTGGTGATCAGCTGCCAGCCCTGGTTCTCCTCACCGACCAGTGCGCTCACCGGCACCCGGACGTTGTCGTAGAACGTGTAGAACGTGGAGATGCCGGGCATGGTGTGCAGCGGCTGCCACGAGAACCCGGGCGACGAGGTCGGCACGATAAGAATCGAAATGCCCTTGTGCTTCTTGGCATTCGGGTCGGTGCGGACGGCGAGCCAGACGTAGTCGGCGTAGGCGGCGCCGCTGGTGAACATCTTCTGGCCGTTGATCACGTATTCGTCACCGTCGCGGACGGCGGTGGTGCGTATCGACGCGAGATCACTGCCGGCTCCGGGTTCGGAATAGCCGATCGCGAATTCGACGCTGCCGTCCAGGATCGCGGGCAGAAACCGCTGCTTCTGCTCCTCGGTACCCTGCTGCATCAGGGTCGGGCCCACGGTGTTGAGTGTCACCAGCGGGATCGGCGCGCCGACCCGGCGGGCCTCCTCGGAGAAGATGAACTGCTCAATCGCCGAGAAGCCGCGTCCGCCATATTCTTTCGGCCAGCCGACGCCGAGCAGGCCGGCCTGCGCCAGTGCACGCACGGTGTCGCGCACCGCCGGTCCGCCCTCGATGTTCTCGCCGATCGCTGCCAGTCGCTCGGGCGTCATCACCTGTTCCAGCGTGGCCCGTATCTCCGCACGCAGCTGCTCCTGCTCGGGCGTGTATTCCAGGTGCACCGGCTCAGGCCCCCAGCCGAACGGGCATCCGCTTCACCCCGGGCACCATGGTGGCTTTCATCCGGTCGACGTCACCCGCCAGCTCGAGCCGGGGATAGCGGCGCAGCAACTCCTGGAAGAAGACCGTCGCTTCCAGCCGTGCCAATTGCGCTCCGATGCAGGAGTGTTCGCCGCATCCGAACGCGATGTGGGGGTTGGGGTGACGCGTCACCCTGAAGTCCTCTGAGTCAGCGCCGAAGACATCCTCGTCGCGGTTGGCGGACCCGTACAACATGGTTACCACCTCACCCTCGCGGATCAGCCGGCCACGAATCTCGGTGTCGGCGGTCGCCACCCGCGACATGCTGACCACCGGGCTGGTCCAGCGCAACATCTCCTCCACCGCACCGGGAATCAGCGTCGGGTCCTCGATCAGCAGGCGGCACTGGTCGGGGTGCTCGATCAACGCGAGGGTGCCCAGCGCGATCAAGTTGCGGGTGGTCTCATTTCCCGCAACCAGCAACAGGAACGAGAAGTTCAGCAGGTCCTCGTCGGTCAGGCGGTGCTCGTCGATCTCGGCATCGGCCAGCACTGACAGCAGGTCGTCGCGCGGTTCGACGCGCCGTGCCGCGATGAGCTTCTGGAAGTATTCGAAGAGCTGGCCGATGGCCACGAAGGCGTCGAGTTCGATTTCGGGATCAGCCGTGCCGGTGGCGGCGTCCGACCAGGCCCGGAACTGCTCCCAATCCTCGGCGGGGGCGCCGATGAGCTCGGCGATCATCCGGGTGGGCAGTGGGGCGGCGATCTGTTCGGCGAACTCGTACACCGAGCCCGGTTCGATCCGATCGAGGATGCCGCCCACGATTTCGCGGATCTTCGGTTCGAGGACCGCGACGCGCCGCCGGGTGAAACCGGAATTGATCAGCTTGCGCATCTGCCGGTGCCGCGGCGGGTCGGTGAAGATGAGGTTGCCCTCCTGCACCGGGTTCGGCACGTTCGGATCCGGTATCGAGATGCCTTTGGTCGAGGTGAACAGCGCGGGGTTGCCGGAGACGTAGCGAATGTCCTCGTACTTCAACAACGCCCAGAATCCGGTGTCGTTGTTCCAGTGCACGGGCGAGGTCGCGCGCAGCTCCCGGTAGGCCGGGTAGGGGTCGCCGGCGTAGAAATCGGGGGAGTGCAGGGGAACATCGGTGAGCACAGCGCCTCCCTGCAATCCGACACATTGCCACAAAGTGTCCTGTGGTTCGTGTCTACTCTGGGTCGCGCTGCGCTGTCAACAGCAAGACAACGCCTTGAAATCGCCTGCAATTCATCATGGGGATCATTGACCACGGGTCCCGGCGGGTGTACACCAGGTTGATAGATGACCGACGTTGGGGTGAGGAAGCAGATGGCCGAACTACCGCCCAGTGGACTGATCGACACCTATCAGCTGTACATCGACGGCACCTGGGTGGAACCCGAAGACGGCCGCTACGACGACATCTCGCCGGCCACCGAACAGGTCATCGCCACCGCACCGGACGCGAGCGTCGGTCAGGTCAGTGATGCTGTCGGTGCCGCGCGCCGGGCGTTCGACGAGGGGCCGTGGGCCACCATGAGTGCGCAGGAGCGCGCGAACTGTCTCAGCCAACTGGGCGACGCGCTGCTCAAATATGCCGACGACTTCTTCGCGCTGTCCCAGGTGGAGTGGGGCTGCACAGCCAACGAACGGATGATGCAGATCGACGGTGCCGCGTTCATGTCCATGCATGCCGCGCAACTCGCCACCCAGCTCGCCGATGAGACCGTCACCGGGATCGGCGCCGGGAAGACGGTGCTGCGCCACGTGCCACTCGGCGTCGTCTCGGTCCTGACACCCTGGAACTTCCCGCACCTGCTCAACGTCATGAAGCTCAACCATGCGCTGACTGCGGGCAACACCGTTGTCCTCAAGCCGTCACCGCTGACCCCGCTGGCCGGGCTCGCCCTCGCGCGACTCATCGACGAGCACACCGACTTTCCGCCGGGTGTGGTCAATGTGGTCACCCCGTCGGGACTCGAGGCGGCCCAGCTGCTCACCACCGATCCGCGGATCGACATGGTCAGTTTCACCGGCAGCACGGTCGTCGGCCGCCAGGTGATGTCCGCCGCCGGGGACTCGTTGAAGCGGCTGCTGCTGGAGCTCGGTGGCAAGTCGGCGTGCATCGTCCTCGACGACGCCGACGTCACCGACGACATGCTGCAGAAGATGCTGTTCGACTGTTGCTCAATGCATTCCGGCCAGGCTTGCATTCTGCAGAGCCGGCTGTTGCTGCCCGATTCCCTGCACGACGAGGTCGTCGAGCGGCTGGTGGGACTGGCCCGGGACGTCAAGGTCGGGGATCCCGCCGATCTCGATGTGCAGATGGGTCCGTTGATCAGTGACGCCCAGCGCGGCCGGGTGGAGGCGCACGTCGCCGGAGCGCTGCGCGAGGGCGCCGAGCTGGCCACCGGTGGCGGACGGCCGGCTGGCCTGGACACCGGCTTCTACTTCGAGCCGACGGTCCTCACCGGCGTCAAGCCCGATTCCGCGATCGCCCAGGAGGAAGTGTTCGGGCCGGTGTTGAGCGTGCTGCGCTACCGCGACGACGACGATGCGGTCGCCATCGCCAACAACTCTCGTTACGGCCTGTCCGGTTCGGTGTGGGGCGGCGACCTGGACCGCGCGGTCAGCGTGGCCCGCCGCATCCGCACGGGGCAGGTTGCGGTCAACGGCTGCGGCCCCGGCGCCGCACCCTTCGGCGGTTTCAAGCTCAGCGGCCTGGGTCGGGAGGGCGGCGGAATCGGCGGGGTGTATCAGTACATGGAACAGATGGCTATCGGAGTGCCCGCGTGAGTGGTCCCCTCACGGGGCTGCACGTCGTCGAAATCGCGACCGGAATCTCCGGTCCTTACGCCGCAAAGCTTTTGGCCGACCTCGGTGCTGAGGTCATCAAAATCGAACCGCCCGAGGGTGATTCACTACGGCTCTGGGGGCCGTTCCCCGAGCCCGCCGCCGGCCGCCACGGTGGTCTGTTCGAGTATCTCAACGCCGGCAAACGCGGTGCCACTTTCGATCTCGCCACGCCCGATGGGCAGGCGGGCGCCCGCGAACTCGTCGCGGGGGCGCATGTCCTGATCGAGAACCTGCCGCCCGGAGTGCTGCAGAAGTTCGGGCTGGAGCCCTCACAAGCGTTGCAGGTCAGCATTTCTCATTTCGGTCGGACCGGGCCGTGGCGTGATCGGGCCGCGACCCCGCTGACCATGCAGGCGGTGTCCGGGTGGATCAGCGCCCGCGACCCGGACCGCCCGCCGGTGCAGGCCGGTGCCCGGATCTCCGAGTACGTCGCCGGGGCCTACGCCGCGCTGGGGGCCTTGACGGCGTTGCGGCTTGACGGCCGCGTGGTCGACGTATCGGAGTTCGAAGCGCTGCTCTCGACGTTGCCCTACCCGATGCTGATGTCCGAGCGGATGCGCAGTCTGGGGCTGCCCCCGAATCAGCGGTCCGCGCCGATGCTGGGCGTGGTGCGGGCGGCCGACGGCTGGGTGGGAATCAACTGCCTGACCGGGCAGCACTGGCTCGACGTGTGCGCGATGCTCGGGCTACCGGAGTACGGCGAACACCAGATCGCGATCATGCTCGGCGGTCCCGAACGCGCCGAGTTCTTCGCCGCGGCAGAGCCATTGCTGATACAGCGCACCGTCGCCGAAACCGTCGACCTGTGTCAGGCGATGCGCATACCGGCCGCACCGGTCCACGACGGCGCCACCGTGCTGGACTGCCCGCAGTACGCCAAGCGCGGCTTCTTCATCGAGACCGCTGGCTTCCGGCGTCCCGGTGCGCCGTTCCGGATGTCCAAAACCCCTGTGGCGCAACCCGAACCGGCACCGCGGCCCGGTGGCCGGGCGCGGTGGTCGGGCAGCGGCCGACCCTGGCCGCCCGCAACGGGTTCCATGCCGTTTGCCGGACTGCGAGTGCTCGACCTGAGCACCTTCTGGGCCGGCGCCTATCTGACCTGCTATCTGGGCGCCTTCGGAGCCGACATCATCAAGGTCGAGTCGATTCAGCGTCCCGATGGGCACCGCTACTCGGGCGCCTACCCCTTCGAAGGTGAGGACTGGTACGAGCGCAGCGCCCTGTGGCAGGCGACCAATCTCAACAAGAAAGACATCACCCTCGACCTCACCGCACAGGGCGGACGCGACATCGCTCACCGGTTGGCCGCCGACGCCGACGTCGTCGTCGAGAACTTCTCGCCGCGCGTGGTGGAACAGTTCGGGCTGGACTACGAGTCCCTGATCGCGATCAAGCCGGACGTGATCGCGGTACGGATGCCCGGCTTCGGGTTGGAAGGGCCCTGGCGCGACTACGTCGGGTGGGCACTCAACATCGAACAGGCATCCGGGATGACAGCAGCCACCGGCTACGCCGAGGGGCCGCCGTGCAACCTGCAGGGTCCGGCCGACCCCGTCGTCGGTGTGCACGCCGGGGTGGCACTACTGGCCGCGCTGGAGCACCGGCGCCGGACCGGCGAGGGGCAGCTGATCGAGATCGCCCAGATCGAGGTCGCCGCGTGCGTGACCCCCGAACCGGTGATCGAGTATTCGATGAACGGTGTCGTGCTGCCGCGCCCCGGCAACCGGCTGCGCGGCTACCTGCAGGGCGTGTACCCGACGATCGACGAGGACGTGTGGGTCGCGGTGTCGCTGCCCGACGAAGGCCTGCTCGACCACGACATGTTCGACGACCTCGTCGCCGGGTGGACGCGTACCCGAAACTCCGCCGACATCGTCGAATCGCTTCGCGCACAGGGTATCCCGGCCGAAGAGCTGGCCACCGGCGACCGGATGTACGACTTCGCCCAACTCGACGCGCGGCGGTTCTACCAAGAGTTCACCCACCCGGTCACCGGACCGCGGCGCTATCCGGGGTGGCCGTTTCGCATCACGCCCGGGCCGCCGAGCCACCACCGCGCCGGTGCGCCGACCCTGGGCCAGCACAACGACGAGATCCTGCGCGGGCTGGGCCTGTCCGACGACGAGCTCGCCGCCCTGCGCGCGCAACGGGTCATCGGGGAGCGGCTGCCCGGCGACTGACACTCAGCCTGCCGTTCGCGCTGCCGGGCGTGAAGCCAGCTTCACGGTCGGCGCGGTTTGCCGTGACGGCGCCATCTACCGTGACGGAGTGACGTGGAAGAGGTGCGAGGGCAGGGCGGTCGCGGACAGTGCCCTCGGTGAAGACGCGCGGGACGCCCAGCTCGAGGACTACATCCGCATGCAGAACCCGCAGCTGACGGACATCAGGCTGGCGTCGGCCACCCCGCTGGACGAGGCGGACACCGGCGGGCACCCACCCCGGCAGTGGTACCGCGTCGTCTACCTGGCCAACGACTGAAACCCTTTGAGCTGCACAAATCCGTGATCCGATGCGAGAGTGTATCGGATATCACGTCCCGAAACCGCTCGAAAGGGGTGCATCGCGCCCCATCCGCATGACAAGCTGCACGGCATGGTTGTCGCGATCGCCCGTCCCAAGATCGAAGGAAGCATCGCCGTCGGGGAAGACCGGCAGATCGGCTTCGCCGAGTTCGGCGCGCCGCAGGGACGCGCCGTTTTCTGGCTGCACGGCACACCCGGCGCCCGCCGGCAGATCCCGACCGAGGCCCGGGTCTACGCCGACCACCACAACATCCGCCTGATCGGCGTCGACCGGCCCGGCATCGGCTCGTCGACGCCCTACCAGTACGAGGCCGTTTCGGCCTTCGCCGACGACCTGCGCGCCATCGCCGACACCCTGGGCATCGACAAGATGGCCGTCGTCGGGCTGTCCGGCGGGGGGCCGTACGCCCTCGCGTGCGCCGCCGGGCTGGCCGACCGGGTGGTGGCCGCCGGTGTGCTCGGCGGGGTGGCGCCGACCCAGGGGCCGGACGCGATCAGCGGCGGCCTGATGAACCTGGGGCTGCGGGTCGCGCCGTTGCTGCGGCTGGGCGGTAACCCGTTGCGGCTCGGCGCGAGCCTGATGATCCGCGCCGCTCGCCCCATCGCCTCCCCGGCGCTGGACGTCTATGCGCTGCTCTCGCCCGAAGCCGACCGCCATCTGCTCACCCGGCCGGAATTCAAGGCGATGTTCCTCGACGATCTGCTCAACGGCAGCCGCAAGCAGCTCGCCGCGCCGTTCAACGACGTCATCGTCTTCGCCCGCGACTGGGGCTTCCGGCTCGAGGAGGTGACGGTCCCGGTCCGCTGGTGGCACGGCGACCACGACCACATCATCCCGTTCTCCCACGGCGAGCACGTCGTGTCCCGCCTGCCCAACGCCGAGCTGTTCCACCTGCCCGGCGAGAGTCACCTCGCCGGACTCGGCCGCGGCGAGGAGATTCTGGCCACGCTGATGAAGGTGTGGGACGAGGAGGCTTGATCATGCTGACCGAAGCCGCCGACCCGGGCGTCGACCGTCCCGCCTGGTCGGGTCACGCCACCGCCGAAGCCCCCGGGCTGGGACTCTGGCTCACCGACATCCCGCGCGCCGTCGTGGAATACGGCCAGTTGGTCGCCGCCCTGCCGTTACGGCGCAAGCTACCGACCGGCGACGGACATCCCGTTTTGGTCTTGCCCGGACTGCTTGCCGGCGACGGCACCACCTGGACATTGCGGCGCCTGCTCACTCGCCTCGGCTATCAGGCACACGGCTGGGGGCTGGGCGTCAACGTCGGGCCGACCACCAAGGTGGTGGCCGGTATGTCCGCGCTGCTCGACGAGTTGCACCAACGGCACGACACTCCGGTCAGCCTGATCGGCTGGAGCCTGGGCGGCATCTTCGCGCGCAGGCTGGCCCGCCGCAATCCCGCGGCGGTGCGGCAGGTCATCACGCTCGGCAGCCCGTACCGCATGCAGCACGAAGGCCAGTCCCGCGCCGCCCGCCACTTCAACCTGTTCGCGCGTCTGCACGCGGAGCGGCACGAATTGCCGCTGTCCATGGAAAACGAGCCTCTGTTGGTGCCGGCCACCTCGATCTATTCGCGCTACGACGGCATGGTCGCCTGGCAGACGTGTGTCGACGCCACCTCCGACCGCGCCGAGAACATCGCGGTGCTCAGCAGCCACATCGGCTACGGCCACCACCCGGCCACCATCTGGGCCATCGCGGACCGGCTCGCACAGCCGGCCGGCAGCTGGGCCCCCTTCCGGCCGCCGGCGGCACTGCGCCCGTTGTTCCCCGAGCCGCACAGGTAACGTCCCAGACGTGTTGCTGACGTCGCTGAACCCCTCGGCCGTTGCCGCCACCGACATCCCCGACGCGGTCAGGATCGACGGGTTCACCCTGAGTCGCAGCGACCTGGTCGGTGCCGCGACGTCGGTGGCCGAACGGGTGGCCGGCGCGCACCGGGTGGCGGTGCTGGCCGCGCCGACCGCATCGACGGTGCTGGCGATCACCGGATGCCTGATCGCGGGTGTGCCCGTGGTGCCGGTGCCGGCCGACGTGGGGGTGGCTGAACGCCGCCACATGCTCACCGACTCCGGCGCCCAGGCGTGGCTCGGGCCGACGCCCGACGATCCGGAGGGTCTGCCGCACATACCGGTGCGGCTGCACGCGCGGTCCTGGCACCGGTATGCCGAGCCGTCACCGGATTCGGTGGCGATGGTCGTGTACACCTCGGGTACCACCGGGCTGCCCAAGGGCGTGCAGGTCAGCCGGCGGGCGATCGCCGCCGACCTCGACGCGCTCGCCGAAGCCTGGCAGTGGACACCGGACGACGTGCTGGTGCACGGGTTGCCGCTCTATCACATCCACGGCCTGGTGCTGGGGTTGCTGGGATCGCTGCGGGTGGGAAACCGCTTCGTGCACACCGGAAAACCGACACCGGACGGCTACGCCGCGGCCAGAGGCACGCTGTATTTCGGGGTGCCGACGGTGTGGTCGCGGGTGGTCGCCGACGGTGCGGCCGCCGAGGCGCTGCGCCCGGCGCGCCTACTGGTTTCCGGCAGCGCCGCGCTGCCCGTGCCGGTCTTCGAGCGCCTCGAGCAGCTGACCGGGCACCGGCCGATCGAACGCTACGGTGCCTCGGAGTCACTGATCACTTTGTCGACGCGCGCCGACGGGGAACGGCGTCCGGGCTGGGTGGGCCTGCCGTTGCGGGGCGTGCAGACCCGGTTGATCGACGACTACGGCGAACCGGTTCCGCACGACGCAGAGACGGTGGGCAAGCTGCTGGTTCGGGGTCCGACGCTGTTCAACGGCTATCTCAACCGTCCGGAGGCCACCGCCGAGGCGTTCGACCCGCACGGCTGGTACCGCACCGGCGACGTGGCGGTCGTCGACGGCGGCGGCATGCACCGCATCGTCGGTCGCGAGTCCGTCGACCTGATCAAGTCCGGCGGATTCCGGATCGGCGCGGGGGAGATCGAGACCGTGTTGCTCGGTCATCCCGGTGTGGAGGAAGTCGCGGTGGTCGGCCCGCCGGACGAGGATCTGGGGCAGCGGATCGTCGCGTACGTCGTCGGCTCCGCCGCTGCCGATGATCTGATCAACTATGTCGCGCAACAGCTTTCGGTGCACAAGCGACCACGTGAGGTACGTTTCGTCGAGTCGCTGCCGCGTAACGCGCTGGGCAAGGTGCTCAAGAAGCAACTGCTGGCCGAAGGCTGATGCCCGCCGGCCGCCGGGGGTGCGCACAGCTACCGCGAAACGGTTTGTCGGCGATGTGTGCGGCCCCGGCGACGCACGAGTGCGTGGTTACGGAACCATCGCCCAGAAGGGATGAGTGACCGACCAGACCGGGTGAGTCAGATCGTCGGTGTAGTGGTAGATCGGGTGAGTCGGCGGCGGGGTGGGCCGCATCGGACCCACCGGGGAGTGGATCGGGCCCACATTGGGCTGTCCCGGGGCGGCGGTCGCCACAGCCGGTCCTGCCAGAGCAGCCGCCAGGGAGAGGCCGGCGGCACACAACACCCCGGCCGACATGACGCGGATCTTCGACATCTCATGCTCCTTTCGTGATCGTCAACCATGGTTGACAGTTACGACTATAAGAGGGGGTCCGGTACCTTGTCAATGGTGGTTGACGAGCAAAGTCCGCGATCGCCTCAGACCGAGCTTGGCCAGGGCATGCGGATGGCCTGGTGGAGCTATGTCACTCGGATCGACAAGGACATGGAAGAAGCGGGCTTTCCGGAGCGGCGCTTCGCGATGAACTACGTGTTCGCCCTCTATGCGCAGCCGGGGCCGATGACGATATCGGAGATGGGGCGGCAGTTCGACGTCTCACGGCAGGCGGCCAGCAAGGTGGTGGGAGAGTTGCGCCGCGACGGCTATGTGGAGACCGAGGTGTCGGCCACAGACCAGCGCGAGAAGGTGGTCGTACTGACGCCGAAGGCAATCGAGTACGTCACCGCGCGGCGGCGCGCCGCGGCCGACCTCGACAACGCCATCGCCGAACGTATCGGCGACACCGGCCTGGCCGAGTTGGAGCGGCTACTGCATGCGGTCGGCGACGTGTCCACGGCCGGCATCGACTACGACCCCAGCAACGTCTACCGGTCGCCCAAGCTCTGGGGATAGCCGGGATCTATCCCGAAGAACCAGCATCTTCGCAGCTTTTTCACGGCGGTAGAGGGGATTTGACGCCCTAGTCTCAGACGCTGTGCGTCGATCATTTGTTGACCCCTACGTTTCGCCCATGAGACGGGTTGCCCTGGCCTGTCTGGTGGGCTCGGCGGTCGAGTATTACGACTTCTTCATCTACGGAACGGCCGCGGCACTGGTGTTCCCCACCGTGTTCTATCCGCATCTGAGCCCGGCCATGGCCACCGTCGCGTCGATGGGAACATTCGCGACCGCCTTTCTCTCCCGGCCGCTCGGTGCCGCCGTCTTCGGGCATTTCGGAGACCGGTTGGGCCGCAAGAGGACTCTGGTCGCCACTCTGTTGATCATGGCCCTGTCCACGGTGACAGTCGGACTGGTTCCCGGCAGCGCGACGGTGGGGGTGGCAGCCCCGCTGATCCTGATCACCTTGCGACTGCTGCAGGGTTTCGCCGTCGGCGGGGAGTGGGCGGGATCGGCGCTGCTCAGCGCGGAAACGGCTCCCGCCGGCCAGCGCGGCCGGTACGGCATGTTCACGGTGATCGGTGGCGGAATCGCGCTGGTGCTGACAAGTCTGACCTTCCTCGGCGTGAATTTCACCATCGGAGAAGGCAGTTCGGCGTTTATGACCTGGGGATGGCGCATCCCGTTTCTGTTCAGCGGGGTACTGATCGCCATCGCGCTCTACGTGCGCCTGAACATCGGGGAGACTCCGGTATTCGCCCAGCAGACGCCCCGGAATGCAGCTGGCGCAACGCCATTCGCGGAGGTGCTACGCCTGCAGCGCCGTGAGATCGTGCTGGCCGCCGGTTGCGTGCTGGGCTGCTTCGGCCTGGTCTATCTGGCCAGCACCTACCTGACCGCTTATGCCGTCACGCATCTGGGCTACTCGCGCAATGTCACTCTGCTGGTGGGCGCACTCGGTGGGCTCACCTGCATTGCGGCCGCAGCGCTCACCTCGGTGCTGTGCGATCGTTTCGGGCGCCGCCGAGTCATTCTGGTGGGCTGGGCGGTGGGTGTGCCGTGGGCGTTGCTGGTGATGCCGCTCATCGACTCGCGCAATGTCACCCTGTACGCGGTGGCGATCGCCGGGTTGTTCGCCGTCGACGGCGCCGTTTTCGGTCCCGTTACCTCGTTCGTCCCGGAGCTGTTCGCGACCCGGTATCGCTACACGGGCACCGCGCTCTCGATCAACCTCGCCGGCATCCTGGGCGGTGCGGTGCCCCCGCTGCTCGCCGGGCCCCTGCTTTCCGATTACGGCAGCTGGGCGATCGGGTTGATGATGGCGACGCTGGCGCTGGTCAGCCTGGCCGCGACGTACCTGCTGCCGGAAACCAGCGGGACGGTCCTGGCGGAGCCGGCTCAGTTGGCGTGCAGCTCCGCGTTGAGCGCGATGCCCTGACCGTCGCGGGACACCACCTCGACCGCGCCGGTCAGCGAATTACGGCGGAACAGCAGGTTATTGCCGCCGGACAGTTCCCGGGCCTTGACCGTCTTCCCGTCGGGCGTGGTGACTTTGGTGCCTGCGGTGATGTAGAGCCCGGCCTCCACCACGCAGTCGTCGCCCAGTGAGATGCCCAGTCCGGCATTGGCGCCCAGCAGGCAGCGCTTGCCGATGGAGATGACTTCTTCGCCGCCGCCGGACAACGTGCCCATGATCGAGGCGCCGCCGCCGACGTCGGAGCCGTCGCCCACCACGACACCCGCCGAGATGCGGCCCTCCACCATGGACGCGCCCAAGGTCCCGGCATTGAAGTTGACGAAGCCCTCGTGCATCACGGTGGTGCCCGGGGCCAGGTGCGCGCCGAGCCGCACGCGGTCGGCGTCCGCGATGCGCACGCCGGAAGGCAGCACGTAGTCGACCATCCGGGGGAACTTGTCGACGCCGTAGACGGTCACCGGTCCGAGCCGGCGCAGCCGCGCCCGCACCGCTTCGAAGCCCTCGACCGCGCAGGGGCCCCGGTTGGTCCACACCACATTGGTCAATACCCCGAACAAGCCGCCGGCGTTCAGCCCGTGCGGCGCCACCAGGCGGTGCGACAACAGGTGCAGCCGCAGGTAGGCGTCGTAGGCGTCGGCGGCCGGTTCGTCCAGCGAGCTGATGGTCGTGCGGATCGCGATCGTCTCGGTCTGACGGTCGTCGTCGCGGCCGACGAGCGCGCCCAGCACCGCGGGCAGATCCGACAATGCCAGCCGCGCGGTGGCGGTGGTCTCCGACTCGATCAGCTCGGGTTCGGGAAACCACGCGTCCAGGACGGATCCGTCGGAAGCGAGGGTCGCCAGGCCGATGCCTGCAGCTCCAGTCACGACCGCTAAGGGTACTGGGACTGGCGAGCAGACGCGGAATCGCATCCTCGAGCTCGCTCGAGTGCGATTCCGCGTCTGCTCGCCATTGGGAGGTCCCCCCAGCTCGCCGGACTAGGCTGAACCCGTGCTGGATTTGCGCGGAGACCCTGTTGAGCTGACCGCGGCGCTGGTGGATATCCCCAGCGAGTCGCGCGACGAGGCGCGCATCGCCGACGAGGTCGAGGCTGCGCTGCGCGCCCAGACATCCGGGTTCGAGATCATTCGCAACGGCAACGCGGTGCTGGCGCGCACGGCATCCGGCAAGCCGTCGCGGGTGCTGCTGGCCGGACATCTGGACACCGTCCCGGTGGCCGACAACCTGCCCAGCCGCATCGAGAACGGCGAACTGCACGGGTGCGGCACCTCGGACATGAAGGCGGGTGACGCCGTCTTCCTGCACCTGGCCGCCACGGTCGCGCAACCGGCGCACGACCTCACACTGGTGTTCTACGACTGCGAGGAAATCGAGTCGGCGGCAAACGGTTTGGGCCGACTGGAGCGCGAGCTGCCGGACTGGCTGGCAGCCGACGTCGCCATTTTGGGCGAACCCACCGGCGGCTTCATCGAGGCGGGCTGCCAGGGCACGCTGCGGGTGGTCGTCAGTGCCGCCGGTAGCCGCGCGCATTCGGCGCGATCCTGGTTGGGGGACAACGCCATTCACAAGCTGGGTGCGGTGCTGGACCGGCTGGCCGCCTATCGGCCGCGCAGTGTTGACATCGATGGTTGCGTCTATCGCGAGGGCCTTTCGGCCGTCCGGATCGACGGGGGAGTGGCAGGCAACGTGATTCCCGATGCCGCCTCGGTGACGATCAATTTTCGCTTCGCGCCGGACCGCTCGCCGGAGGCCGCGTTGCAGCACGTGCACGAGGTGCTCGACGGACTGGCCGTGTCGATCGAACTGACCGACTCCGCGGCCGGTGCCTTGCCGGGTCTGTCGGCGCCGGCGGCGAAGTCTCTGGTCGAAGCCGCCGGCGGGCAGGTCCGGGCGAAGTACGGCTGGACGGACGTCTCCCGGTTCGCCGCGCGGGGCATTCCGGCGCTGAACTACGGACCGGGCGACCCGAACCTGGCACACAAGCGTGACGAACGGGTGCCGGTCGCGGCGATCACCGCGGCCGTGGACATGCTCCGGGGGTATCTGACCGGCTAGCGACTGAACTGCCTGGCCTGCGCCGCCGCATCCGCGGCCGCGCCACCCATCCCGATCGCGGCCAGTTCGTCAGCCGCTGCCGTCAAAGCGTCCGAGTCGCCGGCAACCAGGGCGCTGGCGTGCCTGGACACGAGATGCCCTACCGGGCAATCGATTTCAGTGACCAGCCGGGTGACGGGTTCCGCTGCACGCCGGTCACCCAGTCGCACGGCGCAATGCCAGGCGAGCAGTGCCACAGCCGACTGTCCGGCCCGTTCGGCCGCACGGGCCGCCTCGCGTGCCGCCGTGACCGCGCCGGTCTGGTCGCGTGCCGTCGCGCGGGTCCAGGCGCGCGCCATCCCGAGTTCGGGGGTGAACAGAGCCGACTTCGTCCCGTGCCGGGATTCCGCACGCCGCAACGCTTTTGCCGAGCCCGGGATGTCGCCCTGGCGGGCGATCGCTATCGTCAGGAGCATCAGCGACAACGGGCCCCACGAATAGCCGGTACGTTCCAACGCGGCTGCCGCAGGCTCCAAAAGCGTTGCTGCGGTTTCATATTCGCCCTTGGCCAACAGCACATAGGACAACAGCACTTCACCGATAGCCCGGCCCGGTTGTTGCAGTTCGGCGAAGTCGGTGAACTGCTGCGCCAGTGTTTGCGCTTGGGCCACCTCGCCCGCCATCAGCAGCGAGGTGACCTGGCTCAAACCCATGGTGAACCGCAACAGGCCGGGATGTTCGGCGGCCGCAGCCTGTCCCGCCAGTCGCTCGACGTCACCGAAGCGGCCCATCCGGGCTGAGGACAATGCGGCCGCGCTCGCCGCCCAGGACACCGCCATGTCGCTCGCCGAGGATCCGGACAGCACTTCGTTAGCCAAAGTCATTGCGCGCTGCAGATTTCCGGCATTCATCGCGAACGTGGCACTCAACCCGTCCAGTACGGTGCGGGCCGCCGGGTCGGTGAGCCGGCTGCGGGTGGTCTGCAGAAAAGCTGTAGCCTTCTCGGGCTCACCGAGCATGAAGAATTGGTTGGCGGCCCGCGGCACCGCCCACGCCATCAACTCCGACTCCGACAGCGCGGCCGGATCCACTGCCGCCAGTACCGCGCCCGCATCTCGGCCGCGTCCCTGCCACGCAAGTGCCTGACCCAGCACGAGATGCGCATCTACTGCGCTGGATTGATTCACGGCAGCACGGGCCAACCGTTCGGCCAGCAGTAGATCGCCGAGACGCAGCGCCTGTTGCGCGGCCTCGGTCACCTCCGCCACCGGTTGGGGTGCGTCGCAATCCAGCGCCAACGACGCCAACCGGAGCCGGTCGCTGAGGTGCTCGGCCGGATGCTGCGCCAGCAGCCTGACCAATTCGGTGCGCCGGCGTCGTATTCCGTCGGCGCCCAGGGCCGCCCGCGCGCGCACGGCGAACAGCGGGTGCGCGGTGTAGACCACAGGACGCTGATCGTCGTGGTTGCGCACCCGGGTCTCGGCCGCTCCCAACTCCTCGGCCTGGCTGACCGCACCGTCGCCGGCCAGGACGTTGAGATCGTCGAGGGTCAGTGGTTCCAAGATGGACAGGAATTCCACCACCGACCGTGCCGGCCCCGGCAACTCCGCGAGGAACTCGTCGACCTCGGCCGGCGTCGTTACCCCACCGGGGGGCTCCAGGTCGATGCGCTCGAGCAGACCGTCAGTCCACAACGCCGCGATCGCCGGAGGGGCCGCGTCGGCGCGGGCGGTGACGATCATCCGTGCTGCCCGGGTGAGGGCCAGTTGGTAGACCAGGGTGGCCGACAGGATGTCGAGGTCGTGGGCCTCGTCAACGATCAGGAGCAGATCGCCCTGCTGTGCGGCGCGGGTCAGCGAGGTGCGGGCGGCGCGCAACAACGCGGCCGGTTTGCCGATGTCGGCGATCCCGATGAGATGCCCGAAGGCGCCGAACGGAACGACGCGCTCGGCCGGGGTGCCGATGACCCAGCGGGTTGTCGTGCCCGGGTGCTGCGCACAGAACTCCTCAGCGGCCAAGCGTGCCAAGGTTGACTTGCCGACGCCGTCGGGGCCAAGAACGACGGCGCCACCTTGTTCGGCCAATGCGGCGGTGAGCCGCTGTAAAGCGGCCGTGTGCTGGGGGACGTTCCAACGAATCGGCACCGTTGCGAGTCTATGGCCCGCGTTCGGTACGCAGTCTCTGCAGGGTTGGTCTACGTTTCGGATATGCCTTCCGCAACCAGCGGCCGGTGGACGGTCGCGGTGTACTGCGCCGCCTCGCCGACGCACCCGGAGTTGATGGAGCTCGCGGCGTCGCTCGGAGCCGCCATAGCCGAGCGGGGCTGGACGCTGGTGTGGGGCGGCGGCCACGTCTCGGCGATGGGTGCGGTGGCGTCGGCGGCCCGGGCCCACGGTGGCTGGACCGTCGGGGTGATACCCACCATGTTGCTGGAACGTGAACTGGCCGACCATGATTCGGATGAGTTGATCGTCACGGACACGCTGCGAGAGCGCAAGCAGGTGATGGAGGAGCGTGCCGACGCGTTCATCGCCTTGCCGGGCGGCGTCGGCACCCTGGACGAATTGCTGAGCGCATGGACCGAGGGGTATCTCGGCGTGCACGACAAGCCCATCGTGCTGCTGGACCCGTGGGGACACTACGACGGTGTGCGCGCCTGGGTTTACGGACTGATCGATAGCGGCTACATCTCACAGGCCGCCGTCGACCGGCTGATGGTGGTCGATAAAGTCGGCGATGCGCTCAACGCGTGCGCGCCCGGCTGACGGGCGAAGTGGGTTTTTAACGAAGCCAGGGATAGCGAGGGATCACGTGTCCGATCAAGGCGCACGCGCACGAGTCAAGCTCACCGACATCGCCCTGCAGGTGCCAGGCCTCATCGCCGACGCGCCGTCGATCGCGCGTGGGGTCAGCGGCCTGCTGGCCCGGCCCAGTTCCAAGACGTCGATCGCCTCGGTGTTCCAGGACCGCGCCGCTCGGTACGCCGACCGGGTCTTCCTCCGGTTCGGGGATCAACAGCTGACCTACCGTGAGGCCAACGCCACCGCGAACCGGTATGCCGCCGTGCTGGCCGCGCGCGGGGTGGGGCCGGGCGACGTCGTCGGCGTCATGCTGCGCAACTCCCCGAACGCGGTGCTGACGATGCTGGCCGTGGTCAAGTGCGGTGCGGTCGCCGGGATGCTGAACTACCACCAGCGCGGTGACGTGCTGGCGCACAGCCTGGGTCTGCTGGATGCCAAGGTGCTGATCGCCGAGTCCGACTTGGTGAGTGCCGTCAGCGAATCCGGCGGTTCGGTCGGTGACGTGCTGACCGTGGAAGACCTGGCGCGGTTCGCCACCACCGCCCCGGCCACCAACCCGGCGACGTCGACTGCGGTGCGGGCCAAGGACACTGCGTTCTACATCTTCACTTCCGGCACCACGGGTTATCCGAAGGCCAGCGTCATGACGCACTACCGCTGGCTCAAGGCGCTCGGCGCCTTCGGCGGACTCGGGCTGCGGTTGAAGAGTTCGGACACGCTGTACAGCTGTCTGCCGCTCTATCACAACAACGCTCTGACGGTCGCGGTGTCGTCGGTGATCAACTCCGGGGCGACGCTGGCGCTGGGTAAGTCCTTCTCCGCGTCGCGGTTCTGGGACGAGGTGATCGAACACCGCGCGACGGCGTTCATCTACATCGGCGAGGTCTGCCGCTACCTGCTCAACCAGCCGGCCAAGCCGACCGACCGCAAGCACAAGATCCGCGTCATCGCCGGCAACGGCCTGCGTCCGGATATCTGGGAGGAGTTCACCAAACGCTTTGGCATCGCCCGGGTTTGCGAGTTCTACGCCGCGAGCGAGGGCACCACGGCGTTCATCAACGTCTTCAACGTTGCTCGCAGCACCGGAATTTCGCCGATGCCGCTGGCCTATGTCGAGTACGACCCGGACACCGGTGAACCCGTCCGCGACGAGAACGGGCGGGTGCGCCGCGTGCCCGCCGGCGAACCCGGACTGTTGTTGAGCCCGGTCAACCGGTTGCAGCCGTTCGACGGCTACACCGACAAGTCGGCGACCGAGAAGAAGTTGGTGCGCAACGCTTTCAAAGAAGGCGACTGCTGGTTCAACACGGGCGACGTGATGAGCCCGCAGGGTATGTTCCACGCCGCCTTCGTCGACCGGCTGGGCGACACCTTCCGCTGGAAGGGTGAAAACGTGGCGACGACGCAGGTCGAGGCCGCGGTCGCGACCGATCCCAATGTCGAGGAGTGCACCGTTTTCGGCGTGGAGGTGCCCGACACCGGCGGCCGTGCCGGCATGGCCGCGATCAAGCTGCGCGAGGGTGCCGAATTCGACGGTCATTCGCTGGCCCGCGCGGTGTACGACAAGCTGCCGGCGTATGCGCTGCCGTTGTTCGTGCGGTTGGTGGAGTCGCTCGAGCACACCACGACGTTCAAGAGCCGCAAGGTGGAGCTGCGCAAGCAGGCGTACGGCTCAGACGTGGACGACCCGCTGTATGTCTTGGCGGGCCGCAAAGACGGTTTCGTGCCGTTCTACGACGAATACCCCGCCGAGGTCGCCGCCGGTAAGCGACCGCAGGGCTGACAGCGCTGGGGGAGCGCGCCGGCGAATCGGGCGGGGCCGGTAAGCGACCGCAGGGCTGACAGCGCTGGGGGAGCGCGCCGGCGAATCGGGCGGGGCCGGTAAGCGACCGCAGGGCTGACAGCGCTGGGGGAGCGCGCCGGCGAGTGTGCTCTGGCCGCATCGAGTGTGCGGCTGCAGCGCTGAAATCGCGATTTTGCCGCGGTGAGCCCACCCGCGATGCAGCCACCGCACACTCGACGCCGGCAACCGGAATTGAGCGGGCACTATGGAAGCGTGCGTTCGACGTCGCCGGCGTCAGCCGGCCAGCAGACCCTGTGCGGTCGCCCGGTCGCGGGCGATCGCGCCCTGATCATGGCGATCATCAATCGCACCCCTGATTCGTTCTTCGACAAGGGCGCGACATTCGCCGACGACGCAGCGCGCGAGGCCGTGCACCGTGCCGTCGATGAGGGCGCGGACGTCATCGACATCGGCGGGGTCAAGGCGGGTCCCGGCGAGACGGTCGATCCCGGCACCGAGATCGAGCGGTTGGTGCCCTTTGTCGAATGGCTGCGCGGCGCCTATCCCGACCAGCTGATCAGCGTCGACACCTGGCGGTCGGAGGTGGCCCGGCTGGCCTGCGCGGCAGGCGCGGACATCATCAATGACACCTGGGGCGGCGTGGACCCTCAGCTGCAGGAGGTGGCCGCCGAGTTCGGCGCGGGCCTGGTGTGCGCGCACACCGGGGGAGCGCTACCGCGCACCCGACCGTTCCGGGTGAGTTACGGTACGACTACCCGCGGCGTGGTGGACGACGTGATTCGCCAGGTCACCACCGCCGCCGAGCGGGCCGTCGCGGCCGGAGTAGCCCGCGACCGGGTACTGATCGACCCGGCCCACGACTTCGGCAAGAACACCTTCCACGGTCTGCTCCTGTTGCGGCACGTGGCCGATCTTGTTAAGACCGGGTGGCCGGTGCTCATGGCTTTGAGTAATAAGGACTTCGTCGGGGAGACTCTGGGCGTGGACGTGACCGAACGGCTCGAAGGGACGCTGGCCGCGACGGCTCTGGCCGCCGCCGCCGGAGCCCGCATGTTCCGCGTCCACCAGGTGGCGGCGACCAGGAGGGTGCTGGAGATGGTGGCCTCGATTCAGGGGACCCGCCCGCCGGCGCGCACGGTGAGGGGACTGGCATGACGGCATCCGAGCTGGTCGGGGCTGATCTCGTCGGCGACCTCGCCGACCGGAGCTGGAATCGGCCGTGCTGGACCGTCAGCGAACTGGTCGCGGCCAAGGCCGACCGGACGATCTCGGTCGTGCTGCCGGCTCTCAACGAGGAAGAGACCGTCGGCTCCGTCATCGACAGCATCTCGCCGCTGGTCGACGGGCTGGTCGACGAGTTGATCGTGCTGGACTCCGGGTCCACCGACGACACCGAGATCCGGGCTATCGCGGCGGGAGCGCGCGTCGTCAGTCGCGAGCAGGCGGTGCCGGAGCTGCCGCCCCGGCCCGGCAAGGGCGAGGCCTTGTGGCGTTCACTGGCGGCCACCAGCGGGGACATCGTCGTGTTCATCGACTCCGACCTGATCGACCCGGATCCGATGTTCGTGCCGAACCTGGTCGGGCCGCTGCTCACCGGTGAGGGCATTCACCTGGTCAAGGGGTTCTACCGGCGGCCGCTGAAGATCGGCGACGCGAGCGGAGACGCGGGCTCCACCGGGGGCGGCCGGGTCACCGAGCTGGTGGCGCGGCCCCTGCTGGCAGCGCTGCGTCCGGAGTTGGGGTGGGTGCTGCAGCCGCTGGGTGGGGAGTATGCGGCCAGCCGGGAGCTGCTGACGTCGCTGCCGTTCGCGCCGGGCTACGGCGTGGAGATCGGGCTGCTGGTGGACACCTTCGACCGGCTCGGACTCGACGCGATCGCCCAGGTCAATCTGGGCGTACGGGCACACCGCAACCGGCCGCTGGAGGAGTTGGGCGTGATGAGCCGGCAGGTGATCGCGACGTTGCTGTCGCGTTGTGGCATTCCCGACTCGGGTGTCGGTTTGACCCAGTTCTTCCCGGTCGGTGACGGCTATACCCCGCACACCCTGCCGGTTTCGCTGGAAGATCGCCCGCCGATGAGCGTGCTCAGACCCTGCTGATCGCCGCCCTGTCAGTGCTTTAGGGCAAGATCGAGTCTCGTGGCGTTGGTATTGCTCTACCTGGTGGTTCTGATCCTCGTGGCCGTCGTGTTGTTCGGCATCGCCAGCCTGCTTTTCGGTCGCGGCGAGCAATTGCCGCCCCTGCCGCGGGCGACGACGGCGACGGTGCTGCCGGCGTACGGCGTCACGGCTGCGGACGTGGAGGCCGTCAAGTTCACCCAGGTGCTGCGCGGATACAAGACCAGCGAGGTCGATTGGGTGCTGGACCGGCTGGCCCGCGAGTTGGAGGCGCTGCGCGGCCAGGTGGCCGCTCTGCAAGCCTCCGGAACCGAGGCGCCACCGGCCGACGACGTGGACGCCTCCGACGTCGACGTCGTCGCGGTAGACCGCTCCGGGCCGACATGAGCGAGGACGGCCTGGTCCGCTGCGGTTGGGCCGTCGTGCGGCCGGGGCCCGATGCCGACCTCTACCGCGACTATCACGACCAGGAGTGGGGCCACCGCCTCACCGACGGCACGGCGCTGTTCGAGCGGATGAGCCTGGAGGCGTTCCAGAGCGGGCTGTCCTGGTTGATCATCCTGCGCAAGCGGGAGAACTTCCGGCGCGCGTTTCACGGCTTCGACATCGAGAAGGTCGCCCGCTTCACCGACGCCGACGTGCAGCGGCTGCTCGAAGACGACGGCATCGTGCGCAACCGGGCAAAGATCGAGTCGACGATTGCCAACGCGCGTGCCGCCTTGGATCTGGGATCGCCCCAAGACCTGTCCGACCTGCTGTGGTCGTTCGCGCCGCCGCCCCGCCCCCGGTTTGCCGAGCTGTCCGAAATTCCCTCTACCAGCCCGGAATCCACGGCGATGGCACGGGAGTTGAAGCGTCGCGGCTTCCGATTCGTCGGCCCCACCACCGCGTACGCACTGATGCAGGCGACCGGCATGGTCGACGATCACATCAGCACGTGCTGGGTGCCGGCGGGCGGTTCTGGACAACTCAGGTAGGCCTCAGGTTGGCCTCACAAGCGGGTCTAAGTGCACCTGGTCTCCCCGATAGGGAACAATGGTGGGGTGATTTGGCAGTTCAATGTCGGGTATGGCTGGAAATCCACTGGCGGGGCGTGCTCGGCGCCGACCAGGTCCGCGGGTGCGGGCCAGCTCGAATCTGGAGGGAGCGCTCGATGGCGGCGATGAAGCCCCGGACCGGTGACGGTCCACTTGAAGCAACCAAAGAGGGGCGCGGCATCGTGATGCGGGTACCACTTGAAGGTGGCGGTCGCCTGGTGGTCGAGTTGACGCCGGACGAGGCTGCCGCGCTGGGCGACGAGTTGAAGGGCGTCACCAGCTGACCCGCGGACGGTTCACCCGTCCGCTCAGGCACACACCTTCCGGTAGATGTCCAGCGTCTGCTCGGCGATGTGGGCCCACGAGAATTCCTCGATACAGCGCTGACGACCCGTGTAGCCGTATTGCTGCGCCCGGTCGGGATCGGCGACCAGTGCGTTGACCGCCTCGGCCAGCCGCGCCTCGAACGCCGCCGGGTAGTCGGCGTCGTAATGCACCAATGACCCGGTGACGCCGTCGGCAACCACCTCGGGGATACCGCCCACGTCGGAGGCCACCACCGCCGTCGCGCAGGCCATTGCCTCCAGGTTCACGATGCCCAACGGCTCGTACACTGACGGGCAGACGAAAACTGTTGCCGCCGTGAGTATTTCGCGCAGCTTCGTCTTGTGCAGCATGTCGCGTATCCAGAACACCCCGGTGCGGCTGTGTTCGAGCCTGGCGACCGCCGAGCGCACTTCCTCCGCGATTTCCGGGGTGTCGGGAGCGCCGGCACACAGGACCAACTGAACCTCTGGGCTGAACTGATGCGCCGCCGCCACCAGGTGAGGGACGCCTTTCTGGCGGGTAATGCGCCCGACGAACGCGACAATGGGCCGGTTCGGGTCAACCCCGTGCTCGGCGAGCACCGAGCCGGTGTGGACGGGACCGGCCGGGTGCCAGAACTCGGTGTCGATTCCGTTGCGGATCACGTGCACCGCGTTGGGGTCCATGGTGGGGTACACCCGCAGAATGTCGTCGCGCATGCCCGAGCTGACGGCGATGACCGCGTCGGCGGCCAGTGCGGCCGTGTGCTCGACCCAAGACGACACCTGGTAGCCGCCGCCGAGTTGCTCGGCCTTCCACGGCCGCAGGGGTTCCAGTGAATGAGCGGTCAGCACGTGCGGGACGTCGTACAGGAGCTTGGCCAGATGGCCCGCCATGCCGGTGTACCAGGTGTGGGAGTGCACGACGGTCGCGGCGTTGGCCGCGTTGGCCATCACCAAGTCCGCCGACAGGGTGGACAGGGCCGCGTTGGCACCGCGCAGGCGGGGATCCGGCTGGTGGGCGAAGGCGCCGGGGCGTTCGGCTCCCATGCAGTGCACGTCGACAGCGCACAGCCTGCGCAATTGGGATACCAGTTCGGTGACGTGTACGCCGGCTCCGCCGTAGACCTCCGGAGGGTATTCCCGAGTCATCATCGCCACCCGCATACCCGAACCGTAGTTCGGCGACGATGCAGCCCGCAGGGCGGGCTGCTGACGAGCGCGCCGGAAAGGGCTGGAACTGCGCCAACTTATTTAAATATTCGTTTATCTAGCCAATGGACATTCGGGGACCTACCGGTGGCAGCGGTTCGTGGCTGCCGATAGGTTTGTGCCATGAGGGAAGCGCCGCACGTGCTCGGCATCGTGCTGGCCGGTGGTGAGGGCAAACGGCTTTATCCCTTGACCGCCGACCGCGCCAAGCCCGCGGTTCCCTTCGGCGGGGCCTACCGGCTGATCGACTTCGTGCTATCCAACCTGGTCAACGCCCGCTATCTGCGGATTTGTGTGCTCACCCAGTACAAGTCGCACTCGCTGGACCGTCACATCTCGCAGAACTGGCGTCTGTCGGGTTTGGCCGGGGAGTACATCACTCCGGTTCCCGCCCAACAACGCCTCGGGCCGCGCTGGTATACGGGTTCGGCCGACGCCATCTACCAGTCGCTCAACCTCATCCATGACGAAGACCCGGACTACATCGTGGTCTTCGGAGCCGATCACGTGTATCGGATGGACCCCGAGCAGATGGTGCGGTTCCACATCGACAGTGGGGCCGGCGCAACCGTGGCCGGCATCCGGGTGCCGCGGACCGAGGCGAGCGCTTTCGGCTGCATCGACTCTGACGAGTCGGGCCGGATCCGGAGTTTCATCGAGAAGCCGCTGGATCCGCCCGGCACCCCCGACGACCCGTCGAGCACGTTCGTGTCGATGGGGAATTACATCTTCACCACCAAGGTGCTGATCGACGCGATCCGCGCGGACGCCGACGACGACCACTCCGACCACGACATGGGCGGCGACATCATCCCGCGACTAGTCGAGGACGGGCTGGCCGCCGTCTACGACTTCAGCGACAACGAGGTGCCCGGTGCCACCGACCGCGACCGGGCCTACTGGCGCGATGTGGGAACGCTGGACGCGTTCTACGACGCGCACATGGATCTGGTGTCGGTGCACCCGGTGTTCAACCTGTACAACAAGCGCTGGCCGATCCGCGGGGAGTCGGAGAACCTGGCGCCGGCCAAGTTCGTCAACGGCGGCTCGGCGCAGGAATCCGTGGTGGGTGCCGGCAGCATCATCTCGGCGGCGTCGGTGCGTAACTCCGTGCTGTCGTCGAACGTCGTGGTCGACGACGGCGCGATCGTCGAGGGCAGCGTGATCATGCCGGGGGCCCGTGTCGGCCGCGGCGCGGTGGTGCGCCACGCGATCCTGGACAAGAACGTGGTCGTCGGGCCCGGCGAGATGGTCGGCGTCGACCTGGAGAAGGACCGGGAGCGTTTCGCGATCAGCGCCGGCGGCGTGGTCGCGGTGGGCAAGGGCGTCTGGATCTAGCGGACGCGCGGCACCGGACCCCTCGCTCGCCGGGCAGTGGCGCCGCCTAGGGGATCTCGGGGATCAGAAGGTGCGCGTCATAGCGCGGGCCCCAGCGCAAAGTCACCAGACCGCGCGGCGGATCGGGATAGGCCGCCGGGAACTGGCCGGTGAGCGGGTTGCGCGGGAACAACCAGCGTCCGCCGACCACGAACCGCAGCTGCTCACCGGCGCGGAACAGGGTCGCCGACGGGCCCAGCGCCACGTCCAGTGCGATCACCTCACCCGGACGCACCGGCTGCGCTCGGTCGCAGGCCGGGACCGGCTCCCACGGCGTGGAGAGCTCCGGGTCGATTGCGCGCAACGACACCCGCTGCCAGCCGGTGCTGACCCGATCGCGGCCGAAGCCGTACGAACCTTCGAACCCGACGTAGCGCCCGTCGCGCCACTTCTCCACGCCTACGAAGATGTTGGCGTCGTCGAAGCCGTCCAACTGCACCCACAGCCGCGCCGCCATCGGGCCGCTCAACTCGATGTCCTGTGGCACCGTCCAGTTGAATGATGCTGCACGAGAGTGGGTTTGGAACGTAATGCTGCCCGCAGTGGTGGGCGGCTCGGGGGACAGGGCTCCGGCAGCGGACAGATACAGCCGTCGCCAGCGGGTCCGGGCGAGCGGCCATTCGTTCTCTTCGCGCACCGAGACTATGGTGTCGCGGTCCTCGCGCACTTCCAGCCGCACACTGCGCGACACCGGTGCGCCGTCCAGCGCGGTCCGGAAGAACCGCAGCTGCTCGCTCAGCGCGTGCTCGGAGTAGAACTCCCGCCACTTGCCGCCGCGGTGGGTGTACAACCGCGTGAAGCTGGAACCGGCCTGGGTGAAGGCCCGGATCGACCCGCGGGTGTGCAGATTGTTGTCCGAGAAACTGCCACAGACCAGCATCGGTGCCGTGATGGCCGGCAGATCGGGCGTCAGCGCTCGCCACGTGTCATCGCGCAGCGGATGCTCTTCCTGCAGTTCCTTCAGGCTGTAGGTTTGCCGGGTCCGATTCACCATGAATGACCACAATCTGGTGAAGCCGAACTCTCGGACCCCGCCGGGAAAAGTCAGGTCGCGGTAGGGATCGGTGAGTCCTTCCCACGGACAGATGGCCCGGAGCGCGGGCGGGTTCAGGGCGGCGACGGCGTACTGGCTGATGGCCAGGTACGAGACGCCCAGCATGACGACCCGGCCGTCACTCCACGGCTGGTCCGCGATCCACTGCACCAGGTCGTAGGTGTCCTCGGCCTCTTGATGAGACAGCAGCTTGCCGGTGCCGTCCGAGTGCCCGCATCCGCGCGAATCGGCGTTGACGACCGTGAAGCCCTGCCCGGTCCACCACGCCGGATCGGGGGCTTCCCATCCGGTCAGGGCTGAGAAGGTCAGCGGTCCGGGTTGACGCAGCGCGCGGAACTGCGGAGAGAACGTCCAGCGGTTGCGCCGGCGCCGGGGCAGGTCGTCTTTGCCGTAGGGGTGGATGCTCAGCAGGACGGGCCGTGGCGTTCGCTCACCTTGGTGGAAGACGTTGATCCGCAACACAGTTCCGTCGCGGGTCGGCACTTCGATGTCGCGGTCGACGACGATGTCCGACGGCGGATCGGTGACGGTGACCGGCGGCCGGGCGATACTGCGAAGCCGTTGCCGCGCATACTTCGCGGCGTCGGGCCGCCGCCAGGGCCGGTCGAGGGCGGGTGCCGGGTCTCTGGCCACGCCGTTACCTTAGACGCGCCGCGGTGCCCCGCGCGAGCAGACGCAAATTCGCGCTGGAACGCCTGTTCCAGCGCGAATTTGCGTCTGCTCGGCCCACCGGGGCGCCCGTCACCAGACGTGGGGGACCAGGCGGTAGCGCACCTGCCGGGTGTATTCGCGGTATCCCGCCAACTCGGTGTTGAGCAGCTTCTCCTCGTCGAGGATCCGCAGCACCAGCACCGCGACACCCGCGAGCACGATCAGCAGCCCCCAGTACGAGCCGAGGGCCAACGGGATGCCCAGCATCATGACAAGCGACCCGCTGTACATCGGGTGCCGGACGATCCCGTACAGGCCGTCGGAGGTCAGGGTCTGCCCCTGCTCGACCGTGATCGTTGCCGCGGCATAACTGTTCTGGATCACCACCAGCAGGGCCACACCCAGTCCGGCGGCGATCATCACGTCGCCGACCACCGACACCCACGCCGGGACGGAGGACCAGCCCATTCGGTGGTCGAACGCGCTGAATGCCATCACCCCCATGGACGCCAGGAACAAACCGGTCACGAGGACCTTCTGCACGGTCCGGCCCTCGGCGCGCGGTCCACCCCGCATGCGTCGCCGCAACGCCGCCGGGTTGGTCACCGCCAGCCGGACGGTGGACACCGTTGTCGCGCCCATCGCGACTGCGACGAACACCCACCCCTGCCAGTAATGCAACGTCCCGGCCGGCACGAACACCAGCACGCTGTAGAGAACCACCCCGTACAGCAGCGACGCGACTATTTTGACGACCGTTTTCATGACCGCAGGTCCCGCCGACGGAAAGCCATGGCGCCCAGCGCAATCAATGCGCCGTCGATGGCCAGCAGCCACAGCAGCGGCACTGCGGTGAAATCCCCGCCCACGCGCGGGGTGTGCGCGAACGGTTCGAGGTCGAGCATCCATTGCGGCGATCCCGAGAGGGAACCGAGGAGGTACAGCGCGACGAATCCGACCAGCACACCCCACGCGCCGGATGTGAATCGCGGTGTCAGGCCGAACAATACGAGTGTCACTGCCGACAGCAGCCACACGGCGGGCAGTTGCACGGCCGCGGTGCCCACCACGGTGGGCAGCTTGCCCATGACGTCGCCGGCGGCCATGCCGTAGGCCAGCCCGCCGGCCGCACCGGCCAGCATGATGGCCAACGTTGACCCGCCCAGTGCCATCAGCAGATGACTTGCCAGCAGGCGGGTGCGCGAAATCGATCCGGAGAGCAGGGTTTCGGCGCGCTGACTGGTCTCCTCCTGGTGCACCCGCAGCGATAACGAGATCGCGAATGCGGCCGCGATCATGCCCAGCATGCCGAACCCGACGGTGATGAATCCCTCTTCCAGCGCGCTGGTTCCACCCAGTCGCGCCAGGATATCCCGTCCGGCCGCGCCGCCCAGCTCGTCACCGATCCCGTGGGTGACGCTGCCGATCAGGAGCCCGTACAACGACAGCCCGACCGTCCACACCACCAGTGCGCCGCGATCGAGGCGCCACGCCAGGCCGAACACTCCCGCGAGCGCCGCTGAGGCGGTACGACGGCCGCTGCGTTCGGCGAACAGTCCGGCACCGACGTCGCGGCTGGCCAGCAGCCGGTACGCGAGGGCGGTGAGCACCGCCGTCGTCGTCAGGTGCAGCAGCAACACCCACCAGCGGTCACCGGCGTACGGACGCACCTGCAGCGACCAGCCCAGCGGAGACAACCACGACAGAGCGCCCGAGCCTGCGTCGCCGACCGCGCGCAGCGTGAATGCCGCGCCGAGCACCGCGAACGCAAAGCCCCGGGCCACCCGGGCGCTGGGCGAGAGCTGCGCGGCGACCGCCGCCACGGCGGTGAAGACCAGCCCGGACGCGGCCAGCGCCGCGCCGAACGCCACCGAACCGCCCGGCGCGACGTCGGTGGCGAGCAGCCCCGCGGCGCCGATCAAACCGGTTGCCACACAGGCGCCGAACGCCAACAACAGCGCGGCGGTGAGGCTGGCGTACCGGCCTACCGCGGTCGAGTCGATCAGTTCGGCGCGACCGGTTTCCTCGTCGGCCCGGGTGTGGCGGATCACGGTGAGGATCACCGCGACCGCGATCAGCGTGTGGAACATCCCGGCTTTCCAGATGCCGACCGCGCCGAGCCCGTCGTTGTAGATCTGGCCGTAGAGCGCGCGCTGCGCGGGACTTGCCATGATCGACGCCGCAAACCCGGCTCGCTCGGCCGCGGTGGAGTAGACCTTTTCGATGCTGCCGATATACACGCTTCCCAACGGGAGCGACAGCAGCAGCACCCACAGGGGCAAGACGACCCGGTCGCGGCGCAGGTAGAGCCGCAACAATCCGAATGTCCCCGCGAGCAGCGAACCACGTTGCGGCACAACGGTTGGCCGGTCTGCATGCGCGGTGCTCATCGCGCGGCCACCTCCTTCGCGTCGCGGTCGCCGTTGGTGCTGTAGTGGCGCATGAACAGTTCCTCCAGTGAGGGCGGCTGGCTGACGAGGCTGCGCACGCCCGCGTCGCCGAGCACCCGGATCAGTTCGCCGAGACTTTCGCCGTCGACCTGGGCGCGCACCGTGTTGCCTTCGACGCTGACGTCCGCCACGCCCTTGATCCGGGAGAGATCGCCCGGGTCGCCGATCAATTCGGCTTTGATGGACGTCCGGCTCAGGTGGCGCATCGATTCCAGTGACCCGCTCTCGACCGTCCTGCCCGCCTGGATGATGGTCACCCGCTCGCAGAGCGCTTCGGTCTCGGCCAGGATGTGACTGGACAGCAGAACGGTGACGCCCCGGTCGCGTGCTTCGGCGACGCATTGCTGAAAGACGTTTTCCATCAACGGATCCAGCCCGCTGGTCGGCTCGTCGAGCAGCAACAGCCGGGCCCGCGACGAGAACGCGGAGATCAGCGAAACCTTCTGCCGGTTGCCCTTGGAGTAGGTGCGCACCTTCTTGGTGGGGTCGAACTCGAAGCGCTCGATGAGCTCAGCCCGCAACCGCTGGTCGATGCCACCCCGCATCCGTGCGAGGAGATCGATGGTCTCACCGCCGGTCAGCGACGGCCAGAGTGTGACATCCCCGGGCACATAGGCAATCTGGCGGTGCAGCTGGACGGCGTCGGTCCACGGGTCCCCGCCCAGTAGCCGCACCGCGCCGCCGTCGGCCTTGACCACACCGAGCAGGATGCGGATGGTCGTCGACTTGCCGGCGCCGTTGGGTCCCAGGAAGCCGTGCACTTCGCCTTCGTGCACGGTGAGGTCGAGGCCGTCGAGTGCCCGCACACTGCCGAAGTTCTTGGTGAGACCGCGAACATCGATGGGCGCCTGGTGGCTAGTTGTCATGTGACCCTCCTTGGTTCTCCGCTGCGAGAAACGCGTCGTACATGGTGCGGTCGGTCATCAGGCCCTCGGAATACACCTCGAGGGCGGGCAACACCATGTCGTTTGCGTAGTCGCGCAATACTGTGCGTAAATCCGTTGGGGTGGAATGCATCTGGAGGTATAGCAGAAAGCCGCCACCACCGGTGATGGCCAGGTACTGGGCCCTGGCCTGCGGGTCACGACTCGGCTTGACGGTGCCGGCCCGCACGCCTTCCTCGAGATATGCTTCGACATTGTCGATCATCCGCTGCCACAACATGTTTGCGAGTTCGCCGCCGGACTGCATGCTGCGCACCAAGTAGGCCATCAAGGGTGCGTAGGACTCGATCTCGGCCATTTGTCCCAGCCACGTGGCGGGGTCGTTGGACTGGATCGCCTCTGACTTGCTGCTGCGGATCTCTTCGGCGACGTATTCGTCGCAAGCCTTGCGCAGGCCCTCTTTGGAACCGAAGTGGTGAATGACGAGAGCCGCGCTCACGCCCGCTGCCTCGGCAATGCGGCGCACTCCCACGCCGAATCCGTGCTCACCGAACTGCGCGATGGCCGCATCGCGAATCCGGGCCACGGCAGTCAGATCGGCTGAACGCATGTTCAGTACACTAAACGAGCGTTCAGCCGCGGTCAAGGGGGTAGGCCCCAGCTAGACGTGGACGGACCGGAGATCACGCGAAATGGTCCGCAGCACTCTGCTTTTCGGTACGGTTTGTCCCGGGTCGTGCGGGGGCAGCGGCCAGGGGCGAATAAGTCGGCCCGAAAATTCGTGGGGGCGTGATGAGTTTCTTGATGTTGCCGCCGGAGATCACTTCGGCGCAGATCTTCTCCGGGGCAGGCTCGGGGCCGATGTTGGCAGCGGCGGCGGCCTGGGACGGGCTGGCCGCCGAGTTGGCGTTGGCAGCGGAGTCCTTCAACTCGGTGACGTCGGATGTGGTGCAGGCGTCCTGGCAGGGCGCCGCCTCGAGGGCGATGGCCGCCGCGGCCGCGCCGTATTCGTCATGGTTGAGCACGGCGGCGGCCCACGCCCAAGCGGCGGCCGGTCAGGCCAATGTGGTGGCTGCGGTATTCGAGTCGGCGCGTGCGGCAACGGTGCATCCGCAATTGGTGGCGACAAATCGGACTCAGTTCGTTTCGCTGGTGCGGTCGAACATCTTCGGCTTCAACGCACCGGCGATTGCGGCTGCGGAGGCGCTGTACGAACAGATGTGGGCCCAGGATGTGACCGCGATGTCGGGCTACCACGCCGGGGTGTCCGCCGCCGCCGCGCAGCTGGCACCGTTTCAGCAGCTCGCACAGGGCCTCAACGTGGGCCTCAATCAAGGCCTCAACCTGGGGATCGGCAATATCGGAGACTTCAACGTCGGGGGCGGCAACGTCGGAAGCTTCAACGTCGGCGCGGGCAACAGCGGCCCGGGGAACGGCACCGGAAACTTCGGCCTGGGCAACTACGGCTCGTTCAATATCGGTGCCGGCAACGGGAACGCGACTCTGGGCGCGGCCGGCGCGCCGTATCCCGGTGCGGCTACCTACAACATCGGACTGGGCAACATCGGTCAGTTCAATGTCGGACTGGGCAACGTCGGCACCGGCAATCTCGGTTTCGGAAACGGGAATTTGGCCGGGGCGGTAACCGGAACGGCTTCTGCCTTCAACGTGGGCCTGAACAACCTCGGGAGCTACAACACCGGCATCGGAAACATCGGCCTCAACAACTTCGGTCTGGGCAATGTCGGCAACAACAACATCGGTATCGGTCTCACCGGCAACAACCAGATGGGCATCGGAGGGCTCAACGCCAATAACGCCGCCTGGAATTTCGGGCTGGGCAACAACGGCAGCTTCAACGCCGGCTTCGCCAATACCGGCGACGGCAATCTGGGGCTCGCCAACACCGGGCACGGCAATATCGGCATCGGGCTTACCGGCGACAACCAGATCGGCTTCGGCGGCTTCAACTCCGGCAGCGCCAACACCGGCCTGTTCAACTCCGGCGCCGGCAACTCCGGATTCTTCAACTCCGGCAGCGCAAACCTGGGCTTCGGCAATACCGGCGTCCATAACGTCGGGCTGCTCAATTCCGGTGCCACTAGCTTCGGCCTCGGAAATTCCGGCAGCACCAACACCGGGTTGTTCAATGCCGGCAGCTTCAACACCGGGTCGTTCAACGCCGGCAGTACGAATATGGGGCTGGCCAACTCCGGCAACGGCAATTTGGGGGCGTTCAACTCCGGCGGTACTTCGCTGTTCGGCCACAACGTGGGCTTGTTCAACGCGGGCAATCACAACGTGGGCTCGTTCAACGCCGGCTTCGGCAACGTCGGTTGGTCCAACACCGGCATTGGCAACACCGGCGGCTTCAACGCCGGGGGCAGCGGTACGGATCCCGTGTTCGGTCAGGGCTTCCTGGGACTGGCCGGCAATACCGGCTTCTTCAATACCGGCTTCACCAATACGGGTCTGTTCAATTCCGGTGACACCAACACCGGTCTGTTCAATTCGGGTGACGTCAATACAGGCTTCGGCGGCACCGGTATTCACACCGGCAACTCGGGCTTCGGCAACTCGGGCACGGGCAACTCCGGCTTCTTCAACTTCGGCAACTTCAACTCGGGTCTGAACAACACATCCGCCGGTGGCTACGCCTCGGGTTGGGGCAACTCCGGCGGCGGTGAGGACAACGCGGGCTTCTTCAACGCCAGCGACGCCGGTACTGACACCGGATTCTTCAACCGCGGCGCGGGTGGACTGAAGGTGGGCTTCTTCAACGCGGGCAACCACGACATCGGCTTCGGCAATGCCGGCTACTACAACACGGGATTCTTCAACACCGGCCAGCACAGCTCGGGTGTGGGCAATACCGGTCCGGGTGCGGACTCGGGTGCGTTCAACGCGGGCGTCGGGCAGTCCGGCTTCTTCAACCGCGCCTGAATCGCAGGGGATGGGCTCACACTGCCGCCCATCCCCCGTCCACGCTGAGGATGGTGCCGTGGATGTTGGCGGCGTCGTTGCCGCTCAGGAACACCACTGCAGCGGCCACCTCCGCCGGAGTGCTCATCCGGCGCGACGGGATGCGCGCCAGCATCGGCCCGACATTGTCGGCGAATTCGAGCGCGCGTTCAGTGGCGATCGGTCCGGGCGCGACGGCGTTCACCCGCACCCCGGCCGGTCCGTATTCGTCGGCCCACGACTTGGTGAAGGAATGCAGAACCGCTTTGGTGCCGGAGTAGACGGCCGAACCGGCCGACCCGCGCAGGCCGGTGATGGAACCGATGTTGACGATCGCACCCCGGCCCGCCCGGGCCATCTGCGGCGCGATCAGGCCGGTCAGCAGGAAGGGTGCAAACACGTTGACGGCAAACGCATCGGTCAACTCCTGCTCGCTGATATCGGCGGTGGCGGTGGGCATCAGCAGGGTGGCGGCGTTGTTCACCAGAATGTCGAGGTGGTCGTCGGCGGCTTTCATGGCGCGCTCGGCAATGCCCGCGATCCCGTCGGTGCCCGCTCCCAGGTCGCCGTCGACGAAGGTCGCGCGTCCGCCTGACGCGACGATGTCATTGACGACGGCTTCGCCACGGGAAGCGTTGCGCCCGTTGACGATCACATGCGCGCCGTGGGCGGCGAGCGCACGGCTGATGGCGGCGCCCAGACCGGCGGTGGCACCGGTGACCAATGCCGTGCGTTCGGATAACTGCGTACTGTTTGTACTCATGAGTCCACAGAGTTCCGTTTTCGAAATGGACTCACAAGTCCAGAAATTGACCGCGAAGGGCCGGGCCACCCGCCAGCGCATCATCGAGGGCGCGGCCGGCGAGATCCGGGCCCACGGCATCGCGATGACCACGCTGGACGACATCATGGCCCGCAGCCACACGTCCAAGAGCCAGCTGTTCCATTACTTCCCGGAAGGCAAGGACCAGCTGCTGCTGGCGGTCGCCGCATACGAGTCGGCGATGGTGATCGAAGACCAGCAACCACACCTGGGAGCCCTGACCTCCTGGGCGGCCTGGCAACGATGGCGGGACGCCGTGGTGGACCGCTACCGCCGTCAGGGGCAGAACTGCCCGATCGCGGTGCTGATGTCGGAGATCGGCCGGACCACCCCTGGCGCACAGGCCGTCACCGTCGAGCTGATCTCGCAATGGCACGATGCGATCGCCACCGGAATCCGCTCGATGCAGAACAGCGGCAAGGTGTCCGCACGCGTAGACCCGGACCAGGCCGCGGCGGCACTGCTGGCGGGAATTCAGGGCGGCGTCGGCATCATGCTCGCCACCGGCGACCTGTCGTATCTGGAAGCGGCCCTGGACACCGGGATCGCGGGGCTGCGCGGCTCCTGACGGCGACGGCCAAAACTCCGCCGATTTCCCGACTTTTTTCCGTATCCAGTGCCAAGATGTCGGTCGGGCCGAATTACGCATCGAGGAGTAGCGAAATGTCATTTGTGGTCGCGGCACTGGACATGATCGAAACTGCGTCGGCGGATGCCGCGCAGGTCGGAGCGGCGGTCGGAGCCGGCAATCTGGCCGCGGCGATCCCCACCACCGGACTGGCCGCGGCCGCTGCCGACGAGGTGTCCGTCGCGATCGCGAGCTTGTTCGGAACGCACGCCAACGACTACCGGGCGGCGGCGGCGCAGGCGGCGGTGTACCACCAGGAATTCGTGCGGAACCTCGGCGCCGCCGCGGCCTCCTACGGCGGCGCCGAAGCGGCGATCCTCGCGCAGTTGGAGGCCACACTGCTCGGTGGGGGTGCCGCCTCCGCTCCGCTGGAAGCACTCAACGAAATCACCTCGGGCGCATTCCAGGCCCTTATCTACAAGCCTATTCACCAAGCCGGGCAGACCTGGATCGCGAGCCCGCTCGGCCAGGCGGTCGACCCGATCATCAACGCACCCACTCAGGCGTTGTTAGGGCGCGACCTGATCGGTAACGGCGTCGCCGGAACCGCGCTCAGCCCCAACGGTGGAGCGGGCGGCTTGCTGTTCGGCGACGGCGGGTCCGGCTATTCACCGACCGGGGGTGTGCTGCCGCTGAACGGTGGAATTGGCGGCAATGCCGGTTTGATCGGTACGGGTGGCACCGGCGGGACGGGCTGGGCCGGTGGCGCGGGCGGCGCCGGGGGTGTCGGCGGCCTGCTGATGGGCAATGGCGGCCGGGGCGGGCTGGGCGGTGCGGCGTTGCTCCTGGGCGATCCCGGCGGTGCCGGCGGGGCCGGCGGCCAGGCGTTGCTGTTCGGCGACGGCGGGTACGGCGGCGCCGGCGGGGCCGGCACCCCCACCGGGGCCAGCGGCGCCCGCGGATTCCCGGGTCTGTTCATCGGCTTGGGCGGTTCCACCGTCCCCGTCCTCAACGACCAACTGGTGACCATCGAGTTCGTGCGGCACGGCCAGACGGCCAGCAACGTGGCAGGCATTCTCGATACAGCCGTGCCCGGCCCGCCGCTGGACGCAACGGGCGTGCTGCAAGCGGCCAACGTCGCCAATGTGCTCAACGGCCAGGGCATCTTCGCCGGCATCTTCGACTCGCAGATGATCAGGACCCAGGAAACGGCAGCGGCGCTGGTGGCCTACCTGGGACAGCCGGCCGCGGTCGTGCTGCCCGGTCTCAACGAGATCAACGCCGGATTGTTCGAGGACCTGCCGCAGATTCCGGCGGGATTGCTGTATCTGGGCGGCCCGCTGGTGTGGACTCTCGGCTTGCCGGCGTTCCCGATGCTGGCCCCGCTGTCGACGAACCCGACCGGGCTCAACTTCGCCGCCGGTTTCGACTCCGCGGTGCAAACCATGTACAACGTCGGCGCGTCGGCTCCCAGCCACGCCGTCGTCGCCTATTCCAGCGCCCTGACCATCGAGACCGGGACCATGATGATGGTCGACAACCCCAACCCGCTGTTCCTGCTCACCCGGAGCTTGCCGAACACCGGTGTCGTCGTGGTCCAGGGCAGCCCCGCAACAGGTTGGACGATGGTGAGCTACAACGGCGCCCCGGTGGGGCCGGCGGACCTGCCGACCCAGTTGTTCGTCGACGTGCGCAACTTCGTCACGGCACCGCAGTACGCGGGTTACGACGTCGGGGCGGCCCTGCTGACCGGCAACCCGGCGACGATCGTTAACGCGGTTCGCGACGGCGTCCGCGAAGTCGCGACCGCGACCGTCCACTTCCCGTTCGCGGTCGCCGAAACCCTGCTCGGCGCCTGACGCTCAGTCGCGGACGGCGGCCAGCAGGCCGTCACCCAGCGGTATCAGCGCGGGCGTCAGCCGTTCGTCCTCGGCGATCAACCGGGCCGCCTCACGGACGGCTGCCACCTCGGCGTCCCGCGCCTCGGGATCGCCGGCCCGCCCGCCCAGTGCCGCGCGATGCACGACGATGACTCCGCCGGATCGCAACAGACGGACGCCTTCGACGACGTACTCCGGCTGGTCGATCGGATCGGCGTCGATGAACACCAGGTCGTAGGAGTCATCGGCGAGCCGGGTGAGCACTTCCTGAGCGCGCCCGCTGATGAGCCGGGTGCGCGACGGTCCGATGTGCGCCTCGGCGAACGCCTGACGGGCCAGCCGGACATATTCCGGTTCGATATCGATGGTGGTCAGGACGCCGTCGTCGCTCATGCCCGACAGCAACCACAGCCCGCTCACGCCCGCCCCGGTGCCGACCTCGGCAACCGCCTTGCCGCCGCTCAGCTTCGCCAGCAGGCTCAGCAGCGCTCCCACCGCGGGTGTGACCGCGCCGGCGCCGCTGTCGACGGCGCGTTCCCGGGTGCCGGCCAGGATCGCGTCCTCCGATATCGACTCTTCGGCGTGCGCCACAAGCGAATCCGCCCTGCTCCGAGTCGCGTGGCCAGTCTCGTCACTGTTGTTGGACGTGCCCTCCATGTCCGCAGAGTATGCCCAACCGCCGGAGGCGTCGCTCAGGCGCGCCCGTGGGAACCGGCGCCGACACGCCCGGACCCGGCCGGGCGACGCACCTCATAGCAAACTCCATAACCCCTGGACAACCCAGGTAACAGTATGGTTTCTCAGCTAAAGCTCAGACTGCTCATACCTGGCCCACACTCGGGTACGCGACGGTAGGCCGTATGGAACGCGGCGGAGGTTGGAGCGGGAATACGGGATGGGAACTTCGTGTTTCGGCGAGTGAGGAAATGCCGACCCTGGATGGCAGGGGAAAGCCGGAGGAATTGACCATCACTACTTTGAGCCCGACCACCATGTCGCACCCGCAACAGGTTGCCGAGAGCGACTGGGTGGAATCATCTGACGCGTTGCTTGGTACCGCGATTTTCGACGCGACCGGCGACAAGGCCACCATGCCGTCCTGGGACGAACTGGTGCGTCAGCACGCCGACCGCGTCTACCGGCTGGCTTACCGGCTCTCGGGCAACCAGCACGACGCCGAGGACCTGACGCAGGAAACCTTCATCCGGGTGTTCCGGTCCGTGCAGAACTACCAGCCCGGCACTTTCGAAGGCTGGCTGCACCGCATCACCACGAATCTGTTCCTCGACATGGTCCGGCGCCGCGCCCGCATCCGCATGGAGGCGCTGCCCGAGGACTACGACCGGGTGCCGGCCGACGAGCCCAACCCTGAGCAGATCTACCACGACTCGCGGCTCGGTCCGGACTTGCAGGCAGCGCTCGACTCGCTGCCACCGGAGTTCCGCGCCGCGGTGGTGCTGTGCGATATCGAAGGCCTGTCGTACGAGGAGATCGGCGCCACCCTGGGCGTCAAGCTCGGCACCGTGCGCAGCCGGATTCACCGGGGGCGCCAAGCGCTCCGCGACTACCTGGCCGCTCATCCCGAACTCGGCCTGCACGACGACCGCTCGATGCGGTCGGCCAGCTGAGTCACCGGCGCAGGCTGATCATCGTTTCGGCCACTGCACGGTTGCCAACTGATCCCAAATTCCGGGGTTTAAAGGTCCGATCATGGTTATCAAGCAGCACACCGCGCTACATTCGAGATACAAATGGCTCAATAGGGTGCGGAAGGAGCTGGTAATGGCCGACCGGGGAGATGTGTTCCGGCGTGCGTTCTCGTGGCTACCCGCCCAATTCGCCTCCCAGAGCGATGCCCCGGTAGGTGCGCCGCGCCGCTTCGGTTCCACGGAGCACCTCTCCATCGAGGCCATCGCCGCGTTCGTCGACGGCGAGCTGAGGATGAACGCACACCTGCGCGCCGCGCACCATCTCTCGCTCTGCGCCCAGTGCGCGGCCGAGGTGGACGACCACAGCCGCGCGCGGGCTGCGCTGCGCGACTCCCACCCGATCCGCATTCCCAGCTCGTTGCTCGGGTTGCTGTCCGAAATTCCGCACTACCCACACGAGGAAACCCTGCCGCTCTCGGATGACTTTGCCGAGCGCGATGATCACCGGAAGCGCCGCTAGCTTGGGGTTTGGGTGCCTGCGCGGGCCCTCGCGTGGGTTCATGCCGACCGGCGGGGATCCGTGGATACTAGGGTGGACAGCACAACTTCCAGGGCCGTGCGGTTCTTCGCTGCGTATACGGCCGGCCCGGTGCCGGGCCCCGAAACGGATCTAGAAGAGGAACCGTGAGCTCCGACGAAGGCAACAACAGCGGCCAGGAAACCGAACGGCTGGCGCCGCGTCCCATTTACCGGCCGCCGGTGGACCCTGGCTCGCGTCAGACGTTCGGACGTCCGGCCGGGCAGCAGGGTTCCTTCGTCGCCGATCGGGTGCGTCCGCAGAAGTATCGGGACCAGTCCGAGTTCCGGCCGCACGACAAGCCGTCCGACCCGGTGCTCGCCGAGGCCTTCGGTCGTCCGTTCGGCGGCACCGAGACTTTGCAGCGTCATCCGATCGATGCCGCTGCGCTGGCCGGCGAGAAGAATGGTGAGCCCGACGAGCCCGAGGATCCCTGGCGCGATCCGGACGCGGCCGCTGCGCTGGGAACTCCGGCGCTGCCTCCGATCGTCACCCACGGCGAACTGCGCCACAGCGGCAAGCTCGGCGTCCGCGATGTGCTGTTCGGCGGCAAGGTGTCGTATCTCGCGCTGGCCGTGCTGCTCATCATCGCGCTGGCGATCGGTGCGATCGGTGGGGTGATCGGCCGCAAGACCGCCGAAGTGGTCGAGGCGTTCACCACCTCGAAGGTGACGCTGTCCACCGCGGGCAATGCCGAAGAGCCGGCCGGGCGGTTCACCAAGGTCGCGGCCGCCGTCGCCGACTCGGTGGTGACGATCGAGTCCAAGAGCGACCAGGAGGGGATGCAGGGCTCCGGCGTCGTCATCGACGGTCGTGGCTACATCGTCACCAACAACCACGTCATCTCCGAAGCCGCCAACAACCCCAGCCAGTTCAAGACGACCGTGGTCTTCAACGACGGCAAGGAAGTGCCCGCCAGCCTGGTCGGCCGCGACCCCAAGACCGACCTGGCCGTCCTGAAGGTCGACAACGTCGACAACCTGTCCGTGGCGCGGCTCGGCAATTCCGACAAGGTGCGGGTCGGCGACGAGGTGATCGCGGCCGGTGCCCCGTTGGGTCTGCGCAGCACCGTCACGCACGGCATCATCAGCGCGCTGCACCGCCCGGTTCCGTTGTCGGGCGAGGGCTCTGACACCGACACCGTCCTGGACGCCATCCAGACCGACGCCTCGATCAACCACGGCAACTCCGGTGGGCCACTGATCGACATGGACTCCCAGGTGATCGGCATCAACAGTGCGGGCAAATCGTTGTCCGACAGCGCCAGCGGGCTGGGTTTCGCGATCCCGGTCAACGAGATGAAGTTGGTCGCCGAGACGCTGATCAAGGACGGCAAGATCGTGCACCCGACGCTGGGCATCAGCACCCGGTCGGTGAGCAACGCGATCGCCTCGGGCGCGCAGGTGGCCAACGTGAAGGCCGGGGGACCCGCGCAAAAGGGCGGAATACTGGAGAACGACGTGATCGTCAAGATCGGGGGCCGGAAGGTCGCCGACTCCGACGAAGCCGTCGTCGCCGTGCGGCAGCTGACCATCGGCCAGGACGCGCAGATCGAGGTGGTCCGCGACGGGCGTCATGTGACGCTGACGGTCAAACCCGACCCCGACACCAGCTCGTGATGATCGCAAGCGCGGCGCAGCCGGGCGCTGCGGGTCAGCACCATCCAACCGTAATGATCGCAAGCGCGGCGCAGCCGGGCGCTGCGGGTCAGCACCATCCAACCTGATGTTCGCCAACATCGGCTGGGGGGAGATGCTCGTCCTTGTGGTGGTCGGGCTGGTGGTGCTCGGCCCGGAGCGGCTTCCCGGTGCGATTCGCTGGACGGCCGGCGCCCTGCGGCAGGCGCGTGACTACCTCAGCGGTGTGTCCAACCAGCTTCGCGAGGACATGGGGCCCGAGTTCGACGACATCCGCGGCCAGCTCAGCGAACTGCAGAAGTTGCGCGGGATGACCCCCCGCGCGGCGTTGACCAAGCACTTACTCGACGGTGACGACTCGATCTTCACCGGCAACTTCGACGCACCGGCACCGCAGCCCCCGGCCCAGCAGCCGCCTGCCCAGCCGCCGCAGCCGCCGGCCGCGTCTGCCCCGCCCGAACGCACCCCGTTCGACTCCGACGCCACCTGAGCGTCCGCTCGCGCCACCTAGCGGCGGGTCGGGTCCAAGCCCAGGGACATGCCTGCCAGGCCGCGACGGCGCGACGACAGCACGTCGGCGATGCGGCCCAACTCCTTGCCCACCGCGGAGTCCGGTGTGCTGAGCACCATCGGCACGCCGGTGTCGCCGGCGGCCACCAGCGCGGGGTCCAGCGGGATCTGGCCCAGCAGCGGCACGTCGGCGCCCACCGCACGCGACAGCCGCTCGGCGACCTGCCGGCCGCCACCCTCGCCGAACACCTGCATCGTGGAGCCGTCGGGCAGGGTCAGCCCGGACATGTTCTCCACCACACCGGCGATGCGCTGGCGCGTCTGGATCGCAATGCTGCCCGCCCGCTCGGCCACCTCGGCGGCGGCCAGCTGCGGCGTGGTTACCACCAGGATCTCGGCGTTGGGCAGCAGTTGGGCGAGTGAAATGGCGACGTCGCCGGTGCCGGGCGGCAGATCGAGTAGCAGCACGTCCAGGTCGCCCCAGTACACGTCCGACAAGAACTGCTGCAGCGCCCGGTGCAGCATGGGCCCGCGCCACACCACCGGGGTGTTGTCCTTGGTGAACTGCGCGATCGAGATGACCTTCACTTCGTGGGCGATGGGCGGCAGGATCATCGACTCCACCTGGGTGGGCCGGTCGGTGGTGCCCATCATCCGGGGGATGGAATGGCCGTGGATGTCGGCGTCCAGCAGGCCGACGGACAGGCCTCGTGCGGCCATCGCGGCCGCCAGGTTGACCGTGACGGTCGACTTGCCGACGCCCCCTTTGCCCGACGCGACCGCGTAGACCCGAGTCAGTGAGCTGGGCTGGGCGAACGGGATAACGGGTTCGGCGGCATCCCCGCGCAACTGCTTGCGCAGTTCGGTGCGCTGCTCGTCGTTCATCACGTCCAGGCTCACCCGCACCGTGCCGGTACCCGGAACGTCGGTGACCGCCTGGGTCACCCGCTCGCTGATTTCGCTCTTCTTCGGGCAGGCTGCGGTGGTCAGATAGATCTCGACGTGCACGCTTCCGTCGGCGCCCAGATCGATGCTCTTGACCATCCCCAGTTCGGTGATGGGGCGGCGTAGTTCAGGGTCGATCACCTTGCCCAGCGCTGAGCGGATAGCCGTGGTCAGATCGGTTGCGTCATCTCGGGTTGCGGACATCAACGCCGAGTCTAGGCGGCTCGGCCGCAAGGCTTTCGCCGACGGTCAGCTGACCGGGGCCAGTACCGGTTCTCCGGGTGCCGGCGGGCTGGGCTGAGCCGGGCCGGCGGGCTTGGGCGTCGGTGCGCCGTTGGGTGCCCGGTTCGCCGGTGCCGGCGGGGCGGGTGCGGGGGCCGCTGGTGCGGGTGGCGCCGGCGGCGCGGCCGGAGGCATCGGTGGCGGGGCGAACGGGTCGGGGAACGCCGGCGCGGCCGGGGGAGCCGGGGGTGCGGCGGGAGCGATGACGATCCCGCCGTTGGGGATGGGGCCGGCGCCCGGTGGCAGCGAGTCAGGGGTTTGCGAGCTGATGCAAATCAGGGTGCAGCCCGGAGTGGCCACCGGAGCCGGCTGCGGCACCTGGGCCGGCGGCATCCACGGCCACATCGGCGCCTGCGGGTTCTGGTACAGGTTCGGGTACTGCGCGACGATCTGTGGCTGCCCGAAGTCGATCAGCGGCATGTGCTGGCCCATCGGGTCGCCGACACCCAATCCGGTGACATTCATCGGCAGGTTCGGCCCGAGGCCTTCGGGGTGTTCGAGGTGCGCGTCGCCGATCGGGGGCGGGGGACCGGTGATCGGCGGCAGGTCGACCGGAACCACGCCGGTGGCGTAGGCGGCGGCCCAGCCCAGCACGTTCTGGGCGTAGGACATCGAGTTGTTGTAGCGCAGGATCGCGGCCATCACCTGCTGCGGATCGCGCAGGTTCAGCCCGCCGCTGCACAGGTACCGGGCGGCGGCCAGGGTGGCGTCGAACAGGTTCTGCGGGTCGGGGATGCCGTCGCCATCACCGTCGACGGCATAGCGCGCCCAGGTGCCCGGGAGGAACTGCATGGGACCCATGGCGCGGGCGTAGGTCACCCGGTTGCCCTGGTCCCGCTGCACGATGACCTCGTTGCCGGGCAGCGTGCCGTCCAGTGCCGGACCGTAGATCGGGTTGGTCGCGGTGCCGCGGGCGTCGACGGCGCCGCCACCCGCATGGCCCGACTCGATGCGTCCGATGCCGGCGAGCAGGTTCCAGCTGACTCCGCAGCCAGGTTGCGCGGTCGACATCTTCTGCTCGGCATTGCGGTAGGCCGACAGCGCCATGATCGGAATCCCCAGTGCGCCAGGGGTATTCACGACGGTGGGGGGCGGCGGCGCGGAACTGGTGGCCGCGGCGACGTGGAAGCTGGTCGGCACCCGCTGGATGGAGATGACGGTGGGGCCGGAGAGGTCGGTGTGCGGAGCTGGGCCGACCGCGGCCACCGGTGTGATCGCGGCGCGGTGCGGTTGATTCTTGCCGTGCAGTGACGGCGCTGCGGCACCGACCGCGCTGGCGAAGATCAGCGGCGAGATCATGGCGACGCCGAAAACCGGTGTGCGGGTGACGCGAAGTGCCGTCTGTCGCACCTTCGCGACGGCCGGGTTGTCAGCCCAGCGTCCCCCAATATGCACCTCGACCGTCCTCAAATTCTGTGAGCCGCCGGGAAACTGACCAGTTGTTAGCTTCGTGAACTAGATCACCATACATAACTCTCGTCACGGGAGTAATGCAATGGGCGACTTCATTCTCAGCTGGTTTTCTTAGCACGGCGCCCAGCACCGTCGGACACCGCTGTCTGCACGTCCGCCAACAGGTTTTTCAGGCTTTCCAGTTCGTGACGCAGGTAGTCACGCGTGGGAACTTCGCCGATGGCCAACCGCAGCGCGGCCAGTTCGCGGGCCAGGTATTCGGTGTCGGCCTTGGTCTGCGCCGCGCGGCGACGATCCTCTTCCAGGGCGACCCGGTCGCGGTTCTCCTGCCGGTTCTGGGCGAGCAGGATCAGCGGCGCGGCGTAGGCGGCCTGGGTGGAGAACGCCAGGTTGAGCAGGATGAAGGGGTACGGGTCCCATTGCCACTGGATGGCGATCATGTTGATCGCGATCCACACGATCACCACGATCGTCTGCAGCAGCAGGTAGCGCCCGGTGCCGAAAAACCGTGCGATGGACTCGGTGAACTGTCCCACCGTCTCGGGGTCCAACCGCGGTGTGTAGCGGCGTGAGGTACGCGGGGTGTACAGCCGTCGCGTCGTCTGGGATTTGCTCATACGGCATCTCCGGTCCGTGGCGGCCTGCCGGCGGGATCGAGCTGCTGAACGTCCACGCGCCAGTCATGAGGCAGCAGATGGTCGAGCAGGTCGTCCACCGTCACCGCGCCCAACAGATGGTTCTGGTCGTCGACCACCGGACCGCACACCAGGTTGTAGGCGGCGAAATACCTTGTGACCGCACCCAACTGGGTCTCTGGCGACAGGGTCAGCAGATCGGTGTCGACGATGCCGCCGACCAGTTCGGACGGCGGGTCGCGAAGCAGTCGCTGCAGGTGCACGCAGCCCAGGTAGTGGCCGGTGGGAGTGGCGGTCGGCGGGCGTGCCACGAACACCATCGAGGCCAGCGCGGGGGTCAGGTCAGGATCGCGGAGTCGGGCCAGCGCCTCGGCGACCGAGGTGTCCGGGGTGAGCACGACCGGATCGGACGTCATCAGCCCGCCTGCCGTGTCAGGAGAGTGCTTGAGTAGTCGCCGCACCGGGTCGGAGTCGTCGGGATCCATTCGGGTCAGCAACATCTCGGCGTCCGTCGGGTTGAGCACCCCTAGCACGTCGGCGGCGTCGTCGGGATCCATCTCCTCAAGCACGTCGGCCGCGCGGTCGGTGCCCAGTTGCGCCAGGACCTCGGCCTGATCCAGTTCGGGCAGCTCCTGCAGGATGTCGGCCAGCCGGTTGTCGTCGAGCGCCTTGAACACCTCGTAGCGGCGCTTGGTGGGCAGCCCCCGGATAGCGTCGGCGACGTCGACGGCCCGCCGTCCCTCGAACTGGTCCAGCAACTGCGCCACGCCCTGACCCGGCATGGCCAGGGCCGATGGAGTCAATCCCTGCACGTTCTGCCAGTCCACGACGTGCACTGGTCCGCGACGTCCCAGCCGGCGTTGGGTGCGTACCGCCACCCTGGTCACCACCCAGTCGCGGGTCCGGGTCTGCTCGATACCCAGGTCGGTGACCACGACGTCAACACCGGCCAGGTCGGGTAGGTCAGGGTCGTTGACCCGCACCGGGGTGTCGAGCACCTGTCCCATCGCCAGCACCTCGCCGGGGCGCTGCTCGAAGTGGCGCAGCGACACGTTGCCGGTCCGCAGTGTCACCGCGTCCGGTTCGATCGCCGCGACCCGCAGGATCGGGATGAAGATGCTGCGCCGGGTGGCGAGATCGACGACCAGGCCGAGCACGCGTGGTTGCTGGCGGACGATGCTGATGCTGATCACGACGTCGCGGACGCGCCCGAAGGATTCGCCGAGCGGGCCGAGCACCATCATGCGCGGCAGCCGTGCCACGTACACCCTGTTGACCGACGCCATAGGAGAGAGCGTAGGCAGCGGGTGTGGAGGCGGCAGGTTGGGGCTGCGTGGCGATCGCAAGCCCGGCGGAGTCGGGCGCGGCGGGTCGCCACCATCAGGTTGCGTGGCGATCGCAAGCCCGGCGGAGCCGGGCGCGGCGGGTCGCGACCATCAGGTTGCGTGGCGATCGCAAGCCCGGCGGAGCCGGGCGCGGCGGGTCGCCACCATCAGGTTGCGCGGCGGGTCGCCACCGGAGGACCGGCCGGCGCCTAACTCAGTGCGAGCCGAGACTGAACATCAGTGCGATGAAATAGACCAGCAGAGTCGCGGCGCTGATCACGATGCCGGCCACCGCGAGGCCGAAGCCGTCTTCGCGAGTCTGCTTGATCTGGTTGATCGCCACCGTGCCGCAGGCAATGCCCGCGATCGAGCCGACACAGCAGAAGACGCCGACGATGCCGCAGACCAGCGCGATGATCGCCATCGTGTTGGTGCCGGTCTGCATGGACCCGTACCCGCCGCCGTAGTAGTCCGGACCCGGGTAGTAACCGGCCGGGGGCGAGCCGTACGGGCCGGGCATCGGCGGGGGCGGCGGCGAGAAGGGCGGGGGATTGCCATAACCCGGGGCCGCGGCGCCGTACGGCGGCGGTGTGTAGCCGGACGGCGGAGTCGGCGGCGGATAGCCGGCCGCCAGGTTGGGCGGGTACCCGGGTGCCGGGTTGGGCGGGTAGCCAGGCGCCGGGTTGGGCGAGTAGCCGGGCGCCGGGCTGGGCTGGTAGTCGGGCGGGTAGCCGGGGAGCGGCGCCTCCTGAGTGGGCGGGTAGTCGACCGCAGGTGGCGGGTACTCCGCTGCCGGAGACGACGACGGCGCGACCCACGGAGCGTCGGATACCGGCTGCTCAGCGGCTTGCGTCTGATCCGACGGGGCGGGCTGCGCGGTGTCGTTGTCCTGGCCGGAGGAGTCGCCGGGAGCTGTCATGGAGATGAACGTAGCGTATGGGCCGGCAGTGGGTACGGCGTCGATGCAGCGCGCAGGCGCCCCGCTCCGGCCAGGTGAAATGTGCGGCCCGCGGGGGTATGGATAGTGCGCCCCGGATGCGTAGGTGGAACGATGGCTTGCGTAAAGGCGGGCAGGAGGAGAATGAGGTACCGATGACTAGCCCATTCCAACCCGGACAACCACCCGCCAGCGGGGCTGCGGGTCGACGAAATGTGCCCGGGCTGCCGACGCCGCCCAAAGGCTGGCCGGTGGGTTCCTACCCCACCTACGCCGAGGCGCAGCGTGCCGTCGACTACCTGTCCGATCAGGAGTTTCCCGTCCAGCAGGTGACCATCGTGGGGGTGGACCTGATGCAGGTGGAACGCGTCACGGGCCGGCTGACCTGGGGCAAGGTGCTCGGCGGCGGAGTGCTCAGCGGTGCCTGGCTCGGTTTGTTCATCGGCCTGGTGCTCGGCTTCTTCAGCCCGAACCCGTGGGGCGCGCTGATCACCGGCCTGGTCGCCGGGGTTTTCTTCGGGCTGATCACGTCGGCCGTGCCGTACGCCATGGCCCGGGGCACCAGGGACTTCAGCTCGACCATGCAGTTGGTCGCCGGCCGATATGACGTGCTGTGCGACCCCCAGAACGCCGAGAAAGCGCGAGATCTGCTGGCGCGTCTGGCGATCTGACTGGTGAACCGTCGCGTGCGGCGGTGGGGGGCGGCCGCACTGGCGGCGTTGACCACCGCCTCGGTGCTCTCGGCCTGCGGGTCGGGCGGTCACGGTCTGGTGATCAGCTTCTACACGCCGGCCACCGACGCAGCGACGTTCACCGCCGTCGCCCAACGGTGTTCGGAACAGGCCGCCGGCCGGTACCGCATTGAGCATGTGAGCCTGGCCAGATCGCCCGACCAGCAACGGCTGCAACTTGCCAGGCGACTGACCGGGCACGACGACACCCTGGACGTGATGGCGCTGGACGTGGTGTGGACCGCCGAGTTCGCCGAAGCGGGGTGGGCGCTGCCGCTGTCCGACGATCCGACGGGACTGACCGAGTCCGACGCCACCGCCGATACCCTGCCGGGTCCGCTGAAGACGGCGACCTGGAATCATCGCGTCTACGGTGCCCCCGTCACCACTAACACCCAATTGCTTTGGTACCGAACGGATCTGGTGCGTCAACCGCCGCGCGACTGGGCTGCCATGGTGGCGGAGGCGGGCCGCTTGCAGGCCTCGGGTGAGCCCAGCTGGATCGCCGTGCAGGCCAACGAGGCCGAGGGGCTGGTGGTCTGGTTCAACACCCTGCTGGTCAGCGCGGGCGGGCAGGTGCTCTCCGAAGACGGCAAGCGCGTCACCCTGACCGACACCCCCGAACACCGCGCCGCGACGGTGAGCGCGCTGCAGATCCTGAAGGCGGTGGCCACCGCGCCGGGGGCAGACCCGTCGATCACCCGCAGCGACGAGGGCGCGGCGCGGCTGGCTGTCGAACAGGGCAAGGCGGCGCTGGAGGTCAACTGGCCCTACGTCTTTGCCTCGATGCTGGAGAACGCGGTGAAAGGCGGTGTGGCGTTCCTGCCGCTGAACCGTGACCCCGCCCTGGCCGGCAGCGTCAACGGAGCCGGTACGTTCACGCCGAGCGACGAGCAGTTCAACCTGGCCTACGCGGCCAGTCAGCGGGTGTTCGGTTTCGCGCCCTACCCCGGGGTGGCGGCCGGCCAACCGGCCAAAGTCACGATCGGCGGGCTGAATCTGGCGGTGGCCAGCACCACCGGGCACCGGCGTGAAGCGTTCGAAGCAGTCCGCTGCATACGCAACCTGCAGAACCAGAAGTACATCGCGATCGAAGGCGGACTGCCTCCGGTACGGACCTCGCTGTATTCCGATCCGCAGTTCCAGGCTAAGTACCCGATGTACGGCATCATCCGCCAGCAACTCACCGATGCCGCGGTGCGCCCCGCTACTCCGGTGTACCAAGCGGTGTCGATCCGATTGGCTTCGGTGGTGAGTCCGATCACGGCGATCGACCCGGAACGCACGGCCGACGAACTCGTCGTGCAGGTGCAGAAGGCGATCGACGGCAAAGGGTTGCTGCCGTGAACGGCGACCATGCAGCGCGAAGCGATGAGGAACGGCGCCATGTCGTCTGAACGGCGGCTCGCGTACCTGCTCGTCGCACCCGCGGTGACCCTGATGCTCGCGGTGACCGCCTACCCCATCGGTTATGCGATATGGCTGAGCCTGCAGCGCAACAACCTGGCCACTCCCGAGGACACCGCGTTCGTCGGACTGGGCAATTACCAGACGATCCTGACCGACCGGTACTGGTGGACCGCACTGGCCGTGACGCTGGCGATCACCGTCGTCTCGGTGACGCTGGAATTCGTGCTCGGGCTGTCCCTGGCGCTGGTGATGCATCGCACCCTGATCGGCAGGGGACTGGTACGCACCGCGGTGCTGATCCCGTACGGCATCGTCACGGTCGTCGCGTCCTACAGCTGGTACTACGCCTGGACGCCGGGCACCGGTTACCTCGCCAATCTGCTACCTGGCGGGAGTGCGCCACTGACGCAACAGATTCCGTCGCTCGGTGTGGTGGTGATCGCTGAGGTGTGGAAGACGACCCCGTTCATGGCGCTGCTATTGCTGGCCGGATTGGCGCTGGTGCCCGAGGACCTGTTGAAGGCGGCACAGGTCGACGGCGCGGATGCCTGGCGGCGGCTGACCAGGATCACCCTGCCGATCATCAAGCCCGCGGTGGTGGTGGCGGTGCTGTTCCGGACGCTGGACGCGTTCCGGATCTTCGACAACATCTACGTGCTGACCGCCGGCGCCAACAACACCGGGTCGGTGTCGATCCTGGGCTACGACAATCTGTTCAAGGGCTTCAACCTCGGCCTGGGCTCGGCGATCAGCGTGCTGATCTTCCTGTGCGTGGGCATCATTGCGCTGGTTTTCATCAAGCTGTTCGGCGCATCGGCTCCGGGGAGCGACCTAGATGTCCGGTGACCCCGTCAAGCGCGCGACGTTCTGGGTCGTGATCGACATGCTGGTGGTCGGCTATGCCTTGCTGCCGGTGCTGTGGATCCTTAGCCTGTCGCTCAAGCCGACGTCAATGGTCAAGGACGGCAAGCTGATTCCGTCATCGGTGACGCTGGACAACTATCGCGGCATCTTCCGTGGTGATTTCTTTTCCTCGGCGCTGGTCAATTCGATCGGCATCGGGTTGACCACCACCGTGATCGCGGTGGTGCTGGGCGCGATGGCGGCCTATGCGGTGGCCCGGTTGAGTTTCCCGGGTAAGCGCGCCCTGATCGGAATGACGCTGCTGATCACGATGTTTCCCGCGATCTCGCTGGTGACGCCGCTGTTCGATATCGAACGCGCCGTCGGGTTGTTCAACACCTGGCCCGGGCTGATCCTGCCCTACATCACCTTCGCTTTGCCGCTGGCGATCTATACGCTGTCGGCGTTCTTTCGCGAGATCCCCTGGGACCTGGAGAAAGCGGCCAAGATGGATGGCGCCACGCCTGCCCAGGCGTTCGTCAAGGTGATCGTCCCGCTGGCGGCCCCGGGCTTGGTGACGGCGGCCATCCTGGTGTTCATCTTCGCCTGGAACGACCTGCTGCTCGCCTTGTCGCTCACGGCCACCCGGGCAGCGATTACGGCGCCGGTCGCGATCGCGAACTTCACCGGCAGCTCCCAATTCGAAGAGCCGACCGGGTCGATCGCCGCGGGTGCGATCGTGATCACGATTCCGATCATTGTCTTCGTTCTCATATTCCAACGACGCATTGTTGCCGGGTTGACCTCCGGCGCTGTGAAGGGATAGCGCGATGGCCGAGATTGTGCTGGAACACGTCAACAAGAGTTACGCCGACGGGCATACCGCGGTGCGTGATCTGAGCATCACCATCGCCGACGGCGAGTTCCTGATTCTGGTCGGGCCGTCCGGCTGTGGGAAGACCACCACACTGAACATGATTGCCGGACTGGAAAATATCACCTCGGGTGAGTTGCGCATCGGCGGTGAACGGGTCAACGAGAAAGCGCCCAAGGACCGCGACATCGCCATGGTGTTCCAGTCCTATGCGCTGTATCCGCACATGACGGTCCGGCAGAACATCGCGTTCCCACTGACGCTGGCGAAGATGAAGAAGGCCGATATCGCGCAGAAGGTCGAGGAGACGGCCCGGATCCTGGACCTGACAGACCTGTTGGACCGTCGCCCCTCGCAGTTGTCGGGCGGTCAGCGCCAGCGGGTGGCGATGGGCCGGGCGATTGTGCGCCAGCCCAAGGCTTTTCTGATGGACGAGCCGCTGTCCAACCTGGACGCCAAGCTGCGGGTACAGATGCGCGGCGAGATCGCGCGCCTGCAGAAGAGGCTGGGCACCACCACCGTCTACGTGACCCACGACCAGACCGAGGCCATGACGCTGGGGGATCGGGTGGTGGTGATGCATGGCGGTATCGCACAGCAGATCGGCACGCCCACCGAGCTTTACGAGCGGCCCGCGAATCTGTTCGTGGCCGGCTTCATCGGTTCACCGGCGATGAACTTCTTCCCGGCCACGCTGACGTCGTTCGGATTGAGGCTGTCGTTCGGGGAGGTGACGTTGACGCCGGAGGTGCAGCAGGTGATCGCCGGACACCCCGAACCGGAGAACGTCATCGTGGGATTGCGTCCCGAGCATATCCACGACGCGGCGCTGATCGACGGCTACCAGCGGATCGGCTCGCTGACCTTCGAGGTCACCGTCGACCTGGTCGAGTCGCTGGGCTCCGACAAGTACGTGTACTTCACCACCGCGGGTCCGCAGGTGCATTCGGCCCGGCTGGACGAGGTGGCCGCCGAATCGGAAGTACATGAGAACCGTTTTGTGGCAAGGGTTCCCGCCGAGTCGAAAGCGGCGACCGGGCAACCGATCGAGTTGGCGTTCGATCCCGGCAAACTCGCTGTGTTCGACGCCGACTCCGGTGTGAACCTGACGGTGCCGGCCGCGCAGTGATTCTCGACGACGTCCGCGCCCACCTGCGCGACCACTTCGGCGCCCAGCCCGATTCGGCGAGCGTGACCTTCCTTGGTGCGGAGCCGATCGAGGTGCTGCGTTTCCGGGATCAGCCGGTGGTGCACTATGTTTCGCTGGGCTGCTCGCGCTACCCGATGACCGACCCGACCGAGATGATCACCGACCACCTACGCGGCCCGCGCGCCGAAGTGGTTCTGGCCCTGCGTGACCCCGGTCCGATCAAGGGGCTGGTACGCACCATGGCGATCCTGGCCGCCACGCCGGCGGTGGACGGTCTGGTGCTGGTGCCCGATGCGCTGATCGACCTGGGGGCGCCGTTGTGGCAGCCTGCTCCGTTCACCGCGGTGTTGCTGGGGCACAGCGACGTTCCCGATCTGGCGCTGGAGCCGCCGCGCGAGCCGGTGCAGTTCCTGTCCGCCACACCCATCACGGCCAACGAAGCGGCCTGGGTCCGGCTCAAAGGCGCCGCCGCCATGCGCGAGGCCTGGCGGAATGATGGAGTGGACGTGCTGGACCCGAATCGTCCTGCGGCGCAGCCCAGTTGAGCGGGCGCACCGTCGAGTGTGAATCGCGCGACGCGACATGCCGCCGGAGCGTCGGGTAATTCACGGTCGCGACGGGCGGCGGGACGGGCGAGAGCCGCTAAAGCCAGTCGCGGCGGCGGAAACTGAAGTAGAGGGCCACACAGATCACCACCATGGCGGCGACCACCGAGGGGTAGCCCCACCGTGAGTCGAGTTCGGGCATGAAGTGGAAGTTCATGCCGTAGATCCCAGCGACCATGGTGGGCACGGCGACGATACCGGCCCAGGCCGAGATCTTGCGCATGTCCATGTTCTGCTGCATCCCGACCCGGGCGAGCGCGGCCTGCACCAAGGAGTTGAGCATGTCGTCGTAGCTGGCGATCTGTTCAGCGGCCTGGGTCTGGTGATCGGCGACGTCGCGCAGGTAGCGGCGCACTTCCTTGTTGATCAGGTCCTTATTCTCGACCTGCATGCGCTGGAAGGCATTCGAGAGCGGCGCCACACACCGGCGCAACTCCACGACTTCGCGCTTGAGCAGGTAGATCGGCTCGACGTCGATCTTCTTGCCCGGCGCGAAGGCGACCACCTCGATGGCGTCCACGTCGTCTTCCATCAGGCTGGTGACGCCCAGGTAGTGGTCCACCACGTAGTCGGCGATCGCGTGCATCACCGCATACGGGCCCAGTCGCAGATGCTCGGGGTTGCAATCCATCCGCTTACGGACCTCGTGCAGGCCGCCGTGCTCGCCGTGACGGACGGTCACCACGAAGTCGGCGCCGACGAAGATCATGATCTCCCCGGTTTCGACGATCTCGCGGGCCAGCACCACCGACTCGTGCGGCACATAGTTGACGGTTTTGAGCACCAGGAACAGGGAATCGTCGTAGCGCTCGAGCTTGGGGCGCTGGTGGGCGACCACGGCGTCCTCGACGGCCAACGGGTGCAAACCGTACGCATCGGCCACCTCTTGCATCTGCGCTTGGTCCGGCTCGTGCAGCCCGATCCAGGCGAAAGCCTCCTGACCGTCCTGCTCGAGGTCGCGGACCTTCGCCAGCGCGTCAGCGGGGGTGAACTTTCCGGGCAGCCGGCGTCCGTCGACGTAGACGCCGCAGTCGACCAACGTCTGGGCCGGTGGATTGGGCACCGGATGCACATGCTGCTGGCGAGTTCGCGCGACGGGGCGGAGAGCTTCGGGCAATGCGTCAAACCCTGGGAACACATCCACCTCCAATCACGGCGCCGGTCTGTAGGCGGTGGTCATCGTACGCGCCCGGGCCGAACAAAAAGAGACGTAACGGTGCTGTCAGCAGCTACTTCCCAGCTGCCCGGCGGACCGGCGATTTCGCAGAGGCGGCGGTGCGCTAGTTTCGACCCGAACCAGTCTTACTCAAAGGAGCAGAACCGACGTGAGCGCAAGTCCTCTCAAGGTCGCCGTCACCGGTGCCGCCGGGCAGATCGGCTACAGCCTGTTGTTCCGCCTGGCCAGCGGCTCGCTGCTGGGCCCGGACCGTCCGATCGAGCTGCGGCTGCTGGAGATCGAGCCGGCACTCAAGGCGCTGGAGGGCGTGGTGATGGAACTGGACGACTGCGCGTTCCCGCTGCTGGCCGGCGTGGAGATCGGCGCTGACGCCAACAAGATCTTCGACGGCGTGAACCTCGCTCTGCTGGTCGGCGCGCGGCCGCGTGGCCCGGGCATGGAGCGCGGCGACCTGCTGGAGGCCAACGGCGCGATCTTCACCGCCCAGGGCAAGGCGCTGAACTCGGTGGCCGCCGACGACGTGCGCATCGGCGTCACCGGCAACCCGGCCAACACCAACGCGCTGATCGCGATGACCAACGCCCCCGACATCCCCAACGAGCGGTTCTCCGCGCTGACCCGGCTGGACCACAACCGGGCGATCTCACAGCTGGCCCGCAAGACCGGGGCCAAGGTCACCGACATCAAGAAGATGACGATCTGGGGCAACCACTCGGCCACCCAGTACCCCGACATCTTCCACGCCGAGGTGGGCGGCAAGAACGCCGCCGAGGTCGTCAACGACCAGGACTGGATCGAGAACGACTTCATCCCGACCGTCGCCAAGCGCGGCGCGGCCATCATCGACGCCCGCGGCGCCTCTTCGGCGGCCTCGGCAGCATCGGCCACCGTGGACGCGGCCCGCTCGTGGCTGCAGGGCACCCCGGACGGCGACTGGGTCTCGATGGCCGTGGTTTCCGACGGGTCCTATGGCGTGCCGGAGGGCCTGATCTCGTCGTTTCCCGTCACCACCAAGGACGGCGACTGGTCGATCGTGCAGGGCCTGGAGATCGACGACTTCTCCCGTGCCCGGATCGACAAGTCCACCGCGGAGCTGGCCGACGAGCGCAGCGCCGTGACAGAGCTCAAGCTGATCTGAGTCGCCGCGGATTGCCGCGAAGAGACGCAAAATCGCCTGGGAGCGCCAGCTCCCAGGCGATTTTGCGTCTGCTCGCGCAGCTAGCTGCCGCGGCCGGAAATGGGATTTCCATGCCCGTTCCGATAGCGATTCTGGATTGATAGCCGGGCTGAGTAGTCTGAGTGCCGTGTCCGAAACCCTCGAGAGCTCCCAAGTCATCGTCACGGACGACGAAATCTTCGTGGCACACGAAGGCGGCAAGCTTTCGGTAGGCCTGACCTCTCCGCTCGACACCCAGCGCGCGCTGTCGATCGCCTATACCCCGGGCGTGGCACAGGTGAGCCGTGCGATCGCCACGGACCGCACCCTGGCTGCGCGCTACACCTGGGCCAACCGGCTGGTCGCCGTGGTGAGCGATGGGACCGCCGTACTCGGCCTCGGTGACATCGGCCCAGAGGCGTCGTTGCCGGTGATGGAAGGCAAGTGCGCGCTGTTCAAGGAGTACGGCGGGCTGAACGCCATCCCGATCGTGCTGGACACCAAGGATCCCGACGAGATCGTCGAAACCCTGGTGCGGCTGCGGCCGACGTTCGGCGCCGTCAACCTGGAGGACATCTCGGCTCCGCGCTGTTTCGAGATCGAGCGGCGGGTCATCGAGGCGCTGGACTGCCCGGTGATGCACGACGACCAGCACGGCACCGCGGTGGTCTCGCTGGCGGCGATGATGGGCGCCACCAAGGTGCTGGGGCGGGACATGACCTCGCTGCGGGTGGTGGTCTCCGGCGCCGGGGCCGCCGGCGTGGCCTGCACCAATCTTCTTCTGGCAAGCGGGGTTTCGGATATCACCGTGCTGGACTCGCGCGGCATCGTGCACAACGGCCGTGACGACATGAACAGCGTCAAGGTGGACCTGGCCCGGCGCACCAACCCGAGCGGTCGCACCGGTGGGATGGTCGAGGCGCTCGACGGCGCCGACGTCTTCCTCGGGGTGTCCGGCGGACTGGTCCCCGAGCAGCTGATCGCGACCATGGCACCCGACGGAATCGTGTTCGCGCTGTCCAACCCGGACCCCGAGATCCATCCCGACGTCGCGGCCAAGTACGCGGCAGTTGTGGCCACCGGGCGCAGCGACTTCCCGAACCAGATCAACAACGTGCTGGCGTTCCCCGGCATCTTCCGCGGCGCGCTGGACGTCGGGGCGCGCCGCATCACCGAGAAGATGATGGTGGCCGCGGCCGAGGCGATCTATTCGGTGGCCAGCGAAGACCTCGCCGTCGACCGGATCGTGCCGAGCCCGCTGGACCGGCGCGTCGGAGAAGCCGTGGCTACCGCCGTGGCGCTGGCCGCAGAAGACTCCCACTGGGTGTGAGCATCGGCAGGCTGGCCGCGCTGCTGCTCGGCCTGGTGCTGATCGTCGCCGGGTGTTCGGGCCAAGACGGCCGCCGGCACCCGGATCTGGCGGTCGGATCCGCTCTGGACGGGGATTCGAAGTTACTTGCCGCACTGTATGTTTCGGCCTTGCGGTCGTACGGGTTTCCGTCGCACGCCGAGGCGGCCGCGGACCCGATGGCCAAACTGGACTCCGGTGCGTTCACGGTCGTTCCCGGCTACACCGGCCGGGTGCTGCGTCAGTTGCAGCCGGGTGCCTCCGAGCTGGCCGACAAGCAGGTGTACCAAGCCATGAACGCCGCGCTGCCCGAAGGCGTGGCCGCCGGTGATTACGCCACCGCTGCCGAGGACAAGCCGACGTTGATCGTGACGCCCGCGACCTCAGCGGCCTGGGGCGGTAGCGATCTGACCCTGCTGCTCACGCACTGCGACGGACTGGCGGTCGGTGCGGTCACCGGACGGCCGGCACCCTCGCCGGTGGGCTCGTGCAAGCTGCCCGCCCCGCGCGAATTCCCGGACGGCACAACGATGTTCGCCGCACTACGGGCCGGCGAACTGACCGTGGCGTGGGCAACCTCGGCCGACCCCGGCATTCCGCCGGACCTGATCGCGTTGGCTGACAGCAGCAAAGATTCATTGGTCCAGGCCGAGAACGTGGTGCCGCTGTACCGGCGCAACGCGTTGAGTACCCGACAGTTGTTGGCAGTCAACGAGATTGCCGGGGTGCTCGACACCGCCGCGCTGGCCGACCTGCGCCGCAAGGTCGCTGCCGGGGCCGACCCGCAGGTGGTGGCCGACGGGTGGTTGGGCGAGCACCCGCTGGGACGCTAGCTGGGGATGATGCGGCCGGTGACCAGTTCGACGATCCGCTGGTAACCCGAGCCGGTCACCCGCACCATCATGTCCAGCGCGACGGCGTCGGGACCGACGAGCACCCGCGCCTTGTTCTTGCGTACCGCGTTGAGGATGATCTTGGCGGCCTTGCGCGGGCTGGTATTGGCCAGCCGCTTGTCGAACAACTGGGCCAGCTCGTCGCGGTCGAGCCCTTCGGCCACGGTGGCGTTGCGGGCGATCGCGGTCTTAATGCCGCCGGGGTGCACGGTGGTGACGCCGACGCGGTGGCCGCTCTGGCGCATCTCCTGGCGCAGTGCCTCGGTGTAGCCGCGGACCGCGAACTTGGCTGCGTTGTAGGCGGAATAGCCGGGTACCGAGAACAGGCCGAACACGCTGGAGATGTTGATGACGTGCCCGTCGCCGGAGGCGATCAGGTGCGGCAGGAACGCCTTGGTGCCGTTCACCACACCCCAGAAGTCGACATCCATCACCCGCTCGATGTCCTTGAACTGCTCGACTTCCACGCTGCCGGTGTGCCCGATGCCGGCGTTGTTGTAGATCTGGTTGACCTTGCCGAAGTGCTCTTTGACCTCGTCGGCATACAGCAGGAAGCTCTCGCGCTCAGTGACGTTGAGCCGGTCGGCCTTGACCTGCACGCCGATCGCCTTGAGCTGCTCCTCGGTGTCGGCCAGTCCCTCGGTGTCGATGTCGCTGATCGCCAGGCTGGCACCGGAGCGGCCCAGTTCGACGGCCAGCGCCTGCCCAATTCCCGACCCCGCGCCGGTTACCACGGCGACCTTGCCCGCGAACCCCTCCATGAGCACCCTCCCTTGTCCGAAGCTCCGCGTCGAGATTAGCCGGTACCGGTGGTCCGAGGTATCAGTGGGTGCCACGTGTCAGAGTTCCGAAAGTCGGACGTAAAGGCTCTAAACCTCGCCCTCCCTTGCCTCGCGCACGCCTGAACCGCCGCAGAGTGCGTCCCTCCGAAGCACGGGTCGCGCGCAGGTCTGCGGTATCGTCGTCGACGATCGCAGGAGCCTGACGAGCACGAATGCAACGGGTGAAGCACTGTGAAAGTAGGCGAGCCGCTGCCGTTCGGGACGGTGACGTGGCTACTGGCTGAGGCGGCGGACTCGACCCGGCTATGGCGCACGGATGCGCAGGCCATGAACTCCGCCGTGGCCCGTCTCGATCACGCCGTGTGCGACGTGATCGACACCTACGGGGACGTGCGGCGTCTGGAGCAGGGCGAGGCCGGACGGTTGATCCTCGCGTTTGCCCGCCCCTCCGACGCCGTGGCCGCCGCGCTCGACTTGCAGCGAGCGCCGCTGAGCCCCATCGAGTTGCGCATCGCGCTGCACACCGCCGAGGTTCGGGCGCGTGGCGGCACCAACGATGCCGGTCTCACGGTGGACAAGACGGCACGTCTGCGTGATCTGGCCCATGGTGGCCAGACGGTGATGTCGGCCGCCACGGAAAGCCTGATCCTCGATCGCCTTCCGGCCGGTGCGTGGTTGACCGACCTGGGAACCCACCGGCTGCGCGACATACCGCGTGCGGAGCGCGTGGTGCAGTTGAGTCATCCGGACGTGCGTGTCGAGTTCCCGCCGCTGCGCAGCTTCGGTGACGCTGTTGCACGCTGGCTTCCTACCCCGTTGACGAGCTTTGTCGGGCGCGGCGCGCAGATCGAGCAGATCCGCGGGTTGTTGGCCGGCAACCGGCTGGTGACGCTCACCGGCACCGGCGGTGTCGGCAAGTCGCGGCTCGCGGCGGAGGTGGCGGCGCAGCTGGCTGGAGAGTTCAGCGCTGCCTGGTACGTGGATTTGGCCCCGGTCAGCGAGCCGGAACTGGCCGCAATCGCGGTTGCGCGGGCACTCGGGCTTCATGACCAGCCGGGCAGTCCCACCTTGGACAGCGCGCTGCGTTACCTCGCCGACAGTGACGCGTTGCTGGTGTTGGACAACTGTGAGCATCTGCTCGATGCGGTTGCCGCAGTGGCGATTGCGTTTCTGGACGGCTGCCCGGAGGTGCGTTTGCTGGCCACCAGCCGTGAGCCGCTGCGAATCGCCGGAGAGGTGAACTGGCGCGTCCCGCCGCTGTCGCTGGCCGATGAAGCGGTCGAATTGTTCAACGACCGGGCACGGCGAGCTCGGCCGGATTTTCGCCTTAACGAGGACGAGGCTGCCACGGTGTCGAGAATCTGCGCCGGCCTGGACGGTGTGCCACTGGCCATCGAGTTGGCGGCGGCACGGGTGCGGGCGCTCACCCTCGACGAGATCGCCGACGGGCTGAGTGACCGGTTCCGGTTGCTGACAGGCAGTGCACGCACCTCGGCTCCCCGGCAACAGACGCTGTGGGCCTCGGTGGACTGGTCCTATCGGCTGCTGACCGGGCCCGAACAGACGCTGTTCCGTCGCATCGGTGTCTTCGTGGGTTGCTTCAGCCTCGACGCTGCGCAGGCGGCGGCGGGGGACTTTCAGCGGCACCAGGTCCTCGACGGACTGACGCTGCTGGTCGACAAATCGCTGGTCGTGGCCGAAGACAAGGGCGGGCGGACGTGCTTTCGCCTGCTGGAAACGGTCCGTCACTACGCGCTGGAGAAGCTGGCCGAATCCGGCGAGCTGGACCGGGTGCGGCAACGGCACCGGGACTACTACGTGGCGATGGCCGCCTCGTTGGAGGACCCGGCGCGACCGGACTACGCACGTCGCGTCGTCCGGGCGGAGATCGAACTCGGCAACCTGCGGGCGGCTTTCTTGTGGAGCAGCGAGCGTGCCGAGTTCGACGTGGCCCTGACGCTCGCGTCGTCGCTGCTGCCGGTGTGGATCGAGCGCGGCCGCGTCGGGGAGGGACGCGCCTGGTTCGGCAGCGTCTTCGGGTCTCCGCGCTGGACACAGCAGCAGGTCTCCGCCGCCGTGCAAGCCCGGGCGTTGGCCGACAAGGCGCTGCTCGACGTCTTTGTCGACGTGGGGTCGGGCATGGAGCAGGCCGAGCTCGCGCTGCAGATCGCGCGCAAGCTCGGCAACCCGGGTCTGCAGTGCTGGGCGCTCACCGTCCACGGCTTGATCACGATGGTCGTGGTCAGCGCCGAGCAGGCGGCGACGTTCTTCGCCGAGGCGATCGATCTCGCTCGGGGAGTGCGGGATCGCTGGCGGTTGAGTCAGATTCTCACGCTGCAAGCCGTCGACGCGCTCCTGGCGGGTTGCCCCGTTGCTGCCGGGGAAGCGGGGAGCGAGGGGCTCGATCTCGCCGACGAGATCGGGTACCGAACCGCGTCGATGTGGTGTCGCTGGTGCCTGGCGTTCGCGCTGATGATGCGGGGGGAGCTGGCCGTTGCCGTCGAACAATTCACCGCTCTGGTCGACGAAGCAGAGGCATCTCACGAGGTCATGCACCGGGCCAACGGCCTGCAGGGCCTGACCTACGCGCTGGCACACCAAGGGAAGCTCAAAGAAGCGCTCGCCGCCGCAGATGGCGCGCTGGAGGCGGCAAAACTGGGCGGCTACTACGCCGGTATGGGCTATTCGGCGCTGGCGCGGGCGGCGCTGGCGGCCGGAGACGTTGAAACAGCCAAAGCCGCCAGTGAGGAATCGTCCCGGAATCTCGCCTTGGCCGTCCCGCGGACGGCCGCGGCACGGAGTTCCATCCACGCACAGGTTGCCCTGGCCAGCGGTGATCTCGAAACGGCGCGCCGCTGGAGCGACCATGCGGTGCAGGTCACCAGTGGCCGGCACCTGGTGGTCGCGTTGCTCACGCGCGCACGGGTCGCGATGGCTGAAGGCAGGCGTGAACAGGCCGAGCGTGACGCCTACGACGCACTCGCCTCCGCCGAAGACAGCGGGGCGCACCTGGACGTTCCCGAGATCTTCGAATGCCTCGCCATCTTGAGCTGCGATTCCGGTGCTCATGTCCAGGCGGCGCGACTGTTCGGGATGGCAGAGACTGCGCGGCAGCGTCAGGGTTCGGTCAGGTTCGTCATTGACCAGGCCGCCTACGACATCGCCGTCCAGACCGTGCGCGATGCGTTAAGTCAACCGGAGTTCGACGGGGCCTGGGCCGAGGGGGCGTCGATGTCGAGCGAGGACGCGATCGGCTACGGACAGCGCGGGCAGACCGGCCGTAAACGGCCGGCCGCCGGTTGGGACGCACTCACCCCTTCGGAGCGTGACGTCGCGCGGCTGGTTACCGAGGGACTGTCCAACAAAGACGTGGGCACCCGGCTGTTCATCTCGCCGCGGACGGTGCAGACGCACCTGACTCACATCTATGCCAAGCTCGGCATCGCGTCGCGTGTTCAGCTCGTGCAGCAGGCGGTCAACCACGGGGCGTGACGTCCCCGAAAGCGGGCCCCCCCACGCGCCGCTACGCGAACGCGGTGTCGATGATCTCCTGCTGCTCCACAGCATGCACCTTCGATGAGCCCGACGACGGCGCCGACATCGCCCGCCGCGAGATCCGCTTGATCCCGCTGAGCCGCTCCGGCAGCACCTCCGGCAGGGTCAGCCCCAGCGACGGCCAGGCGCCCTGGTTGGCCGGCTCCTCCTGCACCCAGAAGTACTGCTTGACGTTGGGGTACCGGTTCAGCGTCTCGTCGAGCCGGCGTCGCGGCAGTGGGGCGAGCTGCTCGAGACGCACGATCGCCACGTCGTCGCGCTTGTCCTTGGCCTTGCGGGCGGCCAGCTCGTAATAGAGCTTGCCGCTGGTCATCAGGATCCGGCTGACCTTGCTCCGGTCGCCGTCGCCTTCGTCGTAAGTCGGTTCCTCGATCACCGAGCGGAACTTCATCTCGGTGAACTCCTTGATGTCGCTGACCGCGGCCTTGTTGCGCAACATCGACTTCGGCGTGAACACGATCAGCGGCCGCTTGACACCGTCCAGGGCGTGGCGGCGCAGCAGGTGGAAGTAGTTGGCCGGGGTCGACGGCATGGCGATCGTCATCGAACCCTCCGCCCACAACTGCAGGAAGCGTTCGATGCGCCCCGAGGTGTGGTCGGGACCCTGGCCCTCGTGCCCGTGCGGCAGCAGCAGCACCACCGTCGACAACTGGCCCCACTTCGCTTCACCGGAGCTGATGAACTCGTCGATGATGGACTGGGCGCCGTTGACGAAGTCGCCGAACTGCGCCTCCCACAGCACCACGGCGTCCGGGTTGCCCACGGTGTAGCCGTATTCGAAGCCCACCGCGGCGTACTCCGACAGCGGCGAGTCGTAGACCAGGAACTTGCCGCCGGTGGGGGTGCCGTCCTTGTTCACCGCCAGCAGCTGCAGCGGGGTGAACTCCGCGCCGTTGCTGCGATCGATGATCACCGAGTGCCGCTGGGAGAAGGTGCCGCGGCGGGTGTCCTGGCCGGAGAACCGCACCAGCTTGCCCTCGGCCACCAGCGAACCGAGTGCCAGTAGCTCGCCGAAGGCCCAGTCGATCTTGCCCTCGTAGGCCATCTCGCGGCGCTTGTCCAGCACCGGCTGCACCCGCGGATGCGCGGTGAAACCTTCGGGCAGCGCCTTGAACGCGTCGCCGATGCGGGCCAGCAGCGCCTTGTCCACCGAGGTGTCCAGGCCGGCCGGAATCATCTGCAGCGACTCGACCGATTCGCTGGGCTGGGCGCCGTGCTTCTCCAGCTCCTTGACCTCGTTGAACACCCGTTCCAGCTGACCCTGGTAGTCGCGCAGCGCGTCCTCGGCCTCTTTGAGCGAGATGTCGCCACGGCCGATCAGGGCTTCGGTGTAGCTCTTGCGCACGCCGCGCTTGTTGTCGACGACGTCGTACATGTACGGGTTGGTCATCGACGGGTCGTCGCCCTCGTTGTGACCGCGCCGCCGGTAGCAGAGCATGTCGATGATGACGTCCTTGTGGAACCGCTGCCGGAAGTCGACGGCCAGCTGGGCCACCCACACGCACGCCTCCGGGTCGTCGCCGTTGACGTGGAAGATCGGCGCGCCGATCATCTTGGCGACGTCGGTGCAGTACTCGCTGGACCGCGAGTACTCCGGTGCGGTGGTGAATCCGATCTGGTTGTTGACGATGATGTGGATGGTGCCGCCGACCCGGTAGCCGGGCAGGTGCGCCAGGTTCAGCGTCTCGGCCACGACACCCTGGCCGGCGAACGCCGCATCGCCGTGCAGCATCATCGGCACCACCGAGAAGGCCTTCTCGCCCTCGCTGTCGGTGTCGCCGTGGTTGAGCAGGTCCTGCTTGGCGCGCACCAGACCTTCCAGCACCGGGTCGACGGCTTCCAGGTGGGACGGATTGGCCGTCAGCGACACCTGAATGTCGTTGTCGCCGAACATCTGCAGGTACACGCCGGTGGCGCCCAGGTGGTACTTCACGTCACCGGAGCCGTGCGCCTGCGACGGGTTCAGGTTGCCCTCGAACTCGCTGAAGATCTGCGAGTACGGCTTGCCGACGATGTTGGCCAGCACGTTGAGCCGGCCGCGGTGCGGCATCCCGATAACCACCTCGTCCAGGCCGTGCTCGGCGCACTGGTCGATCGCGGCGTCCATCATCGGGATGACGCTTTCGGCGCCTTCGAGCGAGAAGCGCTTCTGGCCCACGTACTTGGTCTGCAGGAACGTCTCGAAGGCCTCGGCGGCGTTGAGCCGGCTCAGGATGTACTTCTGTTGTGCCACAGTCGGTTTGACGTGTTTGGTCTCGACCCGCTCTTCCAGCCAGCGCAGTTGCTCGGGGTCGAGGATGTGGGTGTACTCCACACCGATGTGGCGGCAGTACGCGTCGCGCAGCAGGCCCAGCACGTCGCGCAGTTTCTTGTACTCCGCACCGGCGAACCCGCTGACCTTGAACACCCGGTCGAGGTCCCACAGGGTCAGGCCGTGGGTCAGCACCTCGAGGTCGGGGTGGCTGCGGAACCGGGTCTTGTCCAGCCGCAGCGGGTCGGTGTCGGCCATCAGGTGGCCGCGGTTGCGGTACGCCGCGATCAGGTTCATCACGCGGGCGTTCTTGTCGACGATCGAGTCCGGGTTGTCGGTGCTCCAGCGCACCGGCAGGTACGGGATGCTCAGCTCGTGGAAGATCTCGTCCCAGAAGTCGTCCGAGAGCAGCATCTGGTGGATGGTGCGCAGGAAGTCGCCGGACTCGGCGCCCTGGATGATGCGATGGTCGTAGGTCGAGGTCAGCGTGATCAGCTTGCCGATGCCCAGTTCGGCGATGCGCTCCTCGCTGGCGCCCTGGAACTCGGCGGGGTATTCCATGGCACCGACGCCGATGATCGCGCCCTGGCCGGACATCAACCGCGGCACCGAGTGCACGGTGCCGATGGTGCCGGGGTTGGTCAGCGAAATCGTCACGCCGCCAAAGTCTTCGGCGGTGAGCTTGCCGTCGCGGGCCCGGCGCACGATGTCTTCGTAGGCGGAGACGAACTCGGCGAAGCGCAGTTCTTCGCAGCGCTTGATGCCGGCCACCACCAGGGCACGCTTGCCGTCCTTGCCCTGCAGGTCGATCGCCAGGCCCAGGTTGGTGTGCGCCGGGGTGACGGCGTTCGGCTTACCGTCGACCTCGGTGTAGTGCCGGTTCATGTTCGGGAACTGCTTGACCGCCTGCACCAGCGCATAGCCCAGCAGGTGGGTGAACGAGATCTTGCCGCCGCGGGTCCGCTTGAGCTGGTTGTTGATGACGATCCGGTTGTCGATCAGCAGCTTGGCCGGAATGGCCCGCACGCTGGTCGCCGTCGGCACCTCCAGCGACGCTGACATGTTCTTGACGACAGCCGCGGCCGCGCCGCGCAGCACCTGCACCTCGTCGCCTTCGGCGGGCGGGGGAGGTGCGGCCTTCGGGGCTGCCGGGGCCGGCGCGGGTGCGCCGTTTCCGGATGCGCCGGCGGCGGTGGATTTGGCCGGCTTGACCGGCTCCGGGGCGGGCTTCGCCGGTGCTGCCGGCTTGGTTTCCGCGGGTGCGGCGGCCGTCGGCTTGGCCGGAGCTGCTGGCGCCGGCTTGGCGGGGGCGGGCTTGGCCTCGGCGGGCTTGGTCTTGGTGGCCGTGGGACCGTCCTGGCCCGCCTCGCCCGACGGCTCGGGGTTGTAGTCAACCAGGAACTCGTGCCAGCTCTCGTCGACCGAGGAGGGGTCGTCGCGGAACTTGCGGTACATCTCTTCGACCAGCCACTCGTTTTGCCCGAATGGAGAACTTATGTTGGCCACGGCCGCTGTTCGCCTCAATTCTTGTGTCCTGCAAGCGTTTTGGCGAACGCCTGCCACTCCTGGCGCCCCGGGTGGCGGGGCGCCTCACACCCCTCGGTGGTCGGTGAAGGGTACCGACCGTTTCTGACCCATAAAGGCTAGCGCTTTGCCCGCGATCCGCGAGAGAGACCAAGCGCTTTAGCCGGCATCCGGTTCAGCTGGCATCCCGGACGGGCGGCAGCACATGCAGGGTGACGGGCCACCGCTCCGGCGCCGGGCCGAAGGCCGAGCGTGAATTGCGGACCAGCTTCTTGCCCACCATCCGGTTGCCGATGGCGCCGATGATCGCTCCGATGCCGACGGGCAGCAGCTTGCCGAACATCAGGGCGCCCCGCTTGAGCGCGAACCGCTTGACGAAGCGCTTGAGCAGGCTGTTGTTCAGCTTCGATACGGCCGGCAGCGGCAGCGAGGCCATGCTCTCCGACACCCAGCCCCCGCTGGTCCGCCCGCCGCCGATCACCTGTGCCACGGCGGCCTTGCTGTTGTCGCCGACCAGCACGGCCAGCACCAGGGCGCGGCGCCGCTCCCGATGGTCGAGAGGGATGCCGTACACCGTGGCCAGCGCCAGCACCAGCAGCGCGGTGGCTTCCAGGAACACCGCGGTCTCGCCGGCCGCTGCCGACAGCGCGGCGATGGTGCCGATTCCGGGCAACGTCGCGGCGGCACCCACCGCCGCGCCGCTGGCCGTCACCGCGGCCACGAAGCGCTTCTCCAGCTTGGTCACGATCTCGGCCGGGCTGGCGCCCGGGTGCGCACGGCGCAGACGTGCCACATACGCCTCGGCGGCCGGGCCCTGGATGCGCGAACTGCGTTCGATGATCTGGGCCAATGCCCTGCTGGATGCCTTCGGCCGGCCTCCGGAACCTCCGTTTTCGGCTGCCTGCTGGTCCGGTACCGACTTGTTTCGTCGAGCGCTCATAGTGCCTCTCTTCGGGACGGCGTCTCTTCAGGCTAACGCGCGTCCCGCAAGATGAGTGCCGGGCAGAAAAGCTTCACATAATCCTGCCGTCGGCCCTGCTCCGCCGTGGCCGGAGAGCATGGCGGGTAACGCAGCGGGAATAATGCGGGCTGGACTTCGCGTGACCCGATGCGGGAGCCGAAACGAGGTGCGATTGATGAGCACGGCGACGAGCCGGGTGGCCGGGGACAGCCTTTCCGGAAGCCCCTGGGCGGCGCTGTGGGCGATGATGCTCGGCTTCTTCATGATCATGCTCGACTCGACGATCGTCGCGGTGGCCAATCCGACGATCATGACCGCGCTGCATATCGGATACGCCACGGTGGTCTGGGTGACCAGCGCCTACCTGCTGGGCTACGCGGTGGTGTTGCTGGTCGCCGGCCGACTGGGCGACCGGTACGGCCCCAAGAACCTCTATGTGATCGGCCTGGTGGTCTTCACCTTCGCATCGGTGTGGTGCGGACTTTCCGGCAGTGCGGCGATGTTGATCGCGGCCCGCGTGGTGCAGGGGGTGGGGGCCGGGCTGCTCACCCCGCAGACGCTGTCGATGCTGACCCGGATTTTCCCGGCGAACCACCGCGGCTCCGCGATGAGCATGTGGGGGGCCACGGCCGGTGTCGCCAGCCTGGTCGGCCCGCTGGCCGGGGGGACGCTGGTCGACGGCCTGGGCTGGCAGTGGATCTTCTTCGTCAATGTGCCGGTCGGCGTGGTCGCGCTGGCGCTGGCGATCTGGCTGATTCCGGTCCTGCCCTTCCGCACGCAGCGCTTCGACCTGATCGGCGTCGCGCTGTCCGGCGTGGGGATGTTCCTGCTGGTGTTCGGGCTGCAGGAAGGTGAATCGGCGGACTGGAAGCCGTGGATCTGGGCAGTGCTGGTCGCCGGCGTCGGGTTCATGACGGCATTCATCTACTGGCAGTCGGTCAACCGGCGGGCACCGCTGGTGCCGCTGAACATGTTCGCCGACCGGGACTTCAGCCTGTGCAACATCGGAGTGGCCATCATCTCGTTCGCGACGACCGCGATGATGCTGCCGCTCACCTTCTACGCCCAGTCGGTGTGCGGCTTGTCTCCGACGCGCTCTGCCCTGCTGATCGCGCCGGTGGCGATCAGCAGCGGCCTGCTCGCGCCGCTCGTCGGGCTCATCATCGACAGGGTGCACCCGGTGCCGGTGCTGGGTTTCGGGTTTTCGGCGCTGGCGATCTCGATGACGTGGCTCGCGATGGAGCTGGAGCCGGGCACCCCGGTCTGGCGGCTGGTGTTGCCGTTTGTCGGTATCGGGGTGGGCATGGCGTTCGTCTGGTCACCGCTGGCCGCCACCGCCACCCGAAATCTGCCGATCGAGCAGGCCGGCGCCGGCTCAGGCGTCTACAACGCGACCAGGCAGCTGGGCGCGGTGCTGGGCAGCGCGGGCATGGCCGCGTTCATGACGTGGCGGATCAACGCCGAGATGCCGGGGGGCGCGGGTGTATCGAACGGAGAGGAGGCGGCCCTGCAGCTGCCCTCTTTCGTGCGGGAGCCCTTTTCGGCTGCGATGTCACAGTCGATGCTGTTGCCTGCGTTCATCGCTCTGTTCGGGATCGTCGCGTCGCTGTTCCTGGTCGGCGCGGTGAGTTCGGCTCTGAGCCGGCGCGAAGTGGACGACCTGGCCGGCTACGCGCTGGCCGACGAGTCGGACGACGACCTGGACGACGACGACGGTTACGTCGAATACATCCTTCGCCGGGAGCCGGACTCTGCCTACGACGTCAACACCCAACCGCTGGTCGCAGTGCCCCGCCGCAACGGCGCTTCCCGGGTTCGTGTGCGCCCGGGGGCCGAGTATTCGCCCCAGTCCGATCCCGACGACCCGGTCGCCGGCCGAATCTGACGGTCACCGCCCGCTGGTGAGCGCCAGGAACGCGCCCAGGTCCACCAGGCCGGCCGGGGTTGCGGGCAGGTACTGCGTCAGCAACTCCGATCGCACGATCACCGCCGCGTACTGCGCCCGGCTGATCGCCACGTTGAGCCGGTTGCGGTTGAGCAGGAATGAGATGCCGCGCGGTACCTCGTCAATCGAGGACGCCGTCATGGAGATGAAGACGACCGGTGCCTGCCCGCCCTGAAATTTGTCGACGGTGCCGACCCGGACCCCCGGCAGACCGGCCTCCGAGAGCTGGTGACGGATCAGGGTCACCTGGGCGTTGTACGGCGCCAGCACCAGCACATCCGCGGCGGCCAGCGGCCGCGTGCCGTGCTCGTCGGTCCACGGGCGGCCTAGCATGCGCCTTATCTCGGCCACGATGGCGGCCGCCTCCTGCGGGCTGTCGATCGAATTGCCTTGGTGGCGAACAGGAAATACGTGCACGCCGGGCTCGTAGTCGGCCAGGCGTCGCGCGGTGGTGCGTTCGGCGTGCGATCGCAGCCGGCCTTCGTAGGACAACGCCGAGACCGCGGCGCACACATCCGGATGCATGCGGTAGGACAGGTCCAGGAAGTACCCGCGCTCGTCGGGCAGCGTCTGCTGTCCGTCGACGAGCCATTCCAGCGCGGAGATATCCACTTTCTCCGGGTGAGTGCCCTGACTGACCTGCGGCAGTTGCTGCGGATCGCCGAGCAGTAACAGGTTGGTGGCCGACGGCGCGACGGCGATGGTGTTGGCCAGGCAGAACTGGCCCGCCTCGTCGATCACCAGCAGGTCCAGGCAGCCCGGCTCTACCCGCTGCGCATTGGCGAAATCCCATGCGGTGCCGCCGATTACGCAGCCCGCATGGTCGGCGATGAAAGCGCGATATTGGCTGGCGTCGATCTCCTGCCACCGCGCGCCGCGGGTCGCCTTCTTGGCGACGAGAGCCGGATCCAGGCCGGCGTCGATTGCACAGTCCAGCACGTTCTCCACCGCAGCGTGTGACTGCGCGACCACGCCGACGCGCCAATGGTGTTCGGTGACCAGGGTCTTGATCACCCGGGCGGCGGTGTGTGTCTTGCCGGTACCGGGTGGCCCGTGCACCGCCAGGTAGGACGACTCGAGGCTCAGCGTCGCGGCGGTGATGTCGGCGACCGAGTCGCCGCTGCGCGGCAGAGCGCCGGCCCCACGCGTGCGTGGCCTGCGCCGCAGCAGCAGGTCGGTCAGGGCCGTGCGGGGCAGGGCGGGCAGTGCGGTGGCGACGGCGTGCGCGGTCGACGCGATGGACTCGCGCATCGCTGTCGTCTTCACCGGCGGTCCGGGTGTCAAGGCGACGGGAACCTGGTCGAAGGTGTTGCCGTCCTTGCCCGTTCGTTCCAGGATCGTCACTGTGGCGGGCAGGCTGGGGTCGTCCACACCGATGACCTGGGCGCGCCCGGCGCCCCGGCGGTCGGGATCCTCAGCCATGCCTGCCGGAGCCGGCGGTTCGTAGAGCGCGAACATCTCTGGATTCAGATCACCCCGGGCCAGCTCGCCCTGCAGCTGCAGCCGGCGCTGTGGCTTGCGGGCCCGCGACGGTATGTGCCAGTCGGCGACCACGGAGACGGCCTCGACGACGAAAACGTCTGTATTGTCCGACCATTCGTCGAGCGGGTAGTTCAGCCGGTCGAAGTGCGACCACCAGAACGGCTTGTCCTCGCGCTGGTGGTATCCCCGCGCGGCGGCGATCAGGGCGACCGCCGTCTGCTCAGGCGTGCGGTCGTCGGCAGCGGCGTCACCGGTGAACTTCGCCAATGTCACCGCCAGCTGGTCGTGGTCTTTGATGGTGTCCCGCTCGGTGACCGGCTGCACGCCGATCGGGGTGACGCCCGATTCCCAGGCCAGCATCAACAACCAGTCCCGGAGCTTGCGGGTGGACAGGCAGTCGTAGTGGTTGTACTCCTCGATCTCCTTGAGCACCGTCGCCGCCTCGTCCGCGCGGCCGCCGGCTACCAGTTCGCAGTACCGCGCATAGGAGGTGATCGAGTCGGTAGCGGTGGTGACATCACCCGAACGCAACTGGGAGCCCATGTAGAGCGGCTCCAGGGCCTTCAGGCTGAGGCTTTCGGCGCCGACCCGAATGCTCTTGCGTACCAAGGGATACAGGTCCACGAGTACCCCGTTGCGCAACAGGTCGTCGACCTCGTCCTCGCCGACACCGTAGCGGCCGGCCAGGCGCAGTAACGCCGTCTTCTCATAGGCCGCGTAGTGGTAGATGTGCATGTCGGGATAGCGCTTGCGGCGTTTGGCCACCAGCGCCAGGAACTGCTTCAGCGCCGCGCGCTCGCCGATGCGGTCGTGCGCCCACAGCGGACGGAACGTGCCGGCCGGCCCCGCTTCCAGGACGCCGAACAGGTACTCCAATCCCCACTGGTTGCCGTCGGCGGTCCACAGCGGGTCGCCTTCGAAGTCGAAGAAGAGGTCGCCCGGGTTCGGTTCCGGCAACAGTGCCAGCGGCTGCGGGTCGGCCACCTCGAACTGCGCGGTACCGCTATCGCGTTGCCGCATCTGCATTTTGGCCTGAGCGGTCAGCGTGCCGAGAGCTTGCGGGCTCAGTCCCGGGACGGGTCGATCGCGGTCGGCCAGCTCGCCGATGGTGGTGATGCCGGCGTCAATAAGCTTCTCACGCTGAGTGACTCGCATGCCGGCGACCAATAGCAGGTCGTCGACGGCGCGCAGCTGTTCGGTGCACAGGGGGCAGCGGAAGCAGGCCTGCACTCCGGAGTCCGCCCAGCGCACCGCGCGACCGGTGGCGTGATGTTCGTCCAGCAGCTGCTGCAGCTGTGCGCGCTGCGTCCGGTAGACCGGAATCAGGTCACTCAGGCGATAGCGGACCACCGTGCCGTCGCCGAGTTCCAGTTCGGCCTCAGGGGCTATCGCGACATCCGCCGTGCTGAGCGCGTCGGCGTATGCCGCCAGCTGCAACAGCGCGGTCACTTTGGGCGACCGGGTCAGCTTGGTGTCGGTGACGCGATACCGCTCGCCGTCGCGGACAAGGAAGTCGGCGAAACCGACGAACCGGCCGTCGAACATGGCTGCCTGATAGATGACGGGGGCGCCGGCGGCGATGGCGCGCCTGGTTGCTTCGGCTGCCGCCGTCAGGCCGGCGTGAGTGTAGGCGGGCCGGCCGATGACGGCGACCTCGTCGCCGAACTGAGCGCGCAGCCGGTCCAGCCGGCGGCGCTCGTGGTCGCCGCCGAGAACCGCCGTGCGGGCCAGCAATTCGTCCTCCACCGCCACGGCGGGGCCGCGCCCGAGTTTGGCGTCGAAATCGCGCAGCAGGGCGTACTCGCACCGCGCCGCGGACGCGAGATCCGATGCGCTGTAGACGATGGTGCCGGCCGAGACGAACACAGGTGCAACGGTAGGCGAGGGGTGTGACAGTGCGACGGCGGCAGGGGCCCGCCAGTCATAGCAACCGGCCGCCCCGCGGTCGAAGCGTTGAGGAATTTCCCGGCGCGTTAATTAATTCATTTTTAATTGAGCGCAAATATCCGCGAAACGAAATTCTCGGTTGGGTGGGCCATTTCGCCGGGGCACTGTCACCGTCGTCCCACACCCGACGGGTGGTGACGGTGGCGCCGCCAGCGGAGGCGGTACCGGCGGAGACGGCAAGATCTTCGCGCTGGGTGACAACACCTCCGCCTCCGGTGCAGCGGCGACCGGCGGTGCCGGCGGCAGTGGCATCAACGTCGGCGGCACTGGCGGCACGGGCGGTCTCGGCCACATCTCGGCGACGCTCCCTGCCGGGACCGCTCCATTCCCGTCAGCGAACAACACCATCGCCACCGGTGGCCACGGCGGCAACGGCACCGGTGTCCTCGGCGGGGCCGGTGGTGCGGCGAACATCGACGCCACCGTCCACCAGAACCTGGATGGAACGATCATCGTTGCTCCGAACGGCGCGAATCTCCCGTAGACCCCGGAATGACCTGCTGGAAAGGCTGGAAGGAGAGAGACGTGAGAGGCCCGCTTCGGCGGGCCTCTCTCGTTGTGCGGTGTCCTGCCGCGGGTCGTCGACGGCCGGGATCGAGGATGTTGTCTGCCGTTGGCCTATGGCAAAAATAGTGTGATGTCCTAGGTGACTATTAATCCTGCTTAACTATTAATTTAAGTCAGCTTAAATATTTGCCCAGCTAATTTTCGGAAGCGTGAATTTCCTGTGCGCGCGGAGATGTAACTACATTGCGGCCGAACGGATTTGGCGCTCCAAAATTGATTCAGTCAAGTTTGTATAAATTCGTTGGAAAAGGAAAATGCGGCGCGTAATGTTCCCGAATCTAGTGGGGGATTCGGGGATTCCCCCGTCGGTTACCTAGGGGGCCTCCGATGTCGTCTTTTGTGTTGGTTGTTCCGGCTGAGCTGGCTGCGGCGTCCACGAATTTGGCCGGTTTGGGATCGTCAATCCGCGCAGCCAATGCCGCCGCTGCCGGCGCCACGACCGAGCTGATGGCCGCTGCTGAGGACGAGATCTCCGCGGCGATTGCCGCGTTATTCGGCGGTCATGGCCTGGAATATCAGGCGTTAGGTTCCCAAGTTGCGGCCTACCACGACCAGTTCGTGCGCGCCTTGACCTCGGGCGGGTTGATGTATGGCGCCGCAGATGCCGCTGCCGCTACGCCGCTGCAGACGCTGGAGCAGAACATCCTGGGGCTTATCAATGCACCCACCAATGCTTTTTTGGGTCGGCCTTTGATCGGTGACGGCGCCAACGGCGCGGCTGGGACCGGCCAGGCGGGTGGAGCAGGCGGGATCCTCTGGGGCAATGGGGGTAGCGGCGGGTCCGGGACGGCCGGCGGCGGCGCGGGTGGTGCCGGCGGTGATGCCGGTCTGTTCGGCAATGGCGGTGCGGGCGGGGCCGGCGGGGTAGGTGCCGCGGGTGCGGCCGGTGGCGTCGGTGGTCACGGTGGCGCCGGCGGCTGGTTGGGCGGCCTCGGCGGTGCCGGCGGTGCGGGCGGCGTCGGCGGCGTCGGCGGACCCACATTCGCCGGCGGTGCCGGCGGTACCGGGGGTGTCGGTGGTACCAGCAGAGCGCCGTTCGGTTGGGCGGCAGGACAGGGCGGCGGCGGAGGGACCGGCGGTACCGGTTACACCGGCGCCGATGCGACGCTCGCCGGCGCTACCGGGGAAGCCGGCGGCGCTGGGGGGATTGGCGGTACTGGCGGTGCCGGCGGTAGTAGCTGGGGCCTGATGTCCGCTGCAGGAGCCGGCGGCGCAGGAGGCAGTGGCGGCATGGGCGGCGCCGGCGGTACCGGTGGCGCCGGGATCGGCATGGCCGGCGGTACCGGTGGGCACGCCGGGGCTGGTGGTGACGCAGGTGTCGGCGGAGCAGGGGGGTCTGCGGCCTTCTTCGGAACCGACGGCGCTGCCGGCGGTGCGGGTGTGGGCGGTACCGGCGGCACGGGCGGGGCTGGGGGTGCTGGTCAGCTCGCGGCCTTACCCGGCGGCGGTACCGCTGGTGGTATTGGTGGCACCGGCGGGACGGGTGGTCACGGCATCAATGGCACCGGCGGCGGTGCCGGCGGCACGGGTGGTGTCGGTGGCAGGGGCGGCGCCGGGAACGGTGTCGTCGGCGGCGTCGCGCAGGCTGGTGGCGCGGGCGGCACCGGAGGAATGGGTGGTATCGGAACCGACGGCGGCGCGTTCGGCGCCGGCGGCAAAGGCGGCGCAGGCGGCGACGGCTTCGCCCTCGGGGTCGGTGCGACCGAGGGTGCCGGCGGGACCGGTGGGACAGGAGCTGCGGGCACTGTCACGCAGGCCGGCTACGGCGGCGGTGGTGGCGGCGGAGGCGGCGGCGCCCTCGTCCAGCAAACCAACGGCGGCAGCGTCCTCGGCACGGCACATGGCGGTCAAGGTGGGGTCGGTGGGGCTGGTACCACCGCCGCCACGGGCGGAGTCGGTGGTACCGGCGGTGCAGGCACGGTATCGGCAGACGGCGCGGGCAGCATCGTGTCCGCCAACAGCGGTGCTCACGGTGGCGCCGGCGGCGCTGGCGGTGTCAGCGGCGGCACCGGCGGTGCGGGTGGTGACGCCAATATGGTGGCCGACCTGGGTGGGTCGGTGTTGGATGCGACCGCGACTGGTGGTGCCGGTGGTGGCGGGGTCAATGGTGGTGTGGGTGGTCATGGTGGTGCTTCGGAGGTCAGTGCTGGTTTGCAGGGTGGTGCTGGTGGCAGCGCGTCGGGTGAGGGCCTGGGTGGCCAGGGTGGCGATGCCGATGGTGTGGGCAGTGTGGGTGGCAACGGTGGTAGCGGCAATATCCAGGGTGGCTTTGTGCGGCCGGGTATTGGCGGTGATGGTGGGGCGGCCAGCGGGTTTGGCACCGGCGGTGCCGGTGGTGATGCGAGCGGTGGTGGCCATGGCGGTAACGGCGGTATCGGAAGTGTGGTCGCCGGTGGTATCGGTGCGGTGGCCGACGGCAGTGGCTTAGGCGGGGACGGTGGTGCCGGTGTGCTCGGTGGTGTCGGTGGCAACGGCAGTAGCGGTCAGGTAGGTGCCTTCAATGCCGGTGCTTATGCCGGCGGTACGGGTCAAAGTGGCGATGGTGGCACTGGTACCGGTGTGGGCAGTCACGGTGGTAACGGCACGATCGGCAATGTGCAGGCGTTCGGTCAGAACAGTCAGGCCAGTGGGACGGCGACCGGCGGCAATGGTGGTGCGGGGACTTCCGGTGGCACCGGTGGGTCGGGGGGTCAGGGCAGGATCGTGGCCAATGCGACGGGCAGCATCGCCACCGACAGTGTCGCCACTGGGGGTGTCGGTGGTGACTCGAGCAGCGGTGTGGGTGCTTTGGGTGGTCAGGGTTATGTGTTCTCCGGGACGTTCGGTGATGCCGGTAGCGGTGGGGTGATCACCGGCAGTACCGCTACCGGTGGTGATTCCACGTCCGCTGTTTCCGGTGGGACGGGTCAGGTGCTGGCGGTCAATGGCACGGTCCTCGACAGCACTGCTGCCGGCGGTGACGCGGTGGGCGGGCAGATCGGGACGGCGGCGACGGTGAGCGCCACCAACGGGGGCACCATCTCGGCAAGCGGGGCCACCGGTGGGCAGAACAGCACGACCGCGATGGGTGGTAACGCCAGCATCACCGCCGATGGTGTCGGTAGCAGCGTCGCCGGTAGCACGGCTGTGGGCGGCAACGCCGGGCTCGGCACCGGCGGCGGCACCGGAGGCGGTGGCGGCGCCGCCGACGTCGTGGCCGAACAGGGCGGTGTCGTGGCCGGCGGCCATGCGATCGGCGGCGACGGCGGCGCCGGCGACACCGGTGGCACCGGGGGAAGTGGCGGATACGGTGACGTACAGGCCATCGCGCCGGGGAGCAGCGCCAGCGGCACAGGCCACGGCGGAGACGGCGGCAATGCGACTGTCGGCGGCACCGGCGGTGCCGGTGGGGAGGGTGCCATCTACGCGTGGGGTGCCAACGGCCACGCCAGCGGCATAGGTACCGGCGGCGCGGGCGGTGACGGTCTCAACGGCGGCGTCGGTGGCAACGGCGGCATCGGCGATACCAACGCCTACATCGACGGTTACGCCGACGGCCTCGGAAAGGGCGGCGCCGGGGGTACTGGCACCGGCGCCGGCAGCATCGGCGGCAACGGCAGCTCCGGTGAGATCCAGGCCGGGTACACCGGCCAATCCGGTGGTCACGCAACCGGGTCCGCATATGGCGGCGATGGTGGTAACGCCAGCGGCGGCGGCCACGGCGGCAACGGCAACTACGCGGTGGTGCTGTCCACCGGTAGCGGAGTGGCTGACGGCACCGCCTTCGGCGGCGACGGTGGCGCGGCTACCACCGCCGGTGCAACCGGCGGCCGCGGCGGCGGGGGCCAGGTGACCGGTGTGGACAACACGATCGTCAGCGGTACTGCGACTGCCGGTGACGGTGGCATCGGATATGGCGGAAACGGTGGCGACGGTGGTGACGGATGGACGTCGGTCAATGTCGATGCCGCTGACCCCACCGGTCAGGTTGTCAATGGCACCGCGATCGGCGGTGACGGCGGTGACGGTGGCCTCAACAATGGCTTGGCCAGGGGAGGCGACGGTGGCCACGGCGGTTGGGGCAAGGTCTACGCCGACAGCGGTGGCACCTCTACCGACACCACCGCCCAGGGAGGCGACGGCGGTGCCGGCGGCAACGGTGGCACCTATGTCGACACCCTGCACCCCGGCACCGGGGGCATCGGCGGACTCGGCGGCGAGTCCACCCCGACGAACACTCCCGGCGGCGTCTATGTCGCCGACGCGGGCGGGCCCGGAGGGACCGGCGGCGCCGACGGCTCCATCGGGACACCTGGCTCCGACGCCCCCAACATCCCGTAGGTCCTGATGCTCAGCGACCCGACGAGTTGCCGATGATCTCCACTCCACTGCCATTCCAGCGGAACTTCACCGTGGCCGGCAGACCGACCGCGCTGGCGTAGGTCAACGCGACGGTGTCACCGGTGCTCTGCGCCGCGTCAACGCCGTTGAATCCGTAGGTGTCCGGCACGCCTTGCGGGATGAACTTGCCGAGGTGGAACAGCACCGCCCGGGTGGTCGGACTGTCGCCGTTGGTGTTGGCTTTGATGATCACCGCGGACAGCTGCGCGCACTCGTTGTAGTTGCCGCCCAGCGGTTCTGGATTCCAGGGCTGTTGACTGCGCGGGTCGCGGGGCAGCTCCGAGACGACTTTGGCGATCGTGGGCGAGCTGAGATTGACCGCGCACGGATCCGCCGGCGCCTCACTGGTACTGGGTGGGGCTGCCGTGCCGGGCGGCGGGCCGGCGGGCCCTGCCGTCATCGCGGCCGAGGTGGGTTTGGTGGCCTGCGGCGTTTTGGCGACCGTCGAGTCCCCGGAGCCGCACGCGGTCAGCGTCACCGCCGCAACGGCGGCCACGACCGTCAGCGGCCCGGCACGGAAGGGGAGGGTCCACACACCGGGCACCGTACCGTCACCCGGCTCACGGGTGCGGCAGGCATGGCCGCCCGGACCGCACGCTCTAGACTTCATCTCCTGATGGAAAACCCGGAAAACTCCCCCGAAACGCCCGTGACGACGTTCGCCGACCTGCAGATTCACCCCGATGTGGTGCGCGCGATCGCTGCCGTGGGCTACGAATCTCCGACGGGTATCCAGGCGGCGACGATTCCCGCGCTGATGGCCGGGTCCGACGTGGTGGGCCTGGCGCAGACCGGCACCGGCAAGACGGCGGCGTTCGCGCTGCCGATCCTGTCCAAGATCGACACCACCAGCAAGGCGACCCAGGCGTTGGTGCTCGCGCCGACCCGGGAGCTGGCCCTGCAGGTGGCCGAGGCGTTCAGCCGATACGGCGCGCAGCGGCACCTCACCGTGCTGCCGATCTACGGCGGGTCGTCGTACGCGGTGCAGCTGGCCGGGCTCAAGCGCGGCGCCCAGGTTGTGGTCGGCACCCCGGGGCGCGTCATCGACCACCTGGAACGCGGGACGCTGGATCTGTCGCGCGTGGATTACCTGGTGCTCGACGAGGCCGATGAGATGCTCACGATGGGCTTCGCCGAAGAAGTCGACCGCATCCTGTCCGAAACACCGGAATACAAGCAGGTTGCTCTCTTCTCGGCGACCATGCCGCCGGCCATCCGCAAGCTCACCGCCAAGTATCTGCACGACCCGCTGGAAGTCACCGCCAAAGCGAAAACGGCGACTGCCGAGAACATTTCGCAGCGCTACATCCAGGTGGCGGGCCCGCGCAAGATGGACGCGCTGACGCGGGTGCTCGAGGTCGAGCCGTTCGAGGCGATGATCGTCTTCGTGCGCACCAAACAGGCCACCGAGGAGGTGGCCGAAAGGCTGCGCGCGCGTGGCTTTTCCGCCGCGGCCATCAACGGCGACATCCCGCAGGGCCAGCGCGAGAGAACGATCGCGGCCCTCAAAGAAGGCGGCCTGAAAGGGATCGACATCCTGGTGGCCACCGACGTCGCCGCCCGCGGGCTGGACGTGGAGCGCATCTCGCACGTGCTCAACTACGACATCCCGCACGACACCGAGTCCTATGTGCACCGCATCGGCCGCACCGGACGGGCCGGACGGTCGGGCACCGCGCTGCTGTTCGTCTCACCGCGCGAGCGGCACCTGCTCAAAGCGATCGAAAAGGCCACGCGCCAGACGCTGACCGAGGCCGAGCTGCCTTCCGTCGAGGACGTCAACGCCCAGCGGGTCGCCAAGTTCGCCGACTCGATCACCGATGCGCTGGGCAGCCCCGGCATCGAACTGTTCCGCCGGCTGGTGGAGGACTACGAACGCGAACACGACGTCCCGATGGCCGACATCGCGGCGGCGCTGGCGTTGCAGTCGCGCGACGGTGAGGAGTTCCTGATGGCGCCGGAACCCCCGCCGGAGCGCCGGGAGCAACGCAGCCGGCAGGATCGGCCCGAAAGGCCAAGGCAGACAAAGCCTTTCACGACCTACCGCATCGACGTGGGCAAGCGGCACCGAATCGGCCCGGGCGCGATCGTCGGCGCCATCGCCAACGAGGGTGGACTGCACCGCAGCGATTTCGGTCATATCGCCATCGGGCCGGACTTCTCGATGGTCGAACTTCCGGCGAAGCTGCCCCGGGCCACGCTGAAAAAGCTTGAACAGACCCGGATCTCGGGCGTGCTGATCAACCTGCGACCGGACCGGCGCTCCGATAAAGCCCGGACCCCGCGGCAATCCGCCGGCAAAGGAAAGCCGAGCCGGAAGCGTGACGTATGACGGTGTCGGAGGCCGAGGACGCCCAAGGCGGCCTCGAGCAGACCGCGGGCGTCGACCGGGTTGCCTCGCTGACCGGCGTTCGTGCTGTCGCCGCACTGCTGGTGGTCGGCACCCACGCGGCTTACACCACCGGGAAATACACGCACGGATACTGGGGGCTGGTCGGCGCCCGTTTGGAGATCGGCGTGCCGATCTTCTTCGTGCTGTCCGGATATCTGCTGTTTCGCCCGTGGGTCAAATCCGCAGCGACCGGCAGCCCGTGGCCATCGCTGAGGCGCTACGCGCGTAACCGGGTGCGCCGCATCATGCCCGCCTACGTCGTCACCGTGCTGATCGCGTATGTGCTCTACCACTACCGCGAGGCGGGGCCCAATCCCGGGCACACGTGGCTGGGTCTGATCCGAAACCTCACCCTGACACAGATTTACACCGACGGATACCTCGGAAAGTACCTGCACCAGGGCCTGACCCAGATGTGGAGCCTGGCGGTCGAGGCGGCCTTCTACGTGACGCTGCCGCTGCTCGCCTACCTGCTGCTGGTGCTGCTCAGCCGGCGACGGTGGCAGCCGAAGTTGGTGCTCGCCGCGCTCGCGGCGCTGACCCTGGTCAGCCCGGGCTGGCTGGTACTGGTGCACATCGACCGTTTCTTCCCCGACGGCGCACGGTTGTGGCTGCCCACGTATCTGGCCTGGTTCCTGGGCGGCATGATGCTGACCGTGCTGCAGCAGATGGAGGCTCGCTGCTATGCGTTCGTAGCCATCCCGCTGGCGGTGATCTGCTACTTCATCGTCTCCACTCCGATTGCGGGCGCGCCCACCACGTCGCCGGCATCGCTGCCCGAAGCGCTGTGGAAGACGGGGTTCTACGCGGTGATCGCCACGCTGGCGGTGGCGCCGCTGGCCCTGGGTGACCACGGCTGGTACTCGCGTGTGCTGGCCAGCCGGCCGATGGTGTGGCTCGGTGAGATCTCCTACGAAATCTTCCTGATCCACTTCATGACAATGGAATTCGCGATGGTGTACATCGTCCGGGCGCACGTGTACACCGGCCCCATGCTCAACCTGTTCGTCGCCACTGTCGTAGTGACCATCCCGTTCGCCTGGCTGCTACACCGGTTCACCCGGGTTCGATAGGTCTGCCGCAGCGAAATCTTGGCGTTTTCATGGTCTTTCGTGTTCCGGCTAAGCCCCGTATCAGACACGCGTAGAGTTCTGCAACGATCGTGAGCTGTTGGTGCCGTCGAACGCCAGGGGAGCCCGGATGTCCTTCTACTTGATCGCTGTGCCTGAGGCCTTTGCGGCGGCGTCCGCGGACCTGGCCGGGCTCGGCGCGACGATCAGCCAGGCCAACGCGGCGGCAGCCGCCGCAACCACCCAGGTGTTGCCCGCGGCGGCCGACGAGGTGTCGGAGTCGATAGCGCGGCTGTTCGGCGGTTTCGCCCAAGACTATGAGCTGGTCAGCTCGCAGATGTCGGCATTCCACAACGAATTCGTGCAGGCCCTGACCGGTGCGGGCAACGCCTACTGGGCGGCCGAGGCGGCCAGTGTCAACCCACTGCAAACGGTGTTCGACGACATTCTGCTGGTGATCAACGCCCCGACCAGGTTCCTGTTGAACCGCCCGCTGATCGGCGACGGCACCAACGGGGCAGCCGGTACCGGGCAAGCCGGCGGTGCCGGTGGAATCTTGTTCGGCAACGGAGGCAACGGCGGTTCCGGAGCCCCCGGCCAGGCCGGAGGTACCGGCGGCGCGGCTGGAATCTTCTTCGGCAGTGGGGGCGCCGGCGGCGCCGGTGGTACCGGAGCGGCAGGCGGTGACGGGGGCTCGGCCGCCTTCTTGTTCGGCACCGGTGGGAACGGCGGCATCGGGGGCGCCGGCGCGGTCGGGGGCCGCGGCGGTGCGGGTTCGTTCTTCTACGGCGCAGGGGCACCGGGGGCGTTGGTGGTGCCGGCGCTGCCGGGGGTGTCGGTGGGTCCGCAGGATTCTTCGGCAACGGCGGTGGCGGCGGCGCCGGTGGCGCGGGCGTCACCGGTGCCGGTGGTGCGGGCGGTGCCGGCGGAAACAGCGGGGTGATCTACGGCAGCGGTGGGGCAGGCGGTGCCGGCGGGGCCGGCGCGGCCGGCGGTTTCGACGGCGGGTCCGGCGGTTCGGGTGGAGCGGTTTCCGCACTGATCGGTGGTTCCGCGGGTGACGGCGGAGCCGGCGGCGCGGGTGGCATCGGCGCAACGGGTCCGGGCGGCGCAATCGGAGGTCACGGTGGCACTGGCGGAGCCGGTGGGCTCGGGGGCGCGGTTCAGTCGCTGATCGGGGGAACCGGAGGCGCCGGCGGCGCCGGAGGCCAAGGCGGCCAGGGCGGCACCGGCGGTGTCGGTGTGGGCAACGCGGGTACCGGCGGAACCGGTGGCACCGGCGGAAGCGGAGGCATAGCGGGTGCCGGCGGAGCCGGCGGGTTGTTCGGCGCCGCCGGGGCGAGTGGCGCGAGCGGACAGGGTGGCCAGGGCGGCACCGGCGGCGCCGGCGCGCTGGGGCTGACGAGTACGACGGCCGGCCTCAACGGTGGTCTGGGTGGAGACGGTGGCGCGGGTGGCCAGGGTGGTGTCGGGGGCGCCGCCATCGCCGGCGGCGCCAGTGGCAGTGGCGGTGTCGGCGGTACCGGTGGGGCCGGTGGCCAGGGTGGCACCGGGTTTGCTGATGACGGTTTGAACGCCGCCACGGTCGGCGGCACCGGCGGCACTGGTGGTGCCGCGGGTGCCGGCGGCGGTGCGGGTAGCGGCGGCGGTGGTCTCGCCGGCGGTTACGGCACGGGCGGCAGGGGTGGTGCCGGTGGCACCGGCGGCGCCGGCCTGCAGGGTCAGACCAGTACCACGGCGGGCCTCGATGGCGGCACCGGCGGCAACGGGGCAGCCGGTGGTCAGGGCGGTGCGGGCGGCAATTCCGCTGCCGGTGGAACGGCCGGCGCCGGGGGTGTCGGCGGTACCGGTGGGGCCGGTGGCCAGGGCGGTACCGGGTTTGCTGACGACGGGACCAACGCCGCGACCGCCGGTGGTGACGGGGGTACAGGTGGTGCCGCGGGTGCCGGCGGGAAGGCCGGTACTGGTGGCGCGGCGGGTGTGGACGGCGGTTACGGCACGGGCGGTCAGGGTGGCGCCGGTGGTACCGGCGGTGCCGGTCTGCTGGGGCAGACCAGTACGACGCCGGGTCTCGACGGTGGTACCGGCGGGAACGGTGGCGCCGGTGGTCACGGGGGCGCCGGTGGTGGTTCGGGTACCGGTGGCACGGCCGGCGCCGGAGGTGTGGGCGGTACCGGTGGGGCCGGTGGCCAGGGCGGTACCGGGTTTGCTGATGACGGGACCAACGCCGCGACCGCCGGTGGTGACGGGGGTACTGGTGGTGCCGCGGGTGCCGGCGGGAAGGCCGGTACCGGTGGCGCGGCGGGTGTGGACGGCGGTTACGGCACGGGCGGTAAGGGTGGCGCCGGTGGTACCGGGGGCGCCGGTCTGCTGGGGCAGACCAGCACGACCGCGGGCCTCAGCGGTGGCACCGGCGGCAATGGTGGTGCCGGCGGTCATGGGGGCGCCGGCGGTGGTTCGGGTACCGGTGGCACGGCTGGCGGCGGCGGTGTGGGCGGCACCGGGGGTGCGGGTGGCCAGGGTGGTACCGGGTTTGCTGACAACGGTGTCGACGCGGCGACGGCCGGTGGGGACGGCGGCCAGGGTGGTGCCGCGGGAGCCGGCGGTAAGGCCGGTAGTGGTGGCGCGGCGGGTGTCGACGGCACCTACGGGACAGGCGGCAAGGGTGGTGGTGGCGGGACCGGCGGCGCCGGCCTGCAGGGTCAGACGAGCACGACCGCTGGCGTCAACGGCGGCACCGGCGGCAATGGTGGTGCCGGCGGTCACGGGGGCGCCGGTGGTGGTTCGGGTACCGGCGGCACGGCCGGCGCCGGGGGAGTCGGCGGTACCGGCGGTGCGGGTGGCCAGGGCGGCACCGGGTTTGCTGATAACGGAGTGAACGCGGCCACGGCGGGCGGCACCGGCGGCGCAGGCGGTGCCGCGGGTGCCGGCGGCAAGGCCGGTACTGGCGGCGCGGCGGGCGTGGACGGCGGTTATGGCACGGGCGGCAAGGGTGGTGCCGGTGGTACCGGCGGCGCCGGCCTGCAGGGGCAGAACAGCACGACCGCAGGCCTGAACGGCGGCACCGGCGGCAACGGCGCGGCCGGTGGTCAGGGCGGGGCCGGCGGAAACTCGGGTGCCGGTGGCACGGCCGGCGCCGGGGGCGTGGGCGGTACCGGCGGCGCCGGCGGTCAGGGCGGCACCGGGTTTGCTGACGACGGGGTCAACGCCCCGACCGCCGGCGGCGCCGGTGGTAACGGCGGTGTGGGTGGTGTCGGCGGCGCGATGGGCAGCGGCGGCACCGCAAGCACCGCGGGCGTCGGCGGCGCCGGCGGTGCCGGTGGTAATGGCGGAGGGGGCGGCGCGTCGGCCACCGCGGGCAAGGCGGGCGGTGCGGGCGGTGCCGGCGGCCAGGGCGGCAACGGCGGGACCGGGGCCGCCGGCGTCGTCGGAGGCGCGGCGGCCGCTGGCGGAGTCGGGGGGCAGGGCGGGGCAGGCGGCACCGGTGGTGGTGCGGTGGGAGGCGCAACGAACGGCGTCGGCGGCGCCGGGGGTGCCGGTGGTCAGGGCGGTGTCGGCGGTGCGGGATTCGCCGATGACGGCAGCAACAATGCGGGCGCGGGCGCAACCGGCGGGACCGGTGGTGCCGGCGGCGTGGGCGGTGCAGCGGGGAGCGGCGGTGCCGGGGGCGGCGCCGGCACCGCGGGCGCAGGAGGCAAGGGCGGCGGAGGCGGCGTGGGTGGTGCGACAACCACCACGGGGCACACCGCTGGTGCCGGTGGCGCCGGCGGGGCCGGCGGTCAGGGCGCGACGGGAGCGACGGGTACGGCCGGCGGCGTCGGGTCTACCGGCGGAGTCGGTGGGCAGGGCGGCACCGGTGGCGCCGGCGGCGGTGCGGTGGCCGGTGCCACGAACGGCAGCGGCGGCGCCGCAGGAGCCGGCGGCCAGGGTGGTTCCGGCGGTGCCGGGTTTGCCGATGACGGCAGCGACAACGCCGGCGCGGGCGGAACCGGTGGAACCGGCGGTGTCGGCGGTGCCGGTGGTGCGGTCGGCAGCGGCGGTTCCGGTGGCACCGTGGGCGCGGCGGGGGCCGGCGGCAAGGGCGGCGTCGGTGGCGTCGGTGGGGCCACGGCGTCCGTCGGACATACCGCCGGTGTCGGTGGGCAGGGTGGTGCCGGTGGCGCCGGAGCCGTGGGTGCAAGCGGTGCTCCGGGCTCGACCGGTGGTGTCGGTGGGCAGGGCGGCGCCGGCGGTTCCGGTGGTACTGCGGTGGCCGGGGCTACCAACGGCAAGGGCGGCGTCGGGGGTACCGGCGGTCAGGGTGGTACCGGTGGTGCCGGTTCAGCTGACGGCGGCACCAACAATGCGGGCTCCGGCGGAACCGGCGGCGCCGGCGGTGCCGGCGGCGTGGGCGGTGTGGCGGGAACCGGCGGCTCCGGCGGTATCGCGGGGGCGGCCGGGGCCGGTGGCCTGGGCGGTAACGGTGGCGTGGGTGGAGCCACGACCACCGCTGGTAACACCTCGGGTGCCGGCGGCGACGGCGGCCAGGGTGGCGCCGGCGGCGTCGGCGCGGTGGGCTCGGCCAGCGGGGCCGGATCTGCAGGCGGTGTCGGCGGGCAGGGCGGCACCGGCGGTACCGGGGGTGGTGCGGTGACCGGCGCCACCCGGGGCAACGGTGGCATCGGCGGCGCCGGCGGTCAGGGTGGTGCCGGTGGGGCCGGCTTCGCTGATGACGGCAGCAACAACGCGGGCGCGGGCGGAACCGGTGGAACCGGGGGCGTCGGCGGTGCCGGTGGCGCGCTGGGCAGCGGCGGCTCCGGTGGCAGCGCGGGCGCGGCGGGGGCCGGCGGCAAGGGCGGGATCGGTGGCGTCGGTGGGGCCACGGCGACCGTCGGGCACACCGCCGGTGTCGGTGGGCAGGGGGGTGCCGGTGGTGCGGGGGCCATGGGCGCGAGCGGTGCTCCGGGCTCGGCCGGTGGTGTCGGTGGGCAGGGCGGCGCCGGCGGTTCCGGTGGTGCCGCGGTGACCGGGGCTACCAACGGCAAAGGCGGCGTCGGGGGTACCGGCGGTCAGGGTGGTTCCGGTGGTGCCGGTTCAGCTGACGGCGGCACCAACAATGCGGGCTCCGGTGGAACCGGCGGCGCCGGCGGGGTCGGCGGCGACGGTGGTGCGGCGGGAACGGGCGGTTCGGGGGGTAGCGCGGGGACGGCAGGGGCCGGCGGCAAGGGCGGCGTCGGCGGCCAGGGTGGCGCGACCACCACGACCGGCAACACCGCGGGCGCAGGCGGTGCCGGTGGCGCCGGAGGTGCCGGTGGAATCGGCGCCGTCGGGGCGACCGGCGGGGCGGGGTCGGCTGGCGGCGTCGGCGGGCAGGGCGGCGCCGGCGGCACCGGGGGTACCGCGGTCGTCGGTGCCACCAACGGCAAGGGCGGAATCGGCGGGGTCGGCGGCCAGGGCGGTGGCGGCGGTGCCGGCTTCGCTGATGACGGCAGCAACAACGCGGGCGCGGGCGGGTCCGGCGGAAACGGTGGCGTCGGTGGCGCAGGCGGCGCCGTGGGCACCGGCGGTTCCGGAGGGACCGCGGGCGTCGGCGGAGCCGGCGGCCAGGGTGGCGGCGGCGGGGTGGGTGGTGCCACGGTCACCGCCGGCCACACCGCCGGCGTCGGCGGCACCGGAGGCCAGGGCGGCGCCGGCGGGGCCGGGGCGGCCGGCGCGGCCAGCGGCGGAGCCGCCGCGAACGCCGGTCACGGCGGTAAGGGCGGTGCCGGCGGTGCGGGCGGAGCGAACACGGCAGGCACCGGCGGTACCGGCGGCCAGGGTGGTACCGGCGGCACCGGTGGTACCGGCGGCAACGGAACCGGTGGCAACCTGGGCGGATTCGGCGGCAACGGCGGCACCGGTGGTACCGGCGGAATCGGCGGAAGCGGTTCCAGTGGTAAATCCGGCGCTGGTGGCGGTGACGGGGTTGCCGGCAAGACCGGCGACGCCCCGACCGGGGTCGGCAACTCCACGGGAGGTTCCGGCGGCGCCGGCGGCTCCGGTGGTTCCGGAGGTGCCGGCTCTGCCTAGACCCCGGTTCGTCTCACCCGGGTTCGATCCGACTGGAATGGTTACCCTAACCTAAGTTGGACGAGATGGTGACGAAGGGTCAGGACAGTTGAGCGAACACAAGACGTCTCGAGGCTTTGCCGGGGCGGTGCTGAAGCTGCTGCGAGCGGGGGACTATCGGCTCACTGTGACTGGTCGGGAAGCAATCAGCGACCACTACCACCGATTGAGCTTCGAGGGGGGCGGGTTGCTCGCCGCCCACGAGGTGCACCCGACGATGTGGATTCGGTTGTGGTTCGCCGACGGCGACAAATCGCACCAGCGCGGCTACACGCTGGTCAATCCGAACCCGGACGCCGACACCTTCGACATCGAGTTCGCGTTGCACGACGGCATCGCATCCCACTGGGCACGGGCCGCCCAGCCCGGCGACACCATCGAGGCGACGGTGATGGGCAGTAAGTTCGCCGTCCCCGAGCCGCGCCCGGCCGGGTACATCATCGTCGGCGACTGCGCCTCACTGCCCGCGATCAACTCGCTGCTCGCGGCGATCGGCGATGCTCCCGCACAAGTGTTCCTGGAGGCCGGCTGCGACGACGACAAGCGCCTGCCGGTGGCGCGCGAGGCCGATGTCACCTGGGTGGACCGCAATGGCGGGGCGCTGCTGGAGGCGGTGCGGTCGGCGGCGTGCGACGGGGGTGAGCATTTCGGGTGGGTGGCCTGCGACAGCAGAACCACGCGCTCGGTCGTCAAGGTGCTGCGGGAGGACTTCGGGATTCCGCGGAAATCCATCAAGTCACAGGCCTACTGGGTGGCCTGACCGGCAAGAGCAGCAGTTGATGCGCCTGCCCAACCGTTGTTCTGCGTTTTGGCGGGGAATGCGGCTGTCTGACTCCAAACTGCGGTCTGCGGGACCGGACATGCACTAGTAGCAGCTGATTGGCGGGACATAGGTCGGGAAGTGCCGTAATTCCCGAACAAAAGACCTTTAAGAGTCCAATAACGCGCCAGATTGTCCCATTTCAAGCGCTACCGCATGCCCTTGGTAATACTCTGTCCCGTTGAAAAGTGGGACGACGGCTACAAGTCGTCCGACGTCATCCGAAGGTGTGGGAGCGCAGATGTCCTTCCTCATTGCTTCGCCTGACGCGTTGTTCGCGGCGTCGTCGAATCTAGCCAGTATCGGGTCGGCAGTGCAGTCGGCGAACGCGACGGCAGCGGGGTCTACCACGCAGGTGGCAGCCGCGGCCGCCGACGAAGTGTCTGCGGCGATCGCGGCGTTGTTCGGAACGCACGGTCAGGAGTTCCAAGCGCTCGGTGCCCGGGCAGCATTGTTTCATCAACAGTTCGTGCAGGCACTGAGCTCTGCCGGCCTCGCCTACACGGCGGCGGAGGCAGCAGCCGCCTCGCCGCTGCAGACGCTGGAGCAGGACATTCTGGCGGTGGTCAACGCGCCTAGCCAGCTCCTGACCGGACGCCCGCTGATCGGCGACGGCGTCAACGGAACCGCGGGCACCGGTCAGAAGGGCGGCGATGGCGGCTGGCTCTGGGGCAACGGGGGCGCAGGCGGGTCCGGCGTGGCCGGCACGGCGGCGAGCACCACCGGCGGCACGGGTGGGGCCGGGGGGTCGGCCGGCCTGATCGGCCGCGGTGGGGCCGGCGGGGTCGGCGGAGCAGGATGGGCCGGCGCGGGTGGCGCAAATGGCGGGACCGGCGGAACTGGCGGCGCAGGAGGCGCCGGCGGATGGCTCTACGGCAGCGGTGGAGCCGGCGGTGCAGGCGGGGCCGGCGGGGCAGGCAGCGTAGGCGTCACCCCCGGCCTAGGGCTGCATGGCGGCGACGGCGGCGGTGGCGGGACCGGCGGCCTTGGCGGCGCCGGGGGAGCCGGACGGGCGTTGTTCGCGGCCGGGGGAGCGGGCGGAGCCGGCGGCGTTGGCGGGTCCGGTGGCACGGGCGGCACCGGTGGCGACGGCGTATCCGGCACGTTTGCCGGCGGCGGCGACGGCATTGGCGGTAACGCCGGTAACGGCGGTAACGGTGGCGCCGCGGGCAATGGTGGGACCGGCGGCGGTGGTGGCACCGGCGGCTGGTTCGGCTCCCTGGGGGCCAACGGTGGCGGCGGAAACGGCGGCACGGGCGGCAGCGCCGGAGTCGGCGGAACTGGCGGTATTGGCGCGACCGGCGACTTCAGCTCTGCCCTCAGTCTTGGTACCGGCGGCCTCGGCGGCAACGGCGGTAACGCCGGCGTCGCCCATGCGACGGGCGGCCTCGGCGGCGCTGCAGGCACAGGTGGCGCGGCCGGCACCGGGACCGCCGGCATGGTTGGCGGCGGTGGTTCTGCCGCCACCAGCGGTGGTGACGGCGGTCGGGGCGGCACGGGCGCCAACGGTGATTTCGCCTCTCCGGTCAGCAGCGGCAACGGCGGCAACGGCGGTAGCGGGGGCAGCGGGGGAGCCCTCGGCAACGGCGGCCAGGGTGGGAACGGCGGTGACGGCGCGGGCGGCTCCTTCGCCTCGCTCGTCAGCAACGGCGACGGTGGCCGTGGAGGTACCGGTGGCGACGGGGGGTCGGGTGTCGTCCGCGGCAGCGGCGGTCTGGGTGGTGCGGGCGGCGGCGGGGCCGTCAGTGGTACCGGCGCGACCGCGGGCGCAGGAGGCACCGGCGGCAGCGGCGGTGAGGGCACCGCCTCCGCATCCGGTCACGGCGGCGGTGGCGGTGGCGGTGGCGGTGGCGCCCGGGTTGAAAGCATCAACGGTGGTGTCGCCAGCGGTACCGCCACCGGCGGTCAGGGCGGCGCCGGTGGCGCAGGAACGACCACCGCGTCCGGCGGTCACGGCGGCACCGGTGGTGCTGCGAGCGTCATCGCCGACGGAGCAGGCAGCACGGTCAGTAATAGCGCCGCCAAGGGTGGGAGCGGTGCCGCCGGCGACGTCGGCGGTGGTGTCGGCGGTGCAGGAGGTGCCGGCACCCTCAACGCGAGTGGCGGTGGCACCGTCGTCGACGCCATCGCCACCGGCGGTGACGGCGGAGCGGGCAGCACCGGCGGTATCGGCGGCGCCGGGGGTGAAGGCAAGGTTTCCGCGACGGCCGCTGCGAGTACGGCCAGCGGCACAGGCACCGGCGGTGAGGGTGGTGCGGGCAGCAACGGGGGAACCGGCGGGGCCGGTGCGCAGGGCGGGGTCTTCGCCCAGCGTGCGGGTAGCACGGCCACGGGCACCGGTATCGGTGGTGCTGGTGGGTCGGCCGACGGTGTCGGCAGCATCGGCGGCAACGGTAGCGGCGGCTGGATCCAGACCGGTTTCTACGCCGGGGGCGCGAACAGCACTGCCAGCGGTCAGGCCCTCGGTGGGGCCGGTGGCGGTGCGACCACCGGCGGCCGTGGTGGTCTGGGCGGTCAGTCCGTTGTCTTGGCGACCGGAGACAACTCGGTGGCCGGTGGCTACACCTACGGCGGCACCGGCGGCGCGGGCTCCAACGGCGGCACCGGCGGCGCGGGCTCACTGGGACAGGTAGTGGCCATGGGCACCGGAACCCAAGCCAGCGGCACTGCTACCGGGGGTGGCGGCGGCGCCGGCACGGGCGCCGGCATCACGGGCGGCAATGGTGGTCGCGGCATCGTGAGTGCGGGACAGTCCTCGGGTGCTGGTGCGAACGGCGTCGCCGAGGGCACCGCGACCGGCGGCACCGGCGGGATCGGCGAGAACGGCGTCAATGGTGGAAATGCGGGTTCGGGCACCATCTCGGTGAAGGGGGCGGGGGACTCCATAACCGGCGGCGTCGTGACCGGTGGTGACGGCATCACAGGAATCAACGGCAACGGTGCGCAGCTCTACACCAGCGGAGGCGCGATTACCGACAGCTCGGCCATCGCCGGCGGCAACACCGCAGCCGCCGTCGGAGGCGGCGCGAACATCAGCGTGACCGGCGGTTCGGGCAGCGCCGTCAGCGGCACCCACGTCACCGGCGGTGACGCCGGTTCTGGCAGGGCCGGTGGTACCGCCTCGGTGACGGACAGCGGCGGGGCAACTGTCTCGAACACCACCGTGACCGGCGGAACCGGCTCAGACAGCGGTGTCGGTGGGAATGCCGCCGTGACCGCTACCGGCACCGGCAGTTCCATCAGCGCCAGCAGCGCAGTTGGCGGTAACGCCGGTGCCGGCGACATCAACGGTGGGATCGGTGGCGCCGGTGGTAACGGGACTCTTAATGCCAGCGGCGGGGGCACCGTCACTGGCGCCAATGCGCACGGGGGCGAGGGCGGCGCGGGTAGCGACGGGGGTATCGGTGGTGCCGGGGGCGAGGGCAAGGTTTCCGCGACGGCCTCCGGCAGCACGGCTACCGGCACCGGCACCGGTGGTGACGGTGGTGCGGGTACAAACGGCGGTACCGGCGGGGCCGGTTCGCAGGGCGGGGTCTTTGCCCAGCGCACGGGTAGCGAGGCCATGGGCACCGGTATCGGTGGTGCCGGTGGGGCGGCCGACGGTGCCGGCAGCATCGGCGGCAACGGTAGCGGTGGCTGGATCCAGACGGGTTACTACGCCGGCGGCGCCAACAGCACTGCCAGCGGCAAGGCCCTCGGTGGGGCCGGTGGCAGTGCGACCACCGGCGGCCGCGGTGGTCTGGGCGGCCAGGCCGTCGTGCTGGCAACCGGAGACAACTCGGTGTCCAGCGGCTACACCTACGGTGGCACCGGCGGCGCGGGCAGCAACGGCGGAACCGGTGGTGCCGGGTCCCTCGGGCAGGTGGTCACGCTGGGTGCCGGATCTCATGCCAGCGGTACTGGTAGCGGCGGCGACGGAGGCAGCGGCAGCGGCGCCGCCGTTACCGGCGGCCTGGGCCGCCCCGGTGTGATCAGTGCGGGAGGGGTCAACAGCATCGCCGAAGGCACCGCTGCGGGCGGCGACGGCGGAATGGGCCAGAACGGCGTCAACGGCGGCAATGCCGGATCGGGCACCATCTCGGCAAAGGGTGCCGGGGACGTCATCACCGGTAGCAGCGCGGTCGGAGGCAACGGCTTCACCGGCGGCCAGGGCAACACCAGTCAGATCGTCACCAATGGCGGTACCGTCACCGACAGCTCCGTGGCATCAGGCAGCAGCACCGCCGGCGCCGCCGGTGGTGGGGCCAGTATCAATGCCACCGGGGGCGGCGCTGTCGCCGATACGCATCTCACCGGCGGGAACGCCGGGGCCGGCAAGGCGGGCGGCGGCGCGACCGTCACCGTCGGCAACGGCGCTCAGGTATCGGGCAGCTCCGCAACCGGCGGGAACGGCTCGGACACCGGCGCCGGTGGCTCGGCGTCTCTGACGGCTACCAGCGCGGGAAGCTACATCAGCGCCAGCAGCGCCACCGGTGGTAACGGCGGGGGAGGTGCGGCCGGTGGCTCCGCCACTATCACTGCCGGCAGTGCAACCAGCATCGGCACCGTGAGCAACAGTTCTGCGACGGGCGGGGCCGGCGGCGCCGGCGGGGCCGGCGCGGGCGCGGGCGGGGTCGGCGGCGCCGGAACCGTCTCAGCAACCTCGAACAGCGGTATCACCGGTAGTAGCGCGACGGGCGGTACCGGGGGCAACGGCGGCAGCAATGGCACCGGTGGAGCGCTCGGCGGACCTGGTGGTACGGGCGGTGTCGGCCTTGTCAGTGTCAATGACGGCAGCACCTTCACCAACCAGACCTCGATCGGTGGCGCCGGCGGCAACGGCGGCAACGGGAGCGCCCCCGGAGTCGGCGGCACCGGCAACGGCGGCAAGGGCGGTGTTGGCGGGACCGGCGGCAAGCTCAATGTCGGCGGCGGTGCCGGCGGCACCGGCGGCACCGGCGGCAACGGCGGAGTTACCGGGACTCCCGGAACCACCGGGTCCGCCGGCGCCAACAACCCGTGACCTCACCCGCCGGCGCTCGAGCGATACCTCATACAACCTGAACCTCTGCGGGAATGGAGCCGGGAGGCCTCAACGACGAGCCGAAACCGGGGCCACCACCGGGACCACGAACTCCTCGATCATCGCCCGCTCGTCGTCCTCGTCGCGGCCGGGGAACATCAGCATCGAGATGATCACCCGCACCGCCCACCGGGCGCGCCGCTCGACGTCCGCGGCGTCGACGGGGCCTGGCGAGTGCCCCAGCGAGTTGAGGAATCCGGAGGCCAGGGCGGTGATCACCTGCGACTGTCCAGCCAGCTCTCCGCCGATCGGTAACCGGGTGGACCCGAACCAGGCTGCCAGCGAAGGGTTTTCGCGAACCATGCGCAGGGTGGCGGCAATGCTGGCGACCAGCTTCTCCCGCGGGTCGTCGATACGCTCGATCGAGGCGAGGATCTCCCGGCCGAGCCGATGTGTCTCGCGGTGCACGTAGGCGGTGCGCAACGACTCCCGGCTGTCGAAGTACCGGTACAGGGTGGCGCGGGAACAGCCTGCGGCCCTGGCGATTTCGTTCATGCCGACCGAAGCTGGGTCGTGTTCGGTGAACAGTTGCTCGGCGGCGTCCAGAATTCGGTCCGCCGCGACTTCGGTGCGTCGTTCGCCCAGCCAATCACCTGCCATCAGGCGCGGACCCGGATCGGAACCGACAGCGGGCGCCGCACGTAGTGACCACCGGACCAGACGATGTTGGCCGCGTCCACCTCGAAATCCGGGCATCGGCTGAGCAATTCGCCCAGGGCGATCCGTGATTGCATTCGCGCCGCCGCCGACCCCAGGCAGTGGTGCGCGCCGTGGCTGAAGGTCAGAATGTTGCGCGGCCGGCGCGTGACGTCGAGTTCGGCGGCGTTCTCGCCATACTGGCGCTCGTCGCGATTGGCCGAACCGTACAGCAGCAGCACGCGGCGCCCGGCCGGGATGGTGGTGCCCTCGATCGTGACATCGCGCGTGACGGTGCGCGCCAGGCCCTGCACCGGCGAGGTGAGCCGCAGAAGTTCTTCGACGGCGTCGGGGATCAGGTCGGGCCGGTCGACCAGCAGCTGACGCTGGTCGGGCCGCTCGTGCAGCAAAGGCATTGAGCCGCCGAGCATTCCGGTGACGGTGTCGTTGCCTCCGGTGACCATGGTGAAGGTGAATCCCAGGATCGACAGGATGCCGGCGATGTCGCCGTCCGCACCGACTCCGGCGGCGACCAGATGCGAAATCGTGTCATCCTCGGGCTCGGTCCGCCGTCGCTCGATCAGCGCGGTGAAGTAGGCCATCATCGTCCCCACCGCGTCGCCGACGGTTTCCAGCGCGCCCACGATCCCGCCTTCGGCGGTGTTGGCCGCGACTATGGCCTGGGTCCATCCGTCGAACTGGGCCCAATCCTGTTCCGGCACACCGAGATAATGCGCGACCACCATGGATGGCAACGGCTTGAACAGCTCGGCGACGATATCGCCCGCACCCCGCGCCCGGATCTTCTCGATGCGCTCGACGACAAACTCGCGCACCGTGGGTTCGACGGCCTCGACCTGTCGCGGGGTGAAACCCCGCGACACCAGCTTGCGGAACTGGGTGTGCACCGGCGGATCCTGCATCACCATCGGCGGGTTGTCGCGCAGCCCGATCATGTCCAGGTCGCCGTAGTTGATCGTCAGGCCTTCGGCCGAGGAGAACGTCCCATGGTCACGGGCGGCCGCCCACACGTCGGCATGCCGGGACAGCACGTAGTAGTCGTGGTCGGGATGCCCCGCCGGCACGACGTGGTGCACCGGGTCGCGGTCGCGCAGCGCCCGGTACATCGGCCACGGGTTGGACCAGCTTTCGGCGGTGGCCAACTGGAACGTCGCCGGGGCCTCGTGAGACATAACCGCAGTCATGTCTTATTGGTACGACACACCGTCAACCGTGTCAACCGCCGACAGTGAATCTGACGACGCGACACGCGGTGGATCCGTCGCAGGATTCACAGTGGGCGCACCGCAGCACACGCGCTAGATGCCCGACCCGGGGTTGAGGATGCCGTCGGGGTCCAGGGCAGCCTTGATACGGCGGTTCAGGTCCATGACGTCGGGCCCCAGGTAGTCGGCCAGCCACGGCCGCTTCAATCGGCCGACCCCGTGTTCGCCGGTGATGGTGCCACCCAGCCCGACGGCGAGGTCCATGATCTCGCCGTAGGCCAGCTGGGCGCGTTCGGCCATGGCCGCGTCGGCCGGGTCGAACACCAGCAGCGGGTGGGTGTTCCCGTCCCCGGCATGGGCGATCACCGAGATCATCAGGTCCCGCTGGTCGGCGATCCGGGCGATGCCGGTCACCAGCGCGCCCAGGGCAGGCAACGGCACCCCGACGTCTTCGAGCAGCAGCGATCCCTTGGCCTCCACCGCTGGTATGCAGAACCGCCGCGCAGCCACGAACGCCTCACCCTCGTCCGGGTCATCGGTCGAAAACACCTCTGTTGCACCGTTTTCGGCGAACACCGCGGCCATCACCTCGGCATCCTCGGTGCCGGCCCGGCCACGTTCATCCGAGCCGGCGACCAGCATGGCCGCCGCCGAACGGTCCAGGTCCATCCGCAAGGTGTCCTCGACGGCGTTGATCGCCACTTGGTCCATGAACTCCAGCATCGACGGCCGCAGTCGCGCGCTGACCCCCAGCACCGCGTCCACCGCCGTCTCGACCGAGGCGAAGCTGGCCACCACGATGCTCGACGCGTTCTGTGCGGGCAGCAGCCGCAGCGTCACCTCCGTGACGATGCCCAACGTGCCTTCGCTGCCGACGAACAGTTTCGTCAGCGACAGTCCCGCAACGTCTTTGAGGCGCGGACCGCCCAGCCGGACGGCCCTGCCGTCGGCCAGCACCACCTGCATGCCCAGCACGTAATCGGTGGTCACGCCGTACTTGACGCAGCACAGACCACCGGCGTTGGTGGCGATGTTGCCGCCGATGCTGCAGATCTCGTAGGACGACGGATCCGGCGGATACCACAATCCGTACGAGGCGGCGGCCTGCTTCACCTCGGCGTTGAACAGCCCCGGCTGGCACACCGCGGTGCGGGTCACCGGGTCGATGGCGATGTCACGCATCTTCTCCGTCGACAGCACGATGCCGTTGTCCACCGCCGTCGCACCGCCGGACAGGCCACTGCCCGCTCCGCGGGTCACCACGGGCACCTTGTGCGCGGCCGCCCACCGGACCACGGTCTGTACCTCTTCGGTGTGGCGCGGGCGGACCACGGCCAGCGGTTTGCCCGCCGAGGGGTCCAGGGCGCGGTCCTGCCGGTAACCCTCGGTGACAGCGGGATCGGTGACCACCATTCCCTCGGGAAGTTCGGCGATCAGCGCCTCCAGCAAACCGGTATTCACCGGATCGATCCTACGGTCGCCGGAACCGGCGGAGCGCGGCAGCTCACAGGCGTAAATTTGAGCGGTGCTGCAGTGCTAGGGATGGGTGCTTCGATTTGTTCGGACAACGCAAGCTCGACAAAGTCGGTGTGCGCGCGTTCGCGGACGTCCTGCAGGCCGAGCAGTCGGTCGTCTCGGTCACCGTCGGCAACCCCAACCTGGTGAGCAACACCCAAGTGCGCTGGACACTGCGGCTGCGGGTCACACCCGAGCAGGACCTGTCCTTCGAAGCGACCCTGAAAACGCAGCTGCCACAATCGATGTGGCCGCGGCCGGGCACCCGGGTGGCGGTGCGCTACGACCCGAAGGACCACAACCGCATCGAGCTGAATCACCAGCCGGTTGCCGAGACGGCGATCGACGCCATCACCGCCAACCGCCCCGACCTTGGCGGCGCCTCGGTCATGGGTATGCCGATGGGCGACGTCATCCGGCAGGCCATGGCCGATCCCGGGGGCTTACGCGCCGAAATGATGCGCCGCGCGGCCGAAATGCAGGAGCAGGCGATGCAGGCCATGCACGTGCCGTCCCCCGAACCCGACGTTCTCGACCGACTCGAAAGGTTGGCGGCGCTCAAGGACCGCGGGGTGCTCACCGATAACGAATTCGAGCAGCAGAAGCGCCGGATTCTCGGGACTTAGACCGACCGTGCTTGGACGGAGGTGGGCACCTGGTCCAGCTCTCGCAACGACGGCAGCCGCACGCAGAACATGCCGGTCACCAGGATCGGCAGCGCCAGCGCGAGAAACGCCACCTGCAGCCCCGCGGCATCGGTCAACGGGCCGGCCAACAACAGCCCCAACGGCCCTGCGGCGTAGGCCAGCGACGTCATCACCCCGACGGCGCGGCCGCGCAGATGCGCCGGTGCGCGGGTCTGGATCGTGTAGGCGTAGATCGGCTGAATCGGCCCGTACACCAGACCTACCAGGCCGACCAGCACCAGGATCACCGGCAGCGGTGGCAACAGCGCGATGAACGCGGCCGCTACCCCGAGCGTCAGTACTGCGGTCAACATGATGGCCCGGCGTGACAACCGCTTCACCAGCCCCACATAGCCCAGCGCACCGATCAGACCGCCCAGCGACAGCGCCATCAGCACCGAGCCCAGCTGACCCGGTTGGTGGCGGTCACTGAAGTACTTGGGAAACAGCACGCTCTCCATCGGCAGATACAGCGCCGTGACGGTGAGGTCGATCAACGCCAGCGTGCGCAGCACCCGCAGACTCCAGACGAACCGCAGCCCCTCGGAGATCCCCGACAGCAGCCCGTCTGGCCGGCTGGTGTGTACCGGCTTGCCCGCGCCGTCCAGGCGCAGCAGCGCGATCGCGACGATCGACAGCGCGAAGGCCCCCGCGGTGATCCACATCGTGTTGACGCCGCCCACCGTGGCGATCATCAGCCCGCCGATGCCCGGACCGACCATGAAGGCGAGATTCAGGATCGCCTCGTAGACGCTGTTCACCCGGTCCAGCGACCAGCCCGCCCGGGCGGCCGCCTCCGGCAGCATCGACTGGCGAGCGGTGATCCCGGCCGGGTCGAATGCCGCCGCGCACGCACCCAGCGCCGCCAGCACCGCCACGTTGACCGCCTGCGCGCCGTAGGCCCACGCGATCACCGGAACGGCGGCCACCGCGGCCCCCGACAGGGTGTCGGCCACCATCGACACCCGTCGCCGTCCGAAATAGTCGACCGCGGTGCCCGCCAGCAGCGTGGAGAACAACAGCGGCAGCGTTGTCGCGCCGGCCACGATCGACGCCTGACCCGCGCTGCCCTCGCGCTGCAGCACCAGCCAAGGAAATGCGACGATCGAGATGCCATCACCCGCACACGCCATCAAGGTGGCGAACAGAAGCAGAAACGCCGGGCCGCGGCTTTTATCGGTCATGGGATATCGCGGCTGAATCTAATGCCAATGGCGTAGCAGAAACCACCGAATTTCTCCGGCGTGCAGGATGGTCGTGTGCTCATGCATCCCAATACCGGCCGAAGTTACGCGTCGCCGGTGCCACCCGGATCCGGGTGGCCGGGTGACAAGGCGACGCCGCGGACGCCCGTGGCGGCCGATGCCACCGAGGTCGCCGCGCTGGCGGGCGCGGCCGGGTCGATCGACGAACTCGACGCCGCGATCAGCGTGTGCCGGGCCTGCCCCCGGTTGGTCACCTGGCGTGAGGAGGTCGCCCAGGTCAAACGACGCGCCTTTGCCGATCAGCCGTACTGGGGGCGTCCGGTGCCGGGTTGGGGATCGGAGCGGCCGCGGGTGCTGATCGTGGGGCTGGCCCCCGCCGCGCACGGTGCCAACCGGACCGGCCGGATGTTCACCGGCGACCGCTCCGGCGACCAGCTGTACGCGGCGCTGCACCGGGCCGGGCTGGTGAATCAGCCCACCAGCGTCGACGCCGCGGACGGGTTGCGCACCAAGCACATTCGCATCGCAGCGCCGGTCCGCTGCGCACCACCGGCCAACGCTCCGACCCCCGCGGAGCGGGATACCTGCGCGCCCTGGCTGGATGCTGAGTGGCGGCTGGTGGCCCCGCATGTCCGAGTGGTGGTGGCGCTCGGCGGGTTCGCGTGGCAGATCGCGTTGCGCCTGACGGGCGGGACGCTCAAGCCCAAGTTCGGCCACGGCGTCGTCGCGCAGCTCCCGTCGGGCCTGCGGGTGTTGGGCTGCTACCACCCGAGCCAACAGAACATGTTCACGGGTAGGTTGACTCCGGCAATGCTCGACGAGGTTTTCACAGACGCGAAGAAGCTGGCAGGAATCAAGTAATGGTGGAATCGGTTCTGGTCTCCGGCGCCAGTGTGGCCGGACTCACCGCGGCGTACTGGCTGCAGCGCAACGGCTATGCGGTGACGGTGGTGGAGCGCTACCCCGGGCTGCGTCCGGGCGGTCAGGCGATCGACGTGCGCGGTCCGGCACTGGAGGTGCTCGATCGCATGGGACTGCGGGCCGCCGCCGAGGACTGCAAGACGAATATCCAGGGGTCGTCGGTGGTCGACCGGGACGGCAATGTGCTGTCCGAGGACACCAAGTCGACGCCGACGGGTGGGCCGATCAACAACCCGGACATCGAGTTGTTGCGCGACGATCTGGTCGGATTGCTCTACGACGAAACGAAATTGAAGACCGAGTTCCTGTTCGACGACACCATCGAGACTTTGGAGAACCTCGGTCCGGCCGTCAACGTCACATTCGAGACGGCCGAGCCGCGCAGCTTCGACCTGGTGATCGGGGCGGACGGTTTGCACTCCAACGTGCGCAGGCTGGTTTTCGGGCCGGAAGAGCGATTCATCAAGCGGCTCGGCACTTTTGCCGCGATCTTCACCGTGCCCAATTTCCTGGATCTGGACTACTGGCAGAAGTGGCATTACGGCGACCACAGTATGGCCGGGATCTACAGTGCGCGCCGCAACTCCGAGGCCCGGGCCATGCTCGGCTTCATGGACCCCGAACTGCGAATTGACTACCGCGACACCGAAGCTCAGTTCGCCGAACTGGAGCGGCGGATGGCCGACGACGGCTGGGTCCGTCCGCAGCTGCTGAAGCTGATGCGTGAGGCCCCGGATTTCTACTTCGACGAGATGTCGCAGATCGTGATGGACCACTGGTCCATCGGCCGGGTTGCTCTGGTGGGTGATGCCGCGCACTGCGCCTCGCCGCTGTCCGGCCAGGGCACCAGTTTGGCGTTGCTGGGTGCGACGGTGCTGGCGGGTGAACTCAAATTGGCCCGCATCGATCACGGGCTCGGATTCGCCAACTATTTCAAGCGCTTTCATCCCTACACGCAGCGCACCCAGTTCCTGGCCAGCGACAACATTCCCGGCGGCGCCCCCATCACCCAGGAACAGTTCGACCTCATCGTCAACTCGTTCACGCTGCTGAACTACTAGCCCGGGAACATCTCCCGGCGAAGACGCGTTGTGCCGACCGTGCGTCTTTCCGTCCTTGACCTGGTCCCGGTACGCAGTGACCAGTCCACCAGCGACGCTCTTGCCGCCACGGTATCCCTGGCGCAGACCGCCGACCGGCTGGGCTTCACGCGATACTGGGTCGCCGAGCACCACAACATGCCCTCGGTGGGCGCCACCAGCCCGCCCGTCCTTCTCGCCTACCTGGCCGCGCAGACCGACCAAGTGCGCCTCGGCTCGGGCGGGGTGATGCTGCCCAACCACGCGCCGCTGGCGGTGGCCGAGCAGTTCGCCCTGCTGGAGGCCGCCGCGCCCGGTCGTATCGACCTCGGCATCGGCCGCGCCCCCGGCTCCGACCCCGTCACGTCCTACGCCCTGCGCGGCGGGCGTGACGATCGCGACATCGAGAATTTCCCGGAGTACCTCGACGACGTGGTGGCTTTGATGAGTCCCCGCGGCGTGCGGGTGCCGCTGCGTTCGGGGGACTACACCCTCAAGGCGACGCCGGCCGCCGCCAGTGAACCCCGGCTGTGGCTGCTCGGGTCGTCGATGTACTCGGCGCGACTGGCCGCCGCCAAGGGGCTGCCGTACGTATTCGCCCATCACTTCTCCGGGCAGGGTACCGAAGAGGCACTGGACTACTACCGCAAGCATTTCCGGCCCGGCGATCTCGCCTCCGAGCCGGTCACCTTCCTGACGGTGAACGCTGTGGTGGCCGAAACATCGCAGGAGGCAAGGGAATTGATGTTGCCCAACCTGCAGATGATGGCCCGGTTGCGTACCGGGCAGCCGTTGGGTCCGGTGCAGCTCGTCGAAGAGGCGCACCAGGCAACGCTCACGCCACAACAGCAGCACATCGTGGACAGCGGGATGAGGCGGGCCGTCGTCGGCTCACCCGCCGAGGCAGCCGATCAGGTGCGTGCCCTGGCCGAGCGGTTCGACGTCGACGAGGTGATGGTGCACCCGGTGGCATCGGCTCGCCGCGGCACCGATCCGACCACAGCGCCGGGCCGGGTGGCCACGCTGGAACTGCTGGCCAAAGAGCTGTTTTAGACGGTGGCCGCGCGGCACTAGTCCTTGACCACGGCCTGCTCGGGTGCCACGTCCGGTGCGTGTTCGGCGATCCATTGCAACAGGTCGCCGGCCGGCATCGGAGGGCTGTGCACAAAGCCCTGGGTGATGGTGCAGCCGTACTGCCGCAGGGCCCGTAACGTCGCCTCGTCTTCGACGCCCTCGGCCACCAGGTCCGCGCCGAGGCTTTCGGCCAGCGCCACTGTCGAGCGCACGATGGCCACCGAGCGTGGATCCTGGGCCAGGCGCGCCACGAAGACCCGGTCGAGCTTGAGCTCATCGACCGACACGTCCTGCAGGCGGGCCAGCGACGACCATCCGGTGCCGTAGTCGTCAAGCGAGATCCGGACGCCCAGGCGCTGCAGCGCGGCCACGGTGTTGCGCGACCGCGCGGAGTCGACGAGCGTGCTTTCGGTGATCTCGATGATGAGCTCGTCGGCCGGCAGTCGATGGGTCTGCAGCAGCTGCTCGATGGTGCCGACGAGGTCGAGGTCCAACAGGTTGGTCGTCGACAGGTTGACGGCCACGGTCAGCGCCACGCCCTGTTCGCGCCAGCTCCGGGTCTGCTCGAGGGCCAGGTTGACGGTGCGGTTGGCCACCTTGCGCATCAACCCGGCGCGCTCGGCGGCCGGCAAAAATTCCTCCGGCAACAGCAAACCGCGTTGGGGATGGTGCCAGCGCAGCAGCGCCTCCACACTGTGCACGCTGCCGTCGCCCGCATTGATCTTGGGCTGGTAGTGGCAGGTCAACTGCTCGTTGCCGTCGGCCAGCGCAGCGCGTAACTCCTCGACGATATTGGGATCGTTGTCGCGATACAGCTCGTACGCCGCGTCGTACACCGCGATCCTGCTCTTGGCGGACCTCGCGTGCGGAAGAACCATCTCGGCGCGGTTGAGCAATTCTTGCGGATGGTCACAGTGATCGGGAAACAGGGCGATGGCGATCCGGGCATCGACCTGCACGGTCATCGGATCCAGCGTGAACGGTTCGTTCAACGTCTCCAGGAGCCGACCCGCCTGAGCACGTGCGGCGATCAGGTCGGCGCCCTCGGCGAGCAGGATCGCGAACTCGTCGTCACCCGCACGGGCGAGCAGGTCCTCGCGTCGCACGTTCTGGCTCAGGCGATTCGCGACCTGGCTCAGCAGGTCGTCGCTGAAGCGGTGCCCGACGCTGTCGGCGATTTCGTCGAACTCGTGCAGCTGCAACAGCAGGAGCGCTCGGCGAGCCGGGCCCCTGGTGCCCAGCGCGGGCCCGATGGCCGGTGGCGGCGTGAGGGGCACGGCGGTCAGCGTGGTCGCCAGCGAGCGCCGGTTCGGCAGAGTGGTCAGCTGATCGGTCATGGCCTGCTTGTGGGTTTCGGCCATGATGCTGACTTCGCGGAAAGTCACCGAGAATCGAGCCGCGACCGCGATGAGGCTCAGTGCGGCCAGCACCGGTGCGGTCCGCGACTCGTCGCTCAGGGCGGTGACCGCCAGCGCGACGATGGTGCAGGCCACCGGAGCGACGTAAGACCCGAACGAGCGTCTGGGCATCGGGGGCGTCGAACACCACGCCGTCCAGCTGGCAACCGCGATCAGCAGGAAGGACGTGGGCCAGAACGCGTCGAGCATGGTGCCCACGCGGTACGACCCGGCGGACGTCTCGAACAGGTAGGCGGTGTCGGCGGCGGCGAACAGCACGAACCCGATCACCAATAGGCCCCAACGGAATTCGTGGCGCCAGCCGAGGATCGGCAGCATTCCGGCAGCCAGCGCCACCAGTACCAGGTCCAGCCACGGATAGACCAGCCCTACCAGCACGGTGGCCGGCGCTTTGGTGGCGGCCGCGTGGATGGGCCCTGCGGTCAGGGCGGCGGCCACCGAGGCCATCACCAACCCGCACACCACGCAGTCCAGCCGCACCGGCAGCGGCACCCGCTTCAGGCGCGAGCGCATCAACAGCAGCAGGCCGGCATAGATGAATGGGTAGAAGGCGAGATAGGCCGCGTCGGCGATCGACGGTGACTGGCCGTCCGGAACCCACTTGGCGTAGACGACGTCGCCCAGCGCCGAGACCGCGGTACCGAATGCGATCAGGTTCCAGGCAACCCGATCGGCCCGCACCCGGTAGGCGCGATACGCGATCAGTGCGGCCGCAGAGAAATTCAGGATCGGATAGAAGACGTTGGCGAAGAATGGGGAGTGGTCGGCGCGCGGGTCGGGGAAGCACGACGACGCGAAAACCAGCACACCGATCGTCAACGCCGCCAAACTGATTCGGACAGCGGTCGGGGGCCATCGGAGGCTGTGCGGTAGGTCGCGAAGGTCGTCTGACGCCGACTTTGCAGTGGCGGCAAGCGGTTTGATCGCGCGTGCCAGCACCGAAGGGCTGGCGGAGTTGGTGCTTCGATAGAGACGACCGGCGTCGAACCCATGCTCCAGGCTGGTTTTCAGGGCGAGCATCGACTCGTCGTTGAGCTCTGGCAGTGCGTAGGGCAGCGGCAGGTCCGGCACGAAGCTTCGGATGCATTGCCCACCTTCGCGTTTGGCGGCATACATCGCCAGATCGGAATGGCGGAGTAGTTCGTCGACGGTGTGTTTGGATTCGGCGGCGGCCACCGTGAAGCCGATGCTGGGCCGGACCGCCAACGGAACGCCGTCGACAACGATTGCGGCATTGAAGGATTCGAGAACACGCTGGGCCGCCGCGTGGGACTCCTCAACCGGGCCTTCGATGAGTACCGCGAATTCGTCACCGCCCAGGCGCGCGACGGTGCCCTGCTCGCCCAGGGTGGTGGTGAGCCGGCCGGCGACGCGAACCAGCAGCTCGTCACCGGCGGGATGGCCGAGCGCGTCGTTGACCGACTTGAAGTTGTCCAGGTCCAGGCACATGACGGCGATCGGTGCGGAGTCCTCGCTGCGCCGGGCGACGGCCTGTTCCAGCTTGTGCAGAAAGTTGGCGCGGTTGGCCAGGCCGGTCAGGCTGTCGCGAAAAGCCTCCTCGGCCACCTCGGTCAACAGGCTCTGGTTCTCCACCAGCACCACGAACTGCCGGGCCAGCACCGCGACGACCAGGATGCCCAGGCCGACCACCAACGGCCCGTGCCGGATGAATCGCACCGCGTTGCCCAAACCGACTGCGGCGGCCAACAATAACGGCAGGTAGGGCAGCCATAACCGGGTGTGCGAATTGATATCCGGACTCGTATTCACCACCGCTGGCTCTTGGACGCTGACCAGGCCGGCGAGTGCCATCAGGCCCAACCCGGCAACACGGCTCACATCGACCACTCCACCGGTGTGATAGCTGCCGACCCCGGTCTGGAACAGCACCAGCATGTCCGCCAGCATGATCGTTGCGACGCCACTGGCGAACAGGTTCACGCTGCGCCGTCTGCCCGGACGATCCCGTGACAACAGCAGAATCGCGGTCGTCATGAGCACGACGTCGGCCGCGACATGGGCCACTGTCACCAAACGTGAACTGCTGTCGGTTCTCAGCAGCTTGTCGAGAACGAACACCCAGGAAGCCACCCACAGCGACATGGAAACAATGACGCCGTCGAGCACCAGTCGCCACAGATTGTGACCACCGGGCGGATTGGACAGCAGCAGCATCGCTGTGAACGCTCCGAGCGGATAGAGGAGCAGCACGACCTCCGCGGCGGCCGGATGGCTGGCGTGCTCGAGTTCGGGCCGCACGTCGTATACCGACCAGATGATCTCCCCGGCAGCCCAGCCGGCCAGCGCCACCACCAGTGCCACCCAGCCACCGCGGCGGCGTCCGGTCGCATGCCGCGCCGCGCGGCCGGCGCAGCCGGCGGCGAAGGCCAGGCGCAGCACCGTCACGACCTGTACGGCCGGACGGGTGGCATAGGGGCCTTGCCAGCCCCAGATCGAGGACGCGATGACCAGAGCGGCTGCCAGGCAGTAACCGCCGACGACGGACGAGGTGACTCCCAGGGTCAGCCCGGTGAACGGGCACTGCATCCCCGTCCAGCGCTTCATTCGCCGCTCCAGCTCGCACATGCATTGAGGCAGGCGAAGGACCTAGGAGCTTCACCGCACGCCCACACAGAATAAACTGCGGCGCGCTGTCTGGTCGGCACTACCGGCGCGGGTCCAACACCCGGGTTGCGGCTAGCTGCTCGCCTCGATGCGTGCCAGGGCCTCGCGCAGGATCTGCGCGGTGCCTTCGCGGTCGGGGTCCCGGCGTACCAGCACTCCCTTGGCAACCGAGAACTTGTCGCCGTTGCGTCGGGGAAGTACGTGCAGGTGAATATGGAAAACGGTCTGGAATGCAGCGCGACCGTCGTTGATGCCGATGTTGGTGGCATCGGCCAGTTCGGTCGTCTTGGCCGCCTGGGCGATGCGCTGGCCGAGGGTGATCATTCCGGCCAGGGTCTCCGGCGGGGTGTCGTCCAGGTCGACGCTGTGTTTCTTGGGAATCACCAGGGTGTGGCCTCGGGTGAAGGGCCGGATGTCGAGAATCGCCAGATAGCTGTCGTCTTCGTAGATCCGGATGGCCGGGGATTCGCCGGCGACGATCGCGCAGAATACGCAGGACATCCCGCCACGGTACTGGGCGGCACGTTGCGCCTGACCGCGCTCCCGCGCCGAGCGTGAACTGACGGCGAAAATCCAGCCCGATTTTCGCCGTGGCTTCACGTTCGGCGAGACAACCACCACCATCAGCACCTCCCGGCCCGCGAGATACGCTGCGGCAGTGGACGCTCGCGATCTCGCGTTCGCCGGAGCGGCCGAGCAGGCGCGAATGCTGGCCGACGGCGACATCGATGCCCCGGTGCTCCTCGAGCTCTATCTGGACCGTATCGAGAGGCTGGATAGCGACCTGCGCGCCTACCGGGTGGTGCGCTACGACGCTGCGCGCGAGGAAGCCGAGATCGCCCAGCAGCGCCTGGACGCCGGCGAGCGGCGCCCGCTGCTGGGCGTGCCGATAGCGATCAAGGACGACGTCGACGTCGCCGGCGAAGTGACCACCTACGGCACCGGCGCGCACGGGCCGGCCGTCACTGACGACGCCGAAGTGGTGCGCCGGCTGCGCGCGGCCGGCGCGGTCATCATCGGCAAGACCTCGGTCCCCGAGCTGATGATCATGCCCTTCACCGAGTCGCTGACCTTCGGCGCCACCCGCAACCCGTGGAACCCGCGGCGCACACCGGGCGGCAGCAGTGGCGGCAGCGCCGCTGCCGTCGCAGCGGGCCTGGCACCGCTCGCCCTGGGGTCCGACGGCGGCGGTTCGATCCGCATCCCGGCCACCTGGTGCGGCCTGTTCGGGCTGAAGCCGCAGCGTGACCGGGTCTCGCTGGAGCCGCACGACGACGCCTGGCAGGGGCTGAGTGTCAACGGCCCGATCGCGCGGTCGGTCCTGGATGCGGCGCTGCTGCTCGACGCGACCAACACGGTGCCCGGCCCCGAAGGCGAGTTTGCCGCTGCCGCCACTCGACAGCCCGGTCAGCTGCGAATTGCGTTGAGTACCAAGGTCCCGACTCCGATGCCGGTACGGGTCGGCAAAGCGCAGCTGACGGCGGTCGAGCAGGCCGGCGCCTTGCTGCGCGATCTCGGCCACGAGGTGATCGAGCGCGACCCCGTGTATCCGCCTTCGCTGTATGCGAACTACCTGCCGCGGTTCCTGCGCGGCATCAGCGACGACGCCGACGCTCAGGCCCATCCCGAGCGGCTGGAACGGCGCACCCGCGCCATCGCCCGCCTCGGTTCGTTCTTCTCCGATCGGACGATGGCCGCGTTGCGGGCCGCCGAATCGGGTCTCAGCGCCCGGATCCAGGCGATCTTCGACGACGTCGACGTCGTCATCACACCGGGCACGGCGGCCGGACCGTCGCGCATCGGCGCCTATCAGCGGCGCGGCGGCGTGTCGACGCTGCTGCTGGTTGCTCAGCGGGTTCCCTACCAGCAGATCTGGAATCTGACCGGCCAGCCCGCGGCCGTGGTGCCGTGGGATTTCGACGACGACGGGCTGCCGATGTCGGTGCAGCTGGTCGGCCGGCCCTACGACGAGGCGACGCTGCTGTCGTTGTCCGCGCAGATCGAAGCCGCCCGGCCGTGGGCTCACCGGCGACCGCCGGTGTCATGAGCCCGCCTCGATCAGCGTGGCCCAGGCGACGAGTTTGACCGCCCACGGGACGGCATGAGCCGGGCTGGTCGAGGGCAACCGGTGCAGCGTGACGGTCGCCGGGTGCTGAACCAGGCGTGCGAACAGCCGGGCTGCCGCAGCGCCGTTGAAGTACACCCGGTCAAGCCTCGGATACGCGGCGAACAACCGGTCAAAGTCGTTGGCCACCAGAGTTTTCGGATCGATCGAGGCATCTGCGCTGCCCACCCGCCGACAGCTGTGCAACACGTCCCACAGCGCCACCCCGCGGGCCTGCAACGCCGCCAGTCGATCGGAATAGGCTGCTGCGCAGTCGAACTCGAACAGTTGCGCCGCTATCGGCCAGAACGCGTTGCGCGGATTGGCGTAGTACTGGCCGTCGGCGAGCGAGCGGACACTGGGAAACGAGCCCAGGATCAGCACCCGGGCGCGGTCGTCGATCACCGGGCCAAGCCCGTCGAGCAGCGGTTCGGTCATCACCTCACATGATGACGCGGGCCACGCTCTAACGTGGACTCAGTGACCGATCAAGCGGACGACCGCGACCTCGACGACCTGCTGGGTGGGCTGGAAGGTCAAGCACGAGCCGAGCGCGCCGATCTGGTGCGCTGGCTACTCGAACAGGGCGTCACCGCCGAGGAGATCCGCACCACCAATCCACCCCTGTTGCTGGCATCCCGCCACATCATCGGCGACGACGGCACCTACGTCTCGGCGCGGGAGATCAGCGAGACCTACGGCATCGATCCCGAACTGTTGCAACGGGTTCAGCGGGCCATCGGGCTGGCGCGGGTGGACGACCCGGACGCGGTGGTGCACATGCGTGCCGACGGCGAGGCGGCGGCGTTTGCCCAGCGGTTCGTCGACTTGGGGCTCAACCCCGATCAGGTGGTGGCCGTGGTGCGCGTGCTCGCCGAGGGCCTGTCCCATGCGGCCGAGGTCATGAGGTACACCGCACTGGCGGCGATCATCCGGCCGGGTGCCACCGAAGTGGAGATCGCGCAAGGATCCAAGGCGCTGATCAACCAGATCGCGCCGCTGCTCGGCCCGATGATCCACCAGATGCTGTTCCTGCAGTTGCGGCACATGATGGAGTCCGAAGCCGTCAACGCCGGTGAACGCGCCGCCGGTAAGCCGCTGCCGGGCGCCCGGCCCGTCGCGGTCGCCTTCGCCGATCTGGTCGGGTTCACCAAGCTGGGCGAAGTGGTCTCGCCCGAGGAACTGAGTCAGCTCGCCGGCCGGCTGGCCGATCTGGCCCGGGACCTCTCGGCACCGCCGGTGCGCTTCATCAAGACGATCGGCGACGCGGTGATGTTCGTCTGCCCCAACCCGGCGCCGTTGCTCGACACCGTTCTCAAGCTGGTCGACATAGTCGACAACGACGAGGACTTCCCCCGGCTCCGCGCCGGCGTCGCAGCGGGCATGGCGGTGAGCCGCGCGGGTGACTGGTTCGGCAGCCCGGTCAACGCGGCCAGCCGGGTCACCGGGGTCGCGCGCCCGGGAACCGTGCTGGCGACCGACGCGGTGTGCGACGCCGTGGGCGACGAGGCCGGGTTCCAGTGGTCGTTCGCCGGCGCGCGCCGGCTCAAGGGGATCAAGGGCGAAACCAAACTCTTCCGGGTCCGCCGCGCCTCCTAGCCCCGCGAGCTTGGGCACCTTCCGCGAGCAGGCACAAAATCGCACGGCGCCAAGCGCTTTCGTGCGATTTTGTGTCTGCTCGCCACAGGGTTCACCGTAGGGTTCGCCACAGGGCTTGAAATGTCCGGCACATGGGCAGGCCCGGCGTGACTCGTTGGGGCGCTGTCGACTCCGACTAATGCGGGTCTTACGCGGCCGTTTTTCACCCTTCTTCCGGCGCTTGAAATTCGGTCACTTCCGGGCCTGCTTCGCTCCTAAAAATACAACTGCGAATGGCTGATGGCAACGGTTTAAGGCCGTCCGGAGCAAGTGCTCGCCCAAGCTGACCGTTCGCCCGGGGCGAAATCACCGTGCTTTCCTGTGCAACGGTGTAATCATGTAATCATGAAACTCCATCATCACCACGGGCGCCGCCAAGGGCGCCCCGGGGGCTGGCAGCAAGCCGAGCAACCCGACGCCAGCGGCGCACCCGAGTGGTTCGCCGGCCGTCTGCCCGAAGCATGGTTCGAAGGCGACCCGACGGTCATCGTCGACCGGGAAGAGATCACCGTCGTCGGCACGCTGCCGGCGGTCGCCGACGAGAGCTCCGCGCGCGCCGAAGGACGCGTCTCGCGGTTCCGCGAAGACACCCGGCCGGAGCGGATGGCCATCGCCGAAGAAGCGCAGGAACGCTACGGACGCAAGGTTTCCTGGGGCGTCGAGGTGAATGGCGAACGGATCCTGTTCACCCACATCGCAGTACCGGTCATGACGCGTCTCAAGCAACCCGAACGCCAGGTGCTCGACACGCTGGTGGACGCGGGTGTCGCGCGATCGCGCGCCGACGCGCTGGCCTGGTCGGTCAAGCTGGTCGGCGAGCACACCGAGGAGTGGCTGGCCAAGCTGCGCGAGGCCATGTCGGCGGTCGACGACCTCCGCGCACAGGGGCCTGACCTGCCCGGCTAGCCCGGTCGGGTGGCTACTTCTCCTTGTTGACCTTGGCGACGATCTTGTCGGCGATCTGCGCGCCCTGGTCGGTGATCTGGTAGCCGCAGGCGTTGACGTCGGCGATCACATTGTTGGCCACTTCCATCGCGCGTTGGCATTCCCAGCCGTTGGCACCTTCCTGGGCATCGACCACCGTGATCCTGGGTGAGGATCCCTGCACCTCGGAGAACGTCCACCGGTAGGTCTTGCCTTTGTTGGTGACCGTGACGGTCTTGCCCGCACAGCCTTTCCATTTGCTCAGCGAGGACTGCAGGAAAGACTTGGCTTTGTCGGCGGTCGGGAAGGCGATGGCAGCCTGGTTTACCCAGTGGTCGTAGTTGTCGCCGGGCTCGGACGACACCAGCCCGCTGAGCCCGGTGTATCCGCTGCCCGCGTACACCGGCCCCTGACTGCCGTACATCGCACCCTGGCAGTCGGGATTCGACAGCGTCACCGGCGAGGAGTCCACCGTCGTGATGGGCTTGCCCGGTTGCATCGTCGACGACCCCATCACCGAGTTGATCTCCGACGACGACAACAGCATCGAGCTCAACCGGTCCTCGGCGATCGGTTTCACCTTGGGCGCCGGATCGGGGCGGGTCGCTATCCAGATGACCACCGCACCGACGACCAGGACAGCCACGATGGCCGCGGCGGCGATGACGGGCCACGGATTGCGTTTGCCCGGCTGCGGCGGCGGCCGATGCCCCTGGTTCCAGGCCGCCGGTATGGGCCCGGAAGCTATCGGGGTGCTGGGCGGTCCGCTGCCCCAGCCGCCACTCTGGTGGTACTGGGGGGACGGGCCTGACACCGGGCCACTGACCGGGTTCCAGGCCGGGTGTCCGGGCTGATTGGGCGGCCGCTGTTGCGGCATGGGACCCGACTGCCCGGGCCCGCCGCCGTATTGCGGCGCCGACGGCCGGGATGCGGGCGGCGGCGTGCTCGGAGGACCCTGGCGCGGCGGCGGAGTCACCGCGGGCATGGTGGGTTTGGACGACGCGGTCGGCGGACCGGGCAGGGTGGCTTCCTGGCTGCGGCGCAGGATGTTCTCGGCGTGGTCCTGGTCGGGCGAGCTGAGCGCCTCATGGGCGGCCAGCGCCAGATCACCGGCGCTGGAGTAGCGGTCTTCGGGCTTCTTGGCCATGCCGCGGGCGATGACCGCGTCGAAGCTCTTCGGGATGCCGGCGCGGGCGGCGCTGACTTGCGGGACGGGGTTCATCAGGTGGGCCGTGACCAGTGAACCGGCGCTGTCGGCGCGGTACGGCGGACCGCCGGTGAGGCATTCGTAGAGCACGCACGCCAGCGAGTAGATATCGGCGCGGTAGGTCACCTCTTCGTTGGAAAACCGTTCGGGCGCCATGTATTTCCAGGTGCCGACGGCGGTGCCGAGCTGGGTGAGTTTCTCGTCGGTGGTGGCGCTGGCGATGCCGAAATCGACGAGGTAGGCGAAGTCGTCGCGGGTGACCAGGATGTTGGGCGGTTTGACGTCGCGGTGCATGACGCCCGCGGCGTGGGCGGCATCGAGCGCCGAGGCGATCTGGGTGATGATCGCGACCGCGCGCGGCGGCGTCAACGGTCCGTAGCGCTTGAGGACGCTGTCGAGGTCGGTGCCCTCGATCATGCGCATCTCGAGGTACATCTGGCCGTCGATCTCGCCGTAGTCGTGGATCGGCACGACGTGGGGTTCCTGCAGGCGACCGGCGATGCGGGCCTCGCGCTTCATCCGCTCGCGGAACACCGGGTCCTTGCTGAATTCCGCGGTCATCACCTTGACGGCGACCGTCCACTCCTTGACGGTGTGCTCGGCCTCGTAGACCTCGCCCATCCCGCCGCGGCCCAGCAACCGCTTGAGTTCGTAGGGCCCGAACATCGTTCCCACCCGCGAGCTCTGCGTGTCGCTCATCGCTGATCCTCCCAATCAACCAACGTCGCCGACACTATCAACCACCTCCAGGTAGGGCCGTCAACCGCAAAACGCAGGTTGGGGCGACCACCAGCCTATTCGGTGCGACCCGGCCGTGTTATTTCCTTGCCCGTCGTTGTGGTCCCATACGGCGCAGTCGCACCGTGATGAGCAGCACCAGCAGCAGCGCCTGCGCGGCGCATCCTCCCGCGGCGATCAACCAGCTACTGACGTCGTAATCCCACATCGGATCCTGATCTCCGCTGGCGGTCCGCCGCAGATCGTTGAGGTCGACCGTCGAGGCGGCCATGGCGTAGGCCCAGCGGGAGGGGGAGAGCCAGGAGAGTTGTTCGAGCGGGATGCGGTCTTTGACCGGGAACATGCCGCCGCACAGGATGAGTTCGGCCATCACGACAACGACGAGCAGGGGCATGCCGCGGTCGGCGTTGCTGATCAGCGCCGAGATGAGCAGGCCCAGGATCATCGACACCAGCGTCACGGCCACCACCGCCAGCGCCACTTCGAACCGGGGCCAGGGCACGACCACCGACTGATCCGGTGGGGGCAGGAAGGCGACGCCGAGGAATCCGAGGATCAGTGCCTGGGTGGTGGCGATGGCGCCCAGGACGGCGAGTTTGGAGGCCAGGTAGGCGCCGCTGGAGAGTCCGATGCCGTGTTCGCGCCGGTAGATCGCCTGTTCCTTGACGATTTCCCGGATCGAGCAAGCGCAGCCCATGAGCGCCCCGCCGATGACCAGCAACACCAGCAGTTGACCCGGCTGTGTCGACATCTTCTCGATGGCTTTGGTGAGGGAGAGTCCGGCGTCGCCGGGGACGGCGTAGGTGAACAGGCTGAGGAGTAGGGGCAGGGCGAGTAGGAACAGGGTGTATTGGCGGTCGGCGGCGATGACGGCGAGGTAGCGCCGGCACAGGATGCTGAATTGGGCTGGGGGGCTTTGTTGGGCTTTGGGTTTGGGTTTGCCGGTCGTGGTCGTGGTCGTGGTCGTGGTCGTGGTCGTGGGGGTGGTGGGTGGTTGGGGGGTGGGGGTGAAGGCGGCGTGCAGGGGGGAGTTGGTGTAGCGGGTGGGCCAGTCGGTGGTGGTGTCGTTTTCGAGCAGGATGAATAGGTCGGCGAAGTCGGTGCAGCCGAAGTAGGGCAGGGCTTGTTGGGGTGGGCCGAAGTAGGCCAGGCGTCCGCCGGGGGCCAGCACGAGCAGGCGGTCGCACATGTTGAGGTGGGCGATGTTGTGGGTGACGACGACCACCGAGCGGCCGTCATCGGCCAGGGTGCGCAGGGTTTGCATCACCGATTTCTCGTAGCCGGGGTCCAGTCCGGAGGTGGGTTCGTCCAGGAACAGCAGGGAGGGTTTGGTCAGTAGTTCCAGGGCGACGCTGGTGCGTTTGCGTTGCCCACCGGACAGGGAGTCGATGCGTTGGTCGGCGTGGGCGCTGAGGCCGAGTTCGGTCAGGACTTCCTCGATGCGCTGGCGGCGTTCGGTGGTGGAGACGTCGTGGGGGAAGCGCAGTTGGGCGGCGTAGTTCAGGGCGCGGCGCACGGTCAGGGGGGTGTGCAGGATGTCGTCTTGGGGCACGAATCCGATGCGGTGGCGCAGTTCGGGGTAGTTGTCATAGAGGTCGCGGTCGTCATAGCGCACGGTGCCGGTGGTGGCGGGGCGAAACCCGGTCAGGGCGCCCAGCAGGGTGGATTTGCCGGCCCCGGAGGGGCCGACGACGGCCAGCAGGGAGCGTTGGGGCAGCACGAAGCTGACGTCATCGAGCAGGACCTTGCCTTTGCCTGGGCCGTGGCCGGTTTCGACGTGCAGGTGGGCGGCTTCATAGGAGATGTCGCCGGTGTCGACGTATTCGACGAGGCGGTCGCCGGACAGGTGCAGCAGTTGGTGGCCGATGCCCACGATGTCGTGGGGCCCGATCAGGGCGCGGGTGATGCGGGTGCCGTTGACGTAGGTGCCGTTGGCGGAGTGGTTGTCGATCAGTTCCCAGCCCGTGGTGCTGCGGCGCAGCAGGGCGTGGCGGCGCGAGACCAGCAGGTCGTGCAGGACCACGGTGTTCTGTGGTGCCCGGCCGATGCTCACGGTCTGCTGGTCGATGGCGTGTACGGCGGTCGGGGTGCGCAGGGAGGTGGTCGAACCGGTGGGCGCCCCCAGCCCCAGCTCGTCGTTGGGCAGCGGCGGGACCGCGATCTCAGTGGTCTGCTGCGCGTTGGCCGGGACCGGCGCCAGCGGGGCTACCGTGGTGGTCGCCTCTCCGATCCCCACCGGCCCCGGCTCACCCGGCTGGCCCGCCTCGCCCGTCTGGCCCGGCCCGCCCGAACCGCCCGCCTCGCCCGGCCCGCCCGCCTCGCCTGGCCCGCCGGGCTCGAAGTGCAGCCGCTCACCCGAACTCAGCGACCCCAGCACCACCGTTACCGGCCGCTCACCCACCACCACCTGCTCGACCCGCTCACCCCCCATATACATGCCGTTGCTACTGCGATTGGACAACACCCACCCCGACTCGGTGGCCTCCAACACCGCATGCACCCGCGAGATCCGCGGATTGTCCAACTGAATATCGGACTCACCCGAACGCCCCACCGTCCACACCCGCCCCGCACCCACCCGCCAACTACCCCCACCCCCACGCACCACCAACCCCGTCACCACGCCCATCCCACGCCTCCGCTCACACCGACTACGCCGCCCCGGCGAGCCCCCGGGCGGGCGAGCGCATCGACTTCAGTTGCAGAGCCAGGTGCCGATCCACCCCGCAGTGCCCAGCCGCCGCATGGCGTCCTGCTCGGCGGCCAACAGGGTGGAACCGTAGCCTCCGGCGTGGTCGCCGGCGTTGTTCTCGGCTACCGCGCCGCATTCCGAGAAGGAGACCAGAACCTTGCAGTCGGACTTGCCGCACGCCCCCATCGCTGCGCTCTCCGCGGCGGCGCGTGACGGGGCGTCCTTGGTCCGGCCGAACAGCTGGCCCGACGGCGAGTACGCGATCGCGCCGTAGTTGCCGTCGGCCTTCGCAGCGGGGGCCAGCGCGATCAGCGTCGCCGTCACCGCCGCGGCGCTGGTCAGTACGACCGCCGCTGCGCCCGGAAACCGCGCCTGAAAAGCGGTCAATCCCATGATGTTTCCTTTCGGCGACTGAAGAAGACGGGGTTTCGGGAAGTGCTAGACCGGCTTGGTTGCGGTGACCTGCTTGCCCCACTCGGACATGGTCATCGACACCGCACCGTTCTCCACCGGGGTGATCTCGATCTTGACCAAGTGGTAGGAGCCGTCCGAGGCGATCCACACAGTGGTCGGAGTGGGTGGCGCGTTCTGCGGGCTCAGGCGCGACCCGGCCAGCGTGGCGACGTCGTCCGTCGACGACGTTCCGGTGATCTTCGTGGTCGCGATGCCGTTGATCTGCTCACTGCCGCCGACCTTGGGGTTCTGCAGATTGGCCAGCAGGTGGGCCAGGCCTTTGTCGGGATCGAGCAGCGTGGAGACCTCGTAGATGGACGCTCCGTTGCCGTAGTCGGTGAATTTGCCGGGCTCGGCAACGTCGGAGTACAGGTGGCCGTCGACGAAGACGAACTTCGAGTCGACGGGACTCTTTCCGACGGTCAACGTCGCGGTGCCGTTGGCCACGGTCTGCGGAGTGTTGGACACGTCGCCGTCGAGCTTGGTCACCTCGAGGTTGGGTACCGCTCCCTGCACCGTGAGGCTGACGTGCATTCCGGTCACTTTGCGCATGGCCTCGGCGGCCTGCTTGACGGTGCTCGCGGCGTCGACGTTAGGTGCGTTGGATCCGCTGCCGGAGCTGTTGTTCTTCGGGCTTCCGCAGCCGGTGAGCACGAGCGCCGTCACCGCGACCGCTGCGGCGGCCCGGGACCAGAGCTTCAGTTTCATAGACATCTCCTTCGTTCGAGGCAACCGGAACGTCGCCACGGGGCAAACACATCTGGAGGACGCACCAAAGCCAGCGAATAGCGTAAGGCTGCCGGTTTCACTTGGCCAGACCTCATTCTGGGGGCCGAAGCAAACTCTCTTGCCTACCGGCGGGCCCTGCGCTGCCGGTTGATACTGCGCAGTCGTGCCGCGAGAAGTATCACCATCGCCACACCCAACGCCGCACACATCCCCAGCCCGGTCAGCCAGTGCGCGCGGTCGTGGGTCCACATCGGATCGGGGTCGGTGAGGCGGATGTAGTTCACCCCGAGCGAGGAGCCCGCCATGGCGTAGGCCCAGCGGGAGGGGGAGAGCCAGGAGAGTTGTTCGAGCGGGACGCGGTCGTTGACGGCGAACATGCCGCCACAGAGGACGAGCTGCGCCATGACCACCAGGACGAGCAGGGGCATGCCGCGGTCGGCGTTGCTGATCAGCGCCGAGATCAGCAGGCCCAGGATCATCGAAACCACGGTCACGGCGACGACGGCGGCCGCGACCTCGGCGGAGCCGATATGGCGGAGCATGTCGGGGCTGCCGGAGTGCACCAGCAGCGAGTCGTCCGGTGGGGGCAGGAAGGCGACGCCGAGGAATCCGAGGATCAGTGCCTGGGTGGTGGCGATGGCGCCCAGGACGGCGAGTTTGGAGGCCAGGTAGGCGCCGCTGGAGAGTCCGATGCCGTGTTCGCGCCGGTAGATCGCCTGTTCCTTGACGATTTCCCGGATCGAGCCGGCGCAGCCCATCAGCGCCCCGCCGATGATGAGCAGCACAAGCAACTGGGTGGGTTGCTTGGATTGCTGGGTGATCGCCTCGGCCAAAGAGAGTCCGGCGTCGCCGGGGACGGCGTAGGTGAACAGGCTGAGGAGTAGGGGCAGGGCGAGTAGGAACAGGGTGTATTGGCGGTCGGCGGCGATGACGGCGAGGTAGCGCCGGCACAGGATGCTGAATTGGGCTGGGGGGCTTTGTTGGGCTTTGGGTTTGGGTTTGCCGGTCGTGGTCGTGGTCGTGGTCGTGGGGGTGGTGGGTGGTTGGGGGGTGGGGGTGAAGGCGGCGTGCAGGGGGGAGTTGGTGTAGCGGGTGGGCCAGTCGGTGGTGGTGTCGTTTTCGAGCAGGATGAATAGGTCGGCGAAGTCGGTGCAGCCGAAGTAGGGCAGGGCTTGTTGGGGTGGGCCGAAGTAGGCCAGGCGTCCGCCGGGGGCTAGGACCAGCAGGCGGTCGCACATGTTGAGGTGGGCGATGTTGTGGGTGACGACGACCACCGAGCGGCCGTCATCGGCCAGGGTGCGCAGGGTTTGCATCACCGATTTCTCGTAGCCGGGGTCCAGTCCGGAGGTGGGTTCGTCCAGGAACAGCAGGGAGGGTTTGGTCAGTAGTTCCAGGGCGACGCTGGTGCGTTTGCGTTGCCCACCGGACAGGGAGTCGATGCGTTGGTCGGCGTGGGCGCTGAGGCCGAGTTCGGTCAGGACTTCCTCGATGCGCTGGCGGCGTTCGGTGGTGGAGACGTCGTGGGGGAAGCGCAGTTGGGCGGCGTAGTTCAGGGCGCGGCGCACGGTCAGGGGGGTGTGCAGGATGTCGTCTTGGGGCACGAATCCGATGCGGTGGCGCAGTTCGGGGTAGTTGTCATAGAGGTCGCGGTCGTCATAGCGCACGGTGCCGGTGGTGGCGGGGCGAAACCCGGTCAGGGCGCCCAGCAGGGTGGATTTGCCGGCCCCGGAGGGGCCGACGACGGCCAGCAGGGAGCGTTGGGGCAGCACGAAGCTGACGTCATCGAGCAGGACCTTGCCTTTGCCTGGGCCGTGGCCGGTTTCGACGTGCAGGTGGGCGGCTTCATAGGAGATGTCGCCGGTGTCGACGTATTCGACGAGGCGGTCGCCGGACAGGTGCAGCAGTTGGTGGCCGATGCCCACGATGTCGTGGGGCCCGATCAGGGCGCGGGTGATGCGGGTGCCGTTGACGTAGGTGCCGTTGGCGGAGTGGTTGTCGATCAGTTCCCAGCCCGTGGTGCTGCGGCGCAGCAGGGCGTGGCGGCGCGAGACCAGCAGGTCGTGCAGGACCACGGTGTTCTGTGGTGCCCGGCCGATGCTCACGGTCTGCTGGTCGATGGCGTGTACGGCGGTCGGGGTGCGCAGGGAGGTGGTCGAACCGGTGGGCGCCCCCAGCCCCAGCTCGTCGTTGGGCAGCGGCGGGACCGCGATCTCAGTGGTCTGCTGCGCGTTGGCCGGGACCGGCGCCAGCGGCGGCAGCGGGGCCACCGTGGTGGTCGCCTCCCCGATCCCCACCGGCCCCGCCTGGCCCGCCTGCCCCGGCCCGCCCGCCTCGCCCGGACCGCCCGGCTCACCCGCCTGGCCCGGACCGCCCGCCTCGCCCGGACCGCCCGCCTCGCCCGCCTCGCCTGGCCCGCCGGGCTCGAAGTGCAGCCGCTCACCCGAACTCAGCGACCCCAGCACCACCGTCACCGGCCGCTCACCCACCACCACCTGCTCGACCCGCTCACCCCCCATATACATGCCGTTGCTACTGCGATTGGACAACACCCACCCCGACTCGGTGGCCTCCAACACCGCATGCACCCGCGAGATCCGCGGATTGTCCAACTGAATATCGGACTCACCCGAACGCCCCACCGTCCACACCCGCCCCGCACCCACCCGCCAACTACCCCCACCCCCACGCACCACCAACCCCGTCACCACGCCCATCCCACGCCTCCGTTACTCCCGCGGTCCGTGATGCTACGGCGATCGGCCTATGAGTGCTTGGCCCACCACTTGTAGAGCTGGTCGAGGCTGGGCACCTGCTGCTTCCCACCGACGAGGGCATAGACCAGCGTCTGTTCGTTGCTCCACATCACCTGCGGATCGCTGCCCTTGTAGATACCGCAAGCCATCTGCCCCAGGACCGTTTTCGGATCCTGGGTATGCCACCAATTGCCGGGGGACGCTTTGCCGCCCGGACACTGCTGAAGGCTGAAGGTGCCGGTGAATGCGGTAAAGGCGCTCTTGAGCGACGCCACGTCGGGGAACAGCCCGTAGGCAGAGACTTTCGGGCCGTTCGGGTCGGTGTTCTGCCCGCACGACACCGAGACCAGGGCTCCCGGCATCGTTTTGGTGTCCGGCGTGCAGGCTCCGGCGGGATAGCCCGCCGGGAGCAGACTCATCAACCGGGTCTGCGCCTGCGGCGGTGCCGTAGTGGACGGCGCCGTCGTGGTCCGGGTGCTGGTCGACGTGGTGGCCCGGGTGGTGGTGGTCCGCTTTGCGGAGGTCTGCGGTTTGTCGTCGTCCTTGTTGAGTGCCCAGATGCCGATACCGCCCAGCATGACCACCAGGATGACGGCGGCGACGAGGGCGACAATCGCCCACGGGCTGCGGCCGGGTGGTGGCGCAGGCGGGTTGGTGGGATGCCATGGGCCGGTAGATGCCGGGGCCGGCGCCGGAGGGTTCAGGGGACCTGGTGGACCGGCCAGAAGGGGCGCCGGCGGCCGCACCGGCGCGACCGGGCCGGGAGGCGAAAATCGCTGCGCCGGAGGCGGATTCAGTAGCCCTTCCGGGATGGCGGATTCCTGGCTGCGGCGCACGATGGCGGCGGCGTTTTCCTGGTCGGGGTGACTGAGTGCCTGGTGCGCGGCCCGCGCCAGCTCACCGGCGCTGCCGTAGCGGTCCGCCGGCCGCTTGGCCATGCCGCGTGCGACGACGGCGTCCAGGGACCTGGGGACATCGGGTCCCGCGGCGCTGGGGCGCGGGATGGGGTTGATCATGTGGGCGCTGATCAGTACCCCGGCATTGTCGGACGGGTATGGCGCACTGCCGGTCAAGCACTCGAACAGCACGCAGGCCAGCGCGTAGATATCGGCCCGGTGAGTGATGTCGTCGCTGGAGAATCGTTCGGGCGCCATGTATTTCCACGTGCCCACCGCGGTGCCGAGTTGAGTGATCTTCTCGTCGGTGGTGGCGCTGGCGATGCCGAAGTCCACGAGGTAGGCGAAGTCCTTGCGGGTGACCAGAATGTTCGGCGGTTTGACGTCCCGGTGCATGACTCCGGCGGCGTGGGCGGCGTCGAGCGCCGAGGCGATCTGGGTGATGACGGCGACGGCGCGCGGCGCCGGCAAGGGGCCGTAGCGGGTAAGCAGGCTGTCGAGGTCGGTACCCTCGATGAGGCGCATCTCGAGGAACATCTGCCCGTCGATTTCGCCGTAGTCGTGGATCGGCACGACGTGCGGTTCCTTCAGTCGCCCCGCGATGCGTGCCTCACGCTTCATCCGTTCGCGGAACACCGGGTCGCTGCTCACGGTTTCGGACATGAGCTTGACCGCGACGGTCCAGCCTTTGACCGAATGCTCGGCCTCGTAGACCTCGCCCATCCCGCCGCGGCCCAGCAACCGCTTGAGGTGGTACGGCCCGAACGTCGACCCAGCCCGCGAGCCTGGCGCCTCGCTCATCGCGGCCATCCAGTAGCGTTGTGCCGCTTGAACATTGGACGCTTATGCGGCTGATCGGCAGTCTCTCGCGCGGCTTCGGTCAGCCGTACTTGGCCCACCAGTTGTGCAGGTCGTCGATGGTCGCGGGGTCCCCGAAGACGTCGCTGAGCATGAGCTTGCCCTCATTACTCCAGATCACGTTCGGGTGGTTCTTGTACGTGCCGCAGGCGATCATCCCGGCCGTGACCGTCGGGTCCCGGTCGTAGTGCCAGCCGTCCGGCGAGGGTCCCTCGCCGGGGCAGTTCGCCAACTGAACCGCCGCGATGTCGTCGTTGAAGGCCTGCTTCAGCGCATCGAGGTTGGGGAACAGCCCGTAGATCGCGCGGCTCGGACCACCCTGGTTGGTGTTCTGCCCGCAGTCGACCATCGCGATGGTGCCGGTCCACACACTGTTCGGCTTCGGTGTGGTCGGTGTGCACGTGCCGGTGGGGTAGCCGGAGGGCAGCATCGAGAGCAGCCTGCTCTGCGGGTCACCACCGGAAGTGGTGGTCGAAGGTGAACTCTTGGTGGTGGTCGGTTTGCCGGAGGTGGCCGTGGCCGACGTGCTCGTGTCGCTCGCCGGTGTGTTGTCGCTCGGCCGGGTGGCCAACCAGATGCCGACCCCCGCGAGAATCAGCACCACGACGACCGCGGCGGCACCGGCCACGATCGGCCAGGGACTGCGTTTGCCGCCCGAGGGCGGACCACCCTGGTTCCAGTTCGGCGGGCCGCCGGGCTGCTGCGGACCGGACGGCGTACCGCCCCAGCCACCGCTCTGCCCGAAATACTGCGGCGCCTGGGTGGGCTGGCCCTGGGCAGGGATCGGGCCGCTCGCCGGAATGGGGCCGCTCGCGGGAGTCCACGACGGCGTATTCGTCGGCGACTGTCGTTGCATCGGCCCCGAGCCGATCGGGTCGCCGTACGCCGGCGGCGGCGAGTACTGCGGAGGCGGCGGCGTGCCCGGCTGCTGACCGCCGGTGGGCACCGACGGCGCCACCGCGGTGCCCGGCAGCGTCGATTCACGGCTGCGGCGCAGGATGTCCTCGGCGTGGTCCTGGTCCGGGTCGCTCAGCGCGTCGTGCGCGGCCCGCGCGAAGTCTCCCGCGCTGGCGTAGCGGTCTTCAGGCCTCTTGGCCATGCCGCGGGCGATGACCGCGTCGAAACCCTTGGGGATGCCCGCACGCGCGGCGCTGACCTGCGGCACCGGGTCCATCAGGTGCGCGGTAACCAGCGTCGTCGCGCTGTCGGCGCGATATGGCGGGCTGCCGGTGAGGCATTCGTAGAGCACGCACGCCAGCGCGTAGATGTCGGCGCGGTAGGTCACCTCGTCGTTGGAAAACCGTTCGGGCGCCATGTATTTCCAGGTGCCGACGGCGGTGCCCAGCTGGGTGAGTTTCTCGTCGGTGGTGGCGCTGGCGATGCCGAAGTCCACGAGGTAGGCGAAGTCGTCGCGGGTGACCAGGATGTTGGGCGGTTTGACGTCGCGGTGCATGACCCCGGCGGCGTGGGCGGCATCGAGTGCCGAGGCGATCTGGGTGATGATCGCGACCGCGCGCGGCGGGGTGAGTGGACCGAAACGCTTGAGGACGCTGTCGAGGTCGGTGCCCTCGATCATGCGCATCTCGAGGTACATCTGGCCGTCGATCTCGCCGTAGTCGTGGATCGGCACGACGTGGGGTTCCTGCAGGCGACCGGCGATGCGGGCTTCGCGCTTCATCCGCTCGCGGAACACCGGGTCCTTGCTGAATTCCGCGGTCATCAGCTTGACGGCGACCGTCCACTCCTTGACGGTGTGCTCGGCCTCGTAGACCTCGCCCATCCCGCCGCGGCCCAGCAACCGCTTGAGGTGGTAGGGCCCGAACATCGAGCCCACCCGCGAGTCTGGTGCCTCGCTCATCGCTGATCCTCCTCAACCAACCCGAATCCCGCCGACACTATCAACAGCCTTCAGGTATCGCATGGAGCGCAACCACCGGCCTCAGCAACCATGACGGTAATCGGGACGGTGGGCGCTTGCCAATAAGACTGCCAACACACCGACCCGAAAAACGGCACATTTTCCTGTGGGGGTGACGGTACCGGTCGGCTCCGACAGGAACGCAATCGCCGTTGACCGCGAAAACGGTTGCGGCGAATGGTAATGCCCCCGCTGATGTGGCCGCTGGTCACTTCGCTGCCGTACCGGCCGGCGCGGGCAGCCGCGACCCGCCTCAATGCGCATCAAAGTGCTTGTGAGCCAGCCACATTCACGTGCCGGCCGGCCACCGGCTCAGGCCTGGGTGTGCGCGGCGATCTGGAAGGTGAACTCGTGGTCGCAGATCCGGATGTGGTCGCCGTCGTGAATGGTGGCCGCGGTGCGGATCCGCTGGTGCCGCACGTGCACACCGTTGGAGGACCGCAGGTCGTTGATGATGTAGTTCGTCCCGGTGTCGACGATGACCGCATGGTGGCGGCTGACGTTCGCGCTGTCCAGGACGATGTCGTTGTCGCTGAGGCGGCCGATCCGGGTCGCCGCCGAACGCAGCGGGTAGTCGCGCCCGGTGGCGACGTCGCGCAGGTACGCTGCCACCTTCTGAGTGGCGGCCATGGTGCGCTTGTCCAGCACGGTGACCGTTCCTACGGCGGTCACCTTGGCGTTCTGCTTCACGTCCAGGGTCTCCTGGCGCAGGATCTTCTCGTTGAGCGCCCGCAGCGTCGGGCCCGGATCGATCCCGAGGTCGTCAGCGAGCGTCGTCTTCACCCGGCGGTAGGCGTTGAGGGCGTCGGATTGGCGGTCGGTGAGGTAGTACGCCGTGATCAGCTGCGCCCACAACGGCTCCCGGTACGGGTGCTCGACGGTCAGCGCCTCGAGTTCGGTGATCACCGCCGATGCCCGTCCGCAGGCGATCTCCGCTTCCGCCTTGGCGGTGTGCGCGATGATCTTGTCCTCGACCAGGGCGGTGGCGAACGAGTCCACGAACGGGAAGTCCCGCAGGTCGTCCAGCACCGGTCCGCGCCATTCCTTGAGCGCCGCCGACAGATGCCGGCTGGCCTGTTCGAAGCTGCCCGCGGCGGCGGCATGGACACCCGCGGTCTTCTCGGCGATGAACCGCCCGAGATCGCAGGTGTTTTCGGGGATGGTGAGCCGGTATCCGGGTGGTGCCGCGGCCAGCACCAGCCGGGGATCGACGCCGGCGGCGCCGACCAGCTTGCGCAGGTTCGACACGTAGGAGTGGATGCTGGCCCGCGCACCCGAGGGGGGCCACTCGTCCCACAGGGCGGTGATCAGCGTGTCGACTCCGACGGGCCGGTTCCGGTTGATCACCAGCATGGCCAGCACGGCACGCTGCTTGGGGGTGCCGAGGGAGACCAAGCCCCCGTCGATCTTCATCTCCAGCGGTCCGAGCACACCGAACTCGAGATGTGTGTCCATCATCGCGCTACCAGCCATTCCGGGTCCTCCGCGGTCGCCTGTGCCCTCCGATTAGAAGTGCCGGCACGGGACCTTGTTCCTTCATTATTGTGTCTTCATCGTTGTCGGTCTTGTAAACCCTGGGTGCCGTACAGCTTGTTATTGTGCGTCATGCACGGGTGAAGTTCGCGGATCCGGCCCTCCCGGCTGGTGCACGTCGCTAACCGCCGAGCTCTCGTCGATCGATTGAAAAGCCGTTCGCGCCAATGCGATCTTCCGGAACGCACGGCAATCATGCTGAAGCACAATATGATCGGCGGATCAGCACGCCAAAGCGGGCAGTCAACCGGATTGGTCGGCTGCCCGCGGAGGCATCAGATCACTTGCGCGTCTCCTGGGTGACGCTCATGAAGTTGTGGCTGGTGGCCCATGCCTTGACGAACACGGCCATCGGGATCTGCTCGTCTTTGCCGTTCTTGCTGCCGCTGTCGTTGAGGTGCACGATGCCCTTGCCGGTGTCGACACCGGTCACCACCACGGCGTGGTCGGCGCGCGGCTGCCCGTCCTTACCGGTGTTCTCGATCGGCTGGTTCCAGATCATCTCGGCGTTGAGTCCGACGATGACGGCGTGACCGCTGCCGAGGTACTGCTCGAGGGCTTCCATGCCGGTGGCGACACCGGTCTTGCCGGCCGTGTCCGCGTCGGTGTTGGTCGCGTGGATTCCGTAGTGCGCCAACAGGGTCGGCAGGTCGTCCGGGTCGGTGCCCATGCCGGAGTTGGGGTCGTTCTTGTCCGCGGGCTTGACGTAGATCGAGCCCGGGTGCGTTGCGCTCGGGGTGGACTGGGCGACCTTGATGATGGACCGCTCCGAGGGCAGCTTGCCGGTGATCTGGCCGACCACATCGGCGCTGGACATGATGGCGCAGTCGTCGTAGTTCTGGTGAACCCAGTACTTGGCGACGGCGGTCGGGTCGCCGTACATGGTGCCCGTGCCAGCCTCGGCCGGGCCGGCCAACCCCAGCGCCATGACGCCGGCGGCGGCGGCCAGCAGGGCGGTCTTCGCGATCGAGGAGACCTTGAGGCTCTTCATGCTCGTGTCCTTTGCTCTCGTGCTCCGCCTTCTGCGGAAGCCGTGCTGAACAAAGAATCGAATGGTGGCCTTTTTGTTATCTCTACGGATTCTTGGAGTGACCTACGGCCAGAGGCTTCAGTTGCAGGCCCAGGTGTCGATGTAACCGCCCGGCAGCTTGCTCAAGGCGTCTTTCATCGCAGCGCTCAGGTCCGCCCCGGTGCCGCCCTTGTATTCGTGGTCCTTGGCCGCCACGGCCCCGCACGCGGTGAAGGTGGTCAGGACCTTGCAGTCGGGGTAGGCGCAGGACTTCACGGCTGTCGCTTCGGCGGCGGCTTTGGTGGGGTAGGCGTGCGATCGTCCCCAGGAACCGTTGGCGGAGTAGGCGATCGCACCGTAAGAGTCGGCCGCCGCGGCGGTGGGCGCCAGCGTGATGGCAAGGGCGGCGGCGGCAGCCACGTGGGCGGCGGCGACCGCCAATCGCCGTCGACGGTTGGTCGTCGTCATGGGAAGTCCTACCTTTCCGAGAGCCTGGGCTAGACGGGTTTGGTCGCGGTGACCTGTTTGCCCCAGTCGGACATGGTCAGCGTCACCGAAGTGTTTGCGGTCGGGGAGATTTGGATCTGCACCAGGTGAGAGGAACCGTCCGACGCGGTCCACACGGTGGTCGGCACCGTCGAGACGGTCTCGTCGGTCACCCGGGTGCCGGCCAGTGTGGCGATGTCGGCCGCTGACGAGTTGCCGGTGATCTTGGTGGTTGCGACGCCGTTCACCTGCTGGCTGCCGGCCACGGCACCGTTCCTGAGGTTGGCCAGCAGGTTGGCCAGGCCTTTGTCGGGATCCAGCAGCACCGAGACGTTGTAGATCGAGGCGCCGTTGCCGAAGTCGGTGTACGTCCCCGGCTGTCCGAGGTCGGAGTAGAGGTGCCCGTCGACGAAGACGAATTGGGCTTCTTCGGCGTTGCTGCCCACCAGTACCGTGGCCACGCCCCTGGCGACCGTCTGTGGCGTATTGGAGACGTCGCCGTCGAGCTTGGTCACTCGCATGTTGGGCACATCACCGTCGACTGCGACGGCGACGTGCATGCCGGTGGTCTTGCGCATCACCTCGGCGGCCTGCTTGAGCAGGGTCGCCGCCTCTCCACTGGTGGCGTTGGCCGTGCTGCCGGGACTCTTGGCGCCGTTCGACGGTTTGCTTCCGCATCCACCGACGGTGAGGACGACGGCGAACGCGACAGCGACTGCGGCGATCAGTTGCCGGTAGAGACGAGGCTTCATCGACATCTCCTATTGTCTGGCCCGACGGCCGACCACCGAGCTTAGTGAGGCGGGGTCGATGTGGAGAGCCGTCTGAGCAGTCTGGCTCAGGCCCGGGTCATTTCGTAGTAGGCGCCGCGGCGTGCCAGTAGTTCGGTGTGACTGCCTTGTTCGGCGATCCTGCCGCCCTGCACGACGACGATGCGATCGGCGTCGCGAATAGTCGAAAGGCGATGGGCGATAATGAAACTGGTGCGATCGCGACGAAGTTCGCGGGTGGCCCGGGCGATCAGCAGTTCGGTGCGGGTGTCGACGGAGCTGGTGGCTTCGTCCAGGATCAGCAGCTGCGGGCGGGCCAGGAAGGCCCGGGCGATGGTGATCAGTTGTTTCTCGCCGACGCTGATGTTGCCGCCGCCCCCGCTGATCGGAGTCTGGTAGCCGGCCGGCAGCGTGTGCACGAACCGGTCGACATACGCCGCCTGTGCCGCCGCCACGATCTCGGCCGGGCTGGCGTCGGGGCGACCGTAGGCGATGTTCTCCTCGATCGTCCCGTCGAACAGCCAGGTGTCCTGCAGCACCATGCCGATGCGGGAACGCAGCGCCTGGCGGTTCAGGGTCGCGATGTCGACGTCGTCGATCAGTATCCGGCCAGAATCGACGTCGTAGAACCGCATCAGCAGATTCACCAACGTCGTCTTGCCGGCGCCGGTCGGACCCACGATGGCGACCGTGCTGCCCGGCTCGGCCACCAGCGACAGGTCGTGGATCACCGGATGGTCAGGCCGGTAAGCGAAACTCACGTGCTCGAACTCGACCCGTCCAGGTCCCGGCGAAACCGGCGTGGGTTGCCGGTCGGCCGGCTCCTCCGGCTCGTCGAGCAACTCGAACACCCGCTCCGCGCTGGCCACCCCGGACTGCAGGGTGTTGTACATCCCGGCGACCTGGCCCACCGGGGTGTTGAACTGCCGCACGTACTGGATGAACGCCTGAATGCTGCCCAGCGTGATCTGCCCCGCGGCGATCTGCAGGCCACCGACGACGGCGACCGCGACGTAACCGAGGTTGCCGATGAAACCCGTTGCCGGCGCCACCAATCCGGAGAAGAACTGGGCGCCGAAGCTGGCCCGGTAGACATCGTCGTTGAGCTGGTGGAACTGTGCACGCGCGGCGGCCTGGTGGCCGAACGTCTTGACCACCGTGAAGCCGCTGTAGGTCTCTTCGATGTGGGCGTTGAGACGTCCGGTGCTGGTCCAGTGCGCCATGAACAGCTGCTTGGAACGGCGGGTGATCGCGCGGGTTGCCAACAGGGAGAGCGGAACCGTGAACACGGTGATCAGTGCCAGCAGCGGCGAAATCCACACCATCATGACGAGCACGCCGAGCACGGTGAGAATCGACGTCACCAGCTGGCTGATGGTCATCGACAGCGAGGTCTGCATGTTGTCGATGTCGTTGGTGACCCGGCTGAGCAGCTCGCCGCGCTGTTGCCGGTCGAAGTAGGACAGCGGCAGGCGGTGCAATTTGTCCTCCATGTCGGCACGCAACCTGGTGATGGTCCGCTGCACGGTGATGTTCAGCAGCCGCGCCTGGCCCCAAAGCATCGCGGCGACAATCAGATACAGCACCAGTGCCAGCAGCAAGGTGCGTCCCACCGCGCCGAAGTCCACTCCATGGCCGGGCACCACGTTCATCCCGGACAACAGGTCCGCGAAGGCGTTGTCACCGCGTGCCCGGGCCGCCGCCACCGCCTGGGCCTTGCTGATGCCCGGCGGCAGCCGGCGGCCGATCACGCCGTTGAACAGCAGATCGGTTGCGTGTCCGAGGATTCGGGGCACGACCACGCCGATAGCGGTTCCGACGATCCCGAGCGAGATGACGGCGACGCTCAACCCGCGATGCGGAGTCAGTCGTCCCAGCAGCCGGCGCGCCGATCCCCAGAAGTCCCGCGAGCGCATGTTGGGCGGCGCCGGGGCCGCGCCGCGGGGGCGTGCGCTCATCGGGGCGCTCACTGCACGCCTCCCACTGCGGCGCTCACCGATTGGGATGCGGCGAACTCGGCGTAGGTGGCGCACCCGGTCAGCAACGCTTCGTGGCTGCCTGCGCCGACGATGCCGCCCTTGTCGACCACGATCACCTCGTCAGCCTGGGCGGCAGTCGAAATCCTTTGTGTGACAATGATGATGGTCGCCTCGCCGGCCTCCTCGCGCAGACTCTTGCGCACCTGGGCGTCAGTGTGCACATCGAGCGCCGAGAACGCGTCGTCGAACAGGTAGACCGCGGGGCGGCGAATCACGGCCCGCGCGATCGCCAACCGCTGACGCTGGCCGCCGGAGAAGTTGATCCCGCCCTGGGCGACGCGCATCTGCAGCCCGTGCGGACGCACGAATTCCGCTGCGGCAGCGATGCGCAACGCCTCCCAAATCTGCTCGTCGGTGACGGGTTGTCCGGGCACCGCCCCATAGCGCAGGTTGTCGGCGACGGTGCCGGTGAACAGGTACCCGCGCTGGGGTACCAGACCGATCGCTGCCCACAGCCGCTCGGTGTCATAGTCGCGCACGTCGATGCCGTCGATCGTGACGGTGCCGGCGGTGGCGTCGTAGAGGCGGCAGATCAGCGACACCAGCGTCGATTTGCCCGAACCGGTGCTGCCGACGATCGCGGTCGTGGTACCGGGCCGGGCGGTCAATGAGATGTTTTGCAGCACTGGATAATCAGCGCCCGGATAGGTGAAGGTCAGGCCGTCCAGACGAACCAGGCCACGGATCGGATGCGCCGGGAACCGGGGCTGCGGCGGGCTGGTGATCGCGGGTTCGGTGTCCAGCACTTCGGTGATGCGTTCGGCGCACACCGACGCCCGCGGCAGGACCACCAGCGTCATCGTCGCCATCAGGACCGCCATCAGAATCTGGGCGAAATACGCCAGGAACGCAATCAGCGATCCGACCTGCATCTGGCCCGCGTCGATGCGCAGACCGCCGAACCAGATCAGCGCGACGCTGGACAGGTTGATGGTCAGGGTGGTCACCGGCAGCATCAGTGCCTGCCAGTTGCCGGCGCCCAGTGCGGCATTCGACAGCGCCATGTTGGCCCGGGCGAACCGGTCGCGCTCGAAACCTTCGCGAGTGAACGCCCGGACCACCCGCACACCGGAGAGTTGATCGCGCATAACCCGGTTGATCCCGTCGATCAGGCGTTGCATGCTGCGGAACATCGGCAGCATGTGCGAAATGATCCAGTAGTTGGCGGCTGCCATGACGGGAACGCTGACCAGCAACAGCCAGGTCAACGCCGCCTCCTGGTGGATGGCCATGATGACGCCGCCGACGCACATGATCGGCGCGGTCACCAGCACGGTGGCGCTCGTCTGCACCAGGAACACGATCTGCCGGACGTCGTTGGTGCTGCGGGTCAACAGTGACGGCGCCCCGAAGCGGGCCGTCTCATGCTCGGAGAAACGCAGCACCTGGTCGAACATGGCCGCGCGCAGGTCCCGGCCGAACCCGGTTCCGGTGCGCGAGCCGAAGTAGGTGGCACCGACCGCACACGCCGCCTGCAGGCCGGTGACCACCAGCATCACCACCCCCAACCGCATGATGGTGGTCGTGTCGCCCTTGGAGACGCCGTCGTCGATGATCGCGGCGTTGACGGTGGGAAGGTACAGCGAAGCCAGGGTGCTGATCGACTGCAGCACCATCAACACCGCCACGAATGCGCGATACGGCAGGATGTACTGGCGCAGCAGTGCCAGGAGCATGGGGTAACTGTGTCACACCCGGTGGATGTAGTGCTGCGCACCAACAGACCCGGCCGGACCTGCGCGTTGTGGCGAAATGCCTGATCAGGTGGCGTGTCGGTGGTTGACCAGCAGGGCTGCGGCTACAGTGCATCGTGTGGAGCGGCAGCGGCCCAAGAGATGGGTGGGTAATGGGGTGGGTCCCAGTGCGGCGTAAGTGGGCGGCGCGAATCGTGGCCGTTGGCGCCTCGGTGACTCTGCTGGGTGGAGTCACGGGTTGCTCCAATTCCGGCGACGACAAGCCCGGCGGGCCAGTTCCGTCGTCGTCGAACGGCGCCGAGGGCAAGCACGGCCCCTTCTTCCCGCAGTGCGGCGGCGTCACCGACGAGACGGTGACGCAGCTGACCAAGATCGCCGGGCTGGTCAACACCGCCAAGAACTCCGTGGGCTGCCAGTGGCTGGCCGGCGGCGGCATCTCGGGACCGCACTTCTCCTTCTCCTGGTACCGCGGCAGCCCGATCGGTCGGGAACGCAAAACCGAGGAACTCTCGCGTGCCAGCGTCGAGGACATCAACATCAACGGTCACGGCGGGTTCATCGCCGTCGGCAATGAACCGAGTCTGGGCGACTCATTGTGTGAGGTCGGAATCCAATTCTCCGACGACTTCATCGAGTGGTCGGTCAGCTTCAGCCAGAAGCCCTTTCCGCCGGCCTGCGATATCGCCAAAGAGCTGGCCCGCCAATCGATAGCGAATTCGAAATGAGCCGGCCGATGCGTGCCGTGACGGTGCTGATCGCGGTACTGATGGTCCTGACCGGATGTTCCAAATCGGTCGACGGCAAGGCCATGAAGGCCGGCGGCGCGGGTGTGCCGCGCAACGACAATTCCGAGCGGCAGTATCCGAACCTGCTCAAGGAATGTGAGGTCCTGACCACCGACATCCTGGCCAAGACCGTGGGCGCCGATCCGCTCGATATTCAGAGCACGTTCGTCGGAGCCATCTGCCGCTGGCAGGCGGCCAACCCGGCCGGGCTGATCGACATCACCCGGTTCTGGTTCGAACAGGGCAGTTTGAGCAACGAGCGTAAGGTCGCCGAGGGGTTGAAGTATCAGATCGAGACCCGCTCGATCCAGGGAATCGACTCGATTGTGATGCGGCCCAACGATCCCAACGGCGCGTGTGGCGTGGCCAGCGACGCCGCGGGGGTGGTCGGCTGGTGGATCAATCCGCAGGCGCCCGGTATCGACGCGTGTGGGCAGGCCCTCAAGTTGATGGAGCTGACCCTGGCGACCAACGCCTAGCACCGCCCTATCGCGGCACGTGGAAGTCGATCAGAGCGGCGCTGCCGGGTTCCACTGACGACCAGCTTCCCGACACCTGCAGCACCGCGAGTGCCGACGTCGGGTATTTCTCCGAGATGTTTTCCGCCGCAGCGATGTTGCTGGTCTGGGTGTCCGCGAGAATGAGCGCCAACGACGATGTCGTCGGTTCGTGCCCGACGATCAGCAGGGCGGTGACGTCGTCGTCGACCCGGTTGATCTCGTCGATCACCGTGCCGGGCGCTGCGCCGTACAGTCGCCCGACGAACCGGACGGGGGCGTCGATGCCGGTGCAGGCCAGGGTTTCTCGGGTGCGGGTGGCCGTCGAGCACAGCACGGCGTCGATGGCCGGCGCGTGGGCGCGCAGCCAGTCGCCGGCCAGTCCGGCCTCACGCTCACCTCGCGGCGCCAACGGTCGCTCGTGGTCGGGGACCCCGTCGGGGTAGGCCGACTTCCCGTGTCGCATCAGGATCAAGGTGCGCCGTTCGTCCACCGGCCCACGGTATCTAGTCACGAGTCGCTGCGGTGGCGAAGGTGCACAAAATGCCAACCGCGGCGGCGTGTCTGCGTACATTTGTGCACGGTCGTGCCGACCTGCGGTTGCAGCTGGGATAAGAGTGACGCAAGAGGTTGCGTCCGCTCACTAGGCCCAGACCCTCCGCGCGAGTTCCCAGGGCTTGTCGGCACCCAGCCATACACTCCCGGTGCAACGCCAACCACGCACTGAGAAGGGGGTCACGGCATGCGGTTCCTACACACCGCCGACTGGCAACTGGGCATGACCCGCCACTTCCTTGCCGGTGACGCCCAGCCCCGCTATTCGGCAGCCCGCCGCGACGCGGTGGCGGCCCTCGGCGCGCTGGCCACGGAGGTGGGCGCGGAATTCGTCGTCGTGTCCGGCGATGTGTTCGAGCACAACCAGCTCGCGCCGCAGGTGATCGGGCAGTCCCTGGAAGCCATGCGCGCCATCGGTATTCCCGTCTACCTGCTGCCGGGAAATCACGATCCGCTCGACGCGTCGTCGGTCTACACCGGCGCGCTGTTCACCTCGGAATGCCCGGACAACGTGGTTGTGCTGGACCGGGCCGGCGTCCACGACATCCGGCCCGGTGTGCAGATCGTCGCGGCGCCGTGGCGGTCCAAGGCGCCCACCACCGATCTGGTCGCCGAAGTCCTCGACGGCCTTGCTGTCGACGGCACCACCCGGGTCCTGGTCGCCCACGGCGGCGTGGACATGCTCGACCCCGACCGTGACAAGCCGTCGCTAATCCGGCTCGCTAACGTCGAGAAAGCATTGTCGGACAACGTCATCCACTACGTCGCGCTGGGCGATAAGCATTCGCTCACCCAGGTCGGCGGCAGTGGCCGGGTCTGGTATTCCGGGTCACCGGAGGTGACCAACTACGACGACGTGGAGGCCAACCCCGGCCACGTGCTGATCGTCGACATCGACGAGGCCGATCCGCGGCGCCCGGTCAGCGTCCAGGCCCGGCACATCGGCCGGTGGCGTTTCCTGACGTTGCGCAACCAGGTCGACACCAGCCGCTGCATCGCCGATCTGGACGTGAATCTGGACCTGATGCCCGACAAGGACCGCACCGTGGTGCGCCTGGCATTGACCGGGTCGCTGAAAGTCACCGACCGCGCGGCGCTCGATGCCTGCCTGGACAGGTACTCCCGGTTGTTCGCCTGGCTGGGGCTGTGGGAGCGGCACACCGATCTGGCCGTCATCCCCGCCGACGGCGAGTTCGACGACCTCGGCATCGGCGGATTCGCGGCCTCGGCGGTCGAGGAGTTGGTGGCAACGGCGCGTGCGGGAACCGACGATGCCGCCGACGCCCAAGCGGCGCTGGCCTTGCTGCTGCGTCTGGCTGACCGGGGTGCGGCATGAAGTTGCACCGGCTGGTCCTGGCGAACTACCGCGGTATCGCCCACCGCGAGATCGAATTTCCCGATCACGGCGTCGTGGTGGTCTACGGCGCCAACGAGATCGGCAAATCCTCGATGATCGAGGCGCTGGATCTGCTGCTGGAATCCAAGGACCGCTCGACGAAGAAAGATGTCAAGCAGGTCAAGCCGGCCAATGCCGACGTCGGCTCGGAGATCACAGCCGAAATCAGCAGTGGTCGTTACCGTTTCGTCTATCGCAAGCGGTTCCACAAGAAGTGCGAGACCGAATTGACGGTGCTGGCGCCGCGTCGCGAACAACTCACCGGCGACGAAGCGCACGAGCGGGTCCGCGCCATATTGGCCGAGACGGTCGACACCGGGCTGTGGCGCGCGCAGCGGGTGCTGCAATCGTCGTCGACTGCCGCGGTGGACTTGTCGGGTTGCGACGCGTTGTCGCGTGCTCTCGACGTCGCCGCCTCGCAATCGGTTGGCGACGCCGCGCTGTCGGGCACCGAGCCGCTGCTGATCGAGCGGATCGACGCCGAATATGCGCGCTATTTCACCGCTACCGGCCGCCCGACCGGGGAGTGGGCTGCCGCGCGGACTCGTCTGGCAGACGCCCAAGCCGCGGCGGCGGAGTGTGCGAAGGCAATGGCCGAGGTCGACGATCGGGTGCATCGCCACGCCGAGTTGACGCGGCAGTCGGCCGAGCTGGCCCGCCAGTGTGCGGCCACCGGGCCGCGGCTGACCGCGGCGCTGGCCGCCGCCGATCGCGTCAAGGCGCTCACCGACGAGGTGCGCGAGGCCACGCTGATCGCTGCCGCTGCCGCCGCAAACAGCACCGCCTCAGCCGCCGCGCATGCCGGCCGTGTCGCACTGATCGCCGAAATCGACTCCCGTGTGGCAACAATCGCCGCGCTGGTCGCCGAAGCCGAAGAGGCCGTCAGTCAACAGGCGGCGGCGGCCCGTGAAGCCGCGGGTTGCGACGCCGCGGCGCACGAGGCTGTCGCGATTCTGGCCGCGGCGCAGGAGCGCACCGAAGCTGCGCGCCGGGCCCTCGACAGAATCGCCGAGCGCGAGGAAGCCGACCGGGTGAGCGCCCGCCTGGCCAAGATCGACGGACTCGAACGTGACCTCGATCCGATCCGTCAGGAGCTCTCCGGAATCGTGCTGACCGACCAGATGCTGCACCGCATCGAACAGGCTGCCGCGTCCGTCGACCGGGCCGGCGATCAGCTCGAGATGGTCTCCGCGGTGGTGGAATTCACCGCTACCGCCGATATCGAACTTGCCGTCGGTGATCAGCGAGTCCCGCTGCCGGCCGGTCACAGCTGGTCGATCACCGCCACCGGTCCCACCGACGTGGAGGTCGCCGGTGTGCTGACCGCCCGAGTCACCCCGGGCACGAGCGCCCTCGACGTCCGAGCCAGATATGTTGCCGCGCAACAGGAACTCGCCGCAGCCCTGGAAGCGGGCGGGGTGGCGGACGTTGCGGCGGCACGGTTGGTTCATCAGCGGCGACGCGAGCTGTGCAGTACCCGCGACCGCCTCACCGCGACGCTGGCCGGGCTGTGCGGCGATGAGAACGCCGCCGAACTGCGCGTCAGGCTGGCGCAGTTGCAGGCCGGGCAACCGGCCGAGCCCGACCTGTTCGCCACCGACACCGGTAGCGCCCGGGCCGAACGCGAGGCCGCTGAGGCGGCTCGCTCGATAGCCCAGAAAGAGTGCGAACACCGGCGCGAGATCGCGACAGCCGCCACGCGCAGTCTCGCCGAAATCAGCACGCGGGCTGCGATATTGGGTAACGACGCCGCTACTCAACGCGCCGAACTCGATGCCGCTGTGACCAGGCTGGCCGGTGAGCGGGCGACGTTGAGCGACGATGCGCTGGCGGCCAAGGCCGAGGCCGAGCGTCATGTGGCTCATACCGCCGAGCTGCGTCTGGCCGAGCTGAACCAGGTCCTGGCCGCCGCGAATCCGGACCGGATCGCCGCCGAACTCGCCGAGGCGCAGCAGCAGGCCGAGGCGCTGCGCGAGCGCCGCGATGCCGTGCAGGCCGCGTTGCAGGAGATCACCATCGAGCTCGCGGTATTGCGCAGCGAGGGGAGAAAGGGAAGGCTCGACGCCGCCGAGACGGAGCTCGAACAGGCCACCAGCCAGCACGCCCGGGTGGGGGACCGGGCCAGGGCCGCACAGCTGCTGCGGTCGGTGATGTGCCGTCATCGCGACAACACCCGCAAGCGGTATGTCGAGCCCTATCGCGCCGAACTGCAGCGGCTCGGGCGCCCGGTGTTCGGTCCGACGTTCGAGATCGACGTCGACAGTGACCTGCGAATCCTCAACCGAACCTTGGGCGGCGTCACCGTGCCGTATGAGTCATTGTCGGGCGGCGCCAAAGAGCAACTCGGAATTCTGGCGCGATTGGCGGGCGCGGCACTGGTCGCCAAGGAGGACACCGTCCCCGTCATCGTCGACGACGCCCTGGGATTCGCCGACCCCGATCGGTTGGCCAAGATGGGCGAGGTGTTCGACAGCGTGGGTGCGCACGGACAGGTGATCGTGTTGACGTGCAGCCCTACCAGATACGACGGTGTCACGGGTGCGCATCGCATCGATCTGAACGCATAGTGATCGCGGTCACGCGGGAATACACTCGGGCCCATGGTGAGGATCTGCGGCACACGGATGGGCGATGGACATTCAGCCTGACTACGTAGTGATCGGAACCGGCTCGGCCGGGGCCGTGGTGATCAATCGGCTCACCGCTGATGCGGGCACCGAGGTGGTGGCGTTGGAAGCCGGGCCGGGCGACACCAACAGATTCATCGGAATCCCCGCCGCCTTCTCCAAGCTGTTCCGCACCGAGGTCGACTGGGATTACCTCACCGAACCCCAACCCGAGCTCGACGGACGCCAAATCTATTGGCCCCGTGGGAAAGTCCTCGGTGGCTGCTCATCGATGAACGCAATGATGTGGGTGCGCGGTTTCGGCGCGGACTACGACGAATGGGCCCGGCGCGCCGACGAGCAGTGGTCGGGCTCCGCCGCGCTGGAATACTTCCGCCGCATCGAGGACGTCACCGCGGCCTGGCACTTCGTCAGCGGTGACGACAGCGGGGTCACCGGTCCGCTGCACATCTCCCGCCAGCGCAGTCCCCGCCCTCTGACCGCGGCCTGGCTGGCCGCCACACGCGAGTGCGGCTACCCCGCCGCGCGCCCGAATTCGTCATCACCCGAAGGGTTTTGCGAAACCGTAGTCACGCAGCGCCGCGGCGCCCGGTTCAGCACGTCCGACGCCTACCTCAAGCCGGCGATGAGCCGCAAGAACCTCACCCTGCTCACCGACGCCACCGCTACCCGCATCATCTTCGAGGGCACCCGCGCAGTCGGCGTGGAATACCAGCGCGCCGGCCACAGTCACGTGGTGCACGCCCGTCGCGAAGTGGTGCTCTGCGGCGGAGCCGTCAACAGCCCGCAGTTGCTCATGCTCTCCGGCATCGGCGACCGTGACCAGCTGGACGAGCACGGCATCGAGGTCGTGCACCACGCACCCGAGGTGGGTCAGAACCTGATCGACCACCTGGTGACGCCCGTCGGTTTCGACGTCGACGACGGCAGCCTGTTCGCCGCCGAGAAGCCGAAACAGTTGATCAACTACCTGCTGCGGCGGCGCGGCATGCTCACGTCCAATGTGGGCGAGGCGTACGGATTCGTCCGCAGCCGGCCCGATCTCGAGCTGCCCGACCTGGAACTGATCTTCGCCCCGGCGCCCTTTTACGACGAGGCGCTGCAGCCCGCGGCCGGGCACGGCGTCGTCTTCGGGCCCATCCTGGTGGCCCCCGAAAGCCGCGGCCAGATCACGCTGCGCTCCGGCGATCCCTACGACAAGCCGCTCATCGATCCGCGTTATCTCTCCGACCCCCGGGATCGCGAGGCGATGATGGTGGGTTTGCGCATCTGCGCGGAACTGGCCCAGGCCCCCTCGCTGCGCGACGTGCTCGGCCCGGTGGTGCGGCCACGCAACTGTGCTCAACTCGACGACGCGACCCTCGAACAGGCCCTGAATCTCTGCTCGCACACCCTCTACCACCCGATGGGCACCTGCCGGATGGGCAGCGACGACGCCAGCGTGGTGGACCCGCAGCTCAAGGTGCGGGGAGTCGACCACCTCCGGGTCGCCGACGCCTCAGTGATGCCCAGCACCATTCGCGGGCACACCCATGCTCCCTCAGTGCTGATCGGGGAGAAGGCCGCCGATCTGATCCGCAGCTAACGCACAGCCAACCGACGTGCCGGGCACTGCTGATCTGTGCACAATGGCACGCATGATGGCACGCATGACGGGCTGCCTCCGATGACCATGAACGCCAAACGGCGCCGGGTGCACGACAAACTGGCCAAGTGGCCGGGGGTGCGGCCGGTGCGCCGTCCGGTAACCCCCGGCAGCGACGAGGAATTCGACCTGTTCTACGTCCGCACCGGCCACAAGTCGGCGCACCCGCTGGTGGTCATCCCGGGCGGTCCCGGGGTGGCATCTCTGCGGCTCTACCAGGGATTTCGCCGCCGCGCCGCCGCCGCCGGTCTGGACATCATCATGATCGAGCACCGCGGGCTGGGCATGTCGCGCCACGATGACGCGGGCGCCGACCTGCCGCCGGAGGCAATGACCATCGAGCAGGTGGTCGACGACGTCGCTGCCGTGCTGGACGACGCGCACGTCGACTCGGCGGTCATCTACGGCTCCTCGTACGGCAGCTACATCGCCGCGGGTGTCGGTGTCCGTCATCCCGCGCGGGTGCACGCGATGGTCCTGGACTCACCCGTGCTGTCCGCGCGCGACATCGTCGCGGTGCGCGACGCGATCCGGGGTGTGTTGCTGACCGGCGACAGCCCCGACACCGCGGAGCTGGCGCCCAAGATCCGGCGTCTGGTCGATGCCGGGGTGATGACCCCGTCCGCGGGGCAGGTCGCCGCGACGGTGTACGGCTATGGCGGGGCGCCGATGCTCAATCATCAGCTCGACCTGCTGCTCACCGGGCGCAGGATGTTGTGGCGGGCGCTGGTTCGCTTCACCACCATGAGCGTGAACCAGAAGGTGCCCTACCGGTACGAATCCGACCTGGTGAGCCGCATCGCCTTCCGCGAGCTCGACTACGCCGCCGAACCCGACGGACTGCCCCTCGACCCGGCCGCGGCGGTGCGCGAAACACTGGTCAAGACAGCCGAATTCGAAGCCGAGCCGTACGATCTGATAGCCGAACTGCCGAGATTCGACTGGCCCACCGTGGTGATCGCCGGCGGGCGTGACCTGATCACGCCGCTGGCGGTGGCCGAACGGGCGATGTCGCTGCTGCCCAACGCGCAGCTGCTGCAATTGCCCACGATGGCGCACAGTGCGCTGGATTTCCGGGAGCCGGCCGCGCTGGCGATCGCCGGGGCGGTGTGCCGCGGCGAGGTCGACGGGCTGGCCGGACGCGCCGAGGAGCTGGACACGCTGCCGCCCCGGCTGCCGATGCGCGTGCTGTGGAAGGCAATTGACGTCGCGGCCACCGTGGAGGCGGCGGTGCCGCCGCTGCTGCACCGCGTTAGCGCATGAACCCGATCGCGGTGTAGTCCAGGTCCGCCAACCCGCGGGCGCCGAAGTTCGCCAGCTTGCTGCGCACCGCCACCGGGCCGGGGGACTGGATCAGCGGCAGGCTGAATCCTTCGGCCCAGATGAGCCGGTCGACGTCGTTGGCCAGCGCCCGGGCCTTCCCGGGGTCGAGCTCGCTCAACGTCCGCTCGATCGCGTCGTCGATCTCCGGGCTGCCGATCTTGCCGAAGTTGCTGTCTCCGTTGGACGCGTAGATCTGGGTGAGCCCGGACAACGGGAACGCGTCGCCCACCCAGCCGAACAACGCGATGTCGAACGCGCCGACGTTGACGTAGTCGCGGAAAAAGCCGCTGCCGGAACGTGATTGCAGATCCAGCTTGACGCCGATCTCGGCGAGGCTGTGCTGGGCGATCTGGGTGACCGCTTTGGTGCTCTGGGCGTCGTAGAACAGCATCCGCACCACGAGTTGCCGACCGTCCTTCTCGCGGAACCCGGCCTCAGGATTGAGTTTCCAGCCCAGGGCATCGAGTTCGCGTGCGGCCCGCTGCGGGTCGTACGGGATGCTGTTGTCCTGATAGCCCTCCTGCCCGGCCACGAAGATGTGGTTGTTCAGCGGCACCGGGTCGCGGGTGAGTCCGTGCAGGGCAACGTTGGCGATGGTGCGCCGGTCGATCCCTTCGCTGACCGCCAGGCGCAGCGACTGGTCGGACAGGATCGACCCCTTGGCGCCGTTCATGGTGAAGTGCGTCCACACCGGCGCCGGTGCCTGCCTGATCGAGATGCCCTTCGTGCGTTCGGCGATGATGAGCTGGTCGAGCGAGGCGACCCCGGTCGCGTCGATCGTGTTGTTCTGCAGCGCCGGCAGCCGGGCCGGGTCATCGAGCACCAGATAGGTGATGGAGTCCAGCCGCGGCTGGGTGCCCCACCATCTGGGGTTGCGGGTCAACACGATTCGCTGCTTGGCGCGATCCAGCGTGCTCATGATGAACGGTCCGGCGGTCACCCCCGGCGCATCGAGCCAGCCTTTGTTGAACGCCTCGGGTGTGGCGGTCACACTTTCGGGCAGCAGCATGCCGTTGCCGGCGAACATGCCACGCCACTCGGCGTAAGGCTTGGCGAAAGTCATGATCGCCTGGCGGTCGTCGACGCCGCGGGTCACCGAGGCGACGCGGTCGGCGCCATTGGTGGTGGCGATCTCGAAGGCGCTGTCGGTGCCGCTGGTGGCGTGGATCTGACTGGCGATGTCGCGCCAGGTGATGGGGCTGCCGTCGGACCAGACCGCTTTGGGATTGATGGTGTAGGTGATGACCTGCGGGTTGGTGCCGGTGAGCTCGACGCTGGTGAAGTAGTTGGTGTTGACGGTCGCCGAGCCGTCGGCCCCGATGGTGAAGGCGCTGGGTAGCGTGGCCTTCATCATCCCGGCGGTCTCCGAGGAGTTTCCGTCGATGTGCAGGATATTGAAGTTGGGTGGAAAGTCGATCAGGGCCAGCCGCAGGTTGCCGCCCTCTTGCAGGGTCTGCGGGTTCTGCGGGTTGAGGTCACTCGCGGTGCCGACGGCGCCGCGGCCGGCGGGTGTCAGTTGGCCGCCGGTCGAGCACCCGGACAACACCAACACCGCCGCCAGCATCGCCACCGCGACCCGGCCCGCCCGGCTACGCACGGCCCGGCTCGGGTTGCGGCACCGCGCCCAGTAGCCGGCGCGTGTACTCGTGTTGCGGATTGCCGAACACCTCCCGGCTTTCGCCCTGCTCCACCACCGCGCCGCGGAACATCACCACCACCTGATGCGCCAGATGTTTCACCACCGAAAGATCGTGGGAGACGAAGAGATAGGACAGACCGAACTGATCCTGCAGGTCGAGCAGCAGGTTGATGATCCCGGCCTGAATGGAAACGTCGAGGGCCGACACGGGTTCGTCGAGCGCCAGGATCTTGGGCTGCAGGGCCAGGGCGCGTGCGATCCCGATGCGCTGTTTCTGTCCGCCGGAGAACTCGGCGGGATAACGGTTGGCGTCGGCGCGGCGCAGGCCCACGATGTCGAGCAGCTCGGCTACCCGGGCATTGCTGTCGCCTTTGCTGAATCCGTTGGCGCGCAACGGTTCGGCCAGTAGCTCGGAGACGGGCAGTCGAGGGTCCAACGATGCCACCGGGTCCTGGAACACCGCCTGGATATCGCGGCGCAACGACCGGCGGCCGGCCGGGCGCAGCGTGCTGACATCGGTGCCCAGCACCTCGATCGAACCCGACTGCGGCGCAGTGAGTTCCAGGATCTGGTTCAGCGTGGTCGACTTGCCCGAACCGGACTCGCCGACGATGCCCACCGTGCGCCCCTGGTGCAGTTCGAAGCTGACGCCGTCGACCGCCCGGACTTCGCCGACGGTGCGGCGCAGCACCACGCCCTTGGTCAGGGGATAGGTCTTGACCAGATCCCGCACCCGCACGACGACGGTCGAGTGGTCGGGTGCGGCGACCGCTTGTTCGGTGGCGACATCGTAGATCTCGGCCGCGCTGCGCCCGGCGGCCTTGTCGGTGCGGATGCAGGCCGCCCGATGCTCCGGCCCCACCTCGGTCAATTCTGGCTCGCCCGAACGGCATTCGTCGATGGCCAGCGGACAGCGCGGCGCGAACGGGCACCCCGGCTCCAGCCCCGCCAACGACGGCGGCGCGCCGGGGATGGGCACCAGCCGGGTGCCCTGCGGGGCGTCCAATCGCGGCACCGAGCCCAATAATCCGATGGTGTAGGGCATTTGACGGTCACGGTAGAGGTCGCCGACCCCGGCCGACTCGACCACCCGCCCGGCGTACATCACCAGAGCCCGGTCGGCGAACTCGGCGACCACACCGAGGTCGTGGGTGATGATGAGGACACCTGCGCCGGTCACGTCGCGCGCCTTCTTGAGTACCTCGAGGATCTGCGCCTGCACGGTCACGTCCAGCGCGGTGGTGGGTTCGTCGCAGATCAGCAGGTCCGGGTCATTGGCGATCGCCATCGCGATCACCACCCGTTGCCGTTCCCCGCCGGACAGCTCGTGCGGAAAGGCGCGCGCCCGCTGCGCAGGCTGGGAGATACCGACCAGTTCGAGAAGTTCCACCGCGCGCTCGCGGGCGGCCTTCTTGCCGACGTCATGCTGGTGCACCCGGATCGCCTCGGCGATCTGATCGCCGACGGTATACACCGGGGTCAGCGCCGACATGGGGTCCTGGAACACCATTCCGATCGACTTGCCGCGAAACCGCGACATCCCGTCGTCGCCCAGCCCCAGCAGTTCGGTGCCCTGCAGCCGCACCGAGCCGCTCGCTGTCGCGTACTCCGGCAGCAGGCCCATCACCGCCATCGCCGCGGCCGACTTGCCCGATCCCGATTCGCCGACCATCGCCACCACTTCGCCTGGGTTGACGTGGTAGCTGATGCCGCGGACCGCGGTGACCGGGACGCCGTCGGTGGGGAAGGTGACCGCCAGGTCGGCGACTTCCAGCAGCGAACTCATTCGGCACCCCGTCGCAGGGTCCGGGCGCCCGGATCCAGCGCGTCCCGCAGCCCGTCGCCGGTCAGGTTGGCGCACAACACGATCAGCACCAACACCCCGGCCGGAACCAGGAAGACCCACGGGAAGGTAGTGGCGGCCTGGGTGCCGTCGGCGATCAGGGTGCCCAGCGACACGTCGGGGGGCTGGACGCCGAAACCCAGGAAGCTCAAGCCGGTTTCGGCCAGAATGGCGAACCCGACGTTGAGGGTGGCGTCGATGATCAGGATGGACGCCACATTGGGCAGCACGTGGCCGACGATGATCTTGCGACTGGACACGCCCATATACCGTGCGGCGCGGATGAAGTCGTGCTCGCGCAGGCTCATGGTCAGGCCGCGCACCATGCGGGAACTGACCATCCAGCTGAAGGCGGCCAGCAGCAACACCAGCGACATGATGTTGGCCGAGTTCCTGGTTCGCGGTGAGACGATGGCAATCAGGATGAAACTGGGCACCACCAGCATCAGGTCGACCACGAACATCAGCAGCCCGTCGCGCCAGTCCTTGAAGTAGCCGGCGATCGATCCCACCGTGGCGGCGATACCGGTCGAGATCACCGCCACGCAGAGGCCGATCAACATCGACTTCTGCATTCCGCGCAGCGTCTGCGCCAGCATGTCCTGGCCGATTGCGTTGGTGCCCAACCAATGCCGGGCGTTGGGCGGTTGCAGCAGCGCGTTGAAATCGAGGTCGCGGTAGGAGTAGGGCAGCAGCGGTGGCAGCGCGTAGCAGCCGATGAACAGCAGCACCAGCAACGCCAGCGCCACCACTGCCGACCGGTTGCGCAGGAACCGGCGCAGCACCAGCGTGCGGCGCGAGGTGAATTCGGTGGTCTCGACCGCGGTCATGACACCCGCACCCGTGGGTCCAGCGCGGCGTACAGGATGTCGGACAACAGCCCCGCCAACAACGTGACGGCGGCGGAGAACAGCGTGATCGCCGCGATGATGTTGGTGTCCTGGGTGGCGATGCCGCGGATGGTCCATTCACCCATGCCGTGCCAGCCGAAGATCTTCTCGACGAACACCGCGCCGCCGACCAGACCGGCGACACTGTAGGCGAACAGCGTCGCCATCGGGATCAGCGCGGTGCGCAGCCCGTGTTTGACCAGTGCGCGGCGACGCGTCAGGCCTTTGGCGCGGGCGGTGCGGATGAAATCCTGACCGAGGACATCCAGCATCGCATTGCGCTGGTAGCGGCTGTAGCCGGCCGCGGCGCTCAGCGTCAGGGTCAGCGTGGGCAGGATCAAGTGTTTCAACCGGTCAGCGACCGCGGCCCAGCTGCCCTCGATCACACCCGGTGACGTCTCGCCGGTGTAGTCGAAGAGCTGAACGCCCAAAGCCCAGTTGGTTCGCAGCGCCCCCATGATCAGCAGGTTGGCGATGACGAAGGTCGGCGTGCTCAGGATGAGCAGCGCGGTGACGGTGACGACACGGTCGCTGAGCCGGTACTGGCGTATCGCGCCCCATGCTCCGAGCGTCACTCCGAGCAGCGTGCCCAGCACCGAGCCGACGAGCAGCAATCGCAGGGTCACTCCGATGCGACGTCCCAACTCGACGCCGACGGGCTGGCCGGTGATCGTCTTGCCGAAATCACCGTGCGCGGCGTGGGATACCCAGTTCACGTACCGGATCGGGATGGGCCGATCAAGGCCGAGGTCGTGAGCCTTGGCGTCGATCACCGCTTTCGGGGGCCGCGGACTGCGCTGCATCAGGCTTTCCAGCGGCGAGAACGCTACCGAGGTGAGGCAGAAGGTCAGAAACGACGCCAGCGCCAGCAGCACGACGTACTTCGCCAGCCGGCGCAGCAGAAAACGCGTCACGCCCTACCACCCTGCCGCATTGGGACAGGGTAACGATCCCTGCGGCGGAGAGCCTGTCGCCGCCCGCGTCCACGAACGCATCGGTGTTGGCAAGACCTGCCCCCAACCTTCCTGCGGCTTTCCACAGGGCGGTAGCACGGCGGCGGATGGCCGTGCTGCCGTTGGCCACCGCCGAAGCTGACACGTGGGAGTGGGAGGGGGCCGTAGCCCCCTCCCACTCCGCCCGGTTGCCCAGTGAGCGACAGGGTGGCAGTCCGGTTGTCCTGATCTACCGCTGCAGCACCCCGTCGGGGCCGTTGATGCCGGACGGACCTGGCGGCGTACCGGTTCCGCCGTTTCCTCCGTTGCCGCCGGTGCCTAGGACAATGGCGTTGCCGCCAAAGCCGCCTTTGCCGCCGGGCACCGCCCCGATGCCATTCCCGCCCGCGCCCCCGTTCCCGCCATCACCGAACAGTCCGGACCGCCCGCCGCCGCCGCCGAAGCCGCTCAAGACGCCGCCGGCGCCCCCGGCGCCCCCGGTCCCGCCGTCGCCGAGGAGGCCGATGGCTGTGCCACCTGCACCGCCGACTCCGCCAACACCGCCGACTCCGCCGTTCCCGCCGGCACCGCCGTTCCCGTAGATGCCGCTGCCGCCGCCGTTGCCGCCGCTGCCAGCGACTAAGCCGTAACCGCCGCTTCCGCCGCTTCCGCCGTTGCCGGTGAGCAGGGCGCCGTTACCGCCGCGTCCGCCGTTCGCGCCGAGGCCGGTGGTGGCACCGCCACCGACCCCGCCAGCCCCGCCGGTGCCATAGAACGTCCCCGCATTGCCACCGTTGCCGCCAGCGGCACCGCCGCCTGCACCAACGCCGACACCGCCTGCCCCGCCGGCCCCGCCGCTGCCGAAGTATGAGTTCGCGGAGCCTCCGGCGCCGCCGACCCCGCCAGTGTTAAGTCCAAGGCCGCCCGCTCCTCCAGCCCCGCCGGTACCGGACAGGGCGGCGCCATCACCGCCGATTCCTCCTGCCCCACCGACGGTCTGGCCTGCGCCGCCGCTGCCGCCGGCACCACCGGTGCCGGAGAACGAGCCGGCGTTACCGCCGTGGCCGCCGGCACCTCCGGCGGTGCCGGCGGGTGCGCTGCCACCTGTTCCGCCGGCGCCGCCGTTACCGGACAACAGACCGGCGTTGCCGCCGGCTCCGCCGGCTCCGCCGGCTCCGGATCCGCCGAGGGCGCCGACGCCGCCGGTCCCGCCGTTGCCGGAAATAAGGCTGGCCCCGCCGTTTCCACCGGCACCGCCGGTGCCAAGGCTCGGTCCTCCGGTGCCGCCGTGCCCGCCGTGGGCCAAGAGCGCGCTACCGCCGCTGCCGCCGGCTCCACCTGTGCCGCCACCAACTCCGCCGCTCCCGCCGGAGCCGCCGGCGCTGAATAGCCCGCCGGCCCCGCCCTGGCCGCCGGCGCCACCTAGACCGGCCCCGGTACCGCCGTCGCCGCCGAACCCAGCCGTGCCGGAGAACAGTCCGGCGGATCCGCCCCTGCCCCCAGCCCCACCGTCAACGCCAATCGCCCCGGAACCTCCGGCTCCGCCGTTGCCCATCAAGATTCCGCCGTCTCCGCCCGCGGCACCGGTTCCCGGTGCCCCGTTGGCGCCATTACCGATCAGTGGGCGTCCGAGCAGTGCCTGGGTGGGTGCGTTGATGACATCGAGCAGAGCTTTATTCGAGGTGGCGATCCCGGCGGCGCCGTTGGCCCCAGTAGTGCCGGCCGGGGTGCCCGGCCCGGCATTGCCTCCGTTGCCGCCCAACCCGATGAGTTGTGCGTCGCCGCCCCGGCCACCGTTACCTCCGGCAAAGGGGCCACCTTCGCCACCAGCGCCGGCGTCGCCGCCATTGCCGATCAACGCGGCCTTGCCGCCGGCCCCGCCGGTGCCACCCCCGCCGCTCCCGGCCAGACCGCCGTTGCCGCCGGTGCCGCCGTCACCGAACAGGCCAACGGCGTTGCCGCCGGCGCCCCCGGCGCCGCTGACTGCGCCGCTATCGCCGTTTCCGCCGGCTCCGCCGGAGCCGGCAAGGCCGCCGCTGTTGCCGCCGCGGCCGCCCGCCCCACCGCTCGTATTGCCAAAGCCGCCGTGTCCACCGTCCCCGCCGGTGCCGAAGAGGGTTGCGGCATTGCCGCCGCTGCCGCCATTGCCGCCGGCACCTGTGGCGCCGACACCACCGGCGCCGCCAATGCCGCCGTCGCCCTGCAGCGTGCCGCCGTTGCCGCCGGCGCCGCCCGCTCCGCCGTTGACTTGGCCGAAGGCTCCTGCTCCGCCAGCTCCGCCGGTGCCGAACAGTGCGCCGGCCTTCCCGCCGAGTCCGCCCGCCCCGCCGATGCCGAAGCTGGTGCCACCGGCGCCGCCGGTCCCGCCGGTGCCGGAGAGCGTGGCGGCGTTGCCACCGGACCCGCCGGCTCCACCGGCGGCTCCGGCGACCCCGCCGGCGCCGCCGGAGCCGCCGTCGCCGTGGAATAAGCCGGCGTTGCCGCCGGCACCACCGGCTCCGCCGGTAGTGCCGGGCGCATTGGCGGCGGCAGCGCCGGCGCCGCCAACGCCGCCATCGCCGTAGAACGCGCCGGCATTGCCGCCCTGCCCGCCCGCGCCGCCGGTCGCCTGCCCGCCACCGCCGAGGCCGCCCGCTCCACCGTTGCCGACGAACATGCTCGCCCCGCCGGCGCCGCCCTTTCCGCCGCTGCCGCCAGGGGTGAAGTTGTACCCTCCTTCGCCGCCAGCTCCGCCGTCGCCAAACAGGCCGACGCCGCCCGCGCCGCCGGTCCCGCCGGTGGTGCCCACGCCGCCGGCGCCGCCAACTCCGCCGACGCTGAATAGCCCAGCGGCCCCGCCTTGACCGCCGGCACCGCCAAACCCGGCTGCTCCGTGGCCGCCCGCACCGCCGCTGCCGGGCGTGCCGAACAGCAATCCTGCGGCACCGCCGCGGCCTCCGGCCCCGCCCGTGGCGCCACTAGCACCCGATCCGCCTGCACCACCGTTGCCGATCAAGATCCCGCCGTCGCCGCCGTTCGCGCCGGTGCCCGCGGCGCCGTTGGCGCCGTTGCCGATCAGCGGTCGGCCCAGCAACGCCTGGGTAGGTGCGTTGACCACGCCGAGCAGACTCTGCGAAGCGGCCTCGGCACTTGCATATCCGTTGGCGCTCGACTGCAAGGCCGCCACGAATTGCGCGTGAAACGCTGCGGCTTGGGCATTGACTGTCTGGAAAGACTGACCGTGTGTGGTGAACAGTGCCGCTATCTGGACCGACACCTCATCGGCTGCGGCGGTAAGTACTGAAATCGTCGGCTCACCCGCCGAAGCGGCGGCTTGTCCGATTGCATTCCCGATATTCGCTAAATCCCCGACGGCCGATGTCAACAATTCTGGCGTGGCGATTACGTAGGACATTCGGCGACCCCTCATTTTTTGGGTTTGGTAAACGCAGGCAGACAAGCTGACCCAGGGTATCCAGATGGTGCAGACAAGGGAACAACTAACGGTGGTGTTATGCAAACGTTATAATCGGGTTCGCCTAATTCGAATTCTTTTTGTTTTGGCGCGCACAAATTTGCATCATCTGACGCGCGTTTGTGCCGCAGTGAGGCGAATCATGACGCCGTGCCTCGATCGGTGTTGCGGATCCGGCGAAGGCGGCGGTCTGACAGCGTCGTCCACCGAGGGCGCGTGCAGTGGCTATCAGGCCTTCGGTCACGTCGGCAGCTCGGTCAGCTGCCGCCAACGCGGTGGCGGAAGAGGCGCAAGAGGCGGCCGCCGGACCTCCTCCGGAATTGAACCGCGCGAATCATCGCGTGGCATATCGGCACAAGGCGATGCAAGCACGGCTGGGGTGAAAATGTGATGCGCCATACCAATTCGATTTATCCAAATTGCCCCATCCCAGCCCACGCTGCGTCAAATCAAGGCAGTTATCAGCTTGCGTCCCATGCCGCGACGAAGCGACCCCCAGTCCGCGTATTTCCGCCTGAGCTTCGGCACTCGGCTAAGTAATCGGATTAAAAGCTGAGATCAATCAGGATCTCTGGGTGTCGGGGACGGCCCCTGGGACGGTTCGGGTTGGCACCGGTGATGTTGATCGAGGAGTTGCGCCCCGCCTGCAACGCCCGGACGGCCGTGGCGTGAATATGCCGACGCGCGACTGGATGGCATGCACGACGGCAAAGGGGTTCGGTCATCGCTGCGGATCTGCACGAAGTGCCCGGGGGACGGTGTCCACGGACGAATCAGTGAGTGCGCGTTATGCGCGCGGTGATTTTGACCAGTGAAACGCTGGGTGCCTATTGTTAGGCTTCCTCGCGCCTCGCTCTGCCTGGCGAATTTCCGCACTGCGATATCCGGGAGACTTGCGTGACCGTAACCGACGACTACCTGGCCAACAACGCCAACTACGCGAGCAGCTTCCAGGGCCCGTTGCCGCTGCCGCCGAGCAAACACGTCGCGGTGCTGGCGTGCATGGATGCCCGTCTCGACGTGTACCGGGCGCTCGGGATCAACGAGGGGGAGTCGCACGTCATCCGCAACGCCGGCGGGGTGGCCACCGACGACGCCATCCGGTCGCTGGCGATCTCCCAGCGGCTGCTGGGGACCAAAGAGATCATCCTGATCCACCACACCGACTGCGGCATGCTCACCTTCACCGATGACGAGTTCAAGCGCGGCATCCAGGAGGAGACCGGCGTGAAGCCGCCGTGGGCGGCCGAGGCCTTCCCGGACATCGCCGAGGACGTCCGCCAGTCGCTGCGCCGGATCGAGAACAGTCCCTTCGTCACCAAGCACGAGTCGTTGCGCGGGTTCATCTTCGACGTCGCGACCGGCAAGCTCGAAGAGGTCACCCTATAGCGCGGCTGCTCGCGAGGGTCCTGCGCGCAAGCGGCGTCGATCAGCCGTCGTCGTGCGCGGCCTGGAAGTCCTCTACATGCTGCGCCACCTCGACGACGTGCTCGAAACGCGCGACGTGGAACAGCGCATCACCCTGGTGGACGATGGGCAGCTGGCTCCGCCCGATCACCAGCCCGGAATGGTCCGCGCTCACCGCGATCTCGGCGTCGCCGTAGGGATCGCTGATCGTGCCGATCTGCTCGCCGCGTGCGACCCGGGCACCGAGCGGCTTCGCGGCGCGGAACATGCCGCTCTCCGGCGCGCGCACCCAGGCGCTCGAGCGCGCCACGAACGGCTCGGCGCCGGCGCGGTGCCGGCGTGACGACGGGAGCATGCCGAGCGCACGCATCACGTTGACGATGCCCTGTACCCCAGGGCGGATGGCCAGCTCGGCGAAGCGCAGCGCCTCGCCGGCCTCGTAGAGCAGCGTCGGGATCCCTAACGCTGCGGCCGCCTCGCGCAGCGAGCCGTCGCGGACCGCGGCGTTGATCAGTACCGGCACCCCGAAGCTGCGTGCCAGCGCGAGGGTCTCGGGGTCGTCGAGGTTGCCGCGTATCTGCGGAAGGTTGTCGCGATGGATGGCCGCGGTGTGCAGGTCGATCCCGTGGGTGCAATTGGCGACGATGTCGGTCATGAACCGGTCGGCGAGCTTGGCGGTCAGCGACCCCCGCCCCGAGCCGGGGAACGAGCGGTTCAGGTCGCGCCGGTCGGGAAGATACCGCGAGTGGTGAAGCACCCCATACACATTCACGATCGGGATCGCGATCAGCGTTCCGCGCAACTTCGCCAGCGCCGGCCGGCGTAGCAGGCGGCGGATGATCTCGACTCCATTCAGCTCGTCGCCGTGTACCGCGGCGCACACGAACAGCCGCGGGCCGTCCCGCCGGCCCCGCACCACCTGCACCCGCATGGTCAGTGGCGTGTGGGTGTAGAGCTGCGGGATCGGCAGCTCGATGGTGGCGCGCGTGCCCGGGGCGATTGACTCGCCGCCGATCACCACGTCGGTGCTCAACCTTTACCCCGGGTGTTGGTCTTGCCGTGCCGGGCGTGCTTCTCGATGAATTCGATGATGAGCTTGGCGACGTCGCGCTTGGTCGCCTCTTCGATGCCTTCGAGGCCGGGCGACGAATTGACCTCGAGAACCACCGGACCGTGGTTGGAGCGCAGGATGTCGACGCCGGAGACGTTCAGGCCCAGGCGCTGCGCGGCGCGCACCGCGGTCGAGCGCTCCTCCGGGGTGAGCCGGATCAGCGAGGCAGCGCCGCCGCGGTGCAGGTTGGAGCGGAACTCGCCGGGCTTCGCCTGGCGCTTCATCGCCGCGACCACCTTGTTGCCGATCACGAAGCAGCGGAGGTCCGCGCCGTGCGCCTCCTTGATGTACTCCTGAACCAGGAAGTTCGCCTGCAGCCCCCGGAAGGCCTCGATGATCGCCTCGGCCGCAGAACGGGTCTCACACAGCACGGTGCCCTTGCCCTGGGTGCCCTCCAGCAGCTTGACCACCAGCGGCGCGCCACCGACGATTTCGATCAGCTCGGACGTGGCGTCGGTGGAGTGCGCGAAGGCGGTGACCGGCAGCCCGATTCCGGCGCGCGCCAGGATCTGCAGCGAGCGCAGCTTGTCGCGTGACCGGGTGATCGCGACCGACTCGTTGAGGCAGTACGTGCCCATCATCTCGAACTGACGCACCACCGCCGAACCGTAGAACGTCACCGACGCGCCGATCCGGGGAATCACCGCGTCGAAGGTCTCGAGCTCCTCGCCGCGGTAGTGGACGGCCGGATCGTGCGAGGCGATGTCCATGTAGCACTTGAGGTGATCGAGTACCACGACGTCGTGGCCGCGCTGCTCTGCGGCCTCGACCAGCCGCCGGGTGGAGTACAGCTTCGGATTGCGGGACAGGATCGCGATTCTCATGATTGTTCTTTCGGCAGCCGGTCGGCGCCCAGGCGCGGTCGTCCTGACAGATAGGAGCGGGCCGGGTCGACGTGGAAGCGTCCGCGCAGCGCGGTTCGCCCGAGCAGCATCCGGAAACGCATGGTTTCTCGGTCGGTGAGGGTGATCTCGGCGAGGAAGCGCTCGCCGAACACCTCGACCGTGGTTTCGATGACGAAGCGCCGCTCCCGGTGCCCGCCCGAATCCGCGACCATGCGCTCGTCCAAAACGTCGGCGAGGCAGATGCGTTCGACGCTCGCGTCATGCTGCAGCGGGCGCATCCCGAATCGCACCCGTCGCCGCCCGTTCTCGACTAGCGGCTCCACAAAGAACGCGTGCAGCGCGGAGGTCCGCGCACCGGTATCCACCTTGCATTTGATGTGTTCAATCCCCAGGTCGGGAAGCGACACCCACTCGCGCCATCCGAGCAGCGCGCATTCCCCGTTATCGATATTGCCCGCCATGGACCTGTGAGACTCCGACCGGAAACGTGTTGGACAGGAGCGCCGAGGGTCGCGCGATCGGCGTCGGCGTAGAAGCCGGAATCTATCACCCGTACGGACGCGAAGCGGGGCGCCCCGGTCGCTTTCCTGCGGCGCGTCCTCGCCCCACCGGGCCGGCGTCAGCCCACCTTGTAGACCGTCAGCGCCTTCGCGAGCAGCGCGCCCTGGGGGTCCACGATCTCGGCCTCGCAGTTGCCCATGGTCGCGCACCGGGCGCGAGCAGACGGGAACTCGCACGATCTGTCGCCAACCTGTGCGAGTTCGCGTCTGCTCGCCACGGGAAGGTGCCCCAGCTCGCCCGGGGCACTAACCGTTGACACCGGCAATCCGGGCTGGTTCTATATCTTCTAATAACAGTAAATCTGGTCAATCCAACCAACTTAACCGGGAAACGATGCTGATGACCACTGACGTCAAAGCCGCCCCCGCCGCCGGTCAGTACGAGTTGAGCCACCTGCGCTCGCTCGAGGCCGAGGCGATTCACATCATCCGAGAAGTGGCCGCCGAGTTCGAGCGGCCCGTGCTGCTGTTCTCCGGCGGCAAGGACTCCATCGTGATGCTGCACTTGGCACTCAAGGCTTTTCGGCCAGGCCGCCTCCCATTCCCGGTCATGCACGTGGACACCGGACACAACTTCGACGAGGTCCTGCAGACCCGCGACGAGCTGGTCGCCGAAGCCGGGGTGCGCCTGGTGGTGGCGTCGGTGCAGGACGACATCGATGCCGGCCGGGTGGTGGAGACCATCCCGTCGCGCAATCCGCTGCAGACCGTCACGCTGCTGCGCGCGATCGCGGAGAACAAGTTCGACGCGGCGTTCGGCGGCGCTCGCCGCGACGAGGAGAAGGCGCGGGCCAAGGAGCGGGTGTTCAGCTTCCGGGACGAGTTCGGCCAGTGGGACCCCAAGGCGCAACGGCCCGAACTGTGGAACCTCTACAACGGGCGCCACCACAAGGGTGAGCACATCCGGGTCTTCCCGCTGTCCAACTGGACCGAGTTCGACATCTGGTCCTACATCGGCGCGGAGAAGGTCAAGTTGCCGTCGATCTATTTCGCCCACCGCCGCAAGGTGTTTCAGCGCGACGGGATGCTGCTGGCGGTGCACCGGCACCTGCAGCCGCGCGCCGATGAAAAGGTGTTCGAGACCTCGGTGCGGTTCCGCACCGTCGGCGACGTCACGTGCACGGGATGCGTGGAATCCGAAGCCGCCACCGTGTCGGAGGTCATTGCCGAGACCGCGGTGTCACGATTGACAGAACGCGGAGCCACCAGGGCGGACGACCGGATATCGGAGGCCGGCATGGAAGACCGGAAGCGGCAGGGGTACTTCTGATGACGACATTGTTGCGCCTTGCGACCGCAGGCTCGGTCGACGACGGCAAATCCACTCTGATCGGGCGGCTGCTCTACGACTCCAAGGCGGTGATGGAGGACCAGTGGGCGGCCGTCGAGAAGACGTCGAAGGACCGCGGTCACGAGTACACCGACCTCGCACTGGTCACCGACGGCCTGCGCGCCGAGCGCGAGCAGGGCATCACCATCGACGTCGCCTACCGCTATTTCGCCACTCCCAAGCGGAAATTCATCATCGCGGACACCCCCGGCCACATCCAGTACACCCGCAACATGGTGACCGGCGCCTCCACCGCTCAGTTGGTGATCGTGCTCGTCGACGCGCGGCACGGCCTGCTGGAGCAGTCGCGGCGGCACGCGTTCCTGGCGTCGCTGTTGGGCATCCAGCACATCGTGCTGGCCGTCAACAAGATGGACCTGATCGGTTGGGACAAAGAACAATTCGAGGCGATCCGGGACGACTTCCACGCCTTCGCGGCGCGGCTGGACGTGCAGGATGTCGCCACCATCCCGATCTCCGCACTGCACGGCGACAACGTGGTGACCAAGTCCGACAAGACGCCCTGGTACGAGGGGCCGGCGTTGCTGTCTCACCTGGAAGAGGTGTTCATCGCCGGTGACCGCAACCTGGTGGACGTGCGGTTCCCCGTTCAATACGTGATCCGCCCGCACACCCTCGAGCACCAGGACCACCGCAGCTACGCCGGCACCGTGGCCAGCGGCGTGATGCGCCCCGGTGACGAGGTGGTGGTGCTTCCCGTCGGCAAGACCACCCGGATCGCCGCCATCGAAGGACCGAATGGTCCTGTCGCAGAAGCATTTCCGCCGATGGCCGTCTCGATCAGCCTGGCTGACGACATCGACATCTCGCGCGGGGACATGATCGCCCGCACCAACAACCAGCCCAGGGTCACCCAGCAGTTCGACGCGACCGTGTGCTGGATGGCCGACGGGTCGGCGCTGGAACCCGGCCGCGATTACGTCATCAAGCACACCACCCGGACGACCCGTGCGCGGATCACCGGACTGGACTACCGGCTCGACGTCAACACCCTGCACCGTGACAAGACGGCGACGGCGCTCAAACTCAACGAACTCGGTCGCATTTCGCTGCGTACCCAGGTGCCCCTGCTGCTCGACGAGTACTCGCGCAACGCCAGCACGGGGTCCTTCATCCTCATCGATCCCGACACCAACGGCACGGTCGCCGCGGGCATGGTGCTGCGCGATGTCGCGGCCCAGAAGGCGAGCCCGAACACGGTGCGGCACAAGTCGCTGGTCACCGCCGGCGATCGGGCGATACAGGGCAGGACGGTCTGGCTCACCGGTTTGTCCGGTGCGGGCAAGTCGTCGGTGGCCATGCTGGTCGAACAGAAGCTGCTCGAAAAGGGTATTCCCGCTTACGTTCTCGACGGTGACAACCTGCGGCACGGCCTGAACGCCGATCTGGGCTTCAGCATGGCCGACCGGGCTGAGAACCTGCGCCGGCTGGCGCATGTCGCCACCTTGCTGGCGGATTCCGGTCAGATCGTCCTGGTGCCGGCGATCAGCCCGCTGGCAGAACACCGGGCGATGGCCCGGAAGGTGCACGCCGACGCCGGTTTCGAGTTCTTCGAGGTGTTCTGCGACACCCCGCTCAAAGAGTGTGAACGGCGCGACCCCAAGGGGCTGTACGCCAAAGCGCGCGCGGGGGAGATCACGCACTTCACCGGGATCGACAGCCCGTACCAGCGGCCCAAGAACCCCGATTTGCGGCTCACCGCCGACCGCAGCGTCGAAGAGCAGGCGCAGAGCGTGATCGACATGCTGGAAGTGCGCGCCTAAGGAGCCCGGCTGCCGAGGCTGGCACAATCCAGGGCATGCGGATGTCGGCCAAGGCGGAATACGCCGTGCGGGCGATGGTCCAGCTCGCAACGGTTCCCAGCGGCACCCTGGTCAAGACCGACGAGCTGGCCCAGGCTCAGGGCATCCCGCCGCAGTTTCTCGTGGACATCCTGACCAACCTGCGCACCGACCGCCTGGTGCGCAGCCACCGCGGACGCGAGGGCGGCTACGAGCTCGCGCGCCCCGGAACCGAGATCAGCATCGCCGACGTCCTGCGGTGCATCGACGGGCCGCTGGCCAGCGTCCGCGACATCGGACTGGGCGACCTGCCCTATTCGGGGCCGACCGTCGCGCTCACCGACGTGTGGCGGGCGCTGCGCGCCAGTATGCGGTCGGTGCTGGAAGAGACGACCGTGGCCGACGTCGCCAACGGCGCCCTGCCCGAGCATGTCGCGCGAATGGCCGATGACTACCGCGATCAGGAGAGCCAGCGGCACGGAGCCGCGCGCGGTTAGCCCGAGCCGTAGGGCCGGGTCAGGATCTCCATGGCGTGCCCCGACGGATCCCGGAAGTACACGCCGCGCCCGCCGTCACGGGTGTTGATCTCGCCGGGTCGTTGGGCGCGTGGGTCCGCCCAGTGGGCCAGGCCGCGGTCTTTGATCTTGCCGTAGATCGCGTCGAAGTCCTCCTCGGAAACCAGGAACGCGTAGTGCTGCGGCCGGATCTCCTCGCCGTCGGCGACGTCGGCGTAGTCCAGGCTGGCGCCGTGATCCAGGGCGACGACCAGGAACGGGCCGAACGACGTCGGACTGGGCAGGCCGAACAATTCGGCCAGGAACCCGGCGGATTCTCGCTTGTCGCGCGACGCGACGATGGTGTGGTTGAAACTGATACTCATGGTTCTCGCCAGTGTCCCCGCTGCGCCGCGAGCGTGCACAGATGCACAGCGACACGCCGCTGGCTCTGGCATTTTGCGCACGCTCGCGCCCCGAGGGATCGACCCGTGACCTACTTCGGCGCCGTCAGCTCCAAAGCGATGTTGTCCGGGTCGCGGAACTCCAGGATGTACGACGGCCCGATGTCCTTGATGGGCTCGTGGGCAATGCCGAGCTCATCGAGATGTTCTGCGGCAGAGTCTAATTCGGCCTTACTGCCGACGCGGAACGCGATATGGTCCAAACCGCACCGGTTCTCGTCGAAGCGGTCATCGGCTACCGGCCGCAGACCCAGCAGGCCGCCTCCCATGTCGTAGATGACGCCGCCGAACAGAAAGCCCAACCGGCGCCGGGTCGCTTCGTCGGCATTGTCGGGAGCCTCGATGAGCACCGGCCAGTCGAACACACTCTCGTAGAACTGCCGCGACCGCTCGATGTCGGTGACGGTGAGCCGGACGTGGGCAATTGACGTGCTCGTTAAGGCCATCCATCCCATGCTGCCAGAATCACTTACGTGCAGATAGGTATGACGATGCCAGTGATGGAGCCGGACCTGGACGCGGCGCTGCTGCGCCAGTGGGCGCAGACGATCGACGAGGGCCCGTTCTCGTCGCTGTGCTGGGGCGAGCGCATCGCCTTCGACAATCCGGACAGCCTGACGCTGCTGGGCGCCATCTCGGCATGGACGCAAAGGGTGCGGCTGGTCACGACGGTGATCGTGCCCCAGTTGCACGACCCGGTGATGCTGGCCAAGGGCCTGGCCACCGGCGACATGCTCAGTGGTGGTCGGCTGACGGTGGGAATCGGCGTGGGCGGCCGGCACGAGGACTACAACGCCGTCGGCGCCGATCCCAAGACGCAGACGATCCGCGGCATGGCCGAACGGGTCGCCGTCATGAAGCGGGTGTGGGCCGGGGAGAAGACCACCGACTCGGTGCGGCCGGTCGGACCCTCGCCGGTGCAGCAAGGTGGGCCGCCGCTGCACGTCGGCACCATCGGACCCAAGACCGTGCGCAGTGCCGCCGCCTGGGCCGAGGGAATGGCCGGCACCACGTTGGACCTCGACGTGGCCAAGCAGAACGAGCTGTTCGACGTGGCCCGTGCGGCCTGGTCCGAGGCCGGCAAACCGGAACCCCACCTGGCGACGTCGTTCTGGTTCGCGTTCGGCCCGGCGGACGAGGCCCGCGGCCAGGTGCATCGGCACCTGCGGCGCTACATGAACTGGATCCCGGCCGAGTACGTCGACGCCATGGCGCCGATGACCGGCTGGGCGGGCAGCGAGGACGAACTGGTCGCGGTGCTCAAGAGGTTTGCCGACATCGGCACGCACGAAGTGCAGCTCATTCCCACCAGCTCGGACATCGAGCAGGTGCGCCGCGCGGCCGACGTGATCGCCGCGTTGTAGTCAGCCCGCGGCCGCTTCGCTAACGGCGGACTGACCTGTCGGCAGTCCCTTGCGCAGGGTGGCCAGCAGTTCGCGGTACGGGCCGACCAGGTAGACCGTGTCGCCGCCTTCCAGGCGCGCGTCGCGGCGCGGATGCAGCTTGACCTGCCCGTCGGGCCCGGTGATCGCGATGACGCGGGTTTGCGTGGAGAGCTCGTGCATGGGTTTGCCGTCGAGTTCGCTGCCGGAGGCGACGCACATCCCGCCCACCATGAACGAGCGTTGCCCGACGGAGAACGTCCCCAGTACCTGCAGCCCCATCGCGGCGCCGATGAACCAGGGCGCCGCCAGATCGACCGTCGAGCGGACGTGGTTGAACCCGAACCGCTGGGCCACCGCGGATCCCAGCGAGCGGTCGTACACCCGCAGCACCAGCGGGACGTGCTTGTGGTGCATTTTGCGGTGCGGACGGGCGTTCAGCATCTCCCGCAGGACGATGCCCACCTCGATGTTGACCATGTCGTCCTGGGTCAGCACGGCGACCGCGCGGGCCTTCTCGATCCCGGCGTATTCGAGTGTCTGGCGCAGCGTCGCATCGCCGAAGATCACCGGGACATCGAGTTCGGCTGCCGAGGCCAGGTACCGGTTGTTCTCGTCGAGTTCGATCACGGCGACGTCGCATCCGGCGGTGACCAGGTCGCTGACCACGCGGCTGCCGAAAGAACCCAGCCCGACGACGATGATGTGGTTGCGCATGTGGCGCACCCGGGAGCGCCCGGCCGAGCGGACGAAACGGCGCGACAACAACAGGTCGGCGACGAAGGCCACCAGCAACGCGGTGGTGGTGACGCCGGCGAACATCAACATGATGCTGAACAGCCGCAACCAGATCGGCTGGTTCGCGAAGCTGAAGTCGCCGTAACCCACCGTCGCGATGGTCTCGGTGGTGAAGTACAGGGCGTCGATCCAGTTCATGCCCGGCATCCGGTAGCAGAAGCGCAGCACCACCGTCGACACCACCAGCAGACCCAGCGCCGCTCCCAGCGCCCGGTAGAACATCGGGTTCACTTCGTCACGCACCGTGCGCACGGCATCCATGCCGCGGTGCATCCGGGGCCGGCCGGAGCGGGTGGGCACCGGGCGGGGAACCTGAAGGCCGCGGGCCGTGACCTCCTCGGCGGTGCCGATCATCACCGTCCAGTCGTCGGCGTGGACCTGCAGGTCGCGGCCGGGACACGCCACCACCTCACCGGGAGCAGGGGAGTTCTTGCCGCCGATCACCGCTACCGGCGCCAGGTCGCCGTAGATTTCGCGCAAGGTGGCGTCGCGCGGCGCTTCGGACCCCGAGACCACGAAGTGGATGCCGGCCGCCTCGAACGGGTGCGCGGTATAGGCCAGCACCGATTCGACCACCGAGGGCGCGGCGAGGTCGGCGACGTCCAGGATTGCGCCCGGGCCGTTGTCTGCGGCCATCGCCTCGCGCAAAACATCGTTGGCCAGCCGGGCAACCACCCGCACATGAGGGTTGGCTTTCCTTGCGAGCAAAGCGATTTCGAGGTTCTTGGCGTCGTCGTCACCGACGCACACCACGGCGTCGGCATTGCTGAGGTCCACGCCGGCCAAGTTTTCGCCGGTCAGCATCGCGACGTTGGCGCCGACCTTGTTGAGTTCCTCGATGATCGTCGCAGCCAACGCGTCGTCACCGCTGACGATGATGTGGCGCACCATGTCCCGCCCGCTCCGCCATGAGTTGTCCCGCATTAACACCCACTCCCGGTGAAATGGGCGTCGGCCGGCTTGAACTGACTATCGATCACCGCGCCGGTTAACGCCAGCACGACGCGCCTGCGCGTCGACCGGAACTCATCTTGAACCCGTGCGCCGCAGGCCGCAATCGCAGCGTTTAATCGTCGTCCCGGCCGGCCGCCAGCACACAGAACTCGTTACCTTCCGGATCGGCGAGCACCACCCAGCTCTGCCTGCCCTGACCGATGTCGACATGGCGCGCACCCAACTCGAGCAGTCGGGCAACCTCCGCCTCCTGGTCGTCGGGACGGAAGTCGAAGTGAATGCGGTTCTTGACGACTCGCTCGTCGGTGACGCGCAGGAACATCCAGCTCGGGCCCTCACCGTGCGGCGCCGACAGCCGCACGTCACCCTCCTCGTCGATCTCGTGTGGCCACCCCAGCGCCTGCGCCCACCACTGTCCGAGGGTGGTGGGATCCGCCGCGTCGATACAGATCTCGTCGAACGTCAACATCGTCAGCTCCTTTCCCTCAGGCGTTACCCGCGGCACGACGAATTGATGCCGCGCCAATACTGTCAAGGTGCCTTTCATCGAAACCGTCGCCTCGCGCGAGGCCTACCGCAACCCGTGGATGGTGCTCCGCGAAGACGACATCCGCCGGCCCGACGGCAGCCCGGGAATCTATGCCGTTGTGGACAAGCCGACCTATGCGCTCGTCATGCCCTACGACGGAACGCGGTTCCGCTTGGTCGAGCAGTTCCGGTATCCCGTCGGCGCGCGCCGCTGGGAGTTTCCGCAGGGCACCGCCCCCGATCTGGCGGACCTGCAACCCGCCGCGCTTGCCGAGCGGGAGTTGCGGGAGGAGACGGGGCTGCGGGCAACGTCGTTCGAGGCACTCGGGCAGCTCGACGTCGCGCCTGGAATGAGCAGTCAGCGCGGATGGGTGTTCCTGGCGACCGGCATCACCGAGGGGCACGCTGACCGCGAGCACGAGGAACAGGACATGCGCAGCGCCTGGTTCCCGCGCGGAGAGGTCGAGCAGATGATGCGCGACGGTGTCATCGCCGACGCGCAGTCGATCGCCGCCTACGGCCTGTTTCTGTTGCTGGGGCGATGAATGCACGGCGCGACCGGGCTCTAATTGGACCGAGCGGGGATCGTATCCGCGCCGATATCCCGTCGCGTCATCGAACCGGCACCATGGACGCGGTGCGTCTGGGATGGCTGTTCGCAATGCTTGTCGGGTGCGCCGCGGTGGTCGCTGTGCCGGCGGCACACGCGGCGACACCGTCGTGGAACGGCAAATACTCGCTGGTGCGGTACGCGGCTAGCAAGACCGGCACCAGCGTGGCCGCAACCCAGGCCGAAGCCAGCTTCAGCGCAGACTATGTCTTCTCGACGGCGTGTTCGGCCGCCACGTGTGTCGCCACCGCCAACAACGGGCCCAAGCCCAACAACCCGACGATCTCGGTGCCGTCGCACTACACCTGGGACGGCTCCCGGTGGGTCGAGCGCTTCGACTTTCAATGGGATTGCTACATGGGCGAAGGTGTTCCGAAAGTCTGGGCTCCGGCCACATCGTGGGCGTTCTACACCCCGCAGTCCGACGGGTCGCTGCGCGGCACCTGGCACACCGACATCGCCGGCGGTCCGTGCCAGGGCAGCGTCGAGATGCCGGTGGCGGCGTTTCGCGCCTGACCCACGCCGCACAGCGAATCGCCGCCCCACAGGATCTGTGAGGCGGCGATTCGGGTGAGGGGTCAGGTGGTGGTGACGTACTGCGGGCAGTAGGCGCTGGCGGCGTCGACGGCGAAGGTGTGGGCGCCGCTGCTGCTCAGGCCGGTCCGCTGGGCCACTCCGCTGATGACCTGCTTGCTGGACTGCCCGGCGTCGAGGGCGCTGCAGACGGCGTGCGCCTCACTGATCGCTCGCGAGCTGCTGGGCGGGGTGATCCCGTCAGCCTTGATCTGCGCGATGAAGGCGTCGTCGACCGTGCTTGCGCCAGCGGTGCCGGCCAGGCCGAGGGCGGCCAGTCCGAGCGTGGCGGCGGTCAGAGCGGTGCCGGCCAGGGAAGCGGTGAAACGACGAGTGAACATTGCTATCTCCGTGCTACTGAGGGTGGTGGTGGACGCTGGTTTGCGTTGAACCAAGCTTCTTGCGCACGGCTTGTGAAGTTCTCAATAGATTCTTGATGCTGACCTAGAGGGCGTGCGCCGTGAGCCAGCGCCGCATTCTCTCGGCCACCCCCCGCCACCCGGGCTCCAGCATCACGTCATGGGCCAGGTCCGGAAATATTTCCGCCTCGGTTCCGTACGTTGTTGCAATAGAACGGGTTTCGCGTGTTGTGACAATGGCGTCATGCTCGGCGCCGAGCACCAGCAACGGCACCCGCTTCACCCGTTCGGTGTCGACCAGGTCGAGGGCGAGCATGTCGAGGAAAGCCCGGTAGGACTCGTCCTGGAGTCGCCGCTGATAGGCGACGACGTCCGCCTCGGGCATCCCGGGGGAAAAGAACAGCTCTCTGGCCAGGTCGGGTGTGCTCACCAATGGTCCCAGCCGCCTCTGGGCGTTGACCTTGGCGAACGTGACGGGGTGGCGGCGGGCGATGTGCCCGGTCACCCGCAGCACGCCTGTGGGCCGGATCGAGGCCAGCAGGATGGCCCCGGCGGCGGCGTGCCGGGTCAGGTAGTGCTGCACCACGAAGCCGCCCATCGAATGCCCGATCAGCACCGGGGCCCTCGGCAGAGACTCCGCTGCCGAGGCGACGTCGGTGACGTAGTCCCGGATCCGGGCCCCCCGCAGGGCGCCGGAACTTCCGCCATGGCCGCGCAGATTCGGGGCCACCACGCGGTATCCCTGGCCGGCGAAGTAGTCGAGGAAGTGTTCGTCCCAACACCACGCCGCATGCCAGGCGCCGTGAACGAACAGCAGCGGCACGGGATGCTCGTCGGTGGGATCACCCTTGTCGATGACGTCGAGCATGCGGTTGTCAGCCCGCTGCGTTGGGCCGCAATGGCGGGCAGGTACCGCCGTAGTCGGAGGCCAACTCGAAATGCCAGATCTCGTTGGCGTAGATCTGGCACAGCCCGTATTCCGAGCCGTTGCGGATGAGCCAGGTGTCGGCGACGGTGGGCCCGACGTCCACGGCGTGGCCGATGACGTGTTTGGAGGTCTCGGGGGAGGCGACGTATTCGCTGGCGATGGCCGCGCTGCCGTAGCGGGCGACGGCGTCATTGAACAACTGCTGCTGGAACTCCGGCGAGCGCCAACCCGACGTGAGGCCCAGCGTGATGCCGTCGGCCTTGGCGCCGCGCGCGGCCTGCTGGATCGCTTGCAACAGCGCCGGGGTGAGCCGGTTGACCGCCGGGTCGGCCATGTCGAAGGTGCTGAGTTCCTGACCGTCGGGCACCCATCCGCCAGCGGTGTCGTCGCCGCCGGGCGCGGCCGTGGCCGGCGCCGACGGGGCGACGGCGGCGAGCATCACACCCGCAGCCGCCGACAGAAGCCATTTCCGAATCATCGCCTTGTACCTTGGCGATTCCCGCTACACGCGTCAAGCTGGGCCGCTCTCTCACGCGGCCAGCACCGTCGAGACCAGCGGCTTCAGCGTCTCGAACAACGGCTGGCGGTCGCGCAGGTAGAAGTGGCCGCCACGCAGGATCTGCACCGAGAAGTCCGCGGTGGTGCGCGAGCGCCACTCGCGCAGGTCCGATTCGCTGACCAGTGGGTCTTCGCTGCCGCCGAACACGTGAATCGGGCAGGGCAGCCCGGCGGTGTCCTCCTCCCGGTCGGTCGCGCACAGCTTCAGGTCGTGGCGGGTGGTGCTGACGGCCCGCTCGTGCAGCGTGGGCCAGCGGGTCAACCCGCTGGGCCAGCCGCCCAGGTCGGAGAACAACGTCACCAGTTGCTCGTCGTCGAGTCCGTCCACCAGATGGAGCGGCGGCGGGAGGTGGGGAGGGGCGTAGGCGGACAGAAACACCGCGCGGGGCAGCGTGAGGCCCGCCGCCGCCCGCACCGACGCCAGCCGGTAGGCGAGCAGCGCGCCGAAACTGTGTCCGAAGAACATGTGCGGCTCGTCGAGGTAGGGGCGCAGCTGCTCGTTGACCTCGTCGACCAGATCGCGCATCGTGGCGAACCGCTCGCGATTGGCGATCTCGACGGGAATCACCTCGACGGCCGGCGCGAGGGCCTTCTGCCAGGCTTTGAATGTCAGGCTGCCGCCGCCGGCGTGGTGGAAACAGAACATCCTCATGGTCGTCGCCTTCTTCTCGTGGCTGGTGAAGCTCACGATCGGGGACGGACCTCAACGGATCCTTGGCGGATTCTTGCGGGAATCTTGCGCGTTACCGGATGACTCGATAGCGGAGCCGGGCGACGCTGGTGGCCTCGAGCACGCGCACGAGTTCGAGGCTGGGGACGCCCGCCGACAGGCCGCTTTCGATCGGCTTACCCCCAAGCAGACCCGCTCCGCGGGTGAAACTTACCGGGACAGTGGGCTGTAGAAGACCAGACCGTTGCCCTTGTTGTCGTACACCACCGCGCGGCGCTCGTGCGCGTCGTCATAGGGCGCCCGCACGATTCCGCCGCCGCTGGCCTCGATGGCCCTGGCCGCCGCGTCAACGTCCGAGGTCTTGATGCCGACGACGACCTGCCCGGGGATGGGGTGGTCCACCGCCGTGGCGAGTGCCAGCGTGATCGATCCGCCGTCGAGGGCCGCGAAATGGTCTCCGTCGCGGAACTTGACCGCCATTCCCAGGTTTTCGGAGTAGAAGCGGATCGATTCGTCCAGATCGTCCGTCGACAACACGATCATCCGTACTTCCTGTGTGCTCATCGCCACCTCCGGGAATCGTCGTGCCGCTAACGGTAAACCGCACCGCCAGGGGCGTGGGACAAGATGGCAGGGTGCAGAAATCGCGTGAGGTACTCGGGATCGGCCCGTTCGAGCCGACATTCAGCAGCGAACTGTCCAAACGCTACGAATTCGCCACGCTCCCAGCCGGTCCGGAGAGGGCCGCGTTCCTCGCCGAGCACGCCGCCGAGATCCGGGTGCTGGTGACCTCGGGTGGCCCCGGCGCGGACGCCGAGACCATCGCGGCCCTGCCCAATCTGGAAGCGATCGTCAACAACGGGGCCGGGGTGGACGCGATCGACCTGCAGGCGGCCGAGCGTCGCGGCATCGGCGTCAGCAACACCCCCGACGTGCTCTCCGACACCGTCGCCGACACCGCGCTGGGGCTGATCCTCATGACGCTGCGCCGTTTCGGCGCCGCGGACCGCTATGTGCGGGCGGGGCGGTGGGCGAGCGACGGGCCGTTCGGCTACGCGCGCGACGTGAGCGGCCTTCAGGTCGGGATCCTGGGCCTGGGGCGCATCGGGTCGGCGATCGCGACCCGGCTGCGTGGATTCGACTGTGCCATCGCCTATCACAACCGCCACCGCATCGACGGCTCGTCATACCGGTATGCGGAATCGGCCGTGGAGTTGGCCGAGTCGGTCGATGTGTTGGTCGTCGCCACCACCGGTGACGGTGGGAATCATCACCTGGTTGACCGGGCCGTCCTACAGGCGTTGGGTCCGGACGGCTATCTGATCAACATCGCCCGGGGCATCGTCGTGGACCAGGACGTGCTGGTGGAGTTGCTGCGCAGCGGCGGTCTCGCCGGGGCAGGCCTGGACGTCTTCGCCGACGAGCCGCACGTGCCCGCCGCATTGCGCAGCCTGGACAACGTGGTGCTGTTTCCGCACATCGGCAGTGCGACGGCCCGCACCCGCCGGGCGATGGCGCTGCTGGCGATCCGCAACCTGGACAGCTACCTGAGCACCGGTGAGCTGGTGACACCCGTGCTGCGCCCGGTCAGGCGGTGAGCCTGCGCTGCACCTCTCGGGTGACGTCGAGATGCTGCTGGACGGTGGCGAGGTCGGCTTCCAGGGTGCCGGCGTCGGGCATGGTTGCGGCGGTGGCGTAGCGCGCCACCGCGGCCTCGATCGACTCCACCGTCGCGGTGATGGTCGCGAGTAATTCGTCGCGGTGGCTGGGTGCGAGCTGGGCGACGGCGACCAGGTGGTCGTCGAGGTCCAGTGCGGTCTGTTCCAGGTCGGCGCGCAACACGATCGTCGTCCCGGTGTCGATGGCGTTGACGGCGTACAGGGCGGTCATGGCGTCGCGCAGTCTGCGGTGCAGCCGCGCTTCGGGGTCGTGCGAGACCGCCCACGATCGGGGAGCGCGGGTGGGCCGGCCCGGGATCAGCTGGTTGGCGTCGGTGATCGCCCGCTGCTGGCGGTGATGGACCACCGCGACAGCCGCCGCCGCAACCCCTGCGAGGAGGAACAGGATCAGGATCACCGCTACGACGATTTCCATCGATTACCTCCGGTGGACGCGGCTGGGCGTTCGGCTCGAATGATGGCCGTGCGAATGGAAGTACGCCCAGATCGCGATCACCAGGATCACGACCAGGACCGCACAGGTGATGGCAATCGCCAGCTTGACCTTGCTCCACGGCCGATCGCCTGCCACCTCCCCGGTCAGGCCGTTGATGGCGACCTGGAACGGGCGGTTGCTGTACATAACCGTCAGCAGCCAGATGGGCAGCAGAATGTGCTTGAAGCCCAGGTAGTTCCAGTTGGTGCGGAGCTGGTGGATCCGCTGATGGTCACCCCCGATGTCGGATCGCACCGTCCGCTCGACGGCCTGCTCCATCTCCTGTTGCGCCTCCGGCAGCGCCTGTTCGGCATCCTTGTCGTAGGTGCGGCACAGGTGGCCGGCGACGAACTCGGGGGAGTAGGACCGTGCCTGCTCCACCGGCCACGGTTCGAGCTGCTTGATTCGTTTGCGGTTGAGGTTCTCGCTGTCGTTGGCCAGCACCGGCAGGTCGGCGAACACGTTATTCACTTGTCCGGCAACGCGATACCACGACGTGCGGGTCTCGTAGATCGGGTCGCCGTCGCTGTCGGTGCCCACCCGCACCTGATAGTCCTCGCCGCGCTCTCCCTCGTACCAGGTGTCGGTGTTGGCGTCATAAGTGAAGTAGGCGGTGTACAAGCTGGAGAAGGCGCCGATCTCGCGGTATTTCTTGAAGTCGGTGGGCGCGAACCAGCGCTTGGTAACCCACTTTTCGATGAGCTGGCGGGCCTGTTTCTCGTCGATGCGGAACGGCACCACCCCGTCCACCGGCAACCGCGCCGGAGCGTTGTGCACATCGTCGCGCTGGATCGGTGTCGCGCAGTAGGGACATTTGGTAGAGGTCAGGCTCCCGGCGAATTCTGTTGTGCCACCGCAGTTCTGGCACTTGACTTCGCGCATGCCGGAGACGCTCGGGCCCTCCTGGCCGCGCTGCGACTCGCGCAGCTGGTGCATCGCGCCACGCAATTCCCGCGATCTGACCGGGGTATTCGGCGCGGTGATGTCGGAGTAGTTCCCGCAGCTGGGGCAGCGCATCTTCTGGCTGGCGATGTCGAAATTGAGCTGCCCGCCGCAGGACGCGCACGGGTACGTGAGGGTGCGTTCGGTCTGGTGGAACATCGCCGGGCCGGCCGGGGGACCGGCGAAGGGGCGCACGGGCGGCGGGGCCGGGGCGGGCGCCGGAGCCTGGCGTGGCGGCAGTGGCGGCGGACTGGCCTGCGGCCGCGGCAACGGCGGGGGACCGGCCGGACGTGGCGGCAACGGCGGCGGAGCTGCGGGCCGTGGCGGCAGCGGCGGTGGTCCCGCGTTCCGGGGCGGCAGCGGGGGCGGACCGCTCGGGGGGCGAGGCAACGGTGGCGGCTGCGGATGGGGAGGGCGCGGGTCGCCCGGGTCGTAACTCATTGCTGCGGAAGCGGAGGCGGCGTGCCGGGCAGCGGGGGCGGGGTGCTGAACAACGACTGCAGGGCCGGCACGCTGGACGCCGGCGCCCAGTTCGCCATGCCCTCGGTCCACACCACGGTGTCGCGGGTCAGCTGACCGCTGGCGACGAACGGCCGCAGCGCGCTGACGGGGTAGGGGCCAGCGGGTTGACCACCCTGATCGAAGTGGAAGAGCTGCTGGGTGGGCAGCGGCGGGGGTGCCCCTTGCATCGGCTGCTGGGTGGCCGCGAATTGCTGTGGTTGGGCCTGCGGCTGAGCGGCATTGGCCATCTGCGCGCCCAGCGCGACACCGAGCCCGGCCTGGATGGCCGAGCCGGCTGCGCCGCCACCTTCGTTCTGGGCCGCGGCCAGCATCGCGTCCGCCCGGCGGGCCTGCTCGTAACGGTTGAGGTCGCCGACGTTGTTCAGGAAGCTGCTCTCTTCCAGGCCGCGTGCGACGCCGCGGGTCATCGCCTGCTGGATCTCTTCCGGCAGCGAGATCGTCATGGTGACGGCGTCGATCCCGAGTCCGAAGCCCTGCACCCGCTGCGCCACGAACTCGCGCAGCTTGTCCGACAACTCCACCTGGCGGCCCTGCAGGTCGATCGCGCCCAGGCCGCTGCCCATGACCATGTCGTTGAACGCCAGGGCGATGTTGCGGCGGATCAGCTCGGTGATCTGATCCATGTCCACCACGCTCTGGGTGCCCAGCACCTGGCGCAGGAAGACGGTGGGGTCGGTCACCCGCACCACCGTGGTGCCGTTGGCCCGCACCTGCACCATCTTGAAGTCCGGGTCCCGCACGGTCACGGGTTGCGGTGTGCCCCAACGCAAGTCGGGATACGGGCGGGTGTTGACGTAATAGACCTCGGAGCGGAACGGGCTGTTGAACCCGTACTTCCATCCCTGCAGCGTGCCCAGAATCGGCATGTTCTCACTGGTGAGGGTGTAGTGGCCGGGTGTGAACTGGTCGGCCAGCTGCCCGCGGTAGACGAACATCGCCCGCTGGCCTTCCCGGACGATCAGCTGGGCACCGTTCTTGATCTCGTTCTCATACCGTGGAAACCGCCATGCCAAGGTGGTGTTCGTGTCGTCGAGCCATTCGATGATGTCGACGAACTCGCCCCGGATCATGTCGCGCATGCCCATGGTGTCGGTCCCCTCCTCGGCCTTCGATATCTCGGCGAATCTTACGCGGCGACGCGGTTGTTCAGCTGGCGGTTACGGCAAAGCCCTGCTCCGCCGCAGCGGGTGGCCGACGACAACATTCCAGGAGAGTTCTTGGAAAATTCTTGGAGCCCGGCTAGGCGCCGCGCGCGAGGGTCCGGATGAGGCCGGCGACGCGATGCGGCCGTTCGATCATCACCAGGTGCCCGGCCGGGGCGACGGTGACGTGGTCTGCTCCGAGATCTGCGGCCAGCTCGAGCTGCTGGGCGCGCCAGCGCCGGGTGCGCCAACCCGTGTGCGCGGTCGCCACCATGCGTGGCACCGGTGGCAGCGGATGACGGATCCGCAGGTGGTACAGCTCGGCCGCAAGCTCGTGGTATCCGACATATTCGGTGAACAGCGCGGGCAGAAATTCGGGATCACTTGCTGCACTGCATATTTGGGCACGCATGGGCGCGTCGAGCCCGCCCGGCCGTCGCCGCTGCGCGAGCGCGAGGCCGACGCCGGCCACCGGTTCGTCGAGGTGCAGCGTGCGCAGGAGCGCCGCACCGGCGTGGGCGGCGGTGAGTTTGGCCGGTAACGGCAGCGCGGGCCGGCGGCGCTCGGTGGCGATGCTGGAATCGAGCAACAGCACGGCGCGGGTGCGGTGCGGGTACAGACGCGCGAATGCTTCGGCGTAGAAGCCGCCGACCGAGTGTCCCGCCACGACGGCGCGTTCGGCGCCCGGTACGGCGTCCAGGACGGCCGCGATCCTGTCCGCCTCAGCCTGCACCGTCGGCAACGGAGGTGGGGTCACCGGTGTGCCGGGCCGGTCGAAGCGCAGCACGGTGTGGTCGCCGGCCAGGTCCGCCACCGTGTCGCTCCAGTGCAGCGCGCGCCCGCCCAGGCCGCTGCACAACACCACCACCGGACCGCTGTCGCCGTCGACGAGGATGCGTACCCGGTAGCCGCCGACCTCGACATCGGCGCCGTGGCTCACGGGCCGGTTGCGCTGGGTACCCGGGCGGTGCGCAGGGCGGCGTAGATCAGCCAGGAGGCGAACGCCACCAGCTCGGCCCGCTGCGCGACGCCCACCATGCCCACGACGTCCGTGTGGTCGATGAGGATCGCCACGCCGGTCCAGATCGCGGTGCCGACCAACGCCGTCAGGGTGAGCAGTCCGGTGCGGCAGATCGGGGCTGAGGCGCCTTCCCGGTAGTCGGCGATCGCAAATGCCAACAGCGACGCGATCGCGGCGGCCAGCGCCATCCCGCTGCTGAGCCAGTGCAGCTGGTGGCTCAGCGGCACGGTCCCTGCGGCCTCGCGGGCCGCGCACGCGGCATCCGAACTCGGCGCGCACACCAGCGTCCACACCGTGCTGTCCAGGCCCGTCGCCACAGCGAAGACCCCGAGTGCGCCCCAGCCTGCCTTGCTCCACCGGCTGCCCCGGACGCCGATCAGCGCAGCGACGGTCGCCACGACCAGGACGACGGCACAGGCCCGGTCGCAGATGCGAAACCACTCGCCATACGGTTGGTCGGCCGCGGAGAGTTCGCTGATGTACATGTCCGGATCCGGCAGCAGACTGCGGGTGAGGTAGTTCTCGAGGATCCAGTTCGAATACAGCACGGCGCCGGCCACCGAACCGGCTGAGGCGATCCATCGCAGCGCGGACAACGACTCGTGACTGATCTCCGCCACGAGGGCGGAGCGTGGCCGCACTGCCATACCGCCATCATGCCGTGGTCGGCACGTTGCGGCGGGTCTTCGGGAACCTGGCGCGCCGTGTTTCGCTATGCCAGGTCGGATTCCGCGTCGACGTCGGCGTACTGACGGACACCGGTCTGCAGTGCCTTGCGCATCAGCTCCGGCTGGTGCTCGTAGGGAGCGGTCGAGTCGATGAAGCGCTGGACGACCTCCACGAAACGGTCCGGGTGGTCACCGTGCGGCATGTGGCCGGACTCCTCGAAGATTTCCAGGCGCGAGCCGGGGATCTGTTCGTGGGCCACCCGGGCGTGGTGGGCCGGGATGATCAGGTCGTCCTCGCCCCAGATGATCTGGACGGGAAGGTCGTGCATCAGGTAGGTGCGGTCGAGCATGGTGACGTACTGGCCGCGGGTGTCGACGACTGCGCGCAGGGTGCGGGCGAACGCTTCGACGGCGCCGGGTTTGCGCAACCCGCCCACCAGTCGCGGCAGGCTGGCGACGTCACGGGTCAGCCGGGTGGAGCCGGCGACGTGACCGACCGCGCGGCTGACCAGGCCCAGAGCGGGGACCGCGCCGGGCAGTCGCAGCGCAGAGAGCATCTCAGCGCCCATGGGCATCGCCGCGAAGCGCAGGGCCGCGCTCACCTCCGTGGTGACGCCGCCGGCGCTCACCAACACCACCCGCTCGACGAATTGCGGGTATTGGTAAGCGAACTGGGCCGCGAGGCCGCCGCCGAGAGAGTGCCCGACGAGGGTGACCCGGTCGATTTCGAGGGCCGTCAGCAGGTCGCGTAGGCCGTTGGCGAACGCGGCCAGCGAGTAGTCGGCGCGCGGCTTGTCCGATTCGCCGTGGCCCAACATGTCGGGCGCGATGACGGTGAATCGCTGGGCAAGCTTGGCGTGCACCGGTTCCCACGTCGTCGAGCTGTCGCCGACACCGTGCAGCAGCACGACGACCGGGCCGGACCCGGCGATACGGAAGGCGCGCCGGTGGCCGTGGATGGTGCGGAACTGCAGTGCCGGCGCGGTGACATCCCGTACGGGCCGTAGGTGGCGGCGTGAACGGTTGGTCATTGTCTCGTCCCCTTTGCGTCGTCTCCACCGCCGAGGCGGGGTATTGCGGAGAAGCTTGCCGGGGGGCTCTTGGAGAATTCTTGAAGCGCCGGGGCGAGGGGCTGCTTGGCTTTGTCGAGACTGCAGATTTGCAGAGCTCTACTCGCACTTTCGCTGCAGGTTTACAGGCTCGACGGCATGCGGCCGCCGACGCCGGCCGGCGGTGGCTTGGCTTTGTCGAGCCTGCAGATTTGCAGAGCTCTACTCGCACTTTCGCTGCAGGTTTACAGGCTCGACGGCATGCGGCGGCTTATAGGGGCCTACGCGTATAAGAACCCAGTCGCGCTGTGCTGAGCGCCTTGCGGCCCAGCCTGACCCGTGCGAAGTGACGATGCGGCTGGGCCAGCCTGCGAGGGACGCTATCCAACCCTGACCAGGGTGAAGGAGTTGCGCGGGTTGGGGATGCCGCAGGGTGCGGGGCTGCTCAGGAAGTCCACGCCACCCTCGAGCGTGGCCGGGTCCCACCACTGGCGGACGGTTACGGGATGCGCGCCGCCTCCCCATGAGGACCCGTTGTCGCCGAGGAAGTACAACGGACATGTCACGCCGTCAGGGACCGTCCGCGTCACCAGGTGCCGGCCGTCGACCAAGGGGGCAGAGAAACCATGACCGGGGGACGTCGTCACGTGGGCTACGCACTGCGGCGTGCACGTCGTCCTGATGGTCCAGGTGCCCGCTGGGACGGGCCCCTCCATGTAGGCGTAGACGCCTTCGGTGGCGGGGACTTCGGCCCCGGCTGCCGGAGATATGGCGATCAGGGTGCCTGATGATAATGCAATTGCTGCTAGCGGCAAGTTGACGCGCACCGTTTCCCCTCCCGCCACGGCTTCCTTGCCGTTGGACACTATGGCTGAAGGGTATCGGTGAAAGACCAGGTCAGAATATTTTTACAATAGGCTCATAGAAAATTAATATCTGCCGGCGAGCGCGCAGCGGCTCGGCGGTTTCCGATTCAGATCACTATGCGTGAAACTCAGTCGTCGCAGCAGTCGTGTGCCTGCGCACCGGGCGGGACGGCCGTGCTTCGCCTGCGCCCAGCAGGGAACGGATCGATTCGGCTGTCACATAGGCGGCCAACCCGAAGAAGGAGAACGCGATGATGCGCAACGCGATTCGTTCGCGCGCTTCGTGGTCACGGCCGGCGAACTGCCAGGCCACCGCGGCAGCGGATGACACCTCGATCACCGAGTCGAGCCCGAGTCCGATCAGAGCCGTCGAGTCGGCGACTGTGCCGGCCGCGATGGCGACGATCGCCTCAACGACGTTGTAGCTGATCGTCGTGGCTACGAACCACCGGATGCGGCGCGAAAGCACTTGTCGGCGCTCGGCTGTCGTCATTCGCACCCGCAATTGCAGCCGCTGCCGTTGGTGCCTGGGCAGACACAGTCAGGATCGACTGCGAGCACCAGCCCCATCAAGTCGTCGAGCGCCCGGCCGATGCGCTGATCGGCCAGCTCATATCGCATGCGACGGCCTTCAGGGACCGCGACAACGAGACCACATCCCCGTAGGCACGCCAAGTGGTTCGACAGGATCTGGCGGGACACGCCGAGGGCATCGGCCAGCTCGGCCGGATAGCCCGCCTCGCGACTGAGCCGTAGCAGGATCCGCGTTCGAGTGTTGTCAGAGAGCGCGTGACCGAGACGGGCCAAGGCGTCGACGTGGGTTAGCGTCGCCATGCCCGAGATAGTACAGCAAAATCTGTATCAATGGATTCTGTGTCTCCGCGCGGGCTGACTACCACCTGCCAACCACAGCAACCGCACAATGAACCGTTGAACGTTTGCCGCCTTCAGTCGACATGCGAACCTTCGGCCGGCTCTCGCCGGCCGTTACCCACTCAGGGGCAATAAGCCGATTCCGCCGCGCTTACGGCCGCGGTGGCGTCCTGGTAGGTAGCGTTGCTGAATTTCGTCTGGACGACCTGGGCCAGTTGGTCGGGGGTGTAACCCTGGCTGCGGTCAGCGCAAATAGCGTGTCCGAGCGCGATCATCGTGTCTTTGTCACCGGAGAATCCCAGCTTGCCCATCTGGGCCAGATAGGCGTCATCGTCCGCGAGGGCGATGCCGCTACTGAGGGAAAAAGCCGTGGCGACAACGGCAGGGATACACAGCAGGCGTAGTCCGCGAAGCGAAATCACGCTCGCCCTCCTTCTGTCGGGGTGTTTGCTACCAGCAAAGTATGGGCGTCTCGGGGCCGGATCGCGAGGGGAAGAAAAAAAGTGCTCAGCCGGCGCATCATCGAGTCGTCTGGGGACTACGCCCCGCGCTGCCAACCCGCATCGATCCGACTGCGGCCTGAGTGGTGGCCGTTCGGATGATGGCTGCGAATCCTGTTGTGCGGCAGAGCTTATGCGGAGTTCGGGTCGGCGACCTGGACATCCGGCGAAATGTCGCCCACGCGCGTCGCGACGAACGGGATGATTATCGGGGCGCACGGCGCCTCCGACTGCGTACTTACTCCCACGAAGGTTCCGTCCGGTTTCACCTGGAATGAGAGTGTCTCGGTGCCCTGCTTCATGGAGTTGTTGCAGGTGAACATCTTCCATCTGGTCGCTAGCCATTGGCCTCGGTTCTCGCGGAACACCAGCGCACCCTCCTCGGGCGGCTGCGGCCACGTCGGGCCGATCGAGGTGTCCCATGCCGTCGCGACGCACCCGGCGGGTGGGCACGCGGAGCGCATCGCGATCACGGTGGAATACGCGCCGGTCGGCTTCGGTACGCCGTCGATCGTCTGCTTACTCCCGTCGAAATCGAACCGGTACATGCCGTCAGCCAACGCCGAAGCCGAGGCAACGAGAGGGGTGGCCAGGGCGGCCGCCGGTCCCAAAATGGTCGCGGAAATAGCCGCTAGAAGAATGCGACAGATACTCATGGTGGCTGCCTTCGTTCAATTGCGCCCCACCTGATCGTGTGCTCTGAGGCAAACCAATGCAAGAGGTGCGACCTTCCTTCTCGTATCGTCGGTAGGTGCTGATCGGACTGTTGTTCGCCCTGGCCTGCTCCGTCTGTTACGGAACTGCGTCGGTGTTGCAGGCCGCGGCAGCGCGGTCGGTGGAAGCCGGCAGCGGGTCCGGCGTCGACGCAGTCCTGCTGATGCGTGCCCTGCGGCAGTGGCGCTACCTGGTAGGTGTGGGTCTCGATGGACTCGGTTTTGCGTTCCAGGTGGTGGCGCTGCGCTTGGTGCCGATCTACGTTGTCGCTGCTGCGCTGGCCGCCTCGATCGCGGTCACGGCCATCGTGGCCGCGTGGATGCTGTCGGTGCGGCTGTCACGAGCCGAATGGACGGCTGTCGGGGTGGTATGTGCCGGCCTGGCGATGCTCGGCATCGCGGCCGGGCCGGAGGGCGAAGGGCACGGCCCCCAGGGACTGGCGTGGGCGCTGTTGGCCGTCGCAGCACTGGTCTTCATCGCCGGGGCCGCCGCGGGCCGGTTGCCCGACCGTCCGCGCGCACTCGCCCTCGGGCTCAGCGCCGGCACCGGCTTCGGCCTTGTCGAGGTCGGCGTGAACCTGATCGACTCGATCGATCCCACCAAGGCCGCCTTCTATGCGAACCCGGCCTTGTACGCCAGTGCCGTCGGCGGAATCGCCGGATTCTTGCTGCTCACCTCCGCGCTGCATCGTGGATCGGTGACCACAGCGGTGGCGGGAATGGTGGTCGGTGAAACCGTCTTGCCGGCCATCATCGGCGTGGTTTGGCTCGGCGACCAAACTCGAGAAGGTCTCGGATGGATGGTGGCCGCGGGTTTGGGGATTGCGGTGGCGGCAACGCTGGTGTTGGCCCGGTTCGGCGAAACACCCAGTCCGGAAACGGTTTAGGTCTCCGATGAGTCGCATTCTGGATGTGGCCGTCGCGGGTGGCCCGTACGCGCTGGCCGCGGGGCCGGACGGCGCAATGTGGGTGACGCTGGTGCACAGCGGCGAGATCGCCCGTGTGACCGGCGGCGGGGGCCTCGACGTGTATCCCGTTGCGCCGGAGAGCAAGCCGTCGATCATCGCTGCGGGACCCGACGGCGCACTGTGGTTCACCCGTAACGGTGACGATCGGATCGGGCGGATTACCACCGGTGGTGATCTCTCTGAATTCGAATTGCGCGGTGGCAGTGCACCATTCGGCCTCGTTGCGGGACCCGATGGGGCGCTGTGGTTCACCGCGATGACGTCCGGAGTGGTGGGCCGGATCGGTGTCGACGGGGTGGTCACCGACGTAGCGTTCCCGGGCGGCACACCGTCGATGATCACCGCCGGCCCGGACGGCGCGCTGTGGTTCACGCTCAACGAGGCCAATGCGATCGGCAGGCTGGAGCCGTCGGGTGGTGTGACGCTGCGCGACGTGCCGACACCGCGCGCCGGGCCCGTCGGCATCGCTGCCACCCACGACGACGCCGTGTGGTTCACCGAGATCCGGGCCGGCAAGCTCGGCCGTATCCCGATCGACGACGCCATCCAGGAACTGGAGTTGCCGGGCAAACCGCATGCGGTGATCGCCAATCCAACCGGTGGCGTGTGGGTGAGCCTGTGGGGTTCCGACCAGATCGCGGGGGTGACCGCTGATGGTGACGTGTCGTTGATCGACCTGCCTGCCGGCAGCGAGCCGCACGGCCTGGCGATCGGACCGGACGGTGCGTTGTGGGCGGCGCTGGAGGCGGGGTATGTGATGCGGTTGCCGACGGTCTGAGGGCCCTCACGACTAATCTCGTAGCGGTGACCATGGGCCAGGGTTTTGACACCATTCCCGCCGCGGAGATCCGGCGCGACGACAACATCGAATTCCCGGTGGGCAACCCGGATGTGAAATGGCACTTCGACGAGAACAGGGCATCGAGGCCGCCGTGCGACCAGCCCGGAGTCCAGTGGTTTGTCGAGACGCTGGGGGAGCCCATGCTCGGTAGCCCGTTGGGTGATCTGTACACGTTCACCGTGAAGGAAGTCGGGGGAGCCGGCGCCGACGTCGAAGTCAAAGTCAGGGGCCATGTGCCCGTTCGGCGCTACCGGCGACAGTAGAGCTAGGTTTGCGTGCACGCCCGCGGCTCGCGCCGCATCGTCAACGCGTCGACGCCGTTGTAGTACCCCGGACGGACGCCCACCTGGTCGAATCCCACGTCGCGGTACAGCGCGATAGCCGCTTCGTTGTCCCAGCGAACTTCCAGATACACCGCGCCGCCCCCGGCGAACGTCAGCAGCTCGTCCAACAGGCGGCGGCCGACGCCGCGCCCTTGGAATGCGGGGTCCACGCCGATATTGCGCACCTCGTAGAACGACACACCAGTAAAACCCGTGGAACCCAAACACGCGATTCCGCCGTAGCCGATCAGCGTCCCGCCCGTGCGCGCGCTGACGAAAAGACTGTCCTCACTGGCCAGTTCGCGGGCGAAGACGGCCGCCGACCACGGCTGTTCACCGGCGAATAAAACGGCGTCCAACTCGGCGCATCTGTCGACGTCGGCCGGTAACAGCGCACCGATCACCACCGGCTCCATGGGCTCGGTCATCGGCTCGCGACGGCCGGACGTCGAGAGCTTGGGATCGAGATCAACGACTTCAACACGGCCTTCTTGTCGTCGGCAGCTTGCTTCTCGAAGTAGAGCACACGGTCATGGAGGCGGTCTTGCGCCTTTGTTCTGACGTGGATGCGCTTCGTCCAGATCGCGATGAGCGGGGTGGAGATTGCGGACGGAAACGGCGCGAACGGGTTCGCGATCAACGTCGTCGGTTCGTTGGTCGACGGTGGGTGCCCCCGGCAGGATTCGAACCTGCGGCCTTCTGCTCCGGAGGCAGACGCTCTATCCCCTGAGCTACGGGGGCGCACTAGCGGAACGCTGCGCCATTGGGCCCCGCCAGAGTAGCGCATCCCGGTGACCAACCGAGCACCGGTAATGGATTCGGGGCGCGGGCACCCCAGCCAATAGGATGGACGCTCGTGACCCCCGCCGACCTCGCTGAGCTGCTCAAAACCACCGCGACCGCGGTGCTTGCAGAGCACGACCTCGACGTGTCCGCACTGCCGCCGACGGTCACCGTGGAGCGTCCGCGTAATCCTGATCACGGCGATTATGCGTCCAACTTGGCCCTGCAACTGGCCAAGAAGGTCGGCGCCAACCCTCGTGAGCTGGCCGGATGTCTCGCCGAAGCGCTGGCGCAGGCCGATGGCATCGCCTCGGCCGAGGTGGCCGGCCCTGGCTTCATCAACCTGCGCCTCGAGGCCTCGGCGCAGGCCAAGATCGTCAACGACGTCATCGACGCAGGCGACCAATTCGGCCACTCCCACGTCCTCGACAACCAAAAAGTCAACCTGGAATTCGTCTCGGCGAACCCGACCGGACCCATCCACATCGGCGGCACCCGCTGGGCCGCCGTCGGCGACGCGCTGGGCCGGCTGCTCACCACCCAGGGCGCTGAGGTGGTCCGTGAGTACTACTTCAACGACCACGGCGCGCAGATCGACCGGTTCGCGAACTCGCTGGTTGCCGCGGCCAAGGGTGAGCCCGCACCGGCGGACGGCTACGCGGGCACCTACATCAACGACATCGCCGCTCAGGTCCTGCAGAAGGCACCCGAGGCGCTGAGCCTGCCCGACGCCGAGATGCACGAGACGTTCCGTCAGATCGGCGTCGACCTGATGTTCGCCCACATCAAGGAATCGCTGCACGAGTTCGGCACCGACTTCGACGTCTACACCCACGAAGACTCGATGCACACCAGCGGCCGGGTGGAGCAGGCCATCGCGAAACTCCGCGATACCGGCAACATCTACGAGAAGGACGGCGCAACCTGGTTGCGCACCAGCGCTTTCGGCGACGACAAAGATCGCGTCGTGATCAAGAGCGACGGCATCCCCGCCTACATCGCCGGTGATCTCGCCTATTACCTGGACAAGCGGCAACGCGGGTTCGACCTGTGCATCTACATGCTCGGCGCCGACCACCACGGCTACATCGCGCGCCTGAAGGCCGCCGCGGCCGCCTTCGGCGAGGACCCGGCCACCGTCGAGGTGCTGATCGGGCAGATGGTCAACCTGGTCCGCGATGGCCAACCGGTGAAAATGAGCAAGCGGGCGGGCACCGTCATCACCCTCGACGACCTGGTCGAGGCCATCGGCGTCGACGCCGCCCGGTACAGCCTCATCCGCTCCTCGGTGGACACCCCGATCGACATCGATCTGGCCCTGTGGTCCTCGGCGTCCAACGAAAACCCGGTCTATTACGTGCAATACGCGCACGCCCGGCTTTCCGCGCTGGCGCGCAACGCTGCCGAACTGGGCCTCATCCCGGACACGGCGCACTTGGAACTGCTGAGCCACGACAAAGAGGGCACGCTGCTGCGCACCATCGGCGAATTCCCGCGGGTCCTCAAGACCGCGGCCGCATTGCGCGAACCGCACCGCATCTGCCGCTACCTGGAAGATCTCGCCGGCGACTACCACCGGTTCTACGACGCCTGCCGGATCCTGCCGCAGGGCGACGAAGAACCCACCGACCTGAACACCGCGCGGCTGGCGCTGTGCCAGGCCACCCGCCAGGTCGTCGCCAACGGACTGGCCATCCTCGGAGTCAGCGCCCCGGAGAGAATGTGAACGTCCACCCCGCCGGACCCCGGCACGCCGAGGAGACCCGGCCGGCCAACAGCCCGCCGCGCCCGCAGTCGCCCGAAGAGCTGTTGCGCCTGGCACCGAATGTGTGGCCGCGCAACACCGTTCGCGGCGACGACGGGATTGTCCAGATCGCCGGTGTCAAGCTGACCGACCTTGCCCGGGAGTACGGCACTCCACTGTTCGTCATCGACGAAGCGGACTTCCGGTCCCGCTGCCGGGAGACGGCCGCGGCCTTCGGCGGCGGCGCCAACGTCCACTACGCCGCAAAAGCGTTCCTGTGCACCGAGATCGCCCGGTGGATCGAGCAGGAAGGCCTGTCGCTTGACGTGTGCTCGGGCGGCGAGCTGGCCGTCGCGCTGAACGCGGATTTCCCGCCGGAACGAATCACCCTGCACGGCAACAACAAATCCGTGGCCGAGCTGACCGCGGCGGTGAAAGCCGGCGTCGGCCATGTCGTTCTGGACTCGTTGATCGAGATCGAGCGGCTCGACGCGATCGCCGGCGAGGCCGGAATCGTCCAGGATGTGCTGGTCCGGCTCACCGTCGGCGTGGAGGCGCACACCCACGAATTCATCTCCACCGCACACGAAGACCAGAAGTTCGGGCTCTCGGTGGCCAGCGGCGCGGCCATGGCCGCGGTGCGGCAGGTGTTCGCCGCCGACAACCTGCGGCTGGTCGGGCTGCACAGCCACATCGGGTCGCAGATCTTCGATGTCGCCGGCTTCGAAATCGCCGCACACCGGGTCATCGGGTTGCTGCGCGACATCGTCGCCGAATTTGGCGTCGACAAGACCGCGCAGGTGTCGACAGTGGATCTCGGTGGCGGCCTGGGGATCTCGTACCTTGCACCGGACGACCCGCCACCGATCGCCGAGCTGGCGGAGAAGCTGAGCGCCATTGTCCGCAACGAATCGGCGGCCGTGGGCCTGCCCACGCCGAGGCTGGTGGTCGAACCCGGACGTGCCATCGCCGGGCCGGGCACCATCACGCTCTACGAAGTCGGCACCATCAAGGACGTCGACGTGAGTGCGACCGCCAACCGGCGTTACGTCAGCGTCGACGGCGGCATGAGCGACAACATCCGCACCGCCCTGTATGACGCCCAGTACGACGTCCGCCTGGTTTCGCGGCTCAGCGATGCACCTGCCACCCAGGCCCGGCTGGTCGGAAAGCACTGCGAAACCGGCGACATCCTGGTGCGCGACGCGTGGGTGCCCGACGACGTCGGGCCCGGTGACCTGGTCGCCACGGCCGCGACCGGCGCCTACTGCTATTCCCTGTCGAGTCGTTACAACATGATCTGCCGCCCGGCGGTGGTCGCGGTGAAAGCGGGGGAGTCCCGCTTGATCCTGCGCCGCGAGACGGTCGACGATCTGCTGAGTCTGGAAGTGAGGTGAACCGTGCCCGGTAACGACAAGGACGTAAAGGCCGTCGGCGTGGCGGTACTTGGGTTGGGCGTGGTCGGCAGCGAAGTCGTACGCATCATCAACGAAAGTGCCGACGATCTGGCAGGCCGCATCGGCGCCCCGTTGGTATTGCGTGGCGTCGGAGTGCGCCGCCTGGGCGGCGACCGGGGCGTGCCGCTCGAACTGCTCACCGACGACATCGAGGAACTCGCCTGCCGCGACGACGTCGACATCGTCGTGGAAGTGATGGGTCCCGTCGAACCCGCCCGCAAGGCGATCCTGACCGCTCTCGCACACGGCAAGTCCGTCGTGACGGCGAACAAGGCGCTGATGTCCGTCGCCAGTGGCGAACTCGCAGCGGTCGCCGAAAGAGAGGCCGTCGACCTGTATTTCGAGGCGGCGGTCGCCGGAGCGATCCCCGTCATCCGGCCGCTGACCCAGTCGCTGGCCGGCGACACGGTGTTGCGGGTGGCCGGCATCGTCAACGGCACCACCAACTACATCCTGTCCGAGATGGGCAGCACCGGAGCCGATTACCAGCAGGCACTGGCCGACGCGAGTGCCCTCGGATACGCCGAGGCCGACCCCACCGCCGACGTCGAGGGGTATGACGCCGCGGCCAAGGCGGCGATCCTGGCGTCCATTGCCTTCCACACTCGCGTCACCGCCGACGACGTCTACCGCGAGGGCATCACCAAGATCACCCCGGAAGACTTCGAGTCGGCCAAGTCGCTGGGCTGCACCATCAAGTTGCTCTCCATCTGCGAGCGCATCACCACTGACGAAGGGCAGCAGCGGGTTTCAGCCCGCGTCTATCCCGCGTTGGTGCCCCTGACGCATCCGCTCGCGTCGGTCAACGGTGCCTTCAACGCCGTCGTCGTCGAGGCCGAGGCAGCCGGGCGGCTGATGTTTTACGGCCAGGGCGCCGGCGGTGCGCCCACCGCGTCGGCCGTCACCGGCGACCTGGTGATGGCCGCGCGCAACCGGGTGCTCGGCAGCCGGGGCCCGCGTGAGTCCCGCTACGCTCGCCTTCCCGTGGCCCCCATGGGATTCATCGAAACCCGGTACTACGTCAGCATGAACGTCGCGGACAAGCCCGGCGTGTTGTCCGCGGTGGCAGCCGAATTCGGCAAGCGCGAGGTGAGCATCGCCGAGGTGCGCCAGGAAGGCGTCGTCGACGAGGGCGGTCAACGGGTGGGTGCCCGGATCGTGGTGGTCACCCACCGGGCCACCGACGCCGCGCTGTCGGAGACCGTTGACGCACTGGCTGACCTGGACGTGGTGCAGAGCGTCGAAAGCGTGCTGCGACTGGAAGGGACCGACGAATGAGCGCCCCACGAACGGCGATTCACCAGCCCTGGCCGGGCCTGATCGCGGCCTACCGGGACCGGCTGCCGGTGGGCGACGACTGGACCCCGGTCACCCTGCTCGAAGGCGGTACCCCGCTGATCCCGGCACCGCGGCTGTCCGAGAAGACCGGCTGCACAGTCCATCTCAAGGTCGAGGGCCTCAACCCCACCGGCTCCTTCAAGGACCGGGGCATGACGATGGCCGTCACCGACGCACTGGCCCGCGGCCAGAAAGCGGTGTTGTGCGCGTCGACCGGAAACACCTCGGCATCGGCCGCCGCATACGCCGCGCGTGCCGGCATCACCTGCGCGGTGTTGATTCCGACCGGCAAGATCGCCATGGGCAAGTTGGCGCAGGCTGTCATGCACGGCGCCAAGATCATCCAGATCGACGGCAACTTCGACGACTGCCTGGAACTGGCCCGCAAGATGACCAACGACTTCCCGACGATCTCTCTGGTCAACTCGGTGAACCCGGTCCGCATCGAGGGGCAGAAGACGGCCGCCTTCGAGATCGTCGACGCGCTGGGGACGGCGCCCGACATTCACGCGCTGCCGGTGGGCAATGCCGGCAACATCACCGCGTATTGGCGCGGCTACACCGAGTACCACCGCGACGGCATCATCGACAAGCTGCCCCGGATGCTGGGCACCCAGGCGGCCGGCGCCGCGCCGCTGGTGCACGGTGAACCGGTGGCCAACCCGGAGACCATCGCCACCGCCATCCGCATCGGCGCCCCGGCGTCGTGGACCTCGGCGGTCGAGGCGCAGCAGCAGTCCAACGGACGTTTCCTGGCCGCCACCGATGAGGAGATCCTGGCCGCGTACCACCTGGTGGCCAGCGCCGAAGGCGTCTTCGTCGAGCCGGCGTCGGCGGCGAGCATCGCCGGCCTGCTCAAGTCCGTCGAGGACGGCTGGGTGGAGCGCGGCTCGACGGTGGTGTGCACCGTCACCGGTAACGGCCTCAAGGATCCCGACACCGCGCTCAAGGACATGCCGCACGTGTCTCCGCTGCCGGTGGACCCGGTCCTCGTCGTAGAGCAGCTGGGGTTGGGCTAGTGGAAACCGGTTCGGCGGGCTCGGTTCTGCCCGCGGGGCTGGTGGCCAGCGCGACGGTGTCGGCTTCCAGCGCCAATCTGGGCCCGGGTTTCGACAGCCTGGGTCTGGCGTTGCAGCTGTGCGACGAGATCGTGGTCGAGACAACGGATTCCGGGCTGGTGGTCACGGTCGAAGGCGAAGGGGCCGGCCAGGTTCCGTTGGGGCCCGAGCATCTCGTGGTCCGCGCCATCCAGCGTGGCCTGCAAGCCGCCGGCGTGTGCGCGGCCGGGTTGACGGTGCGCTGCCGCAACGACATCCCGCATTCCCGTGGCCTGGGGTCCTCAGCCGCGGCCGTGGTGAGTGGCCTGGCCGTGGTGAACGGCCTTGTGGCTCAAACGGATTCGGCTCCGCTCAGTGAAACCCAGCTGATCCAGCTGGCATCTGAGTTCGAAGGGCACCCCGACAACGCGTCGGCTGCCGTGTTGGGTGGCGCCGTGGTTTCCTGGGCCGACCGCACCAGCGGCCGGCCGGACTACTCCGCAGTCCCGCTGCGTCTTCATCCCGACATCCACCTGTTCGCTGCGATTCCCGAGGAACGATCGTCGACGGCGGAGACCCGGGTGTTGTTGCCCGCCCAGGTCAGCCACGAGGATGCGCGATTCAACATCAGCCGCGTCGCGTTGCTGGTGGTGGCGCTGACCCAGCGGCCGGATCTGCTCATGGCCGCCACCGAAGATGTGCTCCACCAACCACAACGTGCATCGGCTATGCCGTCGTCCGCGGAATATTTGCGGCTGCTGCGGCGTCATAAGATTGCGGCAACGCTATCCGGGGCTGGTCCTTCGCTGATCGCGCTGGGCACCGAGCCGGAGTTGCCTGCTGAAGTGGTCGAGTACGGAACCGCGAATGGATTCATGATCAGGAAGATGGCGGTGGGCGACGGAGTTCGCTGGAAACCAGGCGTAACCGTCGCAGGTTGATCCACAGCGTGGCGGGCGGGTTTGCTTGCTTCCGGCCAGGAAGCGGGCTATCCTCGGACCCGTCCAGCAATTGCAGCATCTGCTCTGCACAAACTGCCTTGACGCTGAGACAACCACCAATTCTTCTCGTGAACGCGGTTCGCTGTTCGATCACCGTTTCAGAGTCGATTATTGGGCGCACTCAGCAATTTGCCTGAATGCTTGACCTGATGCAGGAATCCCCGCTTGACCTGATCAGCGGGGCAAGAAAGGAAATCCGTGACTGATACGGACCTCATCACGGCTGGCGAAAGCACCGACGCCGACAAGGTGTCGCACTCCGTGAACTCAGACGCTTCCGATGTCTCGGACGTCAAATCCAATGCGCCGTCCGCTTCGCTGGCGACCATGGTGCTGCCCGAACTGCGCGCACTGGCCAATCGGGCCGGCGTGAAGGGGACGTCGGGCATGCGTAAGAGCGAGCTGATCGCCGCCATCCAGCAGAGCACGGGACAGGCGAACGGCAAGTCCTCCGGTGCCGGCGAGTCGGTGCAGGAATCGGCCAAAGCCGATGCGCCGGCCCAGAATGACACCGCTGCCCAGACCCCGACCGCCCAGGTGATCGCCCCCGAGGCGCCGCCCGCGGAGGTGCCGGACGCTGCCGAGCCGCCCCGCCGGGAACGCCGCGGCGCGTCCCGCCAGGCCGGATCGGCCGGCGGCAACAAGAGTGAGAACTCCGAGGACGCCGGCAAAGAACCGGCCCGCGACAAAGGCGACGCCGACAAAGAGCCCGCCCGCGACAAAGGCGAGCGCGGTCAGAACGAGCGTGGTCAGAACGAGCGCGGCCAGGGCGAGCGTGGTCAGAACGAGCGCGGCCAGGGCGAGCGCGGCCAGAACGAGCGCGGCCAGGGCGAGCGGGGCCAGAAAGACGCCAAGAACGACGAGCGCTCCGCCGACTCGGGCAACGATCAGAGCGGTGACCAGCAGCGCGGCGGAGGCGGCGCCGACGACGACGGCGATGGACGGCAGGGCCGGCGGGGACGCCGCTTCCGTGACCGCCGCCGGCGCGGCGAGCGCACCGGCGAGGCCGGGGAATCCGAACTGCGTGAGGACGACGTCGTTCAACCGGTCGCCGGAATTCTCGACGTCCTGGACAACTACGCGTTCGTTCGCACCTCCGGTTACCTGGCCGGACCGCACGACGTCTACGTGTCGATGAACATGGTGCGCAAGAACGGCCTGCGCCGCGGTGACGCGGTGACCGGCGCGGTACGCGTGCCCAAGGACGGCGAACAGCCCAACCAGCGGCAGAAGTTCAACCCGCTGGTGCGCCTGGACAGCATCAACGGCGGATCGATCGAGGACGCCAAGAAGCGGCCCGAGTTCAGCAAGCTGACGCCGTTGTACCCGAACCAGCGATTGCGTCTGGAGACCACGCCCGATCGCCTTACCACGCGGGTCATCGACCTGATCATGCCGATCGGCAAGGGGCAGCGTGCGCTGATCGTGTCGCCGCCCAAGGCCGGTAAGACGACCATCCTGCAGGACATCGCCAACGCGATCACCCGCAACAACCCCGAGTGCCACCTCATGGTCGTGCTCGTCGACGAACGGCCCGAGGAAGTCACCGACATGACCCGCTCGGTGAAGGGCGAGGTCATCGCCTCGACGTTCGACCGGCCGCCGTCAGACCACACCTCGGTCGCCGAACTGGCCATCGAGCGCGCCAAGCGCCTGGTGGAGCAGGGCAAGGACGTTGTGGTGCTGCTGGACTCGATCACCCGCCTGGGCCGCGCGTACAACAACGCGTCGCCCGCCTCGGGCCGGATCCTGTCCGGTGGTGTCGACTCCACCGCGCTGTACCCGCCGAAGCGATTCCTGGGCGCGGCCCGCAACATCGAAGAGGGCGGCTCGCTGACCATCATCGCGACCGCGATGGTCGAGACCGGATCCACCGGTGACACCGTGATCTTCGAGGAGTTCAAGGGCACCGGTAACGCCGAGCTCAAGCTGGACCGCAAGATCTCCGAACGCCGGGTTTTCCCCGCGGTCGACGTCAACCCGTCGGGCACCCGCAAGGACGAACTGCTGCTCTCCCCGGACGAGTTCGGCATCGTGCACAAGCTGCGCCGGGTGCTGTCGGGTCTGGACTCCCACCAGGCCATCGACCTGCTGATGTCGCAGCTGCGCAAGACGAAGACCAACTACGAGTTCCTGGTGCAGGTGTCCAAGACGACACCTGGCAACATGGACAACGACTAGGTCGGTTCGGCAGCTATCTCGGCGAGCAGCGCCGCCACCACGCCGAAGGCGAAGTACAGCGGTACCAACCACGGCGCGACGCCGAGCAGGCCGTCGTTGCCGTGGGTGTAGCGGAACACGTCGACGGCCACCAGGGCGGCTTCGGCCGCGGGACCGACGACTGCGGCCGCTACCCCGCATACGATCGCGGCGCGATCGCCGAGCACCGACCAGGTGATCGCTGCCATCGTGCTGATCAGCACCGTTGTCACGAACACCGGCGCCGTGTGCGCCAACGCGGTGAAGGCGTAGGCGCCGACGACAGCAGCGACCCCGCCGAATCCCTGGCGTGCGGTCACGGAGGTGCGCGCCGTCCCGAGGTGTAACCGCAGCTCGGCCGACAGGATGGTGGCCATGCCGACGAGGACGGGAAACCAGATCGGGCTCGTCCAGACGAACGGCACACGATGCGCCGCGGGCAGGTACTCGAGAGTCGCGGTGACGACATGACCGTGGTCGCCGATGAGGCCGGCGACGGCCCCGATGGCGAACAGGCCGGCGATGGTGGGCAGCCGCAGTTTCATCAGCTTCTCTTACGTCACGCCGGCGGCTGTTGGCAACGGTTGACGGTGGATCGGATGGCACAGGCCCGGGCGAGTGCGGCGGGCGTCCCGTGCGGAGCAGCGGGAATATGGACACCCACCCCGGCGTTTAGGCTGGCAGCGGTTGACCTGGCATAATCGACGGTCGATCACTCGGAACCACTTCAGGTTCACGAAGCTCGTGTTGGGCCGCCGGACCGATCAGGGTTCCGAGTGGCAGACGATGAAGAGGACAGCATGAAAACTGACATCCATCCCGCGTACGAAGAGACCACCGTGGTCTGCGGTTGCGGGAACTCCTTCACCACCCGCAGCACCAAGCCCGGTGGCCGGATCGTGGCCGAGGTCTGCTCGCAGTGCCACCCCTTCTACACCGGCAAGCAGAAGATCCTCGACAGCGGCGGCCGGGTCGCGCGCTTCGAGAAGCGCTACGGCAAGCGCAACGCGGACAAAGCCGCGGCCGACAAATAGCTGCCTTTCCGACGCCCGAACTGTGCGATCTGCACAGGCCGGGCGTCGGTTCGCGTTCGGGGCAGAGCAGTCAGTAGGGAGGTGACCATGAGCCAGCCGGTGCAGACGATTGACGTCCTGCTCGCCGAGCACGCGGCACTCGAGCAGGCGCTGGCCGATCCCGACCTGCACAGCAAGCCCGACGAAGCGCGCAAAGCGGGGCGCCGCTTCGCGCGGCTGGCACCGATCGTCGCGACCCACCGCAAACTGGTGTCGGCGCGCGAAGACCTGGAGACTGCACGCGAACTGGCCGCCGACGACTCCTCGTTCGCCGACGAGGTCATTGAATTGGAGGCACGCGTCGCCGAGCTGGACACCCAGCTCACCGACATGCTGGCGCCTCGTGACCCGCATGACGCCGACGACATCGTGCTCGAGGTGAAATCCGGTGAAGGGGGCGAGGAGTCGGCCCTGTTCGCCGCCGACCTGGCCAGGATGTACATCCGCTACGCCGAGCGGCACGGCTGGACAGTGACGGTGCTGGGCGAGACCACCTCGGATCTGGGCGGCTACAAGGACGCGACACTGGCCATCGCGAGCAAGGGCGACAGCGCCGACGGGGTGTGGTCGCGGATGAAGTTCGAGGGCGGCGTGCACCGCGTGCAGCGGGTACCGGTGACCGAGTCGCAGGGACGCGTGCACACGTCGGCTGCCGGCGTGCTGGTCTACCCCGAGCCTGAAGAAGTCGGCGAGGTGCAGATCGACGAGTCTGACCTGCGGATCGACGTCTACCGATCCTCGGGTAAAGGCGGGCAGGGCGTGAACACCACCGACTCGGCGGTCCGGATCACCCACCTGCCCACCGGGATCGTCGTCACCTGCCAGAACGAACGCTCGCAGCTGCAGAACAAGACCCGTGCGCTGCAGGTGCTCGCCGCGCGCCTGCAGGTGCTGGCCGAGGAGCAGGCACTCGCCGACGCCTCGGCGGACCGCGCCAGCCAGATCCGCACCGTCGACCGCAGCGAACGCATCCGGACGTACAACTTCCCCGAGAACCGCATCACCGACCACCGGATCGGTTTCAAGTCGCACAACCTCGACCAGGTTCTCGACGGGGACCTGGACGCGTTGTTCGATGCGTTGAGCGAAGCCGACAAGCAGGCTCGGCTACAACAGGCGACGTGAGCCCCCTCCTGCAGGCGATCGACTCCGCTGCGGCGCAACTGGCCGACGCGGGAATCGACTCCGCGCGCTGGGACGCCGAAGAGTTGGCCGCCCATCTGGCCGGCACCGACCGCGGCCGGCTGCGCTTCCTGGAGACACCGGACGACGACTTCTTCGGACGCTTCCGCCACGCCGTGCGCGAGCGCTCCCGGCGAGTCCCGCTGCAGCACCTCATCGGGACGGTCGGCTTCGGGCCCGTGCTGCTGCACGTCGGTCCGGGCGTTTTCATCCCGCGTCCCGAGACCGAATCGATGTTGGAATGGGCTGCGGCGCAATCACTTCCGGCGCAGCCGATGATCGTCGACGCGTGCACCGGCTCCGGCGCCCTGGCCGTTGCGCTGTCGCGGCGGTGGCCTGACGCCCGGGTCATCGGGATCGACGACTCCCAGACGGCCCTGGACTACGCCCGCCGTAACGCCGAGGGCACCGGCGTGGAACTGGTGTGCGCCGACATCGCGACGGACGGTCTGTTGTCCGAACTCGACGGCCGGGTGGACCTGCTGGTCTCGAACCCGCCCTACGTTCCCGACGATGCCGTACTGGAACCCGAAGTGTCCCAACATGATCCGTCACACGCTGTGTTCGGCGGCCCGGATGGCATGGCGGTGATACCGGCCGTCGCCGCGCGCGCCGCGAGGTGGCTGCGCCCCGGCGGCCTGTTCGCCGTCGAGCATGACGACACCACATCGGCGCTGACCGTGGCGTGCCTTGCCGAGACTGGACTTTTCCACCACGTCGAAGCCCGCAACGATCTGGCCGGACGCCCGAGGTTCGTGACGGCACAGAGGCTCGAAGGGGGAGTGGCGCTGGATGGCTGAGGTTTTCGACTGCGCTGACCCCGACCGGCGGGCACGCGGAATCACCGCCGCGGTGGGGGCGCTCAAGGCCGGCCGGCTGGTCGTGATGCCCACCGACACCGTCTACGGGCTCGGGGCCGACGCCTTCGACCGCAGCGCGGTTGACGCGCTGCTGGCGGCCAAGGGTCGCGGTCGCGACATGCCGGTGGGCGTGCTCGTCGGCTCGTGGCACACCATCGAGGGCCTGGTCTACGGCATGCCGGACGGGGCGCGCGACCTGGTCCGGGCGTTCTGGCCGGGCGCACTGAGCCTGGTTGTGTTGCAGGCGCCGTCGCTGCAATGGGATCTCGGCGACGCGCACGGCACCGTGATGCTGCGGATGCCGTTGCATCCGGTTGCCATCGAATTGCTGCGTGAGGTGGGCCCGATGGCGGTCTCCAGCGCCAACGTCTCCGGCCAGCCCGCCGCTGTCGACGCCGCGGAGGCGCGGCGCCAGCTCGGCGACCGCGTCGACGTCTATCTCGATGGCGGACCTGCCGCGCAACAAGCCGCCTCCACGATCGTGGACCTGAGCGGAAGCACCCCGCGCATCCTGCGGGAGGGGCCCGTCAGCACCGCTCGCGTGGCGGACGTGCTGGGCGTCGACGCAGCCACCCTGCTTGAGCCGGCCCCTCCGTCGCCGAAAGTGAACTGACGGCGAAAATCCGGCCCGAATCTCACCCTGAGTTCACGTTCGGCGACCGAAGACGGCTCCAGGCGGCGCGAGGCGGCCGGTTACGACCAAACGGGGCGACCACGGGGACGACCAAACGGGACGACCGAAGGCGAGCGCTCTCAGGTTGGTGAAGTACGGTCTCGACGTGTCCAGCGATGTGGCCAGCCTTGCCGGCGGTTTGCTCGCTCTGTCCGACCGCAGCGCCGGAGTTCCGCTGCGTGAGCTCGCTCTGGTCGGCCTGACCGCCGCCATCATCACCTATTTCGCGACCGGTCCGGTGCGCGTGCTCGCCACCCGCCTCGGTGCCGTCGCCTACCCCCGCGAGCGCGACGTGCACGTGACGCCGACGCCCCGGATGGGCGGCCTGGCGATGTTCCTCGGCGTGGGCTCGGCCGTCTTTCTGGCCTCGCAACTGCCGGCGCTCACCCGGGGCTTCGTCTATTCCACCGGCATGCCGGCCGTGCTGGTCGCCGGCGCGGTGATCATGGGCATCGGTCTGATCGACGACCGGTGGGGTCTGGACGCGCTGACCAAGTTCGCCGGCCAGATCACCGCCGCCAGCGTGCTCGTCACCATGGGAGTGGCCTGGAGCGTGCTGTACATCCCGGTGGGCGGCGTGGGGACCATCGTGCTGGACCAGGCCTCGTCGATCCTGCTGACGCTGGCCCTGACCGTTTCGATCGTCAACGCGATGAACTTCGTCGACGGCCTGGACGGGCTGGCGGCCGGGCTCGGGCTCATCACTGCCCTGGCCATCTGCATGTTCTCGGTGGGTCTGCTGCGCGACCACGGCGGCGACGTGCTTTACTACCCGCCCGCGGTCATCTCGGTGGTCCTCGCGGGTGCCTGCCTGGGCTTCCTGCCGCACAACTTCCACCGGGCCCGCATCTTCATGGGCGACTCCGGATCCATGCTGATCGGCCTGATGTTGGCCGCTGCCTCGACCACCGCCGCCGGCCCGATCTCGCAGAACGCCTACGGCGCTCGCGACGTGTTTGCTCTGCTGTCACCGTTCCTGCTGGTGGTGGCTGTCATGTTCGTGCCGATGCTGGACCTTTTACTGGCGATCGTGCGGCGCACGCGCGCGGGACGCAGTGCCTTCACGCCCGACAAAATGCACCTGCATCACCGGCTGCTGCAGATCGGCCACTCCCATCGCCGGGTGGTGCTGCTCATCTATTTGTGGGTCGGGATCGTCGCCTTCGGCGCCGCGAGCACGATCTTTTTCGACCCCCGCCACACCGCGGCAGTGATGCTCGGAGCAATCGCCGTCGCGGGCGTCGCGACGGTGATTCCGCTGCTGCGCCGCCGCGACGACTACTACGACGATCAGTAGTAGATCGGGCTTCCGTGTGGTACGGTGCTGGTAGAACCCCGAAATAAACCTCGCGGGTTGCCGGTTCCCCGGCCCGTCGGATGGGTTTCCGGTGCCGCCGGCGCTAGACCGACACAGGGAGCTACCCCTTGGGTAAATCCAGCGTGACCCTTGCGATACGCTCGGCGGGCCACGGATCAGTCGATCGCGTGGTTTCCGCTCCACCAACCTTGGATTGAGGTGCTGCAGTGACGACACCAGCGCAGGACGCGCCGTTGGTGTTTCCCGCTGTTGCGTTCCGTCCCGTACGGCTGTTCCTCATCAGCTTGGGAGTGACGGCGGTGGCGACCCTGGTCGCCGGCTACGCCGGTCATCCGGTGGTCGGGGCGTTCTTTGGTATCGGTTTGCTGCTGGGTTTGCTCAACGCGCTCATGGTGCGGCGCTCGGTGGAGTCGATCACCGCGCGCGATCACCCGCTGAAGCGGTCGATGGCCATCAATTCGGCCTCCCGCGTCGCGATCATCACCATCCTGGCGCTGATCATCGCCTTCATATTCCGGCCCGAAGGTTTGGGCGTGGTGTTCGGCCTGGCACTCTTCCAGGTGCTACTGGTGGCATCGACCGCGCTGCCGGTCTGGAAGAAGCTGCGGACCGGCGAGGCCGACGGCCCGCTCGAGGGCCAAGCGGGTGCACAAGAGGGTGCAGTAGTGACTGGATCAGAAGGCACGGAAGGGAGGAGCGCCGGCGATGACTGAGTCGATCCTGGCCGCTCAGATCGAGGTCGGCGAGCACCACACCGCCACCTGGTTTGGTCTGACAGTCAACACCGACACCATACTGTCGACGGCGATTGCCGCGCTGATCGTGATCGCGCTGGCGTTCTACCTGAAGTCCAAGGTCACGTCGACCGACGTGCCCGGCGGTGTGCAGCTGTTCTTCGAGGCGATCACCATCCAGATGCGCAGCCAGGTCGAGTCCGCCATCGGCATGCGGATCGCGCCGTTCGTGCTGCCGCTCGCAGTGACCATCTTCGTATTCATCCTGATCTCCAACTGGCTGTCGGTGCTGCCGCTGCAGTACACCGACAAAGAAGGCAAGACCACCGAGTTGCTCTCGTCGGCTGCGGCTGACATCAACTACGTGCTGGCGCTGGCCCTGTTCGTCTTCGTCTGCTACCACGCGGCCGGCATCTGGCGCCGCGGCATCGTCGGGCACCCGATCAAGGTGCTCAAGGGCCACGTGGCGATCCTGGCCCCGATCAACGTCGTCGAGGAACTGGCCAAGCCGATTTCGTTGTCGCTGCGACTCTTTGGCAACATCTTCGCCGGCGGCATCCTGGTCGCGCTGATCGCGCTCTTCCCGCCGTACGTGATGTGGCTGCCGAACGCGATCTGGAAGTCGTTCGACCTTTTCGTCGGCGCCATCCAGGCCTTCATCTTCGCGCTGTTGACGATCCTTTACTTCAGCCAGGCGATGGAACTAGAAGAGGACCACCACTAAAAAAATCCTGGTAAACCGCTACCAGAGTTATCAAGGAGGATAAAAATGGACCCCACTATCGCAGCCGGCGCCCTCATCGGCGGTGGACTGATCATGGCCGGTGGCGCCATCGGTGCCGGTATCGGTGACGGTGTTGCCGGTAACGCGCTGATCTCCGGTGTCGCCCGTCAGCCTGAGGCACAGGGACGTCTGTTCACCCCGTTCTTCATCACGGTCGGTCTGGTCGAAGCCGCGTACTTCATCAACCTGGCGTTCATGGCGCTATTCGTCTTCGCCACGCCCGTCAAGTAATTCGCTGTGATGGGTGACCCGACCTCTCTTGCTTCGGCTGTGAGTTTCGCAGCAGAGGAAGGCGGCCAAAGCAACTTCCTCATCCCGAACGGCACCTTCTTCTTCGTGCTGGCCATCTTCTTGGTGGTGCTCGGAGTGATCGGCACTTTCGTGGTGCCGCCGATCCTGAAGGTGCTCAAGGAACGCGACGCCATGGTCGCCAAGACCCAGGCCGACAGCAAGAAGGCGGCCGAGCAGTTCGCCGCCGCCGAAGCCGACTACGAGAAGGCCTTGAAAGAAGCCCGTGTCGAAGCGGGCGCCTTCCGCGACAACGCGCGGACAGAGGGTCGCAAGGTCATCGACGACGCGCGGGCGGACGCCGAGCAGCAGGTCGCAGAAATGCTGGCCCAGGCCAACGAGCAATTGAAGCGGGAGCGCGACGCCGTGGAACTTGATCTGCGTGCCAACGTCGGCACCATCTCGGCGACCCTGGCCTCTCGGGTGCTCGGCGTCGAAGTCAGCCCATCGACCTCAGAAGCGACTTCGAAAGCGACGAGGTAGCCACTAAATGTCGACATTTATCGGACAGCTGATCGGGTTCGCGGCCATCGTGCTGCTGGTCTGGCGGTATGTCGTTCCGCCGGTCCGACGGCTCATGACTGCCCGCCAGGAGACTGTGCGCCAGCAGTTGGAAGACTCGGCGAAGGCAGCCAAGCGCCTCACCGAGTCGACCACGGCGCACAGCAAGGCCGTGCAAGCCGCGAAGGAAGAGGCTGCGCAGCTCGTCGAAGAGGCCAAGTCCGACTCGGAGCGCATCGAGGAACAGATGCGGGCCCAGGCCGAGAGCGAGGCGGAACGCATCAAGGCCCAGGGAGCCCGTCAGACCGAACTGCTGCGGGCGCAGCTGACCCGCCAGCTCCGGCTGGAGCTCGGTCACGAATCGGTGCGCCAGGCAAGCGATTTGGTGCGCAGCTACGTGGCCGACGCCCAGCAGCAGGCATCGACGGTCGATCGTTTCCTCGATGAACTCGACGACATGGCGCCCGAACCGGTCGAGGTCGAGTACCCGGTGCTGGCCAGGATGCGTTCGGCCAGCCGGCGCGCGGTGAGCAATCTGGTGGACCGATTCAACTCGCTCGCCGAAGATCTCGACAACAAGGGCTTGACCACTCTGTCCGACGAACTGGTGTCGGTGGCCAAGATCTTGAACCAGGAGGTCGTGGTCACCCGCTACCTCACCGTTCCGGCTGAAGACGCGTCACCCCGGGTCAAACTGATCGAGCGGCTGCTCGAGGGCAAAGTCGGTGACCCCACCCTCGACGTGCTGCGGACCGCGGTGTCCGAGCGCTGGTCGGCGAACGGAGACCTGGTCGACGCCATCGAGCACGTCTCGCGCCAGGCGCTGCTCGCGGTCGCCGAGAAGGACGGCAGCGTCGACGAAGTCGAAGACCAGTTGTTCCGGTTCTCCCGCATCCTCGACGCACAGCCGCGGCTCGGGATTCTGCTCGGTGACTACACGACCGACGCGGACCGGCGAGTCGGGTTGCTGCGCAAGGTACTCGACAGCTCGGGCAGCGACGTGAACCCGGTTTCGCTCGCGCTGCTGTCCCAGACGGTCGAGCTGCTGCGGGGTGTGCCGGCCGAAGAAGCCGTACTGCTGCTCGCCCAGGTGGCGGTAGCCCGCCGCGGCGAAGTGGTGGCGCAGGTCAGTGCTGCCGCAGAACTCAGCGACACCCAGCGCACCCGGCTCAGTGAGGTGCTCAGCCGCATTTACGGCCACCCGGTGGCGGTCCAGCTCCAGGTCGATTCCGACCTGCTTGGCGGTCTGCTCATCTCGGTGGGCGACGAGGTGATCGACGGCACGCTCAAGTCACGGTTGGCCGCTGCCGAAGCCCAGTTGCCTGACTGATTCAAAGCCCGACGGAAACCCGACCTAGTCAACACAACGAAGTAGGAAGACGAAAAGCCATGGCCGAGTTGACAATCTCCGCTGATGCCATCCAGAGCGCCATCGAAGAATACGTAGAGTCCTTCACCGCCGACACCTCGCGCGAGGAAGTCGGCACCGTGGTGGATGCCGGAGACGGTATCGCGCACGTCGAAGGGTTGCCGTCCGTGATGACCCAGGAACTGTTGGAGTTCCCCGGTGGAGTCCTCGGCGTCGCCCTGAACCTCGACGAGCACAGCGTCGGCGCCGTTATCCTCGGTGACTTCGAGAAGATCGAAGAGGGCCAGCAGGTCAAGCGGACCGGTGACGTGCTGTCGGTGCCGGTCGGCGATGCCTTCCTGGGTCGTGTGGTCAACCCCCTCGGTCAGCCGATCGACGGTGGCGGCGACATCGAGACCGACACCCGCCGTGCGCTGGAACTGCAGGCCCCGTCGGTGGTCGAGCGGCAGAGTGTGAAAGAGCCGCTGCAGACCGGCATCAAGGCCATCGACGCCATGACCCCGATCGGGCGTGGCCAGCGGCAGTTGATCATCGGTGACCGCAAGACGGGCAAGACCGCCGTCTGTGTCGACACCATCCTGAACCAGCGGCAGAACTGGGAGACCGGCGACGAGAAGAAGCAGGTCCGCTGCGTCTACGTCGCAATCGGCCAGAAGGGCACCACCATCGCTTCCGTCCGGCGCGCGCTGGACGAAGGCGGCGCGATGGACTACACCACTATCGTCGCGGCACCCGCTTCCGATTCGGCCGGCTTCAAATGGCTTGCGCCCTACACGGGTTCGGCCATCGCCCAGCACTGGATGTACGAGGGCAAGCACGTTCTGATCGTCTTCGACGACTTGACCAAGCAGGCCGAGGCCTACCGCGCGATCTCGCTGCTGCTGCGCCGTCCGCCGGGCCGCGAGGCCTACCCGGGCGACGTGTTCTACCTGCACTCGCGGCTCCTGGAGCGTTGCGCCAAGCTGTCCGACGAGCTCGGCGGCGGTTCGCTGACCGGTCTGCCGATCATCGAGACCAAGGCAAATGACATCTCGGCCTACATCCCCACCAACGTCATCTCGATCACCGACGGACAGTGCTTCCTGGAGAGCGACCTGTTCAACCAGGGTGTCCGGCCGGCCATCAACGTCGGTGTGTCGGTGTCCCGAGTCGGTGGTGCCGCCCAGATCAAGGCGATGAAAGAGGTGGCGGGCTCGCTGCGTCTGGACCTGTCGCAGTACCGCGAGCTGGAATCCTTCGCCGCGTTCGCGTCCGACCTGGACGAGACGTCGAAGAAGCAGCTGGCGCGTGGTGAGCGGTTGGTCGAGTTGCTCAAGCAGCCGCAGTTCGCCCCGTTGCCCGTTGAGGAGCAGGTGGTTTCGATCTTCCTGGGCACCGGCGGTCACCTCGACTCGGTGCCGGTGGAGGACGTCAAGCGCTTCGAAGCCGAGCTGCTCGACCACATGCGAGCCTCCGAGGAGAAGTTCCTCGAAGGCATCCGCAGCAGCGGCAAGCTCGGTGAGGAAGACGAGGAAAAGCTCACCGAGATCATCAACAAGTTCAAGAAGGGCTTCGCGGCCAGCTCTGGCGAGTCGGTGGTTCCTGACGAGCACGTCGAGGCGATGGACGAAGAGGAACTCGGCAAGGAGTCGGTGAAGGTCAAGAAGGAGAAGCCCAAAAAGGACTCCAAGAAGGACAAGAAGTAGCTAACAATGGCTGCCACACTTCGCGAACTACGCGGACGAATTAAGTCGGCGGGGTCGATCAAGAAGATCACCAAGGCCCAGGAGCTCATCGCCACATCGCGCATCGGAAAGGCGCAGGCGCGGCTGGAATCGGCCCGCCCCTACGCCTTTCAGATCACGTCGATGCTCACCACGCTGTCCGCCGAGGCCGCACTGGACCACCCGCTGCTCGTCGAGCGGGAGAACCCCAGGCGGGCCGGTGTGTTGGTGGTGTCGTCCGACCGCGGTCTGTGCGGCGCCTACAACTCGAGCATCTTCCGTCGCTCCGAGGAACTCTTTTCGCTGCTGCGGGAAGAGGGCAAGGACCCGGTGTTGTACACGGTGGGTCGAAAAGCCTTGAACTACTTCTCGTTCCGCAACTGGGACATCAAAGAGTCGTGGACCGGCTTCTCCGAGCAGCCCCAGGTGGAGAACGCCTCGGAGATCGCCGAGACCTTGGTCGAGGCGTTCATGGCCGGCACCGGCGACGACGAGGACGAGGAGGGGCAGGGCGTCGACGAACTGCACATCGTCTTCTCCGAGTTCAAGTCGATGATGTCGCAGACCGCTGTCGCCCACCGCATTGCGCCGTTGGTGGTGGAGTACGTCGAAGAAGACACCGGCCCGCACACGCTGTACTCGTTCGAGCCGGACGCGACGACGCTGTTCGAGGCGCTGCTGCCGCGGTACCTGACCACCCGGGTCTATGCGGCCCTGCTCGAATCGGCGGCTTCGGAACTCGCGTCGCGCCAGCGCGCCATGAAATCGGCGACGGACAACGCCGACGACCTCATCAAGGACCTGACGTTGCAAGCCAACCGCGAGCGGCAGGCCCAGATCACCCAAGAGATCAGCGAAATCGTCGGTGGCGCAAACGCGCTCGCCGACGCCTCCAAGTAAGCCCACGAGGAAGCGAAAAAATATGACTGCTGTAGACGAGAAGACTGACAAGAAGTCGGGCTCCGACACCAACGGGCGCGTGGTTCGGATCACCGGCCCCGTCGTCGACGTCGAGTTTCCGCGGGGCTCCATTCCGGAATTGTTCAACGCGCTGCACGCCGACATCCCGTTCGAATCGCTGAAGAAGACGCTGACGCTGGAGGTGGCGCAGCACCTCGGTGACAACCTGGTGCGCACCATTTCGCTGCAGCCCACCGACGGCCTGGTGCGCGGGACCGAGGTCACCGACACGGGAGCCTCGATCTCGGTGCCGGTGGGCGAGCAGGTCAAGGGCCACGTCTTCAACGCACTGGGCTACTGCCTGGACGACCCAGGCTACGGAGAAGACTTCGACCACTGGTCGATTCACCGGAAGCCGCCGAAATTCGAAGACCTCGAGCCTCGCACCGAGATGCTCGAAACCGGCCTCAAGGTCGTCGACCTGCTGACTCCCTACGTGCGTGGAGGCAAGATCGCCCTGTTCGGTGGTGCCGGCGTGGGCAAGACCGTGCTCATCCAGGAGATGATCAACCGTATCGCCCGGAACTTCGGTGGTACCTCGGTGTTCGCCGGCGTGGGGGAGCGCACCCGTGAGGGCAACGACCTGTGGGTCGAGCTCAAGGAAGCAGACGTGCTCAAGGACACCGCTCTGGTGTTCGGTCAGATGGACGAGCCGCCCGGCACCCGTATGCGGGTCGCACTGTCCGCGCTGACCATGGCCGAGTGGTTCCGCGACGAAGCCGGCCAGGACGTGCTGCTGTTCATCGACAACATCTTCCGGTTCACCCAGGCCGGCTCGGAGGTGTCGACCCTGCTCGGTCGTATGCCGTCCGCCGTGGGTTACCAGCCGACGCTGGCCGACGAGATGGGTGAACTGCAGGAGCGCATCACCTCGACCCGTGGCCGGTCCATCACCTCGATGCAGGCCGTCTACGTGCCCGCCGACGACTACACCGACCCGGCGCCGGCCACCACGTTCGCCCACCTGGACGCCACCACCGAGCTTTCCCGGTCGGTGTTCTCCAAGGGCATCTTCCCCGCGGTGGACCCGCTGGCATCGAGCTCGACCATCCTCGACCCCAGCGTCGTGGGCGACGAGCACTACCGGGTGGCGCAGGAAGTCATCCGAATCCTGCAGCGCTACAAGGACCTTCAGGACATCATCGCGATTCTCGGTATCGACGAGCTGTCCGAGGAGGACAAGCAGCTGGTCAACCGGGCGCGCCGCATCGAGCGGTTCCTGTCGCAGAACATGATGGCGGCCGAGCAGTTCACCGGCCAGCCGGGTTCGACGGTTCCGGTCAAGGAGACCATCGAGGCGTTCGACCGGCTCGCCAAGGGCGACTTCGACCACGTGCCTGAGCAGGCGTTCTTCCTCATCGGTGGCCTCGACGACTTGGCCAAGAAGGCCGAGACCTTCGACGTCAAGCTATGACTTCAGCTATGAGAAAGACTCCGGGTCTGACCGGGAAAGATACGAAGGTGGTGTGGCATGGCTGAATTGAACGTTCAGATCGTGGCCGTCGACCGGGAGATCTGGTCGGGCGAGGCGACGTTCCTCTTCACCCGCACCACCGCGGGAGAGATTGGCATCCTGCCCCACCACATCCCGCTGGTCGCCCAGCTGGTCGACGACGCGATGGTTCGTGTCGAACGCGAAGGCAAGGACGATTTGCGGATCGCGGTCGACGGTGGCTTCCTCACCGTGACCGAAGAGGGCGTCAGCGTTCTCGCCGAGTCTGCGGAGTTTGAGAAGGACATCGACGAGAGCGCTGCCCGGCAGGATTCCGAATCGGACGACCCCCAGGTCGCGGCCCGAGGGCGTGCCAGGTTGCGCGCCGTCGGCGCGCTCGACTGATTCCGACGATGAGCGCGCCCATGGTCGGCATGGTCGCGCTCGTCGTCCTGCTGGGAGCGGCCGTTCTCGCTCTGAGTTTCCGGCTGTGGAAGCTGCGCCGGGGCGGTACTGCTGCGATCATGCGGGATATCCCCGCAGTCGGCGGGCACGGCTGGCGCCACGGTGTGATTCGTTACCGCGGCGGTGAAGCGGCGTATTACCGGCTGTCGAGCTTGCGGTTGTGGCCGGACCGCCGGCTGAGCCGGCGCGGGGTGGAGGTCGTGGCCAGGCGTGCGCCGCGCGGCGACGAATTCGACATCATGACCGAGGAAATCGTGGTGCTGGAGCTGCGCGACACCACCCAGGAACGGCGCCTGGGATACGAGATCGCTCTGGACAGAGGCGCTTTGACGGCGTTCATGTCGTGGCTGGAGTCACGGCCCTCGCCGCGCGCTCGCCGCCGCAGCGTGTGACGGGGATTGCGGCGCACCTCTGACTCGCGAGAAGACGTAAAGTCCTCCATTCCGGGCCGGAATGAAGGGACTTTACGTCTGCTCGCCCTCCCTGGCGCCGCCGCCCGGTCGCCACAGCACGTCGCCGTCGGGATTGGCCACCCGCGACAGGATGAACAAGAGGTCCGAGAGCCGGTTGAGGTACTTCGCGGGCAGGGCACTGACGTCGGCGTGCGTATCGACCGCGGCCCAAGCCGCCCGCTCGGCCCGGCGCACCACCGTGCGGGCCACGTGCAGCAGCGCCGACAGCGGCGAACCACCAGGTAGCACAAAGGAATTCAGCGCCGGCAGGCCTTCGTTGTAGGTATCACACCAACCCTCGAGCCGATCGATGTAGGCCTGTGTGATGCGCAGCGGAGGATGCTCGGGGTTCTCCACCACCGGTGTCGAGAGGTCCGCACCGGCGTCGAACAGGTCGTTCTGAATCTGCCGCAACACGTCCGCGATCTGCTCCGTCGGAGCACCTAGCGCGACCGCCACCCCGATCGCCGAGTTGGCCTCGTCACAATCCGCATAGGCCACCAATCGCGGGTCGGTCTTGGCCACTCGTGAGAAATCGCTCAATCCCGTCGTGCCGTCGTCGCCGGTCCGGGTATAAATGCGGGTCAGATGGACTGCCATGGGCGAAACGGTACCTGGGTCGGGTCACTCCAATGCGGGTCGGCTGACTGACAATGCGATAGCGCTTCACTAGACTGACCCGGGTGGCGGAGCGATTCATGGTGACTGGTGGCAACCGGTTGTCAGGCGAAGTCGCAGTTGGGGGCGCCAAAAACAGCGTGCTGAAGCTCATGGCCGCGACGTTGCTGGCCGAAGGCACCAGCACCATCACGAACTGCCCGGACATTCTCGACGTGCCGTTGATGGCAGAAGTGCTGCGCGGCCTGGGCGCGACCGTCGAGCTGGACGGCGACGTGGCCCGCATCACCTCGCCGGATGAACCCAAGTACGACGCGGACTTCGCGGCAGTGCGACAGTTCCGGGCTTCTGTGTGTGTGCTCGGCCCGCTGGTCGGCCGGTGCAAGAAGGCCAGAGTCGCGCTTCCGGGCGGCGATGCGATCGGATCCCGCCCCCTGGACATGCACCAAGCGGGCCTGCGGCAGCTGGGTGCACAGTGCAATATCGAGCACGGCTGCGTCGTTGCCGAGGCAGAAACCTTGCGCGGGGCCGAGATTCAGCTCGAGTTCCCGTCCGTAGGTGCCACCGAGAACATCTTGATGGCCGCGGTGGTCGCCGAAGGCGTCACGATCATTCACAACGCCGCACGCGAACCTGACGTCGTCGACCTGTGCACGATGCTCAACCAGATGGGCGCCCAGATCGAAGGCGCCGGCTCGCCGACGATGACCATTACCGGCGTGCCGCGACTGCATCCGACCGAGCACCGCGTCATCGGGGATCGAATCGTCGCCGCGACCTGGGGGATCGCCGCGGCGATGACCCGCGGGGACATCACGGTGACGGGAATAGATCCGTCCCACCTGCAGTTGGTGCTGCACAAGCTCCACGACGCGGGTGCCACCGTCACCCAGACCGACGACAGCTTCCGGGTGGTTCAGTACGAACGCCCGAAGGCGGTCAACGTCGCGACGCTGCCGTTCCCGGGTTTCCCAACGGACTTGCAGCCCATGGCAATTGCGCTGGCTTCGATCGCCGACGGCACCTCGATGATCACCGAGAACGTGTTCGAAGCGCGTTTCCGGTTCGTCGAGGAGATGATCCGGTTGGGTGCGGACGCCCGCACCGACGGACACCACGCCGTGGTGCGCGGGCTGCCGCAGTTGTCGAGCGCTCCGGTGTGGTGTTCGGACATTCGGGCCGGAGCCGGCTTGGTGCTCGCGGGTCTGGTCGCAGACGGAGAAACCGAGGTCCACGACGTTTTTCACATCGATCGGGGCTACCCGTTGTTCGTCGAGAACCTGGCGATTTTGGGAGCGGAGATCGAGCGGGTACAGTAACCCGAGTCAACGCCCCGAGGCGTGATCATCTCCCAAAGAAGATCAAAACCAGGGGTTGACAACCAAGCCAGATCAGTACTAAGCTGGCAGGGTTGCCCGAAAGCGAGCCTCTCCCGAGAAGTTCACGATCGAGTTGACACCCCGGCCGGAGAAATATTAAGCTGGCAGGGTTGCCCCAAAACAGGGCAAAACAGTGCAAGAAGTGTTGTTTGAGAACTCAATAGTGTGTTTGGTGAATTGTTTGTTGTTGTTTTTTTGACTGCACCTAGCACTCCCCGTGTGTGGGTGTAGTCGCAAATCATTGATGCCAGTTTTGGTGTCTTTTTGTTAGATCAGATTTTCTCTGATTGTAAATTCACCTCGTTATCGAGGGGTTTTTGTTTGGAGAGTTTGATTCTGGCTCAGGACGAACGCTGGCGGCGTGCTTAACACATGCAAGTCGAACGGTAAGGCCCTTCGGGGTACACGAGTGGCGAACGGGTGAGTAACACGTGGGTAATCTGCCCTGCACATCGGGATAAGCCTGGGAAACTGGGTCTAATACCGGATAGGACCACAGAACACATGTCCTGTGGTGGAAAGCTTTTGCGGTGTGGGATGGGCCCGCGGCCTATCAGCTTGTTGGTGGGGTGATGGCCTACCAAGGCGACGACGGGTAGCCGGCCTGAGAGGGTGTCCGGCCACACTGGGACTGAGATACGGCCCAGACTCCTACGGGAGGCAGCAGTGGGGAATATTGCACAATGGGCGAAAGCCTGATGCAGCGACGCCGCGTGGGGGATGACGGCCTTCGGGTTGTAAACCTCTTTCACCATCGACGAAGGTCCGGGTTTTCTCGGATTGACGGTAGGTGGAGAAGAAGCACCGGCCAACTACGTGCCAGCAGCCGCGGTAATACGTAGGGTGCGAGCGTTGTCCGGAATTACTGGGCGTAAAGAGCTCGTAGGTGGTTTGTCGCGTTGTTCGTGAAATCTCACGGCTTAACTGTGAGCGTGCGGGCGATACGGGCAGACTTGAGTACTGCAGGGGAGACTGGAATTCCTGGTGTAGCGGTGGAATGCGCAGATATCAGGAGGAACACCGGTGGCGAAGGCGGGTCTCTGGGCAGTAACTGACGCTGAGGAGCGAAAGCGTGGGGAGCGAACAGGATTAGATACCCTGGTAGTCCACGCCGTAAACGGTGGGTACTAGGTGTGGGTTTCCTTCCTTGGGATCCGTGCCGTAGCTAACGCATTAAGTACCCCGCCTGGGGAGTACGGCCGCAAGGCTAAAACTCAAAGAAATTGACGGGGGCCCGCACAAGCGGCGGAGCATGTGGATTAATTCGATGCAACGCGAAGAACCTTACCTGGGTTTGACATGCACAGGACGCCGGCAGAGATGTCGGTTCCCTTGTGGCCTGTGTGCAGGTGGTGCATGGCTGTCGTCAGCTCGTGTCGTGAGATGTTGGGTTAAGTCCCGCAACGAGCGCAACCCTTGTCTCATGTTGCCAGCGGGTAATGCCGGGGACTCGTGAGAGACTGCCGGGGTCAACTCGGAGGAAGGTGGGGATGACGTCAAGTCATCATGCCCCTTATGTCCAGGGCTTCACACATGCTACAATGGCCGGTACAAAGGGCTGCGATGCCGCGAGGTTAAGCGAATCCTTTTAAAGCCGGTCTCAGTTCGGATCGGGGTCTGCAACTCGACCCCGTGAAGTCGGAGTCGCTAGTAATCGCAGATCAGCAACGCTGCGGTGAATACGTTCCCGGGCCTTGTACACACCGCCCGTCACGTCATGAAAGTCGGTAACACCCGAAGCCAGTGGCCTAACCCTTTGGGAGGGAGCTGTCGAAGGTGGGATCGGCGATTGGGACGAAGTCGTAACAAGGTAGCCGTACCGGAAGGTGCGGCTGGATCACCTCCTTTCTAAGGAGCACCACGAAGAGCACTCCAATTGGTGGAGTGCGAGCCGTGAGGGGTCATCGTCTGTAGTGGACGAAGACCGGGTGCACGACAACAAGCTAAGCCAGACACACTATTGGGTCCTGAGGCAACACCCTCGGGTGCTGTCCCTCCATCTTGGTGGTGGGGTGTGGTGTTTGAGAACTGGATAGTGGTTGCGAGCATCAAAATGTATGCGTTGCCGTTCGCGGCAACGTGTTCTTTTTGTGCAATTTTATTCTTTGGTTTTTGTAGTGTTTGTAAGTGTCTAAGGGCGCATGGTGGATGCCTTGGCATCGAGAGCCGATGAAGGACGTGGGAGGCTGCGATATGCCTCGGGGAGCTGTCAACCGAGCGTTGATCCGAGGATTTCCGAATGGGGAAACCCAGCACGAGTGATGTCGTGTTACCCGTATCTGAATATATAGGGTGCGGGAGGTAACGCGGGGAAGTGAAACATCTCAGTACCCGTAGGAAGAGAAAACAATTGTGATTCCGCTAGTAGTGGCGAGCGAACGCGGAAAAGGCTAAACCGCATGCATGTGATACCGGGTAGGGGTTGTGTGTGCGGGGTTGTGGGAATGATCTTCTCAGCTCTACCTGGCTGGGAGGCAGTAAAAAAGTGTCGTAGTTAGCGGAAGTGGTCTGGGACGGCCTGCCGCAGACGGTGAGAGCCCGGTACGCGAAAACTCGACACCTGCCTTGATCAACCTCCCGAGTAGCAGCGAGCCCGTGGAATTTGCTGTGAATCTGCCGGGACCACCCGGTAAGCCTAAATACTTCTCGATGACCGATAGCGGATTAGTACCGTGAGGGAATGGTGAAAAGTACCCCGGGAGGGGAGTGAAAGAGTACCTGAAACCGTGCGCCTACAATCCGTCAGAGCCTCCTCGTGGGGTGATGGCGTGCCTTTTGAAGAATGAGCCTGCGAGTCAGGGACATGTCGCGAGGTTAACCCGTGTGGGGTAGCCGCAGCGAAAGCGAGTCTGAATAGGGCGTATCCCCGTAAGGGGTGTAGTGGCATGTTCTGGACCCGAAGCGGAGTGATCTACCCATGGCCAGGGTGAAGCGCGGGTAAGACCGCGTGGAGGCCCGAACCCACTTAGGTTGAAGACTGAGGGGATGAGCTGTGGGTAGGGGTGAAAGGCCAATCAAACTCCGTGATAGCTGGTTCTCCCCGAAATGCATTTAGGTGCAGCGTTGCGTGGTTCACCACGGAGGTAGAGCTACTGGATGGCCGATGGGCCCTACTAGGTTACTGACGTCAGCCAAACTCCGAATGCCGTGGTGTAAAGCGTGGCAGTGAGACGGCGGGGGATAAGCTCCGTACGTCGAAAGGGAAACAGCCCAGATCGCCGGCTAAGGCCCCAAAGCGTGTGCTAAGTGGAAAAGGATGTGCAGTCGCAGAGACAACCAGGAGGTTGGCTTAGAAGCAGCCACCCTTGAAAGAGTGCGTAATAGCTCACTGGTCAAGTGATTGTGCGCCGATAATGTAGCGGGGCTCAAGCACACCGCCGAAGCCGCGGCACATCTACGTAAGTAGGTGTGGGTAGGGGAGCGTCCCTCATTCAGCGAAGCCGTCGGGTAACCGTAGGTGGAGGATGGGGGAGTGAGAATGCAGGCATGAGTAGCGAATAGGCAAGTGAGAACCTTGCCCGCCGAAAGACCAAGGGTTCCTGGGCCAGGCCAGTCCGCCCAGGGTGAGTCGGGACCTAAGGCGAGGCCGACAGGCGTAGTCGATGGACAACGGGTTGATATTCCCGTACCCGTGTGTGCGCGCCCGTGATGAATCAATTGTGCTAACCACCCAAATGGTCGCTGATCAATCCCTTCGGGGTGCGACGGTGACCGGCTGCGTGGGACCCCGGTTGGTAGTAGTCAAGCGATGGGGTGACGCAGGAAGGTAGCCGTACCAGTCAGTGGTAATACTGGGGCAAGCCCGTAGGGAGAGCGATAGGCAAATCCGTCGCTCATTAAATCCTGAGAGGTGACGCATAGCCGATTGAGGCGAATTCGGTGATCCTCTGCTGCCAAGAAAAGCCTCTAGCGAGTTCACACACGGCCCGTACCCCAAACCAACACAGGTGGTCAGGTAGAGAATACCAAGGCGTACGAGATAACTATGGTTAAGGAACTCGGCAAAATACCCCCGTAACTTCGGGAGAAGGGGGGCCGGCACATCGTGAACACCTTTTCGGTGGGAGCGGAAGCCGGTCGCAGAAACCAGTGAGAAGCGACTGTTTACTAAAAACACAGGTCCGTGCGAAGTCGCAAGACGATGTATACGGACTGACGCCTGCCCGGTGCTGGAAGGTTAAGAGGACCCGTTAACTCGCAAGGGTGAAGCGGAGAATTTAAGCCCCAGTAAACGGCGGTGGTAACTATAACCATCCTAAGGTAGCGAAATTCCTTGTCGGGTAAGTTCCGACCTGCACGAATGGCGTAACGACTTCTCAACTGTCTCAACCATAGACTCGGCGAAATTGCACTACGAGTAAAGATGCTCGTTACGCGCGGCAGGACGAAAAGACCCCGGGACCTTCACTATAGCTTGGTATTGTTGTTCGGTACGGTTTGTGTAGGATAGGTGGGAGACTGTGAAACCTCGACGCCAGTTGAGGTGGAGTCGTTGTTGAAATACCACTCTGATCGTATTGGACACCTAACGTCGAACCGTATATCCGGTTCACGGACAGTGCCTGGTGGGTAGTTTAACTGGGGCGGTTGCCTCCTAAAATGTAACGGAGGCGCCCAAAGGTTCCCTCAACCTGGACGGCAATCAGGTGTTGAGTGTAAATGCACAAGGGAGCTTGACTGCGAGACCTACAAGTCAAGCAGGGACGAAAGTCGGGATTAGTGATCCGGCACCTCTGAGTGGAAGGGGTGTCGCTCAACGGATAAAAGGTACCCCGGGGATAACAGGCTGATCTTCCCCAAGAGTCCATATCGACGGGATGGTTTGGCACCTCGATGTCGGCTCGTCGCATCCTGGGGCTGGAGCAGGTCCCAAGGGTTGGGCTGTTCGCCCATTAAAGCGGCACGCGAGCTGGGTTTAGAACGTCGTGAGACAGTTCGGTCTCTATCCGCCGCGCGCGTCAGAAACTTGAGGAAACCTGTCCCTAGTACGAGAGGACCGGGACGGACGAACCTCTAGTGCACCAGTTGTTCCACCAGGAGCACCGCTGGATAGCTACGTTCGGACAGGATAACCGCTGAAAGCATCTAAGCGGGAAACCTTCTCCAAGATCAGGTTTCTCACCCTCTAGGAGGGATAAGGCCCCCAGCAGAACACTGGATTGATAGGCCAGACCTGGAAGCTCAGTAATGAGTGCAGGGAACTGGCACTAACCGGCCGAAAACTTACCAACACAACCAATCGCAACCACTATCTCGTCACGACGAATCTGGTAAAACAGACTTGTCGCGACACCACACCCCCCACCAACACAAATTTAAATAGAGTTACGGCGGCCACAGCGACAGGGAAACGCCCGGTCCCATCCCGAACCCGGAAGCTAAGCCTGTCAGCGCCGATGATACTGCCCTTTTCGGGTGGAAAAGTAGGACACCGCCGAACATACACAAAAACACCCCCATTCATTTGGGGGTGTTTTTGCATTCTAAGAGACGCGCTATCATGCGCGAGTAGCCGCAAAAGCCCCCGATTCGACATCGAAAAGGGGGCTTTTGCGTCGGCTCGCGCGGGGATTAGTCGAACAGCGTGAGGTCGGCCGGCGCCCGCCGCTTCTCCAAAGTGAGCAGCGTTTGTTTGCGATCCAGTCCGCCGCCGTAACCGGTCAATTTTCCGGCCGCCCCGATGACGCGGTGACACGGCACGATAATGGCGATGGGGTTGTGTCCGTTGGCCAATCCGACAGCACGCGCAGCGCCGGGCGCACCGATCTGTTCGGCGATCCGTCCATAAGACCGGGTTTCGCCGTAAGGAATGGTGAGCAGCGCCTCCCAGACCCGCCGCTGAAACTCCGTACCACGCAGGTCCAGCGGCACATCGAAATCGCACAACTCGCCGGCGAAATATGCGTCGAGTTGGTGCACCGCCTCGGTAAACCCGCTGTCGTCCGGAGTCCAGTCCGCGCGGCTGGGTTCATAGGTCTGGTCGACCATCCGCAGATTGGTCAACACTCCGTCGCGGCCGGCCAGGGTGAGCGGACCGATCGGGCTGTCGATCGTGCGAAAGCGAATCATGCGACCTCCTTGGGTGGCCAATGGTTAACCGGATGCTCGAGGGTGGACCACAAATGTTGGGTGGCGTAGGAACGCCATGGCCGCCAGCGGGCGCTGTGCTCCAGCAACGTGCGCTCGTGCTTCGGCAAGCCCAGCTGCTCGGCAGCCAGCTTCAGCCCCAGGTCACTGGCCGGGAACGCATCGGGATCACCCAACCCGCGCATGGCGATCACTTCCGCCGTCCAGGGCCCGATTCCCGGCAGTTCCAGCAGCTGGCTGCGTGCCCGCGTCCAATCGCATCCGGGATCCAGGGTGACGCTGCCGGCCGCGAGAGCGTCCACAAGCCCGCTCACCGTGCGCTGACGTGACTTGGGGACGGCCAGGTGGACCGGATCGATGTCGGCCAGTTGCTCGACGGAGGGGAACGTGTGGGTCAAGGTACCCGCGGCGTCCTCCACCGGCTGACCGTAGGCGGCGACGAGCCGGCCGGCGTGGGTGCGGGCGGCCTTGGTCGATACCTGCTGACCCAATACCGCCCGCACGGCCAATTCGGCTTCGTCGACGGTCCGGGGTATCCGCTGACCCGGCGACTTGCGGACGACAGGACCAAGTTCCGGATCGGCGCCGAGCGCCTCCACGACGGCTTCGGGATCTGCGTCGAGATCGAGCAGCCGTCGACACCGGGCCGTCGCGGCGGCGAGGTCCCGGAAATCGTCCAGTACCAGCAGACACCGCACGTGGTCCGGCGCCGGCGTCAGCGACACCACACCGTTGCCGCAGGCGAGCCGCAGAGTGCGCCGATAAGTGCTGTCGCGCACCTCTTCACATCCGGGCACCGCAGTGGCAGCCAGATGTCCGAAGACACCTTCGTAGGCGAACGGCGTCCGGACCGGCAACCGCAGCGACAGCACGCCGGCTGACGTGGCGGTACCGAAGCGCGCCGCGGCACGCTTGCGCAACTCCGATGGCGTGCTGTCACACGCCAGCCGAACGGTGTCGTTGAACTGCCGAATGCTGGAGAACCCGGCGGCGAACGCCACGTCGCCGAACGGCAGATCGGTGGTCTCGATCAACACCCGGGCGGCCTGCATCCGCTGCGCGCGGGCCAGCGCGAGCGGACCGGCTCCGACCTCGGCTTGCAGCAACCGCTCCAGCTGGCGGGTGGTGTAGCCCAGGTGGGCGGCCAGTCCTGTCACACCTTCGCGGTCCACCGTGCCGTCGGCGATGAGTCGCATGGCCCGCGCAACGACGTCACCGCGCATGTTCCATTCCGGAGAACCCGGAGACGCGTCCGGACGGCACCGCTTGCAGGCCCGGAAACCCGTACGCTGGGCGGCCGCGGCCGTCGGCAGGAATCGCACGTTGCGCGCGAACGGCGGCCGTACCGGACAACTGGGCCGGCAATAAATCCTGGTGGTCAGGACTGCGATGACGAACCAGCCGTCGAACCGGGCGTCCTTGGCCTGGACCGCCCGGTAGCAGCGTTCGAAATCCTCATGCACGCTTCCACAGTTACACCCCTGGGGCGACGAGACTGGCGGAAAACCGACATCAATGTCTGGCTGGGCGTCGGCGGCCGGAATCAGCGGCGTGGCGTTGCCGGTTCCACCGGAGACGCCAACTTGGTGCGCTGATCGTGTCCACGGAGCTTCACGCTCTTACCCAGCGTCCACCGCTGGGCCTCTTCCTCGCCGGCGCCGTCCAGGGTCTGCTCGGTGGTCAGCAGCTTTCCGGGACGAGACTTCGCCAGTTCGCACAGTCGGGCCGCTTCGTTGACGGGCTCACCGATGACCGTGTACTCGAAGCGCTCTTTGGCACCCACGTTGCCGGCCACCACCGTTCCGGCCGCCACCCCGATGCCGGCCTGTAGTTCGGTCATCTCGTCGGCCAGCCGGTCGGCGATGGCCCGCGCACAGGCCAGGGCCTCGTCCTCGGGAGAGTCCAGATGGTTGGGTGCGCCGAAGATGGCCAGCGACGCGTCACCCTCGAACTTGTTGACCAGCCCGTGGTGACGGTCGACCTCCTCGACGACGATCGTGAAGAACTGGTTGAGCAGATGAACGACTTCCACGGGTGGACGACTGGTCACCAGCTTGGTCGAGCCGATGACGTCGATGAAGACAACGGCGACGTGGCGTTCCTCCCCGCCGAGCTTGGGTCGCTCGCGTTCGGCCGCGAGTGCCACGTCGCGTCCGACGTGCCGGCCGAACAGGTCCCGGACGCGCTCGCGTTCGCGCAGTCCGTCGACCATGGCGTTGAAACCCCGCTGCAATTCCCCGAGTTCGGTGCCGTCGAACACCACCAGGTCGCCGCGGAGGTCGCCTTGCTCCACGCGCTTGAGCGCGGCGCGCACCACCCGCACCGGTGTCGCGGTCAGCCAGGCGAAAATCCACAACAGGATGAACCCGAAGATCAAGGTAGCCGCCGAGATGATCAACACCCCGACCGCGAACTGCGTCTGCGTGAGGTTCTGCAGGGTCATCTCGAAGAACGCCATCAGGCCGATGCCCACGACCGGCACCCCGGAACCGAGCAGCCACACCATCATGGTCCGGCCCATGATTCCCGGGGCCAGTCGCCGCGGCGGCGGCCCGGCCTCCAGCGCCTGGGCGGCGACGGGTCGCAGGGCAAACTCGGTGAGCAGGTAGCTGCCGGTGGAGACGAGCAGGCCGCAGAAGCTCACCGCGACCAGAAAGCGGGGGATGAACATGGTGTTCGCGACGCCGTAGAGGATGGTCGTCAGCACCGTGCCGATGCCCCACAGAATGAGGTGGCCGACCGCGACGCGCCACGGCGCCATGAAGGTGTTGCGCTCGTCCCGGTCGGTCGGCTTGCGTTCCTCGATCGCCCAGCGCAGCGCTTCCACCGTTCCGCGGGTGATTGTGTAAGCGCCCACGACCAACGCCGCGACGATGTACGCCGGGACCGCGATGATCGATATCCAGAGCGGGGCGTCGTCGAACACGCTGGGCACCGGCACCGCCACCGTCACCAGCAGAACCGCGACGGCGATACCGATCAGGTTCGCGGCGACGATGAGGACCGTCATGATGACCTGGATGCGGACCCGACGACGGTGCTGGTCTTCAGAGACCCGCCCGAGCAGCCAGGAACCGTATGCGGGAGTGTCCGGCAGTCGACCGCTCTGTCGGGTCACCTTCTCGAGGACCCGGCCCAGACGCTGCGCGACGCTTTTCCTGGGGGCCGTGTTGGGCGACATGGTGAGGTCAGCCTAATTCTTGCGTGGCGATCCCGATGACGCCGGGCCCGCTCCGGCACCGTCGGTGCCGATTGAGCAGGACGGGCCGGGATTAAGGAATCAGCAGCCGGTTCTTTGCGCCGGCTGTACTGGCGAGGCCAGCCGGGTGGGCTGGTCGTATCCGCGAAGCACCACCGACTCGCCCAAACGCCAACGGGCAGACTCGTTTTCGTCAGCTCCACGCACGGCGTCCGAAGATGCCAGTAGATATCCGGGGTACTTCTTGGCCAGGGTGCACAACCGCGCGGCTTCGTTCACCGGCCCGCCGATCACGGTGTACTCGAAACGCTCGTTGGCGCCCACATTGCCTGCAACGACCTGGCCTGCGGCCACCCCGATTCCGGCTTTGAGTTCTGGAATTTCGTTCACCAGTCGGTCGGCGATTGAACGCGCGGCGGCGAGCGCTGAATTTTCGGCGCAAGCGAGGTGGTTGGGGGCTCCGAAGATGGCCAGTGACGCGTCGCCCGCGAACTTGTTCACCAGTCCCTGGAAAGCATTGATCTGCTCCACGATGATGGCAAAGAACCTGTTGAGCAGCGCGACGGTCTCGGCCGGAGGCTGGCTGGTGACCAGCTTGGTGGAGTCGATGATGTCGATGAACACCACCGCGACGTGACGCTCCTCGCCGCCGAGCTTCGGCAGTTCCCGTTCGGCCGCGGCCGCCACCTCCCGGCCGACGTACCGGCCGAACAGGTCGCGCACACTTTCACGTTGACGCAGACCGTCGACCATGTTGTTGAATCCGCGCTGCAGTTCACCCAATTCGGTCCCGTCGAAGACCACCATGTCACTGTGCAGATCACCCTGCTCGACGCGTTTGAGAGCCGCACGCACCACCCGCACCGGCGTGGCCGTCAGCCAGGCCAACACCCACATGAGGACGAATCCGAAGAGGAGCGTCGGTGCCGTCACGAGGATCACCCACCTGACAAACTGGGCGCCGGTGATATCGCGCAAGGTCAGATCGAGGATCGCCAACAGCGACACGCTGACCGTGGGAACCGCGGCCGTGATGAGCCAGCCGGTCATCGTCCTGCTCATGATTCCCGAGGCCAGCCGGCGCGGCGGCGGTCCCGCCTCCAGTGCGCGGGCGGCCACCGGGCGCAGCGCGAACTCAGCGAACAGGTAGCAGCCGGTGGCGACACCAAGGCCGGATATGCCTGTCGCGAAAAGCATTCGGGGAATCAGCAACGAGTTGTAAATCCCGTAGACGTAGGTCAGCAGGGCTGTCCAAATTCCCCAGAAGACGAGGTGGAAAACGGCGAGTCGCCACGGAATCAGTAGCGTGTTCCGCTGATCGCGAAGGGTGGGTGTGTCTCCTTGAATCGCCCACCGCAGTGATCGCACAATCCGCGAGGTAAGCCAGATACCGCCCACAGCGAGGCTGGCCGCTAGGTAGAACGGTCCGACGAGAAACTCGATCCAGGGCTGGATCTTGGTTCTGGCGGGCGGCACCGGCACCGACACAATCAGTGTCAGCATTACGCCGACTCCGATGAGGTTCGCAACCGCGACGACAAGAGTCAGCATTGCCTGCAAGCGGATGCGTGTCGTGTGCTCACTGTCCGACCGCTTACCCAACAGCCAGGAGCCATACGATGTCGTTTCGGGTGGGGGGATGCCGTAACGCGTCACGGTCCCGAGCGCGTTGGTCAGGCGCTGGGCAGCGTTATCCCTCGCTGTCATGGTGGCGGAGCCTAGCCGGGTTGACACGTTTTTGGGTAGAGCGAGCGGGAAATGATTCAGCAGGGATGCACCAGCTGAATGGGATCATCATGGCTGCGCCGCGTCACCGTCTCGCCTAAATCCCCAAGGCGACTTTCGGTTTCGTTTGCGCTCTGTACTGTCGCCGAGTTCGTCAACAGTATCTGGGTAGTGCTACGTCGCCAGTGAGCAGAACCGGGCTGCTTGGTGGACCGGCCGCAGATCACCGTGTATTCGGATCGCTCATGGGCGCCGACGTTGCCTGCCACGATCTCCCGCGCGGGATCACCTTCGAACTTGTTGTCCAGCCGGCAGTTTCGGTCGACCTCGTCGACCTCGTCGACCACGATGGCGAACATGCGAACCTGCCGGCAGGCCTGATCTTCCGAGACGTGCCCGAGCACCGAAGAACGTAGGCGGGAATGTTCGGCCGGGCACCTTGACGGGTCAGCCTTTCCAGGAAGTGGCCAGGCGCTTCCCGGTACGCGTTGCTGGGACCTCTTCGTTCGACACGGCGGCGTCAGCCTAATTCGCGAGACAGCGATTGCGGCCGGGTCGGGTGAAGGAGATGAGCCAGCTGCGTTGGCTGGTCGTGGCCACGAAGGGTCACCGTTCCGCCGGGCGACCATAAAGCGCGCTCGTCTTCACTTGCGCTGTACAGCATTTCGAAGCTCGCCAGCAACCTGTCGTCGTGGGACTTCGCCAGCTCGCACAGTCGGGCCGCCTCGTTGACGGGCTCCCCGATAACCGTGTACTCGAAGCGCTCTTTGGCACCCACGTTGCCGGCCACGACGGTTCCGGCCGCCACGCCGATGCCGGCCTGGCACTCCGACATCTCGGTGGCCATCCGATGGGCGATCGCTCGTGCGGTGGCCAGTGCGGCGTCCTCGGGGCAATCCAGATGATTCGGGGCGCCGAAAATCGCCAGCGATGCGTCACCCTCGAACTTGTTGACCAGCCCCTGGCGGCAGTCCACCTCCTCGACGACGATCGTGAAGAATTTGTTGAGCACATCGACGACGTCCACCGGTGGCCGGCTGCGGACCAGCTTGGTGGACCCGACGATGTCGATGAACACCACGGCGACGTGGCGTTCCTCGCCGCCGAGCTTGGGCCGCTCCCGCTCCGCGGCGGCGGCGACTTCGCGGCCGACATGTCTGCCGAACAGGTCGCGGATCCGCTCGCGCTCGCGCAGCCCGTCGACCATGGCGTTGAAACCCCGCTGCAATTCCCCGATTTCGGTTCCGTCGAAGACGACCAGCTCGCCGTCCAGGTCGCCCTCCTCGACACGTTTGAGCGCCGCGCGCACCACTCGGACGGGCGTCACGGTCAGCCACGACATGATCCACATGACGATGTATCCGAAGACCAGCGTGGCCAGCGAGATGATCAGTACCGCGATTTCCAACTGGGTCTCGGTCAGGTCCCCGACCACCAGCGATATCACCGATATCAGGGCGTTGCCGGCCAGCGGCACACCCGAGCCGACCAGCCAGACGTTCATCGTCCGGGTCATCATGCCGGGGTTGAACCGTCTCAGCGTGCGGCCGGCCTCCAGTGCCTGCGCCGCCAGCGGCCGCAACGCGAACTCCGTTGCCAGGTAGCTGTTGGTTGCGACCAGAGCGCCGCAGATCGCGACCGTCAGATAGACGATCGAGAAGAACACGCGGTCGATGGTCCCGTAGAGCGCACCCAGCGACGCGGCCGCGATATTCCAGAGAATGAAGTGGACGACTGCTACCCGGAACGGGGCCACCAGCGTCTTTCGCCCGTCGGCCGTGGTGGGCTCACGTTCCTCGACCGCCCACCGGCTGGATTCGGTGAGAATCCGTGCGGTGATCCACACGGTAGCGCCGAGCATCGCGCACATCGGCGCCAATCCGAAAGTGAGCCAACGGGATTCGTCGATATAGATGTTGGGTGCCGGAAACGCGAGGCACAGGATCAGCACGACGAATCCGACGCCGGTCAGATTCGCCAGCAAGCTGTAAAGGCAGGCGATCAGCTTGATGCGCCGGCGCCGGCGGGACTGAGATTCGGTGACCTGGCCCAGCAACCAGGTGCCATACGCCTCCTTGGCCGACCGCCGCTCACCCCGAGGGGCTACCCGCTCGACGAACCGGCCCCAGAGCGACGGGCCCTTCTCGGGAGTGCGCGTGGTCGACATGGTGGCGACAGCCTAGTTCTTCGTTTGCGGGATAGGTCACATTTCGTCGGGGTGGCCGGGCACTCTCGCGGCTGACCGCGCGGGCACGCTCGCGACCTACCTCCCGGGCACGTTTTAAGGTGGTCGGGTGCGTCTCGTCATCGCCCAGTGCACCGTCGACTACGTTGGCCGTCTCACCGCGCATCTGCCGTCCGCGCGCCGACTGCTGTTGTTCAAGGCGGACGGTTCGGTCAGCGTGCATGCAGACGACCGCGCGTACAAGCCATTGAACTGGATGAGCCCGCCGTGCTGGCTGACCGAAGAGCCGGGCCCGGTGTGGGTGGTCGAGAACAAGACCGGTGAACAGTTGCGCATCACCGTCGAGGCCGTCGAGCACGACTCCAGCCACGATCTGGGCGTCGACCCAGGTCTGGTCAAGGACGGCGTCGAGGCGCACTTGCAGGCGCTGCTCGCCGAACACGTCGGCCTGCTGGGCGAGGGTTTCACGTTGGTCCGCCGGGAGTACATGACCGCCATCGGACCGGTCGACCTGCTGTGCCGGGACGAGAAGGGCGGCTCGGTGGCTGTGGAGATCAAGCGGCGTGGCGAGATCGACGGTGTCGAGCAGCTCACCCGTTACCTGGAACTGCTGAACCGCGACACCGTCCTTGCGCCCGTCAAGGGCGTGTTCGCCGCCCAGCAGATCAAGCCGCAAGCCCGCACGCTGGCTACTGACCGTGGAATCCGTTGTCTGACACTGGATTACGACAAGATGCGCGGAATGGACAGCGACGAGTACCGGTTGTTTTGAGATGGCTCGGCGTCGCAGACCGCCACCCCGGCAGCCCTTGCGGCTACCGGCGCGGGTCGAGACCGGAGCCGACGGCTACGAGTACGAGGTTCGCCCGATTCCCGCGGCGCGCGCCGTCAAGACCTACCGGTGCCCCGGCTGCGACCACGAAATCCGCTCCGGCACTTCCCATGTGGTGGTATGGCCGGTAGGGGCGGCAGCGGCCGTGGACGACCGCAGGCACTGGCACACGCCGTGTTGGACCAATCGGGCCACTCGCGGTCCTACCCGCAAATGGTCCTGAAGAAAAGCTAGTGCGCCGCGGGCTCGACCAGCTCGATCAGGACTCCGCCGGCGTCCTTGGGGTGGATGAAGTTGATGCGCGAGTTCGCGGTGCCGCGGCGGGGCTTCTCGTACACCAGCCGCACACCCTGGGAGCGCAGCTGCTCGCACATGGCATCCAGGTCCCTGATCCGGCAGGCCAGCTGCTGAATGCCCGGTCCGCGCTTGTCGATGAACTTCGCGATCACCGAAGTCTCGTCGAGCGGCGCCATCAGCTGGATTTGGGCGCTGGTACCCGGGACGGCCAGCATCGCTTCGCGAATGCCCTGGTCATCGTTGATTTCTTCGTGCACCAGGATCATGCCGAGGTGGTCGTTGTACCACTCGATCGCGGCGTCAAGATCGGCGACTGCGATGCCGACGTGATCGAGTCCTGTCACCAGTGACGTAGCCAGAGTAGGACGGGCGTCAACTTGATCGGTCGTCATTACATAACGGTAACCTCATCAGAAAGAATCCGCTTCTCCGGGTTGGCCCGATCAGCCGTTCCCGTGCCGTTTAGGAGGTTTCATGACGACGTCGGTGATCGTTGCTGGGGCTCGGACGCCCATCGGCAAACTGATGGGTTCACTCAAGGACTTCAGTGCCAGCGACCTCGGTGCCATCGCGATCAAGGCCGCGCTGGAAAAGGCCAACGTGCCGGCATCGCTGGTCGAGTACGTGATCATGGGGCAGGTGCTCACCGCTGGTGCCGGGCAGATGCCGGCGCGTCAGTCGGCCGTGGGCGCCGGCATCGGCTGGGACGTCCCGGCCCTGACCATCAACAAGATGTGCCTGTCCGGAATCGACTCCATCGCCCTGGCTGACCAGCTGATTCGCGCCGGTGAGTTCGACGTTGTGGTCGCCGGCGGCCAGGAGTCGATGACCAAGGCGCCGCACCTGCTGATGGACAGCAGGGCCGGCTACAAGTACGGCGACGTCACGGTGCTCGACCACATGGCCTACGACGGCCTGCACGACGTGTTCACCGACCAGCCCATGGGCGCGCTGACCGAACAGCGCAACGACGTCGACAAGTTCACCCGCCAGCAACAGGACGAGTACGCGGCGCAGTCGCACCAAAAGGCCGCTGCCGCATGGAAAGACGGCGTGTTCGCCGACGAGGTGGTCCCAGTGCAGATCCCGCAGCGCAAGGGCGATCCGCTGCAGTTCAGCGAGGATGAAGGCATCCGGGCCAACACCACCGCCGACTCGCTGGCCGTGCTCAAACCCGCGTTCCGCAAGGACGGCACCATTACGGCCGGTTCGGCATCGCAGATCTCCGACGGTGCGGCCGCGGTCGTGGTCATGAACAAGGAAAAGGCTCAGGAGCTCGGATTGACCTGGCTGGTCGAGATCGGCGCACACGGCGTGGTGGCCGGGCCGGATTCCACGCTGCAGTCCCAGCCCGCCAACGCCATCAAGAAGGCGCTCGCCCGCGAGGGGATCTCGGTCGACCAGCTTGACGTGGTGGAGATCAACGAGGCCTTTGCGGCAGTGGCTCTGGCCTCGACCAAGGAACTCGGCGTCAACCCGGACATCGTCAACGTCAACGGCGGTGCGATTGCCGTCGGGCACCCCATTGGAATGTCGGGAGCACGCATCACGCTGCACGTTGCGCTGGAATTGGCGCGTCGTGGATCGGGCTACGGTGTCGCGGCGCTGTGTGGCGCCGGCGGGCAGGGTGACGCACTGATTCTGCGGGCCGGGTAACCGGCCCGCCCGGCTGGCGAGTTTGCTGGCATGGTGCCGTGGCGGATACTGTCGGCATTACTGTGAGATTGGTCATAGCTCCGGCCCGAGGGCATGCGAAGCCGAATTCCGGCTACTTTTCTTCCGCGCAGGAGGTCGCCGCGAGCAGGTCCTGACGGCGTGACAGACTTGAGACCGTGACACGTCCCCGACCCTCGATCGGGCCTGCGTTGGCCGGTGCGGTCGACCTGTCCGGTCTCAAGCAACGCGCACAGCAGAAGGCCAGTGCGCCTCCGGGCGGCTCCGGTGGCCCGGGTGGTACTGGTGGCTCCGGCGGTCCCGGCGGCTCCGGTGGTCCCGGCATCATTCAGGTCACCGAGGCCAATTTCGAGGACGAGGTCATCAACCGGTCCGACGAGATCCCGGTCGTGGTGCTGCTGTGGTCGCCCCGCAGCGAGGTGTGCGTCGACCTGCTCGAGACGCTCGCCGGCCTGGCCGCCGACGACAACGGCACGTGGGCGCTGGCCGCGGCCAACGTCGACGCCGCGCCCGGCATAGCCCGGATCTTCGGCGTGCAGGCGGTCCCGACCGTAGTGGCTCTGGCGGCGGCGCAACCGGTTTCCAGCTTCCAGGGGCCGCAGCCGGCTGATCAGTTGCGGCGCTGGATCGACTCGCTGCTCGACGCCACGGCCGGGAAGCTCCGGGGCGGCTCCGGCTCCGGGCAGCCGGAGGAAGTCGATCCGGTGGTCGCGCAGGCGCGTCAGGAACTCGAGGCCGGCGACTTCGACGCGGCTAAACGGTCCTATGAGGCAGTCCTGGAGTCCGACCCCGGCAGCGTGGAAGCCAAGGGAGCCATCCGCCAGATCGGATTCCTCAGCCGCGCGACCGCGCATCCGCCCGAGTCGGTTGCGACGGCCGATGCGGCCCCCGACGACATCGATGCGGCCTTCGCCGCCGCCGACGTCCAGATCCTCAGCCAGGATGTCACCGGCGCCTTCGACCGTCTGATCGGACTGATCCGCCGGACGTCGGGCGATGACCGCAGCAGGGTGCGCACCCGGCTCATCGAGCTGTTCGAACTCTTCGACCCGGCCGACCCCGAAGTGGTCGCCGGCCGCCGCAACCTGGCCAACGCGCTGTACTGACAGGTTTTCCGCGAGCAGGCACAAAATCGCCCTGGAACGCGCGTTCCAGGGCGATTTTGTGTCTGCTCGCCAAGGGGGAGCCGGGCCTAGGCGGGTTCGAGCCAGATCGCGGACAGCGGTGGCAACACCAGCACCGCTGATGCGGGGCGACCGTGCCACGGGTCGTCGGTGGCGTCGACGCCGCCGAGGTTGCCGATTCCCGAACCGTTGTAGACCGTCGCGTCGGTGTTGAGCACCTCGCGCCAGCGGCCAGCCTGGGGCAGGCCCAGGCGGTAGTTGCCGTGTTCAGCTCCGGCGAAGTTGAACACACACGCCAGCACCGATCCGTCGCTGCCGTAGCGCAGGAAGCTCAGCACGTTGTTGCCCGAGTCGTTGGCGTCGATCCACGAATAGCCCTCGGGTGTCGTGTCCCTGCTCCACAGTGCGGGGTGACTCGAGTAGATCCCGTTGATGTCCCGGACCAGGCGCAGCACGCCGTTGGAGAAACCCTGCTCATCGAGCTGCCACCAGTCCAGGCCGCGTTCCTCTGACCACTCGGCGCGCTGGCCGAACTCCTGGCCCATGAACAGCAAATGCTTGCCGGGGTGGGCCCACTGGTAGGCGAGCAGGCTGCGCAGCCCGGCCGCTTTGGCGTGGTTGTCGCCGGGCATCCGCCCCCACAACGTGCCTTTGCCGTGCACCACCTCGTCGTGGCTGAGCGGCAGCACGTAGTTCTCGCTGAACGCATACAGCATCGAGAAGGTCATCTCGTGGTGGTGGTAGGTGCGATAGATCGGGTCGCGGCTGAAGTAGTCGAGCGTGTCGTGCATCCAGCCCATGTTCCACTTCATCGAAAAGCCCAGCCCGCCAAGGCTGGTCGGCCGGGTGACGCCCGGCCACGACGTCGACTCCTCGGCGATGGTGACGATACCGGGCGCGGCCTTGTGCGCGGTGGCGTTCATCTCCTGCAGGAACTGCACCGCCTCCAGGTTCTCCCGACCGCCATAGATGTTCGGCGTCCAACCCCCCTCGGGGCGCGAGTAATCCAGATACAACATCGACGCGACCGCATCGACCCGCAGGCCGTCCATGTGGAACTCCTGTAGCCAGTACAGGGCATTGGCCACCAGGAAGTTCCGTACTTCCGGACGTCCGAAGTCGAAAACGTAGGTACCCCAGTCCAATTGCTCGCCGCGCTTGGGGTCGGAGTGTTCGTAGAGCGGGGTTCCGTCGAAGCGCCCCAGTGCCCATGCGTCTTTCGGGAAGTGCGCCGGCACCCAGTCAACGATGACGCCGATGCCGGCCTGGTGCAGAGCGTCGACCAGCGTCCGGAATTCATCCGGAGTGCCGAAGCGGGACGAGGGTGCGTAGTACGACGTCACCTGGTATCCCCAGGACCCGCCGAAGGGATGCTCGGCGACGGGCAACAGTTCGACGTGGGTAAACCCTTGTTCGACAACGTATTCGGTTAGCTGCTCGGCGAGCTCTCGATACCCGAGTCCGGGACGCCACGAGCCGAGGTGCACTTCGTAGGTGCTCATCGGCTCGAAAACCGGGTTGCGCTGGGCGCGCTGCTGCAGCCATTCCTGGTCGTTCCAGGTGTACTCGCTCACCGTCACGCGCGACGCGGTCTGCGGCGGCACCTCGGTGCCGAACGCGAACGGGTCGGCACGATCGGTGACGGCGCCGTCGGCGCCGTGCACCCGGAACTTGTACAGGCCGTCGATCGGAAAGTCGGGCCAGAACAGCTCCCAGACGCCGGAGGAACCCAGCGTCCGCATCGGGGCGTCGGTACCGGTCCAGCCGTTGAACTCGCCGATCAGGCTGACGCCCTTGGCATTCGGTGCCCACACCGCGAACGACACGCCGCTGACCGTGCCGTCGGGCGTGGTGAACGAACGGGGATGGGCGCCCAGCACCTCCCAGAGGCGTTCGTGGCGTCCCTCGGCGAACAGGTGCAGGTCGACCTCGCCCAGGGTGGGCAGGAACCGGTAGGCGTCGGCCACCGTGTGCGGTTCGGACCCGTCATAGGTCACCTCGAGCCGGTAGTCGACGAGGTCGGCGAACGGCAGGGCGACGGCGAACACCCCAGAATCGATGTGCTCCAGGGGCACTCTGTCTTCGCCGACGAGGGCGACGACGCTGGCCGCGTGCGGACGGAACGCCCGGATGACGGTGTGGTCGCCGTATTCGTGCGCGCCTAGAATGCCGTGTGGGTTGTGATTGGTACCTGCTATCAGGCTGGCCAGTTCGGCGGGATCGGGCGCCAGATGCGTATTGGCGAGTTCATCGGTGTGATTCACTTGCCCTCACCTCCTGCGTAGCAGCGTGATTCGGGATTCTTCGGGTACGAGCGGCATGTTGATGACGTGGGCGACGGCGCGCCCCGGGTCGATGCGGATGTAATTGGATTGCCCCCATTGGTATTCCTCGCCGGTGATCTCGTCGCGCACCCAGAAGCGCTCGTAGGGCTCCATGCCCAGTGCTGCCATGTCCAGGTGCAGAATCGCTTCTTCGGGCCCGAATGCGTTCAGCGTCACCACCACCAGCACGCAGTCGCCGGTTTCCGCGTCGAACTTGCTGTAAGCCAGCAGCGCGTCGTTGTCCACCGTGTGGAAGTGGATGGTGCGCAGCTGCTGCAGAGCCGGGTGCAGCCGCCGAATCTCGTTGAGCCGGGCGATGAACGGCTCCAACGACCGGCCTTCGGCCAGCGCGCCGGCGAAGTCGCGGGGCCGCAATTCGTACTTTTCCGAGTCGAGGTATTCCTCGCTGCCTTCGCGCACCGCGCGGTGCTCGAAGAGCTCGTAGCCGGAGTACACCCCCCACGCCGGGCTCATCGTTGCCGCCAGCACCGCGCGGATGGCGAACATGCCCGGACCGTTGTGCTGCAGCACCTCGTGCAGGATGTCCGGGGTGTTGACGAACAGATTCGGCGTCCGGAAGTCGGCGAGCTTGGCGATGTCGTTGCCGAACTCGGTGAGCTCCCACTTCGCCGTGCGCCAGGTGAAGTAGCTGTAGGACTGCGTGAAGCCCAGCTTGGCCAGCCCGTACTGGCGGGCCGGCGGGGTGAACGCCTCGGACAGGAACAGCACATCGGGGTCGACGGCCTTCACCTGGCCGATCAGCCAGGCCCAGAAGTCCGGTGGCTTGGTGTGCGGGTTGTCCACCCGAAACACCTTGACCCCGTGCTGAATCCAGTGACGCACCACCCGCAGCACCTCGTTGTAGAGCCCGGCGGGATCGTTGTCGAAGTTGAGCGGATAGATGTCCTGGTATTTCTTCGGCGGGTTCTCCGCGTAGGCGATGGTGCCGTCGGGCAGTTCGGTGAACCACTGGCGGTGGTCCCGGGCCCACGGGTGGTCCGGGGCGCACTGCAGCGCCAGGTCCAGCGCCACCTCCATGCCTAATTCTCTTGTAGCCGAGACGAAGTCGTCGAAGTCGTCGATCGTGCCCAGCGCCGGGTGGATGGCGTCGTGGCCGCCCTCGTCGCTGCCGATGGCCCAGGGCGATCCCACGTCGCCCGCGGCGGCGGTCGGATTGTTGTTGCGCCCCTTGCGGTGCACCTTGCCGATCGGGTGGATCGGCGGCAGGTAAACCACATCGAATCCCATATCGGCGATCCGGGGCAGCGCCGCCGCGGCAGTGGCGAACGTACCGTGCACCGGGCGGCCTTCGGCGTCCCAGCCGCCGGTGGAGCGGGGGAACATCTCGTACCACGACCCGAAACGAGCCAGGGTCCGGTCCACCCAGATGCCGTACTGCTGGCCACGGGTGACCAACTCGCGCAACGGGAACTGGTCGAGCAGGTCCTCGACGTCGGGTGCCAGTGCCAACGCGGTGCGGGTCAACGGATCACCGGGCTTGCGCAGAGCCGCGGCGGCATCGAGCAGCGGGTTCCGCTGTTGGCGCGGGACGCCGGTGGCGGCGCGTTCGAACAGTGCGGCGCCCACCAGCAGATCGTTGGAGAGTTCCTTTTCGCCCTGGCCCGCATCGAGTTTGGCGACCAGTCCGTGGCGCCAGGAATGAATCGGGTCACCCCATCCGTCTACCCGGAAAGTCCACAATCCCACCCTGTCCGGCGCGAATTGTCCGTGGAACACGTATGGCTCCAGGCCCATCGTCATCGGAAACTGCCGCGGTTTGACCTTCTCGGCGACTTCGACGCCCCCAGTCTCCTGCTCGGCGGCGGCTTGCACGGCTTTCATCCCGCGCGCGTCGGCGACGTGGGGGTAGCGGCTGCCGAGGTAGCGCACGACCAGGGTCGCCGCCACCGCCTCGTGCCCCTCGCGCCACACCGCCGCGCTGACCGGAATCACCTCACCGACCACCGCCTTGGCAGGATACGTACCACACGAGACCACGGGCTGAACGTCGTCGATCTCGATACGACCGGGCACCCAATCACTCCATTCGATTTCCCGGCTCTTCGGCGGCCCGTCGTTGCGCCGCGTCGTCGCCGGGGCGTTCCGGATTCGTCACCCCAGGCGGCCGCACGGTCGTCGTTGAGGTGTTATTCGTCAGCTCGATGTCTGTCGCCTCTTTGCGCCCCATACCCACCCTAGTGTCCTGCTACACCGGCGGGTGCTGAAGCACACTCGGCACGTGCAGGCCACGGAACGCTGCACGCAGCGAAAACCGCACTAAGGTTGAGATGCGTGAAAGCCCTCCGCCGCTTTACCGTCCGCGCCCACCTTCCTGACCGCCTGGCTGCGCTCGACCAGCTGTCGACCAACCTGCGCTGGTCGTGGGAGAAACCCACGCAGGACCTGTTCGCGAGCATCGACCCGGACTTGTGGTTCAAATGCGGCAAGGACCCGGTTGCGGTGCTGGGCGCCGTCAAGCCTGCGCGGCTCGACGAGTTGGCGTCCGACGAGGATTTCCTGCGTAGGCTCGACGAACTCGCAGCCGACTTGAACGACTATCTGACCCGTCCGCTCTGGTATCAGCAACAGGAAGCGGCCGGGGTCGTGATGCCCACCGGGATCGCCTATTTCTCGATGGAATTCGGCGTCGCGGAAGTGCTGCCGAATTATTCCGGTGGCCTCGGGATCCTGGCCGGTGATCATCTGAAGTCGGCCTCGGATCTGGGGTTGCCGCTGATCGCGGTCGGCCTGTATTACCGCTCCGGCTACTTCCGGCAGTCCCTGACCGCCGACGGTTGGCAGCAGGAGACCTACCCGTCGCTGGACCCGCAGGGATTGCCATTGCGGTTGCTGACCGACGCCACCGGTGACCCGGTGCTGGTCGAATTGGCGTTGCCGGATTCCGCGCGGCTGCGGGCGCGGGTGTGGGTGGCGCAGGTCGGCCGGGTGCCGCTGCTGCTGCTGGATTCCGATGTGCCGGAGAACGAGCATGATCTGCGCAGCGTCACCGACCGTCTGTACGGCGGCGATCAGGAACACCGCATCAAGCAGGAGATTCTGGCCGGCATCGGCGGGGTGCGGGCGATCCGTGCGTTCACTGCGATCGAGGGTCGCCCGGCCCCCGAGGTGTTCCACATGAATGAGGGCCACGCCGGCTTCCTCGGTGCCGAACGCATCCGCGAGCTGGTCACCGAGGCGGGACTCGACTACGACACCGCTGTGACGGTGGTGCGGTCCAGCACGGTATTCACCACACACACCCCGGTCCCGGCCGGCATCGACCGGTTCCCGGTGGAGATGGTGCAGCGGTACTTCGACGACGAAGGCGACAGCGTGACCACGCTCCTGCCGGGCGTACCGACACAGCGGATCCTCGCCCTGGGCGCCGAGGAGGATCCTGCGAAGTTCAACATGGCCCACATGGGGCTGCGCTTGGCGCAGCGGGCCAACGGGGTGTCGTTGTTGCACGGCGAGGTGAGCCGGGAGATGTTCAATGAACTCTGGCCTGGCTTCGACCCCGCCGAGGTGCCGATCGGGTCGATCACCAACGGCGTGCACGCGCGTACCTGGGCTGCGCCCCAGTGGCTGCAACTGGGCCGCGAGCTGGCGGGGTCCGACTCGTTCAGCGAGCCCGCCGTGTGGTTGCGGCTGCAGCAGGTCGACCCGGGGCATCTGTGGTGGATCCGGTCCCAGCTGCGCGAGCTGCTGGTCGAGGACGTTCGGGCGCGGCTGCGGCAGTCGTGGCTTGAGCGGGGCGCATCTGAAGCCGAGTTAGGTTGGATCGCAAAGGCATTCGATCCCAATGTGCTGACGGTCGGGTTCGCCCGGCGAGTCCCGACGTACAAGCGGCTTACCCTGATGCTGCGCGACCCGAGCCGGCTGGAGCGCCTGCTGCTGGACGAGGAACGCCCGATTCAGCTGATAGTCGCCGGCAAGTCGCACCCCGCCGACGACGGCGGCAAGGCGCTGATCCAGCAGGTGGTGCGGTTCGCCGACCGGCCGGAGGTGCGGCACCGGATCGCGTTTCTGCCGAACTACGACATGTCGATGGCGCGGTTGCTGTACTGGGGCTGCGACGTGTGGCTGAACAACCCGCTGCGGCCGCTGGAGGCCTGCGGCACGTCGGGCATGAAAAGCGCCCTCAACGGCGGCCTGAACCTGTCGATCCGCGACGGCTGGTGGGATGAGTGGTACGACGGCGAAAACGGTTGGGAGATACCGTCCGCCGACGGTGTCGCCGATGAGGACCGGCGTGACGACCTGGAGGCCACCGCGCTCTACAACCTGCTGGAGCAGGCGGTGGCCCCGAAGTTTTACGAACGCGACGAGCATGGGGTGCCGCCGCGCTGGATCGAGATGGTGCGACACACCCTGCAGACATTGGGCCCCAAGGTGCTGGCCTCCCGGATGGTCACCGACTACGTCGAGCGTTACTACACCCCGGCGGCCCAGTCGCGACGCAGCACCATCGCGGACGCGTTCGAGCCGGCTCGTGAGTTGACGGCATACCGGCGGCGGGCCGAGGAGGCGTGGCCCCGGATCGTCGTCACCGATGTCGACAGCACCGGACTGCCCGACACTCCGCTGCTCGGGTCGAAACTGACGTTGACCGCGACCGTCCAGTTAGCGGGGCTGGCGCCCGATGAGGTGACGGTGCAGGCGGTGCTGGGCCGGGTCGACAGCGGCGACGAGCTGCTCGACCCGCTGACCGTGGAGATGACCTATACCGGCAGCGCCGAGGGTGGCAACCAGGTCTTCTCCACGACGACGCCGTTGCCCCTGGCCGGGGCGCTGGGTTACACGGTGCGGGTGCTGCCGCGTCACCCGATGCTGGCCGCCAGCAGCGAGCTGGGCCTGGTCACATTGGCCTGAGTCTCCACCGCGAGCAGACGCGAAATCGCACTCTAGCCACGGAGAATCGTGCGATTTCGCCTCTGTTCGCGCCAAGCGAGTCAGCGCGGCGGCGGGGATTCGCGCAAACGCGTCAGCGCGGCGCGGACCTGCTGGGCGTTGGTGGTCTGCCAGAACGGCGGCAGCGACGCGCGCAGGTAGTCGCCGTAGCGTGCCGTCACCATGCGCGAGTCCAGCACCGCGACCACACCGCGGTCAGAGACCCGGCGCAGCAGCCGGCCCGAACCCTGCGCCAGCAACAGCGCCGCATGACTGGCCGCCACCGCCATGAATCCGTTGCCGCCGCGGGCGGCCACCGCGCGCTGGCGCGCGCTCAGCAGTGGGTCGTCGGGGCGGGGGAACGGGATGCGATCGATCAGCACCAGGGACAGCGACGGACCCGGGACGTCGACGCCCTGCCACAGTGACAACGTCCCGAACAGCGATGTCTCGGGGTCCTCGGCGAATTGCTCGACCAGTGCCGAGGTGCTGTCGTCGCCCTGACACAAAACGGGGGTGGCCAGCCGCTCACGCATGGCCTCGGCGGCGGCCCGCGCCGCGCGCATCGACGAGAAGAGCCCCAGTGTGCGACCGCCCGCGGCGGTGATCAACTCCGCGATCTCGTTGAGTTGTTCGGCCGAGCCGGTGCCGTCCCGACCGGGCGGCGGCAGATGCGCGGCGACGTAAAGGATCCCCGACTTGGCGTGGCTGAACGGCGATCCCACATCGATACCCCGCCACGTCGTATCTGCTTCGGTGAGGCCCCAGGCCTGCGCCATCGCGTCGAAAGCGCCGCCGACGGTGAGGGTCGCCGATGTCAGCACGGTCGTGGCACGCGAGAACACCTTCTCGGCCAGCAGGCCGGCCACCGACAAGGGCGCCACGCGCAGCACCGCGCGCGGCGTACCGCGGATCTCCTCGTGATCCAGCCAGACGATGTCCGTGCGATCGGGGATGGCCGGACCGAACGAAACGAGCATCCGCGCCGCGGTGTCGGAGATCTCGATCAGCACTGAGGCGGCTTCCGCGCGTGCCGCCGCCGCCCGCGCGTCGCTGGTGCTCTCGATCGCCGACCGGGCCGCGTTGGCGGCGTCGCGCAATGCGGTCAGGTACGTTGCCAGCTCGTCGTCGAGGTGGTCGATACGGCCCGGCGCGGCGTCGTGGATCGCCGAGGAGAAGGTGGCCGAGGCTGCCTCCAGGCGATGGACCAGTTCCGGGCCGACCAGTCGGGCGACGCGGCGTGCGGCCACCCCGAGGGTCGCCGACGTCAGCTCGGCGGTGGCCACCGAGGTCACCCGGTCGGTCAGTTCGTGCGCTTCGTCGACCACCAGCAAGGAATGTTCCGGCAGCACCGCGGAGTCCGATACGGCATCGATCGCCAGTAGCGCATGGTTGGTGACGACGACATCGGCGGTTCCGGCCCGCGCCCGTGCGCGCTCGGAGAAACACTCCGCGCCGAACGAGCAGCGCGCCACCCCGATGCATTCCCGCGCCGAAACGCTGACCTGCGACCAGGACCGGTCCGGCACACCGGGCTTCAGGTCGTCACGGTCACCGGAGTCTGTTTCGGCCGACCACTCGGTCAGCCGTTGCACGTCGCGGCCCAGCGCCGTGACCGCCATCGGGTTGAACAGTTCCTCCTGCGGCCGGTCGTCGGTGTCGTCCCCGGCGCTACCGTTATGAATCTTGTTCAGGCACAGATAGTTTCGTCGGCCCTTCAACAGCGCGAAGGTCGGTAGCCGGGGCAGCGCGCCGGCCAGTGAATCGGCCAGCCGGGGCAGGTCGCGGTCGACGAGCTGGCGCTGCAATGCGATCGTGGCGGTCGACACGACCACGGGTGCGTCGTCCTCGATTGCCCGGACGATGGACGGAACCAGGTACGCCAACGACTTTCCGGTGCCGGTGCCGGCCTGCACAACCAGGTGCTCGCCGGTGTCGAAGGCGCGCGCCACCTCGGTGGCCATCTCCACCTGACCGCTGCGCTCGCTGCCGCCGAGCGCCGATACCGCGATCGCCAGCAACGCCGGGACGGACTCGGTCATCGGTTCAGGCCGGAATGGTTCGCGTCGGGATCGCCGGATCGCCGGGCGACAGGGCCAGTCCCTCCCACGGCAGGCTGCGCTGCCCGGCGGCGACCAAGTTCCGCGCCACTGTCAAATCACTGTCCATCAGGACCTCGCCGCCGTGAACCAGCGCCGTGGTCAGGACACGGTGCGGCTCGCTGACCGACGGCGCGCGCCCGAACGGATGCACGACCTCCTCGGTAATCGTGCCCGTCGGCCGCGACAACCGCAGCGCCGCTTTGCGGCCGCCGTGCGACTCCTTCTGGCTGCTGCGCTTCTGCACCGCGATGCCGTCCACCTCCACCAGCTTGTAGACCATGCTCGCCGTCGGCGCACCCGAGCCGGTGACCAGGGAGGTGCCCACCCCGTAACTGTCCACCGGAGCGGCGAGCAAGCCCGCGATGGCGAACTCGTCGAGATCGCTGGACAGCACGATGCGGGTCTTCGAGGCACCCAGCTCATCGAGTTGGGCACGCACCTGGTGGGCCAGCACCGCCAGGTCCCCGGAGTCGATGCGGACGGCACCCAGCGCCGTACCGGCGGCGGCCACGGCGTTGGCCACCCCGGTGGTGACGTCGTACGTGTCGACCAGCAGCGTGGTATCCGGCCCCAGTGCCGCGACCTGCGCGCGGAACGCCGCCAACTCGTCGGGGCCCTGATCGGTGGTGTGCAGCATGGTGAACGCGTGCGCGGCGGTTCCCACCGACGGCACACCGAATCGACGCTGCGCCTCGAGGTTGGATGTCCCGGCGAATCCTGCGATGTAGGCGGCCCGCGCGGATGCGACCGCCGCCTGCTCATGGGTGCGCCGCGAACCCATTTCGATCACGGGGCGGTCGCCGGCCGCGCTGACCATGCGCGCGGCCGCCGACGCGATCGCGGTGTCGTGGTTGAAGATCGACAGGATCAGGGTTTCCAGCAGCACGCATTCGGCGAAGCTGCCGTGCACCGTCAACACCGGGGAGTACGGGAAGTACAGCTCGCCCTCGGCGTACCCGTCGATGTCCCCGCGGAAGCGGAAGTCCCGCAGATACTCCACCGTGTCGGCGTCGAGGAACTCCGACAGCAACGCACAGGCGTCGCCGTCGAACCTGAACTGCGGCAAGGTTTCCAGCAGCCGGCCGGTTCCGGCGACCACCCCGTAGCGCCGGCCCGCCGGAAGCCGCCGCGCGAACACTTCCCAGCTGGTGCGCCGGTGCGCGGTACCGTCGCGCAGGGCCGCGGCCAGCATGGTCAACTCGTATTTGTCGGTCAGCAGCCCAGCAAGTACCGAGTCGTTCACATCGCAAAGGTATCGGCTGGCTGCAATACCGGCCTGGCTCGGTATCCTTACGCCATGGTTGTAGCGATCGCGCCGGCCAAGCCGGGCAGCACCGGGCAACGAGAATCCGCTCCGGTCGAAGCTACGACGAGTCCATGGGTGACCATCGTCTGGGACGACCCGGTCAACTTGATGACCTACGTGACGTATGTCTTCCAGAAGTTGTTCGGGTACAGCGAACCGCACGCCACCAAGCTGATGCTGCAGGTGCACAACGAAGGAAAGGCCGTGGTGTCGTCAGGCAGTCGGGAGTCCATGGAGGTCGACGTGTCCAAGCTCCATGCCGCCGGGTTGTGGGCGACCATGCAGCAGGACCGCTGAGTTCTGATAGTGCGCAAATGGAAGCGCGTCGAAACCCGCAACGGACCTCGTTTCCGGTCGTCGCTGGCCCCGCACGAGGCGGCTCTGCTGCAGAACCTGGTGAGTGCGATGGCCGGCCTGCTCGACGAGCGGCAGGCCACGTCGCCGGCTGACGAACTCGAAGAGATCACCGGTATCAAGACCGGACATTCCGAGCGTCCGGCGGACGCGACACTCGGGCGCCTGCTACCGGACTTCTATCGCAACGACGACGGCGATCCACTGACTCTGGAGGCCTCCGAAGCCCTGAACTCGGCGCTGCGCAGTCTGCACGAGCCGGAGATCATCGAGGCCAAACGGGTTGCGGCGCAACAGTTGCTGGATACGTTGCCGGTCAACGGCGGCAGGTTCGAGCTGACCGAGGAGAGCGCCAACGCCTGGATTTCGGCCGTCAACGATCTGCGGCTGACGTTGGGCGTCATGCTCGAGATCGGGCCGCAAGGCCCGGAGCGGTTGCCCGCCGACCACCCGCTGGCCGCCCACTTCGACGTCTATCAGTGGCTGACGGTGTTGCAGGAGTATCTGGTGCTGGTGCTGATGGGGCCACGATGACCCCTGTAAAAGGCAAGACGGTCAGATGAACTCCATCACCGACGTCGGCGGAATCCGCGTCGGCCATCACCACCGGCTGGACCCCGACGCGTCCCTCGGGGGCGGGTGGGCCTGCGGCGTCACCGTGGTGCTGCCGCCCCCGGGCACGGTGGGCGCCGTGGACTGCCGCGGCGGTGCGCCGGGAACGCGAGAGACCGACCTGCTCGACCCCGTCAACAGCGTGCGCTACGTCGACGCGGTGCTGCTGGCCGGCGGCAGTGCGTTCGGGCTCGCCGCCGCCGACGGCGTCATGCGCTGGCTGGAGGAACGTCAGCGCGGCGTCGCGATGGGTGACGGTGTGGTGCCGATCGTCCCAGGGGCGGTGATCTTCGATCTTCCGGTCGGAGCCTGGGATTGCCGGCCGACGGCCGAGTTCGGCTACGCCGCATGCGTGGCGGCCGACGGCTCCGGCGACGCGGCGCCAGTCGCCGTCGGGACGGTCGGCGCCGGCGTCGGGGCGCGCGTCGGAGTGCTGAAAGGGGGCGTCGGGACCGCGTCGGTCACGCTTCCCTCCGGCATCACCGTCGGGGCGCTGGCCGTGGTGAACGCGGCCGGCGAAGCCGTCGACCCAGCGACCGGCCTGCCGTGGATGGCGGAGTTGACCGACCAGTTCGCGCTGACGCCACCGCCGTCCGAGCAGATCGCGGCGCTGGCGCAGTTACCGTCCCCGTTGAGCGAGCTGAATACCACGATCGCCGTGGTCGCCACGGATGCGGCGCTCAGCCCCGCGGGGTGCCGTCGCGTCGCGATCGCCGCCCACGACGGTCTGGCCCGGACGCTGCGGCCCGCTCACACCCCCCTGGACGGCGACACCGTCTTCGCCCTGGCGACCGGCGCCGTCGAGGTGCCACCGTCCGCCAAGACCCCGGCCGCGCTGTCGCCGGAGACCGGTCTGCTCACCACGGTGGGCGCGGCCGCCGCCGACTGCCTGGCCCGGGCGGTGCTCGACGGAGTCATCGCCGCGGAATCGGTGGCCGCGATACCGGCGTACCGCGACGTGCTGCCGGGTGCGTTCCGGCGGTGAAGGCATCGCGGTGCTGGTGATCCGTGCCGATCTCGTCGACGCGATGGTCGCCCATGCCCGCCGGGACCACCCCGACGAAGCCTGCGGTGTACTGGCCGGTCCCGACGGCTCGGACCGTCCGGAGCGACACATTCCCATGGTCAACGCGGAACGGTCGCCGACGTTCTACCGATTCGATTCCGGCCAGCAACTCGAGGTGTGGCAGGCCATGGAGCGCGCGAATGAGGGCCCCGTCGTCATCTACCACTCCCACCCCGGCAGCGACGCGTATCCGAGTCGCACGGATATCGACCTGGCGGCCGAACCCGGCGCGCACTATGTGGTGGTGTCCACCCGAGACCCGCACCGGCACGAACTGCGCAGCTACCGCATTGTCAACGGTGTCGTCAGCGAGGAACCTGTTGACATCGTCGAGCAGTACTGAGCCCACGCGACAGAAAGGCCAGCATGACCGTCACCGTCTCCATTCCGACCATCCTGCGACCCCACACCGGTGGCGAGAAGCGCGTCTCGGCCAGTGGCGACACGCTGGGTGCCGTCATCACAGACCTGGAAGCCAACTACGCGGGCATCTCGGATCGGCTCATCGATAACGGCCGCCTGCACCGCTTCGTGAACATCTACGTCAACGACGAGGATGTGCGCTTCTCCGGCGGTCTGGACACCGCCGTCGCGGACGGCGACTCGGTCACCATCCTGCCTGCGGTCGCGGGCGGTCAAGGCGAGGTCTACCGGTAGCCTGGACCTTTGGACCCAGGGCGATGAGGAGGATCGGCGCATGAACAAACCGGCGCCGGCGAACCAGTCGAACAAGAAGCCGGGCTGGGTGATCGGCGCGACGACGATCATCACCTTCGTGGCCCTGCTCTATGTCGTTGAGCTGATCGATCAACTCAGCGGTGGCCGGCTGGACCGCAACGGCATCCGGCCGCTGACCACCGACGGCCTGTGGGGGATCGTCTTCGCCCCGGTCTTGCACGCGAACTGGCAGCATCTGATCGCCAACACGGTGCCGATGCTGGTGCTGGGCTTCCTGATGACACTGGCCGGACTGTCCCGGTTCGTGTGGGCCACCGCGATCATCTGGATCCTGGGTGGCTTCGGGACCTGGCTGATCGGCAACGTCGGCAGCAGCTGCGGCCCGACCGACCACATCGGCGCATCGGGGCTGATCTTCGGCTGGCTTGCCTTCTTGCTGGTATTCGGCATCTTCGTGCGCAAAGTGTGGGACATCATCATCGGCCTGGTCGTGCTGTTCGTCTACGGCGGTGTGCTGCTCGGCGCCCTGCCCGTCCTGGGCGTGTGCGGTGGCGTGTCCTGGCAGGGCCACTTGTGCGGCGCGATCGCCGGCGTGGTGGCGGCCTATCTGTTGTCGGCTCCCGAACGCAAGGCCCGCGAGCGGAAGAGGGCCCTGGGCGCACCGCACCTGAAGACATGAGTTCGCCCCTGGCTCCCATCGGAGTCTTCGATTCCGGTGTCGGAGGACTCACGGTCGCGCGGGCGATCATCGACCAGTTGCCCGACGAGGACATCATCTACGTCGGCGACACCGGCAACGGGCCGTACGGACCGCTGCCCATCCCGGAGATCCGTGCCCACGCGCTGGCCATCGGAGACGATCTGGTCAGCCGCGGCGTCAAGGCATTGGTGATTGCGTGCAACTCCGCCTCCGCCGCCTGCCTGCGGGATGCGCGGGAACGGTACGACGTGCCCGTCGTCGAAGTAATCCTGCCGGCGGTGCGCCGCGCGGTGGCCGCCACCCGCAACGGCCGCATCGGGGTGATAGGCACGCGGGCGACGATCAACTCCCACGCCTACCAGGATGCGTTCGCCGCCGCGCGCGACACCGAGATCACCGCGGTGGCCTGCCCCCGGTTCGTCGACTTCGTCGAGCGCGGCGTCACCAGTGGTCGGCAGGTGCTGGGTCTGGCCGAGGGTTATCTGGAACCGCTGCAGCGCGCCGAGGTCGACACGCTGGTGTTGGGGTGCACGCACTACCCGCTGCTGTCCGGACTGATCCAACTCGTGATGGGGGAGGACGTCACTCTGGTCTCCAGCGCCGAGGAGACCGCCAAGCAAGTGCTGCGCGTGCTCACCGAACGCGACTTGTTGCGTCCGCACGAGGGACCGCCGGCCACGCGGGTCTTCGAGGCGACCGGTGACCTCGAGGCGTTCACCAAACTCGCCTCCCGATTCCTCGGGCCCGCGGTGGTGGGGGTCGAACCCGCCCGACAGGCTCCCGTCTCGTGAAAAAGCCGACGATTCTGATGGCCCAATGCGGCGATGTTTTCCCCATCGTGCTAACTGGCATGGCACAGTGGTGTCCGTGCGACTAACCGTGCTCGGATGCTCTGGCAGCGTCGTGGGTCCGGACTCGCCCGCGTCGGGTTATCTACTCCGGGCACCGGACACTCCGCCGCTTGTCATCGACTTCGGCGGGGGGGTGTTGGGCGCACTGCAAAGACATGCCGATCCGGGTTCGGTCCACGTGTTGCTGTCGCATCTGCACGCCGACCACTGCCTGGATGTGCCCGGTCTTTTCGTGTGGCGGCGGTATCACCCGACCGCCAAACCCAACGGCAAGGCGTTGCTGTACGGGCCGAGCGACACGTGGTCGCGGCTGGGGGCGGCGTCGTCCCCCTACGGTGGCGAAATCGACGATTGCTCGGACATCTTCGACGTTCGCCACTGGGTGGACGGCGAGGCGGTCGACATCGGCGCCCTGAGCGTGCTGCCGCGGGTCGTCGCGCACCCCACCGAGTCGTTCGGCCTGCGTTTCACCGACCCGAGCGGGGCCTCGCTGGTGTACAGCGGGGACACCGGGGAATGCGACCAACTCGTCGAACTGGCCCGCGGCGCCGATGTATTCCTGTGCGAGGCCTCCTGGACGCACTCGCCGAAAAATCCGCCCGCCCTTCATCTGTCGGGCACCGAAGCCGGTCGGGCCGCGGCTGCGGCCGGCGTGCGGGAGTTGCTGCTGACGCACATCCCGCCTTGGACCTCTCGCGAGGATGTCATCAGCGAGGCCAAGGCCGAGTTCGACGGGCCCGTGCACGCGGTGGTGCCCGGCGAGACGATCGAAGTCCGGCGCGCCGGCTGAGAGTGCCACCGAGTGTGCCGTGACCGCGCGATTTTCGACCTATCGCCGCGGTGAGCGCGCACCGAAAGCAGTGCCCGCACACTCAGTGCCGTCCGAGCGCACCAGAGGCCCGGCGATAGGGTGGACCTTGTGTCCAAACGAGAAGACGGCCGCCTCGACGACGAGCTTCGCCCGGTAACCATCACCCGCGGATTCACCGACCACCCGGCGGGTTCGGTGCTGATCGAATTCGGCGGCACGAAGGTCATGTGCACCGCCAGCGTCACCGAGGGGGTGCCGCGCTGGCGCAAGGGATCGGGCTTGGGCTGGCTCACCGCGGAGTACGCGATGTTGCCGTCCGCCACCCACACCCGCTCGGACCGGGAATCCGTCAAGGGCCGCGTTGGCGGACGTACGCAGGAGATCAGCCGATTGGTCGGCCGGTCACTGCGGGCGTGCATCGACCTGGGCGCACTGGGCGAGAACACCATCGCTGTCGACTGCGACGTGCTGCAGGCCGACGGCGGGACCCGGACGGCGGCGATCACCGGTGCCTATGTGGCGCTGGCCGACGCCGTCACCTACCTGTCGGCGGCCGGCAAGCTCTCCGACCCGCGCCCGCTGTCCTGCGCGATCGCCGCGGTGAGCGTCGGTGTGGTCGACGGCCGGGTCCGCGTCGATCTGCCCTACGAGGAGGACTCGCGCGCCGAGGTCGACATGAACGTTGTCGCGACCGACACTGGCACGCTGGTCGAAGTGCAGGGCACCGGCGAGGGCGCGACCTTCCCGCGCTCGACCCTGGACAAACTGCTCGACATGGCGCTGGGCGCATGCGACAAGCTATTCGCCGCCCAGCGCGAGGCGTTGGCGCTGCCGTACCCCGGCGTGCTGCCCGAGGGGCCGAAGGCATCGAAAGCGTTCGGAAGCTGAGCATGCCGGACGGTGCTGACCCGTCCCCCGCAAGCGGGCGGTGCCCCCAGCGCCCGGCTCCGCCGGGCTTGCGGCTGCTGGTGGCCAGCCGCAACCGCAAGAAGCTGGCCGAGTTGCAGCGGGTGCTCGACGGCGCCGGGTTGTCCGGGGTGACGCTGGTATCGCTGGATGATGTGCCGCCCTTCGACGAGGCACCGGAAACCGGTGCGACGTTTGAAGACAACGCGCTGGCCAAGGCGCGCGACGCGTTCGCCGCGACCGGCCTGCCGAGTGTCGCCGACGACTCCGGATTGGAAGTCGCCGCGCTGAACGGCATGCCCGGCGTGCTGTCCGCACGCTGGTCGGGCAATCACGGCGACGACGGCGCCAACACCGCACTGCTGCTCGCGCAGATGCGCGACGTGCCCGACGAGCGGCGCGGCGCAGCGTTCGTCTCGGCCTGCGCGCTGGTCGCCGATGGACAGCAGGTCGTGGTCCGCGGCGAGTGGCCCGGCACCATCGCGCACGAGCCGCGCGGCGACGGGGGCTTCGGCTACGACCCGGTGTTTCTTCCCGCTGAAGGGGATGGCCGCACTGCAGCGCAACTCAGCGCGGCAGAGAAAGACGCGGTGTCACACCGTGGTCGCGCGCTGGCCCTGCTGCTGCCGGCGCTGCGGACCCTGTAGGTCAGAGCCCTCAGACCGCTCAGACCGCGAAGTTGGCCTTGACCTCTTTGGTCTGCCGATGCTCGACGATGATCCCGAGCAGCGGAATGGTGCCGGCCAGCAGCACGCCGATGGTCTTACCGATCGGCCACCGAACTTTGATCGCAAGGTTGAACGCAGCCAGCACATAGACGAAATACACCCAGCCGTGTACGACTTCGATCCACCGGACCTCGCGGTGGTACACCAGGTGCGAAACGACCTCGCCGCACAAGACGATCAGCCAGATACCGGTCGTCCACGCCATCACCCGGTAAGCCAACAACGCGGAGCGGATCTTGTCGGCGGGGAACGCCGAAGCGCTGCGTTCGGGCGTCTCAGGTGTGCTCATGCGGTCGTCCTTTTCTGCTGTTCAGCATCGTCTTTGGCGAGTTCGGCCAAATAGGCGTTGTACTCGCGTAGCGCGGGATCGTCAGGCTGTTGGGGTGCGGGCTTCGGTCGCTCGGGAAGCAGCCCGGGAGGAATCTCGGTGACGGTGTCCCGGGGGGCCGGCGGCGCCTCTTCGTAGCGGACGAATTTGCGGTACGCATAGATGCAGAACGCGGCGAACATCGGCCATTGCAGGGCGTAGCCGAGGTTCTGGTAGGTCCCCGACACCGACTGAAACCGGGTCCACTGCCACCAGCCCAGCGCCAGGCAGCCGCAGGCAGCGAAGATAACGAGCGCGATGGCTGCGGGCCGTCTGCGCCTCGTGCGGACCGGGGTGGACACCCTACGACGGTACCGCGTACGAGTTTTCGGCCACGAAGTCCTCGAGCGTGCCGCGCAGTCGCCGGGCGTGAACCAGGGGCGAGATTCTTGCCGAATTTTCGCCGAATTTCCGCCGTCGGTTCAAGCTCGGTGTCCGCGTGGCGGCCTGGTCGAAATCCGGAGCGGTACGATCGACCGACGCAGCGGGCGTGATGAAATTGGCAGACATGCCGGCTTTAGGTGCCGGTGCTCTTAGAGCGTGTGGGTTCGAGTCCCTCCGCCCGCACTCGTAACTGCTAAGCGGTTCGCTCATTTCAGCGAACGAGTGTTTATTGAAAGCCCAGATCGGGAAGTTGGCTACTTACCGTGCTTCAACCGTTTCACGGAACCTTCCGACACCCCCGGGACGAACTATGGCTTCGACACTTCGCAGTGTCCTGCAATGGAGTAAAGCGCCTGCAGAAGGCGTGTCAACAGCGTCAACGCCGTGGGCGAACGTGGCACGCGGGCTCGCTGCCCGGGCGACCACGCCCCTGCTCCCCGACGACTACCTGAAGTTCCTCAACCCGCTCTGGTCGGCGCGCGAGCTGCGGGGCCTGATTGTCGGTGTACAACCGGAAACCGAAGACTCGGCGACCGTGACGATCAAGCCAGGGTGGGGGTTCTCCGGTGATTACCAGGCCGGTCAATACGTGGGCATCGGTCTGCGCATCGACGGTCGCTGGCACTGGCGGTCGTACTCGCTGACCTCGGTTCCCCGCCGGGACAACAAGCACATCACCATCACGGTGAAGGCCACGCCCGAAGGTTTCCTGTCCACGCACCTGGTGGACGGCGTCAAACCCGGCACCATCGTGCGACTGGCGGCTCCCAAGGGGGATTTCGCGCTGCCCGAGCCGCCGCCGGAGAAGATCCTCTTCATCACCGCCGGTAGCGGCATCACGCCGGTGATGGCCATGTTGCGAACCTTTCAGTCGCGCCGACAGCAGGCGGACATCGTCCACATTCATTCAGCGCCGAGTGAATCGGACGTGATATTCCACGACGAGTTGCGCGAACTCGAGAGATCCCAGCCTGGTTACCGGCTGCATCTGCAACTCACCGGAACTCAGGGTCATCTGAATTTGGACGAGCTGGCCGACATCGCAGCCGACTGGAAAGAACGCCCCGCCTGGGTCTGCGGTCCCTCCGCGCTGCTGGATGACGCCGAGAAGCTCTACGAGAAAGCCGATCTCGGAGATCAGCTGCACATGGAGCGCTTCACGATCGCCGCTACCGACAAAGGTGGCGAAGGTGGGACGGTCACCTTCTCGGTCTCGGACAAGACGGTCGAAATCGACGGCGCCACATCGCTTCTGGACGCAGGAGAACAGGTAGGCATTCAGATGCCCTTCGGTTGCCGTATGGGGATCTGCCAAACCTGTGTACTGCCGCTGGAATCGGGGCATGTCCGCGACTTCCGGTCGGGAACCGAACACCGGGAAGGCGACCGCATCCAGACCTGCATCTCCACCGCCTCCGGCGACTGCACGCTCAAGATCTGACTCAATCTTCCGAGGAATAGAGGAACAATGGCCATCACCGATATCAAGGAATACGCCCACCTGACCGCCGAGGACGTCGAGCAGCTTGCGCAGGAGCTGGACGCGATCCGTGCCGAAGTGGAAGAGTCCCGCGGCGAACGCGACGCGCGCTACATCCGACGCTCTATTCAACTGCAGCGCGCGCTGGCCGCCGGCGGCCGAATCGCGTTGTTCGCCAGCCGAAACAAGTTCGCGTGGCTGGCCGGAACCGGAATGCTCGGAATGGCAAAGATTATCGAGAACATGGAGCTCGGCCACAACATCATCCATGGGCAATGGGACTGGATGAATGACCCCGAAATCCATTCCACCGAATGGGAGTGGGACACCACCTGCCCGAGCGTGCAATGGAAGCACTCCCACAACTTCGTCCACCACAAGTACACCAACGTCGTCGACCTGGACGCCGACGTCGGCTACGGCATCATGCGGGTCACTCGTGACGAGCCTTGGGAGCCTTACTATCTGGGCAACCCGATCTACAACATCCTGCTCGGCACACTGTTCGAGTGGGGCGTCGCGCTGCACCACATCGAGTCGAAGAAGCTCCGCAAGAAGGAGAAGACCTGGGCCGAGGCGCGCAAGGACCTCCGAGTGATCGGCACGAAGGTCGCCAAGCAGGCCGGCAAAGATTATCTGGTGTTCCCGGCGCTGGCCGGGCGCAACTGGAAGCAGACCATGAAGGCCAATGTCGTGGCCAACCTGATCCGCAACTACTGGTCGTACATGGTCATCTTCTGCGGCCACTTCCCGGACGGCGCAGAGAAGTTCACCAAGGAGGAGTTCGAGAACGAGACGCAGGGAGAGTGGTACCTGCGCCAGATGCTGGGATCGGCGAACTTCAATGCCGGACCGGTGATGGCGTTCGTCAGCGGCAACCTGTGCTATCAGATCGAGCACCACTTGTTCCCGGACCTGCCCAGCAACCGGTATGCGGAGATTTCGGTACGCGTGCGCGAGCTGTGCGAGAAATACGATCTGCCCTACACGACGGGATCCCTTGGCCGCCAATACTTTCAGTCGTTCTGGACGATTCTGAAGCTCGCGTTGCCGGATAGCATGCTCAAGGCGACTTCCGATGACGCGCCGGAGACGCGTTCGGAGTTGAAATTTCGCGTACGCGCCGGCCTGAAGGAGAGCTTCGTTGATCCCGAGACAGGCCGGCGCCGCGGTTTGCGCACCGCTTTGCGCGAGTTGCGTTCCGCGGCGGCCTAACTTGTGCCGCGACCGGTCCGCTGCTGCAATTCCTCGATCACCTGGGATGCCTGCGCTTTGGTCAGGTCGTCGGGAACATCCGCGCCGGCCTCCTGGGCCAAGGTCTGCACATAACTGCGCTGGGGACCGGTCATCGGTTCATCGCCGGTCACCCAGTCCGCAGGGTCCTTCTCCGGGTTCTCCTGGGGGGCCTGCACTGCTTCGTTGTTGCTCATGTCTGTCACCTCCGCACCCCGGATAGCCATCGCACAAACTTTCGAAACCTGCCGCCGGCGGTCAGTCGATACGATCACAGGAACGTGTGCGCAATCCGCCCTGAACCCGACGGGAGATCCTGTGTCCATTGCACAACGCGAACGAGCCGCGCTGGTGGAGACCATCCGTGCTGTGGGGCCCGAGGCGCCCACCCTGTGTGAGGGGTGGACAACCCGCGACCTGGCGGCACACCTGGTGATCAGGGAATACCGGTTGGACGCCGCCCCGGGCATCCTCATACCGTTCTTCGCCGGGCACACCGAAAAGGTGCAGAACGAGGTCGCCGAGCACACGGGCTGGGACGAACTGGTGGGCAAGGTCGCGTCCGGCCCGCCGGCTTATTCTCCCTTCAAGGTGCTGGACCCGGTGATCAACGTTGCCGAGATGTTCATTCACCACGAGGACGTTCGTCGCGCCGGCGCGAGTTGGGAGCCCCGCAAGCTCGAACCCGGCCTGAAAAACCGGCTCGCCCGGACTGTCCCCTTGATGGGGCGCCTCACGCTGGCGAAGGTTCCCGGGCGGGTCGCGTTACGGACCACCGAGGGCAAGACGTTGCTGACCGCGGGAAACGGACCGGCCGTCACGGTCACGGGTGAACCCGAGGAACTGCTGCTGTTCGCGGTGGGCCGGGCCGCCCGGGTCGACTTCGAGGGCGACGAATCAGCGGTGCGGGCCGTCCGGGAGGCTCCCAAGGGCTTCTAGCGCGGAGTACGGAAGCCGATGCCGTATGCCTTACAGTCTCCTAGGTAGTTCGTAACCTGGCTGGAGGCGTGTGGTGAGTGCCCTGTTGTCAATCCCGCGGTACCCCACCGATGTGACGCCGGAGTGGCTGTCGACGGTGCTCAGCGCGCGCGGAACCTCCGTCGAGGTTGCCGACGCCGAGGTGGTGGCGATCGGCACCGGACAAACCGGGGCCACCTACCGGGTAACGGCCACGTATCGGTCGGACCCCGCAGGGTTGCCGCTGACGTTCGTCATCAAGTTGCCGGCTCAGGATGACGCCGTGCGGGATCGGGTGGTGTTCGGCTACCGCAGCGAGTGCTCGTTCTACAACTCCGTGGCCGACCGGGTGCGGGTCCCCGTGCCCGAGTGTTTCTACTGTGAGATCACCGACGACGCAATGGAATACGCGCTGTTGCTGGCTGATCAGGCACCCGCGGTGCAGGGCGACCAGATCGTGGGTTGCGGTGAGCGGGAGGCACGCCTGTCGGTGACCGCGCTGGCCGGCCTGCACGGACCCACCTGGTGTGACCCGAGATGGCTGGATCTGCCCGGCATCGCTTTCGGGCGCCCCGACGAGGAGTCGGCCAAGGGGCTCGGTGACGTGGCGCAGATGAGCGCGGACATCACGCTGGACAAGCTCGGTGACCGGATGACCGAGCAGGACCGTGAGACTTTCCGCGACACAATGCGTCTGGTGACACCATGGTTACTTGCCGAGCACGACCGGTATGCGCTGCTGCACGGTGACTACCGTCTGGACAACCTGTTGTTTGACCCCGGCCGCACCCGGGTTTGCGTGGTCGACTGGCAGACGCTCGGGATCGGACTTCCGGCGCGAGATCTCGCGTACTTCACGGCCACCAGCCTCGACTCGCAATTGCGGCCGGTCATCGAGCAAAGCCTGGTCGATGACTATCACCTGGCGCTGCTCGGCCACGGCGTCTCCGGCTACGACCGCGACGCCTGCTGGCGTGACTATCGGCTGGGAGTCGTTCAAGCACCGTTGATTTCAGCTCTGGGATTCGCATTCGCCTCGTCGACCGACCGCGGCGACGACATGGTGCTGACCATGCTCACCCGGGGGTGTCAGGCGATTCGCGACCTGGGGACGCTGGACCTGATCGGTTGATCAGGACGGGCGCTTCGCGAGGGGCGCGACCATCTGCACTACCTGCTTGCGGTCAAGCACCACCGTCGACCCATCGGGCAGCCCCAGGATCCGGTCCGTCGCAACGCCATACAGTTTCAGCCGCTTGACCGCGTCATCGATGGCCCGGCGGCGAGTCCTCGTGTCCGGTGCGTCCATGATGCGAATGACGTGCGTGTCCATGCTGGCAGCGAACCCCTGAATCATGTCACCGACACCCTCGGGATCAAAGGTGTCGAACACGCCCTGCTGCACCCCGTCGGTGATGAGTTCGGTCAGAACCGGACGGAACAGGTCCTCCCAGATTGCGACGATTCTCTGGAACAGCGGCCGGTTCTGCGGTGTCAGCAGTGATCTCATCGCCGCGATCTGTTCCGGGGCTCCCATGGCCATCTTGACCTGGTAGCTCGCCGCGAGTCCGGCATTGAGCCGTTCCAGCGCATTGGTGCCCGGCTGGGCGAACACCGGGCGCAACGCCTCGAACGCTTCCTCGGCACTGCGCCGGGCGAGCGCTTCGACCAGTGCCTCCTTCGACGGAAAGTAGTGATAGAAGGCGCCTTTGGACGTGCCTGCGGTGGCGAGTAGATCGTTCAGGCTGACGTTCTCGTAGCCGCGTTCGAGAAACAGGGCCAGTGCCTGGTCGAGCACTTCGGCCTGTCGGACGCTTCGCTGCTTGACGACGCGTGGCATCGTGGTGGCGGATCAGTCGGACTTCTTCGCCCAGCCGACGTAGGCGAGATACAGACCGCACACTGCGAGCAGCCCGAATCCGATCCGCACCCGGGTGATGGCGGAACCCGAGGGTCGGGTGGAGGCTTCGGCGGCGTCGATGATCAATTGCGGCATGGCGAGCAACGCGAAACCCCGCAACAGCAGAAACCAGCCGAACAGGGAGATGATCACCGCGGCGAGGCTGCGCCAATACTGATGGAACGCAACGATGAACAGCCCGCAGAAGAACAGCAGGGCGCCCGTCGCCCATGGCCACATGGGGTCTTTGGCGAAGGTCGACAAGAGGCCGTCGAGTTCGGCGGCCCTGATGGCCACGATGGCCGGGACCACGGCGATGAACGGTCCGAGCACGCGCGCAAAGGAGCGGGTGCGCTGGCTACTGTCGGTCAGGTTCGCGAGGCTGTTCATTGTGATCACTGCTGTCCCCATGCTGATAAACCGCGGCCGGTTTTAGACCGCTGGTCTAATATTTTAGACCAGCGGTCTAAAAGTGGAAACGATTCTCCGGTGAGGACAAGCGGCCGTTACCGCTGTGCCGCCTTGACCAGGTTGGACCCGATGATCAGTTGCTGAATCTCGCTGGTGCCCTCATAGAGTCGCAGCAGCCGTACGTCCCGATAGATGCGCTCCACCGGGACGCCGCGCATGTAGCCACTGCCGCCGTGCACCTGCACCGCGAGATCGGCCACCTTGCCGGCCATTTCGGTGCAGAACAGCTTGGCCGCCGACGGCGCGATGCGCCGATCCGAGTTGTCCACCCACTGACGGGCGGTGTCGCGGACCAGGGCGCGTCCGGCCAGCACCCCGGTCTGCTGCTCGGCCAGCATCGCCTGCACCAGCTGGAAGCTGCCGATCGGCGTGCCGCCCTGGGTGGCGGTCGCGGCGTAGGCCACGGATTCGTCGAGGGCGCGTTGGGCCGCACCCACCGCAATGGCGGCGATGTGGACCCGTCCCCGTGCCAGCGAGGTCATGGCCGCGCGGTAGCCGATGTCTTCATTGCCGCCGATCAGCGCGGTGTCGTCGACGCGGACGTCGGTGAAGCTGACGTCAGAGGTCCAGGCGCCCTCCTGGCCCATCTTGGCGTCCTTCACGCCCACCTCCACGCCGGGCGCGTCGGCCGGAACCAGGAAGACGGCGATTCCAGGGCCCTGGTCGTCGGCGGGCCTGGTCCGGGCGAAGACGATGAACAGGTCGGCGACGGGCGCGTTGGTGATGAAGCGTTTCTGCCCGTTGATCACCCAGTCTTGGCCGTCGCGAACCGCTTTCGTTTTCAACCCGGCCGGGTTGGATCCGGCTCCGGGTTCGGTCAGCGCGAAGGAGGCCACCGTGTCGCCGGATGCGATCGACTCCAGCCAGCGGCCCTTCTGTTCGTCGGTACCGAAGCCGACCAGGACCTGCCCGGCGATGCCGTTGTTGGTGCCGAACATCGAGCGCAGCGCCAGCGACGTATACCCCAGCTCCATCGCCATCTCGACGTCCTGGACCAGGTTCAGGCCGAGGCCGCCAAATTCCTGCGGGATCGCATAGCCGAACAGGCCCATCTTCTTGGCCTGGTCACGCAGATCATCGGGCACCCGGTCGTCATCGAGGATCTCCTGTTCGCGCGGGACGACGGCGGTCCGGATGAAGTGGCGGGTCTGCGCCAGGATCTCCTGAAAATCCTCGTCGGGGACCTCGGCGACCTCTGAAGTCATGGTGAGGAGCTCCTTCCGGGCCGGTTGGCAACGCTGGCTATATCATATATGAAATACGATATAGCGAGATTCGGGCCCGGCTGCGGGCATGACGAAGGGGTGCGTGATTCAGGTGTCGTTGCTGGACGGTCAAACCGCGGTGGTCACGGGGGCGGCGCAAGGACTCGGGTTCGCGATCGCCGAGCGATTCGTCGCCGAGGGTGCCCGCGTGGTCCTCGGTGACGTGAATCTGGAAGCCACCGAGGCGGCGGCCCAGAAGCTCGGCGGCGACGACGTCGCGGTGGCCGTGCGCTGTGATGTCACCAAAGCCGATGAGGTGCAAGCACTTCTGGACACCGCCGTCGAGCGGTTCGGCGGCTTGGACATCATGGTCAACAATGCCGGGATCACCCGTGATGCGACCATGCGCAAGATGACCGAAGAGCAGTTCGACCAGGTCATCAACGTGCACCTGAAGGGCACCTGGAACGGCACCCGGCTGGCTGCCGCGATCATGCGGGAAAACAAGCGCGGGGCCATCATCAACATGTCGTCGGTGTCGGGCAAGGTCGGGATGATCGGCCAGACCAACTACTCGGCTGCCAAGGCCGGCATCGTCGGGATGACCAAAGCCGCCGCCAAAGAGCTTGCCTACCTGGGTGTCCGGGTGAACGCGATTGCCCCCGGGTTGATCCGCTCGGCGATGACCGAGGCCATGCCGCAGCGCATCTGGGACTCCAAGGTCGCCGAAGTTCCGATGGGCCGCGCGGGTGAACCCAGCGAGGTGGCCAGTGTCGCTCTGTTCCTGGCCTCGGACCTGTCGTCGTACATGACCGGCACCGTCATGGAGATCACCGGGGGCCGACACCTGTGACCAGTGGCGCGAGGCAGGGGACCTCTCGGCGGGATGCGGTGATCTGCGAGCCCGTCCGGACACCGATCGGACGCTACGGCGGAATGTTGAAGTCGCTGAGCGCGGTTGACCTCGGGGTCGCGGTGCTCGAAGGTCTGCTGCAGCGCACCGGCGTTGCCCCCGACGCCGTCGAGGATGTCATCCTCGGCCACTGCTATCCCAGTAGCGAGGCACCCGCCATCGGACGGGTGGTGGCCTTGGACGCAGGCCTGCCCGTGACGGTACCGGGAATGCAGGTCGACAGGCGGTGCGGCTCGGGCCTGCAGGCGGTGATCCAGGCGTGCCTGCAGGTCGGCTCCGGCGACAACGACCTGGTGATCGCCGGTGGCTGCGAAAGCATGAGCAACGTAGCTTTCTACTCAACCGATATGCGCTGGGGCGCAGCGCGTTCCGGCGTCCGCGTGCATGACGGGCTGGCCCGCGGACGCACCACCGCCGGTGGCCGTCATTATCCGGTGCCCGGTGGCATGTTGGAGACGGCCGAGAATCTGCGCCGCCAGTACGGCATCTCGCGCCGCGAACAGGACGAGCTCGCGGTGCGGTCACACCAGCGCGCCGTCGCGGCACAGCAGAACGGCATCCTTACCGACGAGATCATTCCGGTCACGGTGAGCACCCGTCAGGGCGAAGAGGTCATCGACACCGACGAGCACCCGCGCGCCGACACCACCGTTGAGTCACTCAGCACACTGAAACCAGTTCTCGTCAAACAGGATCCCGAGTCCACCGTCACGGCGGGCAACGCCAGCGGGCAGAACGACGCCGCATCGATGTGCGTGGTCACCACCCCCGAGAAGGCGGCCGAGCTTGGCCTGAGCCCATTGGTGCGGCTGGTGTCATGGGGCCAGGCCGGGGTGGCGCCCCAGATCATGGGCATCGGCCCGGTGCCGGCCACCGAGGTCGCGCTGGCCAAGGCCGGCCTGCGGCTGAACGACATCGACCTCATCGAACTGAACGAAGCCTTTGCCGCCCAGGCTCTCGCGGTGATGCGGGAATGGAAGTTCGGCGCCGGCGACCAGGACCGGACCAATGTGCACGGCTCCGGAATCTCGCTGGGACATCCGGTCGGGGCCACCGGCGGACGGATGCTGGCCACCCTGGCGCGCGAACTGCACCGCCGCCAGGCGCGCTATGGGCTGGAGACCATGTGCATCGGCGGCGGCCAAGGGCTGGCAGCCGTTTTCGAGAGGGTGACATGAGCCGTCCCGCGCTGCCGCTGGTCGGCATCACCGTCGTCGAGGTGTCCAGCTTCGTCGCCGCGCCGCTGTGCGGCATGACACTGAACCAATTGGGCGCGAACGTCATTCGCATCGACCCGATCGGCGGCGCCGCGGACGTGCAGCGCTGGCCGCTGGCCGACGACGGCACCTCGATCTACTGGACCGGGCTGAACAAAGGAAAGCGCTCGGTCACCGTCGATCTGCGCTCGGACCAGGGCCGGGAGCTGGTCCAGCGCCTGGTCGTGGAGTCCGACGGAATTGTCGTCACCAACGCCGCGGGAATGACGTGGCTGGGGTATGACGCCCTGGCGGCCCAGCGTCCCGACGTGATACATGTGCAGCTGCTCGGCCGAAGGGACGGGTCCACCGGGGTGGACTACACCGTGAACGCTGCTGTGGGTTTCCCCCTCGTCACCGGTCCGGCCGAGCACGCCGGCCCGATCAACCATGTATTGCCAGCCTGGGACGTCAGCTGCGGTCTGTACGCCGCGCTCGCCGTGGTGTCGGCGGTACACCGCCGGAACCAATCCGGCGAGGGCGCCCGCGTCAGCATCGCGCTCGAGGATGTCGCGCTGGCCACCGCAGGCAACCTCGGCCTGCTGACCGAACCCCAGGTGCTCGGGACCCAGCGGCCTCGGGTGGGCAACTCCATCTTCGGCCAGTACGGTCAGGACTTCGTCAGCCGGGACGGAGCCAGGTTCATGGTTGTCCTGTTGACTCGACGCCATTTTCGTGACCTGGTGGAGGTGACCGGCACCGGTGCGGCCGTAGCCGCATTGGCCGAGGCGCTGCACGTGGACTTCGGGTCCGAGGGAGACCGCTACCGGTACCGCGACGTGCTCTCGGGCCTGTTCGCCACCTGGTTCGCCGACCACGATGCCGAGCAGATCAGCGCGGCGCTGGCCGCCACCACGGTGCTGCACGAAAGGTACCGCACCTTCGCCGAGGTCGCCGCCGATCCGAAAGTGACTGCCAATCCGCTCTTCTCCCGAATGCACCAGCCGGGGGTCGGTGACTATCTGGTCCCGGCGATGCCGGCCGCGTTCGACGGCGTGCACCCCGCCAGTGCACCCGCGCCGGCGCTCGGCGCGGACACCACCGGCGTGCTGGCGGAGTACCTGGGTTTGACCGCCGACGACATCGCTCGGCTCGCCGACGCCAAAACCATTGCAGGCTGAGAGGAATTCGCCGCATGACCAAGCTCGCCCAGACCCTCGGTCTCACCGACATCCAGACCGAAATCGTGGCAACGGTGCGCCAATTCGTGGACAAGGAAGTCATTCCCAACGCCCAGGAACTCGAGCACGGCGACACCTATCCCCAGACGATCGTCGACGGCTTGCGCGACATGGGACTGTTCGGCCTGATGATCCCCGAGGAGTACGGCGGCCTGGGGGAGTCTCTGTTGACCTACGCGCTGTGCGTCGAAGAGCTGGCCCGCGGCTGGATGAGCGTATCGGGTGTGCTGAACACCCATTTCATCGTTGCCTACATGCTGCGCCAGCACGGCACCGACGAGCAGAAGCAACGATTTCTGCCGCGGATGGCCACCGGCGAAACCCGCGGCGCCTTCTCGATGTCAGAGCCGGAACTGGGTTCGGACGTGGCCGCGATCCGCACCCGCGCCACCCGCAACTCCGACGGCACGTACACCATCGACGGCCAGAAGATGTGGCTGACCAACGGGGGTAGCTCGACGCTGGTCGCCGTCCTGGTGCGCACCGACGAAGGAGCGGACAAGCCGCACCGCAACCTGACGGCGTTCCTCGTCGAGAAGCCAACGGGCTTCGGTGAAGTGGTGCCCGGCCTGATCATCCCGGGCAAGATCGACAAGCTCGGATACAAGGGCATCGACACCACCGAGCTCATCTTCGACGGCTACGGCGCGAGCGCTGACGACATCCTGGGCGGGAAGCCGGGGCAGGGCTTCTTCCAGATGATGGACGGCATCGAAGTCGGCCGGGTCAATGTGTCGGCCCGCGCCTGTGGGATCGCCCTGCGCGCCTTCGAACTGGCCGTCCGCTACGCCCAGCAACGGCAGACGTTCGGCAAGCCGATCGCCGACCACCAGGCCATCGCGTTCCAACTGGCCGAGATGGCCACCAAAGTCGAAGCGGCTCATCTGATGATGGTCAATGCCGCCCGGCTGAAGGACTCCGGGGAACGTAACGACGTAGCCGCGGGAATGGCGAAATATCTGGCCAGCGAGTTCTGCTCGGAGGTCACCCAGCAGAGCTTCCGTATCCACGGGGGGTACGGCTACTCCAAGGAATACGAGATCGAACGGCTGATGCGGGATGCGCCGTTCCTGCTCATCGGAGAAGGCACCAGCGAGATCCAGAAGTCCATCATCAGCAAGCGCCTGCTCGACGAGTACCGGGTGTGACGCCATGACGGTTCCCGACTTCGGCGCGCGTCCGCAGCTGTCCGAGGATGTCGCGAGCTTCGTCCGCAAGCGGATCTTCGAGGGTACCTACGCCGCCGGCCAGTATGTGCGGCTGGACCAGCTGGCCATGGAATTGGGCATCAGTGTCACGCCGGTGCGTGAGGCGCTGTTCGCGTTGCGGGCGGAAGGCCTTGTCGCCCAACAACCCCGCCGCGGTTTCGTGGTGCTGCCGCTGACCCAGCGTGACCTTGCCGATGTAGCCAACGTTCAGGCCCACGTCGGCGGGGAGCTCGCGGCGCGCGCCGCGCTGAACATCACCGACGATCAGTTGCGTGAACTCCAAGATATCCAGAACCAGCTCGAAGCCGCCTACGCCGCCGACGACGACGAGCGCACGGTGCGGCTGAACCACGAGTTCCACCGCGCCATCAACATCGCCGCGGACTCGGCGAAACTGGCGCAGCTGATGTCGCAGATCACCCGTTACGCACCCGAGTCGTTGTTCCCGATGATCGAGCACTGGCCCGACCAGGCGGTAAAGGACCATCGGCGGGTGCTCGACGCGCTGGGCAGGCACGACGAGCAGCAGGCCCGTGCTGCCATGTCAGAACACCTGGCCGCCAGCGCGATTCCGCTGATCGACCACCTCATCGAACGGGGTGTGGTGGTGCGGGGCGAACACTGACAGCCTTGTCCTCGCGTGGCGGCAGGACATACGCTGCCGGTACGGGTCGCAGGACAGGGGACGTCAATGCGCGTATTGCACACCACCGCGGTGCTCATGACCTGCGTGTCAGCGGTCGCGCTGGCGCCGCCGGCCGGTGCCGAACCATTGGATCCCATCCCGGGCAACGGTGTGTTCGTGGTCGGAACCGACATCGCGCCCGGCCTCTACCGCACCGCCGGCTCGGCTTCCACGTTCGGGGTGTGGATCAACAACGTGCCGACCCAGGACTCGATGTGCGCGTGGTTCACCTACAGCACACCCGATGCGAACAAGGAGCACGTGCTGCAGACGAATATCTCTGTCGGCCCGATGTTCGCGAACATCAACACCTCGGTAAAGGCGTTCGAGTCGCAGAACTGTCAGCCATGGACGCGGGTGCCCTGAGTAATCAGCAGCTCACGCAGCCGGGAGATGTCAACCTTTCCGGTACCGCCGCGCGGTAGGTCGTCATCAGCGTCCAGCAGCAGCCAGACGGTCGGTATCTTGAACGCGCTCAGCACTTCTCGTGCCGCATCCCGCAACTGCCGGGTGTCGAGGCCACTGCAGCGCACCGCCGCGCCCACCTGACCGTCCACCCCGGTGACGACGGCGTTGTCGACACCCGCGATGGTGCGTAGCGCCCGTTCGACCTCGCCGGGATAGACCGTGGCGCCGCTGACCTTGAACATGTCATCGGATCGACCGTGATAGTGCAGGAATCCGTCTGTGTCGAGCCGGCCCAGGTCACCGGTGGGGTAGTAGCCGTCGGCGGTGAACACGTCTTCCCGGCTGCGCCGGCAGATCCCGCGCAGCATGTGCGGTCCCCGGAGCTCGATCATGCCAACGGTCCCGGCTGCGACCGGCTGACCTGAGTCCACATCGACGATGCGAATCTCGATGCCGGGAAATGGCTTTCCGCAACTACCCCACGCCGGTACGGGCAGGTCGGTGTCGGCGGGGTAGCCGCAGTACGGTCCGAATGCCTCGGTCATGCCGAACAACGTCGCCCGCGCGCCGGCCGGCGCACGTTGCTCGACGGGCAACAGTGCCTCCAGGCTGCCTGGCCTGAGCGCGGAGAGGTCGACATCAGCCCGGTCCGGGTGCCGCGACAGCGCTTCGGCCTGGTCGGGCCAGCCCCGAAACAATGTCACACGCTCGCGCTCCAGTAGCCGCAGCGTGGTCGCCGGCTCCGGCCGTTGCTCGGTCACCAGGGTGGCGCCGGCCAGCAGAGCGGACAGGATTCCGCTGCCGAAGCCGCCTACCCAGAAGAACGGCATGGGCAGATACAGGCGAGTGTCCGAGGTGATGCAGCGCGCTGATAAGCCTGATCGCACGGCGCCTAGGGCGTTGCCGTGCGAATGGATGACGCCTTTGGGCGCACCGCTGCTGCCCGAGGTGAAGATGATGGCGAGTGGGTCCGCCGGGGTCACCGCCTGCGCCATCGCTTCGACGATCCGGCGGGCCGGTCCGCCCGCGGGTGCCCGATCCAGCAGGTCAACCGGCCAGACATCGTGTAGCGCGGGAAGTTCGGCACACGAGGCGGAGTGGACGGCGTCGAGGTAGCGGTGCCCACGGAACTCGTCGACGCTCACCAGGACCTGCACCGCGGCCGTCTTCAGCTGCACGAGCAGTTCGGCGGGCCGCAGCAGGGTGCTCAGCGGCACCAGCACCGCGCCGATGCGGGTCACCGCGACGGCGACCTGCACCCAGCGGGTGCAGTTGGGCATGATCAATCCGACGCGGGTGCCTTTGCGCACCCCGGCCGCGATCAGTACCGCCGCCAGCTCGCCGGCGGTGACGTCGATGTCGCGATAACTAAGGGCACCGGCGGGATCGACGACCATGGTTTTGGTGTCGTGCGCGGCGGCCTGCAACCGCACCAGCTGATCGATGGTGTCAGCCATCGAAGAGCTTCTTCAGTTGCCGCACATCGACTTTGCCGCTGGACAGCAGCGGTACCTCGGTGCGGGACACGGCAAGGTAGCGCCGCGGAATCTTGTAGGCGGACAGTTCCGTTCTGAGGCGCTGACGCAGCGCCGCCTCGTCGAAGTCGTGCACTCCGTCGGGTAGGACGACGACCGCGGCGACCACCTGCCCGCGCGCCGGATCCGGTAGCCCCGCCACGTGCGCCGTGACGCCGACGCGGGCCATCGCCTTCTCCACCTCGGCGGCAGAGACATTGGCGCCGGCCGTCTTGATCATCCCGCCCAATCGGCCGGCGAAGTACATGTACCCGTCATCGTCGGCGCGGATCAGATCGCCCGTGTGAAACCAGCCGTCGACGTCGAAGCACTCTTCGCGGCTGCGTTTGTAATAGCCCTGCATGACATACGGCCCCCGGATGCACAATTCGCCCACGTCGCCACGTCGCACCACAGTGCCGTCGTCCGGATCGACGATAAGCGTCTGGAACCCCGGCGCGGGCTTTCCATACGAGCCGCGGCGGCGTTCGGGTTGATCCGATTCGTCGCCGCTGATCAACACGACGCTTCCGGCCTCGGTCATGCCCAGCATGTTGTGCCGCAGCTCCGGATCGGCCGGGCGGGCCTGCGGTGCCATGATCGGATACAGGTTCCCGCGGCGCAGCGACGACAGGTCGCGCTGCGGGTAACTCGGATGGTCAGTCAGGTGTGCCACCCCTGCGACGAAACCATTTGTCATAGTCGGTTTTTCGCGTTCTATCAGGTCCAGCACGGCACCGGCGTCGGTCGAGGTCGAGCACACCAACGTCGAGCCGGCCACCAGCGTCGCCAGCAGGGCGAACGCGAACCCGCCGATCCAGAAAAACGGCGAATTGCAGAACAGCGTGTCTTGCGCGGTCAGCCCACGAATGGCATTGAGGTTTCGCTGGTGTCCGATCATCGCGGCCTGGGTGTGCACCACCCCCTTGGGGGCGCTGGTCGAGCCGGACGTGTAGACGACGGCCAGCACGTCAGCGCCCACGACGTCGTCCTCCATTGCGCGCAAACGGGTTTCGTCGACGAGGCCGCCGAGCTGGCCGGCCCGCTCGACGCCGGTGACGTAGCGCAACAGGGGGAGTTCGGCGACGAACAGTTCGCCCTCGCACGGCGCCTCGCCGAGGGCTTCGGTCAGGCGCTGCTGGTAGTCGTGGGTGCGGAACGAGCTGATGCTCAACAAGATTGACACATCCGCGTGCAACAGTTGTGCCCGCAATTCGCGCCCGGTGACGAAGGTGGAGAACGGCACCACCACCGCGCCGATGCGGGCGGCCGCCAGCATCCCGACTGCGAAGTTGGCGCTGTTGGGGTAGAGCAGGCCCACATGGGTGCCCTTGCCCGCTCCCAGCGCGATCAGGGCGCGGGCCAGGCGTGCCGAGCGCTGCTCGGCGTCGGTGTAGCTGATGCGGTCGGCGTCGCAGACCAGCATCGGGTGGCCGCCGCGCGACTGAGCCTGCTGTCGCAGCAGCTCCGCGATAGTGGTGGGCTCAGCGTGCATGGGCTCGCTGGAAGAACTCGCGGACCGCACCGAGGTCCGTCTTGCCGGACGGTGTGCGGGGGATGGCGTCGACGACGGCGATGTCGGCCGGAATTTCGTATCGGGCCAGGCGCTTCCGCAGGAAGTCCACCAATTCGCCGGCGGTGGCGGGTGCCCGCAATTCGACCATCGCCACTGGCGTTTCACCGAGCCGGTCATCGGCGCGGGCGACGACGGCCGCCCCGGCCACCGCCGGGTGGCTTTCCAGCGCGTTGCGCACGTCATCGGGCATCACCTTGAACCCGCCGCGGATGATGGCTTGGTCGGCCCGGCCCATGATCCAGAGAAATCCGTCCGCATCGATACGCGCCACGTCCGTGGTCTGCAACCACTGCGCCGAACCGTGTTGCGCGGGTTTGACTTCCAGGCGGCCCACCTGATCTGGTCCCAGCACAGTGCCGGCCTCGTCCACCACCCGCAATTGGGTTCCGGGGTTGGCCCGGCCCACGCTGCCGCGCTTGGCCGCCCAGTGCCGCTCATGGTCGGCCAGCGTCCAGCCCGCGACGCCGCCACCGAATTCCGTTGCCGCATAGGACGTGAGAACGGGGATGCCGTACCTGGTGGTGAAGGCATCGGCGTCCTCGGGTGACAGTGGGGCCGTGCCGCAGGTCACGGTGCGGATACCGGCCAGGTCCTCTCGGGTCAGGTCCGAGTGCAACACCGTGCGCAGGGCAGCAGGCACCAGCGACACAGTCCGGGGCCGGTGCCTTCGGACCGCCGCGGCCCAGTCGTTCAGCTCGAAGCGCTCCAGCAGGACGAACGGGCGCGCGTCGGCAACACACTGCAGCACCCGGAACACACCACCGATGTGAACCAGCGGTGAGTTGACGATTGCGACGCCGCGGCGTACCCCGGCAGGCGGGGGCGCGGTGCGGTAGTCCGGGCCCATCACGGTATGTGCGAGCGTGTCGTAGCTCAGGTCGATGCGTTTGGGTGGGCCGGTGGTGCCGCTGGTCAGCATCCGCACCGCGACGCCCGAGCACGCATCCATCGATTCCGGTGCTTCGCCGGTCCCGTCGTACAGGCCGGCCAGGGAAACGGTTGCCGTGCCGGAATTCTCGGGGACCAGGGCGTCCAGATCGTCGGGCTCGCCCAGTACGACGGGCAGCCCCAGCGCGGCGATGTCTGCGCGGGTGCGCTCGTCTCCGCGGGACGGGTTGATCGTCACCACGGTGGCGCCGCGCATCAGGACACCCAGGAGGGCTGCCACCTGTTCGGGCCGGTTGCGCAACAGTATCCCGGCGTCGCCGCCCTTCACCGATGCACCAACCCGCCGGGCCGCGCTGCCGATCTGCGCCCAGGAGATCCACCGACGGTCGTACTCGATGGCCCCCGCATCGGGTCGCAGGTCCAGCACCTCGGCGATTCGCTTGCTGAGCGGATGCACGGCCACTAGCGGATCTGTGGCTTTCGCTGCTCACTGTCCCGGGCCGCGACTTCGGCCATGCCGATCGGGTTGCCCAGCCGGGTGTAGATCAGGCCCTGCTCCATCGCGGCGCGATACGGCTTGTCGAGTGACTCCCAGATCGCTTTCACGGTGCCCTGGGTGGCCGACGGCGGCTTGGCGGCGATGGCCGCCGCGATCTCGTGCGCCCGCGGCCACAACCGTTCGGAGTCAACCACTTCCGATACCAGCCCGATACGCAGGGCGGTGTCGGCGCTGATGCGTTCGTCGTTGCCGAGCAACGCCATCCGCAGCGTCTCCCCGAGTCCGATCCGGCGCATCAGTCCGATCGGCTCGAGCGCGCACACCAGGCCCGCCGAGACGTGGGAGTCGAAAAACGTTGCGTCCGAGGAACAGATGACAACGTCGGACTCGTTCACGAAGTAGAAGGCGCCGGCGGTGCACATCCCCTGGACGGCGCACACCACGGGTTTCCACATCTTCTGCCACTTGGGGCTCAGGTACTCACCGGGATCTTCGTGATTCCAGATGTTGTCGGGCTGACCGTAGGGTGTCTTGACATCCAGCCCGGCGCTGAAGGCCCGGGTGCCCGCCGCGCGCAACACCACCGCGTGCACCGAATCGTCGAGTTTGACGATGCGCCAGGCTTCGGCCATCTCCAGGCACATGGTGCGGTTGAACGCGTTCAGGTGCGCGGGCCGATTGAGCGTGATGGTCGCGACATGGCCGCCCGCATCGACCTCGAGCAGGATCGTCTCGAAACTCATCAGCGGCACTGCCAATCCGGTGTGCGCTTCTCGACAAAGGCCCGGGGGCCCTCCTGCGCGTCGGCGGTGCGCAGTACCCGCTCGCGGAACGTCTCGGCCAGTATCTCGGCCTCGTGCAGCGGCACGTTGAGGCCCTTGAGGATGGCGAGGCGGGTTCCGCGGACGGCCAGCGGAGCGTTGGAGTTGACGATGTCGGCGATTTCGCGCGCGCGGTCCAGCAGACGGTCGTGCTCGACGATCTCGCTGATCAGCCCGAGCTGATAGGCCCGTTGCGCGTCCATCCGTTCGTGCTTGCCCATCAACGCCATTCGCAGCGCGATCGAGCGGGGCAGCACCCGGGACACCCGCACCATCTCGCGTCCGGCCACCAGTCCGATGCTGACGTGCGGATCGAAGAAGGTCGCCCGCTCGGAGGCGATGACGATGTCCGAGGTGGTCACCCAGTCCATGCCCGCGCCGCAGCACAAGCCGTTGACCGCGGTCACCACGGGCTTGGCCGTACTGCGAAACGGCGGTGTCCCTTCCTGCGGCGCCTCCCACTGGTCGTAGGTGGACAGGTAGGGGCGTTCGTAGATCACCTTGCCGTCTTCGGGAATGGCTGTGACATCGGCTCCGGTGCAGAACGCGCGACCGGTACCGGTCACGACGGTCAGCCAGACCCGATCATCGTTCTCGGCCTCGTCGTAGGCCGCCCGCAGTTCGGTGATCATGTGCGGGCTCAGGGCGTTCAGCGCCTCCGGACGGTTCAGCGTGATGGTGGCCGTGTGTCCGTCGACTTCGTAGGTGATGTTGTCGAACGCAGGCATGGCCGCTTCCCTTCTCAGCATTTCGGGCGCCACTCAACGGCCCCGGTATTCCGGCCTGCGCCGGTGTCGGAAGGCTTCCAGGCCCTCTTTGAAATCGGCGGTGCGACAGGATAATTCCAGATTGAACAGCTCCTGCGTCATCGATTGGCTCAGCGTCGCCTGCGCGGCGTGGTTCAAGGCCTGTTTGGCCAGTCCGATGGCGACAGTCGGGCCGCCGGCGAGGCGGTCCAGCAGCGCCTCGACGATGTCGTCGAGTTCTGCCGGGGCGACCGCTTCGTGAATCAAGCCCCAGTCGGCCGCGTCCGGTGCGCAGATTTTATCGCCCAGCAGCAGCATTCGGCGGGCGCGCGCGAGTCCGATCAACCGGGGGACCAGCCAGGAGGAGCCCGAGTCTGGGCTGAATCCACGGTCCACGAACGGTTCCCAGAACGTGGCGTCGGAGGCGGCGATGGTGAAGTCGGCGGCCAGTGCAAGATTGCAGCCCATGCCGACGGCCCAGCCGCGCACGCTGCAGACCACCGGTAACTGGATCGTGTGGACAAGTTCTATGACGCGGTGGGCGGCATGGGGCACTCTGCGGACCAGCGCGCCGGTGCGCGGACGTTCGGCGCCGGGGTCGTTGGTGGCCACCCAGTCGGCGCCCGAGCAGAAGTCGTGCCCGGCTGCGCGGATGTGGATCGCTCGCAACGAGTCGTCGGTGGAGGCGTCGGTGAGCAACTCGACGAACTGCCCGATCATGAACGGCGTCAGCGAATTACGCGATGCCGGGCGGTCGATGACGATTCGCAGCACGGGCCCGTCCCGCGAGGCGAGGACCGTGCCTTCGGCGGCGGCGCCGCCGGCGTCGTGGCTCACCGTTGCATCCGGCCCTTCCGCCCAGCGCCCGGTCTATACGGTTACCCATACAGTAGGCGATACGATTGCTACGGTGTATAAGTTAGCAAGGAAACCCTACCGGCGAAAACATTGCCGTGGGAACGGCCGGAAAACCGGACGACCCGGGAAGCGTTGAGGCAGCATGACCGAGGGCACAGGCGGGACAGTTCCCGGTGGCGCCGCGTTTGGTGAAGCGCCGCTTGCCCAGACCGTTGCCGCCGCCGGAGCCATCCGGCGGCTCACCTCAGTGCTGCTGTCCCTGGAACAGCCGCACCCCACGGTGGAGGCGATGGTCGGCCAATTCGCCGACTGGGAACGCGAACTGGCCGCAGCGGCGCCGCGCGATCCGGCGCCCCGCATCGGATCCGACAGCGACGACGAGCGCCGGGTGTATCTCGATCACGCAACCGACATCGGTGCCTACAACCCGTGCTTTCCGGAGTATTCGTTTGACCGGCTCGATGACGGCAACGGTGCTGGAACCGTCAGATTTCCGTTGGTCTACGAAGGGCCGCCCGGTTTGGTGCACGGCGGATTTCTCGGTGTCTTCTTCGACTGCGTCGTGCAGCACCACAACTGCGTCACCGGATTGTCAGGCAAGACACGATCCTTGACGGTCACCTTCCGCCGGCCGACGCCGGTCTTGACCGACCTGCGTTTCGACATCACGCGATCACCGGTCGAGCGAGCCGTCGTCTCCACGGCCCGGCTGCTGCGCGACGACGAGGTGCTGTGCACCGGCGAGGTGAACACCGCGGCATCGCGACCCGATCAGCTTTCCACCACCCAATTCGGCAGACGCCGAAAGGAGTCCGGCTCATGACCGCCGCGGACACTGCTGACGCACGGATCCTCTTCGACGTCGACCATGGCCGGCGCATCGCCACGATCACGCTGAACAACCCCGAGCGACGCAACACCTACGACCCCGCCATGCGGGACGCCATGGCACGGTGTCTGGATCAGGTTGCCGAGGACGACGACCTCACCGTCGTCCTGTTGCGTGGTGCAGGTGGCACATTCAGCACCGGTGCGGACATGAACAACGCTTACGGCTGGTACGGCGAGTCGGCGGGTGCGGAGGGACAGGCGGCCAGGCGGCCGAGCCAGCGCCGCCGACTCACAGTGGACCGCAAGTCATTTGGCTTCTACCACAATCTGATGGGCTTCCCGAAGGTCACGGTGGGAGAGATTGCCGGTTACGCTCTCGGCGGCGGGTTCGAGCTGGCGCTGATGACCGATATCTCGGTGATCGCCCGCGATACGAAGATCGGCATGCCGGCGACCCGCTTCCTCGGACCGGCGCTGGGCAGTCTGCACATGTTCTTTCACCGGCTGGGCCCGGTGTTGGCCCGCCGTCTTCTGCTCACCGGCGACATCATTGCCGCCGCCGAGGTTGCGCATCTCGGAATCTTTACCGAGACATGCGATTCGGAGTCAGTGACGGCCCGTGCCCGGTATTGGGCTGAGAAGGCGGCAAAGATGCCGGCCGACGGTGTCGTCATCGCCAAGGAAGCCTTCCGGCTGGTGGAACAGAGTCAGGCTTACCAGGGCGAGGAAGTCGCCAGTTATCTGTTCCACGCGTTCGGCACCAACCTGCAGTTCGCGCCGGGTGAGTTCAACTTCGTCAAAACCCGTGCGGAGCACGGCACCAAAGAGGCGTTCCGGTTGCGCGATCAACACTTTCACGTTCCGGAACCCGAGGAATGAGAGCCTTTCAGCGCGCGGCCGGAGACTTGGCGCGGGTGCGACGTGGCGCAGACTTGGCGGCTTTCGACGAGGACTTGCCCGCCTCGATCAATTGACCCGCGTGATCGAGGATGCATTCGAGCCCATACTCGAAGTTGTTTTCGTCCGGAGCGGCGATGCGGTGTCCCTTGCCGGTGACCTGAGCGATCAGCGGCGTGGTCTGCGGGTCCACGGCCACCGCTTCCTCGATGGAGCGCGTGCCGTCCTCTGATGACTGGTTTTTCTCGTGCAGCCGGTGCAGCACTACGGATCCGCGGACGTGCAGCGATATCGCGGAGTAGGTGTCGAAGGCGTCCTCGGGCGACAGCCCCGCCTCGACCAGATTGGCGATGGCCTTCTCCATTTCCTGGGCGCCGACCCGGGCTGCCTTCGGGCTCAGCGCCGCCCGGATCAGAATCAGGTCGCACAGGATCGGGTTGCCCATGAACGTCTTCCGCATCAGACGCGCATGGTTGCGCAGCGTCTCGCGCCAGTCCTTGGCTTCGACGTAGGGAGTCGCGAACACGTATTTGCTCAAGGCGCGGTCCGTCATGGCGTTGAGCAGATCGTCCTTCTTCCGGAAGTACCAGTAGATGCTGGTGACACCGACGCCGAGGTGCTTACCGAGCAGCGGCATGCTCAGATTGTCGATCGAAACCTGTTCTGCCAGTTCAAAAGCGCCACTGATGATGTCATCGGGATTGATGGACCCGCGTTCGCGCCGCTGCCGCTTCTCCGCAGTCGCCTGCTTTGCCACTCCCGGATACCTCCACTAAAATCCACCCCGCGTGCGGGTTTTCTGTCTGCTACTGTAATACCTATCGTAGGCTTTTTGATATAGATCGCCGGGCGGGCGGACGTGACGGTGCTGCAGCCATCGAATGAGCCACAGGCTAGGCCATCGAGCCGGGCCGGGCGAATGCCGGCGCTTTCCGCCGCTATCGGGAGGGCAGGCGATGGCGACGGCGAGTGAAGCACGGTCCTGGGCGCGTGGCGCCCTGCGCGGCATCGGCGACTCGTTGTACACGCCATTCTGCGGCACTGACGGCGACGACATCGACTGGGATGCGTACCGGACGCTGGTGCGCTACTGCGTCGGCGATCTCGGGCACCCGATGCTGTGGTGTACCAGTGGCCTCGCCGAGTTCTGGGCCTTGACTCTGGATGAACGAAAACGCTTGCTGGAAGTGGCGATCGACGAGGGGCGACGGGCGAATCCCGGTGTCGTCGTCCAGGCCTGTACCGCGGCCACGAGTGCCAAGGATTGCCTGGATCTGACGCTGCACGCTCAGCAGGTGGGGGCCGACATCGCCTACATCCAGACGCCGATGATGGAAGCACACGGTGGCGAGGGCGTGCTGCGCTTCTTTTCCTACATCGCGGCGCGCACGGATATCGCTCTGGGCATGTTCAATTCGCCGTCATCGGGTTACGTGCTGACGGCGTCCGAAAGTGCCCGGATCTATCACGAAATCCCGGCGGTATGCGCCACCAAGGAGGGCGCCTTCCGCCCGGAGAGCAGCCGCCGGCTGCACGACCTTGCGCCCGGTCTGGTGCTCTGGGAGTGCGACCGCACGGTCTACCGGGCCGGATGGCTGCGTGCCGGCATCGTCTGTCCGGCGCAGTTGGGCACCGCCGGCTATCTCTTCGAAACGCCGCAGCGCCGGTTGTTCTCCGAGTACTGGGACCTGGTGATGGCGGACAAGTTGCTCGAGGCGATGGACTACGGCCGGGAGTCGGGTCTGGACCAGTTCGATCTGGACCTCGGCTCGTGGTGGACCTGCTATCCCGGACGTCCGGACTACTTCACCCACTGGGGCGGTGCGTTCAAATATGCGGCATCACTACTGGGGCTGCCGATCGGGTCGTATCCGCATTCGCGCCCGCCCCAGGCGCATCTGCCTGCTGAGGCCAAGTCACAGATCGAGGCCGCCTACCGCCGGCTGGGACTCATCAGCTGACGCGAAAAACATTGCACCCCATTGCATGCCAAAGGCCCGGTCATGTGACCGGGCCTTCCGCATGTTTGACGGCTGCTTACTGGTGAGCCTCTTGGCGGGCCTCCTGGACCTTGGCCTCGCCACGGGCGGCTTCGGCCTGAGCCTCGTACTTGGCGGCGTCACGCTGAGCCTCGGCCTTGTCCTGCTGAGCCTTGCCCTCGTTCACCAGGTCGTCGCGGCCGGCGACCGTGCCGATGACCTCTTTGGCCTTGCCCTTGACGTCCTCGACGACACCCTTGATGGCCTCGGCCGGACCGCTGTTCTCGTTCGCCATGTCGCTCTCCTTTTCGTTTGTTGTCGCTGCAAAGGCTTTTCCCAAATCGAGGGTCAGCGCAAACGAGATGGAGATGTGTCGCTCGTCACGGCGTCAGCCGGCGGCACCGACGGGGTCGTGGCGGCGGCAGCGGTCCGGGCACCCGCGGTGAGCCGACGGCGGGTCCAGAGCGCGAGCGTGACGACCCCGCCGATCACCGACAGCCAGAACAACAGCTGAGTCAGCATCCACGCCAGCTGGGCGCGCAACGCCAATCCGCGCGCCTGCCCTACGCGATGAGCAACTGCTTTTGTGGTGTTCATGGAGTCCTCCCATAGGCCGTGTGTTCTGGCGTAAGCCAGCTATCGATAACCCGGACGCCGGCCTGTCCAAACCCGTCGGATTACCGCCCGGGCATGGTGGGCATACCCGTGCGGATGACTGCGACGCCAATCGTCGCTGTCGAAAGGACTGAAAATGCTCACTCTGGGTGTCATCGGCTGGATCGTGATCGGCGGCCTGGCCGGGTGGATCGGCAGCAAGATCATGAAGACCGACGGGCAGATGGGCCTGGTACTGAACATCGTGGTCGGCATCGTCGGAGGACTGCTGGGCGGTTTCCTGCTGCGCGGCTTCGGTGTCGATGTCGCCGGGGGCGGACTGATGTTCTCGTTCCTCACCTGTCTGCTCGGGGCGGTGATCCTGCTCGGGATCGTCAAGCTCGTCACGGGCCGCCGCGTGTCCCGGTAGTTCGCCGAACATCCTGCTCACAACGACTCGAGGCGCCTGTCGCCCCGCGCGGAATGAAGTACCGATAGGTATACGGTATGGGTGAACATTTCACCGCCATCCCGCGAGGAGTGACTCATGAGCGCAGACGACGCGGAACACGCGGTGCTGTACGAGGCCACGTCAGACGGCGTCGCGATTGTCACGCTCAATCGTCCGGATCGGCTCAACGCGTGGGGCCCCGATATGGCCGGCCCGTTCTACGACGCGGTGGATCGCGCCGAGCGGGACCCGGCGGTCAGGGTGATCGTGGTAACCGGGCGTGGGCGCGCCTTCTGTGCCGGCGCACACCTCGGTGCGCCTGGATCAGCCGGCCGCGTCGGTGAATCGCTGGAAAGCGCGGGCGGCAAGTCCGTCGCGGAGCTGGTAGGTGAGCGGCCCCCGCATTTCGTGACCGAGCTGCGTAAGCCCGTCATCGCGGCCATCAACGGACCCTGCGTCGGCATCGGGCTGACCCAGGCGCTGATGTGCGATGTCCGATTCGCCGCGGCCGGCGCCAAATTCGGCGCCGTGTTCGCGCGCCGCGGCCTGGTTGCCGAGTTCGGTATCTCCTGGATCCTGCCGCGACTAACCGGTTGGGGTGTCGCGCTGGATCTGCTGTTGAGCGGCCGCACGTTCCTGGCCGACGAGGCGCTTCGGCTGGGTCTGGTGAAGGAAGTCGTACCGCCTGAGGACCTCATGACGCGGGTGATGCAGTACGCCGGGGACATCGCCCAATACTGTTCTCCGACAGCGATGGCGGTGATCAAGCGGCAGGCCTATGGCGACGCCTCGCGCGACATCGTCACCGCGACAGCGGATGCCGAGGCGTTGATGTGGGAGGCCCTGCCTCGGCCCGATGTCCGCGAAGGGATCGTCAGTTTCCTGCAAAAGCGGCCGCCGCAATTTCCTTCGCTCACCGACGGGTAGTCGACGCCGAGCGCACCTTAGCTGCGCGGCCGATAGCTGCGTAACGCATTTCACCCGCAGTCGCTGTGGCCTCACCTTGCCCGATGCCATACCCGGTAGGGTATATTCACCAGGGAGCGACGCCGGACGAAGGAGGCAGATATGAGGGCACGGGCGTTTGTGTGTGCGACGGAAGGCCATCGAAACGAAGGCCAAACGACCCTTTCGGCCACTCGGGCCCGGCGCGAGACTCAGTAAAGGCAAGGCCGAAAGACCAGGGGAACCATCATGCTCACCTTTCTCAAGCGAGCCTGGATACCGCTTGTCGTCGTGGTCGCCGTTGCCCTCGGCGGCATCGCGGTGCAGCGACTGCGTGGCGTCTTCGGCTCCGACAAGCTGTTCTCGACCACCGGCAGTGCCGCGGAGACGATCGTGCCCTTCAACCCAAAGACCGTGACCTACGAAGTATTTGGGCCCAGTGACACCACAGGAAGCCTGAGCTATCTGAACAAGGACGCCCAGGCTGAGGAGGCCAGGTTCAGCAGCCTGCCCTGGACGTACACGATCTCGACGACCAATCCGGCCGTCATCGCCAACGTCGTGGCGCAGGGGGACAGCGACCGAATCGGTTGCCGCATCACCGTCAACGGCGATGTCCGGGATGAGCAGTCAGCGACCGGTCATCACGCCCAAACCTTCTGTCTGGTGAAAGCCGCATGAAAACTGACACTGACACCCGCCCGCGCTTCATGCGATTCGTCCGGGCTTTCGCCATTCCGATCATCCTGTTGTGGTTCCTTTTGACCCTTGCCGTCAATCTCCTTGTGCCACCGATTGAATCGGTGGCCCGTACCCATGCGGTGACGATGTCCCCGCAGGACGCACCGGCCATGATCGCCGCCAAGCGCATCGGCGCGACGTTCCACGAATCTGACTCCGACAGCATCGTCATGGTCGTCCTGGAGAGCAAGAAAGACCTCGGTGACCAGGCGCACGCCTACTACGACGGTCTGGTCAAGAAGCTGGCCGCGGACACCAAACACGTTCAGCACGTGCAGAATCTGTGGGGCGACCGCATCACCGCGGCCGGGTCGCAGAGCGGGGACGGCAAGGCCGCCTACGTCCAGATCAATGTGGCCGGCAACCAGGGCAGCACGCTGGGCAACGAGTCCGTTGACGCCGTCCGCAAGATCGTCGATGAGTCGAAGCCGCCCCCGGACATCAAGACATACGTCACCGGTCCGGCGGCGCTGACCACGGACATGAATGAAGCCGCCGACAAGAGCATGTTCAAGATGATGGGCGTGACCGGTGTGGTCATCATGATCATGCTTTTCATCGTCTACCGTTCCGTCGTCACCGTGCTACTGGTTCTGGTGATGGTCGGCTTCGAAATGGGCACGGCCCGAGGCGTCGTCGCGATTCTGGGCAACTACGACCTGCTGGGCTTCTCCACGTTCGTGGTGGCTATGCTCTCGTCATTGGCGATCGCGGCCGGGACGGACTACGCAATCTTCCTGATCGGGCGCTACCAGGAGGCGCGGCAAGCCGGGCAAGACCGGGAAACCGCCTACTACACGATGTTTCGCGGTACCTATCACGTCATTCTGGGCTCCGGGCTGACGATCGCCGGCGCATCCTTCTGTCTGCACTTTGCGCGGTTGTCCTACTTCAAGGCTCTCGGCATCCCGTCGGCAGTGGGATTGCTCGTGGTGATCGCCGGTGCATTGACCGCGGCGCCGGCCGTCGTCGCGGTCGCGACCCGATTCGGACTGCTCGATCCCAAGCGGATGATCAAGACGCGGGGATGGCGCCGGATGGGGACGGCAACCGTTCGCTGGCCCGGGCCGATTTTCGTCGCATCACTGCTCATCGCCCTCGTCGGCCTGCTCGTGGTGCCGACCATGTCGATCAGCTACAACGACCGCTACTACATCCCGTCCGGTCTGCCGTCGAACGTCGGATACAACGCCGCGGAAAAGCATTTCAGCGCGGCCCGGCTCAACCCCGACATCCTGATGATCGAGGGTGATCACGATATGCGGAACTCGAGCGACATGATCATCCTGGACCGGATCGCCAAGGACATCTTCCGGACCCCCGGAATCGCCCGGGTGCAGAGCATCACCAGGCCGCTGGGCGGACCGATCGAGCACAGTTCGATTCCCTTCCAGGTCAGCATGCAGTCGCTGCCGATCCAGCAGAACCTGCAGTTCATGAAGGACCGGATGGCCGACATGCTCACGATGAGCGACGATCTCGGCGTCATGATCGCCTCGATGCAGCGCATGCAGGGGCTGGTGAACCAGATGAGCGGCACGACGCACCACATGGTCGGCGACATGGGCACGATGAAGGCCACCCTGGACGAGATGAGGGACCATCTCGCCGACTTCGACGATTTCGCCAGGCCGTTCCGCAGTTATTTGTATTGGGAACAGCACTGTTTCAACATTCCAGCCTGCTGGGCGGCGAAATCGGTGTTCGAGGCGATCGACGGTGTGGACAAGTTCAGCGAGGACATGACCACCCTGCTGGGCGACATGCACAACATCGACGCCCTGCTGCCCAGGATGGCCGCCGAATTTCCTCCGATCATCGCGGTGGCACAGTCGATGCAGGGCACGCTGCTCACGCTGCACAGCAGCTTCTCCGGGCTGGTCACTCAGATGTCACGGATGACCGACACCGCAAGCGCGATGGGCCAGGCCTTCGACTCGTCCAAGGCCGACGACTACTTCTATCTGCCGCCCGAGGCATTCGACAACCCGGACTTCCAGCGGGGCCTGAAGCTGTTCTTGTCGCCCGACGGGAAAGCGGCGCGGTTCATCATCACCCACGACACCGACCCGGCGACGCCCAAAGGCATCGCGGCCGTCAAACCCGAGCTCAACGCCGCGCACGAAGCGGTGAAGGGCACGCCGCTGGCCAATGCCAAGTTCTACCTCACCGGCACCGCCGCGGTGTACAACGATATCCAGACCGGCTCCCAGTTCGACCTGCTGATCGTCGGAATAGCCGCTCTGACATTGATATTCGTCGTGATGGTGGTGATCACACGGGCCCTGGTCGCCTCGCTGGTGATCGTCGGCACGGTGCTGCTGTCGCTGGGCGCCGCGTTCGGGCTGTCCGTCCTGGTGTGGCAGCACATCCTCGGTCTGGAGCTCAACTGGATCGCACCGGTGTTCGGCCTGATCATCCTGCTGGCAGTCGGCTCCGACTACAACCTGTTGCTGGTCTCCCGATTCCAGGAGGAGATCGGCGCGGGTCTGCGGACCGGGATCATCCGCTCGATGGGTGAAACGGGCGGCGTCGTCACCGCCGCGGGCCTGGTGTTCGCGTTCACCATGATGTCCATGGCTGCCAGCGACCTGAGTTCCATCGGCCAGGCCGGCACCACAATCGGGCTCGGCCTGTTGTTCGACACGTTGATCGTGCGCTCCCTGATGACACCGTCGATCGCCGCTCTGCTCGGCAGGTGGTTCTGGTGGCCGCTCAAGGTGCGGCCCCGCCCCGCCAGCTACATGCTGCGGCCCTTCGGTCCGCGCCGGCTGGTGCGCTCGCTGCTGTTGGGCGAAGAAGCCGATGCGCCCCGGCCGGCAGAACGCCGCGAGGAGAAGGTGGGGGCCGGCGTCTGACGGGGCGAAACCCTCAGACGCCGCGAAAGACGCCGCTACCGGAGTCAGGCAAGCGACTCCAAAGTCAGTGGGCGCGAATGATCCTCATCATTCTCAGATTGATGCGGGCGAAACGCCACAATTGCACGAAGGGGTTTCGGCGCCTGCGCAGTGTCGAATCGGTAGGAAGCGGGGCATCGGCAATGCGTTCGGCGGTCAGCACATTGACCTCCGAGTCCATGTCTTTCACGGGAGCACCTTTCACTCGGGGATCAGCCACCAGAACGGCCGTGCCTTCGCCTTGTAAATGAACAGGTAGTGCAACAATGCCTTGATCCAATGTCCTGCCAGGCCGAGTTCGCCTGAGGTGCCGGCGATGTCGCGCCCCGTCTGCGGATACTTGGCCGGATCGGGCACGACGGGGAACATGGTCATCGCAGCCGCTGATCCCTCGCGTAATCCGGTGCCTGCCGATGCGACGCATGCGGCGCCCATACTCGCCATCGAGGCGCGGTGCGCGGGAGCCGCGGCCCCGTTGTCGATACGATCCCGAATCGTTGCGGCCACCGTCTTGGCCATCACACCCGATGGCATGCCGGTGCGCGGCGGGCTGGGAGTGATGACGGTACCGTTGCGGCTCTTCCGCGGCTTCGAGATCGGGTGTGGCGGCGCGAAAGCGATCCCCGGCGCAAATATGTTGGGATAGGCCGTTGACTCGTAGGTGTGCGGCCAGTCCTCGGCGCTCCACTCGTCAAAAGGCTTGCCGGAGTAGTCGGCGTCCACTTTCAGGAAGCCGGACGGAGCGAACAGCAACGACGTGATGTCGTTGCCCTCTCTGTCATAGGCGGCCAGGCTGGCGCCCCTGAAAGGGGGCAGCAGCATGGCGAAGTCGAAGTCCAGGTCATGCTCTGTGCCGTCGAGCTGCTCATATCGCAGCTTGCCGTCCATCACCTCGTGCACGGCTGCCTGGGTGATCGCCTTGACACCGCGCTCACGGAACAACGACTCGGTCCATAGGCGGCTGGACTGCACAAAGCCCTTCTCGACGAAGCTCATGCCGCCCACGCCGAAGTCGCCAAGCTCGTATTCGTTTGTCAAATAGACGATTTCGGCCAGGTCGCGAACCCCGGCGGTACGCAGGGTGTGTTCTACATTGAAGGCGTATTCGAACGCTGCGCCCTCGCACGTGCAGGTGCCGTGCCCGACTCCGATGACCAGGCGTTGCTGATGGCCGGCCTTCAGTTTGGCGATGACCTCATCGAGGGCCTTCGCCGCCTCAGTGGCGTGGGCCGCGGTACAGACTGAATAAGAATGTCCCTGCGGTCCAAGACCAGGGGTTGCCGCGAAATTAAGCTGGGGCCCGGTGGCGTTGACGAGATAGTCGTAGGTGAGATTGCCGATCTCGCCCTGGCGCGCCCGGTCGGTATAGGTGAAGTCCACCGATGGCATCGACTGCTCGCCCTTGCCCTCTGGATAGATCGCCGTCGCGAGACCTTGATGAAAGACGATTCCCTTGCGCCGATAGATCGGCTGCAGGGGGATGAGCACCTTTGAGGCATCCATCCTGCCGACCCCAACCCAGATGTTCGACGGGATCCAGTTCCAATCGGCATTCGGGGAGATTACGACGACTTCGTGCTTGCGGTTCAGCCATCGGCGGAGATGCAGCGCGGCAGTGTGTCCCGCGATGCCGGCGCCGAGGATGAGGACTCGTGCCATATTTCGCTCCCTCTCTGCAAAGACCCCCAACGCTCAGCGGGCGTGGACGCTCGTTGAGAGTATACCCCGTAGGGTATACGAACGGCGACCCCCGGCGAGCGGCCTATTGCCAGAGTGGCCCGTGTTGGTGCGGCGTTCCTAGGGTCGAATGACCTTTATCGGCGGAACTCGGGCGCGCCCCGCACGACGTCGCTGTGCGGGAATACCCCTCGGGGTATAACGGTTTCAGTAGGTACGAGCGGCCTGGCTGTTCCAGGATCCCCTGGACCGGCTCGCTGCCAGAGATAAGGAAGAGCAATGACCGTCAAATCCCTCACCGCCACCGACTTCGAGGCAACGATCGTCGACAATTCGATTGTGCTGGTTGACTTCTGGGCCCCGTGGTGCGGACCGTGTCGTGCGTTCGCGCCGGTGTTCGAGCGGTCCGCGCAGAAGCACGCCGACGTCGTGCACGCCAAGGTCGACACTGACGCCGAGCGTGAGCTGGCCGGCACGGTCGGTATCCGGTCGGTGCCCACCATCATGGCGTTCCGGGATGGGATCCTCGTTTACAGCCAGGCCGGGGCGATGCCGCCCGCCGTCCTGGAGGACTTGATCACCAAGGTCCGGGGCCTGGATATGGACGCGGTGCGCGCCAAGATCGCACAGCGTAAGGCCGGGGCGAACGCATAATCGGCCGGGTCAGGCAATGGCGCCGGCGTCTTTGAGGGCGGCGATGCGGTCCCAGTCCATCCCGATCTCCATAAGGACGATTTCGGTGTGCTCGGAGGCTTGTGGTGCCCGGGTGGTTTGCAGCGGCTCGTGGTTGAACTGAACCGGTCCGCGTACCACTTTGAATGGCGCTCCGCCGCTGGCCACTTCGACCTCTGAGATCATGTCGTTGGCGAGCGCCTGCTCGTCCTGGGCCAGGTCGAGCAGGCTCTGGAACGGCGCCCACTGACCCTTCATGGTCTTCAGGTGCTGTCGCCAGTACGCGAACGGTTTGGCGGCGAACGCGTCGGCGATGAGCTTGCCGGCCGCATCGGCATTCTGTATCAGGGGCAGCACTTCGGAGAAGCGAGGATCGTTGGCCGCCTCCGGAATTCCGAGATGCTCGAAGGTATCCCGGATCAGCCCGGTCGGGCTGATGATGCAGAGGTTGATGGTGCCGCCGTCGGAGGTCAGGTAGTTGCCCATGAACGGGTTGACCGAGGGGGCGAGAGATCCGGGCATGGGTGTGCGCATCACCTCTCCGGCCTCCATGCCCTGGGTGACGCTCGCACCTGCCGCCCACCACGCGGTGCTCAGCAATGACACGTCGAGCTCGACAGCTTCGCCGGTGCGTTCCCGGTGCAGCAGTGCCGCCGAGATGCCCCCGGCGATGAACATCCCCCCGATGGAGTCGCCGAACGCCGGAATGCCTTGCCCCAGCGCGCCACCCAGTTCCGCGGGGGTCAGGGCGTAGCCCACGCCGCTGCGGGTCCAGAAGGCCGTGCCGTCATACCCGCCGGTGTGCCGTTCGGGCCCCTTGTCGCCATACGCCGACCCGCGCGCGTAGATGATGCCGGGATTCGCCGCGCGGATGTGCTCCACGTCGAACTTGTTCTTCTGGCGCTGCGCGGGAAGGTAGTTGGTGAGAAAGACGTCGGAAACCTTGGCTAATTCGTAGAGCACTTCCTGACCGCCCGGTGTGGCCACGTCGATACCGACGCTGCGTTTGCCGCGGTTGGGGTGCTCCATCAGGGGATGGCGGTCCGGGTTGATCTGGATGCCGCCCATATTGAGGAAGCCACGCTGGGTGTCTCCGCGCAGGGGGTGTTCGACCTTGATGACGTCGGCTCCCCAGTCGGCGAGGATCGCTCCCGCCGCCGGGACGAAGGTGAACTGCGCGACCTCGAGGACCCGAATGCCCTCCATCACCCTGATCATCGGCGGACCTCTTTCCCTGGGCGGCGTCGAACGTGAGACCTACTGTAGTCAGTACGGTATAGGGCTACGCATTCCCGGGCTGTCGCTGCGCCGCGCAGGCGTCCGTGAAGTGATCTCCGAGAGGCGTCTGATCAGGCATTCTTCTGACTTCCGACGGTCTCGGCGGTCATTGCAGAAAGCAGTACCGATAGGTATACAGTATGTACTGGGCGGCCGCGCGTCGGCGGGTCACGCAGCTTACTGGGGAAGGACGTCCACGATGGCAACGCTGGGCTACCAGGCGATCGACGTCGACAATCACTACTACGAACCGATCGACTCGTTCACCCGCCACCTGCCGAAGGAGTTCAAGCGACGCGGCGTGCAGATGCTGCGGGACGGCAAACGAACCTGGGCGGTGATCGGCGAACGCATCAACCAGTTCATCCCCAACCCGACCTTCGACCCGATCATCGAACCGGGCTGCCTGGACTTGCTGTTCCGCGGCGAGATTCCCGACGGCGTCGACCCGGCCTCGCTGATGAAGGTCGACCGGCTGGAAAACCATCCGGAGTATCAGAATCGCGAGGCCCGGGTGCGCGTGATGGACACCCAGAATCTCGAGACGGTCTTCATGTTGCCGACCTTCGCCTGTGGCGTCGAGGAAGCCCTCAAAGGCGACATCGACGCCACCATGGCCTCGGTGCACGCATTCAACCAATGGCTGGACGAGGACTGGGGATTCGATCGTCCCGATCACCGCATCATCTCCGCGCCGATCATCTCCCTGGCCGACCCCGAGATGGCCATCCAGGAGGTCGAATTCGTGCTCGGCCGAGGTGCCAAGATGGTGCTGGTCCGGCCGGCTCCGGTGCCTGGCCGAGTCAAGCCCCGCTCGCTCGGGGACCCGGTGCATGACCCGGTCTGGGCCCGGCTGGCCGAGGCCGGCGTTCCCGTCGGGTTCCACCTCAGCGACAGCGGCTATCTGGCCATCAACGCGCTGTGGGGCGGCAAGGCCACCTTCGAGGGATTCGGTAAGAAGGACCCGCTCGACCAGGTGCTGCTGGACGACCGCGCGATCCACGACACGATGGCCTCGATGATCGTGCACCAGGTCTTCACCCGGCACCCCACGCTGAAGGTCGCGAGCATCGAGAATGGCTCGTACTTCGTCTACCGGCTGATCAAGCGGCTGAAGAAGGCGGCCAACACCGCGCCGTACCACTTCAAGGCCGACCCGGTTGAGCAGCTGAGGAACAATGTCTGGATCGCGCCGTACTACGAGGACGACGTGAAGCTGCTCGCCGAGACGATCGGCGTGGACAAGATTCTGTTCGGCTCGGACTGGCCACACGGAGAGGGCCTGGCCGATCCCATGTCGTTCACCGCCGACATCCCGCAGTTTCCCGAGTTCAGTACCGAGGACACCCGGAAAGTGATGCGCGACAACGCCCTTGATCTGCTGGGCGCGAGCGTCACGGTGTAACACGCACGATGAGCGAATGGACCATCGGAGCGGTACTGGATGCGGTCGCCGACGCCGTGCCTGATCGGCTGATGACCGTCTGCGGCACCCGGCGAAGCACATTCGCCGAATCCGCCGACCGAACCCGCCGAGTAGCCAACTACCTGGCCGGCAACGGTTTCGGCGCGCACGCCGAACGTGCTGCGCTGGGCAACTGGGAATGCGGGCAAGACCGGGTCGCGCTGGTCATGCACAACGACCTCTACCCCGACATGGTCATCGCCTGCCTGAAAGCGCGGGTGGTACCGGTCAACGTCAACCACTACTACACCCCACGCGAAGTGGCCGACCTGCTGGCCTACGTCAGGCCGCGCGGCGTCATCTACCACCGATCTCTCGGTGCGAAGTTCGCCGATGTGCTGCCCGGCGCAGACCTGCTGCTGTCGATCGACGACGGCCGCAATGCCCCCCAGCTCGCCGGCGCGGTATCACTCGAAGACGCGATGGCACAGGGCGATTCCGACCACACCAGCACACCGTCACCGGACGACCTGCTGATGATCTGCACCGGCGGTACCACCGGCCGGCCCAAAGGGGTGTTGTGGCGGCAGGCGGACATGTACGTCGCGTCGATGAATGGAGACGACCACGAGGGCGTGGCCGAGATTCACCAGCGGGCGCGACGGGCCGGGGCGCCCTGGTTTGCGGTGTCCCCGCTGATGCACGCCGCGGGGATGTGGACCGCCTTCTCGGCCATCCTGTCCGGGCAGACGGCCGTCCTGTACGACACCCGCCAGAAGTTCGATCCCGCCGCGGTGCTCGAGGTCGCCGAACGCGAGAAGGTCGGCTTGATGACCATGGTGGGCGATGCCTACGCGGCGCCACTGGTGGAGGAGCTCGGCCGGCGCAGCTACGACCTGTCGGCCCTGTTCGCGATCGGCACCGGCGGGGCGGCCACCAACGTCAAACATCAACAAGCGCTGTTGAAGTATCTCCCGCACATCACGCTGATCAACGGATACGGCTCGTCCGAAACGGGAAACATGGGTTTCGGGCACAGCCGCCAGGGTGCTCAAACCGACACCTTCACGATCCGGACCGGTGGCCTGGTGCTGTCGGAGGATTACCGGCGCTTCCTCGAGCCGGGCGAACCGCAGATCGGCTGGGTGGCCCGCACCGGCCGTATCCCGTTGGGCTACTTCGCCGACGAGGCCGCGACCGCAAAGACATTCCCGGTCGTCGACGGGCAGCGGGTGGTGATTTCAGGCGACCGTGCTTCGCTGGAGGCCGACGGCACGTTGCGGTTGTTCGGCCGGGATTCGCTGGTGATCAACACTGGCGGCGAGAAGGTGTTCGTCGAGGAGGTCGAGGAGGTGCTGCGAGCACACCCGGCCGTCGCCGATGCCTTGGTAGTGGGCCGCGCCAGCCAGCGGTGGGGACAGGAAGTGGTCGCGCTGGTCGAGCCCCGGGATGTGGGCGAGCTGGACACGGCCGCGCTGCAAACGCACTGCGCCGCCGAGTTGGCGGGGTTCAAAGTTCCCAAGATGTTTCTCGTGGTAGATCGCATCCGTCGGCTCGGTAACGGCAAGGCCGATTACCGATGGGCCACCTGCCACGCCGAAAACTCAAGCACCGCAAGGACATCCCGCCAATGACGCCACCTGACCCACGGCCGGTGATCGACTGTCTCGTCAATGTGCACTTCGGTGAAACCGAAGCCCAGCCCGAGTTCATGAACAGGGTGCGCGACGACTACTTCAAAGGTCCGCAGTCGATGTTCGACCCCGTCGACCTCGGCGCGTTGCTCGATGAGATGGACGAACACGGGGTGCGCAAGGCCATTCTGATGGACAACCTTGCCAAACCCTCGGTCACCGCACGCAAGTTCACCGAAGAGCGGCCGGATCGATTCGCTCTCGCGATGGGCGGGATGAACCTGCTGCGTCCGGTCAAGTCGTTGCGGGAGTTGACCGCCGTGGCAGCCGACCTACCGGTGGCCTACGCGGTGGTGGGCCCCAGCTTCTGGGCCGACGGCCAGTATCCGCCCAGTGATGCGGTGTACTACCCGCTGTACGCCAAGTGCGCCGAGATCGAACTGCCGTTGTGCGTCAACACGGGTCTGCCCGGACCGCCCATCCCCGGCGAAGTGCAGAACCCGATTCACCTGGACCGGGTGTGTGTGCGTTTTCCGGAGCTGAAGCTGTGCATGATCCACGGCGCCGACCCGTGGTGGGACATTGCGATACGGATGCTGATCAAGTACCGCAACCTGCGGCTGATGACCTCGGCGTGGTCACCGAAGCGGTTGCCGGACAGCCTAATTCACTACATGCGCACCCGCGGTCCCGACAAGGTCATCTTCGCCTCCGACTGGCCGGTACTGCGCCAGCACCGCGTCGTGCCCGAGGCCAAAGCGCTGGACCTGCCGGCCGAGGTCCTCGACAACTACCTTCACAACAACGCCAACGAGTTCTTCTTCGGCGCCGGAAAGGATCAGGAGCGGTAACGAATGGATCGCTACGAATTACGCCGGATCGACTACAGCCTGACCGAGGATCACAAGGCCCTGCAATCGGCCTACCGACAGCTGCTGGACACCCATTGCCCCATCGAGACCGTCTGGGCCGCGCAGGAGACGGGATTCGACAAGAGCCTCTGGGAGCGGTTGTGCGCGATGGGCGCCAGCTCGATGGCGGTAGGGGAGCACGCGGGCGGTGACGGGGCGACCCTGGTGGATCTGGCGTTGGTCGCCGAGGAACTGGGGCGGGCACTGGCACCCGTGCCGTGGATCGATCACGTCTGCGCGGCGCGCCTCGCCGAACGGCTCGGTGCGGTGACATCGGACGCGGTCGACGGCAACCGGATTCTCGGCCTGGATATCGCCCCGGAACCCGCGACCGGCCGGCGTGTTGTCCCGTCCGCCGCGGTTGCCGATGGTGTGATCGTGCGTGCCGGTGACGACATCCTGCTGCTGAGTTTCGCCACCCGCCCCGAGCGGGTGCCCAATCTCGGCCAGCTGCCGATGGCCTGGGTGGATCCCGATACTGCCGATTCGCGCACGGTTCTGGGTACGGGCCCGCAGGCCGTCGCCGCGTACCGTCTTGCCGTCGACGAATGGCGGGTGCTGACCGCCGCGGCACTGACCGGTCTGGTCGAGCAGACGATGACGATCGCGGCCGAGTTCGCCAAGACGCGTTACACCCTGGGAGTGCCCATCTCGACGCTGCAGGCGATTTCGCATCCGCTGGCGAACATGGCGATCGCCGTCCAGGGCGGCCGCAACCTGGCGCGGCGCGCCGCATGGTTTCTCGACAACGAGCCCGACGAGCGGCCCGAATTGCCCGGGTGCGCATTCGTGTTCATGGCCGAAGAAGCGCCCAAAGCGGCGACCATGGCGGTGCACATCCAGGGCGGTCTCGGGGTATCGGTGGAAGCCGCCGCGACGGCGTATCTGGTCCGGGCCCGGGGGTGGGCACTGGCCGGAGGAGACCCCGGTCTGACGGCAAAACAGGTGGGGCGCATGGTTGCCGAGCGGGAAAGCGCGTAATCGCAATGGATTTCAGCCTTGTTGATCTCAACGACGATGACCGGGCCTTTCTCGCCGAGGCCCGTGCGTTCCTCGCCGAACACGTCACCGACGAGGTTCGCCGGCGTGACCGGGAAACCGGCGACAACTTCGACGAGGGCGTGCATTTGGCCTTCGGCGCGGCCGGATATCTGGAGAAAGAGTGGACGCCGTTGTCCGCAGGCGGCTTCACCCGGGTGCGCCGTCGCATCTGGGAGTTGGAGAAGCGGCGCGTGCATACCCCGTGGGTGACCTGGGGCACCACGGCGATGGTGGCGCGCGCCGTCGCCGCCTTCGGTAAACCCGAACTCGTCGAGGAGGTGATGCCGAAGGTGTTCACCGGCGAGGTGCGCATGTGCCTGGGGTACACCGAACCTGAGGGCGGCTCGGACATTGCAACGTGCAAGACCCGCGCCGTGCGCGACGGCGATCAATGGGTGATAAACGGCTCCAAGATGTTCACCACCGGCGCCCACAACTGTCAGTATGTCTTCCTCATCACCAACACCGACCCCGGTGCGCGAAAGCACAAGAGTCTGACCATGTTTCTGGTCCCCCTCGACCTGCCCGGCATCGAGATCCAGGGCATCCGCACAGTCGACGGCGACCGGACCAACATCGTGTACTACAGCGATGTCCGGGTCGACGAGAAGTATCTGCTCGGCGAGGTCAACGGGGGGTGGACGGTATTGCGGGGACCTCTGGACGCCGAGCACGGTGCCGTCGCCGCGGCACCGGACGGGTTGCAGGACGTGGCGATCATGCAGCATCAGACCGGGTTCATGTCTGCGGCCCTCGATGCCGTGGCAGCCCGGGTGGGACAGCCGGATGCGAGCGGGGTACCACCGATCGACGACGGGTCGGTCGCATATCGGCTGGGGCGCAGCGCGGCTCGGTTGGAGGCGGCGCTGTCGACGCCGAGCATTTTCGGCCGGGTCGCTCAGGCGCAGACTATGCGCGACATCGGGCCGGACCTGATGGATGTCGCCGGCCCGGCGTCGGTGCTGCCCATCGAGACCGACGGTGCCGCCGACAATGGGACCTCGGAATACCTGTACCGCTTTGCTCCACTGGCCGGGATATACGGCGGCACGCTGGAGGTGTTCCGCAACATGATCGCCCAGCACGTGCTGGGCCTCGGCAAGCCGGCCTACTCAGCACCCGTGGGTTAGGTATGCCAAGTGGGGCTCTGCCCGGACTCCCACTTCGCTTCCAGCGACTTCGTGACGGTGGTGCCGCTTGCCAGGTTGACCCGGAACCGGGTGCGATACGCGTTCTGAGGCAGAATCATTCGCCTCCGCCCCGGGTGCGGCGCAGCCGGCGCCCGCGCCTGATGTCTTTGCGCGCGGCGGCTTCTTTCTTCGCCAGGGCACGAGTGTCTTTGGGCGGCAACTGCAATTCGTGTTCGGCCTCGATCCCGGCCTGCAGCTGCCGTCCCCGTTCGAGTTCGGCGTCGAGTTCAGCACCGAACAACAGCGCGAGATTGGTGATCCACAGCCACAGCAGGAATACGATCACGCCGCTCAGCGCGCCGTACGTCTTGTCGTAACTTCCGAAATGGCTGACGTAGGAACCGAATCCGACTGACGCGGCGGCCCAGACCACAATCGCCACCCCGGCCCCGACGCTGATCCAGCGAAACCTGGGCTGGCGGACGTTGGGTGTTGCGTAGTAGAGGATCGCCACCACGAGCGTGACGATCGCCAGTATGGCGGGCCACTTCGCGATCGACCAGGCCGTCTGGGCGGCGCTGCCCAAGCCGAACGCGCTGCCGACCGCCCCGGTGACCGGGCCGCTGATCACCAGCATGAAGGCCACCGCCGCAGCCAGCACCAGGCCGGCGAACGTCAGTCCCAACTGCAGCGGACGCAGCTTCCATACCGGGCGGCCCTCGCCGATCTCGTACACGCGGTTCATCGCGCGCCCGAAGGCGCCGACATATCCCGACGCCGACCACAGCGCCGCCAGCGCGCTGAACACCAGTGCCAGACCGGCCGAGGGGTTGTCGACCACCTGCGCAATGGGCTGGCGCAGCATGTCCACCGCCGACGCGGGCGCCATACCGGCGACCACTTCGAGCAGGGCGTCGGTGGTACGGCGCCCTTGACCGACCACGCCGAGTAACGAAACCAGCACCAGGAGCGCCGGAAACAGTGAGAGCACCGCGTAGTAGGTGAGTCCGGCGGCGAGGTCGAGACATTGATCCTTGCTGAACTCGTACGCGGTCTTGCGCAGCACGAACAACCACGACGCCCTGGTCAGGTCGTCCGGAGAATCGGGTTTACGCGGGTCGTCGGGATCGAGCGCGCATTTGCGCTCGTCATCGGCGTCGGGTCGGGCCATACTTTCCGGTTCCCGCCGACGCGCCGGTCCACACCCGGCGCGGGCAATTGACGCGCGCCGTACCAAGAATCGCCCAAGAATCCTCCAAGGCCACCTTCGCAGCATTGAGGTCAGGCCACCGCTGACGCGGCGGCGAAGGGGAGGGATATCGATGTCCACCGACGTCACGCGAGTAAGCCGAGCCGGCGATCCCGTGAAGGGCCGGTTGCTCGGCTATTGCGCGGCATTGGCGTTCAATGCGGGTCTGGTGAACGCTGTGGCGCTCATGATCTTGGCGGTGCCGGTCGGCAACCTCACCGGGGTGACCACTCAGCTCGGCATGGACACCGCCAACCCGTGGCGTTACGAGAGCCACGTATTGCTCGCCATCCTGTCGGGGTTCCTGGTGGGCTCGGCAGTTGCTGGCGCGTTGCTGTCCTCCGACCGGGCCACGCTGGGCGCGCGTCATGCCACGGTGCTGACGATGCAGGCGACACTGCTGTTACTGGCCGCCGCCGGAGTGGAAGCAACCGCGATGGACACGGGAATACAGGCCATGTTGGCGGCAACGGCCCTCGGTCTGCAAAACGGCCTCACCTCGAGCTTCCGCGGAATGGCCGTGCGCACCACGCATTTCACCGGCACCATCACCGACCTCGGGCTGATGATCGGGCGCAGCCGCACGCACGGCATCGACAGGTGGAAGGCCGCGATTCTGGGCGTCACGCTGTTGCTGTTCCTGGGCGGCGGCGTGGCAGGGATTCTGGCCGGCGCGCGATTCGGCGGATACGCGCTGCTGATACCCGCCGCGATCTGCCTGGCGCTGGGCACCGCGTACCTAGTGCAGAACCGCTACAGCGGCGCTGCGATCACGGAGGGCGCACCGCAGCCCGCAGGAGGAAACTAGGCAACATGGCTCGCTCACAGGGGTAAATTTCCCACCCTTTCGGCAGGTAACCCGCCGGATTCCTGCCGAGCAGCCGCAAACTCGCACGCGAGTGCGGGTTTCGGTGCGAGTTTGTGTCTGCTCGGCTTCCGGCGGGCACTTGTTTTCTATACTGTAAGTGTTACCGGACGCACCTCAGGTTGCCGGAGCAGGCGGAAGACGAGGAGTTCATGACCGCTGCCACGGTGGTATTCGACCCGTTCTCCGAAGACTTCTTCACCAGTCCCTACCAGACGTACCGCCGGATGCGCGACGAAGCGCCCGTCTACTACAGCCGGCAGTACGACTTCTACGCGCTGACCCGCCACGAAGACGTCGCCGCGGCATTCAAGGACTACCAGACCTATTCGTCGGCATACGGCGTTGACCTCGCTCAGGTGCGCACGGGGCACGTGACCGAGCACGGCTCGATCATTGCGATGGATCCGCCCGAGCACCGCCGCATGCGCGGTCTGCTCAACAAGGTGTTCACGCCGCGGGCCATCCAGGCGTTGCGGCCGCTGGTGACTCGGGTGGTCGACACGTATCTGGCCGCGGTGGATCCGGCTCACTTCGACTTCGTCCAGGATTTCTCGGCGCTCTTTCCGGTCGACGTGATGACCACGTTGCAGGGAGTGCCGGAGCGGGACCGGCAGCAGATCCGACTGTGGATCGACGATCTCTTGCACCGCGGTCCGGGTGAGGTCGAGATGGGCGAGAGCGGGCAGAAGTCCGCCGTCGACATGGCCGTCTACTACTACCGGCTCACCAAACAGCGTCGCGAAAAACTGGGCGACGATCTGTTGAGCAGGCTGATCGTGGCAGAGATCGAACGCGACAACGGCGAGACGGGCCACCTGACGAACATCGAGATCACAGAATTCGCAACGTTATTGGGAGGTGCCGGGGCCGAGACCGTCACCAAGCTGATCGGCAACGCCGCCGTGGTGTTCGCGAAGTTTCCGGACCAGTGGCAGAAGTTGCTCGATGATCGCTCCAAGATCCCACTCGCGGTGGAGGAACTGCTGCGTTACGAGGCACCAGCACAGTACAACGTCCGGCGTTCAACCCGCGACGTCATGCTGCACGGCGCGACCATCCCGGCCGGCAAACCGGTCTTCCTGGTGGGTGCCTCGGCCAACCGGGATCCGTTGGCGTGGAAGGATCCCGACACATTCGAGATCGATCGCGACCGCACCCAGGCGCAGAACCTCGGGCTCGGCTACGGCATCCACAGCTGCCTCGGCGCTGCCCTGGCGCGGCTGGAGAGCACGATCGCCCTGGACCGGATGCTCGACTTCATGCCGCGCTACGAGGTGGACTGGTCAGGGTGCCGGCGCGTCAACATGCAGAACGTGGCCGGCTGGAGCCACGTACCGGTCCGGGTCCTGGATTAGCCGTCGCGGCGCCAGACCAGGGTGCTGTGTATGGCGCCCTGGTCCGTGGTCTGGCGGGCCGACAGTGTCAACCGGTCATCCTCGACCCGCGCGTGCCGAATCTGCGGCTCTAGCAACAGTTCCGGCATCGTCGCGATGATGACGTGGTGGGTGACGGTTGCTGCCGCTTCGTCGACCTCGAATCGCCCTCCGTAGGAGACGAATTCGCCGGTGCCCGGCGTCAGCTGCGCGGACATGTGGCCATCGGTGGTGTACAGGATGAGGCCGGAGGGATGCTCGCCGAACGGGTACCGGACGGGACCGGTGCCGTCACGGCGCGAGACGAAGGACTCCAGCAGCCAGCCGCCCGGCAGCGCCTGTCGCAGAGTCATGGATTCAGTGCCTGCTCGCGCGCCCACCGGTAGTCGGCCTTGCCCGAGGGGCTGCGCTCGATCACGCTGCGGAACACGACCGCTTTGGGCAACTTGTACCGAGCCAGTGACTGGCCGGCGTGGGCCACCAGTTCCTGAGCCTCGACGCTGGCTCCTTCGGCCAGGGCGACGACCGCGACCACCTCCTGGCCCCACCGCTCGCTCGGGCGGCCGGCGACCACCACGTCGGCGACCGCCGGGTGCGAGGCGATCGCGGTCTCGACCTCCTCGGCGAAGATCTTCTCGCCGCCGGAGTTGATGGTGACCGAGTCCCGTCCCAGTAACTCGATGTGGCCGCCCTCGTGATGGCGGGCGCGATCGCCGGGGACGGCGTAGCGCACACCGTCGATCACCGGGAAGGTCGCAGCCGTCTTCGCGGCATCGCCCTTGTAACCCAACGGCACATAACCTCGCTGGGCCAGCCAGCCGATGCCGTCGTGGCCTGGTGCGAGGAGCGTCGAAAAGTCCTCGGCCGCAACGAAAGTGTCCGGTCCGGCGGTAAATGTGCCGGTCGACACCGCGCCCGAGGTGGACATGTGGTGCATCTGGGCACCGGTCTCAGAGGACCCGACGCCGTCGACGATCATGGCGTTGGGCAGCGCGTCGATCAGGCGCTGCTTGACGTAGGGCGTCAGCAGGGCGCCGCCGTTGGCGACGACGAACAGCGACGACACGTCGGCGATCCCCTTCTCGATCGCGGCGACCAACGGGCGGGCGATTGCGTCACCGACCACCGACACCACGGCCACGCGCTCGCGCTCGATGGTGCGCACCACGTCGTCGGCATCCAGATGGTCGACCACCGTGGGGAACACGATCGTCTGCCCGGTCGTCACGGCCATCATCACGGTCCACTGCGCGGCGCCGTGGATCAGCGGCGGCAACACCATGACCTTGGTGCCGGGACCGGCGCTCACCCGCGTCACGATCTCCTCGACAGAAGTCACGAACTGTCCGGTCATCAGGTCGCGGCCGCCGAAGGAGGTCATGAAGATGTCGTGCTGGCGCCACAGCACGCCCTTCGGCATTCCGGTGGTGCCGCCCGTGTAGAGCACGTACAGGTCATCGGGCGAGTGCTGCACCGGCGGTGGGTCGGCGGGCTCCGCCACGATGCTCTCGTAATCGACTGCCCCGTCCAGCAGTTCGTTGCCCGAGTCATCGGCGATCTGGATCAGCACCCGCAGATTCGGCAGATCGGGCAGCACCTCGGCCACCTGCGGAGCGAAGGCCGCGTGGTAGAGCAACGCGGTCGCCCCGGAGTCCGCCAGCAGGTACTGCAGCTCCTTCTTGACGTAGCGGTAGTTGACGTTGAACGGAGCGACCCGCGCCGCGAAGCTGCCGAATAGCGCCTCGACGAACTCGTTGCCGTTGTAGGCGTACAGGCCCAGCAGGTCCTGGCCGGCCTCGTGGCCGGGGAGCTCGGAGCGTTCGGTGTGGCAGCCCAGGCCGCGCGAGTGCAGGTAGGCGGCCAGCCGGTTGGACCGTTCGACGATCTGGGCGTAGGTGAAGCGCTTGTCGCCCTGGACCACCAGTTCGCGGTCGGGAATAGCGGCGGCAATGGCCGCCGCGACAGCGGGCACAGTGAATTCAGGCACGTGAGTCCTTCCTGCCGAGCAGTCGCAGAATCGCACACGCGGGCCCCGACGGGTGCGATTTTGTGTCTGCTCGCGCCGTTACGGTTGGTGGGGGAGCAGGCGGACCATCAGGCCGGTGGCCTCGGTGAGTACCGCACCATCGGAGCTTGTCATGCTGGCGGTGATGAACACCTTCCGGCCCTCGATTCGGTCGATGTGCCCATGCGCGGTCAGCGGTTCGTCGATCGGGGTGACCTTGCGGTAGTCGACGTGCAGGTAGGCCGTCCGGGTCGGACGGATGTCGGCACCGGTGACCACCATGCCGAACAGCCAGTCGTAGAACAGCGGGATCATGCCGCCGTGCACCGCGTGGTTCCCGCCCACATGGGACTGGGTGAAGTGTCCCTGCATGACGACTTCGTCGGAGCCCATCGTGGTCAGCGTCCACGGTGGCATCAGCGGATGGCCCAGGCCCGGGATTTCCAGGACGCGGCCGGCCGGCACCTCGATCTCGGGCACGCGATGGGATTCCAGTACGGCACAGGCGCTTTCGAGATGATCGCTGGCGGCGTCCCACGCCGCGGCGTCGGGTTTGGTCGACACCGTCAGGTCCTGCAGCCGGCGCAGGGCGGTGATGTAGCGCTCCAGCCCCGGCGGCGCCTCGAGGGGCCGGACATCGGGGAAACCACCCCGGATCTCGCTGGTCGTGTCTGTCATGGTGTCCTTAAGTTCGTAGTTGCAGTTACTTCGTGTTGTTACGTTGTGCTGTGACCCGGGTGGGCCGGGTGAGGCTGTCATGTTGTTGTCGGCCCGTGGGTGCGGCTTGAAAGGACTGGCCGCCCGGTCTGCTTGGACTTCTCTGGCCGCTGATTGAGATCTGCGATGTGATCGCTTGTTTAAGGACATGCTGGCGGGGTCGTCCGTGGGGATCATGTTGGGCAACAAGCGAAGAGGAGGTTCGATGGCGGCGAGCCAGTTGTGGGCTGGTGTGGATGTCGGCAAGGAACACCATTGGGTGTGCGTGGTCGACGATAAGGGCGCCGTGGTGCTCTCGCGCAAGCTCGCCAACGATGAGCAATCGATTCGCGAGCTGATCGCCGAGATCGAAGGGGTGGCCGGACAGGTGGCCTGGACGGTGGATTTGACCACGGTGTACGCCAGCCTGCTGTTGACGGTGCTGGCTGACGCCGGCAAGTCGGTGCGCTACCTCGCCGGCCGTGCGGTCTGGCAAGCCTCGGTGACCTACCGCGGCGGCGAAGCCAAGACCGACGCCAAGGACGCCCGGGTGATCGCCGACCAATCGCGGATGCGTGGTGCTGATCTGCCGATCCTGCATCCTGACGACGACCTGATCACCGAACTGCGCATGCTCACCGCCCATCGTGCGGATCTGGTGGCCGACCGCACCCGCACCATCAACCGGCTGCGCCAGCAACTCATCGCGGTGTGCCCGGCCTTGGAGCGGGCCGCTCAGATCACCCAGGATCGCGGGTGGGTGGTGCTGCTCTCGCGCTATCAAAGACCGAAAGTGATTCGTCAGAAGGGGCTTTCGCGGCTGACCCGGATACTGGCCGATGCCGGGGTCCGCAACGCAGCCGCGATCGCTGCGGCGGCGGTCACCGCCGCCAAGTCTCAGACGGTGCGCCTGCCCGGCGAAGAGGTCGCTGCCGCCCTGGTCGCCGAATTGGCCCAGGGGGTGATCGCCCTCGATGACCGCATCAAGACCACCGATACCGACATCGAGGGCCGATTTCGCCGCCATCCGCTCGCTGAGGTGATCACCAGCCTGCCCGGCATGGGCTTTCGGCTCGGTGCAGAATTCCTCGCCGCCGTAGGCGATCCCGCGCTGATCGGATCGGCCGACCAACTCGCCGCCTGGGCCGGACTGGCCCCGGTATCCAAAGACTCCGGAAAACGCACCGGACGACTGCACACCCCCAAGCGCTACAGCCGTCGACTCCGCCGCGTCATGTACATGTCCGCACTGACCGCGATCCGCTGCGACCCCGACTCCAAGGCCTACTACCGGCGCAAGAGAGACGAAGGCAAACGAGCGATCCCGGCCACAATCTGCCTGGCCCGACGCCGCACCAACGTCTTCTACGCACTCATCCGCGACAACCGCACCTGGCAACCCGACTCACCACCCATCACTGAATCGGCGGCTTGACTTCTTCATTGAGAGTCCCTTCAGCCCAGGCCTCGAGCAACGTGTCGGTGGTGGTGATGGTGGCGAGCAGCGACAGCGAATTGGCGATGACCGCGTCGGCGTAGTCGGCAGGGATGCCGGCGACGGCGTCGCGCGGTACCACGACCCGGTAGGCCGCGTTCACCGCGTCCATCACCAGGTTGGGGATCGCGATATTGAGCGAGACGCCTACTGCCACAATGGTGGTCACACCCAGGTTGCGCAGCACCGCGTCCAGATCGGTACCGCCCATCGGCCCGACACCGTGCCACCGGCTCAGCGTCAGATCGGTTGGCTCAGGACCTAATTCGGGCAGCAGAGCGGCACCAGGTGTGCCGGGCGCGAGGTCGACGGTACCGCCGCTCATCGCGAAGATCCTGGCGTTGTGATTGGAGCCGAGTCCGTCCGGTCGCCGCCGCACCAGACAGTGCACGACGTGCGCTCCGGCGGCGCGGGCGGCGGGCAGCAGTCGCACGATGTTGGGCAAAGCGACGCGGCGGGCCTCGGCCGCCAGCAAGGGCAGTCCGGCATCGGGGCCGATCACCGCGCCCTGGCACTCCTGGGTGACGACGGCGGTGTGCCCGGGTGCCACCAGCTGGGCGAGCGCGGGCTTCATGCGGACGCGTTCATCGTGCCGCGAGGTGGCACGTCGTAGAACTGCTGAGCCCACTTGCGCAGTGCCATATACCCTTTCGCATCGGTCTTGGAGAGCGCCGGATGCTCGACGTACTTCTGGTAGCGCCAGATCTCCAGATCGTCGAACACGGTGGACAGGAACTGCTTCTCGATCAGCTCGCGCAGCTTGCCCTGCGGCACCTCGCCGGTGTCGCCCGGGGTCCGCGGCCACCAGATGGAATAGAACAGGTCCGAGCATTCGTCGTCCACCGGCGTGCAGGTGAAGATCAGGCGATGATTCTGGGCACCCTCGAACACGCTGATCGCTCCGCCGAGGCCGAACAGGTGGCTGTGGAAACGTAGCGCGAGATCGTCGGGGTTGTCGCTGCGGGCGTCGGGCCAGCCGGCGACGAACCGCCATTCGTGTTCGGCGATCGTCCAGTCCAGCACCCGCGGTGTCACCGAGGCGTGGTGCACGTACTCGAAATGAGCGCTGTCTGGTGCGTTCTCCGCCACGATCTGGGGGTGCACCGGTTCGCGCTCGGCGCGCCGGGAGAACTCCGGGTACGCCCGGTAGTAGGCGGCCGGGTCCGTCTCGAACTGCGGGAACTTGCCGAAGATGTCCGGCATCGTCCATTGCGGGTCGCCGCCGAGCGGGTGGTGCCACAGGAAGACGCATTCGTACTGCTCGGTGACCGGATAGGTCCGCAGCGTCAACGCCTTGTTGGGCCGGTCCGGCTGGTAGGGGATATAGCGGTTGGTGCCGTCGGGTCCCCAGCGCCAGCCGTGGAAGGGGCATTGCACGCAGTCGCCGACCACCGTGCCGCCGTGGCCGAGGTGTGCGCCGAGGTGCTTGCAGTGCGCTTCGAGCACGTGCAGTTCGCCGGACTCGTCGCGGTAGGCAACCAGGTCTTCGCCGAAGTAGTGCAGCGGCCGGACTTCGCCGGCCGGAAACTCCGGCGACCAGCCGATCATGAACCAACCGGTGACCTTCCAGGTGAACGGAACCTGCAAGCCGGACACCTCCCGCCGTCTGATACTAAATTCGTTACAGTATAGATTTCAGCACGTTGGCTCTACTCATCCGGTGTCGCGAGGAGCGAGATGACTGAAGCGGTTGCCGGTACCGAGGCGTCGACCGGCGCCGACGTCCTGGTGATCGGCGCGGGCTTCTCCGGGCTGTACATGCTGTACCGCCTGCGTCAGCTAGGCCTGCGCGCGCGTGGGCTGGAAGCGGCCGAAAACGTTGGTGGCACTTGGTTGTTCAACCGCTACCCGGGCGCGCGCTGCGACATCGAAAGCATCGAATACTCCTACAGTTTCTCCGAGGAGATCCAGCAGGACTGGGTGTGGACGGAATCGATGCCCGCCCAGCCCGAGATCGAGGCGTACCTGAACTTCGTCGCCGACCGCCTCGACCTGCGTCGCGATATCACGTTCAACACCAGGGTCGTCGCCATGACCTTCGACGAGCACATGGCGATGTGGCAGGTGTGCACCGAGGCGGGCGAGACGATCACGGCGCCGTTTGTCGTCGCCGCGACCGGCATCCTGTCCGTCCCGCTGGAGCCCGACATTGCCGGCATGGCGTCATTCGTCGGAACGTCGCTGTACACCAGCCGCTGGCCGCGTGACGGCGTCGATCTGGCCGGCCGGCGCGTCGGCGTCATCGGCACCGGCTCAACCGGAGTGCAACTCATCCCGGTGGTGGCCCGGGAGGCGCAGCAGCTGTTGGTGTTTCAACGGTCGGCGCCCTACACCCTGCCCTGGCAGGTGCACCGGTTCGAACCGGGTGAACTGGACGCGATGAAGGCCCGCTACGGCGAGATCCGGGCGGCGCAACGGGCTCACCCGATCGGCGCGGCCCGCCTCAGTGCCTTCTCGGTGCTGCTGGAGATGCTGGGCAGTCCGCCCCTGAAAGCGGCCACCCGGGAGGAGCAACTGCGCGCTATCGACGACAAAGGCGTGCTCGGCGCGCTGAACTGGGGCGACGTCTTCTTCGACATTGAGGCCAACCGGATGGCCGCACGGCTTTACGGCGAGGCGGTGGCCCGCATCGTGCGGGACCCGCAGACGGCCGCGGCGCTGGTGCCCGCACATCCCTTCGCCTGCAAGCGCCCCATCATCGACCAGGGCTACTACGAAACGTTCAACCGGGACAACGTCACCCTCGTCGACCTGCGCGCAGACCCGATCGATACGGTGACTCCGGCCGGGATCCGCGCCGGCGGACGCGAGTACGAACTTGACGTGCTGATCTACGCCACCGGCTTCGATGCCATGACCGGAGCGCTGAGCCGCATCGACATTCAGGGTCGCGACGGCCTGCAGCTGAGCCGATTCTGGGCGGACGCCGGCCCGTTGTCCTACCTCGGCCTGGCGATTGCCGGATTTCCGAACCTGTTCATGATCCAGGGACCGGGCAGCCCCAGCGCGGCGACGAACTTCGTTGCGGCGCTGGAACAACACGTCGAGTGGATCGGCGACTGCATCGCCTCCCTGCGCGCCAACGGTGTGCGCTGCATCGAGGCGCAAGAGAGTGCGCAACAGGACTGGATCGAGCACACCACGGCGCTGGTGGCGCCGACCGTGCTTGTTCACCCGTCCTGCAACTCCTGGTACAACGGGGGCAATGTGCCCGGCAAGAGGCGGATGTACATGGGCTATACCGGCGGAATTCCCGAATACCGGCGGCGCTGCGACGAAATCGCGGCGAGCGGCTATATCGGTTTCAAGCTGAGGTAGGTGATTGGTATGTCGTGGGCACAGCGTGGGCTGGGCATCACCCGAGAACTGGGGATGGTGCTGCCGCGGACGGTGGCCGGCTTCAACGAGTCGACCCGGTCGGAGCCCTCGGCCCCGCGGGGTGTCCGCCAGTTCGGCGAAGTATTCCTCGATGAGCTTGTGCTGACCGGGTTTTCGGTGCTGGGGGGCAGTGCGCCGCGCAACATCCGATCGCTGGACGCCTGCGCGGCCGCAGCTGAGGAGTTGTCGGCGCTGGGCATCGACGGCGCGCACGCCGAACCGGCTGCGCTGCGGGTGCGGGCGATCAAGCGGCGCAAGATCGCCGGACTGGCCTATGAGCGCTTGTCTTTCGAGCATGATCCGGCGCTGCCGCAGACGTTGACCGACGAGGGATTCGGCGGCCCGTCGCGGGCCGCGGTGCATCTGTGCCGGCACCGCGATGGTCCGCGGCCGTGGCTGATCTGGATTCACGGGGCCGGCCAGGGCGGGGCCGAAGACATGCTGATGTCGCGCATCGACCGGATTCACCACGGCCTGGGGTTCAATGTCGCGATGCCTATCCAGCCCGGCCACGGCAGCCGGAAGGGCTACTGGCCGAGTTATCCGGACATGGACCCGCTGGGCAACGTCGCCGGCATGATGCGGTCGGTGTCGGAGATCCGGGCGGTGGTGCGCTGGGCCCGGCGGCAAGCCACCGCGGTTGTGGTTGCCGGGGTTTCGATGGGCAGTCCGGTTGCCGCGCTGGTGTCGCACCTCGAGCGGGAGGTGGACGCCGTGGCGCTGTATACGCCCATCCTGGGGCTCAACGCGATGATCGCGCGACACCTCGGGCGCTCGGGGTCGTCACACCGCGAGTACCGGAGGTTGCTGCAGTCCGAGGTGGTCTCCCGGCTCACCACCGTCATCGATCCGCTGATGGCCGACCCGGCACCCCCGCCGCAGCGCCGGCTGATTGTCGCCGCGCGCCACGACCGGATGGCGATGCTGGAGCCGGCGCTGGTGTTGCAGGACAAGTGGGGCGGTCAACTGCACTGGTACGGCGGCGGCCACGTCAGCCATGTCTTCTCCCGCCGCGTGCAGGCCATCTCCGAGCGGTTCCTGCGCGAGGTCAGAGACGACATGTCGCTGCGGACGGCCGATTGATGGGGGCAGTGCGCACCGCGCGCGAGGTGGTGGAGCTTTACAACCTGGTGGTGTGGAACGAGCAGGACCTGCAACTCGCCGACGAGTTGTTCGCCGACAACGTCATTCGGCACGGGGTGGGTGCGGCTCAGACCCTGACCCACGCCCAGGCGGTGCAACGCGTCGCCGACATGTGGCAGGTGTGCGAGTCGCTGCACTTCGACCTGAATATCGTGGTTGCGGGCGACGACGGCGAGCACGTCGCCATCGTCTATGACTCGACGGTCATGGCCGACGGCGGCGTCACCAACGTGGCCAGCATCGAGGTGTTCCGCGTGGTCGACGGCCGGATCACCGAGGTCTGGAATTGCGGCTATCAGCAAGGGGTTTGGAAGTGAGTGAACGGGTGCTCGACGAACTGGGCTACTACCTGCTGGCGGGGGCGGGCGGTGAGGGACCCGCAACGCTGATGGACGAGGCACGTCGTGGTGAGGAGCTCGGCTTCGGCACCGCCTTCATCTCCGAACGCTGGAACGTCAAGGAGGCCTCCTCGCTGGTAGGAGCGGCGTGCGCGGTGACCAGCCGCATGCAAATTGCCACTGCCGCAACGAATCACAACACGCGTCATCCGCTGATCACCGGTTCCTGGGCCACCACCATGCACCGGCTGTCCGGTGGACGATTCACCCTGGGCATCGGTCGCGGTATCGCCGCGATCTACGGGGCGTTCGGCATTCCGGCGGTGACCACGGCGCAGATGGAGGACTGGGCGCAGGTCATGCGCCGGCTGTGGCACGGCGAGGTGATCTTCAATCACGACGGGCCGATGGGTAAGTACCCCATCCTGTTTCTGGACCGCGACTTCGACGAGGACATCAGGTTGGCGCTGGTGGCGTTCGGTCCCAAGACGCTGGCGCTAGGCGGGCGGGCGTTCGACGACGTCATTCTGCACACCTACTTCACGCCGGAGACGCTGCAGCGCTGTGTTGCCACGGTGAAGTCCGCGGCGGAGAAAGCGGGCCGGGACCCGGACAGCGTGCGGGTGTGGTCGTGCTTCGCCACCGTCGGGGATCACCTGCCCGAGCCGCTGCGGCTGAAGAAGACCGTTGCCCGGCTGGCCACCTATCTGCAGGGGTACGGCGATCTGATGGTCAAGACCAACAACTGGGATCCTGCTGTGCTGCAACGGTTCCGGGAAGATTCGGTGGTCACCTCGATCGCGGGTGGGATCGACCACAAGGCGACGCCGGAGCAGATCGAGCACATCGCCACGCTAATCCCCGAAGAATGGCTGGAACCGTCGGCGACGGGGTCGGCTGAGCAGTGCGCCGACCGGATTCGGCGCGAGTTCGACTACGGCGCCGACGCGGTGATTCTGCACGGCGCCACACCCGACGAGCTCGAACCCGTGGTCGCGGCCTACCGCACCTAGCCTCGCGAGCAGACGCAAACTCGCGCTGCAGCGCGCTGCAGCGTGCGAGTTTGCGTCTGCTCGCGCAATGGAACGTCAGGGGCGATCACGGCGCAGGGGCATGGCCTGACCTCCGGGTGTGATGGCAGAGGTTCGGGTATGACACCGGTCACACGAGGAATACCCCTACGGGTATGGGTATTACTCTGGGTGTTAGCAGCAATTGACCCATTGCCTGACGGCCTCAATTCACAGCGATTCGCAGGATGAGGCCGCGGCGCTGGGTCGTCGAGTGAAGGAACGAACTCATGACCACACATATTCAGGAGGTTGTCCTCAGCACGTCGGCAGCAGTGCCGTTACCGCGCAAAAAGACCACGTCGTCACCTCGTTGGTTAGTCGACAAATCCCGGGTCATCGGCGCGTCGATGCGCCGCATCTTCCTGGCGCCCAAAGAGGCAGCACTCCCGGCGCGCAAGAAGAGCAAGCCGGAGCGCTACGCGTACCTTGAGCGCTCGTTGTTGGCCCGTGAGATTCACCGGCTGTGAGTTCGAGTCGCTGAGAATTGATCCCGTTGCGGCGGAGTTGATGTGAATAAGCCCGCCGGTTTTACCAGGAGCGTAGTCAGGGCAAGATCACGGTGCGGGTCACCGGCTCCGCGACCGCCTGCCGGGCGGACAGCGCGCGTTGCAGCGAGACCAGCAGCGCATCGCGGGTCTCCCGCGGATCGATCAGTTCGTCGAAACCGAACCCTTCAGCCGAGCGGAAGGATGCCTGCAGCTCGGCGTCGCGCAGTTTGGCGGTCAGGTCCTCACCGGCGTGGGAGGCGCGGCTGAGCGCCGCCGCACTCATGGCGCCCATCGTCGCTCCCGGATAGGCGAACGTGGCGGACTGGTGGTCGAAGCCGAGCAGCGACATCACCATGGAGCCGAAGCCGTAAGCCTTGCGCAAGGTCAGGTGCAACTTGATCGTCGTCGCGGCGGTCTGCGCGGCGAACATCCGCCCGCCGCTGCGCAGGACACCGCTGCGCTCGGAGCGGCTGCCGGGCAGCATCCCCGGATTGTCGGCCAGGAACACGATGGGCAGATGGAATGAATCGGCGACCAAAATGAAATGCGCGGCTTTGTCCGCGGCACTGGCGTCGATCGAACCGGCCAGCACCTGCGGCTGATTGGCGACGACGGCGACGGGATGCCCGCCCAGGTGCGCCAGCGCGCAGATGATCGCCCTGCCGAACGACGGTTGCACCTCGAACCAGTCGGGGCGGTCGAAGACCACGTCGAGCACCGCGCGCATGTCATAGACGCGACGATTGTCCCGGGAGACGATGTTCAACAACTCCGGGGTGGGCCGCGGTGCCGTCGTTTCGTCGGCGGGCAGGCCGGGCGGATAGGACCAGGCGCTTGCCGGAAAATAGGACAAATAACGGCGGATTTCGTCGAGCACCGTCTCGTCGTCCTCGGCGACGTTGTGGATCACCCCGCTGGGCAGTGCGACGTCCGGGCCGCCCAGGTCCTCCTTCGAAATGTCCTCTCCTGTGGACTCTTTCACCACCGGCGGGCCGGCGGTGAAGATGGTGCCGTGCCGGCTCATGATCCGGAAATCACACACCGGAGCCACCAGGGCGCCGTGCCCGGCCGAGGGACCCAGCACCGCGGCCACCGTCGGCACCCGCCCCGAACACTGCGTCTGGGCGAGCAGGTCGGTGGGGGTGCGGCCGTAATGCCCACCGGTGGGCCGAAATCCCGCGCCGTCGAGCAGCATCACCAGTGGGACGCGGTCGCGCACCGCAAGCTCGGCGATCCGGTACCGCTTGGAATTGCCGCCGGGCCCGATGCTTCCGGCCAGCGTGGTGAAGTCCTCGGCGCCGACCATGACAGGTTTGCCATGAACCAGGCCCGAACCCGTGACGATCGCGTCGGCGGCGACGTCACCGCCGACCAGGGTGCCGATTTCCCGGAACGTGCCGGCGTCCAGGAGCCGCTCGATGCGGGCCCGCGCGTCCAGTTTGCCTTTGCCGCGGTGCTTGTCGAGGCGCTCCTGCCCACCCATGCCGCGCGAGTGCCGGCGGCGGCGGTCGAGGTCGTCGAGCGTCTCCTGCCAGTCCTGGGAGTTGGCCATGCCTTGGTCCTCACTCGCTACCGGGCGGTCGGTTCCTGATGACGTGCTCACTGTAGCGCCGCGCTGACGTTGACCCTACCGAATTGCTTACTGTAGCTTTCCCACTATGGTGCGTGGGGGCCTCAAGATCGACGGTGGCATACCCAACAGGCTGGACCGAGTGGTCGAGGCGGCCGGCGCTCTGGAACAGCAGGGCTTCGACGGCGGCTGGACCGCCGAAACCAGCCACGACCCGTTCCTGCCGCTTTTGCTGGCAGCCGAACACACCTGTCGCATCGATCTCGGCACCAACATCGCGGTGGCCTTCGCCCGCAACCCCATGACCGTCGCCAACCTCGGGTGGGACCTGCAGGAGTACTCGCAGGGCCGGTTCATCATCGGGCTGGGCACCCAGATTCAGGCTCACATCGAGAAGCGCTTCAGCATGACGTGGAGCCACCCTGCCCGCCGGATGCGCGAGTTCGTCGAAGCGCTGCACGCGATCTGGTCGGCCTGGAAGGACGGCACCAAGCTCCGGTTCGAGGGTGACTTCTACACGCACAAGATCATGACGCCGATGTTCACGCCGGAGCCGAACCCGTACCCGCCGCCGAAGATTTTTCTCGCGGCGGTCGGTGAGGCGATGACCGAGATGTGCGGTGAGGTGGCCGACGGCCATCTCGGTCACCCGATGGTGTCCAAGCGCTATCTCACCGACGTGACCTTGCCCATCCTGCAACGCGGTCTCGAACGGGCGGGCCGGGACCGCAGCGCCTTCGAGGTGTCGGCGGAGGTGATGGTCGCCACCGGCACCAACGAGGACGAGCTGAAAGCCGCCATGGCGGCCACCCGAAAACAGATCGCGTTCTACGGGTCCACCCCGGCGTACCGCAAGGTGCTCGAACTGCACGGCTGGGGCGACCTGCACGAGGAACTGCACCGCCTCTCCAAAGAAGGCGAGTGGGATGCTATGGGGTCACTGATCGACGACGAGATCCTCGGCACCTTCGCCGTGGTCGGCCCGGCCGACGACGTCAGCGCTGCGCTGCGCTCCAGGTGCGACGGAGTGGCCGACCGGGTGCTGCCCATCTTCTATGCCGCTTCGCCGGACTGTGTTCAGCGGGCGCTCAAGGACTTTCGCCGATGAGTGCGCCGACCATGGACGAGGCCGCCAGGTTGCTGGCGGATCCGCAGGCCTACACCGATGAAGGGCGGCTGCACGCGGCGCTCACCCATCTGCGTGCCAGCGCGCCGGTGTGCCGCGTCGACGTACCCGGTTACCGGCCGTTCTGGGCGATCACCAAGTACGCCGACGTGATGGATATCGAGCGCAACAACGGGCTGTTCACCAACTGGCCGCGGCCGGTACTGGCGACCATCGAAGGCGACGAGTTGCAGGCGGCCTCGGGGGTGCGCACGCTGATCCATCTGGACGATCCGCAGCACCGGGTGGTGCGTGCCATCGGCTCGGACTGGTTCCGGCCCAAAGCGATGCGTGCGCTGAAGATTCGCGTCGACGAACTGGCCAGGATCTACGTCGACAAGATGAGAGCAGTCGGTCCGCAGTGCGACTTCGTGCAAGAGGTGGCGGTGAACTTCCCGCTCTACGTGATCATGTCGCTGCTCGGTATCCCCGAGGCCGACTTCCCCCGCATGCTCAAGCTGACCCAGGAACTGTTCGGCAGCGACGACAGCGAATACAAGCGCGGCACCACGGCCGAGGACCAGTTGCCCGCGCTGCTGGACATGTTCGGTTATTTCAACGGAGTGACCGCTGCCCGCCGCGAGCACCCGACCGAAGATCTCGCATCCGCGATCGCCAACGCCCGCATCGACGGGGAGCCGCTGTCGGATATCGAAACGGTGTCCTACTACCTGATTGTCGCCACCGCCGGACATGATACGACCAGCGCCACCATCTCCGGTGGGCTGCACGCGCTGCTGGAAAACCCGGACCAGCTCCGGCGGCTGCAGGACGACCCCGCCCTGATGCCGCGCGCCACCGAGGAGATGATCCGCTGGGTCACTCCGGTCCGGCATTTCATGCGTACCGCTGCCGCCGACACTGAGGTGCGCGGAGTCCCGATCGCGGCCGGCGAATCGGTGCTGCTGTCCTACGTGTCGGCCAACCGCGACGAGGACGTATTCGACGATCCGTTCCGCTTCGATGTCGGGCGCGAGCCCAACAAGCACGTGGCTTTCGGCTACGGAGTGCATTTCTGCATGGGAGCGGCGCTCGCCCGAATGGAGGTCGGCAGTTTCTTCGCCGAGCTGCTGCCCCGGCTGACATCCATCGAGCTGGCCGGTGATCCGGAACTGGTCGCCGCGACGTTCGTCGGGGGGTCTCAAGCACCTGCCCGTGCGGTATTCGCTGTCCTAGGATGCGATCGATATGACGCCCAAGACGATTGTCATCACCGGTGCCAGTGACGGCATCGGTGCCGCGGCCGCTCGGCAACTCACCCGCGGCGGTGCGAAGGTGGTCGTGGTGGGCCGCTCGCAGCGCAAGACGACTGCGGTGGCAGAAGAGCTGGGCGCGGACTACTACGTGGCCGATTTCGCCGACCTGTCCCAGGTGCGGGCGCTGGCGGACAAGATCCGCTCGGAGTATCCGCGCATCGACGTGCTGGCCAACAACGCAGGCGGTATGTGCCGGGAACCCGAGATGACCGCCGACGGGCTGGAGAAGACGTATCAGGTCAACTATCTGGCGCCCTTCCTGCTCACCACAGAGCTGCTGGACACGCTCGTCGACTCGCGTGCGACCGTCGTCAACACCACCAGCTCGTCGCAGCGGTTGCTACCCAAGGTCACGATCACCGATTTCGAGCACACCGCGCGGCGCCGGCCCGGCATCGCCTATGCACTGACCAAACTGGCAATCGTGTTGTTCACCAAGGAATTACACCGCCGCTATCGGGAAATATCGGCGGCGACTTTTCATCCGGGCTACGTCAACTCCAACTTCGGTGAAGCCTCGGGCTCGCGGTTGCTGCACTTCATGAAGAACTACGTCCCGGTGACGGCCCGGTTCACCGCCACCGCGGACGAGGGGGCCGAACAACTGGTCTGGCTGGCCTCTGCTACCCCCGGGGTCGACTGGCAACCGGGCGAGTACTACTCGCGGCACAAAGTCTCGAAGGCCAACCGCGCGGCCTACGATCCCGTGCTGGCCGGCGAACTCTGGGATCGCACGGTTGCCGCACTGGCGCGGACCTAGCCGGGGTCGCTGTCCGGCCTGCTGCCGGCGCGGTAATACTGGATGCGCTACCGGAAGGGGACTTCGTGCTGGGTGTTCATCACGCCGCCATCTGTACCGCCGATGTCGGACGCTCGCTGCGGTTCTGGCGGGACGGACTCGGATTGACGGAACTGTTCGACCACACCTTCACCGGTGACTGGCCGGAACTGTTCGGCGCCGAGACCGATCAGTTGAGATCGATCTTTCTCGGGGACCCGCAGGCACCGGACGGCGGGATCGTCGAGTTGGTGGAGTTGTCCGGGGCCGACGAGACGCCGCGCGAATACTCCGGCCCCAGGCACGGGTTCTTTCTCCTCTCGCTGCAGCGCGAGGTGGATGCGACGCTGGCCACGCTGGCGGACCTGGGCTTCACCGACGGCGTCCGTCAGATCACCATGCCCGCCCCGGCGGGCAAGACGGTTCCGATGGCGGTGATCACCGCCCCGGACGGCGTGCTGGTCGAACTGATCGGACCCGCGGCATGAGCGCCTCGACTGCGCTGGTGACCGGTGGTGGCTCCGGGATCGGCCGCCAGGCCGCCGAGATGCTGCGCGATGCCGGCCACGACGTCGTCGTCTGGGATGTGGCAAATGGCGACATCGCCTGCGACATCAGCGATCTGGACTCCGTGACGGCGGCCATGGAGCAGACCGTCCGCGAGCACGGAGTGCCCACCCGGGTGGTGGCCTCGGCGGGTATCGGCTCGTCCGGTCTGTTGCTGGCCATCGATCCCGCCGAGTGGCAGCGGGTATTGGCCGTCAATCTGACCGGCACCTTCTACACGATCCGGGCGGCCGCCCAGGCCATGGTCGACGCCGAACAGGAAGGCTCGATCGTCGTCGTCTCGAGCATCAGCGGCACGGTCGCGGACCGGGACATGGGTGCCTACTGCGTGTCCAAGGCGGGCCTGGACATGCTGGTGAAGGTCGCGGCGGTCGAGTGGGGTGTGCACGGTATCCGGGTGAACGCCGTCGGTCCCGGTGTCACCCGGACCCCGATGCTGCCCGACGCCGAGAAGTGGCCCGCCTGGGTCGAGGGCATGTCCAAGCGGACCGCGCTGCGCCGGCTGGGCGAGCCCGGCGACGTGGCGCAGGCCATTGTGGGTGTGCTCGAAATGTCCTGGGTGACAGGCCAAGTGCTGCACGCCGACGGCGGATTGTCGCTACACAGCCCGATCGACGCCTACGGCCAGGTCGAGAAGCTGATGCGGCTCAAGAAGCTGCAGGAGCTCCACAAAGCCAAGCAGAAAGCCAGCGAGGCCTAGCGTCGAGAGTGAACCTCACGACGCAGTACCGGCGTGTCGCGTCGCCCAATTCACAGTCGGCGGGAACCGAGTTTACGACAGCCCGTAATCGATTACGCCCCTGACGATTTCACCGTTCAGCAGGTCGGCGTAGGCCTGGTTGATGTCGTCCAGGCGGTAGCGCCTGGTGATCATCTCGTCGAGTTGGAGCTGCCCGGTCTGGTAGAGCCGGGCCAGCCGGGAGATGTCGGCCTTGCCGTTGCACGAGCCGAAGATGGTGCCCGCCAACGTCTTGTTCATCAGGATGAAGTCCTGCAGGTTGATGTTGACCGAATGTGTCAGTTGCGACGTCATACCGGTCAGGACGCAGGTGCCGCCCTTGCGGGTCAGCGCCACCGCGTCGCGAACGTCGTCGGCGGTGATCAGGGACGGTGAGACCACCACCGAGTCGGCCATCACCCCGTGGGTGAGGCCGCGCACCAGATCGGTGGCCTCGGCCACCGATGCGACGCTGTGGGTGGCGCCGAACTGCAGGGCCGACTTCTGTTTGAACTCCACCGGGTCGACAGCGATGATCTGCGCCGCCCCGTTGATCCGGGCGCCCTGGATGGCGCCGGTGCCGATGCCGCCGGCCCCGATGACCACGACGGTGTCACCGCCGCGCACCCCGGCCCGGTTGGCGGCCGAACCGTACCCGGTCGGAATCGCGCAGGACAGCAGGGCACTGGGCACCAGCGGCAGCTCGCGTTCGATCTTGATCAGCGAATTCACCGATACCACAGTGTGTTTCGCGAAAGCGCCGACCTTCGCCAAATGGCCCAGCGGCTTGCCGTCGGCGGTGTGGTGCCGGAAGGTGCCGTCGGTCGGCATGCCCGGGATCATGGTGCCCATGCCGGTGTCGCAGAGGTACTCCATGCCGGTGGCGCACCAACGGCACTGGCCGCAGACGGCGACGAACGACATCACCACGTGATCGCCCACCGCGAAATCGGTGACGTCGGGCCCGACTTCGCGCACGATGCCCGATCCCTCATGGCCGCCGATCATCGGGAACATGGTCGGCAATCCCATGGCTTTCATCACCTCGTTGGGCGCCGACATGTCGCCCTTGAGGATGTGGTCGTCGGAATGGCACAGCCCCGCTGCGGCCATCTCGACCAGGGCCTCGCCGGCCCGCGGCGCGTCGAGTTCGAAGTCTTCCACCGACCACGGTCCGCCGATGCCGTGCAGGATCGCCGCGCGGCTCTTCATGAGGCGGGGCTGAAGGTGACGGGCAGTTTGTTGGGGGAGCGGAAGACGAGCCCGACGATCTTGGACTCCTCGCCGGTGCCGTCGTCTGCCACGAACTTCAGATCTTTCACCCTGTCGAACAAGCTGTTGAGCATCACCCGCGTCTCCAGCCGGGCCAGGTGCATGCCCAGACACATGTGAATGCCGCCGGCGAAGGCGATGTGGGCCTGACGCGGGCGGCGGATGTCGAAAGTATTCGGGTCGGTCCACCGGGTTTCGTCGCGGTTGGCCGAGCCCATGCACATGTCGATCTGCGCGCCGGCCGGAATCGTCTTGCCGCCCAGTTCGATTTCCCGGGTGGTGGTGCGCATGACCATGGTGAGCGGGGTTTCGTAACGCAGGCCCTCTTCCATCGCCACCGGGATCAGCGAGCGGTCCCGGTAGACCATCTCCAGCTGTTCGGGGTTGGTCAGCAGGGCGTACAACAGGTTCCCCGACGACCGATAGGTGGTTTCCAGTCCGGCTGGCAACAACAGGCGCAGGAACGCGATGATGGCCTCGTCGGTCAGCTTCTCCCCGTCGATCTCGGCGGCCACCAGATCGCCGATGATGTCGTTGGTGAGCTTGCGGCGACGCTGTTCGACCTGGTTGAGGAAGTAACCGTGCAACTCGCCCGCCGCGGTCAGGCCGGCCATGATGTCGGACGAGATCGAAATCAGATCCAGCGACAGACGACGGAACATATCGAGGTCTTCGCGCGGCAGACCGAGCAGTTCGGAGATGATCCGGGTGGGGAACTCGAACGTCAGCGCCTTCACCAGATCGGCGTGGCCGTCGGCCTTGATCTCGTCGATCAGTTGGTCACAGACCGGCCCGATCACCGAGGGTTCCCAGCGTTCCAGCGCCGTGGCCCGAAACGCCTTGGCCACCAGGCTGCGATGGTCATGGTGCTCTTTGCCGCCCATCGCCAGGATGGTGTGTCCCATCACCAGGCCGATGGTCTCGTCGTACTTCGCCGAGGTGAAGGTGGCGTCGTCACGGAAGCCCTGGAACACATCGTCGTATCCGAACAGCACCCATTCATCGCTGGGGCGCAATTCCTCCGGAACCTGCTCGGTGTCCATCAGGCCGCCATGCCACACCGGGTCGGTACGGCGCATGTACTCGAAGAAGGGGTACGGACTGTTCTCGCCGGTGAAATCGAGCGCGACCGGCGCGCCCTCTTGATTGGTGCTGAGCGTCACCAGCGCTCCTCCCTGAGCAACCGAGTTTGCCCGTGGACACGCGGGCCGGAAAGCGGAATGTCGCTATCATAATATAAATAGCAACCTAGACGACAACGGCTGGCCCCCACGAGCGAAGGCGGTGACACCCCGATGCCACAACGCCGATTCGTGTGCACGCTCGAGGACCTGCCGCCCGGGGCGATGAAGTTGGTCGACATAGGGAAATTCGGGGTCGGTGTGTACAACGTGCGCGGCGCGCTGTACGCGATCGTGAATTACTGCTCGCACGAGGGCGCTCCGCTGTGCCTCGGCCTGCTGGGCGGCACCAACGAGCCGGCACCCGAGGAGCCGGGCGGGGTGCGTCGGGTGCGGGACGGCCAGATCGTCCGATGCCCTTGGCACAACTGGGAATTCGACATCACCACCGGGCGCAATGTAGCCGATCCGGCTCGGCGCGTCCGGACGTATCCGGTGGATGTCGCCGATGGGGAAGTGTTCGTGACCGCATGATCGGCCCAGTCGTCGACGCCAACGTCCAGCCGCATTTCCGCTACAACGCCGAAATCCGGCGTTATCTCCCTGCCGCCCACCAGCTGCGCTCCATCCCCGACGTCGAACAGCAGTGGTACCAAGCGCCCGGCGGCGACCACCGCGCCGACCTCTACGGCGACGGATACCCGGGTTCGGATCCCGAGATCGTCAGCCGGCATCTGTTCGACGAGGGCCCCCCGGAATCGCGGGCAAGCTACGCCATCCTGAACCCGCTGACCCGCGGCAACATCGCCGACTACCTGCTGAACAGCCGTATCTGCGCCGCGGTCAACGACTGGCTGCTGGACCGGTGGCTCGAACCCGACACCACCGACCGTTTCAGGGGCACCATCCGGGTCAATCCCGAAGACCCCAAGGGTGCGGTCGCCGAGATCGAGCGCCTCGCCGGCCATCCCAAGCTGGTGCAGGTCGGCGTGCCGATGCAGTCGCGCGAGCCGTTCGGCAAGCCGATGTTCGAACCCATCTGGGAGGCCGCGGCCGCCCATGGTCTGCCGGTGGCGGTGCACATCAACGGCGGCAACGGCGTCGACCATCCGCCGACGTTCGCCGGGCATGCCCACACCTATCCGGGTTACGCGTCGTTCATGCCCCTGAACTACTTCGTGCACCTGGCCACCCTGATTGTCGAGGGGATGTTCGGCCGGCACCCCGGACTGAAGTTCGTGTTCGCCGACGGCGGCTACGACATCCTCACACCGCTGATGTGGCGACTGGACACCTTCTGGCTGTCGATGCGCGATCAGACGCCGTGGGTGGACCGGTATCCGAGCGAATACCTGCCCGGCCATGTCCGGTTCTGTTCCTCGGCGCTGGACGGATCTCCGACGGCCGGGCACGCGGCCCGCTGGATGGACTTCTCCGGCAAGGCGGATCTGGTGATGTACGGGTCGGGTTATCCGCACTGGTCGACGACGCAGGCCGCCGACGCGGCCGCCGGTCTCAGTGCCGAGCAACGCCGAAAAGTGTTGTGGCAAAACGCCAGCGATCTGTATGGCTTGACGGTGAGTGAAGGAAGCGCGTTATGACGATCGTGGAACGGTCCGAGCAGGACACAACGCAGGATGTCGCGGTCACCGTCGTCGACACCGATGTGCACCCGTTGCCCGTCTCCGCCGAGGTGCTCAAGTCCTACGCGCCCGCCGAGTGGGTGGACAAGATCTGGCCGACCGGCAACGCGGTGACGCCCGTGCCGCACTTTTATGACACCCCCGATTCGTACAAGACGATGTCGATGCGACTGGACGCCGCCCCGCCGGGCGGTGGATTCGCCGGCAGCGACCCTGACTACGCCGCCAAGCAACTGCTTCTCGACGCGGGCGTCAGCATCGCGTCGCTGGAGCCGATGTGCGACGCGCAGTTACCCCAGGCCGAGCACGTGCTGAAGTCGACCTACAACGACTGGCTGGCCGACGTCTGGCTGGACAAACACAACTGGCACGGCCGGTGGCGCGGCTCGATCAGTGTCAGCGCGCAGACGCCCGAGCAGGCGGCACGTGAGGTCGAGCGGTGGGCGGGACATCCCTACATGCATCAGGTGCTGATGACGCCGCAGACTCGCGGAATACCCTTCGGCAACCAGCATTTCGACCCGCTCTATGCCGCGGCGGCGCGCAACGGGCTGCCGGTGGCCACCCACCTGATGGGGCAGACGCCGTTCGAGCTGATTCCGATCTACCCGGTCGGCAACCCCGCGCACTGGCATGACTTCTTCGCGTCCTGGCCGCTGCTCTATGTCTCACATCTGATGAGCCTGGTGTTCGACGGCGCATTCGACCGCCATCCCGATCTGCGGGTGGTGTTCATCGAGGGCGGCTTCACCTGGGCGATGCCGGTGATGACGCGCATGGACCGGATCTGGGAGGCGCGCCGCGGCGATCTGCCGCACGTGCGCCGACGTCCCTCGGAGTACGTGCGCGAGCACGTGCGGTTCACCACCCAACCGCTGGAAGACGCCGACACCGTGCAGTTCCGCGAGTATCTGGAAATGATGGATCTCGGTGACAACCTGATGTTCTCCACCGACTACCCGCACTGGAGCTACGACTCCCCGATGTATGCGATCAACCGGTTCCCCCGCGACCAGCGGGAGCGGATCATGCGCGGCAACGCGACGGCGCTCTACGGTCTGCCCGGCACCGTCAAGGCCCTGCCCGGCGAGCGCGTCGACGGCGGTACGGTTCTCGATTAGCCGTTGACCGTCGAGCCGGAAGGCCAGAGGGCATGACACAAACGAATCTCACGCGGCCGCAGGGACTGGGCCGTATCGACCCTGAACTCCGAGACGCCGCCGCCGCACTGGGCACGGTCGAGTTCAGCGCCGACACGTTGCCGGCCGAGCGGGAACGTGCCGACCGGGCCGCCGCCGAACGCGCGTCCGCGGTCGACACCACCGGCGTCACCGTCGAATCGCGGACGATTCCCGGCCCGGACGGCGGCGAACTGAACGTGCGGCTCTACCGTGGCGCCACCGCCACGGGCGTGCCGCTGCTGATCTACGCCCACGGTGGCGCGTTCGTCACCGGCAACCTGGACACCGACCATGCGCACTGTGTGGAGCTGGCCCGGGACGCCGATTGTCTGCTGGTGTCGGTCGACTACCGGCTCGCTCCGGAGCACCCCTGCCCGGCCGCCCTCGACGATGTCGAGGCGGCGCTGTGGTGGGCGATTGGGCATGCGTCCGAACTCGACATCGACGCCGGGCGCCTGGCCGTGATGGGCCGCGACGCCGGCGGCGCGCTGGTCGCCGGAGTCGCCCAGCGCGTGTTCGATGCGGAGGGGCCCAGGATCGCCGTGCAGATCCTGCATCAGCCGATGCTCGACTCCGACGCGACGCCCTCGCGGCGGGAATTCCAGCGCACACCCGGGCTCAACGGTCCGGCGGTCAGCCGGGCGTGGGGGCACTACCTCGGGCACGCCACCGCCACCGGACAGCTGGTGCCCGCACACCGCGCCAACCTGGAGGGGCTCCCGCCGGCGTTCGTCAGCTGCTCCGACGTCGACCCGTGCCGCGACGAAGCCATCGACTACGCCAACCGGCTGTTGCATGCCTACGTCCCCGCCAGCCTGCACGTCATCGCCGCAACGTTCCATGGGTTCGACTCTGTGGTGCCCGATTGGGTTGTCTCGCAGGAGAACCGGGCGCTGCACGCCCAGACGCTGCGCCGCGCGTTCGCGGTCTGATCACGCGCGCCGAGCGTGAACACAGGGCGGAATTCGGGCGCCGTATCTCGCCCTCGGTTCACGCTCGGCGGAAGGGGTCGGGCTAAACCGGCGTGAACTTGGTGATCAGCCACTTCCCGTCGACCAGAGCCAGATTCACCAGTGCGCTGCTCGCCGCCATCGACGGTTCCGGATTGTCCTTGCTGGTCGTGCTCTGGTCCACGAAGACCAGCACCACCGCGGAGTCCGGGTGCAACTCCTGCACCGCGGCGCGCATGACGTGGGCCGAGGTCTTCAGCGACTTCTGTTTGGCCGCCGGCGCGACGATCTGCTGCGTGAACTGGTCGTAGTACGACAGGAAGTCGCCGGTCAAATGCGAGCGGGCCGAGGCGAAGTCTTTGTCGAGGGTGTCCGGCGCATAGGACAGCAATGCGACCGTTCCGTCCGAGGCCGCGCTGACCGCCGCACGCCCCACGCTGGGGCTGGTCCGCTGGTCGGGCCGGTGATAGTGGGCGTACAGCCATGCCGTCACGCCACCGGAGATCAGCACCAGCACGATCAGCAGCACCGGAATGGGCCTGACGGTGATCTTGCGGCTCCAGATGTCGCGCCGCCAGTTCGGCTTGCGCTGCGCGGGCTCGGCGTCCTCGGCGGCGTGAACCTCGGGTTCGTCTTCGACGTCGGCGTCCTCGTCGACGGCTTCGGCGACGTCTGCGTCGGAATAGTGGTCTGAGTAGTTGTCGGGATGGTCGTCGGAGTAGGTGTCCAACTCGTCGTCGCGATCCTCGCCGAGGGTGTCGATCACCGTGGTTTCGGTGTCGTCGGCGGGGTGCTTGGTGGCGTTCGATTCGCGTTCGTCATCGCTCACGGCACGAACTCAACTTTCGACATCTTGTACTGTCCGTCCTCTTCGGTCACGGTCACGCGCAAGCGCCACGCGCGGGGCTCGTCCTTGGCCCCTGCGGAATTGGTGACGCGGGAGGTCGCCGACACCAGCACCTGCGCGGTGCGCCCGTCCATGGATTCGATCGCTGCCGCGTTGACCGTGCCCTCGGTGACCACCTTGGACTGCTCGACCACCTTGGTGAAGTCGGCCGCGCGCTGCTGGAAGTCGTCGCGGAACTCGCCGGTGGAACTGTCGATGACGCGCTGGACGTCGTCTTTGGCCTTCTTGAAGTCCAGCGAGGTCATGTTGACGACGCCCTTCTTGGCACCGGCGATGAAAGCCGCCGCCTTCTGCTCCCGGTCGGTGGCCTGGTGGTGCTCCCACACGAAGTAGCCACTTAGGCCGCTGAATCCCAGGATCAGCAATACCGCGACCACCTTGGCGATCGTCGACAGTCCCGGGAACCGCACCGCGCCGCGCATGCGTTCCCGCCGCGACGGCTTCGCCGCTGCCTCGGGTTCGGCCTCGCTGTAGTTCTCCGACTCGTCATAGCCTTCCGGCTCTTCGTATTCGTCGGCGTCTTCGTACTCGTCGGACTCGTCGTACTCGTCGTCGTCGTAGTCCTCGTACTCGTAGTCCTCTTCGTCTTCGTCGTCATCATCGGCAGCGGCAAGCGCTTCCCGGCGTAACCGGGCGGCGCGAGCCTTGGCGCGTGCCGCCGCGGCCAGCGCCTCGGCCTCGGCGGCCTCAGCCTCGGCCTCCGCGGCCAGCGCCAGCACGTCGGCCTTCGACGGCACCGCGTCGTCGTCTCTGTCAGCCATTACGGCCACCGCTCGTCATTATCGACTGAACTCCGGTATCTCTTACGGTATCGCCCATTGGTAACATCGGAGTCGCCAGCGAACTCCGACGAGGACCGATCAGGCGGATGATTAATCACCCAATCTTTTCCCCCAGCTTCCTTCGCGACGGCGAAGGAATGCCAAGGAATGTCCGGTCGGCATCATGACCGCTGTCGACTCTCCCGAAAAGATACTCTTCACCACCACCAGCCAAGCCTTTCTGTCGAAAGAAGCGTCGCTGCGTCACGTCCGCGAACTGCACGCCGCGGGCGCATCGTGGGATCCGGCGTGGTGGCGGCGCGCCGCCGAGCTCGGCTGGACCGGGCTGCTGGTTCCCGAGGAATTGGGCGGCGGCAGTGTCTCCGGTGACGGGGTGGCGGACCTGGCCGGGGTCGCCGAGTTGCTGGGCAAGACGGTGGCCCCCGGACCGCTGTATCCGGTCAGCACCGTGCTCGCCGGACTGGTGGACTGCGCCGACCGGGACACCCACGCGGAATTGATCGATGCGCTGATCTCGGGGGAGACGGTGGCGTCGTGGGCGGTGTCGGAGCCGCGGCGGGGCTGGGCCCCGCAGCAGCCCATGGTGACCGCGACCGCGGTCGAATCCGGGTACCGCATTGACGGCACCAAAGACCGGGTGGAGGCCGGCGCGCAGAGCGCGGTGCTGTTGGTGGTGGCACGCTGCGCCGACGGGGTGCGCCAATTCCTGGTCCCGACGGACGCGCCGGGGGTACGGATCACCCCTGTGCAGTCGGTCGACCTGGTCAAGCAGTACGCACGGGTGGAGTTCGACGGTGCGGTGGCGTCAGCGGTGGTCGGCACCGCCGCCGAGACGGCCGGGCTGATCGACCGGCAGAGTCAGATCGCGCAGGTGTTGCAGTGTGCCGAGTCAGTCGGCATCTTGCAGACCGTTTTCGATTTCACCGTCCAGTGGGCCCTGGACCGGCACAGCTTCGGCCGGCCCCTGGCGTCGTATCAGGCGCTCAAACACGGTTTCGCCGATATGAAGCTGTGGCTGGAGGCGTGCCGCGCGACCACGGCGGCCGCGGTCGCCGATGTCGCGGCCCGGGCGCCGGACGCCGGCTTGTCGGCCAGCGTCGCCAAGTCCTATGTCGGCGAGGTCGGCGGGGAGATCGTGCAGCGGTGCGTGCAGATGCACGGCGGCATCGGGGTCACCTGGGAACACGACCTGCATCTGTATCTGCGGCGAATCACGTTGTACCGCTCCATGTTCGGCACGCCCGAGGAGCATAATCTCCGGGTCTACCAGGCGGGTGTGAAATGAGTTCCACCGAGACCGTCGCCGAGTTCGCCGCCCGTGCGCGGTCCTGGCTGGCCAAGAACATGCCCCGCATCGACCCCGAGTCCCCACCGGCCGTGCCGCGGGATGCCGAACAGTCCTGGCAGCGGGCGCGCGAACTGCAAAAGCGGCTCTACGAAGGCGGATTCGCGGGCATCTGCTTTCCGCGGGAGTACGGCGGCCTCGGGCTGGACTACGAGTACCAGCGGGCTTTCGACGTCGAGTCGCTCAATTACGAGATGCCGCTGATCCTCAACGTGCCGACGTTCACCATCTGCTGCGCCACCCTGCTGGACACCGGTAGTGAGGAGCAGAAGAAGCAGCACATCGCCGCGGCGCTGCGCGGTGACGAGGTGCTGGTGCAGCTGCTTTCCGAACCCAGCGGCGGCTCGGATCTGGCCGGGGTGATCACGCGTGCCGAACGCCACGGCGACCGCTGGGTGATCAACGGCGCCAAGACCTGGAGCACCAGCGCCTTCGCCGCCGACTACGGTCTGTGCCTGGCCCGCACCGATTGGGACGTGCCCAAGCACGACGGGCTGACCATGTTCCTGGTGCCGATCAACCACCCCGGCATCACGTTGCGGCGCATCACGCAGGTCAGTGGCGGCGCCGAGTTCTGCGAGGAATTCCTCGACGGGGTGGACGTCGGCGACGACGCCGTGGTCGGTGAGGTGAATAAGGGCTGGGCGGTCGCGTCACGGCAGCTCTATCACGAACGGCGCGCCGTCGGGCAGGGCTCGGAGTTCGCCAGCGGCTCGGGCAGCGAGGGCGGGCACACGACACCGGTGGACTATGCCGATCTGTTGGCACGCACCGGTCAGTCCGACAGCGAGCGTGCGCAGGAGATGGCCGGGCGCGCGCTGGTGCATCGGGCGGTCGCCGAGCAACTGATCAGCCACGTCTACCGCAGTGTCCGCGACGGCTCACTGCCGCCGGCCGGCGGAACATTGATCAGGCTTTTCCACGCCGAGACGGTGATGCTGGAGATGGACACCGCTCTGGCGCTCGCCGGTGCCGCCGGTGTGGTGGGGGAGGTGGGCGAAGGGCTGCAATCGGGGCTTCGGTACCTCTCGCGCCAGTCGGTGGCCATCGGTGGTGGCACCACGGAGATGGCGCGCAACGTCATCGGCGAGCGGGTGCTGAACTTCCCGCGGGAATTCGCCGCGGATCGCGGGGTGCCGTTCAATCAGGTGCGGCACGGCAGGACGCGGTAGCCGCCGGCTCAGTCCTCGACCAGGATGTCTTCGGATTCCCCGCTGCTGACCGGGATTTGAACCAGCGACAAGACGTGGTGGGCAGGGCTCCCCGGGGGCGCCACCAGTACGCAGTCGCCGCCCTGCTTGCGCGCCCGCTCCCGCGCCGCGGCCAAGGCGCTGACGCCCGCTGACCCGAGGTGCGTGACTGCGCTCAGGTCGATCGTCAAAGACGCTATGCCCGAACGACTTTCGACTGCAAGCTGACGATCCAGGGTGGACGCGGTGTTGGAGTCCACCTCGCCGCGCACGATGATCCGGCCACCGTCGGCGACCAGTGAGACGAACTCGCTGTCGATCTCGCGCGGATGGGTGACCCGGCTGGGCACCGGGTCGCTGACGAAGTTCACCGGCCGGGTGAGCCGGTGGGTCAGCGTTGCGGTCGTGCCGTCGAGGCTGTGCGTGACATGCGATTCGGTCACCAGCGCCTCGGCCATCGCCAGGCCGCGGCCGCGCCCTTTCTCGCCTTCGCGATGGTCCTTCCATTCGCCGCGGTCGATCACCGAGGCTCGCAACCGGCCGTCGCCGCCCAGCGACGCCTCAACGATCAGGCCGTCGGGAACATCGGCGCCGTAACCGTGTTCGACCGCGTTCTCGACGAATTCCGAGATCGCGTGCACCACATCGGAGATGTCCGCGGAATCGGCCCCGATCTCGGAGAGCCATTCCCGCAGCTTGCCGCGGATGCCCCGGGCGGCGTGGATCGTGGCATCCGACATGATGTACAACGGCGGTGTCGGCGTCCGGCGCTGCACCGCGAGCAATGTGACGTCGTCGCTGTAACCCGTTGAACGCAAAAGCAATTCAAGCGTTTCCGAGCAGAGCCGGTCGATGGGGCGAGCGGGCGAGTCGAGGATGAAGCCCCGGGTGCCGGCGGCGACACTGCCGGCCAGGTCGGCGAATTCGGCGGTGCTGGCCACCAGCGGGCGGCCCGGGCGCTCGATCAGGCCGTCGCTGTACAGCAGCACAGCGTCGCCGACGTCGAGGGTCTCGGTGCGCACCGGAAAGCCTGTGCCACTGCCCAGCGGCCCACCGCCCGACGGTTGCACGTACCGCGCGCTGGCATCGCCCGCGACGATCAGCGGGGGCGGGTGCCCGGCCGTGCAGTATTGGAATTCACCCGTCGCCAGGTCCAGCGAGCCGACGCAGACGGTGGCCGACTTGGCCCCCGGCACGTGCTCGTGGAAGGCGTCGAGCGCCTCGAGCGCTTCGCCGATCGGACGGCCCGCGGTGAGCTGCATCCGCAGTGCGGTGCGCAGCTGCGACATCACCGCCGCGGCCTCGACGCCATGGCCTACAACGTCACCGACGACGACCACCAGCCGGTCACCGAGGGCCAGCGCGTCGAACCAGTCTCCGCCCGCTGCAGTGTCTTCGGCTGCGACGAGGTACTCGGCCGCGATGTCGGCCCCGGGAACCACCGGAACGGAGGGGGCCAGCAGTGTCTGCTGCATGAGGATCGCCGAATCGCGGACGTTGCGGTAGCGCTGCGAGAGCTCCTCCACCCGGGCCTCGGCTGCCAGCCGTGCCTGCACGCGTGCGGTGACATCGTCGAAGACCAGTTGCACGCCCTCGATGGATCCGTCGGGCCCGCGCCGGGGCGTGACGAGGAAGTCGAAAAAACGCTCCTCGAGTCCGGAACCCTGCAGGTCGACCTGGAGGCGCCACTCGGATCCCGATTGAGACTCACCGGTGCGATAAACCCGGTCGAACATGTCGTAGATCTGCTGGTTCTCCAGCTCGGGATAGACCTCTTTGGCCGTCTTCCCCACCGTGTTCAGCTCTGGATTGAAGGCGCGGAAAGCCGCATTGACCGCGATGAAGCGGTGGTCAGGCCCGTGCAGGCCAACCACCATGGCCGGGATGTTCTCGAAGATGCGCCGCACGTCTTCAGCGGCGCCCACGGTGTTATCCCAGTCCTTTTCGGCCGACATATGGCCGTACCTCCCGCGGACCGATGTAGCAAACTAGTCGGGTGCGCTGACGACAGCGTCAAGCAACAACAACCAGACTAGCAATGCGCAGGACATCCACCACGCACCAAAATTTTTGAGCAGCGGGCGTGCCGCTCAAGCTAAGCCGCGGCGAGCGCCGATTCGGTCGTGGGGTGAACGGGCAACACGTGGCCGAAGGCGCAGGCTTCCACGATGCGGGCAATGCCGGGGTTGCTACTGACCAGCCGCAATGTGACACCGCGTCGGCGGCACCGCTCGGCTTCGTCGGCGAGCACGGCGAACGCGCAGGCGCCCATGAAGTCCAGGCCCGCGACATCCACGATCAGCGGTCCGGGCCGGACGGCAACCGCGGACGCTTCCGACAGCAGTCCCCGCCAGGTGTGCTCGTTGGCGGCGTCGACTTCGCCGCCGGCGCGGATGACCACGGCCGAGCCGCTGCGCACCGTGGTGGCCCGCAGCGTGCTGTCCGGTTCACCCAGCTCCAGCGACAACCGGTCGCTCAACGGCACCGGAATGGAGAAAGAGTCGGATGGACCCAGGTTCATCGTGCACCCCCATTGAGGGCCGCGCGGAAAAATCCCCCCGATGGAATGTCCACTGCGCGCCCGTAAGACGAACTGATGCCTTGTGTATAGCAGAAACTGTTGCCCGATTAGGGCGAATGGCGAGATCGGTAGCAGCCCGATAGACCCGGCTGTCTACCGACCCGCGGGCAGTCAGGCGGAGACCGGTTTTTTGGCCGGGGCCGACACCTTCATCAGCTTCATCAGGTTGCCGCCCATGATCTTGGCGACGTCGGCCTCGTCGAAATCGGTGAGCTCGTCGACGAAGGAGATGGGGTCCTTGAGGCCTTCGGGGTGCGGCCAGTCCGAGCCGAACAACACCCGGTCGGTACCCACCATCTTTACGATCTCGGTGAACCTGTCCTCCCAGAACGGAGTGATGTACACGCAGCGCTTGAAGGCTTCGACCGGGTCTTCGCTGAACGACTGCGGCATCTTCTTGTAGACGCCCTTGAGGCCTTTGAACAGGTCCGGCACCCAGTCGGCGCCGTTCTCGATGGACAGGATCCGCAGCTCCGGGTTGCGGGACAACGCACCGTGGCACACCAGAGCGCCCATCGCATCCAGGATGGGCCGGTGGCCCATGGCGAAACTGCGGAAGGCGGTGGGCTTGAACGGCAGGAACTCGTCGCCGGGCTCCCACACGTTCGCGAACTCGGAGTAACCGCTGTCCGAGGCGTGCATCGAGACCGGGATCTCGGCCTTGATGCAGGCCTGCCAGAACGGGTCGAATTCCTCGAGGCCGAACGACCGGCTGCCTTTGTAGCCGGGCACCGGGGCCGGCCGGACCAGCACGGTGCGGGCGCCGCGATCCAGGCACCACTGCAGTTCTTCCAGAGCGCGGTCGACGATGGGCAGGGTGATCACCGGGGTGGCGAAGATGCGGTCCTGGTAGTTGAACGACCACTGCTCATACATCCACTGGTTGAGCGCGTGGATGACATCGTGGGTCATCTCCGGGTCGTCCTTCATCCGCTCCTCGACCAGGCTGGCCAGGGTCGGGAACATCAGCGCGTAGTCGATGCCGAGCTCGTCCATGACCTCCAGTCGCGCACCCGGTTCCCGGAAGGCGGGAATCGCCTTCATCGGCTCGCCGAGTATCTCGCGGTAGCTCTTACCCTGCGCGCCGTTGCGGAAGTAGTCCTCCTGCGCGCCCGGGCGGGCCACTACCTCGAACGTCGGATTGGGGATGTACTCACTGATGTGGCCACGCACCACGATCTTGGTGCGGCCGCGTACCTGCACGTAGTCGATGACGCGCTTGCGGTTCTCCGGCAGGAACTTGGTCAGCGCCTCCTGCGGCTCGTACATGTGGTTGTCAGCGTCGAAGACGGGGAAGGGAAGTTCGCGGGACGGCATGGCGATCTCCTGTAGAAGTCTTGATCTCTCTGGGTGGTAATGACGTTACCACTTTTCGCGAGGGATGATGCTGGGGGTCAGCTTTGGGTGGAGCCGCCGGCCGGGTCCGGACTGCCCACGATGGCGAAATTCACTGTCGCCGTAGCCGCCAGCTCGCTGTCGCTGTCGCCGTAGATGTCGATCTGCATGACCAGCGACCGGCGGCCGGCCCGCAGCACTTTCGGGACTGCCAGGGCCGAGCCCTGCCTGATCGGCCGCAGATAGCGGATGACGAGATCGGAGGTCGTCATCGCGGTGCCCGGTTGCAGGTACTGCAGACCGAGCTGACCGCCCGCCACGTCGGCCAGGGTGGCGATCAGGCCGCCCTGTAACGCACCCGAAGTGTTCACCACCTGAGGGCTGACCGGCATGGTCATCGCGAAGCCGTCGTCATGAAAACTGGCCGGGCGCAGGCCAATCTGGGCGAACAGTTCGGCCAGGGTGGGATCTGGCGTCTCGTCACCCGTCTCGCGGATGCCGAGCGCGCGGCTGCAGAAGTCGTACAGTTGGCCGGAATCGATCGGCGTCCCGTTCAATTCGGTTCCGAGCCAATGCAATCGAAGCGCGCCGACCATGGTCTGCATGACGATCGCGGCGGCGGCGCCGACGTCCAGGCCCGGGTTGAAGACGCCCTCGGTGATGCCCTGGCCGATGATGTCGCGCATCAGGCGGTGCAGGGGCGAGAGGACCCTGGCGTATTCGCGGGGCCGGGTCTCGGCCAGGTTCTGGTTGTACAGGCTCAGCGCCCGGTTCAAGCTGTCCTGCGTCGTCGACTCCGGTTGGGCGCCGACGCGGTCGATGATCAGCTTCAGCGCCGCGGTGCTGTCCAGGCCCGCGGTCTCGGCACGCCAGGTCTGCGCCGCCTGGGCCATCGTCCGCTCGAAGAGCGCCAGCAGCAGTTCGTCCTTGCTGGAGAAGTGTTGGTAGAAGGCGCGCAGCGACGTCTTGGAGCGGGCGACGACTTCCTGCACGGTGAAATCGGTGCGCCCGGTCTCGCCGAGGATTTCGACCGCGGTCTTGATGAAGCGGTCGGCGCGGGTGACTTCGGCTTCGTCGACGGGTCCGGTCATCGGTGGTCTCCTCTTCGGGCAACGTGGCGCACGCTGTGAGAATGAGGTTACCGTGCGGCGGTTCGATTAGGGTCGAGCCGTGAACGTCGGCACCGCTGGTGGGGGAGCGGTCGATCATCGTCGCCTGGTGGAGCAGGCGGTTGCCTTGGTGCTCGGCGAAGCACCGCCGGGCTGGACGCGCCTGAATATCGCGTTCGACGCGGCGTCATCGGAGGTGACGGCAGTTGCGGATGGAGGGGCGGACGGGGGGGCGGTGCCGCTGGCGGTGCCATCCCAGGCGGTCGAAGCGCTAAGTGAATACCACCGCGAGGCTGTTTCCAGTGGGTCGTTGTGGCGGCGCCTGTCGATCGACTGCGGGTCAGACGGAACGCTGTCGATGCGCAAAGATGCGGCCACGCCGGGTGTTTCGCGCAGGTGGCCGCAGCGCGTGCTGGCGGCGATCACGCTGGCGTGCCTGGTGGCTGCCGCCGTGGTGTTCGCCGTTGGTTGGCGGCGGTCAGAGCCACCGCGCATCGGCGTGCTCGCCGTGCCGCCCCCGCCGCGTGCCAAGGCGGCGTTCGCGGTGCTCGAGCAGTGGTATGCCGCCGAAGACCAGGGCGACGCCGCACTGATGCGTCAATTGGCATGCGCTCATCCCACGCAGTCGCTCGTCGACTGGATCAACACGATCGCGTATTACGGGCAGGACCAGGGCCTGATCTTTCCCGATGCGTTGACCCAATTCCGAGACAACGGTTCGACTGTCTGGGTGAAAGTGGCGGTGCGGATCAGGCCGATCGACGACCGGATGAAGCGCGAAGTCGAGGAGGCGCAGACCCGCGGCGGCTTCTTCTTCGAGACCGTGACCCTCGCCGACGAAGGCGGCGCGCTCAAGGTGTGCGATGGACAGCGCTGAATCGGATAGGTCCCGGCACCGGGCGCGAATCATGTTGTGGCTCTGCTCTTTCGCGGCCGCATCCTCGATCGCGCTGTTGGTGGTCGCGGTCGTCGGTCGAGACCCTGGCGACGGGCCGACGTTGCGGCCTAGAGAGGTCGGCGACTCGATGAGTCAAGCGCAGGCTTACGAGGCTGCCGATTCCACGGTGCGGGCGTGGGTACGCGAACGCAATGCACGAAACCTGGCGAACCTCGAGGCGCTGACCTGTCTGGACAACGAGGGCACCGTGACTGCCGAGGTCGATGCGGTCCGGAAGAAGAAGCCGGTCGGCAAGCCGATGCATGTGGTCTCCACTGGGGCGCTCGGCCGCCACGATTCGCTGTGGACCTTGAGCACGCACTTCGACAACGACGTCAGCGTTCAGTTCGTGTTGGGGGTGCGCGGCGGCCAGTTGCAGGTCTGCCGGATCGCTTCGGCCCCGGTGCCGTGACTAGCGTGATTGGCGTGATGCTTTCGAAGGAAGGGTGGTGACGGTGCCGGGTTCGTCGTTGCCGCCGGACGGTTTTCGGTGGGTTGAGCAGCCGCCGTCACCGCAGCGTCGCGCGCGGCGATTCTGGTGGATCGGCGCGGCGGTTTTCCTCGTGATTGCGGTTGTCGCCGCAGGAGTTGTCGTGGTGCTGCGCCGTCACGCGCCAAGTCAGGGCGCCGACGCACCCGCCGGACGCCCACCCATCGGGACACCGCAGGACCTGCTCGTGTCGTTTCCGTTGAATCGTCAACCGGTGCCGGGTTGGCAGGTCAGCGGCGCGGATATCGGATTGCCGCCCGGCGTCAAGGTTGGCGACCTGTTCTCCCGCAACGGCACCAAGGCCTACTTCATCACCCTGGAGGGCTGCGAGAAGTCCTGCCACAATCCGACCGGTTGGCTGTACGGTCTTGAAACAACCACTGGTGCAAGGCTTTTTCCGCCGCTGGCGCTGCCGGGTTTCTTCGGAACCAACTCGGACTGTCATAGCAATGGTCCAGCGGTGGCCCTCTGCACGAGCCGCACCGAAGGGCAGGAAGCTCATCTCCCACCACCGGGAGCATGGGTGATCGACCTCGATCGCGGCGCCCTGACGTATCACGGATCAAACACTCTCAATCCCAAGATCATTGGCAGCGGAATTGAACTCGAGTCGGTGGGCTACCACGACGGCCCGGCCTACCTGGTAGCCGCTCACCGCGGAGAGGGCCTGCACGGTGTCGGCGCACACGCCGAGTTGACCTGGTTCCTGCCCGGCAGCGGGGAGATCCAGGATCCGGGAGCCTGGAATCCCGACATTCCGCCACTGACCCTCGCCGTGCAACCGTTGAAGTCTCCCGGCGATAACCGGGGAGATCGGGTCTTCTCGGTAGTCGACGGCAAAGACCTGACCCCCTCACCGACTTCGGGCACGCGACTGGAGGAGGCCGTCGTATACAACGGCGGGTTTGCCTATCAGGTGGACGCGGGCACGCGGATGTATGACACCGCCGGCCGTGAAGTCGGCCGGCAGGAGCCCGAGCGCAGTTACCCACAGCAGAACGCCGCGATGCTCACACTCGCGGTCGGAAGCAACTTCCAGATTTACGATGCGACAGGCAAACTTGTCGCAACGATCCCGTCGCGCGGTCTCGCTGCCGATTTCGAAATTATCGGCACCAAGGTGTACATCAGGACCGCGGGCAGTGGTGACGGCATGGAATCTGCCTGGCAGCAATGGGACCTGCGCACCGCAGCGCCCGGTGCCACCTGCACCATGGCCCTGTGGCCCGACTACGCCGGCTCCGACGGCACCGTCGTGGTCACCCGAAGCCGTGCCGACGATGTGTCCCACTACGTGGCCATCGACACCACCAATTGCCAAGCGCTATGGGATATTCCCGGCAAGGTCTGGATCCACAAGATAGGCACGGGCCTGATAGAAGTGGACCATGACCGGGACACGGTCTCCTCGCTGCGGGAACCCCCGAAGTAGCCCACTTCACCGACGTGACTCGCGCAGCTCGGCTATGTCCTCGGCGACGTGCTGAAGTTAGAGAAACCCCCACTTCGCGACCCGCCGCCACAATCGACCAGTCCCGCGCTCGCAATTCCATGAAACGTTCACGCCTGGCCGACTGCGGCCGACGGCGCGCTCTCTACACGACGCGACGACGACAACACAACCTCCAGAACCTGGTGAAATGTTGCGGCAGGCCTCCAAAAACCACCATTGTTAAATTTGTGCAGCACGAGCAGGTCAAGATCTTTCTCGGGATCGACGTTTCCGCAATCTTTGCCAATGATCGGTTTCGCATCGTGGCCTTGCGCAGGAGCTGATCGCCCAGCGCAAATTCGGCTCGGGACGCTGCGGTATTGGTGGCCAACGTAATCGTGGTCAGCGTCGACGCTGCTGCGCTTGGCGCTGTGCGCTCAATCTAGCCCCCTACACCGGCCGAGTCGTGAAGCTCAGAATCCCGGTAGTGGCACCTTCGGGCCGGTCAATCCCTTGCTGCCAATAGCACCGCCGCTGCCAGCTCCGCCACTGCTTCCTGCGGGACTGCCTGGTCCGCCGAGCCCACCAGCCGCGCCGGCACCGCCGGTCCCGCCGGTGCCACCGGCGCCCGGGGTGGCCCCATAGAGCGACGTGCCGCCGGTACCGCCTCTGCCGCCGACCCCGCCGGCTCCGCCGCGTCCGCCGGCACCGCCGGGTGCCGCCGCACCCATGGGTCCGGCCGGACCGTTGGGGCCGCCCGAGCCCCCGGCTCCGGGGAGCCCGGCAGCACCGCCCATTCCGCCGGCACCACCGGCGCCACTGTTTCCGCCGGCTCCGCCGGTACCGCCAATGCCGGTCAGCGTAGCGCCGCCGCCGGTGCCGCCCGTGCCACCGATCCCTCCAGTGCCACCGACACCCCCGACACCGCCGGCGCCCGCGGCGCCGCCATGGCCGTACATGCCACCGGCCCCGCCGTTGCCGCCCGCGCCACCAACGCCGCCGACACCGCCCGATGCGCCATCTCCACCGTCACCTCCGTCGCCCCCAAAGGTGCCAACCGAACCACTGGGTCCGCCCATACCGCCACTGGCTCCGTTGGCGCCCACACCGCCGGCACCGCCCGCACCGCCGATGCCGCCTGCGCCGCCATTGCCCCCCATCGACCCGCCGTGTCCCCCATTTCCGCCCACCCCGCCGGCGCTCCCTGAGCCACCGATGCTTCGGGCACCAGCGGCGTCACCACCGGCACCGCCGTCACCGCCAGCCGCACCTGCCCCGCCGGCACCACCCCGGCCGCCAGCGGCGCCGATACCGCCATCACCGCCGTCGCCGCCGTTGCCACCGCCGATAGCGCCGATTCCGGCGCCACCGCTCCCGCCCGCACCGCCAGGCGCACCGGTACCCCCGTCACCACCATTGCCGCCGGCACCGCCGGGCTGCCCGGCGAGGGCGTTGCCGCCTCGGCCGCCGGCACCGCCCGCCTGCCCGGTAATGCCGTCAGCTCCGATGCCCCCCGGCAGGCTGGGTCCACCGGAACTGCCCGCCGCGGCGGGCTGTGTGACGGACTGCGTCGGATTAACGCCTGCGGTGCCAGGCGCACCGGCGCCACCGGCGCCTCCTGCCCCACCGTTGCCGAGCGTCGCAACGTTGCCGCCGTGGCCCCCGGCGCCGCCTCCGATGCCGCCGCGTCCGCCCGCGCCGCCGTTTCCGAAGGTGGCGTCGCCACCGCGCCCGCCGGCTTGACCGGGCAGCCCGTCACCGCCGCGACCGCCGTTGCCGCTCAGCCACCCACCCGGCTTGCCGGGTCGGCCGGGAGCGCCGTCTACGCCGTTGCCCACCAGCGGGCGTCCGGTCAGTGCCAGTGATTGCGCGTTCGCCGCGGCGCTCACCGCTTGGGCGGGGGCAAGCAAGTTCTGCGCCGCGGCGTTCACCGCGCCGAGCGGGTTCGCCGCTGCGGCGGTGTTCGCGGACTCGGCGAGCTGATACAGCCCGGCGTTGGCGAGCAGGGTGCGTGCAAACTGTTCGTGAAAAGCGTTGGCCTGCGCGCTGAGCCGTTGATAAGCCCGCGCATGACCCTGCAGAATCGCCGAGGCCATCGTCGAAACTTTATCGGCTGCCGGAGCCAACATTCGAGTTGTGTTGGCCGCCGCGGCGGCATTGGCCTCCGCTATTGTCGAGCCGACTCGGGCTAGGTCAGTGGCAGCCGCCGCGAGTGCTTCCGGGCCAGTGAGTACGTACGACATGGCACTTTCCTTCCATAGAGTGAAAACTCGAATGCGAGTTCTATGCGGGGCAGCCAAGCAGTGAGCGAGGCGGCCGGCATCGTCTGATGACGGCATTCACGAGCCCGCCGACGTGGCCGTTCTGTTAGAAATCGCCGGTGCGGGCGACACCGGACAGCAGATTGCCCAGATTGAGTAAGCCGGAGATGGCGGTGCCGACGTTTTGGTAGCCCGAGCCGCCGAAGAAGCCAGTTGGGTTGACGTTGAAGATCCCGGAGAGGCTTGACCCGCGGTTGCCGAAGCCGGAGTTGCCGCCGGTGCCGGTGTTGAAGAATCCTGACGAGGGTGTGGTGCTGGTGGTTCCGAAGCCCGGTGCGGGCGGCAGGTCGAAGCTGGCGATGGTGGTGCCCGGCAAGGTGATGCTTGGGATGCTCAGGCTCGGCAGGGTGAAGCCGGACAGCGCGAACGGCGGGATTTTCAGGCCCGGAAAAATGAAGGTGTCGAGGCGAATTGGGTCGAGATTGAGTCCGGGGAGGGTGAAAGTGCTTAGCCCGATGGAGGGAATCGTGGTGCTAGGCAGAGTGATGCGCGGCAGGCCGAAGCTGTCTACACCGATTGGGTCGATGGTGAACGCCGCGGTGGTCACTCCGGGGATGGTGAAGGCACCCACGCGGATCGGGGGAATGCTGATGTCGGGCAGCGTGATTGGTGGCAGGCCGAAGCGGTCCACGCCGATTGGGTCGATGGTGAACGCCGCGGTGGTCACTCCGGGGATGGTGAAGGCACCCACGCGGATCGGGGGAATGCTGATGTCGGGCAGCGTGATTGGTGGCAGGCCGAAGCGGTCCACGACGATTGGGTCGATGGTGAACGGCGCGGTGCTGATGCCGGGGATGGTGAAGCCGTCCAGCTGGATGGGGTTGATGTTGAGTCCTGGAATGGTGAAGCTGTTTAGCCCGATGGCCGGGATCTGGATCTCTGGCGTGGTGATTGGTGGCAGGGCGAAGCGGTCTACGCCGATTGGGTCGATGGTGAACGGCGCGGTGCTGATGCCGGGGATGGTGAAGCCGTCCAGCTGGATGGGGTTGATGTTGAGTCCTGGAATGGTGAAGCTGTTTAGCCCGATGGCCGGGATCTGGATCTCTGGCGTGGTGATTGGTGGCAGGGCGAAGCGGTCTACGCCGATTGGGTCGATGGTGAACGGCGCGGTGCTGATGCCGGGGATGGTGAAGCCGTCCAGCTGGATGGGGTTGATGTTGAGTCCTGGAATGGTGAAGCTGTTTAGCCCGATGGCCGGGATCTGGATCTCTGGCGTGGTGATTGGTGGCAGGGCAAAGCGGTCCACGCCGATTGGGTCGATGGTGAACGCCGCGGTGCTGATGCCGGGGATGGTGAAGCCGTCCAGCTGGATGGGGTTGATGTTGAGTCCTGGAATGGTGAAGCTATTTAGCCCGATGGCCGGGATCTGGATCTCTGGCGTGGTGATTGGTGGCAGGGCGAAGCGGTCCACGCCGATTGGGTCGATGGTGAACGCCGCGGTGCTGATGCCCGGGATGGTGAAGGCGCCGAGCGTAATGGGAGGAATTTTCGTGTCCGGCAGGGTGATTGGTGGAAGACCGAAAGTGTCAATCCCAATCGGGTTGATCGAAAATGACCCTATTTTGACACTCGGTACTTCAAATCCAGGAGTATCGATCCTCGTGAGGTGGAAGAAAGCTTCTCCGTTAAACGGATCTACAATAGCGGTACCAGGAATGAAGTTCACGCCCTTCAAGGCAAAAACGTTGCTGTTCCATGTCACATAAAAGTCTGGTCTGAGATCAAAACCGCCGATGTAAATGCGCGGCGTATTGATTTCCGGCACCACGATCTTGGGCATCGAAAATCCGCCCAAGGCTGCGGAATCAATTTTGAAGCCGGGGATTGTGATCTCGGGCATGGCGATTCCAGGGACACTAATCGTGGGCAGGTTCACGGCGGGGATGCCGAGTTTGGGCAGCGGGAAGCCGCCCACCCCGATGCTGTTGAGGGTGAAGCTGGGCACGGTCAGCGCGGGCAGGTTGAGGGCCGGCACCGTGATGTCCGGGGTGACGATCCTGGGCAGCTCTAGATCGGGCAGGGTAATGGTGGGCAGGTTTAGTGCGGGGATGCCGAGTTTGGGCAGCGGGAAGCCGCCCACCCCGATGCTGTTGAGGGTGAAGCTGGGCACGGTCAGCGCGGGCAGGTTGAGGGCCGGCACCGTGATGTCCGGGGTGACGATCCTGGGCAGCTCTAGATCGGGCAGGGTGATGGTGGGCAGGTTTAGTGCGGGGATGCCGAGTTTGGGCAGCGGGAAGCCGCCCACCCCGATGCTGTTGAGGGTGAAGCTGGGCACGGTCAGCGCGGGCAGGTTGAGGGCCGGCACCGTGATGTCCGGGGTGACGATCCTGGGCAGCTCTAGATCGGGCAGGGTGATGGTGGGCAGGTTTAGTGCGGGGATGCCGAGTTTGGGCAGCGGGAAGCCGCCCACCCCGATGCTGTTGAGGGTGAAGCTGGGCACGGTCAGCGCGGGCAGGTTGAGGGCCGGCACCGTGATGTCCGGGGTGACGATCCTGGGCAGCTCTAGATCGGGCAGGGTGATGGTGGGCAGGTTTAGTGCGGGGATGCCGAGTTTGGGCAGCGGGAAGCCGCCCACCCCGACGCTGTTGACGGTGAAACCGGGCACCGAGAGGGCCGGCAGCTCCAGACCCGGCACCGTGATCGGCGGGGTGGTTATCGCCGGAACACCCAGCCTCGGCAGGATAAAACCACCCACCCCGGCACTGTCGAGGGTGAAACCCGGCACCGATAAGGCCGGCAGCTGTAGACCCGGCACCGTGATCGAGGGGGCCGTTATCGGCGGAATGCTCAGCCTCGGCAGGGTAAAGCCACTCACCCCGGCACTGTCGAGGGTGAAAACTGGCACTGATAAGGCCGGCAGATCCAGACCGGGCACGGTGATCGCCGGCGTCACGGCCCTGGGCAGATCAAAGCCCGGGATGGTCAGGTCCCCGGTGGTGATAGCGGGCAAGGTCAGCGCTGGAATCTCGATGCTGGGGGTGTTGATTGGAGGCAACGTCAGATCGGGCGTGGTTATAGCAAAGCGCAGCCCACCTTGTCCGGTGCCTCGGAACGCAACGCCGTTGTTCATGTCACCGGTGTTGAACAGGCCGGTGTTGATGTCGCCAGAGTTGAAATACCCGGTGTTGATGTTGCCACTGTTGAAGCTGCCGGTGTTGACGTCGCCGGAATTGAAGTTGCCGGTATTGAAGCTGCCGGCATTGAAGTTTCCGGTGTTGGCATCTCCGAGGTTCAAGAAGCCGGAGTTGAAAGATCCGGGGTTAAGCACGCCGGTGTTAAAGTCTCCGGCGTTACCGATACCGAAGTTACCCAAGCCAGAGTTGAAGAATCCTAAGTTGCCCGAGCCGGTGTTTCCGATTCCCACATTCCCGGTACCCGAATTGAACAAACCCACATTACCAGTGCCCGAGTTGAACAAGTCAAGACGGCCGAAACCCAAAGTCATCGAGCCGAAACCGATCTGACCGTTGCCGGTCAGACCGAAACCGAAGTTGTTACTGCCAGTGTTGCCGAAGCCGAAATTGCTAACGCCGGTGTTTGCCAATCCGATGTTGAGGCTGCCCAGGTTCGCCAAACCCGTATTGCCGCTGCCGACATTTCCGAGGCCAAGATTGCTGGTTCCTAAATTAGCGCCACCTACATTGCCGGCACCCAAACTCAGCGGCGTTGCCTGCACCAAAGCGCCCGGCGCACCAGCCATGGCCTGCAGCGACTGAGCAAAGGGCGTCAATGCCGCCGCAACCGCGGAAGCACCCGCGTGATAGGCGGCCATAGCAGACACGTCCTGGGCCCACATCGCCTCGTATGCCGCTTCAACCGATGCGATCACCGGTGCGTTCTGCCCAAACACGTTGGACATGACTAGGGATAGCAAGTCGCTACGATTGGCCGCTACCGCAAGTGGTTGCACCACCGCTGCCCGGACAGATTCGAACTGAGCCGCCAGCGCGCCAGCCTGAGTAGCCGCTTGCTGCGCCCCGCTCGCCGAGGCCGACAGCCAGGCCGAATAAGGGGCCGCGGTCGCCGCCATCGCGGCCGACGATGGTCCCTGCCACGCCGCGCCGATCAGGTCTGTCGTGATCGCCCGAAACGACTCACCAGCGGAGTCCAATTCTTCCGCGAGTCCGGCCCAAGCGGCCGCTGCCGCCCGCAACGGCTCGGAACCGGCTCCGCCGAGTACGAGCGCTGACGTGATCTCCGGGGGCAACACCGTAAAACTCATCGCGACCTTCTCTCGTTTAGGCGCTCCCACGGGCGGCAGCACACACGGCGGTTGGGGAACCGCGGTTACCCCGGTCGGCTTGTACCGAATGGATCCCCGCGGTGAAACAGTTCACAACAACCGGGGTCCAGTCCCACAAGCGCTTGCCGAATCACCTTGACTGTCATAAACGTGCTGGTCAACGACGTTGGAGTAAGTTGAAACGGCATGCTGAGGCGGATGAGGTGAGTTTGTCTCAGCGCGGAAATGTGACCTGCGACGATATTGCGAAAAGGTGTTAGCTTCGTCTCAACCTAAGAAATCGACCCGCTACAGGACGGAAGCAAGCAGTGCCTGCTGACGATTGGCTCGTGGGCGGCGAACGCCGCGCAGCGGCAGTCCAGCGCATCTACGACACCGCCGCCGAACTAATCGCCCACGACGGGCTAGACGGACTCGACATTGACAAGCTGTCGATCAAAGTTCACTGCTCCCGCGCCACCATCTACCGCTACGTCGGCGGCAAAGCCGAAATCCGCAACGCAGTCGTGCAGCGGACGGCCGAACGCATTGTCGCCTCCGTACGCTCGGCAGTCGCGCCGCTGAGCGGATCAGAGCGACTCGTCGAGTCGATCCTGTTGACCCTGCAACAGATCCGGTCCGACCCGTTGTGCGCGCTGATGGTGAGCTCCATCCGGGGCGGCACCCATCAAGTGGTCTGGCTTGCCGAGTCGGCGCTCACGGCACAATTCGCAACCGAACTGGCCGGGATTGCAGACGGCGATCCGCTGGCGCCCAGATGGGTCATACGTGTCGTGCTGTCGCTGATGTATTGGCCTGCCGAGAACGACGCGGCCGAACGACGGATCGTGCAGAATTTTGTGGCCCCAGCGTTCGAACAACGCCATTAGACGAGTAATCTACGTTTGTTCGGCGAGTGTGCACTTACTGCGCCATGTGTGCACTGGCTGTGACGACGCGGCGAATGGATTTTCGGTTTGTTTGCAATAGTAATTTCTGGTGGGCTTGACAGTAACCGGTCGAGGACTTACGCGAGGCTGTCACACTCGTAGTCGGAAGCAAACTTCCAGATTTGCGATGCGATAGGCAAACTTGTCGCAACGATCCCATCGCGCGGTCTCGCTGCCGATTTCGAAACAATCGGCGCCAAGGTGTACATCAGGACCGCGGGCAGTGGTGACGGCATGGAATCTGCCTGGCAGCAATGGGACCTGCGCACCGCAGCGCCCGGTGCCACCTGCACCATGGCCCTGGGTCCTGACTATGCCGGCTCCGATGGGACGGTCGTAGTCACCCGAAGCCGTGCCGGCGATGTGTCCCACTACGTGGCCATCGACACCACCAATTGCCAGGCGCTATGGGAGGTTCCCGGCAAGGTCTGGATCCACAAGATAGGCACGGGCCTGATAGAAGTGGACCATGACCGGGACACGGTCACTTCGCTGCTTGAACCCTGAGTGATATCAGGGGACGAGCGCAACGTACTTCTTGAGACTTATCGGACCGGGGGCGAATTGGTGCCGATGTCGTCCGTGCTTCACGGCCCGGTGCTTGCGCCGGCACCGCCGAGGCCGAACAGGCGCGGTGCCCGCTCCGATAGAGTCAGATCGTGAACGTCGGCGCCGCTGGTGGGGGAGCGGCTGATGACCGTCATCTGGTCGAGGATGCTGTCACGGTGATTCTGGGCGAGGCGCCGCCCGGATGGAAGCACCTGCGTGTCGAATTTGACGCGGGGTCGTCCACGGTCACGGCTACGGTGACGGCGGACGCTGGACCGACGCACTTGGCCGCGTCCCCCGAAGCCGTTGCGGCGCTGCACGAATACCACCGTCAGTCCTCGGCAAGCGGGTCTACGTGGCGGTGGCTGTGGATCGATTGCGCATCCGACGGCACGCTCTCGACTCGCACAGATGCGTCCACGCCGACAGGTTCGCGCCCTTGGCCGCAGCGCGTGCTGGCGGCACTCACGCTGGGGTGTCTGTCCGCCGCCGCGGTGGTGTTCGCTGTGGGATGGCGGTGGTCTCCGCCGCCGCGGGCGTCGATGATCGCGGTGCCCGCCCCTTCGCCCCATGAGGCGACGGTGTTTGAGGTGCTCAAGCGCTGGTATGAGGCGGAGGATCGCGGTGACGGCGCGGCCATGCGCGCGCTGGCGTGCGTCCACCCCGGCAAGAATGTCGAGGCCGAGATCAGAGGCGTTGAGCAGAACGGGAACACCGACAGCCTCACCTACCCGGAAGCGATCACCAGCTTCCGCGACGAGGGCGCGCATGTCTGGGCCACGGTCGCCATGCGTGTGCACCCACTGAGCGACCGGGAGCGGCACGCGGTCGAAGAGAACCTGAAGCTAGGTGGTTTTTTCATAGATTCGTACACGTTCGTGCAGGAAAGCGGTGGCTGGAAACTGTGCGACGCGGACACGCCGCCTCTGACATGGTGACGGGCTGCTCGGGGTGGCGATGAGGAGCGCGAACGGGACGCGGGACCGCCGGCGCGATCGGGTCTGGATCGTTATCTGGGCGGTTGCAGCGGTGGCGTCGTCAGCACTGTTAGTAGTCGCCGTCCTGGGTCGTGCGCACGGCGGGCCGACCCTACGACCGATGGCCGCGAGTGAATCGATGTCCGATGATGAGGCCCGCGCGGTCGCCGCCAACACCGCGCGGGTGTGGATGCGAGAGCGCAACGAACGTCACCTGGCTAACCTGGAAGCGCTGTCGTGCAGCGAAACTCACGATGGGGCGCTGGCGCGCGAGATTGGCTTCGTCCGAAATGGCGAACCGTTTGAGAAGTTCGAACTGTCCGCCGTCGCGAGATTCACCCGCGACGGACCGGTCTGGACACTCGACGTCTTCCACGCCGAAGGCGGCGGCGAGATGTTCACCTTTCAGGTTCGACACGGCGAACTCCTGGTGTGCCAAGCAGATTCGGCTCCGATTCCGTAGTGCCCGCGTCTCATCAATCCCGCGATTGCCGCAGCACGGCGACGTCGTCGGCGATCAGCTGATCGATCCGTTGCCTGAGATCCTGACGGGTCACCGGCTTGGCGCAGCTGTAGTCGGGGACGTAGGCGTAGTCTCCGTCGTCAACCAGGCGTACGAAGACCACCGCATTTCGCTCTTGGTCGACGCCCCATTCCCGGGCCGGAAGCCGATGACTTTGCACCGTCGCGTAGGCCCTCACCTCGGCACTGGACACCGTGACTGGTGACGCGGCGGCCCAGGGCTGATCGGCGCGGCTTCCGCCGGCCACTTCAAGGAATGTCTGCGGCACATATTCGGAAATTACGACAGCCGGTCGGGCACCTGGTCGGGTCATGTACACCGATCCCGCGATCGCCGGGCCCAGGTCGTACGGCGACAGGGTGAAGATATCGACGACATCGTCTGTCCCTTGCAGCGCCAGAAACCCGAGTTGGCCTGTCCGGTGGGCGAGCATCCGCTGCGCGGGGGTATCGGCGGCGTAGTACTGCACGCGACATTCCACCCTGAGGTCAGCTTCGGCCAGGCTCGCGAACCACTTTTTGAAGACCACCAGATCCCCGTGGTTGAACCGGTCCGGAATGGACCTGGCGTGGGCTGCGTACTCGTCGAAGTAGGTGAAGCGGTTCGGCAGCGTTGGAATCAACGGGAAGGGCAGGAATTCACGCCCCAGGTACTCGTTGATGATAGCGAGATCTTGAATATCGATGCGGCCGAGCCGCTTCAAATCGACTGTGTCCGTCTGCATTACGTCGCGTATGCCCTTTCGGCGCGGATTTCCTGACGCTACGTCTCGGGATCGGGTGAGACCTTTCGCGGTTCGTCGCCGATCACTGAGTTGACGGCGTCGGCTTCACCGATCACCTCCTCGCCGTTCTTGGTCAGCCGTAGCGCCTTGCCCGCTTTGTGTGTTTTGTCACCGGCGGCGCCACGATGACCTGCCGCCGGGGCACCGGCCGCTCCGGGTGCCCCGCTGCCACTCACTCCGGCGCGAGAGGCCGGAGTCGGGGTGCCCGCAACATTCGGCGACGACGCCAACTTCGCCGGAGTCTTGGCGACCACCGGTTCCCGCCCGACACCACCGCGCCCACCCCCTCCGCCGCCCGTCTTCGCGGCACCCTGCAAGCCTTTCGGACCGAGTCCCAGCACACCCTCGGGAAGCCCGGCCCCGTTGGGGGCGCCGCTGAGCGCACCCAGCGCCTTCTGGGCCGCGTCGGCGCCCTGCCCCGCGGCCTTCTGCGCCTGTTCGCCGGCCTGTTTGGCGGCGTCGGCGGCACCGTTGGCGGCGTCTGTCGGAATCTGAGGCGGCGACGCCGCCTTCGCTTGATCGGGCTGCGCCCGGTCCGGCGTCGCGAGGTTTGCCATGCTCCCGGTGTTGAGTCCGCCCCGGGGTAGTCCGACCGGTCCGCCGCCCGGACTACCCGGCGATCCACCGCCTCCACCACTTCCCACCGACCCCGGTAAGCCCACGCTGGGTAGGGCGCTCGTGATGCTGGGATGACTCTGCGCGATCGTGTCGATCGGCGGACGGTACTGAGCCATGATCGGGCCTACCAACGCATTCAGCTGATTGAGGGTCTCTTTGTTGGTCGGGTCTTGCGGGTCCTGGATGGCCTGTCTGTACAGCTCCCAGTTCCTCGCGAAGTTGTCCTTGGTGGTCTGCAGATCGTTGAAGAATGCGTCGATGAGCGTCTCCATGGTGCGCGCATGATTGCTCAGATCATCGAGCACGCCGAATGATCGCTCCAGGTTTGCCCGGAGTGCGTTTCCGAATTGACCCTCGATTCCACTGTTGATGGTGGAGAGCGCCTTTTTCAGGCGCCCGCGCAGACCGTCGATGGTCGCATTCCAGCCGGTGTTTCCGGGTCCGTGTTCGGTTACGTCCTGGACGGCCTTGTAACCGTCGACATACGTCGGGATGGGATCGAAGGGAACCGCTTCGGCGGTTTTGTTCTTGTGGCCCAGCATTCCCCGGAATTGGTCCAGTTGATTCTGCGGCGCATTGATGGTCCGGTCGACAGGTGTTCCGGGCGCCGGGCCGGGAATGATTGGAGGCGCCCCCGGGGGTGCGCCCGGCGGAGGCAGATTGGGCGCGCCTTTCGGTGCGCCGGCGAGTTGCCCGCTTGGGCTGAACGCGCCACTCGGGGCCAATTGTCGAAGCGTGGCGAACAGCTCGTTTGGCGCCTCCTGCTGCAGCCCGTGAGGCTGGCTCAGTGCGTCGTTGAAATTGTCAACGATTGCATTCGTACCCGGGAGCGGGACGTGTCGTGGGTCCCAGTCCGGGTAGGCCTTGCGGATCGCGTCGACGGCGGCCAGCAGGTCTTCGTAGGTAGCCATGAATCGGCGGCTCGGGTCGCGTGCCTGCTAGCCCGCGGGTGTGTCTAGAGCCAGAAAGTTCTTGCGGGCAGCATCGGTGGTGGCCTCGACCGCGTTGAGATATCTGTTGAACTCGTGCAGCGCGGTGATGAACTCGCGGACATCGTCCTGAAGATGTCCGCGCGTCGCCACAGCCGACTCGAACGTTCCGACGCTTGCAGCTGAAAGCCAGTCGTGCAGGCCGCTGGCTCCGGCAAGCTGACTCTTCAGGTCATCCTTGGCCCTGCCGACCTCACCCAGAAATGCGTTCACCAGCGCGTCGTTCAGGTAGAGCTGATCGGCGTTGGCCGATCCGAATCTGGTCATCTCCCTGGTCAGGTCTCCAAGACCGCGATCGTCCTGCCCCATACGTCCTCCCTCGTCCAACCGCCTGATTCAGACCTGTTGGGCGCCTCCGACCAACTGGCCGCCGCTGGTTTGCGGCCACGTGTACGCGGATCCCGGCACTCGGTCTTCTCAGCCTAAGGGATCGCCAACGGCAATTAACCGGCAAATCCGAGCCGTTGCCGGGTGGCGGCGTGGTGTGGTTAGCCTGACCGTGGTGTCGTTGACGGGGCGGGAGGTGTCGGGTGTCGGGTGCGGGTGCACCGCCGGGAGGGTATCGCTGGGTCGACTCATCCGGATCGAGCGGTCCGGTGGCACAGCGCCGTCGCCGTCGGTGGTGGGTTGGCGCCGCCGTCGTTGTGGCCTTGCTGATTGTCGTGGTCGCGTGGTGGATGTGGCGCCCCGGGACTGGAGAGGGCCACGGCGGGCAGGCAATGGCCGGGCCGTCTGCGCCGCCACTCGGCACCCCGAAAGAGCTGCTGATCGGGTTCCCGTTGAACCGTCCGCTGACAACGGTCTGGCAGTCCAAAGCCGCCGAACTGGGGTTGCCGGCCGATGCGCCGCTGGGCGATCTGTTCGCCAGCACGGGGGACAAGGCGTACTTCCTGTCCCAGTTCGTGGATCTGCACTGTTCGGGTCGGTGCCGGCCGCAGGCAGCCTGGGTGTACGGCGTCGACACCCGAACGGGCGCCCGGTTGTTCAATCCCGTGCAGTTACCGAACTACCAGTTCGCGGTGACGTGTTTCGGCAACGGGCCGACGACGGCCGTGTGTCTGAAGGCTGACCCGCCGCTGACGGCGTGGGTGATCGATCTGGACCACGGCAAGCTGACCTTCACCGGACCCACCGATGTTGCTTACAGCGCATACGCGGGACAACCCGAGGCTCATCCGGTCGGCACCAGCGTCGGGCAGAGTCGCCTGGTCTCGACCGTCCGGGGCAAAGGTGTCTACGGCATGGGTTCGCACACCGAACGCACGTGGTTCGTCCCCGGAAACGGCTTCCTGTCGCCGGGCGACAATGAGGTGGCCGACGATATACCGGCGACCCCGATCGCCGTCTCGACGGGCGGCGGCAATGATTCCGACCGGGTGTTCTCGGTCATCGACGGCACCGACCTGACTCCCGCGCCTCCGGCGGGAGCCGCCTTGAGCCGGGCCGTCGTGTACAACGGCGGTTTCGCCTACGCGTACCAGAACCCTGGCACCCGGGCCACCGGCGTGCGGTTCTACGACACCAAGGGCACGTTCATCAGTGATCGCCCATTCGGTACGTCGTTCGTGAAGTTGCTGAACAACCCGGCCATGCCGATCGTCGCAGCCGATGGCACCTTTCAGGTCTACACCGCCGACGGCAGACAACTCAGCCAGTTCGCCGCCCCGGAGGTCGCCCCGGATCTGCGCACCATCGGCACCAAGCTCTACGTGAACATCGGCGAGCCGAGTCAAAAGCGTTGGCAACAATTCGATTTGATGACCGGGCAACCCGGGCCAACCTGCACAGGCTGGCAACTCAAGGGCACGGGTCCTTCCGGTGGTGGCACGTACGTCGCCTCCGACGGCGCGAACATCCTGACCGAGACCGAGGAACTCTCCGGACAATTCGAGGTCACCGACGCCGCCACGTGTCAGGTCCTGTGGCAAACCCCCGCCGACGCCAAACTGCAGATCTGGAAAGTCGGAACCGGGCTCCTGCAGATCGAAAAAGGCAGCAATGTCATGACGTGGCTGCGCCCACCGGCCTGACCGCGCGTCGCCCGGCTAGAGATTTTTGATCCACTGCCCGACGCCACCGATGATGCCGAACCAGGCCGCGGCGCCGAGCGCAAGTGCAACGAGCGGGTAGTAGAACGTCAATCCAGAAGCCTGACAAGCCAATACGATCGCAGCGAAGTACAGGCCGATGACCACGACCGGTGGTAGGGCAATCGCCGCGAGGATCAGGTTATGGTGGGTGCGCGGCGATCGCCGATCTGCTGAATCGCCGAACATGAACCACGTCGGTGCGGTGCCGACGACGAAGATCACGCCAGGCAGCAGCAGGACGAACCCGACGACCGTCAAGGTGGTGTCCAGCCCGGGGCTCATGAAGTGGTGAGTCCGGCGAGGCTGAGCTGGTTGAATGCTGCATCGAGATCGGCGTCGGCGACATTGGAGAACACCGCGGCGAGGTGCCGCCGGGTGGCGCTGTGCCCGGCCGCCGCATGCAACAGTTCGTGACAGGCGTTCTGGGTATCGGGGCCGGTGAAATCGAGCATCGCCATGACGGTTTCTTGCGGGGTCCATATCGGGGGCAGCGGGGCGTCGAGTTCGTCGAAGGTGTCGGCGGCGCCGCGGTACCACTGCCGGTCGAAGTGCCAGTAGCAGAAGCTGAGTAGTCCGTTCTGGTTGCGGGTGTTCAACACCGAGTCGTTGACCCAGGCCGGGGCCCCGGCATAAAGATCGGGCAGTGGTCGACGGTTCTCGTACGCATCGGCCAGCAGTCGGGAATCCCACCGTCCACCGGAAAGCACCGCACGGTCTCCGGGCAGTACGTACAACGTCGACCCGCTGCGCGCATCGGACTCATACCAGGCCAGGCCGGGGAAGATGCGTGGTCCCCAGGCAGAGCGCGCCCCGACATGGACAGCGGCCAAAACCGCCCACCGTGTCCAGGTGTCCTGCAACGGTTCGATGTCGTCGGTCTTGGTGGCGATTCGCCCGGCGGTCTCATCGGCGGCAGCGGCCTCGGCCGCTTGTTGCGGTGTACGTCCCTGCGCGGTCGGCCCGGCGAGATAGCCCGCGAGCCATACGGGCAACCTGGGCCGTGGGAAGGCGGCGATGTCGTCGCGGTAGTTCTGCGCGGGCTGCAACTGGTCCGCGGGGAACGGTTCGTCACCGTAGTCGTAGCTCACCGACATTCGGCCCTGACTGGTGACGGTCATGATCAACCGCCACCATGGCCCCGCCGACATCCGGGCAGTGAATTCCCTTTGGCGACGCACCATTTCGACGATCGGCTCTGGTATCCGGCTGGGCTGGACGCCATCGGGGGTGGTGAACTCCAATTGGGCGACACCGGCACGCACGGTCAGCGCGAATGCCGCACGGTATTGCTGCCAGCCCGGCGGGCCCAGGTAGGCCAGTTCCTGCGCGACCGGATCCAGCATCGTCGAGGCTTGAGCGCGAATCTGTTCGTCACGGCGGGCCACGTCCGGGTCACCCGGCGCGTCGTCGACGATGGTGAATCCGCTTGCCAAAGAGGATCCTCCGGCGTCTTCGAATGCCTGGGCAACCCCTGCCAGGAACCCCCGCTCGCCGTCTTCGGCGAACAGGGGCCGTCCGGCCGGATCTTCGAAGGACCGCATTATCTCGTCGGCAGAGGCCTTCAGATACAGCCACAGCGGCGCCAGTTCCCATGTCCCCGAAAAGGCATCGCCAGAACTGATGGCGACCACACCGCCCGCGGGATCGACCAACCCGCGACACTGTCGACCGTCGAATTCGACGTCGGCGAGCGTGAACCCGTCACCGATGTCGTCGGCGGACGCCGGTAACCGCACATCGGGTAAACCCCGGATACCTCTCCATGTCGATCCGAACACGCCGAAGAAGTACTTCTCGATGACGTCCAATGTCCGTGCGGCGAGGACAAAGTACTCCGCGCTCATGCGATCGGACTCCGTGACGGTGAACCACCCGTCCGAACGTAATCCGACGAAGTAGCGCACCTCGCCGCCGCTGTTGTAGAAGATCGCGCGACCGTCGTCGGTGACCGGTCCCGGCGTCAGCGTGTAACCGGCCAACCGCGCCCATCGTTGCAACGTGGAGGAGATCTCGATGTCGTGTCCCATCACAGCCAGCCTCTCTTCAGTAGTCCGGCGGCGGGGTTGGTCAGGGTCTGAACCTTCTGGACGCGGCCGTTGCTGTCGAAAATGAGGACCTGCAGTCCGCCGCCCGGTTGTCCGAGTCCTGGGGCGATCTCCGATATCTCGATCTCCCAACCGGGAGGCAGGTACTCCAAGGTGTAATCAAACAACGGATCGCGCAAGGATTTGACGTGCAACGCCCGCTCTTCCCAACTTGCCCGCTCACCGTTCGGCGCCAGCCCCAGGTACTTGCCGTCTTCTCCGCCGATCCGATCGAAGTGGCGGCCGTAGTCCGCGAAGAACTGGTCGATGTCGGTGTACCGGATTCTGGTCCCCGGCACGGCGCCGTCGTTGCCGGGGAAGTTGTTCCACTCCTGCCCGTTCGGGCCTAGCGTGTTGAAGCGTTCCGCGTATTCGGCTTGCGTATAGGCATTTCCGTCTTGGTCGCGGCCAAACGGTGCGGTGGGATCGGCGATCAGGCTCGCGACGGCCGGGGTCGTTTGGCCCGGGTCGACGGGGTTGCCCGGATAATCCCAGTGCCGCGGCAGCGGTTCACCGTAGTGCGGATCGATGTTGTCGGTGTCCGCGACGCGGTGCCACCCGGGACCCGACGGTTCGGCCGAGTGCACGGGATCCGGGGTACCGGACAGCCAATGAGGGTCCCAGAATTGGCGTCGCAACGAGTCGAGGTCGCCGGTGTCATGCTCCAATGGACGGCTCATGGCCGGTTCGTGGGTGCGCCATCCCGGTATCACCCGGGGTCGATCGTCGACGAAGCGGTGCGCCTCGGTGTGTACCTGGTCGGACTCGCCCGCGGCGATACGGCCGAAATTGGCGAGCGACTCGCTGCGCACACCGGATCGCGGGTCGAATGCGTAGTACGCGCTGTGGGTGGCGGCGGTGCCAACCAGATCGTCCATATGGCGAGGGAACTCGGCGTTGATGCGGTGCGCCCCGAACCCGCGCATCGCCGGGTCCATCCCGAGCCCAATACCGAAGAATCGTCCGGCGGAACCGGCTGTGCGTCCCCCGAGCATTGTCACTGGGTCACGCGAGGACGACGCGACGAACACATTGTCGCCGATCCCGAACGCGCTTGCGTGGCGCAGCGGTCCGGCGCCCGGTGAACCGAGCAGTGTGACAGTGCGGACGTCGTCGGCCATCCGGCCGCCGTGCCCTGCGTGACTCGTGGTGGTCGACCCGTAGGAATGACCGAACACGTGGTTGTCGGCGAAGTGGCTGCCACCACCGCCATCACGCGCGGCGTTGAAAGCCGAGATGTCGTTCTGCAGGATGGCGCCGCCTTCTCGCGCCAGGCCCGGGAACATGACACGGAAAGATGCCCGGCCGCTGGGTGCGTCGTAACCGATCCAGGCGATGGAGGAAGCCTTGCTGCCTGGTTTCGCCGCCTGGATCGAATCCAGATGATTCAGTGCGTTTCTGAGGTTCCCTGCAAGCTTGCCGATGTCGTTCCCGAGCCCCGGCACATGCCAGGACACCGATTCCGCACGATAGGGATCGTGGCCGACGCTGACCACCATCCGGCCGTCACCGTGGAAAGCGTGCGGGTCGAAGGCCAGAATGTGCACCTCGCCGCCAAGGCGCCCGGCCTGCTCCCGCGCCTCGTCAAGTGCTCTGCGAATCTCGTTGTAGCGCTTGAGCTCTGCTTTCTCACTGCGGCTGAGGTGCTCGCCAGATTCCATGCGCGCCTGCAATCGGTGTTGCAGACGAGTGAGTTCGTGCTCGCTGGCGGCCGTCCTGGCCCACGCCGGAATCCCTTCGGCGTTGCCGATTTCGCGAGGGTAGGCGTCGACCAGTGCGCGCTGTTCCTCGCCGCTGAGTTCGCGCCACCACGTCGCGTTGTCCCTGGCTCGCTGATCGCCGAACACATTGTCGGTCGGGTGATGCTGGATCTCGCTGGGGTGGACCGGCGGAATGCGGTTCCACAGAGCCTGATTCGCGATCTCCGCCGCGTGCGCGGTATCTGCGTGCGAGGCAACGTAACGCCCGCGATCGCCGGCTTCGATGTCGTCGGCCGCATCAGCGGGTTCATGCGGCACCGACCCGTCGGTCAGAACTCCGTCGTGGTCTCCGCGGGCCAGACCCCGTGGTTCTGCCGGCTCATCCACTCCGCGTGCGACGTCGCCACGTTCGACAGGGTGTCCGGGGGCTCGCTCAGGAGCGTGTGTTTGTTGATGGTCAGCGGGTGTTCCCGGGTGGGTTCGGGCGGGTCGTTCAGAGACACCGCGGTCATCTGATACGTGATGGTCTCGGGGTCCTCCCGCAGGCGCCGGATGGCGATCCTCCACTGGTACGGATAGATCTGGCCCCCCGTCGGTGGGCGGCCGGTGCGGCTGGCTTCCAGGTAGTCCTCGGCCACCATGTTGGTCGACCAACTCGGATATTCCGTGACGACTCCGGTCTGCGAATCGATCACGAGTTTCGTCGAACCCACTGCCGGTCCGGTGGGGTTCTCCTGCGGCAGGATCGGCGAACCCACCCAGCCCATCTCGAACGGGACCACCCGGAAAGTGCTCCCGGGGAAGATCCGCGCCAGGTAGGCCAGTGCTTGCTGCTGGGTGTCCAGTTCCACCATGGTGGGCTCCTTGCTGGGGTGGTATCGGCCCGAAGTGATCCGGCGCGACGGGCGTGAACCACAGTGAAGCCGAATCGTCGACCAACCATGACGGCGGATGGTCTGATGTGAGGCTTCGTTGCGGATCCCACCACACGGGTCCGGCGGCGTCGCGCGGGTAGACGATGACCGTCGCATGAGCGCCGTCGGTTATCGGTGCGCCGTATCTGTTGAACATCGGCCTGCCGTTGGCGTCCATGGCGTGCCACTCGTTGATCACCAGCGCCGAAGCGCCCGGACCCATCTGCTTGATCTGCTGGTGTAATGCGTCGAACCGCTCGGGCACTGAGAGTTTCAGGTCTGCCGGGCGCAGGCCCTCGCCGAGCCAGGCCTTCGCTCGTGAGAATCCGCTGGCCTCGCCGCTCGCGGAGTCGATCCTGCCGCCGGGCAACCTGTCGAGGAATCGTGGGGCGGAGACGGTCGGGTGCCCGTAGAACGATGCCAATGCGGCCAGCGCGCAGTCGGTGCAGTTGTTCCTCCGCCCGGGGACACTCGGTCCACCGTCGTTGACGAGGCTCCCGTACGGATTTGTGCGGGGGTCGGCCCAAGTGGTGTATCCCCCGGCGGGGTCTTCGCATGCCTGGCGAACCGCTGCCTGATGGGCAGGGTCCTCGACCGGGCGGAGTTCGTGCGGTCCGTAGATCCGGTGGTTCGCTGGGTTGTCGAAGCCGGTGGCGTCGGTTGGTCCGTGGTCCTGCGCGTGCGCGGCACCGGATGGATCGTCGGGGTCGCGCCGGGAGCCCGCGGGTTCACGAAGCGAAGCGTGCTGGCCGCCGGTCTTTTCCGCGCCGTGTGCCGGTTGGGGTGACACGGGGGAAATGACGCCGAGCGGTGCGGCGTCGGTGTCGTGCGCTGTGTCCGGATTCGACCGCTGTTGCGAATCATCATGTCCGGCAGTATCTTTGCGATGCGTCGACGACGCTTCCGGGTGGCCGGCGCGTTCGGCGTGTGGGTGCCTGCCGGGCCGGCCGTCGTGGCCGGTCGGCCGTGCGCGGTCGGTCGCTTCGGTAGCGCCCGCCCGTTCGGTTTCGGGATGGCGGTCGGTGCGTCCGGTGCCGTCGCGGGACGGTTGAGCGTCTCGCGGTGACTGAGCGTCGCGGGCGGGTGCGGCGTCTCGTGACGGCTGCCCGTCGCGGGCGGGCTGGTCCTCGCGCTGCGGTATCCCGTCGCGGCGGGTGTCGCGGGCGGGTTGAACCTCGCGTGGCGGCGGGGCGTCATGCGGCGGCGGGGCGGGATCGCGTGGCGATGTCAGCAGGTCGCGGGACGGCGGGACATCTCGGGGCGGCGGGATATCTCGGGGTGGCGGGTCACGCGGTGGGACGCCTTCTCGCGGAACAGATTCGGCGTCGCGCATCGGATGTGTCGACGGTTCGGTGCCAGGGGACGCCCGCATCGCGTCGGCGCCCGCTGCAGACGCGGCGGCGTCCGCCACGCCGGCTCGCGCAGACGGGACGTGCGGAGTGCCTGACGACGGCGACGCATGACTCGCCGGGGGTGCGCCGGTGTGGGCGGCTGCCGGGGCGTTCGCGACAGGTGACGCGGCAGACGGCGGCGAACCCGCCGCGTCGGTGACGCTGGGGTGGCTACCGGTCGGTGGCGCGGAGGTATGGGGTGTGGTGGCGGTGTCGGGCCCGGCAATGCCGACGGGTGCCATAGTGGCGACATCGTGCCCGCGGCTCTCGAGGTTCAGCGGCACATCGACATTGCCGGCCGGGGTGGCGACGTCCCCGGGGGAGCGGCCGGCGACGGTCGGGCCGGCGTCAACCGGTGGCGTTTGTGAATGTTGTTCGGCAGGAAGAGGTTCCACTGTCAACGAACCGGTCCGATCGCCTGCCAGGGCGGTGGTCTCCGGACCGCCGCCGGCGTGCCCACCCGGACTGCGCACGCCGTCGACCGCGCCGAAAACGGCACCGGCGCCGAGGGCATCGCCGAGGTTGAGATGCCCCGTCATGGCCTGTTGAGCCGCCAGGGCGCCACCGGCGTTGCCGACGAACGAAGCACCGAAATTCTTGGCACGGTTGCCCAGTGCCGAACCTGCGTCGAAATCGTGCGCGCCCTTGAGGATCGGGCCCATCACCGCCCCGGAGATCGCGCCGGATTCCACGTCGTCCCAGAACGAGCGGGAATCGAACTCGTGCCGGTTGCCTTGCAGCGCCTGCTGGCCCTGAATGCCGGCGTTGAGCGCTCCGGACATGAGCGCGTTTGCGGCCGCGCCCTCGAGCGCGCGCAGCGCAACCTGGGCGATCACCCGTGCCACGGCTTCGGAAGCCACTTTCGAGACGGCGGCGCGAATGACCTGAGATATCGCAGCTTCGGCCAGTGCCACCGCCCCGGCGATCTCTGCCGGCGCCGTCCAGTTGATCCACGCGGTCGCGATCAACGCCGTGACTGCGGCTGCCAGTGCCACGAGGTTCGCGATGAACATTTCCTTCGCGAACTCGATCTCGGTCGCCACGCCGTCGACCGCATCCGCCAATTGGCGCAACTGCCCGGCGATCTGGTCGACTGACGACGCGAACGGTCTGAGTCGTTCGTCCAGCTTGTTGTGAATCTCGCCGGAAGTGAATCCGGACAGCGTGGTTTGGGTCGCGGAATCCAGCTCGTCTTTGAGACCTTCCAACTGCTCGGCGAAATGGCGCCACCGATCACGCTGCCGCCGGCACGCGGTCTCGTCTCCCTCGGGAAAAGGCTCGCCGATCATGTCGCCGACCCATCGCAGCCAGCCGGGAAGTTCAATACCCACGAATCACGCGTCCACCTGCAGTCGCGTCAGCCTTACTCGAGGCGGCGGCTGCCAGCGTGTCACGGCAATACGTCCCGGCGAATCGCGGCGCGGCTAGCCGGCGACGCCGCCGTCCTGCGCGAGGATGGCATTGGCGGTCTCGGTGAGTACGGGTGCGACGCTTCCGACCGCCTTCTTGAGATCGTCGGCGTGCCCGATCACCGTCGACCGATCCGGGTCGAACTTTGCAGCGAAACTCGAACCGATTTTGTCTTGCGACCAGGGCGAGTCCCCGGCGAGTTCTGCGCGCAAACCGTCCACCAGGGAGCCGACTTCGTTCGCCAGTGCGTCGAACTTCTTGATTCCCGCTCGCGCTGTGCCCTCGTCGTATTCGAATTGTTCTGCCATCGTTCTCGCCTCTCCTGGCCTCTCCTCACCCGCTCGGCGCCCGGCTCTGCCGAATCAGTCCGTGTCGCGAATGGCCGGCCACCGGTCCTGCGCTTCGGGCTCGCGCTCGCCGGGTGGGCGACGGAGTTCGTCGGCGACCGCGCGTCGTTCCCGCGAGCCCGGCGCCGACAGCGGCACCTGCGGTTGCAGCGCCTTGAACTCGTCGATCTGATTGATCGGCTGGACCCCGAACTGAGCCACCTGCTGCCAGAGTGCAGCCTGGTATTCGTCGGTTCTGGCCCGCATCGCGGCCGCAGCCGCTTGCGTGGCCTGCACGACGGCGGCACCTGCCTCGGCGCTGGTTGCCCCGCCGAACAGTCGCTCGTCGAACTCGACCTGAACGACGACACCCTGCGCATTCACCCAGACGTGCGCCAGGTCGTCCTTCGACCAGCCGTCGGCGGTTTCGATCGCCATCCGCTGGGCGGATTGTGCGGCCGCGCCGGTGAACTGTTGCAGATTGGACAGCAGGCTTTCGACGTCGAGTCCGTCGGGCTTGACCCCCCGAAACAGGTCGTCGAGACCGCTCACGAATTCCCCCATAACAATCAGCGTGGGCTGTGCGGTTAGTTTACGGTGCCGCCGCCGGACAAAAGCGCACGAATTCTGCCGGTGTCAATTGCGCGAACCGCGGGGGCGCCCGCGCCGGCGCGGGCGGACGTGATAGCCGCCGCGTTCCGCCAGGGCCCGCAACCGGCGCAGCGCAAAGTCGCGCGCCCGCCCCGATTCGGGGATCACGACTCCCGCCCACAAACCCTCGACGCCGGTGACTTGATACGCCTCGCTGGCGCACAGCCACCGTCGCGGGCACGCCAGGCAGAGCGCCTTGGCATCCTCGTCGGGTTCAGTGGTCGTCCACCGCTCGGGCTCACTGGTGCACGCCGGGACGTACTCGTTGAGCGGTGTGGACAACGGAATTGCCGCAGCAGTCATCGCTTTCCTCCCAGTTCGGGCGCGCGAGCGCCGTCGATGCCACGACATAACCACAAATCTAGCATTAGCGCAACATCTAAAACGTAGCAGCTACGACTTAAGGTCAATCTTGCCTCAATTAGACATATGTACTACAACAGAGCTGTGGCACTTGTCTTGTCCGGATTATGACCTGGCGGGCACGCTTCGCGGACGAAAACGACATAGAAGCCGGTCAACGGATTTTCGAGCGGGTCGTGTCGGCTGTAAGCCCGTAGCGGGAAAGATGTAGCATCTACAAACGTAGTGCCGGAGGAAGGCTGTACGAGACGTGCCCGAGACGTCGGGGTCCGAGCCGGGGGAGAAGTGCAGTGACATCTGACCAGGCGGTGTACAAGTGGCCACCCGCGCTGGTGGTGCGGCTCGGCGACGAGGTCCATACGCTGGACCCGCGGTCGGGTATCGCCATCATCGGCCGGGACAACTCCGCCACCGTCCGGCTTTCCGACGACCGGATATCCCGCTGGCACGTGCGTCTGGAACCGCACCGCGAGGGTTGGCAGGCGATCGACACCAGCACCAACGGCATGTTCGTGGACGGCGTGCGGCGCAGTTCGGTGCTGGTCTCCGGCGCGACGACCCTGCACCTGGCCAATCCGGAGGGCTTCCCGGTCACGTTGACCCCGGAGGCCGACGACGTCACCGGCGTGATCGATCTGCCCGAGCCGGACGAGGACGAGTGGTGGGATGCCGACCTCGACCCCGGCGTGGCGCGTGCCGGACAGGCCGTGGCCGCGCGCCGAAACGAGCTCGAGATCACCCAGCGCGGCCTGGCCAAGGACAAGATCATCAATGCCGGCACGCTGATCGCCTTCGAAAAGGGACGCAGTTGGCCGCGGCGCGGCACGCTGGCCAAGCTCGAGAAAGCGCTGCAGTGGTCCCCGGGCACCATCGCCCGCATCCGCAGCGGATCTGCCGTCATCCCCCTGCCGGGACCCGCCACGGCACCGGCCGAAATGCCAGGCGCCACCGAGGAGGCGACCGAGGCGCTTACCGACACCGTTCGGGCGCCGCTGATGGCCGAGGCCGTCGAACTGGCGATGCACACCATCAGCACGGCCACCTCGGAGCTGCCCGAGCCGGCAGACCCGGCGTTCACCCCGAAGGTCACCAAGATCCTCGCTGACCTGCGCAAACTTGAGAATGTGGCGGCCAGTGCGGCCCGCAACGCGAAAGGCACTCCCTCGGTGGTGCTGGCGTTGAGCACCGTGCGCCGCACCTACAACGACGTGATGGCCAAGGCGGCGCAGTCGCCGAACGCAACCCTGGGGCAGCGGTTGTACGAGGCTCGCCACCGTGCCGAACTCAGCGTCGACGAGGCCGCCGCCGCGGCGGGTCTGCCGACTGATGTTCTGGCCGACGCCGAGGCCGAGCGCCCCATTCCCGGCGACGTCGCCGCCGCGATCACGACGCTGATCGGGCAGCTTTCGGTCAGTTAGACGTTCGGTACTCCGGCTGCTCGCCGGCAATCTGCTGGGCGGGTGCCGCTGAGTGCCCGACGTTGGGCAGGCTCGGCGTCGGGGGGACCGCCTGCGGGGCGGACTCCTGCGTCGGCTGGGAATGCGCGACGAATTCGTCGTAACTCGCACCCTGGGGCGCGCTGGCCCGCCTGGGTTCCGGGGCCGATACCTGGTGCACTTGCTGAGCCTGTGCCGTGCCGCTTTCGTATGCGACGTCGGGCTCGTCGCCGTCCGCATACTCGCCGTAGTACTGCGCCGCGGCTTGCGCATATTGCTCGGCGTACGCCGCGTACCAGGCCTGCTGTTCGTCGGCTGCGTTCGGCTGCGTCAGCAGGGCTCCGACGGCGGCACCGGCCTGTAAACCGTTGAGCACCAACACCACCCACATGGCCCACCCGGGTTGAACCCCCTCCGGGAGCACCGCGACACGCGACAGTGCGTCGAGGAATCCGGCGGCCGCCAGCACGGCGACGACCTTGCCGGTGGGTGTCTGGCGGGGCAGAAGACCGAACCCGGCGAGCAGCCCGGCCAGCACGGCGAACCGCACGTCCCAGTCGATTCCGAAGCCGTTGAGCATCGGCCCGAAACTCACCAGGTAGGAACACAACGCCAACACCACGACGGCCCAGCACAATTGGCGGTGCGAGACCTTGCCGCCGGTCTGCGGCTCGGGCGACCACGTGGGGTAGCCGTGGTGATCGTGGGTCTGCTCGGCCGGGTAATAACCCTGGCTGCCGGGGTAGGCCATGCTTACTCCTTCAAAGAGGGTCAGTCTTCCGCGGCGAACGACGCTTTGAGGTAGCGCATCTCTTCGTCGGTGGCGACCATGGTGACCACTGATGATCCGGTACGGGTGCTCACTTTGACGGTATCGGTGTCGGTGCTGAGCGATTCCAGAGCGACGTCGGCGTTGGCGGTCACCGGGGTGTGGGGTGGGACCACCACGATCGCGGTCACCCCCACCCGCACGGATTGCTCTGCGACTCCGTCGAACATCTCCACCGAGTAGTTGCGATCGGCGCCGGCCTGCATGGACCCGCGGTTGAAGTCCGACACCCACAACAGATCGTGGTCGTCCACCTCGTCAACCATGGTGCGCCACTTCGTCGGACGCCGACTGTGCACCAGCACGTGTGCGCCCAGCGCGAGCGACCGTAGCACCACCTGTTGCGCCAGGTGCAGGGTGCCGGCGATCTCCACCCGCCGGATCTGCGGCCCGAACAGTGACAGCGCCACCGCGCGGCCGTGATCGTCAGCGCCGATTACCTGCCCGCAGCCTGAGGCCGGTACGTGCAGGTGCGCGAAGTCGCGGTCCGGGGCACCCGCGCTGGTCGCCGAAAGGCTGGAATACGACCACTTTTCGACCGGCCGGGGCGGCGGAGGGACCGGCAGGCTGGCGGCCAGGGCGGAGTACTGCTGGCCGCGTAGGTGGGTCAGGCCGCGCAGGTGAATGCGGGCGCGGCCGTGCGTGTCAAACCGGGCCAGGCCCCGGACCTGGATCGGCCCGCGCGGATCATCGCGGCGCAGTGACAGCGACATGGTGGTCGAGTAGCTGGGGATGGTCCACAGCAGGCCGAGGCCGGCCGTGGTGAGCATGCGCGGCTTGATCGCGAAGCTGCGTAACCGGAACCGGCCTTCGCGGCAGGTGCGCCAGGTCTCCTCGACGGTGGTCAGATCCACGCCGTCGGTCAGTTGGTTGGTGGCCTGACCGATTTCGCCGGCGGTCAGCACGCGGGTCCGCAGGCCGCCCTCGGTGAGCCTGTTGGCGACCCGGCGGGTGGCGGTGGTGGCGGCACGGATGATGCCGTCGCGGCCGCCGCCGCCGCGCCGCCGCACCGCGGCCGCGCACCGGGAGGGGTCGAGCCGGACGGCGATCCACACGTTGCGCTGCGCGATGGCCGGCAGCGGACCCAGGACCGCGTCGTACACCGCGGCCACCTGGCTGTGCCCCTGCGACCGCGCGCCCTGGCTGATCACGTCGATCGAATCCAGGGTGATGTCGAACTGCCGGAGGCAGTCCACCAGAGCCTGCACCGGCACCGTCTCCCCGGATACCGTCATGCCCGGCTCCATGATCGTCATCGCCTGCGGATTCTCTTCGATCTGCAGCAGCGACATCAATGTGCTTCCGTCCCAACGGAACCCGATCAGGGCACCATCGGCCATCGGCACGTCGAAGGGCTCGGCCGGCGCCGTCTTCGTGGACCGCTTGCGGCGCTGCCACCAGAACCCGGTTCGCAGCGCGATCAGGCGCGGCAGCGTCGTGCCCCGCAACCGGACCACCAGGATCAGGGCCAGTACGAATCCGGCGAGGCTGCCCTGCCAACCGGGGAAGCCGAGCAGCGGTGCCGTCACCGTCCCGGCGGCGACGATCAGCTGCAGGACCAGCAGGTCAGGCAGGGGCAGCAGCCGCGCGGCGCCAATGTCGGTCGTCGACCGCAGTTCGTTGTGTTCCGGGGGCGCGCCCCGACTCGGGGGCGACGCCGCTCCGGGAGCGGGACGACGCGGCACAGTCGGATCTTATCCAGAGCGGCAGGGGAAAATTCGCGCGCATTTGCCGGTTGACGCTGTTATACGCTACCGAGGCTCGGTGCTTGCCCGACGCTGATGGGGGTGTGTGTATGCCCGCGCAAGTGACTACGCGCGCGCAGGTCAACGGCTATCGGTTCTTGATCCGCCGGCTGGAACATGCGCTGATTCGCGCGGATTCCCGGATGATCCACGACCCGATGCGCGGCCAGATCCGGTCGCTGTTGGTCGGCCTGGTGATCGCCGTCCTGATCACGGGCGCGGCCGGGGTGCTGGCCTTCTTCAAGCCCTCGCCCAACATCGGCAACGCGCAGATCCTGCTCAGTACGTCCAACGGCGGCCTCTATGTCCGCATCGGTGACCGTTTGCATCCGGTACTCAACCTCGCGTCCGCGCGCCTGATCACCGGGAAGCCCGACGCCCCGAAGTCGGTCAGCGACAAATGGCTCAACCAGCTGGCGCGCGGGCCCATGGTGGGAATCATCGGCGCTCCCAACAGCATTCACGGTGGCGCGGACATGGGCACGTCGGCGTGGACGGCGTGTGACTCGGTGCAGACTCCGGACGTCGCCAAGAGCGTCGGCGTCGCCAGCGTGCAGACGACGGTGATCGCCGGGGATCTCACGCTGGGCGAGGACATCCGCAGGGCGTCACCGGCACAGATGCTGCTGGTCCGCTCCGGGGACACCGCTTATCTGATCTTCGACGGTGTGCGGGCGATGATTGACACCAATGACCCGGTCGTGGTGAACGCCTTGCACCTGCAGAACGCCCAGATCCGCCCCATCTCCGGCGCACTGCTCAACGCCTTCGCGCTGGTGCCGCCCATCCGGCCGGTGACGATTCCGGGCGCCGGCAGTGCGATTCCCGGGCTGCCCGCCGGATATCCGGTGGGCTCGATCGTCAAGACAGTGGATTCCCGCGGTGAGCAGCTCTACGTCGTGCTGTCCGACGGACTGCAGCCGGTGTCATCGGCCGCCGCCGACATCATCCGGTACAGCAACCCCAGCGAGGCCGCCTCGCAGGGCGCGCGCGAAGTTCCGCCTTCTCTGCTCAGTCGTGTCCCCGTCGTGCATTCGTTGGCAATCGACCACTACCCGAGCGTGTCGCCGCAGATCGTCAACGTCGAGCCCGACCGGGTGGTGTGCATGGCATGGGAGCGGGCGAACTCCGCCGCGCGAGCGACCGTCGGCTTGCTGGTCGGTCATCGGTTGCCCATTCCGGACGACGCCCAGCCCGTCGGATTGGCCACCGGTGACGGCAACGGACCCGGCGTCGACGCGGCATATGTCAAGCCCGGCACCGGCGAATACGTACAGGCGACCGGTGCCGAGGCGGACAGCCGCGCCCTGGGGCAACTGTTCTACGTCTCCGACGCCGGGGTGCGCTATCACATCAAGGACCTGCCGACGGCGGCCGCGCTCGGTGTCACCGGGGTCCACGACCCCCGGGTCGACGCCGACGTTCCCCAGTTGGCGCCCTGGCCGGTGGTGTCCCTGTTGCCGGCCGGTCCCGATCTGTCCCAGGAGGCGGCGTTGGTCGCCCACGACGGGATGGGCGCCGACCCGCGCGGCTCGAAGGTGGAACCGCCGAAGTCCTGAGGGGCTCTACAACCGCAGCTCGCGGAACACCGCGTAGAGCCGCACGATCCAGAAACACAGCGGGAATACCAGCACGATCGCGAGGTATTCCAGGATCTCCACCTGGCGGCGCATCACCGGTGAGAACTCCAGCCGCGGCGCGATGACACCGCAGCCGACCATCAACACCATCAGCGCCACCAGCGCGAGGGTGGCGTAGAACTCCCAGCCGTCGAGGACCGCCGCCGTCTTGAGGATGCACAGCAGCGCAATGGTCATCCCGGCGGCGATCAGCGTCGCGGACTGCACCAGATCGTGGTGGCTGCGTCCGCGCAGGCACAGCACCGTTGCCACTGCGGTCGCGAATACCGTTCCTTGCCAATAGAATCCGTCGCTCAGGTCGAGAGCCAGGTAGCAGCCTGCGGTCGCTGTGACCGCGGCCGCGGCCAGGATGCCGGTCAGGTACTGGCTGGCCCGCCGGACCCGCACGATCATGCCTTCCTCAGTCGGGATCACCTGCTTGCCGACGGCGTTGACGCCTTCGACGGTGGTGCCGCCCTGCGTCTCGATGTCGTCCAGCGGCTCACCGGCCGTCGGCACCCGCGGTACCGGAAGCTTGGCCAGCAGGATGGTCACCCGGGGCGACAGGTAGACGACGATCACCGACACCGTCGCCAGCACCGCGCCGACGGCCCGCGGCGACGGGTCCCACAGCAGGTCGGCCACACCCGCTGCGCCGCCGATGACGGCCAGTGAGATCACCGCGGTGTGCAGCGCGCGTCCGCGGCCCGTGATCAGCAACACCAGCAGCGACGCGAGCCCCGTCAGGCCGAACGCCATGGGTAGTGACTTGGTGCCGAAGCCGTCAGGAACCACGTACAGCGCGCCGCCGAACAACAGCGGTGTGGCCACCGCGGCCGTCCACTCCGAGCGCCGGGCGCCTGCCGAACGGTGGGCGATCACGCACGCCACGATCACCGCCAGGACGCCGACACCGAGCGCGGTCGCCGGCACGTAGAACCGGGCGGCGTGGCGTGGCAGCAGGAAAGCCGCGGTGAGAGTTGCTGCCAGTCCGACACCGAAGCAGGTGATCAGGCGAGCGTCGCGGTTCAGCCAGCTCAGGGTGGGATTCTGCGGCGGGCCGGCCTCGTCTTCGACATCGTCGAACAGCATCGGGCGGGCCGGCTGATCCAGCTCCCGGATGACCAGCAGCTCGCCGTCGTAGACGTTGGCCTCGCTCAATGAGCGGCCGGGGTCGATCGGGTCGTCACCGAGACGGGCCAGCGTCCATTTGCCCTCGGTGGTGTCGAACATGAGGTCCTCACCGCGGGGGTGCGCAGCCAGTTGCTCGTTGGCGATGTCGATGACGTCGTCGATGAAGCCCGCGATGCTGGTGTTGGACGGTAAGCCGACGTCAAGCCGCAAATCGCCGACCACGAGGGTGGCGCGACTGAGCGTGGGCTCGGCCTCGGATTCTGCGTCTAATTCCGACAGCGACGGCGGTAGAGTCATCGCTGTCGGCCTCCCGCGGGTTGTGTCATTTGCTGGTGACATTACCTAGGCGCCGAGGGCCAAATCTGAGCCAATTTTGGAGTTTCGGGGAATTTGGGGTGATTTCAGGGTGAGGCGGCGTTGAGTACGCAGGGTTTCGTGCGCCGCCTGCGGGTTTCGCCGCCGCGGATGCCGGGCGGCGAGGTGAACCTGCAACCGCCCCCGGAGGTGCCGCGGGTCATTCCCGGGAACCTCTTGATGAGGCTGTTGCCCTTCGTGATGATCGTCGCCGTCATCGGGATGATCGCGCTGATGGTGACCGTCGGGGGCCGGGACCTGATGAAGAACCCGATGTTCCTGATCTTCCCGATGATGATGGTCATGTCGATGGCCGGCATGTTCATCGGTGGTGGTGGCCGCTCGGGGAAGGCCGCCGCCGAACTCAACGAGGAGCGCAAGGACTACTTCAGCTACCTGGCCAATCTGCGTGACGACGCCGATATGACCGGCGCGGGTCAGCGGGCGGCGCTGGAGTGGAGCCACCCCGATCCGCGCGCACTGTCCGACGTGGTGGGCACCCGCCGGATGTGGGAACGCCGCACCACCGACAACGACTTCTGCCATGTCCGGGTAGGCATCGGCACCCACCGGCTGGCCACCCGGCTGCTGGCGCCGGAGACGGGTCCGCCCGAGGATCTCGAGCCGGTGTCCACGGTCGCGTTGCGCCGCTTCGTCAAGACGCACTCAGTGGTGCACGCGCTGCCGACCGCGGTGTCCCTGCGCGCGTTTCCGGCCATCACCTTCGAGGGCGACCGCAAGCTGGCGCGCCAGTTGGTGCGGTCGATGATCTTGGAGCTGTGCGCATTTCACGGGCCCGACCACGTGCAGGTCGCGGTGGTGACGGCGAACCCGGACGGCGAGAACTGGAGCTGGGTCAAGTGGTTGCCGCATGCCCAGCACGCCACCGCCCGTGACGGCATGGGTTCGATGCGATTGCTTTTCCCCGGTCTGGAGCTGCTGGAGCGCTCGCTGGCAACGGATTTGGGGGAGCGGGGGCGCTTCAGCCGCAACGCCGAGCCAACCAAGGGCCTCAAGCACCTCGTGGTGGTGATCGACGACGGCTACATCACCGGAACGGAGCGGCTGGTCACCGACGCCGGCCTGGACAGTGTCACGCTGCTGGACCTCAATGGCGCCGACGCCCCCGCCAACCGGCGCGGGTTGCAACTCGTGGTCGAAGGAGATGACGTCGGTGCGCGCACCGCGGTCGGAGTCGAACGGTTCGCCACGCCCGACACGATCACTGTCGCCGAAGCCGAGGCGACGGCCCGCCGCATCGGCCGCTACCGGCTGGCCAGTGCCGCGCACATCGTGAACCTGGAGGCCGACGCACGGGCCACCGACCCGGGGCTGATGGCCCTGCTGAAGATCCCCGATGCCGCCGAGATCGTTCCCGAGCAAGTCTGGCGCAAGCGGTCTCCCCGTGAGCGGTTACGCGTGCCGATCGGCTACACGCCCAACGGCCAGCCGCTGGAACTGGATATCAAGGAGTCCGCGGAATCCGGCATGGGCCCGCACGGCCTGTGCATCGGCGCCACCGGTTCGGGGAAGTCGGAATTTCTGCGCACGCTGGTCCTGTCCATGGTCACCTCGCATTCGCCTGAGGTGCTGAACATGGTGCTGGTCGACTTCAAGGGTGGCGCAACGTTTCTCGGATTGGAGGGGGTGCCGCATATCGCGGCGATCATTACCAACCTGGAGGACGAGCTGATCCTGGTCGACCGCATGCGCGACGCACTGGCCGGTGAGTTGAACCGCCGCCAGGAGCTGTTGCGGGCGGCCGGCAACTTTCCCAACGTCAACGAATACGAGCGCGCCCGGGCCAACGGCGCCGAGCTCGATCCGCTGCCGGCGCTGTTCGTAATCGTCGACGAGTTCTCCGAACTGCTCTCGCAGAAACCGGATTTCGCCGAGCTTTTCGTGATGATCGGCCGACTGGGCCGGTCCCTGCACGTCCACCTGCTGCTCGCATCGCAGCGCCTCGAGGAAGGCAAGCTGCGCGGGCTGGATTCCCACCTGTCCTACCGGATCGGGCTCAAGACCTTCTCGGCCGGGGAGTCGCGCAGCGTCCTCGGCGTGCCGGACGCCTACCACCTGCCCAGCGTCCCCGGGTCGGCGTTCCTGAAATGCGATGCCTCCGAACCGGTTCGGTTCAACACCTGCTACGTCTCCGGTGAGTACGTCCGGCCACGCCGGGCGCAGTCCGGCCGCGGCAGGCAATTGGGCGCGCTGGCACCCAAGCTGTTCACCGCGACGCCGGTCAAGAAGGATGCGGTGCCGGCGGCCCCGGTGGTCGAGCCTGATGCACCCAGCATCTCGTCGTCCCCGGTGCGGACGACTCTGCTCGACGTCGTGGTATCGCGGCTGCGAGGCCACGGCCGCCCGGCCCACGAGGTGTGGCTGCCGCCGCTGGACGAAAGCCCCGCGGTGAATCAGCTCCTGCCCGATGCGAACTGGTCCGCCCCGGAGAACCTCGACGGACGGCTGTGGCTACCGATGGGGGTCGTGGACCGGCCCTACGATCAGCGTCGCGACGTGTTGATGGTCGACCTGTCCGGCGCCCAAGGCAACGTGGCGGTGGTCGGTGGGCCGCAGTCGGGTAAGTCGACGGCGTTGCGCACCTTGATCATGTCGGCCGCGGCCACCCACACGCCCGAGCAGGTGCAGTTCTTCTGCCTGGATTTCGGTGGCGGCACGCTGACGAGCCTGGTCAACTTGCCGCACGTGGGCGGGGTCGCCGGCCGGATGGACGCCGACGGGATCCGGCGGACCGTGGCCGAAGTGGCTGGGGTGTTGCGTGCCCGCGAGGTGCGGTTCCGCGATTTGGGCATCGAGTCGATGCGCGACTTCCGCCAGCGCAAAGCGCACCTGGCGACGCTGCCGCCCGAGGTGGCGGCACGGGATCCGTTGAGCCAGGACAAGTTCGGTGACCTCTTCCTGGTGATCGACGGCTGGGCATCGATCCGCAGCGACTTCGAGATGCTGGAGCCGACGCTCAACTCGCTTGCTGTCCAGGGTCTTTCGTACGGCATCCACCTGGTGATCTCGGCGACGCGCTGGATGGAGATGCGTGCTGCCGTCAAGGACATGCTCGGCACCCGCATCGAGCTGAAGCTGGGTGATGCACTCGACAGCGACGTGGGCCGCAGGTTCAACGAGCTGATCCCGGTCGGCCGGCCGGGCCGGGGGATGAGTCACGAACGGCTGCACATCCTGATCGCACTGCCACGCCTGGACTCCAGTTCGGGGGTCGAGGATCTGCCCGACGGAGTGTCGGCCGCGGTCAAGGCGATGCGGGCGCACTACGGCAAACGGCAGGCGCCGCGCGTGCGGATGCTGCCGCACAAGGTGGACCGTGCGGCGGTGGTCCGGGTGGCAGGATCGGCCCGAATGCTCGGCAAGGCCCGCTTCGCCATCGGCATCAACGAGGCCGAATTGATGCCCGTCGTACTCGACTTCGACGCGCAACCGCATCTGGTCGTGTTCGGGGAAGCGGAATGCGGCAAGACCGGACTGCTGCGCAACATCGCCACCGGCGTGATGGAGAACGCGAGCCCGGAGCAGTGCAAGATCGTGCTCGTCGACTACCGCCGCTCGATGCTCGGCGTCGTCGCGAACGACTATCTGGGCGGCTACGCCACCGCGTCCCAGTCCTGCACGGAACTGATGGGCGCCCTGGCCGAGACGTTGCGGGAGCGGATCCCGCCCAGCGACATCACCCAGCAGCAACTCAAGGAGCGATCGTGGTGGTCGGGTCCGGACATCTTCGTGATGGTCGACGACTACGACCTCGTGGCGACGGGATCCATCAGCAGCCCGTTGAGCCCGCTGGTCGAATTCCTGCCGCAGGCGCGTGACATCGGTCTGCGCATCGTCGTCGCCAGGCGGATCGGCGGAGCCGGACGCGCGATGATGGACCCCTTCGTCGGCCGGCTCAAGGATCTGTCCTGTAACGCTCTGGTGATGAGCGGAACCAAGGACGAAGGGGCGCTGTTCGGCTACAAAGCCAGCGAAATGCCGCCCGGTCGCGGAATGTTGATCTCTCGCACCGCCAAGAGCGGAGTGATCCAGCTCTCCAGAATGGTCGACCTGTGACCGGCGTCAGCGAACTGAGGCGAATCCGGGTGGTCTCGGCCGCACCCGATCACATCCGCGTGTCGGTTTTCGGAGGTCGGACGCAGCTGGATATCGCACTGCCACTTGATGTTCCGGTGTCCGGTTTCGTCCCCGAAGTGGCGCGCCTGATCAGTTCCCGCGACGCAGAAGAGGACTCGAAGGATGAGTGCCGGACGTTCTGGGTGCTCAGCCGTTTCCACAGCGCTGCCGAGCTGCGACCCGAGCAGACGCTGCGTGATGCCGGGGTGGTCAGCGGGGAGCTGCTGCGGCTTACGCCGCGACGGGCGCTGACGCCGCCCAGCCTCTACGACGATGTGGTGGACGCGGTCGGCCGCTTGAACAAATCCGCCTATGCCGCTTGGGATTCGGTGTCGGCGCGCTGGATGGCGTTTGCCGGGGTGCATCTCGCCGCGTTGGCGATCGTGTACTGCCTGATCGGTGGGGTCGGCGCGCCGAATCATTACGTGATCGTCGCCCTGGCCGCAGCGGCCGTCTTGGCGTTGGTCGGCGGGGCGACGATGGCGCACCGTTTCTACGGCCTGGACAGTGTCGCCGCGGCGCTGGGGTGGGCGGCGATCCCGATCACGGCCGGAATTGCCTTCGCGTTGCTGGGCCACTACGGCAGTTTCGGGGGCTACGTCGGGCTGGCCGGCGCCTGCGGGTCGGTGCTGGCGTTGTGCGTGCTGTACGACCGGGTGATCGGAACCGGGCACTGGGCGTATCTGGCCAGCGCGCTGACGTTCGGGATGGTGGGCATCGCGCTGGTGGCTCGGGCCCTGCACGCACGAGCCGACATCGTGTCGGTGACCGCCGCAGTGGCGGCGACACTCGGATGTCTGGTGGTGCGGCGGTTGACGTCGCGGCTGGGGCGATTCAAGACCCCTACGGTCACTGTCGAAACCAACCGCGAGGACTGGGATTTCGAGAACCCATTCGATCAGTCGGCCTTGACGGCCAAGCGCGACGACGACTCGGGTGCGGCGATGCCGACCGCGGAAACCGTATGGAACCGTGCGAAATCGGCCGCCGTCATTCGCGCCGGGCTGCTGACCGGGTTGGCTGCCGCCGCAGTGGTTCACGTGACTCTGCTGCTCCGTAGCGGCAGTGTCGCGGACTGGTCGGTGTTTACCCTGGCGCTGTCGGTTGCCGCGGTGCTGGCGTTGCGGAGCCGGACATTCGACAGCTGGTTCGAACGTGCGTCGGTGGCGACGCCTGCCGTGGTGATTCTGGTGGTCACCTGTGTCGCGGCGCAGAACGGGCCCATGCCCATGCCGTTGGTGTCGCTGGGCGTGCTGCTCGCCGTGGCGGTGGGTGCCGCGTGCGCCGGCCTGATGATGCCGAGTGGAGGCGTGCCGCACCGAGTGGCCACGCTGCTGTCCTATGCGGAGTACCTGGCGGTCGGTTCGCTGATCCCGTTGGCGCTCTGGGTGGTGGGTGTCTACCAGCGCCTAGGCCTCTGATGAGGCGGGTCGGCGCAGTGCTGGCCGCGGTCATGCTGACGGCGCTGCTGGATCCCGCGCCGGCGTCGGCGATCCAACCACCGGTCGTCGAACCCGGACCGCCGCCCAACGGGCCGCTGGGTCCCCCCGAGCCGACCGACCTCAAAGCGATCTGTGGAGTCCCGACCGGGGTACTGCCGCAAACCGACTTCAGTCTGCAGACCAGCGCCGAAGCCATGCTCAACTACACCGCTGCCTGGCGCTTCTCCCGCGGCGCGGGGCAGAAGGTGGCGGTGATCGACACCGGCGTCAATCGGCACCCGCGGCTGCCGCTGCTGGAGGGCGGCGGCGACTATGTGTCCAACACCGACGGTCTGCAGGACTGTGACGCCCACGGAACCTTGGTGGCGGGGCTGATCGCCGCTGCACCCAGCCCGGCCGACGGCTTCGCCGGGGTGGCACCCGAGGCGACGATCCTCTCGATCCGGCAGAACAGCACCGTGTACGGCGTCAAAGAAGGCGGGTCCGGCCAGGCCAATGACCCGAACGCCACGTCGCCCGGTTATGGGAACACCGTGACGCTGGCGTATGCCATCACCCGCGCGGTCAGCCTGGGCGCCACCGTCATCAACCTGTCCGAGGTGGCCTGCAGCCCGGTCGGCGGCGGTCTGGACGACGCCCAACTCGGGCGCGCGGTGCGCTACGCCTACGAACGCAACGTGGTGGTGGTGGCCGCGGCGGGCAACTTCAACAATCAGGGCCTGTGCAAGGTCCAGAATGCGATGCCCGATCCGAACATGCCGCTCAAGAGTGGATGGGATTCGGTGCGCACCATCGCCAGCCCGGCGTGGTTCAGCGACTACGTGTTGACCGTCGGTGCGCTGACGACGTCGGGTGAACCCGCCGATTTCAGTCTGCACGGGCCCTGGGTGGGCGTGGCGGCTCCGGGCGAACGGATCATCTCGCTGGACTCCGGCGGTCCCGGACTGATCAATGCCGTGATGAGCCAGCAGGGATTGGCGCCGATCAACGGCACCAGTTTCGCGGCTCCGTTCGTGTCCGGCGTGGTGGCCTTGATCCGATCCCGATTCCCGGAATTGAACGCCGGTCAGGTCATCGACTTGGTCAAGCGCACCGCCCACACGCCAGGTGCCGGCCCCAACGAGGCCACCGGCTACGGCGTCGTCGACCCGATCGCCGCGCTCACGTACCGCCTGCCGGCCGCGAACCAGATGCCTAACCCGGAGGCCGCGAAGCCGATCGCCGGCCGGCCCCACCGCGACCCCAGCAGTCAACGGGCCCGCATCATCGTGCTGTCGGTCACCGCGGGTGCCGTGGCTCTGGCGGGAGTGGCGTGGGCGTTCGCGGTGGCCCGGCGACGACGGGATTCGGACCCGGCGAGCTAATAATTATGCGTTTTGCGCTACGTAGAATTGAATACGGCGAATAACGAGGAATTGCGAAAGGGGGGACGACATTGTCGAAACAAACGCCCGAGTCGAAGCAATCGCCCGAGTCGAAGCAATCGCCCGAGTCGAAGCAAACGCCGGACGAAGACGAGCGCGGAGCATTGGCGCGTCCTCCCTGGCTGCCCGGTGAGAAGAAGCGCCGACGGGTCCACCTCGGCCGGGGAAAACGGCACGACGAGGCCGACGAGCGTCGCGATCGGCCGGCCAAGCCGGAGGAGAAGACCGATCAAGCCGGGCCGCAGCGTGCCGAGTTCGAGGATGTGCCGCCCAAGCGGGACCGCGTCGCGGTGTCGCGGCGCACACCGGACGCCGATCCTGAGTCCCAGGCGGCGCCGGGGGACGATCTCCCGGAGGCTCGGCCCAAGCGGGTCGCCGTGCCATTCGACCGAGTCCGGCGTCTTCAGCAGGTGCACCCCGAGCCGCCCCCGCCCACCGCGGAACTGCCGCCGAAGCCAGAACCGCCGCCCCGCGAGCCGCCGTCACCGCCGGAGCCAGAGCCGCCGGCGTCCATAGAGGTTTCCGCCCCGATTCCGGAAAAGCCGGCCGCCAGCGCCGACGTACCGCATGTCGAGGAACCGGAGCCGCCGCTGGCGCCGGACGAGGTGGCGCCCCCGCCGGAGCCCGCGCCGCCATCCGAGGCGTCGCCGGAATCGGTGGAGTGGGTGTCCGAGGCGCTGGCGCGTTTGGAATGGCAATATGACTCGCTGCTTGCCGAGTCGTTGGTAAAACCGGAGCCGCCGTCCGAGCCGGCGGGCGACTCCGAATTCGAGGAGGCTGAAGATTTTTCGGCGGAACCAGATCACCAGCCCGTAATCGAAGCGCCGAGTGAATTCGCCGGGGCCGCTGATGTGGATCTCGAGCCCGCGAAGGCCGAGGTGCTGTCTCAAACCGAACCTTCGACGGAGCTTTCGGAGGAGGCGGAGCATTCGGCGGAACACGAATCGGACATCGAGTATCGAGTCGAACTCGCTGCACCACCGGATTCCGTTTCCGCGGATGCTTTTGAGGCTGAGCCGGACTTTAAACTTCGGGACGAGCCCGAATTACCCGCGACGCTGACGGAACCCGAGGCGATGGTTTCGGTGGAACAGATGGCGGAACCGGACGTCGAGTATGCGGTCGAACCCGTTGCGCCAGTACTTGTTCCGGAGGATGATCTCGATACCGAGCCGGACTTTGAACTCCGGGAGGAGCCCGAGCTGACGGTGACCGAACCGGTGGTGGAATCTGAGCCCCTGTCGGTCGCGTCGGAACCGCAGTGGGAGCCACCGCCGCTGATGGAACCCGAGTCGGTAGTTGAGGTTTCGACGGAGCAGGAATGGACGCCTGAGTCTGAGGTCGAGATTGCGCCGACGGAACCCGAGCCTGTCGAGGAATCGACGCAGGAGTCCGAATCCGGGGAGCTCGACGAGATCGAGTTGAGAGCAGCGGCTTTGCTTGAACGGATGGCTGCCAAGAGGGCTCAAGCCGCGGCCACCCCGCAGGAACCGGAGGTTGACCTCATCGCTGACGACACACCGGACATGGAAGAACCCGACCAGTTGCCTGCCGAGCCCACGGAAGAATTCCAGGCGCCGGCAGAAGAGGAAGACGCCGACGAGGCGGTGCCGACGCAATGGCTGCCGGCCGATCTGGTGAGTGACGTCCAGCAGCCTGTGCCCGAGCCGGAGCCCGACGCCGAGCCGGAACCTGGCAAAGAATCACTTGAGGACGCGGTCGTCGCGCCCACCGAATCTTTCGAGTCTGCGCCTGCGATGCAGGACGTCCAGGAGGCCGCTCCCGCCGCCGAGGAGCGAACGAAAGCGCTTCGCCGGCCGGCACCACCGCCATGGCAGACGCCGAGCTCCGCCATGGCAGCGGAGATCGAAGAAGTGGTGATGGACGCTGCTGTGGCGCAACCTGAGCCGGCGCCCGAGTCGCCTGAGCCTCCAACGCAACAGGGGCCGTTGATTCCCGGCCCGCAACCGCCGCTGCCACCGGCGCAGACCAGAAGACGGCCCCGCGCGGGCTCCCGGCCTCCCTGGCCGCCACCGCCACCGCCGGGACCGTTCCCCCCGCCGCCCTGGTGGCCGGGACCGCCGCCGGGGCAGCGTGTTTCGCCCGCACCCAGGCCGGCGGCATCAGCCCAACCGCCGCGGGCCGCGCAGCCGAAGCCGCCGCGGGCACCCCAGCCGACTCCGCCGCCGGGCCGGCCCCAGCCGCCTGTCGGCGGTCCGCCGCCGGGATACCAGCCTTTCCGGATGCCGCCGTCGATCGACGAGGCGGAGATCGCCAACCCGGATCGCTTTGCTCCGCCGTCGGGTTGGCGCCGTGCGGTGCACAAAGCCACCGGCGGCCATGTCAATCCGGGAGCGTCCCGGAAGGAACGCCAGCAGGATCATCTGCTGGCCGAGATCCGGCAGCCTATCGTCGGTGACTTCCGTATCGCGGTGCTTTCGATCAAGGGTGGGGTCGGAAAAACCACCACCACGTTCGGGTTGGGCTCGGCACTGGCGACGGTGCGACATGACCGGGTGATCGCAGTCGACGCGAATCCCGACCGCGGCACGCTGGGGGAGCGGGTCGGCGACCTGTCGACCCGATCGACCGTGCGTGACCTGTTATCGGATCCCAACATCAACCGCTATGCCGACGTTCGCAATCACACCCTGATGGCGACCAGCCGACTGGAAGTGCTTGCCAGCGAACAGGACCCGGCGGTGTCCGAGGTCTTCGGCGCGGACGATTACCGCCGCACGGTCGATATCTTGCGGCACTACTACAACATCATCCTGACCGACTGCGGTACCGGCATCATGCATTCGGCGATGTCAGCCGTTTTGGACCTGGCTCACACCATTGTGCTGGTCAGCTCGCCCGCGATCGACGCGGCGCGCAGCGCGTCGGCCACGCTGGATTGGCTGATGCAGCATGGGCATTCGGGTCTGGTGCGGGAGGCGCACGTGGTGCTGAGTGCCTCGCGTCCGGGCTCGGCGGCACTCAAGCTGGACAAGGTGTACGAGCACTTCCAATCACGTTGCCGCTCAATCCATCTCATCCCATTCGATCCGCATCTGGCCGAGGGCGCCGACGTCGATTTCGGCCGGTTGAACCCTGCGACGAGGCAGGCCTATCTCGAATTGGCGGGCGCGGTGGCGGAGAACTTCGGGCGGTTGCGGGCGCCGCGCGAACAGGCATGACGTGGGCCGTGAACGGGTGGGTTGTCTAGCGGGATATTTCGTGACAGTCTCGGTCACTTTCGCCGAGCACATGGCCCGGCTTGTCCGGCCACGGCGCTCTCTTCGGAATGACCGCCAGTGACGTCGCGGCTCCGAGGCCTGCAAGGGTTTCTGACGAGCGTTGGCGTGGGTGCTGTGTGGGCGGCGGTCAGCATTGCTGTCGTCTCACCATTGTTCGTTCTGTTGGGCGACAACATTTCACCCCAATCTTCCGCAGCCGGTGTTGCGGGATTCGTCGCTATATGCGTCGTCGCTGTTGCTAGCTGCGGCGACACGTCGTTCGGGCAGGGGCGCGCTCGCCAACTTCTTTGGTCTAGCCGCCGTGGGCGCGGGTGCATGGGGCCTCTGGGAAGTCAGGGGATGTTTCACATCCCGTGCTGTGCTTCCCCTGGTGGCTGACTCATCTGGCGCCAACGTCATTGCTGCGGCTGCAATGATCGCCGCCGCAGCAGCCGCGGTCTTAAGCTTGATCACTACCTTTGGCCGCCGGCAGGCGGACGCCCGAACGGCGCTTGCCACCGGCGAGATACGTTGGCGCAAAACCTTTTCGTGCGTCGATCCGGCCGGCACTCAGGGAGTGTTCGGACAGTTCGGCACACCCCATTCTAACTTCTGAACGCGAATTAACGACTCACGACACTAGTCGGCCTGGTGCAGAAGGCCACTTAGTCGCCAATCGGAAATCTCAGACGAACGTCAAGCTACACGAATGTCGCTAATCACCGTCGTCGTCAAGCCCATCGCGTTCCCGGACGAACATGCGCCACTGGTGTTGGATTTGGCGCTCGCAATATTCCTCGATCCGCGCGCGTTCCTGCTCGGGGATGCTTTTGCCGTAGCCGGGGTTCTCATCGAGCCAGTCCGCGATGCGTTCGTCGACCATGGCGTGATATCGACGACGAAACCGCTCGGCGTCCTGCTCGGAAGATTCATCGGGTTCGGCAGCGACCTCAGGATTGGAATCGTGCAGGTGCGGAGGAAGTTTTCCGGTCCGCAGTGCGTAGAGGACCTCCGGTGGCAGATGAGATGTATCGGCCACCGCTAAACCCCCGGCGTATTGGGCCACCCCGGTGTGGACACCGGGCCCTTGTCAATCGGCGGCGGGTTGGTCGCACAATCAGGATCCATCACGGGGTATAACGTATCGAATTTGCTTGTGTACCAATCGCCGAACACCGAGACCAAAGGTGCCCGCCCCGGTCCTTTCTGGTTGGCTGGTGGTGCCACCCCGACCCGTTGGAACGTGATCGTGCGCTTGAAGATGGTGTAATTGTCCGGGAACGAACCGTCCAGCGATACTTCACCTGCGTAGCAGACGACAGCGGTCGCCGAGCCGTCGGGAGACAGCGTGAGGTCGTGCACCCAATTTGTCTGAAAGCCCGTGGCTGGAAGCCCGGTGTGTAACCAGTGATAGCCGCTATCGCGGGCGGCTTTGGCGAAGCCGGGGTAGGAGCCGTCGGCGCCGTCGACATTGAAGTCAGCGATGTGGTCGGCTTCGGTGTAGGCGCGTAGGTAGGTGCCTTCAGGGCTCATCAAGTCCACTGCCGGGGTCGACACCCAGTGCTCGGAGAACTTCACATTGCGCGGCACCTGATAGCCCGCCGGAGCCCGCGTCGTGGTGGCCGAAACCGGCGGTGTCGCAGGAGGTTTCGACGTCGAGCATCCGCTAATGACCGCCACGACGCAGCTGACCACACACCAAGCCACAATTGCGCCGGCGCCGCGGTTCATCGGTTGCTCATGCCTATCTCCGCCCGGTCGGCGGTTGAGAAACGTTTCCAGGGTCTGGCAATCGTTCGTACTTGATTTGAGTGTCCCGTAAGCCTTCCGCGTAATCTTCGTCCCACATTCCCACGTGTAATCGACCGCTGCCTTCCAGGTCGCGGTAAGCCTGAAGAAATCGTTGACCGTATTTCGAGACTGTGTTCCAGTCGAGCTTCCATCCGTTGTTGCCATCGGGAACAAAGAAATCTTTAGGTCCGTCCGCAGTCGGCACATTCTGGAATGCGCCGACAATCGACGGATCCCGAATTTCATACCCTGAAACTATGCTGTAGTCATGGTAGATGCTGTCGTTGAGGATCTTGAAATTCTTATCAAGGTTATTCAGTGCAGTCGTTGCCAGCTGGTCTATGTCGTTTGACGGTGTCGGCGGATGAAGTTCATCGAGTTTGAGGTAGGGATTGTATCCGTCGATTACCATTTTACCCAGTAATGATAACGCATCGCCGCCAGGTAACTTGCTGAGCGGCAGCGCCCCAAAGACGTCACTGATCATGCCTTTCTTGCTATCCCAGTCCGCCGAACGCTGGTTATATTCCAGGATGCGCGCGGTGTCGTGGTTCGCCTTTATTGCGTCAAGTTCCGCGTTGTAGCCCCCGTGCAGTGCGGTATCGAGTTGGCCGCCCGCGTGCGCATACTTAACTAGTCCGGTCTCTCCATACTGATGGGCATAGTAGTTCTCCCACGACGCCACTGCCGCTTGGAGCCCTTCGGCTGAGGACGGATCGGAAGACAGCACTTTGAACAGGTTCTGCATTTCTTCAGAGTTCCCGTAGCCCGGGATTCCGGCGGAATCGATACCCGGCACCTCGATGCCCCCGAGGTTCCCGAAATACGGAGTGAGGTTGCGGGTCATCGCTTTGACCAGTTCCGGATCGCGTTGTCCCAGACTTTCGAACTGACCGGACGGATCCCCGGCGTCATTGAGGATCGGAATCTTTCCGCCCAGCAGCTCGTGGTGAGTCGAAGCCAGATGCGCCAGCGAGTCGGCGGCTACCGCTGCCTGATGGCCCTCAAACCCGGGCGTGTGGGCGTTGGGGCCGATCCAGTCCAGCATGTCTTTCCAGCCATGGTCATTCGGGCCGAAGTGCACGGTCGCCAGTGCCTCGAATGCGTGACCGTTGTCGAAATGACCGCCGGCGACTCGGTCCATCGCCGGGCCCGCGTGCAGGAAATCGGCGACAGCCTGATGGTCGACGGAAGCGTTCGACATGATCGCGCTGACCGTCTCGTTCACCTTGCTCAACGAGATGTACTCACGCTGAATGTCGCCCTTCGGCTGATCGGGATCGGCGATGACGGCGATCCGCGACCGTTCGGTGTCGGCAATCCGCGATGCCTGGTTGAGCAGCGCCCGGTCGACGTCGGAACCCAGCGCCAGGCCCTTATTGCCCTTGCTCAGCATGTCGTTGAGCGCATTGAACTGTGTTACCGGAATGGACCGAGAGCCAAAATAGGCGTCGCCCATCAAAGCCGCCGGATCCTTCGTCAGCAACTCATTGACCTTGGCGGGCAACGTTTGCAGTCCACCATGGGCCCCCAGTGCGGTGTGGATGTTGGGGTTGCCCATCATCCGCATGCCGTCGCCCATCGCCCCTTGCAGACCGTACTTGCCCATCGCCGCGTCAATGTCCGCCACCGATTTGCCGTCCATCGCGTGCATTAGCGACGTCAAGTAGTCGTACTGCCCCTGCGGCATGTCCGCAGGTTTGCCATTGGCCAAGGCCGCCAACTCCTCTGGCGTCCAGCGTGTCAACGACGCGCGCACCCGAGCCACCTGCTGGGGGGTGGCATTGCCACCCAGGATGGCGCCGGCGTCATCACGGGCCTGCTGGCCCCCCACCAGCCCGCTCGCAATGGGAGCGGCCGCACCGAGCTCGGCCTTGGCCGCCTCAATCGCATTCTTGGTATTGGCGTCCGCTACGCCCAGTTCGTCGGCCAGCCGCTGCAACGTCGCGGTTCCGGTCGCCGCTTCGTTCGCACGCTGGGCCTTGAGGCTATCCATCTGGTCCTGAGCGGCCTGCTCATCCGAGCCCAGCAGAATCAACGCCATCTTGCCCATTTTGTAGTTGTATCTGTCGGTGACCTGCCAGTCTTCGGACACGTCGAAGTCGTCGCCTTCGAAACCTTTGCCCTGCGAACGCAGACTGTCGATCATCGGCTGCATTGCCTTCGCGCCGGTCTCGTAGGCGCCGGCCAGCGCGTCATAGCCCGCGGCGACTTTTCGGTCTTGGGCCAGCTCCCGATCGGCCCTTCCGTCGCACGCGTTCTCGGTGTCGCCTTTCCAATCGAGTCCATGAACGGTTTGGCGGACGGATTCGGCGGCTTCCAGCATTTTGCGGCCCACCTCGCGGGTCGGGGCAGCCAGATCAGCCAACGCGTTGGCGTTCGCGTTGTACACCATCGTCTTGTGCGGACGTGTCACTACATCAGTTCTGGTCGTCGATTAACGGGTAGCTGTGGCTCTAGGTTGCCGGGTTCATGTCGCCCAGCGCCGTCATCGATTTACCGACCGCCGTCGTCAACGCCTGCTGTCGCGTTTGTGGTGGCAGCACCTGGTCAGCCAACTGGAAAATGGTTGCGGCGCCGCGGATCATCTCCGACATTTTCTCGTAGCGGCCACCGACGACCCGCAACGAATCAGCCACCGCTTCCTGCACCCCCGCCAACGCCCCGGCGGTTTCGAATCCGGCCAGCCCGCCGGCCGCGGCACCGGCGTCCGGCGACTGGATGGCGGCAACAGTGCTCTTTGCTGCGCCGATCGCGTTGGCTCCCGCCAGCACATTGTCGAAATTTACCTCCAACAGTGGCGCCACTCATCTCCTCCTTCACGAATTCGCTGATGCCACCCGATTCACGGGCGCATATCGAGAGACCCGTCGGCCCGGACTCACCGCATCCAGTGAGCCCGGGCCAAGGTCAGATCGCCGGAACGATCAGCAGCTGATGTTGGCAGCCTGGCTGTTGTCGAGGTCCTGAACCTGCTGGTTCTGGTCGACGGCACGCGCCCGAGTGGTGTGCAGATCGTTGATGATCTCGTCCATCTCGTTGGAGAACTGCGTGCGCAGCGCATGGATCTCTTCCGGGGCATGGCCGGTGTAGGCCCCCGAGGTGAGTGCGTTGAACAGTTGGTCGACTTCGTTTCGCATCTGCTCGGCGTCGGAGGTGATGCTGCCGATCAGATCCAGCGATTCGTAGTTCGCCGCGAAGTTGTACTTGATGCTGTGCGTCATGATCTTCTCCTGAATTCCTAGCCGTCGAGGTTCTGGTGGGCCTGGATGTATTGCATCGAGCTTTCCGCGAGATTCTTTGTGCGCAGCTGGATTTGCGTCAGGTGGTCGAGGTGCTCGGCCATGCGTCCGTGGAACAGTTGGGCTTGGTTGCCCGCCCAGTTCGCACCGACCATGAGGTTGACTTCGTCTTCCATCTTGCGCAGCAGGCGGTCGGTCTCGACCAGGTGTTCGTGAATTTGCTTGACCTGTGGCGGTGCGTCTTCGGTGACTTCAAATTGCCCGGGAACTGCCATGATTACTCCTTTGTCGGGTGCCCTGGATCGTCGGACACGACGGGTCTGGTCTCATCGAGATACCGTGCTAAACCAATGACGCCTCCCACTGGTCCGTCGATAACTCGACAAGCTGATTGATCGCCTGGCCGATCGTGTGATCAGAGCCCGGCTTCAACGTGGTCCACAGTTGGCCGCTCGGCGAGGCACTCGGCGCGGCGACGATGCGGCCCTTCTTGGTGTAGAACACCCCGACCGCCGCGGGGCGGCGGGTGATGCGGTCCTGCTCGTGGCACAGCGCGTAGAACACGATCTCGGCGAACGCCATTCGTGACGCCAACGCAGACCCGAGAGTCAATGCCGCACGAGGTTCGGCTCCCAGCGCGCGCACCCGATCGGCCAGTAACCGTGCGTCGTGAGTGCCGATGAGGTTGCGGGCGACGATATCCGTCGGCGCTCCCACCGGCGTGATCTGCGCGGCCTCCGCCCGCGGCAGCGCACCGATCAGCGCGTGCGTGGCCCGGGGGAGACTCGCGGCATCGTCTGCCGCCTGCAGGCTGATGTTGTTGCCCACCCGTCGTGCCACCACACCTGATGCACCGCAACGAATTACGCTCACCCGGGCAATGCCGTCGGGAGTGACCAGGCGCATCGCGAACTCACGCTCCGGCCGGCGCAGCGCCCGCAACAGCGGCACCAGTTCCGCGTCGATCTCACCGTCGGCAATCAGGCCACGCGCGATGAGGCTCCGGGTTGCGGTGTCGAAGGCCGCCTCGAGGGCGTCGACGTGCTCGTACCGGGGCCGCACACCCAGCACGGTAGGGAACTCCTGTACGCCGACCCGCTTGCCGGCGACCTGTAGTTCGTCGTCGGTCAGCGTGAAACCGGAACGCAGGGCGGTGGTCACAGGCTCACCTCCTGCTCGGCGCCGATCACCGGCGGGGAGACCCACCGGTCCGACACCTGTTGCAGCGTGCGCTCGGGTTCCTCGGCGAAGCCCTCCGGTTGCTGCGGATCGGGCGCGGCCAGATCGTCGAAGATCGCGGTGTTGGGGCCCCAGCTGACGTGCGAGACCTCAAAGGGTGCGTCGCTCTGCTGCGCGGCGGGCAACCAGTTCTGGCCACCGTCGGACAGGCTGGCGCCGGCCTCACCGGCTCCTTCCAGAGTCCCGGCCTCGCGGAATGACTCGTAGGACTGGCCGCTGCCGTCGCGCCGGTGCCCGCCCATCGGGGCGTAACCGGCACCGCCGCGGCCCATCCCGTTAGCCCCCCCGGAACCATCGGAGGTGAAGTTGGTCTTCTTCAGTTCCTTGGCCTCGGCGCTGGCGGCTACCGGTGTGGCCAGCATCGGCGAAAGCTGCCGCGCCGCACCGCCACCGCCGCCACCGCCCCGCGATCCACCGCCCGACTTGCCCTCCTTCTCGCCTTTCAGCGCAGCGGAATTGGTGACCTGCGGCGGAACCGGCTGTTCCCACGGCTCGGCGAGTTCGGCGACGGCGTCCTCGTAGCGGTGCATCACCGCGGCGGCATCCGCCTGCTGCGCGGACGCGGCCTCCTCGAACTCGGCGAAGCTGCCCTGCACGATCGCGCCGTTGTACGCCGACAAGGACGCCATCATGTCCTGTGCCGCTTTGGCTTCAACAGCTTCGGACACGCTGGGCATGGAGAGGATGGCGACGGTATTGGCGACGGCAGCCTCCTCGGCCCGCCGGCCGTTGGCGGCCGCACTCAGGCTGGCCGCTTGCAGCCACTTCCCGAACGTCTCCAGTTTGCGGACGACCGCTTCGGAGGCGTTGCTGTCCCATGAGCCCCGGACACTTTCGACCAGCCGGTCGTAGTCGGCCGAGATCTTGGCGAACTCGTTGGCCACCCGGATCCATGCCGCACCCGCTTCACCGACCGAGGAGGGGCCCGGGCCCTCGGTCAGGTCGCGCGCCAGCTGCTCGGTGCTGCGCGATTCCCACACCACGTTGGTGAATCCCATTGCCGTACCCCCCTTTCGGTGTCAGTCGTGATAGGTCAGTCAGCCGGATCAGTCAGCGAGATCGGTCTCGGAGATGCGTCCCGCGTGTGAGCGCATCGTCGCCGAGACCTCGCGAATCTCGTTGGCGCCCTGCTCGGATGACTTGGTGAACGAGCCGTGCACCTCGTTGAGGGTGTGTGCGACGCGCTGCGACACCTCGTCCTGACCGGAGGCGATGGTGGTCAGGTTGGGCCGCTCGGTGTCCAGCACATGCTGCATCCGGTTTGCCAGTTCGTCGAGCTGCCGGGTGACCTCGGTGACCTCGTCGGGCCGGATCGAGAGGTGGTTGTAGTCGGTCATGTGAGGGCTCCTAGATTCGCAGTTTGATGTCGGGGCTGTCGTCGGGATCGATTGTGGTGTCGCCGATTACGGCGGGGCTGGCATGGCCGAGGTCGCCTACGATCTCGCCGCCCTGATCCGTCGTGTGCAGGAACGAGGCGGCGGTGTGATTGCCGCCGGCACCCGCCTTCCCGCCGTGCGCGCCGGCCGCGCCGCCCATCATGCCCGCGCCGCCCATGCCCATTCCGGTGCCGCCAGAACCGACCGAGGCACGTGCGGCGCCGATCGATCGTGCCGCGGCGGCTCCGCTGTTCTCGTTCTGCAGCATCGGCGAGGAGGCCGGGTTGCGGGCCGGTGTCGTCGCCCCGATCCCACCGCCGCCACCACCGTGACCGCCACCGCTCGGATGGGTTGCGCTGACCATCCGGCCGGTGTGGCCCAGAGCGGATGCGGGCGCCGCGGCGCCCTGTCCGGCCTGGCCCAAACTCGAAATCAGGCCGGTGCCCGCTTGCATCCCCGCTTGGAGCGCCTGGGTGCCTGCCTGCACCCCCATCGTCAGCGGCATCATGCCCATCTGCATCGCGGGGCCGATCATGCTCATCCCCACCGACATCATCGGGCCGAGCATGCCCATGGCCATCTGGGGGCCCTGTGCGACTGCAACCGGAGCGCCGGTGGCCGTGGTGGTGGCAGCCTGGCTGGTCAGGGTGCTTTCCAGCTCGGTGATGCACTCTGTGGCCAGCGCGCTGGCTCGCGACGCGGACTCGACCATGTTGGCCGCGGTCCACGGCAGCCCGGCGGCGAGGCCCTCGAGCTCGTGCTGGCACTGCTGCAGGATCTCCAGCAGTCGTGCCTGGCCCTGCGCCACGTTGGCCGCGGCCGCGCTGTATTCGCCACCCAGCGCGGTGCCTTGTGCGGCGACGGCGGCGCCGTTCGCCAGCGTCTCGCCGGTTTTGGCGGCGGCCGCGCCGGCGCCGGCGCCGGACCAGCCCTGGCCGCCCATGCCGCCCATCATCTGGCTCATGGCCTGCTGCACACCGCCGGCTGCCTGCTGGAACGCCTGACTGATCCCGCTGAACATCTGCGTGGGATTCAGACCCTGGAACAGGCCCGGTCCCAGCGTGCCGAGCATGTCGGTGACGGGTTTGAGCAGCCCGCTGGCAAAGCTGTTACCCATCCCCCCAGGCGCCGCAGCGCCGGTGAGTTCGGCCGGAATGTCTTCGCCGGGTAAGCCCGGAAACTCCGGGCCACCGGCGGGCAGCTGCCCCATATTGAACTGGTTGAGGATGTCCTGAACAGGCCGGTTTAGCCACGCTTGCAGGTCGTTTTCCATCTGGTTGACGACCGGCGTGTGATCGAAGTCGGGAATCGGCTGCGGCGCCGCGTCGGTGTTGACCACGACGGGGTGCTTAGACGTCGGTGGCGTCGACGGCGGTGTGGGTCGCGCCCACGATGTGGGTAGCGACACCGAGCATGCCGTGCTTGGCGGCCGTCATCATCCCGCTGGCGACATTGTTCGCCGTGGATTCGAACATCGCCGGGATCATGTTCGCCGCGGCGATCGGGCCGAGCGCCATCGAGAACGAGCTCAGCTGCGCAGGCGTGACGGCGCTGAACGCGGTGGTGATCGCGGTGCCGGCGGCCTCCTGAGCGTCGGTCAGCGCCTCCATGAACTCGGGCTGCAATTCAAATGTCATCGTCGGCTTCTTTCCCCCAGGATTCCCGCTGAGCTGCCGCTAGCGCTGGTCTCTCAACCTTAAGCGCCGTCTCCACCAATAAATTGCACGAAATTTAAGCAGACTTTCCGAAAGACCGCAGTTCACATGTGTGCAATAACGCAGAACGCCATGCTCTACATATGTGTAATAAGGACGAAAGTTGTCTATCTCGGTTCGATAACGGTGCCGTCCGAGCGGGTCAACGGCGCTTGCTGCAGCTCCTGCATGCGGGTCATGAACTCTCTCAGCAGGAAGTTGTAGCGCTCCGCCGCCACCTTGGCCGCGGCCTGCGCGGTTTCCACGATCAGAGCGGCGAGCGCGTCGGGATCCAGGCGGCCGGCCGGCGGACCCAGCCACAATCCGGTCGGGCTTCCGAGCCCGTCCACCTCGGCACTCACCGCGCGGTCACGGCTGGTCACCCGTGCCGTGATGGTCTTGGATTGCTCGGTCATCGCCTGCATCAGGTCGCGTTGTTTGATCGCCCGCGCGATCACAGACTGCGCCAGGCTGGTCATACCGACCTCATCCAGGTGGCCGGAAGTTCGTCGTCGTCTTCTCCGAACAGTTCTTGCTCGGCGCGGGCGAGATCTTCCTCAGTGGGCAGGCCGATCTCGCGGAGTGTCGAGGCCGTGTACCCCTTGCCCGCGAGTTCCCGGCGGAAGGCGACCTGGGCCCGCAGCGCCGACAACTTGCACAAAGCAAGGATCTCGTTGGCCAACTCCTGAGGGGGCCGGGCGAGTTCGGAGCGGTCGAGCTTGAGGGCCGTGGGCAGTCCCCGTTCGGTGGTGACGACGGCGATGGTGCCGGTGCGCGACCGTACCGGTGGCCGCTGTTGCGGCTGTTGCTGTTGTGGCATGCGGCCTCGATTTGGCTGGCAGGATTTGACGACGAATTCAAAGTCGCCAGATCGGTACAATAACTTTCTACCGCTATGTCATGCACAGGACGTTTTACGTGCATGATTACGCGGGACACCTCGAGGGGCAGCGGGTTTGTTTGAGCGGCAGGACCGCCGCGTGCCGCTAGTAGTAAGGACACCGAGTAGATGCCTGGCACCAGGGACGCGCAGCGGGTCTTCGACGCCGGCGTGTTGTCGCTCGGAATCCCCATCGACGGGCTGGAGACCGACCGTGACGTCGCCTACGCGGCTCTGGCGTTCAAGCGTGCCACCGAGCACGACCCCCAGATGAGCGACGCCTGGCTGGGACGCGCCGCTGCCGGTGACGTCAGCAGCGAGGTGCTCTACAACCTGTGGCGGACCAGCAAGGAAAATCTCAACCGCGAGCAGCGCCGGCTCGGGCTGCCCCGGCATGCGCTCAGCGGCCGGTTCCAAACCGGTCTTTATCTCGATTACACCCTCAGCACCCTCACCGAGGTGTGGCTCGCGTATGCCGCCAGCATGATCGCGGGAAAGGACTTCGACGAGGCGCAGCGGGTGCTCGACGAACTGGAGACCTTGCGGCGCTCGATGCCCGACGGCGACGCCGCCAACAACGAAATCTGTGCCTACCTCCGCGCGGTGCTGCACTTCACCACTCAGCGCTGGCCAGATGTCCTTACTGCACTTGCCAATTCGTCTTCGTTCAGCGACGAGTACATCGCCGCCGGGGCGCACCTGATGGTGGGGTCGGCCTGTGCGCAGATGGGCTTGTTCGGCGAAGCCATCCGCCGGCTCGATCAGGCGATCGACGGGCCGATTCCGGCCGCGAGCCGGGCCGCCGAGTTCTGCAAGGGGCTGACCCTGCGCGAGATGGGCAAGGAGCAGGAAGCCCGAACCATTTTCGAGCGCATCTACAGCGAGGAGCCCGGTTTCGAGGCCAACGCCGCCGCGCTGCACGACCCGAAGTACCGCCTCATCGTCAGCACCAGGGAAGACATCGATTCCCGCACCGACAAATGGGATCCGTCGACGGCGCGCAGTGCCCGGGAGGTCAGCGCCGAGAGCCTGTCCGAGCGCGGCAACGAGTACCTGCGCGCCGCTCAGATCGAATTGGACCGTCAGATCGGCCTTACCGACGTCAAGCTGCAGGTGGCCAAGCTGCGCTCGGCGGCCAAGTTGGCCAAGGTGCGGGAAGGCAAGGGTCTGAGTGCGGCCGCGCGCAGCCTGCACCTTGCGTTCACCGGACCGCCGGGCACCGGCAAGACCACCATCGCCCGGGTCGTCGCGCAGGTGTACTGCGGGCTCGGTCTGCTGAAGACGCCCGCGGTGATCGAGGCCAAGCGAAGCGATTTCGTCGGCGAGCACCTCGGCAGCACGGCGATCAAGACGTCGGCCCTGATCGACTCCGCGATGGACGGCGTGCTGTTCATCGACGAGGCGTACACCCTGATTCAGACCGGGTTGTCGGGTGGGGACGCTTTCGGCAGGGAGGCCGTGGACACACTGCTGGCCCGGATGGAGAACGACCGGGACCGGTTGGTGGTGATCATCGCCGGCTACGACGCCGAGATCGACCGGTTCCTGGCATCCAACGAGGGTATGGCGTCGCGGTTCACCAAACGGATCCGGTTCGCGTCCTACAACCCGACCGAACTCGGTGACATCGGCAGGCTTATCGCCAAGACCAGGGACTCCGAGCTGACCGAAGGGGCGTACGACGAACTGGTCGCCGCCTGCGAGGTGCTTTACCGCAATCAGTCGGTGGACGACACCGGAGCGCTGCGCCGTGAGATCGACCTGGTGGGTAACGGTCGCTTTGTTCGCAACGTCATCGAATCGGCCGAGGAGGAGCGGGAGTATCGCTTGAGCGAGCGCGACGACGTCGACGTGGAGGATCTCGACGAAACCGAACTGATGCGCATCGAGCCCGGTGATATGCGCGCCGCGTTGGAGAATGTGCTCGGTATGACTACCGGCCAGCTGATGTCGAGAACCCGATAGTGAGCGGATCCGACGCCCCCAAGTTCAAGCGGAGCAGCGACGCGGACACGAATCCCATTCCGGTGCGCGAGATTCGGGCCAAGCTGGCCCAGGAGGCTGCCGACTCCGAAGCCGCGACGGTCGCCGAGGAGGTGCCGAAAAACACGGCTCCGTCAAAGGCGGGAACCCGGGTGATCGATGTGCCTCCGGCACCGGAGCCAGAGCCCGCGCCGAAGGCGGAGGTTGAGCCCGCGCCGGAGGCGGAGGTTGAGCCCGCGCCGGAGGCGGAGGTCGAGCCCGAGCCGGCACCGGAACCCGAGCCGGAACCCGTGCGTCCGGCCCCTACCACCGAGGGCACCCGGGTGATGGACCTGCCGCCGCTACCGCGGCGGCCGGTGTCCGAACCGCCGGCGGACACGCCGCCGCCCAGTCCGGCTCCGGTGTTCAGCAGGCCGCCGGTATTCAGTGAGCCACCTGTTTTCATCGAGCCGCCGGAGCCCCCGGCACCGGAGCCGACCGCGGTCATCGAGATTCCGGAGCAGCCGCCGGTACGCCCCGCGCCGATTCCCGGCCGGCCCGCTCCCGAGCCGTCGCCGGCGCCACCACCAGCACCACCGCCTCCGGTCCCGCAGCAGCCACCGCCTCCCGTCGCGCAGCAGCCGCCGGATCCAAGACTGAACCCGCCCGCCCCGCCGCCGGTGGCAACACCGTTCACCCGGACCGCGCCCGGCGCGCCGCCGCAGCATCCCCAAGACCCGCGGATGCCTTCGCACACCGAGTTGGGGCTGGTACGTCGGGTCCGGCCGCTCCCACAGAGCGGATGGCGCAAGGTGGTGCACCGGGTCACCGGCCTGAATCCCAAAGAGTCCGAACAGGAGAACACGCGGCAGAAGCTGGTCGCGCGGGTGAGCCAGCCGGTGCGAGGCGACTACAGCATCGCCGTGCTGTCGATGAAGGGCGGCGTCGGCAAGACTACGACCACGGTCGGGCTGGGTTCCACCTTCGCGGCGATCCGGGGGGACCGGGTCATCGCGGTCGACGCCAACCCCGACTTCGGCACCCTGGCCCAGCGTGGTCCCGACCAGAGCCGCTCGACGGTGCGCGATCTGTTGTTGGACGACAACATCTTTCGCTACTCCGACATCCGCCGGCACACGTCACAGAGCACAAGTCGGCTGGAAATCCTTGCGTCCGAACGTGATCCGGCGACCTCAGAAGCGTTCTCCGACGCCGACTACCGCGTGGTGATCCGCCTGCTGCAGCGGTTCTACAACCTGATCCTCACCGACTGCGGCACCGGGCTGGTGCATTCGGCGATGTCGGCGGTGCTGGACGAGGCCGATGCCATCGTGTTGGTCGCCTCGCCCGCGATCGATGCCGCCCGCAGCGCGTTCGCCACTCTGGACTGGCTCGAACACCACGGCCGCGGGCATCTGGTTCCCAACGCCACGGTGGTCATCAGCGCGTCACGGCCTGGGAAATCATCGGTGGAACTGGACAAGCTGGCCGCGCAGTTCCTCACCCGGATCCGCGCGGTGCACGTGATTCCCTTCGACGACCATCTGGCCCAAGGGTCGGAGATCGTCCTGGATTTGATGGCCGGCCGAACCCGGCAGGCGTTTCTGGAACTGGCCGCGTCCATCGCCGACGGGTTCGCCCACACCAAGCGCGCCGACCGGAGTTCCCGCGGCTGAGGGAGTGTCCTGGCTACCCGCCGCGCGCCGCGACCATCGCGGAACGGTTCACCTTGGTGGCCGCGGTGCGCGGGATGGCGTCGACGAATTCCACCGTCTTCGGAACCTTGTAGGGAGCGAGCCGACTCTTGGCGTAGTCGATCACCTGTTGCTCGGTCAGCGGGTCGGCCGCGTGTATGACGGCGTGGACCCGTCGTCCCCATCGCGTATCGGACAATCCGATGACGACGACGTCGACGATGCCGGGATGCCCGATGAGCGCCGATTCCACCTCGGCGGGAAAGACATTGGCGCCGCCACTGATGATCATGTCGGCGCGCCGGTCGGTGATGTGCAGGTAGCCGTCGGCGTCCAGGTGGCCGATGTCGCCGGCCGAGCGGAACCCGTCCTCGGTGGACGGCAGCGGCGGCGCCCCGCCCAGATAGCGATAGCCGGCGCTCATCGGAGCCCGCAGATAAATGTCACCGTGCTCGCCCGGCCCGAGGGGCCGTTTGTCGGCGTCCAGAATCCGGATCTCGGTGTCCCGGAAGCCGCGACCGACGCTGCCCGGGTGGCTCAGCCACTCGTCGCCGCGCAACGCGGTGAGGCCGAGATTTTCGGTCATGCCGTACGCCATCACGATCTGTTCCGGGCTGAGCAACTCGAACCAGGTGTGCAGCAGGGACGGCGGCATGACGGCCGCGCCCTGCAGGATGAACACGATGCTGGACAGGTCGCGCCGCCCGATATCAGGCAGTGCGGCCACGCGGGACAACATGGTCGGCGTGGCCGTGAAGTTGGTGATCCGGTAGCGCTCGATGGCGTCGACAAACGTTGGTGCGTGGAACTTTTCGAGAATCACCAGGTGGTCGCCGCCCAGTAGCATCAGCAGTGGGGCGAAGCCGTTGGTGTGATACATCGGGGCGGGCACCATGATCCGCTGTGGCTTGGGCACCGGTGTCCAGTTCTCCAGAAAGGGCTCGCCCTGCTGGGGTATCCACAGCGACGGGGCCAGGTTGAGAATCACCTTGGGCACCCCGGTCGAGCCGCTGGAGCAGATGCCGTTGGCGGTGGGAGAGACGGCGGTAGGCAACGGACCCGCGGGTGCCGCTGCCGCGAATGCGTCCAGTTCCCAGCGCGTGGTCTCATCGACCACCACGGCGGGGTTGATCACCGCGCGCACCCGGTCGCGTTCCCACTCGGGCAGGTCCCAGTGCATGGGAATCGGTACGGCGCCGATCTTCCAGCAGCCCAGCGTCGCCAGCACCAGATGCATCGAGTTGGGAATCGCCAGGGCCACCAGCGAACCCGTCTCGGCGCCGCGGGCGGCCAGGGCCCGGCCCCATTGATTGGCGCGGGCGTCGAGTTCGCCGAAGGTCACCGCATGTGCGCTGCCGTCCAGCGAGACGATCGTCACCGCGGTGTCGTCTCGCTTCTGCTCCGCGAGCTCGGCCAGCTTCGTGGCGAACGGGACGCCGTCCTCGAACGGGTTGGGCGGCACGTTACCGGTGACGGCGGCGCTGGCGGGCTGGTTCATGCCGGGACGCGTCCGTTGAACAACGTTTCGAAGGATCCGTCGCGCACGTCCGGAATCAGCCGCAGGGCCAGCGCCTCCGGGCTCAACGGCAGCCGGATCAACGGCTGGGTGTGGCGATCGAGGACGCTGATGTCGGACTCGTCGCAGAAGCCCAGTGCGCCGAGCAACTGATGCGCGGTGCGCAGCACTTGACGCGCCGTCTCGGCCGCCTTCAACCGCAGTATCAGTGCGTCTGACGAAAGATTCTGTGCCGGTGACGATTCCGGCCTGCACAGGGTGTACTTGGCAAGTTCGTGCAGGCCGCGCACCGCGACCGCGGCATCGGCGACCGCGAAGCGGACAGACTGGAAATCGGCCAGGGGTTTACCGAACTGGACCCGCGCCTGCACGTGCCCGGTGGCGATGTCCAGCGCCTGCTGCACCGCACCCAGAATCCGCCATGATCCCAGCACGAGATGAAGGTTAACGTCGGCGGCCGGCACCGTGCCGTCGGGTGCCGACAACGTGGCCGGCACCAGGAACGGCCCCAGTTTGGCGGTCGTCCGCAGTGCCGGGCGGACCTGGTAGCGAGTGCCGTCGAGATCGGCAGCGAGCCAGGGTCCTTGCAGATCGCCGTGGTCGATTCGCGGCGCTTCGGGGTTGACCAGGCTCAGCCGGACACCGTCGACGCTCAAGAGCTCCTCGACGAGCGGGTACGGCAGGGCCGTCGCTCCGGCCGCCTGACAGAGCACCGCAGCGGCCAGCAGGTCGTCGGATCCGGACCGGACGTCGAGGTCGAAGGCGCCGACCTCGGTCAGCGCGTCGCGTGCGGCGAGCCGGACGCCGTCGTCGGTCTCGGCGTGCAGCGCCGCCGGTGGCCCGCCGAGGCGGGCCAGCCGCTTGACCGCAACGGCGGCGAAGTCGGTGATGTCCTGTGGCAGTTCGGTATTCACCGGTGCTCTCCCAACACGTCACGGGCCACCATCATCCGCTGCACTTCGATGGTGCCCGAGGCCACGGTGGCCGCCTGCGCGTAGCGCCAATGATCGTCGACCGCACCGTACAGCGCCGCTGAGCTGCCGCTGTCGAGTGCCGTCGGGCCGAGTACGTCGAAGAGCAGTTCGGCGACCAGTTGATCGCAGGTGGTGGTGGCGATGCGTGCTGCGCTGGCCGCCGCGCCCGCCGCGGGGTCGTCCTGTAGCGACACGGCGCGGTAGGCCATCAACCGGGCGACCCGCAGATCGACCAGCGCCCGAACCCAGCGCACCCGAATCGATTCGGGCAACCGGTCCCAGTCGGCTCCCAGTTCGGCCTGCATCCGGTGCAGTAGCGACTCGCAGCGGGCGTAGCGGGCGATACCGACCCGCTCGAACGCCAGCGCCTCCCGCATCACCCGCCAGCCGTCCCCGGGCTCGCCGAGCACATCATCGGGATACGCCGGCAGGTCGTCGAGGAACACCTCGTTGAGATGATGAGGGCCCAGCATGGACGGGATGCCGCGGACGGTGAAGCCGGGCCGGTCCATCGGGATCAGGAACAGGCTGAGCCGCTTGGGTTTCGGCGCATCCGGGTGGGTGCAGGCGGCCAGCACGCACCAGGACGCCATCCGGGCATACGACGTCCACACCTTCTGGCCGGTGATCCGCCACCCGTCACCATCGGGAACGGCGCGGGTGCGCAACGACGCGAGGTCGGTTCCGGCTTCGGGTTCGGAGAAGCCCTGGCACCAGATCACCTCCCCGGACGCGATCCCGGACAGGTGTTTGGCCTTCTGCTCGGCGGTTCCGTAGCGCATGATCGCCGGGCCGACCCAGTTGATCCCCATGTACTGCGGTCCGCGGGGCTCGTAGTTGGCCCACATCTCTTCGCGCAGCACCGTCTGTTGCCAGATTGAACCACCGCCGCCCCCGTGCTCTTTCGGCCATGCCAGGGCCAGCAGCCCCTCGGCGGCCAGCAACTTGCAGAAGGATTCGGTGGTGGCGAGGTCGTCGGGGTCGTCGGTGCAGGCACCCAGGAAGTCAGCTGGGATGTGTTCGGCGATCAGCTGCCGCAACCGGTTTCGCAGTTCGCCCGCGTCGTCACCGAGGTCGTAATCCATCGTGGTCATCCCTTCGGCAGCCCGAGCAGCCGCTCGGCGATGATGTTGCGCTGAACCTCGGAGGTCCCGCCGTAGATGGTCGCGGCCAGGGCGTCCTGCCGTTCGAACAACAGGTCCGGGTCGGCCGTCGAAGCCGGGCCCGCCGCGGCCGCGCTGAGTTCCCAAACACGCTGCAAGGTGACCGATCCGAGCAATTTCATGATGTCGGCCTCTGGGCTGGGCCGGCCGGCGAGCTCGTTGTCCAGGGCGCGGTATCCGGTGGCTCGCAACGCTTCGGCGTCGGCGATCAGCGTGCCCAGTTCGGTGTACAGGTCATCGGTCGCGTGCGCCCGGGCCGAGTCCAGGCCGCGCTTGATCTCGACCCAGTTCATGATCCAGATCATTTGGCGCTCATGATGCAACGACGACATCGCGACTGCCCAACCGCCGTGCAGGGGACCCAGCAGGTTCGCCACCGGCACCTCGACGTCGTCGAGGAAGACCTCGCAGAACGTCTCATCGGAGATCGACGACATTCGGATGGGCTCGATCCGCACACCGGGTGACGCCAGGTCGAGAATCAGACACGAGATGCCGCGGTGCTTGGGCGCCTCCGGGTCGGTACGGACATACAGGGTGCACCAGCGTGATTCGTGGGCCTGGGTGGTCCAGATCTTGTGACCGTTGACCCGGAACATGTCACCGTCACGCTCGGCGCGGGTGCGCAGGCCGGCGAAGTCCGAACCGGCTTCCGGCTCGGACATGCCCAGAGCCCACCATTCGTCACCCCGCAGCAACGGCACCAGCAGGCGGTCGATCTGCTCGGGTGTGCCGAACTGGCGAATCCCGGGCGCGGCGACACCGGGGCCCTGGATATTGGGTAGCTTCGGCGCCGACCGTACCGCGGCTTCGATGCGTATCTCCATCGCGTCGCGCAAACCCAGGGACCGGCCGCCGTGTTCGCGGGGCCAGGTGGGTTGCAGCCAGCCGGCTTCGAACGCCGCCCGCTGATAGTCGCGCCGCAATGGGATGTCCCAGCGGTACTCGCGATAGCGCCGGTAATAGTCCTCCGGCAGGAAGTCGCTCAACCAGGCGCCGAATTCTGCCGTGATGGAGGTCATTTCGTGCCTTCCGCGAACCGGCGGCCTACCTCGTGGTAGAGCGAGCGGCTGTCGCCCAGCATTGCCGCCCCCTGCCAGGCGCGCCGAACGTAGAGGTGCGAATCGTGCTCCCAGGTCTGTCCCAGCGCGCCGTGCACCTGGACCATGGTGCGCGCGCAGGCGCTCGCGGCATCCGCGGCCGCGGCCTTGGCCAGCGCGGCCGTGGTCCAGTCAAGGTCAGCGGTGCCGAGTTGGGCCGCGGCCGCGTAGGTGAGACTGCGGGCGCGTTCGACGCCGACGTAGTTGTCCGCCAATGCGTGTTTGACGCCCTGGAAAGCGCCGATGGGGCTGCCGAACTGACGCCGCGTCTTGGCGTGTTCCACGGAGCGTCGCAGGGCTGCCGCGGCCACGCCGACCAGGTCCGCAGCAATCGCCAGCAGCGGTGCCGCCAGAGCGGCTTCGATGGATTCCACCGGCACGACGGCCAGGGGAGCGGCGTCGATCTCGACGTCGACGACGGGCAGCGCGGGGTCGGTGGACTCGCCGGTCGTCACCGTGACGCCGTCACCGGCGCGCACGACCGCGGCCACCGGGCCGGCGTCGGCGTCGGCGAGGGTGACGATCAGCTCAGCGCGGGCTGCGTTGGGGACGGCGACCGCCCGTCCGCGCAGCCGGCCGTCGCGCAACGCCATGGGGGCGCCCGGCAGCCGGACGCCGGGAGAGTGCACCGCCAGAGTTGCGACCACGCCCGAGGAGATCTCGGCAAGCACCTCGCCGATCTGCGGGCCGGCCGCGTGGAGAACGCCGGCGGCCAGGCCCACACTGCTCAGCAACGGAACCGGCGCGAGCGCAGCGCCGCATTCTTCAAGCACCACCGTCAGTTCCACCGGTCCGAACTCGCTGTCGGCCTCATACGCAGCCAGTTCAGTCCAGCCCAGGTCGACGAACGTCTTCCACAGGGCGCGCCAGCGTTCCGGATCCTCGCTCGCCTGGCGGGCGGCGTCGGGGGGACACTCGGCGCGCAGGATGGCGCGCACGGTGTCGCGCAGCTCCAGCTGCTCCGAAGTCAGACCAACATCCATAAGACCCCTAACATAATAAAAATAGTAAACTAGCGAGCGGCACGCAATCGCAGCCGGCGGCGAACATGCTTAGGTGGTCGGATGGTCGAGTGGTATCTGTTCCTGCCGCAGGTCCGATTGCCGGTGGCCGACATCGTGGAGCGGGCTCAGCGCGCAGAGGCGGCCGGTTTCGACGGCATCGCGTTCATCGACCATCTCGAGGCGCCAGGTCAGCCCGACGAAAACATCTGGGAGGCAATGGGCGTTGCCAGTTGGGTCGCAGCCAAGACTCAACGGCTGCGCATCGGACACCTGGTGCTGTGTGACGCGTTCCGGCATCCGGCGGTGCTGGCCAAGCAGGCCGTCACGCTGTCCGCCGCCTCCGACGGTCGCTTCGACCTCGGCCTCGGGTCCGGCTCCTGGCCCGCAGAGTTCGCCAAATTCAATGTCGGTCAGCAGGATCCGGTCGCTCGCGTCGAGCAACTCGGCCGCCATCTGGAGTTGATCAGCCGGTACTGGGCCGGGGACCAACATCCGGGGCCGGCACACCCGATACCGCTGGTGCTCGGCGGCAGCGGTCCTCGGATGATGAAACTCGTTGCCGAGTATGCGGATTGGTGGAACCTACAGGCCAATCACCTGGACCGGCTGCCGCGGCTGGCGGGATCCACCGGATCGGCCCGCATATCGGTGCAGCAGATGGTCGGCTTTGCGCGTGCGGGATCTGATCCCGCGACCGTGCGCGAGGTGAGTGTCCGGCGCTTCGGCCATTTGGGGTCAGGTCTGGTCTGTGGCGACGCCGGCGAGCTGATCGCCCATTTCGCGGGCCTGGCCGCCCAGCGGGTGGAACGGTGCTACGTCTGGTTTGCCGACTTTGCGGCACCGGGGACCCTCGAAGAGTTCGGCGAATCGGTGATCAGGAACTTCCCGAACGGCGCCGGTGCACTTCGGTAGGCACCACCGGCGGCCGGGCATAGGGCCCGCGCTGCACCGCACTGAGCCTGATCTCCGGGAGGTCGACCGAGGGATCGACGGTGTCCAGCCATGCCACCGCGTTGGCGATGTCGGACACCTGAATCGCGAACATCTCGAACGGAACGTCCTGCAGCATCTCGGTTTCCACCGGACCCGGCGTCACCAGATGCACGGCGATGCCGTCCCGGTCGACTTCCATCGCCAAGGCACGGGCGAAGGCGTTCATGCCGGCCTTGGACGCCGAGTACGCGGTCCGCGCCATCATCGGCTCATGCGATGCCGACGAGGAGATGAAGATCAGGCGTGACCCCGGGCGCATCCGCGGCAGCACCGCGGAGGTCACCACGAAGCAGGAGTCCAGGTTGGCCGCGATGATGGTGCGCCACTGCTCGAATGTCTGCTTGCGCGCATAGGTTCCGCCCAGCGCACCGGCGGCGTGAACGACGAGGTCGATGTGCTCCAGTGGGCTTATCGCAGCAGCGAATTCGTCCGGGTCGGATGCGTCGGCGACGATGGCGCGAGCGCCGATCTCGTGCGCCGCGGCATGCAGCGGGCCGGCCCGGCGCGCGACCACGACCACGTCGTAGCCGAGTTCACTCAGCTTGGCGGCGCAGCCTTTTCCGATGCCACCGCTGCCGCCGGTGACCAACGCGGTGCGCGACGTCGTCAAGGGCGGCGGACATCCCGCGGACGCGACAACGCTTGCGGGGACAGTGCGTAGATGCGTTGTTCGGGACGGCCGGACAGCACATAGGTCTGGGTGTCGGCGAGGTGGCGCCCGGCGATGCGACGGGCTCGGTCGACGTCGCCCTCGGCGATCGTCTCGGTGAGCTTGATGTGGGTGTTGAGCGCCGCGCGCCGCTTGGTGAGCGAAGGATAGGTGCCGCGCGCGGAACTCTCGTCGGCCCACTGTTGTTCGTGGCTGCTCCACAACGTTTCCAGGCTGCCGACGACGGCGATGATGGTGTGGTTGCCGCAGCCGCGGACGATCAGATTGTGGAACTCGCGACCGATCTCGGTGAACAACCGCCCGTCTTCCAGGTTTTCGGCCATAGCGTCGTTGACCCGTTTGAGTTCGGGCACCAACGTGTCGGCGCGGTCGGGCCGCTGGGCGGCCAGCGCGGCGCAGGCCGGCTCGAGTTCCTGCAACGCCGCGCCCAGGTCGCTGACCGCGACCGACTCGCTCTGCAGGACCAGGCCCAGCATGTAGGCGGCGCTGGTCTTGGCGGGCGCATGGACGACGGCGCCACCGCGGTTTCCCCTGCGTACCGAGACCAGTCCCTCGGTCTCCAGGATCCGCAGGGCCTCGCGCAACGACACCAGACTGACCTTGAACTGGTCGACGAGCACTTCCTGCCGCGGTAGCAGGTCGCCGTCGGCCAGTTCACCATCGATGATCTGACGACGCAGTTCGTCGGCTACGATTTCGGCAATCCTGGGCGCCGAGAGTCGGCGACGGGCGTCGGGTCCAATGCCCAAGGCGGTCATCCGGTTCCTCGCAACCTGTAGCAGGAGAGAGCGCACGGTGACTGACCCGCGAACTCGGTTGGCTTAGCTATTTTAGCAGTAATGGTATAAATAGCCGCGTGAGTCACCAGGCCGATAACCGGCCGACGCCCCTGGCGGAATTGCGGGTCGTCGAGATCAGTGACCGACTGGCCGGCAGCTACTGCGGGAAGCTGTTAGTGGACGCCGGTGCGGAGGTCCGCAAAGTAGAACCGCCGCAAGGGGATCCGCTGCGGAGCTATTCGGCGACCTGCTCGCCGGTGCCGCCCGGTCACGCCTCGCCGCTGTTCTGCTATCTCAATGCCGGCAAACACAGCCTGTCGCCGGAATCACAGCGATTGCAAGCTCTGACCGGGGCCGACGTGGTCATCGTGGCTTTGGCGCCCGCCCGGGCCGCCGAACTGGGCATCGATCCCCAGCGACTGCTGGCGGATATGCCGCGGGCGGTTATCGTCACCATCTCCGACTTCGGCTGGACCGGACCGTTCGCCGACCGCGCCGCCACCGAATTCACCCTGCAAGCCTGGTCGGGTTGCACCGGATTCCGGGGGGATCCGGCCGGGCCGCCGATCTCGATCGGCGGCGACCTCGGGGAATACATGGGCGGCGTGTACGCGGCGTTCGGCGCGCTTGCCGTCCGCCGGCGCGTGGAGCGGGGCGGTCCGGGTGAACACCTCGACCTGTCCATGCTCGAGGCCATCACCGCGATGCAGAGCAGCGAATGGCTGCACTCCCAGTTGCTGCGCGTCCCGCCTGTCCGCCGGACGCTGGAAGTGCCGTCGATCGTGCCGGCCAAAGACGGTTATGTCGGCATCACGATGGTCACCGGTCAGCAATGGCTGGACTTCGCGGCGATGGTCGAATGCCCGCAATTCGAGGAGATTCCGCAACTCCGCTTCCAGATCGGCCGCTGGGAGTACCGCGACTTCATCTACGAGTCGATCGGCCCATGGATGGCCGAGCGCACCGTCGCGGAGATCGTCGAACTGGGCCAGCTCTTTCGGCTGCCGATCGCGGCCCTGGGCAACGGCGCCACGATCCGCGACATGGAGTACATGACCGAACGGGGGGTATTCGTCAGCAACCCCGCGGGATTCCATCAGCCGCGTCCGCCGTGGTTGATGGCGGAGTGCGGGCCCGCACCGCTACGGGCCGCCCCGGGCCTGGGCGCGGACAACGACGAATCACCCTGGCAGCAGCGGGAATACGGGGGCTCGGCTGGGGCTGACGGGCTGCCGCTGCAGGGTGTGCGCATCGTGGACCTGACCGCTTTCTGGGCCGGGCCGGCGGCCACCCACCTGCTTGCGGCGTTCGGCGCCGACGTGGTGAAGGTGGAGTCCATTCAGCGTCCGGACGGTATCCGGTATTCCGGCGGCATGCGCACCGACGTGGACGACTGGTGGGAATACGGCTGGGTGTTTCATGCGATGAACACCAACAAACGTTCTGTCACAATGGATTTGGGGAGCGAAGAAGGCCGCGGCCTGTTCCACACCCTGGTCGCCCAGGCCGATGTGGTGATCGAGAACTTCTCGCCACGCGTGATGGATCACTTCGGCCTCACCGCCGATGTGCTGCTGAAGATCAACCCGCGCCTGGTCGTCACCCGGATGCCGGCCTTCGGCCTGGCCGGACCGTGGCGCGAGCGGGTGGGATTCGCCCCCACCATGGAACAGATCGGCGGACTCACCTGGGTCACCGGCTTGCCTGAAACGCCTCCGGTGACACCGCGCGGTGCCTGCGACCCACTGGCCGGTGTTCACGCGGCGTTCGCGGTACTGGCCGCGCTGCATTTCGCCGAGCGCACCGGCACTGGCCAGCAGGTGGAGATACCGATGCTGGAAACCGTGCTGAATACCACCGCAATACAGCCGATCGAGGCCGAGGTCTTCGGGAAGACATTGAGCCGAAGAGGAAATCGGGGTCAGGGTGGGGCCCTGCAGAACATTTACCGGTGCGCGGGCGAGGACGACTGGATCGCCGTCAGCGTCTGTGATGACCGGCAATGGGCCGCGCTGGTGGATGTGACCGGCACGTTGCGGGATGAGGGATTGACCAGCGAGGCCGGGCGCCGCGAACGGGCCGACGAGATCGACCGCGTGCTGCAAGACTGGTTCGCCGCGCAACCGCTCGAGGCGACGGTGGAAGCGTTGGCGGCGGCCGGTGTTCCGGCCGCGCCCGTCGGTTCGCCGTCGTTGGTCACCGATAATCCCCAGCTGCGCGCCCGTGGTTTTTTCGAGTCGCTGCATCATCCGCGGACAGGTCCCGGTCTCTATCCCACGCCACCGTTCGCCCTGCTGGACGGTCAACAGCAGTGGTTGTTGCGTCCGCCGCCGACGCTCGGCGAGCACAATGAAGACGTGCTGCGTGATCAGTGTGGGCTGACAGAGCAGGACCTCGCGCATCTCGCGGCCAGCGGGGTGATCGGGACCCGTCCGGTGGGGCTTTGAGTAGGAAGGACATCTTCTGATGCGGGTGATCGTTGACGCAGATATGTGCGAGGCCAACGGGTTCTGTGAATCCATTGCCCCAGACATCTTCGAGCTGGGGGATGAGGACGTGGTGCAGATTGCCGACGGCCCGGTGCCGCCGGATCGCGAGATCGACGTGCGGGCCGCGGTCGAACAGTGTCCGAGGGCAGCGCTGCGCATCGTCGAATAAAGCGACGCTGAAGCCGGCTAAGGTTCGTCCGCCTCTGGCTTCAGTGGCCGTTCCGGGTGGTGCATGCAGTTGGTGCGGGGGCGCCCGAAGTCTAGGTGTTTGGGTGGGATCCATTCGGCGATGCCGTGGATGTTGCGGCGGGTGGTGTATTTGTGGAGTTCGACGAGGCGGTTGTCTGGTGGGCAGGCGAGTGCTAGTTCGTCGATGTGGGTGCGGCGGGTGTTGATCCAGCCTTCGAGGTGGTGGACCTGGGTCCAGTAGCCGGGCACGGTGCAGCCGGGGCGGGTGCAGCCGCGGTCTCTGGCCAGCAGGGTCAGGCGTTGTTCGGGGGAGGCCAGGCGTTTGCCGTGGTAGAGGGCCAGGGTCTTGTCTTTGTCGAAGATGGCCAGGTAGTGGTGTGCTGGCGAGGCCAGGCGCAGGACGTCGGACATGGGTAGCAGGGTGCCTCCGGCGGTCAGGGCTCGTCCGGCGCCGGCTTCGAGTTCGGCCAGGGTGGTGGTGACGACGATGGTGGTGGGCAGCCCGTGGTGTCGGCCCAAGGTTGTGGATTCCAGCAGCGTGCGCAGTCCGGTGTGCAGGGCGTCGTGGGTGCGTTGGGCGTGGGTGCGGGTGTCGCGGTCGACCGCGTCGGCGGGCGCTTTGCCGTCGGTGACGGGGTGTTCGTCGTCGGGGTTGCACATGCCGGGGGCGCCGAGTTTGGCGACGACGGGTTCCAGGGTGGCGCGCAGTTCGGGGGTGATCAGCCCGCGGATCTGCGACATGCCGTCGGGTTGTTGGCGGCCGATGGTGATGCCGCGCGTGCGGGCTCGCTCGGGTTGCTCGGGCAGGAAGTCGCCGTCGGGTTTGAGGCAGTCTTTGAGCACGCGGGCGTACTCGGCCAGTTCGTCGGGGCGAAAGCCGCTGGCGGCCAGGGCCAATTGGCGTTCGGCGTAGTCGCGGGTGGCGGCGTCCACGGCATCGGGCAGCGTGGCGAAGAATTTGCGGATAGCGGCGATGTTGGCGTCGCTGAGGTGGCCGCGGCGTTGCGCGGCGGCGGTTGCGGGCAGCACCGGGGCTAACGGCTCGCCGGTCAGGGCGCGGCGCGGGCCCAGGTCGGCGGCCTCGGCGATCAGCCGGTTCGCGTCGGCTTTGGAGATCCGCAGCCGGTCGGCCAATGCCTGCCCCAGGTTGCCGCCCAACTCCTCGTTGGTGGCCTCTGTCGTGAGTTGGTTGATGACCCGGTGGCCCGGGACGCGCAGCTTACGGATCACCCGGTGCACGCCCTCGATGATGCCCAACAGGCCCGCGGTATCGGGGGCCTCAAAAGTCAGCTCGCACAAGCGCTCCGCACATGCCTCGAGCCCGCCGAGGACCTCGGCGATCTCCGCTGGCGAACTCGATGGCATACCCCAATCCTACGAAGAGACACCGACAAGTCGTTGCCCGCTGCAAGCTGAAAGAGCCTCGGCCCAAGCGATTTCGCGGTGGGTGAAAGCAGCAGAAAGCGGCCGCTGCTGGAATCGGCTTACGGCGTTCCTAGACCAGGGGAGTTCGTGTCCTACTTGGTCGTGCACCCCCGCGTTGACGTTCAATGTCTAAAATAGTAAAAATAGACTTACGCGCCGAACCGCGGTGAAGTGTGGGCGGCCTCATCGCCGCGCCGCCGCGTGGGAAACGGAGAACTCGTGACGGAAATATCCTCAGACCTGGCAGCGGCCGAAGACCCTTCGGAACAGGAATTCGGACCGTCAGGGATCGCGCTGTCCACCTACCGCTTCCCGACGGGCTGGTTCATCGTCGGCTTCGCCTCCGATCTCGCTGCCGGCGAGGTGAAGCGGGTGCACTACTTCGGCGAGGAGTTGGTGCTGTTCCGCACCAAGTCCGGGAAGGTGCACGTACTGGACGCCTACTGCCAGCACCTGGGTGCCAACATGGGCGTCGGCGGCACGGTGGAGGGCGAAAACATCGTCTGCCCGTGGCACGGCTGGCAGTGGCGCGGTGACGGCACCAACGCGCTGATCCCGTACAGCAAGATCGGCTGCAAGAACAACGTCCGCATCCGGACCTATCCGGCCACCGAGTGGTACGGCTTCATCCTGGTCTGGCACGAGCGGCACGGCCGCGCGCCCTACTGGCAGCCGCCGGTGCTGCCGGAGCTGGAGACCGACGAGTACTACCCGCTGCATCCGCACACCCGGATGGTCAACCGGGTCAAGGTGCACGCGCAGATGATCATCGAGAACGCGGCCGACCCGTATCACGTGCAATACGTGCACAAGGCGGCCAATCCCGCCAACACCGCATCCTTCGAGGTATCCGGCTATCACCTGCACGCCACGGTCAACGCCCACTTCGGCGGCGGCCGGGCCAAGACCTGGTTGACCCCGAACGGTCCGGTGGACGCCAAGATCATCTACGACAACTACTCACTGGGACTGGGCGTCGTGCGTTTCCCGAGCGACCTGGTGGCCACCTGCCAGGTCACCGGCCAGACCCCGGTCGACGAGGACTACACCGACTACTTCTACACCCAGGCCTCGATCCGTGAGCCGGGCGACACCGGTGACGCGCCAACCGGCCGCGCGGCCAAATTCCTTGCCCTGCAGCAGGAAGTGATCAAGCAGGACTTCTTCACCTGGGAGAACATGAAATACCTGGAGAAGCCCAACCTGGCACCGGAAGAGGCGCACGACTATGCGGCACTCCGGCGCTGGGCACACCGTTTCTACCCGGGTAAACAACCGTCGCCCAACGACTTCGGCTACACCGCAGACGGCGAGCCGGACCCGGCGGCCTCCGAGGCCTGATGGCAGCCTGATGAAACCCCCGGAGCCCGCCGACTTCGGTGTAGACAGCTTCACCGTCGCGGCAGTGCTCGATCGCCGCGCTGAGCAGTATCCGGACCGGGTGATGCTGTCGGTAGCCGGGACCGATATCACCTTCGGGCAGCTACGGCAACGATCGTGTGCGGCGGCGAATCTCCTGCTGGAGATGGGAATTGGTGCGGGTGACTGCGTTGCATTGTTCACCGCAACCTGCCCGGAATGGGTCTACTTCTGGCTCGGGGCAGCCCGGATCGGCGTGGTGACTGCCGCGGTGAACGCGGCCAACAAGGGTGACTTTCTCCTGCACAATCTCAGGCTGTCGCAGGCCAAGGTGATTCTCACCGATGCCGATCGGCGGCATCGCGTCGATGAGATCACCGCTCAGCTAGACGGCATAAGAACATTGGTGGCGCAGGATGATTGGGTGGTCGAAGCACTGGACCGCGACGTCGCGGTGCCGACCGCTGCCGTGACCGGGCCGAGCGCGCTGTTCTTCACCTCGGGCACCACCGGCCCGTCCAAAGCCGTTGCCACGTCGTGGCACTACCTGTTCACGGTGGCAGCCACCGCCGTGGCAGCCTGGGAACTGGCGGCGGAAGAGGTGCTGTGGACGGCGATGCCACTGTTCCATCTCAGCGCCGCACCGAGCGTGCTCGCACCGATGCTGGTCGGTGCAACCACGGTGATCGCCGGCGCGTTCCACCCCGACACGGTGTGGGACGACGTCCGGGCACGCGGTGCCGCCGGCTTCGTCGGCGCCGGCGCGATGGTGTCGATGCTGCAGAATCTGCCGCCCGATCCGCGCGACGCGCAGCTGCCGTTGCGATTCATCTCGGCCGCACCTATCGACGCGGCGTCCTACCGGACAATCGAAAAGCGTTACCGCTGCACCATTGTCACCATGTACGGCATGACGGAGGCATTTCCCCTCGCGGTAAACGGTGTCTCTTACGACGGTGTGCCAGGCTCCTCGGGCCGGACGAATCCGAACTTCGAGGTGCGGATCGTGGACTCCGGGGGCGTGGAGTTGCCGGCCGGATCGGTCGGTGAGATCACCTGCCGACCCAGGTTCCCGAAGGTGATGAGTGACGGGTACGTCGGTGCGGGAGGACCGGGCCTGCAGGTGGAGCCCCATCCGGACTGGTTCCACACCGGGGATCTGGGCAGGCTCGACGTCGATGGAAACCTGTTGTACGTGGACCGGGTCAAGGACTCGCTGCGCCGGCGCGGTGAGAATGTCTCGTCCGTGGAAGTGGAGACGGTGGTGATGACCCATCCGGCAGTGGCCGAAGCCGCCGCCGTCGCCGTACCGAGTGAACTCGGCGAAGACGACATCCTCGTGGTGGTGACGCTACGGCCCGGCGCGGCACTGGATTGCGCAGAGTTGCTTGATCACTGTGCCACCCGGATGCCGTACTTCTGCGTGCCCCGATACGTCGATACCGTCGACGAACTTCCGCGGAACGTCATCGGGCGAATACGCAAAGACCTGTTGCGGGCCCGGGGATTGTCGGCAGGGGCATGGGATCGTGAACGCCACGGATACGTACTGAGTCGGTGAAAGACAGGTTGGAGAGCAACGATGACAATGACCTATCAGGAGCAGCAGATGCTGCAGGCCGCGACGGGGCGTGCGGGCATCCTGGACTTGACCGCTCGGCACAACCGGGCCTACTCGGAGGGGAACCGCGAGGCGTGGATCGGCACCTTCCGCCATTCCGGTGCCAGCTACATCCGTGGGGGTGAGACGTTCACCGATCTGTGGTCGGCCTTCGACGGCGGCGACGGGCAGCGCCTGGTCGCCGTGGACCATGAGATCCACATCGACGGCGTGCACGCGACACAGCATTGTTTGGCAATACTTTTCGCCGCCGTGCACAACGACACCACCTTGCAGGCCACCGGCACCTACCGCGATCAGCTGATCTATGAGCGCGGGGGCTGGTACTTCACGTCCCGCGAGCTCGTGTGGGATTCCGTGCCGAGCCGCCACCTCGTCATGTGAGCGGCGCCGTGGAGCTGAGTTACCAGCTGGCCTTCGGCACCTACGAAGACGCGTTGCGGATGGTCGGCACGGCGGGTGAACCCCGCACGGCGGCCACACCCATCAGTGCTGCGCGTATCCAGTTGTTCGCCGCTATGGTCCGCGACGGCAACCGTTCTTATTGGGATCACGAATTCGCCGTTGCGCGGTGGGGAGGGTTGCCGGCGCCGCCGGCATTGTTGATGGGCTGGCTGATTCCGCCACCGTGGCAGCCGGGGGGTCGCGCGCCGACCGCGTCGCTGGCGCTGCGGGTTCCATTGCCCGGCACCACATTCATCAACGCCGCCAACGACGTGGAGTTTCTGCATCCGATCCTGGAGGGCGATCGGCTCACTGCCGTGGAGGAGTTGGTGTCGGTGTCGCCGGAGAAGCGGACCCGGCTGGGCGTAGGACATTTCGTGGAGACGCTGGAGACCTATCGCCGCCAGGACGGCGCTGTCGTCGCCACCTCCCGCAACACGCTGTTCCGATTCACGCCCGAGCAGGCTCCGTGAGCGAACTGGACTGGAACGCGATCAGCATTCCCACCGAGCTCCCGGATGTGCGCGACGACATCAGTTACCAACGGGTGGTCGAAAACGCCGGTGCTACCTGGGACTACTTCCCCGGCCACTTCGACCCGGCCTACGCGCAAAGTCAAGGCAACCCAACGATTTTCGTCAATACGATGCACCTGGCGGGATTCGCCGACCGGATCGCCACCGACTGGGCCGGACCGGCCAGTCGCGTGGTGCGACGCTCCATGCGGCTGGTGGGCTCCATCTATGCGGGCGACACGATGGTCGGCCGCGGGCGGGCGGTGGCCAAGCGCCGCGACGACACCGTAGACCCGCCCCGCTACCTCGTCGACCTGAACATCGAGGTGCGCAACCAGCACGATGTGCTGTGCTGCCCGGTGCAGATCACTCTGCAGCTTCCCCAACCGCTTTGAGCGGCGGTAACTTTCCGTTGCAGGCCACCGACTGCAACTCGACGTATTCGTCGAGACCCTCCGGCCCGAACTCGCGCCCGATCCCCGAGTGCTTGAATCCGCCGAACGGCGTGCTGATGTCGAGCATGTACATGTTGATGCCGTAGGTGCCGGTGCGTACGCGGGCCGCGATATCCAGTCCGTGGGCGGTGTCGGCCGTCCACACCGAGCCGGCCAGGCCGTACTCGCTGTCGTTGGCGATCCGGACCGCGTCGTCCTCGTCGGCGTAGGTGAGCACCGTCAGAACCGGACCGAAGATCTCCTCGCGCGCGATCCGCATCCCGTTGTCGGCATCGGTGAACAGCGTGGGGCGCACGTACCAGCCGCGCGGCCCGGGGGAGTCGGCGCCGCCGACCACCACGCGGGCGCCCTGCTGTTGTCCCGACCGGATGTAGTCCTGCACGCGCTGCTGTTGACGTTGCGCGACTAGGGGTCCGATATCGGTGTTGTCGTCGGTCGGGTCGCCGACGGTGAGGCTCGACATCATGTCGGCCAAGGCGTCGACGAGTTCGTCATGACGGTGTCGGCTGACCAGGATGCGGGTTTGGGCGACACAGGCCTGGCCGTTGTTCATCAGGCCGGCGGTCTTCAGCCCGGCCACCGTCTTTGCGATGTCGGCGTCGTCGAGCACGATGGCCGCGGACTTTCCGCCCAGCTCCAGGCTCACCCGCTTCAACTGCTCGCCACACAGCGCCGCGATGCGCCGTCCAGTGGCGCTGGATCCGGTGAAAGCGATTTTGTCCACCCCCGGATGCCGAACCAGCGCCTCGCCGATGTCCGGGCCGCCGGTCACGACCGACACGACGCCGCCGGGCAGCTCGAGCTGCTCGATCATCTCGGCCAACCACAAAGCGTCCAAAGGGGTTTCGGGGGCAGGCTTGATGACCACACTGCATCCGGCGATCAGCGCCGGAATGAGTTTGGGCATGATCAGGCATTGCGGCACATTCCACGGCACGATCGCGCCCACCACACCGACCGGGGCGCGGCGTAGATGTGCTTCGCCCAGCACGCCCCTGCGGCGCTCGACCCAGGGGAACTCGCGGGCGGCTGCGAGTGTCAGATGAATCATCGAAGCCGCCCCGGCAGCCTGACCGAGCCGGCTGAAACTCCGCGGCGACCCCATCTGCGCCGTGATCAGGTCGGCCATCTCCTCGATGTGGCGCCCATAGATAGCGGCCAACTGTTCGACCTTGCGCATCCGTTCATGCGGCTCGAGCCGCGGCCACGGGCCGTGGTCGAACGCTTGCCGGGCGGCGGCGACCGCGGCGTCCACGTCACCGGCCGAGCCGGCAGGTACCTCCGCGATGGGCTCCTCGGTGTGCGGCGAGACGACCGTGATGCGTCGCGAGGTGGACGGTTTGCGCCACCGTCCGCCGATGAACAGTTTGTCGTAGGAACGGAGACTCGCCGTCATGGGGGCAACCACCTCAGGGCAGGCGACGGTAATTTCGCTATTGATGCTAACATAGCCAAAAAAGCGGGGTTTCCTTCGACGCGAGGCGTGACGTGACCGGCGATTGGCGTAACTACCCGTTCGAATTGGTGCCCGGGGACAGCCAAATGGATTTTCCCGCGGCAGAAGGTCAGCACCCTGATCAGGAGTCCGACACCTGGTTCATCGCCGGCGAACTCGCCGCAGCCGACCGATCGTTTGCGTTTCTGACCATCTTCAACAGGAACCGGCCCGGTGGCAGCATCGTCGCCGACTTCTACACGCTGGCGCTGTTCGATCTCGACACCGGTGAGTACGGCACCTACACCGACTACGACATGCCGCCCGCGAGCATGGAACCGGGTGCGACACCGAAAATGTCAAGTGCCGTCGGATATCTCGACGTGGCCTACGACACCGGCACGGGAACCGCTCGCTGGGCGACGTTGCGCGACGCCGACGGTGCGCTGCGGCCCTACAGCTACGAGATCAGCCTGGTGGGCACCGACCAGGTGGGCCAACCCATGCGTTTGGACCTCACCGTCACCCCCACCCGGGCGCCGACCCCACTGGGGGCGTCGACGTATAACGGCAAGATCGCCTGCTTCGGCCAGGACGACACGTATTCGTACTTCCAGACTGGTATGACGATGTCCGGGACCCTGCGTTGGGGCGCGACGGAAGAACAGGTCAGTGGCACGGCCGGGCACGTTGACCGGCAGTGGTTTCCCAAGTACGCGGGTGGGGGAACCGGTGAACCGCCCCGCACCCGGTCGCACGAGTGGCGCACGATCAACTTCGACAATGGCGTCGACATGAGCATCTGGCGACAGTTCCTGCGCACCGAAGGCAATGCGCTCCAACCATTTAGCGGAGTCACGACTAGCTATCCCGACGACCGGCCGCCGCAGTGCGCCGAGGACTTCGAGGTCACGATCAGCAGCTACGTCCGGTGGCCCGATGCGATTCGGACCCTCATCCGTCCACCCAGCAAGGCTAGGTACATGCCGGACTGTCACCGGATAACCTGTGCTGCACTGGATTTGGACATCGTGGGTGAGCCGCTGGTAGCGGCGCCGGCGCATGGCCTGCCGATCGAATACATGGAAGGTCCGTACCGCTACCGCGGGACCCTGGCGGGCCAGGCGGTGACCGGGTTCGCGTTCAACGAGCGGTCGCTGGCGATGTACCGGGATTGGGAGTTGGTAGACGTGCTGGCAGCACGCGTCACCGAACTCGGATCCGCGCAACCGGGTCTGGATGAATTGGTCGAACGGGTCCGTTCGCTGGTGGTCTCGGGGCGTCACAGCGAGGCTCGGGAGTTGTTGAAGACGTTGGATCCCGGTCGGGACGAGTTGCTCGCAACCGTCGTGCAGGATTTGATCACCGAACTGTCAAGGGGCTGAAGGCACAAAGGTGCCGATGGCCGAATCAGTGTTGTACGTTGACGCGATGGCCGCGGACCGGGATGACCTAGACGTCGAGGAATCAGGGCTGCTGGACGATCTGGAAGGGCGCGCCCGTCAGGAGCGCGCCGATCTTGTTCGATGGCTGCTTGCGCGCGGCTTCGATGTCGAGCAGATCCGCCGCGAGTTCAGCCCCATGCTGCTGCCTGCCATTCGCATGATCGGCGATGACGGCACGGTGGCCTCTGCGCGAGAAGTCGCGGAGTCCAGTGGTGTGAGCCTCGATCTGGTGCAGCGCTTGCACAGCGCCATTGGGCTGGTTCGCGCAGAAGACTCCGATGCGCCGTTGCTCTCGCGTGCTGACGCCGAATCCGTCTTAGGCGCAGCACGATTGGTCGAGATTGGGTTCGACCCCACTCAGCTGGCCTTGATTGTGCGCCTGCTGATGGACGGCCTTACGGGTGTCGCGGTGATGTTACGGCAGGCGGCGTTGCAGGCGTTGCTGCGTCCGGGGGCGACGGAGCTGGAACTCGCTCAGGCCCTCGAGATGCTGGCCCACGACGCCGAGCCGCTACTGGGCCCGATGGTCGACGAATTGTTGCGCGTGGCCTTGCGGCACTCCATGGAGACCGAGGCGATCAATGCGATGGAGCGCGCCGCCGGCACTCTGCCGGGTGCGCGGGATGTCGCGGTGGGTTTCGCCGACCTGGTCGGTTTCACCCGGCTGGGCGAACAGCTGCCGCCGGAAGAACTCGTAGGTGTGGCCCTTCGATTGGCAGACCTGGCCAGGACTGTGGTCGCGAGCCCGGTCCAGTTCGTCAAGACCATCGGCGATGCGGTGATGCTGGTGTGCTCAGACCCGCTCAAATTGCTGCTGACTCTGCTGGACCTGATTGATGCCGCGGCCGCGGACGATTTCCCGCGGCTGAGAATCGGACTCGCGTTCGGCCCCGCCGTCAACCGAGGAGGTGACTGGTACGGCAGCCCGGTCAATCTGGCGAGCCGGGTCACCAGCGCCGCACCGGCCGGCACTGTGCGGGTGACCGAAGCCGCACGCAACGCTATCGGCGACACGACTGACATAGCGTGGTCGGCCGCTGAGTCCCGTCGCCTCAAAGGGGTGCGCGGTGAGGTCCTGCTCTACGGTGCAGGGCGGCACGCCATCGGGGATTTGCCCCCGGAAAGTGAGCCCGTCACCTGATTGGCGCCGCGTCCTTCGTGATGCTCCGCGCCCACGGACCTTGCTAGCTCCGTGCTGTGCTGGGTTGTCGCGGACTGAGCGCGTCACTCCGGGTGGTGGGAGCCAGACCGGGGCGAATCGCCGCTCGTCCGGCCTCCTTGGCCAGCATCACCCCGACGATGCGGCGGGCACGCAGGGCGGCCGCATCCGCCAGGAATTCGACTCCGCCCCGCCATCGGTCATATCCGGAGTGGTCGGACGCCATCTCCAGGACCGCGGTGTCGCGTTCGGCAACCCCGGACAGAAACGACCTCAATCGGGCGGTCACCTCATCGCGATCGGTGCGATAGTCGCGTGACCCCTGCATGAACACGTGGGTCGACGTTTCGTCCTCAGGCGTGATGGCGTGAGTTCGAGTGGTGGTGTACAAATCGCCGTTCGCGGTCGCAATCTCCCAATATTGGCGGTGCATCGCGGGGGAGACGAAGGTGCCGCTCTCGCGGTGCTTGTAGATGCCGGCAGGGTCCAGCCCGGTGGCGTCGGCCTGCCAGTCGGTGAGGGAGGCCTCCGGCAGCAGCCGTGTGTAAGACACGGTGGTTTCGGTCACTTCAACGTCGTTGAAAGCCGGCATGCTTCGGATCTCCGCGGGAATGTCGCGCCTGTGCAGAATGGGTGCGTAGCTGAAGTCCAGGTAGTGTTCGTGAACCATCATATAGTTGGCGCTCACCCGCCAGGAGCTGGCGAAGGTCGACCACGCCGGGTCGTTGATCCATGGTGTGCGTGGTGGTTCACTGCCGGCGGCAGCGGCCTTCTGCCCCAGCCAGATCCAGACGAACGGCGGTTGCTCGAGGAGCGGAAAAACACGCACCTTCATCCCGGTCGGCACCTGCGGCTGAGATGGGATGTGAACGCACTTGCCCTCGGTGTCGTAGGTACATCCGTGATACCCGCATACCAGTCGATCTCCGTCGACGCGACTGTGCGACAGCGGAAACGCCCGGTGCGCGCAGCGGTTCACGAAAGCGGTGATGCGCCCGCCGGTCCCGCGCCACAACACGACATCCTCGCCCAGCAAGCGTCGCTCCAACGGCGCTTCACCGATCTCCTCGCTGGTGGCTGCGACATACCAGCACTTTTTCGGGTAGTTGTTCTTCGCGGTCTTCACAGGTCCAGCACCAGCCTTTCGGTGCGTGAGCGCGACACGCAGACCAGCATCACTTCACCGGTGCCGCGCTCAGCTTCGCTGAGCACCGAGTCGCGGTGGTCAGGGGTGCCCTGCAGCACGCGAGCTTCACACGTGCCGCACACGCCTTCGTAGCAGCTGCCCAGAATCGGGATGCCCTCTTCCTCAAGGACTTCGAGGATCGACTGGTCCGATGTGATCTCGAAACTGACTCCGGAACGTTGGCACACCACCTCAAAGTGGTCGAGTGCTCCGGCGGCCTCCTCCGCGGTCGGCGCCTTGGCGGCGAACCGCTCGATGTGCAGGATTCCCGCCGGCCAGTGTGCGCTGTGGTGCTCGACCGCCGACAGCAACGCTTCCGGTCCACAGCAGTACACCAAGGTGTGGTCTTCGGGTTCCTTGAAAATCGATTCAAGGTCGAGCAGACCCCTTTCGTCCTGCGGCCACACGGTGACTCGCTCGGGGTATCGCTTGGCGAGCTCTTCTGCGAATGCCATGGACGCCCTGGTCCGTCCGCCGTAAAGCAGTGTCCAGTCATTGCCCGAGCGTTCGGTTGTTTCGATCATCGCCATGATCGGGGTAATGCCGATTCCGCCCGCGATGAACCGGTAGCGCTGCGCGTCCACCAGCGGAAAATGGTTGCGGGGGCCGCGCACTCGAACAGTTGCTCCCTCGACGAGGTTCTCATGAACGTATCGTGAGCCCCCGCGACTGTTGGGGTCGAGCAAGACCCCGACGCGCCAGACGCTCGAATCGCGCGGATCACCGCACAACGAATATTGGCGCGTCACTCCGTCCCCGAGCATCAAGTCGATGTGAGCTCCCGGCTCCCAGCGGGGCAGGTCTTCATTCTCGGGATGGGCTAGGTCGAGCACCACCACACCTTCGGCGGGTGCGCTCCGGCGCAGAACAATCAGATCGGTCGTGAATTCATGGACGTTTGCGCTGGGCGTCGTAACGGAGGGCGCAGACATTGATTACTTCCTCCGATCCGTGGTTTGGCACGAAATCAGTTCGACCCCAGAGATATTGGATTTCGTGCGACCACCACGCTACTGTGCTGCGGCCGCTTGCTCGCCGGTATCCGGCGAAGGTGGCAGATAAATGGTCTTGTACACCTGAAACGGTTGCAACCCTTCGGGACCGAGTTCGCGTCCCATGCCACTCTGCTTGATCCCACCGAATGGGGCGACGGGATCGTTGACGTAGTGGTTGACTCCGACAGTGCCCGAGCGGACGCGGCGGGCGACGTTGACCGCTCGTTCCGGATCGGATGACCAGACGCTGCCGCCGAGCCCGTAGACGCTGTCGTTGGCGATCGCGACCGCTTCCTGCTCATCGGAGTATGGGATCAAGGACAACACCGGACCGAAGATCTCTTCGCGCGAAACCGTGGCGTTGTTGTCCAAGTCGGCGAAGATCGTGGGCTCGAGAAACCAGCCCCGGTCCAATCCCGCCGGCCGCGAGCCGCCGGTGGTCATTCGCGCGCCCTCGCTCTTGCCCTTCGCGATGTAACCTTCCACGCGCTCACGCTGCCGCTCCGACACCAGTGGTCCCACTTTGGTTTGCGGGTCAAGGGGATCGCCGATGGTCAAGGAGCGCGCCAAATCGGTTATGGTGTCGACGATTTCGCTGTACCGGCCACGGGGGACCAGCACCCGCGTGTTGAGCCAGCAGATTTGACCGTTGTTGAGCAAGGTGACCCCGAAGAACTGCTCCATCGCGGCGGCAAGGTCGGCGTCGTCCAGGACGATCGCCGCCGACTTGCCACCGAGCTCGAGCGTTACCGGCCGCAGCAGCCGGCCGCAGGCCTCGGCGATCCAGCGGCCTGCCGCAGTCGAGCCGGTGAATGAGACCTTGTCGACTCCGGGGTGCTCGACCAGGTAAGCGCCCACTTCGCGGCCACCGGGAACAACGTTGAGCACGCCGTCGGGCAGGCCCGCCGCGGCAGCGGCCTCGGCCATCAGGAATGCGTCGAGCACGGTTTCTTCGGCGGGTTTGAGCACCACCGAGCAGCCCGCGGCCAGCGCGGGTGCGATCTTCAGGAATGAAATCCCCTGCGGCACATTCCAGGGCACGATCGCGCCGACGACGCCGATGGGTTGCTTGGATACCAGCGAGGTACCGCCTAACATGCCGGATCGAGATTCTTCGGCAGGTGCACTGGTCATCAGGTCGCTGTAGTAGCGCAACAGCAACGGCGGAAAGCCGGCCTCGAATTGCTGTGCTAGCCAGATCGGCATCCCGTTCTGCATCGAGACCCGCCGGGCCGTCTCGCCACCTCGCGTTTCCAGTTCCACCGCGAACCGCTCGAGGACGTCCGCGCGGTCCTTGGGTTCCCAGGTCGCCCAGCCGTCTGGGGCGTCTTGGGCCGCCCTTGCCGCCGCAACGGCGGCGTCGATATCGGCGCTGCTGCCGCGGGGCACCGACCCGATCTGGTCCTCGGTCGCCGCGGAGTGGACCTCGATGGTGTCGTGGCCCGCGGGGGCGGTCCAGGTGCCGCCGATGAACAATTGGGGGTAATCGATTGTGCTCATGGATGTGTCGGCCGTTCAGGAGATGGTGAGCTTTGCGGGCAGGTGCTTGAGGCCGCCGACGAAGTTCGTCTGAGTCACGCTGCCGGGTCCCGCTACTTCGATGGACTCCAGGCGCGGCAGTAGTTGTTCGAACATCACCTTCAGTTCGAGCTTGGCCAGATGCTGGCCGACGCAGGTGTGCGCGCCGAAGCCGAATGCGAGGTGGTTGTTGGGCTTGCGGCCGATGTCGAAGTTGTTGGGGTTGTCAAAGATCTCCTCGTCGCGGCAGCCCGACTGGAACAGGGGCATCACCCGGTCTTCGGCCTTGATGGTCTGGCCGCGGATGGTGTGGTCCTTGAGGGCCCGGCGCATGAAGTGTTTGACCGGAGCAACGTAACGCAGGCCCTCCTGGATCAAGTCGGGAATCAGACCCGGGTCTGCTTTGACGCGGGCCAGCACCTCCGGATGCAGGGCCAATTGCTGGAGCGTGCCGGCCAGGGTTGCCGATGTGGTGTCATGGCCCGCCGTGAAAATCGCTGTGTACCAACCGTAGACGAATGACTTGGGCCAGTACTCGCCGTCGGCGCCCTTGGCGCAGGCGACCACCGATGCCAGGTCGTCGCGAGGATTGGCGCGGCGGTCTTCGACCAATTTGTCGAAGTAGCCGAAGAAGTCCTGGATGGTGGCGGAGAACTGCTGTGCCATCGCCTCCGGAGAGAGCGCCGCGACGTCTTCGCGCTGATGCTCCGGGTCGGCGGCTCCGAAGAATTCCTGGGTGAGTGCCATCATCCGCGGCTCGTCCTCCCGCGGCACTCCCACCAGGGTCATTATCACGTGCAGCGGGAAACCGAGCGCCCAGTCGTCGACCAAGTCGATTTCGCCCCTCGCCGAAAGCGCCTTGAGATGCTCGATGGACTCATCGGCGAGGTCGCGGATCGAGGCTTCCAATTTCTTGACCGATGGGGGCTTGAAATAACCGAAAGCCATGTTCTTGGCGTGCGTGTGCTCGGGCGGGTCGATGTAAGGGAGGGCATCGAGGATGCGCAGACTCCCGCCGAGGAGTTGCTTGGTGAACTCGTCACCGGCGATGTTCTGCAGGATCGGATTGTGCGAGCCCGGATTCTCCGTGCCCCCGCCGGCGGCAAAGACTTCCGACAGGCTCTCGACCTCTTGGATGTCGGCGTGCTTGCTGACCAGCCATATGGGGTCGTAACCGTCTACAACGGCCTTCGCCACCGGCATGTTGTTGCGCAGCCATGCATAGGCGTCGTACAGCGCGGTGAGGTCGGAATGGCCGGCGGGGAGCACGATCTGTTGCGCGATTTCGGCGGGCAGGATGGCTGAGTCGGTGTGCTGGGTGGTCGTCACTGGTGTCCTCTTTCTACGGCCGTAGGTGCCCTGAGCACCGTGTCCCCGAGACATCGGTGGGCTCGCCGATGCCGGTGAGGTAAGTCTCTTCGCGTAGGGCCTGTTCCTGCGTCACCATGACGGGGGGTCATACCTGCCACGTTGGGGGTAATCGGGAGTGACCGGGCATTCAATTGGACTGTTCGCGGTGGTCAATCAGCCGGGCAGCCGGCATCGATCCATTCCTCGATCTTTTTGATCGATTCCCCCGGCACGGGGTCGAGGTACGCGGGCATCTGTGGTGTCACTGCGCCCGCGGGGGGGTCGTCGAGATCTGAACCGAACGGTGCTCTGCCTTTCAAAGACAGCACCAGGCTTGAATTCGCACCGTCACCAAGGATGACGAGCTTCCTTCCACCGACTTTCATCTCGACGAATGTGTCTCGTGTGACATCACGCCAGAAGGGGCCGTGGGAAGCCACATCAGCGTCCGGGCCGCCGACCGATTCGTCCAGGATCTCTATGACGTCCCTGAAATTCATGGTGCTTCCTTCGATGTCCGGCGCTTGTCGCTCTCCGGCAGGTCAGCGTGCGCGCTCATCCGTCATACTCGGTGCGACGCTGTTCACGAAGATCCTTCGCCGGCAATTGCGGAGATGATGGCGTCAAGTCTCGGCGTCAGGTCGTCATTCGCGCGTCACCATGACGGGGGGACATAGATCCCACGTTGGGGGTATCAGTTCGCCGTGATCCGGGCGAAGCGCAACGCCGAGGTTGCGCGAAAGGCCACCAGGACAGTCGAATTCAGCGTTGTTCGGGTGTCCACCTCGCCGGCAGACGCTTCACGCCGTTCATGAAGTTCGAGAGCAACAGCTCTGGCTCTTCGGACTGCAGATTTTTCATCCGGGTGTACACCTGTCGCATCTGGGCCTTCAGCACCGCCTTACCCAGCGCGTGGCCGATGCAATAGTGGGGACCGCCGCCGCCGAACGCCTGGTGTGGATTGTGCTTCTGAGTGCGGCTGATGTCGAACGTATCTGGCCGTTCGAAGACCTCTTCGTCCCGGTTGCCGGAGATATACCACATCACCACTTTGTCGCCTTCTTTTACGGTGACGTCGCCCAGTTCGTAGTCGCGCAGTGCGGTGCGGCGAAAGTGCATCAGCGGCGGCTCCATGCGCAAGGCCTCGTTGATAGCATCGTCGGCCCGGCCGTCGAAATCCTGTATCAAGTAATCGAGTTGGTCAGGATTGCGCTGGAAAAGAGTGACCACGTGCGCCATTGCGTGCCGGGTGGTGTCGTTGGCGCCGGCGGCAAGTAATGCGAAGAAGACCCCTACCTCTTCGGTGGTCAGTTTGTGGCCCTCGTACTCGGCCTGGGCCACCCACGTGAGAAGGTCGTCGCCGGGCTTCTCCTTGCGTTGCTTGGCCAGTTCCAGCGCGAGCGTCGACAACTTGCTGGAGGCGTCGGCGAACACCATCAACGGTGAACCGATGTGAGCCCACTCGGGGTCGAGCCACCCGGCGAACTGTTCGGCTGCGTCCATCACGTACTGAATGTGGTCGGGGTCATGGATACCCATGAAGTTGGCGAAGACCCGGCCGGGCACTTCTTTGGTGATCAATTGACACAGGTCCCCCTCGCCCAGTGGGGCTACCTTGTCGATGATCTTCGCGACCAGGCCGTTGATCTGGTCGACCATCCGGTTGATATTGCGTGGTGCGAAGGCAACATTGACGATGTTGCGCATCTCGGTATGCCGGGGCGGGTCGGTCACGATGAACGACAGCATCGTCTCCAATTGCGGGAAGTCGTCGATGAACACTCCCTCGGCAGAGCTGAAGACCTGCGGGTTGCGGGACACCTCTTGTATGTGGCGATGTTTGACAACCGACCAGAATCCCTTGGCATTATCCAGGTTCGGGTCGAGTGCCTCGGGCGCATCGTTCCAGCTGATCGGCCGGTTCGCCCGAAGCCACTTGAAGGTCCGGTGATGTTCGGCGCGGGGGCGCTCCCAGAACGCCATCGTGTTCAGATCGGTTCTGACGCCTTCATCGGTTACAGCCATGATCTTTCCCATCGTCGTGATTGCCGACCCGCACGATCGGCGGTGGATGAGCCGACGGTAGGTGGCTGTGACCCGTGGCACATCTCCCACCCGGGCTAAATTTCCTACCCCGGGATCGGTATTTCTATCGGGCGATGAGAGGCGACGTGGGGTGGGTCCTGCCAGCCGTCCCGATGAGGGGAGAAAAAACACCCCGTCGGGGAGACGCATGGGAACCCTGCGGCGTGACAACAATCGATGACCCGGTCGCGAACGGGGCGGATGAGTTGGCCGCGTGGGCATTCCGACGACATGGAAGGTTGGTCATATGAGGACGAAAGCCGCGGTGTTATGGGGCGTCGGCGAGAAGTGGCAAGTGGAAGACGTCAGCCTGGATCCACCGGGACCCGACGAGGTGATGGTCAAATTGACCGCCTCGGGGTTATGCCACTCGGACTACCATCTGGTCACCGGCGACATACCCGTGCCGTTTCCGGTCATCGGCGGACATGAGGGTGCCGGCATCGTAGCCGCCGTCGGACCCGGGGTAACCGACGTGGCCGAGGGCGACTCGGTCGTCCTGAGCTTCCTGCCCGCGTGCGGGAAATGCTCGTACTGTGCGCGCGGCATTACGAATCTGTGTGACCTCGGCGCCGCGATAGTTCAGGGCCCGCAACTCGACGGGACACACCGATTTCACGCTCGCGGCACCGGCGTGGGCCAGATGTGTTTATTGGGAACATTTTCTGAGTACACGGTGGTTCCGACCGCGTCGGTAGTGAAGGTCGACGCCGGTAGTCGCCTGGATCGTGCTGTGTTGATCGGGTGCTGCGTGCCAACGGGTTTCGGCAGCGTGATCAACACCGCGAAGGTGCGACCGGGCGACACGGTCGTCGTGTTGGGTGTGGGCGGCATCGGCAGCAACGCCATCCAGGGCGCGAAGGCCGCAGGTGCGCGGCACATCGTGGCGGTGGATCCGATTGATTACAAGCGACGCCGCGCCGTTGACTTCGGCGCTACCCACACGTCGGCCACCGTTGACGAGGCGCGGTCTGTGATAGCGGAACTGACCCGCGGACAGCTCGCGGATGCGTGCATCATCACGACCGATGTGGCTGAGGGTGCTTATGTCGGCCAAGCGCTCAGCCTGGTAGGAAAGCGTGGCAAGGTCGTCGTCACCGCTATCGGGCATCCGACCGAATTAGCTATCAGTGGTTCGCTGTTCGAGTTGACCCTCTACGAGAAGTCGATTCACGGTTCGCTGTTCGGGTCGTCGAATCCGCGCCACGACATCCCCCGCTATCTGGAGATGTACAACCTCGGCCAGCTCAAGCTCGACGAACTGGTGACCCGCGAATACTCGCTGGACGAGATCAACACGGGCTGTGAGGACATGCTGGAGGGCCGCAATATTCGCGGCGTGATCAGATTCTGAGTTAATTGAGCAGGCGGTGATACCTGGCGACGGCATCGGTCCGGTTTGCCGCTCCGAGCTTCCTCAACACGTGCTTGACGTGCGTCTTGACCGTCCCCTCAGCCACGAACAAGCTGATCGCGATCTGCGCGTTGGTCTTTCCCGCAGCGAGACCACGCAACACATCCCACTCGCGGCGGGTGAGCTTCTCAGAGGCGCGACCGCCACAGTCTTTTTGCGGTTGGGTGACGGCAGACACCGCGGGCGTGGAAGGCTCGGCATTCGCGCTGATGGAGGCATTTTCCGCCACCGCAACAGTGACGTCATCGACGAGAGCATCGACACCGCGCGAGTATTCGCTACAGGCGAGCTGCACCTGTTTGAGTTTGCCCAGCAACAAGTTTCGTTCGAATGCGACGCCGAGCGCTTCGGCGAACACGCCCAAGACATCGCGGTCCGATTCGTCGACCAGTACCGAGCGTTCGTGCCGGTCTGCGTGGAGCAGACCGATCGGCTGGTCCCAGGCAAGCACCGGAGCCGCGACGTAGGCATTCGTCTGGGTAAGGGCGACCAGCTCGGTGTAGACGCGGGGGTTTGCCTGCGGATCGCGAACAACCATCGGTGCACCGCGGCGCACCATCTCGGCCTCGAGCAGCGGGCCGGTCAGTTTGCGCGGGTGCGCGAGACCTACTTCCACCAAGGTATGGGCGAACCCTTCATCGGCTCCGGCATATGCCGAAGACGCCAGCCACAATCCCTTGTTGATGCGCGAGAACAAAATTCGGTCAAATCCCATGTAGTGAGCTTCCGCGGCCGCTCGCTCGACGAGGTCTGCTGTGGATCCGGCCTGGCGGAGCCGCTCCAGCGCGTCGCGCAGGGCGAGAACCTTGGCGGCCCGCCGGGCCAGGACCGCGTCGAGGACCGTTGCCTGAGCATGTTCTGATCGCACCAGCAGGGCGGCAATCTGCTGGGCCTGTGCTGTGTCCCACTCGTCGGGGGCTGCGCCGTAGGTGCTCAGACGTTCATTGAGCGCGCGCCGAACCGCTGATAATGCCACCGCGGCCGAATCGAGGTCGTCATCGCAGTACCCGGGACGCGGCGTCGCGCTGCCGAGTAATTTCTCGGCGGCGCTGACGACTTCGCGGGCCAACTCGATGCATTCCATTCGATCGACCGTCAATCCGGCCTCGCCAGCGCGATGACCTCATTGAAACCTTCCCGCAGGCACGTCAAGAACGCGGCGGAGTCGGAGATTGCTTCGGGGTCGAAGTTGACTGCGATGCAACATGTTCCCTCGTAGGTCAGCATCGCAAACATCGCCGGGACGCCTGGACGCGGACCCATCGGGTAGATGCGGGTTACCCGCGCGCCCGCCAGATACAGCGGACGCGCGATCGCCCCGAGGTTGGAGGCCTGCAGGTCGGACAGGCCCGTCATCCCGCCCGCGATACGGGTGAGCACGATGCCCGGCAGGCGGCTCAGCACCGGCGCCAGCAGATCCAGGAATCCGAGTGCGGGCTCCATGCGCGCATCGGCGACGAACTTGTGAATGACAGCGATGCGTTCACCGGGGTCCGATTCCCCGACCGGCGCTACGAACCGAGCACCAGCGAACTTGTTGGCGCCCATCGGGTCGGCGTCGGTGCGAAGACTGACAGGCACCGCCACCGGTATGAAATCGACTTCGAGAGAGAGCTTTTCATGATAGCGTCGCACTCCGCCGAGCAGTCCGGCCAGGAATGCGTCGTTGACCGAACCTCCGGCGGCGCGGCCAGCGGCTTTGAGATCATCGAGTCCGACGTCAAAGGTGTCCAGTCGATAGCCGGATCCGCCACCCGTCAACGCGGGGGAGTGTGGCGCCTCCGGAGGAGTCAGGACCCGCCGCAGCGACATCGCGAACTTCACCACATCGCTGGTCGCTCCGACAGGGTCGCCGGCAAACCGGCCGGCCGCGTTCAGGGCTTCGCGTAGTGCAGTCCCGGGCGCGTCTATCGCTTTGCCGGCCAACCGGTTAATCAACAGCCCTTCCGGTGTTTCCGTCGGTCGCGGCTCCGGAAACCGTCGATCGTCGGAGGGCCCCGGCTCCCGGCTGTGGCCATGGGCGAGGTCGAGCAGTTGCAGCAGACCGATCCCGTCGCTGAGGCTGTGATGCGGTTTGAACAGGTAGGCGGCCTGTCCGCCGGCGAGGCCGAGCACCAGGAGGGCCTCCCATGGCGGACGTTCGGAATCCAGTGGGCGAGCGGCGAATTGGGCGGCCAGCAGGTGCAGCTCGGCTATCGACCCGTCGCCGGGCAGCCGCACTCGTTGCAGGTGGTATTCCAGGTCGAAGTGGGGGTCCGGAGACCAGGCCGGTGCAACCAGGGGCAGCACCGGTTCGACGACGCGTTCGCGAAGCCGGGGGACCCGCCGGATGAAGCGATGGTGGGCGGCCACCAGCCGATCCCAGTCCGGTTCGGTGTCGAGCAACTCGATCATCACACCGGTGGAGCGGGTGCGGAAGTCGCCGTCGGTGCGCCACATCAGGGCTTCCCACGCGCTGAGGTCTTGACCGCCGCCCCAAGACGCCAACACCTCGGCATCGTCAGACATTGTCGACAACTCTCTGCGCCGGTGCTGCTGTGGCGTCAACGCCACGGGTGACATCCAGGATCAGCTCGGCGACGCCGGCCGGATCATCCGACATCGGGACATGGCCCACGCCGCTGAGGCGGATCAGCTCGGCTCCCGGCAGACGCTCGAGCATCGGAGAGCCGAAGTGCTTGAACGGCAGCACAAGATCCCGCTCCGCCCACACCAGCCTGACCGGGTAGTCGCGGTCCTCGGGTAGTGGCTCCACCGGGTTCAGGTGCAGCACCCGCAGCAGCGGGTCGACGACCGTCGAATGCCCCATTGCCTGGATATAGGTCACCAACGTCTCATGCGGCACCTTTCGAGGATGCGCGACCTGACCTGCCAGCAGCGCCCAGCGAAGCACCCGCCGCGTGGCGATCGCGTCGGCTCGCGACGAGTATCGAGCCAGCCCATTCAGGGAGAAGCGGACACCGTGCGCGGTCACCCGCAGGCGACGAGGCGAGCGCCAGGCCCCGGCAGGACTGAGCAGAACCAGCGACAGCGCCCGTCCGCGGCGGGCAAGCTCGATCCCTATCCACCCCCCGAGGGAGTTGCCGGCGATATGCACCTTGTCCAGGCCCAGACGATCGAGTTCCTCCTCGAGTGCATCGACCAGAGCTTGAACCGACGGCGCGACCTGCGAATTGAGCGATGGCCCACCTGCGTGACCGTGCAACGTCGGCACTATTACATCGTGATGCGGTTCCAGATGCGGCAGCACCGGTGACCAGGCCCGCCAGATCGCTCCGATGCCGTGCAGCAACAGCAGGGGTGACCCGGCCCCGGCGCGGTGGCTGGGGGTCAGCTCCAGCCCGTCGACGACGGCCCGCGGTCCGCCGGAATTGTGCCGGGCGAGTGCGGCTCCCGCGGCCACGGTGCTCCCGGCCAGCAGGGCGGTGGCCACTGTGGCCGATCTTCGGCGCGGGTGGTTTTCCATTGGGGTCGTCGAAACTCGCGTCACGGCTTGAGGACGACTTTGAGGACCTCGCCGCGGAGCTGGGCGTCGACTGCCTCGTTGATCTGAGCGAAGGGCATCGTGGTGATCAGCTTGTCGAAGGGGAACTTGCCTTGGCGATAGAGATCGAGCAGGTAGGGGATGAAGGTTTGTGGATCTGAGTCACCTTCGACGATGCCCCGAATCGTCAGGCCCAGTAGCGGCGGCTGGAACAGCCCGACCGAGAAGGTGGCTTGCGGGTTGGCCGGCACGCCGATCAATCCGAGCATGCCTCGCACCCCGAGGGAGGCGAGCAGCTGTTCCACGACCGGAGTCACCGCAGTGGTGTCGATCGCGTAATCGGCTCCCGCCGGGACGATCTCCCGAATCTGCTCGTCCAGCGGCCCGACCTGTGGGTCGACGGTGTGGGTGGCACCGAGTTCGGCTGCCAGCGCGCGCCGACTTTGGTGGAGATCGACGGCGATAATCGTTGTGGCTTCGCGTACGGCAGCGGCCATCACGGCGGACAGTCCTACCGCGCCCGCGCCGGCGACGACCACCGTCGATCCGGGCTGGACGTCGAGCGAGTTGAACACGGCGCCTGCACCGGTCTGGATGCCGCATCCCAGCGGCCCCACCAGCTCGACCGGTACATCCGGTGGCACCTTGACGACGTTACGTTCGTGAGCCAGCGCATGTGTGGCCAGAGACGACTGACCGAAGAAGTTGGCCGCAAGTTTCGTGCCGGCGGAGTCCAGCCCGGACGTCCCATCGGCGCGCAGTCCGCCAAAGTTGTATTCGAGGAAGTTGTGGCAGTACGCCGGTTCCCCCTTTGCGCAATGGGGGCACCTTTCGCAGCTGTGGAAGCTGATCGCGACGTGGTCGCCAGCAGTGACCATCGTGACATCGCTGCCGACCGACACCACGGTGCCACTGCCTTCGTGCCCCAGGACACCGGGCAGCGGGAAGGGTAGGTGCCCCTCCTTGACCGCGATATCGGTGTGGCAGATGCCGACTCCGGCGATCTTCACCAGTACTTCGTCGGGTGCCGGCTCTTGGAGTTCGACATCGGCGATGGTGAATGGCGCGCCGACCTCCTGCACCACTGCCGCTGAGATCTGCATCGGCTGCCCCTTTTTCTGTTTCGCCGTGATTGCCTCGGTGGGAGGACGCCGGAACCTGATCTCCCTCGCTGACCGCACCTTCCGGCGCTTCCCGGGCGGACTCGGCGAGATGTACGGATCGACTCACCGAACCCGATGCTGCGAGTGTGGTCGAACGACCCGCACCCCCGCGTCACCACATCGGGCAGTTCTCTACCCCGCAGAAGGGGTATATCGCCCAGACGCCCTTGGCCCGAACCATCTCGGCTCTTCATAGTGGGATGGTCACAGCATTGCTGATAACCGCGAGCCACCCGCCCTTGTGCTCTTGCTGCCGGGTCGGGTTTGTGGCCACCATGACCGCGCCCTCGCGTGCGGGGGATCGAGAGAATGAGATGACCGGTACGGCACCGCCGGTGATCGCGGTCGATGAGCTTATCGAGCGCATCAAGTCGGCTCCGGCTGGCCCGAAGGTGGCTGCCTTCTTCGACTTCGACGGAACCCTGATCCAGGGTTACTCGGCCAGTGCCCTCATCGCGCACCGCGCCCGCAATTTCGAACTCGGACCCGACGAGTTCGTCCGCACGATGCTCGCCGCGCTCGGCGGGCCCCTGGACGAAGGCGCATTCAAAGAGCTTCTATTACAGGGGATTCGGAGCTGGGCCGGACGCACCGAGGACGACCTCATGGAGCTGGGTGAGCAGTTGTTTGCCCAGGAGGTCGCCGGCGCACTCTTCCATGGCACCTGGCGGCTGGTGCGCGCCCACCAAAACAGGGGCCACACGGTTGTTATCGCCACCTCTGCGACGCGGATGCAGGTGCAGCCCATGGCCCGGGAATTAGGCATCGACCACATCTTGTGCACCGAACTCGCGTCCGAAAACGGTGTGCTCACCGGGGAAATCGCCGGGCGCCCGCCCTGGGGCGAAGGCAAATTGGCTGCGGTCCGAGAATTCGCCGGCCGCAAACGCATTCCGCTGCAGAACTGCTACGCCTATGCCAACGGGGGCGAAGACGTGCCGTTCCTCAGTGGCGTCGGCCATCCGCACGCCGTCAACCCGGGGGCTGAATTGGCGCGCCGCGCCAGTGAGCGTGGCTGGCCGGTCATCCGGTTCCGGACCAGGCGGAGCACGTTGCATCCGATGGCGCTGGCCCGGACTACCGGCTTGTTCGGCGGGTTCGCGGCGGCAGTGGGGGCGGGCGCAGTCGCGGGGGTGCTGACTTTCGATCGGCGCGGCGGGATGGACATGGCAACGTCGGTGTTCGGCCGTCTTGCTGGACAATTGGGCAATGTTCGCATCGAGGTCACCGGCGAGCAGCACACCAGGGGCCGGCCGGCGGTGTTCTTCATCAATCACCAGAGCACCCTGATCGACGCGCTGGTTGTTTCGCGAGTTGTCCAGCGAGGCTTCACCGTGGTGGCCAAGGATGAGGTGAAGCGGATACCCGTGTTGGGGCAGTTGCTCACAATGGCCGATGTCGCGTTCATCGACCGCTCCAACACCGCCAAAGCCATTTCGGCGATGCAGCCGGCAGTGGACAGGCTGCGTGCGGGCGTCTCGATCGCCCTCTCGCCCGAAGGCACTCGGTCGTTGAGCCCGCGCGTCGGCGTGTTCAAGAAGGGCGGCTTTCACCTGGCCCGGGACGCCGCGGTGCCGATCGTTCCGATTGTGATACGCAACGCCGGAGAAATCATGTGGCGCAACGCCAAAGTGGCCCAGGAGGGCACTATCGAGGTGGTGGTCCATGAGCCGGTGCCGACGGCTGACTGGACTCGCGGGGATCTCGATGAGTGGGTGCCGAGGATGCGCCAGCTGTATGTGGACACCCTCGACGATTGGCCGGGCACCGAGGCCGGACGCACATGGTCCGCGGCAATCGCCGCGTCGCGGCCGGTGGCGACTCCGACATGACGGCGACGCCGAATGGCCTGGTCAGGCTGCTGCGACCGAACTGGTCGGCCGCCACCACGTTGCGGGCCGGGGACCGCCCCGAGATCGCTGTGCTGGAAACCGATGAACTCCGTACTGCTACAGCACAATTGGCGTCACAGCTGGACCGTGACGTGGCCGATGTGAGGGCCGAGGCCGCCGTTTACATCCGGGAGATGGCGGCCTCGCACGTGCCCCCGGTGGTGCGCGCCTGGCAGGCGCTTTCCAGGTGGATGGTGCGCGGGTTCCAGGTCGTGATCGACGACGACGATCTGGCCAGGTTGCGCGAGCTGGATCGCGACCATGCCCTGATCTTCTTGATCTCGCATCGCTCCTACCTGGATCAATTCTCCTTTCCGCCGCGGCTTACCCAGGGTGGGATCTCCCCGACGTTCGGGCTCGCCGGCGCCAACCTCAACTTCTTTCCGCTGGGCACATTGGCCCGGCGGAACGGGTTCATACCGGTGCGGCGTGCCACCGGTGATGTGCCGGTGTACCGGCTGGCCCTGCGCGCCCTGGTCGGCCAGATGGTGGCCAGCGGCCGTAATCTGGTGTGGTCGATCGAAGGAGGCCGGACCCGCACCGGCAAGTTGCGGCCTCCGCGATACGGATTGCTGCGCTATGTGACCGACGCGGTGGAATCCGTGCGCTCGGAGCAGACGCTGGCGGTCCCGGTCTCCATTCTTTTCGACCAATTGCCTTTGCATGAAGTCAAATTGATGGCCGCGGAGGCACGCGGCCTGCCCAAGAAGCCCGAGAACGCGCGCTGGCTGCTGAGTTACGCTCGCGGCCTTCGGCATCGCCTGGGGCGCATCTACATCGACTTCGGTTCGCCGGTGCCCCTCTACGAGCGCACCGTCGCGTTGCGCAACGAAGGGCTGGGCGACCGGCAAGTTGTCGAACGCATCGCCCTGGACATCTGTCACCGTCTCAACCAGGCCACCCCCGTTACCGCGACGGCCGCGGTATGTGTGGCGATGTTGGGCGCGGACCGGGCACTGACCCTGGACGAAGTGTGCGCCACCGTGGCGCCGCTGGCCCGCTACCTGCGTGCACGCGGGTGGCCCGTGGCGGGCGGCGCCGATCTTACTGACCGTGCGACGGTGTCGCAGACGCTGCACGACCTGGTTGGCTCCGGAGTGCTGACTAGTTATTCCGCTGGGCCGACCACTGTTTGGGGAATCGGCGACGACCAGCATCTTATCGTTGCGGTGTACCGCAACAGCGCGATTCATGTTCTGGTGATGAGAGCGATCGCCGAGTTGGCGCTGCTGGCCATCACGCGGACGCCGGGGGCAACCAAGCGGACGGGGTGGGAGAAGGCGCTGGCCGTTCGCGAACTTCTCAAGTTCGACTTCTTCTTTGCCGCGCGCGCCGAGTTCGCCGATGAACTGTGGAATGAGTTCGCGATCATGACGCAACGCAGCCACGACCGCAACGCGCCGCTGGATACCGAGGAAGCGGCACGCAGTCTCGACGAAAGTGAGCTACTCGTTGCGCATCTCGTGCTCAGGCCGTTCGTTGATGCATATCGGGTGATGGCCGAAGAGTTACTCAAACTCGGTCCCGGTTCCGCCGTGGACGAACAGGTCCTGCTGGAACGGTGCCTTCGCCTTGCCCGGCAATGGTCACTACAGCACCGCATCACCGAAGAGTCGGTGTCGGGAGAGATGTTCGCCACCGCGCTGAAGTTGGCGCGGCACCGCGGCTTGCTGGACTCAGATGCTTCCGACAGCGGGGCCGGCCGGGCGGCTCTCGTCACCGAACTCGAGGAACTGCAGTTCTCGATCGGTGAACTTGCTGGCATGTACCGGGGTTTCGCGCCGGCGCAAGTGGGTGGCTCAGCAACCGGGTGTAGCGCCACCTGATTGAGTTTTGGTAATATGGTCTGACCATAAACCTGGCTGTGACTTTCAACGTGGAGAGGCAACTTGATGACCGAGTTCACTGATATTTCCTACGAGGTCGACAGGGGCCTGGCCTGGATCACCATCAATAGGCCTGAGCGCTACAACGCATTTCGGGCTCGCACCCTCGACGAGCTCATCCGGGCCTTCAAATTGGCCTGGGGGAGTTCAGAAGTCGGGGTGATCTGCCTCACCGGGGCCGGCGAGAAGGCCTTTTGCACGGGCGGCGACCAGAAGCAGCGCGCCGAGACCGGCGACTACGGGCCCTCCGAAACCGGTTTGTTCGAGGTGGATACGCTGCATCGGGTAATCCGGGACGTCCCCAAGCCGGTCATCGCGGCGGTCAACGGGTTCGCCATCGGCGGTGGCCATGTCCTACATGTGTTGTGCGACTTGACCATCGCCGCCGAGACGGCGGTGTTCGGTCAGAATGGCCCGCGGGTCGGCTCCTTCGACGCGGGCTTCGGCACCGGTTTTCTGGCGCGGGTGGTCGGCGAAAAGCGTGCACGTGAGATCTGGTTCTTGTGCCGCAGGTATTCGGCGCAGCAGGCTGCCGACTGGGGGCTGGTCAACAAGGTGGTACCGGCCGATCAGCTCAGGTCCGAGGTGCGAGCGTGGGCCGATGAGATTTTGATGCTCTCGCCGACGGCGTTGAAGGTCCTCAAGCAGTCGTTCAACACCGACACCGAGCAGTTCGCTTCGGTCGGTCAGATGGCGTACTCGACGCTGAAGATGTTTGGTGACACGCCGGAAGCGCAGGAGGGTGTCGCGGCGTTCAACGAGAAGCGGGCCCCCGAATTCGCCGCGTACCGGGGCAACTGAGTTATGCCGTCCGCCGCGATGTTCACCGACGAGCAGCGCGGGTTCGCCCGCGCCATCGAGGGTTTCTGCGCTGATACCTGCGGCACCGCCGAGCAGCGAGCACAGTTGACCGATGGCGGACAGCTATCCAATAGCTCCGAATTGCTGCTCAAGCTCGCCGACCTTGGCTGGCTGGGTGTTTCGATACCCTCCCAGTACGGCGGCGGCGGTGCGGGAATGGTCGAAGAGTGCATCTTCCTCGAAGAGACCGCGCGGGGCCAGGCGCCGATCCACGCCTACGGAACCGGATTGACGGCGGCGCAGACCTATCTGCGCCACGGCACTGAGGCGCAGAAGAGTGAGGTGGTGGGCAACCTGTGCGCCGGGCGGTTCGAAGCGATCGCATTGTCTGAGCCGGGCGCGGGATCCGATCTGGGCGCCGTGCGAACCCGCGCGGTCCGCGACGGTGACCGCTTCGTCGTCAACGGCCAGAAGACGTGGATTACGGCCGCACACCTGGCCGATCATCTGCTGGTGCTCACCCGTACCGACCCCAACGCCGGAAAGCACCACGGCCTGACGCTGCTGTACCTGCCGACCTCGACACCCGGACTGGACATCAAGGCCATCCAGACCATGGACGGTCATACAGTCAACGACGTCTTCTTCACCGACGTCGCCGTTCCCGCCGCCAATGTCGTCGGCGGGATCGGCGACGCCTGGCACCGGCTGATGCGCGGCTTGAACGTCGAGCGGCTCATCATCGCGGCGATGTCGTTGGGTGCGGCGCGCCGGTCGCTGCAGGACACCATCGCCTACGTCCACACCCGCGAGCAGTTCGGCAGGGCGATCGGCAGCTTCCAGGCGGTTCGCCATCGGCTGGCGGACCTGGTCGCGGAGATCGAATGTTGTCGCGCATACGTGTATCAGGTGGCCGCACAGATCGACGCCGGTCACGAAGATCAGCTCGCGCGGGAGGGCTCCATCGCCAAACTCAAGTGCACCGAGGTTGCCAAACGGGCGGCGCTGGAGGGGGTGCAGCTGATGGGCGGGAACGGCTACAGCATCGAGTTCGGGATGGAAGCGCAGGTCCGCAAGGCCTTGGCGCCGCCGATTTACGGCGGCGCCAACGAGATTCAGCGCGAGATCATCGGGAAGAGCCTGGGATTATGACCCGCATATTCGATCCGATGGTGCTGGACGGCAAGCGCATTTTGATCACCGGAGGCGGCACCGGGCTGGGCCGCGGGGTTGCCGCCAAGCTTGTCGCCCATGGGGCCCAGGTACATCTGTGGGGCCGACGGGAATCTGTTCTGGCCGAGGCAGCCGCCGAGATTTCGGCCGAGCGGGCCGGCGCCGTCCACTGGCAGCCGGTGAACGTGCGGGACTTCGACCTCGTCGACGCCGCGGTCGCAGAGATCTGGGATCAACACGGCCCCTTGACCGGTGTCCTCAACAACGCGGCCGCGAACTTCATTGCGCCCACGGCCAGTTTGAGCCCCCGCGCCTTCGATGCGGTCACGTCGACGGTGATGACCGGTTCATTCAATACGACGCTGGCTGTCGGTAGGCGCTGGATCGCTGAGGGCCTGCGCGGATCGGTGTTGTCGAACCTGACTACCTGGGTCTGGAGCGGCTCGGCCTACGTCGTGCCTTCTGCCATGGCAAAGGCGGCCGTGCACGCGATGACGATGTCGTTGGCGGTCGAGTGGGGCCGCTACGGCATTCGCCTCAATGCCCTTGCGCCCGGGCCGATTCCAACCGATTATGCCTGGGAGATGCTGAACCCGACCGAGACCAGCTCCGTCGGTGCGACCCAGTCCGATCAGATTCCGCTGGGCCGCCCGGGAACCATCGAGGAACTGGCCAACCTGACTATCTTCGCGTTCAGCGACGCGTGTGATTACCTCACGGGCGAGACGATAGCGATGGACGGGGGTCAGCGGCTCGCCGGCCCCAACACGTTCGCCGGGCTGTCGGCGATGAGTGACGACGACTGGGCGCACGCGCGCGAGCGCAGCAAAGCGGCATCGGCGGCGACGAAGGCATCCCGGTCGGTGTAGCCGGCGGCAATCAGAGAGGTGCAAATGCGGATCATTTCCTCCATCCAGGACGCCATCGATGCCGTCGGTAGTGAACTCGGCGTCTCGGACTGGTTCGCAGTCGATCAGGACCGCATCAATGCCTTCGCCGACGCGACGGGCGATCATCAGTGGATTCACGTCGACGTCGAGCGGGCCCGCGCCGAAAGCCCCTATCTGTCGACGATCGCTCACGGCTTCTTGACGCTGTCGTTGATCCCGGGTCTGAGCAAGGCAAACTACCGCGTCGACAATGCGAAAATGGGTATCAACTACGGACTCAATAGAGTGCGGTTCCTGACGCCGGTTCCCGCCGGTGGGCGTGTGCGCCTCCGATCTGAACTCGTCGACGCAGCCAAGGTGAACGACACCACCGTTGACCTGACCGTAAGTCAGACGGTCGAACTCGAGGGCTCGGTCAAGCCGGCTGCGGTGGCGGAGTCGATCGCTCGAATGGTGTTCTAGGGTGACGCAACCCCCGTGCCCCCGGCGTGCGATTTCGCCCCAATGGGCTAACCTTAATATTGGCCTTACCTTTATCAAAGGCTGGCCAAGACGCAGGGTGAATGGACCCGGACGGAGGACTGATGGACGCAGTCGAGGCTGATTCGGCCACAGCACGTTCGGATGTTCTGCTCAAGCCTGTCGATGTGCCCAAGGCGTCTGATGTCTTGGCGCGAGAGCTGCGCGAGCGCATACTCAGCGGCGAGCTGGCGGAAGGGTTTGCGCTTCCAGCCGAGCGCGAGCTTGTCAAGCAGACGCAGATGAGCCGGGCCACGGTTCGTGAGGCGTTGCGGATCCTCGAGGTGCAGAATCTGGTTCGGGTACGGACTGGCCGGTCGGGTGGGGCAGTCGTTCAGCGACCGACGACCAAATCAATGGCGAGTTCGGTGAGTCTGCTGATCAGGGGCCAACGCATCAAGTTGGCTGATTTGATGGAAACCCGTGAGGCGCTGGAGCCTTTCTGTGCCGAGTCGGCTGCCCGCAAACGCACCGACGAAGATCTCGCGATACTCGACAAGGCCAACGCCGACATCGCCGACCCAGACGCGGACCTGTCGGCATTCCTGCAGGCCAATCTCGACTGGCACGTAGGCGTCGCGAAGGCCAGCCACAACGAATTATTGATCGGGTTCATGACCGCGTTGTCGCAGGCGATCTATGCCGGAACCGAGAATGCGGCATTCGTCGACGACAACGTGCGCGGCATCACCTTGCGGGCACACAAGTCGGTGACGACAGCCATCCGCAACCGCGACGCCGAGGCGGCAAGCAGGCGAATGCGTCGCCACGTGCACAGCTATGCCAAGGCTGCACTTGCCGTGGACGACCGAAATGCGATCACCGTCGGAGACTGAGCGGTAGTTCCCCGATTGCCGTCGGTGGTTTTCACCGCACGGCAGGAAGCGCAAGGGGCGGTTCGGTTTTGGCGACTACCTCGTCAACGCTGACACCGGGTGCGGTCTCGATCAGGTGTAGACCGTCGGCGGCAACGTCGATGACGGCGAGATCGGTGAAGATTCGGTTCACGCAGCGTCTGCCGGTCAGGGGCAACGTGCAACGCTCGACGATCTTCGCGCTGCCGTCCTTGGCGACGTGCTCCATCATCACGAAAACCTTGTCAACGCCGTGCACCAGGTCCATTGCTCCGCCCATGCCCTTGATCATCTTGCCGGGAATCGTCCAATTGGCCAGGTCACCGGTCGCTGACACCTGCATGGCGCCGAGCACGGCGATGTCGAGGTGCCCGCCGCGGATGATCCCGAAGGACGACGACGAGGAGAAGAACGCGGCTCCTGGCAACGTGGTGACGGTCTCCTTGCCGGCGTTGATCAGGTCGGCGTCGAGGTCCTCGCGCCGTGGATACGGCCCCACGCCGAGAATCCCGTTTTCGGAGTGCAGGACGACGGTGATGTCGGTGGGGATGTGGCCCGGGATCAGTGTGGGAAACCCGATACCAAGGTTGACGTATTGCCCGTCGCGCAGTTCGGTGGCGACTCGGGCAGCCAATTCGTCTCTGCTCCAACTCATCTACGCCGCTCTCCCCCGCACGCGGGCGGTACCCCCACCTCATCGCTTCGCGCTGCATCGTCGCCGGCGGTACTCATCTACGTACCGTCTCTTTTTCGATCTGCTTCACCGGATTGGGCACATGCACCACCCGCTGCACGAAGATGCCCGGGGTGTGCACCTGGGCGGGGTCGATCTCGCCCGGTTCCACGAGGTGCTCGACCTGCGCGATAGTGACGCGTCCCGCTACGGCGCAATCAGGGTTGAAGTTCGCGGCCGCGGCGTGGTACACGAGATTGCCGTGTCGGTCACCTTTGACGGCGTGCACCAGCGCGAAGTCGGTTCGGATGGCTCTCTCCAAAACGTAAGTAAGACCGTCGAATTCGCGGGTCTCCTTCGGAGGTGAGGCAACCGCCACCGTACCGTCCGGGTGGTATCGCCAGGCCAGACCGCCCTCGGCCACCTGGGTCCCCACCCCGGCCGGGGTGTAGAAGGCGGGGATGCCGGCTCCGCCGGCGCGCAACCGCTCGGCCAGCGTGCCCTGCGGAGTCAGCTCCAACTCGAGCTCGCCGCCCAGGTATTGCCGGGCGAATTCCTTATTCTCCCCGACATAGGAGTTGATGGTGCGGCGAATCCGCTTGTGCTGCAGCAGCACCCCCAGGCCGATCCCGTCAACGCCCAGGTTGTTCGAGACCGTTTCCAGATCGCCGACTCCCCGCTCCAGCAGCGCCACGATGAGCGCCTGGGGGATACCGCACAATCCGAACCCGCCGACGGCGATGGACGACCCGTCCCGCACGTCGGCAACGGCGTCCGCTGTCGTGGCCACGACCTTGTCCATCGTCACCCGCCTCAGTTTTTGGGCATGCCGAGGATGCGCTCGGCGACGATGTTGCGCTGAATGAACGTTGACCCGCCGGCGATGGCGGTGCCCCGGGCCTGGTACGCGAGCCGTAGCCACCGCTGTTGGGACGTTGATGACGAATTGGTGGAACCCTTCTCGGCCAGCGCGAACTGTCCCCCCATCTCATCGAGCTCCAGACCGAAGTCGGCGATGTCTTCAACCAGCGGGCAGAAGTAGAGCTTGCCTATCGAGGTGACGGGCCCCGGCGGCCCGGCACCGGCGGCACCGGCGATGACCCGCTGTCCGATCAGGTAGTGCACGAAAGCCCGTCCGTACAGATCTGCGATCCGTTGCCGTACCAGGGGATCGGCGCCCAGCGGACTGCAGTCGTCGGCGCTGCGGTCCGCGATCTCACGAACGAGATCGTTGACCGCACCTGTGGTGTTGACCCGGCCGGTGGCGATGGCGACCCGCTCGTAAGCCAGAGTGCCCATCGCCACCCGCCAGCCGCCGTCGACATCACCGAGAACGCAGTCATCGGGGATGAACACCGCATCGAGGAACACCTCGTTGAACTCGGCCTCGCCCAGCATGTGGGCCAGTGGGCGGACTTTCACGCCCGGAGTATCCATCTTCAGCAGGAAATACGTGATGCCGCGATGCCGCGGGCCTCCGCCAGTGCGGGCGAGAAGGATCGCGTGGGCGGCCAATTGGGCGCGGCTGGTCCAGATCTTCTGGCCCTGAATCTGCCACCCCCCGGGCACTTTCGTCGCGGTGGTGCGCAACGAGGCCAGATCGGAACCCGCTTCGGGCTCCGAGAACAGTTGGCACCAGATCTCGTCGCCGGTGAGGATCGGCGGGAGGTAGCGCTGTTGTTGGGCGGGTGTGCCGAACTCGATGATCGTGGGCCCGGCGAAGTCCTCACCAATGATGTTGAGCCGCTCCGGTGCGCCGGAACGGTCCAGCTCTTCGTTGAACACCGCACGCAGCTTGGCATCGGCCCCACCTCCGCCGTACTCCCGCGGCCAGGACAACCCCGCGTATCCGCCGGCGTGGAGCAGTCGCTGCCAGGTGCGCCAGTAGTCGAGCTTGTCCTCGAGGAGTGCGGGCTCGGGTCCACCGAGACGCGGCAACGTGTTCTGCAGCCATGCGCGCGCCTCAGCGCGGAATTGTGCCTCTGCTGCACTGTCTTTGAGTTCCATCAGCGGGTGCCCGCTACCTCTTGCGCGGCGGCTTCGTCGCGGAGGCGCTGTTCGATGTCTTTGCGTAGCTCGTGTTTGAGGACCTTGCCGGTCGCCGTCATGGGCAGTGAGTCCACCACGACCACTCGTTCCGGTGTTTTCTGGATCGGCATGCCGCGTGCCAGCAGGAACTCGCGGACATCGTCGACCGTCGGGGCGTCGTGACCCGGGGCGGCGACCAGATAGCAACACACCTTCTCGCCGAGTCGCTCGTCGGTCATGCCCACGACAGACGAAGAGTGCAGCGACGGGTGGTGCGCCAGATGGTCCTCGATCTCGCGGACGCTGATGTTCATGCCGCCGCGGATGACGATGTCTTTCGTTCGTCCCGTGACCCGCACGTACCCGTCGTCGGTCATCGTTCCCAGGTCGCCGGACCGGGAGAAGCCGCTGTTGGTGAACAGCGCGGCAGTCTCCTCGGGGTTGGCCAGATATTCGATCATGTGGGCAGGGCCGCGATAGGCGATATCGCCCTCGGTGCCGCGGGGAACTTCGTTGCCGTCCGCGCTGACGATCCTGACCTCGGATCCAGGAAGTGCCCTGCCATCGGAAGTGAGGGCGCGCGAGACGTCGTCGGTGACTGAACACGTTGTCGTGACCAGATTTTCGCTGCGTCCGTAAAGGCTCAGCACTTTGACGTCGGGCAGCTTTTCGCAGGTTCGCTCGACGACCGCGGCGGGGATGGGCGCGCCGGCGCACGTCCACATACGCAACGTCGACAGGTCATGGCGTTCCGGGTCGTATTCGGCCAACAGGCCGTGCAGGAAGGTCGGAGCGGTGACCGCCGCGGAGCAGCCGAAGCGGTGGATCTCGTCGATGCCACGAACCGGGTCCCACTTTGCCATGAGGTGTGTCGACGCCCCGGTCAGCATCGGCAGCAACACGCTGGTGACCAGCCCGGTGGTGTGGGCGATGGGTGAGGGGCCGAACTGGACATCGTCGCAGGTGTAGCCGAACGGTTCGATCAGCGCGCGCGAGCCCGCACAATACGTGTTGAAGGTGTGCACGCACCCCTTGGATCGTGAGGTGGTTCCCGAGGTGTACACGATGACGAACGGGTCGTCCGGGCTGGGCGGGCTGCCGAGTTCCTTCTGGGCACTGTCGTCGTCGGTGTCGGCTTCCAGCTGCTCCAGGGTGAACACGCCGGCGTTGGCGCTGACGGCCTGTTCGGCGCCGCCGTCGGGCCGCGCGACGACGACCATCAGATCTGGATGTTCCTGCCGCAGGCCAAGATACATATCCAGATAGTCGAACTTGCCGAAGGATGCCGCAGTGAACACGGCTCGTATCCCGGCATTGGACAAGACGTAGCTGACGTCTTCATGCCGGTAGATGGGCATGATCGGAACCATGATGACGCCCAATCGCGATAGCGCGGTCAGCACCTGGACGAACTCCACCCAGTTGGGCAACTGCACGGCGGCGGTGTCACCGCTTCGCAGGCCGCGGCGGTGTAGCCCGACAGCCAGTCGCTTGCCTGATTCGAAGAGCTCGCGGTACGTCAGCGATCGCGTTCCATCGGTTGCGAAGACCTTGTCGGGGCTTTCGTCGACGCGGCGAGTCAGCAGGTCGTGGAAGGACTCGGTGGACCACAACCCCGAGCGGTAGTAGTGCTCGATCTCGTGAGGGTTGTAGCGGGTGGTGTACGGACTCGGTTTCATCGCGCATGTCCTTGGTTCTCGGGATCCGCCCGCCGGACGGGCGAGGAGCCGCAATCGATCAAACTATATAATGGTCAGACCGAAACGGCAACGATATATTGTGATAGTCGACGGTCAGGCGTTGCGCCACTGCGGGGATCGCTTTTCTTTGAAGGCCAGTACTCCTTCGGCCAGATCCTGAGTGGTGAAAGCCAGGGCGAGTTGGGCCTGCAGGTAGTCCAGCGCCGATTCCAGCGGCAGATCCCGGGTGGCGGCCAGTGCGCGCTTGCCCATGCCGAGCAGCAATGGTGACTTGACGGCGATGTCGGAAACCCATTGGCGCACGGCGTCGTCGAAGTCTGCATCGGGTACCACCTTGTTGACCAACCCGGCGCCGACCGCCTCGCCGGCGCTGATGAGTCGGCCAGTCATCATCAGCTCGTTGGCGATCAGTCGGCCCGTGGCTCGGAAGATCAATGCCGAGATCATGAATGGAAAGGCGCCCACGTTGATCTCGGGGCAGCCGAGCCGGATCGACGATTTAGCTATGACCAGGTCGCAGGCCAATGCGATGCCCAGCGCGCCGGCCAGCACGTCACCGTTGGCGGCACACACCACCGGTTTTTCTATGCCGGTCAGTGTGCGGAATAGAGCCGGAAAGCGTTGTAGTCCGGCATATTTGGCCATCGTCGGGCGATCGTCAGCGAATGCGTCGAGGTTTCCTCCCGAAGAGAAGATCCGCGGGTGCGACGAAGTCAGCACGATGACCCTGACCCGGGGGTCGGACGCGGCGCGCTGCAGCATTATTCCGAGTTGATCGAGCAGCGTGTCCGACAACGCGTTGCGGCGGTCGGGGTCGTTGAGCGTCAGGTAGGCAACCATGGCCGCGCCGTCTTCGGCGGCGCCCTGGACCGCCGTTTCCAGACGGTAGTTGACCAGCTCGGGGGATTGGTTCACGGTCGGCCTCCTAGTCGTGTGTCAGTACGCATTTGCCGAACGCGCGCCCGTGCTCGAGGTACTCGTGGGCCTCGGCGGCCTGGTCGAGGCTGAACGCGCGGTCGATCGTCGGTGCGCGCACCGAGCACCGATCGATCATGTCGAGCAGCCCGGCGAAATCCCTGCCGCTGCCCATGGTGGTGCCGAGTAGATCGAATTGGCCGAAATAGAAGCCGCGGATGTCCATCTGGGCGGTCTGTTCGGCGTTGGCTCCCAAGACCACCAGCCGGCCCCCCGGCCGCAGCGCGCGCACGGATTCACTCCAGCGGCCGACCGGATCGAGGATGAGATCGAATCCCCCGTTCTCGGGTGACATGGAAAGGGCGTGCTCGGGCCACTCCGGCTCGCTGTGCAGCACGCCGCCACGCGCTCCGGCGGAAACGGCCCGCTCGATGGTGATGTCGGACGACGAGGTCACCGTGATGCTCGCGCCGGCGGCGGTTGCCAGCGCGATCGCCATCGTGGCGATCCCGCCGCCGGCACCGATCACCAACATCGATTCACCGGCCCTTAGCCGTCCGCGGACAAACAGAGCACGGTAAGTGGTGAGGCCGACGAGCGGCAGCGCCGCCGCCTCGGCCCAGTTCAGTCCCGCTGGCTTGGGGGCCAGGCACTCGGCGGGCACGCTGACCAGTTCGGCATAGGTGCCGGGGGTGCGGTCGCCCAGAATCTCCCACCCCCTGGCGGGCGCCTCGTTGCGGGCGCCCCAGTTCAGCGAGGGCAGGACCACCACCGGCTCTCCGGTGTCGGTGCGCACTCCGGCTCCGTCGGCGCCGATGACGTGGGGCAGCGGCGAGTGGTAGCGGCCCTGGCGAACCAATACGTCGTGCCAGTTCAGCGCGCTGGCGCGGAGCGCCACCGTCACCCAGCCGGGACGCGGGTCGGGGTTGGGAAATTCACCCGGTTGCAGCACCGCCGCGGTGCCGAACTCATGCATGACGACAGCGTGCACAAGGCCTCCTTCGGTCTGACCATTAGACCATTGCAGCCACGGTGGATACAAGCGATCGGGAGGGCAACGGCCGCACAGACAAACTTCCGGGCGCCCATTGTGGCCTCGGTTACACCTGCGTTATGCTTTGGTTCAATGGTATGACCGTTTATCCGAACGAAGCCGTTCCAGTCAGAGGAGTGACGATGGACTCGCGAACGCTTATATCCGCAATCGCCGAGGACCCGCGGGTGGTTGCGCGCGCCGAGGCTACTGTCGCGGCCGCCGCTGAACACCTCAAAGTATCTGCTCCCGATCTGACGCCGGCTGCGTTCGGACACCAGTTGGACAACCTCCGGCAGGCGCTCGAGCAACGGATCGCGCTGCCCTCCGATCCGACAGACGACTGGGCGAAAACTGCCGAGATCCTGATCTCGATCCTGAAGTTGCAGTGCGAACTTCTCGACAACGATCTGGCTCGCCGGGTCAGATCCATGGCTGAGATTCGTCATGCGCTGGGGTACCTGCGAGGTCTACCGCCACGCCAGATGATCCAAGCCGCGCCGCAGGTGCTGAGTCGGGAGTTGGCATTCGCGCGGGCAATGATCTCGAGCGTGCGCGGTTCGCTGTGGCTGCCCCAGCATGTGCATATCGAAGACCAAGGGTCCGATCGTCATTCACGATCGCTGCGTGAGTACATAAAAGGACGTCACATTCAGTTGGCGGACGCTCCGCTGGAGACCGAACTCGTGCGAAAGCGGTGCGGCGTCTTCGCGCCCTCGCCGGTCAACGACAAACGGGTATTCAGAGAGATCATGGAGGTCTCCGGCTGCTTCGGCTATATCGGCGCTCCGATCACGGTTCAGGGCAGGGCGATCGGGATTCTTCACGTCGACCGTCCAGAGCCCCACGGCATAGTGACGATGGAGCACCTCGAGCAATTGGAGGCCTTCGCCGAGTGTCTGTCGGTGGCTTTTGAAAGTGCAGCACTGGAAGAGAAGTCCGCACAACAGCGCATCGAAGTCGAAAACCTGTGCGGCGACGTGGATGGATTACTCAGTCGCTCGTCGCGATCGGTGTTGTGGTCGCTGCCTGCCGAGGCCGCCGGACGGCGTCACGAGACGAAAACTGTTGTCAGTCAACCCGCAGTGCACGCCCTGACTCAACGCGAGCGGGAGATCATGTCTCATGTGGCGACCGGGGCGACCAACAGCCAGATCGCCCGGTACCTGGTGATCTCCGAAGGGACGGTGAAGTCCCACTTGAAACACATTGCCAAGAAGCTCAATACGTCGAGTCGGGCGGCCGCCGTCGCGACTTATGCGGGTATCGCCGGTGAGGTAGGAGTGGCGCGATGAACGCTCGCGCCATGGTGGCCCGGCTCAACGAACTCGATCAAGAGGTGTGTGACAAATTCGGCGTCGCCCGCTCCGCTGGTGCGACGACTCTCGACGAGGCCATCTCGATGTCGGCCGCCACGACAGAACGATTGGTAGGCAGTGAGCGTGATGCCGTCTCAGCGAGCGCACACCGATCTGTCATAGATTTCCTGCAGGCGCAGGTCGAAGCGCGCCAGATGCGGGACTGTGACCGCGTCGATGTGGTGCGATGGCTGACCGCGGGCGTGCGCCGTATGCGCAAAGCCGGTTCATTGCAGGGGCTGGGCCGCCAAGCCTGTACAGAACTGTGTGACGTGCTCGGCTTCGATACGGCATTGTTGTCGTTTGTCGAAGACGACGGTTTTGTCGTCGAGGAATCCGATCACTGCGTAGGCGGGCCCACCGTGATCGCACGTCGCGATTGCCCAGCCGAACGGTCCTGCATTCGCCTGTGCGACACGGTGCGCACCAACGAAGCTGAGATGCCCGGGGCGCCCGGCTATCGGGAGTTGCTCGGCTCGGCGCGGTATCTCGTCGCTCCCGTCATCGCGAAATCGCGGGTGGTAGCGCTGCTCCACGTCGGTCGTCGCACCGAAGAAGGCGTATCTGCCGAGGACGTCGATCTGCTCGATGCATTTGCCTCCGCCTACTCGTTGCTCCACGAGAGGATGCTGAATACCGAACGGGTGCAGCAGCAGCGGACCACGATCGCCCGTGCAGCGGCACGGCTGACCGAGGAGGCAGACCGTATCGCCGCGGCAGCGATCAGCTTCGACGACGAATACGACACCCGGGTCGAGTCCGCGAACAACGCGGCGGATTCCGCGCTGGCCGCCACCCTGTCGCACCGTGAGCGTGAAGTCTTTGAGCTCTTGGTCCTGGGAGCGTCCAACGCGGAGATCGGCGAGGAACTCGTCATCACCGTCGAAACGGTCAAGACTCATGTCAAACGGATCCTGCGCAAGATCGGCGCTATCAATCGGTCGGAGGCGATCGCACTCTACATGGACGAGGTCAAACCACGGCGGCCACGCGGGTGACTTTGAACGACAACCCTTTTCAACCGTCAGCGTGGGTCCCGGTGGACGGATTCGCCGATCTGACCGATATCACCTATCACCGCCACGTAACGCAGCCGACGGTGCGCGTCGCCTTCAATCGGCCCGAGGTGCGCAACGCCTTTCGGCCGCACACCGTCGACGAGCTCTATCGCGCCATGGATCACGCCCGGATGTCCCCCGAAATCGGAGTCGTGTTGTTGACCGGCAATGGGCCGTCGCCCAAAGACGGTGTGTGGGCCTTCTGCTCAGGTGGCGACCAGCGCATCCGCGGCCGCAGTGGCTACCAGTACGCCGCCGGTGAGACCGCCGAGACCATTGACGTCGCGCGCGCCGGCAGGTTGCACATCCTGGAGGTGCAGCGGCTGATCCGGTTCATGCCGAAGGTGGTGATCTGCCTGGTCAACGGATGGGCAGCGGGTGGCGGGCACAGCCTGCACTCGGTCTGCGACCTCACCCTGGCCAGCCGTGAGCATGCCCGCTTCAAGCAGACGGATGCAGATGTCGGAAGTTTCGACGGCAGCTACGGGAGCGCGTACCTGGCCCGTCAGGTGGGTCAGAAGTTCGCCCGCGAGATCTTCTTCTTGGGCCGGCCGTACACGGCTGAGCAGATGAATCGCATGGGTGCGGTCAACGAGGTGGTCGACCACATCGATCTGGAGACGGTGGCACTGCAGTGGGCGGCCGAGATCAACGCGAAATCCCCTCAGGCGCAGAGGATGCTGAAATACGCGTTCAACCTGCTCGATGACGGGCTGGTGGGTCAGCAACTGTTCGCCGGGGAGGCGACTCGCTTGGCGTACATGACCGATGAGGCGGTAGAGGGCCGCGACGCGTTCCTGGACAAGCGCGCGCCGGACTGGACGCCGTTCCCGCGGTATTTCTAGGTGCCTCAGGCGGCGACTATGCCGCAGAGATGCCTCCGTTGACGCTGATGGCTTGCCCGGTCAGCCGGCCGGCCGCCGGGCTGCACAGAAACACCGTCAGAGCGGCGATGTCGTCGGCGGTCGGCACACCGAGATGTGCCTGCTGAGCTGCTCGGGCGAACAGCTTGCCGCTGAACCCGTCGGAGGTGATGCGTTCGGTCGAGGCGGTGCCGTGCACCAGCGACGGGGTCAACGCATTGGCGCGGATGCCATAACGCTTCTCTTCGATCGCGATTGTTCGGGTGAACATCACGATGGCCGCCTTCGCGGCCCCGATGACCGCTTCGCCCGGCGTGGCGGTCTTGGCCGCATCCGACGCCACGTTGACAATGACGCCGCCGCGGCGATCACGCATGCCCGGTAGCACCGCACTGGCCATATGCATTGATGGCAGCGCCAATTCATTGAGTATGCGCCCGATTTCGGCTGACGGGATGTTGATGAACAGCTCCGGCCGGACGTCGGCGGCGGTGGTGCACATTAGGATGTCGATACCCGAAAGGATATCGTCGGCCTGTGCCGCCACAGCGGCCGCGCCTGCCGGAGAGGTCGCGTCGCCGGCGACGAAGTGAGCTACCGCACCCAGTTCGGCAATCGATTTGGCGGCGAGTTCGCCACGCTCGGCGTTGCGACCCACGACCACGATCCGGGGCACGCCGGCCGCGGCCAGTGCCTGTGCAGAAGCCAGCCCGATCCCGGCGGTGCCCCCGACGATCAGCGCGGTCGATGCGTCAAGGTGCTTGGGTGCCGGCAGTTCGGTGCGGTTATCAGTCATCGATCCGTCCTCACGGTTGTTGAGTCTGCTGTGACGCAGGCGAAGTGGCACTGATGGCGCCGGGCGCGGATATTCGCCGCAGCCACTGCACCAGGTCGTCGATCACCTCTGCCCGGTTGATCTCGTTGAGGATCTCGTGGCGGCCCTCGTCGTAGACGCGAACGGTGACGTCGTCGAGGCCGGCGGCTCGGTAACGATCCACCAGTGCCCACAACAAGGCGAGTTCGCCGTTGACCGGGTCTTTGGATCCGACTGCCACGTACACCGGCAGATCGCGGCGCATGCGTGCCACCTGGTCGGGATCCGCGAGCCGCCGGGCACCGGCAAACATGTCCTTGAGCGACGCGGTGTCGATGCCGAACCCGCACAACGGATCCGCGACATAGGCGTCGACGATCGCCTCGTCACGGGAGAGCCAGTCGAATTCCGTCCGGGCCGGGCGGAAGCCCGCATTGAAGGCCGACAGGTCCAGATCACTCGAAAGGTCCCCCGAAAGATTCAACGCCGGTTCCAGCAGGTCGACGGCCGCCGTTCCGGTGAGAGCGACCCCGTCCACCTGGTGATCGAGCAGAAACTGTTGAGCGGCAAACGAACCCATGCTGTGCGCGAGCATCACGACGGGCAGGTCCGGATGGTCCGACCGTGCCCGGGCGATCACCAGGTTCAAGTCGTCGACCAGCGCGCGCCAACCGTTGGGACCCAGGTGTCCAGGTTCCTGGTCAGGGCCCAGGGAAGTGCCGTGTCCGCGGTGGTCATGCCCGTACACCTCGAAGCCGTGCGAGTTGAGGATCTCGGCGAGATGGTCGTATCGGCGGACGTGTTCACCCATACCGTGGACCAGTGCGACAACGCCGACGCGCGGCCGGTCATCCGGGGCTGCCCAGTAGTAGCCGACGAGTCGGCTACCGTCCGCGGAACGGAAGGGCAGCGCGATGGGATCCATCACCGGAGCGCGTCCGGCAGTCGGCGCCAGGGCTCGAAAGGCACAGTGCAACATTAAAATGGTCAGACCGAATTCGTCAAGACACCGGCTTGAGTAAATGGTCTGACCATTATAGCGTGATGGACAGGGGTCGGTGGGTGCTCCCGGCGCGGTCACTGATTGCGCGCAGCCGATCCGGAGGAGTCGCGAAATGGTTGACACCACAACGGCGCTCCGTGCGCTCGACGATCTGCGGCACCGCCCGGATCCCGGCAAGCGGATGCGCGACAGTCTGTTCTGGGAAGTGGTCGTGCCGGAAGAAGAGCTGGGTGTGCAGGTGTACCTCTACATGACCGATCGCGGCCGCGTGGGGTACAACGTCGTCGTGTGGGGTGCCGGGCCTGATCCTTTAGCGCTGCACCTGAACTCGGGACGCATCGCTGACGACGTCGACCTGGACCGATTTGAATTCGACGGTTTGTCGTTGCGGCAGCCGAAGCCGCTGCAGTCGTGCGGCCTGAGTTATCACCGTGACGATGTCGCGATCGAGTATGAATTCGACGGGCTGCACGACGCGTTCAGCTATCGCGTGAATCCAGACGGCCTGCCGGCATGGTTTGCCGAGAACCGGATGGAGCAGACCGGATTGGTGCAGGGTTATGTGCGCGTCGGTGATCGCCGCATCGAACTGAACGGACCGGGGCACCGGGACCACTCGTGGGGGGTCCGGGATTGGGGGGCTCCACAGCACTGGAAGTGGTTTGTCGCGTACACCCCGAACGGAGTGGCTGTCAACGGATGGATCTGGATAGCCAAGGGGGAATGGGGCTTCGGTGGGTATGTTGCGCGCGATGGGGTGACGGTTGCCGTCCGCAGCATCGATCATCGCGCCGAGTATGACAGCCAGATGCGCCAACAGCGTCTTTCGGCCACCTTGATCGATGTCGCCGGTGGCAGCACCAACGTCGAACTCGAGGCGTTCGGGGTCGTGGAGTTACCAAGCCATGACCCGATGGCCACGGTCATCCGGGAGGCCGCGTGCCGGGCGACGATCGACGGCGAACAGGGCGCGGGCCAGTTCGAAACACATTGGGTGGGTTCATACCTGGAGCATCTGGTGCAGTCCGGGAGTTTCCGGTGACATGGGAATGGTCGCCGGATGAACTTTCACGGCTGGGCAAGTTCCTGGCCGAACGGGCCGGGTGCGGTCCCCGGGTGAACGCCCGGGCGGTCGGCGACGGTCATTCCAACCTGACCTATGTGGTGTCGGACGGCGACCGAACGGTGGTGGTCCGTCGCCCGCCGCCCCCTCCGGTGCCTGTCGGCGCCCATGACGTCGTGCGAGAGGTTCGGCTGCTGACGGCGCTGGCCGCCACTCCGGTGCCGGTGCCGCGGGTTCTCGCGGTAGCCGAGCCGGGACAGATCGTGGACGTGCCACTCGTCGTCACCGAGTTCATCGATGCCGTGGTGATCACCGAGTCGACGCCAGAACCGCTGAACTACCCGGCCGCCAGGGGCCAGATCGCTGAATCGGTGATCGACGCACTGGCAGATTTGCACGCCGTCGACTGGGCCGGGATCGGCCTGGGCGACTTCGGTAAACCCCAAGGCTTCAATTCCCGGCACTTGCGCCGGGTCCGCGCACTCATCGAGCGCGATGGCCGACTTCCCGATGGTTTTGCGCGGTTGGCCGACTGGCTGGTGCACCACACGCCGGCGGAATCAGGGGCGGCTATCGTCCACAACGATTTTCGGTTGGGCAACATGATGATCCGCCCGACACCGCCGGGGCGGGTGGCGGCGGTGCTGGATTGGGAGTTGGCGACGATCGGGGACCCGCTGTTCGACCTGGGCTACTTCCTGTCGTCCTATCCGGCCCCCGGTGAGGCGCTCACGCCTACGGCCGGCATGGGTGTCGCAGTTCTGGAAGAGGGTTATCCCAGCCGCGTCGAGTTGCTCGCCCGCTACAGCGAGCGGACCGGAACTCTTCCGAGAAACATCGAATGGTATTCGGCCATGGCGCAATTCAAATTGGCGGCGCTCTACGAGTATGGGCGCCGCCGCGCCGAAACGCCCTCCGGAGATCCATACTTCGCCGACCCCGCGCTGGTGGCTGCATTTCTGCGGGCGGGAGAGACCTGTGCCGGGCTCAGCGCACATCCTCAACCGGCGTGAGGAACCGGCGCCACCAACAGCGTGTTGGCGATGCGGTTTGACCGTTCGTTCAGCTGGGCGTAGGTGATGACGCGCTTGGCGTCGATCAGTGCTGTTTTGTTGGGCGCGTTGGCCGACCAGACACGGACCGCGTCGGGAAGCGGCGGATGGCGGAGATGACGGCCCGGCTGAGCGGATAGATTCTCAGGCCAGGCCGAGTTGGGTCAGCAGCGTGCCGAGATTTTAGTAAGCGTGCACTGAGACGGCCCGCCCATCGTTGTCGACCTGCCAGACGTCGGTTCCCGGGATGTCGAACTGACGGCCGGTCGGCGCGACACCGGGTGGAAACCCTTCGCCGCTGTGGGTTCCGACCATCCGCCACTCCTGTGACACCCTACGATTGAGAACATCCACCAGCGGCTCACCGACAGCGTGAAAGGTCAGATCGGGAAAACCGGTCCACGCTGCGGTGAAGAATCCGCCGGCCTGCTCGTGGTCGGTGATCGGTGCGGGCAACGACGGATCTTCCCAGTGCACCGTTTCAGCGATCGCGGCCAGGGCGGTGGCGAGATCACGCTGGTTCCACGCGGCGAAATAGCGTGCGGGATAGGCAGAGACGTCGGCGATTTGAACCGCCATGGCAAGCGTCCTTTCGTGATTGGCCGGTCTGAAGCGTGGCACCCACCCTAACGCCGTCACCGAAGGTGACTCGTCCCCCTAACGGGAGGTATTCCGGACTGCTCGCCGTGCCGAACAGGTCACGCCGACGACGCGTGATCATGACTTCGCCGGGACAACAGATTCAGCGAAAGACACTTCGACCGAACCGAGTTCGTCGACCCGGGCCGCGTACGTACTGCCAGGACACACCGGCACCATAGGGCCCAGTGCGCCGGAGAGCACGATGTGGCCGGCGCGCAACGGACGGTGGTCGAGATCGCCATCAGCCCATGCTGCTGCCGCCGTTGACATAGATCGTCTGCCCGGTGATGAACCGGCTGTCTTCGCCGGCCAGAAACGCGACCGCCGCCGCCACCTCGGTCGGATCGCCTGGGCGGCCGAGCGGCACCATGGCCGTACCCTGTTCGATGACCTGCGCCAGTCGCGTTGGTGTTCGGCCGGATTCGAGCAGTGTTGCCAATTCCGGTGTGCGCACATAGCACGGCGCCACGGTGTTCGCGGTGATGCCGGCTGCGGCGAACTCGCGTGCCAGCCCGGCAACCATCGCGTGCACACCGCCCTTGGCGGCGTTGTACATGGCGTGGTCCATCAACCCGGTGCGCACCGAGTCGGCGCCGATGTTGATGATGCGACCATGACGACGAGACACCATGTGCGGCAACGCCGCCCGCACACAGTAGATGGTGGTCCACAGGTTGTTGTCGACGGTCGCCCGCAGTGTCTCCTCGGTGTGCTCGAGGGTGGGGCGGATCACGCCGCCGCCGGCGTTGTTGACCAGGATGTCGACATGGCCGAGCGCCCGGATCGCCGCGGTCACGAGGTCATCGGCCGTGCCGGGACGGTGGAGATCGCCGATGAATCCGCCGGCAACGGGTGCATGTTCGCAGGCGCGCTCCAAGTCTTCCTGGCAGCGTGTGGCCGCGAAAACCGCAGCGCCATCGGCGATCAGTCGCGCCGTGATTCCCATGCCGATGCCGGATCCGGCGCCGGTGACGACGGCCGTTCGCCCGCGGAGTGCGCCGCTCACAGGATGATCGCCACGTCGGCCACCGAACGTAAGTCGGTCATGTCCAATTCGGCCCGCTTTCTGACGATCCGGAAGCAGCCGTCGCGGTGGCGTAGCCGGTAGTGGTATCGGCCCACATAACAACTGGTCCGTCCGGCGCGGAACCGCCACACCGTGAACGACGCGGTCACCGCGATGCCGTCGTCTGATGGATTCACCCGGACATTGAAAACCTGATGGTTGGTTCGGGAATGCGGGTATTCGCGGTGGGCGCGTCGGCTGTTGAGTCGGGCAACCCTGGCCGTCAGACGCACGTGGTTGTCGTCGATGAGCATCAGGTCGTGGGCGGGGTCGCCGTCGGGTGCGTCGTTGCAGGGCACCTCGTACTTGGCGTCCCCGTCGAACAGCAGGAGCCATTCGTCGAGGGCCCAGGTGTCCAGTAATGCGGCCTCCGCATACAGGAATTCCTCGACCTGCTCTCTTGAGAACGCCTGCTGCGGCACGGGCGCGGCGGTCATTGGGCACCCGTCAGGTCAGCGGCGGTGCCCATCTGCTGCTGCCAGCGGCGCCAGAATGCGCGCATCTGTTCTTCGTCGTTGGCCATCGGAACGCGGCCCATGCCGCGGGAGATGTCGTTCCATTCGACTCCGCCGCTGCTGAAGCCCTGCTGACAGGACTCCAGCGCCTCTACGTCGTCGGGCGTCGCAAAGCCGCCCGGGCCCAGGAATGTCAGGAAGCTGTCGAGTCGGCGATGACGCAGGGAAGGGGCCTCCTTGCTGGGAGCCAATGCCCATGCGGTGACGTCAACCGTATCGGGTGCGGGCGGGTAGAAGGTGCGCACGGTCACGGCCATGATGTCGTTGATGATCAGGTTGGGGTAGATGAGCAGGTTGCGGTTGACCTCGGCCATCGCGTGGGCCTGTTGCTCACCGTAGCGGGCAACCAGATCCGCGCGCAGCCTGTCGATTTCGGTGCGGGCATCATCGCCGAACAGCGGCTCCCACTTTGCGACCGGGCGCCCCCAGGGGGAGCTGTATTCGATTACGGCGTGACCGTTGCCCAGGTTGACGGCTCGGCCGCTGACACCCCCGTGCAGATCGGTGCCGATGGACACCAGGTACTTGAAGTAGGTGTCGTGCGTGGACTCCGCATGGTATCCGTCGAAACTATTCTCCACCAACAGCTTCCAGTTGGCCGCGAAACTGTACTGATTGGTGCCGCGCGCCATCTCGACCGAGCCGCCGCAGCCGTCGACGACGAGATCGAGGTAATGTCTGGCACCGGCCAAATAGGTCGGCAGATCCTCGATGTCGGGGTCGAAGCAGGCGAACACGAAGCCCCGGTAGGACTCCACGCGCGCCACCCGCTTGAGTCCCAGCTCGTCGAAGTTCAGCCCGCCGGCGTAGCCGTCGCGGTCTGGCACCCCCTTGAGCCGGCCTTCGGAGTCAAAGGTCCACGCGTGGTAGAAGCACTGGAACACCTTGGAATTGCCGGATTCCTGCCGGCACACTACCGCGCCGCGATGCGTGCAGGTGTTGTGGAACACGTTGACGTTACCGGTTTTCACCCCGCGGACCATGAAGATCGGCCGCCCGGCGACCGGCCGCCGGACGAAGTCCCCCGGCTCGGGAATCTCGGATTCGTGTCCGACGTAGAGCCACGATCGGGAAAAAATCCGCTCCACCTCGGCCCGGTGCACCTGGGGCGAGGTGAGGGCCGAGCGGTGCACCCGAAAGCGCTGGGACACCGGGTCATCCACGACCAGAGGCAGCTGCGCCGCTACCTCGTTCCTCGGCCGCGGTTGGATGCCGGTGCTCATCGGCGGGACAGATAGTCGGTGACCAGCGCGGAGAATTCGTTTGCGCGCTCGATCTGAGTCCAATGCCCGCACGCGCTGAACACGTGCAGGTCGGCATTCGGTAACAACCCCAGCATCGTGACCGAGACCTGCACTGGCACCACCTTGTCCTCGCGCCCGTGCACCAGCAGGGTGGGCGTGGTGATGGCGCGCACCTCGTCTTCGGTGATACCAAGCTGGGACCCGGCGTGCCGTGGATCGAAGAACATGGCGCGATACGCCTGGTAGGCGCCATCGGCGATGCTTGCCTGGTAACGGATTTCGACAAGCTCGTCGGTGATCATCGCCGGATCGACGGCGAAGTAGTCGCGCAGCAGATCACTCATTGCACCACGCGAAGGTGTGTAGGCGCGCAGCGCGGCAAGACCGTCGGTAAGTGTCATGCCGACACCGGGTGCGCCCATGAGCACCATCCTGGTGATCCGGTCCGGGTTGTCCGTGGCCATCTGCAGCGCGATGCGCCCGCCCAGCGAGTTGCCGACGATAGCGGCCTTTTCGATGCCGAGTGCATCGACGAAGGCCCAGATGTGATCGGTCCAGCTGCGCAGGGAATAGACGACGTCATCCGGTCGCGCGGTATCGCCGAATCCGACAATGTCGGGCGCGAGTACTCGGAATCGCCGGGACAGCACGCCAATGTTTCCTTCCCAGTTGGCGATCGCTGATACGCCGGGGCCCGAGCCGTGCAGCATCACAACCGGTTCGCCGGCGCCGGCCTCGAGGTAGCTGGTTTCGATGCCTCCGGCAGTTATGGTGCGTGGTTGCAGCACGCTGGCTGCGACGGTTGCCGTCATCGTGATCCTCCTTCGGTGAACACCGCAAAACACTTGTTGGAGTTGAAGACATCCGTGGTGACGAGCTCTGACCAGGCGAGGTCCAGACCCAGTTCATCAACCGCGCCGGTCAGGCAGAACCAGTTGAGCATTTCGTGCTGGCCCGAGTCGACGATGTCGCGGCTGGGTGTGGCTTGCCATGTGGCGTAGTCACGGTCGACGAATTGCTGGTACAGCCGCCGGTCGGCGGCGGTGTCGGGGGTTATGTGCCAGGTCTTGTCGGTCAGAAACGCGTGCGACCAACTCGAGGAAGCCACCAATGCCACACGCAGATCGGTGTCGCGGAACGCTTCGGCGACCGCCCGGCCCAGCGCGAAACAGCGTGCGGGTGTGGGCCCACAGGGGTCGAGCCGCTCGTCGACGATGTCGGCGAATCGCGCCAGGCCCCCTCGGCGGGCGATCGCGTGCTGGCCGTAGCAGTTGACGGTGATCGGGATGAGTCGGTAGTTGAAGCGCGCTCCGGCATCGGGGTAGTCCAGAAACAGTTGGGTATTGACAATCGCGTGGGGAAACGGTGCGTCGCGCCGCTTTCGGTAGGAGTAGGCGACGTCGAATCCCCGGCCGATCAGGTCGTTCGCCAGCCGGCGAGCACTCTCGGCGTCGCCGTGCAACGTGATGGTGGTGTCGTCGGGCAGGCCCCACGCGTTCGGGCTACCGCGACGGGTCATCAACTCGAATGGGCGGACGGTCTCGTCGCCGTAGGCGAGCACACAGAACGGCGGCACGACCTCCTCGCGGAAGTTCTCGTACTGATCGTCACCCCAGACCACCACGACGTCGGGGCTGAAGTCGTCGAGGGCATCGCGGCAGCGGGAAAGGTTCTCTACCAGTAACTTACGGTGTCTGGCCGCTGCGGCGACGCCGCTGTCCCACTCGGCCCGCATCGCCGCCGGCCAGTTGGCGGGATCCTTTGCCGCGGTGGGGATATCGGGATCAGCCAGCGTCCAGCGCAACAGGTCCGCCATGTGCTCGTCGGTGCCGGCCAGCAGCGGGTAGTGAGTCAGGCCCAGACCCAGGAACTCGGCCATTGTGCTCCTCCATATTCGTCCGGCAGATTTTGCGACGCAGACCGTCGGGCAGGGTGGCGACGATGTCGTCGAGCGGTTCGGGCATCGCGGCGAAGGGGTAGTCGGAGCCGAAGACGACGTGGTCGGTGCCGAATACGTCGATTGCGGTCTGTAATGCCCCGCGGTCGTAGGTCAAGCTGTCACACCACAGTTGGCGGGCCAGTCGGCTTGGCAACTCGGGTGAGTCGGCTGCCATGCCGGCGACGACCGCCCCTTTGTCGAGTCGCCCGAGTAGCGCCGGCAGCGCACCTGCTCCGTGCGCTAGGCAGATTCGCACTTCGGGGCGGCGCTGGAGTGCGCCGCCGATCAACAGCGCCGCCGCCGCCAAGGCTGTCTCAATCGGCATACCCGCGCCGAAGCCCAGTCCCAGATTCCTTATCCGCGGTGCAAGGTCCTGGTCGCTGGGGTGGACGAGAACCAGGGCGCCGAGCTCGTGGGCGACAGCGAAAAACCGATCCAGGCTGGGATCGGCGAGTTCGGTGTCGCCGACGCGCGAACCGATCTCCACGCCGAGGAAGCCTCGGTGGCGCATGCACCGGCGCATCTCGTCGACGGCACGGTCGGGATCCTGCAGGGCAACCGCGCCAAGCGCGGCGAATCGGGTCGGGTGCTGGTGGATAATTCGAGCGAAGAACTCGTTCTGAACCGACGCCAGTTCGGCCGCGCCGCCCGCCGATGCCCGGTAACAGAACGTGACAGGAATTGGTGAAAGCACCTGCACGGCAATGCCTTCGTGATCCATATCGGCAATGCGGGGGGTCGGGGACCAGCACCGGTGATCGATGCGACGGTAGTGCTGTCCGCCGAACAGCAGAATCGCCTCGGTGTCGCCGATCCGCTCGATGCCGGGCCACAGGTCGTCCGGATAGGACGCGTGCAGATCCGGTAGGACCTCATCGATCGCGTGGGTATGGACATCGATGATGCCGATGGCGGCGGGCGTTTGAGTGTTGATGGCAGTCGCTCCACGCAACAAGTGGGAAAGGCAGTTGTACCGACGATAGCTATTGTGCATACATAATTCAAGATATGCATGCACAATGTTGAGATCACATTGCCCCGGCGGCGGAGGTGGTGGCATGCCTGCGCAGTGGTCGGCCGAACCGACCGTTCAGTCAGGGGTGCTGAGGGGTGTTGGGGGTGCGGTCCGGGTCGTCAGCGCGGATCAGGTCTTTGTCGTGGCGGTTGAGCGAGGCGACGAAAGACGCCTGATCGTGCAGCGCGATGGCCGCCACAATGTCGTCGTGGACGTCAAGGCTGGCGGCGAGCAACGGTTCGTATTGGTCGACGAACCTCACCCGCGTCAGGACCGCCTTGATGCTGGTCACGATCGTCTGATGCATCCCCTCCAGGACGGGGATGTGCGCCGCGGCGGCGACGACGCCGTGGAACGCGAGTACGGCATCGAAGAACCGCGCGGCATCGGTGCTGGCCCGCAGCGTAACCATCGCTGCGCGCATCGCGGTGACGTCATCGGCGTCGGCGCGTTCGAACGCCGCCTTGGTAAGGCCAAACTCGAGGTACAGGCGAGCTTCGAACAGGTCCAAGGGATGCGGGTTGGACGGCTGAAACCAGAGGTCCAGCGCGCCTACGCGAACTTGCGGGGGGGCACTGGCCACGGTGATTCCGCCGCCCGGACCGGGTCGAACCGCCACCAGGTCGCGATCGCGCAGTATCCGCAACGTCTCGTTCATCACCGTCGGGCTGATGCCGAATCTGTCCATGATCTCCGAGCGGCGTCCCAGGTGGGCTCCGACGGGCAGGCGGGCGGTCAGAATCTCGTGTTCCAGATCGGCAGCCACACGTTCAGCCCGGGACGAGCGGAGTGTCTGGTCGCGACGTTGCACGCGCAGCCTCCTTTCCGGTCGCATCCGGTGCCGTCACGACACCGCAGCACAAGCTTCTCAGAATGAACCGCAGAATGCGGCCTACGACGCGATTCTGCCTGTTCTGAAGGCAAACGTGCTTGCCGCCAACGCGTTCGGCGCGTGCAAGTCCGCTCGCAAGTACCAGGAAACGCCGACGGCAGGATGCGGGGCATGGCGCTGCGATACCTCAAAACGGCTACGACATAGACGATTTGACGGATGTAGTAGCGACCGTGTGACGATGGGAGCGTGTCGTGGTCGGGCCTCTGCGCTGACCTCGATGTGCGCGGCAGCGCCAGAATCTGCGAGGGATGCAGGGCGGAGAAGTGACCCCATTGGGGTACTCATTATCCCTCTTGATGGAGCAGTCACCCGACTGCTGCCTCGATAGCGTTCACCCATGCCATCGGCTGGACGCGACTGTATGCGACCCTGCGGGAATCGGGATGTCCTCAGGGTGGCGGTTCGCACGCGGTGGTGGCGGGGGCAGCTGTGCTGATGACGGCTGCCTTCACCAAACCAGTCCGCGCGGTCGGGGGCTTCTTCGCGATGTCGCTGGACACCTTTGTGTTGATGTTCAGGCCGCCGGTCGCGTGGCGCGAATACCTGATTCAGACCTGGTTCGTGGCGCGGGTGTCCATGGTGCCCGCCCTGATGATGACGCTCCCGTACTCGGTGATCCTGACCTTCATCTTCAACATTCTGCTCACTGAAATCGGCGCCGGAGACTTCTCCGGAACCGGCGCGGCAATCGGCACGGTGAACCAGATTGCCCCCATCGTCACGGTTTTGGTGGTATCCGGCGCCGGCTCAACCGCGATGTGCGCCGATCTGGGTGCGCGGACCATTCGCGAGGAACTCGACGCGATGCGGGTGCTTGGCATCAATCCCATCCACCGACTGGTGGTCCCGCGCGTGCTGGCGGCCACCACGGTGGCGTTGGCGCTGGAATCGGCGGTGACCGTGGTCGGACTGAGCGGCGCGTTCTTTTTCACCGTGTACGTGCAGCACGTCTCGGCGGGGGCGTTCGTGACGGGGCTGACGACGCTGACCGGCCTCGGCGATGTCATCGTATCGCTGGTCAAGGCAATGCTTTTCGGGATGGCGGCCGGCTTGATCGCCTGCTATATGGGCATCTCGGTCGGCGGTGGTCCGGCCGGTGTCGGCAATGCGGTCAACGAGACCGTGGTGTTCACGTTCATGGTCCTGTTCGCGATCAACGTCATCGTGACGGCCGTTGGTATTCAGTTCACGGTTACCTGAGGTGAACCGATGACAGAGATTACCGCGGCGAGACCTTCGGCGATGCTCCATCCGCGGCTCCGGCGCACGTTCGACAGCACCCGGAGTGAATGGAATCGCGTCGGGACCCAGATGCGCTTCTATGCAAGCACATTGGGTTCAATCCCCGATGCCGTGGTCAACTACCGCGGCGAGTTGCTGCGGCTGATCGCCCAAATGGGCCTGGGTGCGGCGGCTCTGGCGATGATCGGCGGGACTGTGGTGATCGTCGGATTCCTGACGATGACCACCGGCGCGCTGGTTGCGGTACAGGGTTACAACCAACTGGCGTCCGTCGGCATCGAAGCCCTCACCGGGTTCGCCTCGGCCTACTTCAACGTGCGGCTGATCGTGCCGGGAACCGCGTCAGTCGCGCTGTCGGCAACCATCGGTGCCGGAGCCACCGCTCAGATGGGAGCCATGCGGATCAACGAAGAGATCGATGCGCTCGAGGTGATCGGCATTCGCAGCATCAGCTACCTGGCATCCACCCGGGTCGTTGCCGGTATCGTTGTGGTCATCCCGCTGTACTGCGTGGCAATCATGATGGCGTTCTTGGCATCCCGGAGTGGTACCACCGCAATCTACGGCCAGGGCTCCGGCGTCTACGACCACTACTTCAACACCTTCCTCAGCCCGCGCGACATCATCTGGTCGTTCTTCCAGGTGGTGGCGATCACGATCGTGGTCATGCTGGTGCACACCTTCTACGGCTATACCGCGCACGGCGGTCCTGCGGGGGTTGGTGAAGCAGTGGGGCGCGCGGTAAGGACCTCCATGGTGGTTGCGGCCGTGGAGATCGTGATGATCACGCTGGCCGTCTACGGCCAGTCTGGCAACTTCCACCTGGCCGGTTAGTGCAATGGCCCACAAATCAGGAGTGCATCGCATCTCGCCGGCCTGGTGGACGGTGATCCTGTTGCTCGCCGTCGTCTTGTTCATGGTCGTGACGACGACGGCATTCGCCGGGACCTTCAGGTCGTATGTACCGGTGACCCTGAGCTCGGAGCGTGCGGGTCTGGTGATGGAGACCGGGGCCAAGGTCGAGTTGCGCGGCGTGCAGGTCGGCCGGGTTGGCCAGATCGGCGACACTAGGAACAGGGCGAGCTTGGCCCTCGAACTCGACCCTGACCAGATCCGCTACATCCCGGCCAATGTCAAGGCAAAGATCAGCGCCACCACCGCTTTTGGCGCGAAGTTCGTCGAACTGGTGTACCCGGAGAACCCGAGTCCGGCCCGGCTGAAGGCGGGTGCGGTGCTGCAGTCGGAAAATGTCAGCACCGAGATCAACACCGTCTTCGAGAACGTCGTCGACCTGCTCGGCATGATCGATCCGGTCAAGTTGAACGCGGTGCTGACCGCGGTGGCCGACGGTGTGCGCGGACAGGGTGCGCGGATGGGGGAGGCGACCACCGACCTCAACGAGGTGTTGCAGGCGCTCAATGCGCGCAGCGAAACCATGCGCCAGGACTGGCGTTCCTTCCGGAACTTCAACGACACCTACGGCGCGGCCGCTCAAGACATCGTGAAGATCCTGAACGCGACCAGCACCACCAGCACCACCGTGGTCAATCATTCTAGATCGTTGGATTCGTTGCTGCTCAACGTCATTGGCTTGTCAAATGCCGGCACCAACCTGCTCGGTCCCAACCGGGACAATCTCGTCTCCGCGGTCAACGTTCTCGAGCCCACGACGAACCTGTTGAACAAGTACAGCCCGGAGTACACCTGCTTTTTGCAGGGCGCCAAGTGGTATCTGGACAACGGCGGCTATTCCGCGTGGGGCGGCGATGGTCGCACGCTCCAACTCGATGTCGCTTTGTTGTTCGGTAACGACCCCTACGAGTATCCCGAGAACCTGCCGATCGTGGCCGCCAAGGGTGGGCCGGGCGGAAAGCCGGGCTGCGGATCGTTGCCGGATGCCACCAAGAATTTCCCGGTACGCCAACTCATTACGAACACCGGGTGGGGAACCGGACTCGACATCCGTCCGAATCCCGGTCTCGGACATCCCTGCTGGGCCGACTACCTGCCGGTGACCCGCGCCGTGCCGGAACCGCCGTCCATCCGCCAATGCATTCCTGGCCCTGCGGTCGGGCCCATCCCGTATCCCGGCGCTCCGCCGTACGGGGCGCCGCTGTACGGGCCGGGTGGCGTGCCGCTGTGGCCCGGGATACCGCCGGCTGCACCCGAATCCGGCCAGCTTCCGGCCGTGCCGTCACCGACGGCCGAAATGGCGCCGCCACCATGACCGCCGACTTTCCACCCAAGCAGGAGAAGGAGCCATGCGGGAAAACCTGAGAGGCGTCGTCGTGCGCCTGGGCATCTTCCTGTCGGTATGCCTGCTGGCCGCGTTTTCGCTGGTCGCCATTTTCGGTCAGCTCCGGTTCAGCGAAGGCAAGACCTACTTCGCCGAGTTCAGCAATGTGTCCAATCTCCGGGAGGGCAAGCTGGTCCGCATCGCCGGCGTGGAGGTCGGCAAGGTCACCACCATTTCCATCAACCCCGATGCGTCGGTGCGGGTCGCATTCACCGCCGACGATTCGGTCGTCCTGACCGAGGGAACCCGGGCGGTGATCCAGTACGACAACCTGTTCGGTGACCGATATCTGGCGCTGCAGGAGGGCACCGGGGGACTCAAGGTATTGAGTCCGGGGCAGACGATTCCGGTGGCGCGCACGCAACCGGCGCTGGATCTCGACGCGCTCATCGGTGGATTCCGCCCGTTGTTCCGTGCGCTGAACCCGGATCAGGTCAACGCCCTGAGCGGGCAGTTGGTGCAGGCATTTCAAGGGCAAGGCCCCACGATCGCCTCATTCCTGGACCAGGCGGCGGCGGTGACCAACACGTTGGCGGACCGAGATCAGTTGATCGGGCAGGTCGTCACCAACCTCAACGTGGTGCTGGGTTCGCTGGGCGGCCAGACCGAGCGGTTGGACAAAGCGGTGACATCGCTGTCGCAGCTGATTCACGGCCTGGCACAACGAAAAACGGACATCTCCAACGCGGTGGCTTACACCAATGCCGCCGCCGGGTCGGTAGCCGACCTCCTGTCGCAGGCCCGTGAACCGGTGAAGAAGGTGGTTGCCGAGACCGACCGGACCGCGACGATCGCCCTGGCGGACCATGACTATCTCGACAATCTGCTCAACACGCTTCCGGACAGGTACCGCGCCCTGGTCCGCCAGAGCGTCTACGGCGACTACTTCGCCTTCTACTTCTGCGATGTCGTACTCAAGGTCAACGGCAAAGGGGGGCAACCGGTTTACATCAAAGTGGCCGGTCAGGCCACGGGACGGTGCGCACCGAAATGAAGTCCTTCTCTGAACGCAGCCCGCTGGTCATCGGCGCCGTCGGCATAGTGACAGTCGCGGGAATCGCGGTGGGCGCTCTCCAGTACCAGAAGCTGCCGTTCTTCAACGAAGGCAGAGACGTGTCCGCCTATTTCGCCGACGCCGGCGGGCTCCGGACGGGAAACAGTGTCGAGGTTTCGGGTTATCCGGTGGGGAAGGTATCCAGCATCGAACTCGATGGAACCGGGGTGCTGGTCAGTTTCAAGGTCGGCAAGAACATCCGGCTCGGCGATCGCACCGAGGCGGCCATCAAAACCAAAGGCCTCCTGGGCAGCAAGATCCTTGATGTGCTGCCCCGCGGTGACGGTCAGCTCAAAGGTCCGATACCTATGGAGCGGACCATCTCGCCCTACCAGCTGCCCGAGGCCCTCGGTGACCTGGCCACCACGATCAGCGGGCTGAACACCCAGCAGCTGTCTGGATCGCTGAGCACCCTGGCGCAGACCTTTGCCAATACGCCGCCCGACCTCAAGAACGCGCTGCAGGGCGTCGCGCGATTCGCACAAACACTCGACGAGCGCGACGCCCAACTCCGCAATCTGCTCAGCAACGCGGCCAAGGCAACCGGCGTGCTGGCCAAGCGCACCGACCAGATCGTCGACTTGGTGCGCGACACCAACGCGTTGCTGGCCCAACTGCGGACACAGAGCGCCGCGCTGGGCCAGATCTGGCGGAACATCTCGGCGGTGTCGCGGCAGCTGGAAGGGTTCATCGCCGAGAACCGGCAGCAGTTGCGGCCCGCGCTGGACAAGCTCAACGGGGTGCTGGCGATCGTCGAACAGCGTAAAGAGAGGTTGCAACAGGCCATCCCACTGATCAACACCTACGTGATGTCGCTGGGCGAATCCGTCTCGTCCGGGCCATTTTTCAAGGCGTACGTGGTGAATCTGCTTCCGGGGCAGTTCGTGCAGCCGTTCATCGGTGCCGCATTCTCTGATCTGGGACTCGACCCGGCCACCCTGCTGCCGTCGCAGCTGACCGACCCGCCGACCGGCCAGCCCGGGACCCCGCCGTTGCCGATGCCGTACCCCCGGACCGGCCAGGGTGGCGAGCCGCGCCTGACACTGCCCGACGCGATCACCGGCAACCCCGGCGATCCGCGCTATCCCTATCGGGAACCGTTGCCCGCACCGCCGCCGGGAGGGCCGCCGCCGGGACCGCCGGCGCCACCGCCGGCGAGCCTGCAGTCCACGCCCGAACCGACACCCAAGCCGGTCTACGTGCCGGCACCGGGTGAGCTGCCGTCCTCTCAGCATCCGGGAGGCCAACCGTGATCAAGGACCTGCGGCGGGCCCGTGCCGTGTTGATGACGACCCTCGTCCTGATGCTTGTGGCCGGCGTCGTGGTCGCAATGCGAGCCAACGACAAGGCGGACCGGACACTCGTGGTCGCCTATTTCGACAACACCAACGGGTTGTTTGCCGGCGACGACGTCCGCATCCGGGGCGTGCCGGTAGGCAAGATCGTCAAGATCGAACCGCAGCCGCTGCGGGCGAAGGTTTCGTTCTGGTTCGATCGCAAATACAAGGTGCCCGCTGACGCCAAAGCCGCGATCCTGTCGCCACAATTGGTGACGGGCCGCGCTATTCAGCTCACGCCGCCGTACAGCGGCGGGCCCACGATGCAGGACGGCGCGGTGATTCCTTCGGATCGCACCGCGGTGCCGGTCGAGTGGGATGACTTACGGACCCAACTGCAGCGGCTGACCGATCTACTCAAACCCGATCAGCCGGGCGGCGTCAGCACATTGGGCTCCCTCATCAACACCGCCGCCGACAACCTGCGCGGACAGGGCTCCACCATCCGCGACACGATCATCAAGCTGTCCCAGGCGGTGTCGGCGCTCGGCGACCACAGCAAGGACATCTTCGCCACCTTCCGGGATCTGTCGACGCTCGTGTCGGCGCTGCACGACAGCGCAGATCTGCTCGAGCAGCTGAATCAGAACCTCGCCGCCGTGTCCTCGGTGCTGGCCGACGACCCGAACAAGGTTGGTCAGGCAGTCGAGGACCTCAATGCCGTCCTGGGGGACGTAGGGAGCTTCGCCGCCGACAACCGAGAGGCAGTCGGCACCGCGTCGGACAAACTGGCGTCGATCACCCAGGCGCTGGTCGGCAGCCTTGACGACATCAAGCAGACGCTGCACATCGGCCCAACGGTCTTGCAGAACTTCAACAACATCTTCGAACCGGCCAACGGTGCGCTGACCGGCGCGCTGGCCGGCAATAACATGGCCAATCCCTTGGCCTTCCTCTGCGGAGCGGTGCAGGCCGCCTCCCGGCTGGGAGGCGAGCAAGCGGCGAAGCTCTGCGCCCAGTACATGGCGCCCATCCTGAAGAACCGCCAGTACAACTTTCCGCCCATTGGGGAGAACCTGTTCGTCGGCGCGCAGGCCAGACCCAACGAGGTCACCTACAGCGAAGACTGGATGCGACCCGACTTCGTACCGCCGGCCGCGCCAGTGCCCCCGACAGCGCCCGGCACTGAGGCGACGACCGCCGGTCCGGCCGAGGCGGTGGCTACCGACCCCGCCGCCGGCCTGCGCGGTCTGATGCTCCCGCCAGGAGGTGGCTCATGAGGATCAGCCGCTGGCGCCACCTGGTCGCAACTCTGGCCCTGCTCGCGGCCGTGGCGGGGACATCCGGCTGCGGCTGGCACGGGCTGAACTCGCTGTCGCTGCCGGGCACCCAGGGTGACGGCCCGGACTCCTTCGAGATTCAGGCACAGATGCCCGATGTCAACAACATTCAACCGAACTCCCGGGTGCGCGTCGCCGACGTGACGATCGGTCATGTGACCAAAATCGCGCGCGAGGGCTGGCACGCGCTGGTCACGATGCGGCTCAACGGCGATGTGAACCTGCCGGCCAACGCAACAGCCAAGATCGGCACCACCAGCCTGTTGGGCTCCTATCACATTGAGCTCAGCCCACCCAAAGGTGAAGCGCCGCAAGGCAAGTTGCGTTCTGGTGCGCTGATTCCGCTGTCCCGCGGGGCCGCCTACCCGAGTACTGAGCAAACACTGGCTGCACTGTCGCTGGTGCTCAACGGGGGCGGCCTGGGCCAGATCCAGGACATCACCGAGGCGTTCAGCACCGCGTTTCGCGGCCGCGAACAGGATCTGCGCAGCCTGATCGGGCAGCTCGACAAATTCACCGCCAACCTCAACAACCAGTCCGGTGACATCATCGCGGCCACCGACAGCCTCAACCGCCTGGCCGGCACATTCGCCGCCCAGCAACCCGTGCTGGACCGGGCGCTGGCCACCATTCCCGACGCGCTCGCGGTACTCAACGACGAGCGGCACACCCTGGTCGAGGCGGCCGATCAATTGAGCAAATTCAGCGCACTGACCGTCGACTCGGTGAACAAAACCAAAGCGAACCTGGTCAAAGAATTGAAAGACCTTGGGCCCGTGCTGGAGTCGCTCGCCAACGCCGGTCCGAGCCTGACCCGGGCGCTCAGCCTGATCGCCACCTTCCCCTTTCCGAACGAAACCTTCCAGAACTTTCAACGCGGTGACTACGCAAACCTCACAGCGATCATCGACCTCACGCTCAGCCGAATCGACCAGGGCATATTCACCGGAACCCGATGGGAGTGCCATCTGACCGAGCTGGAGCTGCAGTGGGGACGCACCATCGGCCAGTACCCCAGCCCCTGCACAGCAGGCTATCGGGGTACTCCCGGCAACCCGCTGGCCATCCCGTACCACTTTGACCAGGGGTCCTAGATGCTGCATCTGCACCGACGAGTCAAGATCCAGCTGGCAGTCTTCACCGTGATCGCGCTGGCCGCCCTCGCCGTGATGTCGCTGCATTTCGTGAAACTGCCGGCCATGCTGTTCGGGGTCGGCCGTTACACAGTGAAGGTGGAACTGCCCGAGAGCGGCGGGATCTACAGCACGGGAAACGTCACCTACCGCGGCACCGAAGTCGGCCAGGTGCAGTCCGTGAGTCTGACCGACAACGGTGTCGAAGCGGTGCTGTCCCTGAAATCCGGCATCGACATTCCGTCCGACCTCAAGGCCGAGGTGCACAGTCAATCGGCGATCGGTGAGTCCTACATCGAGTTGTTGCCGCGCAACGCCACTTCGCCACCGCTCAAGGACGGCGACGTGATCCGGCGCCCCGACACCTCCGTGCCGCCGAACATCAACCAATTGCTGAGCGCTGCCAACACCGCATTGGCGGCGATACCTCGCGACAACCTGAAGACCGTCGTCGATGAGTCGTACACGGCGGTGGGTGGGCTGGGTCCCGAGCTTTCCCGCTTGATCTCGGGTTCGTCGAACCTGGCGATCGACGCCCGCAAGAACCTCGACCCGCTCGTCACGCTGATTGACCAGGCGCAACCGGTGCTGGATTCACAGACCCACACATCCGGTGCGATTGCGGGGTGGGCGTCACACCTGGCCGCCGTGACCACGGAATTGCAGACGCACGACAGCGCGGTCGCGGGCTCCATCGACCAGGGGGGCCCCGCGCTCGGGGAAATGCGGCAACTCATCGATCGGGTTCAACCCACCTTGCCGATCCTGCTCGCCAACCTCGTCAGCGTCGGACAGGTGGCGCTCACCTATCAGAACGACATCGAGCAACTGCTGGTCGTATTCCCGGAATCCATTGCCGCTGAACAGGCGGGCATCCTCGCCAACGTCAATACCAAACAGGCCTACCGGGGCCAGTACCTGAGCTTCAACCTCAATCTCAACCTGCCGCCGCCGTGCACCACCGGCTTCCTGCCGGCACAGCAGCAGCGGAACCCCACCTTCGAGGACTACCCGCAGCGAGCACCCGGCGACCTGTACTGCAGGGTTCCGCAGGACTCGCCGCTCAACGTGCGCGGTGCCCGCAACACTCCCTGTGAAACCGTGCCCGGCAAGCGCGCACCCACCGTCAAGTTGTGCGAAAGCAACGAACAGTACGTGCCACTCAACGACGGCAACAACTGGAAGGGCGACCCCAACGCGACGTTGTCCGGTCAGGGCATCCCGCAGCTGCCGCCCGGATCCCCGCCGCCGGTGCCCGGGGCCGCGCCCGGACCCGATCCGCCACTGCCGCCGATCGCCGCCGCCCAGTACGACCCGGCGACGGGCAGCTACGTCGGACCCGACGGACATCAGTACACCCGGTCCGATCTGGCCCAGACCGCGCCGAAGGACAGGACGTGGCAGTCGATGCTGCTGCCACCCCCGTGACGGCAACGACACCTAGACCCACGAAAAACGGAGGGCGGTATGACCGTATTGAGTGACCCCGAACTGTCGGTGGACATCGGAGACGAAAGCACCGACGACGTCGAGGCCGTCGAGCACAGTTCTGCCGAGTCCGCAGCGGACGACACCGACAGCCCGCCGGCGACCCGGATCAGAAAACGCGTGCCCGTGCACCGCCGTGCGATGTTGTTCGGCCTCACCGCTGTTATCGCTATGGCGGCACTGGCCGGGTGGTGGGGTTTCCGACTGCAACAGTCCCACCAGCTGCAAGCCCAGCGGAGCCAGTACCTGCAGGTGGCCAGGCAGGGCGCCCTGAACTTGACGACCATCAACTGGCAGCACGCCGACGCCGACGTGCGCCGCATCCTGGACGGGGCGACAGGAGAGTTCTACAACGACTTCGCCAAACGGTCGCAGCCGTTCATCGAGGTACTCCAGCAAGCCAAGGCGACGACGGTGGGCTCGATCACGGAGGCTGGGATCGAGTCGCAAACCGCCGACGGCGCACAGGTACTGGTGGTGGTGGCCGTTCAGACGTCGAATGCCGGCGAACCCGACCCGGCGCCCAGGTCGTGGCGAATGCGGATCTCCGTGCAGCGGGCCGGCGATCAGATCAAGGTCTCCAACGTCGGATTCGTGTCATGAGCCGGCTCAGATTGCGCCGGAACCGCAACTCGAAGTGCGGTGAGTCGGTGGCTGAAATCTCCACTGGGACAATGGACCTGCCTGTCGACGAAGAGTCCGTCGCCGAGGAGACGCTCGATGCGCCGCCACCGCGCGTCCGGCGGCGCCCCAGCTGGTCACGGGCAATTGCCTACGGTGTGCTGCCCGGGCTGGCGCTGGCGCTGTCGCTGGCTGTGGGTTACCTCAAATGGCAGGACACGTCGGCTCGCGACGCGGCGGCGGCCCGTGCGGAATCCGTGCGTGCCGCCACCGAGGGGACCATTGCGCTGCTGTCCTACCGGCCCGACACCGTGCAGGCCGACCTCGAGCGCGCGCGGGACCGACTGACCGGCGCGTTCCTGCAGGCGTATACCTCTCTGACCCACGACGTTGTGATCCCCGGGGCGAAGCAGAAGCAGATTTCGGCCGTGGCCACCGTTCCTGCCGCCGCGTCGACCTCGGCGACGGCCGAGCACGCCGTCGTCCTGCTGCTGGTGAATCAGACCGTCATCGTCGGGCAGGATGCGCCCGCCAGCACCGCGTCCAGTGTTCGGGTCACCCTCGACAAGATCGGCGGCCGTTGGCTGATCTCGCAATTCGACCCGGTCTGAGCCCACGACGAAGCCAACGGCGGACGCAAAGGAACTGACATGCACTATCGACCGCTGATCCTGTGCGCGATGGCGTGCGGCCCCCTCGTGTGTGCGCCCGCGGCGCACGCCGACAACAAGCGGCTCAACGACGGCGTGGTCGCGAACGTCTACACCGTTCAGCATCAGGCAGGTTGCACCAATGACGTCAAGATCAACCTGCAACTGCAACTGGCCGCGCAATGGCACGCAGTCGATATGTTGAACAACCGAAATATCGACGGCGACATCGGATCTGACGGTTCGACGCCACAAAGTCGGGCGAACGCCGCCGGCTTCCGAGGCGGCGTGGCCGAGACCGTGGCGATCAATCCCGCGGTGGCCATCAGCGGCGTCGAATTGATGAACCAGTGGTATTACAACCCCGCGTATTTCGCGATCATGTCCAACTGCGCCAACAGCCAGGTGGGGGTGTGGTCGGAGAACAGTCCGGATCGCACCGTCGTGGTGGCGGTTTATGGGCAGTCGGAGCGGCCGGCCCAGAGCACGACGGTCGGGCAGCAATCGGGGCCCGCACCGATTGTGGTGCTGCCCCAGAATGTTCCACTGGACCCTAGCCCGGACTACGACGCCACCGACGAGGTCGAATTCGGCATCAGTTGGCTCCCGTGGATTCTGCGCGGCGTGTACCCGCCGCCCGGAATGCCGGCGCAGTAGGCCGGCTTACTGAGTCGGCGGCTGGTAGTTTGCCGCGGAGTTCCGCAACGCCCAGATCTGTTCTGGGCAAAGAAGATTCACTGCATACGAGACCAGGTAGTTGGCCGCGAATTCGTCGTTCGGGGTGATGTCGCTTTTCACGTCGCTCATCACCTGGGCGTAGCGTTCGCCCGCGGTGACCTTGCCGCAGATTCCGTATCCGTAGTTGAGCGCGTCGCCGTCGGGAAAGGTGTAGTGCCGCCGGGCGGTCACGTTGTAGAGATATTCCACCTCGGGGGCCGGAGCCGCGTAGGCCGGTACGGGCGCTGCCGCAACGGGGATCGCGCATACGACGGCGGCGGCGAATATCAGGGCGGTCCGCGACATTGGGTGCTTCATGGACCGAATGTCTTCGCGGGCGCGCTGACGACGGCATGCCCGGGTTCGGGGTGGGGCTTTCCTGAGGTCGGTGGCAGGAACGACGAGGCAGCGCGCACGAGCGCGACCGCGAAGCAGATGCTGAGCACTGTCGCGGCGGCGGTCACCGCAGTCGACGTGTGCTCGAGGTGAATTGCGATGATAGTGGGCCAGCCCGCACCGAAATTGGCCATGAAGAACGTGCAGGGGAACAACACGAACAGGCCCAGCAGCTGCCACTGATTGGTGCAGCCGGCCCGCAGCCGCGATGCCGCCATCGCGAAGCAGATCACCTGAGCGGCTTCCAGTACACCGATCACCAACGGGTACTGGACGATCCGGAATACGTGTGGCCCCCAATAACTGTACAGACCGCCGTTGATGCCGATCATCTCGAAGGCGGCCGATTCGAGCAGTGCGACGCCGGCCCAGCCGAACAATGCGCGGCGGGTGATCAGGTTGCGGGCGATCTGGCGCGAGATGTAGATCGCGGGTGCGGCGTACAGCACCGCGTAGCCGCTGTGAGTCCAAATCGGTTGCGGGATATCGAATGCCGTGAAATGTGTCCACATGCCTGGGGTGGAGTAGAAGTAGAGCATCATCGCCACGTCATAGAGCGGCTCGGCGAACGCACCGACCAGTGTGGCCAACACCATCAGCACGTAGACGGGGGTGCGCTCGCGCACGCCCATCCGGATGGCGATCAGCAGGAGCACCCCCGTCAGACCCCAACTGAGATCCGTCAGGATCGCCTGCGTGGTGAGATTCAATGCATGATCGACTGGTGGCACACAGTCACGTTACGAGACGAGGCCATCGACCCGCGTCCCCCGATGAGAGGAGCTTTCTCCCTGACGAGAGTGACTCCGCACCAACGGAAATTGACGGATGTCGTGAAAAGAAGTAATGCCGGTCGATGGGTCTGGTGTCGCTAAGGGGCAAGCGCGCGGCGGGTGCCCGGAACCTGCATGGCAAGCGCCTGCCCGCGGTTCTCCATCTCCAGGGCGGATTGCAAGGAGCTGTTCTCCATGCTGCGGGTCAACGCGTTCTTGGTGGAGCGGATGCTGTCGTCTGAATTGTCGGCAATGGCCTCGGCCAACCCCAGCGCCGCCTCCAGAGCGGTCCCGCTTTCGGTGAGCCGATTAGCAAGCCCGATGCGCAACGCCTCGGGGGCTCGGACGGTGCGACCTGTGAACGCCATCTCGGCGGCGCGGCCGGGTCCGATGATCCGAACCAGATTCCACGACGTACCCAATTCCCCGATCGACAACCCGACTCGCACGAAGCCGGCGCTGAAACTGGCTGTCCGGTCGGCGATCCTGATGTCGGCCGCCAGCGCCAGGGACAGACCACCGCCAGCGGCTGGGCCGCTCACCGCGGCGATCACCGGATAAGGCAAAGCCCGCAATGCGGTGGATCCTGAGGCGGCCGTCTCCACCAGATCGGTGAAGTCCGACACCGACATCCGGGTGAGTACATCGACCTCGTCGAGATCGAAGCCGGTGCAGAACGCCTTTCCGCCCGCACCGGTAATGATCAGCGCCCGTGCCGAAGCGCTCCGCAATATGTGGGTGGCCCAGGCGATTTCGCCGAACATGTCGATGGTTTGCGAGTTTGCCCGATGCGGGCGGTTGACCGACATCACCACGACGTCGGGACCGTGTTGGTCGAAGGACAGCGTCTCGGCGCCGCGTAGCTCGTCCAGGACGTCGGCTACCGGGCGCCGCGACACCCGATTCCAGCGCGCCGTGGTCATCGTCACCGCCCGGAAAAGTTCGGTACGCGCTTGGTTTTGAAGGCGTCCAGCGCCTCACTCATATCCGCACAGCGCGTCAGAAGTGCCTGGCCGCGATTCTCCAGTTCCAGCGCTGCGGCGAAGGAGGTGACCTCCATATTCGCCTGCAGCGCCCGCTTGGACATGCGGATGCCGCCGGGGGAGTTGGCGCAGATCTGCCGGGCCAGGGTCAGGGTCTGGTCGAGCAGGTCCTCGGCATCGGTCACCCGGTTGAGCAGGCCGAGTCGTTCGGCCTCGACGGCCTCCACAATGCGTCCGGTGAAGCCCATCTCCGCTGCCGCGGACGGCCCGATCAACCGTGGCAACAACCACGAGGCACCCAGGTCGCCCGCGGAGAGCCCAATACGCACGAACGCGGCGTTGAACTTCGCGGCTGGCGATCCCAGCCGGATATCGGCCATCAGGGCCAGCGACATGCCGCCGCCCGCGGCGGGACCGTTGATCGCGGCGACCACCGGAACCGGGACGGCACGCACCGCGCTGAGGGCCCGGGCGGCGCGCTCCTGGCGTTCCAACATGTTCAGGGCCGACAACGACGCCAACTCCTCGGCTTCGTCGAGGTCGTAGCCGGCACAGAACGCCGTGCCGGCGCCGGTCAGGATGACGACTCGGACATCGCGATCGGCTGCGACGGCGTGCGCCACCGACTCGATTTCGCCGAACATCGCCATCGTCATGGCGTTGAGCCGGTCGGGCCGGTCGAGAGTTATCTGGACCACGCCGTCAGCCGGAGACTCCAGACGCAGTGTCTCATAACGCCGTTCGATATCGATCATGCTTATCCATTCCAATCCTTCAACGTCCGAACCTCGAAGGGCCCGGATCGCGTCGAATCTGACGGTTGCTCAGCCGAATTGCGGCTTGCGTTTGTCGATGAACGCGCGGAGTCCCTCGGCCGCCTCGCCCTGCTCGAAGAGATTCTGGATCTGGTCGACTTCGAAGCGAAGGCCATCGGGCAGTGGTCGGTCGTAGGCTGCGTCGACGGTCCGCACCACGGCCAGTTGGGCAGGCGTCGAGGCTGCGGCCAACTCGGTGGCCAATTGCCGCGCTGCCGCCTGCGCGGTGGTGGCGGGGTCGGCCAGACGGTCGATCAGCCCCATCCGGAACGCCTCTTCTGCCGTGACCTGGCGGCCGGTCAGCATCAGATCCAGTGCCCGGCCGCGTCCGACGAGGCGGGGGAGTCGCTGGGTGCCTCCGCCGCCGGGGATCAACCCGAGCTTGACTTCCGGCAGACCCAGTCGGGCCCGTGTCGAGGCGACTCGCAACGTGCACGCCATCGACAGTTCGAGACCGCCCCCCAGGGCGAGGCCGTCGATCGCCGCGACGGAGATCATCGGCAGCGCGGCCAGGCGTTCCAGCGCGCCGCGCAGTGAGTCTCCGTACGCCCGGAATGAGGCCGCGTCAACCGTTGTCATGTGTTTGATGTCGGCGCCGGCAGCGAAAAAGCCGTCTACGGCCGACGTCACCACGATGACTTTGGCTTTGACGCTCTGGGCGTAGTCCATGGCGTTGTGCAGGCCGGCGATGACCGCCGGGCCGAGCGCGTTGGCCGGAGGACTGTCGATGACGAATTCAACGAACGCCCCATCGCGGTTCCAGGCCACGGCCTCGCGGGTTTGGGGTTGTGCCACAGGATCTCCTTTGATCGCGTGAGGATTGGGTCAGGACATCGTCAGGCCACCGCTGACGGAGAGCGTCTGGCCGGTGACGTACTCCGCCGCATCTGACGCGAAGTACGCGACGGCGGCGGCGATGTCGGAGGGCTGGGCCAGGCGCTTCATCGGTACGGAGCGGGTCATGCCGCCGATCACCTTGTCGGCATCCTGACCTGAGCTGTCGGCGAACTTGCGCAGCGCGGGTGTGTCGGTCGGACCCGGGCAGACGGTGTTGGCAGTGACGCCCTTGGTGGCCACCTCCCTGGCCAGTGTCTTCGTGAATGCGATGATGCCGCCTTTGGCTCCGGAGTACACCGCCTCCAGCGATGACCCGACGCGGCCGGCGTCCGAACCGATGTTGATGACCCGGCCGAAGCCCCGCTCGACCATGCCGGGAACAACGGTGTGGATGACGCGCAGCGCACCCTTGAAGTTGATGTCGATGATCCTGTCCCAGAACTCTTCTGAGGTGTTCAGGAAGGGCATGAAGTCGTCCCAGCCGGCGTTGTTGACGACGATCTCGATGTCCCCGAGTTCGGCGGTGACGGTTTTGACTGCGCTGCGAACCGATTCGGTGTTCGTGACGTCGACGTGGACGGCGATGGCTTCACCGCCGGAGTCGGCGATGCGCTTGGCTGTGGCCTCTGCCACCTCGAGGTTCAGGTCGGCGACCGCGACCCGAAAACCGTTGGATGCCAGCGTCTCTGATATGCCCTGGCCGATTCCTTGGGCTCCGCCGGTGACGAACGCGACGCGGTGGTTCATTGAGAATCTCCTTGTAGTGGTTGGTTGGGCGCGCTAGCGGCAGGACGGAGCGTGGGGGCCGGGGCTCCAGTCGATCGGACCGGCAACGAGGGAGTGACTGGTCAGGGTGCGCCCGAGCACGTCCTGGGCGGCGCGAGCCGTATCGATCAACGCCGGTAGCGATATCCCGGTGGATACCCCCATCTCCTCGAACATGCTGACCAGATCCTCAGAGGCGATGTTGCCGGTGGAACCGGCTGGTACGGGGCAACCGCCGAGTTCGCCGAAGCTGGATTCAAAGCTGGTGCACCCGGCCTGCAGTGCAGCGTAGGCGTTGGCCAGTCCCTGTCCGCGGGTGTTGTGGAAGTGGGCGGTGACCTCAACGCCGGGAAGTCTTTCGATTGCGGCGGAGAAGAATTCACCGACATAGGCGGGGTTGGCCATTCCGGTGGTGTCGCCGAATCCCACTTCGGTGGCGCCTGCCGCCGCGAATTCCTCGGCGATGTCGAGCACCCGGTTCATCGGCACCTTTCCTTCGAACGGGCAACCGTAGGACGTGGCGATGACGGCGGCGCAGCGCAGATCCTCGGCGACAATGCGTTTGGCAATGATCGCATTGTCGGCCATCGACTCGGCGATGGTGCGATTCACGTTCTTCTTGTTGTGCGTCTCTGACGCGCTGACGAAGATCGCTACCTCGGAGAAGGTCTGGCGCACCTTGAGTGCGTTGTCCAGCCCTTTGCTGTTCGGTACCAGCACCATGAGCGAGACATGGTCGGGCACCGTGATGCTGCGCAGCACCTCGACGCCGTCTGATAACTGCGGGATGACATCGGGACGTACGAAACTGGCCACCTCTATGCGCCGGAGACCGGTCTGGGCGAGCCGGTTGATGAGCTCGATCTTGTCGCGGGTGGCGATGATGTCCGGTTCGTTCTGAAATCCGTCGCGGGGTCCGACTTCTCGGATGTCGACGTGCCCGGGCAGTCTGGTCACAATGTGCTCCCTTCACGGTCCAACCGGTCGCGGAATCTGGGTTGGGCGATCTCGATGAGTCGGCGTGCGCGTTCTTTGAGGCTGCAGCCACGCAGATGCGCGACACCGTATTCGGTGACGACGGTGTCGACGTCGGAGCGCGTGGTGGTGACCACCCCGCCGTCGAGCATGGCTTTGATCGTGGACTGGCCACCGGATGTGGCCCGCAACGCGATGATCGACCGTTTGCCGGTGAGCGAGGCGGCGCGGGTGAAGTCGACCTGTCCGCCAACGGCGCCGATGTACACGCCGCGGCTGATCTCGGCGCCGACCTGTCCGGTCAGGTCGACCTCCACAGCGAAATTCACCGATACCAGCGATTGCAGCTGCGACAGCACTCGCGGGCTGTGCGTGTAGCTGGTCGGCAGGAACCGGGCAGGCAATTCGGCGACCCGGTTGTACAGCTCGGCAGAACCCAGCGCGGTGCCGGCCACAATCAGTCCCGGGTCGATCTCTTTGCGCCTTCCGGTGGCCACCCCCTTGTCCACCAGCCGGAGCAGCCCGTCGGTGACCATGCCCGTGTGGAATCCCAAGTCCGCGTGGCCGCTGAGCGCGTCAAGCACGGCGTCACCCAGCGAGCCGACCCCGAATTGGACGGTGTCGCCGTCCTCGACGAGTCCGGCGACGTGGGCGGCGATTCGCTGCTCGGTCGCCCCCGGTGGGCGTTTGGGATCTTCGGCCAGCGGCCGGTCGGTGGTGATGGTCGCTGCAAAACGCTCGAGCGGGATTCGAGGCGTCCCAACGGATTCGGGCATTCTGCGGTTGATCTCGGCGATCAGCACCGGTGTGTGCTGGATCGCATCCGCGACGTAGTCGACACCGATCCCCAACGAGCACGTTCCGTGCTGGTCAGGAGCGGACACTTGCAGAAGGCCTACATCACAGGGGAGCCTGCGTTCGGCAAACATCCGGGGCAGCGCGGAATAGTGGCACGGCACCACGTCGAGGCGTCCGGACCGGCTCAGTTCGCGAAGCTCGCCGAGCCCGCCGTAGGACACCATGGACATCCGGCCGGGGATGGTGACCGCGAGTTGGTCGTTCCAGCTGACTCCGGTGAAGGTGCGGATCGGGCCGATCCGGGGATTCTGCAATATCAGCGCGTCGACAAGCGGCCGCGGCTCCGCGGCGGCCTGACCCCACCAGACACCGTCACCTCGGGACAGAAACCTGGTGAAATCGATCACGTCGAAACCCGTTGCAGCAACGTGGCGGTGCCGAGACCCCCGCCGCAGCACATCGTCACCAGACCGAGGTCGCCATCGCGGCGTTCGAGTTCGGAGACGAGTGTGGCCGTCAACCGGGCGCCGGTGGCGCCCACCGCGTGACCCAGCGCGATCGCGCCGCCGTTGACATTCACTCGATCAATGTCGGGGCGCAGCTCGCGCTGCCAGGCCAGCACCACGGACGAGAACGCCTCGTTGACCTCGAACAGATCGATGTCGGAGACGGTTATATTGTTGCGCTGCAGAATCTTCCGCGTGGCAGGGATGGGTCCGGTGAGCATGATGACGGGATCGACGCCTACGGTGGTCTGGTCGACTATGCGGGCCCGCACCCGCAACCCGAGCCGGCGTGCGGCGTCACCGGAGCACAGCAGTACGGCGGCGGCGCCGTCGCTGATGGGCGACGACGACCCCGCCGTGATCCGTCCGTTCGCCTTGCGGAACACCGGTTTGAGATCGGCCAGCGTCTCGACCGTGGTCTCGGGGCGCACGCACTGGTCGGCATTGCGGACCTGGCCGTCAAGTGTCATCGGCACCATCTCGGCGTGGAAACGGTTGTCGGCGATGGCCTTGGCGGCGTTTGCGTGCGACCGCGCGGCGAAGGCGTCCATCTCCGGGCGGCCCAGCTCCCAGCGGTCGGCGATCAACTCTGCGCTCTCGCCCTGGTGCACGAAGCTGTAGCGGTCGCGCAACTCGGCCGGCCACGGGTCTCCGTACAGTTCCGAGATTTTGGCGGGAGAGTCGATCGGGACGTGGCCCATGTGCTCGACGCCGCCGGCGATCACCACCTCATGAGTGCCCGAGGCCACCAGGGCCGCGCCCATGGCCAGCGCGGTCTGCGCCGAGCCGCACCGCCGATCGAGAGTCGTGGCCGGTACCTCCGCCGGATAGCCGGCTTGCAGCCACGCGTTGCGGGCGATGTTGCGGGATTGTTCACCGAACGGAGCGGTACAGCCGATCACGAGGTCCTCGACGAGTGCGGGGTCGATTCCCGTGCGACTGATCAGCTCGGTGTAGCAAGAGGCGAGCATGGCGTTGGGGTGAATGTCGCGGTACCACCCGCGATCGGGATGTGACTTGCCGGTCGGGGTGCGCACCGCCTCGGCGACATACACTTCGCGGCCCGTCGAGGCGAACGGCCCCGTGACATGGTGGCCCATCAGATCACCGTTCCGCCGTCGACCGGCAACACCTGGCCGGTGATGTAGGACGCGGCATCTGAAGCAAGGAAGACGAAGGCCGGCGCAATCTCCTCTGGCAATGCCCAACGTCCCAGGGGGATTCGGGCCAGCGTTTTGGCGGCCAGTTTTTCGTTGCTGCGGATGTTCTCGGTCATCGCGGTGGCGGCCAGTGGCGCGACAGCGTTGACGGTGATGGATTGTCGGGCCAATTCGCGGGCCAGTGACTTGGTCAGCCCGATGATGCCGGCTTTGGCGGCGCCGTAGTTGACTTGACCGATGGTGCCGGTCAGGCCGGCGGCGGAGGTGACATTGATGATGCGGCCGGTGCCGTCGGTCGGCAGGTGGTGCAGTGCGGCTTGGCTGCACACGAAGCTGCCCACCAGGTGGATGTCGACGATACGGCGGAAATTGTCCTCCGACATATCCCCGAACATGGCCGGTGAGATGGCGCCGGCATTGTTGACGAGCACGTGCAGTGCACCGTCGCCGAGTTCCGCTGCGGTGGCGGTGGCTTCGGTCGCAGCGGCGGAGTCGCGCACGTCGAGTACGAACGGGCGCGCGACGCCTCCTGCCGCGGTGATCGATTCCGCGCTGGCCACGGCGGCATCCTTATCGACATCGGTCACCAGCACCTTGGCCCCGGCGAGGGCGAATGCGCGGGCGACCGCTTCGCCGACGCCGCTGCCAGCACCCGTCACCAGCGCCGATCGGCCGTCGAGCCTGAACACATCCCGCGGTGCGGTCATCAGTAGCTCCTCGGCAGGCCCAACACATGCTCGCCCAGGTAGTTGAGGACCATCTCCTGGCTGAGCGGGGCGATGCGGGTCAAGCGGGCTTCACGGAAATAGCGCGCGACGTGGTACTCCTCGGAATAGCCCATTCCGCCGTGTGTCTGCACCGCGCGGTCGGCTGCGTCGAATGCGGCGTCAGCGCACAGGTACTTGGCCGAATTGGCCTCACGGGCACAGGGTTTGCCGTTGTCGTAGAGCCAGGTGGCCTTGCGCAGCATCAGCTCCGCTGCGTCCAGGCGGGCCAGCGAATCGGCAAGCGGGAATTGCAGTCCTTGATTCATTCCGATCGGCCGTCCGAACACTTCACGCTCGTTGCCGTATCGGACCGCCGCGCGCAACGCGGCGCGCCCAATGCCGAGCGCCTCGGCCGCCACCAGACAACGTTCGGGGTTCAGGCCGTCCAGGATGTACCGGAAACCCTGTCCCTCTTCACCCACGCGGTCCTCGACCGGGATCTCGAGGCCGTCGATGAACAGTTCGTTGGATGAGATGGCGTTGCGGCCCATCTTGGGGATCGGGCGAATATCGATCTTGTTGCGGTCCAGGTCGGTCAGGAACAGGGTGAGGCCATCGGTCTTGCGCGCGGCGTCTTCGAACTTCGTGGTGCGGGTCAGCAGCAGGACCTTCTCGGATTCAAGCGCTTTGGAGATCCAGACTTTGCGGCCGTTGACGACGTAGTGATCTCCCGCGCGACGGGCGAAGGTGGTGATCCTCGTCGTGTCCAGTCCCGCGCCGGGCTCGGTGACACCGAAGCACACGTGCAGATCGCCATTGACGATGCGAGGCAGCGTGCGCGCCTTGAGCTCCTCGGAGCCGTGCAGGATGACCGGGTGCATGCCGAATATCGATAGGTGCATCGAGCTCGCCGCGTTCATCCCGCCGCCTGCGGCGGCGACCTCCTCCAGCAGGAGGCACGCCTCGGTGATACCGAAACCGTGGCCGCCATATTCCTCCGGCGTGGTGATGCCAAGCCAACCGCCCGCGGCGAAGGCGTCGTAGAACTCTGTCGGGAACTCGTGCTGCTGGTCCTTTTGGAGCCAGTAGTGGTCGTCGAACTTGCCCGCCAGTTCAGCAACCGCGGCGCGAATCGTCTGCTGATCCTCAGTCAATTCGAAGTCCATGCCGATCTCCGCTCCACGACGCTGATTAATCTACGTACATGCAAATCATACTAATGGACAGACCAAAAGAAAAGACCGGCTCTGCCTGACCTTCGGTCGGTCAGCCCGCGGCGGGAAGCAGTGGGAGCGAGTCTGCGATGCGCTCGTTCCACGACGCCGGAGCGCCGAAGAGAACACGGTCGAGTTTGGCGCGCTTGTAGAACAGCTGCAGGTCGTGTTCCCAGGTGTAACCCACCGCGCCATGCAAAGTCAGTGCGCTGTCGGCGATTTCGGCCGCGCCGCGGGTTACCTGGGCCTTGGCTATGGCAGCATGCGTCGCATGTTCGGGCAAGTTCTCTTCCGCCGACTGTGCGGCATAGCAGACGATGGACATCGACGATTCCACGGTGACCAGCATCTGCGCGGCGGCGTGTTTCACCGCTTGGAATGAACCGATCGGTTGGCCGAACTGGTGGCGCTGTTTGCTGTACTCGACGGCCAGTTGCAACATCCGTTCGGCGGCGCCCAGCGCGTCCGCGGCCACGAGAACCGCTGCCCTCGCCGCGATTTCGCCGAGGGCAACGGCGGCGTCGACATCGAGCCGGCGTCCGGTCGCGTTCTGGAGAACGACATCGGCGACGTCGCGCGAACGATCCAACAGCGCGCGGGGTAGTACCTCGACTCCCTCCTCGGCGGCATCCACCAGCCATAGCGACGCGGCCCCCTCGTCGACAACGGGGACCACCAGATGCTGCGACCGGGTGGCTCCCAGGACGCACGGTATCCGCCCCCGGAGACGGCCGGCACTACTGTGCACCGACGTGACGGCCGTCGGGATGCGGTCCGACCGCACCGCCAACACAGTCACCTCACCGGATTCCGCCGCCGCTCGCGCCAGCCCGGGCTCGCCGGCCAGTGCGGGGACGACGATCGCCGACTGCAGCCAACCCGCCGCCGGCGCCGCCGCGCGTCCGAGTTCACGCGAGGTGAGCGCCAATTCCAGTAGGCCACCGCCCTGGCCCCCGGTCTCCTCGTCGAAACCGACACCGGCCCAGCCGTCTTGGACGAAGAGGTGTTCGAAGGCGGCGGGGTTGTTGGTGTCCAACCAGCCCCGGACTTTCGGTGGGCCGGCACGTTCGCTCAACCAGTCTCGCAGCGAAGCAGTGAACATGTCCTGTTCGTCGGAAAGCTCGAGGTGCATCGGTGTCTCTCCTTGCTTCGCGGCTTTATCTGCGCGGCAATGATTCGTGTCGGGGTTCTGGTCAAGCTGAGTTTGCGGCGAACTCGGGGCTGGCGGTTGGTTCGGGTGCACGGCCGAGTTCCTTGAGCATGAACCACGTCGTCACAGTGATGTATGCGCCCCAGATGACCACCGGCAGATAGAAAGCGAGCAATCCGTGGTAGGCAAACGGTCCGCTCTTCAGGAATGCCGGGCCGGCTGCGAAGAACAGGGTCGCCGCACCGGCAAACGTCAGCCAGGTGAACCAGCGTGGGATCATCGGTTCGGGCCGGTGGTCCATCAACTCCACGACCCCGGTCGCCAGCATCTCGATGGCCAGGTATATCCAACCGAGTAGGAAAGCGAACCACGCCCAGTCGGAAAACGCCTGGACCACGTCGGGCCCGGTCTCCTTTCGGTAAGCGGAGACGATCCATGCGCACGCGTTCAGGAAGACGATCAACGAAATGAAGACCCCGCACACTGCGGTGGTCAGTGACCACACCGGCCACCGGCCCTCGATTTTTGCCAGCATGACGCCGAACATGATCGAGCCGGGTGTGAGGATTCCCGCCGCGATGTAGAAGAGGCTGCAACCGACGATCGTTCCCCAGTGATGCGTCTCGCTGAACCACACCTTGGTGGCTTCCAGGCCGAGGTCTGCCCGCGCCGGCTGGTAGAAGTGCGCGATGCCCAGCCAGCCAACTGCCGTCAGTAGAACGAATATCCAGTTGCACCAGAGCCCGAACTGTTGCGACCCGAGCCGTCCGGAGTCCTGCATACTCACGCTCCCTGCTGAAATGGACTGACGAGCTACGGTCTAATCATACGAATGGACTGACCAAAAACAATGCCTCGGACGAGACGACCTTCGAAGCACGTCGGAGATGCCTCCAAGTGGGGAGCAATATGCGCTCTTCGGGGGAAGCCCGCGCGGTTCAGATCGGCAAGGATTGCGATACCTCGGACGGCTGGGGTGCCTGCCCACCAGGGTCCGGGCGTCGAGCAGGCCCGGCGCAGCCGCCCAATACAGAAAGTGCACATGGCCTCGTGAAGACAGTGACAGCAGCGGATGCGCTGATGAGCACGTCTGATCACAGCCTCCGACAGCGGAGCGACAAGGTGCGCTCAGGATGAATGTTGTTCAGCGCCAACCTAATGTCGTTGTCCTGGGGGGCGGTTCCTGGGGCAGCACCATCGCATCCATCTGCGCGCGACGCGGGCCCACGTTGCAATGGGTGCGCTCGCAGACGACGGCCAAGGACATCAACGACAACCACCGCAACAGCCACTACCTGGGCAACGATGTCGCGCTGAGCGAGACGCTGCGCGCCACGACCGATTTCACCGAGGCCGCCAACTGTGCGGACGTGGTCGTCATGGCCGTTCCGTCGCATGGTTTTCGCCAGGTGCTGACGGAGCTAGCGACGGAGTTGCGCCCCTGGGTGCCGGTGGTGTCGCTGGTCAAAGGCCTCGAGCAGGGCACCAACCTGCGGATGAGTCAGATCGTCAATGAGGTGCTGCCCGGGCATCCGGCCGGCATCCTCGCCGGGCCGAACATCGCCATTGAGGTGGCCCAGGGATACGCGGCCGCGGCGGTGCTGGCCATGCCCGACCGGCATATGGCTGCCACCCTTGCACAGCTGTTCCGCACCAGGAGATTTCGGACATACACCACCGATGATGTGATAGGCGTCGAAATGGCAGGGGCCCTGAAGAACGTCTACGCCATTGCCGTCGGTATGGGCTATTCGATCGGTATCGGGGAGAACACCCGTGCCATGGTGATGTCCCGCGCGGTCCGTGAGATGACCAAGCTCGGCGAAGCGCTCGGCGGGCACCGGGACACTTTCGCCGGCCTGGCCGGTATCGGCGATCTCATCGTCACATGTACCAGCGAGCGCAGCCGTAACCGTTATGTCGGTGAGCAACTCGGCTCGGGTAAGTCGATCGACGAGATCATCGCCTCGATGAATCAGGTCGCCGAAGGCGTCAGGGCGGTCAGCGTCATCATGGATTTCGCCAGTGACTGCGGCATTGCGCTACCGATCGCCCGCGAGGTCGACGCCGTCATCAATCACGGCTCCACCCCCGATATGGCGTACCGGGGCCTCGCGGCCGAGAAACCCGGCCATGAGATTGACGGAGCAGGCTTCTAAAGCGAACGCACTCTGCCTGCCGGTTTTTCGGCGCAGGTTAAGGGGGGCGCCCCCGCCATTCGACGCGGACATGCCAGGGATGCCCCGAACAGGTAGCGAAAGTTGACTCATTCGGGGGAAGCCGCCAACCGCCGTAACTGCAGATGATGGTGATGCCCTAGAAGCATTGCGTTCGTTCAGCGCGCGGTGCGTGACACAACCCGCCTAAGGAGTAGGCCCGATGGCAATACAATCCCCACCTACCGTTCGCGCGCCAATGCGAGACTCGGCAGCCCGGACTGACTACACCTCATGGAAGGTCATGGCGTGGATGGGCTTCGGTTTCATCACCGCATTCTTCTGCCTATGGGGGCTGTTGGCCCGCAACATCTCGCCCTTCCCTGCTTGGGCCGAGCCGCAGGCGGTTTGGGACCACTACAAGAACCTCAGGGTGCCCATCATGATCGGGATGAGCGTCTGCCTGACGATGACGGCGCTGTACATGGTGTGGAGCGTGGCCGTCTCCCGGGTGATGGAACGCATCGAGGGCCCCGGGGGTGTGTGGTCCAAGCTCGAGATGATGGGCGGCACAATCACCTGCGCCCCGATCATGACGGCATGCGCCATCTGGCTCACCGCCGCACACGAGATCGACAACCTCAGTCCCGCAATGGCGCACACCTTCTACTGGTTCGGCTGGCTTCTGATCGACCTGGCCTACTTCGTCACCTCGTGGCAAATCGCCGGTGCCAGCATCGTTTTCATGCGTGACAAGCGGGAGAAGAAGCTGGTCCCCAACTTCGTCAGCTGGTGGGGCTGGATCACGATCCTGTCGTTCTTCGTCGTCAGCGCCATCCCATTCGTCAACACTGGACCGTTAGCCTTCAACGGCGTGATCAGTTTCTGGATCGCGTTCTTCACCTGGTTCTTCTGGATCCCGGGGCTGTCCTACTACATCCTCAAGGCGATCCCGCGGCTGCAGGCCGAGGACGAGGCAGCGGAACGGCTGAATGCCTAGCTGCCGAGCATGAGTGTTTTCACCGCAGAGCAGGTGAAACCCAGACGCCTTCCCGGTATGGAAGGCGTTTGGGTTTTCATCGGAGCCGACTCGGTCATCTTCGGGATCCTGTTCCTGACATTCATGCAGGATCGGCTGAAGGATCCGGCTCTCTTCGAGGCCTCCCGCCACACGCTCAACGTGAATCTGGGTGGCATCGACACGCTGATCCTGTTGACCAGCTCGTGGTCAGTCGCCTTGGCGATGCAAGCCCTCAGGCGAGATCTCATCGAACGCGTGCCCCGCTATCTGCTCGGGGGCGTGCTTACCGGCTTGATGTTCGTCGTGTCGAAATCGACTGAATACGTTCAGAAATTCGCTCACGGCATCACGCCGGGCACGGACCCCTTCTACATGTGGTACTTCACTCTGACCGGGATCCACCTCGCACACGTGCTGCTCGGCACCAGCCTGCTCACCTTCCTGTGGGTCAAATCTCGGCGCGGGGCCTTCAGCAGCGCGCACCGGGCCATTCCGGAATCGGTGGCTTCGTTCTGGCACTTGGTCGACCTGTTGTGGATCGTGCTGTTCCCGTTGCTTTACCTGATGAAGGCGGCCTGATGTCGGTATTGCAGGAGCGGATCACCCGAGTGTGGCTGGCCTTGATCGCGTTGACCTGCCTGACGACCTGGGGGCTGTCGAAGGATCTGTTCAGCCCGGCGGTGACGGTTGTGGGGACCTTCCTGATCGCCGCCGTGAAGGTCAGGTACGTGATCCTGGACTTCATGGAACTGCGTCAAGCGCCGTTGCCGGTACGTGCCTTTTTCGAGGCATGGCCCGCGGTGGTCACGGCTGTGATCCTGGGCTGCTGGTTCGCCGCTGGGTGAACACGTGGTCAGGATGCGGAGGATGCCTTAACCGATCCGTTGTCCATTTTGTCCACCGCACGCTCCCACGCGATGTGTCGATGCTGCAGGCCAGGCTCATTGCGGCCGAACCGCAGCCGTTGCCGGGCACCGGATTCCAGATTCGCCTGCAGACCCTCGACCAGGCGGTAGTCCTCGTCGCGAACGGTAGCGTGCGCGTACTCGAACACGGCTTGTGCGCCGGCGGCGACCGATTCGTCGGACATGTCCAGCGGTGTGGAGTTCTGGTGAACGGTGGTCGACCGGCCCGGCAGGTCGCCCGGGTAGACGCGGAACAGTTCGCCGTTGGCGATCGTCACCGAAATCACGATGTTGGGGAACAGCGCGTAGATGACCACCAGGTTGTTCAGCGGAATCCACTGGTCCTCAGGAGTGCCGTCCAGATCATGGATTGTGTTGAGCGGGAAGATCAATCGGTGGTGCGGCCCGAACGCGTCGAACACGGTGCAGTTACTGCGGGCGATGGTCGCGAAGGTCTTCTCGTGCACCGTGGCGAAGTGATAGTTCTCGGCGAAGGTGTCGATCGCGAGCTTCCAGTTGATGGGGGAGTCGAGCACCTTCTCACCCAGTGGCGACCACCGGCCGACGCCCCACGAATCAAGCTCTTCGGCCAGCGGACCCAGGTGCGCCGCCACGTCCAGATGTGACCCGGGAGTCATTGCCACCCAGAGGAATCCGGCGAATTCGGTGGCGGGCAGCTCGGTCAGCCCGTCGGCCTTCACCGGCACATCGGGAAAGCCTTCGCGCCCCGGGACGGCGACCAGGCGGCCAGTGTTGTCGTATGTCCAGGCGTGGTAAGGGCACGTGAAGCGCTTTGCCACGCCACAGCCCGATGCCACCTGTGCCTGTCGGTGCAGACAGACATTGTCGAAAGCCCGGACCGAACCGTCGGTGCTTCTGGTCAGCAGGATGGATCGGCCCATCACCGTCTTCGTGCAGTACGCGCCCGGGCGGCCGAGTTCGGAGGCGTAGCCGACCAACTGGGGGCTGGCCATCACCATGGCGCGGTCGCGCTCGTGCCGCTCTGCCGAGGTGTATTCGCGCGCGTCGATCAGATGCTCGGCGGGCGCCAGGTCAGTTGTCTTGTCGCGCGCCAGCTTCAGGGCGCGGCGGGTGAGGTCGATGAGCTGGTCATGTTGCATCCCGAAACCCCCGGGTTTAGCGATTGCCTGTGGCTAACTTTACTAACTTTATAGTGACAACAAAATGCGGCCGTACCTACCCCGTCGGGTCGGAGCTTGCCTGGCGGCGTTGCGACAAAGTGACACACCTGTGACTTGTGAGGTCCCTGAGCCTGTTGAGGTTGTTGCGTACCCTGTGCGATGTGCCGGTATCGCGACGTGACGTGCTGAAGCTCGCCGCCGCGACGCCGGGCCTGCTCGGGCTCGGGGTCGCAGCGGCATCGGTGTGCGCTGCACCGGCGTCGGCCTCGCTGGGCACATTGCTGGACTATGCGGCAGGTGTCATCCCAGCCAGTCAGATCAGGGCAGCGGGTGCGGTCGGGGCTATCCGATACGTGTCGGATCGCCGGCCCGGTGGCAACTGGATGCTCGGAAAGCCGATTCAGCTCGCTGAAGCCCAGGACCTGCACGGCAGCGGTCTCAAAATCGTCTCGTGTTACCAATTCGGCAAGAGCAGCTCCTCCGACTGGCTGGGTGGGGCGGCGGCGGGCATCCAGCACGCCAAGCGGGGCGCAGAGCTGCACGCCGCGGCCGGGGGTCCCGCCGCGGCCCCGATCTACGCGTCGATCGACGACAACCCGTCGTTGGAGCAGTACAAGAACCAGATCGTGCCGTATCTGCGCTCCTGGGAATCGGTCATCGGGCACCAGCGCACGGGCGTGTACGCGAACTCCAAGACCATCGACTGGGCCGTGCAGGACGGATTGGGCAGCTACTTCTGGCAGCACAACTGGGGCTCGCCCCAGGGCTACACCCACCCCGCGGCGCATCTGCATCAGGTGGAGATCGACAAACGGTCGGTAGGCGGCGTCGGCGTCGACGTCAACGAGATTCTCAAGCCGCAGTTCGGCCAGTGGGCGTGAGCCGGCCGGTTTCTAAGACTTCGACAAACATTCCAGCAAACACTCGTTCGCTCAGTGCACACCGTCGCCTACACCGATGAATCGGGTCGGCCGCGACCCGTGACATCGACGGTTGCCGACACAGCTGAAATTTTTGACATAACGATTTGGTAACAATGCTGCTTTGAACAGCGCCGTTATAGCTACTCGACCGTAACCACCTGCATGCAGGACGTTTGTTCTGGACGCTCGTGCCGCCCGTTTGGGCCGGTGTTACCCGCGACACGGTTACCCGCGCGTAGAACTCGTCAGTAACCTTCCGACGTCAAGAAAACGTACAGGCCCTTATGACACTCTTATGGGGTCCGATGCAGGTCGATGCCGCCTCTTCACGGAGGGTCCAGGCGCCGACAAAGCACCGGTCAGACGACTATCGGCTGCGATTCGGTGTGGAATCGCCCGGATTGTGACGGGGCCTTTTGGCAGGGGCCGGCCCGAACGAACGACACGTGGCACACGCAGACGCGCGACACAGACGCATACAGGAGATTAAAAGGTGACGATCCACGAGCAAGATAGCCTCTCGGCCGACCGCGACGGCAGTGGACCGCACAGCGCCCACGCTCTGGTCGATCGGCTGACAGCGGGCGAGCCCTACGCGGTCGCGTTCGGCGGCCAGGGCAGCGCCTGGCTGGAGACGCTCGAGGAGCTGGTCTCGGGGGCCGGCATCGAATCGGAACTGGCTGAGCTGGTCGGCGAGGTGCAGCTGCTGCTCGAGCCCGTCGCCAAAGAACTGGTCGTGGTCCGTCCGATCGGCTTCGAGCCGCTGCAATGGGTCCGTGCCCTGGCGGCCGAGGACACCGTTCCCTCGGAAAAGCACCTGACGTCGGCGGCGGTGTCGATACCGGGCGTCCTGCTCACCCAGGTGGCCGCGGTTCGCGCGCTGGCACGCCAGGGCATGGACCTGATCGAAACCCCGCCGGTAGCGCTGGCAGGGCACTCGCAGGGCGTGCTGGCGGTGGAGGCGCTCAAAGCCGGCGGCACCCGTGACGTGGAGTTGCTGGCCATGGCTCAGCTCGTCGGCGCGGCCGGCACGCTGGTGGCGCGCCGTCGTGGTATCTCGGTGCTCGGCGACCGGCCACCGATGGTGTCGGTCACCAACGCCGACCCCGAGCGCATCAGCCAGCTACTCGACGAGTTCGCGCAGGACGTACGCACGGTCCTCCCGCCGGTGCTGTCGATTCGCAACGGCCGCCGGTCCGTCGTCATCACCGGAACCCCCGAGCAGCTGTCGCGGTTCGAGCTCTACTGCCAGCAGATCTCCGAGAAAGAGGAAGCCGACCGCAAGAACAAGCTGCGGGGCGGCGACGTTTTCGCGCCGGTCTTCGATCCGGTCAAGGTCGAGGTCGGCTTCCACACGCCGCGGTTGTCCGACGGCATCGACATCGTCGGCGGCTGGGCCGAGAAGGTCGGCCTGGACGTCGCGCTCGCCCGAGAGATGGCCGAGGCCATCCTGGTCCGCAAGGTCGACTGGGTCGACGAGATCACCAAGGTGAATGACGCCGGCGCCCGTTGGATTCTTGACCTGGGCCCCGGTGACATCCTCACCCGGCTGACCGCGCCGGTGATCCGCGGCCTGGGCATCGGCATCGTGCCTGCGGCCACCCGCGGCGGCCAGCGCAACCTGTTCACCGTCGGCGCCACCCCGGAGGTGGCCCGTGCCTGGTCCAGCTACGCTCCGACGGTTGTCCGCCTGCCCGACGGCAGGGTCAAGCTGTCGACCAAGTTCACCCGGCTGACCGGCCGGTCGCCCATCCTGCTCGCCGGCATGACCCCGACCACCGTCGACGCCAAGATTGTGGCCGCCGCGGCCAACGCCGGGCACTGGGCCGAGCTGGCCGGCGGCGGGCAGGTGACCGAAGAGATCTTCGCCGCCCGCGTCGCGGAGCTGTCCCAGCTGCTCGAGCCCGGCCGCACCTATCAGTTCAACGCGCTGTTCCTGGACCCGTACCTGTGGAAGTTGCAGCTGGGCGGAAAGCGCCTGGTGCAGAAGGCGCGCCAGTCCGGCGCCGCCATCGACGGCGTCGTGGTCAGCGCCGGAATCCCGGACCTGGAAGAAGCCGTCGAGCTGATCGAGGAACTCAACGACATCGGCATCAGCCACGTCGTCTTCAAGCCCGGGACCATCGAGCAGATCCGCTCCGTCATCCGCATCGCCACCGAGGTGCCTACCCGCCCGGTGATCATGCACATCGAGGGCGGCCGCGCCGGTGGGCACCACTCCTGGGAAGACCTGGACGACCTGCTGCTGGCGACGTACTCGGAGCTGCGCTCGCGCTCCAACATCACCGTCTGCGTCGGCGGCGGGATCGGCACGCCGGAGCGTGCCGCCGACTACCTGTCGGGGCGCTGGGCGCAGGACTACGGCTTCCCGCTGATGCCGATCGACGGGATCCTGGTCGGTACCGCCGCGATGGCGACGCTGGAATCCACCACGTCACCCTCGGTGAAGAAGATGCTGGTGGAAACCGGCGGCACCGATCAATGGATCGGCGCCGGAAAAGCCCAGGGCGGCATGGCTTCCAGCCGCAGCCAGTTGGGCGCCGACATTCACGAGATCGATAACAGCGCCTCGCGCTGCGGTCAGCTGCTCGACGAGGTGGCCGGTGACGCGGATGCCGTCGCGGAGCGTCGCGACGAGATCATCGCCGCGATGGCCAAGACCGCCAAGCCGTATTTCGGCGACGTCGGCGACATGACCTACCTGCAGTGGCTCCGGCGCTACGTCGAACTGGCCATTGGAGAAGGCAATTCGACCGCAGACACCGCGGCGCCGGGTAGCCCGTGGCTGGCCGACACCTGGCGCGAGCGGTTCGCGGAGATGCTCAAACGGGCCGAAGCACGTTTGCACGCAAAGGATTTCGGTCCCATCGAGACTCAGTTCGGCGACGCCGCGCTGCTGGAAGACCCGGAGCGCGCCATCACCACGCTGGTGACGCACTACCCCGACGCCGAGACGGTGCAGCTGCACCCGGCCGACGTTCCGTTCTTCATCTCCCTGTGCAAGACCCTGGGCAAGCCGGTGAACTTCGTGCCGGTCATCGACAAGGACGTCCGGCGCTGGTGGCGCAGCGACTCGCTGTGGCAGGCCCACGACGCGCGCTATGACGCCGACCAGGTCTGCATCATCCCCGGCCCCGCGGCGGTCGCGGGCATCACCCGGCTGGACGAACCGGTCGGCGAGCTGCTGGACCGCTTCGAGCAGGCCGCTATCGACGAGGTGTTGGGCGGCGGGGCCGAGCCGCAAGACGTGACCGCACGCAGGCTCGGTCGCGCCGACATCCGCGGACCGCTGGCCGTGGTGCTCGACGCGCCCGACGTGCTGTGGGCGGGTCGCACCACCATCAACCCGGTGCACCGCATCGCCGAGCCGGGCGACTGGCAGGTACACGAAAACCGCACCGCGACACACACATCCACCGGATCACGCTTGCAGGTGACATCCGACAGCGTCACCCTGAGCGTGCCGGTCTCGGGCACCTGGATCGACATCCAGTTCACCCTGCCCGCCAACACCATCGACGGCGGCATCCCCGTCGTCTCCACCGAAGACGCCACCGCCGCAATGCGTTCCGTGCTGGCCATCGCGGCCGGCGTGGACGGGCCGGACTCGCTGCCCGAGGTGGTCAACGGCACCGCCACCCTGACGGTGGACTGGGACCCCGAACGGGTCGCCGACCACACCGGGGTCACCGCCACTTTCAGCGAGCTCCTGGCCCCGAGCCTGACCACCGTGCCCGACGCGCTCGTCGGACATTGCTGGCCGGCCGTTTTCGCCGCCATCGGCGCGGCTGCCACGGATGCCGGTGTCCCGGTGGTGGAAGGCCTGCTCAGCCTTGTGCACCTGGACCACGCCGTCCAGTTGGCCGGTCAGTTGCCCAAGGAACCGGCTCGATTGACCATCGCCGCAACCGCTTCCGAGGCCGTCGACACCGACATGGGACGAGTCGTCCCGGTCACCGTCGCCGTCACCGCGAGTGACGGTGCCGCCGTCGCCACCATGGAGGAGCGGTTCGCGATCCTGGGTCGCACCGGCGCCGCCGAACTCACCGACCCCGCCCGGGCCGGTGGCGCGGTCTCCGAGAACGCCACCGACACCCCACGTCGCCGGCGCCGCGACGTCACGATCGGCGCACCGGTCGACATGCGCCCGTTCGCCGAGGTGTCCGGGGACCACAACCCCATCCACACCGACAAGGCTGCCGCCCTGCTGGCCGGGCTGGAATCGCCGATCGTGCATGGCATGTGGCTGTCCGCCGCAGCGCAGCACGCGGTGACCGCCACCGACGGACAGGCGCGGCCGCCCGCCCGCCTGATCGGCTGGACCGCCCGCTTCCTCGGCATGGTGCGCCCCGGTGACGAGGTTGACTTCCGGGTCGACCGGGTCGGAATCGACCAGGGCGCAGAGGTTTTGGAGGTTGCCGCCCGGATCGGATCAGATCTGGTGATGTCAGCGACCGCACGGCTGGCCTCGCCGAAGACGGTCTACGCGTTCCCCGGCCAGGGCATCCAGCACAAGGGCATGGGCATGGACGTTCGGGCCCGGTCCAAGGCGGCCCGCAAGGTCTGGGACGAGGCCGACCGCTTCACCCGCGACACGCTGGGCTTCTCGGTGCTGCACGTGGTCCGGGACAACCCGACCAGCATCATCGCCAGCGGCGTGCACTACCACCACCCGGACGGCGTGCTGTTCCTGACACAGTTCACCCAGGTCGCGATGGCGACGGTAGCGGCCGCGCAGGTGGCCGAGATGCGCGAGCAGGGCGCCTTCGTCGAAACCGCGATCACCTGCGGCCACTCGGTCGGTGAATACACCGCGCTGGCCTGCGTCAGCGGCGTGTTCGAACTGGATGCGTTGCTGGAGGCCGTGTTCCACCGCGGCTCCAAGATGCACGACATCGTGCCGCGCGACGAGTTGGGCCGCTCCAACTACCGCCTGGCCGCCATCCGGCCCTCCCAGATCGACCTGCCCGACGACGAGGTCACCGAATTCGTGGCCGGAATCGCCGAGCGCACCGGGGAATTTCTGGAGATTGTCAACTTCAACCTGCGCGGTTCGCAGTATGCGATCGCCGGCACGGTCCGCGGACTGGAAGCCTTGGAGGAAGAGGTCGAGCGGCGCCGCGAAATCACCGGCGGCAAGCGCTCGTTCATCCTGGTGCCCGGTATCGACGTGCCGTTCCACTCGCGGGTGCTGCGGGTGGGTGTGGCCGAGTTCCGTCGGTCGCTCGAGCGCCTGATGCCGCGCGACAAGGATCCCGACGTGATCATCGGGCGCTACATCCCCAACCTGGTCCCGCGGCCGTTCACCCTGGACCGCGACTTCATCCAGGAGATCCGGGATCTGGTGCCCGCCGAGCCGCTCGACGAGATCCTCGCCGACTACGACACGTGGCGTAATGAGCGCCCGCGCGACCTGGCGCGCAAGGTCCTGATCGAGCTGCTGGCATGGCAGTTCGCCAGCCCGGTGCGCTGGATCGAGACGCAGGACCTGCTGTTCATCGAGGAGGCCGCCGGCGGCCTGGGCGTGGAGCGGTTCGTCGAGATCGGGGTGAAGACCGCGCCGACCGTCGCGGGCCTGGCCACCAATACCCTCAAGTTGCCCGAATATGCGCACAGCACAATCGAAGTGCTCAACGCCGAGCGCGACGCGGCGGTGCTGTTCGCCACCGACACCGACCCGGAGCCGGAAGACGAACCGGTTGAGGATTCCGACTCGGCCGCGTCTGAGGCCGCACCGTCTGAGGCCGCGCCGGCCGCGCCGGCGCCAGCGGCTCCGTCCGGAGCTCCGCGCCCCGACGACATCGGATTCGACGCCGCCGACGCCACTTTGGCCCTGATCGCCATCTCGGCCAAGATGCGCCTGGACCAGATCGAGCCGCTGGACTCGATCGAGTCGATCACCGATGGCGCCTCGTCGCGGCGTAACCAGCTGCTGGTCGACCTCGGCTCCGAGCTGAACCTCGGCGCCATCGACGGCGCCGCCGAGGCCGACCTGGCCGGGCTGCGCGCGCAGGTCACCAAGCTGGCCCGCACCTACAAGCCATTCGGCCCAGTGCTTTCCGACGCGATCAACGACCAGCTGCGCACGGTGCTCGGACCCTCGGGCAAGCGGCCGGCGGCGATCGCCGAACGCGTGACGAAGACGTGGGAGCTGGGCGAGGGCTGGGCCAAGCACGTCACCGTCGAGGTGGCGCTGGGCACCCGCGAAGGCACCAGCGTGCGGGGCGGCGCAATGGGCCACCTGCACGAGGGCGCGCTGGCCGACGCCGCGTCGGTGGACAAGGTCATCGACGCCGCGGTGACCTCCGTCGGCGCCCGGCTGGGGATCCCCGTCTCGATGCCGTCCGCGGGCGGAGGGGGCGGTGCGACCGTCGACGCCGCGGCGCTGAGCGAGTTCACCGACCAGATCACCGGCCGTGACGGCGTGCTGGCCGCGGCGGCCCGTCTGGTGCTGGGTCAGCTGGGCCTGGACGACCCGGTCACCGCTCCGACCGGGGCTAGCGATGCCGAGCTGATCGACCTCGTCACCGCCGAATTGGGTGCGGACTGGCCACGTTTGGTGGCGCCGACGTTCGACGGCAAGAAGGCCGTCGTCTTCGACGACCGCTGGGCCAGCGCCCGTGAGGACCTGGTCAAACTGTGGCTCACCGACGAGGGTGACATCGACGCCGACTGGCTGCGGCTGTCCGAGCGTTTCGAGGGAGCCGGACACGTCGTCGCCACCCAGGCCACCTGGTGGCAGGGTAAGTCGCTGGCCGCCGGCAAGCAGATCCACGCCTCGCTGTACGGCCGGATCGCCGCCGGCGCGGAGAATCCCGACCCCGGTCCCCACAGCAGCGAAATCGCCGTGGTGACAGGCGCTTCCAAGGGCTCGATCGCCGCCTCGGTGGCAGCCCGGCTGCTCGACGGCGGTGCCACGGTCATCGCCACCACGTCCAAGCTCAACGACGAGCGGCTGGCGTTCTACCGCACCCTCTACCGCGACCACGCCCGCTACGGCGCGGCGCTGTGGGTGGTGCCGGCCAACATGGCCTCCTACTCCGACATCGACGCACTGGTCGAGTGGATCGGCAATGAGCAGAGCGAAAGCCTTGGGCCGCAGTCGATTCACATCAAGGACGCACAGACCCCGACGCTGCTGTTCCCGTTCGCGGCCCCACGCGTGGTCGGTGACCTGTCCGAGGTCGGTGCCCGCGCCGAGATGGAGATGAAGGTGCTGCTGTGGGCCGTGCAGCGGCTGATCAGCGGGCTGTCGAAGATCGGCGCCGAACGTGACATCGCCTCGCGACTGCACGTGGTGCTTCCCGGCTCGCCCAACCGCGGAATGTTCGGCGGCGACGGCGCCTACGGCGAGGCCAAGTCGGCGCTGGACGCCGTGGTGACCCGTTGGCACGCTGAAACGTCGTGGGCGGAACGGGTCAGCCTGGCGCACGCGCTGATCGGCTGGACCCGCGGCACCGGGCTGATGGGTCACAACGACGCCATCGTCACCGCCGTCGAAGAGGCCGGCGTCACGACCTACTCGACTGATGAGATGGCCGGGTTCCTGCTCGACTTGTGCGATGTGGAATCCAAAGTGGCTGCAGCCAGTTCGCCGATCAGGGCGGACCTGACCGGCGGCCTGGCCGAGGTCAACCTCGACATGGCCGAACTGGCGGCCAAGGCCCGCGAGGAGATGACCGCCGAGTCGCACGCCGATGACGACGCGCCGACCGAAGGCACCATTTCTGCGCTGCCGTCACCGCCCCGCGGATACACCCCGGCACCGCCACCGGAATGGGCCGACCTCGACGTCGACCCGGCCGACCTGGTGGTGATCGTCGGTGGTGCCGAACTGGGTCCGTACGGATCGTCGCGCACCCGCTTCGAGATGGAGGTCGAGAACGAACTGTCGGCCGCCGGCGTTCTCGAACTCGCCTGGACCACCGGACTGATCCGCTGGGAGGACGACCCCCAACCGGGTTGGTACGACACACAATCCGGCGATCTGGTGGACGAGTCCGAACTGGTCGAGCGGTACCACGACGCCGTCGTGGAACGTTGCGGCATCCGCGAGTTCGTCGACGACGGCGCGATCGACCCCGACCACGCCTCGCCGCTGCTGGTGTCGGTGTTCCTGGACAAGGACTTCACCTTCGTCGTGTCGTCGGAAGCCGAGGCCCGGTCCTTCGCCGAGTTCGACCCCGAGCACACCGTGATCCGTCCGGCGCCCGATTCGGGGGACTGGCAGGTCACCCGCAAGGCCGGCACCGAAGTCCGGGTTCCGCGCAAGACCAAGCTGTCGCGAGTCGTCGGCGCGCAGATCCCGACCGGGTTCGACCCGACGGTGTGGGGGATCAGCCCCGACATGGCCACCTCGATCGACCGGGTGGCGCTGTGGAACATCGTGACAACGGTGGATGCGTTCCTGTCCGCCGGGTTCAGCCCGGCCGAGGTGATGCGTTACGTGCACCCGAGCCTGGTGGCCAGCACCCAGGGCACCGGCATGGGCGGCATGACATCGATGCAGACCATGTACCACGGAAACCTGCTCGGCCGTAACAAGCCGAACGACATCCTGCAGGAAGTTCTGCCGAATGTCGTTGCGGCGCATGTGGTTCAGTCGTACGTGGGTAGCTACGGGTCGATGATCCACCCGGTCGCGGCCTGTGCGACGGCGGCGGTGTCGGTCGAGGAGGGCGTCGACAAGATCCGGCTCGGCAAGGCCGAGCTGGTGGTGGCCGGCGGCTTGGACGACCTGACGCTGGAAGCCATCATCGGCTTCGGTGACATGGCCGCCACCGCCGACACGTCGATGATGCGTGGGCGCGGCATCGAGGACTCGAAGTTCTCCCGGCCCAACGACCGGCGCCGGCTGGGCTTCGTCGAAGCCCAGGGCGGTGGCACCATCCTGCTGGCGCGCGGCGATCTGGCACTGCGGATGGGACTGCCGGTGCTGGCCGTGGTGGCCTTCGCGCAGTCCTTCGGCGACGGAGTGCACACCTCGATCCCGGCGCCGGGACTCGGCGCGCTGGGCGCCGGCCGCGGCGGAAGGGATTCGGCGCTGGCGCGCTCGCTGGCCAAGCTGGGTGTGACCGCCGACGACATCGCGGTGGTGTCCAAGCACGACACCTCGACGCTGGCCAACGACCCCAACGAGACGGAGCTGCACGAGCGGCTCGCCGACTCGCTGGGACGTTCCGAGGGGGCGCCGCTGTTCGTGGTGTCGCAGAAGAGCCTGACCGGTCACGCCAAGGGTGGTGCGGCGGTCTTCCAGACGATGGGGCTGTGCCAGATGCTGCGCGACGGGGTCATCCCGCCCAACCGCAGCCTGGACTGCGTCGACGACGAGCTCGCCGGTTCGTCGCACTTCGTCTGGCTGCGCGACACGCTGCGGCTCGGCGACAAGTTCCCGCTCAAGGCCGGACTGCTCACCAGCCTCGGGTTCGGCCATGTGTCGGGTCTGGTCGCGCTGGTGCACCCGCAGGCGTTCATCGCCTCACTGGACGCCGGCCAGCGGGCTGACTATCAGCGGCGTGCGGACGCGCGGCTGCTGGCCGGTCAGCGCCGTCTCGCGTCGGCGATCGCCGGCGGCGAGCCGATGTACCAGCGACCGCCGGACCGCCGATTCGACCACGACGCGCCGGAGAAGCGACAGGAGGCTTCCATGCTGCTGAACCCGGCCGCCCGGTTGGGCGACGACCAGATCTATGGGGCCTACCAGGTCTCTGCCGAGTGACTCACCGGATCCGTTAACCTGGCCACCCATGGGAATCGTCGGAATCGGGATTGACCTTGTCTCCATACCTGATTTCGCTGAGCAGGTCGACCAGCCGGGAACGGTGTTCGCGGAGACCTTCACTCCGGGTGAGCGCCGCGACGCCTCTGACAAGAGTTCGTCGGCGGCGCGTCACCTGGCCGCCCGGTGGGCGGCCAAGGAGGCGGTGATCAAGGCGTGGTCCGGTTCCCGGTTCGCTCAGCGGCCGGTGTTGCCGGAGGACATCCACCGCGACATCGAGGTGGTCACCGACATGTGGGGCCGGCCGCGGGTCCGGTTGAGCGGTGAGATCGCCAAGCATCTGGCCGACGTGACCATTCACGTGTCGCTGACGCACGAAGCCGACACCGCGGCCGCGGTCGCGATCCTGGAGACCTCGTAGCGCGAGCAGACACAAAATCGTCGTGGAGCTTGGGCGGTTTCTAGGAGTCGTTGCAACACTGCTGGTTAGTTGGCCAGTAGTAGATCACGCAGGCGCTCGGCTGGGGTATCCCAGTCGAGTGTTTTGCGTGGGCGTCCGTTGAGTTGCTGGGCGACGTGTTCGAGGTCTTCGGGGCCATAGACACTTAGGTCGGTTCCCTTGGGGAAGTATTGGCGCAAAAGGCCGTTGGTGTTCTCGTTGGTGCCGCGCTGCCAGGGGCTGGCGGGATCGCAGAAGTAGACGGCCATGTCGGTGGCCATGGAGAACTGTTTATGTCCTGCCATTTCCGATCCCTGATCCCAGGTCAGTGAGCCGCGCAGATGAGCTGGCAGCGATGCGATCGTGGCGATCAGGCCATCACGGACGGCTTCGGCGTGGTGGCCGTTGGGTAGAGGCACCAGAAGTGTGTAACGGGTGGCGCGTTCGACCAGGGTGGCGATCGCGGTCTTGTTGGCTTGTCCCATGATCAAGTCGCCTTCCCAGTGCCCAGGTACCGCGCGGTCGGCGATTTCGGCGGGGCGATCACTGATCATGATCATCGGATCGATAAACCGTTGGGTGCGCTGATCAGGGCGGCGACGGGGTTTGCGTATTGTGCGTCCACTGCGAAGTGCCTGTGTGAGTTCACGTTTGAGGCCACCTCGGGCTTGAAAGTACAGGGCCTGGTAGATCGTTTCCGTGCTCACCCGCATGCTTTCATCGTCGGGGAAGTCCTTGACCAGGCGGTAAGAGATCTCTTCGGGAGACCACCGTTGGGACAGCCCCTGCTCCACCGCCTGGCGCAGCTTCTGGTTGATCACCAGTTTGGCTGCTTTAGGCCGGCTCCGAGCGGCGTGGGCGGCCCGATCAGCGTGATAGGGCAGATACACCCCCTGCACACTGCGCGCGGCGACCTCACGCGAGACCGTTGACTTGTGCTTGCCGATCCGGGCGCCGATCGCGGTCAAGGTCCATCCGTTGACCAACCCGTCGGCGATGGCCAACCGATCCGATAACGACAGGTAGCGCTCACTGATCGCCGCCACGGCCACTTTGTCGGTGTTCACCACCTGTGTGTAGCGCCCGGCGGCGCGGTACTGGATGACCGTGCCGTCTCGGCGCACCCGCGTGTCGGCGACCCGCACGATACCGTCGCGCCAATTCCGGGCCGTGCCTACGTGGACCCCGACCTCGCGCGCCGCCCGGCTGACCGACCAGCCCTGCTCAAGCAACTCAAAGAACCGGGCCCGGGCCACCGGCTTACCGAACGGCCGCCGCTGCTGGCTGACCAAGCCAAGCTCCACCAGCATCCGCCGGGCAGTACTGTGCGACACACCGACCGCCTTCGCCGCCGCATTGACTGAACCCGTAGCCTCGAAGACCGCCACGACCCGGCTGATATCCACACCACTAACATCCGGGCGCGGGGAACCCACGGGCCGGCCCAAGGCCGCCAAAATCGCATACCCATGACCCCGCGAGACACCCAACTGGGCGGCGGCCTCCTTCACGGGCACACCGGCATCCACCAACTTTGCTAACAAATCACCAAGCCGAACACAGTCCTTGGAAAACGACACGGTCGCCGCAACCTCTCAAATCGAGAGTGTTGCGACGACCGCGTGAACCCGCCTTGCGCTCCAACGCGATTTTGTGTCTGCTCGCGCGGGCGGGGAGGGGGACCTTGGTGGCGGTCGGCGTGTCTCCGCCGACGCGGTAAATGTGCAGGTTTTCACTCGCACTTTCGCTGCAGATTTGCAGTCTCGGTGGTTGTACTAGACTGCCGCGCAACATGTTTGGCCAAGCCGCACTATGCGGCTGAATGAATTCATTTACACGAGGCGGCTGAAGTACTACTCTTTGTGGTACTACCGAACGTAGTAATACGTGCGACAGCCGGCTCGCAACGGCGCGGGTTCGGTGGTGAGGGGATGACCGCTGTGACGGCCCATGCAATCGACTCCCGCTACCATCCGTCGGCAACGCTGCGCCAGCAGCTGAACAAGGTCTTCCCGACGCACTGGTCGTTTCTGCTGGGTGAGATCGCGCTGTACAGCTTCATCGTGCTGCTGATCACCGGCGTGTATCTGACGTTGTTCTTCGACCCGTCGATGGCCGAGGTGACGTATCACGGCGTGTATCAGCCGCTGCGCGGCGTCGAGATGTCGCGGGCCTACGAGACGGCGCTGAACATCTCGTTCGAAGTCCGTGGCGGTCTGTTCGTCCGCCAAATCCACCACTGGGCGGCGCTGATGTTTGCCGCGTCGATCATGGTGCACCTGGCGCGGGTGTTCTTCACCGGTGCGTTCCGGCGGCCTCGCGAGGCCAACTGGGTGATCGGGTCGCTGTTGCTGATCCTCACGATGTTCGAGGGCTACTTCGGCTACTCGCTGCCCGACGACCTGCTGTCCGGCATCGGGTTACGTGCGGCGCTGTCGTCAATCACGCTCGGATTACCGGTGATTGGAACATGGTTGCACTGGGCATTGGTCGGCGGCGACTTTCCCGGCACGGTATTGATACCGCGGCTGTACGCCCTGCACGTCCTGCTGATTCCGGGGATTCTGTTGGCGCTGATCGGATTGCATGTGGCGTTGGTGTGGTTCCAGAAGCACACCCAGTTCCCCGCACCGGGCCGCACCGAGCACAACGTGATCGGCGTGCGCGTGATGCCGACCTTCGCGGTCAAGTCCGGCGCCTTCTTCGCGTCGATCGTCGGCGTGCTGGGTCTGATGGGCGGGCTGCTGCAGATCAACCCGATCTGGAATCTCGGACCGTACAAGCCATCTCAGGTGTCCGCGGGCTCGCAGCCGGACTTCTACATGATGTGGCCGGACGGTCTGCAACGCCTATGGCCGGGCTGGGAACTGTACATCGGCCACCACACGGTGCCGGCGACCGTCGCGATCGCGTTAATCATGGGTCTGGTCTTCATTCTGCTGACCGCGTATCCATTCCTGGAGAAACGGTTCACCGGGGATCACGCGCATCACAACGTGTTGCAGCGACCGCGGGATGTGCCGGTGCGCACCGCAATCGGCGCCATGGCGATCAGTTTCTATCTGGTGCTCACCCTGGCGGCGATGAACGACATCATCGCGGTCACGTTCCATGTTTCGCTGAATGCCACCACCTGGATCGGGCGTATCGGCATGGTGCTGCTGCCGCCGCTGGTCTACTTCATCACCTACCGGTGGGCCGTCGGATTGCAGCGCAGCGATCGCGACGTTCTCGAACACGGCGTCGAGACCGGCATCATCAAGCGCCTCCCGCATGGCGCGTATATCGAAGTGCACCAGCCGTTGGCGCGTTCAATTCCGTTGAGCTATCAGGGCGTACCGCTGCCCAAGCGGATGAACAGGCTGGGCTCCGGCGGCTCACCGGGCAGCGGCGGCCTCCTGCTCGCCGACCCGGTCACCGAGGACGCGGCGCTGCGCGAGGCGGGGGAAAGCTCGCGGGAAACCCGCGGGAGTTAGCGAGCCAGGCTGCGGGCGTAACCGGCGCCCATGCTCAGCAGCACCAGACCCACGATGACGAACGCCGCCACCCGGAAGATGCCGTCGAGGGTGGCCAGGTCGAACAGGAACAGCTTGCCGGTGGCCGCACCAGTCAACGCCAGACCGGCGGTGATCGACTCGGTACGACGCTCCCCGCCGGCCAGCCGCAGCGCGTAGACGAAAAGTGCTGCGGCCATACCGATCCAGCAGATTGTCGCAGCCATGTGACCGGCCAGGAATCCGCCGCCGGTGCCACCGATGAAGACACCGGCCGTCACCGTGAAAGCCGTCACGGCGTAGACGATCAGCGCTGCCGCGGTGGCCATCAGCAAGCCAGCGGCTTCGGAGTCCAGCCATACCCGGGTCATCACCACCGCGAAGGCAATGACGAGCAGGCTGGCCGCCAGAGTGGACGCCGCGACCGCACCCGGCATCGCGGTGGCCCGCACCAACGCGTGCAGCGGCGCATAGCTGTAGAACAGTCCGCAGCCGATGATGCCGAATCCCAAAGCAATCCAGCGGGCCACGGTCTCCTGGCGGCCCACCATGGCGATGACGATGGCCAGTGCCAACAGCACCGGGCCTTCGACGTAACCGGAGCAGGCGACGGTGAGGGCGATCAGCCCTGAGATCGCCGACCACACCAACCAGATCTGCGTGACGATCCGCGGGTGCCGGTCAATGAGCGCGGCCGTCAACATGCCCACCGCCAACGCGGCCGCAAGAACGGCGGCCAACACACGATCTACCGAGATCGCAGCGGCCAGCACCGGGGCAGTGCCGACCGAGGTCAAAATAGCCAGCGCGCTGGGGTTTTTGGTGGACGGCAGCAGAATGAGACCGCTGGCGATCGCCAAGATTGCGGCCACCGCGCACGCACCGCCGAGCAGCCACGCGTTGTCGCGGGCCGCCGGCAACGCGACCAGCAACGGCAGCGTCGTCGCCGCGATCCGGGCGGCGTGCATCCAGGTCCAATCCTTGCCCAGCTGCACCGGCAGCGCGGCGGCGGAGAGTGCCAGCATGAAGCTGATCAGCAACAGGTGCACGCCGTGGGTGATCTCAGGTGCCAGCACGATCAGCGGCACCAGTACCAGCAGAGCCAGGTGTTCGGAGTCCCAGCGCCGGGCCAAGGCGAGTCCCGCACCGCCCACGACGGCGGCCAGGACCAGCCCGGCCGGTGCGGCCACCCACTTATAGATGGTGACGACCGCGACGACGTCCAGATACGCGGTGGCAATACCTGTGGCCGCCAACGCAATTGCTCCGATTCGGCCGCCGGGCCGTCCGCGCAACCGGACTGCGATCCCCAGCAACGCACCCGCCAAAGCGATGCCACCGGTTACCCGGATCTCCGGTCGAAGCAGCCCGGCCTGCGCGGCCAGCACCAGCAGCAGCACGACGCCGATCAGTGTCACCGCCACTCCGGCGACCGCGAGCAGCTTGCCGATCCAGCCGGATTCGGCGGGGTCGGACCCGGTGTCCGGGCGCTGGGCGGGAGGGGACACAACCGGCCTTGGCGGGTATTGGCGCGGAGGTCGGGGTGCGGGCGGCGCAACCGATGCGGGCTGCCAATACTGCCAGTAGTTCTGCCAGTACGACGCTGCCTCCTGCTGAGGCGATGCCTGCTGGGGCGCGACTGGCGGCGGTGGTACGAACACGGGCGCCGGGCGCGGAGCGGGCGCCTGCGGCGAAGCGGGCGCTGACTGCGGAGCGGGCGCTGGCGCGGGGGTGGCCTCAGTGTTGGCGAACAGCCTGTCCAACTGCGTGAGTTCGCCCGACACCCGGGACATTTGCCGGGCCAGGGCGTCGAACTCGTGCGAAAGCCGGCTGATCACAGCCTGATGCGACTCGGTCATGGTGTCCCACCCTGCCGGGGCGGCGGCGCCATCGGATGAGTAGGACTACCTGAATGCCGCTATTCGTCGAGTCCGTGCTCGATGGCGTAGCGCGTCAGCTCCACCCGGTTGGCTACCTGCAACTTGCGGAACGTCGCCTGCACATGGTTTTCCACCGTTCGATGGCTCAACGAGAGCCGCTCCGCAATTTGCTTGGAAGACAATCCTTTTGCCACGAATCGCAGTATCTCCGTCTCGCGCTCGGTGAGGCGGGGGGTGGCCGGGTCGGAGGTCGGGTTCGTTGCGATACGCCGGTATTCGCCCAGCACCAGCCCGGCCAGGCTCGGCGTGAACACGGCGCGCCCGGCCGCGGTGGCCCGCACCGCGTCTGCGAGTTCGGCCTTGGAGGCGCTCTTGACCAGGTATCCCGTCGCACCGGCCTTGACCGCTTCCAGCACGTCGTCGCGTTCGTCGGAGGCCGAGAGCACCAGGACTCTGGTGTCCGGCGACACCTCCAGGACCTCGGTCGTCGCCGCCACGCCGTCACCGTCGGCCAGTCGCATGTCCATCACCACCACGTCCGGCTTGACCACTGCCGCGCGCCGGCGTGCGGACGCGACACCGTCGGCGGTGGCGACCACTTTGAAACCGTCGTCGGCGAGGTCACGGGCCACCGCGTCCCGCCAGATCGGGTGGTCGTCGACGACCATCACCGTGGGCTCGGCCGCCTCAGTCATGACGGGGCACGCTCAATTCCCATTCCGTTCCCTCTCCCACACCGGTGTGCAGTTCGGCGCTGCCGCCCAACGATTTCAACCGTCCCACAATCGACTTCGAAATGCCCACGTGCCCTTGGTCAACCGCCTCCTGCAAGCGTCCGGGCGCAATGCCCACGCCGTCATCGCGGATGCTGACCGTGACGGCATCGCCCAGGTCCTCGAGCAGGACGAAGGTGCGGGCCTCCGGCCCGGCGTGCGCCCGCACGTTGTCCAGGGCGTTACCCACCGCCGCGTCCAGTTCGGTGGCGACATTTCCGTCCAGCACCACGGCGGTGCCGGGCAGGCTCATCGAGACGCGCTCGCCTTCCCGGCGGCGCAGCAGCGCCCGCACGTCGACCGTCCGGTCGCTCTCGCGTTCCATCTCGGTGGAGGTCACCCAACTGCGCAGCGCCCGTTCCTGTTCGCCGGCGAGCGTGGCGAGTTCGGATGCCGCGCCACCGATTTCGCGGCCTCTCTTGGCGACCAGCGCCAGCACCTGAATGACACCGTCGTGCACCTGGCGGGATAGCCGCTCCCGTTCTTCCAGAGCTGCCGACAGACGGGCCGCGCGTTGCAGTTCGTCGTGGGCACGCCGGGCCGTGCTGGCCGCGAGTCCCACCGCGAGACCGGCCGCCAACTCGACGATGATCGTCGCGTTGCGTCCCAGGTTGACGTTGATGTAGCCCTTGACGAACTCACTGGCTGCGGTGACCGCCAGCCCGGTCAACATGCCGCCGGTAGGGCCGAACTGCAGGGCCGCCGAGATGGTGGCGTTGCTGGCCCACAGGGTCGTCGGCCAGGTCTGATTGTTGTGGGCCCACTGCCCGGACGCGACCAACTCGGTCGACAGCATGAGCGCCACCACCACCACGAGTTCGGCGACCACCCACGCCGGCCGCCGGCCGAACCCGCGCAGGTATGCGAATGCGCACACTGCGCTCCAGCCGAGCAGCACGCCGAACAGCAACCAGCCCACCGCGGGATGACGCAGGTCCGAACTGATAGCGACGTGAAAGCCCAATGCGTAGAGGCAGCTCAGCAGCCGAAACAGCTGCGCCGCGCGCCACAGCGGTGTCGTCGGGTCGGGGCCGGTGCTCGCCATTACGGGCTCAGCATAGCCAGCTTCGCAGGCCCGACCGATCTGCTTCCTTCGGCTGTCGGTCAGTCTGTTGCTACGACCAACCCTATTGCGCACGTATGGAACAGCAGTTAGCCTTCGGAATATTACTCTGCGGTAAGTTACTGGGGGGTCGCCTGAGAAGTAGGTCCACGACTCGTCACGAGCACGACGTCGATCAACCGCGCGTTGCGCCGGTGATCGGCTGGACGGGAATGGTCTCCAGCTAACTTCGTTCGATCGCAGAGCGCGCGGAATGGCTGCTCTATTCATGCATATTAGGCACTCCCCAAGTGATGTTCTTGGGGGGCAATAGGCGCTGCTCAAGATTCAATCTTGGTACTTGAGTAAAAGTTCCTGCCAGTTGGCTGAGAATAGCGATTACCGTGCCGTCGCGCATTAAATTCATCTTCGTTCAGCGACCACTGGTCATTGCCCGCAGCTAATCAAAGGAGACGTAGATGTCTTTCGTGATCGCCGTACCCGAGTTGGTAGAGGTGGCAGCCGAAGACCTGGAGGGCATTAGATCAGCCGTGGGGGAGGCGACGGCATCCGCGGCGGCTGCGACGACATCTGTGTTGCCGGCCGGAGCCGACGAGGTGTCCACGGCGATCGCCGCACTGTTCGGTGCTCATGGCCAAGCCTTTCAGGCTTTCAGTACCCGGGCCACGTTGTTTCACAACGAGTTTGTCAGCCTATTGACTTCAGGTGCGGCGCAGTATGCCAGTGCCGAAGCGACTGCGGCAGCGCTGCTCGCCGGCTCCGGTGCCAGTGCGGGGACGTCGCCCGTGGAGCCGCTGTCGTCATTCGCGGGTGCTGTCGCGGCCCCCTACCAGACGCTTTTCGCAAACACCGTCGCGAACCTACAGAGCCTGGGTAGTGCCATCGCGGCGAATCCGATGCCGTTCCTGCGTCAGTTAATCGCAAATCAAGGCAGTTACCTGCAGACAGCCGCAGTCGCGTTCGTCGATGCTGTTCGAAACGCGCCTGCTGCGATAGCCAACTTACCGCTCTCGATTCAGGGCAACATACAGGTCCTCGCGAATTTCCAACCCAGCGCTCTTGCGCAGTCGGTGATCAACAATCAGATCGGCTACTTCAACACGATCTCGACGTCACTTCAAGCTGCTGGCAAAGATTTCATGGCGGGCTTGCAGGCGTTGCCCGCCAGTTTCCAGGCAGCTGGCCAAGCCCTGCAGGCAGGAGATTTGCAGGGCGCGGTCGACGACGTGTCGGCCGGCTTCGTCAATCTGTTCCTGACCGGGTTCAGTGGTGAGCTCGACTTCGGCACCGGCTTCGTCAACGTAACGCCGGAGGGCGCCTTCGGAGATCTGACCCCGATCTTCGCCATCCCTGGACAGATGGCACAGAACTTCACCAACCTATTGCCCGCCGGTTCGATTCCGGCGATGATCTCCCAGAACCTCACCAACGTCATCGACACCGCGACCGACACGTCACAGTGGATCAACCTCGGTGTGAGCAGCCTTCCTATCCCTTTGCACGTCGGGTTGCCCGTCGTTCTGGCTCTCGACGCTGTAGGTCCCGTGCTCACCACCGGCGATGCGATGCAATCGAGCCTGGCGTCATTGTCGGCAGCGGTACAAACCGGCGATGTGGCCGGGGCCGCAGCCGCAATCCTGGCGGCCCCAGCGAACGTTGCCAACGGCTTCCTCAACGGGCAGACGGCGCTGCCACTGAATGCTGGGGTCTCTTTCCCAGGAGGCAGTGGGGTTCTAAATTCGACGACGTATCTGCCGCTGGGCGGGATACTCACTCCGCTGCAAGGTGGCCAACTCATCACAGACATCACGCCCGGAGTGCCCTTCCCTCTCGGCGGCGCGGAGTTCGGTGGCATCCTTCCCGGCCTATTGACCTACCTGCCCGAACAATTCGCGCAAGCCATTGGGGCAGTACCGCCTGCGCTCTAACTGCGATGCGGGACGCCAAGCCGGTAATGAAGTCGGTTTGGCTAGCCTCGGAGTCATGACTGATCTGGTTGAGCGGGTGCGCGAGGTACTGCCTTCGGTGCGGCGCGATCTCGAGGATCTGGTGCGGATCGAATCGGTGTGGGCCGACCCAGGCCGGCGCGACGAGGTGCAGCGCAGCGCCCGCATGGTCTCGGATTTGTTGTCCCAGGCGGGTTTTGACGATGTCCGTATCGTCACCGAAGGTGGTGCTCCGGCGGTCATCGCGCACCATCCCGCGCCGCCGGGTGCGCCCACCGTGCTGCTGTATGCCCACCATGACGTGCAGCCCGAGGGCGACCGGAGCCAGTGGCACTCGCCGCCCTTCGAGCCGACCGAACGCGACGGGCGGCTGTACGGCAGGGGCACGGCGGACGACAAAGCCGGCATCGCAACACATTTGGCGGCTTTCCGGGCACACGGTGGCCGGCCGCCGGTGGGAGTGACGGTGTTCGTCGAGGGGGAGGAGGAATCGGGCTCACCGACGTTGGGCCAGTTCCTGGCCGCCCACCGCGACGAGCTGGCCGCCGACGTGATCGTGATCGCCGACTCGGACAATTGGAGCACCGAGATTCCCGCGCTGACGGTGTCGCTGCGTGGAATGGCCGACTGCGTGGTGGAGGTCGCCACCCTGGATCACGGCCTGCACTCCGGACTCTGGGGTGGGGTGGTGCCCGACGCGCTGACGGCGCTGGTGCGGCTGCTGGCCAGCCTGCACGACGATAACGGGAACGTCGCGGTCGAAGGGCTGCACGAAATGCGCAGCGCTGATCTGAAGTATCCCGAGTACCCGCCGGACCGGGTACGCAAGGAGTCGGGTCTGCTGGACGGCGTTACCGAGATCGGGTGCGGTTCGGTGCCGCAGCGGATGTGGGCCAAGCCGGCGATCACGGTGATCGGAATCGATACGACGCCGGTCGCAGCCGCGTCGAACACGCTGATACCGCGGGCACGGGCCAAGATCAGCATCCGGGTGGCGCCCGGTGGTGACGCGGCGAAGCACTTGGACGCGGTGGAGGACCATCTCAAGCGGCATGCCCCGTGGGGCGCGCAGGTCAACGTCCTGCGCGGCGAGCTTGGTCAGCCGTACGCGATAGACGCCAGCGGGCCGGTCTATGACGCCGCCCGAGCGGCGTTCCGGCAGGCATGGGGTGTGGACGCCATCGACATGGGCATGGGTGGGTCGATCCCGTTCATCGCCGAATTCGCCAAGGCGTACCCGCACGCCAAGATTCTGGTCACTGGGGTGGAAGATCCGGGTACACAGGCGCACAGCATCAACGAGAGCCTCGACCTGGGTGTGCTGGAGCGTGCTGCGATCAGCGAGGCACTGCTGCTGGCGAACCTGGCCACGGGTCCGGCGGATTCGTCTCTGGTCTAGTCGGCACTACGTGCCTCGATCCTGCCAGCGGCGATTGTGCACGGTGTGACGGATGTGACCGGCAACGGCCTCCGCGTACTAGACCGACAGGTCGCGCCGCAGTTTCGCCACGTGCCCGGTGGCCTTGACGTTGTACTGCGCCACGGCGATCTTGCCCTTCTCGTCGACCACGAACGTCGAGCGGATCACGCCGGTGACCGTCTTGCCGTACATCTGCTTCTCGCCGAAGGCGCCGTACGCGGTCAGCACCTTGCGTTCCGGGTCGGACAGCAGCGGGAAGGTCAGGCCCTCCGCGTCGCGGAACTTGGCCAGCTTCTCCGGCTTGTCGGGGGAGATGCCCACGACGTCGATGCCGGCTTCGTTGAGTTCGGCCAGGCTGTCCCGGAAGTCGCAGGCTTGTTTGGTGCAGCCGGGCGTGGAGGCTGCCGGGTAGAAGTACACAACGACCCGCCGTCCTTTGTAGTCCGACAGCGAAACCTTGTTGCCGTCGGCGTCGGGCAGGTTGAAGGCGGGCGCTTTGTCGCCTGGCGCCAGGCGCGTGGTCTCGGTCAAGGTGCATCCCTTTCTTGTCGCCGAAGCGTCGGCACTAGGGTAGTTCCTCAGTGCACCAGCCTGACTTGGAGGACAGACACGTGGCGGACCGCGACCCCGACACCATCAAGCAGGAGATCGATCAGGCCCGCGAGCAACTGGCGGCAACCGTCGACTCGCTTGCTGAGCGGGCCAATCCTCGCCGCCTGGCTGACGACGTCAAGGCCAAGGTCATCGAGTTCCTGAACAAGCCCATTGTGACGGTGTCGTTGACGGGGCTCGGTGCGGCCGCCGTCGTGGTGGTCATCTACCGGATCAGGAAGCACTGACACAGGCGTGCCGCGAGCGTGAAGCCAGCTTTCCGCTCGTCGCGCGAACGTGAAACCAGCGTCCCGCTCGGCGCCGGCGCGCACCTCAGTGACGGGCCACGAAGTAGCCGGACACCAGCGCCGTCAACCTTCGCGAGGGCGACAGCGTCGAAGCCACTCTCATCACTTTGGTCCCGAATCCGGGCATCACTGCGGCCTGTCCTGCCCGCATCGCGGCATATCCGGCCGCCGCCACCGGTGCGGCATCCATCATGTAGCGGTCCAGCCGTGACCAGTCCCCGACGCCGGCGGTACGCCCGAACTCCGTGCGGGTCGGGCCCGGCGCGAGATGCGTGCACGTCACACCCGTGCCGCGCAGGTCATCGGCCACCGCCTCCGAGAAGCTCCTGACGTAGGCCTTGCTGGCGGCATAACCGGCCTCCAGCCCGTGCGGGATGACGTAGGCGGCGACCGAGCTGACGTTCAGGATCGCCCCGCGGCCGGCCTGCACCATGCGCGCGGCGTACATCGTCGTCAGATCCGTCAGCGTCACGACGTTCAGCTGGACCATCTTCGATACCGCGACGGGGTCGGAATCCTGGATCTTCAGACCGAGAATTCCGACTCCGGCGTTGTTGACCAGGTACTCGACGTCGACGCCGAGTTCGTCGACCCGGCCGACCAGTTCGGGCCCCGCGCCGGGTGCGGCCAGATCCATCGTGAGCGGGTCGACGCGTACGCCGTGGCGTGCGCGAAGTTCGCCGGCGAACTCGGCGAGCTGCGCGGTGCTGCGTTCGCTTGCCACCAGCACCACGTCGATTCCGTCGCGCGCGAAGAGGACGGCCAGCTCGCGTCCCAGGCCGGTCGAGGCGCCGGTGATCAACGCGGTCGTCATGCGGGCAGATCCTTCATGCCCTTCATGCCCTTCATGCCCGGCGCCTGCCTGGTGACGTGGACGGGAATGTCGTCGTCCCAAGGCTGGGCGTTCGCCATGTCGGTGACCTCGACGTAGCCGCGCTCGAACTCGCCCGTCGCGGCGTCCACGAGCCGGTACTCCTGTCGCTGCGTCTGGATGGGTTGGGAGTCCAAAATCACCACCCGCACCTCGCCCGGCTCGAAATTGCATCGCTCCTGCAGCGCCTCGATGAGGCACTCGTTGTGCAGGTGCCCGTCGCCGAAGTTCCAGCCGAGCACCATCGCGCACAGCACTTCGCCTTCGCACAGGTTGTAGTCGTCTTCGTCGTATCCGGCCAGGGCCCGGTGCGCGAGGGTGAACAGCGCGCGCCCGTGCGTGTTCATTCCGCGGAATGCGTAGGCGAGATGGATGGGAACCAACGTCGCCTCTTTGCTCTTGTACAACCGCTCGAGCTGCAGGTGCTGCATCGGCCCGAGAGCGCGCGAGCCGATGCGGATCTTCTCGTCGGCCGACGGCTTGACGCACCACACCGTGGTGTCCCAGTTCCCGGCGTAATACCGCATGCCGGGGAGGAAGGAAACTTTGCGCGGGAACAGGTTTCCGACGACGACGGTGCCGGCGACCACCGCGAACAGCATTGCCACCAGCGCCGGCTGATGCGCATCCGACAGGCCGATGTGCGCGTGCGCGACGAACAGCCACAGCACCCCGAACATCATGAAGACGTTCCACTCCAGCGGAACCCCCATCGGAAAAGCCAGCAGGATGTTCAGGTGGAACACGATCATCACGAATGCTGCGATCGCCGTGGGCCATCCACCATGGGAAAAGAGCAGCACCAACGGAACCAGACCCTCGATCGCGGTGGAGAAGTGCGCGATGAAGCCCGATAAGGCGCTGGGCCGCAGGTCATCCGGGTAGCGCTTGAACAACGACCGCTTGAGGAAGCCCGACGGGATGAACGGGTTGTTCGCCAGCATGGTCGAGATGACGAAGGGAAAATGCCTGTTGAGCTTCGACGTTGCCGCGCCGAGCCAGATGACCATGAAGACGACCTTGGCCCCGACCACGATATCGGCCCCGGAGAACAGAAAGACCACGGTCAGAGGCGCATACACCTCGCCGCGGGCGGCCAGGAAGATGATCTTGTCACGCAGCGCAAGCACCGCCAGCACCGAGAGAATCGCCACCGGAAGCCAGCGGGGGAGTACGCCGATCGCTGTGCCGAGGGCGGGAATCGGCCCGGTGCCGTCGGACACCAACGCGGTGACCAGCAGGGCAAGCAGGGCGGCATAGAGCACGGCCTCGAACGGGGTTCTGTTGGTGCCCTTGGTCCAGGGCGCCCGATCGGGCCACGGGGGCAGCCGGATGGTCCCGGGGCGCAGCCAGTACAGGGCCGAACCGATGGGCGGGAAGTACCGTCCGGCCAGCGGCCCGAAGCAGCAACCCAGTCCGACGACTTCGAACAGCATCGTGTAGAGCACGGCCTTCTGAAAGACGATCGGCTCGGTCCACCACGAGGCGATGTCGGTGAAGCCGCCGATGCCCGTTGTGGTCCAGGCGAATACCCAGGCCCCCAGGATGTAGAGCCCGATCTTCACGCCGTACATCACGTGCATCACCAGCGGCGTTCCGAAGCCGTTCGCGGCGATGTGCTGCATCATCGGTATCACACGTTGGGAGCGCGGAAGTTTGCTCCATTCGGCCACTTCGACGACCGGCAGGTTCGGCTGGATGAACCCCATTGCTGCTCCTTCGAACTGGCGAGCGCCCACGGGTGCCAACGACGCGCTGCCGTGACCGGCAGTGTGCCAGGACGCCCGCGAGCGAAGGTCGGGCTGTCAGAAGAAATTACCCGCGCCGCGGTTGGGGCGACAGGCCTGCGTCGACTCAGCGGGAGGGGAATCTCCCGATCCGGTCGCGCGGTTGCGATCAGCGGGATCCCATCTCCACCGGGCCGGCGGGCACCGGCATCGCGACGCGCGCGCCGAGCCACGGGAAGGCAGTGAAACTTGCTGATTAACAATGCTATTCGTGGTTAAGCGGTTCTCGCTCGCTCGACGGTACCGCCGCGGCGGCGCGCGGCGCGCGCTCACCTGTGCGGCATCGACGGACGTGACACGGCGCGGCACGCCAGGGAAATGTTGGTCGTATCGGTCTCTGGAAAGGAATGTGAAGGTGGGAGCAGCCACCGTACGAATACTCGGTGGCCACAAGCGCTTCGATGCCCACAGCCACGTCCTCAACGACATCGACCTGACCATCGACGACGGCGACTTTCTGGCGATTCTCGGGCGCAGCGGGAGCGGCAAGTCCACACTGCTGCGGGTCATCGCCGGCCTGGAGACGCTGACCACGGGCACCGTCGAATGGTCCAGCGCCAACGGCGTGGCACGTCCGCACACCGGCGTGGTGTTCCAGCAGGCCCTGCTGATGCCGTGGCTGACCGTTCGTGAGAACGTAGCCATCGCCGGGCGATTCGCCGCGAACAAATCGACGTTCCAGCGTGAATATGCCGAGGAACTGCTGCGCCGCTTCGACCTGGAACGGGTGGCCGACCGCTATCCCGATCAGCTATCCGGCGGCCAGGCGCAGCGGGTGGCGATCATCCGGGCCGTCGCGACCAGGCCGAGGTTGCTGCTCCTCGACGAGCCGTTCAGTGCGCTGGATCCCGCGATCAGGGGGGACCTGCGATCCTGGCTCGCCAATCTGGCGGCCGAATTGGGGATCACCGTGGTGCTGGTCACCCACGATGTGGACGAGGCTCTGCTGCTCGCGGGCCGCGTGGTGCTGCTCGGGCCCGACGGCAGGATCCGCCGGGAGTGGCAGCCGGCCCTCACCGCCGCAGTCCGCACTGGCGACGAGCAACTGCGGCAGGAGATCCTGGACCATTACCGCCTGGTCGAGCAGTGACGGGACTCATCACGCGGCGGCGCCTGTTGATCGGCGCGGCCGCGGCGGGCGGGCTGGCCGGCATCGCAGACCTCGCCCATGCGGCCAGCGTGGACCGCACCAACACCAGCGGACAACTGCGAATCGGCTATCTGCCGATCACTGATGCGGCGCCGCTGTTGATCGCGCACGCGGCAGGCCTTTATCAACCGGGCGTGGTGAGCTCGGCCAAACCGGTGCTGTTCCGAAGCTGGGCGTCGCTCGCCGAAGCGTTCGTCACCCGCCAGGTCGACGCCGTGCACATGCTGATGCCCACCGCAATCCAGTTGCGCTTCCTGCTGCGAAGCCCGGTGCGGGTGCTGAGTTGGAATCACACCAATGGCTCGGCTTTCACCGTGGCGCCCGGGATCACCGATTTCGGGCAACTCGCCGGAACTCAGGTGGCCATCCCGTTCTGGTGGTCGATTCACAACATCATCCTCCAGCAACTGCTGCGGGCTCACGACCTGGTGCCGGTAGTCCGCCGCAGCGCCTCGCGCAGCGCCCGCACCGTCGAGCTGATCGTCATGAGCCCCTCGGATATGGTGCCTGCCCTGGCAAACCGTTCCATCAGTGGCTACGTGGTGGCCGATCCGTTCAACGCCATGGCGCAGGTGCGCAAGATCGGCCGCATCCACACGTTTCTCGGTGACGTGTGGCGGGACCACGCCTGCTGCGTGGTGCTGGCCCATGACGACCTGATCGAGCACCGACCGGATGCGGCTGCGTCACTGGTCAATTCGATCGTGGCGGCACAGCAGCGCATCAACTCCGACCGGCCCGCGGCGGCGACTGCCTTGTCGGCGGGGACCTACCTACCGCAACCTCAACCCGCCATCAAGACCGCGCTGACCTACCGCTCCGGGGACTACCGCTTCCTGCACCCGGACTGGCAGCCGCAACGGCTCGGATATCAGCCGTTTCCCTTTCCGAGCTTCACCCGCCGACTCGTCGAGGCCATGCACGACACCGTCGTCGACGGCGACCGCTCCTTCCTGGACCGGATCGACCCCGCGTCGGTGCATTCCGAGCTGGTCGACGACACCTTCGTCCGCCGGGCACTGGCCGCGCACGGCGGACCAGCGGCCTTCGGAATCTCTGACGATCTGACCCGAATCGAACAGGTGCAGCCGCGATGACTCTGTCCACCTCGACCACCTCGCTACCCCAACCGCCGTCGTCGGCGCGGCCCATCCGGCGCTGGTGGCCGCCGGCACTGGCGATCGCTGTCGCGGTGGCGGGGTGGTGGCTGGCGACCGCGGTTCTGGCTCCCTCGCAGTCCCTGCTTCGCGAGACGACGCCGGTGAAAGTGGTGAAGTCGCTGGCCGAGCTGTACAACCGGGGCGTGCTGCTACCCGACACCGGGGTGAGTCTGTGGCGGCTGCTGGTCGGGTTGCTGGTCGGCGCCGTGATCGGTGTGCCCGCCGGATTGCTGATCGGCCTCAACGACACCGCCGACCGCGCCACGCGTCCCGTCGTCCAATTCCTGCGGATGATCTCGCCCCTGTCCTGGGCGCCGATCTCGGTGGCATTGTTCGGAATTGGCGACGAACCGGTCATCTTCCTGATCGCGGCGGCAGCGGTGTGGCCGATCCTGATCAACACCGCCGCCGGGGTGCACGCCATCGATCCGGGCTACCTACAGGTCGCCCGGTCGTTCGGCGCCACCCGGCTCGAGCAGCTGACCGTCGTGGTGCTGCCCGCGATCCGCGGTCACCTGCAAACCGGCCTGCGGGTGGCACTGGGTATCGCGTGGGTCGTACTGGTGCCGGCCGAGATGCTCGGTGTGCGTTCAGGACTGGGCTACCAGATCCTCAACGCCCGCGATCAGTTGGCGTACGGGCAGGTGGTCGCGGTAATCGTGGTGATCGGCGTTATCGGTTATGTGCTGGATCTCGTTGCGCGGCAGGCACTCTCAGGGTCGCGCCCGGCCTGAGTCAGGCGACCGCGTGTGCCCACGCCAGCGGATTGAGTTCCCGGAACGGGTCGTCGGCCCGCAACACCTGCAGATCGCGAAGGATCGCTTCGAGTTCGTGCTGAGTGTTGTCACGTACCGTCGTCACCCACGAATCGGCTTTCACCCGTTGTGGTTTGACGGTATTGATCGGGTCGCCGAACCGTAGGTACATCCGCTGTGGACGGGGGATGAGAGTCGGGCCGATGCCTCTGAGCAAGGGCATTGCCATATCGGCCGTGCCGCTCAGTCTCTTGCTGACCGCCTGGCTGAGCCGGCCCACCCTGCTGTCGCGGGTCACCAGGCTCTTGTAGACGTCGTCGCCGCCGACCAATCCGACCGGCACGATCGGATAGCCGCATTCCACGGCAAGGCGCGCGAATCCGGACCGGCCCTGCCAATTCAGCCGGTATTCCTCGCCCTTGAACTTGGCGATCTCGCGGCCGCCGCCAGGGAAAACCAGGATGGTCTGGTCGTGGCGCATCAGTTCGCGCGCCGTCTCCGGGGAGCCGACGACGCCGCCGTAGGCGGCGATGATGTCACCCCCGAGTCCTTTCCTCTCACCGAACCTGCGGTCGGCCAGTGGCCGCACCCGCGTCCCGATCGCCCGCCGTACGTAGTGCGGAATGAGCAGAATCTCGGCGAATGCCTGTTGAGTGTGGTTGCCCACCAACAGGAATCGGCCATCTGCGGGCAGATTTTCCAGCCCGTCGACATAAGGGCGGTACAGGTCGACGACGGGTTCGATGCCGGCCTGGATCTTCTGCAGCGCCTCGCTCAACTTCTGCACCCGGCGGGGGTGGTTCATCACAGTCAGGTGTGTCTCGGTCATGGTGTCCTCCGTTTCTCCGGTCACTATACCGAACGAACTAGTTCGTATGGTAGCTTTTGGCGGTGCGTAGTACAGATGAACTCCGGGACACGATCCTGACCGCAGCGCGATCGGAGTTCGCTCAGTTCGGTCTGGCCGGCGCCCGGATCGACCGCATCGCCCGCGCGGCAAATGCCAGCAAAGAGCGGTTGTACGCGCACTTCCGGGACAAAGAAACGCTGTTTCGCAGCGTCGTCGCGGCCGACAGCGCCGAGTTCTTCGCCGCCGTAGTGGTCCGGCCCGAGGCCGTCGCGGAGTTCGTCGGTGACATCTACGACCTGGCCTGCCGGCGTCCGGAACACCTGCGCATGATCACCTGGGCCAACCTGGAGGGGCTGACGCTCGACCCGCCGCCTTCGCAGGAGTGGGATTCCGTGCCGGCCCGCGACATCCGTGCCATCGAGGAAGCGCAGGCGGCCGGGCAGGTCGATCCGGCGTGGGACCCGTTGGAGTTGCTGGTGGTGTTGTTCGGCGTCGGGCTGTCGTGGGCGCAGTCGCCGCACCCGGACGCGCGGACGTCCGATCCCGAGGCCATCGCGGCGCGGCGGGCGGCCCTCGTCGAGGCCGCCCGGCGAATCATCGCGCCGCGAGAATAGCCTCCGCGGTACGGCGCCCACTGACCAGCGCACCCTGGATGGAGGCGGTGTCGCGATGGTCACCGCACAGCCAGACACCGGCCTGCGTGCGGATCGGGCGGCGAACCGAGAGTGGCGGGGTCTGCGCCGGGAGCGCATTGGGTATGACGTGGCGAACCAACGGCCTCCACTGACGTTGATCGCTGTTGAGGATGTCGGCGGCGTGTTCGCGCATCACATTTTCCGGGGGCACCGTCCCGTCCCGCTCCAGCACCGCTGACGCCGCGATGAGGTGTTGGCCAGGCGGGGCGTAGGTGCGGGCGGCAGCACTGATCACCGCCGTATTCAGCACCGGACCCGGCGGGTGCCGGCGGCCGTCCACCCGGAGCATCGGTGGTCCCGCGACCGGCACCCCGGTGGCCCACCAATCGGTCACCACCCCGTGCATGGGCGGTGCCGTCTCCGACGTCAGCCACGCGGCCGCTACGGCTTCGGTGGCCACCACCACGTGTCGCGCCCGGACGCGCGCCCCATCCGCGTGGACCTGGTACTCCTTGACATCCGGGTCGATTCGGAACGCCCTGTGGTTGAACGCTATTCGCTCACCGACGCGGGCGGCAAGCTGTTGGGGGAGGGCCTCCATGCCGCCGGCCGGCAGCGCAGGCACCCCGAGCAGGAACATGCGCGCCAGAAGTAGCGCGAACGCGTTCGAGCTCTCCCCGCTGGTGTCCAGGAGGACCCCCGCCAGAAAGCGGTCGATCACCCTGCGCACCTCGCCACGGACGCCCGCCCGATCCAGCGCCTCGCTGAGGCTGACGTCGCGATCGGTGTGGGTCTTCAGCGTTTTGGGCCGTAGCGCCGGGGCGGCCCAGCGCGCCACTGCCAGCGCGTCGCGCGGCGAGATGCCGCCGGAGGCCAGCATGGCCGGCACCCGCCCGGGGGCGCGCAGCGGATGCACCCACACCGCCGAACCCTCTTCGCGGCGGACCACGACACCCGCGCCGAACGGTTGCAGTTTCAGCTTTGCCAGATCGACCGCGCGACGCAGCTCCGGGTAGGCGGGATTGAGCACCTGAAAGCCGCGGTCGCACCGGAACCCGTCGACGTTGTCGGTACGGATGCGGCCGCCCACGGCGCTCTTGGCTTCCCAGATCAGCACGTCGCGACCGGCGGCCGCCAGCACGTCGGCGCAGCGAAGGCCGGCCAGCCCCGCGCCGATGACCAGAACTTCCGTTTCGTCCATATCAGCTCACTCTTTCGGTGGAACTGGAAAACCTGACCGGTGATCGGCGACCATACCGCGGTGCATGATGCGGTCGCCGACCACCCCGCTGTGGTCGGCGCAGTGCAGCACGCAGCGGTTGTCCCACATCACGACGTCGCCGTCCGACCATTCGTGGCGGTAGGTGTTGTCCGCTCGCGTGGAATGCCGGAACAGGTACGCGACGGTCTCGGCCGCCACGTCCGGCGTCATCCCGCTGACCGCGGCGCAGCGCTGCGGCGCCGACAGGTACAGCGCCGTCCGCCCGGACAGCGGATGCGGCCGGAAGATTGGATGCTCCGCCGACGTCTCCTGGTCTTCGTCCAACTCCAGCCCCGTCATGATGTGGGTTACGGTGCGCCCGTGGAGGCACTCGCGGACCCGCTCGGGCAGCGTCTGGTACGCCGCGTACTGGTCGGTGAACAGCGTGTGCCCGCCGCGGCTGGGCACCCTGACCGCTCGTAAAGCGGTATAGGCGGGGGGATTTCGCACGTAACTGGTATCGGTGTGAAACGTGGAGCGGGGCGGGCGGTCGCGGCCGACGTTGCTCACCACGTTGAGGTCCGGAAAGTCCGGTACGGGAGTCTCGCCCACCGTGAACACCGGATCGCCGAAGCTGCGCAGGAATTGCAGAAACGCAGTGTCGTCGACGGCCTGACCCGGCAGAACGATGACACCGCGCCGGGCAAGCACGGTCCGCAACTGGTGCACTTCGCTCTCACTGAGCGCGCCGACCGTTAGGTCGGTCACCAAGGCGCCCAGCGGTTTCAGCGTTGCGCACTCAAGCATGGCGTTCCTTCGAGACCGAGTTCGCGGAGTTGGTCGGCGAACAACTCCGCCACGTCCATGCCCGCCGCTGCCGCCATCACGGCGATGACGCTGGTCGGGGCGAACGAGCAGTACGGGCCGGCCTCGAGGAACCACACCCGTCCGTCGGGGTCGATGCGGAAGTCGAACAGGCTGTAGTGGCGGCATCCCAGGGCCAGATGACAGCGCCGCGCGGCTTCCCAGACCACGTCGGTGATCGGGTCGTCGACGGGAACGATCCACGCATGGCACGCGTCCTTCGCGACGAGGTACAGCTCACCACCCTGCGAGCGGCGCAATTTGTCCTCGTGGTCGCGGATGGGCTTGGCGGTGGTGTCCACCGCGTACTCTTCCAGCGGCAGGCACACCAGCTCTCCGTCACGAACGACGATGCCGCACCGTACTTCTCGGCCCAGCTCGACGTAAGTCTCGACCAAAGCCGAGGTTCCGTGGGCGAGCGCCCGATCGATCGCTGACGGGAGTTCGGCCGGTGTGCGCACCAGCGACACGCCCACCGAGTTGTCCGCGCAGACCGGTTTGACGACCACTGGCAGCGGCAGGGTCGAGCGGTCACCGGCCCGCACCACCTCACCGGCGGGCACCGCGACGCCTGCCTGGGAGACGATCGCCCGGCTTGCCGCCTTGTCCGCCGCGATCTCCATCACCTCGGGCGGGTTGCCGATAAAGGGGAGTCGCAGTGCGCTCAGCAGGCGCCGGTAGGAGGTCATCCCGGGCAGGCAGAACATCTGCGGCACCACGACATCCACCCGCAGCGAACGCAGATGCGCGATCGCCTTCGAAACCGGTAAAGGCCTGGCCGAACTCAGCGCTTCGGCGCTGAGGTCCGCGGGAAACCGCCAGGACCCGTCGGGCGACACGTATGCCAGCAGCACGTCATAGTCCTCGCCCGCCAGCGCGGCCAGGCAGGCGCGCGCGTAGAGCCGTGACAATTCGGCATGGAACTCGTCGACCGCGGACCCCACGAGATGCAGGACCGATACGCGGGGCGGCGCGGTCATTCAGTCCCCGCCGTTCTCGACGAGCTTTCCGATGTTGAAGTCGATACGGCTCCAACCCTTTCCGGCTCGGAGATTGGCCCACAGCAGCGCCGGGATCTGCAGATGATGCACCATCAGGTAGGGCATCGGATCCCATCCGGCGAAGATCGCGTCCTTACCCCGCAGCATGGTCACGAGCCTGCTGATCCGCCCGCGGTGCCGAAGCAGGCGCCAAAGTTCTTGGTAGATCCAGTAAGTGGGCCGAGCGCCGTCGTTCGGGGTGATAAGCGGATGGTTGTCATCGAGATAGGCGGCCGCGAGGTCCGGATGGTCGTGGAACATGGTGATCGCCGAGTGGGTCCGCGGATTGCACTCGATGGCGTACACCTGCCCGTCCCGGGCCTCGATGAAATCGAAGGACACCTGCCCGCTCAGGTTGAGGTTCTTGACGAACGTCTCGACCCACCGCCGGATTTCCGGCTTGTCGACATTGCGGTAGTTGACCTGGGCGGAGGAGGATTCGCAGCAGCCGTAGACCTGCAGGCGTCCGCTGCGGGCGGTGCCGTGGGTGCAGTACTCGCGCCCTTCGATGAATTCCTGCAGGATCCAGGGGTCGTCCTCGGAGATCGGCAGCGATCGCGCGTAGGCGGCATTGCGGTCGGGCGTCGCTCCGGACAACCGGGTGAGGTTCATCCGTCCGACGGGGTCGTACGCGATGCGTTTGAGGATGTAGCTGCGCCCCGCTGGGAACGCGAAGTCGACCACCTGCCGGGCGTCGGTGATGCGGTGGGAGTCCGGCACGCGCAGGCTCAATGATGCTGCGGTCGAGGCGAACTCGGCCTTGTCGTCGAGCAATTGCACGGTCTTTGCGTCCGAATGGACGACGTCACAGGCGCCGTCGAGCAACTCGCGCGCCACCGCATCGGGCACACTTCCGGCAGGGCTGGACACCGGCACGTAGACGTCGACGTTCTCGTACCGGACGATGTCGAGCAGCGCCAGCGCGTAACCCGGTTCGGTCGGCTCCGGCACGCAGTAGAACGCGTCCACCGCGCGGGAGAACCGATGCCCGGTCCACCGGTATTTCTCGGATTCGACGAGGATCACCCGGTGCCCGGCCAGGTGAAACGACCGCGCCAGCTGCAGCGCCTTCGTCATCTTCCCGCCGTTGAGCAGGATGGTTCGGCGAGCCTGGGCGGGCAGGCGCCCGCGCGACGGCCGCCGTCCGGCGAGTAACGCGACCAGCACCAGCGCGAGGTCGAACGGCAGCGTGCCGAACAGGACGACAAGGGTGGCCAGCGTGCGGCCCACGTCGGCATCCGAGATCCGGTGTACCCGAACACCGGTGGCTTCGTCCAGCGTGGCCGTCACGTGCGCATCGCTCCCGGCGCAGGTGCCGCAAAGACGTCGACGCCGTCTCCTGCGCGGGGAAACTCGAGGCAGATCTTCTTGTGCAGCAACAACGTATCGGCCAGCTCGCTGGTGGTGACGTCGTTGAGGAAGCGGCACCGGCCGATCGGGTCGGGTACGGCCGCCCGCAGTCGGCCGTCGCGTGTCTTGAGAATCGCCACTGTGGCCCGCTCGAGCAGCTCCGAGGTCAGATGCTCGCTGTCCAGGGCCAGGCCCAGCGCACTCATCACGTTGAGTATGCGGTCACGATCGCTGACCGAGAGGTGTCCGCGCTGCTCGGCAAGCGTCGTCGACAACGCCATGTCGATGTTGATGGCGTGGCCGTGGAAGAACGGGGTGGGTGGCGTGAGTTCCAAAGTCGGACTCCACGTGTGCCCGAAGGCAATAACCCGGTCCAAGTCGATCTCGTGCAGATTGGGCGCTTCCAGGTCGAGCATCGTTGCGATCGCCAGGTAGGTGAGCCGGTCTCCCACGGCACGTAGCTCCGCGGTGCCGTCGAGGTGGCCGAACCGGGTTCGCAGCAGATCGGCGCCGTGCACTTCCAACAGCTCGAAGATCTCGGCGTTGCCAACCACCGCGATCTTGATCAGTTCGGCCATGCCGTTGCGCACCTGATCTTCGGGCAGCGTCTTCAGGAACGAGAAGTCCAGCAGCACTTTCTCGGATGCGTGGTAGGCGCCCAGCCGGTTCTTGTGCTTGCCGTGATTGACCGCCACCTTGATGGAGACACTCGCATCGATCAGGCCGATCAGCGTGGTCGGAATCCGAATGTAGGGCGTGTTGCGCCGGTAACTGGCGCAAGCGAATCCGGCGACGTCGGTGGTCAGCCCGCCGCCGACGACCAGCACCGGTTCGGTGCGCACCAGACCGAAGGCGTCGAACCTGGTGACGATCTGCTCGTAGGTCTCCAGCGACTTGGCCGTTTCGCGGATCTGCACCGGGATAACGGTGAGCTCGATGTCGTGATGGCTGAAGTAGGACCGCATCGCATCGCCGTAGATCTGGTAGACCGTGTCGTCGACGACCGACAGTGCGCGTCCGTACTCCCGGTAACTGTCCGCGAGTTCGGTGTTGTCCGGCGCGAACACGTGGTCGACGTAAAGCAGGTCGTACTCGATTCGTTCGTAGCCTTCGACGTGAAAGGCTCTGTCGCCGGCCGTCACTCGGGCTTGAAGGTTGCTCAAGGCGTTACTCCTCGGGGCGGGGGGTCTTGATGGGGGATGGGGTCAGGACGTGGCGAGGCCGAGAACCGTTTCGGGGTCTAAGGAGTCGACGATCTGGATCGCAGCCGTGTATTCGGCCTGCTCGGCTCGGCTCGTGTTCTCGTTCAGAAACGCGATGCACGGGATACCTGCCTGCACCGCTGCCGCGACACCGCCCAGGTTGTCTTCGATCGCGACGACGCTGTCGGCGCGCTCACCGAGCTTGTCCAAAGCGAATTCGTACGCCGCCGCATCGGGTTTGGCGGCCGCCACGGATTCCTTGTTGACGATGAGGTCGAAGGTCTCGGCGCTGATCTCCGGCTCGAGTGCCGACAGCAGCGCGTCGATGTTGGCCGGCGAGGTGGTGGTGACGAAGCCGACCTTGTGGTTGTTCTTCTTGGCCTCGGCGATCGTGGCGGTGACGCCATCGCGCGGGGTCACCTCAAAGTCGCCGAGCAGGCGCTGGAATATCTCCGACTTCAGTGCATGCACCGCCGCGGCGTCGACGTCCTGCCCGCGCGACTGCGCATAGTCCCGGATCCGTTGAGCGCCGCCGTTGGATCCCAACATCCCGACGTACTCGTCACGCGACCACTCCCAGTCGAGCCCGGAAGAGGCAAACGCTTCGTTGAATGCCCTGCGCTGAAGTTCCGATGTGTCGGCAAGAGTGCTGATGGATCCGAAAAGGACGGCTGTCATGAGTTTCCTTTGATCGAGTGGACTGATGGTGGTTGCCCCGTCCACTACTGATCTAAACGTACAGTAGTGATTAGAGCTGCGGATAGTGGATACTCTGTCCAGCAAATGTCGTTCCCCGCGTAGCGCGCGGACTCGCCGTCGCGTTACGCAGGGCCGACGTGTTGTTCAGTAGACTTCTGGCCCGAACGAGCCAGCGGACGGCGAAGGCGAAGAGGGGGCCGTTGCGAAAGCAGAGGCGCGGCAGAGATGACTCCGGTACCGGCTAACCGGCCGTCCGACGGCGGCGAAGACGCACGGGTCGCACGGACTCGTGGCGACGTTGCGCGGGCCACCCTCAAGATCCTCAATGACGAAGGATCCGAAGCGATTACGCATGCGCGGGTGGCTGAGCTGGCCGGCTACTCCAAAACCACGGTCTACACGCACTGGCCGGCACGCGTGGACCTGATCACCCTGGCGATCGAATCACTCGGGGAGATGCCGCACCACAAACGGACCGGCGACCTGCGCACGGACCTCATCGGGGAACTCAAGGTCTTCCGTTCCGGAATCATCGACATGCGACTCGACCGGGTGCTCGCCAGCATGGCGCAGTGGGCGTCCCAGGAGCAGATCAGGGCACTCAGAGACAAGGTCAATACCGACGGCCAGCATCAGATGTACGCGATGCTGGGCGAGGTGTTCACCGGTGCGGCACTGGACGCGGCCGTCTCCATGCTGACCGGTGTCGTCGCATGTCCGTCGCTGATGTACGGCACCCTCCCGGACGACGAGATTATCGAGGCCGCTGTCGACATGGTCTTGAGAAGCGCGGACGCGCAGCGTGTCCCGACTCGTACGGTGGACACGTGACTATCTTGTCGGCGGTCGGCGCTGTTCGGCGTGACCTGGGAAGCAAGCTGTTCGGCATGGTGGCCGGGCCGGACGGGCCGGCCAATCGGGAGCGCATCCACGGCACACCGGGTGACCGGTGGTTCGCCGCGGACCGCCCCATCCGTCGGGTCAACGCCGACGCGTCGATGTTCGTCGGCGGATTGCGGGCCCTGCTGTTGCAGTCCCTGCACCCGCTGGCCATGGCGGGGGTGGCCGAGCACTCGGACTATCGCGGCGATCCCTGGGGACGGCTGCAACGCACCAGCACCTTTCTGGCCACGACCACTTTCGGCTGTGCCGCCGATGCCCAGGCCGCGGTCGACCACGTCCGGCGCATCCACAAATACGTGCACGGCGTCGCACCGGACGGGCGGCCGTATCAGGCCTCCGACCCGCATCTGCTCGAGTGGGTTCACATCGCCGAGGTGGACAGCTTCCTGCTCGCCCATCAGCTCTACGGTGCCGCCCCGCTCGACCAGGCCGGCCGAGACGGTTACGTCGCCGACATGGCCGTCGTGGCACGCGCGCTCGGCGTGCCGACACCGCCGGTGACCGAGCGAGAACTGCACGATCGCATCGAAGAATTCCGTCCCGAACTGCGCGGAACGGCTGCTGCCCGGGATGCCGCCCGGTTCCTGCTGTTGACGCCTCCGTTGCCATTGCCGGCGAGGCCCGCGTACGGCGTGCTGGCCGCCACCGCGGTGGCGATGCTGCCGGGGTGGGCACGCCGGCCGTTGTTGCTTCCCCATGTCCCGCTGCTGGAGACGACGGTGACACGCATGGCCGGTCGTGTGGCCGTCGGGAGCATCCGCTGGATCATGACTCCGGGCAGCGCCGCGGCAGAGGCTGCCGAAGTTTCAGTCGCCGGCTGACGGCTTTCGGCGGAACAGACCGCGCCGGGCTTGCGGCGGGGTGCTCTGCGAGCGTTCGAGTGCCTTCGGAGCCCACACCGGGTGGCCAGATTCGATCGCGCGCCGGAAGGCTGCCTGGGCGGCCGGAAGGTCGCCGTTCTCGGCCCACAATGTGCCGAGTCCGAATTCGGCCGCCGGCCCAGACTCGGTGTTCCCGGAGTCGGCCGCCTCCTGGAACGCGGCCGCCGCGCGCTTCACCTCGCCCCGTCCCGCCCACAGGATCCCGAATCTGAGTGCGGCTCCGGGCGCGTGGTCGGGGTGGCCCGAGTCGAGTGCGAACTGGTACGCGGTCGTGGCGCCCTCGATGTCTCCGAGCCCGGCCCGCAGCATCCCCAGCGAATTCGCGGCCTCCGGTGCGTGCTCGGGATGCCCGGAATCGATCGCCGACTGATAGAACGCGGTGGCGTCGGCGAAATCACCGTCCTTCTCCTGCAGCCTCGCCATGTTGATCGCCGCCCGCGGCGCCGCCTCGGCGTCCCCGCTGTCCATCGCCAGGCGATAGGACGCCCGCGCGCGGTCGAAGTCACCGGATCTCTCGCGCAGCTGTCCCAGATTGACCAGAGCCCTGGGCACCAGCTCAGGGTGACCGGAGTCGACCGCGGCCTGAGAGGCCGTTGCCGCTCCGGCGAGATCACCCTGCTTTTCCAGCAGGGTGGCCAGATTGAAGACGGCCAAGGGTGCCAGTTCGGGGTGATCGGTGGCGATGACGATCTGGTAGGCCTCCGCGGAGCCCTCGGTGTCACCTAGTGCTTCTCTGGTCAGTGCCAGATTGAAGGCAGCAGTAGGAATGACCTCGGGGTTTCCGGATGCAGCGGCGATTCGGTAGGCCACCTCGGCCCCGGCGGCATTGCCGCGACCGGCCCGCAATCCGCCCAGTTGCAGCAGCGCGATCAGAATCGACTGCTCATGCTCGGACTCGATCGCCACGCGATAGGCCGCTTCTGCCTCATCCGCCTCACCGCGTTCGGCCAGCAGGTTTCCCAGGTTCAGTGCCGCCATCGGCGCGTGTTCGGCGTGGCCGGACTCGATGGCCTGTTGGTAGGCCGTCGCGCCCGCCTCGTCGCCCTGTCCGGCCAGCAGAAAGCCGAGTGCGAACGCGGCGGCGGAGCCCCAGTGCGGGTGCTGGGAGTCGATGGCCCATTGATAGGCCGCCCGAGCGCCGTCGGCGTCACCCTCGGCGGCCCGCCGGCGTCCCAGGGCGAACGCCGCGGGCGCCGCCTGTTCAAGGTCGCCGGAATGCAGAGCCCGCTGAAACGCTGCCTCGAGGTCGTCGGTTTCGTCCGACGGGTCCTGCGGCCGCGTTTGCTCGGAAGGGTGTCGAGACGTTGGCATGTGGTGCGCCGTCAGGGTTTCGAACCCCGGACCCGCTGATTAAGAGTCAGCTGCTCTACCAACTGAGCTAACGGCGCGTGCTCGGCCTGAGACCGGCTCTCGACAATAACAGGCATCCCGTCGGAGAGTGAAATCCCGAGGTCGGCGAAGGGCTGAATCGGCCGAACCGCCGGGCACCAATCGCCCCGCATGGCCACGGCGAGTGCCGTTGAGGCACTACAATGCTGGAAACAATCCAGGGTCAGCGGTGACCGTGATAGGCAAACAAAATGTGGAAGGTCACTTGATGACGCCTTTGCGCAGACGTCGATCGTGGCTGGCTGCCGCCATGGTCTTAGTTGCTGTGTTCGGTGTTGCCTGCAGCAGCGGGCCCAGTGCGCCCGTCGCCGCCAAGGTCATCGAAAACAAGGGCACGCCGTTTGCCGACCTGCTGGTGCCCAAGCTCACCTCCTCGGTGACCGACGGTGCTGTGGGGGTCACCGTGGACGCGCCGGTGACGGTCACCGTCGCCGACGGCGTGCTCGCGTCGGTTTCGATGGTCAACGACAACGGCCGCGCCATCGCCGGGCAACTCAGCCCAGACGGGTTGCACTGGCAGACCACCGAGCAACTCGGCTACAACCGGCGCTACACGCTGAACGCCAAGGCGACCGGCCTCGGCGGTGCGGTGACTCGCCAGATGAGCTTCCAGACCAGCTCGCCGGCGCACTTGACGATGCCGTACGTGGTACCGAGCGACGGCGAGGTGGTGGGCGTCGGGCAACCGGTCGCGATTCGCTTCGACGAGAACATCGCCGACCGCGCCGCGGCCGAGAAGGCCATCAAGATCACCACCAACCCTCCGGTGGAGGGCGCGTTCTACTGGCTGAACCGGCGCGAAGTGCGTTGGCGCCCAGAGCATTACTGGAAGCCGGGTACCAACGTCGACGTCGCGGTCAACACGTACGGCGTCGACCTCGGTGAGGGGATGTTCGGCGAGGACAACGTGAAGATGCACTTCACCATCGGCGACGAGATGATCGCCACCGTCGACGACAACACCAAGATCATCACGGTGCGGATCAACGGCGAAGTCGTCAAGACGATGCCGACGTCGATGGGCAAAGACAGCACCCCGACCAACAACGGGGTCTACATCGTCGGCGCGCGGTTCAAGCACATCATCATGGACTCCTCGACCTACGGCGTACCGGTCAACTCGCCCAACGGTTATCGCACCGACGTCGACTGGGCCACCCAGATCTCCTACAGCGGCATCTTCGTGCACTCGGCGCCGTGGTCGGTGGGCGCCCAGGGCCACTCCAACACCAGTCACGGATGTCTGAATGTGAGCCCCAGCAATGCCGTGTGGTTCTACGACCACAGCAAGCGCGGGGACGTCGTGGAGGTCGTCAACACGGTGGGCAGCATCCTGCCCGGGACCGACGGCCTCGGCGACTGGAACATCCCGTGGGATGTATGGCGCGCCGGCAACGCCAACACCGGCGATCGCTAGCCGCGGCGATCGCTAGCGCGGCGGGTCGCCGCTATGGGTGGGGTCGATCGCTAGACCCGCAGCACCGAACCCAGCGCGGACAGCGGGATGTGCGCTTCGACGGTTCCGCCGTCCATGTACCACTGCTGGGCGCCGGGGCTGAAGTCGATCGGCTCGTCGTGCCCCACCGGATAGTCGGGCATGTAGATGATCAACTCGTCCGGGGTCAGTGCCCACGCCCGGTACGCGCCTGAGTACACCTTGTCCGGGGTCCAGCGGTCGGTCAGAAACGGATAGGTTCCCGGGTCATGAGGCGGCGCAGCCTGATTGAGCGCGGTCTCGATGTAGGGCTGGGCCACCGGGGGTATGGCCGCCAGTGGGCTGCCGTTGGTCAGATCCGCCAGTTGCACCCGCCGGCCGCCCGCCATGTCGAAGGTGAAGGTGCGGTAGGCGTTGTTGGGCCGGGGCCCGTCGGCGTGGTAGTCCTCGTGGAAGACGGCGCTGAGCAGGTTCCCGTGCTGAAAGACCTGATAGTTCTCCTCGCCGTAGCTATCGGCGACCATGTGTGCGTTGGCATTTCGCCAATTGCCTACCAGGGTTCGCAGGTAGTCCCGGATCGCCGGACCGGTTGTGGGGTTGTCCACCAGGTCGGCGGGCACCGCAACCTTGATGTCGCGCACGGCGTTGCGTTCGGAGGTCACCGTCGCGTGACAGTACTGACCGTCCCAGCCGCCACCCAGCTCGCCGCAGAACGACTCCGCCGACGCGTGCGCGATCGGCGCACCGGCAACGGTTGTCGCGGCGGTCAGCAACGACGCCGCGAGGATTCTCCGGATCATCGTGGACTCCACATCGCTTAGAGCAGTTGGACTTTGCTGGCCCGCCAGCGGCCGTCGACCTTCTCCATGGTCATCTTGATCCGGCTTCGGTCGATGCGCGGATCGGGTACGGCCATGTTGGCGACGGTCTGGTCGATGAACACCAGCACCACGACCTTGTTGGCGGTTTCCGAGGCGATCGCCGAGTCCACCACCACCCCGTGCGCGGTGGCCTTGTTGTCGATCAGCAGTTGGCGCAGTTGCACGCTCGACTGGGTGTACATGTCCTTGAATTCGCCGGTGGCTCCGTCGAGCACCTGGCGGAAGTTCTCGTCGACGTTGTTGGAGTCGATGCTGGTGAGCACCCCGGCGTACTTGATCGCCGCTTGCTGAGCCTCCTGGCCGGCCACCTTCACCTGGTGCGCTTGCCACTGCAGCCAACCCAGGTAGCCCGAAACCGCAAGAGAGGCAGCCAATAACAGGGGGAGGACACTACGGCGCAGGTAGTGGCGCCAGGGCCGGTTGAACCGCTTGACTTTCTCGCCCTTGCGTTTGCCGCGCAGCAGCGGCCCCTCGTCGTTCTCGTCGTCGTCCTCGCTGTTCCCGGTGTCGTCGCTGTCGTCGCTGCCGTCGCTGTCGTCAGAGACGTCGGTGCTCTCGCTGTCTCCGGTGTCGTCAGAGGCAGCGGTGTCGTCGGCAGCCTCGAGTTCCTCGGCGTCGACGTCGTTCTCAGTCGTAGCGGTCACTGTCATCTCCTCGTGCTGGATGGGCTCAGTGCGGCGGTTCGATCGGCAGCTGCGGACCGCCGTAGGGCGTTGGAATGGTGAAGCGGCCCCGCGGCGTCGGATCGGTGCGGCGTCCCAGGTCCGCTCCCGGCGGTGGGCCCGCGGTGTCGTCGCCGGCCGGTCGCGGCGCGTTCTTGGCGCCCCGGATCCCGACTCCCGGGTCGTCGTCGCGGCAGTAGGTGTACATGAACGGTTCGTAGTAGTCCGCAGCCGACGGCGGATGCGACGGGGTGCCGTAGTCGCACGCGTAGCGGGGGTAGAGCTCGGCTGTCGCCCACACGCCGTGGTCGTGGAAGGAGCTGGCCACCGCGTCGAGCACCGATCCGCGGTAGTCGGGGAACAGCGCGTTGAGCGCCGGCACCCGCAGGTAGAGCAGCTGCGACGCGGTGGCCAGACTGCCCAGCAGCGCCACCATGGTCTCGGAGTTGTCGGCGAACAGACCGTCGATCGCACTGAGCGCCTGCGGCGTCTGCTCGGTGAGGCGGCGGTAGCCGCTCTGCATTCTCGCGACGCCGGCCAGGGTGCGCTGCAGGTCGACGGTGGTGGCCGCCAGCCCCGCGTTCTTGTCGGCCGCCAGGGTCAGCACCACCCGGCTGGTCCGCAGAATGCTGGTGGTCTCCGGCAGCACCGAATCCAGTGTCGACAGCAGCATGGTGCCGCCGTCGACGATGGCGGCGAGCTTGCCGGGTCCCTCCTTGCTCAGGCTCAGTTCCTTCTTGATCAACTCCAGCTTGCGCGGATCGACCTGGGCCAGCATGCCGTCGGCATCGCCGAGCAGTTGCGCCAGGCTGACCGGGACACTGGTTCGGTCGAGCCCGATGATGCTGCCGTCGTGCAGGTAGGGGCCGGCGTCGGATTCGGCTTCGAAGTTGATGTACTGCTCGCCGGCGGGCGACAGTGCCGACACGTGCACCGCCGCGTTCGCGGGGATCCGCACCTGTGACGTGATGCTGGCGACGGCATTGACGCCCCGGTCGGTGATCTGTAGCGAATCGACGCTGCCGATCCGCACGCCGCGCAGCGCAACATCCTGATTCGGCAGCAGCCCACCGGATTCCGGCAACTGCACGGTAACTTGGTACGTCGAGGCGAACGGCGTCACCCGCAGCGCACCGATGAGCAGGTAGGTGGTGGCTATGACGAGGGTGAGCACCAGTCCGGCAACCGACAGCCAGACCTGGCGGCGGTGGGCGGCCCGTACGCCACGGACGACGGCGCGTGCCAGCGAGTCGATCACGGCGGTGGCCCCGGCAGTTGGGGCGGCGCGGGCGCGACGATCACGCCGCCCGGGACGTTCGGATCCGGCATCACCGGCACCTGCGGCGAGTTCGGTCCGCGCCCGACGACACGCTCCTGTAGCCGCCACAGCGTGTACTTCAGGGAGCCGATGAACTCGTTCCAGGTGAACCTGGTAGGCCCGTGCAGGCCCCGGTCGCCGGGGAAGCCGATATCGGGGATCGATCCCAGAATGAGCTGGTCGACGGTCGTGTGCACCGAAATCGCATTGCCCGCAGTGGATTTGACCAGAGCGGGGATCATCCGGTTCAGTGGCAACCAGCTGGTATCCGGGCTCACCGCCACGTCGTTGGCGGCACCGGCGATGGTGTTCAGATCACGGATCACGCTGCGGCCACTGGTGTCGGTGCCGCCCAGAGAGGGGAACCTGGACAGCAGCCTGCTGGTGTCACCCACCTGCACCACCAGGTTGGACAACTCGGTGGTGTTGGCGGCCAGCGCGGTGGTGGCCGGGTCGGCGGCGGCCATCACCTCGGTGAGCGTCTGGTTCTTGGCGTCGAGTTCCTGGCTCAGGCGCGACAATTCGGTCAGGGCATTCGAGATCTGCCCGGACCGCGCGTCCATGGTGCCGAGCAGCTGGTTGGACTTGCGAACCAGGTCGCCGAACGCGTGGCCCTGGTCGCCGGTGGCTTTGCCGAATCCGTTGATGACGTTCGTGAAATTGCGCACCGCGCCGCCGTTCACCAGGATCGCGGCCGAGCTCAGCACCGATTCGACGGTGGCCGCTGCCGCCGTCGAGTCCAGCCCGATGGTGTCGCCGTTCTTCAGCAGCGGAGTCTCCGGCGTGGCGTCGGTGGGTGGGCGCACCGAGACGAACACATCGCCCAGCGGTGTGGCGGTGCGCAATTCGGCGGTACTGCCTCGCGGCAACAGCACGCCGTCGCGGATGCGCAGCGTGGTGACCGCGGTGTAGTTGCGGGCCACCATCGACTCGACCTGCCCGACGTCGGCGCCGGCGAGTTTGACCTTGGCGTTCATCGGCAGGTTGAGTGCGTTGGAGAAGACCGCGGTCAGTTCATACCCGCCCGAGCCCAGGCCGGGAGCCGGGAGAGGAAGGCTGGCAAGGCCGTTGGTGGCGCACCCCGAAAGGAGAAGCACCGCCGCACCGAGTGCGGCAACGGCTTTCGCTGCGGGGCCGGTCATTTCTGACCCATCGCGGCGAGGCCGTCCAGCACGTAGGTCAGGCCGAAATCGGGCCCGAAGTCCTGCACCGTCCCGGTGCTGCAACCGAGCTGGCGCAGACCCATGAGGTTGCAGACTTCCTTGGTCAGCTGGCTGTCGAAGAGCATCCGGTCGGTGAGGAAGTGGGCCCGCACCGCCCCGTTCTCCCGGTCGATCATGTTGTAGGCGTTGTCGGCCAGCATCGGTGCGATGTCCAGGGTTTCGGCGAGTTCGCGGCGCCGATCGACCAGCGTTGTGGCCAGCTGGTTGCCGTTGAGCGCGGCCTGCCTGATGGTGTCGCGGTTGGCGTCGAGCAGGTCGCCCGTCCGCTTTACCAGTTGGTCGAGTTTGCGGCCGGTGCTGCCGGTGCCGATGTCCTCGTCGGCAAGAATCTGGCTGACCTGGTGGATGGTGGAGGCGAAGTCCCGGAGTTTGCCGTCGTTGTCGGCGGCGGCCTGGAACAGCGAGCTGATGTTCTTGACGATCGCGGTGATCTGGGCGCGGGTCTGCGCGCCTCCGTCACTGCTCAGCCGCAGCGCCCTGGACAGTTCGTCAAGCGCGCCTTTGATTTTCCCGCCATTGCCGTTCAGTACTTCGCTGCCGCCGTTGAGGACGTCAGCCAGCGGGCCGCCGCCGTGTCCGTCGCCCTCCAGCGACTTGGTGACCCTGTCCAGAACGGCCAGCACGCGGCTGAATTCGACGGGCGTGCGGGTCCGGGTCAACCCGATGGTGTCGTGGTTCTCCAGCACCGGACCGCCGCGGTAGGGCGGTGTCAGCTCGATCTGCCGGTCGGTGAGGATCGACGTCGACACGGTGACGGCTTGCGCGTTCGCCGGCACTTTGACCTCGCGATCGACGGTGAACTGGACTTCGACGTATCCACCCCGCGGGGTGATCCTGGTGACCTTGCCGACGGGCATGCCCAGGACCGCCACCACGTTGCCTTCGTACAGTCCTGAGGCGCTGTCGAATTGGGCGGTCACCGTGATCGGTTCTTTGCTACCCGCCAGATACCACCAACCGCCCCCGATCACCGCGACCGCGACCGCCAGCAGCGCGGTGATGGTGATGACGCGGGACTTCATTTGCAGTCCTTGTAGTAGGGGATCAGGCCGAACTGCTGGGCGCGCCCGCTGATCGCACACATCCAGGAATCGACGAGCAACGCACTGGGGGCGTTGAAGCTCACCGCGTTCGCGTCACCGGTCAGGTTCGCCGCCTCCCGCATGAAGATGGGGGTGATCTGCAGCAGATCGCGCAGCAGATCGTCGTGTTTGGCCATCATGTCGGTGAACTCGCGCATGTCTTTGAGCAGGCCCTCGACCCCCGACCGGTCGTTGACCACGATCTGGTGCAGGGTGTCCACCAGGCTGGTCATGGATCGCATCATCGCGTGGAAGACGGCGCGGCGGGCCACGAATTGGCCCAGGAGGTCCTGGGCCTGGTTGACCACGTTGCCGATGCTGGATTGTTGCCGCCGCAAGGTGTTGGTGACCTGTTCGGTGCTGCGCAGAAGCTGGCCGAGTTGGTCGCGGCGCTGGGCGATGATCGAGGACAGCGAGTCGATATTGGCCATCGCTTGGGGCACCACCGCGGGCAGGCCCTCGAGTTGCTTGCCCAGCACGGCCAGCGATTGCGCGAACCGGTCGGAGTCCACCTGCTCGAAAGTCGTTGTGGCATCCTGCAAAGCGGCCTGCAGGTCGTAGGGCACCTCGGTGTGCGTCACGTCGAAGGTGCCGCGGGGGAGTGAGCCGGGACCGTCCGGCTGCACGGCGAGGTAGCGCGATCCCAGAATCGTGGTGACCTTGATCGATGCTCGGGAATCCCGGCCCAGTGCGACGTTGTCGCGAATCTTCAAGCCCGCCTCGACGTGGTCGCCGTTCAGCTTCATACTGGTGATCTCGCCAACCGGTATGCCCGCCACGGTGATCGGGTTGCCGGGCCGCAGCGAGGCCGCCTGCAGGAATTCGGCCGTGTAGTGCTTGTACCCGGCGCCCAGCGCATGCACGACGAGCATCGAGCCGATCACGATGGCGACGACGACGACGGCCGACAGGCCCAACCACAGCGGGTTGTAGTTCTCCAGCGGACGCTTCGTCAGTCGCGAAAACGGCTTAGCCACCGGGCCTCCCGTCCGTGTTCCGGCAGCGGGGGGTGTGCCACGCCTTATTACCCGGCGTGGCGGCGTTGACGATGATCGGCACGACGTCGTTGAGTCCCGGCAAGAACCCGAACATGTTCAGGTCGCAGAGGTAGGCGTTGCCGTAGGCGCCCTGATTGCCCACTCGCACCAGCCCTTTCAACAGCAACGGGATGTTGTCGCCGAAGAACGCAACCTGAGGTTCGACATCCATCAGGTGCCGGGCCACGCCCGGCCGGCGGTCGATGAACTCCCGCAATGCCGGATAGTCCTGCTCGGCGGCCACCGACAGGTTGCTCATCATTCGTGACAGCGAACCCATCGAGGACACCAACTCCGGCCGGCGTTGGTCCAGCGCGGCGACCACCTCGCGGGTCTGCGTGATCACCCCGTCCAGATTGGCGTTCTGCGCGGCAAGGCTGGCGACCACCTTGTTGAGGTTGGTGATCACGTCGCCCAGGGCCTGGTCTTTTCCGGCGAAAGTTTCGGTTAGCGTTGATGTTTGGCTGATCAACGTGGCAAGCGAGGAGGTGTCGCCCTGCAGTGACTCGATGACGCCTTTGGTGAGCTTGTCGGCGTCGCGCGGATTGAGCAGGCTGAACAGCGGCTCATAACCGTTGAGCAGCGCCGTGACGTCGAACGACGGTTCGGTGCGGTCCAGGGGAATGGTGGCGCCCGGGCTCAGCTGGGCCTGACTTCCTTGCTTGCCCAGGGAAAGCCCGAGATAGCGCTGTCCGACGATGTTCTGGTAGGTCACCGAGGCGACGGTGTTGCCGAACAGGTGCTGGTCGGTTTGCACCACGAAGGAGACCTTCGCGAGTTTGCCGCCCAGCTCCACCTTTTCGACGCGGCCGACGCGCACCCCGGCCATCCGGACGTCGTCGCCCTCGCGAAGCCCGTAGACGTCGGTGAACATCGCGGAGTACGACGCGGTGTTGCCGGCGACGTCGCGGCGCAAGCTCACATACACCAGCCAGGTGAGCGTCAAAGCGATGACCATGAACAGCGTCAGGCCGATCAGCGGACCGCGGAACTTCACCTGGGCCCCCCGTCCGGGTGAACCACCGACACCGTGGTGCCGCGCGCCACGGGGCCGAGCAGTATCTCGGTGGCGGCCGTGGCGGGGCGCCCGGTGATGACGCCCAGCATGGTCCGCTCGTAATCACTGCCCACCGGACCGACGGTTCCGCCGAAGGACGACGGCACCGAGCCGGCGGCCGGCGGTCCCAGCAGTGGCGCCGGCGGCAACGGGCCGTGCGCCGGAGGTGACGGGTCCGGGTCGTCCGGGTTGGCGCCGGTCCGTATCGGTGGCGACGGCGAAATGAAGGGGGGCAGAGGGGGATTGGGATCGGTGAGGTTTGGCGGCGGGTTCACCAGCGGCGGGCCGACCGCCACCAGATTGCCGTCCGGTCCCACCACCGTCCCCGGCGGCGGTGCCAGATCCTTGGGTGGCTGGTAATTCTGCGGAAGCAGCACGTCCGGCAGATCGGGCTTGTTCGGAACCAGCGGCGCGGTGTAGCAGCTGGGGCCTTTCAGCTCGCCGTAGTGCGGGCAGTCGGCGCGGGTGTAGGCGAAAGTCTGGGTGAACGAGATCCTGGTCCGCATGTTCCCGACGCCGAGTTCGGGCACCCAGACTTCTTCCATGAATTTGCGGGCCAGGTTGTCCAGCTTGCTGACCGCGGGGACGAAGTTGTTGGACCGCATGGCCAGCACGCCCAGCACCGGCGTCATCTCGGTCGAGATCCGGATGAGTTGATCCATGTGGTTGCCGAACGATTGATGTGTTGTCCCGATGGTGTTCTGCGCACCGGAGAGCAGCGCGGTCAGCTGCCCGCGGGTCTCGGCGAAGGTCTGCATGGGCTCCACGGCTTCGTGCAGCGCGTCGAGCAGGTCGGGGGCGGTGGACTGCAGCCCCCTCGTTGCGTCCAGCAACGCCGACACCGTCGAGGGGCCCGCGTCGGTGCTGACGATCGAATTCAGTTGTTCGATAAGACGATTCAGTTGTTTGCCGCTGGTCAACAGCGTCGCGCGCCGGTGGTCGGTGGCCGCGGCAAGGGCCGCCAGGATTCCCACGGACCGGTCTTCGCGACCGCGGCCCACCGCGGCGAGCAGGTCACGCAGCTTGCTCACCGTGGTCTGGAACAGCACGGTCGGCAGGTTCTTGTCTTCCTGAATGTGCGTGCCCGGCCGGATGATCGATCCGGGTCCGTTTCCGACGAGTTGCACCGACGACACCGCGAACACGTTGCTGGGCACCACCCGCGCGGTCACCGCGGCCGGAATCGACTGGGCGTATTCGGGTTTGAGGTCGATGTGGACGAAGTTGGGCTTACCGTGCTCGGCCGGAACAACGCTGTTGACCATGCCGACGAGCACGCCGTGATATTTCACGTCCGATTTCTGCGGCAGCCCGTCGCCCACGTTGACCAGATCGGCGACCACCCGCACATAGTCGTTGAGTCGTCCCGTCGACTTGTACAGCAGGCCTACCGTCAGCAGCGTCGCGACCAGCGCGACGGCCATGCCGTAACCGAGTAGCTGACGATCCGACGGGCCGCGCCCGTCGACGTCGAAGGAGTTGCCTTTCACCTCAGCCAACGTCAGCCGCCGAACCTTGCGCCGGCGTCGACTCCCCACAGCGCCATGGTGAGCAGCATGTTGACCATGATCATCACGGTGATGCTGGCCCGCATGCCGTGCCCCGCGGCGACGCCCACACCCTCGGGACCGCCGCTGGCGTAAAAGCCGTAGTAGCACTGGATCGTCGAGGCGATCCAGACGAAGATGACGGCCTTGACCAACGAATAGAGGATGTCCTTGCCGGCCAGCATCAGTGAGAAGTAGTGCAGGTAGGACCCGGCCGATCCACCGCTGCTGATCTGCACCACCACCTGCGTGCTCAGGTAACCGATGGCCAGGCATGCCGCGTACAGCGGAATCATCGCCATCACCGAGGCGATGAGCCGGGTGGTCACCAGGTACGGAATCGGCCTGATGGCAATCGATTCCATCGCGTCGATCTCCTCGGCGATGCGCATCGATCCCAGCTGGGCGGTGAACCGGCAACCGCCCTGCATCGCGAAGGCCATGGCCGCCATCAGCGGAGCGAGCTCGCGGGTATTCACCAATGACGACACGAAGCCGGTCGCCGGGCCCAGTCCGAGCAGGTCGAGAAAGTTGTAGCCCTCGATACCGACCAGCGCCCCGACCGTCATGCCCAGCACGACGGCCACGCCGGCGGTTCCACCACCGACCACGATCGACCCGTTGCCCCAGGTGATGTTCGATAGCAGCCGCAGGAACTCACCGTTGTACTGGCGCAACGTGAGTGGGATGGCGGCCAGGGCCCGCACGAAGAACACGAGCATGTGACCGAGCCGGCTGATCGGCTTGGTTCCCCTGCGGTACAACCGGATCAGGCGCCCGGTGACGGGTGCCAGCGGTAGGTAGGGGGAGGCGGTCACGTCACAGCCCCGTCCGCGGCGAGAGCATGATGTAAAGCTGGCTGATCGCGACGTTGACGATCATCAGCAGCAGAATCGATTCCACCACAGCGGCATTCACCGAATTGGCCACCCCTGTCGGCCCACCCTTGGTGGACAATCCCTTCTGTGCCGACACGATGGCGACGATCGCGCCGAAGATGACGGCTTTCAGCAGCGCCAGGATCATGTCGCCGGTGGTGGCGAAGGAGGCGAAAGTGGACACGAAACTGCCGGGGGCGCCGTTCTGGAAGTACACGTTGAACATGTAGCTGGCGAAGAAGCCGACGAAACACACCACCCCGGTCAGCGCCACACCGATCATGATCGCGGCGGCGAAACGGGGAACCACCAGGCGGCGGATCACCGATACGCCCATCACTTCCATCGCGTCGGTCTCTTCGCGCATGGTGCGGGAACCGAGGTCGGCGGTGATGGCGGACCCGACGGCCGCCGCCATCAGCACTGCGGCCACCAGTGAGGCGCCCTGCCGGATGACCGCCAGCCCGCTGGCCGCCCCGGCCAGCGAGGTTGCGCCGACCTGGCCGGCCAGCAACGCGAACTGGATGGACAGCGTGACGCTGATCGGCAGCGACACCAGGATGGTCGGCAACACGGCGGTGCCGGCCATGAACGCGCCCTGGCGAACGAATTCCTGCCACTGGAATCGCCCGGTGAACAGGTCGATGAAGAAGTACTGGATGGTGCGGATGCCGAGCACGAATTGTTCGCCGACGGTCCGCAGCGAGGCGAGCGGGTGGCGGTCGACGTAGCCGACGCCCCACTCGTGAATGGCGGCGACGCCGTCATCACGCAGCGCGGGTTCGGGCCGGGCCGTCATCCCAGCATGACCAGGGAATGTTGCAGCAAACTTACGGCACGGATCATCGCGTACCCGGAACCGTCGTCATCGGCGCACTCCCCACCAGTCGCTCCCTGAGCGCCGAGCGGAAGGGGTTGGGCACCGACGGGTAGCCCCTGCCCTGCAGGGAGTCCGTGGTCCTGCAACTCTGCAGCTCAATCAGGTTTGCGGTATCACGCTAGCCTAGTTGATAGGCACTTTCAATAGTGTAGAGTCACTCACCTGCGAACGGCGCTTCCACGTTGCGGGACTGCACGATCGTGGCGGAATGTCAGGCTCACGAAGGTGATGGCATGTCCTCAGCAAACACTGAGTCGCTGCGCGACCGACGCCGGGCCGAGCTGCTCTCGCAGATCCAGCACACCGCGCACGAGCTGTTCGCCGAGCGCGGATTCGATGCCGTGACCACCGAGGACATCGCGGCGGCCGCCGGGATTTCGATCAGCACCTACTTCCGGCACGCCCCCACGAAGGAGGGTCTGCTGGTCGACCCCGTCCGCGAGGCGATCAGCGAGATGCTCGACTCCTTCAGCACCAGGCCGGCGGACGAATCGGCCGTCGAGGTGCTGATCCAGCTGTTCGTGACCCACGCCAGGGATGCCAGCGAATCCGACCACCTGGTCACCTGGCAACGCGCGATCGCCACCGCGCCGCACCTGTTGAGCAAGTCGACGCTGGTGCGCGAATCCGATCAGCGCAAGTTCGTCGAACTCGTCGCGTCGCGGATGGGCGTCGACCCGGCGGCGGATATGCGCCCTTCGCTGCTGGTCTACATGAGTCTGGCCACGGTCAAATTCGTCATCGACCGCCGGCTGACGGCGGACGTCGTCCCGAGCGAACCTTTCCACTTGCAGATGGAGGAGGCGCTGCGGATCTCGTTGGCCGGTTTCGCCTGATGCTCGGCGTCCTGTCGGCGTTCACTCTGCCCTGAGGGCGGAAAATCGGCCGAAAAGGCGCCCTGGGCGCAGAGTCAACGCCCGAAAACCCGCCGCAAAAGCACGAATCCCCGGCGCGTGGCCGGGGATTTGTGTGTGGGGTGAGTGACGGGACTCGAACCCGCGACATTCAGGATCACAACCTGACGCTCTACCAACTGAACTACACCCACCATGGCCGCCGACAGGCCCTCATAGAACCTAACGCGCGGCGACGTCGATACTAACCGCTCGAGCGCTCCTCGGCCGAATCGATTTCCTCTGGAGTGTCCGTTTCGCCCTGAAGATCGGCCACCACCGCCGCAATTTCGCTGGTCGCAGGGCCGGGCTGGGGTACGAACGCGGTTCGGCGGTAGTACTGCAACTCGCGGATGGACTCGTGGATGTCGGCCAGGGCGCGGTGCGCCAGCCCCTTGGGCGGCTGCCCGAAGTAGATGCGGGGGTACCAGCGCCGGCAGAGTTCCTTGATCGAGCTGACGTCGATCATCCGGTAGTGCAGAAACGCGTCCAGGGCCGGCATGTCACGGGCGATGAAGGACCGGTCGGTGGCGATCGAATTACCGGCCAGCGGCGCCGTCTTGGGTTGTTTGACGTGTTCGTGGATGTAATCGAGGACCATGGCCTCGGCGGTGGCCAGGTCAACGGTGGATGCCCTGACCTCGTTGGTCAGCCCGGATCGCGCGTGCATGTCTCTGACCACGTCGATCATGGAGGACAGCGCTTCGTCATCGGCGTGGATCACCACGTCGATGCCCTCGCCCAGCACGTTCAGGTCGGCGTCGGTGACCAGGGCGGCGATCTCGATCAACTTGTCCGACCCGATATCGAGCCCGGTCATCTCGCAGTCGATCCACACCAGTTCGTCACGCACAGCGCTCACACTAAGCCCACGCGCAGCTCAGGTAAGCCCTGCCCCTGCCCGCCACGGGGAAGTAGTGTGTTGCTTTGCCCAAGGGCAACTACTCTGGAAGAGGGCCGCGGTGAGCACTGAATCGGACGCCGGGGGACCTGCGCAGCGGATCGCGGCAGGCTATGCCGTGCAAGGCCAGGCGCTGGAACTGGGCACCGTCGTCGTCGACGGCCAATCCGACCCGACCGCGCAGATCCGCATCCCGCTGGCCACCATCAACCGGCACGGCCTGGTGGCGGGGGCCACTGGAACCGGCAAGACCAAGACGCTGCAGCTGATCGCCGAACAGCTCAGTGCCGCGGGAGTGCCGGTGTTCATGGCCGACGTGAAGGGCGACCTGTCCGGGTTGTCCCGTCCCGGTGAGGCCAACGACAAGACCGCCGCGCGCGCCAGGGACACCGGGGACAACTGGGAGCCGTCGGGTTTCCCGGTCGAGTTCCTGTCGCTGGGCACCGGCGGCATCGGGGTGCCGGTGCGCGCGACGGTGGACAGCTTCGGCCCGGTACTGCTGTCGAAGGTGTTGGGCCTCAACGCGACTCAAGAGTCGACGCTTGGGTTGATCTTCCACTGGGCCAAGGAGAACAACCACCCGCTGGTGACCCTGGGCAATCTGCGGACCGTCATCAGTCACCTGGCCGGCGACGAGGGCAAGGCCGACCTGAAATCCCTCGGCGGGGTGTCGGCCACCACGGCGGGCGTCATCCTGCGGGCGCTGGTGAACCTCGCCGGCGAGGGCGGTGACACCTTCTTCGGTGAGCCCAAGCTCGACCCGAACGATCTGCTCCGCACCGACCCCCAGGACCGCGGCACCATCAGCCTGCTCGAGTTCAGCGGCCAGTCGTTGCGCCCGGTGATCTTCTCGACGTTCCTGATGTGGCTGCTGGCAGACCTTTTCGCGCAATTGCCGGAAGTCGGCGACATCGACAAACCCAAGCTGGTGTTCTTCTTCGACGAGGCGCACCTGCTGTTCGCCGACGCCTCCAAGGCGTTCCTCGAGCAGGTCGAGCAGACCGTCAAACTCATCCGGTCCAAGGGTGTCGGGGTGTTCTTCTGCACCCAGTTGCCCACCGACCTGCCCAACGACGTGCTGTCCCAGCTGGGTGCCCGCGTCCAGCACGCACTGCGGGCGTTCACCCCCGACGATCAGAAGGCGCTCAGCAAAACGGTTCGCACCTACCCGAAAACCGATGTCTACGACCTGGAATCGGCGTTGACGTCACTCGGCATCGGCGAGGCCGTCGTCACCGTCCTGTCCGAGAAGGGCGCACCCACGCCGGTGGCCTGGACACGGATGCGGGTGCCGCGGTCGCTGATGGGGGCCATCGGCACCGACGAGGTCATCAAGGCGGCCAAGGCGAGTCCGTTGCAGGCCAAGTACGGGCAGACCGTCGAACAGCCCGAGCCGGCCTTGAGTTCGCAGAGTCCGTCGTCTCCGGCGCCGCCGGCCCGGCAGGGGGACTACGAGCTACCGCCCATGCCGCCGCCGTTCGAGCCGAAGGGCCCCGCCATGTGGGAGGAAGTGCTGAAGAACCCCACCGTGAAAAGTGGCATCAACACGGCCATACGCGAGGCGGTGCGCAGCATTCTGGGCAGCGGGCGCCGCCGTCGGTAGCGGCGGCTACCCGCCGCCGAGCTTCTTGTAGAAGGCACCCACGATCGGCGCCACGATGGCCCGCGGCGCATACCCGCTGGCCACCGACATCGCCTTGGACGTCAGGCCTGGGACGATGCGCATCTTGTTGCGCTCCAACGCATCCAACGAGACCTGCGCGGTGTGTTCGGTGGAGATCCACAGGAAGTCGGGCACCAGCTTTTCCACCAGGGACCGTTCGTCGCCCTCGGGCAGGTCCGTGCGCACCGGGCCGGGCGCCAGCAGCGTGACGTGCACGCCGTGCTTGCGGACTTCACCGCGCAGCGATTCGCTGAAGGTGTTCGCGAAGGCCTTGGTGGCCGCGTAGGTCGCGTTGTAGGGAATCGGCGAATTGCCGGCCGCCGAGCCGGAGATCAGGATGCCGCCGGCGCCGCGCGCGATCATGCCCGGCAACACCGCAAGCGTAAGGTCGTGCACCGCAACGGCATTCAGCTGCACCTGAGCCTTTTCGCCGGCCGGGTCCAGGTCGGCGACCGCGCCGAAGGTCGCGGTGCCGGCGTTGGCGCACAGGATCGAAATGGGCCGGGTCGCCAGTTCGTCGCAGAGCTTGGTGCGCTCGGACGGGTCGGCGAGGTCGGCCGGGCGCACCTCGACCGTGACGCGGTACTTGTCCGTGAGCCGGGCGGCGAGCTGGTTGAGCAGGTCCTCGCGGCGCGCGGTGATGATCAGGCTGTGGCCCCGCGCGGCCAGCTCGGTGGCCAGCGCTTCGCCGATGTTCTGCGAAGCTCCGGTGACAACCGCGCGCGCGTCTGGGCTGGGAGCGGGTATCGGCATGCAGACGATCGTAGACACGGCATCGGGCAGACCGGCTCCCCGCCACAACTAATAGAGTTTCGTGCATGACTGAGCCGCAGCCGGGCGCCACCGACCGTCAGGGCGCCGTGGCCGCGAATGCGCAGCCGGCCCGGCAACGCTCCTCACGAACCCGGATTGTGGCCTGGGCGTTGTGGGACTGCGGTTCGACCGGCCTGAACGCGATCACCGCGACCTTCGTCTTCTCGGTTTACCTGACCAGCAGCGTGGGGGAGGGCACGCCCGGTGGTGCCACTCCGGAGAGCTGGTTGGGGCGTTTCGCCGCCGTCGCCGGAATCGTGGTCGCGTTGCTGGCACCCGTCGTCGGCGTGTGGGTGGTCTCTCAGCATCGGCGGCATGTCGCTCTGGGAGTGCTGACCGCGTGCGCGGTCGCGACGACGTGCGCAATGTCACAGATTCACGATCGGCCCGGTTATTTCTTCGCGGGCCTGGCGCTGCTGGCCGCGACCGCCGCGTGCGGCGACCTGGCCAGCGTTCCGTACAACGCGATGCTGCGGGAGTTTTCGACGCCGGCGACGGCCGGGCGCATCTCCGGATTCGGCTGGGCAGCGGGATACGTCGGCAGTGTGCTGCTACTGATCCTGGTCTACCTGGGCTTCATGACCGGCGACGGCGACGAGCGCGGCCTGCTGCACGTGTCGACCAACGACGGGCTCAATGTGCGGGAGGCGATGCTGCTGGCCGCGGCGTGGCTGGCGATACTGGGGCTGCCGCTGCTGTTCGTCGCCCATCGCGTGCCCGACGGCCAGACGGCGGAGGCCGTTCCCAAGACCAGCCTGCTGGGCGGCTACCGCAGATTGTGGATCGACATCTCCTCCGAGTGGCGGCGCGACCGCAATCTCGTCTATTTCCTGCTGGCCAGCGCGATCTTCCGGGACGGCCTGGCGGCGATATTCGCGTTCGGCGCGGTCCTCGGGGTCAACGTCTACACGCTGTCGAAGGCCGATGTGCTCATCTTCGGGGTCGCCGGAAGCGTGGTCGCCGCGATCGGTGCGGTGCTGGGCGGGTTGGTCGACCACCGGGTGGGATCCAAGCCCGTCATCGTCGTGTCGCTGACGGCAATCCTCGCCGCGGGGCTGAGCCTGCTGGCTCTTTCCGGGGCGTTGGCTTTCTGGGTGTGCGGGCTGCTGCTGTGTCTGTTCATCGGACCGTCGCAGTCGTCGGCGCGGGCGCTGCTGTTGCGCATGGCGCAGCACGGCAAGGAGGGCGTGGCGTTCGGGCTCTACACGATGACGGGCCGCGCCGTGGCGTTCCTGGCGCCGTGGCTGTTCTCCGTCTTCGTCGACATCTTCGGCGTCGCCCGGGCCGGTCTGGGCGGCATCTGCCTGGTGCTGTTCGTGGGACTGTTGGCGATGCTCAAAGTGCGGGTTCCGCGGTACGCGGTGACGGAAAGCCGCTAGCGCGGAGCGTCGCAGATGGTCAGACCCTGGCCGGTGCGCTGCCGCACCTGAACCCCGGCCACCGTGACCGAGCAGGTGATCTCGTGGCCGATATTGACCACCGTGACGCTCGCCGGGGCTTTCGCCGAGGTGGACAGGCTGACCTGCTTGGTCCAGGGCAGGGCCACGTTGAACTCGGTCTGGATCATGTCACCGGCATCCATGTACATGACGCTGATGGCGCGGCCCTCACCGGAGACGCTGTAGACGACCGTCTGCATGGCCCCTGGGGTGTTGGGAACGCCGGGAGGCGTGGTCGTACCCGGCGGGGCGGTCGTCGTGGTGCGCGGCGCCCTGCGGGTGGTGGTGGGCGGCGTTGTCAGGGTTGTCGGAGGAGCCACGGTGGTGCTGGTCACCGGCGGCAGCGGCTCGATCGCGGTCTGCTGTTTCAGCGACCCGTTGGCGATGACGAGCGCCACGACCAACCCGATGACGAGCAACACCGCCGCGCCGGCCACGAACCACAACCACCGGGGTGAACGGGGCGGCCCTTCGGGCGGCTCCTCGTTTTTCGGCGGTCCCTGCGGCTGCCAGTACTGGGGCGGCAACTGTTGGGTGGGATTGGGCGCGTATCCGCCCGGCGACCACGCCGAACCACCCCCGCCGTAGCTGGCGTACGGCATCTCGTCGGCGTAGGCGGGGTAGTCGATCGGCTCCGAATTCCCAGGGTGCTGCGCCCATGACGAACCAGACCCCGGTTGAGGGGGACCGAATTGCTGGGTGCGACGTGGATCGTTCATATCCACTTCGAAGGGTACCGGGCATTGCGGCGGAGGGGTTTCGCGACCGGCACCCCAACGGCTATCGACCACCGGCGGTCAGCGCCGCGAGGGTCATTGCCCGCATGACCGCGCGCGAGCGCGCCGCCCGCGCCGATTTGGTGTCGGCCGACTTCATGCTGTGCGGCGTGGAGTTCAGCAACCCGAACGCGGCGTGCGCCATCAGCCGCGCGTCGGCTTCGGCGAGATCGGGATTCAGCTCGCGCAGCACGCCCACCCAGATCTCGACGTACTGCCGCTGCGCGCGGCGCACCTGCCGTTCGGCGGCCGCGGGCAGGTGCGCGAGGTCACGGTCCTGAATCCTGATGAGATCGGGTTCGCCGAGGGCGAAATCGAGGTGGAAATCGATCAACCCGTCCAGGGTCGCTGCCGCGTCGACACCGCGGTCCTGTACGGCGCGCGCACCGGCGAGCAGGCCGGCGCTGATGCCCACCAGCAACTCGACCAACAGCGACTCCTTGTTGGGGAAGTGCCGGTAGATGGCGGGACCGCTGACGCCGGCGGCAGCGCCGATGTCTTCCAGCCGCACCGCGAGGAATCCGCGCTCGGCGAACAACCGCTCGGCGGCCGACAAAAGTTGTTGGCGCCGGTCGGACTTCAACTGGCTGCGTCGATTTGGCGGCTCCGGCTGCCCGGGTTCGCTGTCCGGGGCGGACGCTGGCATGACGGCCTCCTGGACATGTCGGTTAATCGTCACTAACGTAGCACCCGATCACCGGCCGGAGGAACCGTGGCAACCACCGAAGCCGCAGAACCCGAACCGCTTTCCTACGAACGCGGTCCGGATACTCCCGCGTTGCTGGAGACGACCATCGGCGCGAATCTTGCTGACACCGCAGCGGTGTTCGGAACCCGCGAGGCACTCGTCGATGTCGCGGCGGGCCGGCGGTGGAGCTACACCGAGTTCGTCGCCGACGTGCGCCGGTTGGCGACCGGGCTGTTGCGGGCCGGCATCGGCCCGGGCGACCGGGTCGGTGTCTGGGCGCCCAACCGGTGGGAATGGGTACTTGTCCAATACGCCACCGCCGAGATCGGGGCGATCCTGGTGACCATCAACCCCGCCTACCGTGCGCGCGAATTGCTTTACGCGCTGCAGCAATCCGGCGTTGCGATGGTGATCGCCGCCGCCGGGTTCAAGGATGCCGACTACCTGTCGATGCTGAACGAGGTCAGGCCGGACTGTGGTGCGCTGCGCGACGTGGTCATCATGGGCACCGGTCGCTGGGACGAGTTGGCCACCACGCCTGCCGATCTGACCGCACCAGCGGCCGCGACACCGCGGCCCGCCGATCCGATCAACATCCAATACACCTCCGGCACAACGGGTTACCCGAAAGGTGTCACGCTCAGTCATCGCAACATCCTCAACAACGGCTTCCTGGTGGGGGAGTTGCTCGAGTACACCGAACATGACCGGATCTGCATCCCGGTGCCGTTCTACCACTGCTTCGGCATGGTCATGGGCAACCTCGCGGCGACCAGCCACGGTGCCTGCATGGTGATCCCGGCGCCGGGCTTCGATCCCGCGGCGACCCTGCGCGCGGTGCAGGCCGAACGCTGCACGAGCCTGTACGGGGTGCCGACGATGTTCATCGCCGAACTCGGCCTGCCCGACTTCGCCGACTACCGGCTGGACAGCCTTCGCACCGGGATCATGGCGGGCGCCCCCTGCCCCGTTGAAGTGATGCGTCAGGTGATCGAGCGCATGCACATGCCCGGTGTCTCGATCTGCTACGGGATGACCGAGACGAGTCCCGTATCGACTCAGACCCGCACCGACGACACGCTGGAGCGACGCGTCGGCACCGTCGGGCGCGTCGGTCCGCATCTGGAAGTCAAAGTGGTGGAACCCGATACCGGCCGGACGCTGCCCCGTGGCGTGTCCGGTGAGTTCTGTACCCGCGGCTATTCGGTGATGTCGGGGTACTGGAACGACGAGGCGAAGACGGCGGAGGTGATCGACGCCGACGGCTGGATGCACACCGGAGACCTGGCCGCGATGGACGACTGCGGCTACGTGCAGATCACCGGTCGCATCAAGGACATCATCATGCGCGGCGGCGAGAACATCTCGCCGCGCGAGATCGAGGAATTCCTGCATACCCATCCCGACATCGCCGACGTCCACGTCATCGGGGTGCCGGACGAACGCTACGGCGAGGAGATCATGGCGGTCGTCAGGCTCCGCGACGAGGCGGCGGAGTTGACCATGGATGCGCTGCGGGAGTTTTGTGCCGGCCGCATCGCCCGGTTCAAGATCCCGCGGTACCTGCGACTCGTCGCGGAGTTCCCGATGACGGTGACCGGCAAGGTTCGCAAAGTCGAGATGCGTCAGGCGGCGATCGAGTGGCTCGCCGGCGGTCCATAGCCGCTGCTGAGCGGCCCACCCACCCTGGACGCGCCCGGTCAGGAATGGTATTCTCACTGCCTGAGTTAATGATTATTAACTGAAATCGGAGGCTCTGCGACACATGGACAAGGTGGTGGCGACCGCTGCGGAGGCGGTCGCGGACATAACCGACGGCTCCTCCCTGGCCGTCGGGGGATTCGGGCTGTGTGGCATCCCGGAAGCCTTGATATCGGCGCTGGCCGACCTCGGAGTCACCGATCTGGAGACGGTGTCCAACAACTGCGGAGTCGACGGGATCGGACTGGGAGTGCTCTTGCAGCACAAGAGAATCCGCCGCACCGTCTCGTCCTACGTGGGCGAGAACAAGGAATTCGCACGCCAATTCCTGTCCGGTGAACTGGAAGTGGAGCTGACCCCGCAGGGCACCCTGGCCGAGCGGCTGCGGGCCGGCGGGATGGGCATTCCCGCCTTCTACACCCCGGCAGGGGTGGGCACCCAGATCGCCGACGGCGGGCTGCCGTGGCGCTACGACGCCTCGGGGGAGGTGGCGATCGTGTCGCCGCCCAAGGAGACCCGCGAGTTCGACGGCGTCACCTACGTTCTCGAGCGGGGAATCCGCACCGATTTCGCTCTGGTGCACGCCTGGAAGGGCGACCGGCACGGCAACCTGGTGTACCGCTACGCCGCCGGCAACTTCAACCCCGAATGCGCACCCGCCGGCCGGATCACCATCGCCGAGGTCGAACACCTCGTCGAGCCCGGTGAGATCGATCCGGCCACCGTGCACACGCCGGGTGTTTTCGTGCAGCGTGTGGTGCACGTGCCTGATCCGGAGAAGCGAATCGAGAAGGAGACGGTGCGGTGAGGGCTGCCGGTTTGGCCGAGCGTGAGGCTGGCCGCACGCTCGGCGACGAATGTGAAGCTGGCCGCACACTCGCGGGGGAAAGGGGCAAGCTGTGACCTGGACGAGGGACGACATGGCGGCTCGCATCGCCTCCGAGTTCACCGAGGGTCAGTACGTCAACCTGGGCATCGGTATGCCCACGCTGATCCCCAACCACATCCCAGACGGAGTGCATGTCGTCCTGCACTCGGAGAACGGGATCCTCGGCGTCGGGCCCTACCCGAAACGGGAGGACGTCGACGCCGATTTGATCAACGCCGGCAAGGAGACGGTGACCGTCCTGCCCGGCGCGTCGTTCTTCGGGTCCTCCACCTCGTTCGGGATCATCCGCGGCGGCCACCTCGACGTGGCTGTCCTTGGCGCCATGCAGGTTTCGGTCACCGGCGACCTCGCCAACTGGATGATCCCGGGCAAGATGGTCAAGGGGATGGGCGGCGCGATGGACCTGGTGCACGGCGCCCGCAAGGTGATCGTGATGATGGAGCACGCCGCCAAGGACGGTAGCCCGAAGATCCTGGAGCGCTGCACCCTGCCGTTGACCGGCGTGGGCTGTGTCAACCGGATCGTCACCGAGTTGGCCGTCATCGACGTCCGCGACGACGGCCTGCATCTCATCGAGACCGCCCCGGACGTCTCGGTTGACGAAGTAACTGCTAAAACCCAGCCGCCGCTTATTCTTTCGGACCTGGTGGCGCGGTGACGACGATCGCACCGACTTTCGCCGACGAACATCGCCGATTGGTCGCCGACCTCAACGAGAAGCTGGCCGCGGCCGCCCTCGGCGGTAACGAGCGCGCCCGCGAGCGCCATGTCAGCCGCGGCAAACTGTTGCCGCGCGAACGGGTGGACCGCCTGCTCGACCCGGGTAGCCCGTTCCTCGAACTCGGCGCGCTGGCCGCCAACGGCATGTATGGCGACGAGTCTCCGGGCGCGGGAATCATCACCGGGATCGGGCGGGTGTCGGGGCGCGAGTGCGTCATCGTCGCCAACGACGCCACCGTCAAGGGCGGCACCTACTACCCGATGACGGTCAAGAAGCACCTGCGCGCGCAGGAGGTCGCCCTGCAGAACCTGCTGCCGTGCATCTACCTCGTCGACTCCGGCGGCGCCTTCCTGCCCCGCCAGGACGAGGTCTTTCCCGACCGCGAGCACTTCGGCCGGATCTTCTACAACCAGGCGACCATGAGCGGCAAGGGAATTCCGCAAGTCGCTGCGGTTCTCGGGTCGTGCACGGCGGGTGGCGCGTATGTGCCGGCGATGAGCGACGAGGCCGTCATCGTCCGCGAGCAGGGCACGATCTTCCTCGGTGGCCCACCCCTGGTGAAGGCGGCCACCGGCGAGATCGTCACGGCTGAAGAACTCGGCGGCGGGGATCTGCACTCGCGGGTGTCCGGCGTCACCGACCATCTTGCCGAGGATGACGAGGACGCGCTGCGGATCGTCCGTTCGATCGCGGCAACCTTCGGACCACGGGAGCCGGCGCAGTGGGAGATCGCGCCGACGGTGGACGCTACATTCGACCAGACCGACCTCTACAGCGTGGTGCCCCCGGATCCGCGGGTGCCCTACGACGTTCACGAGGTGATCGTGCGCCTGGTCGACGGCGGCGAGTTCAGCGAGTTCAAGGCCAATTACGGCAAGACACTGGTGACCGCCTTCGCGCACATCCACGGCCACCCGGTGGGCATCATCGCCAACAATGGCGTGCTGTTCAGCGAATCCGCGGTCAAGGGAGCGCATTTCATCGAGCTGTGCGACAAGCGCCGGATCCCGCTGCTGTTCCTGCAGAACATCGCCGGGTTCATGGTGGGCCGCGACTACGAGGCTGGCGGCATCGCCAAGCACGGCGCGAAGATGGTGACGGCGGTGGCGTGTGCGCGAGTCCCGAAGCTGACCGTGGTGATCGGCGGATCCTATGGCGCGGGCAACTATTCGATGTGCGGACGGGCGTACTCGCCGCGATTCCTGTGGATGTGGCCGAACGCGCGCATCTCGGTGATGGGCGGCGAACAGGCCGCCTCGGTGCTGGCCACCGTGCGCGGTGAACAGCTGTCCGCCTCCGGCAAGCCCTGGTCGACCGAGGAGGAGGAGGCGTTCAAAGCGCCGATCCGCGAGCAGTATGAGGACCAGGGCAATCCCTACTATTCGACCGCCCGTCTGTGGGACGACGGCATCATCGACCCTGCCGATACCAGAACGGTTGTCGGGCTGGCGCTTTCGGTGTGCGCCCATGCCCCGCTGGAATCGGTCTCCTACGGCGTCTTCCGGATGTGACATGTTTGACACTGTTCTAGTGGCCAACCGCGGCGAGATCGCGGTCCGGGTGATCCGCACGCTGCGCCGGCTGGGTATCCGCTCGGTCGCCGTCTACAGCGACCCCGACGCCGATGCGCGGCACGTGCAGGAGGCCGACACCGCGGTGCGGCTGGGACCTGCGGCGGCCCGCGAAAGCTACCTCGACATCGCGAAGGTGATTGACGCCGCGACGCGCACTGGGGCGCAGGCGATTCATCCCGGCTACGGATTCCTCTCGGAGAACGCGGAATTCGCGGCGGCGTGTGACCGTGCCGGGGTGGTGTTCCTGGGGCCCCCCGCGCACGCGATCGAAGTGATGGGCGACAAGATCGCCGCCAAGAACGCCGTAGCTGCGTTCGAGGTGCCGGTGGTGCCCGGGATCGCGCGACCGGGACTGACCGACGACGAGCTCATCGCGGCGGCTGGCGACGTGGGTTACCCGGTGCTGGTGAAGCCCTCGGCCGGAGGCGGCGGCAAAGGCATGCGGATGGTCGAGGAACCCGCCCGGTTGCGAGATGCACTGGTGAGCGCGCGGCGCGAGGCCGCCTCGGCTTTCGGTGACGACACGCTGTTCCTCGAACGTTTTGTGTTGCGGCCCAGGCACATCGAGGTGCAGGTGCTCGCCGACACGCACGGTAACGTGGTGCATCTCGGCGAGCGTGAATGCAGCCTGCAACGGCGCCACCAGAAGGTGATCGAGGAGGCGCCCTCGCCGTTGCTGGATGCGGCGACGCGCGAGCGGATCGGCGCCGCCGCGTGCAACACCGCCCGCAGCGTCGACTACGTCGGCGCCGGCACCGTCGAGTTCATCGTGTCCGCCGCACGCCCCGACGAGTTCTTCTTCATGGAGATGAACACTCGGTTGCAGGTGGAACACCCGGTCACCGAGGCGGTCACCGGGCTCGATCTCGTCGAGTGGCAGCTACGAGTGGCCGCCGGCGAGAAGCTCGCGTTCGCCCAGGACGACATCGAACTGCGCGGGCATGCGATCGAAGCCCGGGTGTACGCCGAGGATCCGGCGCGCGGGTTCCTGCCCACCGGGGGCCGGGTACTACAGGTCGTCGAGCCGTCCGGACCCGGTGTGCGCGTGGACTCTTCGCTGTTGGCCGACACCGTGGTCGGCAGCGACTACGACCCGATGCTGAGCAAGGTGATCGCGCACGGCAGTGACCGGACGCAGGCGCTGGCACGGCTCGATCAGGCACTGTCGCGAACCGCGGTGCTCGGTGTGCAGACCAACGTCGAGTTCCTGCGCTTCCTGCTGGCCGACGAACGGGTGCAGGCCGGCGACCTCGACACCGCCCTGCTCGACGAGCGACTGGGTGACTTCGAACCGCTGGCGGCGCCTGACGATGTGTTTGCCGCGGGTGGTCTGTATGTCCAGTGGGCTCTGCAGCGGCGCGCACGCGGCAACCTGTGGGCCGCCCCGACCGGATGGCGGATCGGAGCCGCCGCCGCGCCGGTGCGCACCGCGATGCGCACTCCGCAGCGCACCGAGACCGTCTCTGTGTGGGGCCTGCCGGATGCGGCCGAGGTGCAGGTCGGCGAGGGTGAAACCGTCACTGCCAGTGCACAGATCGCGCCGGGGCGCATGAGCGTTGCGCTGAACGGCGTGCGCCGGGACTACCGTTGGGCCGAAGCCGGCCGGCACCTGTGGATCGCCGACGAGCGTGGCACCTGGCATATCCGGGAGGCTGAGGAACACCGGATCCACCGTGCGGCAGGCGAGCGCCCCGCAGAGGTCGTCAGCCCCATGCCCGGCAGTGTCATTGCGGTACAGGCGGATTCGGGCACCGAGGTTTCGGAGGGCGACGTGGTGGTGGTCGTCGAGGCGATGAAGATGGAGCACTCGCTGGCGGCACCGGTCTCCGGGCAGGTGGAGGTACTGGTGTCGGTCGGCGACCAGGTGACCGTCGATCAGGTCTTGGCCCGGCTGGTCCCGGGCACAGCAACAGAAGGCAAGGAATAGCGAATCATGACGACAACGATTCCCGCAGGGACCATCCCCAAGGAATACGAGGACCTCCGCGACACGGTGGCCGACTTCGCGCGCACCGTCGTGGCGCCGGTCTCGGCCAAACACGATGAGGAGCACAGCTTCCCGTACGAGGTCGTCGCCAAGATGGGGGAGATGGGCCTGTTCGGCCTGCCCTTCCCGGAAGAGTACGGCGGCATGGGCGGCGACTACTTCGCGCTGTCGCTGGCGCTCGAGGAACTCGGCAAGGTCGACCAGTCGGTGGCCATCACCCTGGAGGCGGGCGTCGGTCTGGGTGCCATGCCGATCTTCCGCTTCGGTACCGAGGAACAGAAGCAGCAGTGGCTGCCCGATCTGCTTGCCGGACGGGCGCTGGCCGGGTTCGGGCTTACCGAACCGGGCGCCGGCTCCGACGCCGGCAGCACGCGCACCACAGCGCGCCTCGAGGGTGGCGAATGGATCGTCAACGGCAGCAAGCAGTTCATCACCAACTCCGGCACCGATATCACCTCACTGGTCACCGTCACCGCCGTCACCGGAACCATCGCGGACGGCAAGAAGGAGATCTCGACCATCATCGTGCCCAACGGCACACCGGGATTCATCGTCGAGCCGACCTACAACAAGGTTGGCTGGAACGCCTCGGACACCCATCCGCTGACCTTCGACGACGCGCGGGTGCCCGAGGAGAATCTGCTGGGCACCCGCGGCAAGGGCTACGCCAACTTCCTGTCGATCCTCGACGAGGGCCGCATCGCGATCGCCGCACTGGCCACCGGGGTGGCACAAGGCTGCGTGGACGAGAGCGTCAAATACGCCAACGAGCGGCAGTCCTTCGGCCAGCCGATCAGCTCCTACCAGGCGATCAGCTTCAAGATCGCGCGCATGGAAGCGCGCGCACACGTCGCGCGCACCGCGTACTACGACGCGGCGGCAAAGATGCTGGCCGGCAAGCCTTTCAAGAAGGAGGCGGCCATCGCCAAGATGATCTCCTCGGAGGCGGCGATGGACAACGCCCGCGACGCCACCCAGATTCACGGCGGCTACGGATTCATGAATGAGTACCCGGTCGCCCGTCACTACCGGGACAGCAAGATTCTGGAGATCGGCGAGGGCACCACGGAGGTGCAGTTGATGCTGATCGCCCGCTCGCTGGGGCTGTCGTGACGGTGGAGACACCCGCCGAGCGTGAATCCGGCGACGCTGCACCGGCGAGTCGCGTCGCAGATTCCACAGTCGGCGAGTCGGCGGGGGAAGCGGGAAGGCGAGTCGTCCAGCGCGGCCTGTGGTTCGAAGAGTTCGAGGTGGGGACGATCTATCTGCACCGGCCCGGGCGCACCGTGACCGAGGCCGACAACGTGCTCTTCACCACGCTCACCATGAACACCCAATCGCTGCACCTCGATGCGGCGTGGGCCGCCGACCAACCGGGCTTTCGCGGTGAGCGGCTGGTCAATTCGATGTTCACGCTCTCCACGCTGGTCGGGCTGTCCGTCGCGCAGCTGACGCTGGGCACCATCGTCGCGAATCTCGGCTTCTCGGAAGTGTCGTTCCCCAAGCCGATGTTTCACGGCGACACGCTGTACGCCGAGACCGTGTGCACCAACAAGCGGGAGTCGAAAAGCCGCCCGGGCGAAGGCATCGTGACGCTAGAGCACACCGGGCGCAACCAGCACGGCGATGTCGTGGCAAAAGCGGTGCGCACGACGCTTGTGCAGAAGCGCCCCGCCGGGGAGGCCTGATGAGTCTGCGTGCCGCCGGGCCGGGATGGTTGTTCTGCCCGGCCGATCGTCCCGAACGTTTCGCGAAGGCGGCCGCGGCCGCCGACGTGGTGATCCTCGACCTGGAAGACGGTGTCTCGGCGGCGGAGAAAGCGGCCGCACGCCAGGCATTGCGGGACACCCCGCTGGACCCGGAGCGCACGGTCGTGCGGATCAACGCCGCCGGCACCGATGACCAGGCCCGCGATCTGGAAGCCTTGGCGCACACCGCGTACACGACGGTGATGCTGCCCAAGACCGAGTCGGCGGCTCAGGTAGCGGCGCTTGCGCCGCGCGACGTGATCGCTCTGGTTGAGACCGCGCGGGGTGCCTTGTTCGCTGCCGAGATCGCGGCGGCCGAGCGCACCGTCGGGATGATGTGGGGTGCGGAAGATCTGATCGCCACCCTGGGCGGCAGCTCCAGCCGGCGCGCGGACGGCACCTATCGCGATGTGGCGCGCCATGTCCGCTCCACAATCCTGTTGGCGGCCAGTGCGTTTGACCGCTTGGCGCTCGATGCCGTGCATCTGGACATCCGGGATGCGGAAGGCCTGCAGACGGAGGCGGTCGATGCCGTGGCGGTCGGATTCGACGTAACCGTGTGCATCCACCCCAGTCAGGTGGACGTGGTGCGCAGGGCGTACCGGCCCAGCGACGAAACCCTGGACTGGGCACGCCGGGTACTGCTGGCGGCCAAGACGGAGCGCGGGGTGTTCGCGTTCGAGGGGCAGATGGTGGACTCACCGGTGCTGCGGCATGCGGAGGCGATGCTGCGGCGGGCGGGGGAGCCCCTTTCAGACGCCGGCTGATCGGGACCCCCGCAGAGCGAAACACCGGAACCTCAAATATTTCTCGTTCCGAAGGCATGCACATTAGGCATACGATGCTGGCTGTCTGTGTTCTCGGCGGTTGCCGTTGCACGCCGGGTGTCCTGTTCGGGTGAGGAGATCGGGCATGTCGTTTGTGACGGTCGTATCGGATTCGGTGGCGGCGGTGGCGACCGACCTGGCAAATGTCGGTTCGGCTGTCAACGCGGCGAGTGCGGCCGCGGCAGCGTCGACCACGGGAGTGGTGGCCGCGGCCTCGGATGAGGTGTCCGCCGCCATTGCGGCGGTCTTTGGCGCACACGCCCTGGGGTACCAGACCCTCAGTCGACAGGCCGCCGCTTTTCACGAGCAGTTCGTGCGGGCGCTGAGTACCGGTGCGGACCTGTATGCGGCGGCCGAAGCAGCCAACGTGTCACCTCTGCAGGCGCTGGAGCAGGGTGTGGCCGGCATCGTCAACGCGCCGACTCAGCTGCTGCTCGGACGTCCGCTGATCGGTAACGGTGCCGACGGGACGGCGCCGGGGCAGGCCGGCGGGCCGGGCGGGCTGTTGTTCGGCAACGGCGGGAACGGCGCGCCCGGCGCCTTCGGCCAGCCGGGAGGTGCCGGCGGCGCCGCCGGGCTGTTGGGCAACGGCGGTGCGGGCGGGGCCGGCGGTGCCGGCGCGGCCGGCGGTGCGGGCGGATCCGGCGGATGGTTGTACGGCAATGGCGGTTCGGGCGGGACCGGCGGTGTCGGGGTGGCCGGCGTCAATGGCGGCATGGGAGCGGCCGGAGGCACCGGCGGAAATGCCGGCTTGATCGGCGCCGGAGGCAACGGTGGCACCGGCGGCGTCGGCGCCGCCGGAACCGCAGGCAACCCAACCCCCGGCCCCGCGGCCGGTGCCGGCATCAGCCCCCCGGATGTCAGCGGCCCGGGCAGCCGGACCGGTTCCAATGGCGGCACCGGCGGCGCCGGGGTTGGCCTGACTCCTACCGGCGGTGCGGGCGGCGACGGCGCGAGCGCGACATCCACGTCTGGAACCAGCCTGGTCACCACGGGCGGCGCCGGGGGCAACGGCGGTGTCTCGATCGCGGGCGGAGCCGGCGCTGACGGCGGTGCCGGGGGTGACGCGACGATAACCAGTGTGAACGGCACCGCTATCGGCGGTAACGGAGGCAACGGGTCCGCGGGGGTGGCCCCGGGCAGCAGCGGCGGCGACGGTGGCGCCGGGGGCAACGCACTCACCGCCTCCGGCGTCGGTGCCACCAGGGGAGGAAGCGGCGGCTCCGGGGCCGGCGGCGTGACCGGCGTTTCCGGCGGAAACGGCGGTGCCGGCGGCGCGGGCGGCGCCGGAGGGAACGGAGGCACGCTGTTCGGCAATGGCGGCAACGGCGGCGTAGGTGGTGCGGGCGGTGCCGGTGGCAACGGCGCCGCCGGGGGCGGCGGTGGCCTCGGCGGCAACGCCGGAAACGCGACCGTCAACAGCACCAGCAGTTCCTCGGGTATCACGGCAACCGGCGGAGTCGGTGGCGACGGCGGCGACGGCGGCGACGGCGGCAACGGCGGCAACGGCGGGGCAGGCGGTGTGGGTGGCAATGGCGGTGCAGCCGTAGGGCTGTTCGGCAGCGGTGGCAGCGGCGGGAGTGCCGGTGCCGGGGGGATCGGCGGGTTGGGCGCTGCCGGAGGGGCGGGTGGTGACGCCGGCACCGGCGGCAAAGCAGTCGGCGTGCCAGGGGTCACCACCTTCGGTGGTGCCGGCGGCGCAGGTGGTGATGCCGGCAACGGCGGCGACGGTGGGAACGGTGGCGCCGGCGGTATTCCCGGTGGAGTGGGCGGACGTGGTGGGCTCCTGGGCGGTGCTGCGGGTACCGGCGGGGCGGCTGGATCGGGTGGTGCCGGCGGCACGGGCGGTGGCGCCGGCACGGTCGGCACTGGCGGTGCGAGTGGCAGCGGGGGAGTCACACCTCCGTCTGGCCCTAACGGCAACCCGGGCACCCAGGGCGCGAACGGAACAGCCGGGTAGTGGGGCTTCGGGTGCCATCGTGGTGCCGTCTAAGTGCCCGGGGCGATAGGCCCTCGTGACGCCTCAACGGCAGAACCGCGACGGGCCGGCTGCCTACAGATTCCGGGGGCTCAGCAGCGGACTTGGCGGACCCGATCGCCGACGTCGATCGCCGCTTCGGGCCGGACCGGCTGCGCGCCGGACTTGGCGGTCGCGATCTTCTCCCGAACGAAAGTCGATTCAGCGAACTCGTTTTCGAGCATTCTGCTGAGTGACTCGTCGCTGAAGTCGAAGGTCCCGACCTCCCCTGCGGCGCTCAGCGAGTACATGCTCATCGCCGGGTAGGCGACCAGTGCGGGAGTCGACGTGCGGAAGGTCACCGCACGCGAGAATTTCGGTTGCACGTCAACGACTTTGACGCGCAGCTTTTCGGCGGGCAGTTCGCCGATCACCTCACCCGTCTCGGGGTCGAGAATCGGATCACCCCCGTCTGCCAGTACCGCGAAGACCATATCCGGCCGTATACCGTGCACCGCGCCGCGATTGAGGATCACGGTGTACTGGTCTTCCACCCGGGCGACGCTGCCGCTGATGAACTCGCCGTCAGTCGTGGCCCGGGTCACCGAAGAGCCGCGGGTTTCCCCGGCGGCCTGGACCGCGCGTGCCGAATCCCACTGCCGTGGCCGGACTTCCGAAACACCGAGGGACAATTCGGTCGCGGTCCTGGCGCGCACTATCTCGATCAGCGCACCCTCGTCGCCGCCGCTCTCGAGGTGAGTCTGCGCCGCGGAAAGACGTTCGTCGACGTAGTGGACCGTTTTCCGCAATTGCAGGGTGGTATGGACCGCCGTCTGAGTGGCTCGGATCAGGTGCTGATCGAGTCCTTGCCCGACGTGCCAGCGCGCGCCGTAGACGCCGATGGCGATACAGAGTCCGGGAACGAAAGCGATGACACACGCCTGTCCGATCGGATTGGCCGGAAACGCCAGCGCTCCAAAGATACTCGCCGCGGCAAGTCCGCTGAGCAGGGCGAACTTTTGTGGCGGAGTGGGTTTGATCTCACCGAGCCGCGCGAGGCGCCTGCCCAATCGGGCCAGCCACCGGCCCAGCTGGGTCAGCCACCGGCCGAGGTGAGTCAGCCCGGTGGCCAGGTGTCCCGGCAGGGCAGCGAACAACATTTTCCATGTTGTCTTTACCGGCCTGTTCGCCGTGGGTGCGGGCGCCGGCGCTGCCGCGGGAGGTGGTCCGGCGGGCGCCGATTGTTCGGATGCGCCGGAGACTTCTGAGGGTGTTTCGCCGTCAGCCACCTCGTCATCATCCCACTGAGAGGGCCGAACCGGGGTACTGGACGCGGCGCAGTTCGGCGGCCACGGCGTGACGATAGAGAGAATGCGCGCCCGCAATGCCCGGCCGCGAAGCGAAGTCGCCAGGGCCTGGATCCCGCGTGCGCGATCGATGGTCTGCGCATGCGGACCACAACGACGCACGCGGCATCCCGGCCTCTCGCGAGCGCAACCCGAACGCGCATGTTCCAGCGCTGTAATGGTTTTGAATTTTAGGGTCCCCCGACCCCTGAGTTTGGGTCCCCCGACCCTGAAATGAACACTAACGGCTCTTGTCTGCGGCCGCAGGGGATTCGCGAAATTCAATAAAGATCGCGCCGAGACGAACTCGCTACCGGCCACTCCAGCGCAGCACATCCAGTGCCACGGCTACGTTGACACTGCTCTGGGCAAGGGGCCGCGGCAGCAGTTCGTCGGCGCGCGCCAAGCGGCGCAACAGGGTGTTGCGATGGGTGTAGAGCCGCGCCGCCGCACGCGATGCGTTGCACTGCTCGTGGACGAAAATACGCACGTATTCCTGTAGTTCGCTTCCTGCCGTCTCCAGGTCGCCGAGCGCGTGGTGGATGAACTTGGTGGTGCGGTCGGTATCGGAGGTGATCAACGCCACCAGTTCCACGTCGGCGAAAAGCGCGACGCGCTGCGGCGATTGCAGTCGCGCCATCATCTGTTGCGTCGTGATGGCGTCGAAGTGGCTGCGGCGGAACCCGTCTATTCCCTCGGCGCACGGGCCGATGGCGACGCGGATGTCGGAATCGATCGAATGGCTCAGCGCGGCAGTGTCAATCGACCTGGCCGGCACCCACACCCAACGAGTTGCGGCGCTGGCGAGGATGGTCAGCGGCCGAACTCCCGCGGCGTGGCCGAGCGCCTCTGCGGCCGCATCGAGCCGGGCCATATCGCCGGCAGGGTCGTCACTCCAGATGACCGCCGCGGTGTGCGGCCCGGTCAGCGCATAGCCCAGCCGGGCCTCGGCACGCTTGCGGGTGATCGGGGCCCCCTCGAGGATCAGGGCGACGGTCTCGCGTCGCTCAGCGTGGGTCCCGCGGGTGAGGTCGTCGAGCTCCTGGTCGATCTGCTCGGCGATGCCCGCGAGCGTGCCCTCGATGAAGGCGCTGATCGACCGGGAACACACGTCCAGAAGTTCGTGCAGTTCGGCCGGATCCGAGGTCAGTTCGAAGGCGATCTCCATCAGGCGCCGCCACGCCACGCCTTCGCCCACCCGGTAGGCATCCAGCGTGAAAGCCGTCAGGCCGCGGCGCGCCACCTCGCGCGCGATGTTGATCGGCTCGGGACCGGTGTTCGGCGGCACCGGCGCCCCGGGGTCGCGCACATTGGCCGCTCCCCAGAAGTACAGGTTGGCCCGATTGCTCCGGCTCACCGCCGCGGCCAGTTCCGGATCGGCGGCGATCGCGGGACTGGCGGCAAGCACCTCGGCGTCGAGTTCGTCGAGCCATTCGGCCCGGGGATTGACGCTGATCTGCGCGCACTGCCGAATCAGTTCCCTGACCGGCTCCGACGGGAGTTTCCAAACCATTTAGCCACAGTAAATTGGTGGTGCACTTTGCACCACAGAAGCGGTCAGATTGGGCAGATCTTATCTTGGGCCGTTCGGTGCAAGCGGTCACGATGGAACACAACAGTTCACTCTTGTCAGGAGTCGAGACCATGTCCTACACAGCCGTAGACACCACCATCGAGCATGTCGATGTGCTCATCATCGGGGCCGGCATCTCCGGTATCGGCGCCGCCTACTACCTGCAGCGCGAGCACCCCGGGCGCAGCTACGCGATCCTGGAGGCACGCGCGGCCACCGGCGGTACCTGGGACCTGTTCCGCTACCCCGGAATTCGCTCCGACTCCGACCTGCACACCTTCGGCTACGAGTTCAAGCCATGGCGCGATGAGGACGCGATCGCGACCGCCGACAAGATCCTCGCCTACCTGCGGGAGACGGCCGCCGAGAACGGCATCGACCGCAAGATCCGGTTCCACCACAAGGTGCACGGGGCGTCCTGGTCGAGCGCCGACGCCCGCTGGGTCGTCGACATCGAGCAGACCGACACCGGGACGCGGACCCAGATCAGCGCCAACTGGCTGTTCTGCGCCGGCGGCTACTACCGCTACGACGAGGGCTACACGCCACACTTCGAGGGTCGCGAGCGTTTCACCGGCCAGATCGTGCACCCGCAGCACTGGCCCGAGGACCTGGACTACACCGGCAAGAAGGTGGTCATCATCGGCAGCGGCGCCACCGCTGTCACCCTGTTGCCGGCGATGGCCGGGCGCGCCGGACACGTCACCATGCTGCAACGCTCGCCGACGTACATCATGCCGGTGCCGTCGAAGGACGTCATTGCCAACACGGCGCAGAAGGTGTTCGGCGGCAAGCGTGGTTATGCCCTGGCCCGCCGCAAGAACATCCTCCAGCAGCGCGCGGTCTACGAGTTCTGCCAGAAGTATCCGACCGTGGCCAGGAAGGTCATCCGGTACCTCAACGCCAAGCAGCTGCCGGAGAACTACCCGGTCGACGAACACTTCAGCCCGACCTACAACCCGTGGGACCAGCGGCTGTGCGCGGTGCCGGACTCCGACCTGTTCAAGGCGATCAAGAACGGCAGCGCGTCGGTGGTCACCGATCGCATCGCAACGTTCACCGAAAAGGGCATTCTGCTGGAGTCCGGACGCGAACTCGACGCCGACATCATCGTCACCGCAACGGGTTTGAACCTGCAGGCGTTCGGGGGCATTTCCCTCACCGTCGACGGCGAGCCGGTCAACATGCCCGATCACGTCGCCTACAAGGGCATGATGCTCTCCGACGTGCCGAACTTCGCGTACGCCATCGGCTACACCAATTCCTCGTGGACGCTGAAGGTCGGCTTGTTGTGCGAGCACCTGTGCCGACTGCTGACGTACATGGACGCCCACGGCTACGACACCGCACGCCCGGTCCTCGACGACCCGGGCATGCCGACCCGTCCGTTGCTGGACTTCGGGGCCGGGTACGTCCAGCGCGCGGTTGATCAACTGCCCCGCCAGGGCGCCGGGCAGCCATGGCTGACGTCGATGAGCTACTACACCGACGTCAAGTCGCTGCGCGACGGCGACGTTGTCGACCCGGCCCTGAAGCTGACCAGTTCGGCCGACCTGCCCAGCCGCGTGGTCGTTCCGGCCTGAGCGGGGTGTCGCCGTTGCCGCTGCGGGCGGTGCCGCCCCAGACCGGGTTTCTGGTTGCTGGACGCGGTCGGCGACCCCTTCGTCGCCGCGGATAGATCTACTACGGCGCCAGCAAGGTTCCGCCCAGCGCCTGTCCGAGGATGCTGATCAGGCCCGCTGTTGCGCCGATGGGACCCACCGGTATCGCGGGAATGCTCAGGCTGCCGCCGGCGAAGTCGTCCGGTGGGTAGAAGCTCAGCTCCAATCCCACTGCGTTGAGCAGAGAACCGCCCGTGCCGTAATACATCGGACCGCTGGCGCCACTGACGACCTGGCCCGGGCTGAACAGGCCACCGAAGGCCAGGCTGACGCCGTCGAGTTGTTCGCCGCCCGCGGAGCCGGACGTGACGAACGGGTTGACGGCCGGCGCCAAGGCATCCAGGTTCAGGGTCGCGCCGTTGAAGAACGCGTCGACGACGTTCGCGGGTGTGTCGAGGAGATGGCCGAGCGCCGCGGTCGGAGATCCTCCGGTGAGGTCGGCGAACACACTGCCGGCGCTATTCCACAGCGCGACAGCGGGACTGACGAAGGGTCCCACGGCGCCGAGCAGTACGCCGCTCGCCGGAGACGCCGCGAAGTTGGTGAGACCGGCTACCAATGCGGTCTCCAGACTCGACGTTCCCGTCTGGAAATCACCGAGTCCGGCCAGCCCCGTGTACAACTCGACGTGGACGTCATTGAGTGGGACCACCGTCGGTGCGGGAGGAACTGCCCCGGGATTGGTTGCCTGAGTGATACCGCCGAGCGTGTGCTGAACGACGGCCGATGCGACATCCTGGGGTGCGCCGACCAGGAATACCGACTGTGCGGCGGTCTGGATGTTGCCGAAAAACGCGGCGGGATTGGTGGCCAGCTGGCGGAGCCCCGTCGAGACACCGCCGAAGAGCGTGCTGACGCCAGCCTGGAATGCGCCCAGTGCCGACTGGGCATTGCGGGTTGTGGTGCCAAGGACCTGAGTCCAGCGAGACAGGGGGTCAATGTCGGAAGCCGCCGCCAGCGCGCCGCCCGGCGTGTGCAGGCTGACCGGGCCGGATAGCAGCTGGGCGGTATTGGCGATCTCGGCGTCGGCGTAGTCCACAGCGCTGGCGCTCACCAGCTGAACGAATCGGGCATGAAAAGCCTCGGCCTGCGCGTCGATGGCCCGGAAGTCCCTGCCGAAGTCGCTGAACATCGTAGCCAGCGCCGTCGAGATCTCGTCCTGCGCTGCAGCGGCAATCCCGATCGTCGGGCCCGAGATAACGTCGGCGACGCCGTCGAGGGAGGAGCGAATCGCCGCCAGGTTCTCAGCGGCCCCCAATACCAGCTCAGGCGTTGCAATCACTGATGACATACCCAGCCTCCCCGGCCGCCAGACTCCGGTGGCATTCCGCTCAGAGCAACTGAGCAGTCCCGCGAACGTCAAAGTCTGTTGACGCTCAATGCCAGCTCCACGCAGGTGAACGGTACTGCATGTCATTTGCAAGTATCAAGCAAATGATTTGCAAGTAGCCGCGGCGACGATGAAAGTATCGCCTGCCGCGCGATCCGGGTGACCCTAGTGATCGTGTTGTACGGCGCTCGAGTCAGACGGCGCGTTCTCTGACGGTGCGCGCCAGGTCGATACCGTTGATCCTTGGTAGCACTGGTATCTGGGCCAACGCGGCCCCAAGCAGGATGGCGCCCGCTACCACCAGTGGTGTGGTCGCCTGCATCTCGAGTCGTAGGTGGTACCCACCGCTGTGATAGGTGGAAAGCAGTCGGTCAGCCAGCAGCAGGCCGCCCACGATTCCGAAGGGGAGCGCGATCACGGCCACGCCGAAATTTTCCGCCGCGATCACCCGGGAGAGCATGCCCGCCCCCATGCCCTGGGCGTGCAGCGCGCCGATTTCGGTGAGGCGCTCGGAGATGTTGGCGGACATCGCGTTGTAGAGCATGGCGGCGGCCATTACGGCCGCGAAGACGAGCATCAGAGTGACCAGGGTGTCGTAGAGACTGAAGGTTTTCCGCATCGTCGACGCCAGCGCCGTCGTCGATCGGTACGCCACCACTCCCGGTGTCGCCGCTATCCGGTCACCCGCCACGCGCTCCTGGGTTCCGGGTTTGAACTGGACCAGAATCCCGTTGAGGGGCAATGAATCCGCCTGCGCGCGAAGCTGATCGAGGGACATGTAAACGACCGGGGAAAAAGGCTCGTCGACGAATCCGGCCACGCGTTCGGTGAGTCGAACCCCCGACTGCGCGACACCCACTTCGATGCGGTCACCCAGCTGCACTGAGAGTAAGTCGCGCAAGCCGACACCCAGCAACACGCCGTCGCCGGTGAGTCGATCGGCCCCCGACTCGGCGGGGAAATCGTGCATGCGACTGTGCGGCATCAGCCCGATCAGCATCGTTTGGTAACGGTGATCGCCCGCCGAAGCGGTGATGCCGTAGCTGGCGTAGAGCTCGGCCGCCGCCACGTCGGGGTCGACTCGCACCTTGTCGAACACCGCATCGGCTGAGCCGGACACCACGACCTGACCGTCTTCACGTTCGATCTGGCCGAACTGCCGGTCGACCATGCCGGGGACGGTGTCACGCATTCCCGCGAACACCATGACCAGAATGGCCGAGACTGCCACCCCGGTCGCGGTGAATGCGGTTCGGCGGCGATTACGGGAGAGGGCCCGCAGCATCATCCGCCAGCGCGCCGGGATGCGTCGCGCCGCGGGCGCCACGCGTTCGGCGATGCTGCGACGCCCACGGCTCACGGGGGGTGCTACCCGCATGGCCTCGGCCGGCTGCATCCTGGCAGCGGCATTTGCCGGAGCGGCCGCGGCCAGCAAGGCAACGGCTGCGGCGGTGACGGCGGCGAGTAGATAGGTCGTCGCATGCACCGACGTCAGGTGCATGGGGAGCGCGATGGCCTCGGTGTATTTGGCCGTGATCCACTGCCCCAGCAGGTAGCCACCGAACAGTCCTGGCGGCAATCCCATTGCGGCACAGGCGAGGCCGTAACCGAGGTAATGGCGCCGCACGACGTTTGGGGCGACTCCATTGGCGATCAGGGTGCCGATGACGGCGCGCTGGGCCGAGACGATCCGTGCGAGCAGGACGTAGGTGCCGAGTGCGACAGCGGAAAGGAAAAGCCACGGCAGGATTCCGGCAAGGCTCCCGAATTGTTTGACATCGTCGCGCAGCGTGTGGAACGACGGTTGCTCGTCGCGAGGAAGAAATTGCAGCCCGGTCCTATCTACGAGCTCGCCGACGGCGGTGGTCAGTGCTCCGGCTGCGCCGCGGTCACGTGCGTAGACCACGACTTGTTCGACGGGCTGCGGCAGATCGCGCGTGAGGTCTTCGTCTGGGAGGAACACCACGCCGAAATCCTCCGGCGTGGTCAAGATCTCCTGGGGCGAGCGCGCCGGCCAGAGATACTCGCTGGACAGCGCCGAGCCCGCTACGGGAACAGATTTCCAACCCTGCCGGTCCAAAACGTCGACAGAGTCGCCTGGGCGCAGGTGGTAGTGGTCGGCCACATGCTGCTCAAGCACCAACTGTCCGGCCTTCGGCAGGCTGCCGGCTTGCAGATCGAGCAGTGACACGGCCGGTTGCCGGGAGTCAGGGACGCCCACGGCACGGCCATAAAGCGTATGCCCGTTGATCCGGATGCCGATGTCGGCTTGATGCCGCAGCTCCACCATCGGATCTCCCGGCATCGCTGTCAGGGTGTCGCGCAGGTTCGCGGCGCCAGGACCGGAGAGGATCGCATCAGGCAACTTCTGCGCCGAATAGGACCGCTCGAAGGATTGGTCGAGATTTCGGTACCCGTCGGTGGCGGCGACGAAAATGGCCACGCCAATCGCCATGACTACGGCGATCGCGGCAAAACGCCAACGGTCGCGCCATACGTCGCGACGCAGCTTTCTGCGCAGCGTACGGCTCACCAGTCCAATTCCGATGCGCTGACTGGGTTCGCGTTGGTCTGCGACTTGCTGATGGCTCCCGAATGGAGCCACAGCACCCGGTCTGCCATCCGGGCGATCTCCGAATTGTGGGTCACCACGATGACCGTTTGCCGCCCGTTGCGAGCCAAGCCGGCCAACACGTCCAACACCTGACGTCCGGTGGCCACGTCGAGGCTTCCGGTCGGTTCATCACACAACAACAGAGGCGGCTGCTTGACGATGGCTCGGGCAATCGCCACCCGCTGCTGCTGCCCGCCGGAAAGCTGCGCGGGGAAACGATCCGCGGCGGCACCGAGTCCGACACGTTCCAACGCCGACCGACTGCGTGATCTCGCGTCCGGTCCGGTCAACTCGGCCAGGAGTTCCACGTTCTCGAGCGCTGTCAGCGTGGGCACCAAGTTGAAGAATTGGAAGACGAATCCCACCAGATCGCGGCGATACTGGGCACGTAGCTTGCGAGTGAGCCCTCCGACGTCTCGGCCGTCGACCTCCAGCCGCCCCTGCGAGGGCTGGTCAATGCCGCCAATGATGTTGAGCAGCGTGGTCTTTCCCGATCCTGACGGGCCTAGGAGTACCACGAGCTCGCCCGGCCGGATTTCCAGGTTCAGGTCACGAAGCGCCACGACCTCGTTGGGTTCAGATCCGTAGGTCTTGCTGATGGCGGTCAAACGCAGTGCAGGTGGTTCGCCTGATTTCCGGTCCGAGGCTGTGCTGCCGACGTCTGACTCCGCGCTCATGTCCTCACTAACTCGTTGCGAACCGTGTGCGACGGGCACATCTTTTCAGGTGCCTGATGACAAGTCCACCTGCGGTGTGTGCCGTTCGGCCTTCTCAGTCAGCGATGCCGGCCATGAGAAGCGCTCACCGCGGGCGCATCACGCCGATGAGAGGGTGCACTTGTTCGAAGGTCATATCGTGCGCTTCAGCCTCGTTCGCGAGTGCGGTCAGACCGACGGTGTGCCACGTGTAGTTCGACGTGAACTCTCGCACGACGGCATCGTCCTCCCGAACCACGTAACGCATGGTCCACAGTTCTGCGTCCGCGCCGGCCGCTTCCCCGGAAATGAGAATCTCGTTGCGCCGGTTGCCCACTCGCTGCTGGGCGATCATCAGCTCCGGAACCTGCATGGGCTGCTCCAGGGCCATGACCTCGACGAGAACCGGCGCGCGCGGTGTTAGGCGTGGTCGCAGGTTCTCCCAGAAGCACTGGCGCGCTTGCGGATCCAGGAATCCGATCACCCCAAACAGTACTGCGGCCCCGATGCGGTCCGGGAGATCGAACTGCTCGGCGGTCTCGGCGTAGACCGTTACGCGGTCTGCCACGTCGGCCCGGCTCAGAATGCGTGACATCAGCACGGCGCGCATCGCCGGCGAGGGCTCGACGGCGTGGATGGAAACCCCGGGCACCGCGTCGGCGATCGCCATCGTCGAAAGGCCAGTGCCGGAACCGATGTCGACAATCGGATCAGTGATATCGCCGGAGTCGGACAGGGCGGAGACCAGCACGGCGCGCTTCGGCTCCCAGTGCGGCAGTGCCATGACCTCATAGAACTCCGCCGACTGTGCGTAGGAGTCAACGCTGCCCTTGGCGATCGTGGATGAGTCGGTGCCATGCGTCATTGTCAGCCCCGTTCGATAATGACAATCATCTTCATTAAGGCTACCGTAACATGACCGGTTTCCATCCACGCGAGAAGGATCCACCCACGACCCCGACAGATTCATTTGCTTGCCGAAGTGATCGGACTGGCGGGGTGGCGAACCGATTGCGCGGCCGATCCGTTCCCTGCCAGTTGCCCGAAAAAGGAGCGCCCCGATGTCCGCGCCACTGAGACAGCGACGTCGAAGCACGGTTAAGCGCCAAGTGGTGCTGGATGCGCTGAGTGCCTGCGACAAGTTCCGCAGCGCTCGAGAGCTCTACCTCGAAATCTGCCGGCACCAGCCGGACCTGGTTGCCTTGACCACGGTCTATCGGATTCTGCACGCACTGGCAGAGGAACGGATCGCCGCCACCGAGCGTGCTGAGGACGGCGAGGTTCTCTACCGTCTGCACGACGGCACGGAGCACCAGCATTACCTGCTCTGTCGGCGGTGCGGGCATGCGGTGGCGTTCCGCTTCAACGTTCTGGAAGAACACACGGCCGAATTTGCCACCCGGTATCACTTCGCCGATATTGCCCACCAGATCAACTTCTACGGGACCTGTCCCGGATGCCGCGAGGATTGAGCAGTTCGGTTCGCACGAGTCAACTGGGCGATGTCAGGTGCCTAGGCCGGCCGATACCGCTGCGCCACAGGCTATTTGATGTCAGGTCGTGGGATTGCAGCATGTGTTGCCGCGTGTGGCCCCCCCGTCCGGCTTGGCCAGCGCCGCCGCAATGGCTGTCGTCAGGGGAACCGACAGGGCCAGGGCAATGCCCCCCACTGCCGAGCGGGCCAGTTCGATGGCGATGCCCTCGCTCACCAATACGTCACCCAGTGATCTGTTGGCGACGCTGAACAACAGCAGCAGCGGCAGCGAGCTGCCGGCATAGGCGAGCACCAGCGTGTACACGGTGCTGGCGATGTGATCGCGACCCACCCGGAGGGCGCCCAGGAAGATGGTGCGCCGGGATGAGTCGACTCCGAGGTGGGCAAGCTCGAATACCGTCGACGCCTGGGTAACAGTGACATCGTTCAGCACGCCCAGTGACCCGATGATGAACCCGGCCAGCAGCAGGCCGCGGATGGAGACGTTGCCCAGGTACGCGGCGACCGCAGAGTTCTGCTCGTCGGACAGGCCCGTGAGATGTGTCAGATCAATTGCCGCCCAGGATAAGACAGCGGCAGCAGCTAAGGACGACAGGGTTCCGAGCAGGGCGGCACTGGTTCGCAAGCTCACCCCGTGCGCGAGGTAGATCACCGCGAAGAGAATGACCGCCGATGCCACGACCGCTGCCGGCACCGCGGGCGCGCCCTCCCGGAGCGCCGGAAGCAGGAACACCACCAGCACGGCAAAAGCAACGACGATACCGGCCAGCGCCAGTAGCCCACGCCAACGAGCGACCAAGACGATGACCACCGCGAACGCAATTGCCAACGCCGCCAACGGCCATCCCCGTTCGTAATCGTAGAACGCGTAGGTCGTCGCACCGCCGGCATCGACTTGGCGGGAGATCCGGATGCGTTCGCCCGCGCTGAGCTGGGGCTGGCCGGGTCCCGGGGTGAACTCAAATGCCGTGACGGCGCCGGCGTTCGGTCCGGAGTCGATGGCGATCATTGTCAGTACGCAATGTCCGGAACCGGGAATGCCCGGCTGCGCGGAGGAGGTCAGCACCTGACTTGCAGACGGGCTGCCGCAGTCGGCTATCTGGCTGGATTGCACATGTCCGGCTTCGGTAGTCACGGCGCCGCCCGATGAGTTCTGAAAGGGCATGGGAATGTCGACGTGCTGCTCATGGGGCCACAGCCACACCATGCCGGTCAGCACCGATACAGCGACCGCCACGAGCGACCCGACGACGACCTTCGCGGATAACCGACTGAGAGTGGCTCGGCTCGAACCGTGAGAGGTTGAATGCACGTGCGAGTGTGAGTGCGTCACGTGCCACACCGTAAAGCCGTTTCGGCGCAGCCGAAACATGGGTAACCCGAAAAGCTCTGGGCCGAAATGGTTTTGCCGACAGTAGGCAGGTCAGGTACCGGGCACGTGGTGGAGTTCCGCAGGCTCTCGTCGCCGATGACTCGGTGTCGCCGGTCCTCGCTCAAAGCGGCGATGTCCCGTCGTGCCGGCGCTGGGCGGGGCGAAAAGGAAACGTCGCCTCCGCGGCCCTGGAGAACTATCTTCATAGTGTCAGCCCGTGAGCCGAAACGAGAGACGGTGATAACCCATGTCTGACACCATTCACCACGAACACCTGCCCCATGACCACGCGCACGGAGAGGGATGCGGACACGTCGCGATTCCCCATCGCGACCACGTCGACTATCTGCACGACGGCCATGTCCATCGACAGCATGGGTCGCACTACGACGAGTGTGAGCCCGATGGTCATGCGGTCCACGAACCGCACGATCACGTGCACGGTGACGGCTGCGGACATGTGGCCATCCCGCACGGAGATCACGTCGATTACGTCCATGACGGATGTCGGCATGCGTCGCACGGTGAGCATTACGACGAGCACTGATGAACGAGCGGCCATACGCCGTAACCGAGTTCGAGATCTGCATCGCTGTTGGGCGCCTCGGTGCTCGGCCCCGATCAACCCGCACCGAAGGGTGGGATATTGAGGGCACGGAGCAGCGTGCCGAGACCGGTGGTTGTCGCTGACACCAATGTCACACTCGGCTGCCCGAGGTTGATGGTGAGACCCGGATCAGGCGAGGCTACGAAGGGGTAGGTGTCAGGCATCGCGTCGGGAGGAAGCAGGCCCGCCCAGACCAGGTTCGCCTGGACACCCTGGACTGCGCCCTTAACCAGGTAGGTGCCGACGTTCACCGGATTCACGAGTGGGAACAGGCTGGCCGGAGTGGGAAGGTTCGCGTACTCGGTGTAGGGCCCCCCGATGTCGCCGTAGCCCAGGTCGACCAGCACCCGCAGCGGCGGCTGAATGATGTTCAGCAGTGGTTGCGGCAAATTCAGCGGTCTCAGCAGCGGGAGGTCCTGCGTCGGGATGAAGTAGTAGGTGGTCGCACCGTTGGTGCCTGGCGATACCGGTGCCACGATCGCCGACGCCAGTTGCTCGGGCGTGATGTTCGAATACGTCGGAGTCGGGCTCAAGTGGTCGTAGTACAGTCCCGCAACGGCATTGGCCACGGACAGCACGTTGAGTGGATAGCGCGGGAAGTGCGCGAAGCCGTCGTACTGAATGGTGTAGATATCGGTGGGATAGGCCAAGTTCGGCGTCGCACCACCGAACGTCTCGTTGAAACCCGGAATGTACAAACCGACGAAACGCTGAAAGAGGCCGCCGTTGGGATTGTTGGGATTGCCAGTGAGGACAAATCGCAGATCTGCCGGGTTCGGGGGGTTCGTAATGGAACCGTTGGCGATGCCCTGCAGGTAATTGGTGATGATGGTGGAGCTTTGGGAGAAGCCGAAGACCGTCGTATTGGTGCCCGGCGGCTGGGCCGCGATTGCCTGCTTCAGGATCTCGACCCCCTGGGCGATTGACGTATCGAACGTCAAACTGCGCAGTCCGGTGAGCGGCCAGCCTTGCTCGGGCGTGGTCAGACCGGTCGGGACGGCGGTGTTGGGAGCGATGCGGGGCGCGATGTAGGCGTTGTAGACGTTGTTGAGGTAGGTGCTGTCCGGCACCGGGTTGCCGGTGCCACCCATGATCAGCGTGGCGTAGTCGACGGCGAGCTGTGTTGGCACCGTGCCGGCGGTGCCGACCATCGGGCGCCCCAGCAACGCCGCTGCCGGCGAACCGAACAGTGCGGTCAGTTCGCGCCCGATCGGCTGCAGCAGTGACGCATTGAGCAGCTCGGTGTTCAGATAGGACCTGGCCCCCGCGTTCAGCGCCCGGACAAACCCTTGATGGAACTCCCCGGCCACCGCGCTGAGGACCTGAAAGTCCTGGCCGAACGTGGTGAAGAGTGTTGCCACCGCGTCGGACACCTCGTCGGCGGCGGCGGCCAGCACCGTCGTGGTCGGGCTGGCGGCGGCCGCCTGCGCCTCGTCGAGCGCCGAACGGATGCTCTGGAGATCCGTCGCCGCGGAAGCCAGGGCTTCGGGCGTCAGGGCAAGAACCGACATATCGCCCCCTTCGCCCTCGTAGACTCCGCGGTCACCAGCGCGACGCGCGGGTCAGCGGCCACGATCAACCTAACCCACCCTTTCGGTCCACGACCGCTGATCCGAGATCCTCTCCCGGCCACATCAAGCATTGTCTTTCTCGGTTTGGCCGGGGCCCGGCGGATCCTCGGTGCCCCACGTGTTGGGCAGCATTGGCTGGGTTGGGCCGCTGCCGAACGGGGCCGACAACGTGACCAAACCTTCAGGGAGAATTTTGTCGGCATGGGTTGCCGTTCCGGTGAATCCGAGTCGGCCCGCGCCGTGGGGTGAGGGTTGCGTCGTCGAGTCCGGCGGTTCCTCCGGGATGGCCTCCGGTCCGGAATTCAGGTCCATGAATTCATCGGCGTTGTCTCGCATCACGGTGCGTCGCCGACGCCGAGTCCGCTGCTGGTTCGACGCTTGTGACGATGCCGCCGCTGAGGCCGCAACGTCGGCAGGAACCGTCTGGCCCTTGCCGCGATCGATCAGCGTCGGGCCTTCGCCACCGCCGGAGGGGCCGCCGAACACCAGGTAGCTCAGGGGAGCGGTCCCCACCGACGGTGCCGAGGCCGGGGTCGACGCCGCCGTCGACGCCGACGTCGATCCGGTGCTGGTGGCCGACGGGGCAGCAGACGGCGCCGCTGTGGCTACCGGCGCGGGGACGAGGTTCGGAGTGACCCGCGCGAACTCCGTTGGCGCATTCGTGGTGGCGAGATTCGGCTCCGGGCGCGGCAGAGCCGCGAGTCCGGCCAGGCCGCTGAGACCGGCGAGGCCGATCAGCGGCAGGAATGGAGTGGCCAAAAGTGCTGCGGGCGCGAAGAATACGGTGTTGAAGATGACTTCGTAGGGCAGCGCCACAAACAGCAGGGTGGCAAGGAGTTCTGGCGAGGGATTCTGCAGGAGTGCTTCGAGCAGTGGGAGGATATACGGCGGGCTGTCGACGCCGAACAGTGCATCGACGAGGGATTCGACGAACTTCTCCCAATCCGTGAGGACGTTGAGCGGGGAGAAGTCAGTGGCGGCAGCGGCGCTTTCGGATCGCAGAACGGGGGGTGCCGCAGGGGTGTCCGGTAACGCCGCGACTACTGCGCTGGAAACCGCTTGATAAACGCTCATGACGGTAGCGGCCTGAATCCACATCCGCACGTAGTCGGCCTCGTTGAGGGCAATCGGAATCGTATTGATCCCAAAGAAGTTCGTCGCAACCAGCGCGGCGTGCATGGCGTGGTTCGCGGCCAGTTGGCCCAGGGTGGGCATTGCGGCAAGGGCCGTCGCGTAGGCGCCGGCCTCGCCCTCGTACTGCACGGCCGTGGCAGCGGCATCGGTCGCCGCTTGCATCAGCCAGACCACATAGGGCGTATTGGCCGCGACGTACGAATCTGCGCCCACGCCCTCCCAGTTCGCCGCTTGCACCGCCGCGACCACAGCTGACAGTTCCTCGGCAACTTCGGCGTATGTCACGCTCAACGAGTTCCATGCCCCCGCGGCCGCCAGCAGCGGTCCCTCTCCCGGGCCGCTGCTCAACGACGCCGAATGAACTTCAGGCGGTATCGCCATCCAGACCGGCACGGTCACCGCCAACAGCAGACCGTTGGATGGGTCGGGCCCACGATCGACTCAGGTATTCCAAGCGCAGACAGCCCACGCGAGTTCTTGGCGCCCGGAGCCGTTCGTCCGTTGCGTGGTTCGACGCCGGGAGCCGGCACTGCGGTGCCGTGCATATCCATCCGAGGCTTCCCTTCGCATCGTCACCCCGGAGAACCGGTATTGGAAATGATTTTCATATAGTAATTTGCACTCAGGGACTCCGCCTGTCAACTCATCGACACCTGGTCGACGTGGCCCCAGGCGATTTCCGTCCCGCAGCCGGTCGGGTGGTTACCCTGCCTGTGCGGGCTTCGGCGCTACCGGGCCGGCACGGCTTCGAACCCGCAACACGACAGGTGCGATGGAGGATGAGCGTGCGACGACGAACGGCACCGACAGCCGGGCAGGCGCCGTCGATACTCAGGTCGGCTCGGGTGACATTGACGGCGTGCGCCGTGCTGTCCGCGGTCAGCTCGCTGGCCGGCTTGGCGCCTTTGATTGCGGTCGTGGAGGTGACCAGACGTCTGCTGGCGGGCGACCCGAATGTCTGGCCGATCATCGGCGTGGCCGTCGTCGCACTCGCGATCAGGCAATTGGGAGTTTTGTCGGCCGGGGTGATGACGCATCTGGCCGATATCCAGGTGTCATTCCGCGTCCGTCGGGAACTGCTGGTCAAGCTGAGTAGGCTGCCGCTGAGTTGGTTCAGCGATCGCAATTCCGGCATCGTCAAGAAGGCCGTCGAGGACGACGTCGCGGCGCTGCACCGGCTGGTCGCGCATTCCATCATCGAACTGAGCGCAGCGGCGGTGCCGCCGGTGGCGGCGATTGTCTATCTGTGCGTCCTGGATTGGCGGATGGCGCTGGCGACGCTGCTTCCGGTGTTCGCGGGGATCATTGCTTACCAGCGGGCGATGGCCAGTGCGGGAACGAAATATCCCGAGTTCATGGACTGGCTGGTGCGGCTGAACAGTGCAGCGGTGGAATTTGTGAACGGCATCGGCGTGGTGAAGGCGTTCGGCACGCCTGGGTCCGCGAGTCGCCGGTTTCAAGAGGTGTCGCGGGCTTTCGCACAATTTTTCTACGACTGGGCCAAGTCCACGAGCGTCGCCGGCGTCATCGCCGAGATCTTGCTGTCACCTCCGAGCATCCTGTTGGTCGTTGCGACGATGGGTGGGATCCTGACCATCAATGGGGACCTGCCGCGGGAGAATTTCGTCGCCTTCCTGGTTTTCGGCACAGTCATCACGGCCGGGTGGATGACCCTGCTCATGTCCGTGCACCCGTTGGTGACGGCGCTGCAGGTGTATCGCGGGATCAGTGATTTGCTGGCCACCCCCGAGCTTCCGACGCCGGATGATCCCGTGGAACTGAACCCGCTCGCCGCTGGGCCGGTTGTGCGGATGCGTGGCGTACGGGTCACCTACGGTGACACGGTCGCGCTCGACGGGATCGACCTGTGCCTGGAACGGGGCACCATCACCGCGTTGGTCGGCCCGTCGGGCGCCGGCAAGTCCACCCTGGCCAAATTGCTGCCCCGGTTCAACGACCCGTGCGATGGTGCGGTCGAGCTGTACGGAGTCGACTTGCGCAGCATCGACCCCGCGCAGCTGTACGAGCACGTCGCCTTCGTCTTCCAGGACTCGCATCTGTTGTCGGCGATGAGCATTCGTGACAACATCCGCCTCGGTCGCCCGGATGCGGGTGACGCGGCGGTACGCGACGCCGCCGCAGAAGCCCAGATTCTGGCCAGGCTCGACATGTTGCCGCGGGGGCTGGACTCGGTGGTGGGAGAAGACGCGGCGCTGTCGGCCGGCGAACGACAGCGCGTGTGCATCGCTCGGGCGATTCTGGCCGACCGGCCGATCCTGGTTCTCGACGAGGCCACCGCCAGCGCTGACCCGGAGAACGAGGCCCGGATTCAGGAGGCGCTCAGCGAAGTTGCGCGAGGGCGAACCGTGCTGGTGATCGCGCACCGGCTCAACACGATCCGGGGAGCCGATGCCATCGTCGTGCTCGACGGCGGGCGGGTGGCCGAATCCGGCACACATGCAGAACTGTTGGCGCACAACGGGATTTATGCGCAGCTGTGGCATCGGGAACGTAGCGCCGAACGCGGCGTCGCCGAGCGACTGGAACTGGGCCGATGACGATCATCATCCGTTACCTGCTCGATCTGCTCGACGCCCGCGGGCGACGTCAGCTGCGCACGATGCTGGCGTTGCAGGCCGCCCAGGGAGTTTTGCAGGGGCTCGGCTTCCTGTTCGTCGTCGCTCTCATCGAGGTTGTCTTCGACTTGCCTGCCCACCAGGACCAGTTGTGGCGATGCATCGCGGCGATCACCCTGACGGTCGCTGTCCATCACGGACTGCTGGCATGGAGCACGTCGCTAGGTTACGTGGTCGGCACCGGAGTGCTGACCGGCTTCCACACCCGAATCGGAAACCATCTGGCTACCCTGCCGATCGGCTGGTTCGGCGCCGATCGCACCGGGCCGGTAGGACGGCTCGTTGCCAAAGACGCGGTGGACGTTGCGGACTTTCCCGCGCATCTGCTCCGCCACGTGATCGTCGGAGTCACCGCGCCGCTCACCCTGATCGTCGGCAGCTATGTCTTCGACTGGCGGATCGGTGCCGCCTTGACCCTCGGTGCCGTGCTCTGTGCGCTCTCCCTGCGGATGTACATGGGCATCGTGGCGCGTAATGACGGCCAGTACGAGCACGACATCGGTGCCACCGCTTCGCGGATCGTGGAATACGCGCGTTTGCAGCCGACGCTGCGCGCCTATGGTGTGCTGAACCGCCGGGAACTCGGAACATTGGAGGAATCCCTTACCCGCCAACAGCATTCGCAGTCCCGCCTGACCGTCCGCGGTGCGTGGGGTCTGATTGCATGCTTCGGCACCATGCAGTTGGTCGTGACGATGATCATCGCGCTCGCGGTCGCCTTGACGCTGCGCGGCGAGTTGGCTCTGCCGACGATGATCGGATTGCTGATCATCACGCTGCGGATGATCGACCCCCTGGCGCAGCTCGGCGACCTGTCCGGTCATGTCCAGGTCACCGCCGACGCGATCGTGCGGGTGCGTGAGCTGTTGGCCGTGCCGGCGCTCCCGGAACCCGATGGTGACGCCGCACCCGCGGGCGCTGACATCGAGTTGCGCGGAGTGCGTTTCGGCTACCGGAGCGACGAAGTGGTGATCAAGGGGATCGATGCCACCATCCCCAGTGGCAGCCTCACCGCGATCGTGGGGCCTTCGGGTTCTGGGAAGACGACGATGCTGCGGCTGATGAGCCGATTCTTCGACGTCGACGACGGCAGTATTCTGCTCGGCGGCCACGACATTCGCGAACTCGGCACCAGTAAGGTCGCGCATCTGACCGCCCAGGTCTTCGACGACGCCTACCTCTTCGAAGGCAGCATCGCCGACAACCTGCGGATGGCCGACCCGGAAGCGGCGGACTCTGAACTGCGTCGTGTCGCCCGTGTCGCACGCCTCGACGAAGTGATCGAGCGGCTGCCCGACGGCTGGAACACCCGGGTCGGCGAAGGGGGATCGGCCCTGTCCGGCGGCGAAAGGCAGCGGGTGGCCATAGCCCGTGCGCTGCTCAAGGACGCTCCGGTCGTGCTGCTGGACGAGGCAACCGCCGCGCTTGACGCCGTCAACGAGGCCGCGGTGGCCGATGCGATCTACGAGCTGGCCCGTAATCGCACGGTTGTTGTTGTCGCACATCGACTTTCGACCGTCATGGACGCCGACCAGATCCTGGTTGTGGAGAATGGGCGGATCACGGCGCGGGGGCGACACGACGAATTGCTCGGTGCCGGTGGAACATACGCCCGTTTCTGGGGGGAACGCCTGCGCGCGCAAGGTTGGCAACTCCGGCCTGAACCGCTCGCCGCGTCAGACACGACGTAACCGTCGGCGACGGGCTTTACCAGAGGTAGTGGTGGTGCCGGAGTGCGTCGACGACGAGGACGGCCCCTGCCGCCGCGCACATCGCCCGCACCACGCGTGGCCCGTATCGGGTGACGATGCGCGTCACCCTGCGTTGAACGCGTTGCGCTCGTGGAGTGCGCCTGGTCGCCAGCACGAGTACCAGCGCGGGCGGAAAAAGCTCGATAGCGCAGTAGGCGACCACAAGCAGCGGCCAGAACCACGGTCTCGGGTGGTGCGTACTGAGCATCGCCATCGCGCCCAGATAGACCACATCGGTTGCCGCCTGGCCGAATCCCAATGCCGAACCGGCGCACGCGAGCAGCCACGGGCGTCGCCGCGCCGCAGTAAAGGTCGATTGCGGCGACGATCTACGGGCCGCTGCGGGATAGCACGCCACGCAGATCAGGAGGGCGCCGACAATCAACTCACTCCAATAACGCAGCGCCGGAGTCAGTTCGAATGGCGAGACCGTGATCATCACGTCGACCCCGAGCACCACGGCAACGCCGAGAGCGGCGGTCGCCGCGAACAGGCCGGCGATGAAACTCAGCCCGCCGGGCAGCGGAGAACGGCGGTGCAGTCGGCTGTCGTAGACGATGGCGGAGGTGGCGCCGAGATTGAGGACGTTGAGCGATTCCACAAGCGCCAACCCCGACAGCGTCATCACGAGGGCAAACATCAGCTGACCCGGAGGGACAAGCCCGGAGGCGCGGAAATCAAGACGTTGTCGGGAGTCTGAACAAGTTGAACTTGTAGGTGTTGACCATCGACGGCGCCAGTCGCGCCAGCAGCGGCATACCGTAGCGGCGTTGGGGCGGCCAGGTTTTGGCGATCTCGGGTTGCGGCTTGGCCAGAGTCCGGGTGTCGATCAACTGCGGGCCCCAGCCCTCGATCTCCCGAGGATCGTCGCACACCCACTGAAGCCGAGCGCTCACCTGCGCCAGTGAGCGATTGCGATCCTGGTTGTCCACCATCCGCCGGCCGGCGGTATCGAACGCGATTAACGATCCCGGGAACCGTTGACCCAGTTGCGTGAGAACGCGGCGTACTTCCTCGCGGCTCAGATAGATCAGGACGGCTTCGCACAGGAACAGGTAGGGCCCGGGCGAGGCGGCCACGGTGTCGAACCACCCGGTGTCCAGCACGGAGCCGGCAATCATCCGGCACTGTTCGCTGTCGCTGAAAAAGCGGCGGCGCAGCTCGATTGCGTCGGGCAGGTCCAGGTCGAACCAGTGGACCTGCCCGTTGTCCAGGCGGTCGAACCGGGTATTGAGTCCGGTGCCGAGTTCGACGACGGTCCCGGCGGGATGCTCGCGCAGGAACTGCGCTCCCCAGCCGTCGAAGATCGAGGATCGAGACACCGATCCGGACAACGAGGAGCCGCCGAACTTGGTGAAGTCGTAGTCGATGGCATCGACAAGTTGGCGTGCGCGGCGATCGGCAAGGACCGATCGCCGCGCGGCCGCGTCACAGGCTCGCGCGTAGAGCGGAATCAGCAACGTCTCCTGAACATCGCCCAGCCGGGGCGCCGTCCCGCTCATCAAGCCACCTTCCGTGAATGCGCTCGGTCCCACTACGTCCGGGTCGACCTATCCGCGGCCGCCCGCCACGGCCGGCGGGCCGTGGCGGCCCAAACCAGTTAAGCACCAGCCACACCCACGATTGGCCCGGCCGGACAACGTTCGGCGGCTTACCACTAGCGAGGTCCACCCAACAGCGGAGAGCTATTCTTCCACCGGTGGCGGCAGCAGGCTGCCGCCCAATGCATTCCCGAAAAGGTCTATCAGACCCGCTACGGCGCCGATCGGACCCACCGGTGCCGGGGCGATATTGAAAGTGCCGGTCAGTTGAGTGGGGCCGACGAATTCATCACTCGAATAGACGAAGTTCACACCCAAAGAATTCAGGAAGGAGCCGCCGACGCCGTAATACGTCTCCCCGCCGGGACCGTACACCACTTGCCCGGGGCTGAACAGCCCGCCGAAGCCGAGGCTGCCGCCGGTGAGTGTCTGTACACCGTCCGAGCCGGCACTGACGAAATCGTTCAAGAATGGTGCCAGGGGGGATATGTCGAGGCTGGCGCCGTTGAAGAAGGCGTTGATCACCGTGGCAGGCGTGCCGATCAACCGACCGAGGGCGCCCATCGGATTACCACCGGTGAGATCGCCGAAGATAGCTCCAGCCTCGTTGAATAGCGCAACGCCGGGACTGACGAATGGCCCCGCGAAGCCCATCAGCACACCGGACAACGGCGACGAGGCCAAATCAACAACCGCCTTTAACACCGCGGTATCCGGACCTGGATTGAAATCGCTGCCGATGCCGACGAGGTTTTCATAAATCTGGTTGTGGGCGTTATTGACCGGAATCGGCGGCTGGCTGGTGTCCGCCGGGTTGAACTGGGTGACACCGCCGAGGGTGTGTTGCACCATGCTCCACCCGAGATCAGTGGGCGAGCCGATCACTGCCACGGACTGCACCGCGGTCTGTAGGTTGCCCAGAGCTGCTGCGGGATCAGTAGCCAGCAAGCTGAAAAAAGTCGAGGTGCCGCGGGCCAGCGTGTTCAGGGACTGCCCGGTGGCGGCGAAGACCGTCTGGGCATTGGTGGCTGCGGTGGAGGTGAGCGCTTGGTAGGGGGCAGCGACCATGGCACCGAGGCCATTCAAGTCCAGGGCCGCCGCAGCGGGTGCACCGGTTGTAGCCCCTGTGAGAGCGCCGAAGCTCTGGCCGACAGCGCCGAGGATGCCACCACCAAGTGCACCGGGGGCGCTCAGTTCGCCCAGCAGAGTCTGCTGGGCGTTGGCGACCTCGGCGCTCGCGTATGCCCCGGCGCTCGCATTCACCAGGTTGACGAACTGACCATGAAGCGCCTGTGCTTGGGCGCTGACAGCCTGAAATTGCTGGCCGAAGTCACCGAACAACGAAGCGATCGCCGCCGATACTTCGTCCTCGGCCGCAGCGAGGATCCCCGTGGTAGGGCCTGACACGGTCGCAGAGGCCTCGGCCAGCGATGAACCGAGACCTGCCAAATCCTGGGCCGCGCTCTGCACCATTTCGGGCACCGCGATGACGAACGACATTCCGCACTCTCCTCGACTCTTCGGGACGATGACCCGTCGCCCGCCGCAATTTCCAGGTTTCCAAGGTCGTCACGCATCGATGTCGAGACGGTGCAGCGTCGTTGCTGTTGTCCCTCTGAGCCTGCCGCGGAGCTGCTCGGCAGCGCTAGGCTGAAGCGCCCGTGTTGCACATCGTTTGCAGGAACGGCCTTAATGAACATGATTTTCATGTTATAAATTGCCTCTAGCGCTGAGGTTTGTCAAACCTTGCTTGGTCGTGTCGGAGGATTCGTCAGTGGGAAGGGTTTCAATGCCATGACGACCGAACCTCCTGCGATAACCAGCGCTGGGGCAAACAACGGAGTCCACCGGGACCGGAGCAATATTGAGGTTGCATCCTCGGTGACTGGGATGGCGACGCCCGAAACCGAAAGGGCTCAGTTCGTGCAGAACCGGCTACGGGGACCGATCGGCGGTCTCCGCATCAACGAGGTGATCGCGGATTGGGTTCGTCGACGCCCCGAGGCGGTCGCGCTGCGCATGGTCCAGACGGACGGCACGGACGTGTGGTCCTACCGGCGGTTGTGGGAACGGGTGAGTCAGATCCGCGACGGTGCCTTCGCCGACCTGCTACCCGGTTCGCGATTGGTGATGGCGCAAGCCGGCGATGGCGACTATGTCGCCGGATTTCTCGCGGCACTCGAGGCCGGACTCATTCCGGTGCCGTTGTATCTGCCCGCTGCCGACGCCCCGGAACGGTTCCTGCGCCGAGCTCACCATATTTTGCAGGACTGCGAACCCGCTGCCGTGTACACCAGCGCCGAACTCGTCGATGTGATCGGACGTGATCCCGCCTTGGGTGGTCTTGCCCTGCGCACGCCGGACTCCGAGGCCCAGGACGCGCAACGGCCGGCGGCCGGTCCTGCGTCGCCCGTCGGGCACATCGCGTTCCTGCAGTACACATCGGGCTCCACCGGAGAACCGAAAGGCATTGTCAACACCCATGAGTCGGTCATGTACCAACGCGTGTGCGGTGATGCGATGTGGAACCGCAATGAGGACATCCACACCGTCAGTTGGCTGCCGCTCTATCACGACATGGGCATCTTCTGGGGCGTGATGCTGGCGCTGACAACCGGCGGCAGTGCCACGCTCATCCCGCCATTCGATTTCGTGCGCAACCCGCGAATCTGGCTGGAAACGGTCGATCGCGTACGCGGGAACTGGATCGCCGGGCCGGACTTCGCTTACCGACTCTGCATCGATGCGTTCGACGACGCGGCGGTGGCCGCTCTGGATCTCTCCTGCCTGCACCTGGCCACCAATGGAGCAGAGCCGGTGCGCCCGACCACGTTGAGCGGTTTCGTGGAGAAATTTCGATCGGCCGGTCTGCGAGACGACGTTCTGGTGCCACAATACGGTCTGGCCGAGGCCGGCCTCGGCGTCGCGGGAACCCTCAAGCCGCGCCGGTGGGTGCAGGCAAGCTTCGATTCCGAGCAGCTCAATCGTGGACGCGCGGTAGAGGTTTCGTCGTCGGCTGAGGCACGGCGCACCCGGACGCTGGTCAGTTGTGGCGACAGCACGCTGGGATGGGACGTGCGGATCGTCGATCCCGAGCGCCGTACGGTCGTCCCCGACGGCGAGGTGGGCGAGATCTGGGTAGGAGGCAGCGGACTTCCGGACGGTTACTGGCGTAGGCCCGAGGCGACGGCCGAGATTTTCGGAGCCACCACCTCCGACGGCGCGGGACCTTATCTGCGAACCGGGGACGCGGGTTTCTTCAGCAGCGGCGAGCTCTACATCTGCGGTCGCTATCGCGATCTGATCATTGTGGGCGGCGGCAACTACTTCCCCAACGACATCGAGTCGACCGTCGAAGAATCGCGCTGCGGAGTGGACAGCGGCGGCGCCTGCGCCGTCCAGCCCGAGGCATCCGACAGCTGGTGGCTGATCGCGGAAACCGCGGATCCCGCCGAAGATCTGGGCGACATCAGTCGGGTGCTGCGACGGCGGATTCTGTCGGCGCATCAGACCGCGCCGGAACGCATCATCTGGGTCCGTCCGCGCGTGCTGCCCAGAACGACGTCCGGGAAAATCAGGCGGCGCAAGGCTCTGGGGATGCTCGAGTCCGGACGATTCGAGGTCGTCTATGAGGCATCGATCGCTTCTGGTCCGTCGCACGCGCGCCCGCCGGCGACCGAGCTGGCCGAGTGCGTTGCGGCCCTGCTCGGCATTCATGTGCATGACCTCGACAGCGACTCCGATCTGATCGCACTGGGCCTGACATCGGTGATGACCGCGCAGGTTGTCGAATGGGCCCTCACGCGGTCACGGCATCTGGACTTCGGTCAGTTGTACGCCGAACCGGCGCTGCGCCACTGGCAGCAGCTCTTCGATGCCGCTCCAATCAGCCAACCGCCCGTCCGGGCCGACGAGGCGTCCGACACCTTCGCAACCACAGCGCTGCAGCGCGCCTATTGGATCGGCCGCAGCACCGAGCAGCCGCTGGGCGGCGTGGGCTGTCAAACCTACTTCGAACTGAGCGGAGCCGCGATCGACCCGGAGCGTCTCAACGCGGCGCTCGACGCGCTGGTGCGTCGACATCCGATGTTGCGCAGCACGTTTCCCGACCCTGAGCGCGCTCACATCGCCCCGGAGAATCTGCATTCTCCGGTGCCGGTGCACGATCTGACCCGCGGTGCCGGCACCGAGCACAGACTTCACCTCGACGAGGTACGCACCAGGCTGCGCACGCACCACTTTGACATCGAAACGGGTGACACGTGGCGAGTCGAACTCACCCGGTTACCTGAGAGTTGCGTCCTGCACTTCGCGATCAACTTGATCATTGCCGACCTGACCAGTATCGGGATCATTCTGAGCGACCTGGCCGCGCTGTACCGGGGCGACGAATTGCCGCCATTGCCAACATACTTGGGCGACCGGGGGAGCGCAGTCCAGTCCGCTTCGGCGCTGCTGACGAGCTCGGTGGAACCGCTCCCCGAATGCCCGCAGCTGCCACGGACCGAAGAGCGCGAGATTGCGTTCCGGCGCCGGCAACACACGCTGAGTACCACCGCGATGGTGAGACTGGACGAAAGCTGCCGGGCGCACGGCGTCACCCGCGCAGCGGCGTTTCTGGCCGCCTACTCTCTGGTGCTGCGGCACTGGAGCAACGCCGAGGATTTTCTGGTCAACGTCACCACGTTCGGGCGCCCGCCCGGCATACCGGATGTGGTCGGCGATTTCACCCGAACCCATCTCTACCGATGCGCGCTGCCGGAGCCGACCACCGTTCTCGATTTGGTCCACGGTGCTCAGCAGGGGCTGCGGTTGGCCCTGGCCGCACCCGAGTCCGCCGAACTGCTCGCGGCTCAGTTGAGAGCCGGTACCGGACACAGCGGTATGGCGCCGGTGGTGTTCACCTATGCGGGGGAGACCACGGTCCTGCCCACGCGGGATGTCGAGACTCTCGGTGCCGTCAGTCACGTGTCGTCGATGACTCCGCAGGTGCTGATCGACAACCAGGTGGGGGTCGTGGGCGACAACCTCGTCGTGTCGTGGGATTACCGAGCGGGTTGCTTTCCCGCCGGCGTTGTCACGGACATGTTCGACGCCTACGTCGGTCTGTTGGAAGCTCTCGGCAGCCATGACTGGTCGACTCCGGCGGCCATCGAACTCCCGCACCATTCTCAGCTGGTACGGCAGCGGCGCAATGCCACGACGGCGGCGCGGCCGGCGGGTTTGCTCTTCGATGCGTTTCGCGAACAGGCGCGCAGCGATCCGGCCAAAGTTGCGTTGCGTTGGACGGCAGGCGAATTCGACGATGGAACCTACCGTGACCCTATCGCCAACCTGCAGCCGCAGTTGGCTTACGGTGCGCTCGATGAGCACGCTCGTCGTGTCGCGGGAGTGCTGATTCAACGACACGCCCCTGGTTCGATTGTCGGCATACAGCTGCCCAAGGGGCCCGCCCAGGTGGTGGCCGCACTCGGAGTGTTGATGGCGGGCTGCAGCTACCTCCCGGTCGGAGTCGACCAGCCCGCAGACCGGTTCGCCAGAATCTGCAGCATCTCCGGGATGTCGGGGCTGATTCGCTCGAAAGAGACCCACTGCGGCAGTGTCTCCGCGGCTCTGTTGATCCACGACATCGAGTCGATGATCGACTGCGTGGCGGCGGAGCCGGTTCGCGTCGATCCGGACGACACGGCCTACGTGATCTACACATCAGGGTCCACCGGTGAACCCAAGGGTGTCCTGATGTCGCATGCGGCGGCATTGAACACCATTGTGGACGTCAACCGCCGCAACGGGATTGGCGCGACTGATGTGGTGCTCGCAGTATCGGCACTGGATTTCGACCTCAGCGTCTACGATATTTTCGGTCCGCTCAGCTGCGGTGCAAGTATGGTGACCATCTCCGAGCAGTCCCGCCGCGACGCGTTCCACTGGGCCACGCTGGTCAACGAATTTGTGGTTACGGTGTGGAATTCGGTTCCCGCACTGCTGGACATGCTGTTGATCGCCGCGGGTCGAGGCCGCGATGTGCTGCCGAGCCTGAGGTCGGTGTTCCTCTCCGGTGACTGGATTCCGTTAGATATGCCGAAGCGGCTGCATCATGCCGCGCCCCGGGCGCGCCTGGTCGCCATGGGCGGTGCTACCGAGGCCGCGATCTGGTCGAACGAGTTCGTGCTACCGCCGGATGCCGATCTCGATCCTGAATGGGTGTCGGTGCCGTACGGATACCCGCTGTGCAACCAGATGTTCCGGGTCGTCGACAACGACGGACGCGACCGACCCGACTATGTGGCGGGTGAGTTGTGGATCGGTGGAGCAGGCGTCGCGCAGGGGTATCACCACGACCCGGAATTGACCGCCGAGCGATTTGTGTTGGACGAGAACGGAATCCGCTGGTATCGAACCGGTGATCTGGGCTGTTACTGGCACGACGGGACCTTGCAGTTCCTGGGCCGGATCGATTCACAGGTCAAGATCGGCGGCCACCGGGTGGAGTGCGGTGAGATCGAGCACGTGCTGCGCGAGCATCCGGTGGTCGAGAACGCGGCAGTGGTGCCGATTCAGGGCAATACGGCGCTGGGAGCCATCCTCGTTGGTGATCTCGGTGTCGCGGAGTTCACCGATGCCGAGGCTGTCGAGTTGCGGGAGTACCTGGCAGAACGTCTGCCGCAGTACATGATTCCGCGAGTGATCATGCCCTGCTCGGAGCTGCCGCTCACGGGGAACGGCAAGATCGATCGCCGCTGGGTGACAACGGAACTGGAGGAGTTTGCCCGCTCGGGTAGGGATCGACAGCCGGCCGCCGACCTCAACGCGGTCGAAAGGTTGGTCGCCCAAGTCTGGTCGGAGGTGCTGGGCACCGCTATCACGAGCCGGACCGACAATTTCTTCGCCCATGGCGGTGACAGTCTGCGTGCGACGCAGGTAGCCGCCCTGCTGAAACGCAAGGGAGTGAAGGGCGCCACCGTAGGGCAGCTGCTCGGTCGTCAGACGCTCGGCGAATTCAGTTCGGTCTGCCTGGTCGGCGCGCAACCGCATGACGGCGAGCCTGCCGGCCCCATGCTGCTCGGGGATGAGGCATTCCCGCTCACCCGGCTGCAGCAAGCGTACGTGCTCGGCAGTGCTGGTCTGCACGGAACCTCTGTTGCGCCAACATCTTTTGCGATCGTTCTGGCCGCCGAGGGGCTCGGCGGCCGTGTCGAACTCGACCGCTTCGGCGACGTCGTCAGTGCCTGTGTGGCGGAGTTCGCGGTATTGCGCTGCGCGCTGGATGACGACACCCATCAGCGTGTGCATAGCGACGCCCCGCCGGTGGCGGTCAACGTCGTCGCCGGCGTCGGCCCCGAGGCCCTGATGGAACACATGGCCGGCGCGGTGTTCGATCCGCGGACGGTGCCGGTTGTGCAGTGTTTCGCGCTGACGGGTTCGTCGCGGTACGTCGGTTTGCTGATCAACTACCTGAGCCTGGACGCCCGCAGCCTGGCGACGGTGCTCGCGACCGTCATCGCCGACTACCAGCAGACGCCGCGGCTTCTCGACGTCGATGTCACGGCTGACGTGTTCGCGCGCTTCGCCGCCGAAAGGCAGGGCGGCGACCGGGGGGAGAGCCAGGATTACAGCGTGGCGGCCCCGACGCTGCCGGTGGCGGCCCACCCGGCCGGTCCCCCGGCCCGGGTGATCTTCGAGCGGTCGAGTTTCTCTCTGGGGCCCGATGAGGCGAGAGCACTGCGCGATCGCGCAGCGGAACTACGGGCGACACCAACCGCCTTGGTTTTCGAGGCCTTCACCGATGCGCTTGCCTCGATAGGTGCCGGGGAGCGATTCGCGGTCGTAGTCCCCAAGACCCACCGCCCGGCCTACGCACCCGTTGAGCGTGAAGTGCTGGGCAACTTCACCCGACTGGCGCTGTGCGAGGTTGACTACGGCGAGGTTCAGCCGGGCTCGCCGGACGCGGTCACCGCCGCTCAGGCCGAACTGTGGCGCGCGGTCTCCGACGACAGTGACGCGACCGGACTGTTGGCCACGCTGCGGGCCGCCGGGTCGCCGGGCTACCCGGTCGTGTTCACCAGCACGGTTGGTCTCGCCCCGTATTGGACGGCGCAACTGTCGAAGGTCAGCACTTTGACCCAGACTCCCGGAGTGTGGTTGGACTGCCAGGTCGAGGACGACAACGGCGGCATTCGGGTCAGCTGGGACACGGCCCAAGGCATCATCGACGACGAACCACTGACCGCCGCCTTCGCGCGGTTCGAACAGGCGGTGTGCCGCTACGCCGGGCGCACGGGCGCGGTGGTGCCCACATCCCGCGGGCGGGACCTGCCCGAGCAGCCTTCTGACGCGGGCTGGGCGAGCGCAGTGATCGCCGCGGCGGCGAACCTGTGCGACCCCGGCCGCGTCCGTCCCGAGTACGTGCCCCTGTTCCGTCGGTGGCAGCAGCGAGGGAACGGTGCGGCGGGCGGTCCGGATACCCAACGCGCGGCGCGCAGACTGGCCGACATCGTCACCGGGGCGGCATCGGCACGCACGCTGGTCGGGGATCCGCAATTAGCGCCGGAAGCGATGCTGCTCGCCGAGGACCGCATGCGGGAAGCGTTCGACGATCTTGCCGAACGGATCTTCACCCACGCCCGCCGGCTGGGAAGGCGGCTGCGCATCGCCGAAGTGGGTTCCCGTACCGGCTTGATTTCCCAGCGCATTGCCGAGACGGTCGGCGCGGTGGTCGACGAGTACGTCTGCTTCGAACCCAATGCGGTGCTCGCGGAGATCGCCGCCGGCAGGCACATCGGTGCGCCCACACGACACCTCGCGGCCGCCGAGCAGCTGGCGGCTACGGAAGCCGACGTGGTGATCTGTTGTGGTTCCTTGCATCAGCTGGAAGACGCGGGGCCTGTGCTCGAGGCCCTCACGGTCTCAGATGGCGGGTGGCTCTGGATCGCCGAGAACTGTGAGATCACCGCGGCGACCCTGGCCAGCGCGGCAGTCCTCAACCCCGATCTGCTTGCGCCTGAATCGGACTCACTGTTAGCGGCCGACCAGTGGTGGCGCTTCGTGGCCCAGCACGGTTGGCAACCGGCGCAGATGACGCAGGACGGTCCGGGTCTGATCATCATCGCCCGCCGAGCGGGTGGCACGCCGGTGCGGCGGGCCCCACGCGCCCGCTCCGCACCATCGGCGCCGGTGCCAAATCGTCCGCTCGACGAGGCGGCGCTGGCCATGATTGGCGGTATCTGGCAGCGGCACCTGAACATTCCCATGCCCACCGCTGACGACGACTTCTTCCTGCTTGGCGCCGACAGTCTGGTAGCCACCCGCGTCTATGCCGATCTGCGGGCCGCCGGCTTCACCGGGCTGGCTCTTGTCGACCTGTTCAACTATCCGGTTCTCGGTGAGTTGGCCGCACAAGCCGGCGCCCCGGGTGTACCGCAGCCGGTAGTGAGCGCGGCGCAGGCCCTCGACGACAACGAGTACCCCCTCACTGTCGTCCAGCAGGCGTATCTGGCTGGGCGGGAGGGTGGTTTCCTGCTCAGCGGCGTTGCGGCACACTGCTATTTCGAGTTCGAAGCGACTAGCCTCGACCGACCGAGGTTCGAATCGGCTGTGCGTCAACTTATCTCGTATCACCCCGGATTGCGCACCACCGTGACCGGGGGGCCCTCGGCCCGCCGCGCCGTGGTCCACTCGGCGCCCATCGAACCCGTGATCTCTGACTGTGCCGACGTGCGCGCGCGGATGCGCGACCAGGTCATCGACCTCCTCACGCGACCCGGTATCGATGTCGGGATCGAGACGGCCGAAGACGGCAGGACCACGGTCGGCATCAGCATGGACAACATCATGCTGGACGGCACCAGCATGATGATCGCCCTCGGGCAACTCGACTACCTCTACCGCAACGGAAGTCCTGACGAACTGCCCACGTTGCGCACCTCTTTCGCGCGGTATGTCGGTAGCCACCCCGAATTGTGGCCGGACGCGGACGAGTCGGTGCTGCCCGCGCTGGCGGCCAGCCGCGACTACTGGCGCTCGCGCCTGCCGTCGCTGCCGCGCGCGCCGGAACTGGCCGACATGGGGCTGCTCCTCGACATCGACAAGCCGACGTTCGAGCGGGCAACCGCCGTTGTTCCGCAGGATGATTGGCAGAGGATCACCCGGCGGTGCCGCTCGGAGCGTGTCACGGCGGCGTCGTTCCTGCTGGCCCACTACGCGCGAGTGCTGGCGCAGTGGGCCGGCGCCACGCATTTCTGCGTCAACGTCACCCTCTTCGACCGCGATCCCGACGTTCCCGGAATCGCAGACGTGATAGGCGATTTCACCTCCCTGCTGTTGCTGGAGTGCCGTATCGATCCGGGCGTGTCGATATGGGAACAGGCCCGCCGCCTGCAGCGGCAACTGCTGACCGACCTTCCGCATCGTTCCGCAGACGCGGTCTGGCTGCAGCGCGAGTTGCTGCGTCACCACGGCATACCGGGACAAGCGGTGTATCCCGTGGTATTCACCAGCGGACTCGGCTTGGTGGATACGTCGAGCCGGTCATCATTCGAGTTCGGTGAGTTGGTCTATGGCCTCTCGCAAACCCCGCAGACGGTGCTGGACTTCCAGATGTGGGAGCGCTCCGGCGCGCTGGCTCTCTCGTGGGACTTTGTTACGCAAGCGATTTCGACGACCGACGCTCGGCGTTACCTCGATCTGATGGTCGAAGGCCTGGTGAGCGCCCTGGCTGTGCCTGCCTCCGCAGCTCAATCGCCCGGAACCGGGGATGAGTTCGTCGATCGGGTCTTGCGAGTGTGTGCCGGCGCGCTGGGTCTGCCCAGGGTCGAACCGGGCGACAACTTCTTTCTGCTGGGTGGCGATTCGGCTACTGCTACCAGAGTGGTGGAGCAACTCAGCCGGGAGGTATCGGCCACTGCGACACTGCGACTGTTGTTCGAGCGCCCGGTACTCGGCGAGTTCGCCGCCGCACTCGCGACCGCGGCCACCGTGAGCGAGGGTGATCAGGCGCCCGGCGACGACGTCGACTTCGAAGAGGGTGTGTTATGAGTGCGGCGGACCTGATCGCCCACATGCGACGCATCGGGGTGCGCCTCTGGGTGGACGGCGAGAACCTGCGCTTCCGGGCGCCGCAGGGCGTACTCGATGCGGCACTCAAAGCCCAGTTATCCGCCGCCAAAACAGATCTCATCGCGGAGCTGACCCGCGAGGCGCAGCTGGTGCGGGCGCCGCAGGACCGCTTCGAGCCTTTCCCTCTGACCGACGTGCAGGCGGCGTATTCGCTGGGACGCACCTCGGCATTTCGCTGGGGCGGCGTCGGCTGCCACGGCTATGCGGAGTTCGCCGTCGATCACGGCATCGCGAGGCCGGGCGCACAAGCGTATCGGTCGGCCTGGCGGAAGGTCGTGGACACCCACGACATGTTGCGCTGCGTGGTGCATCCAGACGGATACCAGGTCATCTGCCCCGATCTTCCGGATGGCCTGGCGGTCCACGAGAGCCCCGACGAGCAGCAGATAGCCGTTGTGCGCGCCCGGACCTCCGAGGAACTTCGCAATCGCACCTACCCACTCGGTGAGGGCCCGATGTATGACATCGTGGTCACCATCGGTCCGCACGACAGCGTGGTGCACGTGTCGGTGGATCTGCTGATCGCCGATTTCGTCAGCATCTTCATCCTCATGACGGACTTTGGGCAGTGCCTGCTGGACCCCGAATACGCGCCCCCGCCAGTTGATTTCAGCTTTCGTGACTACCTGCTGAACGTCACTCGGCACCGTGACTCGGTCGCGGGATCGACGCGCCGGCAACGAGACCTGGACTATTGGCAGGCCCGACTCGAGCAGCTTCCGCCGCCGATTTCGCTGCCGATCCCGCCGGCGGACGCCGGCTCCGCGGAAACGCTCGCGCCCACCTTCACACGGCGCGCGATTCGGCTGTCGGCTGAGCAGTTCGCCGCTTTCACTCGCCACGCAACCGCCCGTGGCGCCACGGCGAGCGTGGCGATGACGACGGCGTTCAGCACCGTGCTGGGCCGTTACGGCGACCGTGACCACTTCCTGCTGACGCTGACCACGATGGCCCGGTACCCGTTCGCTGCATCGGTGGGTCGGCTGGTCGGTGACTTCACCGGTACCAGTGCTCTGGAAGTCGACGTGCGTGGGCAGCGCACCTTCGGTGAGTTGCTGCGGAGGATCGGGGCGCGACTGTTCGAGGACATGGACCACGCCGGCGTCAGCGGCGTGGAGGTGGCCCGCATGCTTGCCCGCAGCGATGAGAACCGGGGTGAGCACTCACCGGTGGTGCTGACGTCGACCCTGGGTGCTGCGGCCCAGCAGGACCTCGGAGCCAACGCATCCTTCCTGCGACCGATACCGGGCCGCGGGCTGAGCCAGACACCTCAGGTGTTGCTGGACTGCCAGATTTTCGAGATCGACGGCGGCTGTGAGATCAACTGGGACAGCCGCGACGGGGGAATAAGCGACGAGGTGCTCGACCGAGCCTTCGCCGATTTTCGGGATGTGCTGCAGACGTTGAGCGCGGACGCCGGTGCCTGGGATCGCCCCGTACTGCCGGCCGTGGCACCCGAATCAGCGTCGATGCCTGAGCCTGACGACGCGGCGTTGCTCCATGCCGGCTTTCTGCGCCACGCGGCGCAGACGCCGGACGCGGTGGCTATCCGGCACGGCGACGAGGCCACCACGTACGGCCAGTTGCTGGCCGCCGCCCGTGCGGTCGCAGCGCAGCTGTCCGATGTCGGCGTCGGGGATTACGTCGGGATCCGCCTGCCGGAAGGGCGGCGTCAGGTGGCGGCCATCCTCGGCACCGTGCTGGCCGGCGCGGCCTACGTGCCGCTCGACGTGATGTGGCCGGATCACCGGATCGCGCAGATCGCCGAGCAATGTTCGCTGGCCGCATTGTGTCAGCCGGGCGGGCCCATCGACGAGATGCTTGCAGATCCGGCGACGTGGTCGCCCCGGGCCGCCGATGAGCCGCAGCCCACGGCCCCGTCGTCGGATGACACGGCCTATGTGATCTTCACATCGGGCTCGACCGGAACTCCCAAGGGAGTCATGGTGAGTCACCGTGCCGCGGTGAACACGGTCGACGATGTGAACGATCGCCTCGGTATCGGTGCGAGTGACTCGGTGCTGGCCGTGTCGCAGCACACTTTCGATCTGTCGGTGTACAACATCTTCGGCTTACTGGCCGTCGGCGGTGCCGTCGTGTTTGCCGCAGGCAGCGAGCGCAACAATCCGCTGTCCTGGCTGGACGCAATGGTCACCCACGGCGTCACTGTCTGGAATTCGGTCCCAGCGCAGATGCAACTGCTGCTGGACCAGGCTGAGGGAAGGCAGACGCTGCCCGCGCTGCGGCGGATCATGTTGTCCGGTGACTGGATTCCGGTGACCCAACCCAGGCAGATCGCCGCCTTCGCGCCGGGAGCTTCGATGTTGAGCCTCGGTGGTGCCACCGAGGCAGCCATCTGGTCGATCTGCCACCAATTGGACAGCCGCCGGTATGCGCGCAGCGTCCCGTACGGCACGGCCATGCGCAATCAGAGCGTGCATGTCCTGACCCACCGTGGCGAACCGGCGGCCACGTGGCAGGTCGGTGAGATCCACATCGGGGGAGTGGGCCTTGCCCAGGGGTATCTCGGCGACCCCGCCCGTACCGCGGCGGCGTTCATCACCCATCCCGTATCCGGTGCCCGCCTGTACCGGACCGGCGATTACGGCCGAGTCACCGACGAGGGTGTGATCGAACTGCTCGGCCGCCGGGACAACCAGGTCAAGATCCGGGGCCACCGCATCGAATTGGCGGAAGTGGACGCGGCACTGTCGGACCTGCCCGGTGTACACGCCGCGGTGAGTGCTGCTGTCGGCGGCGCACCCCATGACCGGATCCTGGCCGCCGCGGTGGTCCCCGATGCCGCAGGTCCCGACGAGCTCACCGAGCGGCGTTGCGCCGCAGATGAAGTGCTCCGCGATCTGAACAAGGTCCACCGGCACCAGACCGAGGGTCTGGAAATCGAGAAGCTGCTCGCCTTCGGTACCGCAGCGCGCGAGGCCGCGCTGTCGAGCATGTGCGCGGCGCTGGGCTCGGCGGTACCTCCTGGTGAGCGCGTCACGGTGAGTGAACTGGCCCAGCGTTTGTCGCTGCCCGAACGTCTGCAGCGCCTGCTCCGGCGCTGGCTCGACGCGCTGGTTGATGACGGCCGAGTGACAATGCACACCGGATCGCACCTGGAAATTGTTGAGAAATCCGAACTTTCCGATTGTGAAGCGCAGTGGCAGCGGGTACGCGAGTTAGGAGCGGAGGTCGACTACGGCGACGACCTGCTGGCCTATGTGGGCGAATGCATCCACCATCTGCCCGGATTGTTGTCAGGCACCGTCGATCCCCTGCAGTTGCTCTTTCCCGAGGGCACCGTCGACACCGCGACGGCTGCCTACCGGGACAACCTGGTCAGCAGATACACCAATCAACTCGTGGTGTCCGGCCTTACCGCGCGTGCCGCCCGCAACAGTCAGGCGACTCCGCGGCGGCCCCTGCGCGTCCTGGAGGTGGGCGCCGGGGTGGGCGGCACCAGCGCGGGGCTCATCACCGCGCTTGCGCCCTATCCCGTGCACTACGTCTTCACCGACGTGTCGAACTTCTTCCTGGCCCGGGCCCGAAACCTGTTCGCGGAGCACGATTTTATCGACTATCGACTCTTCGACATCAATCGGCAGGCTGCGGTGCAGGGTTTCGCCCCCGCCTCGTTCGACGTCATCGTCTGCGCCAACGTATTGCACAATGCGGTGAACATCGACGATGCGCTCGGCGCGTTGCACCGACTGCTGGCACCTGGCGGGTCATTGGTCTTTATCGACGCCACAGCGGTCAATCACCCGCTGATGATTTCGATGGAGTTCAAGGAAGGGCTGCACGGCTTTTCCGATGCCCGGGCGGGAACGAACTCGGCATTTCTCAGCTACGCACAGTGGGAGGATGCGCTGCGGCGCTCACCCTTCGGCGAGGTCACCAGTTTCCCGCCGCCCGATCATCCGTTGGCATTGCTCGGTCAGCATGTGTTCTGGTGTGATTCAGCGTCCGGGGCCCGCGTCTTAGTGCCCACGGAGTTGATCGAGGGTGCCCGACGGCTGCTGCCGAGCTATATGGTTCCGCAGCAACTGATCTCGCTGCCCACGCTGCCGATCACGGCCAACGGCAAGATCGACCGGGCTGCGGTGACCGCAGAACTGCAGGCGCTCCGCTTCGCTGCCCGCGCGGGCGGCAGCGCCGTGGGTGGGCAGCAGCTGAACCTGGACGAGATGCAAGCCCGCATTGCCCAGATCTGGTCGTCGGTACTGGGAGTGGACGTCAGTCAGATTTCGCCCAGCTCGGACTTCTTCGCCCTGGGGGGAGATTCGCTGCTGATGGCTCAAGCGATCGGCAGAATCCGTCGCGAGATCACCGAAGCCGCCGGCCTGGCCTGGGACGATCTGCTGCGCGCGATGGTGTCCAATCCCACCCTGGGTGCGGCGGCCGACGCGGTGCAGCGGCCCGGCACGTCTTCGGCGCCGGACGGGGCGGACCCGGCGGCCGGCGGTGCCGGCTCACCGCTGGTGTACCTCGGTGCGGGACAAGGCTTTACCCCGGAGACCGAGATCGCGGTCTGTGTGCACGACGGAAGCGGCGGATTGACCCCCTACGACCACCTGACACCGCACCTGCTGGCCGCGGGTGACCGGGTGCCGGATCTGTACGGACTGCGCAGGGTCCCGGGCGACGGCTACTCGACCATTGAGCCCGTGGCATTGTTCACCACCCTGGCGGCCCGTTATAGCGAACCGATCATCGCGCTGGCGCCCAGGAAAGTTCACCTGCTCGGCTACTGCATGGGTGGATTACTGGCCGCCGAGATGGCCAAGCGCCTGGAGGAGGCAGGCGTCGCCGTCGGCACCGTGACGGTCGTCAGTTCCTACCGGGTGCCCATTGATGTGCAGGACGACGACGTTCTCGACTACTGCTTCGCGCAGATTCTGGGTGTGGCGCCGGCGAGCCTCGGCATGGAGGTCGACAACGAAGCCGTGCGCGGCGCTTTCAGTCGGGCGCGGGCGCGGTATGTCGATGTCATTCCGCCCGGTGCCCTGCGCAGCGTCGCCGAACCCGTGCTGTCCGCGTGCCTGCAGCGGAGCGTGGAACCGGGGGAGCCGCGGCTGAAGCGCCTTGCGGACTCCGGGGCGCTGGGGCAGGCGTGGGACGTCGAATCACTGGCTGAGCTGCGAAGCATCTTCGTCCACAGCCTGCGGGCGGTGGTGCATGGCGCCGCGGACCCGTTTCTGGGCGACATCCACTTTCTGCGTCAACGGGGAGATATCCACTTCCTGCCGACGCTGCAGGAAGACATGACCGCATTCTGGGCCGATTACTGCCTGGGAGAGTTGACGATAACCGATATCGACGGCACGCATTTCGATTGTCTGGTCGGCGAGAATGCGCAATCTGTCGCGAAGCTGCTGGTCGATTCCTGGGCCGGCGGCACGTGAAGGCGTTGTTGTTCGGTGCCACCGGCGCTGTCGGGACGAGCTGCCTCGACATTCTGACGCGACAGGACGATGTGGCGGTGACGCTCGGCGGGCGCGACGAGGTGCGGCTGCGCGATCTCGCCGCGTCCATCCCGTCGGCGCACCGGGTTGACGTCATTCGACTGGATGTCACCGACACCGCGGCCGTTGCCGCCGCGGCACGGACCCGCGACGTGGTGATCAACTGCGCGGGACCCTCACAGCGATTCAGCGCGGCGGTCGCGGGTGCGGTCATTGGCGCCGGAGTGCCCTACGTCGACCCGGGCGGTGACCACGCGTTAATTGTCCGTATCGCGGAGTCCGGGCCCGCTGTGCCGGTATTGCTGCAGGCCGGTGTTCAGCCTGGTCTTTCCGGCCTGGTGCTTCGGCTGCTTGACACGCACCGGCCGGACGAGTGCGCCGGCATCACCGTGTGGTGTGGCGGGTTGCAGCCACTGACGCCGGCATCGGTGCTGGAATACCTTGCCAGTCTCGGCGATTCGTTCAGTCACCCGAATTGCGCACTGCGCGGCGGGGTAGTAGAGCGGGTTGGCCGGGCTGAACTGATCGCTGCCCCGGCGCCGTATTTCTCCGCCTCGGCGACGGTGCGCCCACACCTTGATGCCGAGACTCTGGCTGTTGCCGAACAGCTCGGCATCGGTGATGTGTTGTGGCTGAATGTGTTCGACGGCACGCACACCACCCGGGCAATGCAGCTGCTGGCGCTCGACGACCAGCGCGGCGCGGATCTCGACGGTGTGCTGGCGGCCGCCAAACTGGATCTGTTCGGTCGGCAGCCCTATTTCGCCGTCGTCGGCAGCACCGGAACGACCACCGTCGCAGTCACATGCCCGGACAGCTATCGCGTCACCGGGGCGTTGACGGCCTTCGCCGCCCGGGACGTCACCGGCATGACGGCCGGTGTCCGGCCGTTCTGCAGCATCGAGCAACCGCAGCGGGTGCTCGACTTCTTGACCGAAGCTGTACCCGGGGTCGAGATAGCCTGTGTCGACGATTCGGTGCCACCCCTGATCGAGGAAGGCTTGCTGTGACCGAAAGACGGCGACCTCGGGCCGTCGTGGTGGGAGCGACGTTCGGTGCGATCTACGCCGAGGCTCTAGCCACCGCCGATTCGCCTGTTGAGTTGATCGCGGTGGTCTCCACCGGATCGCCGGCCTCGGCGGCACTGGCCGGGAACCTCGGCGTAGCGCTCTGCACGGACGTGGCGGATCTGCCGGATGCGGACATCGCCTTCGTGGTGGTGCGCTCGGGGGTGGTGGGTGGAGACGGCGTGCGGATCAGCGAACAGCTGCTGGCGCGTGGCGTCCACGTGATGCAGGAACAGCCCGTGCATGCCGACGAAATCCTGTCGTTGTTGCGGGTCGCGAAATCTCATGCTGTGCAGTACGCGGTCAACGATTTTTACAGCCGCCTGGCGCCGGTACGCCAATTTGTCTATGCCGCAAGGGCTCTCGATAGGCTCTCGCCGATCCGTTACGTACACGCGCGATCGTCGATCCACGTCGCCTATCCCTTGTTCACCATCCTCTGCATGGTCATCGGCCCGCTGACGCCGGCCAGAATGGCCTTCCCGGGCGAGCGCAGTGCCGGTCCTTTTGTGTCCGGACGCCTCATCCTCGGCGACGTTAGCGTGGACCTGCTGATACAGAACGAACTGTGTCCCACTGACCCCGACAACCACGCCCGGCTGATGCACGCCATCACCGTCGGATCTGACGCCGGCGAACTGGTTCTGACTCACACCCACGGCTCGACCCGGTGGCACCCGCGTCCCCGTGCCGAAGCTGCAACCGCGGACTCACCCGTCAGCGAGTTGGTCGGCGTCGATTTCGAGCCCACCGCGGCGCAAATTCGAAACGACATGTGGCCGGCTGCAATTCGGTTGGCGGCAGCTGATTTCCTCGAACTGATCGACCGTTCAACCGTCCCGGTCACGCAAAGGTTCGTGAGAGCGGTCCGGTTGTGGTCGGATTTCACTTCGGCGATGGGGCCGGCGACCCGGATCGATCCACAAGAGCCGAAGTATGTCTCCGCTCACGAATTGACCTAGCCCGACCTCGCACGCTCGCGGAGGGTTCGCCCGGGGTGAGCGCAGCGGCTGCCGCCGCGCCACTGCAGCCCCGTTCACTCCCCCGGCCGGGACGTCGCCACTATCGTGGCCGTCATGAATGTGACAACCGGTGCGCAAGCGCCCGACCCGCGTCGCCCGCTCAACGGTCTCTCGGACGTCCGCGCGTTTTTTCACAACAACACCGTGCCGCTGTACTTCATCTCGCCCACGCCGTTCAACCTGCTGGGCGTCGACCGCTGGATCCGAAACTTCTTCTATCTCACCTACTACGACGCTTTCGAGGGCACCCATTCGCGCGTGTTCGTGCCCCGGCGACGAGACCGCCGTGATTTCGACTCCATGGACGAGGTGTGCAGCCACCTGCTGTCCGATCCCGAGACGCTCGACTTCATCGAAGGTAAAGGCCCGGGCGGCAAGTGCTGCTTTGTGATGATGAATGAGGAGATCCAGGCGAAGGCGCGGGCGGCGGGGCTGGAGGTCATGCATCCGCCGATCGAGCTGCGCGAGCGGCTCGGCTCCAAGATCGTTATGACGCGGCTGGCCAACGACGCGGGTATCCCGAGCGTGCCCAACACGATCGGACGGGCCGGCTCCTATGACGAATTGCTGACGCTCGCGCAGAACGCGGGGCTGGGTGATGATCTCGTCATCTCGATCGCGTACGGCAACGCCGGCAGTGGGACGTTCTTCGTGCACGGTCAGCGCGATTGGGACCAGCACGCCGGCGATCTGGTCGGGCAGGAACTGAAAGTCATGAAGCGCATCCGCAATGTCGAGGTGTGCCTCGAGGGTGCGGTAACCCGCCACGGCACCGTGGTCGGGCCTGCGATGACGAGTCTCGTGGGTTATTCGGAGCTGACGCCGAGCCGGGGCAGCTGGTGCGGCAATGACATCTGGCACGAGGTGTTGCCGCCGGCCCAGACCCGCGCCGCGCGTCAGATGGTGACGAAGTTGGGCGACGTCATGCGCCGCGAGGGTTACGTCGGCTATTTCGAAGTGGACCTGCTCCATGACCTCGACTCCGACGAGCTCTACCTCGGCGAGGTGAACCCCCGCCTCAGCGGCGCCAGCCCGATGACAAACCTCACGACTGAGGCTTACGCCGACATGCCGCTGTTCCTCTTTCATCTGCTCGAGTACATGGATGTGGAGTACGAACTCGACATCGACGAGATCAACGCGCGCTGGGAGCGGGGCTATGGCGAAGACGAAGTCTGGGGCCAGGTGATCATCACGGAGACCTCGCCGGAAATCGAGATCTTCACCGCGACGCCGCGGACCGGCGTATGGCGTATTGACGACGACGGTCGCGTCTCCTTCGCGCGAACCGCCAACGACTGGGCCACCCTGCTCGACGGCTCCGAGGCGTTCTACATGCGGGTCGCGGCGCCCGGCGATTTGCGTTCCGAGGGTGCCCAACTCGGCGTGCTCGTCACCCGCGGCCACCTGCAGACCGATGACTATCAGCTGAGCGAGCGCTGCCAGCGCTGGGTCAAAGGAATGAAGGCGAAGTTCACCTCAACGCCCCTGACGCCCGCTGCGCCGATCGTCTCTCGGCTCGTCGCACGAGCGTGAGCGCCCCGCCGGGCATTGCACTGGACAACTGGCTGGCGCCGCCGTACGCGAAGTGGTCGTTCCAGCACGTCGAAGACTTCGTGCCGACCGCGGTCATCTCGCGCGGGACCGGACCGGTGGCTGAGTTGCCCATGGCCGGTGCTCCCTTGTCCGACATCCCGGTGCCCGGCACGGCCGGGGCGGCCACCACCGTCGGCGCGGTGATGGCCGCCACCGCCACCGACGGGTGGGCGGTGGCCTACCGCGGATCCCTGGTAACCGAGGAGTACTTCGACGGCATGCAGGCCCGGACGCGGCACCTGCTGTTCTCGGTGAGTAAATCGCTGGTGGCCGCCGTCCTCGGCGTGCTGCACCAGGCCGGTGCGATCCGGCTCGACGCTCCCGTCACGGAATTCGTTCCCGCTCTGGGGCATTCCGGCTACGCCGGAGCCACTGTGCGCGATCTGCTGGACATGAGGTCCGGTATCGCATTCTCGGAGAACTACGACGACCCGGCCGCGGAGATCCACCTTCTCGACCAGGCGATGGGGTGGGCCCCCAGGAGCCGTCCGGACGCACCCGCCACGCTGCGGGACTTCTTGTTGACCTTGCGCCGGAAAGCGCCCCATGGTGGGCCGTTCGAATACCGTTCGTGCGAAACCGATGTGCTCGGCTGGATCTGCGAGGTCGCCGGCGCTGCGCGGATGCCGGAGCTGATGTCGGAGTTGCTGTGGAGTCACCTGGGTGCTCAACGTGACGCCACCATCGGCGTCGACGCGGCGGGAACGGGGTTTTTCGACGGGGGCGTCAACGCCTGCCTGACCGACATGATCCGGTTCGGGTCGCTGTTTCTGCACGAGGGCGTCTCGTTGACCGGGCGGCAGGTGTTGCCGGCGGCGTGGATCGCCGACACGTTCGAGGGCGGTCCCGATTCCCGGCAGGCGTTCGCCGCGAACCCCGACAACGACGAGATGCCCGGTGGCATGTACCGAAACCAGATGTGGTTTCCCGGTCCGGGCAGCAATGTCGTGCTGTGCCTGGGCATGTGCGGTCAGATGATCTACGTCGACCGCTCGGCGCAGCTGGTGGCCGCCAAATTGTCCACGCAGGCGCATTCGCACGAGCCGCACATGCTGGCCACCCTGCGCGCCTTCGAAGCGGTGGCTCAGCAGCTGAGGTCCATGTAATCAGCTGCCCGGCAACATAATCAGCGCTCAAGAGTGCTGCGCCGGGCCGTCGTCAGAGACAACCGCCGGTCGCCGGTGAAACGCCCTACAATCCGAGGTGACCCGGACCCTATGGTCACGACAATCGCAGTGGCCTAATCACCCGCAGACGAGGCCATGAAAAGCGCTATAACTCAATCTTCGATCGCACGGCACTCCCTTTCGGCAATTCCTCGGAACCGCGGGCTGTGACTGCGTCATGAGATCCGGTTCGCGCGGCCGGAAAGTCCGCGCAGAGTTTTACGTCCGGTTATTTTTAAAGTTCTCGGGCTGGCAAGAAGGGTCCTACCAGGGGATCCACTGACGGGCAACTTGGGCCCAACCTGCGGGACAGGGTTGAATTCCGGGTAAACCATCTCAAGCACCGGAAATTCAACTGCCTCGCAGTCAACAGATTGGAGAATAATGACCACCGCCGCTTGCGATTCCTTTGTCCCGCCGACATTGCCGTTTCAGGAAAGCCTGAGTTTGCGGTTGCCGGACGCAAATTGCAAACTGGTCGTATCGAATCCAGTACTGGACCCTACTTTATGGACTGAGTATCTCGAAGGCGCTATTCGTAGCTATACCAAGCACGGTGTAGAACGTACTTTGAATATCGACGCGATCGCCGATGGCGCTGACACATGGCTGTTTTTCGCGGCGGTCGACAGTGTGGGCGATGTGGTGGGTGGGGCCCGTGTGGTGGGGCCACTCTGGTCGGCCGATGATTCGCATGCTGTGATCGAATGGGAAGGTAGTCCGGGGGCGGTCGCGGTTCGCAAGATGATCGATGACCGGGTCCCGTTCGGCGTCGTCGAGGTGAAGACGGCATGGGCTGACAGTGCGTCTCGTCATCGCGACGCGATTGCGACAGCCCTGGCGCGCACGGCATTGCCGATCATGGCCCTGTTGGGGGTCCAGTTCGTGATGGCGACGGCGGCGGCCCACGTGTTGGACCGCTGGCGTGCCTCGGGGGGAGTGGTGGCAGCGACGATCCCCGCGGTGGCGTACCCGGACGAGCGCTACCGCACCAAGATGATGTGGTGGGACCGCAGCACGATGGCCAACCACGCTGACCCCAAACAACTTTCGAGAATGTACAAGGAGACGGGCGAGCTTATGCGGGACGCGGAGGCGTTGGGCGGCATCGGCATGGCGAGCGCGGGCAGGGGCCGGTGAACAACGCGCTCGACGGTGACACCTGCCAGGCGGTCGTGCTCTGTGAAGGCGATCCCGACGATCGCCCTGTGCTCGATCGGCTCCGGTCCGATCCGGACATCCAGTGGATCGACAGGTTCGACGGACAGCTCGACACCGCGCGACGCTCGCTGCCGCGGACCGAGCCTGACCTGCCGGACCGGTGGTGGGCGTACTACCCGTGGCGGCGCTCGGCGGTCGCCATCCTGGGTCCCGAGGCGTTTCGTGCTGTGCGCCTCGACCGCAACCGGCATCTCATCACCGATGCGGAGCAGCGCACACTGAACGGGCTGCGGGTGGGTGTCGTCGGCGTGAGCGCCGGCCACGCGATCGCCTACACTCTGGCTGCCGAAGGTGCTTGCGGCACACTGCGACTAGCCGATTTCGACGAATTGGAGCTGTCGAATCTGAACCGGGTGCCGGCAACCGTCCTCGACATCGGCCTCAACAAAGCGATCGTCGCCGCCCGGCGGATCGCGGAGTTGGATCCCTATCTGGCAGTGGAGGTCGTTGCGACCGGGCTTTCGGCACAGTCGGTCCAGGATTTCCTCGACGGGCTTGATGTCGTTGTCGAGGAATGTGACTCGCTGGATATGAAAGTGCTGCTGCGGCAGACGGCGCGCGCTCGCGGTATCCCGGTGCTGATGGCGACCACCGACAGGGGCCTGATAGACGTCGAACGCTACGACACCGATCCCCGCAGACCGATTCTGCACGGCCTGCTGGGCGATATCGACGCGGACCGCCTCAGCGGCCTGACGACCCGGGAAAAGGTGCCGTACGTTCTCAACATTCTTGACAGCCAACAGCTTTCCGCGCGCGGTGCGGCCTCGCTGGTCGAGGTCGGCCAGACGCTGTCGGGCTGGCCTCAGCTGGCCGGCGACATCTGGGTGGGAGCGGCCACGGTGACGAGCGCGGTACGGCGAATCGGTCTGGGAGAACCACTCGGTTCCGGCCGGGTGCGGGTGGATGTCAATGCCGCGCTGGATCGCCTCGAGGAACCCGTTGTGGCGGATGCTGTTCCGGCAGTGACACCCGGGTCGGCCACCGCCCCGCAGGCCCGGCAGCCGGTCAGCGAGGTCATAGCCCAGGCGGCCATCTGCGCGCCGTCCGGCGGTAATGCCCAGCCCTGGCATGTTGTGGCTGAACAGGATTCGCTGACCATCCGATTGGCGCCGGAACGCACCTCGATGATGGACATCGCCTTCCGCGGTAGCGCGGTCGCGCTCGGAGCGGCGATGCTCAATGCCCGGATCGCGGCAGCGGCCCACGAAATGCTGGGCCCCGTCGCATTCGACACGACACAGCCCGGCTCACCGTTACAGGCCACGCTGCGGTTCGGCAGCGGCGCCGACCCGGGTCTGGCCGCTCTCTACGAGCCCATGCGGCATCGGGCTACCAACCGGTACCACGGCACCCCCACTCCGATCGATCCGGCCACGGTGAAGCTGCTCGAAGACGCAGCGGAGACTGAAGGCGCCCGACTGCGCCTGTTGTTAACACGCGACGAGATCGACCGGTCCGCAGCCATTCTGGCCGCCGCTGATCGGGTCCGCTATCTCACCCCCAGGCTCCACGAGGAGATGATCTCCGAGCTGCGCTGGCCCGGAGATCCGGCGGCCGAAACCGGCATCGACGTGGCCAGCCTGGAACTCGGCCCCAGCGAGCTGCCGGTTCTGGGGTTGTTGAGCCGCCCGGATGTCGTTGCACGCCTGGCGCAATGGGATGCCGGCACCGCGCTGGGGAACAACATGGCCGAACGGGTCGCCGCGAGTTCGGCGCTCGCCATCGTCTACGTCGAGGGTGCCGAGCTCATCGACTTCGCCCGCGGCGGCTCGGCCATGCAGGCCGTGTGGATCGTCGCCCACCAATGCGGGCTCGCCGTGCAACCAGTATCCCCGGTCTTTCTCTACGGCTGCACAAAAGAGGATCTGCAGAAGGCGTCGCCGCACTTCGGGGCGGAGTTGCACCGGCTGCAGCAGGAGCTGCGCGCCCTGGCCGAACCCGCGCAGGATGAGCACGAAGTGCTGATATTCAGGCTCTTTCACGCCCCGCCGCCGTCAGTGCGCAGCCGCCGGCTCCCGCTCACAACCAACTGAAAGTCGCGAACCTCGAGAAATGCAGGACTACGCCACGCCGCACCGGCTCGACCAGATAGTCACCGCCGTTGCCAACCAACTCATAGCTGCCGACGCCAGCACGTCGGTGGCGGTCAGTCAGCAGGTACTGGCCTACCTGGTCGATCAGCTCGGCGTGGACGTCAGCTTCCTCCGTCACAACGACCACGAGATCGATGCGACGAAACTCGTGGCCGAATGGCCGCCCCGCCACGACATCCCGGATCCCGATCCGCTTGCGGTGATCTACTTCGCCGATGCCGATCCGGTGTTCGCGTTGTGCAAGAACGCCAAGGAGCCACTGGTTGTGCGGCCCGAGCCGGCCTCGGACGACTACCAGCAACGTATCCGGGAAGGCCGCCAGATCATGGCCACGTCGCTGGCTGCCGTGCCACTCATTTCCGCCGACGTCACCACCGGGGTGCTGGGTTTCGTCAAGTACGGCGACCGGGAATGGCAGCAGGCCGAACTCAACGCCCTGATGGCCATTGCCAGTCTGTTTGCCCAGGTGCAGGCCCGGGTGGCCGCCGAGAGGCAGCTCCGTCACCTCGCCGACCACGACGACCTGACCGGCCTGCACAATCGCCGGGCCCTGCTGCGGCATCTCGAGCAGCGGCTGGCGCCGGGTCAGAGTGGCCCGGTGGCCGCGCTGTTCCTGGACCTCGATCGCCTCAAAACCATCAACGATTACCTGGGCCATGCCGCTGGTGATCAGTTCATCGAGGTGTTCGCCCGGCGGCTGCGTTCGGCGTGCCTCAGCGACAGCCTGATCGCCCGACTCGGCGGTGACGAATTCGTCATCGTGCCGCCATCGCCGATGAGCGCCGAGGCCGCCGTGCACTTTGCCGAGCGGCTCAGCGCCCAATTCAAGGAACACGTGTCCATCGGGGGCGAGGTGCTCACCCGCACTGTCAGCATCGGCACCGCCTGCGCGACGCCCGGCATCGACACCCCATCGAACCTCATCCGCCGGGCCGATCAGGCCGTCCTGGCGGCCAAGCATGCCGGCGGGGACGGCGTGGCCACCTTCACCGCCGACATGTCGCAACGCAGCGAGCTGCGCAACGACATCGAGCTGCACCTGCGCAGTGGCATCGAATCCGACGCCCTGCGCCTGGTCTACCTGCCCGAAGTGGACCTGCGCACCCGCTCGATCATCGGAGTCGAGGCCCTGGTCCGGTGGCAGCACCCGACCCGTGGACTGCTGCCGCCCGACTTGTTCATTCCCGTCGCCGAATCGGTCAATCTCGCAGGCGAATTGGACCGATGGGTGTTCCGTTCGGCCTGCCGGGAATTCGCGGAGTGGCGAGCCGCCGGGCTGGGTCGTGATCTGGTGCTGCGTATCAACGTCTCGCCCGGCCAGTTGGTGACCGGCGGATTCGTGGAGTTCGTCGCGGACACGATCAGCCGCCACGGCATCGGCGCCTCCTCGGTGTGTCTGGAGATCACCGAGAACGTCATCGTCCAGGACCTTCAGACCGCCCGGGCCACGCTGGCCGGGCTCAAAGACATCGGGGTCCAGATCGCGATTGACGACTTCGGCACCGGCTACAGCGCCATGTCGCTGCTGCAGTCACTTCCGATCGACACGCTCAAGATCGACAGAGGATTCGTGCGCCGGCTGGGAACCGACACCAGCGACCTGGTCATCGTGCGCGGGATCATGGTCCTGGCCCGCGGCTTCAACCTCAACGTGGTGGCCGAAGGCATCGAGACCGAGAATGCCGCGCAGGTGCTGATCGATCACCAGTGCTACCGGGGCCAGGGGTTCCTCTATTCGCCGCCGGTGGCCGGCGGCGTGATGCGGCGCATGCTCTCCGGATAGTCCATTGCGGGACCGGCACGAGGGTTCCTCACCACCCGGCGCCCGGCGTGTTTGACACACGTGCAACGGGGTATTCGCGGTGCCACGGCTGAGGAGGAAGATGGTCACTCGCACTGGCCCGCGACGAGCCGCCCTCGGCTCGCGCACACCGCACACGTCACTGCAGTCACTCTCGTCACTGCAGGTCACAGACGCCCCAGTCGGCGCCCCCGGCACGACTCGAACGTGCGACCTAGGGATTAGAAGGCCCTTGCTCTATCCACCTGAGCTACGGAGGCAATGCGCAGGTCAGTCTATCGAAAGCCGAAAAATCAAGGGGCGCAGGCGACACAACGCGGCCGAAAAGAGTTTCAGTGCGCCGAAAATGGGCTATGGTGTGAGCCTCGACACACGTACAACACCGGCCGGTAATCGGCCGTTAACCGCAGCGTGGCGTGTGCCTGACGTCGAGGGGTGTGCTTAGCAATGTGTATTGCAAGTGTGACCGCGCGGTGCTCGCAAGCGGGTGCCGAGGCGATGCGCCAGGGCGCGCAGCTCGCGGCCGATGCCCGGGGCATCTCCCGGGCCGGAGCCGTGCTGCTCCGTGGTTCGCCTTTCGCCGTCGGCTGGATTGCCGGATGGCTGGCAACCGAGTTCCCGCCGCACGTACTGACCGGGCATGCACTGTCCCGGGTCGCCCCGCCGGCGATCAACCGGGTCGGCACCACCTGGGCCGCGCAGCGCGCGGACCGTGCGCTCACCGCCGCCCTGGAGGATTCGTTCGGGTCGGATTTCCGTGAGCAGGTATTTCACCCGACCACCAACCCGGCGCTGAGCGTGCGCCGCGGCATTCTGCCCAAGCCCAAGCCCGGCCCGCACCGCCGCTACGCGGCCAAGACGTCGGACATCTCGTACGGGCCGGGCGGCACCGAGCATCTGCTCGACATCTGGCGTCGTCCCGACCTTGCCCCGGGTCACCGCGCCCCGGTGTTGATCCAGGTCCCCGGCGGCGCGTGGAGCGTCAACGGCAAGCGCCCGCAGGCGTACACGCTGATGAGCAAAATGGTCGAGCTGGGCTGGATCTGCGTCTCGATCAACTACAGCAAGAGCCCGCGCGCCAAGTTCCCCGCGCACATCATCGACGTGAAGCGCGCGATCGCCTGGGTCCGGGAGAACATCGGCGACTACGGCGGCGACTCCGACTTCATCGCCATCACCGGCGGGTCAGCGGGTGGGCACCTGGCTTCGCTGGCGGCCCTCACCCCGAACGACCCGAGATTCCAGCCCGGGTTCGAACGGGCCGACACCACGGTGCAGGCGGCGGCCCCGTACTACGGCGTCTACGACTTCACCGACTTCGACAACATGCACGAAATGATGATGCCGTTCCTCGAGCACTTCGTCATGAAGACGAGGTTCGCCGACGAGCCCGAACGCTTCACCGCTGCCTCGCCGATCTCCTACGTGCACCGCCAGGCGCCGCCGTTCTTCCTGCTGCACGGCGACCGGGACCAGCTGGCTCCGATCGGCCAGGCCCGCGCCTTCTGCGCGGCGTTGCGGGGAGCCGGCGCCCCCACGGTCGCCTACGCCGAACTCGCCAACGCCCACCACGCGTTCGATATCACGCCGACGGTGCGGTCCCGGCTGGCGGCCGACGCGGTCGCCGACTTCCTCGGTGTCGTGTACGGCCGGCGGGAAAGCGCGCTGATGGGCTCGCTGGCGCTGTCGGCCTCACCCGCCAGCTGAGCATCCCGGCCTGTTTCCACGTTCGGTGAACCCGCGCGTCGGCCTCCCTGCGGCTGAGAGCATCCTCACTTTCACCACCGCCTCAACCGGACTAGCGTTGGGTTGGCATTCCGGTGGCGGGGCCTGATAGCAGGAGGTTTGATCAGCGGTGAGAGGGATGACGTGTCGGTTTGCCCGGCTCGCAGGGGGTCGTAGCCGTGGCTGACGCCGTGGGGTTGTCCGACGAACTCGGGCCCGTCGACTACCTGCTGCACCGGGGCGAGGCGAATCCGCGGACGCGCTCGGGGATCATGGCGCTGGAACTGCTCGACACCACGCCGGACTGGAACCATTTCCGTTCCCGGTTCGAGAACGCCTCCCGCAAGGTGTTGCGGCTGCGGCAGAAGGTCGTGGTGCCGACACTGCCCACGGCGGCGCCCCGCTGGGTCGTCGATCCCGACTTCAATCTCGACTTCCACGTCCGGCGGGTGCGGGTCGCCGAACCCGGCACGTTGCGTGAGGTGTTCGATCTTGCCGAGGTGATGCTGCAGTCCCCGCTGGACATCTCGCGGCCGCTGTGGACGGCCACCCTGGTCGAAGGATTGGCCGACGGGAAAGCGGCCACGCTGCTGCACCTGAGCCACGCGGTGACCGACGGGGTCGGAAGCGTCGAGATGTTCGCCGAAATCTATGACCTGGAACGGGATCCCGAGCCCAGGCCGCTGCCACCACAACCGATCCCGCAGGATCTTACCCCCAACGACCTGATGCGTCAGGGCATCAACCATCTGCCCATGGCGGTCATCGGCGGTGCGCTGGGTGCGTTGACGGGTGCGGTGTCGGCGGCCGGGAAAGCGGTGCTGGATCCGCTATCCACGGTGTCCGGGATCCTCGGCTACGCCACCTCGGGCGCACGGGTGCTGAACCGGGCCGCCGAACCGTCCCCGCTGCTGCGCCGGCGCAGCCTCACCAGTCGCACCGAAGCGATCGACATCCGGCTTGCCGACCTGCACAAGGCCGCCAAGGCCGGTGGTGGGTCGATCAACGACGCCTACCTGGCCGGCCTGTGCGGGGCGTTGCGGCGCTACCACGTCGCCCTCGGTGTCCCGATCAGCACGCTGCCGATGGCGGTTCCGGTGAACCTGCGCGCCGAAGGCGATGCGGCCGGCGGCAACCAATTCACCGGGGTCAACCTCGCCGCACCGGTCGGCACGGTCGACCCGGTCGCCCGGATCAAGAAGATCCGTGCGCAGATGACCCAACGCCGGGAAGAGCCGGCGATGAACATCATCGGGTCCATGGCGCCGGTGCTCAGTGTGCTGCCGACCGCGGTGCTGGAGGGCATCAGCAGTTCGGTGATCGGAAACGACGTGCAGGCCAGCAACGTCCCGGTCTACCCCGGCGACACCTACATCGCCGGCGCAAAGATCATGCGGCAGTACGGTATTGGCCCGTTGCCGGGTGTCGCCATGATGGTCGTGCTGATTTCCCGGGGAGGGTGGTGCACCATCACCGTGCGCTACGACAGAGCAGCGGTTCAGAAGGACGATCTGTGGGCCCAGTGCCTGCTGGAGGCGTTCGACGAGATCCTCGCGCTGGCCGGCGATCCGCCGCCACACGCGGTGGCGGCCTCGTTCGAACCCAAGCAGGTCACCTCGGCGCGATCGGTGTCGGGCTCGTGAGCGCCGCCGACGACAAAGATGCCGTGACGCCGGCCAAGGATCTGCGGCTGCCCGGTTCGGTCGCCGAGATCATGGCCAGCCCGCCAGGCCCGAAGGTCGGTGCGTTCTTCGACCTGGACGGAACACTGGTGGCCGGCTTCACGGCGGTCATCCTCACCCAGGAGCGGTTGCGTCGCCGCGACATGGGCGTGGGGGAGTTGCTCAGCATGATCCAGGGTGCGCTCAACCACACCCTGGGACGCATCGAGTTCGAGGATCTGATCACCAAGGCGTCCATGGCGCTGGCCGGACGGCTGCTGGACGACCTCGACGAGATCGGGGAGCGGCTGTTCAATCAGCGGATCGAGTCCCGCATCTACCCGGAGATGCGGGAGCTGGTGCGTGCGCACGTGGCGCGCGGCCACACCGTGGTGCTCAGCTCGTCGGCGCTGACCATCCAGGTCAACCCGGTGGCCCGATTTCTCGGCATCTCCAACACGCTGACCAACAAGTTCGAGACGAACGAGGACGGACTGCTCACCGGCGGCGTGATCAAGCCGATCCTGTGGGGGCCCGGCAAAGCCGCTGCGGTGCAACGCTTTGCGGCCGAGCACGACATCGACTTGAAGGACAGTTATTTCTACGCCGACGGCGACGAGGACGTCGCGCTGATGTATCTGGTCGGCAATCCCCGCCCGACCAACCCTGAGGGCAAGATGGCCGCCGTGGCCAAGCGCCGCGGCTGGCCCATCCTGAAATTCGACAGCCGCGGCGGGGTGGGGTTGCGCCGTCAGATCCGCACGCTGGCCGGATTCGGGTCGATGGTTCCGGTGGCGGCCGGTGCGGTGGGGCTGGGTCTGCTGACCCGCAACCGGCGGCGCGGCGTGAACTTCTTCACGTCGAACTTCTCGTCGTTGTTGCTGGCGACCTGCGGGGTGCACCTCAACGTCATCGGCGAGGAGAACCTGACCGCCCAGCGCCCTGCGGTCTTTATCTTCAATCACCGCAACCAGGTTGACCCGATCATCTCCGGTGCGCTGGTGAAGGACAACTGGGTCGGCGTGGGCAAGAAGGAACTGCAGCGCGACCCGATCATGGGAACCATGGGCAAGTTGCTCGACGGGGTGTTCATCGACCGCGACGACCCGGACTCCGCGGTGGAGATGCTGCGCACCGTCGAAGACCGCGCCCGCAACGGCCTGTCCATCGTCATCGCGCCCGAAGGCACCCGGCTGGACACCACCGAGGTCGGCCCGTTCAAGAAAGGGCCGTTCCGGATCGCGATGTCGGTGGGAATTCCCATCGTCCCCATCGTGATCCGCAATGCCGAGATCATCGCGTCGCGCAACTCCACCACGCTGAACCCCGGCACCGTCGATGTCGCGGTGTTCCCGCCGATTTCGGTCGAGGACTGGACCTTGGACACCTTGTCCGACCGGATCGCCGAGGTCCGTCAGCTCTACCTCGACACCTTGGCGGACTGGCCGTACGACGGGCTGCCCGAGGTGGATCTGTCCGCGAAGAAGCGCGCGGCCGCCGCCGCCGCCGAAAAGGCGCCCGCGAAGAAGGCTGCCGCGAAGAAGGCTGCCGCCAAGAAGGCGCCGGCCAAGAAGGCCGCCGCGAAAAAGGCTGCGGCGAAAGAGGTTCCGGCCAAGAAGGCCGCCGCGAAGAAGGCCGCCGCGAAGAAGGCTGCGCCGAAGAAGGCTGCGCCGAAGAAGGCTGCCGCGCAGCTGCCGCCCGAGCCGACGCCGGATGCCACGCCGCACGAATCGAGCGTCGACCCGATATCCGTGTCCGAGAAGCGTCAGGGGGTTTCGGAACAGCCCGACTCCTCGGCTCCTGCGCCCTGAGGCCAGCCGTGACCAAACCGGCCGCCGACACCAGTGCAGTCCTGACTGCCGATGATTCGCTGGTGCTCGCGTCCATGGACACTCCCGTGGAGATGGAGCTGATCATGGACTGGCTGGGCGAGCAGCGGGCCCGCCTGCCGCAGAACAGATTCGACGTGCTGAAGCTGCCGCCGCGCAACGCGCCACCGGGCGCGTTGACCGCGCTGGTCGAGAAGCTCGAATCCGCCGACGACCGGTCGGTCGTGCCGGTGCGTGTCTTCTGGTTGCCCGCTGCCGACCGTGGCAAGGTGGCCAAGGTCACCGCGCTGCTTCCGGGCCGGGATCCTTACCACCCCAACCAGCGTCAGCAACGTCGCATTCTGCGCACCGAGCCGTGGCGAGCCCGGGTGGTGGCCGGCGAGTCGGCCAGCGTCTCCGAACTCCGCCGGCAATGGCGCGACACCACCGTCGGCGAGAACATCCAGGACTTCGCCCAGTTCGTCACCCGGCGGGCGCTGCTGGCGCTGGCGCGCGCGGAGTACCGGATTCTGGGGCCTCAGTACAAATCACCGCGCCTGGTCAAACCGGAGATGTTGGCCTCGGCGCGATTCCGTGCCGGCCTGGAGAAAATTCCCGGCGCCACGGTCGACGAAGCCGGACGCATGCTCGACGAACTGGCGACCGGGTGGAGCCAGGCGTCGGTCGACGTGATCTCGGTGCTGGGCAAGATGCTCAGCCGCGGGTTCGATCCGGACTTCGACTACGACGAATATCAGGTCGCCGCCATGCGCGCCGCGCTGGAAGCCCACCCGGCGGTGTTGCTGTTCTCGCACCGGTCCTACATCGACGGCGCCGTGGTCCCGGTTGCCATGCAGGACAACCGGTTACCACCGGTGCACATGTTCGGCGGCATCAACCTGTCGTTCGGCGTGATGGGGCCGCTCATGCGCCGCTCCGGGACGATATTCATCCGCCGCAACATCGGCGACAACCCGCTGTACAAGTACGTGCTCAAGGAGTACGTCGGCTACATCGTCGAGAAGCGCTTCAATCTGAGCTGGTCCATCGAAGGCACCCGCTCGCGGACCGGAAAGATGTTGCCGCCCAAGCTCGGTCTGATGAGCTACGTCGCCGACGCCTACCTGGACGGTCGCAGCGAAGACATTCTGCTGCAGGGGGTGTCGATCTGTTTCGACCAGCTGCACGAGATCGCCGAGTACGCGGCCTACGCGCAGGGCGCCGAGAAGACGCCGGAGGGCTTCAGCTGGCTCTACAACTTCATCAAGGCCCAGGGTGAGCGCAACTACGGCAAGATCTATGTCCGCTTCCCCGAAGCGGTGTCGATGCGGCAGTACCTGGGTCCGCCCAATGGGGCGCTGGCGCGCGACCCGGCAGCCAAACGTCTTGCGCTGCAGAAGATGTCGTTCGAGGTGGCCTGGCGGATCCTGCAGTCCACGCCGGTAACCGCGACCGGGCTGGTGTCCGCGTTGCTGCTCACCACCCGCGGGATGGCGTTGACGCTCGATCAGTTGCACCACACGCTGCAGGACTCGCTGGACTACCTCGACCGCAAACACACCCCGGTGTCGACCAGTGCGCTGCGGTTGCGGTCGCGTGAGGGCGTCCGCGCGGCGGTGGACGCCCTGTCCAACGGGCACCCGGTGACGCGGGTGGACAGCGGCCGGCAACCGGTGTGGTACATCGCGCCGGCGGACGAGCACGCCGCGGCCTTCTACCGCAACTCGGTGATCCACGCGTTCCTGGAGACCTCGATCGTGGAACTGGCTCTGGCGCATGCCCGTAACGCCACCGGAGACCGGGTCGGCGCCTTCTGGGCTCAGGCGATGCGGCTGCGCGATCTGCTGAAGTTCGATTTCTACTTCGCCGACTCGGCGGCCTTCCGCGACAACATCGCCGAAGAGATGGCCTGGCACGACGATTGGGAAGCCCAACTCGCCGCCGGGGGAGACGCCGTCGAGAAGATGCTCTACGCGAAGCGACCGTTGATGTCGGACGCGATGCTGCGGGTGTTCTTCGAGGCCTACGAGATCGTCGCCGACGTATTGCGCGATGCCCCACCGGACATCAATCAGAAAGAGCTCACGGATCTGGCACTGGGGGTGGGGCGGCAGTACGTCGCCCAGGGCCGCGTGCGCAGCAGTGAATCGGTGTCGACGCTGCTGTTCGCGACCGCCCGCCAGGTCGTCGCGGACCAGGATCTGATCGCGCCGGGGCCCGATCTGGGCGAGCGCCGGGTGGCTTTCCGCCAAGAGCTGCGCAACATTCTGCGGGACTTCGCCTATGTGGAGCAGATCGCCCGCAACCAATTCGTCGAGCGAGAGTTCAAGATGCGGCAGCGCCGTTCGGAAGAACAGCGCGACGGCTAGCCCCGGGGGTTGTGCACAGTCGCGGGTTTGTCCACACCTGCCCCGATCAGCCCGGCCGGCCGGCCGGATCCGTCGGTGCCGGCGGGCTCAATGGGTTCAACACCAGCACCACGAGAAAGTTGAGCCCAATGTTCGAAACATGGATGACCGTTGTCGGCCACATCGTCACCGACCCCCAGCGCCGCCGCGTGGGCAACGAGGAGCTGATCAAGTTCCGGGTAGCCAGCAACTCGCGCCGACGGACCGGTGACGGCGACTGGGAGCCGGGCAACTCGCTGTTCATCACCGTCAACTGCTGGGGCCGGCTGGTGACCGGGGTGGGTGCCGCGTTGAGCAAGGGCGCGCCCGTGATCGCGGTGGGTCACGTCTACACCAGCGAGTACGAGGACCGCGACGGCAACCGTCGGTCGTCGACGGAGATGCGGGCGACCGCGGTCGGGCCGGACCTGGCACGCGCGATCGTGCGCATCGAGCGGCCGCGCTACACCGGTCCTGATCCGGTGGAAGCGCCCGCCTCCGAGGGTGCCGGCGTGGTTGCCGAAGCGGCCGACGGGGCAGGCCCGGCCAGCGCCGACGAGACCGGGCCGCTGCCACTGTCGGCTTAGCGGTTCGGCGCGGTGCATAGGATGGTCCGCGGATATCCAAAGACCAGAAAGGCAATACCGCGGCATGGCTGAGTTCATCTACACGATGAAGAAGGTCCGCAAGGCGCACGGCGACAAGGTGATTCTCGACGATGTGACGTTGAGCTTCTACCCGGGCGCCAAGATCGGCGTCGTCGGCCCCAACGGGGCGGGCAAGTCGAGCGTCTTGCGGATCATGGCCGGACTGGACAAGCCGAACAACGGCGACGCTTTTCTGGCTACCGGTGCGACGGTCGGCATCCTGCAGCAGGAGCCACCGCTCAACGAGGAGAAGACGGTCCGCGGCAACGTGGAGGAGGGCCTGGGCGAGATCAAGGTGAAGCTCGATCGCTTCAACGAGGTCGCCGAGCTGATGGCCACCGACTACTCCGACGAGCTGATGGAGGAGATGGGCAGGCTGCAGGAGGACCTGGATCACGCCGACGCGTGGGACCTGGACTCGCAGCTGGAGCAGGCCATGGACGCGCTGCGCTGCCCGCCGCCGGACGAGCCGGTCACCAACCTCTCCGGTGGCGAGCGTCGCCGGGTGGCGTTGTGCAAGCTGCTGCTGTCCAAGCCCGACCTGCTGCTGCTCGACGAGCCGACCAACCACCTGGACGCGGAGAGCGTGCAGTGGCTCGAGCAGCACCTGGCCAGCTACGCGGGAGCGATCCTGGCGGTCACCCACGACCGGTACTTCCTGGACAACGTGGCCGAATGGATCCTCGAACTCGACCGCGGCCGCGCCTACCCGTACGAGGGCAACTACTCAACCTACCTGGAGAAGAAGGCCGACCGCATCGCGGTGCAGGGCCGCAAGGACGCCAAGCTGCAGAAGCGCTTGCAGGAAGAGTTGGCCTGGGTACGATCCGGCGCCAAGGCCCGCCAGGCCAAGAGCAAGGCGCGCCTGCAGCGCTACGAGGAGATGGCAGCCGAGGCCGAGAAGTCACGCAAGCTCGACTTCGAAGAGATTCAGATCCCCGTCGGGCCCCGGCTGGGCTCGGTGGTGGTCGAAGTCGAGCATCTCGACAAGGGCTTCGAGGGCCGGACTCTGATCAAGGACCTGTCCTTCACCCTGCCCCGCAACGGCATCGTCGGCGTCATCGGCCCCAACGGCGTCGGTAAGACCACGCTGTTCAAGACCATCGTCGGCCTTGAGCAACCCGACAGCGGCACCGTCAAGGTCGGCGACACCGTCAAGCTGAGCTACGTCGACCAGACCCGTGCCGGTATCGATCCCAAGAAGACGGTGTGGCAGGTCGTCTCGGACGGACTGGACTACATCCAGGTCGGCCAGACCGAAGTGCCGTCGCGCGCCTACGTGTCGGCCTTCGGATTCAAGGGACCCGACCAGCAGAAGCCGGCGGGCGTGCTGTCCGGTGGCGAGCGCAACCGGCTGAACCTGGCACTCACGCTCAAGCAGGGCGGCAACCTGATCCTGCTCGACGAACCGACCAACGACCTGGACGTCGAGACGCTGAGCTCGCTGGAGAACGCGCTGGTCAACTTCCCCGGATGTGCGGTGGTGATCTCCCACGACCGGTGGTTCCTGGACCGGACCTGCACCCACATCCTGGCGTGGGAAGGCGACACGGACAACGAAGCCAAATGGTTCTGGTTCGAGGGCAACTTCGGCGCCTACGAGGAGAACAAGGTGGAACGTCTCGGTGCCGAAGCCGCGCGTCCGCACAGGGTGACGCACCGCAGGCTGACACGGGACTAATGTCAGTCTCGCCACGGCCGTGCGGGCGTGGGCAGGTGAGCATCACCCGCGACGATGCGGACGGTAGAAACCGCTGAGGAGTGGGGCATCGACCGAGCGGTATCCGTCGCGAGTGGGGAGCAATCGGAATGACGATCGATCCCGGGGCCAAAGAAGACGTCGCGGCGTGGACCACGTTCACGCAGAGCGCCGAGATCCCTGACTGGGTGTCGAAGGCCTACCGAGAGAGCTATCGGGGACCTCGCGACGACGCACCCCATACCGCGAGCGGATCGGATCCGGTCGTCACCGCGAGCGTGGTGGATGCGCACTGCCGCCTCGCTCAGCACCGCCCGGCCGGTGAGAGCGCGGTGGCCGTCTACCTGGCCGACGACGACGCCGGCTTCGGCCCGGCGCTGCAGGTCGTCACCGACCAGGGCAGCATGCTGATGGACTCGGTCACCGTGCTGCTGCACCGCCTCGGCCTGGGCTACACGGCGATCATGACGCCGGTGTTCGAGGTGCGCCGCGATGCCTCAGGGGAGCTGCAGCGGGTAGAACCGAAAGCCGACGACTCATCGCCCTACGTCGGCGAAGCCTGGATCCACGTCCAACTGTCCGCATCGGTCGACCGCAAGGTTCTCGCCGAGGTGGAAAGGCTGCTGCCCAAGGTCCTGGCTGACGTGCAGCGCGTCGCCAGCGATGCGACCGCCATGATCTCGACCTTGGGCGAGGTGGCCGCGGCCGTCGACGACGACCCCGAAGGCCGCTACGAAGCGCCCGACCGTCAAGAGGTCGCGGCGCTGCTGCGCTGGCTGAACCAGGGCAATTTCCTGCTGCTGGGCTACCAGCGCACCCGGGTGCAGGACGGTCTGGTGGTCGGTGACGGGTCCAGTGGCCTCGGCGTGTTGCGGGCCCGGTCGGGCACCCGGCCCCGGCTCACCGACGAGTCCAAGCTGCTGGTGTTGGCGCAGGCCGCCGTGGGCAGCTATCTGCGCTACGGCGCCTACCCCTATGCCATCGCGATCCGCGAGTACGCCGGGGGCGGTGAGGTCTACGAGCACCGCTTCGTCGGCCTGTTCACCGTCGCGGCCATGAACGCCGACGTGCTGGAGATTCCCACCATCTCCCACCGGGTGCGCGACGCGCTCACCCTGGCCGGAAGCGACCCGAGCCACCCGGGCCAGTTGCTGCTCGACGTCATCCAGACCGTGCCACGCCCGGAGTTGTTCACCCTTACTGCTGAGCAGCTGCTGTCCATGGCAAAGGCCGTTGTGGACATGGGCTCGCAGCGGCGCGCGTTGCTGTTCCTGCGCGCCGACCGGCTGCAGTTCTTCGTGTCCTGCCTGGTCTATCTGCCCCGCGACCGCTACACCACCCCGGTGCGCCTGCAGATCGAGGACATCCTGGTCCGCGAGTTCGGGGGCACCCGGCTGGAGTTCACCGCGCGGGTCAGTGAATCCCCGTGGGCATTGATGCATTTCATGGTCCGGCTGCCGGAGGACTCGCAGCCGGGCTCGGTGGACGTTTCCGAAGCGAACCGCAACCGCATCCAGGCGCTGCTCAGCGAAGCCGCCCGGACGTGGGCCGACCGGTTGACCGCCGCCGCCCCGACCGCCGCGGTCACCTACGCCGACGCCGAGCACTACGCCACCGCCTTCTCCGAGGCGTACAAGCAGGCTGTCACCCCCGCTGAGGCGATCAAGGACATCGCCGTCATCAAGGAACTCAGCGACGATTCGGTCAAGCTGGTGTTCTCCGAAGGTGACGAGCACGGTCTCGCTCAGCTCACCTGGTTCCTCGGGGGGCGCACCGCGTCCCTGAGCCAGTTGCTGCCCATGTTGCAGAGCATGGGTGTCGTCGTGCTCGAAGAGCGACCGTTCACCGTCACCCGGCCCGACGGATTGCCGGTGTGGATCTACCAGTTCAAGATCCAGCCGCACCCGACCATCCCGCAGGCGTCGACCGACGAGGAACGCCAGGCGGGCGCACACCGCTTCGCCGATGCCGTCACCGCGATCTGGCAGGGCCGCGTCGAGATCGACAGCTTCAACGAACTCGTCATGCGCGCCGGACTGACCTGGCAGCAGGTGGTGCTGCTGCGTGCCTACGCGAAGTATCTGCGGCAGGCGAACTTCCCGTACAGCCAGTCCTACATCGAGTCGGTGCTCAATGAGCATCCTTCGACGGCCCGGTCACTGGTCGCGCTGTTCGAAGCGCTGTTCCACCCGAAACCGGCCGGCAGCGGCCGGGACGCGCAAGCGGCCGCAGCTGCCGTGGCCGCCGACATCGACGCCCTGGTCAGCCTGGACACCGACCGCATCCTGCGCGCCTTCGCCTCGCTCGTGCAGGCCACCCTGCGCACGAACTACTTCGTGACCCGCGAAGGTTCGGCCCGCAGCCGCGACGTGCTGTCGGTCAAGCTCAATGCCCAGCTGATCGACGAGTTGCCGCTGCCGCGCCCGAAGTTCGAGATTTTCATCTACTCGCCCCGCGTCGAAGGCGTGCACCTGCGCTTCGGCCCGGTCGCCCGCGGCGGCCTGCGCTGGTCGGACCGCCGCGACGACTTCCGCACCGAGATCCTGGGACTGGTCAAGGCGCAGGCGGTGAAGAACGCGGTCATCGTCCCGGTCGGGGCCAAGGGCGGCTTCGTCGTCAAGCGACCGCCGCTGCCCACCGGTGACGCCGCCGCCGACCGCGACACCGCCCGCGCCGAAGGCGTCGCCTGCTACCAGCTGTTCATCTCGGGACTGCTCGACGTGACCGACAACGTCGACCACGCCACCAAAGCCGTCTACCCACCACCGCAGGTGGTGCGCCGCGACGGCGACGACGCCTACCTCGTGGTGGCGGCCGACAAGGGCACCGCCACGTTCTCCGACATCGCCAACGAGGTCGCCAAGTCCTACGGCTTCTGGCTCGGCGACGCGTTCGCTTCCGGGGGGTCGGTCGGTTACGACCACAAGGCCATGGGCATCACCGCGAAGGGGGCGTGGGAGGCGGTCAAGCGGCACTTCCGGGAGATCGGCGTCGACACCCAGACCGAGGACTTCACCGTCGTCGGCGTCGGCGACATGAGTGGCGACGTCTTCGGCAACGGCATGTTGCTGAGCAAGCACATCAGGCTCGTCGCCGCATTCGACCACCGGCACATCTTCCTGGACCCCAACCCCGACTCGGCGACGTCCTGGGTGGAACGGGAGCGCATGTTCAACCTGCCCCGTTCCAGCTGGGAGGACTACGACAAGTCGCTGATCAGCGAGGGCGGCGGCGTCTACAGCCGCGACCAGAAGGCGATCCCGATCAGCATGCAGGTGCGCGACGCGCTCGGTATCGACGGTGACGTCACCGAGATGGCGCCGCCCAACCTGATGCGGGCGATCCTGCAGGCCCCGGTGGACCTGCTGTTCAACGGCGGAATTGGCACCTACATCAAGGCCGAATCCGAGTCCGACGCCGACGTGGGCGACCGCGCCAACGACCCGGTGCGGGTGAACGGGCACCAGGTGCGCGCCAAGGTGATCGGCGAGGGCGGCAACCTGGGCGTGACGGCCCGGGGCCGGGTGGAGTTCGACCTCGCCGGCGGCCGGATCAACACCGACGCGATGGACAACTCCGCCGGGGTGGACTGCTCCGACCACGAGGTCAACATCAAGATCCTGATCGACTCGCTGGTCACCTCCGGCAAGGTCCAGCCCGAGGAGCGCACCGCGCTGCTCGAGTCCATGACCGACGAGGTCGGCAGGCTGGTGCTCAAAGACAACGAGGACCAGAACGACTTGATGGGCACCAGCCGGGCCAACGCGGCCAGCCTGCTCCCGGTGCACGCCGACCAGATCAAGTACCTGGTGGCCGAGCGCGGCGTCAACCGCGAGCTGGAGGCGCTGCCCTCGGAGAAGGAGATCGCCCGGCGCACCGAGGCGGGCCTGGGACTCACCTCACCCGAGCTGGCGACGCTGATGGCGCACGTCAAGCTGGCGCTCAAAGAGGACCTGCTCAACACCGAGCTGCCCGACCAGGACGTGTTCGCGTCCAGGCTGCCGGCGTACTTTCCCAAGCCGTTGCGGGAGCGGTTCACCCCGGAGATCCGGTCGCACCAGCTGCGCCGCGAGATCGTCACCACCATGCTGATCAACGACATGGTCGACACGGCCGGCATCAGTTACGCCTTCCGGCTGGCCGAAGACGTCGGCGTCCCGCAGATCCATGCCGTGCGTACGTTCGCCGCCACCGACGCCATCTTCGGCATCGACCACATCTGGCACCGCATTCGTGCCGCCAATCTGCCGGTCGCCCTCTCGGACCGGTTGACCCTGGACACCCGCCGGCTCATCGACCGGGCCGGGCGCTGGCTGCTCAACTACCGCCCGCAGCCGCTGGCCGTCGGCGCCGAGATCAACCGGTTCGCGGCCAAGGTGAAAGCTCTGACGCCGCGGATGTCGGAGTGGCTGCGCGGAGACGACAAGGCCATCGTCGAGAAGGAGGCCGCGGAGTTCACCGCGCAGGGCGCGCCGCCGGATCTGGCCTACCGCGTGGCGGCTGGGCTGTACCGGTACAGCCTGCTCGACATCATCGATATCGCCGACATCACCGAGATCGAGACCGCCGAGGTGGCCGACACCTACTTCGCGTTGATGGACCGACTGGGCACCGACTCGCTGCTGACGGCGGTGTCGGAGCTGCCGCGCACCGACCGGTGGCATTCGCTGGCGCGGTTGGCGATTCGCGACGACATCTATGCGTCCGTGCGGTCGTTGTGCTTCGACGTGCTCGCGGCGGGAGAACCTGACGAAAGTGGTGAGCAGAAGATTGCCGAGTGGGAACACATCAGCGCGTCCCGGGTGGAGCGCGCGCGCCGGACGCTCAACGAGATCCGGGAAAGCGGCGCAACAGATCTCGCGACGCTGTCGGTGGCGGCCCGGCAGATCCGCCGCATGACACGCACCAGCGGACGGGCGTCCTCGGGATGAGCGTCGGATACGTCGCGGCCGTCCCGGTGCGGTGGTCGGACATCGACATGTATCAGCACGTCAACCATGCGACCATGGTCACCATCCTGGAGGAGTCGCGCGTCCCGTTCCTCAGGGAACCGTTCGGTGCCGACATCACCACCATCGGCCTGTTGATCGCCGACGTCCGGGTGACTTACAAAGATCAACTGCGCCTGGTGGATTCGCCGCTGCAGGTGACGATCTGGACCAAACGGTTGCGGGCGGTCGACTTCACCCTGGGCTACGAGGTGCGTTCGGTCAGCGCCGACCCGGAGTCCAAGCCGGCCGTCATCGCCGAGTCGCAGCTGGCCGCGGTACACATTGAGGAACAGCGGCTGGTGCGCTTGTCGCCTCATCATCGGGAGTATCTACAACGGTGGATTCGGTAGCTGAGCGCGGACTGTGGCTGGCCGACCCGCGCCACCGCGCGGACCTGGCGGCCTTTGTCGACCACGCGGTGCGGCTCGACGAAGCCGCGGTCATCCGCATCCGTGCCCGGTCTTCGGGATTACTGACGGCCTGGGTGGCAACGGGTTTCGACGTATTAGCCAGTCGCGTGGTGGTCGGCAGGGTCAAACCCGGCGACATGTCGGTGGCGGCGGACGCGTTGGCGCGGGGGCTCGCAGCCGCTTCCGGCGACGGGTACGTCGACCCGGGATTCGCGATCGATTCGGCGTGGCGGGGCGGCCTGCCGCCGGAATCCGGCTTCACCCACCTCGACGACATCCCCGCGAAGCTGATCCTGGACCTGTCCCAGCAGGGCGCGGATCTGGCCCGGGAACACGGTGGGGCCCACGGGCCACCGGTGTCGTTGCTGGACCAGGAGGTCGTCGAGGTCAGCTCCGGCGACAAGGTGGTAGGCGTGCCGATGCGGTGCGTATTCGCCTTGACGGCAATGGGTTTCCTGCCCCCATCGGCTGACGCCATGACTGACGACGAGATCATCCGGGTCCGGATCTCACCGTCCTGGCTGCGCATCGACGCCCGGTTCGGATCGGTGTACCGTCAGCGCACTCATGCGGCACTGCTGGTGCACTGACCTGTTGAAATCAGCGCGAGTTTTACGTGCCGTAGACCATCCACAACGGCAGTACTGAGTTCAGATAATCCATGAACTTCTTCAGCCCGACGCGGTGCTGACCGTAGCCGTAGGGGTCTTCGGCGTATTCCGGGAACGCGATGCCCAGCCCGAACAGGCCGGGGGCGATGATTCCGTTCTGCGGGTTGTACCGCAGCGGCCCCCATTGCGGCGTGGCGGGCAGCGTGCGGGGCTCGAAGCCCACGGTGTAGATCGCGTGGTCGCACTCCCGAAGTTTCTCCTCGAATTCGGGACCGGACACCCGGTACCGCTCCAGGCGGTCGGGATATACGCCGTCGATGTTCTCCCGGGCCCACTGCGCCGCTCGCCCCTTGAGTCCGGTGTCGTCGAACAGAATCCAATCATCCAGATAGACAGCGTATTTGAGAGGGCTGCGGTAGAAATTGAGCACCTTCGCCACGGGTAGCCGCAGCAGGTGCGGCAGGACGATCATCGTGGAGTGCGAGGAGCCGAAGACCGCGACGGTGGCGCCGTCCAACTGCAGATCGGCGAGCCGTTCGGGATCCAGGGCCACGTCGACCGGTATCTCCTCAAGATGCGGGTACGACAGGCTCTTCGGCACCGCGCCGACCGCAAGGACGACGTTCTGCGATTCCACGTCGCCGACTTCGGTCTCGATCCGCCACCGTCGTCGGGTCAACGTCAGCGCGGTCGCGGTGGACTCGACGAGGTGGACCCGATCCCGCAGCTGTGCGGTGACCCACTGCAGGGGATCGGCGACCAGGCCCAGGGCACACGTCTCGTCGGGATCGACCTCTGCGAGCGGCATCGGCGGGGCCTCGGCGAAACGGAAAGCCTTGGAGCCGTTGAGGTATTCCAGAAAGGTGCCGACGATGGTGTTGCTCGACACCGCCCGCCATTTCCCACCCAGGTCTCCCGCGGTGAACGACGGATCGATCCAGGCGATCTTGTCGTCGGGAATGCCGTGATCGAGCAGTCGCCCGACGGCGGCGATGCCTGCGGGTCCCGCTCCGATCACTGTCCATGCGTAGGGCGGTGTCATGCATTACGTATAGCGGAGCGGAGGCGGCGGGCCAAACCGCCGTCACAGATTCGGCCGCGGAATGCGCATGTCAGCGAGGTCTGCGCGGCAGGCGCAGCGCCGCGACGGATGGCCGATGTCGAGCCGGGAGACCGAAACTTATTACCATGTTCTATTGCCCTGCAGTCGAGCGTATTTCGGCGCATGAGAGACGTTTACGTGTCAACAGCGACACCTCCGTGGGCTTCGGGGAAGTTGCTCGAATATTTCGTCGGGCGACCGCTACCCCGGATCGTAGGATCAGCCTGTGTTCGCAGCGGGAGTGGTTTTGCGTCGTGACTTCGCCGTGGCTATGCGGCCCCCGGGCACGGCCGACGCGTCGAGTGCGGCACGGCCGCTGAGCCGGCGAGGCAACGATCGGGAAAAGGAACGGCGATGACGAGTGTGCTGGCGAGCCCCCACGTGATGACCGCCGCGGCCTTAGACATCGCCGAGATACGCGCGGCGCTCAATCAGGCCGAACTGGCTGCGCTGGGTCCGACGGCCGGTGTGGCGGTGGCTGCCGCAGACGAAGTGTCGGCGGCAATCGCCGAATTCTTCAGCACGTACGCCAGCGGCTACCGGGCCCTGAGTCAGAACGCGGCGGCATTCCACGACGCCTTCGCGCAGGCGCTGAAAGCGGCCTCCGACTCGTACAGCCGGGCCGAGGCGGCTGCCGCGGCGTCGTTGGCGGCACTGACCCAGTCAGCAGAGACACTGCTGGCACCACTTCCCGGGAACGCGACGGCGGCGACCCAGGCACTGCTGGCTGCGCCGCCGCCGGTGCCCGTGGACGCGGCGTTGATCCTCAGCGAGAGCGGTGTGCCGACGCCGTCAGCGCAGTACATACAGGACGTCTACTCCAAATACGTTGCGCCGCATTTCCCGTCGGCAACCGTGCCGCAAGGTGTGTCGACCCCGAACGGGTTGTATCCGTTTACCGGTATCAAGGATCTGACCCTGGACATCTCGATCGCCCGGGGCTCGACCATCCTCACCGACGCGATCGTGCAGCAGCTCGCGGCACTTCCCCCGGATAGCTCGATCGCCGTGCTGGGGTATTCGCAGAGCGCCGTGCTCTCGTCGGTCGTGATGCCGCGCCTGCTCGCCGAAGGCGTCACCAACGCTCAGGTCAATTTCGTCTTGCTGGGTAACCCGATGAATCCCAACGGCGGCGTCGCCGCCCGCTTCGCCGGGCTTACCTTGCCCAGCCTGGGTTTCACGTTCTACGGCGCCACACCGGACAACGCCTTCCCGACCGTGAACTACACGCTTGAGTACGACGGTTTCGCCGACTTCCCGCGGTATCCGATCAACTTGCTGGCCAGTCTCAACGCAGTGATGGGAATCCCGTTTGTCCACGGCGACTACCAACACCTGACGCAGGCGCAGATCGACTCGGCGATTCAACTGCCGACCGAAGGTCCCACCCAGAGCACCTACTACATGATTCCGACTAAGCATCTGCCGCTGCTGGAACCGGTGCGCTTCATCCCCTATGTGGGTAACCCGCTTGCCGAACTGCTCGAGCCCAACCTTCGGGTGTTGGTAAACCTCGGCTATGGCGACCCGGCGTACGGATATGACACCGGCCCGGCCAATGTGCCGACGCCGTTCGGATTGTACCCCCCGGTGAACCCGCTGACGGTGCTGGACCACCTGGCCGTGGGCACCCAACAGGGAATTGTCAATGCCGCCAACGCGCTTCAGGCCCAAGGGCCTCCTCCGATGCCGAACTTTGCGGACATCGCGAACACCCTCCACTCCAACTCGTCTTGGTTGAGCAACCCACCATCTCTGACCGCGGTGTCGCCGGTCTCGGTGGCCAGGGACACGATCTTGGCGCTCCAGTCGGCGAACACCTCGGTGAGCGGCGGGTTCGTCAAGGCTTATTCGACGGCGTACGCCACATTGCTGCCTACGGCGGATCTCGCCAGCGAGATCGCGTTCACCCTGCCGAGCTACAACGCGAGTCTGTTCCTGGACGGGATGATGCAGGTTATCGACGGGCAACCGATCGAGGGCCTGCTCAATGCGATCGGCAAGCCGATCGCTGCCGACGTAGGACTCGTCACACTCGCCGCCGGCTTCCAAGCCATCGTCGTCGTGTATGCCCTCGATACGATTCTGTTCGGGACGCCGCACCCCCTGCCGTGACTGTGCACCGCAGGCGGCCACCGGCAGCTCAGCGCAGCCAGACTGCCGTGTCCGGGGGTAGCAGGCCATCGTCCGGCGGCGCACTGGACAGGATCAGCTCACCGGCCGGCATCGTCACCGGACGATCGGTGGCGTTCAGAAAGCACACCAAGCTGCCACGCCGGAACTGCACCGTGCCCTGCGGACTGGGCAACCAGTCGAGCTCGTCGCCATCGAATTCCGCACGGCTCCTGCGTAATTCGAGTGCAGTTCGGAAGAAGGACAACGTCGAGGCGGGGTCGGCGGCTTGCTTCTCCACCGTCAGCGCCGCCCAGTCCGCCGGCATCGGCAACCAGGTGTCGGGGTTGCTGGAGAAGCCGAACGGGGGAGCCTCGCCCGACCAGGGCAGCGGAACCCGGCACCGGTCGCGGCCGCGCTCGGTGTGGCCCGAGCGTTCCCACGTCGGGTCCTGCAGCACCTCGTCGGGCAGGTCCACGTCGGGCAGACCCAGCTCTTCACCGTTGTAGAGGAACACCGCACCGGGCAGCGCGAGCATCAGCATCAGCATCGCCTTCGCCCGGCGTAGCCCGGTCTCACCGCCGCCGTAGCGGGTGACCTCGCGGCCCACGTCGTGATTGGACAGGGTCCAGGTCGGGGTCGCGTTCTCCAGTGCCGCGGCCTCCAGCGAGTTCTGGATGGCCACGCGGATCTCCTCGGCATCGAATTCGGTGCGGGTGAGCCGGAAGTTGAAGCCCAGGTGCAGTTCGTCGGAGCGCACGTACTGAGCCCACTGCGCGTTGTCGTGCACCCACACCTCGCCGACGGTGACCGCTGCGGGGTAGTTGTCCATGACGGCGCGGATGTCGCGGTGGATCGCGTGCACATGCGGCCGGTTGAATCGCGGATCGTCATCGGTGTGGCGCAGGATCTCGACGTTCGCGTCGGGCGCATCCGGCAGGCCCGGCGGCTTGGCCATGCCGTGCGCGACGTCGATGCGGAATCCGTCCACGCCGCGTTCCAGCCAGAACCGCAGCGTCTTCTCGAAGTCGTCGAAGATCTCCGGGTTGTCCCAGTTGAGGTCGGGCTGTTCGGTGTCGAACAGGTGCAGGTACCACTGGCCGGGGGTGCCGTCCGGCTCGGTCACCCGGGTCCACGCCGGGCCGCCGAACACCGATTCCCAGTTGTTGGGTGGCAGCGTGCCGCCCGGCCCGCGCCCGTCGCGGAAGTAGTAGCGGTCGCGCTCAGCGCTGCCCGGCCCGGCGGCCAGCGCGTCCTGGAACCACGGATGTTGCGAGCTGGAGTGGTTGGGCACCACGTCCATGGTGACCTTGATGCCGCGTGCGTGCGCCGCGGTGATCAGCCGCTCGAAAGCCGCGGTTCCCCCGAACAAGGGGTCGATGTCGCGCGGGTCGGCGACGTCATAGCCATGGTCGGCCATGGGTGAGACGGTGACCGGGTTGAGCCAGATCCCGTCCACGCCGAGCTTCTCGAGATGGTCCAGCCGGTCGGCCAGGCCGTCGAGGTCGCCGACGCCGTCGCCGTCGCTGTCGGCGAAGGAGCGCGGATAGACCTGATAGAACACCGCGGACTGCCACCAGAGGTCCTCGCCCATCAGAAGGCCGCGTTGACGAGGGAGTGGGCGGCCATTTCCAGGTACTGCAGCAACTGACGGCGGTGTTCGTCGTCCAGGGTCTGGGAATCGACGGAGGCGACCGCGGTGTGCATGCAGCGCAGCCACGCATCCCGCTCGATGGGCGTGATCCGGAAAGGCATGTGCCGCATCCGCAGCCGGGGATGGCCGCGGCGGTCCGAATACGTCCGCGGGCCGCCCCAGTACTGCTCGAGGAACATCCGCAGCCGCTCCTCGGCGCCGGTCAGGTCCTCTTCGGGGTACAGGGGTCGCAGTATCTCGTCCTCGGCGACCTGCTCGTAGAAGCGGGCAACGATCGCCTCGAAGGTCTCGGCGCCGCCGACGGCGTCGTAGAACGATTCAGGTGTTTCATCCATCGCGCTCCATTGTGGTCCACCGCCGGGCGGGCCCGCGATCGCTCCTGGTGTTCACCGGATTGACACGGCGTGGCTGTGACAATTGGCGTGCGATCGGCAGCAAATCGTGGTGGACTGTCGGCGGAGGATTTATGGCGCAGCGCAAACAACGCCGCAGCCACCGAGGTTCCGGTGCCGCGGCAAACGGGACCGGGCCTGCGACCACGTCGTGTCTGCACAGCATCGAAACCCATCCCCCCAATCGCTCGGAAACCGCGTCAATCTGGAGCCGCCGTCGGGTGCTGCTGCTGAACTCCACCTACGAGCCGCTGACCGCATTGCCGATGCGGCGCGCCATCGTGATGGTCATCTGCGGTAAAGCCGACGTGGTGCACGACGACCCGAGCGCGGCCGTCATCCACTCCGCGACCCGCTCGATCGCGGTGCCGTCGGTGATCCAGCTGCGTTCCTTCGTCCGGGTGCCCTACCGCGCCCGCGTGCCGATGACCCGGGCCGCGCTGATGCACCGCGACCGCTTCTGCTGCGCCTATTGCGGGGCCAAGGCCGACACCGTCGACCACGTCGTCCCGCGCAGCCGCGGCGGCGACCACTCCTGGGAGAACTGCGTCGCGTGCTGTTCGACGTGCAACCACCGCAAGGGGGACAAGCTGCTGGCCGAGCTGGGCTGGTCGCTGCGCCGCACCCCGCTGCCGCCCACCGGGCAGCACTGGCGGCTGCTGTCCACCGTCAAGGAGCTCGACCCGTCGTGGGCCCGGTACCTGGGCGAGGGCGCGGCCTGAATTAGTGGGGTCTAACCTCGCCGGTCGAACCCGTCGTGGGATACGGTTTGCGCGTGAGCGCAATGGAGATTCACCTCATCTTTATCGGCATCCCTTTCGGGCTGGCGATCGTCCTCGGGCTGATCTTCCTGACCCGCAAGAGCCCGCACCCCGCGACCTACGACCTGTCCCAGAAGTGGACCCACGACCCCATCCTGTGGGCCGCCACCGATGAGGCCGTCGGCGGTCACGGGCACGGATCAGAGTTCACAGTTGGAGGTGGCGCAAGTGGCACATGGTGAAGTCGCGACGATTGACCCGGCGGACCTGCCCCGCGGGTCGGTTCTCACCACCAGCGGACGGGTTTCCGGTGTCACCGAGCCCGGTGAGCTCTCGGTGCACTACCCGTTCCCGATCAACGACCTGGTCGCCGTCGACGATGCGCTGAAGTACGCATCCCGGGCGTCCAAGGCGCGGTTCGCCGTGTATCTCGGCGACCTGGGCGCGGACACGGCGGCACGGGCGCGCGAGATCCTGGCCAGGGTGCCGACGCCCAACAACGCGGTGCTGCTCGCGGTATCGCCCGACCAGAGCGCCATCGAGGTGGTCTACGGCTCGGAGGTACGGGGCCGTGGCGCCGAGTCGGCGGCTCCGCTCGGTGTCGCCGCCGCCTCGTCCGCTTTCGAGCAGGGCAACCTGATCGACGGCCTGGTCAGCGCCATCCGGGTGCTCAGCGCGGGGATCTCGCCGGCTTAGTGGCAGGTGAGGCGCCGCGCGCCGGTCATCATGCGCGGGCCGACCGTGCATGCGCCGGACTTGCATGCGCCGGCCGTGCATGCGCCGGCCGTGAAACCACGGCGAAATTTCGCGCCGATTTTCGCCCTGAGTCCGCGCTCGGCGCGGCCTAGGGGTTTGCGCACGACGTGACCCCGTACGAGCGCGCGCTGCGGCGGGCGGATCTGCTGACCGGCCCGCCGCCGACGGGATATCTGAGCAGATGGCTCGACAATGCCGCGCGCCGGTCGGTCGAGCCGGACGTCGTGGTCGGCGTCGCGGGCACCGGTCTTGCCGGCTCCCTGCATCTCCTGCAGGGATGCGAGGAGATCACCGACCGGCACGGCAAGTCGTACTTTCTGCTGCCACGGGATGCCACCGGAGCGGATGCGCGGATGGCGGTGCTGCTGGCCTACGTCGTCAACGCGGGTACTGACTACGCAGCGGGCGACTTCGCGGAAACGCCGTACTCCGCCGCCGAGGTGTTGCGGATCATGGACCGCCAGCGTGCCAACGGCTGGAGCTATGACCGCGACGTCCGGTTCGTCCACCGCAACGGCGGCCGGCTGGCCGCTACTCCGCACGGCATCCTGATGGGGTTGGGCGGCAACTGGATTCAGCGGCTGTTCAGTCAACGGGGTGGCACCACCTGGGGTGACATCTTCCTGGTGAACACCCCCCGCGTCGACGATCCCGCCCAGGTGCTGCGCGACATCGTCAGCTCGCGCGGCGCCCTCGACCTGGACCGGCTGCTGCACCACGAGGAGGTGCACAGCGCACAGTGGGCCGCGCTGGGCTACGCCGGCATGCTCCGGGCCTACGGCTGGGAGTTGCTGCGCGAGTTGGTCTTTCGCAAGACGAACCGGTTGGAGCTGGCGGCCGGCCTGCGCGACGGTGGCTACCTGTGATCGCCGGCGTCGAACGTGCGGGCGCGCAGCGACCGCTTGACCGCGGCCTGGCCTTCCAGGACGAGCCGACGCAGCGACGGCGGCACGTCGGGATCGGCCAGGAACGAGTCGGCGGCCGCGATGGCCTCTTCGCTGATGTCCCAGTAGGGGTACAGGCCGATCACCACCGACTGCGCAACCTCGCTGGAGCGTCGTTCCCACACACCCGGGATCGCCTCGAAGTAGCGCGCGGTGAACGGCTTGAGCAGCTCGCCCTGCCCCGGCGCGCCAATTCCCCCGATGATGGCGCGTGCTGTCGCATTGGCCAGGGTGTCGTCCTCGACGACCGTGGTGAAGGCGTTCTCCTTGACCTTGAGTTGCGGCCGCGCCGCCTTCGCCTGAGCGGCCTGCCGCCGGCCGGCCGCGGTGCGGTCCTGCTCCGCTTCGGCGTCGATGCGCGGCGACTCCGGCCCGTCGGCATCGATCGCGCCGGCGGTCGCCAGCGCGATCACAATGCGCCAGCGCAGGTCGGTGTCGACGTCCAGGCCCGGCAGTCCCTGCCCGGCCGGATCGCCGTCGAGCAGCGCCGCCAGCACCTCGACGTGGCGCGGTGACAACACCGACGTGCACAACGCATTGACGAAGGCGAGTTGGTGGTCGGAGCCGGACTCCGCGTCGCGCGCCAACTCCAGCAGCCGGTCGGCGAACTGCGGCCAGCCGTGTTCACGGGCCCAGCCCGGCTCGGCGTAGGACCCGACCGCCGTCTGCGCCTGCATCAGCAGCCGCTGCAGCACCGTGACCGCGGTTTCGGCGTGAATGCCGCCTTCCACCAGCGACACGAAGTCGCGGGCGCGCAGTTCGGCCTCACGCGTCATCTCCCAGGCCGCCGACCATGCCAGCGAACGGGGCAGTGGCTCGGCGATATCAGCGATGCGCTCCAGCACGGTCCGCAGCGAGTCCGGGTCCAGGCGCAGTGAGCAGTACGTTAGGTCGTCGTCGTTGACCAGGATCAGCTTGCCGCGCGAAACACCAACCAGCGCAGGCACATCGGTGTTCGGGCCGTCGACGTCCAGCTCTTCGCGATGGACCCGGACCAGCTTGCCGGAACCATCGTCGTCGTAGATCCCGACGGCAACCCGGTGCACCCTCGTCTCGCCCGCACCCGGCGCCGCACCACTCTGCGTCACCGCGAAGCGGGTGAACTTCCCGTCGCCGTCGACATCGAAATCCGCACGCAAGGTGTTGAGCCCGGTGGTTTTCAGCCACTGCCGGCCCCAGTCCGACAGGTCGCGCCCCGACGCCTTCTCCAGCGCGGAGATCAGGTCGCTGAAGGTGGCATTGCCGAATGCGTGGCTGCGGAAGTAGTCCCGCAGGCCGGCCAGGAAATGATCCAGGCCCACGTAGGCGACCAGTTGCTTGAGCACCGAAGCGCCCTTGGCATAGGTGATTCCGTCGAAGTTGACCTCGACCGCGTGCAGGTCCGGAATGTCTGCGGCGATCGGGTGCGTCGACGGCATCTGGTCCTGCCGGTAGGCCCACGACTTCTCCACCGTCGCAAAGGTCGTCCACGCTTCGGTGTATTCGGTGGATTCGGCCTGGCACAGCACCGAGGCGAAGGTGGCGAAAGATTCGTTGAGCCACAGGTCATCCCACCATGTCATGGTGACCAGGTCGCCGAACCACATGTGCGCCATCTCGTGCAGCACCGTCTCGGCGCGCCGCTCGTACGAGGCGCGGGTGACCTTGCTGCGGAAGACGTAGTCCTCCAGGAACGTCACAGCGCCGGCGTTTTCCATTGCGCCCGCGTTGAATTCGGGGACAAACAGCTGGTCGTACTTGCCGAACGCATACGGCATGCCGAAGTTGTTGTGGTAGAAGCCGAATCCCTGTTTGGTTTCGGTGAACAACCGCTCGGCGTCCATGTACGGCGCCAGCGAATTGCGGCAGTAGATGCCCAGCGGGATCTCGCCGTGCTCGTCGCTGTAGGAGTCGTTCCACACGGCGTAGGGCCCCGCGATCAGCGCCACCAGGTAGGTGCTCATCCGCGGCGTGGTGGCGAAGGTGTGGACGCCGTTTTCGACGCTGATCGGCGCGCCGTTGGACACCACCTTCCAGTGCGCCGGGGCCGTCACCGTGAGGTCGAAGGTGGCCTTGAGGTCCGGCTGGTCGAAGCACGCGAACATCCGCTTGGCGTCGGCGGTTTCGAACTGCGAGTACAGGTAGGTCTCGTCGTCGACCGGGTCGACGAAGCGGTGCAGGCCTTCGCCGGTGTTGGAGTAGCGGCAGTCGGCGTCGACCACGACGACGTTGCGGTCGGCCAGTCCCTGCAGCGCGATACCCGTGGACTCGTCGTAGCCCGAGACGTCGAGCTCCTGCCCGTTCAGGCTGGCGCTGTGGATGCGGTCCGCGGCGATGTCGATGACCGTGTCAGCGCCCGCGAGCGCGTCGAACACCACGGTGGTGGTGGATCGGAAGGTGCGTTCGCCCGGCGCGCCCGACCCGTCGGTGACGTCGAGGTTGATCTGGTAACTGTGCACGGTGATCAGTGCGGCGCGTTCGACCGCCTGATCCCGGGTGAGGTTGGGAAGGGCCACGCGCTCCAACATATCGGCCGCCGCGGCGAGCAGCGCGGCGGGAACAGTCCCGGCGGAGCTACGGTTGTGTCTGAGCGGTTACCCGATTGTCGACGAGAGGACCGCAGCAATGTCCGAGAACGCCCCCTCGAAAAACCGAGCAGACTTCTGGTTCGACCCGCTGTGTCCGTGGTGCTGGATCACCTCCCGCTGGATTCTGGAAGTGGAGAAGGTCCGCGACATCGAGGTGAATTTCCACGTGATGAGCCTTGCGGTGCTCAACGAGAACCGTGACGACCTGCCGGAGGAGTACAAGGAGATGATGGCCAAGGCGTGGGGGCCGGTCCGGGTCGCGATCGCCGCCGAGCAGGCCCACGGCGCCAAGGTGCTCGACCCGCTGTACACCGCGATGGGCACCCGGATTCACAACGAGGGCAACAAAGACCTCGAGGACGTTGTCAAGCTTGCGCTGGCCGACGCGGGCCTGCCCGCCGAGCTCGCCGAGGCGGCCACCAGCACGGAGTACGACGACGCGCTGCGCAAGAGCCACCACGCCGGGATGGATGCCGTGGGGCCAGACGTCGGCACCCCGACCATCCACGTCAACGGGGTGGCGTTCTTCGGGCCGGTGATCTCGAAGATTCCGCGCGGTGAGGAAGCAGGCAAGCTGTGGGACGCCTCGGTGACGTTCGCGTCCTACCCGCACTTCTTCGAACTCAAGCGGACGCGCACCGAGCCGCCCCAGTTCGACTAGCCCGGCGATCGCAAGCGCGGCGTAGCCGTGTGCAGCGGGTCGCCGTGTTCGGGCCGCTCGACTGTGAACCGTGCGACACGACACGCCGCGGTTGCGTCGCACGGTTCACTTTCGGCACGAGCCAGTGCGGGGACCGGGTCCCCGCTGATGCAGAATGTCCTCCCATGCGCGTCTACCTGGGTGCTGACCATGCCGGCTTCGAGCTCAAGCAACAGATCATCGAGCATCTGCAGAAGACCGGGCACGAGCCGATCGACTGCGGCGCCTTCAGCTACGACGCCGAGGACGACTACCCGGCGTTCTGCATCGCCGCGGCCGAGCGCACCGTCGCCGACCCGGACAGCCTGGGCATCGTGCTGGGCGGTTCGGGCAACGGCGAACAGATCGCGGCCAATAAGGTGCCGGGCGCGCGGTGCGCTTTGGCCTGGAGTGTCCAGACCGCGTCGCTGGCCCGCGAACACAACAACGCGCAGCTGATCGGCATCGGCGGCCGGATGCACAGCCTCGATGAGGCGCTGGCCATCGTCGATGCGTTCCTGGCCACGCCGTGGTCGAAAGCCGAACGCCACCAACGTCGTATCGACATCCTCGCCGAGTACGAACGCACCCACCAGGCGCCGCCGGTGCCCGGCGCGCAGAACTGAGAGCCCGTGCCCGAAGGCCACACGCTGCACCGGCTGGCCCGGTTACATCAGAAGCGGTTCGCCGGCGCACCGGTGTCGGTGTCCAGTCCGCAGGGCCGCTTCACCGATGCCGCGGCGGTGGACGGCGCGGTGCTCCGCCGTTCCAGCGCCTGGGGTAAGCACCTGTTCCATCACTACGACGGCGGCCGGGTGGTGCATGTCCATCTGGGGCTCTACGGCGCCTTCACCGAGTGGAAACGGCCCGTCGGCGAGCCGGTTCCGGAACCCGTGGGCCAGGTGCGGATGCGCATGGTGGGCGCCGAGTACGGCACCGATCTTCGTGGCGCCACGGTGTGCGAGCTCATCGACGTCGGCCAGGTCGACGAGGTGATCGCCCGCCTCGGGCCCGACCCGTTGCGGCCCGACGCCGACCCGGCCTGGCCGTGGACGCGAATCTCGAAGTCGCGCAGGCCGATTGGCGCCCTGCTGATGGACCAGAGCGTGATGGCCGGAGTCGGCAACGTCTACCGCAGCGAGCTGCTGTTCCGCCATCACATCGACCCGTACCGGCCCGGTCAGAAGATCTCCGAAACGGAGTTCGCGGACGCCTGGACCGATCTGGTGGCGTTGATGAAGGTCGGGCTGCGCCGCGGCAAGATCGTCGTCGTCCGTCCCGAACACGACCACGGCGCACCGTCGTACGCGCCCGGACGTCCGCGCACGTACGTGTACCGGCGTGCGGGCGACCCGTGCCGGGTGTGCGGCGAAACCGTCCGCACTGCGGTACTCGAAGGCCGCAATGTGTTCTGGTGCCCGAGCTGTCAGACGTGACGCCCTGACGCTGACGGTGAATTCCGCGACGCGGCCCGACAGGACACCGTCGGGGCATTCACTTTCGACGCGGGGGAGATCTTCAGCTTCGCTACAGGTTCGGCGGGTAACCGTGGTGCCATGAAAACTTCATTACGGTTAGCTGCAACAACTTTGGCGATGACAGCGGGTCTGGGCATGTTCGGGCTAGGGGTCGCGGCCGGCGCGCAGGCGCAGCCCGGCCCGCAGCCGCAGTGGTGCCCCGGCGACTTCTGGGACCCGGGCTGGGGAGACAACTGGGACAACTTCGCCTGCCACGACAACTGGCGTGGCGCCGGCCCCAATCCGCATCCCGGTGGTCCGGGTCTGGGCGCTCCGGGCAACCCCGGCGGACCGGGTGGACCCGGCGGACCGGGTGGGCCCGGCGGACCGGGTGGGCCCGGCCAGGGTGGACCTGGGGGACCGGGTGGTCCCGGGCAAGGCGGACCGGGCGGGCCCGGCGGCCCGCGATAACCCCATCAGAACGAGGACACACCCTGCCGTTCGGCAGGGTGTGTTTTCGTCTCAGTCGACCGTGACTCCGAGCGCGCGGTACACCTCATTGCTCAGGGCGACACTGCGCGGGTCGGCGTTGGCCTTGCTGGCATCGAACCGGTTGGACACGTAGCCGTAGCCGATCCGGTGCTCCAGGTCGACGAAGGCAAACGATCCGCCCAGCCCGCCGTGGCCGAACATTCTCGGGTTGGGACCGTTGATGCACCGCTGATTGAGCATGTAGCCCAGGCCCCAGCCGTGGTCGGCCACCCGCGGACCCAGCACCAGGTCGGGCTCGAACCCGCCCTGGCACACGCGGACCCGGTCCATGTGTTCGCGGCTGAGCAACTTCTCCTGAGCCAGCGCGTTGTAGAACGTCGCCATCCCCAGGGCCGACACCTGGGCATTGGTGCCGGGGAACTCCAGCTGGCGCCACAGGTAGAGGTTTTCGGTGTCCAGGTCGTCGTCGGCCAGGAAACCCATCGAGATCGACATCCCGGCCTTCGGGTGGTCGGCCAGGCTGGTCGGGTCGCTGGGGGCCTGCAGTTCGGCCAGCAGCTGACGGCCGGTCGGCTTGTTCACCCGCTCGGCACAGCGCAGTTGTTCGGCCGGGGTCAGGCCGATGTGGATCTCGGCGCCGATCGGTCCGGCGATCTCGGTCCGCAGATACTGGCCGATGGTGCGTCCGGTGACCCGCCGGAAGACCTCGCCGAGAATGAACCCGAACGTGGTCATGTGATAACCCTGCGCCGTACCCGGCTCCCACCAGGGCTCGGCAACCTCCAGTTGCCGGCAGACGTAGTCCCAGTCGCAGAGTTGCTCGGTGGTCACCCGGGTGCGGGGGCCGATCACGCCAGAGCGGTGGCTCATCACCATCGCCAGCGTGATGTCTTCCTTGCCGGCCTGGCCGAACTCAGGCCAGTACCGCGAGATCGGAGCGTCCAGGTCCAGCTGGCCCCGGTCGGCGAGCTGGTGGATGCAGGTGGATGTCAGGCCCTTGGTGCCGGACAGCACCGTGGTCAGGGTGTCTTCCCGCCACGGGCGGGTCGCGGCGGCGTCGGCGTGACCACCCCACAGATTGACGACGAGATTGCCGTCGACCCAGACGGCGACCGCCGCGCCGACTTCTTCGCGCAGCACGAAATTCCGCTCGAACGCGTCGCGCACTCCGGCGAAGTCCGACGCGCACGAGCCGTGAACGCTGACGCTTGTGACGTCGCTCATGGCGCCTTTCTGGTCGAGCAGAGCCTGAGCTCAGAGCGGGCGACGGGAATCGAACCCGCGTAGCTAGTTTGGAAGACTAGGGCTCTACCATTGAGCTACGCCCGCAAGTATTAGTCGAGCGAGACTGTACGTGGTGGTGGAGATCAAATCTAATCGACGCGGTCATGTGACCGTTCCGTGAGCTGTCACGTCCCCGGAGGTCTCTGCGGGCCCGGCGCTGCCGGGCCGTAGGATCGCGTGGTCAGCGCGGGGTGTAGCGCAGCTTGGTAGCGCATCCGCTTTGGGAGCGGAAGGCCGCAGGTTCAAATCCTGTCACCCCGACCAGACCACCCGGCGCACCCGCCGCACGCACACACGACACACCGAGGAGCACGCCGTGAAGAGCACCGTGACGCAGTTGAGCCCGACCAGGGTTCGCATCAACGTGGAGGTGCCGTTCCCCGAGCTTGAACCCGATTTTCAGCGGGCCTACAAGGAGCTGGCCAAGCAGGTTCGGCTGCCCGGATTCCGGCCCGGCAAGGCGCCGGCCCGCCTGCTCGAGGCGCGATTCGGCCGCGAGGCCCTGCTGGACCAGGTCATCGAGGACGCCGTGCCCAGCCGGTACGGCCAGGCGCTCACCGAATCCGACGTGCAGCCGATCGGTCGGCCGAACATCCAGGTGACCCACAAGGAGTATGGCGAGGAACTGCAGTTCTTCGCCGAGGTCGACGTCCGCCCCAAGCTGGAGATCCCCGACCTGGACGCGCTGAGCGTCTCGGTCGACCCGGTGGAGGTCAGCGATGACGAGGTGGATGCCGAGCTGCAGTCGTTGCGGGCCCGGTTCGGCACCCTGACCGGAGTGGACCGGCCGGTGCAGACCGGTGACTTCGTCTCGATCGACCTCTCCGCGACCGTCGACGGTGAAGACGTGCCCGGTGCCGCCGCCGAGGGGCTGTCGCACGAGGTGGGGTCCGGCCGGCTGATCGCGGGTCTGGACGACGCGCTGGTGGGCCTCGCCGTCGATGAGTCGAAGGTGTTCACCGCCAAGCTCGCGACCGGCGAGCACGCCGGGCAGGAGGCCGAGGTCACCGTCACGGTCAAGTCGATCAAGGAACGGGAACTGCCCGAACCCGACGATGAGTTCGCCCAGCTCGCCAGTGAGTTCGACACCATCGACGAGTTGCGCGAGAGCCTCGGCGAGCAGGTGCGCCGCACCAAGCGCGCTCAGCAGGCCGACCAGATCCGCAACGCCGCGCTGGACACCCTGCTGGAGCAGGTCGACGTACCGGTGCCGGACGCGATCGTGCGCTCCCAGATCGAGGAGACCCTGCAGGCCGCGATGAGCGGTCTGAACCAGGACCAGTCCAAGTTCAACGAGGTGCTCGAACAGCAGGGATCCTCGCGCGCGGAGTTCGACGCCGAAGCGCGGTCGGCCGCCGAGAACAACGTCAAGCGCCAGCTGCTGCTCGACGCGATCGCCGACGAGCTGGACGTCCAGGTCGGACAGGAAGACCTGACGGAGCGCCTGGTGCTGACGTCGCGGCAGTACGGCATCGAGCCGCAGCAGCTGTTCGCCTACCTGCAGGAGAACAACCAGCTCGCCGCCATGTTTGCCGACGTCCGGCGCGGCCTGGCCGTGGCAGCGGTGATCGAGAAGGCCACTGTCACCGACACCGACGGCAACGCCATCGACACCAGCGAGTTCTTCGGCAAGCGGCACGCGGACCACGACCATGACCATGACCACGACCACGATCATGACCACGATCACGATCATGACCACGATCACGATCATGACCACGATGAGGTCGACGAGGCCGAGGTCGAACCGGCCGCCGAAGCTCCCGCAGCAGCGGAAGCGGTAGCCGAGGCTCCGGCCGAAGCTGCCGCCGCCTCGGAAGCCGCCGCAGCAGCCCCCGCAGCAGCCCCCGCCGAAGCCGAGGACAAGCCGAAGAAGAAGGCCAAGAAAGCCAAGAAAGCCGACGCCGACGAGGCCGATGAACCCACCGCATGACGCTGTGAGCGAACGCGCCCGTTTCAGGGGGTCAAAGGGCGGGTCCGGTTGGTTAGTGTCGGTGCAACAAGCTATTCGAGAAAGCAGGTACTTCAGTCGTGACTGACATGCGTGGGAACTCGGTGGGTCTCAACCTCACGGACTCCGTCTATGAGCGCTTGCTCTCCGAGCGCATCATCTTCCTGGGGTCGGAGGTGAACGACGAGGTCGCCAACCGGCTGTGTGCGCAGATTCTGCTGCTCGCCGCCGAGGACAGCGACAAAGACATCAACCTCTACATCAACTCCCCGGGTGGATCGATCAGCGCGGGGATGGCCATCTACGACACCATGGTCCTGGCGCCCTGCGACATCGCCACCTACGCGATGGGCATGGCCGCGTCGATGGGGGAGTTCCTGTTGGCGGCCGGTACCAAGGGCAAGCGCTACGCTCTGCCGCACGCCCGCATCCTGATGCACCAGCCGTTGGGCGGAGTGACGGGCAGCGCGGCCGACATCGCCATCCAGGCCGAGCAGTTCGCCGTCATCAAAAAGGAGATGTTCCGGCTCAACGCCGAGTTCACCGGCCAGTCGATCGAGCGCATCGAGGCCGACTCCGACCGTGACCGTTGGTTCACCGCACCCGAAGCGCTGGAATACGGCTTCGTCGACCACATCATCACTCGCGCCGCCCACATCAGTAACGGAGAAGCCCAGTGAACCCTTTGAACCCGCTCACCCAGCCGCAGGCGCGCTACATCCTGCCGTCGTTCATCGAACACTCCAGCTTCGGCGTCAAAGAGTCGAACCCGTACAACAAGCTGTTCGAGGAGCGCATCATCTTCCTCGGCGTGCAGGTTGACGACGCGTCGGCGAACGACATCATGGCCCAGTTGCTGGTGCTGGAGTCGCTGGATCCCGACCGCGACATCACCATGTACATCAATTCGCCGGGTGGTGGCTTCACCTCGCTGATGGCCATCTACGACACCATGCAGTACGTGCGGGCCGACATTCAGACGGTGTGTCTGGGTCAGGCCGCCTCGGCCGCCGCGGTCCTGCTGGCCGCCGGCACCCCGGGCAAGCGCATGGCGCTGCCGAACGCGCGGGTGCTGATCCACCAGCCGTCGCTGTCGGGCGTCATCCAGGGACAGTTCTCCGACCTGGAGATCCAGGCCGCCGAGATCGAGCGGATGCGCACCCTGATGGAGACGACGCTGGCTCGTCACACCGGCAAGGACGCCGCGACGGTGCGCAAGGACACCGACCGGGACAAGATCCTCACCGCCGAGGACGCTAAGGAGTACGGGATCATCGACACTGTCCTCGAGTACCGGAAGCTGTCCGCGCAGAACGCCTGACGGCTCCCGCCCGCCGGGCTGGGGGCACCCCCGCTGGCGAGCAGACGCAAAATCGCCCCGGAACGCGCGTTCCGGGGCGATTTCGCGTCTGCTCGCGGGTCAGCGTCGCGGTAGGGTAAGTGCCTGGGGGGCCGCTGCCCAGCTGACCCGCCAGCGTCGGTGGCGTAACGACCGCGACACGCCAGAGACACGTAAAGCGCGTCTCGGCGAGTAGCGGACGTCGTCGGAGGATATGTTGCATTCACACGAGAAGTACGCATCGCAGTGAGTACCAGCAAATACCAAGGGAGCTATTCGGCGTTATCGGTCGCGACGGGCCGGAACAAACGGGTAGCGTCGTGGGATACACGCAGCAGGCAAGACGAACGGCGACACAGGAAGTAGGCCCTGAGGCATCATGGCGCGCATTGGAGACGGCGGTGACTTGCTGAAGTGCTCGTTCTGCGGAAAGAGTCAAAAGCAGGTCAAGAAACTCATTGCGGGTCCCGGGGTGTACATCTGCGATGAGTGCATCGACCTGTGCAACGAGATCATCGAAGAGGAGCTCGCCGACGCCGACGACGTGAAGCTCGATGAGCTGCCCAAGCCCATCGAGATCCGGGACTTCCTCGAGGGTTACGTCATCGGACAGGACACCGCCAAGCGGACCCTGGCAGTCGCCGTCTACAACCACTACAAGCGCATCCAGGCCGGCGAGAAGGGCCGCGACTCCCGGCACGAGCCGGTCGAGCTGACCAAATCCAACATCCTGATGCTCGGCCCGACGGGCTGCGGCAAGACCTATCTGGCCCAGACGCTGGCCAAGATGCTCAACGTGCCGTTCGCCATCGCCGACGCCACCGCGCTGACCGAGGCCGGTTATGTCGGCGAGGACGTCGAGAACATTCTGCTCAAGCTCATCCAAGCCGCCGACTACGACGTCAAGCGCGCCGAGACCGGCATCATCTACATCGACGAGGTCGACAAGATCGCGCGCAAGAGCGAGAACCCGTCGATTACCCGCGACGTCTCCGGTGAGGGCGTTCAGCAGGCGCTGCTGAAGATCCTGGAAGGCACCCAGGCCTCGGTCCCCCCGCAGGGCGGTCGCAAGCACCCGCACCAGGAGTTCATCCAGATCGACACCACCAACGTGCTGTTCATCGTGGCGGGCGCGTTCGCTGGCCTGGAGAAGATCATCTACGAGCGGGTCGGCAAGCGGGGCCTGGGCTTCGGCGCCGAGGTCCGCTCGAAGGCCGAGATCGACACCACCGACCACTTCGCCGAAGTGATGCCCGAGGACCTGATCAAGTTCGGCTTGATCCCCGAGTTCATCGGACGCCTCCCGGTCGTCGCCTCGGTCACCAACCTCGACAAGGAATCACTGGTCAAGATCCTGTCGGAGCCGAAGAACGCTCTGGTCAAGCAGTACACCCGGCTGTTCGAGATGGACGGCGTGGAGCTGGAGTTCGCCGAGGACGCGCTGGAAGCGATTGCCGACCAGGCGATCCACCGCGGCACCGGTGCGCGTGGCCTGCGCGCCATCATGGAGGAAGTTCTGTTGCCGGTGATGTACGACATCCCCAGCCGCGACGACGTCGCCAAGGTGGTCGTCACCAAGGAAACGGTGCAGGACAACGTGCTGCCGACGATCGTTCCGCGCAAGCCGTCTCGATCTGAGCGCCGCGACAAGAGCGCCTGAGAACTACCGCTCTGCGAAGCCGGCATGACGCCCGGCGAAATCGGGTAACTAGCATGCGTGCCCGGTGACGCTGTTTCGCGGCGCTTGGTGCGCTCGCTGGATCTGCTGAATCTTCTGCTCGCCGATGTTCGTGACGGACTGGGTCCCTACCTGTCGATTTATCTGCTGATCACCCACCACTGGGATCAGGAATCGATCGGCTTTGTGATGGCCGTCGGCGGCGTCGGCGCCATCGTTGCGCAGGCGCCGGTTGGGGCTCTCGTCGACCGGACGACAGCCAAGCGGGGCCTGATCATCGTCGGCGCGCTCGTCGTCACCGCCGGCTCGCTGGCTATGCCGCTGTTTCCGCGCCTCTACCCGATCGCGTTCCTGCAAGTCGTCACCGGCATGGCCGGCTCGATCTTCGCGCCGGCCCTGGCCGCCATCACGCTCGGTGTGGTGGGGCCGCGGTTCTTCGCCCGCCGCGTCGGGCGCAACGAGTCGTTCAACCACGCCGGCAACGCCGCGGCCGCGGCGGTCACCGGCGGGCTGGCCTATTTCTTCGGCCCGGCGGTGGTGTTCTGGGTGCTGGCCGCCATGGCGGCCGGAAGCGTGGCGGCGACCCTGTCGATCCCCAGAGATGCGATCGACCACGAGGTAGCCCGGGGCATGGACCACCCGCCGGGCAGTCAGCCCCACCACATGCAGCCGGTGACCGCGTTGCTGCGCAACCGGAGGCTGGTGACGTTCGCGGTCGCGGTGGTGGCCTTCCACTTCGCCAACGCGGCGATGCTGCCGCTGGTCGGGCAGCTGCTGGCACTGCACAACAAAGACGTGGGAACCGCGCTGATGGCGGTGTGCATCGTCGCCGCGCAACTGGTGATGGTGCCCGTCGCCTATCTGGCCGGCGCCAAGGCCGACACCTGGGGCCGCAAACCCCTCTTCCTCGCCGGCTTCGCCGTGCTCACCGCGCGCGGTTTCCTGTACACGTTGTCGGACAACTCGTACTGGCTGGTGGGCGTGCAACTGCTGGACGGGGTGGGGGCCGGGGTCTTCGGGGCGCTCTTCCCCCTCGTCGTCCAGGACGTGACGCACGGGACCGGCCGGTTCAACGTCAGCCTCGGCGGCGTCACTGCGGCGATGGGAATCGGTGCCGCGGTGTCGAACTATGTGGCCGGCGCCATCGTCGTCGCCGCCGGCTACCACGCCGCGTTCCTGTCGCTGGGGGCCATCGCGGGTGCGGGCTTTGCTCTCTATCTGATCGCGATGCCCGAAACCGGCCGCCAAACGGTGCCCGAGACCCGGCCCGACGCCGCCACGCCGATAACGTGACCAACACCACAGTTTTGTTACAGCTGGTCGCCGCCGTCACCCTGACATCGGCTTTTACCTGCATACTCGCCGGTAACAAGCTTAAGAGTACGGTCATACACCCTTAGAGAAGTGTCATAATTGGTACCGCCAGTGACATCAAACGTGACAGCGGAGAAGGCACTTCGGCGCGCGTAATCTGGAGCTGCAGCGGAGTGCCTGTCCGGATACCAAGTTGGAAGGCGGAGACGTGAATCCGAACGGCAACGGCGCCGGGGAAGAGTCTCAGAATGGGTCCAGTCGGACGCGACTCGAAAACGTCGTCATCCGATTTGCGGGGGACTCCGGCGACGGCATGCAGTTGACCGGTGACCGATTCACCTCGGAGGCGGCACTTTTCGGCAACGACCTGGCCACGCAACCCAACTATCCGGCCGAGATCCGCGCTCCCGCAGGCACTCTGCCCGGCGTCTCGTCTTTCCAGATCCAGATCGCCGACTACGACATCCTGACCGCCGGTGACCGGCCCGACGTCCTGGTGGCCATGAACCCCGCCGCGTTGAAAGCCAACATCGGTGACTTGCCGCGCGGCGGAATGGTGATCGCCAATTCCGACGAGTTCACCAAACGCAATCTCACCAAAGTGGGCTATGTAACCAATCCCCTGGAGTCCGACGAACTCGAAGAATACGTCGTGCACGCGGTGCCGATGACGACGCTGACCCTTGGGGCCGTCGAATCGATCGGCGCTACGAAGAAGGACGGCCAGCGGGCCAAGAACATGTTCGCCCTGGGCCTGTTGTCGTGGATGTACGGTCGCCCGGTCCAGACGAGCGAGACGTTCATCAGGGAGAAGTTCGCCCGCAAGCCCGACATCGCCGAGGCCAACGTGCTGGCGCTGAAGGCGGGCTGGAACTACGGCGAAACCACCGAAGCCTTCGGTACCACCTACGAGGTCTCCAAGGCGTCGTTGCCGGCCGGCGAATACCGGCAGATCTCCGGCAATACCGCACTGGCCTACGGCATCGTCGCGGCCGGCCATCTCGCCAACAAGCAGGTGGTGCTCGGCAGCTACCCGATCACCCCGGCGTCGGACATCCTGCACGAGCTGTCCAAGCACAAGAACTTCAACATCATCACTTTCCAGGCCGAGGACGAGATCGGCGGCATCTGCGCCGCCATCGGCGCCTCCTACGGGGGCGCGCTCGGTGTTACGAGCACCTCGGGCCCGGGCATCTCGCTGAAGTCTGAAGCGATGGGTCTGGCGGTGATGACCGAGCTTCCGCTGATCGTCATCGATGTTCAGCGCGGCGGACCCTCCACCGGTCTGCCCACCAAGACCGAGCAGGCCGACCTGCTGCAGGCGCTGTTCGGCCGCAACGGCGAATCGCCGGTGGCGGTGCTGGCGCCGCGGTCGCCCTCCGACTGCTTCGACACGGCGCTGGAGGCGGTTCGGATCGCGGTGTCGTATCACACCCCGGTGATCGTGCTTTCCGACGGCGCCATCGCCAACGGCTCCGAGCCGTGGGCGATTCCGGACGTGAGCTCGCTCAAGCCGATCAAGCACATCTTCGCCAAACCGGGCGAGCCTTTCGAGCCGTACGCCCGGCACCGCGACACCCTCGCCCGCCAGTTCGCGGTGCCCGGCACCCCCGGCCTCGAGCACCGCATCGGTGGACTGGAAGCGGCCAACGGCTCCGGGGACATCTCGTACGACCCCACCAACCACGACCTGATGGTCCGCATCCGTAAGGCCAAGATCGACGGAATCAGCGTCCCGGACCTCGAAGTCGACGACCCAACCGGTGACGCCGAACTGCTGCTGCTCGGCTGGGGGAGTTCCTACGGCCCCATCGGCGAAGCTTGTCGTCGCGCCCGCCGCAGGGGCACCAAGGTGGCGCACGCCCACTTGCGGTACCTGAACCCGTTCCCGGCGAACCTGGGTGATGTGTTGCACCGCTATCCCAAAGTGGTGTGCCCGGAGATGAACATGGGCCAGCTCGCAATGTTGTTGCGCGCCAAGTACCTGGTCGACGTGAAGTCGGTGACCAAGGTCAAGGGTGTCTCGTTCCTGGCCGACGAGATAGGACGATTCATTCGGGCGGCGCTGGCCGGCAGGTTGAACGAGCTCGAGCAGGACAAGACCATCATCGCCAGATTGTCGGCGGCCCATGTCGAAGAAGGGGTCAGCGCATGACGGGTCGATGCGAAGCGATGAGGAGGACGCGGCGCTCATGACTAGCCTGATCGGCTCTGACCTTGGGGTAACCCCCAAAGTGACGAAGAACGACGGCGTGCCCAGGCTGTCTGACGAAGACCAGCCGCAGAAGGGCAAGGACTTCACCAGCGACCAGGAGGTGCGCTGGTGCCCGGGTTGCGGTGACTACGTCATCCTCAACACCATCCGCAACTTCCTGCCCGAACTCGGTTTGCGCCGCGAGAACATCGTTTTCATCAGTGGTATCGGTTGCTCGAGCCGGTTTCCGTACTACTTGGAGACCTACGGATTCCACTCGATCCACGGCCGCGCGCCGGCCATCGCCACCGGCCTGGCGCTGGCGCGCGAGGACCTCTCCGTCTGGGTGGTCACCGGCGACGGCGACGCGTTGTCGATCGGCGGCAACCACCTCATTCACACGCTGCGCCGCAACGTGAACATCACCATCCTGTTGTTCAACAACCGGATCTACGGCTTGACCAAGGGCCAGTACTCGCCGACCTCCGAGGTCGGCAAGGTCACCAAGTCGACGCCGATGGGTTCGCTGGACCACCCGTTCAACCCGGTGTCGCTGGCGCTTGGTGCGGAGGCGACATTCGTTGGCCGCGCGCTGGATTCCGACCGTGCCGGACTGACGGAGGTGCTGCGGGCCGCGGCCCAGCATCGTGGTGCCGCGCTCGTCGAGATCATGCAGGACTGCCCGATCTTCAACGACGGCTCGTTCGACGCGCTGCGTAAAGAGGGCTCCGAAGAGCGGGTGATCAAGGTGCGCCACGGGGAGCCGATCGTGTTCGGCGCCAACGGCGAGTACTGCGTGGTGAAGTCCGGCTTCGGTCTTGATGTGGCCAAGACGGCCGATGTGGCCGAAGGCGAGATCGTCGTGCACGACGCCCACGCCGACGATTCGGCGTACGCGTTCGCGTTGTCGCGCTTGTCCGATCAGAACCTCGACCACATGGTGATGGGCATCTTCCGCGACATCAGCCGACCCACCTACGACGACGCTGCCCGCTCGCAGGTAGAGTCCGCCCAGAATTCGATCCCATCGGATGAAGCCGCGCTGCAGTCGCTGCTGCGCGGACGTGATACCTGGACCGTGGACTGAGGTGGCGAGTGGCTGAAGACGTCTCACTGGCCGGCGTCGTGGTCGCCGGCGGCGAATCGCGCCGGATGGGCCGTGACAAGGCCACCCTGCCATTGCCCGACGGGTCGGGCACGATGGTGGAGCGCGTGGTTGACGTTGTGTCGCAACGCTGTTCGCCGGTATATGTGATGGCCGCGCCGGGACAACCGCTACCCGCGCTGTCGGTTCAGATCCTGCGCGACGAGGTGCGCGGACTGGGTCCGTTGCCGGCAACCGGACGCGGCCTGCGGGCCGCCGCGGCGGCCGGAGCGCGTTACGCGTTCGTCGCAGCGGTCGACATGCCTTCGCTGACAGTCGATTTGATCGAAGAGCTGTTCCGCCTCGCGGTCGAGACCAACGCCGAGGTGGTGATGCCGTGGGACGGACGCAGTCACTACCTGGCCGCGGTCTACCGCACGGATCTCGCCGACCGCATCGATGCCCTGGTGGCGGCCGGCGCGCGCAAGATGAGTGACCTGATCGACGCATCAGACGCCCAGCAGATCGTGCTGAGCGACTCCGACGCGCTCACCAACGTCAACACGGTGGACGATCTGCGGACCCCGGTACGTCCGGGACGTTGACCGCACCCTCCGTCGCTCTGCATTAACCCCGCGCGGCCGGCGTCTCTCGTTGGCAATGCTGCTGCGCTGCGGCCGTTTTCGTAGCGCAGCGGCGCGACATGCGCGAAACATGGCGTACTCAAAGAATTTTCACCACAAACTCAGTAGGGCGATGGATTCGGCGGCGGTGCAACATGGCACGAAAGGTATTGTGACGCCGGGCATTCGACCTGATGATTGTGGGCCACGTCACCCGCGCCGCGTTATCGATCCGTTTTGCTCGGCGTGCGTAATATAGCGAAATCCGGTGGCCCAGCTCACAATATGCGCGTGATAAGGCTCACGAATGTGCCGCAGCCACGACTAATTGGTCACCCCTCGAATTAGCCGATTGACCTGCGTCGATCGCGCCCACGGCGGCGTCGTGATCGGCTCGTTATCGGTCCGGTATACCCATTCGGACGAGGTGACGAATCCAAATCGTTATCGTACGGTCCTTTTAGCCCAAAAATGGGCACCGAAAATAACCGGAAAATTGAATCCACGGACCCGCGTGTGAGCGGATGTGGGAGACGGCAGCCGAAACGGCCGCCGCCCCGCGGGCGCCGGCCAGTGGCCGCGCCGGGCAGATCAAGCCCTCTGCTGTCGTGCCGAAACGAGACGGCACGCCATGAAGCATCTCAGCGTCGTTGACGCACAAGCAACACCCAACCCACAGCTGTGGGCTGGCTTCATCGCGCGCGCAGCGAAAGGAAGATTGTTGAAGAACGTCCGCAAGACGCTCATTGTCGCCGCGATTACCGGGACCCTCGTGACCGTGCCGACCACCGGCATCGCTCATGCGGATGTCCAGGGCGTGGACCCCAATGTCGCTCCCGGCTTCGACCCGGGCCTGCCGGCCCCGGACGCGCCGCCGGCCCCGGAGCTCGCGGGCTTCGACCCCAACCTGCCGGCCCCTGACGCCGCGCCGGCTCCCGACGCGCCGCCGGCGCCGGAGCCCGCCGGCTTCGACCCGGCCCCTGCCGCGCCGCCGGTTGACGAGGTCCCGGCTCCTGCCCCGGTCCGGGCCTACAGCGTGAACTGGGACGCGATCGCGCAGTGCGAGTCCGGTGGCAACTGGGCGATCAGCACCGGCAACGGCTACTCCGGTGGCCTGCAGTTCACCGCCAGCACCTGGCACGCCAACGGTGGCTCGGGTAGCGCGGCCAGCGCCAGCCGTGAGGAGCAGATCCGCGTGGCGGAGAACGTGCTGCACTCGCAGGGCATCGGCGCGTGGCCGGTCTGCGGCCGCCGCGGCTGATCAGCTGAAAATCAAATAGGCGCTAACGCGCGCGACAGTGCCGGGCCCTCGGGCCCGGCACTTGTCGTTCCCCGGCCGATACCGCGACGGACGGGCATCGAAACTTAGGTTAGGTTTACTTAAAGAAAGACGTTGAAACCTGCGCATCCTGTGTAATACTGACTCCCGCAAATAAGGGTAGGTTTACCAAACTTGAAGGAGGCGCGGGAGGCACTCGCGGCTTCCTGTGCAGGTGCCAATGACAACTGGTAGTCCGTATTCGAACCGCTCCGCTCCTGTTCCACACGCGGGGGAGCCGAGGTGATCATCAACCCGGCGTGGATTGCCACACCCCCTGAAGTGCACTCGACTCTGCTCTCGACCGGCCCCGGTCCTGGCTCGCTCCTGGCCGCGGCTTCGGCATGGCATGCGCTCAGTGTCGAGTGCTGGTCGGCCGCCGCAGAGCTATCCGCGTTACTGGGCGTGGTGCAGGCGGGTGTGTGGGAAGGGCCCACCGCAGCGCAGTACGCGGCGGCGCACGGGCCGTTCTTGGCCTGGCTGTCCGACACCGGCGTCCGCAGCTCCGGCATTGCCGCACAGCACGGCACCGTTGGGGCTGCCTACTCCTCTGCGCTCGCCGCGATGCCGACACTCGCGGAGTTGGCGGCCAACCATGGCACCCATGCCGCGTTGCTCGCGACCAACTTCTTCGGCATCAACACGATCCCGATTGCCATAAACGAAGCGGACTACGTCCGCATGTGGATCCAGGCCGCCACGACAATGACCGTCTACCAGAGTGTTTCGACGGCCGCTTTGGTGGCGATCACACCCGCGCCGCCTGCGCCGACGATAGGCTCCGCGGAGGCTGCGCACTCCCCGCCCACCGATCCCGTCGAAGAGTTATTGGCGTGGTCAGAGCACTTCAGCAGCATGTATCGCGCTCTAAAAGGGCTGCTATCCGATCCTTTCGGCACGGTAGTGCAGTTAATCACGGACTTCGCGACCAGTCCCTCGACTGCCGTGGTCACCTGGCTTCCACTGATATACGTGTTCGCCTACGCGGCGACCTTCGCACTGATGGGGACGCCCCTCTATACCGCCTTTGCCGCCGCCACCGGCGCGATACCGCTGGCGTTGGGACTGTCTGCCCTGTACCAGGTCGCCGAGGTCCCGGTTGAGGTTCTGGCCGAGCTACCTGTCACCGCTGCGGAACAAGCGATCGTGCCGATCGCTGCTATCGCGCCGACTGCAGTAACGGCGGGTGCGCCTCCCGGACCGACTTCCCCGGGAGCATCGACTGCCCCCTCTGCACCGACTCCGACCTCGACGCCCGGTGCCACGGGAACTTTCGCCTACCTGATCGCTGGGCCGGGCCCCGGTTCCGACTTCGACCCCGTGCTGCGCGAAAAGGCAGTGGCGAGTGCGCCGGCTGCTGCGGTCCCCGCAGCGTCATCGGCCGCGGCGCTCAGTCGCAGCGCAACCAAAGCGCGTCGCCGTCGCCGAAGCGATCTGAAAGAACGCGGTTATCGCGACGAGTACCTCACCCTGGATGACATCCCTGACGTGCCAACTGAGCACGAGAGGAGCGTCACCGCATCGAACACGGCCGCCGGAACGGTCGGATTCGCCGACGCTGCAATTAAAGTCAACGCCAGGGATGCCACCGGTCTGGCCGTCGTCGCCGGTGACTCCTACGGAAGTGGCCCCAGTGTCCCTATGACGCCTGGTACGTGGGGCGCCGAGAGCTCCGACAGTGCGAGCGGCACGTGAAAACTGTTGTCTCCGGTCATGTCTCCGGCCACCGCAGTGCCGCGTTTGCGCCGGCAACCGGGAGCGACACCGCGCGGGCGAACGTGAAGAAGACCGCGGCAATATGCCCCGATCAGAGCAGGCCGAGTGTTCCCGTGCGACGGAAGGATGCAACCGCCTCAGCGGATCAGTTCTCCATCCGGGACCACCTGCCCGCGGACGAGAGTCGCGGCGTGAAGCCATCGGTTCGCCTCAGAAACAGGAGCTGCGCATGTTGATCGAGATCTCCGGAGTGAGCAGGACGTATCGACGAGGGCAGGAATCGGTGAGAGCGGTAGACGATGTGACGCTGACGTTGGGGAACGAGAACCTCGTAGCCGTCACTGGCGCTTCGGGTTCGGGCAAGAGCACACTGCTGCATCTGATCGGCGGTATCGACAGGCCAGACGAGGGCTCCATCAGAGTCGATGGTGAAGAGCTATCGGCGAAGACCGACGATGAGCAGTCGAAATATCGTCGACGCAGGGTCGGCTTCATCTTTCAGTTCTTCAACTTGCTCTCAACGCTGACCGCCTGGGAAAACGTCGCGATGCCCCGCGTTCTGGACGGATCTTCGATCAAGCTCGCCCGACAGGACGCTTGTGAGCTGTTGGAGATGGTCGGGCTGGGCAATCGCATCGACCACAAGCCCTCTGAGCTGTCCGGGGGTCAGATGCAGCGAGTGGCGATTGCCCGCTCCTTGATCATGGAGCCGGGCGTCGTTCTGGCCGACGAGCCAACGGGGAACTTGGATTCAGAGTCGGGCAGCAGCATCCTTACGCTGCTTCGCCAAATCGCCGATGCGGGGGATCGTTCGGTGATCCTGGTTACGCACGATGCCGCAATCGCTGCTGCCGCCGACCGCGAGATCGTCATGCGGGATGGCAAAGTCGTCGACAGCCGGATCCGGCCCAGAGAACAAGCAGAATCCCGATGATCATCCCACCGTTGGTCCGCTTCAAGTTTCTCAATTGGCGCTACGCGTCCGCGCACTGGAAGCGAACCGTCAGCTGCGTGGTCGCCGTGACGATAGCGACTGGCCTCTTGGTGGCGATCGCCGGCATTTACAGCTCGTTGACGAAATCGGTTGCGACCATGTCAGAAGACCTCTACGGCAAGGCCGCGTTCGAAGTGACCGGGGCGGCAGACAGTGGTCTGCCCGAGGCGCTGGTGAGTGACCTGCGAGCGGTCGAGGGCGTGGCAGCCGCCGAACCGATCGTGAGGGCAACGATCAACGAGCCACGCTCCGGCACAACACTATTGGGTGTAGGTCCCAACCTACGAGTGTTGGACAACCGGGTGGGTGCCGAGCTTGTTCAGCAGGCAGAACGTGACAGGTCGCACGGGTCGCTCGCGGACGGGGCGATTGCCGGCCCCGGTTTGGGAATCGCCGCAGGCGGCTCAGTTCACATCGATACCGTCGGCGTGAAGGTGGTGTTCGTTCCGAAGGGGACGCTTGCCGAGAAATACAACGCGGGGGACTACCTGATCGTCGGTTTACCGATGGCTCAACAACTGGTGCACCAGGCCGGTCGAGTGAGTTCGGTGTTCATCGTGGCGAGACCCGGCGCGGATCTTCGGCGCATGAATGCGGATCTGGTGCGGGTGGTCGACCATCGGGCGGTTGTCGCCGAGCCGCAGTTCAGGGTGGCGCAATCCGACAACTCGGTCGCGCTCACGCGCGACACGTTGCTCCTGGTGGGTTCCATGGCACTCGTGGTCGCGGTTTTCATCGTGTTCAACACCATGAATATGGCTGTGGTGCAGCGCAAGCCGATGATCGCCACCCTCAGGGCTCTCGGAGCTCAGCGTGGGCAGCTGGCAAGGGATTTGCTGCTCGAGGTCGCGATTATCGGACTGCTCGGCGGTTGCCTGGGGGCGCCGTTGGGAGTGGGGTTGAGCTACCTTGCCATCAATCGACTTCCGCCACTCATGCTGCAGTCGGTTGACGTGAAGCCAACCTTTTTCGTTCCCGAAACCGCGATTGTCATCGTGATCTTGGCGGGCATGGCCGCCTGTGTTTTGGGCGCCGTGTGGCCGGCAATGGCCGTGTTCAAGGCATCGCCGGTCGCGGCGATGCGTCCCGCGGAGCTCGAAAGTTTAGGCTCCGACCAGTCGAAGCCAAGTTGGTCCGGCGTTGCCGTCGGAGCCGTCCTGCTGGTCGCGGCGTTTCTCTGCGCGATTCGGCTGCACGACGAAAAAGCTTTTGCCGGTGGGATCCTGGCGTTGGCGGGCGTACTCGTCCTGAGCTGGGCTCTTGGTCCCGTCGTCGTACAAGGCACCAGTCGCTTGGCGGCAAAGATGGGGCCGAGTGGTCAGGTCAGCAGATCGACGATGACCCAGTCCGCCAAGCGCACGTGGGCGAACGTGATGATCGTGACTATCGCGGTGGCTTTGGGCAGTGTGACCAACGGGGTGCTGTCAGACGTCGTCGACTCCACCGGAAACTTCTTCAACTCGTTGGCCGACGCGGACATGTATTTGTCTTCCGCGTCGAAAGACGTTATCCCCGTTGGTCCGTTGATGTCGAAGGGCCTAGATCAGGAAGTTTCCCGAATTCCAGGAGTCGAATCCGTCATCTCGGTGCAGGAAGCTTACGTCAACGTCGGCGGCGACCGGGTGTTGGTCATTGGCGCTGACCCCGGCACCGTCGCACCCGCCTTCACCGCGATGGATCCCGCCGTGCGGGCGAAGGTTCTTGACGGCGCCGGAGTAGTTGTGTCCAGGCAGCTTGCTCGCCGACTCCATCGCGGTGTCGGTGACAGGCTGGCCCTGAGCACCCCCTCCGGGGAGCGTCCAGTGGCCATCCTCGGCGTAGTCGACTACTTGACCACCGAGCGCGGGATGATCGCGCTGTCACTGTCGAACATGCGAAGTTGGTTTCAACGGGACGGCGCCACCTACTTAGAAGTGCACGCAAAAGATCCGAACACCGCGCCGGCGCTGCAAGAGCAGGTTCGCCAAATCGCCACTGCCAGAAATTTGTTCGCCTACAGCGGTCGGGAGGCCGTCGACTCAGGCAGGAGCGCGGTCAACCAGATGGGCTCGCTCGCGGTGTTCGTTCAATGGATCGTGGCGGCATTGGCGGCGATGGCCCTGTTCAACGCGTTCATGATTTCGGTGATCGAACGCAAAAGGGAAATCGGCGTGCTCCGGGCGATGGGCGCATCTCGCGGTTACATCGCCAGATCGATCCTGGTCGAGTCGACCAGCATTGCGCTGGTGGGCGGCACTCTCGGCCTGGTGACGAGCGTGCTTGTCCATCGGCTGGGCACGATGATCATGAGCGCGGTCACGGCTATTTCGGTGCGGTTTGCGCTTTCCCCCGTCGACCTGGTCGGTGTCGTCGTAGCGATGATCTTGTGCTGGTGTGGCGCCTTGATACCCGCTTCGAGGGCTGCGAAGTCAAACATCGTGGATGCATTGGAGGTGGAGTAACGGTGGAGGAGCAGGAGTTGGCAGACCGGCCCCACCTGCGTCCGACCGGGGAGACGGGGCTGTCCAGATTTCTGCGCTCGCCGGGCGAGCAACGGCTGGCGTGGGTGCAATCGTGCCCCGGCATCGACGCGCCGGCGTCGTGGCGGCTCTCTCAATTCTTGGCTTTCTCCAGGCCGAGAACATGCGTTGCAGGCATGTTGGCTTTCTACTTCGCCAGCGTCATCGGCGGCGGGGTCTCGTGGAGTGACCTCATCATGGGCATGGTGGTGTCCTACCACATCGCGGCAATAGCCAACCTGTACAACATCTATACCGACATCGTCGAGGACAACGAGAACATCCCCTTGCGGGTATTCCAACTAGGCAGCTACGGCCGAAATCGGCTGCTCCGTCATACCCATGTGCTGGCCACCGCAGTCTTAGTCCTTTCGCTGCTCGTCAATTGGTACTTCGCCGCCCTGACGTTGCTGGCCTTGGTCGGCTGCCAGCAGTACTCCTTTCGTCCGCTGCGTATGAAGGCGCGGCCTCGCATTGGAATCCTGTACTTCGCCAACGCTGTTGCGTACCCGTATGCGAGTGCGGCTCTGGCCTCGAGTGAGAAACTGCATGTCTTGGTCAAGCCTGAGTACTGCGCGCTCGCCCTCTATTTGTTCTTCTGGTTTTGCGCCAAGGGTCTGATCAAGAATGTTCCCGACTATGACGGGGACAAGCGAGTTAACGTGACGACGTCTGCGACGTTGTCCGCCAGCAGGTTTCGTGCGGCAATGATCGCGGCCGTGGCGAACGTGTCGGTCTACGCCGCCGTCGTCATTCCAGTGATTTCCGGCATCGTCGAACCAAAGTATCTGCTGGCTCTCGTCTGGCTGCCGGTGGCGTGTCATCAGGCATGGCGGTTGGTTCAGGCATCGGACCAGCAGTCGTGGAACGACATGCTGCGCGACGACATGTTCGTCTCGGTGGGATTCCTTTCAACGCTCATCATGATCGACCGCGTATCCATCATGTCGGTCGCGGTCATCTGCACAGGTTTCGCGATCATGCTGCTGTCTGACCAACTCGGACTGGACACCAGAAGAGCAGAGGATTTCGACTTGACATGACGATGCTGGATTTGTCGCGAAACGAACTGGATTTCGACGTACTCGCACAAGTGCGGGATACCTTCGAGGCGAGCGCGGCAGGCCTCAGCCGGTACCCGTTCGCGCATCATGTCGCGCAACTCACCGAGCGGATCGCCGCGCTGCACGGAGTGTTCGCCGACCGAGTCGTTATTGGTGCCGGTAGTCTTGGCGTTCTAGACGCCATTCTTCATGAGGGTTGTCCGACAACAGGATCCACCGTATTCAGCTCGCCGACCTTTGCCGAGTACGCGGTGTTGGTAGCAAGGTCCGGTGGCGTCCCGGTCGCCGCGCCGGCGGAACCCGCGGGTGCCCAGTCGCTCGACGGCATTCTCTGCCGTGTCGACGATTCGACACGGCAGGTCATCATCGCTGCGCCACACAATCCCACGGGTGCGGCGGTGAGCCCAGACGACCTCGTCAGGTTTCGCCGGGTCCTGCCGAAAAATGTACTGCTGGTGATTGATCAGGCGTATGCGGAGTTCGACGAGACCATGCCCGCCGATGCCGTCCGCCGCCTGACATGCGGACCTGACGCGGTCGCGGTCCTGCGCAGCTTCTCAAAGGCTTACGGGCTCGCCGGCTTGAGGATCGGTTACGGCGTCTTCAGCAGCGCTGCCCTCGCGGCACGAGTCCGGTCCGCCGTGCCGACCTACTCGGTGAATTCGGTCGCCCTTGCCGCTGCGACTGAGTCGCTCAGGCATGAAAAGCAGTTACGGGACCGGGTATCGGTTGTCGTGGAGAACCGAAAGCGGTTAGAAGCCTTCCTCTCTCAGCACGGCTTGTGGTCTGGAATCGAGTCGCAGGGGAATTTTGTCTGGCTGCCTACCCAGAAGTCGCACTCGTTGTTCCGGCATTCGTTCCGCGACGGCATCCTGCTGAGGGAATATCCCGGTTTGGGGGTCAGAGTCACTGTGCAATCGAGGACCACTGTCGATGCCGTGGTGAAGTCGCTGACCGCATTCCTGGTCAGTGATCGGTCCAGCACGGTCTGCAATGCATAATCGATACCCCGTATCAAACGTCCTCGGACGGTGGAGATTTGCCGACGCGCTGGTGGACTGCCTGATACGGCTGGGGGTGGAGTATCTCTTCGGCATGCCCGCAGAGTCGGTGAATTCCATAGTCCATGCGGCGAGCCGCCGCAGCGAGATCAAGGTGATCACCACCAGGCACGAATCCGCAGCCGCTCTGATGGCCGTGGGGTATGCCAGGTCGTCCGGCCGACTGGGCGTGTGCTTTGGCAGCGCAGGCCCGGGCGCCACCAACCTGGTGGCCGGGGCATACGAGGCCTACCTCGCACGAGTGCCGTTGCTGGCGATCAGTGGTCAGGTCCCGCTGGCCAGCCTGGGCCGGGAGTCGTTCCAGGAGATTGACTCTGCGGCCCTCTTTCAGCACTGCACCTCCTCGTCTGTGCTGATCCATTCCGCGAGCCAATTCGAGCGTTTCGTTCGTTGCTGCGTGTTGTCACTACACGAGTCCACCGCGTGCCATGTGGCTATCCCGGGCGATGTACTTTATGCGCCGCTGGCTAGTAACCGCGCGGCGTCCTTCATCCCCAGATTGCCGACGCCTACGCTTCCGGGCAAAGAAGAGCTGCGCTTGGTGGTCGCATTCCTGGACTCCGATGACCTGGCGATAGTCCTTTCGAGTCAGGACAACTCGTATGTTGATTTGGCATACAGCCTTTCGGCCAAGGTCGGTTGTCCGGTCTACACCCTCGATCGTCGGGAAACCGGCATCATCCGAGCTCGAGACGTCCTGGTGGTGGGACGATCGACGCCGTTGATCAAGCCGCGCCTGTCTGAGTTTGCGAACCTCCTCGAGATCACTGACCGTCGCTGCACGTCGAAGTCCATGCCTTACACCACGCAAGTCGTATGTGACGTGGCAGCCACCCTGCGGGCGGTATTGAACCGCGGTGAACGTGACGACATCGACGAATCCTCGACTCCGATCGAGGTTTTCACCGATCTCGACGGAGCCGAAGACCTACTGCCAGGAGATCTGCGGGACGCATACGTCGTGTCCAGTGCGGCAGGTATACCTGGTGCTGCGCTGCCACTCGGCATCGGCGCGACCCTGTCCGGAAATCTCCGCCGCTTGGTCATGACCGAATATTCACAACTGAGCCAATTCATTTCGGAACTCTCAACTCTGGTCAGCGTCAACGGCGATCTTGTTGTCGCGTGCCTGGCCGACAGCGACGAAGTGGTCTCTCGAATCGCGCATCTGGGCGCGGCGATGTCGCTGCGGACCGACACCGATTCGATCGCGATCGCGGGCCCAGCGATCATATCCTTACGCCGTTGTAGAACTGCGGGCCCGTCTTTGGAGGTGTCCCGGCCCGGTGAGCGCTCGCTGGCTGAATGCCTCGACGCGAATCTTGCTGTACCGGTTCAGATCAGCGACTTTTGTCTGCCGCGGCTGCCATGCCTGCGAAACGCGCAGCGAAGTGTCAACGGTCAGGCGCCGTCGATGAGCGCGTCGGCTTTGCGAAAGGCAGGAAGTGCTCCGGCGGGCTCGATAGTCGCGAGCGGCCCGGCGCTGCTCCTGCAACTGAACGGGATTTACGACGCGGCGATGGATAACGCGAGGATCCTGGTAGTGACCGTGGAGTCGGCGGACTGGTTGCTCGATACGCGCCGGATGCTTGAGGAGGTCACCGTCGCACGTTATGTCGTAGCTGAACCGGCGACGGCTGCCGCCACGGTGCGACAAGCGTGCGTCGCCGCGGCAGCCACGGGCGGTGGTGTAGTGCATCTGCAGGTGCAAGGAAAAGCGCTCGAGGAGCAGTGGGCCGAGTGCCCAGCGGGCGGACCGGACATGGGGACGCGGACACCCGGCGCAGAGAGTCCAGTTCTTGCGGATGCGATCTCGGCCTTGAGATCCGCCCGGCGGGTTGCCATCGTCGCGGGTCGTGGTGCGGCCGGCTGCGCGGAATTACTCAATGAGCTGGCCGAATTGCTCTGTTGTCCGGTGCATCTGACGATGGGCGGAGATTCGGTACTGCACAGCCAGAGCCTGCGCGCGCAGGGCAGAGTCGGGGGCTCCGGTGATCTGCGGGCATTCGGGGCTATAGCGCGCGCAGATGCTCTGCTCCTGGTCGGCGTGTCGAACAGAGGCTCCGCATTCGATCTGGGTGCGGCCGGGCGGACCATCGCGGTCAATATCGATCCGAGCGCAATGTTGCGGCTCACCGGGCAGGACATCGGCCTGCTGGGCGACGCAATGTCGACGCTGGAGGCGATGATCGGTGGGCTGCGTGCCGATTCGCCGCACCGCGACAGGCGATTACGGCCCGCGTACCGCCGCCGTCGCCGGCGGGTGCGGAGGGGCGATGAGATTCCGCTGCGCGCATCGAGCCTCGTCCAAGTAATCGATGAGGAGCTCGCCCGGTTCGAGGGCACCTCCACGGTGTGTGCCGACGTCGGCGTGAACACGCTGTGGGTCTACCGGTACATCACCTCGATGACCCGAAGTATCTGGTCTGCGTCATTCGGCACCATGGGTTTCGCGGTGCCTGCAGCGATCAGCGTCGCGAAAAACTCCGTCGAGTGCGGGATAACGATCGCGGTGGCGGGTGACGGCGGAGCCTCGGTGACATTGAGCCAAATTCAGTCGGCGGCCGGCGTTAACCAACGGTTGGTTTTCGTCGTTGTCAACAACTCGGCGCTTGCCGCGATCAAGTTCGAAAGCGAGATCATGGGATGGCCTGACCACGGGTCGGCCCTACCCGACATCAATTTTGCCGAGTACGCCAAGTCCGTCGGTGTGCAGTCGTGCCGGGTGAACTCGTTGCGCGCCTTCCGTTCTGCGTTCAACGAGGCCATCGGCACCCCTCGTCCTTATCTGATCGATGCACGCTGCGTTCTCAACGACGCCCCGATACAAGCGGGAAAGAAGAACTGGCGACAGATTCTCGGGTTCTTCGTGGCCTGGTCCAGGGAGGGCTCCGGTTCGATCGGTTCGTTCCGTGAAGTGGTGCGCGCCGTCGTGCTCGGCAAGCTCGATGAAAAGGGCTTCACCGGATAGTTCCGGCGATGCACTAGGCCCTGGACAAGCAGACTGGAAGGCCGTCTCGCAGAGTCACCGAGAAGGTGAAGCGGGATTCCGGTTGCCATCCCTCGGGCAGGCTCAGTCGATACCGCTGAAAGAGGATGGTCAGGAAGAACTGAGCGGCCATGTACGCCATCGTGGTACCCAGGCAGAAGTGCTGCCCGGAACTGAAAGGCATGAACGCAAGCCGTGGTCGCGCCCGCACCTGGTCGGGGTCAATGAATCGGCCCGGGTCGTATCGGTCGGGGTCCGGCCACCACCGCGGATCGCGGTGCACCACCGACATGCTAGCTCCCACGAGGGTGAGCTTGGGTAGCCGATAGCCGCCAAGTTCGTTGTCGGCCATGCAGAACCGGGGAAAGAACGGGTGTCCCTGCATCCGCTGGCCCTCGTCGAAGCATGCCCGCGCCCAATTAAGCCGACCCACGTCGTCGTAGGTGGGCAGCGCCCCGTCAAGTGCCTCGATTTCCTCGTACAGCTTCGCCAATTGATCGGGGTTCTTCAGCAAGAGCGCGACAGTCCACGTGAGGGCTGCGCCGGTCGGGTCGTAGGCGCCACCCAGCAGACCGACGATTTCGGCGGCGAGGTCCGGCCGAGAGATTGGTGAGCCGTCCTCGTATCTGGCGTCCAGCAACGTATCGAGGAAATCCGGCGTGTCAAGCGGGTGAGCCCGGCGATCTTTGATGAGCTGCCCGACGAACCGGTAGATCCGTGCCAGGGCCGGAAACAGGCTTGATCTTCCTTGTCGCGGAAGCAGATTGGGAAATGGCACCATCAATGTGGTCAGGCCGAGCAAGCCGGTGATCGCCCGCATATCAGCATCCAGCCGACGCAACTCACAGTCGTCGATCGAGGTTGAGAACAGCGCCCGCAGATAGACTTTCAACGTTGCCAGCGAGATTTCCTGCTGCAGATCAACCGACTGTCCGGTTCCGGCCAGTGACGACCATCGGTCGAGCCGTTCGTCGAACTCCCGACAGAAAATGTCGGCCATCGTCACCAGGTGCCTGCGCGTGAACATCGGCATCAGCATCCGCCGGCGCTCCCGCAACTTGGGGCCTTCGAGCATGATGCTGTTGGCCCCGATGAGGGTCAGCAGGGGACCGACCGGACTGTATCGGCTGTAGCGCCCGTCCGGATCGTCCATGAATTCGTGCAGCAGGTCCGGATGAGTTACTGCGACCAAGTCCAGGAACGGCATCGGAATGCGGAAGATGTCGCCGTAGTCTGCAGCCCCGCGCCTCATCAGCGCAAAGGGATCCCGACGCAACTGGAAGAAGGAACCGACGATCGGCAACCCTCTCGGCCCCGGCGGCAGCGGTGTGGGACGGCCGTAGCCCCGCGCGGCACCCATCATCGTGGGCACCGACAGTCGGGTCGGCCAGAGCGGGTCTTGCCGCAAGGCCGTGAAGACACTGCGCCGACCGGTCGACCGAGGGCTCTTGGGCCCTACCTGTTGGGTGGTCTCCCTATTGGGCTGTTGAAAAACCGGCTCCTCCGCAGCGGTCACCGTGCTCCACGTCCTCTCGTTAGGGTTACCTAACTTATTCAAGCACGGGGTAGGCGCCAGGTCGGAGTTACAGTCACGGCGTGCCCAAGATCACTGCCGCATCCGTGGAGCAGCATCGCGAGCAGGTGCAACGGCGCGTCTTCGACGCTTTCGTCTCGCTGATGGCCGAGCAGAGCTTCGACGCGATCACCATGGCCAAACTCGCCGCTGCGGCAGGCATCGGGCGCACGGCCATCTATCACCATTTTCCGGACAAGGAAACGGTGGTGGTTGCGTTCGCAACCCAGGAAACGAGCAGCTACATCGACGGACTCCGGGCCCTCCTGGCCGGTGTCGACGATCCGGTCGACCGCCTCACGATCTACATGCGCCATCAGCTTGATGCCGGCCAGAAATTTCACATCGGTTTGGGCCCGCAGCTTTACGGCGCCCTGTCGCAGGGCGCGCTGCACGCCATCCGCGGTCACATCGTGGCCATCGAAAACGTTCTGCGGGACATTTTGAATGCCGGTGTCGCCCAGGGCATTTTCACGTTCGAGGACGAGAGCGCGACGATATCGCTGATCCATGCCTGCCTCGCGCCCCGGGATCTACCCGGGGTGGCTGTCGAACGGTTCGTGCTTCGTGCGCTCGGCGTTACTTTCTGACATACTGTCAAGATCGTTTTGACATGTTGTCATTATAGTGGCCGATCTATCGAAGGAGTCGCCCGTGTCGCCGAGTGTCGCTGAAGCCGTCCGGCCTTTATCTGTCGCGATGAAAGAGGGCTCGATGACCGAGCATGCCGCGGCGGAGCACTCACCGTTCGTATCGGAACTTCTTGCCGGTCGAGTGAACGAACGGGGCTACGCCGACTACCTGCTGCGGTTGCGCGCAGTTTACGGTGCACTGGAAACCGCCATCCGGATCCATAGCGACGACCCGCTGGTCGCCGCAGTCTTCGACCCGGCGCTGGAGCGCCTGCCGGCCATCGATGCCGACTTGGACCACTGGTTGCCGGGCGGCGCGCGCGAGGTCGTCTCGCCAGCCGTTGACGCATACCGCGACCGGATCACCGACGCGACATGGGGAGGTGCGCTGGTGGCCCACCACTACACGCGCTACCTCGGTGATCTCTCCGGTGGCCAGATCATAGGCAAGATCCTCAACCGCACGTACGGTCTTGACGGATCCGGCTTGGCGTTCTACGACTTCCCGATGCGGGCCAAGCCTTTTAAGGATTCCTACCGCGCCCGCCTGGACGGCCTCAGCCTCGATGCCGATGCGATGGATCGCACCGTCAACGAGGTGAAGGTCGCGTTCGGGCTGAACCAAGCGTTGTTCGACGAGCTGGCCCAGAGCCTGCCCGCATACCGACGCCGGCCTTGAGGTCCCTAACGCGCACCCCGTTGTCCAGACTTGCCGGGCCGTAGCCCGATGTCGCGGTGCGCGCGGGTAGCGTCGGGACGGTGACCGACACGCCACGCGAATTCGACATCATCGTCTATGGGGCAACGGGCTTCGTGGGGAAGCTGACCGCCGAATACCTCGCCCGGGCGGGGGGAGACGCGCGAATCGCGCTGGCGGGCAGGTCGACCGAGCGCCTCGAAGCGGTCCGCAAGACGCTGGGACCCGCCGCTGCGGACTGGCCGCTGATCGCCGCCGACGCCACCTCCGAGTCCTCGCTCAAAGAGATGGCCGCCCGCACCCGGGTCGTCATCACCACCGTGGGTCCCTACACCCGCTACGGGCTGCCCCTGGTGGCGGCGTGTGCCGAGGCCGGCACCGACTACGCCGACCTGACCGGTGAGGCGAACTTCGTGCGCGACAGTATCGACCTCTACCACAAGCAGGCCGCCGACACCGGTGCGCGCATCGTGCACGCCTGCGGGTTCGACTCCGTTCCGTCGGACCTGACCGTCTACGCGCTGTACCGTGCCGCGCACGACGACGGCGCGGGTGAGCTGACCGAGACGAATTACGTCGTCAGGTCCATGCGGGGCGGGGCATCCGGGGGAACCATCGCCTCCGGCGTGGAAATCATGCGCACCGCCGCGGAAGACCCCGATGTCCGCCGTCAGATGGCCGATCCCTACACCTTGAGCACCGACCGCGCTGCCGAGCCTGAGCTGGGGGCACAACCCGATCTCACCCTGCTTCGGGGTAGCCGGATCGCGCCGGAACTGGCCGGGTTGTGGACCGCCGCATTTCCGATGGCACCCTCCAACACCCGTATTGTCCGACGCAGCAATTCGCTGCTGAATTGGGCCTACGGTCGCACGTTCCGCTACACCGAAACCATGAGTGTGGGGTCGTCGCCGTTGGCGCCTGTCGCGTCCGCCGTCATGACCGGGTTCTCCAGTGCGTTCTTCGCCGCGGGCAGTCGTTTCCTCAATCGTGTGCCGAGCGGGTGGCTGGAAAGGGTGCTGCCGAAATCGGGCAGCGGCCCGAGCGCCAAGACCCGCGAGCGCGGCTACTACAAGCTCGAGACGTACACCACCACGACCTCCGGTGCCCGTTATGTGGCGCGCATGGAACAACGCGGCGACCCCGGTTACAAGGCCACCTCGGTGATACTGGGGGAGTGCGGCCTGGCCCTGGCAAAAGACCGCGACAAGCTCTCTGACCTGCATGGCGTGCTGACCCCGGCGGCGGCGATGGGTGACGCGCTGCTGGCCCGGTTCCCACAGGCAGGTATCGAACTGCGGACCGAACGGTTAAATTGACGGGCCAGTTGAAATCCGCCTGATCAAAGGGTGTTGATCCGCTCCCGCTGGGTCTAGTGTCGTAGCTGCTCGCCTCCCATCCCAGCAACGAAGGTGGATCACGATGGCCGGTCTCGACGATCTTTATCAGCAGATTCCCACTTCGAGCATCGCGTCGAAGCTGGGGGCTGATCAGGGCGAAGTCGAGAAGGCGGTGCATACGCTGGTGCCGGTGCTGCTCAGCGGATTGCAGCACACGTCGCAGGATCCCGAGCACGCCAGCAAGATCGAGGATGCCGCCAGCGGCCACGCCGCCCGTGGACTGCTCGATGCCGGCGGCGGTGTCGAGCACGTCGACGAGAACGACGGACACCAGGCGGTCGCGACCCTCTTCGGCGGCAAGGACACCGACGAAGTCGCCGCCGCTCTAGCCGGTGGCGGCGCCGGAAACAGTGATCTGCTCAAGCAACTATTGCCTATCGTGTTGCCAATCGTGTTGGCCTACATCGGAAAACAACTCAATTCCGGTGCACCGGCCGAGGCTCCCGCCTCGCAGCAACGCAGCTCCGGCGGCGGGTTGGGCGACATCCTGGGCAGCATCCTGGGCGGTGGCAACGACAAGTCGCTGGGCGGCATCCTGGGCAGTGTGCTCGGCGGCAAGGGCGGTGGTCTCGGCGACATTCTCGGCGGCCTGCTCGGCGGCAAGAAATAACCTGCGCCACAACACAATTGCGCTGAGCGCAAGTCTGGCTCGGTCGCGTCATCAAGTCCGGTAAATGAGAGTGATGGAGAGGAAAGCTCATGGCAGACAGGCTCACCGAAGGTCAGAAGCTGGTGAAGGGCGAGTCCCTGACGTCGAATAACGGTGCCTACACGCTGACCTTGCAGGACGACGGCAACCTGGTGCTGGCCGTATGGGGCAAGCCGATCTGGGCGACCTCGACCAACGGCCAGGACGTGGTGCGCGCCGAGGTGCAGACCGACGGCAACTTCGTGCTCTACACCGCCGACAAGCCGGTGTGGCACAGCGACACCAAGGGTAAGAAGCAGGTCCAGCTCGTCCTGCAGGACGACCGGAATCTGGTGCTGTACGCCGCCGACGGGCCCGCCTGGTCGACCAAGACCGAAACCGACGGACCGCCGCCGCCCGAGCCTGTGGCCGAGGCGCAGAAGTCGGGCTCGGGCGAATCCGGCTGGTGGGGATCCGATGAGCCGGCGGAGAACGCTGTCGCCGAAGCGCCGGCCGAGGCGGCACCCGAGGCCCCGCCGGCCGAACCCGAACCCGAACCCGCGCGCACCTACACCGTCGAATCCGGCGACACCCTGTGGGCGATCGCGGAGCGGTTCTACGGCGACGGCAGCAAGTATCAGGTGATCGCCGACGCCAGCGGGATCCCCAACCCCGACCTGATCCACCCCGGGCAGGTACTCACCATCCCGTAGTCGGGTTTCGCCTGCGGGTTCAGGCCCTTACACGGGCGCGGCTGGCGGTTCCTAGAATTGACCGGTGACCGCCAGCCCCCGCCCCGTCGATGACCAGTTGCCCAAGTCCTGGGATCCGGCCGCGATGGAGGGCGCGATCTACCAGAACTGGGTAGATGCCGGTTACTTCACCGCGGACCCCGAGAGCACCAAGCCCGCGTATTCCATCGTGCTCCCGCCGCCGAACGTCACGGGCAGCCTGCACATGGGGCACGCGCTCGAGCACACCATGATGGACGCGCTGACCCGGCGTAAGCGCATGCAGGGCTACGAGGTGCTGTGGCAGCCGGGCATGGACCACGCCGGCATCGCCACCCAGAGTGTGGTGGAAAAGCAGCTGGCGGTCGACGGCAAGACCAAGGAGGACTTCGGCCGGGAGCTGTTCGTCGAGAAGGTCTGGGACTGGAAGCGTGAGTCCGGCGGCGCGATCGGCGGCCAGATGCGCCGGCTCGGGGACGGCGTGGACTGGAGCCGGGACCGCTTCACCATGGACGAAGGCCTGTCGCGGGCGGTGCGCACGATCTTCAAGCGCCTGTACGACGACGGCCTGATCTATCAGGCGGAACGGCTGGTCAACTGGTCGCCGGTGCTGGAGACGGCGATCTCCGACCTCGAGGTCAACTACCAGGATGTCGAAGGCGAGCTGGTGTCGTTCCGGTACGGCTCGCTCGACGACGCTGAACCGCACATCGTGGTCGCGACGACCCGGGTGGAGACCATGCTGGGCGACACCGCCATCGCGGTGCACCCCGACGACGACCGGTACCGCGACCTGGTCGGCACCAGACTGCCGCACCCGTTCGTCGATCGCGAGATGATCGTGGTCGCCGACGAACACGTCGATCCCGAATTCGGTACCGGCGCAGTCAAAGTCACCCCCGCGCACGATCCCAACGACTTCGAGATCGGGATGCGCCACCAGCTGCCGATGCCCTCGATCATGGACACCAAGGGCCGGATCGCGGACACCGGAACGCAATTCGACGGCATGGACCGGTTCGAGGCCCGGGTGAAGGTGCGGGAAGCCCTTGCCGCCCAGGGCCGGGTCGTCGAGGAGAAGCGGCCCTACCTGCACAGCGTCGGGCACTCCGAGCGCAGCGGGGAGCCGATCGAACCCCGGCTGTCGCTGCAGTGGTGGGTCCGGGTGGAATCGATGGCCAAGGCCGCCGGGGACGCGGTGCGCAACGGCGACACCGTGATCCACCCGGCCAGCCTGGAACCGCGCTGGTTCGCCTGGGTGGATGACATGCACGACTGGTGCATCTCGCGCCAGCTGTGGTGGGGCCACCGCATCCCGATCTGGTACGGGCCCAACGGGGAAATGGTGTGCGTCGGTCCCGACGACACCCCGCCGGACGGGTGGGAGCAGGACAGCGACGTGCTGGACACCTGGTTCTCTTCGGCCTTGTGGCCGTTCTCCACCCTGGGCTGGCCTTCGAAGACTGCGGCGCTGGAGAAGTTCTATCCGACAAGCGTTCTCGTCACCGGCTACGACATCCTGTTCTTCTGGGTGGCCCGGATGATGATGTTCGGCACCTACGTCGGCGGCGACGACGCCATCACCCTCGACGGCCGCCGGGGCCCGCAGGTGCCGTTCACCGACGTGTTCCTGCACGGGCTCATCCGCGACGAGTTCGGTCGCAAGATGAGCAAGTCCAAGGGCAACGTCATCGACCCGCTGGAATGGATGGACAAGTTCGGGGCCGACGCGCTGCGTTTCACCCTGGCCCGCGGCGCCAGTCCGGGCGGCGACCTGGCCATCGGCGAGGACGCCGTGCGGGCGTCGCGCAACTTCGGCACCAAACTGTTCAACGCGACCAGGTACGCGCTGATGAACGGCGCGGCCCTGGCCCCACTTCCGGACGAACTCACCGACGCCGACCGCTGGGTGCTGGGCCGGCTGGAAGAGGTGCGCGCCGAGGTCGATGCGGCCTTCGACAGCTACGAGTTCAGCCGCGCCTGCGAGGCGCTCTACCACTTCGCCTGGGACGAGTTCTGCGACTGGTATGTCGAGCTGGCGAAAACGCAGCTGGCTCAGGGGCTTTCGGGCACCACCGCGGTGCTCGCCGCCGGCCTGGACACCCTGCTGCGGCTGCTGCACCCGGTGATCCCGTTCATCACCGAAGCGCTGTGGCAGGCGCTCACCGGCCAGGAGTCGCTGGTGATCGCCGACTGGCCCAAACCCTCCGGCATCACGCTGGATCCGGTTGCCGCGCAACGGATCACCGACATGCAGAAGTTGGTGACCGAGGTGCGCCGGTTCCGCAGCGATCAGGGCCTGGCCGACCGGCAGAAGGTGCCGGCCCGGTTGGTCGGTATCGATGACGCCGATCTGAACAATCAGGTTCCCGCCGTGACGTCGCTGGCCTGGCTGACCGAACCGGGTGACGACTTCAGCGCGTCGGCGTCTCTCGAGGTCCGCCTGAGCACCGCGACTGTCGTCGTCGAACTCGACACCTCGGGCACCATCGACGTGGCGGCCGAACGCCGGCGGCTGGAAAAGGACCTGGCCGCCGCGCAGAAGGAACTGGCATCCACCGCGGCCAAGCTCGGCAACGCCGACTTCCTGGCCAAGGCGCCCGAAGCCGTCGTCGACAAGATCCGCGCCCGCCAACAGGTGGCTCAGGAAGAGACCGACCGGATCACCGCCAAATTGGCGGCGCTGCGCTGATGTCTGAGAGTTCGGAATCGCAGGATTGGGAAGCGGGCACCAGCCTGGGTCCGACGCCGGACGAGATCGCGGCCCTGCTGCAGGTGGAACATCTGCTGGACCAGCGCTGGCCGGAGACGCGCATCGAGCCGAGCCTGACCCGGATCAGCGCCCTGATGGACCTACTCGGGTCGCCGCAGCTGAGCTATCCGTCGATCCACATCGCCGGCACCAACGGCAAGACTTCGGTCGCGCGGATGATCGACGCGCTGGTCACCGCGTTGCAGCAGCGCACCGGCCGAACCACCAGTCCGCACCTGCAGTCGGCGGTCGAACGCATCTCGATCGACGGCGAGCCGATCACGCCGGCGCGGTACGTGGACGTATATCGGGAGATTGAGCCGTTCGTGCACATGGTCGACCAGCAGTCGCAGGCTGACGGGGGGCCGGCGATGAGCAAGTTCGAGGTGCTCACCGCGATGGCGTTCGCGGCGTTCGCCGATGCCCCGGTCGACGTGGCCATCGTCGAGGTCGGCATGGGCGGCAGCTGGGACGCCACCAACGTGCTGAACGCGCCGGTGGCCGTCATCACCCCGATCAGCGTCGACCACGTCGATTACCTGGGCGCCGATATCGCCGGGATCGCCAGGGAAAAGGCGGGCATCATCACCCGGGCCCCGGAGGGAGCGCCGGACACCGTCGCGGTGATCGGGCGCCAGATTCCCGAGGTGATGGACGTGCTGCTCGCCCAGACGGTGCGTGCCGACGCCGCGGTCGCCCGGCAGGACTCCGAGTTCGCCGTGCTCGGCCGTCAGGTGGCCATCGGCGGCCAGTTGCTGCAGCTACAGGGCCTGGGCGGGGTGTACCCCGACATCTACCTGCCGCTGCACGGCGAACACCAGGCGCACAACGCGGCGCTGGCGCTGGCCGCGGTGGAGGCGTTCTTCGGGGCGGGCGCGCAGCGTCAGCTGGACGTGGACGCCGTGCGCGCCGGATTCGCCGCCGTGACCAGCCCCGGGCGGTTGGAGCGCATGCGCAGCGCCCCCACCGTGTTCATCGACGCCGCGCACAACCCCGCCGGCGCGGCCGCACTGGCGCAGACGCTGACCGACGAGTTCGAGTTCCGCACCCTGGTGGGGGTGCTCGCGGTGCTGGCCGACAAAGACGTGGACGGCATCCTCGCCGCACTGGAACCGGTGTTCGACTCGGTCGTCGTCACCCACAACGGTTCGCCCCGTGCGCTCGATGTCGAGGCGCTGGCTGCGGCGGCGCAGGAGCGGTTCGGGACCGACCGGGTGATCCCCGCGGACAACCTGCGCGACGCTATCGACACCGCGACGGCACTGGTCGACGCGGCCGATCAGGAAGGCGAGATGTTCTCCGGCGCAGGCATTGTCATCACCGGTTCGGTCGTCACCGCCGGCGCCGCCCGCACCTTGTTCGGTCGTGATCCGCAATGACCGAAGACGCGGCGCCGCCGCCCGACCCGTGGAAGAGCTTCGCCGGGGTGATGGCCGGAACGCTGATCCTCGAGGTGATCGTGGTGTTGCTGGCGATCCCGGTGGTGGGCGTCGTCGGCGGCGGCTTCAGCGGCGCGTCACTGGGTTACCTGATCGGATTCGCCGTACTGCTGGTCGTGCTGACCGGACTGCAACGCCGGCCCTGGGCGATCTGGGTCAACCTCGGTGCTCAGCTGATACTCGTCGCCGGGTTTCTGGTGTATCCGGCCGTCGGTCTGATGGGCCTGCTGTTCACCGCGGTGTGGGGGCTGATCGCCTATTTGCGCGCCGAGGTCCGGCGGCGGCAGGAACGCTGGACGCCGCCGCCCTCGGTGTGACGCATCCAGGTTTGGGGACCGGGGTCGCGACCTCTACTCTGTGCACCGTGACCGAACGGACCCTCGTATTGATCAAGCCCGACGGCGTGGAGCGCCAGTTGATTGGCGAGATACTCAGCCGCATCGAGCGCAAAGGCCTCACTATCGCAGCGCTGGAGCTCAGGACTGTCGGAGAGGACCTGGCCCGCCGCCATTACGCCGAGCACGACGGCAAGCCGTTCTTCGGTTCGCTGCTGGAATTCATCACCTCGGGACCGGTGGTGGCGGCCGTCGTGGTGGGAACGCGGGCGATCGCCGCGTTCCGGCAGCTCGCCGGTGGCACCGACCCGGTGGAAAAGGCCACGCCCGGGACCATTCGCGGCGATTTCGGCCTGGAGACCCAGTTCAATCTGGTGCACGGGTCCGACTCCGCCGAATCGGCCCAGCGCGAGATCGAACTCTGGTTTCCGGGCATCTGAGCGGGGCCGCGCCGAAGGGGAGCGTGATCCCCGGAAGTGATGTGGGATACTGACTGCGGGTGAACGTCGTCGAACTGGCGTCGGACACCCGAATGAAGACTCAGGCAAGCGCGACCACCGCCAGTCCGCGGTGCGGCGCAGCATGTCGAGCCGTCATTCAGTACGGCACCGAGTGGGCTCATCTGGGCTGCTCGGGGCGAGACCATCACAAGTCCGGGAGAAGTAACCCGGACCCATAGCGAAGCCCTCGAGTGGCCGCGTCGACATGACGCGCCCGGGGGCTTGAGGAGAATTCGTGGTAGACGATGCCCCAACTTCAGACTCCACAGACGAGCCGACCGAGCGTGAGGACCTGCCCGACCGCTTGAGGGTGCATTCGCTCGCGCGGACGCTGGGAACCACCAGCAGGCGGGTGCTGGACGCGCTGGCCGCCCTCGACGGGCGGATTCGCAGCGCGCATTCCAGCGTCGACCACGTCGACGCGGTCCGGGTGCGCGACCTGCTGGCGGCCCAGCCCGACACGCTCGAAGCCGCCTCCGAAGGCGGTGACGACTCGACGGCCGAACCCGAATCCCGGCTGATGCTGGAGACGGTGGAGGTCCGCGAGACTCACGAGACCGTCATCGAGCGCCCGCACTACATGCCGCTGTTCGTCGCGCCCCAGCCGCTGCCCGAGCGGGTCGTGATCGACGACGAAGCCGCCGACGACACCGTGGCAGACGACTCCGATTACGCCGACGACTCCGACGGTCAGGGCGCGGGGGCGGACGACGACGAGGACCAGTCCGACCGTCCCGCCAACAAGCGCCGGCGCCGCGGACGCCGTGGCCGCGGCCGTGGGCGTGGCGAGCAGAACGGCGCCGACGGCGACAACCAGGCCGGTGACAGCGCCGGGGCCGAGCAGAGCGGCGCCGACGACACCGACGAGAGCCAGGATTCCGACGAGGACGCCGACGACAACGAGAACGGCGACGAAGAGACCGCGGGCGAAGGCGCTACCCGTCGCCGCCGCCGGCGCAGGAGGCGCAAGACCGGCTCCGGCGACGACAACGACGACAGCCCGTCACCGGACGACCCGCCCAACACCGTCGTGCACGAGCGCGCGCCGCGCAGCGGCGGCAAGTCCGGCTCTGACGACTCCGGTCCCGGCGAGATCAAGGGGATCGACGGCTCGACGCGGCTGGAGGCCAAGCGCCAGCGCCGCCGGGACGGGCGCGACGCCGGCCGCCGCCGCCCACCGGTGCTGACCGAGGCCGAGTTCCTGGCCCGGCGCGAAGCCGTGGAGCGGGTGATGGTGGTCCGCGACCGGGTGCGCACCGAACCGCCGCACCCCGGCGCCCGCTACACCCAGATCGCCGTGCTCGAAGACGGCATCGTGGTCGAGCATTTCGTGACCTCGGCGGCCTCGGCGTCCCTGGTCGGCAACATCTACCTGGGCATCGTGCAGAACGTGCTGCCGTCGATGGAGGCCGCGTTCGTCGATATCGGTCGCGGGCGCAACGGCGTGCTCTATGCCGGTGAGGTCAACTGGGAGGCCGCCGGCCTGGGCGGAGCTGACCGCAAGATCGAACAGGCCCTCAAGCCCGGCGATTACGTCGTCGTGCAGGTGAGCAAGGACCCGGTCGGACACAAGGGCGCCCGGCTGACCACGCAGGTGTCCCTGGCCGGCCGGTACCTGGTGTACGTCCCCGGGGCGTCGTCGACCGGCATCAGCCGCAAGCTGCCCGACACCGAGCGCCAGCGCCTCAAGGAGATTCTGCGCGAGGTGGTCCCGTCCAACGCCGGCGTGATCATCCGTACCGCATCAGAAGGCGTCAAAGAGGATGACATCCGCGGCGATGTCACGCGGTTGCAGGAGCGCTGGAACCAGATCGACGCCAAGGCCGCCGAGATCAAGCAGAAGGCCGCGGGCGCCGCGGTGGCGCTCTACGAAGAGCCCGATGTGTTGGTCAAGGTCATCCGGGACCTGTTCAACGAAGACTTCTCGGGCCTGATCGTCTCCGGTGACGAGGCCTGGAGCACGATCAACGAATACGTGAATTCTGTTGCCCCCGACCTGGTTTCGAAACTGACCAAATACGAGCCGGCCGGTCAGGAAGGCCAGCCCGGCCCGGACGTGTTCGCGGTGCACCGCATCGACGAGCAACTGGCCAAGGCGATGGATCGCAAAGTGTGGCTGCCGTCGGGCGGCACGCTGGTGATCGACCGCACGGAAGCGATGACGGTGGTCGACGTCAACACCGGCAAGTTCACCGGATCGGGCGGCAATCTGGAACAGACCGTCACCAAGAACAACCTCGAAGCGGCCGAGGAGATCGTGCGGCAACTGCGGTTGCGCGATATCGGCGGCATCGTGGTCATCGACTTCATCGACATGGTGCTCGAGTCCAACCGCGACCTGGTGCTGCGCCGGCTCACCGAGGCGCTGGCCCGCGACCGCACCCGCCACCAGGTTTCCGAGGTGACCTCGCTGGGCCTGGTGCAACTGACCCGCAAGCGACTGGGAACCGGACTGATCGAGGCGTTCTCCACGTCATGCCCGCATTGCGCCGGCCGCGGCATCGTGATGCACGCCGACCCGGTCGACTCGGCGCCGGCCATTGGTCGCAAGACCGAGTCCGGCGGACGCCGCAGCAGGCGGTCGAAGAAGCCGCGAACCGAGCAGCCGAGCGAGAACGGCGTGGTGGCCAAAGTGCCGACGCACGCCCCGGGCGAGCACCCGATGTTCAAGGCGATGGCCGCGTCGTCCCGCGATGAGGACGAGAACGGCGAGGCCGACGAGGAGCTGACGGCCGAGACCGACGAGCAGACCGAATCGCTGGTTGCGGCCGGGGTCGACGAGTTCGAGGACGAAGACGTCGCCGACGAGGACGTCGAGGACGAGGACGTCGAGGACGTGGACGAGGACGTCGAGGACGAGGACGTCGATGATGAGGACGTCGATGAGGACGAGGACACCGACGAACTCGACGACGAAGATCTCGACGAGGACGATGACGACGAGGACGTGGACGAACTCGACGACGAAGACCTCAACGACGAGGACGACGAGGACGAAGACGTGCTGGACGACGGCGAGGACCTGGACGACAGCCAGGACGGCGATGCCGCCATCGAGGTCCCGTCTGTGGTGATCGCCGAGGTTTCGGCGCCGCCGCGACGGCGCCGCGCGGCGGGACGGCCGGCCGGGCCGCCCATTCACGCGGACTGAAGACCGCAGCCTGGAAACCCCAAGCCCGGTTTGACCCTGTAGGAGCTGGTCACGTACCCTTGGACAGTTGTCGTCAGGGCTCTTTTCGAGATGTGACCGACGACAGCGGGCCAGTACCGAGCCCGCACCCAAGACCATCACCCGCGCCGGGTTCGCCCGCGCGCGAGTGTGACGCAGACAGATGAGAAGAGGCAGGAGCAACGATGGCGACCTACGCAATCGTCAAGACCGGCGGTAAGCAGTACAAGGTTGCCGTCGGCGACGTGGTCAAGGTCGAGAAGCTGGAGTCCGAGCCGGGCGCGAACGTGTCGCTGCCGGTCGCTCTGGTCGTCGACGGCGCCAACGTCACCACCGACGCTCAGGCGCTGGCCAAGGTCGCCGTCACCGGCGAGGTGCTCGAGCACACCAAGGGCCCGAAGATCCGCATCCACAAGTTCAAGAACAAGACCGGCTACCACAAGCGGCAGGGACATCGTCAGCAGCTGACGGTCCTCAAGGTCACCGGCATCAAGTAGGGGCGAGCAGACATGGCACACAAAAAGGGCGCTTCCAGCTCACGCAACGGTCGTGATTCCGCCGCACAGCGGCTCGGCGTGAAGCGGTTCGGCGGTCAGGTCGTCCAGGCCGGCGAAATCCTGGTCCGTCAGCGCGGCACCAAGTTCCACCCGGGCGTCAACGTCGGTCGCGGCGGCGACGACACGCTGTTCGCCAAGGCGGCCGGGGCGGTCCAGTTCGGCGTCAAGGGCGGCCGCAAGACCGTCAACATCGTCGCAGCCGGGCAGACCGCCGACTGAGTGCCGGGGACGTGCCTGGCAGCACGTCCGTGGCCGATTGAGGGGAAGCCCGATGCCTCGATTCGTCGATCGGGTCGTTATTCACACGCGAGCGGGTTCCGGCGGCAACGGTTGCGCGTCGGTACACCGCGAGAAATTCAAGCCGCTGGGCGGCCCGGACGGCGGTAACGGCGGCCGCGGCGGCAGCATCATCTTCGTCGTCGACCCGCAGGTGCACACCCTGCTCGACTTCCATTTCCGCCCGCACGTCACCGCGCAGTCCGGCAAGCAGGGGATGGGCAACAACCGGGACGGTGCCGCCGGCGCCGACCTGGAAATCAAGGTCCCCGACGGCACCGTGGTCCTGGATGAAAACGGCCGGATGCTGGCCGACCTGGTCGGCGCCGGCACCCGCTTCGAAGCCGCCGCCGGTGGCCGCGGCGGTCTGGGCAACGCCGCTCTGGCGTCCCGCGCCCGCAAGGCCCCCGGCTTCGCGCTGCTCGGGGAACCGGGGCAGGAGCGCGATCTCACCCTCGAACTCAAGACCGTCGCCGACGTCGGCCTGGTCGGGTTCCCCTCGGCGGGTAAGTCGTCACTGGTGTCGGTGATCTCGGCGGCCAAACCCAAGATCGCCGATTACCCGTTCACCACGCTGGTTCCCAACCTCGGGGTGGTGTCGGCCGGCGAGCATGCCTTCACCGTCGCCGACGTGCCGGGGCTGATCCCCGGCGCCTCCGAAGGCCGTGGTCTGGGACTGGACTTCCTGCGGCACATCGAGCGCTGCGCGGTGCTGGTCCACGTGGTGGACTGCGCCACCGCCGAACCGGGACGCGACCCGATTTCCGACATCGACGCGCTGGAAGCCGAACTGGCGGCCTACACCCCGACCTTGCAAGGGGACGCTGTGCTGGGCGATCTGGCCGAGCGGCCACGCGCGGTGGTGCTCAACAAGATCGACATGCCCGAGGCGCGCGAGCTGGCCGAGTTCGTCCGCGACGAGATCGCCGAGCGCGGCTGGCCGGTGTTCCTGGTGTCGACGGTCACCCGGGAAGGGTTGCAGCCGTTGATCTTCGGGCTGTGGCAGATGGTCTCGGAGTACAACGCCGCGCGACCGGTGGTGATACCCCGGCGCCCGGTGATCCGTCCGGTGCCGGTGGACGACAGCGGCTTCACCGTGGAGCCCGATGGCGAGGGCGGCTTCGTGGTCACCGGCTCGCGGCCCGAGCGCTGGGTCGGCCAGACCAACTTCGACAACGACGAGGCGGTCGGCTACCTTGCCGACCGATTGGCCCGTCTGGGCGTGGAGGACGAACTGCTGCGGCTGGGCGCCCGCCCCGGCTGCGCGGTGACCATCGGTGAGATGACGTTCGACTGGGAGCCGCAAACCCCTGCGGGAGGCCAGGTTCCGTTGACCGGCCGCGGCACCGACGTGCGACTCGAGCGCAGCGACCGGGTGGGTGCCGCCGAGCGCAAAGCCGCCCGGCGGCAACGTCGGGAGCGCGACGACAGCTGATGACCAGTCAGCATCGCGAACGAATCCGCACTGCGCGCAGCGTCGTCGTCAAGGTGGGCACGACCGCGCTGACCACCGAGTCGGGCATGTTCGATGCTGGACGGCTGGCCGAACTCGCCGATGCGATCGAGACACGGATGCAGGCGGGCTCCGACGTGGTCATCGTCTCCTCCGGCGCCATCGCCGCCGGCCTGGAACCGCTCGGATTGGCCCGTAAGCCAAAGGATCTGGCCACCAAGCAGGCTGCGGCCAGCGTCGGGCAGGTTGCCTTGGTCAACTCCTGGAGCGCGGCGTTCGCCCGGTACGGCCGCACCGTGGGCCAGGTGCTGCTGACCGCGCACGACATCGCCATGCGCGTGCAGCACAACAACGCCCAGCGCACGCTGGACCGGCTGCGCGCGCTGCGTGCGGTGGCGATCGTCAACGAGAACGACACGGTGGCCACCAACGAGATCCGTTTCGGCGACAACGACCGGCTGTCGGCGCTGGTGGCGCATCTGGTCGGTGCCGACGCCCTGGTGCTGCTGTCCGACATCGACGGCCTCTACGACGCTGACCCGCGAAAGTTCAAGGGCGCCAGATTCATTCCGGAGGTGACCGGTCCGCAGGACCTGGACGGCGTGGTGGCCGGACAGAGCAGCAATCTCGGTACCGGCGGGATGGCCTCGAAGATGTCGTCGGCGTTGCTGGCGGCCGACGCCGGGGTGCCGGTGTTGCTGGCGCCGGCCGCGGATGCCGCGACGGCGCTCGCCGATGCCTCGGTGGGCACCGTGTTCGCTCCCCGGCCCGAGCGGATGTCGGCCCGCCGATTCTGGGTCCGCTACGCCGCCGAGTCGACCGGCTCGCTGACGCTGGACGAGGGGGCGGTGCGTGCCATCCTCGGGCAGCGCCGCTCACTGCTGCCCGCGGGCATTACCGCGGTGTCGGGCAAGTTCTTCGGTGGCGACGTCGTCGAACTGTGCCGACCGGACGCCACGGTGGTGGCGCGCGGCGTCGTGGCGTACGACGCGGCCGAACTGGCGACGATCATGGGTCGCTCCACCACGGATCTGCCGGGAGAGTTGCGCCGCCCCGCGGTGCACGCCGACGACCTGGTGGCCGTCTAGTCTGCAGGCTTGAGATACAAAGCGGCCCAGATTATTTCGACCAGCGTGTCAGTGAGCTGGGCGTCGTAGTCCGGCGGCTGCACGGGCAGGTGCAGCTGGCAGGCCCGCTCCACCATCAGGGTCAGCGCGCTGGCGGCGGCCGGTGCAGAGAGGCCGGGCCGGATCGAGCCGTCGGCCTGGCCGCTGTCGATGACGCCGGTCACCCGCTGCGATATCGCTGTCAGCAGGTCGCGGTAAGTCTTGGCGGTAGCCGGGTCGTAGCCGGCCATTTCGCTGAGCGCGACCAGCACCGGCTGGTGGCGGCGATAGGTGGCGACGATGCCGGCGATCGCCGCCTTGAGGTCGTCGGGTTCACGCCGGTCGGCCACTGACCACCACCGGTCCCCGGCCGCGGCGAGGTCGTCGAAGACGGCGGCGGCCAGCCGGCGCAGCAGGTGGCCCTTGTCTTCGAAGTAGATGTAAAAGCTGGCCCGGGAGATACCGGCTTCACCGGCCAGGCGGTCGACGCTGAGTTCGGTGAAGCTGGCCCCTTCGCCCATCAGCCGTTCGGTGGCGTCGAGCAGCCGGCTCTCCATGTGCTCGCGCCGCTGCTGGCGTCCCTGGCGCCCCTGCGGCTTACGGGTGACCGACGGCATCAGACGAGCTTAGCGGCAACGGGGACATATTGACTAGACAATGTGTCTAGTCATATGGTCGGGTTGATCAGCCAGGGTGTCGATGGAGGGACCAGATGACAGCGACGTGCGCGAGTGACCGGACCTACGACGCGATCGACCTGTCCTCGCCCGAGTTCTGGTCGACCACCGCCGAGGATCGAGAACGCTCGTTCGCGGTGCTGCGCGCCGAACGCCCGGTGAGCTGGCATTCCCCGGTCAAGGACACCTTGATGGACGACCCCGACGACCCCGGGTACTGGGCGGTGACGCGACGCGCCGACATCGTCGCGGTGAGCCGCAACAACGACGTCTTCCGGTCCGGCAAGGGCGTGATGTTCGCCAGCATCCCGGAGGAACTGCTCGAAGCGTCGCAGTCCTTCCTGGCGATGGACCCGCCGCGACACACCAAACTGCGCAAGCTGGTCAGCGCGGCATTTACGCCCCGGCAGGTTCGCCGGATCGAACAGTCCATCCAGTCCAACGCCAAGGCCATCGTCGGGGAGTTGCGGGAGGCCGGCAGCGGCGCCGACTTCGTCGAGTACTGCGCCAAGGAGCTGCCGATCCGGACGTTGTCGGACATGGTGGGCATTCCCGAATCCGAGCGGCAGCAGGTCGCGCACGCGGCCGACGCCCTGGTGTCCTGGGCCGATCCGGAGTACCTCGCCGGCCGCGAACCGCTGCAGGTGGTGTTCGAAAACCAGATGTACCTGCACCAGGTGGCCGGTCAGCTGGCCGCGGAGCGCCGGGAGAATCCGGGCGAAGACCTGTTCAGTGCGCTGGTGAACGCCGAGGTGGACGGCGACCGGCTCTCCGACGCCGACGTGGCCGCCTTCTTCGTGCTGCTGGCTGTGGCGGGCAACGACACCACCCGGCAGACCACCAGCCACGCCCTCAAGGCGCTCACCGACTTTCCGGACCAAAGGGCCTGGCTGCATGCGGCTTTCGAGGATCGCATCGGAACCGCGGTCGAGGAATTCGTCCGCTGGGCCACCCCTGTGATGACCTTCCGCCGCACCGCCGCAACCGATTTCGAGCTCGGCGGACAACAAATCAGGGCGGGTGACAAGGTAGTGATGTTCTACGCATCCGGCAATCGGGACGTCGAGGCCTTCGACGAACCGGGTCGCTTCGACCTGAGTCGCAGCCCTAACCCGCACGTCGGATTCGGCGGTGGCGGCGTGCACTTCTGCCTCGGCGCGCACGTGGCGCGGGCACAGTTGCGCGCCATCTTCGGTGAACTGCTGGCTCAGCTGCCCGAGATTCAGGCGGGCGAACCGGTGTATGTCCCGGGCAATTTCATTCACGCGATCCGCAGCATGCCCTGCACTTTCTGACAGCGGGGCCGCAGAGGACTACAGTCGCGAACGCTCGTGGCGCACTGTGCCCCGGCGGTCGCTTCCCGAAATCCGCTTCTAGAAAACGTTGAGGATCTCCCGAGGATCCGCACAGGCGCCTCCGAAAAGCTCTTCGCATCAGCGAATTCAGCCAGAATCGGAGAGAACCATGTGGGCTTTGACGACATCTCACGGCATGCGCGTCGACAACATCGAACGCGAGCAGGACGCCCGGCAGGCGGTCTACATGCTGGGTCACCCGCGGCTCATCGGCCCGTACTCGTGGCAGGTGGTGGACAACCGTGGCCGCCAGTTCGTCGCCGAGGTCAGAAGGGCGCGCTGACCCCCAGTTCGCCGGCGAGCAACGTCAGCATCTCCGAACAGCCGCCGTGGACCGTCACGGTGGCCAGGTCATCCCCGCGGGTGCGGCCTCGGTTGACGATCGCCACCGGGATGCCGTTGGCGGCGGCGTGGCGCACGAACCGGTATCCGGAGAACACCGTCAGCGAGGAACCGGCCACCAGCAACGCATCGGCCTGATCGACGAGTGAGTATGCCTGATCGACAACGTGTTTGGGGACGCTCTCACCGAAGTAGACGATGTCGGGCTTGAGCATGCCGCCGCAGACCGGGCAGTCGAGGTAGCGGAATGAATCGGTGTCGGCGACGACGGCGTCGGCGTCCGGCGCCACCGCCAGGCCGCCGACGGCTTCGGAACGCTCGATGAATCCGGGGTTGAGCGCCTCGAGCTGCTCGGCCAGCACGGCGCGGCTCATGCGGTGGCCGCAGCTCAGGCAGGCCACCTGGGCGTAGGTGCCGTGCAGATTGATGACGCGGGAACTGCCGGCCTTGGTGTGCAGCAGGTCGACGTTCTGGGTGATCACTCCATTGACCACGCCGCCGCGTTCCAGCGCGGCCAGCGCCCGGTGCCCGGCGTTGGGCTGTGTGTTGTCCATATGCCGCCAGCCCAGATGGTTGCGCGCCCAGTAACGCCGCCGGAATTGTGGGTCGGACGTGAACTGCCGGATCGTCATCGGGTTGCTGGGTGGGGAGTCAGGTCCTCGGTAATCGGGTATGCCGGAGTCCGTGGAAAGGCCCGCGCCAGTCAGCACCGCGATCCGGCGACCGGACAGCAGCGCGATGAGTTCGGGAGATTCCACTCCATCGAGACTATGCACTAGTTGGCACCCCGTCATCCGACCTCGACGTCGGCAATGCGACAGTAACGCGAGAATGGAGGGCGATGAGCTTCTACTCCGCATACCGGCACGGGTTCGTGCGCGTCGCCGCGTGCACGCACCACACCTCGATCGGCGACCCGGCCGCCAATGCTGCGTCGGTTCTCGGGTTGGCGCGCCAGTGTCACGACGACGGCGTGGCCCTGGCGGTGTTCCCGGAACTCACGTTGTGCGGATATTCGATCGAAGACATCCTGCTGCAGGATGCCCTGCTGGACGCCGTGGAAGAGGCACTGAGTGAGGTCGTGACCGCGTCTGCCGACCTGCTGCCGGTGCTGGTGGTCGGCGCCCCGTTGCGCCACCTGCACCGCATCTACAACACCGCGGTCGTCATCCATCGCGGCGCCGTGCTCGGGGTGGTGCCCAAGTCCTATCTGCCGACGTATCGGGAGTTCTACGAATACCGGCAGATCGCACCGGGAGACGGTGAGTGCGGCAGCATCCGGATCGCCGGCAGCGATGTGCCGTTCGGTCCGGACTTGCTGTTCACCGCGTCGGACCTGCCGGACTTCGTGCTGCACGTCGAGATCTGCGAGGACATGTTCGTGCCGGTGCCGCCCAGCGCGGAGGCGGCCCTGGCCGGGGCGACCGTGCTGGCCAACCTGTCCGGCAGCCCGATCACCATCGGCAGGGCCGACGACCGCTGCCTGCTGGCCCGCTCGGCGTCCGCGCGGTGTCTGGCCGCCTACGTGTATGCGGCGGCGGGGGCGGGCGAGTCGACCACCGACCTGGCGTGGGACGGCCAGACCATGATCTGGGAGAACGGCACCGAGTTGGCGTCCTCGGAGCGATTCCCCACCGGCGAGCGGCGGTCGGTCGCCGACGTCGACACCGGGTTGCTGCGCTCCGAACGGTTGCGGATGGGCACGTTCGACGACAATCGGCGCCACCATCGGGTGGTCACGGATGCCTTCCGCCGGATCGAATTCCGCCTCGACCCGCCCGACGGCGATATCGGTCTGCGGCGCAACATCGAGCGCTTCCCGTTCGTACCGTCCAATCGCGAACGGCTGGAACAGGATTGCTATGAGGCCTACAACATCCAGGTGGCCGGGCTGGAGCAGCGACTGCGGGCGCTGGACTATCCGAAGGTGGTCATCGGCGTCTCGGGAGGATTGGATTCGACCCACGCGTTGATCGTCGCGGCCAAGGCGATGGACCGGGAGGGCCGGCCGCGCAGCGACATTCTGGGGTTCACCCTGCCGGGGTTCGCCACCGGTGAGCACACCAAGAACAACGCCATCAAGTTGGGTGAGGCACTCGGCATCACGTTCGAGGAGATCGACATCACCGAGACCGCCAAGCGGATGTTCGAGGAGATCGGCCACCCCTTTGCGCGTGGCGAGAAGGTGTACGACGTCACCTTCGAGAATGTGCAGGCCGGCTTGCGTACCGACTACCTGTTCCGGCTGGCGAACCAGCGTGGCGGCATCGTGCTGGGCACCGGTGATCTCTCGGAGCTTGCGCTGGGTTGGTCGACATACGGTGTGGGCGACCAGATGTCGCATTACAACGTCAACGGCGGGGTTCCCAAGACACTGATCCAGCACCTGATCCGCTGGGTCATCTCCTCGGACCAGTTCGAGAAGGATGTCACCGACGTGCTGCAGTCGGTGGTGGACACCGAAATCACCCCTGAACTCGTCCCGGCCGGCGAGGAGGAGGAGTTGCAGAGCAGCGAGGCGAAAGTCGGACCGTATGCGCTGCAAGACTTCTCGTTGTTTCAGGTGTTGCGGCGCGGCTTTACGCCGTCCAAGATCGCGTTCCTCGCCTGGCATGCATGGAGTGACCCGGAGCGCGGCGAGTGGCCGCCCGGCTTCCCCGAGAGCAACCGGCCGTCGTACTCGTTGTCGGAAATCCGGCACTGGTTGCAGGTGTTCGTGCAGCGGTTCTACTCGTTCAGCCAGTTCAAGCGCTCGGCTTTGCCCAACGGCCCCAAGGTCTCTCATGGCGGTTCGCTCTCGCCCCGTGGGGACTGGCGTGCTCCGTCCGACATGTCCGCGCGGATATGGCTCGATGAGATCGAGCGTGAGGTACCCGAAGGCTGAGTCATCTTTCGGCAAGCCCGAAGTGATAGCGCCCAACCCTCTTATTATCAGTTAGCGATCTAAGTGATGATAAAATTTGCCCGTGTCATCAGTTAACTCAGGCACCAGAGTGGCATACGAGACGCTGATTTGGGAGACGCCCGTTGAGGTCGGCTACGGGCGCTCGGACCTGCGTGCCGCCCTTCGTCAGTCCGGTCAGTACCAAGCCGCCATTCCGGCCGAGATCGGGGACTTAGACGTCAGCTTGCCTTCCGGCGTGCTGGCTGACGCGGAGGAAGCCGCCCAGGAGATCGCGCGGTTCGATACAGAACTTGGTGGTGAAATCGCTCCCTTCGCTTCGGTGCTGCTGCGCACAGAATCGGCGGCCAGCTCCAAAATTGAGAACCTAACCGCCAATGCGCGCGTAATCGCCGAAGCCGAGACGCTCGGGACCAGCAAGCGTCTCAACGCGTCGATGATCGTCGCTAATACCAGAGCGATGCAAGCGGCTGTCGACCTGGCCGGCCAGATAAGCGGTGACGCAATTTTAGCCATGCATGACGCGCTGATGCACGAGAGCGAGCCAGGTATCGCCGGCAAATGGCGCACGGAGCAGGTGTGGATCGGCGGCGGCAACTTCGGCCCGCGCGGCGCCGATTTCATTGCACCGCATCACGATAAAATTCCGGCAGCCATCGATGACCTAATCCAATTTGCCAAACGCGCTGACATAGCGGTCCTTCCGCAGATCGCGATTGCGCACGCACAATTCGAAACCATCCACCCGTTCCCCGACGGCAACGGGCGCACCGGCCGAGCGATGATCCAGTCGATGCTGCGCAACAAACGGCTGGCCCGGCAGGTCACCGTCCCTGTCTCAGCGGGACTGCTAACCGACACCACTGCATATTTCGATGCACTGACCGCCTATCGCGACGGTGATCCCGCACCGATAGTTGAACGATTAGCTATGGCTTCGATGCTGGCCGTCGTGAACGGTCGAGAACTAGTTGCCGACCTCCGAACGGTACGAGGAGGATGGGAGTCGAAGATCAAAGCTCGTCGTGACTCGGCCGTTTATCGCGTGGCGGACTTGCTTATGAAACGCCCTGTGGTCAATGCCCAATTAATCAGCGATGAACTCGGGATACCCATGACCAATGTGTACCGATACCTGGAACCTCTCGCCGGGTACGGGATCATCGTTGAGTTCACCGACCAGACCCGCAATCGAGCGTGGCGCGCGCCGGAAGTTCTGTACGCGCTGGACGCCTTCGCAGAACGCGCCGGTCGGCGCGCCTGATATTCAGCAGGCGACCGGGTCGGCCGGTCGACTCCCTGTCGTCGCGTTCCACGGTCTACGGCGACGGCACTCCCAAGGCAGCGGCGTCTATCTCGGCGGCGCCCGGGGCACAATCACCGGCACCGCGCACCAATGTGGCCAAAGCGCCGGCCGCACACGCCCTCCGTAACGCGACCAGCCGCTCGGCGGGGGATCCCGAACGAGCAGGCCAGTCAGCGGCCAGAACTCCCGCGAACACGTCGCCGGCGCCCGTGGTGTCCACCGCCGTCACGGCCGGCGCGGGAACCTCGAACTCACCATCGGGACCGAGGTAACGGGCACCCCGCGCGCCCAGGGTGATAATGAAATGCGCAGGGCGCCAGGGCCAATGACCCGCCTCATGCTCGTTCACGATCACCACGTCGGCGATGCCGGCCAGTTCGGCCACCGCATCGCCGTGCTGTCCCGCAGGCGAGGCATTGACCATCACCACGGCGCCAGCGGACCGGGCGTGCCGCGCGGCCTCCAGGGCCGCCGGCACCGGAATCTCCAACTGGGTCAATAACACATCGCAATCAGCGACCGAAGTTTCAGACACCGACAGCGCGGCATTGGCGCCGGGCGCCACCACGATGGTGTTCTCCCCGTCGCCGTCCACCACAATGATCGCCGTCCCGCTGGGGCCCTGCCGGCGGGCGACGCCGTCCACGTCGATACCGGCAGCCAGCAGATGCGCCAACAACTGTGGACCGGCGGAGTCGTCACCGACCGCGCCGACGAACTGCACCCGCGCGCCGGCGCGCGCCGCCGCCACCGCTTGATTGCCGCCTTTGCCGCCGGGCGCGTACGCCAGCGACGACGCCAACACCGTCTCACCCGGACGCGGCAGACTGGCGACGTCCAGCGTCAGATCCCAGTTGATGCTGCCCACCACGCACACCCGCGTAGACATGTTGTCGACAGTAGATGGCCGCCCGAAAACTTGGGCACGGTAGCCGCCGAGCCCAAGCTACCGTGCCGCCATGGAAATCGTGACCCCCCTGCTGAGCTGGGGAATCCCGGCTCTGGTGCTGGTGTTCATCGGCGTCAGCCTCTATCGCCTCAGGAGGCCCCGGTTCACCGGCCCGGCGCTGACGGGAGTCGCACGCATCCTGTCGGTGCAGTCGACCGGCACGGTGATCAACGACCGGTACGTCTGCAAGATCAACCTCAGCGTCGAGCTCCCCGGCCGCGAACCGTACGAGGTAACGGTGCGGCAGGCGGTCCATCCGATCCAGATGCCCGCCGTCCAGCCCGGTCTGGTCGTCTCCGTCGAGGTTGACTCCACCAAGCCGGACAAGGTCCGGATCGACCCGGGCGCACGGGTGCACGGGGCGGCCCAGCCCCCGAGTACCGCAGCCCTCGCCGCGGCGTACAACGAGCACAAGCAGCGGCACGGTGCCGCCTCGGGCCAGTGGGCGTCGGCAGCGCAGCTGCTCGCATCGGGCCGGCGCGTGCCGGGCGTGCTCAGGTCGTTCGCCTCGACCGGAAACACGTTGCGCAGCTTGGGGAGAGAGGCCACCGCGATGCCTGAGCTGCTCGACGCGCCGCAATATGTCATCGAGATGGAGCTTCGATTCCCGAACCTGGCGCCGATCGTCGGCCGCAGCGTCCAATCAATACCGGACGATCACGTGCCCTCTCTTGCGGTCGGGCTCGAACTTCCTTGTGCGGTCGACCCTTCGGACCCGGCGCGGCGGTTTGTGGTGGATTGGCAGCACGCCATCCACTGAAAGCCGGGCGTCACCGAACGGTGAATTCTCGGACACGTGCCGACGTCACTTCCCGCAAAACGCCGATATCCACCGGTCAGAGAGCTAGTGTGCAGCGTGATCGGAGACCCGGGACAAGGCAGAAGGGAAGCCGATTGACGTCGGGCGAGCCAACAGAATCGGAATCGGAGGCGCTGAGCGCTCCGGCTAAGAAGCGCGTCCGCCGTCTTTTGCCAGGCTTCCGTTTCAAGATCAGCATTCAGTCCAAGATCCTCGTCGCGCTGCTGTTGTCGAGCATTCTGTCCATCGCTGTTATCGGCTACATCGGCGCCATCTCCGGGCGCAACGCCTTGCGCGAGGTCGAGTCCGAGCGACTCATCGAACTGCGCGAGTCGCAGAAGCGGCAGATCGAGGCGTTGTTCCGCGAGGTGACGAACTCACTGATCGTCTACAGCGGGGGCTTCAGCATCGACCAGGCCGTCATCGCTCTGACGGCCGGCTTCAATCAACTGAACAACGCGACGATCAGCGGCCCACAGCAACAGGCGCTCGCAAACTACTACCAAGATCAGATGATCAAACCCATTCAGCGGGTGACGGGGGAAGAGCTCGATCTAAACGCGCTGCTGCCGAAAACCAACGCCGAGAAGTACCTTCAGGCCAATTACACCGCCGTAACCAAGCCCAACACCGACCCGCCGGTGGATCCGGGCGACGGCAGCGCCTGGACGGCCGCCAACGCCCGCTTCGACTACTACATGCGCAGCATCGTCAGCCGGTTCAACTACCGGGACGCGCTGCTGTTCGACATGGACGGCAATGTCGTCTACACCGTGGACAAGGGTCCCGACCTCGGCACCAACATCCTGACCGGGCCGTACCGCGAATCGAATCTGCGTGAGGCGTATCTGAAAGCGTTGCGCTCCAACGACGTTGAGTTCGTCTGGATCACCGACTTCGAGCCGTACCAGCCCCAGCTCGACGTGCCGACCGCATGGGTGGTGTCGCCGATCGGTCTGGACGGCAGATTCGACGGCGTGATGGCGCTGCCGGTGCCGATCGCCAAGATCAACTACATCATGACCGCCAACAAGCAGTGGCAGGCCGCCGGCATGGGCGCGGCGACCGAGACTTACCTTGCCGGTCCCGACGGTCTGATGCGTTCTGATTCACGGCTTTTCCTGGAGGACCCGAAGGAGTACCGGCGCGAGGTGATCGCGGCCGGCACCGCTCCCGATGTGGCGGACCGGGCCATTCGACTGGGCGGTACGACGCTGGTGCAACCCGTGCGCAGCGCCGGTTTGAAGGCCGCGCAGCGTGGTGAGACCGGGGTAACGATCGGCAGCGACTACACCGGTAATAAAGAACTGGAAGCCTACGCGCCGCTGAGCATCCCGAATTCCGATCTGCAGTGGTCGGTCCTGGCGACCCGGGACGACTCCGATGCCTTCGCGCGGATCGGACGCTTCACCAAGGCGCTTGCCGTCGCCGTCGCGGCGATGGTCTTCGCCATCTCGGTGGCAGCCATGGTCATCGCCCAGGCGGCGGTGCGTCCGCTGCGCCGCCTCGAAAAGGGTGCACAGAAGATCAGCTCCGGCGATTACGAAGTCAACATCCCGATCACCTCGCGTGACGAAATCGGAGATCTCACAGGCGCGTTCAACGAGATGAGCCGGAACCTGGCGATCAAGGAAGAACTGCTGAACGAGCAGCGCCGGGAAAACGACCGGCTGCTGCTCGCGCTGATGCCGGAGTCGGTGGCACAGCGGTACCGCGAGGGTGAAGGGACCATCGCGCAGCAGCACCAGGACGTCGCCATCATCTATGCCGACATCGTCGGGCTCGACGAGATCTCGAGCGAGGTCGCGAGCGACGAACTGGTCGGCATCGTCGACGACCTGTTCCGCCAGTTCGACGCGGCCGCCGAATCTCTTGGGGTGGAACGGATTCGCACCTTCCACAACGGCTACCTGGCCAGCTGCGGGGTCGTCACGCCACGTCTGGACAGCATTCACCGAAGTGTGGAGTTTGCGCTCGAGATGCGGCGCATCATCGAGCGCTTCAACAGCCAGAGCCGGCACGTATTGCGCCTGCGGGTGGGCATCAACACGGGCAATGTGGTCAGTGGATTGGTGGGCAAATCCGGGCTCGTCTTCGACATGTGGGGCGCCGCGGTCAGCCTGGCTTATCAGATGCACAGCGGCTCACCGCAACCCGGCATCTACGTCGCATCCCAGGTGTATGAGGCGATGCGCGACACGCGCCAGTTCACGCCGGCCGGCACGATTTCCGTCGGTGGAGAAGAGCAGGCCATTTACCGGTTGTCGGAGCGGTAATGAACTTCTTCAACTCGGACTGGTTCTACTGGGCGATCGGCGTGGCGATCGGATTTCCGGTCTGCCTGATCCTGCTCACCGAGTTGCACCACATCCTCGCCCGCCGGGGTAATCGGCTGGCCCGCCAGGTCGGGGTGATCCGCAACTGGCTGCTACCGCTCGGGGCGCTGCTCCTGATCCTGGTGAAGGCGTCGCAGATCTCGGCAGGCGAGATCCCGGTCCGCATTCTCACCACCGTGTTCGGCTTCCTGGTGCTGGTGCTGCTGCTGTCCGGGCTCAACGCGACGATCTTCGAAGGCGCGCCTGAAGACAGCTGGCGCAAGAGACTTCCGGCGATCTTCCTCGACGTCGGACGGTTCGCCCTGATCGGCGTCGGACTGGCGGTGATCCTGTCCGTCATCTGGGGGGTGCGGGTCGGCGGGGTGTTCACCGCCTTGGGCATCACGTCGGTGGTCATCGGCCTGATGCTGCAGAATTCGGTCGGCCAGATCGTGTCCGGCCTGTTCATGCTCTTCGAGCAGCCGTTCCGGATCAACGATTGGCTGGACACGCAGACCGCCCGGGGCCGCGTCATCGAGGTGAATTGGCGCGCCGTGCATATCCAGACCGGCGGCGGCCTGCGGATCATGCCCAACTCGATGCTGGCGACCACCGCGTTCACCAACCTCAGCCGCCCGCCCGGCCCGCACAAGTGCTCGATCAATACCACGTTCGCGACGTCGGATCCGCCGGACAAGGTGTGCGAGATGCTGACGTTGGTGGCCAGTGCTCTGCCGCTGATCATGCCCGGGACCACGCCGTCGTCGGTCGCGCTGGGCGCCGGGGAGTACCGCACCACGGTCCGGGTCCACTCTCCGGCGGACGAGGGCGCCACCCAGTCCACGTTCGTGCGATGGATCTGGTACGCCGCGCGACGTTGGGAACTGCATCTGGACGGCGAGGCCGACGACTTCTCGACACCGGAGCGGGTCATGAAAGCGTTGCGCACCGTTGTCGCATCCGAACTGCGGCTGACCCTGGCCGACCAGCAGTTTCTGGCCCCCTACGCCAAGATCCTGCGGTACGGCACCGACGAGATCGTGCAGTACGCGGGCACGGTGCCCACCGCGATGGCCTTCATCGTGTCCGGCAGCGTGCAACTGACGGTGACCGACGCTGATGGGGCCGTGCTGCCCTTCGCTACCCTCACCGAGGGATCGTTCATCGGGGTGACCGCGCTGACCAGGCAGCCCAATCTGGCCGGCGCCTATGCCCTCGAAGAGGTGACCGCGCTGGAGATCGAGCGCGAACATCTCGAGAAGATCGTGATGGACAAGCCGATGCTGCTGCAGGATCTGGGCCGGCTGATCGACGAGCGGCAGAGCAAGGCACGTTTGACCCGCCGTGAACGCGCCAAAGCAGCGACCGCGGTCGCGCCCGGTCTGCGAAAGCCCGATACCCTGGGGTAATGAGTCTGCAAGCACCGGTGCTGCCCGACTTGCGCCAAGAGGTGCACGACGCCGCCCGCCGCGCCCGGGTCGCCGCCCGCATCCTGGCCTCCACCCCCACCCTGGTCAAGGACCGCGCGCTGCACGCCGCCGCCGACGCACTGCTGGCCCACGCCGACCAGATCCTCGCCGCCAACGCCGAAGACCTGGAGACGGCCCGGGCCGCGGGCACACCGGCGGCGATGCTCGACCGGCTGGCGCTAAACCCCCAGCGCATCGACGGTATCGCCGCCGGCCTGCGCCAGGTCGCGGGATTGGCGGACCCGGTCGGTGAGGTGCTCCGCGGCTCCACCCTGCCCAACGGGCTGCAGCTACGGCAGCAGCGGGTTCCGCTCGGCGTGGTCGGAATGATCTACGAGGGCCGCCCCAACGTCACGGTCGACGCGTTCGGGTTGACGCTCAAGTCCGGCAACGCGGCGCTGCTGCGCGGCAGCTCGTCGGCGGCGAAGTCCAACGAAGCCCTGGTCACGGTGCTGCGTGGCGCCCTTGTCGGCGAGGATCTGCCCGCCGACGCCGTCCAGCTGCTGTCTTCGGCCGACCGCGCCACGGTCACCCACCTGATCCAGGCCCGCGGGTTGGTTGACGTGGCGATCCCGCGTGGGGGAGCCGGTCTGATCGAAGCCGTCGTGCGCGATGCGCAGATACCCACCATCGAGACCGGTGTCGGCAACTGCCATGTCTACGTGCACGAGGCCGCCGACCTCGACGTCGCCGAGCGCATCCTGCTCAACTCCAAGACGCGCCGGCCCAGCGTCTGCAACGCCGCCGAGACGCTGCTGGTCGACGCCGCGATCGCCGGGGAGGCGATGCCGCGGCTGCTGAACGCGCTGGAGACGGCGGGCGTCACCGTGCATCTGGATGCCGGTGAAGAAGACCTACGCCGCGAGTACCTGGCGATGGACATCGCGGTCGCGGTCGTTGATGGAGTGGACGCGGCGATCGCGCATGTCAACGAGTACGGGACCGGTCACACCGAAGCCATCGTTACCACCAATCTTGCTGCAGCGCAAAGGTTTACCGAGCAGGTCGACGCCGCTGCGGTGATGGTCAACGCGTCCACCGCGTTTACCGACGGCGAGCAGTTCGGTTTCGGCGCCGAGATCGGTATCTCCACCCAGAAACTCCACGCCCGCGGCCCGATGGGGTTGGCGGAACTGACCTCGACAAAGTGGATTGTCTGGGGTGACGGCCAGACCCGTCCGGCCTGACCCATCTCTCAGATTTCAAGGAGCCCCATTGTGACCGTGCCCGCTCGGCCCACGCCGCTGTTCGCCGACATCGCCGACGTCTCACGCCGGCTCGCCGAAACCGGCTACCTGCCGGACACCGCCACGGCCACAGCGGTTTTCCTCGCCGATCGGCTCGGCAAGCCGTTGCTGGTGGAAGGGCCCGCCGGGGTCGGCAAGACCGAACTGGCCCGCGCCGTGGCCCAGGCCACCGGGTCGGGACTGGTCCGGTTGCAGTGCTACGAGGGGGTCGACGAGGCCCGAGCCCTCTACGAGTGGAATCACGCCAAGCAGATCCTGCGTATCCAGGCCGGTTCCGGGGACTGGCAGTCGACCAAAGATGACGTGTTCAGCGAGGAATTCCTGCTGCAGCGTCCGTTGCTGACCGCGATCCGGCGCACCGACCCGACGGTGCTGTTGATCGACGAGACCGACAAGGCCGACATCGAGATCGAGGGCCTGCTGTTGGAGGTGCTCTCGGACTTCGCCGTGACGGTTCCGGAACTGGGCACCATCACCGCCACCCGGACCCCGCTGGTCGTGCTGACCTCCAACGCGACCCGGGAACTGTCGGAGGCGCTCAAGCGTCGCTGCCTGTTCCTGCACATCGACTTCCCGACCCCCGAACTGGAACGCCGCATCCTGCTCTCGCGGGTGCCCGAACTGCCCGAGCATCTTGCTGAGGAGCTGGTGCGCATCATCGGCGTGCTGCGCGGCATGCAGCTCAAGAAGGTCCCGTCCATCGCCGAGACCATCGACTGGGGCCGTACCTTGCTGGCGCTCGGCATGGACACCATCGACGACGCCGTCGTCGCCGCCACGCTCGGCGTGGTGCTCAAGCACCAGTCCGATCAGCAGCGGGCGACCGGCGAGTTGAGGCTGAACTGATGGCTACCCGGCGCATCCGTCCCTCCCGGCCGCTCGCGCCGCACGGGTTGCCCGGGCACCTGGTCGGGTTCGTGGAAGCGCTTCGCGCCAGCGGGATCTCGGTGGGCCCTTCGGAAACGGTGGACGCCGGGCGGGTGATGGCCACCCTGGGTCTGGAGGACCGGTTGGTGCTGCGCGAGGGCCTGGCCTGTGCGGTGCTGCGCCGGCCCGACCACCGCGACACCTACGACGCCATGTTCGACCTGTGGTTCCCCGCGGCGCTGGGGGCCCGGGCGGTGGTGCTGGACGAGGACGCCGCCGGCGACCCGGACGGGCTGCCTCCCGACGACGTCGAGGCCATGCGGCAGATGCTGCTGGACCTGCTCGCCGACAACCCGGACCTGGCCGACATGGACGAGCGGCTGGTTCGGATGATCGCCCGGATCGTGGAGGCCTACGGCAAGTACAACTCCAGTCGCGGCCCGTCCTTCTCGTCGTATCAGGCGCTCAAGGCGATGGCGCTGGACGAACTGGAAGGCAAACTGCTGGCCGGGCTGCTCGCCCGCTACGGCGACGAGCCCACCCCGAGTCAGGAGCAGATAGCGAAAGCTATTGCTGCTCAGAAGATTTCGCAACTCCGGAAGATGGTGGACGCGGAGACCAAACGACGCACCGCCGAGCAGCTGGGCCGCGAACACGTCCAGATGTACGGCATCCCGCAGCTGTCCGAGAACGTCGAGTTCCTGCGCGCCTCCGGTGAGCAGCTGCGGCAGATGCGCCGCGTGGTGGCGCCGTTGGCGCGCACCCTGGCCACCCGGCTGGCGGCGCGGCGGCGCCGCTCCCGCGCCGGGACGATCGACCTGCGTAAAACGCTGCGCAAGTCGATGTCCACCGGGGGCGTGCCGATCGACGTCGTCTTGAAGAAGCCCCGCCCGGCGCGCCCGGAACTGGTGGTGCTCTGCGACGTGTCCGGTTCCGTCGCCGGCTTCAGCCACTTCACCCTGTTGCTGGTTCACGCTCTGCGCCAACAGTTTTCCCGTGTCCGCGTCTTCGCGTTCATCGATACCACCGACGAGGTGACGCACATGTTCGGTCCGGAGGCCGATCTGGCGGTGGCGATCCAGCGGATCACCCGGGAAGCCGGCGTGTACGCCCGCGACGGTCATTCCGACTACGGCAACGCCTTCGTCTCGTTCGTGCAGGCGAACCCGAACGTGTTGTCGCCGCGCAGTTCTCTGCTGGTGCTCGGCGACGGGCGAACCAACTACCGCAACCCGGCCGTCGACGTGCTCGCCGACATGGTGAACGCCGCCCGGCACGCACACTGGCTCAATCCGGAGCCCCGACACCTGTGGGGCAGCGGGGATTCAGCGGTGCCACGCTATGAGGAAGTCATCACGATGCACGAGTGCCGCTCGGCCAAGCAGCTCGCCTCGGTGATCGACGCGCTGCTGCCGGTGTAGCTTTCCCTGGCCGAGCAGACGCAAAATCACCGTGGAGCATGCGCTCCGAGGCGATTTTGCGTCTGCTGGCGGGGTTCAGCGGGTCTTGCGGAACACCAGCCAGCGCATTTCGATCGGGCTCTTGTCCCGTTCGACGGGGAACACGTCGAGGCCGCTGACCCAGTCGGCGTACCAGCTGGTGGGCGGCCAAGCCCCCTGCGGGAGGTTCGCCTGCTCGTATTCGTACACCGAGTCGTCGGCCACCAGCTCCAGCGGCAGCCCCTCGGACGCGGTTGCCAACTCCTGGCGGGAGAACATGCCCGTGTACGCCTGCTGCCCGAACTCGCGTGCCGCGTCGTCGATTTCGTAGCCGTAGCGCGGCAGGAAGGTGTTGAACACCAGCTGCCCGCCGGGCGCCAGGCAGGCGGCGGCCAGCTCGAACAATCTGCGCAACTGTTGCGCCGAGCGGAAGTCCGGCACGACCTCCGACAGCAGGATCAGCTGGTAATCCTGGCGCAGGTCGTCGGTGGTCTCGAAGACGTTGCGCACGATGACCCGCACGTCCAGACCCTCGGCCCGGGCCTGGGACCGGATGATCTCGGCGAACTTCGGCGTCAGCTCCACCACGTCGACCGGGTGTCCGCGCCGGCCCAGCGGAAGGGCGTTGCGCCCCGTCCCCGCTCCGATGTCGAGCACCGGATGCGAGCGGGCGTCGGCCGCCTCGTTGGCCAGTGCCCAGATCCGGGCGTCCGGCTCGGTGCCGAACAGCGGTGGTTCGCGGGTGCTGATCCAGTTCTCGTAGGCTTCGGCGACGGTGAACCAGCGCGCGTTGACCTGATAGTGCAAGGTCGGGCCCACGGGTGCGTTGTAGCTGATGACGATGTTGGACCGTTGGGAAATCGAGTAGGCCTCGGCCAGCTGGTTCTGCAGCACGGTCCGCAGGTGGGCGAGTTCCTCGTCGTTGAACTCGCGGCCCACTCCGGCGAAGATGCGGCTGCACATCTCCACGTACTCGTCGAGCAGGCTCGGCACGGCTGGCAGCGAAATCTCGCCCGTGACCACGGAACGGCTGTAGAACCGCCGGGTCATGGCGTCTTTCCAGTCTTTTTGCTGATCTACGGCGGCCGGCAGCGAATTTTCCACAGGACTCCTTCTACACGATTCCCCGCGCGGGTGTAAGGCATTGACATATTGGCATCGGATCTTTTGAGAACTTGACGCGTGGCGCCGCGGGCCCACGGTCGTTCCTCGGCAGGTAATGCCTGATCGCGGGCTCCAGTAAGCTGGCAAACCATGCAAAAGCAGCTGCGCAGGCTGGGTGTCATGGGCGGGACGTTCGATCCCATCCATTACGGCCACCTGGTTGCTGCCAGCGAGGTCGCGCACAAGTTCTCCCTCGACGAAGTCGTCTTCGTCCCCAGCGGACAGCCGTGGCAGAAGGACCGGCAGGTTTCGGCCGCCGAAGACCGGTATCTGATGACGGTGATCGCCACCGCCTCCAACCCCCGGTTCTCGGTGAGCCGGGTCGACATCGACCGCGGCGGTCCCACGTACACCAAAGACACGCTGCGTGACCTGCGCACTCTCAACGCGGACGCCGAGCTGTACTTCATCACCGGCGCCGACGCCCTGGCGTCCATCCTCACCTGGCAGGGCTGGGAAGAGATGTTCGAGCTGGCGCGTTTTATAGGTGTCAGTCGACCCGGCTACGAGCTTCGCCACGACCACATCACCGACGTTCTGGGCGAGCTGCCTCAGGAAGCACTGACACTGGTGGAGGTTCCCGCGCTGGCGATCTCCTCGACCGACTGCCGGCAGCGCGCTTTGGAGCGCCGCCCGCTGTGGTACCTGATGCCCGACGGCGTCGTGCAATACGTCTCCAAGCGACGCCTCTACCGAACCCCCGAGAGGAGCGAGAACCCGGCCGCCCCCAGTGTGGCCGCCGGAAACAGCACATGAGCGCACATCAAGAAGCGATCGACATGGCAACGGTGGCCGCCGCCGCCGCGGCATCGAAACTGGCCGACGACGTCCTCGTCATCGACGTCTCCGGCCAACTCGTCATCACCGACTGCTTCGTCATCGCCTCGGCGGCCAACGAACGGCAGGTCAACGCCATCGTCGACGAGGTCGAGGAGAAGATGCGCCGGGCCGGCTACAAGCCCGCCCGACGTGAAGGTGCCCGGGAGGGCCGCTGGACACTGCTGGACTACCGCGACATCGTCGTACACATCCAGCACCAGGACGACCGCAATTTCTACGCGCTCGACCGGTTGTGGGGCGACTGCCCGCTGGTGCCGGTCGACCTCGGCGACCAACGCGACGGGACCGGGGAATGAGGGCGCGCCGGCTGGTCATGCTCCGGCACGGGCAGACCGACTACAACCTCGGCAGCCGAATGCAGGGTCAGCTCGACACCGACCTGAGCGAACTGGGCCGCGCCCAGGCCGTCGCCGCGGCCGAGGTGCTGGGCAAAGTGCAACCGCTGCTGATCGTCTCCTCGGACCTGCGGCGTGCCTTCGACACGGCGACCAGGCTCGGCGAGCAGACCGGTCTGGGGGTGCAGGTCGACCCGCGGCTGCGCGAGACCCATCTCGGCGACTGGCAGGGCATGACGCACACCCAGATCGATGCCGAGGTCCCCGGCGCCCGATTGGCGTGGCGTGAGAACGCCGGCTGGGCGCCGCACGGCGGTGAAAGCCGGGTCGACGTGGCCGCCCGCAGCGTGCCATTGGTGGCCGAACTGGTTGCCGCCGCACCGGAGTGGGGTGGGCCGGGCGCGCCCGAGCGCCCGATCGTGCTGGTCGCCCACGGAGGCCTGATCGCCGCGCTGTCGGCCGCGCTGCTGAAGATCCCGGTCGCCAACTGGCCGATTCTGGGCGGGATGGGCAACTGCAGTTGGGTCCAGCTGAGCGGCCACTCGGAGGATGACGCCGGGTTCGAGGACATCCGGTGGCGACTGGACGTATGGAACGCGTCGGCGCAGGTGGCCAATGACGTCCTCTGATTCCGGGGCCAGGCCCACCCTCTTGATCTTCGCCGACTCGCTGTCCTATTACGGCCCCACTGGCGGGCTGCCTGCCGACGATCCGCGCATTTGGCCCAATATTGTTGGTGCGCAACTTGATTGGGACGTGGAGTTGATCGGCCGGATCGGCTGGACCTGCCGGGACGTGTGGTGGGCCGCCACCCAGGACCCGCGGGCCTGGGCGGCGTTGCCCAAGGCCGGTGCGGTGGTCTTCGCCACTAGTGGCATGGACTCGCTGCCGTCGGTGTGGCCCACGGCAGTGCGCGAGCTTATCCGTTACGTGCGGCCGCCGCGGTTGCGGCGCTGGGTGCGCGACGGCTACGGCTGGCTGCAGCCCCGGCTGTCGCCGGTGGCCAGATCGGCACTGCCGCCGCAACTTACCGCGTATTACCTCGAAAAGACTCGCGGCGCAATTGATTTCAACCGCCCCGGTATCCCGGTGGTGGCGTCGCTGCCGTCGGTGCATATCGCCGAGACCTACGGCAAGGCGCACCACGGGCGCGACGGCACCGTAGCGGCGATCACGCAGTGGGCCGAGGAGCAGAACATTCCGCTGGTCGATCTCAAGGCGGCGGTTGCCGAGGAGGTCATGAGCGGGCGCGCCAATCCGGACGGCATCCACTGGAATTTCGAGGCTCACCGCAGCGTCGCCGAGCTGATGCTCAAGGCGCTCGCCGAGGCCGGGATTCCGAACGAGAAGACACGCTGACCTTGACCGTCCGGGTCGTCACCGACAGCTCGTCGCGCCTACCGGCCGAATTGCGGGATCGGTGGGGGATTCGTGAGGTGCCGCTGCATATCCTGCTCGACGGCGCCGACCTGCGCGACGGCGTGGACGACGTGCCCGAAGACATTCACAAGCGTCACGCCACCACCGCGGCGGCCACCCCGGCCGAACTCGGCGCCGCCTACAAACAGGCCCTGGCCGACAGTGATGGGGACGGCGTTGTGGCCGTTCACATTTCGTCGGGTCTGTCCGGAACCTGCCGCGCCGCCGAACTGGCTGCTGCCGAATTCGGTTCCGCGGTGCGGGTTGTGGATTCCAAGTCGACGGCGATGGGTACCGGGCTGCTGGCCGTGACCGCCGCTCGGGCGGCCGCGGACGGGGCCGATCTGGACGCCGTAGCAGCCGCCGCGGCGGCCGCGGTGCGCCGCACACACGCCTACATGGTGGTGCATCGCCTGGACAACCTGCGCCGCAGTGGCCGCATCGGCGGTGCGAAGGCTTGGTTGGGCACCGCGCTGGCGCTGAAGCCGCTACTGCACATCGATGACGGGAAACTGGTTCTGGCGCAACGTATCCGGACATCCAAGGGCGCCATCGCGGCAATGGTCGACCAGGTGTGTGAGATCGTGGGCGAGCGCCAGGCCGCGCTGGCCGTGCACCACGTCGCCAATCCTGACGGCGCGCGGGAAGTTGCCGGCGCGTTGGCCGATCGGCTACCGACGTGCGAACCCGCGGTCGTGACGCCGCTGGGCCCGGTGCTGGCACTGCACGTCGGCGACCGGGCGCTGGCCGTCTGCCTGCAACTGGCCGAGTGACTGCGGCGCGTCAGACCTGCTGGACGAAGACCGTCCTGCCTATTCCGTCAGCGGTGTTCTGGAAATAGACGGGCAACAGTGAGAAGGGGTAGGACCCCGTGTTGAACACGTAATAGCCGGAACCATAGGTTGGGCCGGTCGCTGAGGTGACAACAAATGGGGTGTTATCGGCTGTGACCGTCTGCGTGTAGAGGGGCACACCGTTGATGGTGGAGACGGTGATTACCGTTCCCGCCGGCAGGTGGTTACCGATGTTGAGGCCCGGCACCAGCGACTGCGGGACGGCTCCGAGTGCACCCCCGGTATCGATGAATGCGCCGACGGTCTGCGGTAGTTCATGGTTGATCTGAACTTGCACAACGGTTCTCGGGGATCCGCCCAACCCGACATAGGGGGGCAGCGGATTGGGTCCGAACTGCATCGTGCCGCGTGGCAGGTTGACCAGCACTCCGTCGTCCAGGTGATCAGGTAGCGCTTCGATCACCGAAGTGGGGAACGGAAAGTCGTTGTTCTGGCCCACGCCGAGGTAGGCGGGCAGGGTCGACAGATCCACCGCTGTTCCGCCCAGCGAAGCCGAGGTGGCGACGCCGACGGTGGTCGGTTCCGTGACGATTCCGTTTCCGAAGTTCAGGGTGGTTTGATACGTCTGGTAATTGACTAGCAGCGTGCCGCCGTAACTGACGCTGCCCGTGCCGGTGGGGGCGCCGAGAGTGGCCAGATCGACGTAGCTCGGCGGCACTACCAGCCCGGATGCGCCGGAGTCGACGATGACGGGCGACGTCGGTCCGCCACCCACCGTGATATTCAGCATCGGGCTGCCGTACTGACCGGGATAGATCAGCGTTTGATTCGGACCCAGTGCGGTGCTGATCCCTGCGGTGCCGGGCTCGCCCAGCAGGCCGCCCCGACCGCCCATGCCGCCCACGCCGCCGGGCCCGCTGGCCCCGCCCGTGCCGCCGATACCGATCAGACCCGCCGACCCGCCCGCGCCGCCGGGCATGCCGCCGTAGAGATTGCGGCCGCCGGTGCCTCCGTTGCCCACCAACAAACCGCCCGCGCCGCCGGCGCCTCCGGCCACTCCGTAGCGGACGCTGACGCCGCCGGTGCCCCCGTTACCGAACAGCCAGCCGCCGGCTCCGCCCGGCGTTCCCACGCCTTGAGCCGTGGTGTAGCCGTCGACGCCGTCACCGAAGAGTGGGCGCCCGGTTGCCTCCAGCACCGGGTCGTTGATGAGGTGCGACACATTGGAGGCCAGGTATTTGGCGAGAGCGATTTCGGCGACGGCATATTCGCGCGCGGTTTCCAGAATCCTGACCCGGAATTGCTCGTAGGAAACGGAAAACTGCTCGGCCGCCTGCTGGTACTGCTGGCCGTGCTCGGCAAAGAAAGTCGCAATCGCCTCGGAGACCTCATCGGCGCTCGCAGCGGCCAGATTCCCGGTGCGAAGCGCCGCCGAAGTATTCATTGCCTGCAGGGCAGACCCGACGGTCTGCAGATTCGCCGTTGCGGATATCAACTGTTCCGGAGACACAAGCACGAAAGACACGGCAGCCCCCAATCGCTACGCGCTGTCGCCGGCGACAGTGCTCGAACTGTAACTCCGGAGTGGACGCTCCGGAGTTGGCCTGGTGTACGTAGCCGGATCAGACACCGCCGGGGCCGCCAGTCCCGCCCTTGCCGCCGGTGCCGCCGGTGCTGCCGACTGCGGGACCGCCCGTGACGCCGTCGCCACCACCGGTGCCTTTGCCGCCTGTACTGCCGGTGCCGCCCGTGCCGCCGGAGCCGCCGGTGCCGCCGTTGGCGCCGGCGCCGTTCGTGCCCCCGGCCCCGCTGGTGCCGCCGTCGCCGCCCTTGCCGGCGGTGCCGCCGTCCCCGCCCTTCGCGCCGGTGAAGCCCGAGCTGGGCAGGCCCGCGCCGCCGGTGCCGCCGGTGCCGCCGTTCCCGGCGGCCCCGCCGTTGCCGGCCGTGCCACTGACAAAGGTCGAGCCATTGAAGCTGCCGGCGTCACCACCCCTACCGCCGTTGCCGCCGCCTCCGCCGACACCGCCCAAGGTTGGGGCATTCGTGCCTTTGCTCGAACTGCCGGTGCCGCCACTGCCGCCGGTGCCACCGCTGCCGCCGGTACCGCCGATGTTGGTCGTGACGGCGCCTGTGCTCGCGCCACCGGCCCCGCCGTCGCCGCCGCGCCCGCCGACACCGCCCTTGGCGGGGATCGACGTGGTGTTGCTGCCGCCGTTACCGCCCTGGCCGCCGCCGCCACCGTTGCCGCCCGCCGCGGTGAGGTCGCCGATGCCACCTTCGCCACCGCTGCCGCCGTTGCCGCCGGCTCCGCCCGGCGCAGCGGGACTGCCGTTGCCGCCCTTGCCACCGGAGCCGCCGTTGCCGCCGGTACCGCCGACGGCGCTGAGAGCGCCACCCTTGCCGGCGATCCCTGCGGCGCCGCCGTTGCCGCCGTCGCCGCCCCGGCCGACGTCGTCGCCGAGAGGCCCGCCGTTGCCGCCGGTGCCGCCGTTGCCCCCGTGGCCGCCGCTGCCGCTGGCGCCGTTGGTTCCACCCGGGCCGGAGTTGCCGCCGTTGCCGCCCTTGCCGCCGGCCCCGCCGCTGCCGCCCGCGTCAGCAGCGAAAGACGCGCCCGCGTTGATGCCCTGAGCGCCGTTGCCGCCGTTGCCGCCCTTGCCGCCGCCGCCGCCGTTCCCGGATGCGGCGCCGTTGCTGGTGGCGCCGGCACTGCCGCCGTTGCCGCCTACTCCGCCGGCACCGCCGGCCGGGGCGCTTACGCCGCCCGCGCCGTTGTCGGCGCCGGCGTTCCCGCCATTGCCGGCGTTGCCGCCGGTGCCACCGCTGCCGCTGACACCTCCGGTGCCGGTGGAGGTTCCGCCGTCGCCGCCCTTGCCGCCGGTACCGCCGGTGTCGCCCGCTTTGCCAGTCGCACCGGTGAGGCCGTTGCCGCCGGCGCCGCCGGCGCCGCCGTCGCCGCCTCGGCCACCACTGCCCTGCGTGCTGCCCGTGCCGGTCGCGCCGGCGTTGCCACCCGTACCGCCGGCACCGCCGGCGTTACCGGCACCGGAGCCCGTGACACCGGTGCCGCCGGTGCCGCCGTTGCCGCCCGCGCCGCCGCTGCCGGCTTTGCCGCCGATGCTCCCGGCACCGATGGCGTTACCGCCGTTGCCGCCCGCGCCGCCGTTGCCGCCCGCGTCTCCCACGGTGCCGGCCACGCCGCTGTTGCCGTGGCTGCCCTTGCCGCCAGTGCCGCCGTTGCCGCCGGCTGCGCCGCTGCCCGCGGCGGCACCGCCGGTACCGGCTTTGCCGGCGTCACCGCCATTGCCACCGGCGCCACCCGAAGGTGCCGTCACGCCGCCCTTCCCGGCGTCGGCGCCGCCGTTGCCGCCGTTGCCGCCGTCGCCACCGCTGCCTGCGCTGCCACCGGTTGTGCCGCCGTTGCCGCCGTTGCCACCGTTGCCGGCCCTGCCGCCGGCGCCGCCGACGGCTCCGCTGCCCTCGCTGACTCCGCTGACGCCTCCGGTGCCGCCGTTACCACCGCCGCCGCCCTTGCCGCCGGTGGTGCCGCCGACGCCGCCGTTACCGCCGTTGCCGCCGAGTCCGCCGACGCCGCCGTTGCCGCCGGCCAGGCCCGAATTGAGAGCCGCATCGCTGCCCGTGCCACCGGTACCGCCCGTGCCGCCCTTGCCGCCGGCGCCGCCGACGCTGCCCGTGCCTGCGGCGGTGCCGCCGACCCCGCCGGCACCGCCGTTACCGCCGCCTCTGCCGCTGTTGTCAGTGCCGGCGCCGCCGTTGCCGCCGTCTCCGCCGGCACCACCGACACCGCCCTTGCCCGCGCCGGTACCGCCTGAGCCCGCTGCGCCGGCGTTGCCGCCCTTGCCGCCGGCGCCGCCGGACGGTGCGCCGGAGCCGCCGGAGCCGAGGTCGGAGCCTGCATCACCGCCGCGGCCGCCCGCGCCGCCGTTGCCGGCATTGCCGGCCTTGCCGCCGGTACCGGAGGCGTTGCCGCCGTTGCCGCCGAGGCCGCCGGCGCCGCCCGCGCCGCCGTGGTCGCCGGCGGCGCCTACGCCGCCGGTGCCACCGGTGCCGCCGGTACCACCCGTGCCGCCGATACCACCGGCGGCACCACCGCTCGCCGCGCCCGGACGGCCACCCGCGCCGCCCCGGCCGCCCGCGCCGCCGGCGGGGGCTGTCGTGCCGCCGGTCCCGGTGTCGGTGCCTCCGGCTCCGCCGTCGCCGCCGCTGCCGCCCGATCCGCCGTTGCCCGCTTTTCCGCCGGCGCCCGAGGCGTTGCCGCCGATGCCGCCGGCCCCACCCAGACCGCCGGCATCGCCTGTCTTGCCGGCGATGTCGGTTCCGCCTCTGCCGGTAGCACCGCTGCCGCCGTCACCGCCGTTACCGCCGATGCCGCCGCTGCCTTTCGTGGTCCCGGTACCTGCCGTGCCGGCGTTGCCGCCGTTTCCGCCGGCACCGCCCGCCGGCGCGGTGGCCCCGCCGCCGCCGATGTCGGCACCGCCCTTTCCGCCGTGGCCGCCGTTGCCCCCATCGCCGGCCTTGCCGCCGATGCTGCCGGTGCCGGTCGCGTTGCCGCCGTTGCCTCCAGTGCCGCCGTTGCCGCCGGCGGTTCCGGCTGCGCCGGCCGCACCCTCGCTGCCTTTACCGCCGTTGCCGCCGGTACCGCCGTTGCCGCCGGTGCCGCCACTGCCGGCGACGGCTCCGTTACCGCCGGTGCCGGCGTTGCCGCCGGTGCCGCCGTTGCCCCCGGTGCCGCCACTGCTGCCTGCAGCGGAGTAACCGGTGCCCCCGTTGCCGCCGGCGCCGCCGTTGCCGGCCTTTCCGCCGATGCTGCCCTTACCCGCGGCGTTGCCGCCATTTCCGCCGGCGCCGCCGGCGCCGCCGTGATCACCGGTCGTCCCGACGCCACCAGCGTTGCCGTTCGCGCCTTTGCCGCCGGCCCCGCCGGCGCCGCCGACGCCGCCGCTGCCAACGGTGTCGCCGTTGCCGCCGTTGCCGGCGTCGCCGCCGTTGCCTCCTTTGCCGCCGGCCGGGGCGGTGGCTCCGCCCGTGCCGGTGTCGGCCCCGCCATCACCACCGGTCCCGCCGGCCCCGCCGTTGCCGGCTTTGCCGCCGATGCCGCCGGTGCCGGTGGCGTTGCCGCCGTTGCCGCCGGCCCCGCCACGGGCACCGTCGGTCCCGGCGCTGCCGGCCGCGCCGGCATTACCGTTTCCGCCGTTTCCGCCGTTGCCGCCGCTGCCACCGGCGCCTCCGACGCCCGCGCCCGCGTTGCCGCCGTTGCCGCCCGCACCACCGTTGGTGCCGGGTGCCCCCGCAGCGGTGAGACCGTTGCCGCCATTGCCGCCGGCACCACCATCTCCGGCTTTGCCGCCGGTACCGGTGGCGCCGCCGCTCCCGCCGTTACCGCCGGTCCCGCCGTCGCCGCCGGCGTCGCCCGCAGCGCCGATGACAGTGCTCGCGTTGCCGTCGGCGCCTCGGCCGCCGGCTCCGCCGTCGCCGCCGTTGCCCCCATGCCCTGCGGCTTTGCCACCGGTGCCGGCCTGGCCGGCGTCACCCCCGTGGCCGCCATTGCCGCCGGACGGCGCCGTCGCGCCACCCGTGCCAGTGTCGTTACCCGCGTTGCCGCCGTTACCACCCGCGCCGCCGTTGCCGGCGTTGCCGCCGGTGCCATTGACGCCGGCGGCACCACCGTTACCGCCGGCGCCGCCGCTGCCGCCTTTGGTTCCGTTGGCGCCGAGCGCGCCGTTTCCGCCAACGCCGCCGTTTCCACCGTTTCCGCCGCTACCCCCGGTGCCGCCGCCACCCTGAACGGCGCCACTACCCGCGACACCGGCGTTTCCGCCGTTCCCGCCGGCGCCGCCTTTGCTCCCGGGTAGGCCAGAGGTGGCTTTGCCGCCACCGGCACCGCCCTTGCCGCCGTCTCCGCCGTTGCCGGCATTGCCGCCGGTCCCGGTAACGCCGCCGCTGCCGCCATTGCCGCCGGCCCCGCCGGCGCCACCGTTGTCACCGGCTCCGGAGACTCCGCCCGCGGCACCGTCTCCGCCTCCGCCACCGGCACCGCCGTTACCCCCGACACCGCCGCGACCCGCGGTTAAACCGGTGCCCGCCTTGCCGGCGTCGCCACCGTTACCGCCGGCCCCTCCGGACGGAGCGGTCAACCCCCCGCCGCCGCTGGTACTTGAGTAGCCTTTTCCACCGGAACCTCCGGCGCCGCCATTGCCGGCGTTGCCGCCGGTGCCCATCGCGCCGCCATCGCCGCCGTTGCCGCCGATACCCCCGTTGCCACCGGCGAACCCGGCCTTGCCGGACCCGCCGTTGACGCCGCTGCTCCCGTCCCCGCCGTTGCCGCCGTGACCCCCGGTACCGCCGTGGCCCGTTGCGGCGCCGGTACCTGCGGCCCCCGCCGCGCCACCGTTTCCGCCGGCGCCGCCGGCGCTGCCGGCTCCGTTGCTGGCGCCGGCCTTTCCGCCGTCACCGCCGGCACCGCCGTTTCCGGCGTTGCCGCCGATGCCGGTGGTACCCGCGCCACCGGCTCCGCCTGCGCCGCCGTCGCCGCCCTGACCACCGCCGCCGCCTTGCAGACCGGAGCCGGTAGCGGCGATGCCACCGTTGCCGCCGTGACCGCCGGCGCCCCCGACCCCACCGCTGCCCGCGGTGCCGCCCGCTCCGGAGCTGCCGCCCGCCCCGCCGGCGCCGCCGCGGCCGCCCGCGAACCCGGTCGCGCCCACAGCGCCGCCGGCGCCGTCGGCTCCGGCACCGCCGGCCCCGCCATTGCCGCCGCGACCGAAGCCACCGCCTCCGACACCGGTGCCGCCGGCTCCGGCATCGCCGCCGTGCCCGCCCGCCCCGCCGTCGCCACCGGCCCCGGGGGTGCTGATGCCCGCTCCACCCGCACCACCGACACCGCCGTCACCGCCGACCCCCGCGACGCCCAATTTTCCTGCGATGCTTCCCGGTCCGCCGGCGCCGCCGGCGCCGCCGACGCCGCCGGCTCCACCTGCTCCGCCCGCAGCACCCGGAAGGCCGGCACCACCCGCCCCGCCGACACCGCCCGCACCGCCGGCGCCCCCGCTGGCCAGACCCAACATCTGGCTGGCACCGCCGGCCCCGCCGCTTCCGCCGGCGCCGCCGGCTTGCCCCGCGGCGCCGGGCGCACCCGCCCCACCCGCGCCGCCGGTGCCGGCGAAACCGGTCGTCGTTCCACCATTGCCGCCGCGCCCACCGTCGCCCCCGCGCCCACCCGGGGTGACGGCATCGCCACCGGCACCGCCGGCGCCCCCATTGCCGTTGGCGCCGGCATTGCCGCCGGCGCCGCCCTGCTGGCCCGGCGCGCCGGAACCACCCCTGCCGCCGTTGCCGGACACCCAGCCACCGTCGCCGCCGTTCTCACCAGTGCCCGCCCTGCCGTCCGCGCCGTCGCCGATGATCGGCCGGTCCGTCAGCAGTTCGCTGGGGGCATTGACGAGGCCCATCAGGCCCGTCGCCAGCGGGCTGTCCAACAGCGGTTGCAGCAGCCCGGCGTTGCCGAACTCGATGCGCTCATACGCCGCCGCGCCCCGCTGGAATGCCTGGACAAACTGGTCATTCGCCGCTGCGGCCTGCGCGCTGGCCGCCTGGTATTCCTGGCCGAAGGTGCCGAACAGTCGCGCGATCGCCGCCGAGACCTCGTCGGCGGCCGCGGCCGCGATGCCCGTCGTCGGCGACGCCGCGGCCGCGCTGGCGGCCCGGATCGACTCGCCGATGTCGAACAGGTTCGTCGACGCCGCGGCCAGGGCCGCCGGTGTTGCAATGACGTAAGACATCGGCACCTCTGAATCAGTCTTCGGAAGCGGGCAAGTGTGCTGTGCAATCGATCGGACGAGGGATCATCGGCGCCTCTAGAACAGCGTGAGCGGGCCGGCAAAGCTGATCGGAATCCGGTCGATCGTGATCGACGGCAGATCGAACGCCGGCAAAGCACCGGACAGCCCCTGCCCCAACGGAATTCGCGGAATTGTCAGACCCGGGAAGGTCAGCGACGGGATGGTCACCGACAGCGGCAGGCCGACTTCGATCGGGTCCACGGGGATGGAGAATCCGGGAATGCCGCCTGGTGGGGTCGCCACGGTGAACCACGGGATTTCCCATGCGGGCGTCGTGCTGGTGCTGGATCCGCCGAGATTGATCTGCGGGACAAGGCCTCCACTGAAATAGATCGCACCGGTGGTGGTCGCAAGGCCGGTCTTGATCTCGTCGAAATGCAGGAACGCGTCGGCGGCCAGCTGGGGGATGCTGATGGGCTGGACCGAGACTGGGCCCGCGGTTGCGCTCGGGTCGAGTCCCAGGTGAAGGGGCGGTGTGGAGAAGGACGGAATGGTGATCGGACCGATGCCGCCGCCGAGGTCGAAGCCCAGCGGAATCGACGGAATGTGGAACGAGGGGAGTACGGCGGGGCCGATGCCTCCGTTGGCGGTGACGTAGAGCAGTTTGTAGGGCGGCAGCAGGTTGTCCGGGGTGGCCAGTTTGACGATGGCGTCCAGGCTGGCCTGGATGGCGGGGATGGTTCGGGCGGGAATGGTGAAGCCCTTCGGCCCGGCGGAGAGATTGAGGTCAACCAGGTTGTTGGCCGGGAAGGTCAGTCCGTTCGGGAAGAGCGTGGCGCCGTCGACACCGCCCGGCAACCGGAAGCCAAACGGAATCTTGTCGATCATGACGGCCGGCGTGTTGAACGCGTGCGTGCCGCCGCTGAAGATTATCGAATACGGATCCTGGGTCGCGCTGCCGAGGACGAGGGGGTTGACAAAGAGCAGGTCGGTCAGCGGACCCGAACCGATCGAGATATAGGCCCCCGTAGGCGCGGGGACCGGGTCCCAGGGCGCATTGCCGCTGGTCCATATGACGAATGGCGATATCTTCGTCGCCGCGGTCTTGAACGCGTCGAAATGGATGGTCGCCAACGGGTCGTTGAAGATCGCGGGAATCGTTTGGGACGGGATGCCGATCGGACCCAGGCCGATGTCGCCGGTGATGTCGATGGGGATGTTCGGAAGCTCGATCGGCGGGATGGTGAAAGCCCCATGGCTCAGGCCGAAATTGAGGCCCAGAGGAATGGTGGGAATGGGGAGGTCCGGGATCTTTACCGGGCCCAGGCCGCCGGAGAACTGGAAATCGACCAGGTTGAGTGACGGGGGAATGCCGTCGATGGGGTTGAGCAGGGTGGCGTCGAGGTGCACGTGCAGCGGAATGGGGTCGATCGTGTAGCCGTCCGGGAAGATCGTGAACGGCTGCAGGCCGCCGGTCAGCGTGTAGGTGACCGGAATCGGGTTCTGCGGGATGGACAGTCCACCGGGGAACAGGGTGAAGGCGGGGATGCCGCCGTGGGTGTCGATGGTCAGGGGGATCGGGGAGGTCGCGATTCGCGGGATGTTGATGTCCGGAAGGTTCAGCGTGATGCTGCCGGTCCGGGCATCGGTGGCCCCGTTCTGGACGAGGATGCCGGCGGTCGGTCCCAAGGTGTTCAGCTGCTGGCTGATCGTGAACTGCCCGAACGACCACGGGGGCAGGTTGTCGGGCTTGTATTGGGCGTTGAAGCCGATCGCCGGAAGCTGCAGCGTCGACGCGGTGGTGGCGGGGATGTTGAGCGGAATCACGATCTGCTGCGCCGGCATGTTGAGGCCCTCGAAGAGGGTGATGGCGGGCAGCGCCACGCTTTGGTGGATTTCCACCGGTATTGCGGGCACGTCGATCTGCGGCACGGTGAAGGGATTGATGTAAATGGTCTCGTTGATATTGATCGGCAGCCCTGGAACGTGAATGGGGTCGATATGGACGGGACCGAGGTTCTGGTTGATGTCCAGAAGGGTGATCCCCAGACTGGGGTCGGCCACATTCTGGTAGTCGCCCGTGAAAAGCGCGCCGATGCTGTGGTCGCCGGAGATCAATATCCCGTCATTGAAGTCACCTGAATTGGCCAATCCGACATTGCCGTCGCCGCTGTTGAACAGGCCGGAGTTGACATTGCCGGGGTTGAACGCGCCGAGGTTGGCGTTACCCGCGTTGAAGAAGCCCAGATTGCGCTCGCCGGCATTGCCCAGTCCGCTGCTGAAGTTGCCGGCGTTGAAGAGGCCGGTGCTGCCCAGACCGGAGTTGCCGATACCGACGTTGTTGCTGCCCGAGTTGAAGAAGCCGACGTTGTTGGTGCCGGAGTTGAACAGGCCGATGTTGCCGGTCCCGGAGTTCCAGCCGCCGAAACCGTTCTGGTTGTCGCCGACCAGCCCGATGCCGACGTTGCCGGTGCCGGTATTGCCGAACCCGATGTTGCCCGACCCGGCGTTGCCGAATCCGAAGTTGCCCGACCCGGCGTTGCCGAGGCCGACATTCTTGCCCACCAGGGCGCCTAAAGCACCGTTGCCCCAACCGATGTTGGCATCGCCGATATTGCCGCCACCCAGGTTGTAGCTGCCGATGTTGCCGTTGCCAAGGTTGAGGCTGCCCAGGTTGCCGCTGCCGAAGTTGTATACACCGGCGTTGCCCAGTCCCGCGTTCATTAACTGCTGCTGGAGCCAGGTCGTACCGGAGGTCAGCACGTCGCCCAGTTGCGGCCCGATGCTCCCCGGCAGGGCGAGGTTCGATCCGATCGGGATGGCGGGAATAAATGTTTCCGGAATGGTGAACTGCGGTATTTCCGTCGCGAAGTTGAGCGGAATCGACTGTGTATAGCCGATGCCCGGGATGGTGGCGGCGGAGACGATGTCCAACGGAATATCGATTGGAATCGACCCGCCCAGCGAAAGCGGCGGAATGGCGATGGGCGACGTCATGAAATCGAGCGGCACCGTCATTGCATCGATACCCTGATTGACGACGAAGGCGAAGACGTTTCCTTCGAGTTGTCCGCCTATGACCGGTATGCCCCGGAGAGTGAACGGTATCGAACCGATGTTGACGTTGATGCCGATTGGTTCGCTGGTAAGGGTTCCGGTGCTGCCGAACGGCGGAATGATAATGGGCTCTTGCGTGACGAATCCATAGTTCGTGATGCCGTTCAAGCCCAGGCCGATGGCGGGGGTGGGAATAGTGGGTAAGCCGAGGTTCAGGTTGATGTTGCCGGTTCCCCCCGCACGGATCGCCTGAATGAGCGGCGCCGCCGGAATATGGATGGGACCGATGCTCCCGGTGGTGGGCACCGGGGTCGGCGAGAGCACCGTGGCGTTGATTCTGAACGGGAATTGATCGATGCGGAAGCCGTCCGGAAAAACGGTGAACGGATCGGAGCCGACGGAGAAATTGGTGAGGCTGACCGAGTTTTCCGGGAATGTGAGGCCACCCGGGAACAACGTCATGGGATTGATGCCGCCGTTGAGGCCCAGAGTGACGATGTTCTGTGCGGGAATGCTGATGTCGGGCAATGCCAGTGGGGTGGTCGCCAGATCGAGAGCCTGCGGACCGTAGAAAAGGGCGTCGACCGCGACGTTGATGTTTCTCAGAACGAGAGAAGGCAGGCCGCTGCCCAGACTCATGCTGGCGATGTCGATGCGTGCGTTCGGGCCGCCGATCGGGCCGAGCTGGAGCTGCCCGGTGAGATTGAGCGGGTCGAGAAGGTTGACCGAGGAAATGGTGTTCTGGGCCAGGGCCACGGTGCCCGTCGCGTGCAGCGGTATCTGCGGAATGGCGATCTCGGGAACGGTGAAGCTGCCGATGCTGACGGTCGCGTTGGTGATCGCGGCGTGCGCCTGCGGTATGGCGATGGGTGCAACGTGGACGGGTCCGACAAATCCATTGGCCGTGATCGTCAGGGGAATCGATGGAAGTGGGAACAAAGGCACCACGCGATCGGCACGGACGACGGTGTCCAAGGACACCGGGATCGCATCGATGGTGATCCTCGGCGTGCTGAAGCCGTCGATCTGGCCGGCCGTGCTGATCGTCAGCGGAATGGCGTGCTCGGGCAGGGAGAATCCGGGGATGGTGAAGGCCCCGGTGCCGGCCTTGATGCCGACATCGAAGTGCAGCGGGGCATCGGGGATGCTCAAACCGCCCGGGAACAGCGTGAGCGCAGGGGTCGTGTAGCTCAGTTGCGCGGCGATGGGATTGACGCCGGGGTTGATGAAGACGCCCTGGCTCAGGAAGAGGGGCCCCGCCCACAGTCCGGACGTCTGAATGCCGCCCGGCACCAGATTGAATCCGGGAATGGTGATGATCTGGGTGGGGAACTCGATGGCCGGCACCAGGGTGATGGGCGACACCGTCAAGGGGCCGATGTCGATCGGAATGCTGAAGTCCACCAACGGGATTGCCGGGACGTGGATGGGTGGAACGGTCAGCGGCCCCAGCAGGAAGGTCTGGTGGAAGTTCAGTGGGATGGTCGGAAGGATCTGAATCGGTTCGATGGTGATCGGGCCGACGGCTCCGGCGACGTTCAGTTCCAGGGGAAGGGTGATCGGGAAGATGTCGAAGCTGGGGCCGGTGGCGCTCAAGAATCCGGTGAGTGGATTGCCCGCATTCAGCAGGCCGAGCAGACCGAGGTCAGCCGCAGCCGCTCCCGCGGCGCCGGAGACGAGAGTCCGTGCGATACCGGCGCTGACGAATCCCGTGCCCGGCTGACCCAGAATCCCGGGAAGGCCGACCGTGCTCGTCGCCGGCGTGCCGGTGCTGACCGTGCTGCCGAGGCCGCTGGCGATTCCCTGCGCCGCGGCGGCTACCGAGTCGGCAACGGTCGCCAAGCCGCCGGCCCCGCCGAGCAACTGGGCCGGTCGGGTGAAGGACTGCAACCCCGACACCAGCGACGACGCGTCCAGGTGGTAGCCGGCCATGGCGGCCACGTCCTGCGCCCACATCGCCTCGTAGTCGAATTCGGTGGCGGCGAGCGCGGGCATGTTCTGGCCGAACAGGTTGGACAGCGCGAGTGACACGAACTGCGACCGGTTCGCCGCAATCACCGCCGGGTGCACCGTGGCCGCCAACGCTGCCTCGAAGGCACTCACCACCGCACGGGCCTGCACGGCCGATGACTCGGCAGCGGCCGCGGCCGCGGCCAGCCACCCCGCATACGGCGACGCGGCCGCCGCCATCGCTGCCGCCGACGGTCCCTGCCAGGACCCGGCTACCAACCCTGACGTGACCGAGTTGAACGATTCCGCGGCCGAGCCCAGTTCGGCTGACAGGCTCTCCCAGGCCGCGGCAGCCGTCAGCAAAGGTTCTGAACCTGCGCCGGCGTGCATCAGCGCGGAGTTGACCTCCGGCGGAAGAACGAAAAAGCTCAACTGCCCCACCTTTGCTGAAACATCGCGCAATCCCCATTCGATTGAGGAAAGTGAGCTTATATCTCGGCGGGTGCCGGCATTGTGCTATTCGAAAAAGCCGCTACGCGAAATGTGCGGAAACCCCAAAGGATGTGCAGATTGCCCAAACTGGCTGTGCAGATTGCCTAGTGGAGCCGAAACTGATGGTCGCCCCCTGAAGGAATGGTAGGTGCTGCGCGGTCGGCAGCCGTTGATGTGCGTGCGGTGTGCGGGCTTAGTGCATTCTCACTGAAAAAGCGACTCGCGCGAATTCAGCGAGGGGCCGCTTTCGACGGAATGAATACATTATCGCTGCCGCGCGGGTGTACCACCTGCGGCCACCAGAACCACCGGCCCAGCAAAGTCGCGATCGACGGCATCAGCAGTGTGCGCACGATCAGGGTGTCCAGCAGCAGGCCGATACAGACGGTAGATCCGAACTGGCCGAGCACCCGCAGGTCGCTGCCGAGCATCGACGCCATGGTGAAGGCGAACACCAGACCGGCAGCGGTGACCACCCCGCCGGTGCCGGCCATCGACCGGATGATGCCCGTCTTGAGCCCGGCATGAATTTCTTCTTTGAACCGGGACACCAGCAGCAGGTTGTAGTCGGAGCCGACGGCCAACAGGATGATGACCGACAGCGCCATCACGATCCAGTGGATCTTGATACCGAACAGGTCCTGCCAGATCAGCACCGACAGCCCGAAGGACGCGGCGATGGAACTGGCCGCGGTGCCCACGATGACCAGGGCCGCCACCACGCTGCGGGTCAGCAGCAGCATGATCATGAAGATCAGCGTCAGCGCCGACACCACGGCGATCATCAGGTCGTACTTGGCGCCGTCGTGCATGTCCTTGAACGTCGCGGCCGTACCACCCAGGTACACCTTCGCATCGGACAGGGAGGATTGCTTGAGCCCCTCCTGCGCGGCGGTTCGCTCCGCGTCGACACGCGAAATGCCTTCCGGTGTCATCGGATCGCCCTGGTGGGTGATGAAGAATCGCGCCGACTTGCCGTCCGGCGACAGGAACATCCGCAGGCCGGTCTGGAAGTCGGGATTGTCGAACGCCTCGGGCGGTAGATAGAAGAAGTCGTCGTTCTTGGAGGCGTCGAAACTCTGGCCCATCACCACGGCGGTGTCGCTGAGCGCCTTCATCTGGTCCAGCATCGCCGAGAACGTGGCCTGCATGGTCAGCGTCAGGGCTTTCGTCGTCTTCATCGTGGTGATCATCGGCGGAATCAGCACCAGCATCGAGCGCGTGGCATCCGCCGTGCGCTGGATGTCTTTGGTCAGGAGGTCGAATTGCCCTGCCAATTGGTCGAATCCGTCCAGCGACTCGAACAGGGACCGCAAAGACCAGCAGATGGGAATGTCGAAGCAGTGCTTCTCCCAATAGAAGTAGCTGCGGATCGGGCGCCAGAAATCGTCGAAGTCGGCGATGTGGTCACGCAGGCGGTTGGTGATCTCGGCGGTTTCGGCGGTGGTTTTGGCGCTGTCGTCGGCGGCGTTGGACAGTTCCGACGTCACCTTGTACATGCGCTCCATGGTCTCGATCATGAACTGCATCTCGTCGGCCATCTTGGTGATGTCCTTCATGCGGTCCTGCAGGAAGGCCATGTTCTGCATCGTCGTCTGGCTCTGCATGCTGTTCTGAAAAGGTATGGAGCTGTGCTGAATCGGGATACCCAGCGGTCTGGTGATGTCCTGCACCATGGCAATACCGATGGTGCGCATCACGTTCTTGGCCACCCGGTCCAGCACCAGCATGTCGGCCGGGTTGCGCATGTCGTGGTCGGCCTCGACCATCAGCATGTCCGGATCCATCCGCGCCTGCGAGAAGTGCCGGTCGGCGGCCTGCTGGCCGAGGTTGGACGGGGCCGACGCGGGCAGGTAGTAGCGGTCGTTGTAGCTCGTCACGTAGCTGGGCAGGGCCACCATCCCGATCAGGACGATCGCGGAGCTGACAGCGAGAATCGGTGCGGGCCAACGCACCACCGCGGTGCCGACCCGCCGCCACATGCGCCCTTGGCGCGCAGTGCTCTTGGATTCGAAGAGGTGGAACTTGCTTCCGGCGAAGACCACCGCCGGCCCGAGCGTCACGCCGGCCAGCACGACCACCAGCATGCCGATCGCCACCGGTGCACCCATGGTGTTGAACCAGGGCAGCCGGGTGAAACTCAGGCAGTACGTCGCACCGGCGATGGTCAGGCCCGAGCCCAGCACGACGGGAGCAACCCCGCGAAAGGTGGTGTAGTACGCGGTTTCTCGATCCTCGCCGGCACGCAGCGCTTCCTGATAGCGCCCGATCAGGAAGATGCCGTAGTCGGTGCCCGCTGCGATCGCCAGCATGGTCAGAATGTTGGCGGCGAAGGTGGTCAGTCCGAAGACGTTGTGGTAGCCCAGAACTGCCACGATTCCCCGTGACGAGGCGAGCGCGACGAAGGTCATGAACAACTGGACCAGGGTGGTGACGATCGATCGGTAGACCAGTAGCAGCATGATCGCGATCGCGCCCAGGGTGAACAGAGTGATGGTGGCCAGGCTGGCGTTGCCGATGATGTGCATGTCGTCGGACAACGCCGCGGGACCGGTCACATAGGACTTCACCCCGGGCGGTGGCGGATTGTGCTCCAACACCTTTCGGACCGCGTCGACGGAATCGTTGGCCAGCGTGGTGCCCTGGTTACCCGCGAGGTTGAGCATCACGTAGGCACCTTTGGCGTCGGCGCTCTGGGCACCCGCGGCGGTGAGCCGGTCACCCCAGAAGTCCTGGATGTGCTGGATGTGCTCGTGATCCTGGCGCAGTTGGCGGATGATGCCGTCGTAGTAGCGGTGAGCGTCGTCGCCCAGCGGCTGCTTGCTCTCCAGCACGATCATGACCGTGCTGTTGGAGTCGAACTCCTTGAAGTTGTGGCCGAGTCGCATCATCGCCACCATCGACGGGGCGTCGACAGGGGTCATCGGTGCGGAGTGTTGTTCGCTGACCTTTTCCAGCGTCGGAACGATGACGTTGACCAGAACCGTCAGCACCACCCAGGCGATGATGATCGGCACCGCGAAGATGCGGATGGTGTGGGGGATAAGGGGCCGGTGACCGCGCTCGGTGGTTGCGGCGGGCTCGACCGTGATCGGTGTGGTGTCGTCGGTGGCCGTCCTGTGGTTGAGGTCGCTCATGCCGACTTCACCAGGCAGAAGGTCTGGGGATTGACGCCGTCGGACTGTTTCTCTTCCTTGACCACGTTGTCGACCGTGATCCGGCAGCCGATCTGGCTGCCGTCGCTCTGCGCCACGATGTTGGCGCTGACCGAGGGCAGTGTCGTCGAGATCGTGAACGTCCACGGCAGCGGCGCCGCGTTGACCTGGTGAGTGTTCGCGTCGGCATCCCAGTAGTTGATGTTCGCGGTGGCCCCGGCCGGCCCGAAGATGTCGTACTTCACGACCTTGGGGTTGAACTGGACGATCTCGATGCCCGCACCGGCGTTGGCGTTGAGGTCCTGGGATCCGAAGATCTTGTGCAGCCGCGACACGACGAGTCCGGAGACGGCCAGCACCACAATCAGAACCAGCGGTATCCATGCCTTGCGGAAAAAGCGGGTAGTGGGACCCGCGATCGCACCAGCCTTCATCGCCACCGCCTTTTACGAGTCTCCGGCCACCTGAAGGGTTGTAACGCGCCGTGGGACAGCTTGCTTCCCCCGGCGCCCCGCCAGAATATTTGCTCGGCTAAGTATGTTAGCCCTTAGTGGACGGCAGCGTTCCGTCAGGGGCCGGTACTGTGCCGCAGGACACAGTCAGTGCGCGACCCGGCCGGTGACCGGCGGCAGGTCGGCGAGCGTCACGATGCCCGGCCTGGCGGCCACCACGGCAGGCACGGCGTTGGTCACCGGCATCGCGGTGTAGATCATGCCCAGGCCCATGAATCCGGGTTCGGTCCAATCCTTCGGCGGCAGGCAGTGCAGCACCGTGCGCATGTTGGGCAGGCCGAACACCTGAATCACGTGTCCGTGCTCGAGTGGCTTGGGTGGCACGACGTGATCGCCCATCGTCCAGTTGAATCCGACGCTGACGACGTTGCGGTCGCCTTCCCAGGCGCGGTGATATCCGTAGACGCCACCGACAGTGCCGGCCGGGATGGTCATGAACCCCAAATCTGTGTCGCCGGTCGCGGCGGTGAAGGTGACGTCGAAGGTCATCCGGTCCACTCGCGCGCCGATGGCATCGGCCATCATCGCGGCCGACTCGGCGAACACCTCGCTTTCCCGTCGCACGCTCTCGGCCAGGCCGGGTGTGGCGGGGTCTTGGGAGAAGCCCATCGCGGTCTGGGTTCCCGCCGACTCATAGGTCGAGCAGTCGACCGACTCGGTGATACGGATCTCGTCGACACGCTCGCAGGACGCCGAGAGCACCATGCCGACCATGTTCGTCATCCCCGGGTGCGCGCCGCTGCCGAAGATGCTCGAGTCGCCCCGTTCGCACGCCGCGAGGATGCGCTCGCGGTCCTGCGTAGTCTGCTTGCCGCCGGTGATCCACGCCGCGCTGGTGCACACGTTGACGCCCGATTCCAGCAACCGCACCAGCTCATCGATGTTGGGCCACAACGGGTTATAGCAACACGCGTCGGCGCCCAGCGCGATCAGCGCGTCGATGTCATTGGTCGCCTGCACCCCGGTCGGCTCCGGCCAGCCGGCCAGCTCGGCGGCGTCCACGCCTACCTTGTCCGCCCCGTGCGCGTAGACCCCGACGAGTTCCATGTCCGGGCGCCCGATGATGGCGTGCAACGAGCGGCGCCCGATGTTTCCGGTGGTCCACTGGATCACCCGCAGGGGACGGTCGGTGCTGGCTGTACTCATCGGGCTCCTTCGCTGTGACGGCCGCCATTATTGCCGCACCCGTCTTTTAGCGGGCACCCCGGTTCAGCACGGACATGGCGCCCGACAGGATCTGGGAGAGCGGGTCGGCCCCGCCACCGAAGGTGGCCTGGGTGGCCGGCGCCGTGACGGCCGCCGGGTCGTAGCCGTTGACCGGGTCCACCTGGACCGGAGCGGTCAGTGGATCGTCGTTGCGCGTGTACCCGGCATTGACCATCGGCAGCAGCACCGCGTCGAGCTCGTTGAGCGTCTGCTCGGGCACGCCCGCGTACTGGAACGGCAACACCAGCGGCAGATGCCGTTCCGGGATCAGATAGGTGGTCGTCGTCGCGCCCCGGGAGTTGACCGTCGTCCGGATGTTCTGCGGCGGCACCATGCTCGGGTTCGTGAACGCCACCGCGGTGTGGCCGGTCATGAGCCCCACGAGCGTGTTGGCCAGCGACATCCAGTTGTCCGGCCGGTCGGGGAAGTCGGCGATCGAGTCATAGGCGGAGATGAACATCTTGGTGTCGTACTGGCTCTCGACGGGCGGCGGTACCGGATAGTCGAGCGCGGGAACCACACTGCCCACGGGGAACATGGCGGTCAGAAAACTCTGGCCGAAGGCATGTCGCGCCACCGGGTCGCCGAAAGTGGCGAACGTCAGTTGATCGGGGGGCGGAGCGGTCGGATCGGTGGCGAGCCGGGCCTGCAGGGCGTTGAGTACGAGCGCACCCTCGGACAGGCCGATGGCCGTTCCCGGGCCGCCCTGGCGGATCGCCGCGTCCAGGTTGTCCGCCCCGGTGACGACCGATTCGCCGACACTCGGTCCGTCCGCACCAAGGCCCGGGAACATCTCATCGAGCTGACCGATACCCGGAAAAAGTCGTCCCAGCACGTGCCCCTGTACCTGGCCGGCGGGGTAGTCGACGATCTGGCGCCGCAGCCCAGGAAACCACTCGGCACCTTCGCGCCGGATGTACTCGTCGTACGGGATGCCCAATACGTGCGCGCCACCGAGTGCATACGCCGTCCCACCACCTGGTGGGGGATCGGCCGGCGTCTCGTCTGCGGTGGCCGCCGGGCCGCCGAAACACCCTGTGGCCGCGACGATTCCCAGCGCGGTAACCCCCGCGAGTAGCTTTTTCATCCCCACTCCTGGCCTGATCGGGGCCTGATCGGCTCGGTTCCGCGAGTCTCGCACACCCGCACGCGGTCCCGCTAATTCGGTCGTCACCCGGCGCGTCCGGACAGCGGCCGCCGCGTGTTCAGCCGTTTACCCAGTCGTGAAGGCCACCAGCTCGCCCGTCCGATCAGGGTGGCCACGGCCGGCACCGTGATGGTACGGACCAGGAAGGTGTCCAGCAGGATGCCGACACCGATCACGAAACCGCCCTGGACCACCGTGCCGATGCTCGAGAACAGCAGACCGCCCACCGAGGCCGCGAAGATCAGGCCGGCCGCGGTGATCACGCCGCCGGTCGAGCCCAGGGCACGGATCACGCCGTACCGCACGCTGCCTGGCGACTCGTCGCGCATTCGCGAGATGAAAAGCATGTTGTAGTCGGCGCCCACCGCGACCAACACCACGAAAGCCAATGGTGGCACCGACCAGTGCAATTGCTGGCCGAGCAGGAATTGAAAGACCAGGACACCGATCCCCACCGCGGACAAGAACGAAACGACCACGGATCCAACCAAATACAGCGGCGCGACAACCGCACGCAGCAGCGCCATCAACGTCAGCAATACGACGATCAGAGTGACGGCGATGATGAATCGAATGTCGTGCCGGTAATAGTCGCGGGTGTCGCGCAGCGTGACGGGATATCCCGTCATCGAGATCGAGGCATCCGACAGGGCGGTGTTCGGTTGCGCGCTGCGCGCCGCGTCGGTGATGGCGTTGACCTGATCCATCGCTTCCGCGCTGAATGGGTTGAGTTTTGTTTGCACCAGATAGCGCACCGAATGTCCGTCCGGCGAAATGAAAAGCCGGGCCGCCTTCTTGAACTCGTCCATACGCAGTAGCTGTGCCGGAATGTTGAAACCGGCCATCGACGGTTCTGCGGCTTCGTTTTTCAAAGTCAGCAGGAATGCCGCCGCCTCACCGAGACCGGCGCCCAGTTCTTTGACCTGGCCGACGAGCTGTTCCACCCCGTCGGCCACCTGCCGGCTTCCGCCCGCGGCCCGGTCGGCACCGCGCTGGAGATTGTTCAGGCCGGCTTGCAGGCCACCGGGCTGGTCCAGGCCCATGGCATGCACCGCTTTGTTGAAGCTGGTCAGTGCGTTGCGCAGGCGGTCGACCGTCGCGTTCAGGGTCTGCCGGTCCTGGAAGGTTTCCATCTGGCGCGCCAGATCGTTGATCTGGTCGAGGCTGCCGTCGTCGCGTGCGGCGACCAGCCGTTCGAATTGCGCACGGGTGGCGCTGCACGAGGTGTTCAGGTCGCAGACCGGGTTGCCCTGCAGCGCCACCAGCACCGGGGCCACCCAGGCGAACATGTCTCGCACGGCGGTGAAGTTCAGGCCCATCGAGTTGCCGAGCGCATTGATGCTGTTGACCAGCTTGGCGGCGGTGGAGACCTCCCTGACCAGAGTGTCGCCACCGTACTGGTTCTTCATCGACGAGAACGAGTCGAGCAGTCCCTGCATGCCCGAAACCATCTGGCTGACCTGGCCGCGGACGTCGCCGAGGTTGTCAGCCAGCGTGTCGGCGCCTTTGGCCAGCCGGTTCAGGTCATCGTTGCGGTCGCTGATCATCGCCGAGCCCTCGCCCAGCCGCGCGCCGATGGCGCCCGCCTGATAGGTGGCCCGAAACTCTTCCGGCACCGCTCCGGTGGGCCGGGTGATGCCGCTGACGGCGGCGATGTTCGGCAGCTGGCTGACCCGGTCCGCCATCTGCTCCAGGTCGGCCAGCGCCCGCGGGGTGCGCAGGTCGTGCGGGGACTGGACCAGGATGTATTCGGGAATGGTCTGGTTCACCGAGAAGTGCCGGTCCAGCGCGGCGTAGCCGAGCGAGCTGGGAGCCGACGCCTGCACGGCCTTGCGGTCGTCGTAGTTGTACCGCACCAGGCCCGCGCAGCCGGCCAGGATGATCAACACCAGCACGCTGGCGACCAGGTGGGTCTTCGGCCGGCGCACGATGCGTATCCCGGAGCGTCGCCAGAACCCCGCGGTCAGCTCGCGCCTGGGCTTGACCCAGCCCCGTGGTCCCGCCACGACCAGGATCGCCGGCAGCAGCGTGACCGCTGCCAGGAACGCGACGCCGACGCCGATCGCCGAGGACACCCCGACCGTGGAGAACACGCCCATCCGGGCGAAGCTGATGCCCAGGAAGGTGAGCCCCACCGTGGCCGCGGAGGCGGCGATCACCTTTCCGATGGAAAGCAGCGCCCCCCGCACGGCGTCGTCGAAATCCGCGCCGCGCCGCAGATAGTCGTGATAGCGGCTGATGAGAAACACCGCATAATCGGTTCCCGCCCCGGCGATCATGGCGCTCAGGAAGACGATCGACTGGTTGGACACCCCCAGCCCGCTCGCCTGCGAGACTCCGCCGACCACGGCCTGAGCGATCACCATCGAGATGCCGATGGCAATCAGCGGCAGCAGCATGGTCACCGGGTTTCGGTAGACCAACAGCAACACGACGAGCACCAGAACAGCGATCGCGACCTCGATCGGCAGTCGATCCTTCTCACCCGCCACCGTCAGGTCGGCGACCGTGGCGGCCGGACCGGTCAGGTTCGCGGTCAGTGACGTGCCGGCGAGGTTCTGTTTGACCACACCGGTGACCTGCGTGAAGGCCGCGTAGGAGCGGGGAGTGCCCAGTTCGCCGGCGAGGCCGACCGGCAGCACCCAGGCCTTGCGGTCCTTGCTGGTCAGCACCGAACGCAGCGGGGGCGTGCTGACAAAGTCCTGCAACATGACGACGTTGCGGGTGTCCGCCCGCAGCGCGGCCACCAGCTTGCGGTAGGTGACTTCGTCGGCGGGCCCGAGGCCCTTCTCGTTGGTGAGGACCACCAGCAGCAGGTCCTCGTTGCCCGACTCGTGGAACGCCTCGGTCATCTTCCGTGCGGTGACGGCGGAGGGCGCATCGCTGGGCAGGATGGCGAGCGGGTGCTTTTCGGCCATGTCGCTCAGCGACGGCAACGTGAGAGGCAGTGCGACCGCCAGCGCCACCCACAGCCCGATTACGGCCCAGGGCCAGCGCACCGCAAAATCGGCTAATCGTCGCAAATTGTCCCCACCTCAGGTTCTCGCGTTCCGCGCCCGCAGGCTACCGCCGTTGCCATCCGGCCGTTCATATTGTGTGTCGCCCCCGCCGCGACTTTGGGCATTTTCGCCGAACGGCGACCATAGAAATCCGCAGCCTCCGAAGATCTCCCAAGTCCTCCCAGACTACGTGACGCGTCCCCAATGCCCACTATCGGCGACCCGCGTGCAGACGGATTTCATCGCCTCGACATATCGGGCGACTGATTTCTGCGCGATGGGATTGTCGGGGAACATGACCGCCATGGCGGTGCCCTGCTCATACCGGAATATGTAAATGGTCAATTGATAGGAATATCGCCGGTCTGAATAGATCCCGATGCTCTTCGCGGCACTCATTTCCGCAGCGGCGATCACGGCATTCAGTGGAGCCGCGCCCCCGTGCAGAAAATTGGTTACCGGAAAATTTGGCCGCGGCCATTCCAGCCACGGGGCAATTTCCAGCACCCGGTAATACGGCACCTTTGCCATGTCCAGGCTCGAATCGAACGATTCCTGTGCCGACCACGCGGCTTCTGCGAACGACGCCGCGGCGATGGGAATGATGATAGGTACCAGGCCGGTAAACCAGCCCTGGGTCATGAAATTCTCGTCGCTCTTGCGGGAGTCCCGGGGAGTCAGCGCGTAATAAGTGGATGCCCCGGTGAACTCGTGGTCCACCAGTGCCATGCAGGCGAAAAGGCCGCCGACGAAGCGCGCCCCGGCCGCCGTGCAGGCGGATTCGAATCGGGCGGTCTGTTCGGCGTCCATCAGGTTCTCGGTGACCATGTCGCTGTTGGTCAGCTCCAGCGGGTTTCCCAGCGGAAGGGGGAATTCGGGAAGGCTGCCATTGTTGTTCTCGGCGAAATCGATCCATTTACGGACCTGTGGCGAATCCAGGCCCAACTCCGAGGTGCGCTCGCGCTCCCGGACGCAGTAATCGTCGTAGCTGCCGGTGTCGGGCAGCGCCAGGCCCTCGTTGCCGCCCACCATGGATGCGTACACGGCGTTGGATTCCAGCATCGTGATGCCGATCAGCGTCGCATCGCCGTGCACATGGTCGATGCTGGCGTAGAACGTGAAGTGATCGTCGCTCTGGATGATTCCGAACGAGAAGCAGCCCCACTGCAGCGGGTCCGGTGTCGCCACCACGTGGTCGTGTATCTGTTCGACGGTCAACTCGCCGTGATCGACGGGTATGAATTCGATGTGAGCCGAATCCGTCATCGTATGCCTGACGATGTCGCCGTTATCGTCGAACTCGAACCAGCTGCGGTACGTGTCATGCCGGCGCAGATATGTATTGAGCGCCTGGTTCATAATCGCAATATCGCAATGTCCGGGTGCCTCACAAGTGGCGATGAGCAGTCGCGAAAAGTCGAGACCGGCATCTTTTCTCTGGCGGTAATTCTGCAGATGCTGGCCCTGCATGTAACTCACCGGCACCGAACTGACCGGTGCCAAACGTGCCTTTTCCCTCGCGGCCTGGGTCGGGTGCCAGGAAATTAAGGTGCCAGGGCGTACCGTCCAATCCTCGAGTGAGCCGATGGTGATTTTCCCGATTTGCAAATCTTCCTCCCGGGTCGCGCCACCTTTCGCTGGCAGCGGTCGGCGCCGATAACACGATAACCGCTTCGGCAATCACGGTACCGGCCACGTCGGAATGCGAGCGGCGACTCGCATTCGGCCACCGGCTATGGTAAAGGCTGGTACCCGAGCGCACGACGGCCGCGCCACCTGGTAATTTCCCGATGTCGGCGCGAGGCGCATTCCTGCTTGTAATAATCGCGGTGGGGGAGATCCGTCTGCTGCTCGACCGGGCCGTGGCACAGAGGGAAACCAGTCTCCACCGGCCAAGCTAGAGAGGACAGTGCATGGCAACCGCCGATGCAGAGGTGACGGCGCCGCCAGCCGGGTTTGCGATAGTCGGCTACGCGGCCCGCTTCCCGGGCGCCGGCGATGCAGCCGAGTTCTGGGACCTGTTGCGCGAGGGGCGTGACGCCGTCTCGGAGGTGCCACCGGAGCGGTGGGACGCCGACGAGTTCTACGACCCGGACCCCGATGCGCCCGGGAAGGTGGTGACCCGGCGCGCGGGCTTCATCGACGATGTCACCGGCTTCGACGCTCCCTTCTTCGGGCTGTCGGCACGCGAGGTCAGATTGATGGACCCGCAGCACCGGCTGCTGCTGGAGACGGCGTGGCGTGCGGTGGAGCACTCGGGAACCGCGCCCACGGCCCTGGCGAATACCAACACCGGGGTCTTCATCGGTCTCTCCACCCACGATTACCTGGGCATGGCCTCCGACGAACTGGACTATCCCGAGATCGAGGCCTACATGGCGATCGGGACGGCGGCGGCCGCGGCGGCGGGCCGCATCAGTTACCGGCTGGGTTTGCAGGGACCGGCGGTCACGGTGGATACGGCGTGCAGCTCGTCGCTGGTGGCGATCCATCAGGCATGCCAGGCGCTGCGGCTGGGTGAGTGCGATCTCGCGCTGGCCGGTGGTGCCAACGTGCTGCTGAGCCCGGCGACCATGATCACCTTCTCGCATGCGCACATGCTGGCGCCGGACGGCCGGTGCAAGACCTTCGATGCCGCCGCGGACGGCTACGTGCGCGGTGAGGGATGCGGTGTCATCGTCGTCAAGCGGCTTGCCGACGCGATCCGCGACGGCGACCGGATCCGCGCCGTCATCCGCGGCAGCGCGGTCAACCAGGACGGTGCCTCCGGCGGTCTGACCGTGCCCAACGGTGTTGCGCAGCAACGGGTCATCGCTGAGGCGCTGCAGCGGGCCGGCGTCGCGCCGGCCGACGTCGGGTATCTGGAGGCGCACGGGACCGGGACGTCGCTGGGCGACCCGATCGAAGTCCAGGCCGCCGGGGCCGTGCTCGGGGCCGGACGCGAGGGCGCGGCACCCCTGCTGATCGGGTCGGCCAAGACCAATATCGGGCATCTGGAGGCCGCCGCCGGGATCGCCGGCATCATGAAGGTCGTCCTGTCGCTGGAACACGAGCTGTTGCCGCCCCACCTGAACTTCCGGGACCCGTCGCCCCACATTCCCTGGGACCGGCTGGCGGTGCGGGTCGTCAAGGAGGCCACCCCCTGGGAACGCAACGGCCGCCGGCGTCTGGCCGGTGTCAGTTCGTTCGGTTTCTCCGGCACCAACGCGCACGTCATCCTCGAGGAAGCACCCGCGGGCCCGGTTCAGGCCGAGGCCGCACCCGATTCGGCGCCGCAAGGGTTCAGCGTGCTGCCGCTGTCGGCGCGAACCCCCACAGCGTTGATCCAGCTCGCCGAGCAGTATCGCGGCTGGCTGAGCGAGCACCCCGAGGCCGCACTGGCCGACGTGAGCTTCTCGGCCGGCGTGCAGCGAGCCCATTTCGAGTACCGCGCCGCGCTGGTGGCCAATTCGACGGAATCGGCCCGGGAGTTGCTCGCTGCGCTTGCCGACGACCGCCCGGCGCCGGGACTGGTGCGCGGTGAGTGCGCCGACCCGCCGAAGACCGCGTGGCTGTTCCCCGGGCAGGGCAGCCAGTTCCCCGGCATGGCCCGCGAATTGTTCGACAGCGAGCCGATTTTCGCCGACACGCTGACGCGGTGCGCGACCGTGGTGGCCGATGTGCTCGAAAGGCCGCTGCTGGACGTCATTTTCGAGACGGACAGCCCGGACGGCCAGGACATGTTGCGCCAGACCGCATACGCCCAGCCTGCGTTGTTCGCCGTGGAGATGGGCCTGGCCAGGCTCTGGCAGTCCTGGGGTTTTGAACCCGACGTAGTGCTGGGGCACAGCGTCGGTCAGTACTCGGCGGCCTGCGTGGCCGGCATGGTCAGCCTCGAGGACGGGGCGTTGTTGCTGGCCGAGCGGGGCCGCTTGTTCGGAGCGCTGCCGTCCGGCGGGCGGATGGCGGCGGTGTTCGCCGACAGCGAGCGGGTGGAAAGCCTCACCGAAGAGTTCCCACGTCTGTCGGTGGCCGCCTACAACGGCGCCAACACCGTGCTGTCCGGGCCGGGTGAGGAGCTGGGCCGGGCGGTGGCCCGGCTGCAGGCCGACGGCGTGCGCTGCGAATGGCTGGACACCAGCCACGCGTTCCACTCGGCACTGTTGGACCCGGCCCTCGACGAATTCGAGGCTTATGCCAACCGGTTCGAATTCCGTTCGCCGCAACGGATTCTGGTCTGCAACCGGACGGGGGCGGCGCTGGGCCGGCAGGTGAAACTGGACGGCCTGTACTGGCGCCGGCATGCCCGCCAGCCGGTGGAGTTCGCCAAGAGTGTCGCCACCCTGGCCGACCTCGGCTGCAAGCTGCTGCTGGAAGTCGGTCCGCAACCGGTGTTGACCGCGGCAGCGTTGCGGGCGTGGCCGGACCCGTCGACCGCGCCGCGCGCGATCGCGTCGATGCGCCGCAACGGCGACGAGCGCCGTCAGCTCACCGAAGCCGTCGCCGACGCTTACGTCGCCGGACACCTGCCCCGATTCGGCGCGCTGCAGCAGGGACCGCGGCGCAAGCTGGATTTGCCCACGTACCCGTTCCAGCACCGCCAGTACTGGTTCCGGGACAACCGAGCTCAGCCGACCGTCAAGACCGACCGGTCGGCGGGCCTGCGCACCGAAGCCGTCCGGCTTCTCGAGGACGGCCGGATCGACGAACTCGCCGCGTTACTGGACGGGGCGGGTGGCAACCAGCAGACCGTGGATGTGCTGACAAGGCTTGCGGCGCAACACAATCAGCAGCGTGAGACTCAGTCCATCGCCGGGGACCGGTACGAGATCCGTTGGGAGAAGCGGGTTGTGCCGGCGGCCGGCGCGGATGCGTCCTGGCTGCTCATCGCCGACGATGCGGAGGCGGTGCGGCCGCTGGTGGACGTGCTGGCCGCGCGCGGGCATCAGCACCGCGTTCTCGGGTTACCGGGGTCCGACGCCGACGAACAACGACTGGAAGAGCTGCTGCGCGAGGCGGCCGCCGACGGGGCTGCGCTGCGCATCCTGGTGCTCTCGGCCATCGAAACGGACACCGCGCCTTCGATGCGGTCGTTGCTGCGGATGCAGCACCGGGTACTGGGCGGAGCGCGGCGTCTCTTCCGCACCGCGGCGGCCGCCGAAGTCCGCCACCCGATCTGGCTGGTGACCTCCGGCGCGCAACGGGTTACCGATACCGACGCGGTGTCGCCGGTGCAGACCAGCCTGTGGGGTTTCGGCCGGGCCGCATCGCTGGAACACCCGCAGGTGTGGGGCGGGCTGGCGGATCTGTCTTCGGGCAGCGCCGACGAATGGTCGCGGCTGGTCGACGCCGCCGCGGGCGGGACCGAAGACCAGGTGGCGCTGCGCGATCAAGCGGTGTACGTCCCGCGCCTGGCGCGGCGTGCCGGCGCACCGCCCGCAACACCGCTGGCGCTTCGCGCCGATGCGACCTACGTGGTGACGGGTGGGCTGGGCGCAGTCGGCCTGGAAATCGCCGGCTATCTGGCCGCACACGGCGCCCGGCACCTGGTCCTGACCGGCCGGCGGGCGCCGAAGGACGACACCCGGCAGCGCATCGACGCGCTGCAACAGCAGACCGGTTGCGAATTCCGGATCGTGGCGGCCGACGTCGCCAACCCGCACGACGTCGATCGTCTGATCGCCATGGTGTGCGCCGAGATGCCGCCGCTGGCCGGTATCGTGCACGCCGCGGGCGAGATCGGGACCACCCCGCTGCGTAGCCTGGACGACGCCGAGGTTGATCGTGTGTTCGCCGGAAAAGTCTGGGGCGCATGGAATTTAAGTGAAGCTACCGCGGACATGCGGCTGGACTTCTTCCTCAGCACCTCCTCGATCGCCTCGGTGTGGGGCAGCTTCGGCCAGACGGCCTACAGTGCGGCCAACGCGTTCCTCGACGGCTTGGCCTGGCGGAACCACGCGCAGAACTATCTCAGCGCCAACTTCGGTCCCTGGTCGGCAGGCATGGCCGACGAGGAGGCCCGCGCCCAGCTGAAGAAGCGCGGCGTGGTCACCCTGGCGCCGGGCGACGCACTGGCCGGCATGGCCGAGCTCATCGTCACGCACTCGGCCCAGGGAGTGGTCGCCCGTATCGACTGGGCGCGCTTCCTGCCGATCTACCAGCAGACCGGCAAGCGGCCATTCCTGGCCGAGCTCGCGCGGGAGTTGCCCGAGACCGAGCCGGAGGTGACGGCCTCCGGGACCACGCGGCTGGTCGAGCAGCTCACGGTGGCCCCGGTGCAACAGCGCAAGAAGCTGGTCGTGGACTACCTGCGCGACGTCGTCGCGGAGGTCACGCGGGTCGATGCCGCGGAGATTCGGGACGAGGCCGGGTTCTTCGACCTCGGCATGGATTCCCTGATGGCCGTCGAATTGCGGCGCCGGGTCGAGCACGGCGTGGGCAAATCGCTGCCGGCGACGCTGGCGATGGACTACCCACGTCTGGTCGACGTGGCGGATTATCTGCTTACCGACGTGCTGCGGCTGAATGCTCCGGCGACGGCGAAAACCGTTACACCCGTGGCGACTTCGGCGACCGCCAGCGCCGTGGACGAGCCGATCGCGATCGTCGCGGTGGCCTGCCGCTTCCCGGGCGCCAACGATCCGGAGGCGTACTGGGAGCTGCTGGCCAACGGGGTCGATGCGATCCGCGAGATTCCGGATGACCGCTTCGACGTCGACGAGTACTACGACCCGGATCCAGAGACGCCGGGCAAGATCTACAGCCGCTGCGGGGGCTACCTCGAGGGGATCGACGGATTCGATCCCGAATTCTTCGGCATCTCGCCGCGCGAAGCCGTGTGGATGGACCCGCAGCAGCGGTTGATGCTCGAAATCGCCTGGGAGGGCCTGGAACGTGCCGGCTATTCGCCGGCGTCGTTGCGCGGCAGCCGAAGCGGCATCTTCGTCGGGGTGGCGGCCAACGAGTATTCACACCTGTTGACGGCCGAGTCCGTCGACAGCATCGAAGCCCACTTCATCACCGGCAACGCGCTCAACGCCATCGCCGGCCGGGTTGCCTTCGCGCTCGGGCTGGAGGGGCCGGCCGTGGCGGTGGATACCGCCTGCAGCTCGTCGCTGGTGGCTGTGCACGAGGCCTGCGGGGCGCTGCGCTCCGGGGACTGCGATCTGGTGCTGGCCGGCGGGGTCAACGTGTTGCTGAGCCCGGCGTCCCTCATCGCGGCCTCCCGCGCCCGGATGCTGTCCCCGGACGGCCGGTGCAAGACGTTCGACGCCGCCGCCGACGGCTACGTGCGCAGTGAAGGCTGCGGCATCCTGGTGCTCAAGCGGCTCAGCGACGCGGTGCGTGACGGCGATCGGGTCCAGGCGGTGATCCGGGGCAGCGCGGTCAACCAGGACGGCGCGTCCAGTGGCCTGACGGTGCCCAACGGTGGTGCGCAGCAACGGCTTATCGCCGCGACTCTGGCGCGGGCCCAGGTGGCCGGCACCGACGTCGATTACCTCGAGGCGCACGGCACCGGCACGTCGCTCGGTGACCCGATCGAAGTGCAGGCCGCCGCGGCGGCCTACGGCGCGGGGCGCGACCCGAACCACCCGCTGCTGATGGGTTCGGTGAAAACCAACATCGGCCACCTGGAGTCGGCCGCCGGGGTCGCGGGTCTGATCAAGATCGTGCTGTCCCTGCAGCACGAAGTGCTGCCTCGCAACCTGCATTTCGAGAACCCCTCGCCGCATATCCCGTGGAGTTCGCTCCCGGTCCGCGTCGTCGATCAGCCGACCCCGTGGCACGGCAACGGCCGGCCGCGCCGCGCCGGTGTCAGCTCCTTCGGGTTCACGGGCACCAACGCGCACGTCCTCATCGAGGAGGCCCCGCCGGCGCCGGCGGACGCGTCCGCCGAGGTCGCGGACGGCCCGGTGCATGTGCTGCCGTTGTCCGCGCGCTCCGAGCAGGCTCTGGTCTCAATGGCGCAGCGATACGCCTCCTGGCTGGACGCTCACCCGGACGTCGACATCAGCGACGTCTGCTACACCGCCGGTGTCGGCCGTTCGCATTTCGAACACCGGGGTGCGCTGGTGCTGGATTCCGGTACAGCGCCGGTACCGGGGACGCGCGACCTGTTGGAAGACCTTGCCGCAAATAGGCTGCGCCCCGGCGTATTGCGTGGCGTGTGCGGCGACCCGCCGACCACCGCGTGGTTGTTCACCGGCCAGGGCAGCCAGTACCCGGGCATGGCCCGCGAGCTTTTCGACACCGAGCCGTTGTTCGCCGAAACTGTGCAACGCTGCGCGGACGCGATCGACGGCATGCTGCCGCGCCCCTTGCTGGAGGTGTTGTTCGCCAGCGATCGCCAAATTGCGGAAACGTTGCGGCACACCTCCTTTGCCCAGCCGGCCCTGTTCGCGATCGAGATGGGCCTGGCTCGGCTGTGGCAGTCCTGGGGCATCGAGCCCGACGTGGTCCTCGGGCACAGCGTGGGCCAGTATGCGGCGGCGTGTGTGGCCGGAGTGTTCAGCCTCGAGGACGGGGCGCGGCTGATGGCCGAACGGGGCCGGCTGTTCGGCAGCCTGCCCGAGGGCGGGCGGATGGTGGCGATCTTCGCCGACGCGCGCCACGTGGAGGAGGTCGCCAGCGGGTCCGCGCAGGTGTCGGTCGCCGCGTACAACGGCCCCAACACCGTGTTGTCAGGTCCCGGTGCGGATCTCGAACAGCTCGTCGCCACGTTCAACGAAGAAGGCATTCGGTGCACCTGGCTGGACACCAGCCACGCCTTCCATTCGGCGTTGCTGGACCCGGTGCTCGACGAGTTCGAGGCGTACGCGGCGGGGCTGGAGTTCACTGTGCCGACGCTGCCGCTGGTCTGCAACCGCACCGGCACGGTCCTCACCGCGGAAACCCCGCTCAACGGCCAGTATTGGCGCCGCCACTCGCGTCAGCCCGTACAGTTCGCCGACAGCGTGCGCACGGTGGCGGCACTGGGATGCACGGTGCTGATGGAGATCGGCCCGCAACCGGTTCTCACCGCGGCCGCGGTGCAGGTCTGGCCGGAACATGCGGCGCCGCCGCGCGCCATCGTCTCGCTGCGCAAGGGCGCCGATGCCCGCCGGCAGATCTCCGAAGCCCTGGCGTCTGCGTACGTCGCCGGGCATCGGCCGGACTTCGCCGCCCGTTACCGGCGGCCGGGGCACCGGCTCGAGTTGCCCACCTATCCCTTCCAGCGCCGCCACTTCTGGCCCAAGAGTTCCGGCGTCACCCCTGGCGACGGCGCGGTGGTGTCGGGAATTCTGGGCAGTGCAAAGGATCTCGCGTCCGGCGACGCCGTCTACACCAGTCGGCTCTCGGTCAAGACGCAACCCTGGCTGTCCGATCACGTCATCTACGGCACGGTGGTGGTGCCCGGCGCGACCTACGCGGCGATGGCCCTGGCCGCCGTCGGCACTCCGGCGCACGTGCGGGACGTCTTCTTCTATGAGCCGATCATCCTGCCCGACAAGAGCTCTCGTGAGGTTCAGCTGACCCTGCACCCGCTCGAGGACGGCGGCGGCTGGACGTTCCGGGTACACAGTCGCCCCTATGGCGTCCGCGAGTCGGAGTGGGCGCTGAACGCCGACGGCACCGTCCTGAGCGGTGTCGAGGACGAGCCGGCAACCGAGGCGGCGGATTCCATCGAGGCGGCGACCGAGCGGTTGAGCCGCACCCAGACCCAGCAATTGTTCGACACCTTCGCCGACATGGAGTTGGCTTGGGGCCCAACGTGGTCCACATCTCTCAAGGCGCTGTGGGTCGGCGACGGCGAGGCCATCGGCGATGTCGCCATCGGCGAGGAACTGGCCGAGCAACTCGGCAGCGAGCCGATTCACCCGGTGCTGCTGGACCTGTGCACCGGGGTCGCCTTCCCCGCGTTCCCGGCGCTGCTGGCCGCCGAGCACGGCGTCGCGGACCTGTTCCTGCCGCTGCGGTACGGCCGGGTGATGCTGAGCGAGCGGATGCCACGGCGGTTCTACTGCCGCGCACGCTGGCAGGCAGGCGGTCTGGACAGCGAGACGCAGGTCTTCGACCTCGATTTCGTGGACCGGGATGGGCGCCTGCTGGGCGGCATTCGCGAATTCACCGTGAAGCGTGCACCGCGCGAGGCGTTGCTGCGCGGGCTCGGCGGCGACGCCACCCGTCTGCTCTACACCCTCGGCTGGAACGAGGTGCCGCCGCCGGCGTCGGATGCCGAGGGCGGAGCGGCCGAGAATGCCGACACCTGGTTGATCGCCGGATTCGACGAGCTTGCGGCCGTCATACCGGACAGCGTGCGCGCCGACGGCACTGTCGACGCGGAGCACTGGCTGCAGCTGTTCGCGCAGGCCCAGGAGCGTGGTGCGCCGGTCTCCGGCATCGTCTGGCGCAGTGGCCGGCGACCGCGTGCCGAGGAGTCCAGTGCGGAGTTCGCCGGACGGCTGGAAGGTGAACTCGACCGGCTGCTGACTCTGGTGCGCACGGCGCTGGGCCAGCAGGACCTGAAACTGCCTGGCGGACTGTGGGTCGTCACCGAGCGGGCGGTGGCAACCGAACCCGGCGAGCCGGTCGACCCGGTGCAGGCGGCGTTGTGGGGGCTGGGGCGCACCGTCATCGCCGAGCAGCCGCAGTTGCGCTGCCGGCTGGTTGACCACGACGGGTCCGAGGACGCCGTACGGTGGCTCGCCAGACTGCTGGCCGCACCCGCCAGCGAACCCGAACTCGCTCTGCGGCAAGGGAAATTCCTGGTATCGCGGTTGCTGCCGTGGGCGCGCGGCGGGCATCTCTCGGTGCCACGCGGGACCGACTACGTCCTGGCGCCGACCGAACGCGGTGCCATCGACAACCTCCGCCTGGCCGAGGTGGAGGTCACCACTCCGGCTGCCGGCCAGGTGCAGGTCCGGGTGGAGGCGGCCGGTCTGAACTTCCGGGACGTGCTCAACGTGCTGGGTCTCTATCCCGGCGATCCGGGGCCGATCGGCGGCGACTTCTCCGGCATCGTCACCGAATTGGGTGAGGGCGTCACCGGAGTCGAGGTCGGCCAGCGCGTCTTCGGCTTCATGCAGGGCGCGTTCGCCAGCCGGGTCAACGTGCCGGCGCAGCTGGTGGCCCCGGTGCCCAAGGGCCTGGGTGCGATCGCCGCGGCGAGCATACCGGCGGCGGCGCTGACAGCCCGCCTGGCCTTCGACTGGGCCAAGCTGCGCCCCGGGGACCGGGTGCTGGTGCACGCCGCCAGCGGCGGCGTCGGCCTGGCCGCGGTGCAGATGGCGCGCCAGTGCGGTGCGACGGTGTTCGCCACCGCCAGCACCTATAAGCGCGCGATGCTGCGCGAGCTTGGTGTCGAGCACGTGTACGACTCGCGGACAACGGAATTCGCGGACCAGATTCTGGCCGACACGGACGGCGCCGGCGTTGACGTCGTGCTCAACAGCCTGACCAATGAGGGGTTCCTCGAGGCGACCGTGCGGGCAACGGCCCAGAACGGCCGGTTCGCCGAGATCGCCAAGCGCGACATCTGGACACCCGAGCAGATGGCGGCGGTGCGACCTGACATCGACTACGAGATCGTGGCGCTGGACGGGACCATCATGGCGGACCCGGAGCACATCCACCGGCTGCTGTGCGAGGTGTCCGACGGGCTGGGCAGCGGGGAGTGGGAACCGCTGCACGCCGAGATCTATCCGCTGACCGAAGCCAAGACGGCGTTCCGTCGCATGCAGCAGGCGCGGCACATCGGCAAGATCGTGCTGCAGATGCCCAGTCCGCTTGCCCCACGCGGTGATCGGACCTACCTGGTCACCGGCGGTCTGGGTGCGCTGGGTCTGCACACCGCCTCCTATCTCGCTCAGCTGGGAGCCGGCGACATCGTGCTGACCAGCCGGCATCTGCCCGACACGGAGGCGCAGCAGGCGATCGACGCCATCACCGAGCGCTACCGGTGCCGGATCCACATCTTCGGTGCCGACGTCGGTGACGAGTCACAGGTCGCGGAACTGCTGGAGCGGATCCGCGCCGAATTGCCGCCGCTGGCCGGCGTGGCACATCTGGCGGGTCTGCTCGATGACGCCCTGCTGCCTCAGCAGAGTCATGAGCGAATCCGGACTACGTTGGCGCCCAAGGCTTTTGCCGCGTGGCACCTGCACCGGTTGACCATGAACGACGACCTGGACTTCTTCATCATGTACTCGTCGATCTCCAGCGTTCTCGGTTCTCCGGGGCAGGCCAACTATGCGGCGTCCAACGCGCTGCTGGACGGCCTTGCCGCCGACCGCAATGCGCAGGGCCTGACCGCGACCAGCGTCAACTGGGGGCCGTGGGCGAAGGGCGGCATGGCCGCATCGCACGCCGCGCGCGTCAATCTCGGCGCGCAGGGCCTGATTCCGCTGGACCCCACGGCCGCGCTGAGTGCCCTCGGCGAGCTCTTCGCCGAGGGGACCGGGCAGGCGACCGTGATCAAGGCCAACTGGCAGCGCACGGCAAAGGTGCTCGGCGGGTCCCGTCCGCCGATACTCGACTACGTGCTGCCCAGTGCAGTCGCGGCCACCCAGGGCGACAGCGAGCTGCTGCGCCAGTTGCAGGAGATACCGGAATCGCAGCGGGCCGACTTCCTGACCGAGTACCTGCAGCAGGAGGTGCAGAGCTTCCTTCGGCTGGCCCAGCCACCCGCGGCCACCAGCCTGTTCCTGGACCTGGGCACCGACTCGCTGATGGCGGTCGAGCTCCGCAACCGGTTGCTCGGGCAGTTCGGAGGCAAGCTGACGATCAGCGCTACCGCGGTCTTCGACTACCCGACGATCAGGTCGCTCGCCGAGTACCTGGCCGAGCAGCTACCGGAGATCATGGCCGGGTCAGACCCGGCGCCGGCCCCCGCACAGGTGGAAGCCGCCGATGCCCCGGAGCCGGCCTCCGAGCAGGCGGAAGCCGCCGATGCCCCGGAGCCGGCCTCCGAGCAGGCGGAGGCTGCCGAGCCCGCCGACGGTTAGTTGCTGATGTCGAAACCCGCCACGACCTTGGTGGGACGCACCCGCACCACCAGTTCGATTCTTATCTCTAGGAGAGGTAGATGAAAGTGGGTGTGACCAGCGGTGATACCGCCACGGTCATATCCATGACGGGGCCATAGTTCAACGGTAGAACGGGGCCTTTGCAAGGCTCAAATCGGGGTTCGATTCCCCGTGGCTCCACCTTTGGTCGGTACGGCCGGCGGTGACACTACGCCCGTCTGATCCGCCCGATGCCGGGCAGGAACCGGTCGACAGCCTCACAGTAGTCGCGGTAGGCCTGGCCGTGGGTGGCGGTGAGGTAGGGCTCTTCGATCAGGCGGACCTGCAGTTGACTACCGATGATGATCATCACGACGCCGGCGAGTGCAATACCGTTGGGAACCGCAAAGGTTAGTCCGATAACCATGACGTTGATCGACGTGTAGATGGGGTTGCGCACGATCGCGAAAATGCCGGTGGTGACCAGTGGCGGGCGTTCGGTGGGGTCGACAGTGGTGCGCCACGAAGATCCCATTGCGCGTTGGGCGCCGAACGCGGCGAACACGCCCAGTGCGGCGAGCATGATGCCGGCGACGCGGCTGGGCCCGTGGTCCAACAGTGGCACTGGCTGCAGGCCCAGCAGTTCGGCGATGGGGGCGGCGATGCCGGGCAGCAGCATGCCGGAGGCCAGGGTTCCTCGGGCCCACCACTGTTTGGGTGTGCGAGGGATGCGGATGCCGCTGTCGCCGGTGCGATGGCGTTGAATACGGGCTCGCACGTAGCCGTCGAGCAGCCAGAAAGCCGCGACGAGGAGCAAGGCGATGATGGCGTACATCGCGGACATCGTGGTCGGCTTTCGTGGTCGCGGGGGTGGCAGGTCAGATCTTTCGGGCGGCCCCGATGAAGAGGAGCCCGCGAAGGTGGTGTTCGATGCGGGCGGTGCCGTGCAGGCCGTGGCGGGCCAGTTCAGCGGCGAATTCGTCTGACTCGAAGCGGTTTTCGCGTGGGTGCACGGTGAATGTGCGGAACGCCCAGGTGTCGAGCATGCGGCGTGGAACTTCCTCGAACAACAGCAGCCCACCGGGGCGCAACACTCGGGCGATCTCGGCGACGGCCAGCTGCCAGTGCGGGACGTGGTGGATGATGCCGAAGTCAACGACGGTGTCGTGGCTGGCGGTCGGCTGATGGATGTCGCAGACATCGCCGACTGACAGGGATACGGGCCTGTGATGGAGGCGTTTGCGGGCGAGCTCGACCATGGTGTCGTCGAGGTCGAATGCGGTGACGTGGCGGGCCTGGAGCCGGTCGAGGATGACTTCGGAGCCGACACCTCGTCCGCAGCCGGTCTCGAGTACGTCCTGGCCGGTGAGGTCGCCACCGGCGAGGCGGCGAAACCATGCGGCTTCCCGATGGTGTTGATGGGCAGCCCGAATCGGGTTGTTCATCGCTGCCCGTTCGATGGTGTTGAGCTTCACCGCGCCACCTCAGCCTTCATCAATCGCAAGCGCTGTCATCGACTAATTCCGATCAATCTATGTTGTAGGCTATCATCGCGATATGTCGATGAAAAGTATGGGTGCTGCGCCGCCGAGTGCATCGCGCGACGAGTTGGCGGGGGCGGTGGCGTTGTTTCACAGTCTGTCCGATCCCACCCGGTTGGCGATCGCCCGCCGCCTAGCTGGTGGTGAGGCTCGGGTGGTGGATCTGACCGGTGAGTTGGGATTGGCGCAATCGACGGTGTCGTCGCATCTGGCGTGCCTGCGCGACTGTGGGCTGGTGGATTTCCGGCCCCAGGGCCGCGCCTCGGTGTATCGGCTGGCCCGGCCGGAACTGCTGGACATGTTTCGCGAGGCCGAGGCGGTGTTGGAGGCGACCGGCAACGCCGTCGCCTTGTGCCCCAACTACGGCCACCCGACTGAACGGAAGGTAGCGCGATGAGCGAGGCGTGCGGCTGCGGCAGCGACGACCGCAACGAAGGCGAGCAGGAACCCGAACGGCTCTGGGAGATCACCGAACTACGCGCGGCCGCAGCCGCGGGGGTGGTGCTGCTGGCCGGCTATGCGGTCGGCTGGTCCGGCGGCCCCCATGTGGTCGAAATCGGCCTGTATGCGCTGGCGTTGGCGATCGGGGCCTACACGTTCGTACCCTCGACGCTGCGCCGGTTAGCGCAAGGCAAGATCGGGGTCGGCACGCTGATGACGATCGCTGCCATCGGCGCGGTGATCCTCGGCGAGGTCGGCGAAGCCGCCATGCTGGCGTTCCTGTTCTCCATCAGCGAGGGCCTCGAAGAATACTCACTGGCCCGGACCCGCCGGGGACTGCGCGCGTTGTTGGCGCTGGTGCCCGACGAGGCCACCGTCCTGCGCGACGGCGCCGAAATCACCATCCCGCCAGCGGAGTTGCGGGTCGGTGACCGGATGCTGGTCAAGCCCGGCGAACGGGTCGCGACCGACGGCACCATCACCTCGGGGCGCACCGCACTGGATGTCTCGGCCATCACCGGCGAATCCGTTCCGGTGGAGGCCGGACCCGGCAGTGATGTGTTCGCCGGATCGATCAACGGCACCGGGGTGCTCGAAGTCGAGGTCACCTCCAGCGCTGCTGATAACTCGTTGGCCCGCATCGTGGCGATCGTGGAGGCTGAGCAGTCCCGCAAGGGCGCCAGCCAGCGCCTGGCCGACCGCATCGCCAAACCGCTTGTTCCGGCGATCATGGTCGCGGCCGCGCTGATCGCCGCCATCGGTTCCGTGTTGGGTGATCCGCTGGTGTGGATTGAACGTGCCCTGGTCGTGCTGGTGGCCGCCTCCCCGTGCGCGCTGGCCATCTCGGTGCCGGTCACCGTCGTCGCCGCGATCGGCGCCGCCTCCAAGCTCGGCGTCCTCGTCAAAGGCGGCGCCGCGCTGGAAGCCCTCGGCGCGGTGCGCACCGTCGCGCTAGACAAGACCGGCACCCTGACCGCCAACCAGCCCACCGTCATCGACGTCGCCACCACCAACGGCAACAGCCGCGACCACGTGTTAGATGTGGCGGCGGCGTTGGAGGCCCGCAGCGAACACCCGCTGGCTGCAGCGATTCTCGCCGCCACCGAGGGGCCGGTCCAACCAGCTGAGGATGTGGAGGCGGTGACCGGGGCCGGACTGCTCGGCCACCGTGACGGCCACCGGCTACGGCTCGGGCGCCCCGGCTGGCTCGACCCCGGACCCTTGTCCGAACACGTCGCGGCCATGCAGGCCGCCGGCGCCACCGCCGTGCTGGTCGAAGACAACGGTCAGGTCATTGGGGCGGTCGCGGTGCGCGACGAACTGCGGCCCGAAGCCGCCCAGGTCGTCGAACACCTGCGCCGCGGCGGCTATCAGGTCGCCATGCTCACCGGCGACAACCAAGCGACCGCCCAAGCCCTGGCCCGCCAGGTGGGGATCGATACGGTGCATGCCGATCTGCGGCCCGAAGACAAGGCGGCGCTGATCGGTCAACTGCGCCAACGCTCCTCGACGGCCATGGTCGGTGATGGCGTCAATGACGCCCCCGCTCTGGCCACCGCCGATTTGGGGATCGCGATGGGTGCGATGGGCACCGACGTGGCCATCGAAACCGCCGACGTCGCCCTCATGGGTGAAGACCTGCGCCACCTCACCCAGGCCCTGGCCCACGCGCGGCGAGCCCGGCGCATCATGCTCCAAAACGTCGGCCTCTCACTGGGATTGATCGCAGTGCTCATCCCGCTCGCCCTCACCGGTGTGCTCGGCCTGGCCGCGGTCGTCGCGGTGCACGAACTCGCCGAAATCGTCGTCATCGCCAACGGTGTCCGGGCCGGGCGCACCAAACCACTGGCACAGCCAGGCCGGGACCATGATCCGGTGGCCGAAGTAGCCGCCTCCGCGATATCGCGTTGACCACCGGCATCATCCATCGCGTAACCAGCCAGGCGAGGAGGTCAGCAAGGTGTGGTGTTTGCCGATGACTTATCACGCCTTTGCGTCACGGCCGGCAGCGGTCAGGCCGAGACTGTGCGCTCGCCGCCAGGCGGCCGCCAGGTTTGCGCTTCGGCTCTTGCCTGATACCTGGCAGAGGTACGTGCTGCATTCTTTGTTGTTGGTCTGCCACCGCAGTTCGGCGTAGATACGCAGGTATCTGCGCCGCAGGACGACCCGTCCGAGCGCACCACCACTGTCGTTCACCACACGGCATCGGCGGCCGCCTGCGGCGTGGTCCTGCTCAAGGGCTTGCCCCTGCTTGGTCCAGTGGACCGGCGCTTTCCACTGCTCGTCGCGGACCGGGGTGCGATTCCAGCCCACGATCGCGCCCGGTGTTTAGACCATCGTGAGGTGCCGGGCGCCGGGCCTGTCGCTTACGCCGAAGAGCGCGCCGCGTTGCGCGCCGGTGAGCAGCGTAATGTCGTCGAGTTCACTGGCGGTGTAGCCGCCGGCCGCGAGTTGGCCGAGTACGTCGCCGACGAGACGGGGCATCTCCTCGGCCACGCCGGGGCGGGGGCCATACATGCGGCCGGTCTCGTTGAGCAGCCGGAACATCGAGCGGTACTGGTAGTCGGAGAGCACACCTCGCTCGCGGGCCCGCACGACCAGCGACGACGCGCTCACACCCCAGGTGAGGCGCAGCTCATCGAGTTCATGCACGGCCCGCACTGACACGCGGTCCAAGTCAAAGCCGATGTCGGCGATGGGGGCGAGGAACTCGGCGGCGAAACTGTTGGCCCGCCGCTCGGCCTCGGCGGGGCTGACCAGCGTCATCGCATCCATGACCAGGTGGCCGAGTTCGTGGGCCAGCGTCATCCGCATGCGGTCGGGCGGCCGGGCCGCGTTGACGTACACCAGGTGCGGGTGATACTCGCTTGCTCGCAGGGTCACCGCGTCGATCTCGTCGTCGAGGAAACCATCGACCACAACGAACACCCCTGCGGCTTCGAGCAATTCGGTCATCGAGCGGATCGGGCCGGCGACGCGCCACAGGCGGCGCAGAACCTGGGCGACGGTGATCTCTCCGAGCTCGGAGGCGTAGTCGGCCGGGTCGAGATCGGGAAGCGCAAGCTTGGGGTTGATGTCGGCGCGGGACACCAGGCGGCCGATCCGCATCGCGACAAGATTCGCGCGCGCCCACACGCGGTCACGCTTCCACTCGGCCGCACTCAGGTTGGCCCGGAAGTGGCTGCCCTGGGCCGGGGACCGGGTGAAGGGCACGCACAGCGCTTCCGGGCGGCATTCCATGGCCTGCGCGTAGTCGAGCAAGGCCTTCCCTGCCAGGGGCAGCAGCCCCGCCTCGACCCTGCTGACGTGCGAGGCCGACACCCCGGCCTCGTCGGCCAGGCGCTTTTTCGACCACCCACGCGACAACCGGGTCAACTGCACCATCACGCTGTTCGCCGCGTCGTCGTACGGGTCCGGTGCCGTCACAGATCGCCTCCCCAACCGTCTCGGTGCTGTCTTTCGACACTAGCCCGCCGCCGCCGCGAATTCGCGCAGAAACACCGTTTGATCTGCGTTTTCCCAGTTCACGCCCACTAACGGACGTGGGGCGTGTGTGGCTGGTGTGACGATAGCGCAACTCCAGCCCGTGACGCCTGCAGACCGGCTGCTCCGTATGCGATCGGCGTGTCTTCCGGCCTCAAACTTTACCCCGGTCCGCACGATTCTATGCAAGGTTTTCGGCTGAAAGGCGGGGTCGTGACAGCTCCGATGGATCAACCCAACACACCCGACCGTCCGGTCTCCCGCAAGGAGGCCCGACGGCTGCTCAACCAGGTGGCGGTCGGGGTGGGGGCGATGCTGCTGGCCGCCGTCGATGACTGGAACGCCTTGTCGGCCCGGCACTCCGCACATCTGCGAACCGTGATGCAAGGGCTCGGGCGCGGCACATATGTTGCGGCCGCCGTCGCGGCGGGCACCGATGTGTGGCTGAGCACCCGCGGCATGCATCCACCCGGACACACGGTCGTCAAGCCCTACCGCTGGCCCGAGATCAACAGCCGCGGCAAGACGCACATGATGATCCACCACAACGAGATGGAACCGACCACCCCGCGGCGGACCGCGTTCTTCACCCAGGATTCGGCGACCCTGGGCCTGATCGGCGATCCCACCCATTGCGAGCTGACCTGGGACTACGACATCGTCACCGACACCCATATCCGCCGGATCTGGGTCAGCGCGCCGGGCGTCGACTGGGACCGCTTCGAGGTTCCGATGGCCAAGGTGCAGGCCCAATACGCGACGTGGCGCAAGCGCGACATGAAGTGGCTGCCCGGGGCACTTCCTGCCGACACCGCCGCAGCCGCGCCGATGCCGGCCCGCCAACCGCAGGAAGACCTGCGGCCCGACATCCAGGTGCGGCCCCGGCGCCCCGAGGAAACCCGGGATGCCGAGTGAAGGCGGCACCGGTGACCATCCACGGACGGGCGTCGTGGACGGTCGTAGACGCTTCAGGCCTACCGGTCGGGGAGGTCGAGCAGTTCCTGCACTGGCTGCGTGCGATCGGCCGGTCGCAGAACACCGTCCGCTCGTATGCGCGCCACCTGAGCTTGTTCTACCGGTGGCTGGGCGCACGCGGAATCGACTGGGACGCCGTAGTATTCGACGCACTGTGTGATTTCGTGGGGGCGCTGTCGGCCGGTTTGCCCCCGCTGCCGACCCGGTCCGGTAGCCGGGCGCCGGGAACGGTCAAAGCGGTGAGCGCGGCCGTGCGCGAGTTCTACGAGTTCCACCGCGTCGAAGGCCGCGGACCGCAGGATCTGGTGTTGACCCGCAACCCGTCGCGGCTCCCGCGCCGGGCACACAGCTTCCTGGCCCACATCGAGCAACGCCACCCCAGCGCGGTCTCCCGGTTGACCCGGCCGGGCAAGCAGCCGGCAGAGACCGTGCAGCTGATCGACTTCGAGGCCGACTTCGCGACGTTGCTGGCGGCGGCGTCGACCCACCGCGACCGGCTGCTGCTCTCCGCGCTCTATGACCTGGGCCTGCGGGTCGGGCAGGCGTTAGGCCTACGGCACGCCGACCTGGACCCGATGCGCAAGCGAGTGCAGGTGTGCCGCCGGGAGGACAACGCCAACGGGGCGCTGTCAAAGCAGCGAGCGCAATTCGCGGTGGCCGCGCCCCGCCGGTTCTTCGACCTGTACGCCGCTTACCTCCTCAGTGAGATCTCCGACCTGGACAGCGATTACGTGTTCGTCAACCTGTCCCGGCCCCCGGTCGGCGGGCCGCTGTCGTACTCGAACGCCTACCAGATCATCGAGCACATCGGCTCCGTAGCGGGCCTTGACGGGCTGCACCCACACATGCTGCGCCATACCCACGCAACTGCGCTGGCCAAGGCCGGATGGACGTCGGCTGAGATCGCTGCCCGGCTTGGCCAGTCGCACGCCGCCAGCGCCGACGTCTACATCCACCTCGCCAGCGACGATCTGGCAGACCGATTGCGCCGCACCGAGCAGCTGGTGTGGGCGCCACCGCAGCGCGAGGCAGGCCATGAGAAACATTGATTCCCACCCTGACTCCACGCGCAGAGGCCGCCGTTCGCCGCTACGGGTACCCGACGGGCCGTGGTGTCAGCCGACGTGGCAGGTGGTCGAACCGGCCGGAGACCGCCGCCGCCAGGCGGCGGACCCCTGCGCCGTCGACGCATGCAACAGCGAGCGGTACTGGCTGGGCGGCCCCCACTCCGCAGGCGCCGAGCGGCGCGGATTGTGCTACGCGCACTACTTCCAATGGTTCCGCGCCGGCCAGCCCGCCGACTTCACCGCATGGGCAACCTTCGAAGCCCAACCCGTCGGCGCCCCGCGCGGCCACCTCTCGGCCCAGATCGTCGACTTCCGGCGGCTACCGCAGATCGCGGCCGATGAGATCCGGTTCGTCGTCGCCACCAAGGTGCGCCGCGGCGACTGGACCCCCAACACCAGCCTCCGCCGCTTCTTGATGGTGCTCATCGACACCGCCGACGGCCGGATCACCGACTCCCTCACCGAGCGACCCGCCGGCGAGTGGCTTCTGCTGTGCCGGCAGCATTGGCCGCACGCGAGCTCGTTCGACTCCCTGTGCGCACCCTACATTCGGCGCTTCTTCCGACTCCTCGACGGCGCCACCAACCCGGACCCGTGGGCCGACGACCACTGGCACTGGCGAGACGGATTCGAATTCGTTCTCGACGCCACCCAATCCGGATCGACACACACCGCCGTGGACTGGTCGACGGTGACCGTGCCGTGGCTGCGTGACGCGGTCAAAGAACTCGCACGCCGGCAGCTCACCACCGCCACCCTGGCCTGGGGCACGCTGACCCAGTGGGTGCGCGCCACCCGCCAGCTCGCCCGGTTCCTCACCCGCGACGACGAATCACCGGAACCGTCCGCGGTGACCAGGCCGGTCTTCCTTGACTACCTGGCGTGGACCCGGCGACCGGACACCCAAGCGGACGCGCGGTTGGCCAATACCGCCGCCTACCTGCTGGAGTCGCTGCACGACAC